>CBDASI010000002.1:3042500-3582437 GCA_965199585.1 Acetobacteraceae bacterium | reverse complement strand
CGCCCGCGTCGTCGCCGAGATCGCGGCGGCCGCCGGCCTGTCCGGCCTGCGCATCGCGGCGGTGACCGGCGATGACGTGACCGACCTGATCCGCGGCGGCGACTGGGCGCTGACCGACCGCGAGGGCAATACGCGGACGCTCGGCGACGCCATCATCTCCGCCAACGCCTATCTGGGCGCCGGCCCGATCGTGCAGGCGCTGGCCGAAGGTGCCGACATCGTGGTGACCGGCCGCGTCGGCGACCCCGCCATGTTTATGGCCCCGCTGATCCACCGCTTCGGCTGGGCGATGGACGACTGGGACCTTTTGGGCAAAGGAACGCTGATCGGTCACTTGCTGGAATGCGCCGGCCAGATCACCGGCGGCTACTTCGCCGACCCCGGCGCCAAGGACGTGCCCGGTCTGGCGCGACTGGGCTTCCCGCTCGCCGAAGTGAATGCGGCGGGCGAGGCGGTGATCACCAAGGTGGCCGGGTCGGGCGGGGCGGTCAGCCTGGCGAGCTGCAAGGAGCAGCTCCTCTATGAGGTGCACGACCCGGCGCGCTACCTGCAGCCCGACGTGGTCGCCGATTTCTCCGGCGTCCGCATGCGGACGGACGGCCCCGACCGCGTGGCGATGAGCGGCGCCACCGGGCATCCCGCCACCGGCACGCTGAAGGTCTCGATCGGCTACCGGGACAGCTTCATCGGCGAGGGTCAGATGTCCTATGGCGGACCCGGCGCGCTGGCGCGGGCGCGGCTCGGTCTCGAGATCGTCCGCGAGCGCCTGGCGCTGACCGGCGTCGAGACCAGCGAGCTGCGCTTCGACATCATCGGCCTGAACGCCGTCCACTGCGTCGCCACTGACGGGGACGGGAGCCAGCCGCTCGACGTGCGCCTCCGCGTGACCGGGCGGACCCGCTCGATGCGCGAGGCCGTGCGGATCGGCAACGAGGTCGAGACGCTCTATACCAACGGCCCCGCGGGCGGCGGCGGCGCGTGGAAGATGGCGCGCGAGGTGATCGCGGTCGCCTCCACGCTGATCCCGGCCGACGCGCCGAAGCCTGCGCTGCACTGGGAGGTCGTCCGATGAGACTGCGCGACCTGGCCCATGCCCGCACCGGCGACAAGGGCGACACCTCCAACATCTCCGTCATCGCATACGAGCCCGGCGACTACGCCTTCCTCGCCGAGCACGTCACCGCCGAGCGGGTGAAGCAGCATCTGGCAGGGACGGTCCGCGGCAAGGTGACGCGATACGAGCTGCCGGGCTTGGGCGCGCTGAACTTCGTGCTCGAGCAGGCGCTGGGCGGCGGCGTCACGCGGTCGCTGGCGCTCGACACGCATGGCAAGTCGCTATCGTCGTCGTTGCTCGAGCTGGAGTTGCCGGACCCGCAGGAACAACGGAAGGCCTGACGCCTTGCCATAGCGCGGCGAACGGTCGAGAACCCGCGCCATGCTGCTGCTCTTGGTTGACGTGTTCGAATATCTCAGCGTGGTGGTGCACGCGCTGGTCATCTTGGCGCAGAGCATGGCGGTCGGCGGATCGGTGTTCCTGGTGTTCCTCGCTCGCCCGTTTGCCGCGCGCCTGACCGTCCCGGTCGCGGCCTACGGCGCGGTGCAGGTGTTCGATGGCGCCGGGCTGGCGCGGCGGGTGGCGCTGCTGACGGCGTGGAGCGCGATCGCGCTGATCGTCGCGCAAGGCCTGACGGTCGCGATGCAGGCGGCCGTAGTCCGGCAGTCGGTCGGGATCGGTCTCGCCGACATCATGGGCGCCAATTTCGCCGTTGCCGGCATGGTCAAGATGGTCGCCGCTTCACTGCTGGCGGTGCTGCTGTTCTCCGGCGATCCGGGCCGCGTGCCGCTGATCGCGCTCTGCGGCATCATCATCGGAGCCGCTGTGATGACGACGCATTCCGTCGCCCGGCTCGACGACAACGGTATCCTGATGGTCGCGACCACCTTGCACCTGCTCGGGGCCGCGGTGTGGATCGGCGGTATCCCGGCCTTCGTCATGGCCCTGTCGCGCATCCGCGACGGCGCCAGCTTGCGGCTCGTCGGTGCCCGTTTCTCCCGCCTCAGCATGGTCGGCGTCGGCTGCATCCTGGTCTCGGCGGTGATCTTCAGCGTCTACTACATCGGGTCTGTCGACGGGCTGTATGCCACTGCCTACGGCGTCATGGTCACGGGCAAGGGGGTCCTGTTCCTAGGCCTGCTCGGCCTCGGGTTCGGCAATTTCCTCGTCGTGGCGCGCCTCCGTCGCGACCCGGCTACCTCCGTGCTGCGGTTGCGGCGCTTCGCCGAGGTCGAGATCGGCGTCGGGCTGACGCTGTTCTTCGCTGCGGCGTCGCTGACCAGCACGTCCCCGGCGGTCGACGTGCAGCAACGCGACCGGGTGAGCCTTTCGGAGATCGTCGAGCGCTTCACGCCACGCGTGCCGACTCTCATCGAACCCGACCACTCGACGCTGACCATGCCGCCTGCGGACTTCGTGCCGGGATCGGGCGAAACCTATGGGCATGAGCTGACCGACAGCCAGCTCTCGGAATTCGGCCATCACCGGGCCGGGGTGTTCATCCTGGTCATCGGCCTGCTTGCGTTGCTGGACCGGATGGGCGTGCGGTGGGCGCGGCACTGGCCGCTCGGGTTCCTGGTGCTCGGCGTCTTCCTGATGTTCGTCTCCGAGCCGGAAGTCTGGCCGCTCGGACCGATCGGCTTCTTCGAGGGCCTACGCGACGTCGAGGTGTTGCAGCACAAGGCGGTCTTCACGCTGGTGATCGCGTTCGCCCTGTTCGAATGGGGCGTCAATGTCGGCTACTTCAGGGATCAGCGGGCTGCGCTGGTGTTCCCGCTGCTGGTCGGCGTCGGCAGCATCCTGCTGCTGGCCCACTCCCATCCGATCATCGACATCAAGGACCAGCTGCTGGTCGAGATGACGCATACGCCGATGGCGATCGTCGGCGTCACGGTCGCGTCGGCGCGGTGGCTTCAGCTGCGGGCCGACGGCCGCGTGGCGCGGGTGGCGTCGTGGGTGTGGCTGGCGGGGTTACTGCTGATCAGCGTCATCCTGCTGTTGTATCGGGAGACCTAAGCGGGGAGGGGAGGCCGAGCAAACCTCCCCTTTTGGATCAGCCAGCGTGCGGAAACGGCAGGCCAAGGTTCTCGCGCAGCGTCGCGCCGGCATAGTCCTTCTGCGCCAGGCCGCGCCGCTGGAGTTCGGGGACCACCAGGCGGACGAAGTCGTCATACGAGCCCGGCATGTGCGTCGCGGCCAGCACGAAACCGTCGCACGCGGTGCCGAACCATTCCTCCATCTGGTCGGCGACCTGCTTGGGCGTGCCGACGAAAGTGGGAAACTCGGCGATCGTGCCGCGGCCGGAGAAGTGGACGAAGTCCGCCACTGACGGGTTCTTCTTGCCGCTGAGCGAGACGATCCGGTCCACGAAGCCGCGCCAGCCGGAGATCGCGGCCAACTCCTCGTCGGTAAACGGCAGGTCATAGGGGCGCTGGCTGAAATCGACGTTGAGCACTTCGCAGAGCAGGTTCAGCCCGTCCACCGGCTTGGCCAAGCCGTCGATATAGGCCCGCTTGTCCTCCGCCATGGACTGCGTCTCGCCGGCGATGACGTAGATCGCGGGCGCGATGGAGACGGAGGCCGGGTCGCGACCGGCGGCGGCGATGACGGCTTTCATCTCGGCATATTGCTTCTGTCCCACCGCCAAGGTCGGGAACACGGCGAAGATCAGCTCCGCCCAGCGTGCCGCGAATTGCCGGCCGCGCCCGCTCTGGCCGGCCTGGATCAGCACCGGATGCCCTTGCGGCGAGCGCGGCACGGTGAACGGCCCGCGCGATTTGAAGAACTTGCCCTCGTAGTCGAGCCGGCGGACCTTGGCGCCGTCACCGAAGCGGCCGCTCTCCTTGTCGACGATCAGGGCATCGTCGGCCCAGCTATTCCAATGCCCGGTGACGACCTCCATGAACTCGTCGGCGCGATCGTAGCGGGCATCGTGCTCGAGGTGCTCGGTGTGGCCGAAATTCATCGCCTCGGAATCGTTCATCGAGGTGACCACGTTCCAGGCGGTGCGGCCGCTGGTCATCAGGTCGAGCGTCGCGAACAGCCGGGCCACGTGGAAGGGCTCGTAATAGGTGGTGGAGTAGGTGGCGCCGAGGCCGAGATGCTTGGTCGCCATGCCCATCGCGGTCACGATCGGGGTGAGATCCATCTTCAGGGCGCGGACGCCGTGCTCGATCGTCGATTTATGGTCGCTGCCATAGATGTCCGGGATGGCGAGCCGGTCGTCGAAGAACGCCATCTGGAACTTGCCGTCTTCGAGCACGCGTCCGATGCGCTGGTAGTACTCGGGCTTGAGGAAGTCGGTCGCGCTAGCCTCGTGCCGCCACGAGCCGGGATAGTTGGAGCAGTTCTGCGCCTGCAGGAAGGCGATCAGGTTCATGTGGCGGGGCTTGCTGGTCATGCGGGAACTCCCGTTCAGATCGCGCCGAGGGCGCGGAGATGGTCGATTTCGGCTTGGTCGAGGCCGAGATCACGACTCAGAATGTCGTCGGTATCGGCGCCCAGGGCGCGCCCGGTGTGACGCAGGACGGGCGGTGTCTCGGACAAGGTCGGGACGCCCGCCGGCAGCACGACCGGGCCGATCCGGGGATCGTCGACATGCAGAAGATTGCCGCGCGCCTCGAATTGCGGTTCGGCGAAGATGTCCGCGATGCTGTTGATCGGCCCGCAGGGCACGCCGAACACGTCGCAGGTCGTCATCAGCGTCGCGAAGTCGAGGCCGCCGACCCAGGCCGCCACCACCGCGTTGACGCCCTCCCGCCCGGCGACCCGGCGCGCCGTGGTGCCATACGGTCCGTCCCCCGCCAGTTCGGGACGGTCCATTGCCTGGGCCAGGCGGTCGAACATCTTATCGCTCGAACAGGCCAGCGCCACCCAGCGCCCGTCCTGCGTGCACCAATGCCCGTGCGGCACCACCGCAGGCACGTCGGCGCCCATCCGCTCGCGCACCACGCCGAGATTGGCATAGACCGGGACGATCTCGTCGAGCAGGCGGAACACGCTCTCGTAAAGCCCGATATCGACCACCTGGCCCAGTCCGGTCCGCTCGGCCTGCCGCAACGCCATCATCACGCCGACGCAGCCCCAGACGCCGGACATGTAGTCTGCCAGCGACGTGCTGCCCGGCACCACCGGCGGCCGGCCGGGCTCGCCGGCGAGGTAGGACAGGCCGCCGAACGCGTGCGCGATGCGGGCGAAGCCGGGCTTCTCGCGCATCGGGCCGGTCTGGCCGTAGGCGCTGATCCGCAGCATGACGAGCTTGGGGTTGATCGCCCGCAGCGCCTCCCAGCCGAAGCCCCATTTCTCCATGGTCCCAGGCCGGAAGTTCTCGATCACCACGTCGGCACCCGCCACCATCGTGCGGAACAGGGCCGCGCCGTCCGGCTTGCGCAGGTCGAGCGTCATGCAGCGCTTGTTCCGCGCCTCGCTGAGCCAGGCGAAGGTGTCGCCGGCCTTGGTGGGCGTGCCGAAGCCGCGGAGCGGGTCGCCGGTCTTGGGCTGCTCGATCTTGATCACGTCGGCGCCGAAATCGCCCATGATCGTGCCGCAAAACGGCCCGGCCAGGAACGTCGCGATGTCCAGCACCCGCACGCCGCTGAGGGGCTGGCCGGTCGGTTCACTCATTTAGTGTCTCCGTTCGAGCGCGCGGCGATCAGCTCGGCCCGCGCCATGATCTCGCGGGCCCGCCGCGCATGCGCAAGGTCGACCAGCACGCCGCCGATCCCCACCGCGCCGCCGCCATCGCCCGCCGCCGCGTCCAGCGCCGCCAGCACGTCGCGCGCCCAGGCAACTTGGGCATCGGGCGGCGAGAAGGCTCGGTTGGCCAACTCGATCTGGCTGGGATGGATGGCCCATTTGCCCTCGAACCCCAGGCTGCGCGCCCGCGCCGCGCTGGAGGCGAATCCGTCATCGTCGCGGTAGTCCGTGTAGGGCCCGTCGATCGGGCGCAGTCCGTTGGCCCGGCACGCATTGACCACGCGGGCCAGCGCGTAGTGCCACTGGTCGTTCCAGTGCAGCGCGCGGGCGCCGCTCGCATCGGCGTCGGTCAGCACGGAATAGCCGGCATTCGGGCGGCCGAACACCGTGTCGGGCGTGCGCAAGTCGCTGCTGTAGTCGCCGACGCCGAAGATCATCGCCTCCAACCGCGGCGAGGCGGCGGCGATCTCGTCGGCATGCACGATGCCGCGGGCCGTCTCCAGCAGCACCTCGATGCCGATCGGCGCCCGGTCGCGCCCGACCTCCATCTCGACGGCAGCCAGCAACGCTTCCACGTGGCGGACGTCGAACGCGCTCTCCGCCTTGGGCAGCAGGATCAGGTCGAGCCGCGGGCAGGCGCGCGCGACGTCGACGATGTCACGGAGCGCCCAGGGCGTGCCGAGCGCATTGACCCGGACGGCCATGGTGCGGGCGCCCCAATCGAGCGTGTTGAGCGTTTCGATCACCAGATCCCGCGCGGCCGCTTTCGCCGGTGCGGCGACGGCGTCCTCGAGGTCGAGGAACACGGCGTCGGCCGGGCTGGCCGCCGCCTTGTCGAAGAAGCGCGGCTGGATGCCGGGCACGGCGAGCTCGCTGCGGTGCAGCCGGGTGATCATGGCGCTATGCTCGCGGTGTGAACGTGAACCTTAATCTGCTGCAAACCTTCATCGAGGTGGCCGAACTCGGCAGCTTCCGCCGCGCCGCCGACGCGATCGGGCGCACCCAATCGGCGGTCAGCATGCAAATCCAGCAACTCGAGGCGCAACTCGGCACCAAGCTGCTGAACCGCACGACCAGGCGCGTCGCGCTCACGGTCGAGGGTGAACAATTGCTGGAGCACGTGCGGTCGGCGATGACCGATTTGACCGCCGGGTTGCGGCAGGCCAGCGGCCTGGGCGCGCGGCATCGTGGGCGAGTGGCGATCGCCTGCGCGCCGAGCGTCGCCGGCACCTGCCTGCCGGCGGTAATGGCGGAATTCCAGCGCGCGTTCCCCGAGGCCACGGCGCAGGTGCGGGAGCTGCCGCTCGTTGCCATCGTCGACGGCGTTCGGACGCAGGATGTGGATTTCGGCATTGGCCCGCCGCCGGTGGCGCTCAACGGCCTGGCCTTCGAGGCAGTCATTGCCGACCCGATCTGCGCCTTGTTCCTCAGCGCCTCGATGCCCGGGCTGGATCGCGACGCTCGCAGCGTCTCGCTCGGCAGGCTGGCGAAGCAGCCGATCGTGCTGATGGGCGGCCTGCGTACGCAGATGGAGACGGCTTGCGCCCAGGCCGGGATCGCGCTCGGCGTTCAGTATGAAGCTCAACAGATCATCACGCTGATGGGGCTGGTCCAGGCGGGGCTCGGCATTGCGGTGGTGCCGCGCATTGCCGTGCCCGCCGGGTTGCCGCCGGGCCTGAGCGTGCTGCCGATCGCCGCGCTGCACCGGGAAGTCGGCATCATCACCCAACTCGGCCGCCGCATGACGCCCATCGCTCTCGAACTCTCGACCCTGCTGCGCACCCATCTCCTGTCGGTCGGCGCTCACGCCTGACGCTCCAGCATCCGGAGCCCGGCGTCGTTCTCCGGCCGTAGCTCCTCGAGCGTGCGGTTGCGGGTCTCGATGCCGAACAGGCCGACCATCACCGCCGTCAGGATCAGGATGCCAGCCAGCGTGACCACGACACCGACGATGCCCCAGGTCTCGAACAGCCCGACCACCGCGTAGGGCATGATGATCGAGACGAGGCGCCCGGCGGTGTTGCACACGCCGGTGCCGCGCATGCGCAGCTCGGTGGGGAACAGCTCCGATACGTAGGTGGCCCAGCCGGCGCCGATCATCACGCCCATTCCGAAGGTGAGCAGTAAGCCGACGGCGACGATCTCCGAGGCGCTGCCGCAGAACGGGTAGATGAGGCCGAGCACCGCCGTGCCGAGCGCGGCGACGACCAGCGTCGGCTTGCGGCCGAATCGCTCGGCCAGCCACATCGCCGACGCGTTGCCCAGCGGGCTGCCGAGCGTCATCGCCGCGGTGAAGGCGAGCGAGGATCGGACGTCCATGCCTTGTTTGACGAAGAAGGTCGGCAGCCAGCCGACGAAGCCATACAGCGCCGCGCTCACGCCGATGACGATCATGCTGCCGACCAGCACGCGGGTGAGCAACACGCGGGTGAACAGGGCGGACATCGGCGTGTGCGCCCCCACCGTCGGCGGAACCAGGTCGGCCGCGGGTAAGGGCTGCCGGCGTTCGGCTTCGGTCTCGATCCGCGTCAGCACCGCGTCCGCCTCGTCGAACCGGCCCTGGCTCTCCAGCCAGCGCGGCGATTCCGGCATCGTGCGCCGCATCAGCCACACGATCAGCGAGCCGACTCCGACGATGCCGAACATGTAGCGCCAGCCGAAGTTGGGGATCACCCAGACCGCGACGACGTTGCAGACGAACAGCGCCGAGTTGGTGATGATGGCCAGCCCGGCGGCCCAGCGCGCGCGCTGGTTCGGCGGCATGAACTCGCCGATCATGACGTAGCCGCAGACGACTTCCGCGCCGATGCCGATACCCATGATCACGCGAAAGGCGATCAGCCAATCGATGCTGGGCGCGAACGCGCCGGCGAGCGAGGCCAGGCCGAAGATCAGCAGGTTGATCTGGTAGGAAAGGCGGCGGCCCATGCGGTCGCCCATCGCGCCCGCACCCAGGGCGCCGATGGTCATGCCGACGAAGGTCGCCGAGATGAAGTGGGCGTTGTGCACCAGGTCCGAGTAGCCGCTCTTGGTCATCGCGCCGAGCACGCCGGCGGCGAGGTAGCTGTCGAAGCCGTCGAAGAACATGCCGGCGCCGATGATGGCGAACAGGCGCCAATGGAAGGCGCCGACGGGGATCCGGTCGAGCCGGCCTGCTGCATTGACGTTACCCGCGATCACGGATGTCTCCCCTCCTACGGCCGGGTCTTTGCCGCCGTTTGGACGGATCAAGCCGCGGCGGTCGGGCCGCGTCCAACTCAAAGCGCTAACGGATTGATCAAGAATCCTGATCTCTCGACCGAGTGGGAAGCAGAGCCCCTTATCGAACGGCGCGCCGCTATCAGGTGTCGGTCTCTGCTGACCATGGATGGCCCGGTTGACCGACCCTACCCGCTTGCTGATCGTCTTCTACTCTCGCACCGGTTCCGTCGAGGCGTTGGCCAAGGCGGCCGAGGAGGGCGCGCGGTCCGAGGGCGCCACAGTCCGTCTGCGCCGCGCGCGCGAAGTGGTCGGTGCCACGACAATGGCGAAGTCGGCCGGTTGGTTGGACGAGGCCACGCGCCAGAACGAGCTCTACGACGAGCCGACCAGCGAGGATGCGGAGTGGGCCGACGCGATCCTGTTCGGGACGCCGTGCTATTTCGGCACCATGGCGACCGAACTGAAGGCGTATTTCGATCAGCTTGGCCCGCAATGGAAGAAGGGCGCGCTCGCCGGCAAGGTCGGCGGTGCGTTCGCCACCGCGTCTTGGCCGCATGGCGGCACCGAAGTGGTAACGTTGTCACTCTACGCGCCGATGGCCCATCTCGGGATGGTCATTGTGCCGACCGGCTATACGGACGAGGCGATGCTCGAGGCCGGGTCGCCCTATGGCGCGAGCAGCATCGTCGGGGCGGAGAACCGGCCGCCGCGGTCTGAGGATCTCGACGCCGCGCGACACCAGGGCCGACGGCTCACCGTCATCGCCGGCGCGTTGGTCGCGGCAGGGGAGATGCCCAGCCGCGCCGCTTGATGCCGGCCAGCAACATACAAGTGATCGGCGATGCTTCGTGCGATCGGGTAATCTCACGTGTCGATGGAGTAAGCGCGGTGGGTCGGTTTCTTGTTCTCCTGGTGTTTTGGTGCAACCTCGCCCACGCGGCGACTGTCGATGGCGTGACGTTTCCCGACACATACCCGATCGATGGCCAGACGTTGGTGCTGAACGGCCTCGGATTGCGCACGCTGACGATCCTCAACGTTCGCGCCTACGCGGCCGGGCTGTATGTCGCCCAGCGCAGCCACGATGCCCGGCAGATCATCGCCGCGCCGACGCCCAAGGTGCTGCTGCTACAATTTTTGCACGCCGGCTCGAAGGATCAGGTTGCCCGCCAGTTCCACAACGGCGAGGCGGTGAACTGCACCGACGGCAGCTGTGACCCGGCAGACCAAAGCGACTTTGATCGAATGGTCAGTCTGGCACCCGCGGTCAAGAGTGGCGACACCTTTACCTTCGTCATCACGCGGGCGGGGACACGCCTGTTCGTCAACAATGCCCTGCTGTTCCAGTCCGACAAGGCCGATCTCGGCCGCCTGATCCTGCGGGGTTATATCGGCGACAAACCGCCTTCGCCGGATTTGCGCAAGGCGTTGCTCGGCTGAGCGTCGTGGCGAGGCTCCCGTCTCTGCGCTACCGTCGCCCGATGGTCCGCATGGTCGCTCTGGTCTGGCTGTCACTCCTCGTCCCCGCGGCGGCGGCCGCGCCCACGGATGCGCTGCGAGCGACCCTGGACAATGGCCTCCAGGTCATCATCGTCCCCGATCGCCTGGCGCCGGTGGTAGCGACCTCGCTCAACTATCTCGTTGGCTCCACGGACTCGCCCCCCGGCTTTCCCGGCACCGCGCATGCGCTGGAGCACATGATGTTCCGCGGCGCGGCAGGCTTGGACCGCGACCAACTGTCCGAACTCGGCGGCTTGCTCGGCGGCGCCTACAACGCCAGCACGGCGGAGACGCTCACCCAATATACCTACACGATCCCGGCGGTCGATCTGGGCCTGGTGCTGCGGATCGAGGCGGGCCGGATGCGCGGCCTGACGCTGTCCGAGGCAGATTGGACGCAGGAACGCGGCGCGATCGAGCAGGAGGTGTCACGCGACCTCTCGAGCCCGTTCTACAACGCCATCGCCGCGGTGCAGGCGGCGCTGTTCGACGGCACACCTTACGAACACAACGCACTCGGCACGCGTCCGTCCTTCGACAAGACCGATGCCGCTTTGCTGCGCCGCTTCTACGACGACTGGTACGCTCCCAATAACGCCATCCTGGTGATCGCGGGCGACGTGGATCCGTCGGCGGCGCTGGCCCAAGTGCGCCAGGCGTTCGAGGCGATCCCCTCCCGGCCGATCCCGGCCCATGCCGCGCTGCCGCCGCTGAACCCGATCGGCACCGTCGCGCCGATCGCGATCCCCTCCAACCTGCCGTTCATCGCGGCCGGGCTGGCGTTCCGGATGCCCGGGCTGCGCGCGAGCGACTTCGCCACGGCTGATATCCTCTCCGACGTTCTCGCGACCCGGCGCGGCAGCCTCTACGCGCTCGTGCCGGCCGGACGCGCGCTGGCCGCACAATTCCAATATCAGGCCAAGGCCGATGTCGGCCTGGGGCTTGCCCTGGTCACTTTGCCGAGCGGCTCCGATCCGGCGCCGGCGCTGGATGACCTTCGCCACGTGCTGGCCGATGCGGCCGGGGGCGCCATCCCAACCGAGCTGGTCGAGGCCGCCAAGCGGCAGGAGCGGGCGCAACTGGCATTCGAGGCCGACAGCATCTCCGGCTTGGCCAGCACGTGGTCGCGCGCCGTCGCGGTGGCGAACATGAGCTCGCCGCAGGATCTGGCGCAGGCCTATGCCGACGTCACGCCCGAGGCGGTGCAGCGTCTGGCGCAAAAGCTCCTCGAGCCGTCGCAGTTGGTCACGATGGTGCTGACACCGCGCCCGGCCGGCGCACCGGCGCAGCCCGCCAAGTTTGGTGCGCCGGAAACGCCGGGCGTCGTACCCGAACATGCCGTGACGCTGCCCGAATGGGCGGCGGCGGCACTGGCCGTGACGCCGAGCCCCGACCCGGCCAAGCCGCCCGTCGTCAGCGTGCTGCCAAACGGACTGCGCCTCATCGTGCGGACGGAAACCGTGAGCCCGACCGTCTCCGTCTATGGCCGCGTGCGGGAGGTGTCAGACATCCAGCAACCGCCCGGTCAGGACGGCGTGGCGCAGATGGCGGCGCGACTGTTCGACGAGGGCAGTGTCACCCGGGGCCGCCTGGCGCGGGAACAGGCAATGGACGACATCGGCGCTCAGCATAGCGTGGGCTTCGGCTTCTCGCTCCGCGCGTTGAAAGGGCAATTCGAGACCGGCATGGGGCTCCTGGCCGATGCCGAGTTGCATCCGGCCTTCCCCCCGGCCGCGTTCGAGATCTCGCGCCGTCAACTGGCGCAGAGCCTGGCCAAGCTGCCGGAGACGCCGGGCTACCAGGCGGGCGAAGCGCTGCAGGCCGCGCTGGTGCCCTCCGGTGACCCGGCGCTTCGCCACGCCACGCCCGAGAGCGTCATGGCGTTGAGCGTCGCCGACGTCCGCGCTTTCTACCAGGCGACCTTCCGGCCAGACCAGGCGACGATCGTGGTGGTAGGGGACGTGTCGCCCGACGAGGCCCGCCGCGTGGTCGAGGCGGCGTTCGGCTCCTGGCAGGCGCCTGGACCGACGCCGGCGATCGACCTGCCGCCGATCGGCGACAACCAGCCGTCGTCCGTCCGGGTCTCCGACGCGGGCCGGTTGCAGGATGCGGTGACGCTCGCCGAGACGGTAACACTGCCAGTGACGGCGCCGGAACGCTACGCGCTTATCCTGGGCAACAGCATCCTAGGTGGCGACTTCTCGTCGCGCCTGTATCGCGATCTGCGGGTGCGCACCGGGTACGTTTATTCGGTCGGCAGCTCGTTCGACTGGAGCCGCACCCGCGGCCGCTACACGGTGTCGTTTGGCGCCGACGGCACCGACGTGCCCAAGGCCGACGCCCTGGTCCGTCGCAACCTGGTCGCCATGCAGACGACTCCGGTCAGCGAGGCCGAGTTGGCGCGGGCCAAGGCGCAGGTGTCTCGACGGCTAGTGATGCAGGGTGCCAGCGTGGGCTCGATCGCTACCTCATATCTACGTCTGACCGAACTCGATCTGCCGCTGGACAGTCAGGAGCGGGCGGCCGCGCTGTATCAGGCCATATCAGCCGAGGAGATCCGTCAGGCCTTTGCCAAATGGGTGAGGCCGGACGGCTTGGTCCAGGTCGTCGAGGGGCCCGCTCTTTAGGTCGTCAGACCCTTGGGCCGGGTCAGGGCGCAGCCATCGATGCGCCATGTGCCGTCCGGTTCGCGCTCCATCGTGTAGAGCGCGAGCGCCGGGGCGCCGTCTGGCCCGATGAGCATCACGCGCTGGACGATGCGCGCGTCGACGGTCTCAGTCTGCTCGAAATTGAACGAACGCGGGCGATAGACCGGCGGATAGGCCTGCTGCACCATTGCCATGAAATGGGCGGCGTCGCCGAACATGGACTGGATGTTGGGCGAAGCGAAGCCGAACGCGGCATCGGCGGCGTCACGGGTGAAGGCGTCGAGCTGCGACGTGATGACGCGCTCGATCGCTTGGTGATCGGCGGCGGACAGCGATGCGGCATCGTCCGCGCGCGCCGGAGTGCCATGAAGCATGGTGACCATCAAACAGAGTGCCAAAATCCGCATCGGACGCGCTCCCGCTTTAGGGTGTGGTGATCCGCTCGAGTTCGGCCAGGTCCTCGGCAGCGAGCGTGCTGGTCGCCGCGGCCGCGTTCTGTTCGATCTGCTCCGGCTTTGTCGCGCCGGCGATGACGCTGGAGACCGGGTCGCGGGCCAGCAGCCACGCGATGGCGACGGTGAGCGGCGCCAGACCGCGCGCCTCGGCCAGGTCGATCACCTTCTCCGACTTCGCCCAGTTCTCCTCGGTTAGATAGCGGTCGGCCAGGCGCTGCGTCTTGGTCAGCCGCGCCTCCGCCGGCATCGGCATGTTGCGGCGGTATTTGCCGGTCAGCAGCCCGCTGGCGAGCGGGAAGTATGGCAGGAGCCCGAGCCCGTAGGCCCGCATCGCCGGCAGCAGCTCCGGCTCGGCATCGCGCACCAGCAGCGAATACTCGTCCTGGCACGAGACGAAGCCGGACAGGTTGAGTGCCTTGGCGGTCCAGTGCGCCTCGACCACCTGCCACGCCGGCAGGTTGGAGCAGCCGTAGTAGCGGATCTTGCCGGCGCGCGAGAGATCCTCGAGGGCGCGCAGCGTCTCCTCGATCGGCGTATGCGGATCGGCACGGTGCAGCTGATACAGGTCGATCCAGTCGGTCTTCAACCGACGCAGGCTGGCCTCGACGGCCGCGAATACGTAGCGCCGCGAGCCGCCCTGGCTGTCGCCGCTATCGTCCATCGGCATGCCGAACTTGGTCGCCAGCACGATCCGCTTGCGCGCGTCGCCGAGCACCTCGCCCATGCAGGTCTCCGACCCGCCGCGCTCGCCATACACGTCAGCGGTGTCGAACAGGGTGACGCCGACGTCGAGCGCTTTGTGGATCACCGCCCGGGTGGCGTCGAGGTCGATCCGACCGCCGAAATTGTTGCAGCCGAGGCCGACGGCGGAGACGCGGAGACCGGAGCGGCCGAGAGTGCGGAATTCCATTCGCTCAGCATCGCCGTCTCGGCCAGGCGCGTCCAGTGTGTTGGCGCCCTCGGGATGGCACATTTCGTGCTTATCTCGAGCCGCCGTCCATCCTTCGCTTGGGAGCGACCATGACCCGCGACGCCGCCCATCCTCTGCTGCTGACGCCAGGCCCGGTCAGCGTCTCCCGCACCACCAAGGAGGTGATGCTGATCGACCGCCCCGCCGGTGACGCGGCATTCCAGGCCGAGATCCAGTATGCCCGCGACTATCTGGTCCGGCTGGTCGGCGGCGGCGATGCCTACACCGCAATCCCCGTGCCCGGCAGCGCCACCTACGCCAACGAGGCCGTGCTGGCGACGCTGGTCCCCACCGGCGGGAAGGTGCTGATCCACACCAACGGCGTCTACGGCGACCGGCTGATCGAAATCTGCGCCGCCACCGGCACGCCGCACGCCGTGCTGCGCACGCTCCCGTTCAGCCCGCCGAGCGAGGACGCGTTCGACGCCGCCCTGCGCGCCGACCCGGCCATCACCCATGTCATGGTCGTTCACTGCGAGACCAGCACCGGCATCCTGAACCCGCTCGAGCCTGCGGCATCTGCCTGCCGCAAGCACGCGAAAGGCCTGCTGATCGATGCCGTCGCCTCGTTCGGCGCCATGCCGATCGATGCGCGCCGGCTCGGCTTTCATGCGCTCACCCTCTCGTCCAACAAATGCATGCAGGGCGTTCCCGGTGTGGGCTGGGCCATCGTTCAGAAGCATGCGCTGGAGGCGACGCGCGGCGTGCGGCGGAGTTTATCGCTCGATCTGTGGGACCAGAACCAGCACATGGACCGCACCGGCGGCTTCCGCTTCACCCCGCCCACGCACGTCGTCGCTGCTTTCGCCCAGGCCTGCCGCGAGCACGCCGCCGAAGGCGGCAGCCCGGCGCGGCTCGCACGCTACCGCCGCAATTGGCGCCGCCTGGTCGACGGCATGCGGCAGATGGGCTTCGCGACCGTGGTGCCGGATGAGCACGCATCGCCCATCGTCGCCACCTTCCACGAACCCGACGACCCCAGTTTCGCGTTCGACGCGCTCTACCAGGGCATGCAGCGCCGCGGCTTCGTGATATTCCCGGGGCGCCTGGCCATCGCCAACACGTTCCGCATCGCCTGCATGGGCGAGGTCGACGAGCACGACATCGCCGACGCCATGTCCGCGTTTGCCGAGACGTTGAGCGAGATGGGGCTGGCCGGGCTCGGTCGGCCCGGCCCGGCCGCGACCTGACGACTCACTTCAGCCAACTCGGAGCATCGATGGACACTTCCGGCACGACCGAGCCCCATATCGCCGTCATCGGCGCGGGCATCACCGGGGTCACGACGGCTTATAACCTGATCCGCCGGGGCTGCCGGGTTACGCTGTTCGACAAGCATCCCTATGCGGCGATGGAGACGTCGTTCGCCAATGGCGGGCAGCTTTCAGCCTCCAACGCGGAGGTCTGGAACAGTTGGGCGACCGTGTTCAAGGGGCTGAAATGGATGTTCAGCAGCGGGGCGCCGTTGCTGGTGAACCCCAAGCCGTCCTGGCACAAACTGTCCTGGATGGCCGAGTTCATCGGCGCGATCCCGCGGCACGAGGACAACACCGTCACCACGGTTCGGCTGGCAATCGAGGCGCGCGGTCACCTGCAGCGCATGGCCGACGAGGCCGGCATCGACTTCGATTGCGAGGAGCGCGGCATACTGCATTTCTACGCGACCAAGGCCGATTTCGAGGATGCCCGACGCACCACCGCATTGCTCGCCAGAGGCGGGCTCGAACGCCGTGCCGTCACGGTTGCCGAGATGAAGCAGATCGAACCCGCGCTGCAGGGCGAGCTCTACGGCGGCTGGTACACACCGTCGGACTTCACCGGCGACATCCATAAATTCACCAACGGGCTTGCCGGCGCTTGCGAGCGGCTGGGCGTCGTCATGCGTTTGTCCACGCTGGTGCTCGGGGTCACGGCGACGGAGGACCGCGTCGAGATCCGCCACCGCTCCACCGAGCCTCGCTTGGACCAGGCGGTGCCGCCGGATGAGGTGAGCCGGTTCGACAAGCTCGTAGTCTGCAGCGGCGTGCTGTCCCGCGATCTCGGTCGCAGCTTGGGCGACCGGGTGAACGTCTATCCGGTCAAGGGCTACTCGATCACCGTCAGCCTGCCGGAGCCGGCGGACCAGGCGGCGGCGCCTTGGGTCAGCTTGCTCGACGACAAGGCCAAGATCGTGACCAGCCGTCTCGGCCAGACGCGGTTCCGCGTTGCCGGTACCGCCGAGTTCAATGGCGTCAACCGCGACATCCGTGCCGAACGAGTCGAGCCGCTGGTGCGCTGGTGCCGCGCACATTTCCCGGGGATGAGCACGCGGCAGGCGGTGCCGTGGGCCGGGCTGCGTCCGATGATGCCGGACATGATGCCGCGCGTGATGCAAGGGAAGAACCCACGGGTGTTCTATAACACCGGGCACGGCCATCTCGGCTGGACGCTGTCGGCGGCAACGGCCGATGCGGTCGCTGCGTTGGCCACCGGGCGGTCGAACCAGGCGGCCTGAGTGAACGGGGAGACCGGGACGATGAGTGAAGAGTGGCTGCATCAGGTGCGCCTTTATGTGGACGAGGCCGGGCGCGCTGCACTCGACGATCCCGCGCATCGGCTCTACGCCGTCCTGCGCCGACACGACGCGACTCTGGTCAGCCAACTCGATGCGTTCGAAGCCTTCCTGGCCGACCCGGTGCAAGCCGAAACGCCGCTCGGTCGCTGGACGGCGGTGACGTTGGCAGACCCGGAAAAGCGCGCGAAGCACCGGTCGGCCATCGCCGTGCGCGTCCACGGCGCCGAGGTGTATGATCGCGCCACAGCGGACGCGATCGAGGCTGATCTACGCCCCTTCGTCGAAAACGCGACACTCCTGCGCCTCTCGCGCCACGACACGAATCCGGGCGGAAATCTGCCGATCCCGGCTGAATATCGGTCGTAGAGCGGGATGAGTTTCGGACGATTGAAGGTGCGACCCGCTCTGTAACGTAAGCCTTAAGTTAACTATTTCGTTGCCGATTGCGCCCTCCGCGGACTCTCATTCGCCGATGCCTTAGGGCGTTTTGCCGCATCCAACTTACTCTCGAACGACGTAGTCTTTGTCACAGTCGAGCGCGGGGGCGGTGCCGAGGGCGCGAGCAGGCATATCGGCGACGGCTACTCGCCTCAATGACGCTCAAATGAGGGGAGATCGGACCTTTTGCCGCGCGCGCATGGGGCAGAGACGACAGATGCGGGTGAGTCCTAGAATCACTATCGAGACTGTCGGTAGGAAGCATCCCCGTCAAGCACATCGTCAACCAACTCGGCGCGCGATGATCGACCATCGGCCGGCCACGTCCTTGCGGTCCATGCACCCGGCTCGGCCACCACCTGTATGAATCTGTCTTATGCCAGCATCATCGCCGCGAGCCCTTGTCCAAGCCGTCATGGATCACCGAACCGGTGCGTGATTTGAGATGACACGTTAGACAAAGCCCCCCATTCACCATGCCTGCACTCACGAACAGCGGCCGGCGTCAGCTCGCCGTCGGTGGCTAGACTACCGGCATTGAGAGCGAGACATGGTCACCCATGTTCGTGAAGGCTGCTCAGCGAGTGTTCTCTCCCTCGTCCAACCGCGCTTGAAGGAGATCGGCCCGCAGGCCCACATCGCTTGGCGACCGGGCGAGCCACGCCGTTAATAACCCGACCGCCTCGTCTCGACGTTTGAGCAACATTAATGCGCGGGCGCGCTGTCGTGCGACCGCTGATGTCCTCGGTTCCGCGGGCAGCCGCAGCAGTGCCGCAGCCAGCACCCGGCGTCCCGCCTCGACCTGTTTTGCCGTCAGCATCGCGTCACCGGCATCGATCATCACCGCGGCCTCCTGCGGCCCGAGCGCCAGAAGTCGGGTATACAGGGCAGCGGCCTCGCTCGATCGGCGAACCGACGCGGACGATTGGGCCGCGAGCAACAGGCCGGCCGCATCGTTCGGCGCCTTCGAGATCGCTTCGCGCGCGGCCTGCCAAGCCGGATGCGCTTGCCCGTTGTCGAGAGCGAGTTGCGCCAGCGCATCGGCCACGTCCGGTGCGGGATGCGCTGCGATGGCAGCAGCAAGATCCGACTTGTTCTGCATGCCAGCCGCGATCAGCGATGCTCCATAGGTTCGCACCGCCTGCGCGTTGGCGCCTAGGATCGCGGGGCGGGCCTTTACGAGGTCGACCACCAATCTCGGAGCGCCGAGATAGGCAAGGTGCTCGAGCCATTTGGGGAAGTCGGACAGCGGCGCGGCAACAGCCTGGTCATGGGCCCACTTGATTGAGTCCGGACTTGATCGAGGCCCCCACAGAAACACGAGCTGCTCGACGATCGGATCGCTCGGCCGCAGACCAGTCGCAAGTTTCTCGAGAATACCGATGGCACCGATCCGGTCGTTGAGCTCGATCAGCCGCGAGGCAATGGCCAAACGCCGGGTTGGGCTCATCTGTCCTGTAGCGGCCTGTTCGCGCAGGTTGGTCCGTAAATCGTCCAAGAGGCCAGCTCGCGACAACGCATCCTGATAGGCGGACATCCATTCGTCTCTGCCCAGTCGTGCAGCGGTCCGTAGCACGGGGAGTGCGTCAGTCGGCTGCAGGCCTGCTAGTGTGTCGTAAAGAATAGCATCTTGCTGTTTGGCCGGCAGGCCTTTGATGGCGGGCAACAACAAGCTTTGCGCCAGATCGGCCTGATGCTCCCGCGACAGTGCGGCGACGTAAAGCGGTAGGAGATGTCTGGGGTCTCTCGTCCACACCTGTGCGAGCAACGGAAGTGACCGACGCGGTGCCACGTTCGCCAGTAGAGCGAGTTCAGCCTGTAGCGTTTCCGGTGCTTGGACCTGACTGCCTGCGGCGACGAGCCAGTCAACCGCCGCTTCACTCTCCGGCGAGTTCGGCAGGCTTTGTGCCACCCGAGTGAATTCTCGTGCGCCGACCAGGTCAGCGACGATTCTGCTTCTGACCGTAAGCGTGGCTTGCGGCGCGCTGATCAAAGCAAGACCCGCTCGCAAACGGGCGACTGTCATCGGCTCGGTCGCGCGCGCTGCCAAGGCGATTTCGGCCGGTGTCCACCCATACGGCAGATCCGCTCGTCCCGCCAACGCGGACGCTGCGACATGCGCCAACTCGCCGCTGGATCGCTCGTTGCCTAACAGCAAGAGGTCTAGCAACACCTCGGTCGTCATCTGGCCAGCCCGCTCCTTGAGCCAGGCGGTCACGTCGGCGACGCTTCCAGCGCGAGTAGCAGCGGTCGCCCAGATCACGCCGGACCGCGGCGTGCGATCGCGTTGCGTACGAAGCACTTGCAGCACCGCAGGCAGTTCCGCGCGCAAGGATGTCGACGCATCGATGAGCAGAGACAGTTCTTGATCGCCGAGTGCGCCGGCCTTGGCAGCCGCCAGCAGGCGCGTGACCGTCGCGCGCTCGAGCCCGAGTGTCCTCACCAAGCTGCCGAACGCCGGGCCCAACTCTGCCAGATCAGCCGTCGGTTCGAGCGCCCGCCGTGCCAAAGCTTGCGCTTGCGCGCGATCGCCATGTGCCAGCGCGATGACGGCAGCGCTACCGGGCGTGCCCACGGCGATGGGCCCAACAGCCACGCGGGTCAACGCCTCCATCTGGCCGGAGGCGAAAGCCGTATCGACAAGGCGATGCAGCAGTTCCCCGGGCATCTGCTCCGCTACGATGCCGTTCATCAGCGTGGCCGCCCGAGCAACATCGCCCATCTGCAAGCTCAACTCGGCAAGCATCGGTAATCCGGCCGGTGTAAGCCTCCCGGTCTTCTCCAGTGCATCAAGGCGCTGCCGCGCCGACGCGAACTGGCCTTGCTGCGCCTCCAGCTCCGCCAACAGCAACGCGATTTCGGGCTTGGACTGCACCGTATCGCCGAGCGCCAGCCCGGCAACCAGAGACAGGTTGGGATGGCCACGCTCCGCATAGGTCTGGATCAGGGCATAAAGCGGCGCAGTCTCCTCCGCCTGGCCGATCAGCGTCCCTAGCCGGGTCGCGACGTCCTGCGCGTCCTGAGCGGCGGCCGACAGCCATGCCGCAAGCGCGACGATGTCGACCGACAGCGGCTTGGTCGAGGTGTCCAGCCAAGCCATCACCAGAGTCGACGCCTCTCGTGCAGCCCCTGCATCGAAAAGTCTATGCGCCAATTCCACAATGTCGGCGGCGGTCGTTTGGCCGATAGCGTTTAAGCGCCTTAACGCATCGATTCGATCGCTGGTCCGTTGCTGGCTTGCATAGATGTCCGCAGCTTCGCGGAGCGCCTCTAGGGCACCGCTCTGCGCGTAGATGCGTTCGTCCAAGGCGGCAACGTCCCGCATGCGATGGCGCTGGCGTTGGATCTCGATGAGCCGACGCATCGCGGTCAGGCTGTTCGGCCGTTGGGCTAGGGACTGCTCCAAAATCGACGCCGCCACCTCCGGCTCGCCAAGCGTGAGAGCGACATCGGCCAACGCGCGTGTCTCGCCAGGGTCGGTCGGCCGTTCGGCCGCACGCGTCAGTTCACGCTCGAGCACCGGCTGATCGCCACGTTCCAGCGCCGCCATCACCCGCTCCAATCGGCTGGGTAGCAGCCAGTAGGAACAGAGCAGACTGCCGAACACGGACAGTATCAGCAATGTCTGCAACGAACGGTATCGGAGCGGCCGAACCGAGTAAGTCGACGCCGGCCCGGAGACCGCCGGAACCATCATGTCGACGTAACCTGCACTGTGACGTCGATCTGCGGCGTCGGGCGCTGAGTCAGTCTGAAGCTGAGCGTT
Source organism: Acetobacteraceae bacterium (assembly GCA_965199585.1). Taxonomy (GTDB): domain Bacteria; phylum Pseudomonadota; class Alphaproteobacteria; order Acetobacterales; family Acetobacteraceae; genus JAVVHH01. Next base: position 3,561,156 of record CBDASI010000002.1, on the reverse strand, counting down.
CCGTCTGCCTGGCTCACGGCAGAAACGGTCTCACCTGTCGCACGCACTGTCCATCGCCGATCCGGCGCCACGCGCCAGACCATCTCGCCAGCGCCATGCCCTTGCACTTTGAACGAAAAGCGATCGTTTTCGGAGGTGAGGTGACTGACGACCCACGAAGACCGCGTTAGAGCAGCCGTCCTCGCGGCCGACGTCCTCGCGGCCGACTCATCGCGCGTCCTGAGCGTCACGCGTGGTTCCGCCACTGCAGGATCCAGAGCGATGTAAAGATGATCGTTGATGACCCGTTCCCCGAGGACGCCAGTAGAGGCAGCTTGATCGAGCATTCGTCGATTTGCGTTTGCAAACCGGATGGTTTGCAGGCTTCCACGATCCACGACACGCCATGTCGATGGCTCCTCGAACACGAAATTTGCAGAGAAGAAACCATTCGCGGCGGCCGCGTAGTCGCTGGCGGCGATCGCGATGTAATCGCCTCTTGTCCGAAGCGCGTCGATATTGCTTAGCAACGCGTCCAGGCTTGCCCGGCGTTCGCCCGAATACATGTGATAATAAAGATTGATCGGCTTCAGCCGTCGTGGCGCGCCTGTTCGATCCCACGTCTCTGGCAGGTCACGGAAGCCAAAGTATCGATCGGTCCACAGATCAGTATAGAGTTCCTCACTACTGTTAGAGGCATAGATCTGCGTGAGCCCATTTCGCCGAAAGCCAAGCGGTGCGACAGCGCTTACGCTCGGGAACTCGTTGTCGCACCGTGTGTCGCCACCGTTGATGTTGAGTAACCCGGCATCAGCGGCAGTTCGGAGTGCGGCGGGAAAGGGTAAGCAGTCGCCAGGCCATTGTAGCAGACAAACGCGCTTTCCCGATGCGGCACCGACGGCCTCGATCAGCTTTGCCGCGCCCTTGACCTCTTGCTCCAAGGAGAATGGGCGCCCGCCAAATGCCCGGGGCGGCGATGGACCTGTGCGGGCGCCTCGGCCGCAACAGCTAGGCGTGCCGGGCGCGGGCTGATCCGACGCATCGACGACGACCAATCGGCCGCTCACCGCGCTTCGATAGGCATCTTGGAATGGGGCTTCTGCCGCCGGATCGTAATCCTTGAAGAAGGCCCAGCGAAATGGGTGCGTGTAGGTGTGTGTCGCAGCCTCGACATGATCTAGGCGGAACAGCCCGCGAGCGGCGGATATGGCTCGGAAATCACCTGCGAATTCAGGATCCATCTCGGCCGCGATCGGCGCGACAGTGACCGGAAGGTCTGGATGAGCGGCGATTACGTAGGTTAGGATCACCTCCGCATTCGTCGCCGGCGCGCGACCCGGCGCCCGCACTTGGCTGATCGAGCGCCAGCCGTCTCCGTCGATGTGACTGTAGAAGATACGGCTGCCGCACAACGTCGTCGTGTCGGCTGCTGGGAGATCGTCCGTTCCAAATGCCGCTGCGAAGAATGCGAAAGGGTCGACGAACCATTGCTCGATCCCGGTCTGCGGATCGGCTTTCGTCGCATAACCCGGCGCGATGAAACCTCCCGCCGGTGATACGGTAACGAGATGCGACTGGGATCGATTTTGGTCGGCCCGTGTTAGTATCAGCCAGGACGCGACATCGGCCCGGGCAGGCGCGAAAAGCTCATGCGGCGGGAAACCCGCCTCGAACCGGCATTCAAATTCGGTGCTGGCGGCCTCGCGATACGACACACTGTCGCCGAGAGTGACATCACTCCACTGACCTAGCGGGCGCATGCCGAAAGCGGCGTATAGCTTGCTCCGTAGTTGATCTGCCTGTTTGGCCGACGCGGTCCCAAGTTTCGCCGTTGCGTCGCCGATCTGGACGATACGGCGGCCCGAGGCGGCAACTCGGGTGATCCATGTCACGTAATTCGCGTATTCAGAGAGGTTCGGCTCCGCAAACCAACTTAATACGCCACGGTAGGACGGGTCCGACCAGATCGGCGGAAGTTCTTCGCGAACGTCATAATACTCGAGTGTCAGTCCCAGCCATTCCATTGGCATCGCCGCAAACGCGTGAGGCGTCGCCGCTCTGACGTTCGTACTGATCGAGCCGTCGTAGAGCGCGAGAACGCGACGAGGCAACGTAACCGCGTTTGCCTTTGCCTGCGTCTCGGTCGCGAACCAGCCCGAGCCGATGGCGCCGGCACTTCCGAGCAGGATATTACGCCGGGAGAGAGGCGGCGCAGTCATCGCGGCGTCTTCACGCGTGGTTCGGAGATGATCTTCTGTAGATCGATCGTCGCGACATAGGGAATGAAGCCGGCGCGCCGCTCCTGCTCGTATAGGCGGGCAATGCCTCGCTGGTCCTTCGGGTCCCAGTAATCGAGCGAGTAAAAGCCGATATTTGGATTCAGCGCGCGTAATTCGGCGACACGCGCCATCCCCCACGTCAGATCGGGCCCAGCGCGCAGACGATATCGTTTTGTCTTGAAATCGTAATCGCCTGCCATGCTTTCGGCCAAAATCGATTCGAGTTCGTTCGGCACGAGGGCGGCCACCTCGTAGGCCCGGTTGAGCATCAGCGGGATCGTCGGGAAACGAGCGCGGATCGCGCGGATCGTCGCGGCGCCAGCGCCGATCATGCCTCGATTGCCAACCGGATCGGCATTTTCGAGAAAAGCAGCGTCGTCCAAAGTGTCTAGAAACAGGCCGTTGAAGCCCTGGGCAATGACGCCGGGGATGATGTGGTCGAGCAAAAGCGTTCGCCAGGCGGGTTTGCGCAGATCGACATAGCGGGCACCCGGCCAATTCGGGTTCGCCCCCAGCAATAGTCCGGCTGCCGCCACGTCATCATGATACGACCGTGCTTGGTCTGCCTCGCCGAGGCTGACATAGCCGAACAACTCGATGCCTTTGTCCTTCAACGGAGCGAGCGGCGGATGATGATCGGCGTCCAACACGGCGCGCTGATACGGCGTGAAGTCGTCGGGCGCGGCGTCCTGGCCGTAGTAGACCACGAAGCGTGCGGGCTGTGCCGTGCAGGTTGTCGCGGCACCGGCAAACGCCATGGCACCAAGCATCGCGCGCAGAAAGGGTCTGGTTCGGCTTGTCACGACTGGCTCCGGCACCGCTCTGGCGAAGGATATCGCGAGAGGGTTGAGAAAGTGTGAAGGAGAGGTCAGTGCGCGTCGCGGACGCTGGCGTTGTTGCGGATAAATGCCACGTAGATGAGGTCGCGACATCGCATGGCGGCTAGGCCGGCGGCGAAGATAAAGGAAAGCACCCCTGCCAGAAAGTAACCGTAGCCATCAAAGGTCGAGCCAAACAGTATCGCGACAGCCGTCAATGCAGTATTCAACACGAGGAAAATTGCCGCGCAGGCAATTTGGTCGGCTCGGAGATCGAGGTAACTCATCACGACCAGGAGGCAATTCAACAGCAGGTGGAATTGCGCGCCGAGAACGCCGAAGCGGAAGATCGGGTATTGCACCGCAGTCAGCACGCCGGCATGCACCAGCAATGGGCCGGCGAGTTCGATCGTGACGGTGACGAGGCTCTGAAGCAGGATCAGGGAGACGCCGGCGTCGGCGATACCGCTGCAGAGTTCCTGCCGCTGGCTCTCGATCCGGGAGAGGCTGGAGCCGCTCAGGATTTCGTCGAAGAAACGACGGTAGGAGAGAAAGAAGCCGGTTTCAGCGATGACGAAGAATGCTGCGGAACCGGGTACCATGGCCAGGTATGCCAGGAACATCGCGCTGTCGTAGAAGGGTGCATGATGAAGGCCGCTCGCCATCCGTTCGGATGATGGGCCGAACCACATGATCCATTTGTCAGCCCAGGGTGCGGCCGCGGTCAGCAGGCCGATGAGCAGCAGGGTCCGGTTTCGCTTGGCGGCCTCTAGCAGCGCATTCAGGTCCAGAGGGCCGTAGGGAAACCGCAGCAGCAATCGAGCGGTCCCGGCGAAGGCAACGACGGCGATGCCGCAGGCGAAGCAAGTGAGCATCCCGGCGGCTCCGAATACCTGTCCGGCGATGAGGGAGCCGCCGCATGCGACGATCATGCCGCCTAGGAAGCAAATCAGGACAAAGCCGAAATCGCGCAGAACCGATAAGAACGCGGTTGTCACCCAGAGTGCGACGAGAGCGGCGTAGCAGGCGATGGCGGCGGCCGCGGCAGCCCAACCGACATCGACCGGGACCAGCCAGAAGAGGATCACGAGCGGCATCTGCACTAGGAGTGCGAAGGCGAGGGTGGCCAGGAATGTGGGCACAATTTCGTCGACGTCGCCGGCGAAGAGCTGGTCGGCGACGAGCCGGGCGGCGAGCGTCGTCGCCGGTGCGGTCAGGACTAGCGAAAAACAGAAATCGTAGGACAGCATGACCCGGAACGCCTGGTATTCCGGCGGCGAGTTCGCCAGCGCGTCGCCAAGACCAGAGCCGGCGATGGCCAACACGGTGAGTAGCCAAGGGCCAGAGGTGATCGCAGCCGCGGCCGTGAACGCCTGAAGCGCGCCCGACAGGTCATCGCGCCGGGTGAGGCGGCGTAGAGCGAATCCAATGCCAGCCATCGCGCGCTTACGCCGACAACCGTTGTTCGATGGCGCGGCCATACAAGCGGCCATAAGCCCGGTCGCAGTCCGATTTCAAAAAGCGTGTGCGGACGCGTTCCTGCATGCCGCGGCTGGCGCTCGTCCAGCGGCGGTGGTCGACGAGGAGTGCCGCCATCGCGTCAGCGGTCGCCGCCGGGTTGGCGATCGGCGTGACGGCCCCGCCGGGGGCGAGCGGTGTCTCGTCGGGCGGGTTCGCCTCGATCATCTCTCGGCATGCGCCGACATCGGTTGCGATGCATGGCACGCCGGCGGCGCCGGCCTCGAGGATGGTCAACGGTTGCGCCTCTGAAATGGAGGTGAGGACCGAGATGTCGATACGAGCCAGCCAGTCCAACACGATGACAGGGCCTTGCAGCGTGATGACGTCGTCGAGCCCGAGTTGGCGGATCAGAGCGGCGCACTCACGGGCGTATGCAGGGTCCTCCTCGAGAGGCCCGAGGATCTCACCGCGGGCGTCGGGGATGCTGCGCCGCAAGAGGCCTACGGCGCGGATGAAGGTTTTCACATCTTTAATCGGGACGACGCGCCCGATGAGGGCGACGGTCGGCGGGCGGGGCGCCGGATCGCGGATGACGGCGGCGTAGCGCTCGAAGTCAACGCCATTTGGGATAATGGAGAGCCGGGCCGGGGTGGCGCCATCGCGAAGTTGGAGCCGCTGGTTGCCGCGGTAGAGCGTGACTACCGGGTCGGCCGCAGCATAGGTGAGCCGGGCGAAGCCTTCGAATGCTTCGATCCAGAGGTCGCGCAGGTCCCGACTGACTTTGCGTGGGGCAAAGGAAACTTCCGGGCCCTGATACAGCCAATCGGCCATGGCGATCTCGATGCGGCGCTCGTTAGTATAGATGCCGTGCTCGGTCAGGATCAGCGGTCGGCTGGTGGCTGCCGCCAAGCGGGCGCCCAGCAACCCGGCGAAACCAGTCGACACCGCATGATAACAGCGCGCTTCCGGCAGCGTCGGCAGGAGGACGGCGAGGACGGCGCTGGCGAGACTGCGCCATGACCAAAAAAAGTCGAGAAACGAGGATTCCGAGCCGATCCGGTCGTAGCCGGCCTTGACCGTGTCGAAGGCCATGCGGCTGTCCAGCAGCAGGGCGCGGCCTACCAAGCCGCCAAGCCCGGCGGCCCGCCTTGCAAATGCCGTAAGATCGTCGACGGTGGCGACCCCGCGCAACAGGCGGTCGACGATCACGAGGAGCGCCTCGATCGCCGCTTGGGTGCGCTGGCTCGGCCGCTGCTGCCCCATGGGCAAGGATTGAAGCGGGATGCATGTCACGGATCGGACATTGTCGGGCGGTTGAAATTTCTGGACGCGAGGCCGGTCGTCCGGCGTGAGGCATACGAGATGGAACGACAAGCCGGGATGAGCGAGGAGAAGCTGATGCACCCAGCTCGAGACGCCGCCGGAGACGAACGGGTAGGTGCCTTCGAGCAGCAGGCAGACGTCGGCGGTCATGCTGCGGCGCCCCAGAAGCGAAGCGCCGGCGCCAGCGGGCCATCCTGCCGCACCAAACGGCGGACATTCTCGGCACGACTTTCGACCAACGATCCGATGCGCGCGAAATCGCCTTGGCGAAACACGCCTTCCAGCAACCAGTTGAAGGCGGCTTCGCTCGAGCTCTCCCTTCCAGCGGCGCCGCTCAGCGTCGTAACCGCGCGATCGACCTCGCCTAGCTGGATCAGCGTTCGCCCGAGCATTGCGGCAACGCGTGGATCGGTCGTGTCGGCGCGATCGGTCATGACCGATACGATCTCGCGGCGCATTTCCGTGTTTCGGGCCTCATCGTAAAGTCCCGTGTGCGCTGCGTCGGACAAGGCGAGGGCGAGTTCCATGGCTGCGGCGTCCCGCTCGGACGCCGTGGCGTCACGGAAGGCCTCCTGCAAGTCGCCCAGCCGCGCCGAGATCCGGGTTTCCAGCATCGACAAGCCAGCGGCGGCTTGGGCGCGCAGACCGAGGTCGTCGACGGCTAGGCCGGCGCGAAATACCGGCGCGAACTCGGGACGAAAGCTGCGGCTGATCATCGAGAGCACGTGCTCCTTTTCGGGCAGCGTGCCCCAGCGGAGCACGTCGAAGAACGACTCGATCTCGCCGGCGCCGTCCACGCCGGGTTGGCGGCGGCTGATCTCTTCGGCGCGCTCGGTCAGCTCGTCGACGGCTAGGTTCGGGAACAGATGCTCGTGCCAGATCGATGCGTCGGCTACCGGGTCGTGGGCGACGGCGATGGTGGCGAGTATTACGATCCCGGCCAGGGCTGCCATCGGCCCCAGGAAGGGGAGCATGAGCGCCACGACCTTCAGGGTGGCGGCCGCTGGCGTCTGCGCGGTGCCGCGCAACAGCACCAGCCAGGCCAATGCGGCGCAGCAGGACGCATGCAGGGCCAGGGCAAGGAGCGGCGTATCTGCGACCCCCAAGACGATGCAGCCGATTTCGAGCACGAGAAGCGCCGCCGATACCCGGATGACACGGGCGATGTCGTCGGTCCACGATGGCGCGTCGGTCACGCTGCCAACTCCTGCTGCGCACTCTGGTTCAAGCTGAGCCAAGAAATCGTCACGCCGTCTCGCAGCGCCCGATCTTGGCTCGCGAGCGCCGTTTGTAATTTTTCTGCAACAAGAGGGACGTTGCGTAGGGCCGTGCCGGGCATCAGGACGCGCAGGCGGTCCGGCCGGTCGCCCTCGATCAGCAAGTCGGTATCGCGCAGGACCGCTTCCATCACGGTGATGAGCGTGCGGCGCCGCTCGCCGGATGCGATGTCCGGTTCGAGATCCAGGCGCATCAGGCTCAACTCGAAGCCGATGCGGCGTGCGGTGGCGCCGAGGATGCCGATCACGCGGTCGGCCTGAGCGGCGGCGACCAGGCTGGAGCCTTCGACCAGGAAGCGCCCCTGTTGCGCCGCCTCGTAGCGCTCGGCGGTCTCAACACCATCGCCAACCCACTCACAGACGGAGCGGAAGCTGGCGACCGCGCCGAGATGGAGTTGCGTGAAAGGGATGGCCTCGACAACCAGCGCGCCCTTGACCGCGCCGTCGGTGGTCAGTAGCGGGCCGGCGAGTAGGCCGAGGTTGCCGAGGATCTCGCGATCGGCCGGGTTGTTGATCAGCAGGCAGCGACGCTCGCCCACGATCGCCTGGAAGCATGCGCTGTCGGACGAGATCGGCGCAGCGCGTTCGCCGCCGTTCCAGCCGTCGCCGCCGACCGGCGCCAGCGCGTTGCCCTCGAGCAGGAAGATCGAGATGCGGGTTGCCCCAGTGGCGGCACGCACCAAAGCAAGGGCGCCGGACAGCACCGCGTCGCGGCTCGGGCCCAGCCCGCGCGCGGCTTCGTAGATCGATGTGACGGTGCGTTGCTGCCCGGCCATCCGCGTCTCGAGCATGGTGACGCGCGAGACGAGTTCGGTGTTGGCCTGAACCATCGTGCCGAGCTCGCCCTCGCGGCGCATCGCCAGGGCGGCGGCTTCACGCGCCCGCTGCCGCGCGCGCCCGGTGATCTCGCCGACGATCAGCGACGTGCTCAACCAGATCAGCGGATCACGCACCATCTGCTGGAGCCAGGCATAGTGTTCCTGATCGAAATCCTGCTCCGGGACGTTGAAGGCGAGCAGCGCGATCGTCGCCAGGATCGACGTCGCGGCCGCCTCGGCCGTCCCGTATTGGGCGGCGACCAACAGCACCGCCACCCCGAACGGATGCGGCTCAATGCCGAGGAAGCGGTGCCCGCTGCCGAAGAGACGATCCAACACGACGAGGGCGGCGATCAGGGCGGCCGCTTCGACGACGCCACGCCAGGCGAAGCGCGCGTTCAGGATGGCCGGGCCGATCGGCTGCGCAGGGCGGCGGTCGCTGGCCTTGGTCATGGAACGTCCTTCATTCGCCGAAGCGCCATACGAGCGAGCCGCCGAGGTGAAACAGGGTGCGGGTGCGGACATCGAGGGAGGGGCCCAGCCCGGCCTCGGCCGAGTACGACAGCCGATCGCCATCCAAGCCGCCATTGTAGCGGATCAGCGCTTGCGGCCCGCTGCCGCCGAAGCGGTCAAACGCGTAGCCGAGCGACACCGAGGCGAGGCCCGGCCCGAGCGGCGCCGAGCTCTCCGCATAAAGGTTGTGAATTTCGCGCTTGCGGATGTCGAGCAGCGGGAGCGGCCCGGCCGATGTCGGCCCGGTCTGGGTATTGGACAGGTATTCCGCCTCGAGTCGATATCCGAGCCGCGTCTGCATGTCAGGCAACGGCATCCACCGTTCCGGTAAGCCGCGACTGATCCCGGCCAAGACAGTCGGGCCGGCGGCGACGTTGTCGTGGCCGGGCAGACCGTATCGAACCACACCGGCGCCGAGCTGCGCCTCCCAACGGTCCGGGAGCGACACGGTTTGTGCTGCGCCAAGCTGATCGCGCCGTGCGTTGGCGGCGAACGACATGACGGTGCCCCAGTACGGCTGATGGTAGTAGGCGCCAATCGTGGTCTGCCCGAGCGACGTCGTCAGGTTCTGGCTCAGCGAGAAGCCGGTCGTCTTGAGGGCGGCGAACACGTCGACCCGCGTGGTATCGGTCGGGGAGCGCCATTGATGGATCAGCGAGAGGTCCTGGAGCAGCTTGGTCCCATCGAAGTCGGCTGCGACGCCGCTGCCGGATCGGCGCAGCGCGCGAATCGTGTCGTGGGTGGTCTGAACGGAAGCGCCGACGCGCCAGGTCTCGCCGAGAGGCATGTCGCCGCTGATGATCCCGGTCTGCGCACGCTCGCCGCCGGGGCCGAAGGTCAGCCCGGCTTCGGTCCGCACCGACGGGGCGTGTTGCAGTGCCAGCGTGGTGCGGTCGCGCCCGATGTCGGTCGCTTCCGGGAACAGATGGAGCAGGCCGTCATAGAGCCCGAGCGCGTGCTTCCAGCGCGCGGCGCCAATCTCGGTATCGGCCAGCGCCAGGCGCGGCTCGATGTCGGTCGGCCGCTCGGCGATGATGCGCTGCAAGTTGGCGCGGGCACCCTCGACATCTCCCTCGCGGGCTTGTTCGCGCGCCTCAAGCAATTGCAGCCGGTTCCTGTCCTCTACGCTGGCCCGCGCTGCGGCTTGCGGCACGATGTCGATCACGCGGCGGTCGCTGCTGGACGCCAGAGACGCGCGGACCGGCATGGTCAGCCGAAACCGGATCGCGCCGTAGCCTTCGGCGTAGGAATCAAGGAGCGGGCCGAGCAAGTGTGTGACACGGTCCACCTCCCCATCCGGCAGAGCGCCGGCGAAGACGACGAGGAGTTCGCGCCCGTCGGGCGACGATCGGACCGTGGTCGGCGCGGAGAAGAAGGTGAGCGCATATCGGTCGGCAGGTAGCTCCTGTGCTTGGCTGGGCGGTGCGGTCATGAGCATCAAGGCTGCCACCACAGCGCCAGCGGTGACGCCGATGGCGGCTCTCCGCGGTGCCGCAATCGGTAACGAAGGGTGCTCGCCGGGCCGGAAAGCAGAGGTTTTCTCGCTTGGCATGCGGTCATCCTAACGGCGACCGGTAAACAGGAGCTTAAGAGCCGACACCGGCTTAGGAGGGTTTCGGCAACGAGCCCAACGTGAGATGATCGCCTCGAAGAATAGGCTGCTCGATGCTCGGGATTCGGACTTGGTCGGTATGTGCGCTGCTCGTCGCGGCGAGCTTTCATTCCGGCGACGCTTCGGCGCAGGGCGCGATGCCCGGCATCGACTGCAGCAAGGCACGCTCGCCGACCGAGCGCGCGATCTGTGCCGATCCTGGACTGATCGTGCTCGACCGGTCGGCGGCCCAGGCCTATAACAACGCCCTATCCGGCACGCCGGCGCAGCGGGAGGCGCTGCGGCAGGAGCAGCTCCGCTGGCTCAAGCAGCGCGACGCGGCGTGCGCCCTGCCTGCGACGGCGATCAACGCATGTCTTAAGACGCAGCTGACCGCGCGGATCGCAGCCCTGGCGCCCACACCGGCGTCGACAACGACGCCCACACCGGCGTCGACAACGACGCCCACACCAGCGTCGACATCGACACCCACCTCAGCCTCAGGCCCGGCCCAGGCAACCCGGCGCGCGCCGCCCAGCATCCCGTCGACCTCAATCCCGCAACCGGCCGCGACGCTCGAGAACACGAGCTTACCGGCGGCACCGCAGAGCGAGACGCTGCTGCACGTGACCAGCCCGGGCCGCTTCACGCTCACGGCCAAAAGCGCGGGCGGTACGGCGCTGCAGCTCGTGGACATGCTGACCGGGCCGTCCGACGTGGCGGGCGCGGCCGGGTCGCAGGACGGGCGCATCGACGAGTTGCTGGACATCGGCGATTACAAGGTGATCGCGATGTCGGCGCCGGGCGCGTCCGGTGCGGTCGCGCTCGAGGTGCGGCCCGCCCACGATGCGGCTCCGCCGGCCGCCTTGCCGCAGCCCGGCGAGCCGCTCAGCGCCACGCTGGCCGATGGCGAGCAGCGCGCGTTCTGGCTGTCGGTGCCGGCCTCCGGCGCGGTGCGGATCGAGGCGGCGGGCCGCTCGCTCGCCGATCTCCGGCTGTGGCGCGACGGGCGCGAGCTGAGCGCGCTGCAGCCGCAAACGATGCCGGTCGAGCCGACGCCGGGTCATTCGCTGACGGATATCCGGTTGATCGGGCAGGTCGAGCCCGGCACCTATCTGGCCGTGGCCTATGGCGGCCGCGCGGCGAGCTGGACCGACAACGACACGGGACAGCCGTTCCATCTGCGGGCCGGCGTGTCCGATGCGCTCGCGTCGGGCTGGGCCGGCGGGCAGGTTGGCGCGTTCGGGAGCGAGGTCTATCGACGCCCGCCGGCGGCGACTCTTCTAACGCTCGAGTTGCCGCAGGCCGAGGCGGCCGAGCTTTCGGTCGGCGATCAGTCCGCAGCGATCGTCCATAACGGCCGCGAACCGGTCGCCCGCCTGCTGGTCGCGCCCGATGCGGCGGGCGCGGTGGAAGTCCGTGCCGCGCAGGGCCAGCGCTTCACCGTGCGCGCGCTCGAGCGCAGCACGGTGACGAGCCTGCGCAAGGTGGGAACCTATTGGCTCTCCGCGGTGACCAATGGGGCCGGCGGCGATGCGGTGCCGCCGATGACCATGCTCCTGCGCGACGACGGGAGCGGGCGTCCCGCACGGATCGTGGCCGACACCCTGCCGGCGATCGGCCCATCGGCTGGCTGGCGCAGCAGCTTCAACCTGCGCGGACCGACTACCCTGTTGTTCCACGGCCTCGGCGGCCCGGTGGCGCTGCGCAGTAGCGGCGTGCCGGTCCAGTCGAGCCGGATGCAGGACAATCTGCCGGAAGGATACTTTACCTTTACGCTGACGCCCCAGGCCGGTGCATTCGGCGCCGTCGAGGTCACGTTGGGCGCGCCCACGGCCGCGCCGCCGCTGGCCGAGAAACTGCCGCGCGACCCGGTCCTGCCGTTCGGCATGCAGACACTCGCGCCCGGCGAGCAGTTCCGCTTGCTCGGCAACGAGGCGCCGGGCCTGACCATCGGCCTGTCCGCGCGGCCGGCCCCGGTGGTGCTGGCGGAGGGCCCGCTCTCCGTCACGCTCGCGGCGCTCGCAAGCACCGACATCCCGGTCTCGATCACGCCGGGCGGCACGCTCGAGGTCAGCGAGATCGGTCGTGGGCGCGTTCCCTATACCAGTCGCCCGGCCGCGGGCGGCACCATCGTCACGGTGCCGCCGGCCGATCATGCGCGCACCGTGGTGCTGGCCTGGCGGCAGACCGTGCCGCCGCCAGCAGCGATCCCGGCACCGGCGCGGACGGACCAACAGACCGACATGCAGGCTGGCACGCCGGTGTTCTTCGACCTGGCGAACCAGCAGAGCGCCTCGTTCGGCCTGTCGGTGGCGACCGGCGGGCTGTATCGCATCGAGACGACCGGGCGTCTGCGCACGGCAGGCCGGCTCGGCACCGCATTCCTGCCGGAGATCGCCACGGCCGATGCCAACGGTGTCGGTCAGAACATGCTGCTGCAGACCATGCTGCGCGCCGGCCGGTATCGCGTCGCGGTCACCGCCGAGGACAGCGCCGGGCATGCGGGGCTCACCGCGACGCCGGCGCCGCTGCTCACCACGGCCGTGCTCACGCCGGGCAGCACCGTCCGCGCCAGCCTGCCGGCCGGCACCGGCGCGGCGATCCCGATCGACGTCGCGACGGCGGCCAAGCTGCGGTTCGACGTGCTCGGCCTCGGCACGCCCTGGCAGGGGCGGCTCGAGGATGCGCAGGGTTGGCCGATCACCCGGCCGGGCCCGCTGGACGGTGTCGAGCGGGCGATGGCGGCCGGACACGGCCGACTGGTGATCGAACCAGCGCCCACCGCCCGCGACGTCGTCGTGCGGCTGCGCCCGATCGAGCCGCCGGCCGTCATCGTGGGACATGGTCCGCACGTGCTGCCGTTCGGGACCGCGCAGTCGGCGACCTGGCGCGAGCCGGACAGTCAGTCAGGGGCACGAACGCCGGATCAGTGGGGCTTCACGCTGGATGGCGCGGCGGCGGTGACGCTCAGCCTCGACAACACGATGGTCGGCGCGCTGCGCGGGCCGGGTGGGGCGCGGCGCATCGTCGGCCGTTGGAAGGGCACGCTGCCGCCGGGTGCCTACCAGCTCGATGTGACCAGCCTCGGGCGCAATGACCGGGCGGTCTACACCGTCGCGCTGGACAGCATCGAACTGCAGCCCGACGTGCCGCGGCAGGTCGGGCTGCCGGCGACGGTGCCGTTCGCGATCGCGAGCGCGCGGGTGGTGAGCCTGACGAGCTTCGGCACGGTTGCCGTCCATGCCGTGCTGCGCGATGCCGAGCGGCACGTGATCGGCCGCTACGGGCCGCGCGAGGACGATTGGAACGTGGCGGTCTCGCGACCGTTGCCGGCAGGAGCCTACACGCTCGATCTCGCGTCGGCGTCCGCGCCGACGACGTCCGCGACCGACAGCGCGATGCACCCCGCGCGGCTGATGCCGACGCTGATCCCGACAGCACGGCCACCGCGTCCGATGAAGATGCCACGCAGGATGCGCAGACCGTCACCAGCCAGTCCGCCGACCCGACGCCCAAGCCGGCAGCGAGCGACGATGCGGACGCGCCGGCCGCGAGCGACGACAGCGCGCCGGCGCCCAAGGTTGAGATCCGCCTGACGCTGCCGGCGAGCCTCGACGCGGTCGCTGCGCCAGATGCCGTCGCGACGCTGGCAGGGCGTGGGGTGCATGAGTTGTCGCTGCCCTCGCTGGCGAGCGGGAAACTTCTGGTGGTGCAGGCGCAGTCGGCGGCCGAATTGGTGCTGTCGTTGGAGCGGCGGGACGGGGCCGGATGGGCGGTGGTGTCGCTCGATCAGGGGCGCACGCCCGCCGTCGCCGCCTCTGGCGACACCGACCCGGCAGCCTGGCGCGCGCGAGCCTGGCTCGTCGATGGCGGGGCCGAACCGGTGCGGGCGGTGGCGCGCACGGTGACGGCCGAGGCGCAGCCGCCGGGCAGCGTGACGCTGGCGGCGCTGGACGGGATGGCCGGGCCGCTCGCCGTGGCGCGGGTCGGGCTGCCGGCCGGCTTGGCCATGGTGCACGCGGCCGACGGAGTGCGGTTGGGCAGCCAGGCGGGCCGGGGGCTTGCGGTGGCGACGGGCGACGTCTTGCCGGTCGCGGGAGACCTATGGCTGCTCGGGCCGGCCGGGGGTGTGCAAGCGGCGCCGCTTGCGCCGGCGGCGGGGCAGACGGTCGCGCTCACAGTGCCTGAGGGAGGCGACGTCAAACTGCCGGCCAGCGGCGCGACCCGGCTTTGGCTGGCGCGCGCCGGCGCCGGGCAGCCCAGCTTCGGGCCGGCCACCGGGTGGGCACCCGGCAGCGTCGTCGCGCTGACCGGGCCAGACGTGACGCTGCAGGGTGGGGGAGGTGCGCTGCGGGTCGACCTGACACTCGCTGCGCTTCAGGTCGCTGCGCCGGTCGCCGTCAATACGGCGCTGCAGGTCGTGGTGCCCGCCGGCGGGGCGGTGCCGGTCACGCTGCCGCCGGGCTCCAAGCGGCTCGACGTGGTGCTGGCGGCCGGGACCGGCGCCGTGCCGGGATGGCATACGCCGCGGCAGGCGCTCTGGGCCGGCGATGCTCCGGCCAGCCGAAGCGCCGTCGGCGATTGGACCGAGGTGCTGCTGGTCAATCCGGGCGCGGCAGCGGCCCCGATCATGCTGTCGACGGCGCCGGCCCCGGCGGACGGGCTGACCCCTGGCGCGGTCCAGACGCGGTTCTTCGGCGCCGCCGGGTCGTTCGAGACGGCGGTGCGGGGCGGCGAGGGGGCTCGACTGCGGCTGTCCGGGCCCGGCACGCTGACGTTGATCGATGCGGCCGGCGGGATCGCCACCGGCCGCGACCTTCCGCTCGTCGGCGCGGGCAGGGCCGTCGTCGAGCATGCGGCGGGGGCGCTCGCGCTCTGGGTCGAGGCGCCCGGCGCCACGCCATGGCCGGACGCGCCGCCGCAATCGCTGGCCCTGCCGGCGCGAACGGTGCTGTCCGGCGGCAACGCCGCCTTCGCGCTGAAGGCGGATGGGCCGAAGCTGGTCCATGTCAGCACCACCGCGCCGGTCGTGCTGCGGATCGGCGTCGACCAGCCCATGCTGTATCCGGTGGGTGCCGAGCTCGACCGGGTGCTCGCGCCGGGCGAGACGGCGCTGCGTTTCTACCCGCTGCACGACGGGGCGCTGACCGGCTCGCTCGCCGTCCGCGCCGCGCCGATCGTCACCGTCGGCGAGGGGCTCGGCCCGGAGACGATTGTCTCGCCCGGTGCCGCCGCCGCGTTCGGCTTCAGCCTCGATCACCCGGCGACCATCGGCGTCGGCCTGCGCGCCGATCCGGACCGCGCCACCGCGCGCCTGCTGGACGGGTCCGGCCGCGTCGTCGGCACCGGCATCGCCCAACTCGTGGCGCTGCAGCCCGGCCATTACGTGCTGGAAGCGCAGGTGCCGCCCGATGCGCCGGCCACCACGCTGCGGCCCGCCATCGTCGGCATCACTAAGCGCGGCGACGGTCCGCCGCCGGACGTCGTTCACGATTATCTGGAACTCGCGGGCATGAAGCCGCAGGGGAATGCGCCATGAAGCTTGCCGCCGCGCTGATGCTCCTGTTGGCCGCGCCCGCCTTGGCGCAGCAACCGCCGCCGCTCGACCGCCTGCAGCGTGCCGACGGGGTGCAGGTGTTGCCGGACCGGTTCCTGCGCCGGTGGGACCCGGTTACCGTTCTGTTCGACCGCGACGCCGGTCCGGCGCAGGGCGGGCCGGAAAACGATCCCGGCCGGGTCGTGACGCTGGCGCCCGCCAAGCCCGGCGCCTGGACCTGGCTCGGGCCGCGCACGCTGCAGTTTCGCCCGGCCGAGCCATGGGAGGCGCTGAAGCGCGAGACGGTGACGCTCGACGGTAAGGCAACGACGCTGGTGCCGCTGCTGACGCCGCCGAGCGCAACCGGGCCGGCCGACGAACCCAACGGCACCGCGGACCTCGACACCATCGCGCTGACTTTCCCGCAGCCGCTCGACATGGCCGTGCTGGCCAAGCTGCTCACCATCGAGCTGCGTCCCCAAGGCGGCGGCGTGACGCAGACGCTCTCGCCGCAGGATTACGATCTGCGCGCGGTCGAGCGCAGCGCGCGGGTGGACCCGCAGACCTATCTCGTCGTGCTGCGCCGGCCGATCGCGGACGGGCAGGTCGCCACCCTGCATCTGCGCCTGTCCGACGCGCCCGGGTTGGATCAGCCGATCTTCGACCTGCCGCTGCGCAGCGCCGCGCCGTTCCGGCTAAGCGACAGCTATTGCGGCGACAGCTACGATCACACCAGCGCCGACGGGGTGACCGTCTGCACGCCGTCGGCCGACAGCCCGGCCAAGCGCCGCCGCGCGGTGCTGCAATTCACCGCGCTGCCCGAGACGCTCAACCCGGTGCAGGCGCGCGACCTCATCCGTATCACGCCGCCGGTCGACGGATTGCGCGTCGAGAGCGGCGAGACCAACGAGTTGCGGGTGAGCGCCGATTTCACGTCCGGGGTGATCTACGAGATCGCGGTGGCCGCCGGGTCGCTGCACGATGCGCGGGGGCGGGCGCTGGCGACCGCGGTCAGCAGCCGCGTTCGGTTCGACGCGGCGGTGCCGGCGCTCGGCTGGGACGCGACGCAGGGGATCGTCGAGCGACTCGGCCCGCAGATGCTGCCGGTGCGCGGCCATGGCTACGACCGTGCCGACATCCGCGTGGTGCCGATCGACCCACTGTCCCGCGATTTCTGGCCGTTCCCGGCTGGCGGCATCGCTACCAACGACGCGCGCTCGCCGCCGCTGCCGGGTAACGAGCCGGCGCACTATGTCGATCTCGACCCGATCTCCGGCGACGAGATCGCCGCCCGCATCGGCGCGCTCGGCTCGCCCTCGGCCAGCGAATTGCTCGCGCTGCCGATCAAGCGGGGCGGATTGGACGCAAAATTCGGGCTCGACCTGAAGCCGACCTTCGCCCGCATCGCCGGCGCCGACGCGCCCGGCACCTACCTGGTCGGCATGCGCACCGTCGATGGCGTGCTGCGGCATTGGGCGCGAGTGCAGGTCACCGACCTGGTGCTGACGGCGGTCGAGGATGCCGACCGGGTGCGGTTCGCGGTGACGTCGCTGGCCACCGCGCAGCCGGTGCCGGGCGCCGAGATCCGGCTGCAGGGCGTGCGCGACGGCGCGTTCGGAACGCTGGCGCAGGGCACTACCGACGCGGCGGGTTTCTGGACGATGCCGGCGCCGATCGCCAAGGGGCGCGACGGCGAGGCGGCCGTGCTGCGTCAGTTGGTCGTCACCAAGGCCGATGATACCCTGCTGCTCGACCCCCGCGCCGGCCCGCAACGCTATGCGAACGGCGCCTGGAGCAAGGCCGACGCGCCCTGGCTCGGTTGGGTGGTCTCGCCGGTGGCGGATCGGCAGCCCAAGCCGAAGCTGGTGTGCCACGTGTTCACCGAGCGCCCGATCTACCGGCCGGAGGAGCCGGTGCTGATTGCGGGCATGATCCGCCGCGCCCAGGCCGGCACGCTGGCGTTTGCCACCGGCGCCGGCGAGGTGCTGGTCACTGGGCCGGGTGATCAGGAGTGGCGCCTGCCGGCGACGCTCGACGAGGTCGGCGGCTTCCATGTCCGCTTCGACGCCAAGACCGAGGCGACCGGCGACTACGCGATCACGTATCAGCCGACCAAGGGCGAGTCGTGCGGCAGCGTGACGGTGAAGAAAGAGGCGTACCGCCTACCGACCTTCGAGGCGCTGCTGACCGCGCCGGCCAGCGTGCCGCTCGACAAGCCGTTCTCCGTCGATCTGTTGGCGCGCTTCTTCGCCGGCGGCCTGTTGTCGGAGCGGCCGGTGACCTGGCGGGTGACGCAGTTCCCGGCCGTCTGGACGCCACCGGGCCGCGACGGCTTCCTGTTCAGCTCCGACAGCCGCTTCTCCGGCGACGGCGACTTCCGCACCACGCCGGTGCTCAACCGCGAGGCCAAGACCGATGCCGGCGGGGCGGCGCAACTGACGCTCGACCCCACGATCGAGCCGACCGCGCAGCCGCGGACCTACCTGGTCGAGGCGACCGTCACCGGCGACGACGATCAGCAGGTCCGCAGCACGCAGCGCATCACGGCGCTGCCGCCGTTCGTGCTCGGCGTCAAACAGCTGCGCTACCAGCCGAGCCTCGGGGCCATCGACCCGGAGGTGATCGCGCTCGACGGCGAGGGCAAGCCGGTGACGGACCTGGCGTTGACGGTCCGGCTGATCCACCGCCAGTGGAACTCGATGCTGCAGGCCAGCGACTTCGCGCAGGGGTCGGCCAAGTATCAGACCGAGGTGATCGACGATGTCATGGCCGAGCGCCGGGTCACGAGCGCGGCCGAGCCGATCCCGGTGCATTTCGGGGCGTCCGAAGCGGGTGTGTACGTCGTTGAGGTGTCGGCGCAGGACCGCGTCGGGCGGACGCAGACGGTCAAGGTCGACCTGTTCATGGCCGGTGACACGCCGGTGACGTGGCAGGCGCCGCCGGCGCAGACGGTGACGCTGTCGACCGACAAGCCACGCTACGTGCCGGGCGAGACGGCGACGCTGCTGGTGCAGAGCCCGTTCCAGACCGGCCGCGCGCTGGCCGTGGTGGAGGAGCCGGAGGGCCGGTTCCGCTACGATTGGATCGACATCGCCAACGGCTTCGGCCGCTACCCCGTGCCAATCCGCAAGGCGCAGACGCCTAAGCTCGTGGTCCACATGCTGCTGATGCGGGGCCGGCTGCCCGGCCCGATCAACCCGGCTGCTCCGTTTGACCAAGGCAAGCCGGTGACGCTGGCCGCGACAACCACGATCGCGGTGAGCCCCGTCGAAAATCGCCTGCAGGTCACCTTCGACGCGCCGGCACAGGCTCGACCCGCGCAGGAGTTCGACCTGGTGCTGCACCTGGCAGACTCGGCGGGCAAGCCGGTCGCGGGCGAAGCCACGGTGTGGATGGTCGATCAGGCGGTGCTGGCGCTGGCCAAGGAGGCGCCGCTCGATCCGCTGCCGGACTTCCTGGTCGACCGCCCCGCCCGCATGGTCGCGCGCGACACCCGCAACATGGCGTTCGGGGTCATCCCGCTCGCCGAAGCGCCGGGCGGCGACGAGGCGGGCGATGCCGGCATGGAGAACATCTCCGTGCGCAAGAACTTCACGCCGGTGCCGCTCTATGTGCCGCGCGTGAAGGTCGGCCAGGACGGCACCGCGCGCATCCACGTCAAGTTGCCCGATACGCTGACGGTGTTCATGCTCCGCGCCGAGGCGGTCAGCGGCCCCGACCGGTTCGGCTTCGGTACCGGCCAGCTCAAGGTGCGCCAGCCGATCGTCGCGCAACCCTCGCTGCCGCGCTTCGTGCGGGCCGGAGACAGCTTCACCGCCGGGCTGATCGGCCGCATCGTGGAGGGGCCCGGTGGCGCCGGGCAGGCGACCATCTCCCTCGACAACCTCGCCGTCAGCGGTCCGCGCGAGCAGGCCGTCACCTGGGACGGACAGCGCCCCGCCCGCACCGACTTTACCGTCACGGTCCCAGAACCAGCCGCCGGCACCGACGTCGCGCGCGTCCGTTTCCTGGTGCAGCGGACCGTCGATCACGCTGGCGACGCCGTGCAGATCGATCTGCCGATCCGGCCGGACCGCCCGATCGTCAACCGGCAGGAACTGCTTGCCGTCGGGCCGGATGGAACACTGACCCTGGCACCTCCCCAGGATCCCGTTCGTCCCGCCAGCTTCGCCCGCACCGTCACGCTATCGACCGACCCGGCCGTGACCCGGCTGATCACCGGCGCGCTGTCACTCACCCGTCCGCTGGTCGGCGGCGTCGAGCAGCGCATGGCCCTGGCCCGTGGTGAATTGGCGTTGCTGCCGTTCACGCCGCTGCTCGAGGCGGCTGGACTGCGCGAGCGCATGGCGGGGGACGTCGCCGCCACGATCGACGCCATCAAGCGGGCGACCGACTCCGATGGGCTGGTCGCGTTCTTCCCGGGCACGCCGGGCCGGGTGTGGCTGACGGCGACGGCCTATCGCGTGCTGGTCGGGGCCGGCCGCGCCGGACTGCCGGTCGACAAGCCGATGGTCGATCGGATGGCCAAGGTGCTGACCGCGTCGTTGCGCAGCGACTACCCGCATCTGACCAGCACGGCGGAGCTGTTCGACCGCGTCACGGCACTGCTCGCGCTGGCCGATGGCGGCACCATCTCGGCCACGGACGCCACCGAACTGGCCCGGCAGACGCCCGCATTGCGGACCGGGGCGTTGGCCGATGTCGCCCAGGTGCTGGCCCGGCTGCCGCCCGCCGACCGGCAGCTGCTGCCCGCGGTGCTCGAGGGGCTGTGGAGCCGGGTCAACTTGCTGGCCCGGGACGGCAAGCCGACCTATGGCGGCCTCGTCGATCAGCCGGCGACGCCGGTCATCCTGCCGTCCGAGACGCGGAGCCTCGCCCAGATCGTCAGCGCCGTTGCGCGCGCGACGCCGTCCGATCCACGCCTGCCGGTCGTGCGGGCCGGGCTGCTGGGGCTGGCGGGCGGTGATGGCTGGGGCACCACGAACGCGACGGCCGCCGCACTCGAGGCGCTCGCGGCGTCATGGCAGGCGCCGTCCAAGCCGGTGCCGGCCGTGATCGCGTTGCCCGATCGCCGGGTCACGGGCATGCTCGATCAGGCGCATCCGCTGCTGCAGGCGCGGACGGCGGCGGTCGGACCGGTGTCGGTCACCGCACCCGCCGGGACCGCCGTGCTCGCTGCGACCGCCTTCGTGCCGGCGCAACCCGGCGCCGAGGCGCAGGCGGACCAGCATGGCTTCGTCCTCACGCGCACGCTGTACAAGGTCGAACCGACCGGCCCGATGACCAAGCTCGAGCCGGCGGCCGACGGCATGATCCATCTCACGGTCGGCGACGTCGTCGAGGAATGGGACGAACTGGTCAGCGACGCCGACCGGCCCCAGGTGGCGCTCACGCTGCCGCTGCCGGCCGGCATGGAGCCGCTCAACCCGGCGCTCGCCACCGCGACCGCCGACGCGAGCCCATCTGCCCCGCCGACGCTGGCGCCGAGTTGGGCCGGTTACGGCGACGACGCCGTGACCGCGGTCTGGCTACAGCTGCCGCGCGGGACGTTCAGCCTGCGCACCCGCATGCGCGCCACCATCGCCGGCAGTTTTACCGAGCCGCCTGCGAGCGTGGCGATGCTGTATGCGCCGGGAACTTCGGGCAGCACCGGCGGCGCAAGGGTGGTCATCGCGCGGTGAACATCGCCGCCGTCATGGCAAGGAGCGTAGCGACGCGGCAATCCAGGGCAACGGCACGAATTTTCTGCCCGAGTCTGGATCGCCGCGCTCCGCTCGCGATGACGGGATGAGGCGTGCTCTTTTGGCGCTGGCAGCGTTGGCCGGGGCCGCCGTCACGCTGATCCTCCCCGACATCCGCCTCGACGCACCCGCGCCGACGGCCTGGGTGACCGATAGCACAGGTAACTTCATTACCCAGATCGGCCATCAAAGCGCCCGGCCCGGCGGTGGCCGCCAAATCGATTACGGCTACTGGCCCGTCTCGCCACCGCCCCGTGTGATCGCGGCGACCCTGGCGCTCGAGGATCGGCGGTTCTGGCAGCATCCGGGCGTCGACCCGGTCGCGATCGTCCGCGCCGCCTGGCAGCATCTGCGCGGCGGCCGCGGCTCCGGCGCCTCGACCATCGCGATGCAGGTCGTGCGCATGCAGCACCCGCGGCCACGCACGTTTTGGTCCAAGATGATTGAGGCCGGGGCGGCGATCGGCCTGACGCTGCGCTACGGTCATGACGCCGTGCTCGCCCAATATCTGCGCCTGGCGCCCTACGGCGAGAGCAGCCACGGCATCGCCCATGCCGCGCGCTGGTATTTCGACCGACCGGCCGAAGACCTCACCGTCGCACAGGCGGCGCTGCTGTGCTCGATCCCGCAATCTCCGGGTCACCTGTCGCTTCGCCGTCCAGGCCGGCTGCGATCCCGGGCTGGCCGCGCCATTCTGGCGATGGACCTGGACGACGCCACCCGTACCGACGCACTCGCTGCCCTGTCGGCGGTCATGCCCCGCGCGGCACCGCGCCGTCCGCCCGATCTGCTGCTGGTCCAACGGCTGCAGCGCCTTAGCCCGGCCGGGGAGGGGCCGATCGTGCGCACGACGATTGACCTCGCGACGCAGGATTGGGTGCGTCATCGTGCGGACTCGCATCTCGCGCGCTGGCGCCAGGACGGTGCGCAGCAGGCGGCGGTGATGGTGCTGCGGCGGCGGGACCGGGCCGTGCTGGCCGATGTCGGCGGGCAAAGCGGGATCGACTTCAGCCGCGAGTTCCGCTCGCCGGGGAGCACGCTCAAGCCGTTCCTCTATGCGATCGGCCTCGACCGCGGGCTGATCACGCCGCAACAGATCGCGGCCGACACGCCGGAGCGTGCGACCGGCATCAGCAATGCCGACCACGACTTCCTCGGCGCACTGCTGCCGCGGCAGGCACTCGCCAATTCCCGCAACGTGCCGGCCGCCGCCCTGCTGCGACGGATCGGCCTGCAACCCGCGTTCGACGCCCTGCGCCGTCTGGGCCTGCACGATCTCGGCGGCTCGCCCGACCGGTTCGGCCTGGCGATGGCAATCGGGGCGCTGCCGACCACGCTCGAGCGCCTGATGCGCGCGTACGCCACCCTGGCCGACGATGGGCGCGACCGTCCGCTCACCTGGGTCGCCGGCATGGCGGCGCCCACGAGCCAATTGATCGGCCTCGACGCCGCACGGCTGGTCGGGCGCTTCCTCAGCGACCCCGTCGCCCGCCTGCCGAGCTTCCCGCGCTACGGCTCGTCGGAATATCCGTTTGCCGTCGCGCTCAAGACCGGCACCTCGCAGGGTTACCGCGATGCATGGACCCTCGCGTGGTCGCGCGACTACGTCGTCGGCGTCTGGGTTGGGCGCGGCGATGCCGGGCCGATGACCAGGCTCAGCGGCGCGCGGTCGGCGGCGGGCCTGGCGCAGGAGGTCATGCTGCATCTGCACGGCAGCCTGCGGACCGACCTGCTGGCGGGCGAGTTCGCGCCGCCACCGGGTCGCGAGCCGGTCGAACTGTGCGCCCGCACCGGTCGGCCGGCGGCGCCCGACTGCGCCGAGCGGCTGACGGAGTGGGTGCATCCGGAGCCGCCCATTGCTGCGCCGCCCGAGACGCGGCTGGCGATCGTGCGGCCGGACAACAACCTGCATGTCTGGCGCAACCCGAACCTGCCCGCCGCCCTTAATCGCCTGGTGCTGCACGCGTCGGTCGAGCCGAAGGCGGCGCAGATCGTCTGGTTGCTGAACGGCCAGCCGATCTCGACGGCGGAGTCGGATGCGCCGCTGGTCTGGACGATGGTGCCCGGCCGATACCGGTTCCAGATCCGGCTCGCCGCGCAGGATGTGGCGTCGCCGCCGGTCAATGTCGTCGTCGAGTGACGCGTGCTAGCCTGACCGAAACGAGACGGGAGAACGCACCATGTCAGAGCAGCCACGGCGTCGGCACCTCATCGGCGCGGCCGCGATGGCCGGCGCGGCCTTGCTGACGGGCGGGGCTGCCGACCTCCCATCCCCCGAGGTGCCGGCCGGCCTGTGGTCCGCCAGTTACTGGGCCACCAAGCACCGCGACGGCGAGGCGATTCGGCTGGCCGTCTATCGCAAGCGCGCGGCGGCGCCGGTGCCCGGGGCGGCGGCGCTGCCGGTGTTGTTGCTGGTGCACGGCTCGTCGCCGGCGGCATTGGCCAGCTTCGACCTGACCGTGCCCGGCCACGCCGACTTCTCGCTCATGAACGTGTTCGCCCGCCTTGGCTACGACGTCTGGACGCTCGATCACGAAGGCTACGGCCGCTCGACGCAGACCAGCGGCAACTCCGACATCGCCAGCGGCGTGCAGGACCTGATCGTGGTGACCGACCTGATCCGGGCCGAGACGGGGCAGGCCCGGCCGCATCTGCTGGGCGAGTCCTCCGGCGCGATCCGGGCGGCGGCGTTCGCGCAGGCGCAGCCGGACCGCGCCGGCCGCCTGGTGCTGGCCGCCTTCACCTATACCGGCGCCGGGTCGCCGACGCTGGCCAAGCGGGGCGAGCAGACCGAGTTCTACCGCACCCATAACCGGCGCCCGCGCGACCGGGCGATGCTGGAGAGCATCTTCACCCGCGACCACCCGGGCACGACCGACCCGGACGTCGCCCGCGCGTTCGTCGACAAGGAGATCGTCAACGGCGACAGCGTGCCGACCGGCACCTATCTCGACATGACCGCGCATCTCCCGATCGTCGACCCGGCCAAGATTTTGAGCCCGGTGCTGCTGGTCAAAGGCGAGTATGACGGCATCTCGACGCTGGAAGACCTACAGGCGTTCTTCGACAAGCTGCCGAACGGCGACCGGCAGCTGTCGATCATCCGGGGTGCAGCGCACTCGGTGATCGTCAGCCGCGCACACCAGGCGTTTCAGCACGTGGCGCAGGCGTTCCTGACGATCCCGGAGTTGCCGGCGTGATCTCGTCACTGCGAGGAGCGTAGCCATGACGGGTGGGCGACGGCGCGCGATGGTGGGCTGAAGCCCACCCTACGAGTGAGTGGGCTGAGCGGGGTTACCCTGCTTTAGTGAGATGGCCGACCAGGCTGTCGGTCATCGACTGTCCCATGGCCGCCCGTGTCTCGTCCGTGCCGGAGCCGATGTGCGGCGTCAGGATGACGTTGTCCATCGTCAGCAAAGCGGGCAGGGGGCGCGGCTCGTCCTCGAACACGTCCAGCCCGGCGCCGGCAATCGTGCTCGCCTGCAGTGCCTCCACCAACGCTGCCTCATCGACTACGCTGCCGCGGGCGATGTTGATCAGGTAACCCTTCGATCCGAGCGCGGCCAGAACGCTGGCGTCGATCAGGTGAAAGGTTTCCGGCGTCGCGGGGCAGCACACCACGATGACGTCGCAAGCGGCGGCCAGGGCGATAGCGCTGTCATGGTATTCGTGCGGCAGCGCGGGCTTATGGCTGCGCGAGGTGTAGTGCACCGTCATCGCCATGGCCTCGGCGCGGCGCGCGATGGCGCTGCCGATGGTGCCCATGCCGACGATCCCCAGATGCTTGCCGCGCAACGAGCGCGCCAGGGCGAACTCGCCGGCCGACCACTGGTTGTCGCGCACGAAGCGGTCGGCATGGGTAAGGCGGCGCAGCAGCAGCAGGCAGTGCGCGATGGCGAGGTCGGCGACGTCGTCGGCCAGGGCGTCCGACGTCGCGGTTACCGGGATGTTCCGCTCGGCCGCGGCCTCGACATCGACGTTGTCGATGCCGGCGCTGAAGCAGGCGATGATCTCCAGCTTTGGCAGCGCCTCGATCAAGGCCCGCGACGCACCGGCATGGCCGCTGGTGGCGATGCCGCGGATCGTGTCGGCATGCGCGCGCACCAACTCGTCGCGGATCGCCGGGTCACGCCCGTCGAGCATGTCGACGGCGGCGTCGAGCCCGTCGACCGCCGATTGCATCAGGCCGGCGACGAGCAGGACATGGCCGGGTTTCGGATGTTGGGTCATGGCGGTGTTCCGATGTGCTGATGTCAGGCCAGGCACCGCCTCGGCGAGCCGGCGTCAAGCCCCATTCTCACGGGGCCGGGAGGCTGGCCGCCGGCACGGCATAGCCACCCGCGACGCCGACGCCGGCGACCGAGGCGACGCCGACGATGCCCCAGCCCTGACCGGGTGCCTGCGCCAGCAGCGGCGCCCCACTCACCCCGCGCGTACCGGCGCAGGAATGTTGCAACATCGTGGCCTCGCCCGCGTGAATTTCGGCGACGATGGCGCAGGCGACGTCGGCGACGATGACCTGCGCGCGATCCTGCTCGAAACCGCCGAGCATGACGGGCGTGCCGATCGCGGGCGGTTGCCGGAGGACGGGGAGGACGCGGTCGGCCGTGCCGAGCGCGGTGTCGATCGTCAGCAGCGCCCAATCGGCGTCGGGCCGCACGGTCGGCAGGCGCTGGCCGGTTTCGACGGTGACGGCGCGGGCGTGACCTGCGTAGTCGCCATGGTCGTAGCCGGTGAGGACGTGGATGGAGCCCGGCTGCACCAGCCGGCCCGTGCCGCGGCCGAGCAGGCAGTGCGCCGCGGTCAGCACCTGGCGCGGCCCGATCAGCGCGCCGGTGCAGTGCATGCCGATCTCCGTCTGCACGCGCACGACGCCGCGCCAGGGGAGGCGGTTGGCATCGACCACGGTCCGCGCCGCACCCGGGCCGAGACCCGGCAGCACGGACGGGGGCACCATCGCGGCTCGAGCAGGATGGATGGCGAGGCAGGCGACGGCGAACCAGATCGCGCGAGAGGATGGCATGAGACGGCCCGAGCGGTGGATTGCGAACCGTGACATGCCACGCCCGCTCCGCCTGGGTAAGCCGCAGCCTCGATCCGCAGCCGTTACGCGCATGATCGCGACGCCGTTGGTGGCAGTCCGGTGACAATGGCGGCATGCTCGCCTGACGTTAAAGGGGGAACACGACCATGGATCTCGATCTCACCGGCAAGGTCGCCGTCATCACAGGAGGCACGCGCGGCATCGGGCTGGCGGCGGCGCGGGTGTTGGCGGGCGAGGGCGCCAGCGTCGTGCTGGTCTCGCGCACCGAGGGCGAGGCGGTGACGGTGGCTCGGGACCTCGGCGCGGCATCCGGCCGCCCGACGCTTGGGGTCGCGGCGGACACCACCGACGATGCCGCCGTCGCCGCGATGGCAGCGTCGGTGGAGCAAGCGTTCGGTGGAGCGCAGATCCTGGTCAACTGCGCAGCTGCACCGGCGGGGCAGGCGGCCGTGCCGGCGGCGTCGGAGACGGCGTGGGAGTCGATGCAGCGCCATATGGACACCAAGGTGATGGGCTACCTGCGCATGACGCACGCGCTGCTGCCGGGCATGCGCCGGGCGGGCTGGGGACGGATCATCAATATCAGCGGCCTCGGCGCGCGGCGCACCGGCGACCTCGTGGGCACCATCCGCAACGTCGCGGTGACGGCGCTGAGCAAGAACCTGGCCGACGAGCTGGGCGGCACCGGGATCACGGTGAACACGGTGCATCCGGGTCTGACGCGGACGGAGAAGGTGGACGCGATGCTCGCGGCGCGCGCGGCCAAGGAGGGGCGCACCGCCACGCAGGTCGAGGCCGACATGGCTTCAAGCCTGCTGCTCGGCCGGCTGCCCACCTCCGACGATGTGGCGCAGGTGATCGCGTTCCTGGCTTCGACGCGGTCGGCATCGATCAACGGCAGCGCCATCGACGTCGGTGGCGGCGTACGCGGGCCAATCGTCTATTGAGAGAGCGGGGGCTCGCCGGAGAAGCGTTGGCGTGTGGATCGGCGCGCGCGCATACTGACGCGATGGATGTCGCGGAGCGGACGGGCAAGCTTTGGGACGCGGATGAATTCCTCCAAACCGATCAGCACGAATTCGGCGACGCCTGGCGCTATGAACTCGTCGATGGCGAGGTCGTGGCTGCTGCCGCGCCGAGCCCTGAGCATGCCGCCATCCTGTCGGGGCTGCTCGGTGCGCTCGTGACACGGATGCGAGGCCGTGACGATGGCTGCTGCCCCGAGTCGGGCAGCGGGTCCGTGCCGCGCACGCGCCAGCGCAACACAGCGCGGATCCTCGATGTCACGATCCGGTGTGGCGAGCATCCCCGTATTCTGTTCGAGGTAGTGTCGCCCTCCGAAATCCGCGCCTGGCGCGCGCGCGACCGCAAGCGCGGCGATCTCCAGATCGTCGAGGGCGTGGAGGAGATCGTCGAACTTTATCAGGACGAGATGGCCGCCCACATCTACCGGCGTACTGCCGACGGCACCTGGTCCTTCGCCGTAGCGGGCGGCGCCGAGGCGAGCATCGAGCTCACCAGTGTGGGCATCAGCCTGCCGATGGCCGAGATCTACGAATTCGCCGTCCTGCCGGAGCGGCCAGGCAAGGAGTGAGCGGACGAGGCCGAGCTGGGCTCGGCCTCGTGGAGGCTGAGGCTTACGGCTTGACGGTGAAGGTGAACTTGCCGTCGGTCTTGTGGGTGTCGACCGCGGTGGCGTGCCAGGTGACGGTGTAGGTGCCCGGCGCCAGCGTGCTCAGGCCGACGCTGAGCAGCTTGCCGTCCGACGCCGCGGTGTGGGGCTTGCCGTCGTCCACGCGTTTGCCGCTGCCGTCCTGGACCTCGATGCTGCTGAAGCCGGGCTCGACGGCTTCGGAGAAGGTGATGGTCACTTCCTTGGGTGCGGCGGCGACCGTGCTGTCGACGGCCGGGTCGGCGCTGCGCAGATGGGCGTGGGCGAAGGCTACGCTGGCCGTGCCGAGCAGGGCGGCAGCAGCGACGAGCGGGAGGGCGATACGGTTCATGCGGGTGTCCATCTGATTACATCTTCATGCCCGGCATGGCCGGGCTGGGGGTGGCGCCAGGTGCAGAGGCAGCGCCGATGCCGGCGACCGGGGCGACGATGTCGAGCGGCGGCGCGTTGGCGAAGGTGAGGTGGAGCGCCACGGTCTCGCCCCGCTTCAGCGGCGCCTTCAGACCGGTCAGCATGATGTGGTAGCCGCCGGGCTGCAGCGTGACCGCCTTGCCCGGCGGCAGCGCCAGGCCACCGACCACCTCGCGCATGCGCATGATGTTGCCGTCCATCGTCATGTCGTGGACGCTCGCGCCGCCGGCGGCCGGCGAGGTCGCGCCGACCAGCCGATCACCGTCCTTGCTCACGAGCGTGACATAGACGGCGCCGGTGCTGGCGCCGGGCGGGGTGGCGCGCGACCAGGGATGCTCGGCGACGATCTCGCCGGCGAACGCCTGGGTGCCGGCCAGCAGGAATGCGGCGAGCGGCAATACTCTTTTACATTGGAACACGGTGGTCTCCTCGAACGGACGGGATGACGGTACGGCCGCGCCGAAGCGCGCCGCGTCATGGCGGTCAGATCGAGGCGGTCGGAGGTCCCGTCGGTTGCGCGGACACGCGCGGCCGGTGCGGCGGCCCGGTCGCCGTCGGCGCGGCGGACGCCCGGCCGATGTCGCCGCCGAGCGCGAGCAGCAGCAGCGCCGGGGCCGGCACGGGCAGGCCCGCATGACCGACGAGGTGACACGCCGGGCAGACCAGGCATTCATGGTCGTGCGCCGGCGCCTGCGGCGCATCGTCGTCCGGGCCGGAGTGGCAGAACCCGGCGGCGCCGGCGAGGGCGTCGGGCCCGGGCGCGGCCATCGCCATCGACGAGGCCAGCAGACGCACGGCCAGGAACAGCGCGGCCAGTAACAGGCCGGGCACTCCCCTCGTCGAACTGCGCATCGCGGATGGCGCCATCATGGCGGGGTGCTACCGCGCGCCCGGTGCGCCGACAAGGGCGCGTGTTGACCGACCTTCCCTTGCGGGACTACGCGATGGCGCCGATGCTCCACGCCCCAACCCGGTCGCCATGATCCCGTTCAGCCCCGAAGGCGGAGCGATGCTGTCGCTGGCGCGCGCGCTGGCCGTGGGCGGCGATCTCAGTGCGTTCGGCGCGCTTGCCTTCAGCGTCGTCGTGCTGCCGCGGGCGTTGCAGCGGGCCGAGGCCGGCGTCGCCGCTCGCGTCCGCTCGGATGTGCGGAGCGCGGTGCGTCTGAGCAGCGTCGTCGCGCTGCTCGGGGCCGGCCTGTGGCTCGTAGCGCAATCTGCCGACCTGGCGAGCGCAGGCACTCTCGCGGCGGCGGTGCGGGCGGTGCCGACCGTGCTCGCGCAGACTGCGTTCGGTCATGTTCTCCTGCTGCAAATGCTGGCGCTTGCCGCGATTCTGCCCGCGTCGTCACGCCCACGCCCACGCCTCGCCTTCGCCTTCAGCTTGGCGGCGCTGACGCTGCAGGGCGGCCATAGCCACGCCATCTCGATGCAGCCCGGCCTGAGCCTGCTGCTGCTCTCCGACCTGATGCATTTATGGGCGGCGGGCGCCTGGCTCGGCGGGCTGCTGCCGTTATTGCTGGTGGTGTGCCGGGCGCCGCCGAAGACGGGAGCCGCAGCGGCGCGCTGGTTTTCGCCGCTCGGCAAGGTGTGCGTGGTGGCGATGGTGGTCACCGCCGGATTCCAGGGCTGGGGGTTGATCGCCAGCATCCCGGGCCTGATCGGCACCGCCTATGGCTGGATCGCGCTGGGCAAGTTGAGCCTGTTCGGCGCGCTGGTCGCCTTCGCGTTGGCCAACCGGTATCGTCTCGCGCCGGCCCTGCTGCACGGCGACCCCGCGCGAGCCAAGCGCACCCTGGTCGGCAGCATCGCGGTGCAGAGCGGCGTCGGCCTCGCCGTCGTCGTGGCGGCCGCGGTGCTGAGTAACCTGCCGCCATCGCTGCACGAGCAGCCGCTGTGGCCGTTCGCGGTCCAGCCCAGCCTGGTGACGGTCGGGGAGGACCCGGAGTTCAAGCAGATCGTCGTCGTCGCGCTGGCGGAGTTG
Organism: Acetobacteraceae bacterium; assembly: GCA_965199585.1. Taxonomy (GTDB): domain Bacteria; phylum Pseudomonadota; class Alphaproteobacteria; order Acetobacterales; family Acetobacteraceae; genus JAVVHH01. Next base: position 3,530,709 of record CBDASI010000002.1, on the reverse strand, counting down.
GCGGCGGCGGGGCTGCTGCTGGCGCTGTCGCTCGCGGTGCGGCGCTGGCGGCCGGTGGCGTTCGGGGTCATGGCCCTGGCCGCCTGGTGGGCGGTACCGGACCTGCGCCTGCTGTTCGTGCCGGCCACGCCGACGAGCTTCTACCGGTCGCCGAGCGAGTTCGCCGCGACCTCCATCGTGCACGGTGCGGCGCTGTTCCCCGAGCACTGCGCCGCGTGTCACGGCGCGGCCGGCCATGGCGACGGCCGGCTGGCCGGCTCGCTGCCAGTGCCGCCCGCCGACCTCACCGCCGCGCATCTCTGGGGTCATACGGACGGGGAGATGTTCTGGTGGCTGACGCATGGGATCGAGGCGCCGGACGGCAGCCCGGCGATGCCGGGCTTCGGCGAGGCCCTGTCGGTCGACGACCGCTGGGCGCTGATCGACTTCGTCCGCGCCAACAATGCCGGCCTCGCCGAGCGCGCGACCGGCGCCTGGCCGGTTCCGCTGGCCGCCCCCGAGCTGACCGCGTCTTGCCCGGACGGGCGGCGGCTGACCCTGGCCGCGCTGCGCGGCCGCGCCGTGCGCCTCGTGTTCGCCGGCGCGGTCCCGGCGACGCCGCTGGACGACCCGGCCGTCACCACCATCACGGTCGGCGCCTCGGGGCCGGGCTGCGCCACGACCGACCCGGCCGTCGCGCAGGCCTATGCCGTCGTGCTCGGCGCCGACCCGGCCGGATCGGAGCTGCTGATCGACCCGAATGGCTGGATGCGCTCCTCCGCGCCCGGCACCCTCTCGCCCGCCCTCCTGGCCGCGCTGGTGCAGGAGATCTGCACCAATCCGCTCGCCGGCGGCTCTGAAAGTCATCACCACCATGGCGACTAGACCCTCCAAGCTCCTGCCGCTGATCGTCAGCGCGGTCGCCGCCGTGCTTCTCGCGGGCGCCCTCGCGCTGCTGCTCACCGGCCGCCCGGCTCCCGCGCCGGACTCGCAGGCCACTGCCGTCGGAGGCGCCTTCACGCTGACCAACGGCAACGGCAAGACGGTCACCGCCGCCGACCTGCGCGGCAAATACCTGCTGGTCTATTTCGGCTACACGTTCTGTCCGGATGTGTGTCCGACGACGCTCGCCGACGTCGCCCAGGCGCTCGACACGCTCGGGGCCAAGGCGGACCGCGTGCAGCCGCTGTTCATCACCATCGATCCGGCCCGCGATACCCCGGCCGTCATGCGGACCTACGTGACGGCGTTCAGCCCCCGCATCGAGGGCCTGACCGGCACCCCGGACGAGATCGCCGCCGTGGCGAAGAAGTACCATGTCTACTATGCCCGGCATCAGGAGGCGGGCGCGCAGGACTACACGATGGATCATAGCTCGGTGCTTTACGTCATGGGTCCCGACGGGGGTTTCTTGGGCATCGTCCGCGCCGATCAGGGGCCCGGCGGCATCGCGCGCGACCTCGCTGGGATGATCAAGCAGGGCTGATGCCCGACTTGGTGATCATCGCCGACGATCTGTCCGGCGCCGCCGATTGTGGCATCGCCTGCGTGCAGGCCGGGCTTGATGCGGTCGTGATCCTGGGCGACCGCGCCGATGCGCCGGACGCCGACGTGTTGTCCATCGACGCCGACACGCGCGGGCGCACCGAGACCGAGGCGGCGCAGGTCATCGGCGACCTGACCCGGCGCTATGGCGCCTTGACCCGACTGCTGTTCAAGAAGCTGGATTCGACCTTGCGCGGCCATGTCGGGGCCGAGCTCGCCGCCATGTTGCGCGCCCGGCGCGAGACCGGCCCGGCCTTCATCGTCATGGCGCCGGCCTTCCCCGCCACCGGCCGCACCACTGTCGGCGGCCTACAGCTCCTGCACGGCACGCCGCTCGAGGCGACCGAGATCTGGCAGCGCGAGGAGATGCTGCATCGCGCGCACGTTCCCGAGATGCTGGAGCGAGCCGGGTTGCGAACGGCGCATCTCACGCTCGAGGCCGTGCGCGGCCCGACGCTGGCGGCTTCGGTCGCGCACGCGGCGGCGAATGGCGACGGGGTGGTGTGCGACGCGGTCACCGAGGCGGATCTCGACGCGATCGCCGCAGCCTCCATCGCGCTGGGCCGGGCTGGGATCTGGGCCGGCTCGGCGGGGTTGGCGCGCTGCCTTCCCGGCGCGGCCGGGTTGCGCGGGCACGCGGCGGCGATCGGCATGTCCCCGGTCGAGGGCCCTATCCTGTTCGTGGTGGGCAGCGCCTCCCGCATCTCGCGCGAGCAAATCGTGCGGCTCGAGCGGGACGGCGATATGGACCTCGTCAGCATAGCGCCAGCAGTACTGCGCGCCGGATCGGGCGACCCGCGCTGGGCGCTGCAGCAGGCGGCGCTCGACGCGGCACTGGGGTCGGGGCGCGACGTCGCCGTCGTGCTCGGGAGCGAGGCGGCGCTCACCCTGTCCGAAGGCCCGGCGCTTTGCCGTGCGTTGGCCGAGTTGGTCGCTCCGTATGCCGCGCGGGTCGGCGCCCTGGTCTCGGCCGGTGGCGAGACCGCGCGCGCCGTGTTGCAGGCCTTCGGTATGGACGGGCTACACCTAGTCGGCGAGGTCGAGCCGGGTGTTCCGCTCTCGCTGACCGAGGGCAGCCGCCGCCTGGCGGTCATCACCAAGGCCGGTGCGTTCGGCGGTCCCGACACCTTCATCAAATGCCGCGCCGTCCTGCGCGCCGGCGGAGATCCAGCATGAGCCGTCCCGTCATCGCGATCACCATGGGCGACGCCGCCGGCGTCGGCCCCGAGATCATCATGAAGAGCCTGGCGCACGCGGAGCTGTACGAGCGCTGCCGGCCGCTGGTGATCGGCGATGCCGCGCGGCTCGAGGCGGCGGGTGCGCTGGTGGGCAGCGCGCTGGCGGTCAGGGCGATCCCGGACATCGGGCAGGCACAGTACGGGTTCGGCGCGGTCGACTGCATCGACCTGCAGCTGATCCCGGCCGACCTGGCCTGGGGCCGGTTGTCGCCGATCGCCGGCGATGCGGCATTCCGCTACATCGAAGCGGCGACGGCGCTCGCGATGGCCGGCAAGGTCGGTGCGATCTGCACCGCGCCGCTCAACAAGGAAGCGCTGCACGCCGGCGGGCACAGATACCCGGGGCACACCGAGATCCTGGCGGCGCTGACCCACACGCCGGAGGTCTCGATGATGCTCACCGCGCCGAATCTGCGGGTGATCCATGTCACGACGCATATCGGGCTGATCGACGCGATCCGGAAGATCGAGCCCGGCCTGGTCGAGCGCACCATCGCGCGCGGGCACGGTGTGTTGGTCAAGGCCGGGCTACCCCGGCAGAAGATCGGGGTGTGCGCGATCAATCCGCATGCCGGCGAGAACGGGTTGTTCGGCCAGGGCGAGGAAGCGGAGAAGATTGTGCCGGCCATCGCGGCGTGCCGGGCTCGCGGTTGGGACGTCGAGGGACCGCTACCGGCCGACACGCTGTTCTTCCGCGCCGGGCGTGGCGATTTCGACATGGTGGTCGCGATGTATCACGATCAGGGGCACGGACCGGTGAAGGTGCTGGGGCTGGAATCCGGCGTGAACATCACCGTCGGGCTGCCGGTGATCCGCACCTCGGTCGATCACGGCACGGCGTTCGACATCGCCGGCAGCGGGCGGGCGGACGAGCGGAGCCTGCTGGAGGCGTTGCGCCAGGCGATCGCGCTGGCGCCGGCCGACGCCGCCTGATCGACCGCGACGGAGCGTCGTTAACATGGTATGATCACCGTGCCACAGCCCGGCTCTGCCATGTCCAGTCGCACGCTCGCCCTTCTCGCCGCCGTCACGCTGCTGGCCGCCCCGGCCGTCGCGCAGCAGGGGCCGCGCATCGATATTCTGACCGGCGAGCCGGTCCGGCCGCGCAGTGAGCATCCACGGCCGGAGCCGGAGATTTTCAACGCGCCCCATGCGCCGCGCCAGGAGCAGCGGCGGGCCGAAGATCCGCCGATCGAGATTTACGCCTCGCCGCAGATGGGCGGCGGCACCCAGCAGGACCCGTATGGAGCCGGCGCATATCCGACGCCACAGGCCAACCCTTATACATCGAGACGCTTGCCGCCCGCGATCCGGCGTGACAGGCGCTTCGACGACGGATATCCACGTTAGCCGCGGGCGATAGCGACCTTCTTGGAGCAGCGGCGTTTATCGTTGGGTCCGCGCAGTAGGCGCGGCTCAACGGAGACGATGGAATGGACATCAAGCGCAGCGGCAGTCAGCCCTCGGCCAAAGGTCCGGCCGAGTATTTCACCGGCACGGTGCGGATCGACCCACTCTTCTCGCCGCCGGATCCGGCGCGGGTCGCCATGGCGCTCGTCACCTTCGAGCCCGGCGCCCGCACCGCCTGGCACACGCATCCGCTCGGCCAGACCCTGATCGTCACCGCCGGCTGCGGCCGGGCGCAACGTCTGGGTGGGCCGATCGAGGAGATCCGACCGGGCGACGTGGTGTTCTTTCCGCCCGGCGAGAAGCATTGGCACGGCGCCGGGCCGACCACGGCGATGTCGCACATCGCCGTGCAGGAGAAGCTCGACGGTTCGCCGGTGGACTGGATGGAGAAGGTGAGCGACACTGACTACGGGGGCTGATCGCTCACTGGAAACGGCGATCAATGTTCTTGTATTGTTCCTCTAGGTGCGTGTAGCGTTACTCCTGCGACGGGAGCGGGAACGCCTAGATGAGCTATATAACTTATCCACATTTCTACAGTGACGACGCCGATACGGGGCTGTCCCAGCGCGCTCCCGTCGCCGTTTCGGTTGTCGGTCAGGTGCTGTCGGTCATCGGTGGCGGAATCCTGTTTGCCGCCACGCTCTACCTTATAATTGTGCTGCTCTAAGCGGCGACCCGGACCCGGCATTGGGTCTCGATGAAGTTGGCAAGCTCGCGGTGTCGTTCGACCGGGTCGGTGATCTGGAGGTCGACGCCGAGGCACCAGGCCAGGTCGTCACGGGTCGGATCGTCACCAAGCGCCTGCAGCCGTGCCGCTTGGTCGGACACATCGGCTTCGGTGCGCGCGAGGCCCTGCTCGATGATGTCGTCGGACTGCCGCAGCATGGCCTGGGCAATCTCCTGCGGCGTCAGTTCGGGATGATACTGCACTCCCCAGAACACGCCGTTGTCGAAACGGATCTCTGCCGCCTGGATCGGGCACAGCTTGTTGCCGGCCAGCAGGGTCGCGCCGGATGGCAGCCGGGTCACCTGATCGGAATGGATCGCCAGCGCGTCCCAGACGTCGGGCCGGCCGGCGAGGAGCGGGTGGCGGCGGCCGGCGTCGGTCGCGGTGATCCGCCGAGCGATGGCGACCTCGTGACGGGGCGCCTTGGCGACATCGCCCCCCGCGGCGGCAACCGCCACCTGCAGCCCAGCGCACGAACCGAAGCTCGGCGTGCCGGAGGCGAATACGGCGCGCATGAAGGCGAGCTGCCGCCTCGTCTCGGGCTTGTCGTCATAGACATGCAAAGGCGAGCCGCTGAGGAACACCCCGTCATAGCCGCCGAGCGGGCCGGGAAGTTGGGAGTCCGCCTCGTGCGGGCGGGCGATGTCGCAGATCGCGCCGGGGGTGAGGACGCGCAGCGTGGCGGCGAAGCTCTCCGCTGAACTCAAGCCCGTCGTGCGGCGGCGTCGCTCGCGTTGATCGGTGGTTTCGCTCTCGGCGATCAGATAACGAATCATTGCAGCGGGAGATGAGGGTGCCGACGCACAAAGCATCGCCGCATCGCCGCACATCCTCGTGTCAAAAGTTAACATGAGATCACGGAAGCAGGTCGTAGGTCCTCACGCTGGGCACCACGCGCATGGCGAGGTCGCGCAGGTGGCCGTGATGGGTTAGGTAGATCACCTGTCCGAGGCGGGACATGTCGGCGAGGACCTTGAGCGTCTCCTCGGCGCGGAAATCGTCGAAGGTCTCCATGATGTCGTCGGCGATGAACGGCACGGTGGGGCGGAGCTTGGCGAACTCCCGATAGCCGGCGGCGCGCAAGGCGAGATAGAGTTGGAACCGGGCGCCCTTCGAGAGGTCCTGTGCCAGTTTCGAGCTGCCGTTGGCAGCTAGCGCGACGAGGATGTCGCCGTCGCGTCCCGGCTGGGTGCCGAGGCCACGGTAGGTGCCGCGGCTGATGAGGCTGAACGCGTCCGAGGCCTGCTGCATCATCGAGCTGCGATGCTGGTCGCGATAGGCGCGCAGCGCGCGGTCGGCGGCGGCGATGCCGATGCGCAGGCGTAGGTAGTGGCTGGCCTTATCCTCGATCTCGAGCAGTTGCGTGCGGCGGCGCTCCTCGATGCGGGCTGCAACGTCATCGCCGCCGACCGCCGCGATGCGGGCGGCCGCGGCCTCGCGCTCGGCGAACAGGGCGCGGATGCGGAGCTCGAGCGTGTCGCGCGGCGTCACCAGCGCGGCTTCCTCGCCTTCCAGCGCCGTATCGGTGTGACCGGCAAGCATCGTTTCCGCCTCGCCGATCGTGGCGATGTCCAACGTCGCCAGGAGCTCCCGCCGCGCCGTGGCGGCCTGCAGCTCCGCATCCGCTTTCTCCCGGACGTCGCGCAGCCGGTCGGCCACTTCGAGCAGCGAGGTCGCCTGCAGCGCCCGCATCATCTCGTCGACCCGGCCGGCATGCGCGCTGGCGTCGTGCCTGGCGACCCGGTCGGCCTCCCGCGCGTCGACCAGCGCGCGCTCCAAGCGAACCCGCTCGCTCTCACCATGGATGGCGGACCGAACGCGCTCGGTCAGTACGGCGACGAGGCTCGACGCCGGGCGGCCGTCCGTCTCGATCCCCAGGCTGGCGGCCAGGCCGGTGACCAGCGCAGCGAAGGCGGACCGATCGTGTTCCATGTCGCGGATGCGGCCGGCTAGGTCGTCGCGCTTTTCGAGCGCGGGGCCGAGCGAGGCGAGCGCGGCCAGCATGGCGCGCACGGTCTCCGGCGGCGCCGCCGCGTCGAGCCCGCATCCGGCGCACGCGGCCTGCCAGGCGGCGCGCCACGCCTGATCTGTCCGCGCGGCCTTGTCGACCGCGGGCTCGCGGGCAGCGAGGTTCCGCTCGCAATCCGCGAAGTCCTTGCGCAGCGCGTCGAGCATGGCATCGCGGTCGATGCTCTCGCGGGCGAGGATCGCGAGCGTCGCGGCGGGGGCGGCCGGGTCATGGGCGATCGCGGCCTGGGTCAGCGCGGCCCCGAGCCGGGTGCGCAGACCGGCCTCGTCGCTGCGGGCCTGGGTGACGTCGCGCTCGGCGTCCCGAAGATGCGACCCGGTGGTCAGGGCGACCTGACGGAGCGGGTGCCAGGCGGCGAACGCGGCGGCGGAGAGCGGCCGCAAGGCCGGGCTGACGGTCGCCAGGTCGGCGTCGAGCCGGGCGGCGCGGGCGCGCTCGGCCTCGACCGCTGCGGCCAGCTTGCGCTTGGCGTCGGCGAGCTCGGCCCGCTTGTGGGCCGCGGCTTGGACCGCTTCGGCGCGTTGTGCGTGGGTGCGTTCCGCGGCCAGGCGGTCGGCGGCAGCGGCGTCGTCGCGGCGCAAGGCGGCCTCGAAGCGGTCGGCGCTGCTGTCGTCGAGCGCGCGGCGATGTGCGGCCCAGGCGGCTTCCCGCACCGTCCTGAGGTCGACGTCGTCCTGGTCCGGCGATCGATGCACCGCCGACGCGAGCTCGGCCTCCCGCGCGATCAGTTCGGCCTCGAGCGTCTCGATCGGTGCCTGGCGCAGGGCCAGTTCCCGCCCGACGCGCTCCGCCTCGGCCGCCCAACCCTGCACGACCTGCGCCGACGGCAGCACCAAGGCGGCCAGGTCAGCGACGTCGCCGGACCATGGATGCAGCGCGCCGAGCGCGTCCGCAAGGGCCTGGGCACGCTGCTCCCGCGCGCTCGAAGCGGTGCGCAGACGAGCGGCGTGATCGCTCGACTGCCAATCGGCCAGGGCCGCCCTGACCAGCGCCAAACCCGGTGGGGTCACCAGGTCGGGCCCCAGCCTGCCGCGCGCGATGGCAAGGCGGTGCGCCGCGTCCAGCAGCTCGTCATTGGTGATGGCGAGGCTCTGCTCGATGCCGGAACGTCGGCTCAATAGAGCTTCGATGGTGCCCGTCTGCGCGACCGTGAGCAGGAGCGCGGCGGGGTCCGGCGCGTCGGCGCGGCCGAGGGCGATCAGGATGCGGCGAACTGCCTCGTCGGCGCGGGCCAGGTCGGCGCGCCGTGGCGGCAGGTCGAGCTGCGCGGTCAGATCGCGCGCGCCGAGACCCTCGAGTTGGCTCATTTGGCTGGCGATGGAGATGGCGGCGGGGTCGGCGGGTAAAGCTTCGAGCGCCCGGACCAGGAGTTCGACCGCCTCGCCGGTCCGCTCGGTCGCCGAGCGGTGGCGCGAGGCGTCGCGTTCGAGTTGAGGCAGCTCGGTCTGCCAACCGTCGGGCACCGAGGGGAGGGGGCCGAAGCGATCCAGCCGTTCGGTGATGGCGCGCAACGCCGCCAGCCGGGGCAGCGCGAGCCGCAGCCGCCGCAGCCGCGCCAGCTCGACCTGCCGGCGGGAGAGCTCGGCCAAGGCGAGGCCATACTCGCGCTCGGCATCGTCGCGCTGCTTGGCCAGTTGCGCGTAGGCGCCGGCCTGGACGTCGATCGCGTCGCGCTCCTGCTTCAGCGTCGCCAGAGCCGCCTTGAGCTTCTGCAGCTCGCCGGAGCGGCCGCGGATCTTGGCGAAGGTGTCGGCGTCCTGGCGGATCTCGAGCAGGGTCTGGCTCAGTTCGGCGAGGCCGGCGCTGGCGGAGAACAGCAGCTCCCCCAGCTCGCCGTTGCTGGCCAGGATACTGTTGCCGCCGCTCTCCAGCGTCTCGTCGTCGAGCGAGAACATCGTGCGGTACGCCGCGCGGTCGAGGCCGCTCAGTGCCCCGGCCAGCAGCGTCTGCGCGACCGGCCGGTCGTTGGCGTCGCGCAGGGTCGGCTGCGGCTTCTTGACCCGCATCAGCTCATGCGGACCGTCCGACAGTTCGAGGCAGCCGCCGACGCGCATGGTCTCGTACGGGTGCAGGAAGCCGTAACGGCTCTGCAGCTCGATGCCGAACAGCAGGTCGAGGAACCCGGCGAACAGGGTCGACTTGCCGGCCTCGTTGGGGCCGTAGACGACGTGCAGGTCTGGCGCGTCGGGGACGGCTTCGCCGAAATCGATGCTGCGGTCGGTGAACTTGCCGTAGCGGGCCAGCTCGAGCCGGCGCAGCCGCATCAGCCGCCTCCGGTCTTCAATCGCGCGAGGATCTCGTCGATCCCGTCCCGGGTCGCCGTCTCAAGGGCGGCGCCGAAGGCGGCCGGGTCGGCACCGAGGACGGAACGGCATTCGGGCGGCAACTGGGCGCGCAGGTCCTCCGCGATATCGGCGATCTCGGCACGGTAGGACGCGTCCTCGGCGATCTCGCCCATCAGGCGGCGTAGCTCGTCCAGTGGGTCGGCGGCGAAACGCTGTGGCGCGGAAACGGGGGGCTGGACGTCGATCTCGAGCTTGTCGATCCAGGTCCGGCCGGCGGCGGCGGCCTGGTGCTCGGCCTCGGTCCGCAACAGGTCGGCGTCGCGTCGCAGGCGCCATGCGAGCGGCGTGGTGCCGGTCAGTCGCAGGCGTGCGACCAGGTGCTCGGAGACGGCGCCGTCGCGGGCGACGCCCAGCGCGGTGCCGAACGCAGCCGCCATCCCGCGCCAGTCCTCGATCCCGTCCAGATCGACGGTGACGCGTTCGAATTGGGCGACGCTGGTGTGCCGCGCCTCCAATATGATCGCGCCGTCATCGGCCACGGTCACGAGCGTCACCGATTTGGCGCCGGCCTCGCCGATGTCGCGGCCCTGCGGCATGCCGGGCATCACGATGGTGGCGTCTCCCGTCAGGGCGGAGCGGCCGTGGATGTGCCCGAGCGCCCAATAGCGAAAGCCGCTTTGATGCAGGTCGGCGACGTCGCAGGGCGCGTAGGGATCGTGGCCCGCCGTGCCGCCGAGGCTGGTGTGCAGCAGGCCGATGTTGACCGCGCCCTCGACCGGCGGGCGGAACTTGGTGAGCAGGCTTTCCGGCGCGTGCGCGTTGGCGAAGCTGATGCCGTGGATGACCACGGGCCGGTCGCCGGCGGCCAGCGTGATTGCGGAGGCACGGCCGCCGAAGATGGTGACGCTGTCGGGATAGGCGAGCTCCTTGGTGATCTTCGACAGCGCGTCGTGATTGCCGCGGATGATGAAAACCTTGATGCCGGCCCGGTGCAGCGCGTCGATCTGGTCAGCGAGGAAACGTGCCGTCTTCATCGACGTCTGATCGCCGTCGTACAGGTCGCCGGACAGGAGCAGCGCGTCGACGCGTTCATCGAGACAGAGGCGGACGATGGCGACGAAAGCGCGGCGGGTGGCATTGCCGATCAGGTCGGCGAGCGCCGGGTCACGGAGCGCTAGGGAGCGTAGTGGCGAGTCGAGATGGAGGTCTGCCGCATGCACGAACCGAAAACTCACGCCGTCTCCGCCCGTGGTCGCAAACGCCGCTGGCTGGGGAACCTGGATTCGAACCAAGGCTATCCGAGTCAGAGTCGGAGGTTCTACCGCTAAACTATTCCCCAAGCGGCGCTGCGTGCGGCGAAGTGGTTAGCATGGGTCACGAGGGCTCGCAACCGGGAAGCGGCCGTGCCGGACGCGCCGATCGTCAGAAGAGGCTCGACGTCGAGCACTGCTTCGCCCACACTCATTCGGGAAGGGCCAAAACATGGCAGGCATCGCCGTAGAGCAGGGCGGCCGGACGCAAACGCGTCGCGGTCATACCGAGGGTGGCAGCGGGTTCGCGGCGATCGACCTCGGCACGAACAATTGCCGGCTGCTCGTCGGCGTCCCGACCCACGGTTCCGAGTTCCGCGTCGTCGATAGTTTCAGCCGTGCCGTGCGGCTCGGGGAGGGATTACAGGCGCATGGCCGGCTGGGCTCTCCGGCGATGGACCGGACGCTCACGGCGCTGGCCGCGATTTCGGCCCGCCTCGAGCGGCGGCCGGTGCGGATCGTGCGCGCGGTGGCAACCGAGGCGTGCCGGCAGGCGGTCAATGGACGCGAGTTCCTCGCCCGCGCGCTGGAGGAGACCGGCCTCCGCTTCGACCTGATCTCGACGCGCGAGGAGGCCGAACTGACGCTGGAGAGCTGCGCGCCACTGCTGCACGGCGAGGGTAGGCGGGCGCTGCTGTTCGACATCGGCGGCGGCTCGACCGAGCTGGCCTGGATCCGTCTCGGCAACGGGGCGCCCGAGCTGATCGGCTATGACAGCCTGCCGGTCGGCGTCGTGACGCTGGCCGAGCGGTATGGCCGGGCAGGGTTCACCGAGGCCGGGTTCCAGGCCATGGTCGACGACATCAAGGTGCGCCTGCAGAGTTTCGAGCGCATTCACTGCATCGGTCACGAAGCGCGCGACGGCGGCGTCCGCCTGCTGGGGACCAGCGGCACGGTGACGACGCTGGCGGGTGTGGTACTGAAGCTCGACCGCTATCGCCGGCCGTTGGTCGACGGCGCCGTGATCAGCACGCGCGATGCCGCCGACGCGGTGTCGCTGCTGCAGCGGCTCGGACCCGCCGGGCTGGCGGCGCACCCGTGCGTCGGGCCGGACCGGGTCGAGTTCGTGTTGCCGGGCTGCGCCGTGTTCGAGGCGATCCGGCAGACTTGGCCGATGGTCGACGTGACCGTCGCCGACCGCGGATTGCGCGAGGGCATGCTGCTAAGGATGATGCGGCAGTCCAGGAAACCCGCGTCACGCAGCGTCTTGGCACAGACACCTTTGGCGATGCGCGGCCAACGTGCGATGGTGCGGCCCCCACAGCCAGTTTAGTCCGCTTTATGCCAGAACAACCGCCGGGTCAGCGCGGGCTGACCGTCAAATTGCGCACCGCGCGCGGCCGCACCACCGCGTCCCAGAAATGGCTGCAGCGCCAGCTGAACGACCCTTATGTGCGAGCCGCGCAGCAGCAGGGGCTGCGTTCGCGCGCCGCGTTCAAGCTGATGGAGCTCGACGACAAGCTGCAGCTGATCAAGCCCGGCAGCCGGGTCATCGACCTCGGCGCCGCCCCCGGGGGCTGGTCGCAGGTCGCGGTCAAGCGCGGCGCATCGGTCGTGGTCGGCGTCGACCTGCTCCCGATCGACCCAGTCTCGGGCTCGACCCTGTTCGTCGGCGACTTCAACGACCCGGCCGTGCAACAGCAATTGCGAGACATGCTCGGCGGCACCGCGACCATCGTGCTGTCCGACATGGCGCCGAACACGACCGGCCATACCGCGACCGACCATCTGCGCATCGTGGCGCTGGCCGAGTTGGCCTTCCTCTTCGCGACCGAGATCCTCGAGCCCGGCGGCGCCTTCATCGCCAAGGTGTTCCAGGGCGGCACCGAGCGCTCGATCCTGGCGCCGATGAAGCGGCACTTCGCCAGCGTCCGTCACGTCAAGCCGGCGGCGAGCCGCAAGGAGAGCAGCGAGCTCTACGTCGTGGCGACGGGCTTCCGCGGCGAAAAGGCCGTGCCGAGCGAGATGTAACGCCTACTCGTCCTGCTTGGGCATGCCCTTGCGGCCAGAGGCGGTCTTCATCTGCGCCACCGCGGCCTCGAGCGTGCGGAGCTTGGTCACCGCGTCGCTCATGGTGATCACCATCCCGGAGGCCCGCGACGGGTCGGCGATGCCGGACAGCAGCGTCGCCACGAGGGTTAGCTCGTTGCCGGTCTTGATGGAGCGGCTGTAGGCGGGGAGGTTGCGGACGTATAGGCCTTCGCTCAGCGAGGCGCGGCAGGACGAGCGCGGGCAGGGGGTCGGCGTGTTGCCGTGGAACGACCAGGCCATCAGCCGAACCTCGCCGGTGCCGACCGCCGGGCCGTCGAAGCCGGGCTTGCCGTAGCGCTCGATCAGGTCGGCTTGCACCTGCTGCATCGCCGGCGCCGACGTTTCGTCCCGGTAGGAAACCTGACGCGTCACCTCGACGACGCCGTTGCCGGTGGTGGGCGTAGCGAACCAGACGGCGACCTCGTCGGTGTCGCGCTGCGCGGTCATGCGGGTGACGAAATCCTGCGTCTTGACCACGACGCCGCGGTTTTCGAGGCCGAGATCGTCCTGCGTGACGACGACGTTGCCGTAGACCTTGGCCAGGATGTCGCGGACCGTATCCGGCTGCATGCCCGGGGTGATGCCGAGCACGTCGATGCTGCGGCCGCCGGGCTTGTAGAGAGCAGGGGGGCTGGACTGGGTCAGCGTCACCGGTGCGGCGGCGCTGACCATGGTCGGGAGGCACACGAGAAGGGCGAACAGCCCGGTAGCGCAACGCATCAGACACACTCCGGCAGCGTCGATAAAGCGCCGTCAGTAGCCGCGCGTACCGCCGCGGTCCAGCCTGACGGCAGCAACCCGGCTCATGCTGCACGTGCGCGCTTGGAGCAGACCGCGCTTGCGCGCGGGGCTCGGCCGCCCTATGTGGGCTCGCCAAGGTCCCCTCGCTGGGGCTTCCGCGGAGGTTATTCTGCCATGGCGCCCGACACCAATCCACACGACGTCTTCGCCCCGCTTCCGGCTGCGGCGAGGGTCGAGGAGGCGCTGGCGTTCGACGACGTTCTCGTCGTCCCCAATTACTCACAGGTCCTGCCCACCGCCGTTTCGACCGGGACGCGACTGACGCGGACCATCAGCCTGCGGATCCCGCTGGTGTCCTCGGCCATGGACACGGTGACCGAGTCGGCGATGGCTATCGCGATGGCGCAGCTGGGCGGCATCGGCGTGATCCACAAGAACCTGACCATCGAGGAGCAGGCTGGGCAGGTGCGCCGGGTCAAGAAATATGAGTCCGGCATGGTGGTGAACCCGCTGACCATCTTCCCGGACCAGACGCTTGCCGAAGCCCGCGCCATGCAGACGGCGCACAACATCAGCGGTTTCCCGGTAGTTGAGCGCGAGACCCGCCGGCTGGTCGGCATCCTGACGAACCGTGACCTGCGCTTCGCCACCGACCCGAACACCCGCATCTACGAGCTGATGACGCGGGAGAACCTCATCACCGTGCCGTCCGACGTGGACCGCGACGAGGCGCGGCAATTGCTGCACCGGCATCGGCTGGAGAAGCTGCTGGTGGTCGACGAGCAGCATCGCTGCGTCGGGCTCATCACCGTCAAGGACATGGACAAGGCGCAGGCCCACCCGCTGGCCAACAAGGACGAGCTCGGCCGGTTGCGGACCGCGGCGGCAACCGGCGTGGGCGAGGACGGCTATTTGCGCGCCGAGGCGCTGATCGCGGCCGAGGTCGACGTGATGGTGATCGACACGGCGCACGGGCATTCGCAGGGCGTGCTGGCGTCCATCGCGCGGATCAAGCGGCTGTCGAATGCGACGCAGATCGTGGCCGGCAACGTCGCCACGCCGGAAGGGGCGCGGGCGCTGATCGACGCGGGGGCGGACGCGATCAAGATCGGCATCGGGCCGGGCTCGATCTGCACCACGCGCGTGGTCGCCGGCGTCGGCGTGCCGCAGTTCAGCGCGGTGCTGGAGACGGCGGCAGCCTGCCGCGAGCTGGGCGTGCCGGCGATCGCCGATGGCGGCATCCGCACCTCGGGCGACCTGGTCAAGGCGATCGGCGCCGGCGCGGATTGTGCCATGATCGGCAGCCTGCTGGCCGGCACCGACGAGGCGCCGGGCGAGGTGTTCCTATATCAGGGCCGCTCGTACAAATCCTATCGCGGCATGGGCAGCATCGGCGCCATGGCGCGCGGCTCGGCGGACCGGTATTTCCAGCAGGAGATCAAGGACACGCTGAAGCTGGTGCCGGAAGGCATCGAAGGCCGGGTCGGCTACAAGGGGCCGGTGGCGGCCGTGGTGCACCAGTTGGTCGGCGGATTGCGGGCTGGCATGGGCTACACCGGCAGCGCCGACATTGGCGAACTGCAGCGCAACTGCCGCTTCCGGCGCATCACCGGAGCCGGGCTGCGCGAAAGCCACGTGCATGACGTGGCGATCACCCGCGAGGCGCCGAATTACCGGCAGGAGGGCTGATGCCGCTCGGCGCCGTCGTTTTCGACGCCTATGGCACGCTGCTCGACGTCCATGCGGCGATGGAGCGGCATGCCGATAAGCTGCCGCCGGATTGGGAGCGGATCAGCGCGGAGTGGCGCACCAAGCAACTTGAATATAGCTGGATCGCGACGCTCACGGGGCCGGGTCACTACCGCGACTTCTGGTCCATCACCGAGGCCGCGCTGGATTTCGTCTCGGAACGCCATCGCCTGACCGACCCGACGGTTCGTGCCGCGTTGCTCGACAGCTATCGCACGCTGCCAGCCTATGGCGACGCCATCCCGATGCTGAAGGCCTTGCGGGCCAAGGGGATCAAGACGGCCATCCTGTCCAACGGCGAGCCCGGCATGCTGGCCGACGCCGTCACGGCCGCCAAGCTCGGCGACCTGCTCGACGCGGTCATCAGCGTCGACCCGATCCGGACCTACAAGCCGGACCCGACGGTATATCGCCTGGCCACGGAAGCCTTGGGCTTCCCGATCGCGCAAATGGGCTTTGTGTCGAGCAACGCCTGGGACGCGCAGGGCGCGGTACAGGCCGGGTTTGAGGTATTCTGGTGCAACCGGTCCGGCAATCCGGCCGAATACGGGCTCGAGGAGGCCGCGACCGTGATCGACAGCCTCGACGCGCTCGCGGCGGCAGTGGGCTGACCCCGACCGCCCGCCTCTCCGCCGCGATCGAGCTTCTCGGCGAGATCGAGGCCAGTCCGCGGCGCCCGGCCGATGCGGTGGCCAACGAGTTCTTCCGCCGGAGACGCTTCATCGGTGGCGGCGACCGCCGGGCGGTGAGCGACCGGGCCTGGCGCGTGCTGCGGCAGTGGCGGCGGCTGGAGTGGTGGCTGGAACGCGGCGGGGCACGGCCGACGCCGCGGCTGATGGTGGCGGCGTCTCTGCTGTTCGAGAGCTGGAATCTCGGCGGGCTGCACAATTTGTTCTCGGGTGGGCAATACGCACCGGAGGCTCTGGTCGGGCCGGAGGCGAAAGTGCTGCGCGGTCTGGGCGACCAGACGCTGGAACATCCCGACATGCCGCTCGCGGTGCGGCTCGAAGTGCCGGACTGGGTGTTGCCGGCGCTCCAGGCTCGCTTCGGCGAGGCGCTGGTGCCGGAGATGGTGGCCACGCTCGAGCCCGCGACGCTCGACCTCCGGGTAAACCTGCTGGCCGGCACGCGCGAGGCGGCGCAGGCGGCGCTGCTGGCCGAACAGCTCGACGTGCAGCCGACGCCGATCTCGCCCTGGGGCTTGCGCATCGAAGGACGCCGCGCGGTGACGTCAGGGCCGGCCTTCCAGTCCGGGCTGGTGGAGATCCAGGACGAGGGTAGCCAACTTGTCGCCGCGCTGGTCGGCGCCGGGCCGGAGATGCGGGTGGTGGATTACTGCGCCGGCGCCGGCGGCAAGACGCTCGTGCTGGCGATGATGATGGGTAATCGCGGGCACCTGGTGGCCTGCGACGTGTCCGCGCCGCGGCTCGAGGGCGCGGTGCGCAGGCTGCGGCGGGCCGGCGTGCACAACGTCGAGCGACATTTGCTGGCCGTCGGCGACAAATGGGCCAAGCGCCGCGCCGAGGGCTTCGACCGCGTGCTGGTCGATGCGCCCTGCACCGGCACCGGCACCTGGCGTCGCAACCCTGACGCGCGGCTTCGGCTGCGGCAGCAGGATCTCGATGAGCTCGTGGTCAAGCAGGCTGCGATCCTCGACCAGTCCGCCCGCCTGGTCCGACCCGGCGGGCGCCTGGTCTACGCCACCTGCTCGCTGCTGCCGGCCGAGAACGAGGCGCAGGTCGGGGCCTTCCTACAGCGCACCCCGGCATTCCGCCTCGTGCCCGTCGCGGAAGCCTGGTCGCTGCCGACGCCGCCGCCCGAGACCGGGCCGCACCTCTCGCTCACCCCGCTGCGGCATCAGACCGACGGCTTCTTCGGAGCCGTCCTCGAGCGCGCCGCGTGATCGCGGTCCGTCCCGCAGTGGCGCGCGACGCGGCGGCTATGGGATCCGTCCACGTCGGCGTCTGGCGCTCGGCCTATGCGAGCATCCTGCCCGACGCCTATCTCGCGGGCCTCTCCGCGCCGCGTCTGGCCGCCTATTACCAGGCCGGCTTCCTGCGCGGGCATCCGGCATTGGTCGCCGAGACGGCCGGCCGCGTGATCGGCTTCGCCACCATGAGCCTGCGCCGGCGGGATGCGGAACGCTCGCTGGGCCAGGCCGAGATCGAGACGCTGTATGTCGGCGACGATTGGCGCGACCAGGGTGCGGGCCGGTTGTTGATGCAGAGCGCCGGCAAGACGCTGTCCGACGCCGGCGCCGGCAGCGCGTTCCTCTGGGTGCTGAGCGACAATCCGAGCCGCTGGTTCTATCAGCGCCTGCGCGGCCGCCGGGCTGCGGAGGGCCACACGACCGTCGCCGGCGCCTCGATCCCGAAGACAGCCTATGTCTGGGACCCGATCGACCTGTTGCTCGCCGACCCTACCACTTCCCGAGGTGATTGAGTGTCCATTACCCTAGACTCCGGACCCGAGCATGATCGGGTCCTCATCCTCGATTTCGGCAGCCAGTTCACCCAGCTGATCGCCCGCCGCGTCCGCGAGAGCGGCGTGTACTGCGAGATCCTGCCCTATACCGTCGAGCCCGGCCGTATCGAGGCGTTCGCGCCGCGGGCCATCATCCTCTCCGGCGGCCCGGCCAGCGTGATCGGTGAGACCAGCCCGCGCATCCCCGATATCGTGTTCGGCGCCGGGGTGCCGCTGCTCGGCATCTGCTACGGGCAGCAGGCGATGTGCGCGCAGCTCGGCGGCGCCGTAAGCCTCAGCGACCATCAGGAATACGGTGCCGCCGCCGTCGAGGTGATCGAGGATTGCGCCCTGTTCCACGGTGCCTGGGCGCAGGGCGCGTCCGAGAAAGTATGGATGAACCATGGCGATCGGGTGACGACGCTGCCGCCGGGCTTCCGCGTGGTGGCGGCAACCGAGGGGGCGCCGTTCGCGGCCATCGCCGACGATGCGCGCAAGTATTACGGCGTGCAGTTCCACCCGGAGGTGCATCACACGCCGCATGGGCGTCAGCTGCTGCAGAATTTCACCCATGGCGTGGCCGGGCTCTCCGGCGGCTGGAGCATGAAGGGGTTCCGGGATGCCGAGATCGCCCGCATCCGGGCGCAGGTCGGAGACGGAAAGGTGATCTGCGGCTTGTCCGGCGGCGTCGACTCGTCGGTGGCAGCGGCGATCATACACGAGGCGATCGGGGACCAGCTCACCTGCATCTTCGTCGATTCCGGCATGATGCGGCAGGGCGAGGCTGAGGAGGTGGTGAGCACCTGGCGCGGGCGCTTCAATATCAAGCTGGTACACCGCGACGCCAGCGAGCTGTTCCTCGCCGGGCTGGATGGCGTCACGGACCCGGAGACCAAGCGTAAGACCATCGGGCGGTTGTTCATCGAGGTGTTCGAGGAGGAGGCGGCCAAGATTGGCGGGGCTGATTTCCTGGCGCAGGGCACGCTGTATCCGGACGTGATCGAGAGCATCAGCGCTCATGGCGGGCCGAGTGCCACCATCAAGTCGCACCACAATGTCGGCGGGCTGCCGGCGCACATGCGGATGCAATTGGTCGAGCCGTTGCGCGAGCTGTTCAAGGACGAAGTCCGCGTGCTGGGCCGGGAGCTCGGTGTGCCGGAGAACATCGTCGGGCGGCACCCGTTCCCCGGGCCGGGCCTGGCCATCCGCATCCCGGGCGCCATCACCCGCGAGCGGCTCGATATCCTGCGCAGGGCGGATGCGGTCTATCTCGACGAGATCCGCAAGGCCGGGCTGTACGACGTGATCTGGCAGGCGTTCGCGGTGCTGCTGCCGGTGCGGACGGTCGGCGTGATGGGCGATGGGCGCACCTACGACAATGCCTGCGCGCTGCGGGCGGTGACATCGGTGGATGGCATGACGGCGGAGGTGTATCCGTTCGACGTGGCATTCCTCAGCCGGGTCGCAACGCGGATCGTCAACGAGGTGCGCGGCATCAACCGGGTCACCTACGACATCACAAGCAAGCCGCCGGGCACGATCGAGTGGGAATGAGGCAACCGGAGGCCTGACATGGAGACGATCGGCGGCGACTTGCGGGAAATGCAGCGGACCCCGCTCGAGCCGGAGCACGTCGCAGCGCTGCGGCTCGAAGGCCACGTCGTCGAGTATCCCGCCGGCACCTTCCTTGCTCGACCCGGACAGCCGATCGACCGCTTTACCTATGTCGAGGAGGGCGAGATCGAGGTGGTCGATCCGTTCACCGAGCAGCGACGGTCGCCCACCACGATCGGACCCACGCAGTTCATGGGCGAGATCGGCTTCCTAAACGGCGGCACGTCGTCGATGTCGATGCGGACGGCGCGGCCGACGCGCGTCATCGAGGTGCCGCGTCCGGCGATGCTGCGGCTCATGGCGCAGATCCCGGAGATGTCCGATATCGTCATCACCGTGCTGTCGGCGCGACGCCGGCGGCAGCTCAACGCCAAGGAAAGCGCACTCGTGCTGATCGGCGAGGATGACGACCGCGCCGTCCGCCATATCGCCGAGTTCGCCGGCCGCAACCGCATTCCCTACACCTCGCTCGACCTTGGCAGCCCCGAGGCGGCGGCGACGGCGGCGACCTGCATGCTCGAGCCGCAGCGCCCGGCGGTGATCTTCGGGCGCGGTACGGTGATCGCCGATCCGACGCCGGAGAAGGTCGCAAGGCTGCTCGGCCTCGATCTCGAGCTCTGCGACGACAAGCAGATCGACGTCCTCATCGTCGGCGGCGGCCCGGCCGGCGTTGCGGCTGCGGTCTATGCCGGGGCGGAGGGGCTGTGCGCGCTGGTGTGCGAGGATACCGCGATCGGCGGCCAGGCCGGCACGTCCAGCCGGATCGAGAACTACATGGGCTTCCCGACCGGCATCTCCGGCGGCGACTTGATCTGGCGGGGCGAGATCCAGGCGATGAAGTTCGGCACCCGCTTCGCCATGCCGCGCCGGGTCGCCAAGCTGGAACGGCTCGAGGAG
The DNA here is from genome assembly GCA_965199585.1 of Acetobacteraceae bacterium. GTDB lineage: Bacteria > Pseudomonadota > Alphaproteobacteria > Acetobacterales > Acetobacteraceae > JAVVHH01. The sequence continues at coordinate 3,510,688 of CBDASI010000002.1, read as the reverse complement.
GGCGGCTTTTGCGCGACGTTCGACGGCGGTCGGCGCCTACTAGCCAAGTCGGTCGTCGTCGCCAGTGGGGTGCAGTATCGCCGGTTGCCGATCGACCGGTTATCCGATTTCGAGGGTTCCGGTATTTATTACGCCGCGACCGAACTCGAGACGCGCTTCTGCAAAGGCACCGAGGCCGTCATCGTCGGCGGCGGCAACTCCGCCGGCCAGGCGGCGATGTTCCTCAGCCGCTCGGCCAGTCGGGTGCGCCTGCTGGTGCGCGGCGCCTCGCTGGCCAGCTCCATGTCGCACTATCTCTCCAGCCGGCTCGAGGCCGACCCGGCCATCACCATCGAATACGGTGCCGAGGTGGTGGCGCTGCATGGGCAGGACCATCTGGACAGCGTCACGGTGCGCGACGCCCAGAGCGGCCGGACGCACGAGGTCGACACGCGCGCGCTGTTCATCATGGTGGGCGCGGCGCCGAACTCCGGGTGGCTGTCCGGCCTGGTCGCGCTCGATGCCAAGGGATACGTCCTCACCGGGGCCGATGCGGGCGCCGCGTCGCCTTTCGCGACCTCGCAGCCCGGCATCTTCGCGGTCGGTGACGTCCGCGCCAACTCGGTCAAGCGGGTGGCGTCCGCAGTGGGCGAGGGGTCGGTGGTGATCTCGAAAGTCTGGGAGTTTGTGGACGCCAAGCCGTAAGGGGCGTCCGACGCCTCACCGCTTCTGGTTGTAGACGTCCACGCACACGGCGCCGAGCAACACCAGCCCCTTGATGATCTGCTGATAGTCGACGCCGATGCCGAGGATCGACATGCCGTTGTTCATCACGCCCATGATGAACGCGCCGATCACCGCGCCTGAGACGAGGCCGACGCCGCCATAGGCGGAGGCGCCGCCGATGAAGCAGGCCGCGATCACGTCGAGCTCGAAGCCGGTGCCGGCCTTGGGCGTGGCCGTGTTCAGCCGCGCCGCGAAGATCAACCCGGCCAACGCCGCCAGCACGCCCATGTTGACGAAGGTCAAGAATGTCAGCCGCTCGGTCTTTATGCCCGAGAGCCGCGCGGCTTTTTCATTGCCGCCGACGGCATAGATCTGGCGCCCGACCGTCGTGCGCGTGGTGACGAAAGCGTAGATCGCGATCAGCACGGCCATGATGATCAGCACGTTCGGCAGCCCACGATAGGACGCGATCAGCCAGGCAAGCCCGACCACGCCGGCGGTCAGCACCGTGTTCTTGATGGCGAAGAGCACCATCGGCTCGGTCTCGAGCCCATGCCGCGCCCGCCGGACCCGGCTGCGCTGGTTGCTCCAGATCAGCACGGCGGCGACGAACACGCCGAGCAGCACGGATGTCAGGCGCACTCCCGCGGTCATCGGCAGCATCTCGGGGATGAAGCCCGAGGAAAGCAGCTGGAACTCCGGCGGGAACGGGCCCACCGACTGCCCGCTCAACACCGCCAGCATCAGCCCACGGAACACCAGCATACCCGCCAGCGTCACGATGAAGGACGGGATCTTCACATAGGCGACGAACGCGCCCTGCGCCGCCCCGATCAGCCCGCCCGCCAGCAGGCAGAGCAGCCCGGCGACCACGATGGGCATGTTCCACTGCACCAGCATCACCGCGGCCAATGCGCCGACGAAGCCCGACACCGAGCCGACGGACAGGTCGATATGTCCCGTGACGATCACCAGCAACATGCCGAGCGCCATGATGGCGATGTAGCTGTTCTGCAGCACCAGGTTGGTCAGGTTCAGCGGCCGTAGCAGCGTCCCGTTGGTGGCGATCTCGAAAAACGCCATGATGACGATGAGCGACAGCAGCATTCCATACTGCCGAATCGACGCCTTGACGAAGCTTGCATGCGCAGCCCGCGCGACAGTCGCGGAGACTGGGGCCGGCGGAGGGAGGGGGCTCATCTCGTTCATGCCGGCACATCCTCCAAAGCGCGGACCGACTGCATGATCGCCCGCATGATCGCTTCCTGCGACGCATCCTCGCGCGGCAGCTCCGCCACGAACGCGCCTTCGTTCATCACGCAGATCCGGTCGCACAGGCCGAGCAACTCGGGCATCTCGGACGAGATGACGATCACGCCCTTACCCTCGTCGGCCAGTGCATTGATGATCTGGTAGATCTCGTATTTGGCGCCCACGTCGATCCCGCGCGTCGGCTCGTCCAAGATCAGCACCTGCGGGCCGGAGAACAGCCACTTCGACAGCACGACCTTCTGCTGGTTGCCGCCCGACAGCGTGCCGCTCTGCTGATAGACGTCGTGACAGCGTATGTGCATCTGACCGCGGAAGCGATCGGCGACGCTCAACTCGGCCATGTCGTCCAGCACGCCCTTCTTGGCGACGCCGCCGAGATTGGCCAAGACGACGTTCTTGCGGATGTCGTCGCCGAGCAACAGGCCGAGGTGCTTGCGGTCCTCCGTCACGTACGCCAACCCGGCCGCGATCGCCCGCGGCACCGTCGACAGATCGACCGGCTTGCCGTCCATCAACGCCCGGCCGGTGATCCGGCTGCCCCAGGCACGGCCGAACACGCTCATGGCGAACTCCGTCCGCCCCGCGCCCATCAGGCCGGCGATGCCCACGATCTCGCCACGCCGCACGTGGAAGTTGACGTTCCGCACCACCTGCCGCTCGGCATAGTGCGGATGCCAGGCAGACCAGTTCTCGACCCGGAATACCTCGGCGCCGATATTGGGCGTATGTGGCGGGAAGCGGCTGTCCATGTCGCGGTTGACCATGCCGCGGATGATGCGGTCTTCCGGCACCGGGCCGGCGCTGCAGTCGATGGTCTCGATGCTGCGGCCGTCGCGGATGACAGTGATGCGGTCGGCGATGAGCGAGATCTCGTTGAGCTTGTGCGAGATCAGGATCGACGAGATGCCCTGCGTCCGGAACTCGGCCAACAGGCGCAGTAGCGCGGCGCTGTCGCGTTCGTTCAGGCTCGCAGTCGGTTCGTCGAGGATCAGCAGCCGTACCTTCTTGGACAGCGCCTTGGCGATCTCCACCAATTGCTGCTTGCCGATGCCGAGATCGCCGACCTTGGTGTCGGGCGATTCCGCCAGGCCGACCTTCTCCAGCAGCGCCTTGGTCCGCATGTAGGCGGCGCTGCGGTCGATCACGCCGAAGCGTCCTGGCGGGTTGGCCAGGAACACGTTCTCCGCGATCGTCATCAGCGGGATCAGCGCGAGCTCCTGGTGGATGATGATGATGCCCAGCGCCTCGCTGTCGCGGATCGAGCGGAACTGCCGCTCCTGCCCGTCGAAGCGGATCGAGCCCTCGTAGCTGCCGGCGGGATAGACCCCGCTCAGCACCTTCATAAGCGTCGACTTGCCGGCGCCGTTCTCGCCGACCACCGCGTGGATCTCGCCGGCGGCCACCGACAGCGTGACGTCGGCTAGCGCGGTTACCGGGCCGAAGCGCTTGCAGATGCCCGCCATCTCCAGGAGGTCGGCCATCGAAGGGCTAGATCTGGCCGGGCTTGTAGTAGCCGCCGTCGACCAACTCCTGCTTCCAGTTGTCCTTGGTCACGATCACCGGCTTGAGCAGATAGGCCGGCACGACCTTGGTGCCGTTGTTGTAGCTGGTGGTGTCGTTGGTCATCACCGGCTTGCCCGACAGCATCGCATCGACCATGTCGGCGGTCACCTTGGCCAGCTCGCGGGTGTCCTTGTAGATCGACGAATACTGGTCGCCCCTGACGATCGCCTTGACCGAGGGGACCTCGCAATCCTGCCCGGTGATGATCGGCATCGGCAAGTCGGCATTGCCGTAGCCCACACCCTTGACCGACGAGATGATGCCGATCGAGATACCGTCATACGGCGACAGCACGCCGTCGAGCTTGCGGTTGCCGTAGTAGGCGCTCAGCAGGTTGTCCATACGGGACTGGGCGGTCGCGCCGTCCCAGCGCAGGGTCGAGACCTTGTCCATGCCCATCTGGCCGCTCGGGATCACCAGCTTCTTCTGGTCGATCAGCGGCTGCAGCACCGACATGGCGCCGTTGTAGAAGAAATAGGCGTTGTTGTCGTCCGACGAGCCGCCGAACAGCTCGATCGTCTGTGGCCCCGTGCTGGCCCGCGTGGACAGGCCTTTGACCAGCGACTGGCCCTGCTCGACGCCGACCTGGAAGTTGTCGAAGGTCGCGTAGTAGTCGACGTTCGGCGTGTTTCGTATCAGCCGGTCGTAGGCGATGACCTTGATGCCGCTGCTGGCGGCTGAGGCCAGCACCTGGGTCAGCGTGCTGCCGTCGATGGCGGCGACGACCAACACCTTGGCGCCCTTGGTGATCATGTTCTCGATCTGGGCGACCTGGTTCGGGATGTCGTCCTCGCCGTATTGCAGGTCGGTCTCGTAGCCGCGCGACTTCAGCACCCGCACGATGTTGTCGCCGTCGGCGATCCAGCGGGCTGAGACTTTGGTGGGCATCGCGATCGCGACGAGACCCTTGGATTGCGCGCGGGCCGGGCCGGACGCGATGGCCGCGCTAGCCAGGCCGGCGCCAAAAGCGGTGATGGCGCTGCGACGTGTCAACATGACGTTTCTTCCCCTTGGTCCGGGCGCCGCCCGATCATTCTGATGTCAAAGCTTGTGAGGATTGGCGCGGCAGTGTCTAGCCGAAAACAGCCCGGCGATTACTGAAATTGGCTTGCCTTGTAGTAGCCGCTGTCGACTAACTGCGGCTTCCAATCGTCCTTGGTCACGATCGCCGGCTTGAGTAGGTAGGACGGCACTACCTTGGCACCGTTGTTGTAGCTGGTCGTGTTATTGACCGGCACTGGCTGGCCCGACAGCATCGCGTCGACCATGTCGGCCGTTACCTTGGCCAATTCGCGCGTGTCCTTGTAGATCGACGAATACTGGTCGCCTCGGATGATCGCCTTGACCGACGGAACCTCGCAATCCTGACCGGTGATGATCGGTATCGGCAGGTCGGCGCTGCCATAGCCCACGCCTTTGACCGACGATATCACACCGATTGACAGCCCGTCATTGGGCGCCAGCACGCCGTCGAGCCGGCGGTCGTTGTAGTAGGCGCTCAACAGGTTATCCATCCGCGCCTGGGCGATCGACCCGTCCCACCGCAGGGTCGCGACCTTGTCCATCCCAAGCTGACCGCTCGGCACGACAATCTGCTTGGCGTCGATCAACGGCTGCAGCACCGACATCGCACCGTCATAGAAGAAATAGGCGTTGTTGTCGTCCGGTGAGCCGCCGAACAGCTCGACGTTCCGCGGCCCGGCGCCGCCCCGCGTGCACATGCCCTTGACCAGCGACTGACCCTGCTCGACGCCGACCTGGAAGTTGTCGAAGGTGGCGTAGTAGTCGACATGCGGCGTGTTGCGGATCAGCCGGTCGTAGGCGATCACTTTGATCCCGTTGCCGGCGGCCTTGGCCAGCACGTCGCTTAGCGTGCTGCCGTCGATGGCGGCGATCACCAGCACCTTGGCGCCCTTGGTGATCATGTTCTCGAGCTGGGCGACCTGGTTGGGCACGTCGTCGTCGCCGTATTGCAGGTCGGTCTCGTAGCCGCGGGCTTTCAGCACGCTGACGATGTTGTCGCCGTCGGCGATCCAGCGCGCCATGATCTTGGTCGGCATCGACACTGCCACGAGACCCTTGGATTGAGCACGAGCCGGGCCAGCCGCGAGGATAGCGGCCCCGGCCAGGCCCGCCAGCGCGCTACGACGTGTCAGCATGTCGGCAGCTTCCCCCTCTTTTGCCGGGTCGGGCCCGGCGGTTCTGAGGCCGGACCATGGAAGAAGTCCGGCCCTCCGTCTACTCCGCCGGCTCGAACTCGCGGATGCGCTGGCGCTTCTTGCGCGAGAGGCGTTCGAGCGCGAGGTAGATCACCGGCGTCGTGTAAAGCGTGAGCACTTGCGAGACGATCAGCCCACCGACCACCGCGATGCCGAGCGGTTGGCGGAACTCCCAGCCGACGCCCCCGGTGAGCACCAGCGGCACCGCGCCGAGCAGCGCGGCCAGCGTGGTCATGATGATCGGGCGGAAGCGTTCGATGGAGGCGGCGCGGATCGCTTCGGCCGGGCTCATGCCGCCCTCGCGTTCGGCTTCGAGCGCGAAATCCACCAGCATGATCGCGTTCTTCTTGACGATACCCATCAGCAGCACGATGCCGATGATGGTCAGCACGCCCATCTCGGTCCCGGTGACCAGCACCGCCAGCAACGCGCCCAGCCCGGCCGATGGCAGCGTCGACAAGATGGTCAGCGGGTGCAGCAGACTTTCGTAGAGCACGCCAAGCACGATGTAGATCGTCAGGATCGCGGCCATGATCAGCATCGGCTGGCTCGACAGCGATTGCTGCAGGAACTTGGCGTTGCCGGCGAAATCGGTGCGGATCGTGTCGGGCATGCGCAGGTTCAGCGCGGTCTGGCTGACCAGGTCGATCGCGTCGCCCTGGCTGAAGCCGGGCTTGAGGTTGAAGCTGATGTTGGCGGCCGGGAACTGGCTCCGGTGCCGCACCGCGAGCGGGGAGGTGTTGCGCTCGAGCTTGGTGACGCTGCCGATCGGGATCTGCGCGCCGTTGGCGCCCGGGACGTAAAGCCGGTCGAGCTGCAGCGGGTCCGTCTGCAGGGTCGGCAGCGTCTCCAGCACCACGCGGTATTGGTTACGCTGCGTGTAGATGATCGACACCTGGCGTTGCGCGTAGGCGTTGTTGAGCGCCGAATCGATGGCGCTGACCGAGACGCCGAGGCGGGATGCGGCATCGCGGTCGATGACCACGTTGGCTTGCGGGCCCGCCTTGTCCTGGTCGGAGCTGACGTCCTCGATGCCGGGCGCGTCGCGCAGCGCGTCCTCGAGCTTGTTGGTCCAGCGGCGCAATTCCTCGATGTTCTGATCCAGCAGAACGAACTGGAAGCCGGTGCCGCCCGAGCTGCCGCCGCCGCGCAGATCCTGCGCCGACCACAGGATGGTCTGGATGCCCGCCATCTGCATCAGCTTCGGTCGTAGGCGGGCAATGACCTCCTCGCTGCTGATCTTGCGCTCGTCGAGCGGCTTGAGGTCGATGCCGAGCTGGCCGCGGTTGACGCTGGACCAGCCCGAGGTGATGCCGATGGTGCTGGAGACGTCGGCGACGGCCGGGTCCTCGAGCAGGATCTTGACGACGCGTTTCTGCCGCTCCGCCATCGCCTCGAAGCTGATGTCCGGGCTGGCCAGGGTGAAGCCCTGCAACAGCCCGGTGTCCTGGATCGGCATGAAGCCTTTCGGGACGACCGTGTACAGCTTGATGGTGCCGATCAGCACGGCGACCGTGACCAGCAGCATCGTCTTGTTCCAGCGCAGCGCGATGGTGAGGCTGCGGGCGTAGGCGTTCTGCACGGCGCGGAAGAAGCGGTCGACGGTGCGGTCGACCCGGCCCCACACGCCCGTCGGCGGCCCATTATCGGACACGAACCGGCCGCACATCATCGGCGTCAGCGTGAGCGAAACGGCGGCCGAGACGGCGATGGCGACCGTGAGCACGACGGCGAACTCGTGGAACAACCGGCCGAGCAGCCCGCCCATGAACAGGATCGGGATGAACACGGCGACCAGCGAGATGCTGATCGAGATGACGGTGAAGCCGATCTGTTTCGCCCCGGCGAACGCGGCTTCGAGCGGGCGCATGCCGCGCTCCTGGAAGCGGTAGATGTTCTCGATCATGACGATGGCGTCGTCGACCACGAAGCCGACCGAGATGGTCAGCGCCATCAGCGAGAAATTGTTGAGGCTGTAGCCGAGCAAGTACATCGCCCCCAGCGTGCCGGAGATGCTGAGCGGCACCGTGACGGCGGCGGCCAGGGTGGGGATCAGGCGGCGCATGAAGATGGCCACGACCATCAGCACCAGGGCGACGCTGATCAGCAGCGATTGCTCCACGTGTCCGACGCTGGCGCGGATGGTGGCCGTGCGGTCCGACAGGTAGGTCACCTTGATGTCCGCCGGCATCCAGGCCAGGAGTTGCGGCAGCGCTTCCTTCACCCGATCGACCGTGTCGATGACGTTGGCGCCCGCCGCCTTGGTGATGGTCAGCAGGATTGCCGGCTGCGCGTTCTGCCAGGCGGCGAGCTTAGTGTTGGCGACGCTGTTGGTGACGGTCGCGATGTCGCCCAGGCGGACCACGGCGCCGTTGCTCGTCTTCAGCACCAGGCGGGCATAGTCCTCGGCCTGGCCGATCTGGCCGTTGAGCATGATGGTCTGGGCCCGCTCCGGTCCTTCGATCTCGCCGGTGGGTCCGTTTACGTTGGCGGCGCGGATGGTGGTGTAGACGTCCTGGCTCGACAGCCCGGCGGCTTTCAGCGCCGCCGGATTCAGCTTGACGCGGACGGCGGGCTTTTCCGCGCCGTTGACCGACACCTGGCTGACGCCTTCGACCTGGCTGAGCCGCTGCGCCAGGATGGTGTCGGCGGAATCGTAGAGTTGCGCCGTGGTAAGCCGGTCGCTGGTGAGCGAGAGGGTGAGGACGGGCGTCTCGGCCGGGTTGAATTTCCTGTAATAGGGCCGGGTCGGGAGGTCGGCGGGCAGGTCGGTGGTGGCGGCGTTGATGGCCGCCTGGACGTCGTGCGCGGCGCCTTCAAGGTCGCGATCGATCTCGAACTGGATGACGATCGAAGTGCTGCCGGTGCTGCTGGTGCTGGTCAGTTCCGACACGCCGGGGATCTCGCCGAGGCGCCGCTCGAGCGGGGCGGCGATGCTGGCGGCCATGGTCTCCGGGTCCGCCCCTGGGCGGCCAGCAAAAACGACGATGGTGGGGATATCGACGCTCGGGAGCGGCGCGACCGGCAGGAAGCGCACGGCGACGATGCCGGTGAGCAGGATGCCGACCGCGAGCAGGATCGTGGCGATCGGGCGACGGATGAAGGGGGCGGAGAAATTCATCTATTCGGCCGCCAGTGGGCGCGGGGTGCGGACGAAGCGGAGGCGCAGCCGCTCGAAAAACAGATAGATCACCGGCGTCGTGTAGAGCGTCAGCGCCTGGGACAGGATCAGCCCGCCGACGATGGTGACGCCGAGCGGGTAACGCAGCTCCGAGCCGGTGCCGTGTTCGAGCATCAGCGGCAGCGCGCCGAGCAGCGCGGCGGCGGTCGTCATCATGATCGGGCGATACCGCAGCAGGCAGGCGGCCTCGATCGCCTGGCGCGGGCTCATGCCGCGGTCGCGCTCGGCCTCGAGCGCGAAGTCGATCATGATGATGGCGTTCTTCTTGACGATGCCCATCAGCAGCACGATGCCGACCAGCACCACGATCGACAGGTCCTGCCCGGCCAGCATCAGCGCCAGCAAGGCGCCGATGCCGGCCGAAGGTAGCGTCGACAGGATGGTGATCGGGTGGATGGTGCTCTCGTACAGCACGCCGAGCACGATGTAGATCACCACCACGGCAGCCAGGATCAGCCACGGCTCGCTGGCGAGGCTGCTCTGAAATTCGGCAGCGTCGCCGGAGTAGCTACCGACGATGGTAGGCGGCAGCCCGATGTCCTGCTCGGCTTGCGCAACCCCGGCGACGGCGTGGCTGAGGCTCGCGCCCGGCGCCAGGTTGAAGCTGATCGTCACCGAGGGGAACTGCGCCTGATGCGTGATGGCCAGCGGCGCCAGCGTACGCTCGATCTTGGCGATGGCCGAAAGCGGCACCTGCGCCCCGTTGAGGCCCGGAATGCGTAGCCGGTCGAGCGAGAGCGGGTCCGCCTGCCAATTAGGATTGGCCTCCAGCACGACGCGGTACTGGTTGGCCTGGCTGAAGATCGTGCTCACCTGGCGCTGGCCGAACGCGTCATACAGCGTGTCCTGCACCTCCTGCATCGTCACGCCGAGCCGCATCGCGGCATCGCGGTCGACGTTGACGCGGAGCGCGAAGCCTTCGGTCTGCTGGTCGGTGGCAACATCCTGCAGGTCGGGCAGGGTGCGCAGCCGATCGATCAGGCGCGGGGCCCAGAGATTGAGTTCCAGCGCGTCGGTGTCGAGCAGCGTGTACTGGAACTGCGTACGGCTCACGCGAGTGCCGATCTGGATATCCTGCACCGGCTGCATGAACACGCTCATGCCGGGCGTGCCGCTCATCGCCTGCTGCAGCCGGGCGATGACGATCTGCACGTTGTCGCGCTCGGTGCGGGGCTTGAGCGCGATGGTCAGCCGGCCCGCATTCGGCGTCGCGTTGATCGACCCGGCGCCCACGAAGGAAGCGACGCCGGTGACCGCCGGGTCCTGCCGGGCGATCTCGGCGAGCTTGGTTTGCAGCACCTGCATCCGCGGGACCGACGCGCTCTGCGCCGCCTCGGTTACGGCGATGATGACACCGGTATCCTGCTGCGGCAGGAAGCCCTTGGGGATCGCGAGATAGAGCCCGACCGTGCCGAACAGCGTCGCCACCGCGACCAGCAGGGTAGTGCCCTGATGCCGCAGGGCGACCTGCAGCGTCCGCGCATAGAAGCGCGCCGACCAGTCGAAGCCGCGCTCGAACCAACGGGTTAGCCAGTTCGGCTTGTCCTCGTGCCGCAGCAGGCGGCCGCACATCATCGGCGTCAGCGTCAGCGAGACCACGGCCGAGACGATCACCGACGTGCTGAGCACGACGGCAAATTCGTTGAACAGTCGCCCGACCACCCCGGTCATGAACAGCAGCGGGATGAACACCGCCACCAGTGAGACGGTCAGCGAGACGATGGTGAAGCCGATCTGCCGCGCGCCGCGATAGGCGGCTTCGAGCGGGGCATAGCCCTCCTCGATGTAGCGGACGACGTTCTCGATCATGACAATGGCGTCGTCGACCACGAAGCCGGTGGCCACCGTCAGCGCCATCAGACTGAGGTTGTCGAGGCTATACCCGCACAGCGCCATGACCCCAAAGGTGCCGATCAGCGACAGCGGCAGGGCGACGGCGGGGATCAGCGTGGCGCGCGCGCTGCGCAGGAACAGGTAGATGACGAACACCACGAGGCCGATGGCCAGCACGAGGGTGAACTCGACGTCCTCGACCGAGGCGCGGATGGTCTCGGTGCGGTCGGTGACCGCCTGCATGTTGATTTGCGCGGGGATCGAGCGCTGCAGCGCGGGAAGCGCGTCGCGGATGGCGGCGACGGTGGCGACGATGTTGGCGCCGGGCTGGCGCTGGATGTCGAGGATGACGGCGGGCTTGCCGTTATACCAGCCGGCGACCCGGTCGTTCTCGACGCCGCCGACGACGCTGCCGACGTCGGAGAGGCGCACCGGCGCCGTGTTCTTATAGGCGACGATCAGCGAGTTGTACTGGTCGGGCGAGAGCAGCTGGTCGTTGGCGCCGACCGCGTAGGATTGCCGGACGCCGTCGAACCCGCCCTTGGCGCCGTTGACGTTGGCGGCCGCGACGGCGGTGCGGACGTCCTCCAGCGAGAGGCCGTAGGCGGCGACGCGGGCCGGGTCGACGCGGACGCGGATGGCGGGGCGCAGGCCGCCCTGAACAGTCACCTTGCCGACGCCGTCGATCTGGCTGAGCTTGGGCTGCAGGATGGTGTCGGCGGCGTCGCTGATCTTGTCGATCGGGATCGCGTCCGAGGTCAGCGCTAACGACAAGATGGGCGCGTCGGCCGGGTTCACCTTCGAGTAGACCGGCGGGTAGGGCAGGGTGCTCGGCAGCGTGCCGGCCGAGGCGTTGATGGCGGCCTGCACGTCCTGCGCGGCGCTGTCCATCTTGCGGTTCAGGTTGAAGGTCAGCGTGATCTGGCTGGTGCCCTGGCTCGAGGTCGATGTCATCGACTGCAGCCCGGTAATCTGGCCGAACTGCCGCTCGAGCGAGGCGGTGATCAGCGTGGCGACCGTCTCCGGTCCGGCGCCGGGGAGTTGGGTGGTGACCTGGATGGTAGGGAAGTCGACCGACGGCAGCGCCGAGACCGGTAGCGCGCGGTAGCCGAGGATGCCGCACAGCAGCACCGCGATCGCCAGCAGAGAGGTAGCGATCGGCCGGGCGATGAACGGTGCGGAAATATTCAAGTGGACCCGGCGTCCGGCTCGGCCGGCTGCTGCATCGCGGCCAATGCCGCGTCCTCCTCGCTCACCTTGCGGGCGGCGGCGCGTCCGGCGATACGGCCGGCATACGCGGTGAAGGCCGGGCGGGCCGGCAATAGCCCAAACTGCAGCATCCAGCCGAGCGCGCCGCCCCAGAGGATGTCGGCCGCCGTCAGCCGTTCGCCCAAGAGGAACGGCCCGGCGGAGAGTTGCTGGTCGAGCGCGTCGATCACCGCATCGCCGGAGCCGTAGGGGGACATCATCGTCTGTCCTGCATCACGCTGCAGGTGCCGGTCGACCATCGCCGGCTCGAAACTCGCGCCGTAGAAGGCGAGCCAACGGAGGTAGGGTCCCCTCAGGGGATCGCCGGGCAGGGGCGCCAGGGCCCGGTCGGGGAAGATCTCGGCCAGATATTGGTAGATCGCCGCCTGCTCGGTGACCACCGCGCCGTCATGCACGATGGTGGGGACCTTGCCGAGCGGGTTGACGGCCAGGAAGTCCGCCGCCCGCTGCTCGCTGCGGCGCAGGTTCAATATGTGCAGGTCGTAGTCGGCGCCGAGTTCCTCCAGCAGGATGCGGACGCCGGTCGCGCGGGTCATCGGTGCATAATAGAGGGTCAGCATGGCGGCGTGGTCCTCATGAGCTGGTGCGCGAACGCGTGCGCCGGGTCGCGGTGCCGGGTGCGCCGCGCTCGCGCGTGGGCACTGCGTCCGGCGCGTTTCCGTCAGGGCCGGCGACGGCGACCTTGCCGCCATCGGTGACGCGCTGGGCGCCGTCGACCACCACCTGCTCGCCGGCGGTCAGGCCTTTTAGCACGATGCTGGTGATGTCGTCCTCATGGCCGAGGGTGACGCTCCGGCGCTCGGCCACGTCGTTTTTCTTGATGACGAAGACGTAGGCGCTCTGCGGCCCCCGCTGCACCGCCGCCGTCGGCACGGTCACGACGTCCTGTTCGGTGGTGGCCAGCAGGCGGATGTCGACGAAGCCGCCGGGCCAGAGCCGGAGGTCGGCGTTCGGGAAGGTGGCCTTCAGCTTGATGGTGCCGGTTGCCGGGTCGACCTGGTTGTCGAGCACGGCGAGCTTGCCGCGGTCGATGACGTCGCCGGGCTCCATCGTCACGGCGCCCGCCTTCATCGCCAGCACCTCGGGCATGCCGTTCTGCATCGCACGCGCCACCTGCGGCAGCGCCTGCTGCGGCAGGGTGAACACGACGGAAATCGGCTGCAGCTGGGTCAGCACGGTGATCGGCGTGGTGTCGGAGGAGTGGACCAGGTTGCCGACGTCGACCTGCCGCAGGCCGACCCGGCCGTCGACCGGCGCCAAAATAGTCGCGTAGTTCAGCTGGGTCCGCGCGGTGTCGATCTGCGCCTGGTCGCCGCGGACCTGGGCTTCGTTCTGCGAGACCAGGGCACGGGCGGTGTCGGATTGTTGGGCGCTGCTGTAGTTGGAGGCGACCAGCTTGGCATAGCGCCCGGCGTCGAGCCGGCTGTTGGCCAGGGTCGCTTCGTCCTGCTGCTTCTTGGCGACCGCGGCGTCGAGCGTGGCTTGATAGGGCCGGGGGTCGACGCGGGCCAGCACGTCACCGGCCTTGACGTCCTGGCCTTCCTTAAACCGCACCTCGACCAGCGGGCCGTCGACGTTCGGGCGGATCGAGACGAGGTTGAACGCCTGCACCGTGCCCAGCGCGTCCAGGTAGATCGGCACGTCCTTCTTCTCGCTCATCGCCGCCAGCACCGGCACTGGCGTGCTCGGGTCGCCGCCGCTGCGCCGGCTACGGCCGCCCCCACGCCCGGCGACCTGCTCGGTCCCTTGCTGGTGGGAGTGCCACCACCAGTAGCCGCCGCCGCCCAGCAGGCCGAGCAGCACGAGGATGACGACGAGCCGCTTCAAACGATGCCTCCAGAGACGGTGAATCCACCGCCCAGCGCTTTGTAGACGTTGAGCAGATATTGGAAGCGGGACAGGCGGATCTGAGTCAGCGCGTCGAGATAATTATAGAGCGTGGTCTGCGTGTTGAGCGAGGTGATGATATCGATCGTCCCGGCCTGCAACTGCGCGCCGGCGATGTCGGCCGAACGCTGCGCCACGGCGAGTGCGATCCGTTCGAGCCGCTCCTGCTCGGTGATGAGCTGCAACCCGGTCAGGGACTGTTCGACGTCGGTGAACGCCTGCAGCACCGCCTTTTGGTAGTCGGACAGCAGCTCGGCGTAGCGGCCCTTGGTCGCCTCGAGCTGGCCGGTGCGCAGCCCGTTGTCGAAGATCGGCTGCAACAACTGCGCGCCAAGCTGTGCCACCAGCGTGCCCGGCCCGGTGATCGAGGACAAGGCGGCGCTGGTCAGCCCGCCCGACGCGGTGAGCGTGATGTCGGGGAAGAAGGCGGCGCGGGCGGCGCGCATGTTCGCGTTCTGCGCTTGCAGCAACGCTTCATAGTAGGCGACGTCCGGGCGCCGGGCCAGCAGCTCGCTGGGCAGGCCCGGCGCCACCACCGGCAGCGGCAACGCCTCGAGCGAGCCGCCCTTAATGTCGAGCCGCTCCGGCGGCAGGCCCACCAGGATGCCGAGGGCGGAGCGGTTCTGCTCGATCGAGTTGCGGAACGCCGGCAGTTGCGCCCGCTGCCCGGCCACCAGCGCCTCCTGCTGCGAAACGTCCAGCAGGTTGGCAGTGCCGACCGTCAGTCGCGCGCGGTAGGCGCCCAGGATCTGCTCGGCGCTGCGCAGGTTGCGCTCGGCCACCCGCAGGCGATCCTGTGCGGCGAGGAGCTGGAAGTAGGTGGAGGCCACCGAGCTGACCACCGAGAGCGCGACCGTCTCCTGGTCGAACCGCGTCGCGACCGCGGTCGCCTGCGCGGCGGCGAGCAAGGCACGGTTGCGGCCGAACAGGTCGAGATCGTAGCTGGCTTCGAGGCCAACGCTGTAGCTGCGCGTGTCGAAGTAAGTATTGCTGCTGCCCAATCCTACCGTCGAGCGACGCGAATTCGAGCCGATTCCGCTGCGGTTGTAGGTGCTGGAAGCGTTGCCGTTCACCGTCGGCAACAGCGGTGAGCCGCTAACGCGGACCTGCGCATCGGCCTGGATCACCCTGGCGACGGCGGCGTTGAGGTCGGTGTTGTAGATGCGCGAGCGGTTGATCAGGCCGTCGAGCTCGGGCGACTTGAAGTTCGACCACCAGCCCTGCGCCGGCCAAGCGGCAGCGGCGGTGGCGGATGTCGCGTCGAAGCTGCCGGGGATGTCGACGGTCGGGCGGACATAGTCCGGCCCGAGGGTGCAGGCCGCCAGCATCGACGATGCCGCGAACACCAGGGTGCGCCGGGCCGTCCTCATCGCGAAAGCGCGCCCTGCGGCCCGTGGCGGCCCATCCTGGCCAGCGCCTCGCGGCCCGGCGTCGACAGGGCCGGCAATGCCGCCAGCATCGCCTGACTCAGCGTCTCGGACCAGTTCGTCCAGGCCGTCTGCCAGGTACGCATCGCGTCCTGCAGCAAGGCCGGGTCATAGGGTGTGCGGCCGATCGCGCGCGACATCGCGGTGCGCGCCGCCAGCATGCGGACGCGCGCGCTGTCGATGTCGCCGAGGTGTTGCTCCATCGTGGTACGGAAGCGTTCGGCGTCCTCCGGCGGGAGGTCGCGGACCATGTGGTCGATGATGATCTCCGTGCGCGGCAGGCCGGGTGTGAGCGGCGCGCGCGGCGCCCAGAGGCGGGCGCCGGCGAGCGGGATGAGGAGGAGGTTCAGGGCGAACGAGAGAACCAGGAGCCGAGTTCGCCACGGTTCGCGCAGCATCATCGTGGTGAAATCACTGGTCCAGTGCAGCGACGCTAACGGTTTGGGCTGTGCTGAACAGGTCCCCGTTGTCCAACTCGGCGCGATCGACAGCGAGATACAGCCCGACCGCCATGCAAGCCGCCAGGGCACCGACACAGACGCACCGCCACGCCACCGGCAACGGCGCGAGCCGGTGGCGAAGCGCGGTCTGCATGCGTTCCAACACGGCGCACTCGCTCGCGTCGACGGTGGCGTCCTCGCTGGCCAGGGCGTCGGCGAACAGCGATTGCGCTTCGGGCGAGCGGCGGAGCAGGTCCATCGTCGCGATACGGTCCGCCTCGGGCCAGACCGTCAGGTCGGTGCCGCGCGCGCGGACCAACCACTCGAGCCGACGTTCGGACAAAGCCATGGTCACGCCTCGCGGGCCTCGAGATAGGCGCGCACTAGCTTGCGCCCGCGATGCAGCAGGCCTTCGAGCGCGCGGGTCGAGACGCTGAGGTGGTTGGCGGCCTGCTGGCCTGACCAGCCCTGCTCGTAGGTCAGCGTCAGCGCGGTGCGCTGGCGCATCGGCAGGCTGGCGATGGCCTCGGCCAGGATCTTGCTGCGCTCTTGGCCGGCAAGCGTGTGTTCGGCGCTTTCGGCCGGGTCGAGCAGGTTGTCAGGGACTTCGCTGGTCGGCCGGGTGGCGCGGAGGCGATCGATGGAGGCGTTGACGGCGATGCGGTGGAGCCAGGTCGACACGCTGGCCTGCTTACGGTCATACGTGGCAGCACGCATCCAGGCCCGCAGCAGAGCATCCTGCGCGACATCTTCGGCCGCAGACGGATTGGACAGGACGCGCATGGCGGCGCGACGCAGCCGCAGCACGTAGCGGCCGGCCAGCACGTCGAACGCGCGCCGATCTCCATCGGCGCTGCGCTGCATCAAATCTTCATCGGTCTCGTCGTTCAGCATCGCCGTTCACATGGGCCGTCATCCCGAGTCTTACGAGAGCTTCGTGGCTTTCCCACGGCACGCGGGAGCGTTGAAACAATCTTGCGTGGCTGGAGACGATATGCAAATCAACGGGGCAAGGAATGCATAAAACAGGGGAACGGCTTGGCCGCAGCGATACTAGAGACGGAAGGACTGACGCGCGAGTTCCGCGGCTTCGTCGCCGTCAAGGACGTCGCTCTGCGCGTCGAGGAGCACACGATCCACGCATTGATCGGGCCGAACGGCGCCGGAAAGACCACGTGCTTCAATTTGCTCACGAAGTTTCTTCAGCCGACCCGGGGCGCGATCGCCTTCAAGGGTAAGGATATCACCGACATGGCGCCGGCCATGGTCGCTCGGCTCGGGCTGGTGCGTAGCTTCCAGATCTCGGCCGTGTTCCCCCACCTGACGGCGCTGGAGAACGTCCGCCTGGCGCTGCAACGCAAGCGGGGGGCGAGCTTCGATTTCTGGCGTAGCGAGACCCTACTGACCCAGTTTGACGACCAGGCGCGGTCGTTGCTGGCCGATGTCGGGCTCTCGGAATACGAGGACGAGCAGGCGGTGCTGCTTTCTTACGGCCGCAAGCGCGCGCTCGAGATCGCCACCACGCTGGCGCTCGAGCCGGAGATGATGCTGCTCGACGAGCCCACGGCGGGGATGACGCACGAGGACGTGGACAGGGTCGTGGCGCTGATCAAGCGCATCCGGGTCGGGCGCACGATCCTGATGGTCGAGCACAACCTGTCCGTGGTGGAGGGGCTCTGCGACAAGATCACCGTGCTGGCGCGGGGGCAGATCCTGGCCGAAGGCGATTACGCGACGGTGAGCAAGAATCCGGACGTCATCACCGCTTACCTCGGGGCACCCGATGCCTGATCCGATGCTGCAAATTCGGGACCTGAACGCCTGGTATGGCGAGAGCCACATCCTGCACGGGGTGGATTTCGACGTGCAGGAAGGCGAGGTCGTAACCCTGCTGGGCCGCAACGGCGCCGGCAAGACGACGACCATGAAGAGCATCATGGGGCTGGTGCCCAAGCGGCAGGGCAGCATCAAGTTCCGCGGCGACGAGACCGTGCGCATGGCGCCCGACCTGGTGGCCCGCGCCGGCATCGCGATCTGCCCCGAGGAGCGGGGCATCTTCTCGAGCCTTAATGTCACCGAGAACCTTATGCTGCCGCCGATCATCGCGCCCGGCGGCATGACGGTAGACGAGATTCACACGCTGTTCCCCAACCTCAAGGAACGCGCCACCAGCCAGGGGACCAAGCTCTCCGGCGGCGAGCAGCAAATGCTGGCCATCGGCCGCATCCTGCGCACCGGCGCCCGCCTGCTGCTGCTGGACGAGCCGACCGAGGGCCTGGCCCCGGTCATCATCCAGCAGATCGGCCACACCATCCGCGCCATCAAGGCGCGCGGCTTCACCGTGCTGCTGGTGGAACAAAACTTCCGCTTCGCCGCCACCGTCGCCGACCGGCATTACGTCATGGACCACGGCCGTATCGTGGACATGATCCCCAATGCCGAGCTCGAGCAGAACATGGACAAGCTTCACGGCTATCTCGGCGTCTGACGCCCAACATCTTTCGGAGACCGTCCCGATGATTATCGACCGCCGCACCCTGCTCGGCACCGCTGTTGCCGCCGGGTCCACCGCGATCCTGCCACGGCGCAGCCGTGCGCAGTCCAACACAATCAAGATCGGCGTGCTGAACGACCAGTCCGGCCCGTATCGCGACATCGCCGGCATGCACTCCGTCAACGCGGCCAAGCTCGCGGTCAAGGAGTTCGGCGGCGGCATGAACGTCGAGGTCATCTCCGCCGACCACCAGAACAAGCCGGACGTCGGCGCCGGCATCGTCCGCCAGTGGATCGACCAGCAGGGCGTCGACATGATCCTCGGCGTCAACACCAGCTCGGTGGCGCTCGCGGTCAACAACGTCTGCAAAGAGAAGAACAAGACCTACATCAACAACGGCGCGGGGACCACGGACCTCACCGGTCCGCAATGCACGCCGGTGACGGTCCACTGGGCCTATGATGTCTACTACCTGGCGCAATCCACCGGCGGCGCGCTGGTGCGTTCGGGCGGTAAGAACTGGTATTTCGTCACCGCCGACTACGTGTTCGGCAAGCAGCTGCAGAGTGACACCAGCACCTTCGTGACACGCGAGGGCGGCAAGGTGATGGGCGCCTCGGCCTATCCGTTCCCGGGCACGACCGACTTCTCCTCCTTCCTGATCTCCGCCCAGGCCAGCGGGGCGGACGTGCTCGGCCTGGCCAATGCCGGCGCGGACACCATCAACACGATCAAGCAGGCGGCCGAATTCGGGCTGACGCAGAAGATGAAGGTCGCGGCGCTGCTGATGTACATCACCGACGTTCACGGCCTCGGCCTCGAGGCGGCGCAGAACCTGTTCCTGACCGAGAGCTTCTACTGGGATCTCAACGACAAGACCCGTGCCTTCACCAAGCGCCTGCAGGCGGTCGACCCGGGCATCGTGCCGAACATGGACCAGGCGGGCGGGTATGCTGGCACGCTGCACTACCTGAAGGCGGTCAAGGCGCTCGGCGTCGACAAGAAGGGGGACGGCGCGGCCATCGTCGCGCAGATGAAGAGCGTGTCGGCCGAAGACGACGCCTACGGCACCACCAAGATCCGCGCCGATGGCTGGGCGGAAGTCCCGGGCCTGTTGTTCCAGGTCAAGACGCCTAAGGAGAGCAAGGGTCCCTGGGACTACTACAAGCTCGTGCAGGAGACGCCGGGCGACAAGGCCGGCAAGCCGATGGCTGATGGCGGCTGCCCGTTGGTCAAGGCCTGACATGTCGGGCGCGCTCGTTGCGAGGCGGAGTGGCCCGGCGGTTCCGGGCTGGCTCCTGTGGATCGGGGCCATCGTCGTCGCGGCGATCGCGGTCATGTTGTTCGTCGGCACCGGCGTGGTGTGGACCTGGCTGTATCGGCCGCCGGCGCTGCTGCTCGGGCAGCTGCTGCTGGGGCTGATCAACGGGGCGTTCTACGCATTGCTGTCGCTCGGGCTGGCGATCATCTTCGGCATGTTGAACATCATCAACTTCGCCCATGGCGCGCTGTTCATGGTCGGGGCGTTCGTGGCCTGGATGCTGCTGTCGCCCAACATCTGGCTGCCGATGATCTCGCCGGGCCTCGGCGTGCCGGAGTGGCTGACGCTGGGTTACTGGCCGGCGCTGATCGTGGTGCCGATCATCGTCGGCGCGTTCGGGCTGCTGCTCGAGAAGACCATCATCCGCCGGCTCTATAAGCTGGACCATCTCTACGGCCTGCTACTGACCTTCGGCCTGGCGCTCGTGCTCGAAGGGCTGTTCCGCAATGCCTTCGGCAGCTCCGGCATGCCATACAAGATCCCGGCCACGCTGCAGGGCGGTGTCAATCTCGGCTTCATGTTCATGCCATACTATCGCGGCTGGGTGGTGGTCGCGGCCGCCGTGGTTTGCCTGGCGACATGGCTGGTCATCGAGAAGACGACGCTCGGCTCCAGGCTGCGCGCCGCGACCGAGAATCCGGGCCTGGTGCAGGCCTTCGGCGTCAACGTGCCGCGCATGATCAGCCTGACCTATGCCGGCGGGCTCGCTTTGGCCGCGTTCGCCGGCGTGCTGGCGGCACCGATCTACTCGGTCAACCCGAACATGGGCTCCAACTTCATCATCACCGTGTTCGCCGTCGTCGTGATCGGCGGCATGGGCAGCATCATCGGCAGCATCGTGACCGGCTTCGGGCTCGGCATCGTCGAGGGACTGACCAAGGTGTATTACCCGCAGGCCTCGGCCACGGTCATCTTCGTCATCATGGTCATCGTGTTGCTGATGCGTCCGGCCGGCCTGTTCGGAAAGGGGACATAGATGAGCGCCACCGTCCAGCCGCGGACCGCCGCGCAGCGGAAAGCCAGCTTCGAACTCTTCGGGTTCAGCGGGGCGCAATCCATCGCGTTCCTGGTGCTGCTGGCGCTGATCGGGATCCTGCCGTTCGTCGGGGTCTACCCGGTGTTCCTGATGAAGGTACTGTGCTTCGCGCTGTTCGCCTGCGCCTTCAACCTGCTGATTGGTTATGTCGGGCTGATGAGCTTCGGCCATGCCGCGTTCTTCGGCATGGGCAGCTACGTCACCGCGTGGACGGCGAAGAACTGGGGCCTGTCTCCCGAGATCGCCATCCTGCTGGGCGGCTGCACCGGGGCCGCGCTCGGCGTGGTGTTTGGCTGGCTGGCGATCCGCCGTCAGGGCATCTACTTCGCCATGATCACGCTGGCGCTGGCGCAGATGGTCTACTTCTTCTGCCTGCAGGCGCCGTTCACCGGCGGCGAGGACGGCATCCAGCAAGTCCCGCGCGGCGACCTGTTCGGGCTGATCTCGCTGCAGCCGGACATGACGATGTACTGGGTCACGGCGGCGGTGTTCCTCATCTGCTTTCTGGTGATTCACCGCACCGTGCATTCGCCGTTCGGCCAGGTGCTCAAGGCAATTCGCGAGAACGAGCCGCGGGCGACGTCGCTGGGCTACCGCACCGACGACTACAAGCTAATCGCCTTCGTGCTGAGCTGCTTCATCGCCGGCATCGCCGGCGGCACCAAGTCGCTTGTGTTCGGCATTGCGACGCTGACGGACGTGAACTACGGCATGTCTGGCGAAGTAGTTCTGATGACGCTGCTCGGCGGCCTCGGCACCATCTTCGGCCCGGTCGCAGGTGCGGCGGTGATCGTCGGGTTGGAGAACTACCTTGCCCAGTTCGGCGCCTGGGTGACGGTCACGCAGGGCGCGATTTTCGTGGTCTGCGTGCTGTCGTTCCGGCGCGGTATCATCGGCGAAATCGGCGCATTGTTCCGCCGCTCGCTGTAGGACCGACGCCCATCGATTGAGTCGTCTCTCTCGGTCAGAGGGGACGACTGGCTTGCCCTGTCGGATCGTGCTATGCTGCAGTGCAGCATGCTACGTGTCGTCGGCAAGTTTAAACCGCAATGCCTGTTCCATCCCCGCAGCCTCGCGGTGCTGGGCGGTGATGGCGCGCCGGGGCAGCAGGTGCTTGCCAACCTGCTTGCTGCAGGCTTCGCTGGACGGATCGACCGTCTGGACGACCCCGCTGCGCTCGAGGGGTTGCAGCTTGCGCCGGATCTCGTCGTCATCGCCGGCGGTGACCTCGCGCCCGCACTGACGACGGCAGCGCGGCGCAAGGTGGGCGCGGCCATCGCGATCGGAGCGGGCGAACCCGGGCCGACGGTGCCGTCCTTTCTCGGGCCTGGCTCGTTCGGCGTCATCGTGCCGGACGCCGGGCTGAACGTCTCGCTTGGCCACGTCCCGGCCCGACGCGGTTCGCTGGCGCTCGTCTCGTCCTCCACCTCGCTGTGCCGCAGCGTGCTCGACTGGGCCGAACCGAACGGCGTCGGCTTCAGCCACGTCGTCGGGCTCGGGCTCGAGCACGGGCTGGATGCCGCCGCGATCCTCGACGTGCTCGCCCGCGAGCCCGGCGTCGGCGCCATCCTGCTCGACATGCGCACCGTGCCAGACCCGCGTGCCTTCCTCTCCGCGGCGCGGGCGGCGGCGCGGCTGCGGCCCGTCGTCGCGCTGCAGGCCGGGTCGCGCCAGCAGGACCCGAGCGGGCGGAGCAGCAAGGTGCTGGAGGCGGCGCTCCGCCGCGCCGGCGTCCTGCATGTGACGACGATGGCCGAGCTGCTCGCGGCCGCCGAGATCCTGACCCATGCGCGCCTGCCGCGCAGCGAGCGGCTGATGATCGTCACCAACGCGATCGGCCCCGCCCAACTCGCCGCCGACCAGGCCACACGCCTCGGCATCGCCCTGGCCGAACCCGACCCGGCCGCCTCGGCCCTGCTGCAACTGCACCTGCCGCCGCAGCCGCCCGACCGCGGCCTGGTCTGGACCGGCGACGAGCAGCCTACCCGCGCGGCCGAAGCCGTCGCGATGCTCTCGGCGCTGCCCGAGATCGGCGGCATCGCCGTCATCCTGGCGCCCACCGGGCCCGCCGATTCCGCCGGAATTGAGGCACTCGCCGCCTGCCAGCCCGGCGTCAAGCATCCGCTGCTGGCCTGCGTACTGGGGGAGACGACCGGAGCGGGGCATCGGCGCCGGCTGTCCAAGGCCGGGCTGCCGGTGTTCGCCTCGCCCGAGCAGGCCGTCCGCGCGTTCCATCAACTCGTGCTGCAACGCCGCGCCAAGGAGGCGGCGCGCGAACTGCCCGCCAGCCGCGTCCTGCAGATCGACCCCGACCTGGGCAGCGTCCGCCGCCTGTTCGGCCGCGTCCGCGCCGATGGGCGAATCGCGCTGGCGGTGGACGAAGCGCTCGACGTGCTGGCGGCCTACGGTATCCCGACCGTGCCGTATCGCCCGGTCGCCGGCGAGGCGCAGGCGGTCGAGGCCGCCACGACGCTGGGCTTCCCGGTCACGGTCAAGCAGCGGCGTTGCGACCCCGAGGCCCCCGGCAGCCTGGTCCTCGATCTGCAGGACGGCGCGGGCGTAGCGCAGGCGGCGACCCGGCTCGGCGGCCCGCTGCTGGTGCAGCGCCAGTCCGGCCGGGCGCAGCGGCTGCGCGCGATCATCGCCGACGATCTGCTGTTCGGCCCGGCGATCGGCTTCGGCCCCGGCGGACGCGACCGCCTCGACGACGTGGTGCTCGACCTGCCGCCGCTGAACCTGGCGCTGGCGAGCTCACTGATCGAGCGCTCCGCCGCCAAGCGGCTACTCGGCTCCGGGTTCGGTCACGGCCCGGCCAACCGCGACGCCATCGCCGACGTATTGATCCGGCTCGGCCAGCTCGTCGTCCACTTTCCCGAGATCGAGGCCGTCACAATCGACCCGCTCTTCGCCGACGAGGCCGGCGTCGCGGCGGCCGAGGCGTTCATCCGGCTGCGGCCGCCCGGCGAGTTCGGCAAGCCCGCCATCGCGCCGTATCCGTCCGAGTGGGTCGAGACGTGGTCCGGCAAGGGCGAGACGCTCGAGATCCGGCCGATTCGCCCGGAGGACGCCGCCGCTCATGCCGCGCTGATGGGCCGACTTACGCCCGAGGACATCCGCTACCGCTTCTTCGCCCAGCTGCGCGAGCTGTCCCGCGAGCAGATCGCCCGCATGACGCAGATCGACTACGACCGCGAGATCGCCTTCGTCGCCATCCGCGGCGACGAGACCGTCGGAGTCTCCCGCCTCGTCGAGCAGCCCGGCGGCGAGGCCGAGTTCGCCGTCGTCGTCGACGCGCGGCTGAAGGGCACCGGCTTGGGGCGCCGCCTGATGCAGCGCGTCATCGATTGGGGCCGGGCCAAGGGCGTGACGACCATCACCGGCCAGGTGCTGAGCGACAACGCCCGCATGCTGGCCTTCATCCGCGCCCTCGGCTTCGAGGTGCAGCGCGACCCGCACGAACCCGATGTGGTCGAGGCGCGCCTGCGCCTATAGAACGTTCCCATGCCGAACACGACCGACGATGGGAGCCGTTTGCGCCGACGCGCCATACTGTGCGTGCTAGCCGCCTCGGCATCGTTCGCGCTGGCCTCGGCGCTGGTCAAGTCGGTGGCCCCGACGGTTCCGGTCATCGAGATCATGCTGTTCCGCAGCCTGTTCGCGCTCGTCGCGATGCTGCCGCTGCTCTACCGCGCCGGCGGTTTCGCGGCGCTGCGCACCCGTCATCCGATCGGTCATGCGCTGCGGACGGCTGCAGGTTTCGCCGGCATGTTCGGCTCCTTCTATGGATACGCGCACCTGCCGCTGGCGATGGTCACCGCGCTCGGCTTCGCCATGCCGATCTTCCTGAGCGTGCTGTCCGTGCCGCTGCTGGGCGAGCGGGTGACGCGGGCTCGGGCCGCATCGGTCGTGGCTGGGCTGGTCGGCGTGTTAGTGGTGCTGCGGCCGTGGCGGGCGGAGGGCACGCTCGAGCTCGGGCCGGCGCTTGTCGTCGTGGCCGGCGTGGTCGCCTGGGCCGCGGCCATGGTCAGCATCCGCCGCATGGGGCAAGCGGGCGAGCGCAACATCACCATCGTGCTGTGGTTCGCGATCGCCACCACGCTGGTCTGCGCCGTCGCCACCGTTCCCGTCTGGGTGACGCCGTCGCCACTGGTCTGGCTGGCGCTGATCGGCGTGGGCGTGATCTCCGGCGCCGCCCAACTGCTGATGACCGAGGGCTACCGCAACGGCGAGGCCACGATGCTGGCGCCGTTCGAATATGGTGCGATCGTCTACACCGTGGCGCTCGGCTGGGCGATCTGGGGCGAGGTGCCGGGCATGTGGGAGACGGTGGGGATCGTGTTCCTGATCGGCGCCGGGCTGGTCACCTGGTGGCGCGAGGGTGCGTCGCCTCCTCCAGCAGCAGCGTCGCCATCGCTTGCAGCTCGACGGCCGCCTGCGTTCGCGGGGCCGCCTCCGTCACGCCCAGGCCCTGCGCGAACGCCTGGCTGAATGCGGCGCGGTTGCCCAGTGCGGCCGGTAGCACGGTCAGGCCGCGCTGCCGCAGCTCGGCTTCCATGGCGCTGCGCTGCCGCCCGGTCGCTGCCACGCGGTTGAGCACGATGCAGACGGCGCGCTTCTCCTCGCGGGCGATCTTCAGCGTGCCTTCCGCGGCCCACAGATCCGGCGCGCTCGGCTGCATGGGGATGACGACGAGGTCGGCCGCTCGGATCGCGCGCCGTGCGTCGGCGTCGATCACCGGCGGCGTGTCGATCAGCACCAGCTCGTGCTCGCGCCGCAACCGGTCCAGCTCGCCAGCCACCCGCCAGCCGGAGATCTCGGACAGCGTGATGTGCGGCGGGTGCGGCGCGTGCGCCGTGCGCAGCCGGTGCCACTGCACGAGGCTGTGCTGCGGATCGATGTCGAGCAGGGCGGTCGCCTTGCCGGGAGCGAGCCAGGCGGCCAGATTGGCGGCCAGCATGGTCTTGCCCGAACCGCCTTTCTGCTGCGCCACCGTGATGATCACAGCCATGCCAAAACTCCGGATATCGTCGTGATGCGCCTGCATACCGTCTTGTTGCACCGCAGCAAACAAGCGCTGTTCACGCCAGCCGAAATGGCGGTCGCTGACGCGACATCGACCGTTCCGGTCGCGGTGCTGATGCAGGCGGCCGGCCGTGCCGTCGCTCGGGCGGCCCGCCGATTCGGCCCGTGCCGGACGTTGGTGCTGTGCGGGCCCGGTAACAACGGCGGCGACGGCCGGGTTGCGGCGCGGCTGCTGGCCGAACAGGGCTGGCCGGTCTCGGTAGCCTTCGCACAGCCGGCTGCCGCAGTGCCCGGCACGGTCGGCGTCCCGTTCACGCCGGACGAGGCGGCCCGGGTGGAGCTGGTGATCGACGCGGTGTTCGGGGCCGGGATGCGGGGCGACCTCCCCGACGCGGTCGCCGACACGCTGGCCGCAGCCCGGCGCGTGCTGGCCGTCGACGTGCCGAGCGGGCTGGACGGCGCCACCGGCCAGCCGCGCGGCCGGGTGCGTGCGGCCGAGCTGACGGTGACGTTCGCGGGCCTCAAGCCCGGCCATGTGCTGCTGCCCGGCCGGTCGCTCTGCGGCGAGGTGGTGCTCGCCGACATCGGCATGCCGCAGGCCGCGCTCGACGCCGCGGCGCCGCGGACGTGGCGGAACACGCCGGGGCTGTTCCCGCTGACCGCGCCGGGTGTGGACGACCATAAATACACGCGCGGTGCCGTCGGCATCCTGGGCGGGGCGGAGATGGCCGGGGCGGCCCGGCTGGCGGCGGCGGCGGCGCGTCGTGGGGGCGCCGGGCTGGTGACCATCGCGGCATTTGGCGGCGGCGACATCTACCGCGCCGGGGCGCCCGGCGTGATCGTCAGCGACGCCGCGCTGCCGGCGCTGCTGGAGGATGCGCGCCGCCGGGTCTGGGTCTGCGGGCCCGGCCTGGGCCAGGATCGCGCGCGGGAGGCGCTGCCACTCCTGCTCGCGGCGGGCCGGCTCGTGGTGGCCGATGCTGACGCGCTCGGGGCGTTCGCCGGGGCGCCCGAGGCGTTGCGCGGCTGCGCGATCATCACGCCGCATGCGGGTGAGTTCGTGCGGCTGTTCGGCCCGATTGGCGACGACAAGCTCGGCGCGGCCCGGCGGGCCGCCGCGCGGATCGGCTGCGTCGTGTTGCTCAAGGGGGCCGACACGGTGATCGCGGCGCCCGACGGACGGGCGGCGATCAACGATAACGGGCCGCCCTGGCTGGCGACGGCCGGGTCGGGCGACGTGCTGGCCGGGCTGATCGGGGCGATGCTGGCGCAGGGGCTCGACGCTTGGGAGGCGGGATGCGCCGGCGCCTGGCTGCACGGCCGGGCCGGGGCGCTGGCCGGACCCGGGCTGATCGCCGAGGACCTGCCACATCATTTACCGCAAAGCGTCCGTGACGCTCTGCACGAACGGGCAAGCTAGGGTATAGTCGGGAGGATCTTGGAGCCTCCCATGAGCGAAACTGCCGCCGCGCCGATCGGCCTCTTCGACCGCGCCATCCGCCGGATCGCCACGGTGTGGCGCGACATGGCGTCGACCGTGCCGGACGACGACCAGAGCATCGTCGGCCAGATGCGCGCCTGCCTCAACGCCAGGGGCGGCGAGGTCAGCGCCCGCAACCGCGCCGCCAAGCTGGCGCAGACCTATCTTGGCCTGGACGACAAGGGTCGCCGCGCCTTCCTGCAGGACCTGGCCAGCTTCGACAACGATCCGGCCGCCATCGCCCAGGCCTATGACAGCCTGGTCGCCGCCGGCGACGATGGCGAGCGCGCCAAGGCGACCGTAACGCTCCGCCGCGCGCTGGAGCCGCCGCGCGCCAAGCTGCTGACCCAGTTCACCACCATCCCGGACGGGATGAAGTTCCTGGTCGACCTGCGCGCCACGCTGCAGGACCTGACCGGCGACGACCCGCACCTCGCCGGGCTCGAGAACGACCTGCGCTGGCTGCTGAGCAACTGGTTCGACATCGGCTTCCTGCAGCTCGAGCGCATCGACTGGAACAGCCCGGCCGTCCTGCTCGAGCGCCTGGTCGGCTACGAGGCGGTGCACGAGATCCGCTCCTGGAGCGACCTGAAGAACCGTCTCGACAGCGACCGCCGCTGCTACGCGCTGTTCCACCCGCGCATGCCGAACGAGCCTCTGATCTTCGTCGAGGTCGCGCTTGGTCACCGGCCTCGCCGGCAGCGTGCAGCAATTGCTGGACAAGAAGGCACCGCTGACTGACCCGAAACAGGCCGACACCGCGATCTTCTACTCCATCAGCAACTGCCAGCGCGGGCTGAACGGCATCAGCTTCGGCAACTTCCTGATCAAGCGCGTCGTCGAACTGCTCGGGAGCGAGTTCCGCAATCTCAAGCAGTTTGCGACGCTGTCGCCGATCCCGGGCTTCCGCAAGTGGTTGGACGCCAAGCTGATCGCCGACGAGCCGAACCTGCTTAGCGAGGAAGAGGCGTCGTCGCTGCGCACCGCCGCGCCCACCGAGGGGCCGGCGCCGGAGAGCGGCGCGGCGGCGCTGCGCACCATCATCGGTAAGCGTGGCTGGTTCCGCGACGCGGCCATGATGAAGGCGGCCGAGCCCGTGCTGATCCGGCTGGCAGCGCGCTACCTGCTGAACGAAAGCCGCGGCAAGCGTGCGCTCGACCCGGTGGCGCATTTCCATCTGTCCAATGGCGCCCGCGTCGAGCGGCTGATGGCGCTCGCCGACACCTCCGAGAAAGGCGCCAAGGCGAGTGCGACGTTGATGGTCAACTATCTCTACGACCCCGCCAAGATCGAGGACTATCACGAGGATTACGCCGGCGCCGGCCGCCGCAATGCCAGCACCGTGGTGCGGCGGCTCGCGCGGGGCTGGTCATGAACGCCAAGCGGAAGTCTGGCGCGTGAACGCGCCGGGGCCGATCGTGAAGCTACCCCCAGACGAGTTGTCTGGGCTGAAGCAGGTCGAGCGCAAGCTGCTGTGGCTGTCGGCCTGGATGATTCATAACGCCAACCACGTCCGCCCCAACCGCGATGGGCTGAAGGTCGGCGGACATCAGGCGAGTTGCGCCAGCATCATCAGCGTGATGACGGCGCTGTATTTCTCCGTGCTCAAGCCGCAGGACCGGGTGGCGGTCAAGCCGCATGCCGGTCCGGTGTTCCACGCCATCAATCTGCTGTTCGGGCGGCAGACGGCCGACAAGATGGCCGGGCTGCGCCAGATGGGCGGCGTGCAGAGTTATCCCAGCCGTACCAAGGACGGGCCGGAGGTGGATTTCTCCACCGGGTCGGTCGGGCTCGGCGTGGCGCTGACCAGCTTCACCGCGCTGATGCAGGATTACGTCAAGCTGCATGAGCTGGATGCGGGGCTACCGCCGGGCCGCCAGATCGCGCTGTGCGGCGACGCGGAGCTGGACGAGGGCAACATCTACGAGGCGCTGCTCGAGGGCTGGAAGCACGACGTCCGCAACGTCTGGTGGGTGATCGACTACAACCGCCAGAGCCTGGACAGCGTCGTGCCGGACCGGTTGTTCGGGCGGATCGAGGGCCTGTTCCGCGACATGGGCTGGAACGTCTACACGCTCAAATACGGCCGCAAGCTACAGGCCGCGTTCGAGCGCGAGGGCGGCGACGTGCTGCGCCGCTGGATCGACGACTGCCCCAACAGCCTCTACTCGGCGCTGACCTTCCAGGGTGGGGCGGCGTGGCGCAACGCGCTGCTGTCCGATCTCGGGCGGGAGGCCGGGCTGCGCGCGATCATCGATCCGCTGACCGATGACGAGCTTGCCGACCTGATGAACAATTTGGGCGGTCACGACGTCGACTACCTGATCGAGAGCTTTCGGCAGGCCGACGCCGACGGCGATCAGCCGACCTGCTTCATTGCCTACACCGTCAAGGGCATGGGGCTGCCCTTCGCCGGGCACAAGGACAACCATTCCGGGATGATGACCCGGGATCAGATGGACGGCTTCCGCGAGAGGATGCGGATCCGGCCGGGTCACGAGTGGGACGTGGCCGAGGGGCTGGACCTGTCGCCCGAGGCGTTCCAGGCGGTGATCGACCGAGCGCCGTTCGCAGAAAAGCTGACGCCGGGCGGACGTCGGCTGGATGCGGCGATCGTGCCGGTGCCGGATGTTCTGCCCGGGCCGAAATCGGCGGGGCGGAAATACAGCACGCAGCAGGGCTTCGGCGACCTTTTGGCCGAGATCGGGCGCGGCGAGGGGATGTGCGGCGAGTTGGCCAAGCATATCGTGACCACCAGCCCGGACGTCACGGTCTCGACCAATCTCGGGCCCTGGGTCAACCGCCGCGGCGTGTTCGACCGACACACCCGCAACGACGTGTTCCGCGACGCCAAGCTCGCCAGTGCGCAACGCTGGGGCATGTCGCCGACCGGGCAGCATGTCGAGCTCGGGATTGCCGAGCAGAACCTGTTCCTCATCCTGGCCGCGATGGGATTGCAGCATCACCTCACCGGCGCGCGGCTGCTGCCGATCGGGACCGTGTACGATCCGTTCGTCAACCGCGGCCTCGATGCGCTCATCTACGCCTGCTACCAGGACGCGCGCTTCATGCTGGTGTCGACGCCGAGCGGGTTGTCGCTGGCGCCCGAGGGCGGACAGCACCAAAGCCTGAACACGCCGCTGATCGGCATGGCCGCCGACCGGTTGGCCAGCTATGAGCCGACCTACGTCGACGAGCTCGCGATCCTGCTGCGCCACGGGCTGCACCATATGCAGCAGCCGGAGGGCTCGGCCGTCTGGCTTCGCCTCTCGACCCGGCAGCTGCAGCAGCCGGACCGCACGCTCGACCCGGCCGCTGTGATTGCCGGCGGACACTGGGTGGTGCCGCCCGGGAAAGACGCACCGATCGCGCTGGCCTATCAGGGGCCGGTCGCGCCGGAGGCCGAGGCCGCGTTCGAGGCCTTGCGCGAGGATGTGCCGGAGGCCGGGCTGCTGGCGTTGACGAGCGTGGATCGGCTGCATGCCGGCTGGCTCGACGCCGCGCGCGACCGGCGCCAAGGTGGGCGGTCGCAGTCGCATGTCGAGCGGCTACTGGCAGCCCTGGCGCCTGGTGCGGCGCTGGTCACCATCCTGGACGGGCATCCGGCCGCGCATTCATGGCTCGGTGCGGTTCGCGGCCAGCGCGTGGTGCCGCTCGGGCCTGACCGGTTTGGACAAAGCGGCGATCTGCCGGATCTCTATCGCGAATACGGCATGGACGTGGAGGCCATCCTGGACGCCTGCGCACAGGCGCTGTTGGGCTGATCAGGCGGCGCGGCGCCTGATCACGGCGCGCCGACGCTGGATCGCTTGGTCGAGGAGCGTTGCGACCGTCCTGTCCTGCCAGAGCAGGAGCGCCGACAGGGCGACGCCGCCGTGCAGGAGCAGCGAGGCCGGCCCTAGATAGGCCATGTACCAGATCATGCCGGGGCCGGCCGCCATCGCACTACAGACCAGGGCATAGGCGCCCAGCCTCGGCCACGCGACCGGCGCCTGCAGTCGCCAGAGGATCGCGCCAGCGGCGGCGGCCACAAAGAACAGTTTGAGGACGGCCATCGCGCGCAGCAGATGAGTCAGCTCGACCTCGTTGGCAGGAACGCCGGCACGGGCGCCGAGCGCCAGACCACCGATCCCGCCGGCGAGCAGGGCGAACCCAATGACGGATCGCCGGCCCCAAGCCGGCATGGCGGTGGTCGTAACAGCGCATAACGTGGTGGCCGACATCTTCACTTCTCCGACGACTTCCTCGGATATCGTGCGTCGGTGCGAAAGAGCGAGGCCCGCACCGATCACGCCGGCTGCGCGACGACCCGGCGCCGGCGCCGCAGCGAAAGCTCCCGCCCATAGAGCTGCCAAGCGCAAAGCAGGCCGGGGACGGTCGCGTGGATGTAGATCAGCGGGATCAGGTCGGTCTGGCGTGCCGCGAGATTGCCGATCGCCAGCCCCAGCGCGAGCAGGCCGACGACGCTCAGCACCGCGAGTAGCGGCCGCACGATGTTGCCATGCCGCTGGAAGCGGCCGGAGAGGACGGAGAGCAGCGCAACCATGGCGAAGCTGGCCGCGGTCAGCGGCGTGGTCAGCCGGCGGTGCCCCTCGACCTTGAGCTTGCCGATGTCGCGCGCGAACACGCTTGAGGGCGGGTTCAGCAGCTCCTGCGTCGTCATCTCGGCGGCGTCGCGGTAACGCTGCTCGCTCGCCTTGTTGGTCGTCGCCAGGTCGATGGTGTTCTCGGCGAAGGTCAGCACGTTCAGCCGGCCGCTGACCCGGTCGATCTGCTGGCGGCTCCCGTTGTGCAGCACGACGCGGGGGCCGTCGCGCCCGTCGACGAGGCGGCCGGTCTCGGCTAGGATTGTGGCCCGGCTGTTCTTCTGCC
Source organism: Acetobacteraceae bacterium (assembly GCA_965199585.1). Lineage (GTDB taxonomy): Bacteria > Pseudomonadota > Alphaproteobacteria > Acetobacterales > Acetobacteraceae > JAVVHH01. Next base: position 3,478,667 of record CBDASI010000002.1, on the reverse strand, counting down.
GCGCATCCTCGACCAGGATGCCGCGTAGCGTGCCGTCGCGGTCGCGGCTGCGGATGTAGACGGTGAGGTCGTCGGAGATCGGCGTGAAGACGCCGTCCTGCAGAAGGAAGGCCGCAAGGCGGTTGCGGATCTCGAACTGGTATTCGCGGAAGGCCGTGTAGCTGACCGGTACCAGCCAGAGGTTCAGCGTGTAGCACGTCACCACGACGCCGAGCGTCAGCGCCAGCGCCGCACGGGACAGCCGCCAGGAGGATAGGCCGGCGGCGCGCATGACGGTCAGCTCGCGGTCGCCCGACAGGCGCTGATAGACGAATTGGACGACGACGAAGATCGTGATCGGTAGGATGACGGCGATGAAGTTGGGGATCAGCAGCCCGGTCAGTTCGAGGAACACGCTGATGGAGAGTCCGCGGTTGAGCACCAGCTCGATGAGGCGGAGCGACTGGGTCAGCCAGATGAGCGCGACCAGGCCGATCGTGACGGAGACGAGCGCCACCAGGAGCTGGCGGAAGACGTATCGGTCGAGCGTGGAGGCGAACTGGCGGGACATCGCGCTAGTTTAAGGAAGCGATCGCGCGGACGCCATGGCTCGGCCGGTCACGCCGGGAACAGCTTGCCCGGGTTCATCAGCCCCTGCGGATCGAGCGCGCTTTTGATGCGGCGCATGGTGTCGAGTTCGGCGCCGCCGCGCCATTCGGGCATCATGCCGGTTTTCAGGCGGCCGACGCCGTGTTCCGCGCTGAAGCTGCCGTGCAGGTCGCGGACGATGTCGTTGACGGTGTGCATGATGTCGTCGCTGCGGGCGAGGAAAGCGGCAGCGTCCATGTCGACGGGCTGTTGAAGATTGAAGTGGATGTTGCCGTCGCCGAGATGGCCGAACGGGACCGGGCGCGTGCCGGGGATGAGTGCGACGCACGCGGCGGAGGCGCGGGCGATCAGCTCGGGCACCCGGGCGATCGGGACGGAAACGTCGTTCTTGATGCTGGCGCCGGCGCGCTTCTGGCCCTCGGCATGCTCCTCGCGCAGCTTCCAGATCGCGTCGCGTTGGGCGCCGCTCTCGGCGATGGCGGCGTCCTCGACCAGCCCGGCCGCGAGGGCTGCCTCGAGCACGGTCTCGAGCGAAGCACGCAGCCCGGCGTCCGCGCGTGTGGTGGCGAGCTCGACCAGCGCGTAATACGCGGCCCGGCTGGCGAGCGGCAGGGTGGCGCCGGGGATGTGATCGAGGACGAAGCCCATGCCGGTGCCGGACATGAACTCGAATGCCTGGATGGCGGCGGCGTCATGCTGCTGGAACAGGCGGAACAGCTCGGTCGCCGCCTCGGGCGAGGGAACGCCGCAGAGTGCCACCGCGGTCTCCACCGGGCGCGGCACCAGCTTGAGCACCGCTGCGGTGATGAAGCCCAGCGTGCCTTCGGCGCCGACCAGGAGATGGCGCAGCGCGTAGCCGGTGTTGTCCTTGCGGAGGCGGCGGAGCGCGTGCAGCACCTCGCCATCCGGCATCACGGCCTCGATCCCGAGCACCAGGTCGCGCGCATTGCCATATCGGAGCGTGTTGTTGCCGCCGGCATTGGTCGACAGGATGCCGCCGACCTGGGCGGTGCCTTCGCTGCTGATCGAGAGAGGCAGCAGGAGACCGGCGGCGGCGGCGTGATTCTGGGCGATCTGCCAGGGCACGCCGGCTTCGACGACCATGGTCATGTCGACCGGATCCAGATCGCGGATGCGGTTCATCCGGGCGAGGCTGACCACGACCTGGCCGCCGCCCTCGTCCGGCACGGCGCCGCCGACCATGCTGGTGTTGCCGCCTTGCGGAACCATCGCGACACCGCGCGCGGCGCACACCTTCACCGCTGCCGAGAGTTCCCCGACATCGGCCGGCCGGATCACGACCGGCGTCGCACCGTGATAGAGGTCGCGCCAGTCGTTGCAGTAGGCCTGCGTGTCGGCGCCGAGGAGCATGCCGCGGTCGCCCAGCACGCCGTGCAGCGCGGCCAGCAACTCGCCCGGCGGCGTGTGGTCGAGCATCAGGCGGTCCGGGCGTAGGCGGGCATCGGACGGCTCGGCACGAGGCTGCCGCGGGCGACAGTCTGCGTAGTAGCCAGTTGGGCCGCGGTCCGATGATTGCGAGAGATCATGGCCAGCAGGATGTAGAGGAGTTCGAAATAGACAAGGCTGAGGGCGCCGCCGCTGACGCAATAGACCGCGAGGCTGATCTGCGTCGCGCGCGCCAGGTCGCCGGCCCATTCGAGCGCCGGGTCGTTGCGGGCGATGCGCTGGGTCTGGATCGTCTTCACCATCGCGGCGCCCAGCATGCACAGGAACAGGAACAGGCCGAGGAAGCCGGTGTCGCCCAGCACCTGGAAATAGATGCTGTGGGCCACAAACGTCTTCATCACCAGCGGCGACGGGAACAGCCACGTCGTCGCCTCGCCGAGGTGAGAGGACCAGTTCTGCCAATTCAGCGAGGCATACAGCCCGTTGCCGAGGATCGGGTGGTCGAGCGCCATCAAGTAGTTGATCTTCCAGGCCAGCAGACGGATGGAGAACGAGTCGTCGGACGTCGCGTCCGAGATCGTGCTGACGCGGGTGAGGTAGTCGGCGGGCAGCAGCGCGAAGACGATCATCGCCATGACGGCAACGGCGATGATGGCGCGCACCTTGTACTTGCTGCCCTTCAGCAGCATCAGGCACAGCACGAGCAGGCCGATGAAGCCGCCCCGCGAGTAGGTGGCGATCACCGTCACGGTGCCGAGCGCGGCGGTAACGTACATTCCGAGCCGGACCCAGCGGTCGGCGGTGTATTTGGCGCAGTAGAGCAGCAGCGGGATGACCATCAGCAGAGCCATGGCGACGCCGTTATTGTCGCCGGTGGTGCCGATCGCCTCGATCTTGTGACCGCCGGCGGTGAGCAGGAAGATGAGGCCTTCCTTGACCATCACGAAGCCGAACGCGATCGAAATCACCAATGCGACCTGGTGCAGGCGGTGGCGGGAGAACATCACGCCGGTGATGAGGACGAAGAGGACCAGCTCCTTCCACAGCTTATCGTATTGCAGGTCGGAGAACGCGTTGTCGAACGGGCACGTCATGTAGGACAGGGTGACGACGACGCCGTAGAGCATCACCAGGATGATCAGCTTGTCGGCGTAGAAATCCTTCTTGGCCTGGCTGGTGACGAGCGCGAAGAAGGTCGAGGCAGCCACCAGCTTGTTGAACGGCAGCACGATGCCGAGACGGCCATACAGCAGCTCGTTGGGCGGCAGTAGCGCGACCCAGATCCAGATGGAGATGCCGAGGTTCACGGAGGCCAGCGTCATCGGCAGGATGAGCAGCCAGGCCCCGTGGTAGATCAGGTCTCTCATCGGCGGCGACCAGGCGCGTTCCGAGACGCGGCCGGTTTCTCGGCAGGCTCGTATGGACGGATCCGGAACGGGCCGACCTCCGGGTCGTCCGGCGTCTTGCTACCTTTGTAGCTGAAATAGATCACGACCATCACGGCGATGGTGTCCAACGTTAGAATGAGCGTTTCCACGCGTTGACCTGCCGACCCTATCCCGAGTGACTATACCACGATTTGTTCTCGCTTCCCACACGAAGCTCCGTTCACGCCGGCTGACGCGCAGGCGCGCGGATGGTGATAATGGCGCCGATCGCGACAAGGCAGGCCAACGTGCCTAACAGGAACGGCGCGCCTGGGAAGTAGAGCGACGTGTCGGGTTTGGCGAAGACGCTGAACGCCCAGCTTCCTGCCAACGGGGCCACAATCGCGGTCAGGCCCTGTACGGAGGCCAGCGCGCCCTGTAACTGGCCCTGCTCGTCCGACCCGGCCTTGACCGACAGTAGCGACTGGACGGCCGGGCCGTTGATGGCGCCCAGCGCTTGCAGCGCGATCCCGATCGTCAGGATCCAGACCGCCCCGGCAAGCGTGAACGCCAGATAAGCGCCGGCCGTCAGCGCGAAGCCGATCACGGCGGCCCGTCGCTCGCCAAAGGCCGGCACGATCCGGCGCACGAGCAAGCCCTGCACCAGCGCGGCGCCGATCCCCATGACAGTGAGCGAGATGCCATTATGCAATTCGTCGAAGTGGAGCCGGAGATTGTTGGCCAGCACGAACGCACTCTGCAGCACGCCCAGCGCGAACCAGTTGCAGCACCAGGCGACCGCCAATCGTCGGTAATCGGCATCCGCCCCGAGCACGCGCAAGCTGCCGATCGGATTGGACCGCGCCCAGCTGAGCGGGCGCCGAGAGTCCTGGCCCAGGCTTTCGGGTAGCTGCATGGCCGCGAAAGCGAAGTTGATGCCGGCCAGCGCCGCCGCCAGCATGAACGGCACCCGCAGCCCATAGCTGCCGAGCAGCCCACCGAGGGCCGGGCCGACGACGAAGCCGAGGCCGAACATCGCCCCGACCAGGCCGAAGCGTTGCGCGCGCTTCTCGGGCGGCGTCACGTCGGCGATATAGGCCGTCGCGGTCGAATAGCTGGCCGCGGTGGCGCCGGCGATGACACGGCCGACGAACAGCCAGGCCACGTTGGGCGCCCACACCAGCAACAGATAGTTGAGCGCCATGCCCGCCAGCGCCACCAACAGCACCGGCCGGCGCCCGTATTTGTCGCTGAGGCCGCCGAGAAGCGGTGCGCACAGGAACTGCATGACCGAGAAGGCGGCGAGCAAGGCGCCCATCCAGAGCGAAGTCTGGGCGGCCGAGACGTGCTCGAGCTGCATCACCAGGCTCGGGACGATAGGGATCACCAGGCCGAAGCCGAGGGCGTCGAGCGCGACGGTCGTCAGGACGAGGCCGATCGACGCGGGGCGGGCGGAACGGGTCGCGTCCCGGTCCGATCGGTCAGACATGCGTGGGCTAGCCTTCAAATGGGTTCGCGATATACCGCGCGGTCGGACCCGGGGCTAATCTTTCTCGGGTCGTTCGCGCGCCAGCAGTTCACGCTTGCGCGCGACGCCCCAGCGATACCCGGTCAGCGCACCGGAGGCGCCGATCACGCGATGACACGGGATCGCGACGGCGACGGCATTGGCCGCGCACGCGCCGGCGACGGCCCGGACCGCACGGGGCGATCCGAGCCGGGTCGCCAAGGCACCGTAGGTCACCGTCTCTCCCGGCGGGATCGACTGCAGGGCCTCCCAGACCCGACGTTGGAACGCAGTGCCGCGCACGTCGAGCGGAAGGTCGTGGCCGCCGCGGGGATCGTCGACCAGCGCGAGCACCTGGCCGAGCCGGGCGGCGAGCGCGTCCGGCGCTGGGGCGACGCTGGCGCGGGAGAAGCGGCCGCGGAGGTCGGCCTCGAGGGCGGCCGGGTCGTCGCCGAGCAGGATGGCGCAAACCCCCTTGTCGGTCGCGCCGACCAGAACGTGGCCGAGGCTGGCCACCCCGACGGCGAACCGGATCGTCTCGCCGGCGCCGTGGGCACGGTAGGCCGTGGGCGTCATGCCGAGCAACGCGGGTGCCTCGGCATAGAACCGCGCCGACGAGCCGAAGCCGGCGGCGAAGAGCGCGGTGGTGACGCTGTCGTCCTGCGCGAGGGCGGTGCGGGCGCGGCCGGCACGGTGGGCCGCGGCATAGGCGCGCGGGGTGACGCCCGCAATGCGACGGAACAGGCGGTGGAAATGGAACGGCGACAGCCCGGCCTCGGCGGCCAACTCATCCAACGACGGCGGCGTGTCCGCCCGTTCGATGGTGCGGCAGGCGCGGGCGACCGTGTCGGCGTCGCGTTGCGCCTTGGCCGGCTCGTCCGGGCGGCAACGCTTGCAGGCGCGGTAGCCGTCGGCCTGTGCCGACGAGGCGGAGGCGAAGAAGCGGAGGTTCTCCGGCCGGGCCGGCCGTGCCGCGCAGGAGGGGCGGCAGAACACGCCGGTGGTCAGGACGGCGTAGAAGAAGTGCCCGTCGGCCGCCGGGTCACGGCGGGAGAGGGCTTGGCGGCGGGCGGCGTCGGTGTCGAACATCATGGGGCGATGATGCGACGACACCAACGGGTCATCACCTCGCCGCTTGCGCCGACATCAGCGAGGGCGGCACGCCGGCTTCGGCGAGCGCGGCGGCCTGGCGTTCACCGACCTTGGTGGGGTCGAAATCGTCGATCAGGTCGTGGAACAGCTCGCTCCAATTCAGCTCCGCCCGGAGCCGCAGGAACACGCTGCCGAGCCCGAGCGCGGCACGGTCCATCAGCACGAACTCGCGCGGCGGCCGGACGCTGCCGGTCTGCCGCAGCCCGGCGTGCACCTTTTCGGCGACGCTGCGGCCATATTGCGAGTCACCGTGCTCCTGGATGCGGCGCACCCGGTTCTCCAGCAGCGGCTCGTAGACGAAGGCCGCCCATTGGTTGAGCACTTCGAGCTGTTCCTTGCTGAGGTTCAGGAAACCCCAGTTCTCGTAGGCGTGCCGCGCCTTGTCGTTGTCGCCGTCGCGGATGGCCTCGTAGAGGTGGATCACCCCGGTAATGAAGTTCGGCTGGAACACTCGGATCGCGCCGAGGTCGAGCAGGTTCAGGTTGTTGTCGGCGCGCACTTGATAGTTGCCGAGATGGGGGTCGCCGTGGATCACGCCGAAGCGGTAGAACGGCACGTACCAGCCGTAGAACAGCGCCTTGGCGAGCTGGTTGCGCGCTTCCTGCGGCGGGTCGCTGTCGATCCATTGTTGGATCGGGGTGCCATTGAGCCAGCTCATCGTCAGCAGCCGCTTGGTGGTCAGCTCCTGCACCGGCTCGGGCACGCTGACGTCGGGGCGACCGCGCAGCATGATGCGGTAGAGCCGCAGCTGCGATGCCTCGCGCTCGTAGTCGAGTTCCTCGCGCAGGCGGTCGGCGATCTCGGCGTAGATGTCGTCGCCTTCGATGACCTTGTCGATGCGCTTGTAGACGCTCATCGCGAGCTTCAGCTGCTTGAGGTCGGCGTCCACCGTGCTCGGCATGTCCGGATATTGCAGCTTGCAGGCGACGTCGCGTCCATCCGGAAGGGTGGCGCGGTGCACCTGACCGAGACTGGCAGCGGCGGCGGCTTCCTGGCCGAAGCTCTTGAACTTGGACTGCCAGTCCGGCCCGAGCTCGCCGGCCATGCGGCGGCGGACGAACGACCAGCCCATCGGCGGCGCGTTGGCCTGGAGTTGCGCCAATTCCTGCGAATATTCCTCCGGCAGAGCATCCGGGATAGTCGACAGGATCTGCGCGACCTTCATCAGCGGACCCTTGAGGCCGCCGAGGATGCTCTTGAGGTCCTCGGCATGCGCCGCCCGGTCGGTCTTGATGCCGAACACCTTGGCGCCGGCCACGCGCGCGGCGATGCCGCCGACGGCGCCGGAGGTCTTGGCGTAGCGGCGGAGCTCGCCGAACAGGCTGCCGCCCTCGCGATCGGCCATTATGCTTGCTCCAACTCGTCGATGAAGCCGGAGATCACGTCGAGACCCCGGTTCCAGAATTGCGGGTCCGTCGCGTCCAGACCGAATGGCGCCAGCAGCTCCTTGTGCCGCTTGGTGCCGCCAGCGCGCAGCATCTCAAGGTATTTTTGTTCGAACCCGGGGTGGCCATCCTGGAACACGTGATACAGCGCGTTCACCAGGCAATCCCCGAAGGCATAGGCGTAGACGTAGAACGGCGAATGCACGAAGTGCGGGATGTACGACCAGTAGACGGCGTAGTCCGGCGTGAAGTCGAAGGCCGGGCCGAGGCTCTCGGTCTGCACTTGCATCCAGATCTCGCCGATGCGCTCGGGCAGGATCTCGCCGCCGCGGCGTTCGTCATGAAGCCGGGTCTCGAACTGGTAGAAGGCGGTCTGCCGCACCACGGTGTTCAGCATGTCCTCGACCTTGGAAGCCAGCATGAGGCGGCGGCGGGCCCGGTCGGTCTCGGCGTCGAGCAAGGCGCGGAAGGTCATCATCTCGCCGAACACGCTGGCGGTCTCGGCCAAGGTGAGCGGGGTGCCGGACATCAGGTAGCCCTGATCGCTCGACAGGCGCTGATGCACGCCGTGACCGAGCTCGTGGGCGAGCGTCATGACGTCGCGGGTCTTGCCGTGGAAATTAACCAGCAGATAGGGGTGCGCGGACGGCACGGTCGGGTGCGCGAAGGCGCCGCCGGACTTGCCGGGGCGGAGCTTGGCGTCGATCCAGGGCTTGTCGAAGAAGTCCTGGCCAATGCGCGCCAGTTCCGGCGAGAAGCTGCCATAGGCGGACAGAACCTGGTCGCGCGCCTCGTCCCAGCTGATCGGGCGATCCTGGTCGCTGGGCAGCGGGGCGTTGCGGTCCCAATGCTGCAGCTTGTCGAGGCCGAGCCATTTGGCTTTTAACTGATAGTAGCGGTGCGACAGCCGGCCGTAATTGCCGGTCACCGCGGTCACCAGCGCATCGACGACCTCGTCCTCGACCATGTTGGACCGATTGCGGTAGCTGGTCGGGCGGGGATACCGACGCCAGCCGTCACCGATCTCCTTGTCCTTGGCCAGGGTGTTGGTGATCAGCGAGAACAGGCGGATGTTCTTACCGAACGCCTCGCCGATGGCGGCGGCGGCGTCGGCGCGGACGGACCGGTCACGGTCCGACATCTTGTTCAACGCGTCCGAGACCGTCAGCTCCTCGCCGCGGAACGGCACGCGCATGCCGGCGACCGTCTCGTCGAACAGGCGGCTCCAGGCGCTGCGCCCGGTGACCTCCTTCTCGTGCAGCAGCTTCTCGACCTCGTCGGAGAGCTGATGCTGGCGGAACACGCGAAGGTCGCGAAACCAGGGCGCCCACCGGGTCAGCGCGGGGTCGGCGAGCTTGGCTTCCAGCGCCGGGTCGTCGAGGCGGTTCAGCTCGAGGGTGAAGAAGATGAGGTTAGACGAGATCGCGGTGATGCGCTCGGAGACCGACTGATAGAACTGGCCGAGCTTCGGGTCGGTACCGTCGCCGCTGAACAACAGCGAGGCGTAGGACATCAATCGGCCCAGGATCTCCTCGATGCGCTGATACTCGAGCAGCGCCTCGGCCATCCCGGCACCGGGCAGCTCGGCCAGGCGACCCTCCAAGCGCGCTTTGAACGCGGTCGCGGCACGGTCGGCCTCGTCGAAGTCGCGTTCGAGGTCCGCGCTGTCCATCGCCGGATAGAGGTCCGACAGGTCCCATTCGGGCAGTGTGTCGTTAGCCGGAAGTGGGCTGGCGCCTTGGCCGTCGGGGGAACGAAGCATCTGGTGCCGATCCTGTAGTGCTGATAGTCGAGGCATGAAGGTGGGGTTCCCGCCCCGTAGAGCAAGCATGGACGTGTACCCCGCCGTCTTTCCCTCTTGGCCGAACCTGCCCACCATGATGTTCGCTCGTGCGCGGGAGTGGGCGGCGCGCCCGATGCTGCGCCACTACGAGCAGGGCGGATGGCACGCGACGAGTTGGGCTGAATTCGCGCGCAAGGCGGCCTCGCTGGCGCGCGGGTTGCGGGCGGCGGGGGTGTCGCCGGGCGACCGCGTGCTGCTGGTCAGCGAGAGCCGTCCCGAAGTGCCGATCGTCGAGACCGCGCTGATGGCGATCCGCGCCGTCCCGGTGCTCGGCTACGTGGTCAACACCGAGGCCGATCACGCTCACCTGCTGCGCGACAGCGGCGCCCGGGTAGGCATCGCATCGACCCTGGCGCTGGCGCGCAAGATCGTCGCCGCGGGCGAGATGGCCGCCGGGCTGGACCTACTGTTCTGCATGGAGGCGGGCCCGCACCCTTTGCTCGGCCCGCTGCTCGACGACCCGGCGTCCCCGGACGACATCGCCGCCGAAGCCGAGCAGATCGGCCGCGGCGCGCTCGCCTGCCTGATCTACACCAGCGGCACCTCCGGCCCACCGCGCGGGGTGATGCTGCCGCACGGCGCCATGCTGGCCAATTGCGAGGGTGCGTTCGAGCTGGTCCGGCCGCTGAAGCTCGACCACGAGATCTATCTCTCCTTCCTGCCGCTGTCGCACAGCTTCGAGCACACGGTGGGGCAGTTCTTCCTGCTCAGCCTCGGCACCGAGATCGTCTACGCGCGCGGCATCGAGCACCTCGCGGCGGACCTGGCCACGATCCAGCCGACCATCCTCGCCTTGGTGCCGCGGATCCTGGAATCGATCCGGACGCGAATCCTGACCGCGCTCAAGCGCGAGACGCCGTTCAAACAGGCGATATTCGAGCGCGCGCTGGCGGCCGGGCTGCGGCGACTCGATGGGCGGTCGACGCTGATCGACCGCGTGGCCAACCCGGTGTTCGACCGCCTGGTGCGCCGCAAGATCCGCCAGCGGCTCGGCGGCCGGTTCCGCGTCGGCATCTCCGGCGGCGCGCGGCTCGACCCGGAGATCGGGCGCTTTTTCCTCGCCATGGGGATCATGGTCATCCAGGGCTACGGCCAGACCGAGGCCGGCCCGGTGATAAGCGCCAACCCGCCGATGCGCCCAAAGATCCATACCGTCGGTAAGCCGCTCGTGGGTGTCGAGTTGCGCCTGGCCGAGGACGGCGAGATCATGGTGCGCGGCGAGTTGGTGATGGACGGCTATTGGGGCCAGTCGGCGGCCACGGAGGCGGCCATCGTCGACGGCTGGCTGCATACCGGCGACATCGGCACGCTGGATGAGGACGGCTACCTGGAGATCGTGGACCGAAAGAAGGACATCATCGTGCTGTCCGGCGGCGAGAACGTCTCGCCGGCGCAGGTCGAGGGAGCGCTGGCGAGCGAGCCCGAGATCGCGCAGGCGGTGGTGTATGGCGACGGGGAGAGCGGGCTGTCGGCGCTGATCGTCGCGGCCGAGGACGCCAGTGCCGAGGCGGTGGCGCGCGCGGTGGGCCGGGTCGGGGCGCGGATGACGACGACCGAGCGGGTGCGCCGGCATCGGATCGTACCGGCGTTCACGGTGGAGAACGGGCTATTGACCGCCAGCCACAAGATCAAGCGGAGCCTGGTGGTGAAGACGTATCGGGTTACGGCGCCGGGCGCGTGACCGGGTCGAGCGGCTGTTGCTCGACGGCGGCCGGCGGCGGCGCGGTGGTGGCTTCCTGAAGCCAGTCGCGCAGGCTCTGGCGCACCTGGAATTCAAATTCGACATTCATGTCCTGCATCATCTGCACGCTCATGTCATAGAGCGCGCCCTTCAGATCACCGATGCCCTCGGCCCGGCGCGATACCCGCGCCTCGGCGAACCCGGCGCGCGACCCTTCCGACGTCAGCACGTTGAGATGCACCGTCATGACGCCGTCCAACCCGCCACCCCGGCGCGTGATGGAGGCTTGGTCGACGGTGAACACCGCCCGGCCCAGCGTTCCGCCGGCGGCGAGCCGGTCCTGCGCCATGCGGATCAGCGCGGGGCCCGGCGGCGCCGGGTTGACGTCGTCCAGCGGTCCCGGTGGCGGCAGCGCAGCCTCCTCGACGGTGGCCACATTCAGCCGCAGCGTGGTCAGGTAGCCGAAGCTCAACGTTGGAAAACTGTTGCGCGCCGGCACCGGATCGCCGTCGGCGCAGGCCGCCACCACGAATGGCAGTGATAGGACGGCGCGGCGGGCCAGCATCAGGCCGAAGCTCCCGTCGAGTCGTCGCCCGGCGGCACCAGGCCGTGGACCTCGGTGCGGTCGAAGCGGAAGTCCAGGTTGCAGAACTCGCAGGTCATGACGATGTCGCCCTCGATGGCCATGTGGTCGAGGTCGTCGACCGGGAAGCCCTCCAGGATGTTGGACAGGCGCTGCCGCGAACAGCGGCACCCATAGGCCAGCGCACGGTAGCGTTGTGCCGCGACGCCTTCGAGCCCGAACAGCCGATAGAGCAGGTCTTCGCCGGTCAGCTCGTCGTCAAGCAATTCGGCGTCCGACAGCGTGTTGGCCAGCGCAATAGCGTTGCGCCAGCTCTCGTCCTGCGCCTCGGTGTCGAGGTCGGGATCGATGCCGCCGGTGCCGGCGATGCGCTCGAGGATGAGCGCACCGGCCCGCCAGCCATGCGGCGTCTGCAGGCAGGCGAGGCGAACGCTGCATTCGATCTGTTCGGACGTCTCGAAGTAGTTTAGCGCCATGTCGGCCAGCGTCTCGCCCTCGATGGCGACGATGCCTTGGTGCCGGTCCTCGCCCTGATCGACGGTGAACGCGAGGTAGCCGTCGCCGAGTAGCGCTTTGGCCGATGGGTCCGGCTTGGCCTCCAGCAGGGTGGTCAGCCGCTCCTGGTTGGCGCGGGCGTAACCGCGGAGCGCGCCGGCCTCGGTGCAGTCGGCCAGCAGCATCGGCACCGGCCCGTCGCCCTTGGCCTGCAGACTGAACGAGCCGCGGAATTTGAGCGCGGACGACAGGGCCGCGGCTAACGCCAGGGCCTGGCCGGACAGGGTGGTGACGGCGACGTGGTTCTCGTGCCGGGTCAGCAGCGCGTCGGCGAGCGCGCCAAGCCGGATCAGCCGGCCGCGCACGGGACGGCCCGGCAGGTGGAACGGCAGCACGCCGCGCGGGACGACGATGTCGGGTACGTCGGGACGGTTACCGTCGAGGAAAGCGGGGGTCGCGGTCATCCGCTCAACATAGTGAAGAACAGGGTCGGAGTTAACCAGGGCAGCTTCCGTGTGATCGCGCCGAGGTCGCGACGGAGGCGCAAAGAAAATCCAGGGTATCTGGCCAGTGCTGACCAGAGTAGCTGGAGGTGAAAAGTTTCTCTGAAATACAAATGCGCTCACGACCGCGTGATAATATATAAAGAAAAGGCCCAAGCGCCGTCGTCGGCCGTAGGTTCGACGCTGAGCTTCAATCCAATAGTTCGGTGTAGTCTCAGCGGCACTCATACGGAGACCATGACTTTGTCCTCACGCATCTCTCTTCTGGCGGCCACTGCCGTCGCACTCACCCTTACAGCGACCGTCGCCCATGCCGTTCCGGCCGTTGGCCTGGTGAGCGGCACATCCCTGTTCTCCTTCGACACCACCGCGCCGGGTTCCGGCAGCACGCCCATCGGCATCAGCGGCTTGTCCGCCGGCGAGACCGTGCTCGGCATCGACTACCGCCCGGCCACGGGCGCGCTCTACGGCCTCGGCAACTCCGGCCGGCTCTACACCATCAACTCCACGACCGGCTTGGCGACTCTCGCCTCGACGCTCACCGCATCACTGAATGCCGGTAGTTTCGATATCTCGTTCAACCCGACCGTGGACCGCCTGCGCATCGTCGGCACCTCGGGCCAGAACCTGCGCGTCAACGTCGACACCGGCGCCGCCACCGTCGACGGCACACTCGCTTATGCCGCCGCAGACGCCAATGCGGGCGCCGCCCCGCAGATCGTCGGTGCTGCTTACACCAATCAGAATGCCGGCACGGTGGCGACCACGACGCTCTACGATCTTGACGCCAGCAAGGCGACCTTGGTCACCCAGGCACCGCCGAACGACGGCACACTGAACACGGTCGGCGGATTGGGCGTGAGCGGCGTCATCAGCTTCGACATCGACGGCAGCACCGGCACCGCCTACGCGGCGACGAACAGCGCGCTGTATCAGGTCAATCTGACCACCGGGGCGGCCAGGTCGGTCGGGTCGTTCTCGACGGCATCGCTGACCGACTTCGCGCTGACCTCAGGGTCGGTCGCCGTGCCGGAGCCGATGACGCTCGGCCTGCTCGGCGCCGGCATCGCTGCGATGGCCTTCACCCGCCGGTCACGTTCCGCCAAGATCGCTTAAACTTCTAGTTAGGCCGGGCACAAGCCCGGCCTAACTGTCGTCGGCGATCTCGGCTTCGAGTGCCTCAAGTTTCGCCATGATGTCGGCGACCTCCGGCGGTGGCATGTCGGCCTCCTCCAGGGCGCGCCGAAAGCTCCGATGGCAGGGCGTAAACTCGGTCCCCAGCAGATCGCTCGGTGCCGCCGGGGCCTTGCTGCGCGCCAGACAATCGGCGAACTCGTCCGCAGCGCCCCGCAGTGACGGCGGCAACGCGGCGAAGATCGTGTCGAGCCGCGAGTCCACCCAGCCCGGCGTCGCCGCCATCGGGTCCGTCATTCGTCGACTCCGAGCGCCCAGGCCAAGACGCCCTTTTGCGCATGCAGCCGGTTCTCGGCGCCGTCGAACACCACTGATTGCGGCCCGTCGATCACCTCAGCGGTGACCTCGTCGCCACGATGGGCGGGCAGGCAATGCATGAAGATCGCGTCCGGCGCGGCGGCGGCCATCAGCGCGGACGTGACGCGGTAGGGTGCCAGCAGGTTGTGGCGGCTCTCGCCGGGATCGTCGCCCATGCTGACCCAGGTGTCGGTCACGACGCAGCGCGCGTTGCGGACGGCGATCCTAGGGTCGTCGGTCAGCTCGATCGTGGCACCCTGCGCGCGGGCCCAGTCCACCAGCTTTTGCGGCGGGCGGCGCATTTCGGGCGTGGCGATCCGCAGTGTGAAGCCAAAGCGGACCGCCGCCTCGATCCAGCTGCAGGCGACGTTGTTGCCGTCACCACTCCAAGCCACGATCTGCCCAGCAATCGGGCCGCGATGCTGCTCGAACGTCATGACATCGGCCATCAGCTGGCAGGGATGGCTGGCGCTTGTCAGGCCGTTGATCACCGGCACCGTCGCATACTCGGCGAGTTCATGCAGGCGCTGCGGGTTGTCGGTTCGGATCATGATGGCATCGACGTAGCGCGACAGCACGCGAGCGGTGTCGGCGACGCTTTCGCCGCGGCCGGTCTGCATCTCGGCGGCCGACAGCATGACGACGTCGCCGCCGAGCTGGCGCATCGCCACTTCGAAACTGACGCGGGTGCGGGTGCTGGGCTTTTCGAACACCATCGCGAGCGTGCGCCCGAGCAGCGGCTTGGGTCCGGTCCGGTCCCGCTTGAACGCGTCGGCTGAGCTCAGCATCTGCCGCAACGTGCCGGTGTCGAAGTCGCGCAAGTCGAGGAAGTGACGCGGTGCGCCACCTCCCGTCTCGACCCGGTCGACGAAGGCGAGTGCGCCGCTCATTTTGCCGCGGCGCTGATCGTGCTCGGCAGGCAACGGCGCACCGCCAGGCGGATCATGGCGACGGCATCGTCAATATCGGCATCGGTGATGACGAGCGGGGGCACCAGGCGCAGCACGTTATCGCCGGCCGCGACCGCGAGCAGGCCCTCGGCCAGCATCGCGTCCTGCAACTCGGTGTTCGGCACCTCGGCCTTAAGCCCCAGGATCAGCCCGGCACCGCGCACTTCGGAGACGACCGTCGGGTAGTCAGCGCAGACTGCGCCCAGCTTGTCCCACAGCAGCTGCCCTTTGCGCTGCACGTCGAGCAAGAAGCCCGGCGCCAGGATCACGTCCAGAACCGCATTGGCCGCCGCGCAGGCCAGCGGATTTCCGCCGAACGTGGTGCCATGCGTGCCGGCCTTGAGGTTCTTGGCGACATGTTCCTTGGCCAGGATCGCGCCCATCGGGAAGCCGCCGGCGATGCCCTTGGCAGCCGAAAGCACGTCCGGCTCGATGTCGGCCCATTCATGGGCGAACAACTTGCCGGTGCGCCCCATGCCGCACTGGACCTCGTCGAGCCCCATCAAGATGCCGAACTCGTCGCAGGCGGCACGGAGGCCGCGCAGGAAATCGAGGCTGGCCGGGCGGATGCCGCCCTCGCCCTGCACCGGCTCGACGAGCACGCCGGCCGTCTGCGGCCCGATCGCGTCGCGCAAGGCGTTGAGGTTGTTGAACGGCACGTGGTCGAACCCGTCGACCTCCGGGCCAAAGCCGGCGAGATACTTCTTGTTCCCGGTCGCGGCCAGCATCGCCAGTGTGCGGCCATGGAAGGCGCCGTCAAAGCATATCACCCGATAGCGCTCGGGCTTGCCGGATTCCGACATCGCCTTGCGCATCATCTTGACCATGCCCTCGTTGGCCTCGGCCCCCGAGTTACAGAAGAAGACGCTGTCGGCGAACGATGCTTCGACCAGCCGAGCGGCGAGGCGTTCGGCCTGCGGCACCCGGTAGAGATTGCTCGTGTGCATGACCTTGCCGGCCTGCTCGGCGATGGCGGCGACGAGGTGCTTGTTGCCGTGGCCCAGCGAGGAGGTCGCGATCCCGGCGCCGAAATCCAGCATTCGTCGGCCGTCCGCCGTGTACAGCCAGGCGCCTTCACCCCGCTCGAAAGCGATGTCGGCACGGTTGTAGGTGGGCATCAGCGCGGGGATCATGGAAGGTCCGTGGCCTCTTCTTTCGTCCAACCGGAACACCGCCGGATGGACCTCCACCCGGCGGCGCTGGACAAGCGAGCAGTCTGACGTGGCGCCGCCCCGGAAGTCAACGCGGACGCGCACGCCTTGTGGGATGTCAGTATTCGAAGGACGGCATGGCGTTGAGCGAGTCGGCGGTCACGCCGGGCAGCATCAGGCGGTCGCTGTCCTGCTTGAGGTCCTTGTAGGGGAACGCGACCAGCTTGCTGCCGACGCCCAAGAAGCCACCGACCGAGACGACCGCCAAGGTGACTTCGTTGTCCTTGGTCATGACGAGGTCGTCGACTTTGCCGAGATCCTTGCCGTCGGTGGTGAACACCGTCGCGCCGACGATCCTGCTGACCCGCACGCCGTGATCGAGCTTGATCGAGGCAACCGCCAGGTTGGGGTTGCTGACGGACGCGGCCACGCCGGGCAACGGCTGGCTCTGGGTTGGTTGGGTTTGGGCGAACGAGGCAGCGCCCGTCGAGAGGAGGAGGGCGATGGCGAGCGGCGTTGCTGTCTTCACGAAAACCTCGGTGTGGTGCGATGCACGCCAACGTGAGCCGGGGTCGAAGGGTTGCCCCCGGCGGCAGCGGCTTTAGTAAGGAGGCATGCCCACTCCCCGGCAGGCGAGAGCGCCGCGTCCCCCCGGCAAGATCCCCGATCGCGCATCCTTGCATGAGGCTGCGCTGCGGCACCTCGCCCGGTTCGCGGCGACGGAGGCCGGGCTGCTTCGCGTGCTCGACCGCCGGATCCTCCGCTGGCAGCACGCGACCGAGAGCGCGGCGGAGGTGATCGTTCCGGCGCGGGCGGCGGCGCGCGAGGTGGTGCGGGCGCTGACGGCCTCCGGCATGCTCGACGATGCGGGTTTCGCCGCCGCGCGATCCCGGCGGCTGGTGCGGGCGGGGCGGTCGCGGGTGGCGGTGTCGGCGCACCTGGCCGCCAAGGGGGTCGATGCGGAGACGGCCGACGCCGTGCTGCCGGATGCGGAGGCGGAGTTCCTGGCGGCGGTGGCGTTCGCGCGGCGCCGGCGCATTGGGCCGTTCCGCGCGCGTGATCCTGAGACCGGTGCCGATGCGGACGACACGCGCGAGATGGGCATGTTGGCGCGCGCCGGCTTCCCGCGTGCCGTCGCTGAGCGGGCGCTGCGGCTCGAGTCGGACGAGGCGGCCGGGCTGCTCGCCGCATTGAAGCGCGGTTGATGTCCAATGCCCGACCGCGGTTCTCGCGCGCTGCCATCGTCGCGGGGGTGGTGCGCAGCCTGCCGCTGCAGGTCGGCGTGGTGCCGTTCGCGCTCGTGGTCGGCATCCTGGCGCAGGGGCAGGGGCTCAGCCTGACCGAGTCGGTGGTGATGAGCGCGACTGTATATGCCGGGTCGGCGCAGCTGCTGGCGTTGGGGCACTGGGGCGTGCCGGCCCCGGTGGTGGCCGCGGCGACGGCGTCGTTCATCGTGAATCTGCGGCTGGCGCTGATGGGGCCAGTGATCGGGCCGTGGCTCGACCGGGTGCGCGGATGGCGGCTCTGGGCCAGCCTGTTCGTGATGGCGGACCAGAACTGGGCGCTGTCGGTGGCCGAGATGCAGTCGGGCCGCTCGGATGCCGGGTTCCTGTTCGGCTCGGGCGTGCTGATGTGGGCGGTCTGGGTCGTGTCCACCGCGGCCGGACATCTGATGGGCGGCGTGTTGCGGCCCCCACCGGGTCATCCCATCTTCTTCGCCGCCCTGGCGGTGTTCGTCTCCATGCTGGTGCCGATGTGGCATGGCCGTCGCGACCTGTGGCCCTGGATCGTCTCGGCCGCGGTCGCGCTCGCGGTCGCCTGGGTGCTGCCGGGGACGTCGTGGCACATCGTGGCCGGGGCGCTGGCGGGAGCGGCCTGCGGCGTGGCCCAGGAGAAGCGGGGCAGGGCGTCGTGAGGTCGGATGTCGCGCTCGCGATCCTGGCGATGGCGGTCGCGACCTATGTGACGCGCGCCGGCGGCTACGTGCTGTTCCGCGCGATCCGGCCGAACGAGACGGTTCGCATGGCGCTGGGCTACATCCCGGGCGCCCTGTTCGTCGCCTACGTGGCGCCGGCCCTGGCTCAGGGTGGTTGGCCGGAATGGTTCGGCGCGGTGGTGACAGTGGCGACGATGCTGGCGACGCGGCAGATGTCGGTCGCCATCCTGGCCGGCACGGCCGGTGCCTGGCTGGTTTGGGCGTTCCGCTAGGCTTCGTTGTCGCTGGATCGTATTTGCTGTAAACTGAGCGGGTTAACTTGGTTCGGTCACCGCATGCGGTCCATCGTCGCCATCCTTCTCGCCCTCATGGTCGCCGGCTGCGGCGGTTCGCGTCATGGCCCCGGTTCGACCGCCTCAAGTCTCGAATGCGTGCCGTATGCGCGGCAGATGTCCGGCGTCCAGCTCTACGGCGATGCGGCCGATTGGTGGGACAGTGCCGGCGGCCACTACGCCAAGGGGTCCGACCCGGTGCCGGGCGGCGTGCTGGTTCTGCAGCGGACCGGGCGGTTGCCGCACGGGCACGTCGCCGTGGTGCGAAGCCAGCGCTCGGCCCGCGAGATCACGGTCGACCAGGCCAACTGGGTGCATCACCGCATCACCACCGGTGAACCGGTGATCGACGTCTCGCCGGGCAACGACTGGAGCGCCGTCCGTGTCTGGTGGGATCCAATTGGTGCGATGGGAGCGACCACTTATCCGGCCTACGGCTTCATCGCGCCGTAGCGTAGCGGCGCAATTCGCTTGCAAGCCATGTCGGCCCGCGCCATGTGACACGGAGTGATTTGGGGGCGTCCGCCGCTCCCGCTTCGGAGGAAATCATGGGTAGCTTCAGCATCTGGCACTGGATGATCGTCTTACTGGTCGTCCTGCTGCTGTTCGGGAGCGGCAAGGTCAGCAACCTGATGGGCGACTTCGCCAAGGGCATCAAGTCGTTCAAGAAGAACATGGCCGAGGACGACGATGCGTCGATGGAGGCCAGTGCCGACCGTCATGCCGGCACCATCTCGCCCCCAGGCGTGACCACGCCGACCCACACGACGACGGTGCCGCCGCGCGAGACCACGCGGGCACTGTAACCGTACGATTGACGACGCGGTGATCATGCGGAGGATGACGGCATCGACCGGAGTTCTCCGCCATGACCGTCCATCGTGTTCCCGCCAGCCCCGACACCGTTCATTGGGGCGTGTTCAGCGCGGCTGAAAAGCAGGTCTTGACGATCCAGAGCGGCGACAGCGTCACGCTCGAGTGCGTTTCCGGCTCTCCCGACGTCATGCCGCCGGCAGGTTCCGGCATGGTGGTGCCGCCTGCGCTGGCGGCGATCCACACAGCGGTGCCGCCGCGCGGACCGCATATCCTGACCGGCCCGGTGGCCGTGGCCGGTGCCGAGCCCGGCGACATGCTCGAAGTGCGGATCGATGCGATCGAGTTCGGCGCCGACTGGGGCTTTTGCGGCCATCGCCCGCTGCTTGGCACGTTGCCTGAGGATTTCCCGAACCGCTTCCTGAGCCACATCCCCATCGACCGGGCCGCCAATACGTGCCGGCTTCCGTGGGGGACCGTGCTGCCGCTGCAGCCGTTCTTCGGCGTGATGGGGGTCGCCCCCAAGATGGCCTACGGCGTCCTGTCGACCAAGGAGCCGCGCGAGCATGGCGGCAACCTCGACAACAAGGAGTTGGGCGCCGGCAGCACGCTGTTCCTGCCCGTGTTCGTGGACGGCGCCAACTTCTCCGCCGGCGACGGCCACGGCGTGCAAGGCGATGGCGAGGTGTGCATCAACGCGCTGGAGATCTGCCTGACCGGCACGTTCACCCTGATCCTGCACAAAGGCGGCGGCGCGGCCGACCCGGTGTTGCGCTACCCGCGCGGCGAGACGCCTACGCACTACATTTCCATGGGAATGCACGAGGATCTCGACGTAGCGATGAAGACCGCGCTGCGGGAAATGATCGCGTTCATCTGCAGCCGGAGCGGCCTGTCGCGGGACCAGGCCTACCAACTATGCTCGCTGGCGGTGGATTTCCACGTGACGCAGACGGTCAACGGCGAGAAGGGCGTACATGGGATGCTTCAAAAGAAGCTGCTGTGATTGCAACGCAAAAACGCCGGCAGCTGCTGAGCCACCGGCGCGATTAATATTCTAGCGGATGTGTCGCTAGCCCAAGCCTCAAGCCTTGCGGCGGAGACGGACCAAGCCAAGCCCAGCAAGGCTGACGCCAAGGATCGACATCGAGATCGGCTCCGGAACGGCGGTTGTCCCCGCGTTGCCCGTCATGGTGAAATTGACGATCAGCGATCCATCGTTGGTCTGCGTGCTCGTCGTGATGTTGAACGTGCCAATGCTGGTGTCGGCCGCAGTACCGTCGCTGAACGTTGCCGCACCATACACCCGAACGCCATTTCCATCGTCGTTCCGTGTGATGGAAGCATCGCTGAAGTTCACGACGATGTTGCTGGCCGTGCCGAAGCTGATGAACGGGTTGCTCGTGTATGGGTTGGCGGTAGCGCCGAGCGAGATGTCGGCGAGGCTGGCGACGCTTAAGTTTAGGTTGGCGAAGCTGCCTTTGGCATTTCCGACGAAGGCAGTGCCGTTGGTGCCATAGCCATTGCCGGCGCCGTTGGGGTCGAGGAAGTTGCCGAAGTCGAGGCCGGTCGCCGTTGCCGCGGAGCCACCGACATAGGTGCCGTTCAAAGAGAGCAGCGAGAAGGAGCCGTTGATCGGCGCGGCCGAGGCGGCGCCGATGGAAGCGATGGTGACGACCGCGGCGAGAAAAGCGTTCTTGAACATGACTGAAGTTCTCCAGATGGCCGCTTCATCGCGACCGACTTGCAGACATGGTAGCAAGCGTCATGCCAGGGAACTTAACCGTTTAATAACAGTGATATATTAACTTGGAGCACCATTCTGTCGGCAGCAGTTGTAAAAACTGCCGACAGGACAGCCTATGGTTTGAAGGATGCGGTTTAGAAGCCCAAGACGATGTCGCCAGAAACTGTCCAGCGGTCCCGTGCGCGGCCGTCGCCGAACGGGTTAGTGCCGTTGATCGAGCGGTCGTAGCGCACCTCGGGGCGGAACAGCGCGGTGGTCAATTTCTCCGGCAGGCCGGGGATCTTGTAGGTCGCGCCGACCGTCAATTCGCCATAGGTGGTCGGCTTGGCCGCGGTGATCAGATTGCTGACACGGCCGAATTCAGAGGCCACGTAGTCGAGGTTGCCGACCGGGTTGGAGACGAAGAAATTGTTGTTGTCGCGGAAGGCCTCGGCGCGGCCGTTCAGCGTCCAGGAGTCGGTAAGCGCGTAGCTCGCATAGCTCGCGGCGCCGTAGCCTTCGGCATGGAAGCCGGCATCGCGAATGTAGTTGAGCTCACCGGTCAGCGTCAGCTTCTCGGTCGCCTTATAGACAATGGCAACGTCGTTGAGGTAGCGCATCGCACTGTTGGCGAACGGGGTGGCCGGCTTCGGGTTCTCCGGGCCCATATGGGTCAACGCGAGCAGGGTGAACTTGCCGTCGAGGACGTTGAGCCCGATTCCGGCGATGCCGCCGGGCCGCTGGTTGTTGTCACCGGCGCCATAGGCGATGCCGGTGTTCACGCCGCTGTCGATGCCGCCGTAGAGGTCGACGAGATCACTGACATGCGCCGTCGCCAGCACGCCGGTGTGCTTGTAGGGCAGGCCGTAGTTGAAGATGTAGGAGTGGGTGTAGAACGGGTTGCCCTTGGGATCGATGACCTCGACGCCGAGCGGCGTCGGGTAGATGCCGGCTTTGACGTCGAGGCCGCCGGCGAACAGGTATGGGAGATGGACGCTGATGTCGGCCTCGACGATGTCGAGCTGGTTGCGGTCATGGATCGCGTGATCGAACACGCCGAGCGTGTGGGTGATGCGGGAATCCGAGCCATACATGGCCTGGAACTTGAAGCCGACGTCGACCGTGGTGGCCTTCGGGTCGATGTCGCGGCTGACGGTGGCGAGCAGCTGGTTGAGCACCGGACGGTTGGCCGAGTCGGTGAACAGCATGCCGAAGTTGCGGTTGTTGTCCGGCGACAGCGTGTTACCGATGATGCCGGCCTCGCCCTGAAAGCCGAGCTTGATGGTGCTAGCCCAGCCGGTCGGGGCCGCTGGCAGGGTCGCGGCGCCGGCCGGAGCCGTCGGAGCGGTTACCGCCGGCGGCGAGGCGGCCTGGTTGGTGATACCGGGCTGGATGCCGGCAGTTTGCGCGGCTGCGCCCTGGCTGGCGCCGAGCACGCATAGTCCTGCCAAAGCGGGAAGGGAGGCCCGGAGGCCCACGGAACGGTTGGGGGTGCGCACATTCTTCATGCAGCAATTCTTGCGAGCGGATCGAGGCTGCACAAGTATAAAACTTATAAAGAATACAGGGTTCGGGTAAGTTCTGCATAAATCCTAGCCGTTGTTGCAGCGTCGCATCGCGTAAGGCCATCGACAAGGCAACGAGCGCCGCAGAAACGAAAACGCCCCGATCAAAGACCGGGGCGTCGACGACTAACGATTGAGCAGAGTTTAGGCGGAGTAGTACATCTCGAACTCGACCGGATGCGGCGTGTGCTCGAACTTGTAGACCTCGGTCCACTTCAACTCGATGTAGCTCTTGATCTGCTCGAGGTTGAAGACGTCGCCGGCCAGCAGGAAGTCATGGTCGGCTTCGAGCGAGACGAGTGCCTCGCGCAAGCTGCCGCACACGGTCGGGATGTCCTTCAGCTCTTCCGGCGGCAGATCGTAGAGGTCCTTGTCCATCGGGTCGCCCGGATGGATCTTGTTGCGGATGCCGTCGAGCCCGGCCATCAGGATGGCCGAATACGCCAGATACGGGTTGGCGGTCGCGTCGGGGAAGCGGACTTCCACGCGCTTGGCCTTCGGGCTGGTCGTGTACGGAATGCGGCAGGACGCGGAGCGGTTACGCGCCGAGTAGGCCAGCAGCACCGGCGCCTCGAAGCCCGGAATCAACCGCTTGTAGCTGTTGGTGCTCGGGTTGGTGAACGCGTTGATCGCCTTGGCGTGCTTGATGATGCCGCCGATGAAGTAGATGCACATCTCCGACAGATCGGCATAACCCGACCCGGCGAACATCGGCTTGCCGTCCTTCCAGATGCTCTGGTGCGTGTGCATGCCGGAGCCGTTATCGCCATAGATCGGCTTGGGCATGAACGTCGCCGTCTTGCCGTAGCTGTGGGCGACGTTGTGCACGCAGTACTTATAGATCTGCATCTGGTCAGCCATGTTCACCAGCGTGGTGAACTTGGTGCCGAGCTCGTGCTGGCTCTGGGCGACCTCGTGATGGTGCTTCTCGATGACGAGGCCCATCTCGCCCATCGACGAGAGCATCTCGGCGCGCAGGTCGCTTTCGGTGTCGACCGGTGGGACCGGGAAGTAGCCGCCCTTGACGCCGGGCCGGTGACCCATGTTGCCCTCGGGGTAGTCGCGCAGATTGGCGCCGGGCCCCTCGATGCTGGTCAGCTCGTACTTGCCGTAGTTCGGGCCGGTGCCGTACTTTACGTCATCGAAGATGAAGAATTCGGCTTCCGCGCCGACCATCACCATGTCGCCGATGCCGCTCGACTTCACGAACGCTTCGGCCTTCTTGGCGGTGCTGCGCGGGTCGCGCGTGTAGGGCTGGCCGGTGCTGGGCTCGAAGATGTCGCAAAAGATGATCAGGCTCGGCTTGGCCGCGAACGGGTCCATCACCGCGGTGTCCGGATCCATCATCAGGATCATGTCGCTCTCGTTGATCGCCTTCCAGCCGGCGATCGACGAACCGTCGAACATGATGCCGTCGCGGAAAGCGTCTTCGTCGATCGTCGAGATGTGCTGCGCGGTGTGCTGCCACTTGCCGCGCGGATCGGTGAAGCGCAGGTCGACGTATTCGACCGACTGCTCCTGGATCATCTCGAGAACCTTGGCGACGCTGTCTTTTTTGTCTTTAGCCATCCTGACCACTATTCCTCGTGTTGCCGCCCTGCCGTGGGCGGGCTGGGTTCAAGCGGGCCGAAATCGCCCGCAATGCCGCTCTAGATCGCGTCGCTGCCGCGTTCGCCGGTGCGGATGCGCACGACGTCCTCGACGGGCACGATGAATATCTTTCCGTCTCCGATCCGGCCGGTGCGCGCCGCGTTGGTGATCGCCTCGACCGCACGCTCCACCAGATCGTCGTCGCACACGACTTCGATCTTCACCTTGGGCAAGAAATCCACCACGTATTCGGCACCGCGATACAGCTCGGTATGCCCCTTCTGGCGACCGAAGCCTTTCGCCTCCACCACCGTGATGCCCTGCAGCCCCACCTCGTGGAGCGCTTCCTTTACCTCGTCGAGCTTGAAGGGCTTGATGACCGCCTCGATCTTCTTCATCCAAAACCACCGAGCGTCAAAGGCCCGGCGTCCTCCCGTTGCTGCGCATCCCGCCTCGTCGAGAGGACGGTGGCGGAGGTTTGCACGCAGCGTGCCACTCGGCAATGCACGGGCCCAGCGGCGCTCGGCATGGCGGGGCGCACCGGGCTGCCGGTGCCATGGGCAGAGTAGCCGCCGACCTGCCTGACGCTTGTGCATCCGGCCATGGCGCGTTTCAGGGCAGTTGCTGCACCGGCGAGGGCGGCGCATACTTCACGACCCGATCGGAGTGCCGTCCGTTGAAGCCCACCAATGCCTTGTTGTCCGGTCTCGGAACCACCGTGTTCACCGTCATGTCCGCCCTGGCCACCGAACACGGCGCCATCAACCTCGGCCAGGGCTTCCCCGACACCGACGGCCCAGCCGACGTGTTGCAGGCCGCCGCCGACGCGCTGCTGGACGGCCGCAACCAGTATCCGCCGATGACCGGCGTGCCCGAACTGCGCCAGGCCGTGGCCGCGGCAAATGCCCGCTTCTACGGCCTCGACTTCGACCCGGCGACCGAGATCGTCGTCACCTCCGGCGCCACCGAGGCGATCACGGCCTCGCTGATGGCGGTGCTGAACCCGGGCGACGAGGTCGTCCTGTTCGAGCCGCTCTACGACACCTACCTGCCGGTGATCCGCCTGCTCGGCGCCATCCCCAAGCTGGTCCGCCTCACGCCGCCGAAATGGGAGCTCCCGCGCGCCGAACTGGCCGCCGCCTTCGGGCCGCGCACCAAGGCGATCCTGCTCAACACGCCGATGAACCCCTGCGGAAAGGTGTTCACCACTGCCGAACTCGCCTTCATCGGCGACCTGCTGCAGAAGCATGATGTTTACGCCGTCTGTGACGAGGTCTACGAGCACCTGACGTTCGACGGCTGGCGGCACATTCCGCTGATGACGCTGCCAGGCCTGCGTGACCGCTGCATGCGGATCGGTAGCGCCGGCAAGACCTTTAGCCTGACCGGCTGGAAGATCGGCTACGTCTCGGCGCCGGCCGCGCTCGCCGGTGTGATCGCTAAGGCGCACCAGAACCTGACCTTCACCACGCCGCCCAACCTGCAGCGTGCGGTCGCGCTCGGCCTGGCCAAGGACCAAGCCTATTTCGACGGACTGGCGGCCGACCTCGCCGCCAAGCGAGACCAGCTGTCGAACGGCTTGGCGCGGCTCGGCTTCGGCGTGCTGGAGACGCGCGGGAGCTACTTCGTCACCGCCGATTTCAGCCCGCTGGGCTTCGCCGGCGACGACGTCGCCTTCTGCCGCTACATCACCGAGCATGCCGGCGTCACGGCGATCCCGGTATCGGCGTTCTACGAGAGTGCCGCGCCGGCCCACTATGCCCGTTTCGCGTTCTGCAAGCGCGAGGCCGTGCTCGACGAGGCGATCGGCCGACTCGAGCGGGCTTTCTCGCGCGGCGACCGGGCTGCGCAATTGACGCGGGCCTCGTAGCGGTTCTAAACCGCAGCCCTGCTGTGGCGGTCGTAGCTCAGTTGGTAGAGCGCCGGTTTGTGGTACCGGTTGTCGCGGGTTCGATCCCCGTCGATCGCCCCAGCAATTCCCTCTCTTCGGCGGAGTGTCGGTTGAGGATTGTCCCAGCGTCGCTCGCCGCCCTGTTCCTGATCGTGCCGCTGGCCCAGGCGGCCGACCCGGCGCCGGCCGGCCAGACCACCCCATCTCCCGCGCCGATCGTTGTCGGCGGCGTTTATCCAACTACCGGCGCCGGCGTCGATGCCCGCAACGCCGTCGCTACAGCGCTCGAGATCGTCAACGGCAAGCACGATCGGCTGCAGGTGCTGATGGGTGCGGGCGAGGGGCTCGACCGGCTCGGCGGGGCCAAGCTGTCGGTCATCCTGGCCGACGACGCTGGTGACCCGGAGAAGGCCGCCATCGCCGCCGAACACCTGATCGTCGACGAGCATGCCACGGCGCTGGTCGGCGGCCTGACCGACGAGATTGCCGCCGCGATCAGTCGGATTGCCGAGAAGCACGGGGTGCCGTTTCTGTCGCTCGATAGCGCCATGACCAATACTGGCGGGCTTGCCTGGTTCTTCCGCGTCGGCCGTACGCCGGCCAACGACGCGCGCAGCCTGGTGCGCATGTTGGCCGCAATCGCGTCGGCCAACGGACAGACGGTGCAGACCGTCGCCCTCGTGGTTGAGGACAGCCCGGCCGGACGTGCCCGCGCCGCCCCGGTGCGTGCCGCGGGCGAGGCGGTCGGCCTCAAGCTGGTGGACGTGCTGGTGCCCGCCGCCGGTGTGTCGCTGGACGCGCCGGTCTCGGCCGTCGTCGCGTCGGCGCCGGACGCCGTCTTCGTCGCGCTGGACGGGGCGCGGGAGCCGGAGTTGCTCGCGCGCCTGGCGTCGAGCGGGGTCGGGCCGTTGGTGCTGCTGCAGCGCGGCGAGACCGATACGGGCACCGACGGCGTATTCCGCGGCCTCAGTTATACTGCCGACCCGCTCCCAGCCCGGCCTGGCGTGTCGGACGTCGATGCCGCCTTCAAGGCGCGCGCCGGCACGCCGCTCACCACCACGACCGCTCGCGAGATCACCGGCATCCTACTGTTGGCCGACGTCATCAACCGGGCAGCGTCGACCAAGCCGATAGACCTGCGCACCGCCTTGATGGCGACCGACACGCCCGGCAGCGAGACGCTGATGCTGTGGGACGGCATTCGCTTCGACGACAGCGGCCAGAACGTGCTGGCGACGCCGGCGCTGCAGCAGGTGCAGCACGGCACCTTCCAGACCGTCGCGCCAGACACGGTCGCGGTCGCCGCACCGGTCTGGCCGGTCAAGAAGGATGCGGCGAAGTAGGGTGTCGTCAGTTGGTGCGCGGTGGTGGGCTGAAGCCCACCCTTACGCGTGAGTTGATGACGGCGAACGTGCGGGTTTAAGCCCGGGGTAGCTGTTGCTCCACCAGCGTCGCCCAGTAGCTCGCGCCGGTGGGTAGGACCTCGTCGTTGAAATCGTAACGCGGGTGATGCAGCCCGGCGTCGGCCTTGCTGCTCGCGGTGCCGAGCATGATGTAGGCGCCCTGCTTGGCTTCGAGCATGAAGCTGAAATCCTCGCCGCCCATGGTCGGGAACTCCATCTCCTCGACCCGGCCGGCACCGACGACGGACGAGGCAGCTGCGCGGGCCATGCCCATCGCGTCGGCGTCGTTGACGGTTGCCGGATAGATCCGCTCGAAGCGGGCATCGGCCGTGGCACCGAAGCTCTCGGCGATGCCGCGCGACAGGCGGAGCACGCCCTGTTCGAGCGCGTCGGCGACGGCCGGGTCGAACCACCGGGCGGTGCCGAGCATGCGCACCGTCTCGGGGATCACGTTATGGGCGTTGCCGCCATGGATGCTGCCGATGGTGACCACGCTACTCTGCATCGGGCTGACGTTGCGGGCGACGATGCTCTGCAGCGCCTGCACAATGGCGGCAGCGATGAGGATCGGGTCGGTGCCGAGATGCGGCTGCGCGCCGTGGGCCCCCTTGCCGGTGATGTCGATCTCGATGGTGGCGACCGCGGCCATGACCGGGCCGTCGCGCCACTTGAAGGTGTTGGCCGGCACGGTCGGCCAGTTGTGCATGCCGAAGACTTGGCGCATCGGGAAGCGCTCGAACAGGCCTTCCTTGACCATCAGGTTGGCGCCGCCAAAATTCTCCTCGGCCGGCTGGAAGATCACGTAGGCGGTGCCGGCAAAGTTACGGGTCTCGGCGAGGTAGCGAGCGGCGCCGAGCAGCATGGCGGTGTGCCCATCATGACCGCAGGCGTGCATGACGCCGTCGGTCGTGCTGGCGTAGGGCTTGCCGGTCTCCTCGAGGATCGGCAGCGCGTCGATATCGGCGCGCAGGCCGATCGCCTCGCCCGGGGCACTGCCGTGGATGACGCCGACGACGCCGGTCTGCGCCATGCCGGTATGCACCTCGTCGACGCCGAAGCCGCGCAGCAAGTCCGCGATCACGCCGGACGTCCGCGTCTCCTGCAAGCCGATCTCAGGATGGGCGTGCAGGTCGCGACGCCAGGCGGTCATGTCGGCGTGGAAGTCGGCGATACGGTTGAGGACGGGCATCAGGCTTTTCCAAACGTCAAGGAGAGTCCCTCCGAAAGGGGGATCGGTTCGATACCGAGACTAGACCGCATCGGCTCGATGCCAAACGCTTTGTCTTCGAGGAGGCGGCGTATCTCGGCCGGGCGGATGCGCGGCAGGCCCGGCAGATGGGTCAGCGGCGAAAGCGCGAGTAGCGCCGCGGCCGGTACCGGAACGATGCGCGGGCGCGGCAACCCGGCCGCCGCCGCGACCGCGCGGATGAAATCGGCATAGGGCAGGGGGGCCGGCCCGGCGATCACGATCGCTTCCGGGCCCGTCCAAGCGACGTCCAGCGCGGCACGGATCGCGCGCGTGACGTCGGATTGATGGATCGGCTGCACCAGGGCGCCTCCGCCGCCAGGGAGCGGGAAGATCGGCAGGCGCGCGAGCAGGGCGGCCAGGCGCCGCACGTTGTCCTCGCCGGCGGCACCGTAGATCATCGTGGGGTGCAAGATCACGCCGGGGCGGCCGGAGGCGAGCAGGGCGCGCTCGCCGGCGATGACGCCGTCGCCGTGCGCATCGGGCCAGCGGGTGAACTTGCGGGTGCTGCCGAGCGCGACCAACCGGGCGTCGCGCGGGGCGGCAACGAGGATGGCAGGCAGGTGCCGCGCATGAGCACAGGAGACGATGCGGGTGGCGTTGGCCAGGGCATCCGCCAAGCCGTCGCCGGTGAGGTCGGCCAGGCGGGGCGTGCCGGCCAGGCCGGTCCTCGCCCATCGGGCGGCGCTGCGGACGACCGGGACGACTTCGATCCCGTCGGCCAGCAGCGAGCGGGCCAGGGCAGCGCCGGAGCGGCCGCTGGCACCGATGACGTGGACGCTCACGTCAGCAGGCTGTCGGCGGCGGCTCGGGCGGCGTCGGTGACGTTTTCGCCTGCCAGCATGCGGGCGAGCTCCTCGCGGCGTTCGGCCGGGTCAAGCGGGGAGACGGTGGTGGTGGCCCGGCCGCGGGCGGCGTCCTTGGCGACACGCAGATGCGCGAAGCCGCGCGCGGCGACCTGCGGGCTATGGGTGACGACGAGGACCTGCACGCTGTCGGCCACGCGCGCGAGACGTTCGCCGACGGCCGCCGCCGTGGCGCCACCGACGCCGCTATCGACCTCGTCGAAGACGAGCGTCGGCACCGAGCCGCCGGCGACCAGCACGACCTTGAGCGCCAGCATCAACCGCGAGAGCTCGCCGCCCGAGGCGATGCGGTCGAGCGGGCCGGGGGTCTGGCCGGGATTGGTGGAGATGAGGAAATGCGCGCGCTCGACGCCGTTGGGGCCGTATCGCGCTTCATCGAGCGGGCGCAGCTCGGCGAAGAAGCGGGCCTTGTCCAGCTTCAGCGGCGGCAGTTCGGCGGTCACGGCAGTCTGCAGCCGGGTCGCCGCTTTCTGCCGGGCCGCGGTCATGGCGGCGGCTGCCTTCAGGTAGTCGGCCCGGGCCGCTTCCACCTGGGCGACCAGGGCGGCGATCTCGGCGGTACCGGTGTCCAGTGCGGCCAGCCGACGCTGTAGGCCTTGCAGCAGGCCCGGCAGGTCGACCACGGCGACCCCGTGCTTGCGACTGGCCCCGCGCAGTGCGAACAGCCGCTCCTCGGCCGCTTCAAGCTGACGCGGGTCGGCGTCCGCCTCGTTGGCCATGCGGCTGAGCAGCGTCTCCGCTTCGGCCAGGGCCTCCTCGGCGCGGTCGAGCGCGGCGAGTGCGCCCCGCGCGGCGGGATCCTCACCCAGTTTCTGCAGCGCGCGGGAGGCGGAGCGGAGGCTGGCGGCGGGGCCGGAGCTGCGGCGGTCGCGCGGCGTGATTTCGCTCAGCGCCTGGCCGATCGCCTCGCCGCGGCGCTCGTGCTGCTGCAGGCGGAGGCGCTCGGCGGCGAGGCTCTCCTCCTCGCCCTCGAGCGGGGCGAGCTGGCCCAGTTCCTCGACCGAATGCCGCAGCCAGTCCTCCTCGCGCTGCACTTCGGCCAGCGTCGCCCGCGCCGTCTCCAGCGCGGCTGTGCTGTCGCGCAGGCCGGACCAGGCCTTGCGCGTGGCGATGGTCAGTTTCTGATCGACGCCGAAGGAGTCCAGCAGGACGGTGTGGACCGCCGGGTCGGCGAGGCCCATCTGATCGCCCTGGCCCTGGATCTCGACCAGCAGGCTGCCCGCCCGGCGCAGCATCGCCACGCTCACCGGCTGGTCGTTGACTGTGGCGCGCGAGCGGCCGTCGCGGCCGACCACGCGGCGGACGACCAGCTCGTCCTCGTCGACGTCGATGCCCTGCTCAGCCAGCAGGTCGAGCGCGGGATGGCCGGGGGGCAGGTTGAACGAGGCGGTCACGCTGGCCTGCTCGGCGCCGACCCGCACGAGCCCCTGTTCCGCCCGGGCGCCGAGCGCAAGGCCGAGGCTGTCGAGCAGGATGGACTTGCCGGCGCCGGTCTCGCCCGTCAGCACCGTCAGGCCGTTGCCGAAGCCGAGGTCCAGCCGCTCGATCAGCACCACATCACGGATCGAGAGTGCGGTGATCATGGTGGTAAAGCGTTAAAAGATGCTGCCCAGCGTGCGGGAGAAGAAGCCGTCCGACGCGGTCTGGTTGGTCGGTGGCGCCATGCCCTGGTCGGCCAACGTGTCGTAGCTGCGCTCGTACCAGCGGTTGCCGGGGTAGTTGTGGCCGAGCACGGCGGCAGTCTTGCGGGCCTGGTCGGTCAGGCCGAGCAGCAGATAGAGCTCGGTGAGGCGATGCAGGGCTTCGGGCACGTGGTTGGTGGTCTGGTAGTCGTCCACCACGCGCTGGAAGCGGCCGATGGCGGCGGCGTAGTTCTTCTGGCCTTCGTACCAGCGGCCGACCTCCATCTCCTTGCCGGCAAGGTGGTCGCGGCAGAGGTCGATCTTGAGGCGCGCGTCGCGGGCGTAAGGCGTGTCGGGGAAGCGGTTGACCACATCCTGCAGCGCGCCCATTGCCACCTGGGTCCCTTTCTGGTCGCGCTGGATGTCGGCGATCTGCTCATAGAAGCAAAGCGCGCGCAGATAGTAGGCGTAGGCGATGTTGGAGCTGCCCGGGTGCAGCGCGATGAAGCGGTCGAGCGCGCCGACCGACTCGGTGTAGTGGTTCTGCAGATACTCTGCGTAGCCATGCATCAGCTGCGCGTTCACCGCCCAGGACGAGTAGGGGTAATACTGCTCGATGGCGTCGAACTGGGTGACGGCGGCGTTGAAGCGCTTGGCGTTCAACGCGTCGATGCCGTTGTTGTAGATCTGCTCCGGCGGCAGTTTGGTGTAGTCGACTTTGTCTTCGGTATCGTCGCTCTTGCTGCTGCTGAACGGGTTGATCGAGTTCAGCGTCTCGCACCCTTGAAGCATCATCAGGGTGACGGCGAGAGCAGCGAAGCGGACGGTGTGTCTCATGGCGCGCGGCTTATACCATAGGCCGGCGTTACCCAAACAATTCCGTTAGGCCGCGTCGCGCAGCCAACCCATGCCGTCGGCGCGAACCGCACGCCAGTTGGCGCTGTCGGCGAACAGGGCGCGCAACACCTGGTTGTTCAGGGCATGGCCCGATCGGCTGCCGACGAAGCGGCCGCGGATGGCGCCGGCAAGTGCCAGGTCGCCAACGGCGTCGAGCAGCTTGTGGCGCACGAACTCGTCGGTCATGCGCAACCCGGCCGGGTTCAATACCCGATCATCGTCGACGACAATCGCGTTTTCGAGCGTGCCGCCCTGGGCCAATCCGGCCGCCCGAAGCCCGGCGATCTCATGCGCCTGGGCAAAGGTGCGGGCGCGGGCGACTTCGCGGAAGGCCTCACCGCGCATGGCCAGCGACAGGGTTTGACGTCCAATGCAGGCGGCCGGGAAGTCGATTGCCACACTCAGCTCGAGGCAGTCGGCGGCGCCGGGCCGCAGTTCGGCAAATGCGCCGCCCTCTTCGACACGAACGGTGCGCAAAATCTCAATCGTGACGACCGGCGAGTCTTGATCGACGATGCCCGCACACTCCAGCAGGAACGACCAGGGCTCGGACGAGCCATCCAGCACCGGCAGCTCCGGCCCATCGACGCCGACCACGATATTGGCGATTCCGGCGGCCGATAGTGCGGCCATCAGGTGCTCGACGGTGCCGATCGTGACGCCGGGGCGCTCCGGCGCAGCCAGCATCGTGCAGAGACGGGTGTCGCACACCGCATCGTAGCGGGCGGGGATGTCGACGTGCAGATCGGTGCGGCGGAACACGATCCCGGTTCCCTCGACGGCCGGCTCGAGCGTGACGTTGACGGTGCGCCCGGTATGCAGGCCGGTGCCGGTGCAGCAGATCGCGCTGCGCAGGGTCCGCTCGTGCGTGATCGGCGAAGACACGGTCTCGAGGCTCGCCGCCAAAGGTAGAAAACCGTCCATCACTCTCTCCGCGCCGCCATCGGCACATTCGCGGCACTCAAAACGAAAGCGCCTCGATCTTTCCTAACGGAAGTGATCGAGGCGCCCAATACAAACAATGTTTCTGAGTATGTCGCTGTAAAGCCCTGTTAACGTTTACTCCTTGCTGGAGCTCTGACGTCGCAGGAAGGCCGGGATTTCCAACGCGTCCTCACCGCCGGTGCCGTGCGGCTGCTGCATCGAGGGCGCCGCGTCGGGCGAGAAGCTCGGCTCGGCGCGCTGTGGTTCGGTCGACTCCGGCTGTTGCGAGCGACGAATGGACCGGGTCATCATCCCGAACAGGCTGCGGCCGGCCGACATTGGCGCGGGCGCCGGGGCGGATGGCATCGCGGCCTGCATCGGGCTCGGTGCTTGCGGTTGCGGGCTCGGCGGTGCGTATTCCTCGACCAGTTGCACCGGGCGGTGATTGGTCGGCATCGGCAACGGCTTGAACGCGGTCGTCGCGCGCGGCGGGGCCGGCTCGTAGGCCGGTTCGGCCGGGTGAGGCTGCGGCGCCGCCGGTTGCGCGTAGGTCGGCTCGACGGGAACCTGGCGCGGCACCAGCACCGGCGACGGCGTGAACCGTGACTCCGCCACCGGCGCGGACGGCAGGCCGCCGCTCTGCGGGACGTAGCCGCTGGAGATCGCCGGGATCATGCCGCCATTGCCGACGGCCACGAGCTGCGGCCGCTTGGCGTCGGCGTTGACGCCCATGTCAATGCCGGTGGCGACCACGGAGACACGCACCTTGCCAGTCAGGTTCTCGTCGACGGCAGAGCCGAAGATGATGTTCGCGTCGTCGGCGACTTCCTGGCGGACGCGGTTGGCGGCCTGGTCGACCTCGAACAGCGTCATGTCGTCGCCGCCGGTGATGTTGATCAGCAGACCGCGTGCGCCGGACATCGAGGTGTCCTCGAGCAGCGGGTTGCTGATGGCGGCTTCGGCGGCGCGGACGGCGCGGTCCTCGCCTTCGGCCTCGCCGGTGCCCATCATCGCCTTGCCCATCTCGGCCATCACGGTGCGGATGTCGGCGAAGTCCAGGTTCACCAGGCCCGGTGCCATCATCAGGTCGGTCACGCCGCGGACGCCCATGTAGAGGACGTTGTCGGCCATCTTGAACGCTTCTTTCCAGCCGGTGCGGTCATTGGCCAGGCGGAACAGGTTCTGGTTCGGGATCACGATCAGCGTGTCGACGTATTGCTGCAGCTCGAGGATCCCGGCCTCGGCCGACTTGGTGCGGCGGCCACCCTCGAAGGTGAACGGCTTGGTGACGACGCCGACCGTCAGGATGCCACGCTCGCGCGCCATCCGGGCGATGACGGGAGCGGCGCCGGTGCCGGTGCCGCCGCCCATGCCGGCGGTGATGAACACCATATGCGTGCCGTCGAGGCAGTGCATCAGCTCGTCGGCGGCCTCTTCGGCGGCGGCGCGGCCGATCTCCGGCTTGGCGCCGGCACCCAGGCCCTGCGTCAGATGCGGCCCGAGCTGAACTCGGCGGTCCGCACGGCTGTGCTGCAATTGTTGCGCGTCCGTATTGGCCACGACGAAATCGACACCCTGCAAGTTGAGCGCGATCATGTTGTCGACGGCGTTGGTGCCGCCGCCGCCAACGCCCACTACGGTAATGCGCGGGGTGAAGTCGGTGTGGTTATTTTTTGGGACGATAATATGCAGCGTCATGGTGGTTTTTTCCCTCACGGGCTCTGGTGATGAAGATGTGGCACAGACGGCAGGAGTCGCGGCTGCGACTACAGTCGATCTCCGATAAATTTAACGATCCGGGCGAGTAACGTCGGTGGACCGTCCTCCTCGAGCTTGATGTCGGCCAGGTGACGGCCCGAGCCGGAGGCCCAGGCCAGCAGCCCGGACGCGGTGGCAAAGGCCGGGCCGGCGGCGAAGTCGGGCAGGCCGCGTAGATGAGCCGGCTTGCCCAGGCGGACCTGCCCGCCCAGGATCCGCGTCGCCATGTCGCGCAGCCCGGGCATCTGGCTCGCCCCGCCGGTCAGCACGATGCGATGGCCGGCCTCCCGGGCGATGCCGGCGGCGTCGAGCTGGGCCCGCACCATCTCGAACGTCTCTTCCAGCCGCGGGACGATGATGCTGATGACCTTGCTGCGCGGGATCTTGTGGACGTCGTGTTCCTCCTCTCCCACGAGCGAGATCGGCAGCATCTCTCGCTCATCGTCCGGGCTGGGTTGGGCGCTGCCGTAGAGTGTCTTGAGCCGTTCGGCCTGGGCCAGCGGTGTGGATAGTCCCTGGGCGATGTCCTTGGTGATGTGCAGCCCGCCGATGCGCAGATGCGCTGTGTGCAGCAGCTGTCCTTCGCTGAACACCGCCATGCCCGTGGTGCCGCCGCCCATGTCGATCACGGTGGTGCCGAGCTGGCGCTCGTCCTCGACCAGCGTCGCCAGCCCGGAGGCGAGGGGGGCGCTGACGAGTTCCTCGAGCTGCAGCTTGCAGCGGCCGATGGTGGCGATCAGGTTGTGCACCGCCGACGAGGCCGCATCGATCACGTGCAGCTTGGCGCGCAGTTGGTCGCAGTGCATCCGTCGCGGGTCCGACACGCCCTGGGTCTCGTCGACCGAGAACATCAACGGCACCACGTGGATGATCTCGCGGCCGGTGATCAGCGCCCGTCGGCCGCCTTCCTGCACGACCCGGCGCAGATCGTGCTCGGTGATCGCGCGGCCGCCGACCGGCCACTCGACCGTGTAGAGCCGGCTCTCCGGCTGACCGCAGGATAGGTTGACTAGGTAATGCTCGATACGCTGGCCGGCCTTGTCCTCGGCCTCGCCCACCACGCCGGCGATCGCCTGCGAGGCGGCGTCGAGGTCGACGATGCCGCCGGCGCGCACGCCGCGGGAGGCGCGCATGGCCGAGCCGATGATGCGGATGACACCGTCCGGGTCGGTGCGGCCGATCATGCAGCAGACCTTGGTGCTGCCCACGTCGAGCACACCGAAGGTGCCGGAGCGGGCCGGGCGGTTGCGCGGTGCGTCGGGTGGGACCGGCGGACCGGCAATGCTAAGCTTCTCCAACAGGTCGGGCTCGGCTTCCTTCAGAGGGACGGGGGACATGCGGCGCCGCGTGACGTCGTTCATGACGGCTTCTTTCCCGCTGGAGTCGGGGAGGTGCCGCCCGGAGCGCTGATGGGCCGGACGACGAGTCGGTCCGGCAGCCGCATGTCGACGACCTGCAACGGACGATCCAGCAACGCCTGGCTGGTCTGGAGTTCCATCAGCCGGGTCATGGCGGGGCCCTCGGCGCCCTCGGGCAGCAGCACGTCGGCGCCGTTGCTGAGGTGCAGGTTCCAGCGCCGCTCGCCGACCCGGACCGCGGCGACCACGCGGGAGCGCAGCGCCGGCAGCGCGGCGAGATCGTCGAGCAGCGACGCGGCAGCTTCCGGCGCACCGGCGCCGACGACCAGCGGCAGCGTCTTGAACGCGTCGGCATCCTTGCCCGGATCCTGTTGCACGACGACGTCGCCGCCGCGGTCGATCAGCTGGAACTTGCCACCGTTCTGCCAGACGGCGAACGGCCGCCGCTCCTCCAGCTTGACGACGATGGTGCCCGGCAGATGCCGCTCGACGGTGGCGTGCTGCACCCAGGTGAGTTTCTCGATACGGGCGCGGGCGGCCTCGAGCGAGAAGCCGAGCAGCTTGTCGCCTTTCGAGATGCCCAGCGCGGCGCGCAGGAAGTTCTCCGGCGTCTTGTCGCGCCCCTCAATGCGGATGTCCTGCACCAGTAGCCCGCCGCCGATGCCCAGCCGCTCCGGCAGCCCGGCGACCGAATTGCCAGAATTGAAGCTGCGAACTACCGACACGCCGGCCAGCAGCATCGCCAGCAGGGCGGCTCCGACCAGTGCGGGCCAGACGAGCTTGTTCCGGCGGCGCCAGAACAGGCCGGCGCGCGACGGCCGCCGGACTTGCAGCGGCGGCGGCGCCTTGGCCGGGGTGCGCTGCTGCGTGGGGGCGGGCGAGCGGAGCCGGGCGGGCGGGTCTATGCGCGACATGCGGCGTTCTCGACCATCCAGGTGCACAGCTCGGGGAAGCCGATGCCCTGGTAGGCAGCCTGTTCCGGCAGCAGGCTCGTGGGCGTCAGGCCCGGCTGCGTGTTGACCTCAAGAAGGACTAGCCGGCCGGGGCCCGCCTCGGTCTCGTCGAGGCGGAAATCGGCTCGGCTGGCCCCGCGGCAACCAAGGGCGCGGTGCGCGGCGACGGCGACGTCCAGCGCACGGGCATAGGTGTCGGGGTGGATTGCCGCCGGGATCTGGTGGCGCGAGCCGCCCTCGGCGTATTTGCTCTCGTAGTCGTAGAACGCCCCGGCATCGGCGCTGATTTCGGTGACGGCGAGCGCGCGGTCGCCCATGACGCCGACGGTGATCTCGCGGCCCGGGATGTATTCCTCGACCATCGCCTCCGGCCCGAATCGCCACTTGCGGGCGATCTCGGCCCGGCGGTTGTCACCGTCACGCAGGATCTCGACGCCGACCGAGGAGCCCTCGTTAAGCGGCTTGATCACGTACGGTAGCGGCAGCGGGTCCGCCGCCTCGAGCGCCTCGACCGGGATCACCGACCCGGCGGCCACCGGCAGCCCGGCGCCGGCGAACACCGTTTTGGCGGCCTGCTTGTCCATCGCCAGCGCCGAGGCGCGCACGCCGGAATGCGTGTAGGGGATGTTGAGCCAGTCCAGCACGCCCTGGATGGTGCCGTCCTCGCCGAAACGGCCGTGCAGCGCGTTGAACACGACGTCGGGCGCCGGGTCGAGCGCGGCGAGCACGGCGCGCAGGTCGGGGCCGACGAGCACGGGCGTCACGTCGAAGCCGGCGGCCCGTAGCGCGAGAATCACCTGCTTGCCGCTGGAGAGACTGACGTCCCGCTCGGCCGAGATGCCGCCGTAGAGAACCGCGACGCGCTTCATGTCATTGCTCCCATCTGCTCCCTCTCCCGCTGGCGAGAGAGGGCCGGGGTGAGGGTGGAGCCGCCAGAGGTGATCGCCGCGTCGCACGGACCACCCTCGCCCAACGCTCTCCCGCCAGCGGAAGAGGGTTTCGATTCGAGTGGGATGCCCATGCGCTTGATCTCCCAATCCAGCATCACGCCGCTGCTCTCCAGCACGCGGCGGCGGACGTCCTCGCCGAGGCCTTCGAGGTCAGCGGCGGTGGCGTCGCCGGTGTTGAGCAGGAAGTTGCAGTGCTTCTCGCTGACTTGCGCGCCGCCCCGACGCAGGCCGCGGCAGCCGGCGCCGTCGATCAGCTCCCAGGCCTTTTGGCCCGGCGGGTTGCGGAACGTGCTGCCGCCGGTGCGGGCGCGAACGGGCTGCGTCGCTTCGCGGTTGGCACGGATGTCGGCCATGGTCGCCGCGACCGTGGCGCGGTCGCCGGCCCGAGCCCAAAAGCGGGCGCGCACGATGACGGCTCCTGGCGCCAGCGTGGCGTGCCGATAGGCGAAGGCGAGGCTGGCGGCAGGCAAGCGCACGACCTCGCCGGAGCGGGCCACGAACTCCGCCCATTCGAGGCAAGAGGCGACGTCGCCGCCATAGGCGCCGGCATTCATTGCCAGCGCGCCGCCGATGGAGCCGGGGATGCCGGAGAGGAACTCGAGCCCGGTCAGCCCGGCTTCGGCAGCATGCTCGGCGACGACCGCATCGAGGCACGCGGCACCGGCGACGATGCCGTCGGTCTGAACGTCGATCTCGTTGAAGCCGCGGGCCAGCCGCAGCACCACGCCGGGCAGGCCGCCATCGCGCACGATGACGTTGCTGGCGGCCCCGAGTACCTGCACCGGGACGTCCAGCGGCAAGGCGGCGAGGAGCGCGGACAGATCGCTCACGCTGCTCGGACGCACCAGCGCCTCGGCCGGGCCGCCGACGCGGAACCAGGTGAGCGCGCCCAACGGGGCGCCGGCTTGCACCCGGCCACGGATGGGCGGGAGACTGTCGGCGAGGGCGGTGCCGAAACTCATCCGGCGCGCCTCGAAGTCGCACCCTGCAGCGCGGCCAAGTCGGCCGGCAGCGTCGCCGCCCATTGCGTGATGTTGCCGGCACCGAGGCAGATGACGAAATCGCCGGGCCGCGCGATCGAGTTGACCATCTCGGCCAAGTGCTCCGGGCCCGGCAGTGGCACGACGCTGCGGTGTCCGCGGGCGCGCAGCCCGTCGACCAGGCCGTCGCGGCTGATGCCGGGAATCGGCGCTTCGCCGGCGGCATAGACATCGGCCACGATGACGGTGCCGGCGTCGTTCATGCAGGTGCAGAACTCGGGGAATAGCGATTGCAGCCGCGAGTAGCGATGCGGCTGTACCACGGCGATCACGTCGCGGGCGCCGGCCTGGCGGGCGGCCTTCAGCACGGCGGCGATCTCCACTGGATGGTGGCCGTAATCGTCGATCACGGTGACGCCGTTGGCCTCGCCCGTCTTGGTGAAGCGCCGCTTGACGCCGCGGAACCCGGCGAACGCGCTGCGCAGCGTGTGCTCGTCGACGTCCATCTCGATGGCGATGGTGATGGCGGCCAGCGCGTTCTGCACGTTGTGCTGGCCCAGCATCGGCAACCGGAACGGGCCCATCTTGCGGGTGCGGTTCTTGTTACGGTCGGTGACCACCACCTCGAACGTCGAGCCGAGTTTGTCCATGACCAGGCGCTCGGCCCTGACGTCCGCCTGCGGCGAGAAGCCGTAGGTGATGATACGGCGGTCCGACAGGCGGGGGATCATCGACTGCACGCCGGGATGGTCGATGCACAGCACGCCGAAGCCGTAGAACGGGATGTTGCCGACGAATTGGTCGTAGCCGGCGACCATGGCGTCCGCGGTGCCCCAGTGGTCGAGGTGCTCCGGGTCCATGTTGGTCACCACGGCAATGACGGCGGGCAGGCGCAGGAAGCTGCCGTCGCTCTCATCGGCCTCGACCACCATCCAGTCGCCTTCGCCGAGCCGCGTGTTGCTGCCGTAAGCGTTGATGATGCCACCGTTGATCACGGTCGGGTCGATGCTGGCGGCCTCGAGCACGCAGGCGATCAGGCTCGTGGTCGTCGTCTTGCCGTGGGTGCCGCCGACGGCGATGGCCCATTTCAGCCGCATCAGCTCGGCCAGCATTTCGGCGCGGCGCACGACCGGCACGAGGCGGGCGCGGGCGGCCATGACCTCGGGATTATCGCGCTTGACCGCGGTGCTGGTGACGACGACCTGCGCGTTGGCGACGTTGCGCTCGTCGTGCCCGATGGCGACCGGGATCCCGGCCTCGCGCAGGCGCTTGACGTTGTAGTTATCGGCGATGTCGCTGCCCTGCACCGCGTAGCCAAGCGTGTGCAGCACTTCGGCAATGCCGGACATGCCGATGCCGCCGATGCCGACGAAGTGGATCGTGCCGATGCCGAGCGGGAGCGCTCTCATGCTGTGACTTCCTTGGTGAGAGCCGTCTCGACGAGATCGGCCAGCCGCACGGCCGCGTCCGGGATCGCATGTTGCTCGATCGCGTGCGCTGCGATGACCAGCCAATCCGGCGATTGCAGCCGGGGTAGCAGCTTTTCGGCTAGCAGTTCGGGGCGGCGTTCGAAATCGGCCTGCTCGATGACGAGTGCGTCGATCGCGCGGGCATTGTCGAGCTGGTGGTTGTCGATGGCGTGCGGGAACGGGACCAGCAGGGCCGGGCGGCCGGCGATGGCCAACTCGGCCACGGTGCTGGCGCCGGCGCGGGCGATCACGAGGTCCGTGTCGGCCAGGCGCTGCGCCATGTCGGCGAAGAACGGCGACAATTCGGCCTCGATACCGAGCTTGGCGTAAGCGGCGCGCACGTGCTCCAGGTCCTCCGGGCGGCATTGCTGGGTCATGCGCAGCCGCGCGCGCAGGGCGAGTGGCAGTAATCCTAAGGCGGTCGGCAGGGCATGGCTGAAGATGCGGGCACCCTGGCTGCCGCCGGTGACCAGCACGCGCAGGGGAGCGCCGGGTTCGGGCGGCACATAGCTGTTGCCGGCCAAGGCGGCGATCTCGGGGCGGACCGGGTTGCCGGTGACGCGGGTCGGCGGGCGGCCGGGCAGCGCGCGGGTCTGGGCGACGCCGAGCGCGAGCCAGTCGGCCCAGCGGGCCAGCATGCGGTTGGCGCGGCCGAGCACGGCGTTCTGCTCGTGCAGGACGATGGTCGGCTTGCGGCGGCGCATGAGGCCGGCGGCCAGCACCGGCGGCACCGATGGATAGCCGCCGAAGCCGATCAGCACCGCCGGGTCGAGCCGGGCGAGCACGCGCCGCGCCTCGAGCGTGCCGCGGGTCAGCGCGACCAGCGCCTTGGCGCCGCGCAGGACGCCGCGGCCGGCGACGCCCGCGCCGGGCAGGACGAACACCTCGCGCCCGGCGAACACGGCGGAGCGCTCGCCGCCGCTACGGCTGTCGGTCATCAGCGCGACGCGGTGGCCCCTGCGGACCAATTCGCTGGCCAGCGCCTCGGCCGGGAAGAAATGCCCGCCGGTGCCGCCGGCGGCGATGACGATCGGGCGGACCGGGTCGCCCCTCATCGTGCGCCCTCCCAGATCTCGTTGCGGCCGCGCTGGCGGGTGAGCGCCAGCAGCATGCCGATGCCGAGCGCGATCGCCAGCACGGAGGAGCCACCGTAGGAGACGAAGGGCAGCGTCATGCCCTTGGTCGGGATCAGGTGCAGCGACGACGCCATGTTGATGAAGCTCTGCAGCCCGAAGCTGGTCACCAGGCCGGAGGCCGCCAACACGACGAACAGGTCGTGCTCGGCGATCAGCTTGATGAGCCCGCGCAGCACGATGAAGCCGAAGATGCCCAGCACGAAGATGCAGACCACCAGGCCGAATTCCTCGCCCATGACGGCGAACACGAAGTCCGCATGCGCGTCCGGCAGCACGTCCTTGACCCGGCCCTCGCCGGGCCCGCGGCCGAGCAGTCCGCCATTGCCGAAGGCTTCGAGCGCGGTGGTGACCTGGTAATTATCGCCCGCCGCCGGGTCGAGGAAGCGGGTGACGCGGCTGCGGACATGCGGGAAGAAGGTGTAGGCCGCGACGGCGGCGGCCCCGAGCGCCCCGGCGCCGACGCCTACCAGCAGCAGGTTCAGCCCGGCGATGAACAGCTGCACGAAGAACACGCAACCGACCACCGCGAGCATGCCCATGTCCGGCTGCGACTTCAGCAGCAATGCGATCAGCCCGAACACCGCCCCGGCCGCAAGCATGCCGGACGTGCGGCGGCCCCATTGCAGCTCGGTCAGCAGCCAGGCGGTGACGACGGCGAAGGTCGGCTTGATGAACTCGCTCGGCTGCAGCGTCATGCCCGGCAGATTGATCCAGCGGCGCGCGCCCTTGATGTCCACGCCGTGCCCGATGGTCCACGCGGTCAGCAGGATCGAGATGCCGCAGCCGATCAGCGCGAGGCGGCGCACCTGCCGCGGCGTCAGCAGCGAGACGGCGACGACGATCAGGCTGGCCAGGCACAGGAATACGATCTGCTTGACGATAAAGGCGTCGCGGCTGACGTGGATGCGCTCGGCGACCGCGGGCGAGGCGGCGAGCATCATAATGTAGCCGAAGCCGATCAGGATCGCGACGGCGAACAAGGTCCAGCGATCGACGGTGAGCCACCAGCGGCCGAGGACGGAGTCGTCGGGATTGGCGAGGCGCATCAGGCGGGCTCCCTGACTGTTTGACGGGCGAGATCGGCGAAGCGATCGCCGCGGGCTTCGAAGCCGCTGAACTGGTCGAAGCTGGCGCAGGCGGGCGAGAGCAGCACCGTGTCGGCGTCGAGGCCCGGCGCGATACGACGTGCGGTCTGGCAGGCGGCCTCGAGCGTGCCGCACTCAGTGAACGGTACCGCGGCGGCGGCCAGCGTCTCGGCCAGGATCGGCGCGTCGCGGCCGATCAGCAGCGCGTGTGCCAGGCGCGGGAAGTAGGGGACCAGATCGGCGATGCCGCCGGCTTTGGACACGCCGCCGGCGATCCAGACGATGCGCCGGTAGCAAGCCATTGCGCGAGCAGCAGCGTCGGCGTTGGTGGCCTTGCTGTCGTTGATCCAGGCGACGCCGTCGATGGTCGCCACGCGCTGCTGCCGATGCGGCAAACCGGGGAAGCTGCGGATGCCGGCGGCGATGGCGGCGCGGTCGAGGCCAAGGGCGGCGGCCATCGCGGCGGCGGCGGCGGCATTCTGCGCGTTATGCGAGCCGGGCAGGGCGGGCGCGTCGGCCATGTCGACGATCGGGCCCGACGCGTCGCGCAGGATGCCGTCGTCGCACCAGACATCGGCGGGCCGCTCGCCGGAGATACGTAGGCCGGCAATCGGAAGCGCCGCTGTCAGCTCGTCGTCAATGCCGAGCACGGCGGTGTCGCCCGGCGCCTGACGGTCGAAGATGTGCAGCTTGGCCGCCGCATAGCCGTTCATCGAGCCGTGCCGATCCAGGTGGTCCGGGCTCAGGTTGAGCAGGCAGGCGACGTCGAAGCGCAAGCTGTGCAGGCGCTCCAACATGTAGGACGACATCTCCAGCACGTAGACGCCCGTATCGCCCAATTGCGGCAGGACCAAAGCGGGCGTGCCGAGATTGCCGCCGGCGGCCGATGCCCGGCCTGACGAAGCGAGCATGTGGTGCAATAGAGCCGT
Organism: Acetobacteraceae bacterium; assembly: GCA_965199585.1. Classification (GTDB taxonomy): domain Bacteria; phylum Pseudomonadota; class Alphaproteobacteria; order Acetobacterales; family Acetobacteraceae; genus JAVVHH01. The sequence goes on along the minus strand of CBDASI010000002.1, from coordinate 3,435,135 downwards.
CGTGGTGCTCTTGCCGTTGGTGCCGGTGATGCCGACGAAGCGGGCGGCCGAACCACGGCGCCGGGTCGCGACGTAGAGTAGGTCGGCGTCCGACAGGATCGGGATGCCGGCGGCTGCAGCGGCCGCGGCGGCGGGATGGACGGTCGGCAGCGCATGCGGGATGCCGGGGCTCAACACCAGCGCGGTGTAGCCGGCGAGGTCGAACGGCTGCGGCAGGGGCGCGAGGCCGGGCGGGGTCGCGCGGTCGTCCCACACGGCTACATCAGCCCCCATCTCCAGCAGCGCATGGGCGACCGGGAGCCCATTGCGGCCGAGCCCGACCACGGCATAGCGCTCGCCGGCGAAGACGGCGGTCATCGGATCTTCAACGTGGCGAGGCCGACGAGGGCCAGGATCATCGACACGATCCAGAACCGGATCACGATCGTCGGCTCGGACCAGCCCTTCTTCTCGTAATGGTGGTGCAGCGGCGCCATCAGGAACACGCGACGCCCGGTCCGCTTGTACCAGAACACCTGGATGATGACGGACACGGTCTCGAGCACGAACAGCCCGCCGACGATGGCCAGCACCAGCTCGTGCTTGGTCGCCACGGCCACCGCACCCAGGGCACCGCCCAGCGCCAGGCTGCCCGTGTCGCCCATGAACACGGCGGCCGGCGGAGCGTTGTACCACAGGAAGCCCAGCCCGGCGCCGATCAGCCCAGCCAGGAACACGCCCAGCTCGCCGACGCCCGGCACCGGATGCAGCTGCAGATAGTCGGCGAACACGCGGTTGCCGACTAGATAGGCGATCAGCGCGAACACTCCCGACGCGATGATGGTCGGTACGATCGCCAGCCCGTCCAGCCCGTCGGTCAGGTTCACCGCGTTGCTGGCGCCGACCATGACCACCATGCCGACCAGCGGGAAGGCGTAGCCGAACGGGATCAGCACCTCCTTGAACACGGGTAGCGTCAGCCCGGTGCCGAGCGGCCCGCGGATCATGGACATCAGCGCCACGGAGCAGATCAGCCCCATGGCGAGCTGCGCAATCATCTTATGGCGGCCCGAGACGCCCTTGGTGTTGCGCCGCGACAGCTTGAGGAAGTCATCGACAAAGCCGATCGCACCGTAGCCGAGCGTCAGCAGCAGCACCGACCACACGAACCCGTTGGTCAGGTCCGCCCACAGCAGCGTCGAGATCGACAGCGATAGCAGGATCAGCACCCCGCCCATCGTCGGCGTGCCCTTCTTCTCGACCAGGTGCCGCGCCGGGCCGTCCTCGCGGATCGGCTGACCGCCGCGCTGCACCGAGCGCAGCCAGCGGATGACGATCGGGCCGAGCACGAAGCTGAGGAACAACGCCGTCAGGCAGGCCGCGCCGGACCGGAAAGTGAGGTAACGGAACAGGTTCGCCACAATGTACTGATCGGCGTAGGGGCGGGCGAGGTTATACAGCAATCAAATGACGCCTTCCGAGAGGCGGGCTTCCAAGCCGGCGACGATCAGGCGCATCCGGGTTCCAAGACTGCCCTTGATCAAGACGGTGTCGCCGGGCCGGACGGCGTCGGCGACGATGGGGGCTAGGCTAGCCGAGTCGTCCGCGAGGACCCCTCGCTGCGTGGCGGGAATCGCCTCGAAGAGGTGCCGCATCAGCGGGCCGCACGCATAGAGCACGTCCGCCGCGTCGGCAACGTCGGGCGCCAGGCCCGCATGCTCTGCCGGTCCGAACGCCCCTAGCTCGAGCATGTCGCCCAGCACCGCGACCCGGCGCGTGCCGCCCATGCTGCGCAGCACCGCCAGCGAGGCACGGATGGAGGCGGTGTTGGCGTTGTAGCTTTCGTCGAGCAGCGTGATGCCGCCCAGCGTGCGATGCAGGCCGCGGCCGCCGAGCGGGCGGAACTCGGCGAGCCCGGCGGCGGCGATGGCCGGGTCGAGCCCGAGGGCGACGACGGCGGCAAGCGCTGCCGCGGCGTCGACCCGCATGTGCGCGCCGGGTGCGGTGAGCGGCAGCGTCATGCGCCGACCGCGAAATACGACCTCGTCCCCGTCGAGCAGCAGGTCGGCATCGGGATTGCGACCGAACGTCAGCACCTCGCCCGCCTGCGCCCGCAGCCGGCCGAATTGCGGGCTGTCGGCCGGCAGCACGGCGACGCCGCCCTGGCGCAGGCCGCGCAGGATGGCGGCCTTCTCGTCGGCGATGGCCTCGATGCTGCCGAGATGACCGATGTGCGCCGCCTCGATGTTGGTGATGACCGCGACGTCGGGCTGCGCCATGCGCGCCAGCGGCTCGATCTCGCCCGGGTTGTTCATCCCGATTTCGCACACGCAGAACGCGGCATCGGCGGGTAGCCGCGCCAGCGTCAGCGGCAGGCCCCAGTGATTGTTGTAGGACGCCACCGCCGCATGGGTCGGGCCGAAGGCCCCGAGCCCGGTGCGCAGCATCTCCTTCGTCGTCGTCTTGCCGACGCTGCCCGTCACCGCCACGACCCGGCCGCCAAACCGCGCCCGTCCCGCCGCGCCGAGACGCTGCAGCGCCGCGAGCGTGTCATCCACCACCAGCGCGGGTGCCCCCGCCGGCACGCGCTCGGCCCGGTGCACCATCACCGCCGCCGCACCCTTCTCGAGGGCGGCGGCCACGTGCTCGTGCCCGTCCCGCTCGCCGACCAGCGCGATGAACAGGTCGCCGGGCACCAGCGTGCGCGTGTCGATCGACAGGCCGTCGATGGCGAACGGCGCCGTGGCGCGCCCGAGCGTCGCGGCCGCGAGCGCCGCGCTGTCCCACAACGCGGTCACAGCAGCCGCCGCACGGTGGCGACGTCGTCGAACGGGATCGTCTCGCCGCCGATGGTCTGGCCCTGCTCGTGGCCCTTGCCGGCGACGACCAGCACGTCGCCGCGGCGGAGCCCGTCGAGCCCGGCGGCGATGGCTTTTGCCCGGTCGCCGATCTCGATCGCGTCGGGGCAGGCGGCGCGGATGGCAGCGCGGATGCTGGCCGGGTCCTCGCTGCGGGGATTGTCGTCGGTGACGATGGCGCGGTCGGCCAGCCGCGCCGCGACGGCGCCCATCAGCGAGCGCTTGCCCCGGTCGCGGTCGCCGCCGGCGCCGAATACGACGTGCAGCCGTCCCGCCGTATGGGGCCGCAGCGCCAGCAGCAGCCGTTCCAGCGCGTCCGGCGTATGCGCGTAATCGACGTAGATCGCTGCACCGTCGGCCTCGGCGGCGAGCTCCATCCGTCCGCGCACGCCGCTTAACCGCGGGAGCAGCGCGACGGCGTCGTCGGTGCCCGTCACCATCGCCAGGCCGGCGGCCAGGAGGGCGTTGTCAGCCTGGAAGCGGCCCGGCAGCTTCAGTTCAATCGTCTCGGAGCCGTCGATCTCCAACGTCTGGCCGCCCGGATGCGGCACGGCGCGGCGAAGGTTCAGCAGCGTGCCGCCCGGCCCGACCGTGTGCGCGCCGGGGATTAGCGCCGCGGTCTCGGCGTCGAGTTCGGTGCTCAGCACTGCCGGCGCCCCCGCGGGTAGCAATTCGCGGAACAGGCGCAGCTTGGCATCTCGGTAGGCATCCAGCGTGCCGTGATAGTCAAGATGGTCGCGGGTCAGGTTGCTGAACCCGGCCGCTGCCAGCCGCAGCCCGTCGAGCCGGAACTGATCCAGCCCGTGCGAAGATGCCTCGATCGCCGCCGTGTCGACCCCCTCGCGCGCCAATGCCGCCAGCGTCTCGGCCAGTGAGACCGGGTCGGGCGTGGTCAGGCCGCCGCCGCCGGCGCGGCCCGGCGCGATCACGCCCAGGGTGCCGAGGCTCGCAGCCACGCCGCCGGCCGCAGTCTTCAGCTGACGCACGAACTCCGCCGTGCTGGTCTTGCCGTTGGTGCCGGTGATGGCGATGACGCAGCCGGGTTGCGCGCCGGCCTGCAGCGCCGCCAAGCGCGCCAGGGCCCGCCGCGGCTCGCGATCGGTCAGCAGCGGCACCGGCGGTACACCGTCCGGCCACGTCGTGCCTTCGGGCGCCAAGATCGCGGCCGCACCACGCGCCACGGCGTCGGCAATGAAGTCGCGGCCGTCGAGCCGGGTGCCCGGCAGGGCAGCGTAGAGCATGCCCGGACGGATCGCCCGGCTGTCCGCTGACAGCCCGGTGAACCGGCCTGGCAGACCCGGCACGACGTCGATCCCGACCGCGCTCAACATGTCATGGAGCCGCAGCGGGGACGACATAGCTCGCCTCGCGCTGCCGCGGTCCCGTTGGCACCGGGCCGGGCATCTTGACCATCGGCGCACCCGCAGGAGGCGCGGCCGGTTTCGGCGCGTCGTGATACCCGGCCGGCCGCGCCACGTTCAGCGGCATCGCCAGCGCCGCCTGCGTCGCGGCCATCTGAGCGCCCGTCTCCGGCATCAGGCCCAGCATCGGCGCGATGCGCGCGATCACCCGGCCCGCGCCCGGCGCGCTGACTGCGCCCGCCGTGGAGTAACCGCCGGTGCTGGCGTTGCCCTTGGGCTCGTCGAGCATAAAATACACCGCGTATTTCGGCGCGTTCATCGGGAACACGCTCATGAACGCGCTGATGTTTGTGTGCTTCTTGTAGCCGTGGCCGGAGTTCTTTTCCGCCGTGCCGGTTTTGCCGCCGACGAAATAGCCCGGCACGTCCGCCGGCTTGCCGTAGCCGTCGGTCACCACCAGCCGCATCAGCCGCCGCATCGTGTCCGACGTCGCGTGCTGCATCACCTGCGTGCCCGTCCGCGGCGCCATGTCGGGCTCCGGCGCCAGGATCGTCGGCCGCAGCACGGTGCCGCCATTGGCGATCGCCGCCGTGCCGCGCACGACGTGCAGCGGCGAGACCGCGATGCCGTGTCCGAAGCCGACCGTCATGGTCACGACCTCTTTCCAGTTGCTCGCCGGCTGCACGATCGGCTGCCCTTGCTCAGGCAGTTCGATGCCCACGCGGGTGAACATCCCCATTTGCTGTAGCCAGTTACGCTGCCGCTCAGCGCCCATCTGCTGCGCCATGTGCGCCGCGCCGAGATTGGACGAGTAGGCGATCACTTCCGGCAGCGACAGGATGCGGTGCTTGCCCTCGAAGTCCGTGATCGTGAAGCGGCCGATCTTGATCGGGTTCGCCGCGTCGTAGGAGCTCCACAGATGGCCCACGCCGCTATCGAGCGTCATGGCCGCGGTCTGCAGCTTGAAGGTGCTGCCGGGCTCGTACATGCCGGTGACGGCGCGGTTGAAGCGCTCCTCGTTGGTGGCCGAGCCGAATTTGTTGGCGTCGTAATCCGGCAGGCTGACCATCGCGATCACCTCGCCGGTGCGCACGTCCATCACGATGCCGCAGGCGCCGATCGCGCGGAACTCGTCCATGCTCTTGGACAGCTCGTCACGCACCACCGCCTGCACCCGGACGTCAATCGACAGACGCAACGGTTCGGCGCTCTCCCGCAGCCGCTGCTCGAACGACCGCTCGACGCCGGCGACGCCCTTGGTATCGACGTCCACCCCGCCCAGCACTTGCGCGGCGACCCGGCCCTGCGGGTAGCGCCGGCGCTCCGTGGCTTGGAAATAGATGCCCGGAATGCCGAGATTGTTGATCGCCAGCTGCTGCCGTGGCGAGATGCCGCGCGCAATCCAAGCAAACTGCTTCTCGGTACCCAGCTTGGCTTTGATGGCTTCGAGATCGAGCTGCGGCAGCACCGACTTCAGCTTGGCCGCTGCATCGTTCGGGTCGATCATCTCCTTCGGATTGGCGTAGACGCCCGCCGTCGGCAGCGACACGGCGAGGATCTCGCCGTTACGGTCGGTGATGGTGGCGCGCGGGTGCGGGGCGTCGTGCGCCGGGTCAGGGGCAGGGGCGTCGGCGGTCGCGTTGACGGAATCCGGCAGCGGCGGTGGCCCACGCTCGGCCCGGCGCGGCTGCATTGGGATCACCACCGTGGCGAGCGCCAGCTTCACCATGACGGCCGAGAACAACACGGTAAACCCGCTCGCCGCGAACAGCAGCCGGCCCCGCGTCTTCTCGAGCGCGGCGCGGCGCTCGAGGTCGGGCGCCGTGACCCGGACGGTCTGCATCCGCGGCTGGCTCGGTTCCTCCGGCGGGTGGCGCGATCCCGACATGGTCAGCGCGAGGCGTACGGGACGGGCGGCGGCAGCGTGTTGCGGCCACCGAGCATCGACGCGCTCGGCGCATAAGCCGGCTGCGCGTAGGCGGGTTGGGCGTAGGCCGGTTGCGCATAGGTCGGTTGCGCATAGGCCGGCTGAACGTAAGCGGGCTGCTGCGCATAGACCCGCGCCGGGGCTGGCATCGACGGCGCCGGCGTGTAGCCAGCGTTCTGCGACCGCATGGCGCGCATGACGGCGGCGCCGACCGTGCCGGGTGCGGTGGCGTCGTTATTGGCGATCTCGGCGGTGGGGTGCGGCCGCGCCATGCGGACCGGCGGTGCGGCTTCCGCGGCGGTCTGGGTCGCCGCGCGGACGATGGGCTTGTCGGCCGGGCGGACCGGCTTGGTCTCGGCCACCACAACGGCGGGCTTGCTCTCGACCTTGGGCTCCGGCTTCGGCTTCGGCTCGACCGCCGCGACGGCGACCGGCGTCTCGCGCGGCTTGGCGGTAGGCGCGACGGAGGCCACCGGCGCCGCGACCGTCTCCTCAGGCTCGGGCTCGACCGGTAGGATCTCCTGACGCTGGGACACCGGGCCGGGCAGGCGCGCGGCCAGATCGGCCATCGCGACGAACTGGGTCGGCTTCAGCGTCTGCAGCGTGGTATGCGCCTTGGCGAGCTCGGCCAGGCGGTCCGGCTCGTTGAGCAGGGCCCACTCCGCCCGCAGCATCCCGGTGCGCTCGCGCGTCGCTTCGGTCTGCTTGATGGTGCGCATGATGTCGCGGTCGAGGATCTGCGCCTGGTGCTTGCTCTGATACAGATAGAGCCCAGCGCCGAACGCCGAAACCATGCAGATGATCGTGAACGGTCGGATCATGGCGCGATCTCCATTTCTTGGAGGAGCGGAAAGGGAAGCCGTGCGAGCGCCCGGAGGCGGCCGCTCCGGGCGCGGGGATTGGCGTGCGTCTCGTCTGCTTGCGGACGCTGAGCACGGCTGGTCAGCAAGGTGAACTGCGCGGCGCTGCGGTCGACGAGCCCGGCGGGATCGTGACGCGACGGCCCCGGGCGGCGTCCGGCTGCGTCCTGCATGAAACGCTTGACCAGCCGGTCCTCGAGGGAATGGAACGAGACGACCACCAGCCTACCGCCCGGGGCCAGCAGTCGCACCGCCGCTTCGAGCCCGCGGACGATCTCGCCCAGTTCGTCGTTGACGCGGATGCGCAATGCCTGGAACGACCGGGTCGCCGGATCGATGCCGGAGCGGTCGTTCGGCACGACCCGGCGGATGATCTCCGCCAGCTGCAATGTGGTCGTGATTGGCGCATCTTTTCTGGCCATAACGATTGCTTTCGCGATGCGTCTCGACAGTCGTTCCTCGCCGAGTTGATACAACGTATCCGCGAGTTCGGATTCGCCTAGAGCGTTAACCAGATCGGCTGCGGTCGTTCCGCTCGCAGCCATGCGCATGTCGAGCGGACCGTCAGTGCGGAAGCTGAAACCCCGCCCAGCATCGTCGATTTGGAAGGAAGAGACGCCGAGGTCCAGGACGATGCCGTCCAGCGCGGCCACGCCCCGGTCTGCCAGCAGGCCGACCATCTCGCCGAAATTACCCTGCAGCAGTTGCAACCTGCCCGGGTATTTCGCCGCGAGTTCCGCTCCGCGCTCGATGGCAGCCGGGTCGCGGTCGATGGCCCAGACCGTGCAGTCGGCAGCGTCGAGCACGGCGCGCGTGTAGCCACCGCCACCGAACGTGCCGTCCAGCATCGCTTCGCCGTCGCGCGGTGCGAGATGCTGCAGCACCTCGCGCAACAGCACGGGCTCGTGACGCAAGGTAGCGCTCATTTCGCCGCCGGCACGGTCAGGCCACGCGTGGCGGTTCCCTGCCGCGCGACGGTCTTGCGCTGCAACGCCGCAGTCGGCTCCCAGATCTGAAAACGGGCTCCGAGCCCCATGAACGCAACCGACTCGGTCAGGCCGGCGTGCTGCACTAGAGTGTCGGGAACGACGATGCGTCCTTCCTTGTCCGGTTCCACGGGCCAGGCGTCCGCGTAGAGAGTCGTTGCGAGATCGTCTTGATCCTCGTTGAACAGGTCGATCCGATCAAAACCTGCCGCGAGTGCCTCGAAACGCGACGACGGCCAGGCGTCGATGCAGTCGAGCGTGTGGGAGGGGCGCAGGATCAGCGACGCCACGCCCTCGATCGCCAAGGAGCGGAGGACGGCACGGAACGGCGCTGGAACCGACATGCGGCCCTTGGCATCGAAGCGCGATTGATGGGTCCCCATGAACTGAATTGGCTCGTCCGACCATCGTTGTGCGCCCCAGCGCTGGGCGACGAATCGCTGTCCCTCGGCATCATCGTGGGATGACATGGGATACCATGGGACGGCATGGGTCGTCTACGAGAAAGCCAGTGATTCTCGCGAAAGCGTGAGCTTTATCACGACACAATTTCAAACACTTAGCATGCTGAATTGAGACGAATCACGCAAAAAGGCGCTTTCGCTTTTTGTTCTTTCTGTGGATAGATCTAGGGATAAATCGAGGAGCCAGACGGCCTGTAAGCCGGGTTCTGTTCGCCTCCCGAAGGAGACGAGGCGACCATTCCTCTGCGACGTGCGTTGCCGCACGCCTGACGCGACCAACCCGGGGAACGGGGCGGAAACACCCCTGCGTCACAGCACCGAGATGCTGCCGCCGGCCCCCCCTATTCGGTCTTGCTCCCGGTGGGGTTTACCCTGCCGCCCCTGTCGCCAGGGGCGCGGTGCGCTCTTACCGCACCGTTTCACCCTTGCCGGCGGCGCCCTTGCGAGCGGAACGCCGGCGGTTTGTTTTCTGTGGCACTTTCCCTGAGGTCACCCTCGCCGGCCGTTAGCCGGCACCGTATTCCCGTGGAGCCCGGACTTTCCTCCACCCTCATCTTGAGAGCAGCGGCCGCCCAGCCGTCTGGCGCGCCGGGTGTGACCGCGTTAGCCGGCCGGGTCAAGCGCTCGTGCCACATCGGTCAACCGGCAACACGTCTCCCGGTCGGCGACTCCGTCGACGCGTGAGGGGCGCCATCGGCGCTGGAAGGCGGCGATCGTCGTGGCGAGATCGGGGATCGGGTAGCCGATGCGGCGCAGCGCCGACTCCGGATCGGCGGCAGGGTCGTTCCCGGCCGCGGGCCAGACGCCGATGCCGGCAGCGGCCAAGCCGGGCCAGTCGAACAGCTCGCCCGGATCCTGCTTGCGGTCGGGGGCGACGTCGCTGTGGCCGACGACTCCGCTTGCCGGGATCGGATGCCGCGCCAGAATGCCTTGGCACAGCGCCGTCACCGCTCGCATCTGCGACGGCGGAAACGGACGGTAGCCCCATTCATGCCCGGGGTTGACGATCTCGATGCCGATGGAGCGGCCGTTCAGCGCCTCGTGCCCACGCCAGAACGAGATGCCGGCATGGAACGCGCGGTGCATCTCGCCGACGAGTTGCCAGACGGTGCCGTCTTCATCGACGACATAGTGTGAGGAGACGTGGGCGACCGGGTCGCGCAGCCGCGCGATCGCCGCATCGGCCGACTGCATGCCGGTGTAGTGCAGGACGAGCGTGTCGATTGGGATGCCGGCCGGCCGATCGTCGAAGTTCGGGCTCGGCGCCTGCTTCACAGGCCGCGCTCGCGTTTGATGCGGTCCCAGGCGGCGTTGACGCGGGCCACCTTGTCGCCGGCGCGCGCGATGAAGTCCGGGGTCACGCCCTTGGAGGCCAGCGTGTCCGGATGGTTCTCGCGGATGAGTTTCAGCCACGCCTTGCGCAGATCCTCGTCGGACGTCGTGCGCGGCACCCCGAGCACGGCATAGGGGTCATCCCCGCCCGGCGTAGCCCGCGTGGTGCCACCGCTCGCACCGTCCCAAGCGACCCGGTCGAGACCGAACAGGGTATGCACGCGGCGCAACATCGCCTGCTCGGCCGGGTTCACCGGCTTATCGGCCCGCGCGATGGCAAACAGGGCTGACAGAACGTCCTCCAGCAGGCCGCGATTGTCGGCGAAGCTCTCGCCGAGTTGTTTCGCATAGGGCTCCCAGCCTTCGGAGCTGTCGCGCGCCTGGTCGAACAAGCGGCCGATATCCTTGACCGATTCGGGCGGGATGCGGAATTGCCGCTTGAACGCGTCGATCTCGTCACGGACCACTGGCCCGTCCACCTTGGCCAGTTTGGCCGACAGCACCACGATGCCGACGGCGAATAGCTGCTGCTTGCCGCCGAGCAGCGCCGCCAGGCGCGCCGGGTTCAATGGCGAGTCCCCAAGGCTGAATTTCGGCATGGCGCCGCTTTCCGCAGCGTGCCCCAAGGCTGCGCCGATCATCGCGCCGACCGGTCCCCCCGCCGCGAACCCGGCGATCCCGCCGAGTAACTTGCCCCAGTAGCTCATAGAGGACAGGTTAGCCCCGTTTCCCCGCGACGGGAAACGCGTGCACCGGAGCGCCATCGACTAGTGTCTACTTCTGCTGCCCCGATCATACCTAGCGGCGGCCCCAACGGAGGCTTGCGCACTGGGCGCGTCGTCCTGCTCAGCATGGCGACCTTCCTGGCCTTGTTGATCGCCGTGATCTGGATCCTGCCCGGCATGCTGGACTGGAACCAGTATCGCGGCAGCATCGCCAGCCTGGTGGCTGCGGGTATTGGGCGGCCCGTCCGCATCGATGGCAACATCACGCTGAACCTGCTGCCGCAACCCTTCCTCACCGCGACCGATCTCGAGGTCGACGACGCGGGTGATGGCGTCGTGCTGCATGCCAAGGCCGTCCGCCTGCGCGTTGCGCTCGGGCCGTTGATCGGCGGCCGGGTGGACGCGCGAGAACTGACGTTGCAGGGCGCCGACCTCCACTTGCCCTGGCCGCCGCCGGCCGGCGCGCTCAGTCGTCGGCCGCCCGCCTGGATCACCGGACTGCAAGCGCGCGTCGAGGAGAGCCGGCTGCAGATCGGCGACTTCGTCCTCGATGGCATCGACGCCTCGTTGGGCGCCGACCCAGAGAGCGGGACGTTGTCGGCCGCCGGGCAGGCCACGCTGTTCAACCTGCCGACGCGCTTTACCGCCCGCCTCGGGCGTCCCGGTCGGGATGGTGCGGCGCCGATCGATATCAGCCTCGATGGCCTCGACAAGCTGCGCGATACTGGTGGTACCGTGTCCGGCGCGCTCGAGGCTGACGGATCGCTGAACGGCCGCGTCACCGCGCGCGGGCCCGATCTGTCGCAATTGCTGCCGGCCCCGGCGGCGGCCTGGCGCGGTGATGGGCGAATCTCAGCCTCGGGGGGCGTGATCGTCGCCGACGAGTTGGCCGTCGAGATCGGCGGATCGCCGGCCCGGGGCGCCGTCGCGCTGCGCGTCCAGCCGGACATGCGGCTCGATGTGGCGTTGGTTGCCGGGCGGCTCGATCTCGATGCCTGGACGCCCGTGCTGCTGCGCACGGCCCAGCCGGGGCGGACGGCGCGGTTTCCAACCGGGGTCGATCTGTCGGCCGAGTCGGCGACGCTGGCCGGCGGTGTGTTGCGCCAAATGCGGGCGGCGATCGACGTCGACCGCGACGAGGTCACCGTGCGCGAGGCGACCGCGATCGTGCCCGGCAACGCGAGACTATCGCTCACGGGGCGTTTCCCGAACAAAGGCAAGTCCGTGGCGTTCGAGGGCCGTGGCACGCTGATCGCGCCGGAGCTGCGCGCGACGCTGCACTGGCTGGAGCCCATCGCGCCGGCGCTGATCCGCGCGCTGCCCGAGGCGGCGCTCAAGACGGCCAACCTGACCGCCAAGATCGGCGTCGATGCGTCGCAACTCGCGATCACCGATCTGCAAGGAACGTTGGACGGCGCTGCCGCGCAGGGCGGCGTGGCACTGCGGCTCGCGCCGAAACTCGGCGTCAGCGGCGGGCTCACGCTCGACCGCCTGCTGCTGGACCCGTGGTTGCCGGATGCCTCCGTCCTCGACGACCCGGCCGAGGCTTACGCTGCCACGGTCAAGGCGCTCGCCACGGCCGGGTTCGACACCGATTTGAAATTGCAGGCCAAGACGGCCAACTGGCGAGGCGCGGCGTTCGGCCCGCTCGCCTTCGACGTCCAGAGCGAAGCGGGGCACCTGACCGTCCGACGCTTCGAGGTGAGTGCGGCCGGGCTGCATGCGACTGCGTCGGGCACGCTCGGCGATGGTGGCCGGGTCAGCGAAGGGCGGCTCGAGCTGACCGCGCAGGAGATCGCACCGCTGCGGCCGTTCATGCCACCGCAAACCGCGTGGGCGATGCCGTTGCTGCACGGGCCAGCCAATCTGCTGGTGCTGATCGCCGGGCCGCCCGAGGCGCTCGGGATGAAGGCAACACTCGACGTCGACGATCTTCGGGTCGAAGCACAGCCCGTGTTGAACGTTTCGGCCCGGCGTTGGGCGGGGCCGCTGACGTTGCACCATCCCGGCGCGCCGCGGCTGTTGGCTGAATTCGGTATCGGCGGCGCGGCGACCTGGCTCGGTGACGGTTCGTTCTCGCTCATCACTCAGTTGTCGCACGTACCGGGCCGGCTTGACCTCGGCGCGATCGAGTTCGTTGCCGGGGCCATGCGGGTCACCGGACAGCTTTCGAACGTCGATCATGTGCTGCAGGGCAGGCTGAAAGCGGAATGCCTGATGCTGCCGACGGTCGATTTCCGGTCGACCGATCCGCTGCCGCTCGACCTACTGGGCGGGCACGCGGCTAAGGTGCATTTCGAGGCAGAACGAGTCCTGCTCGGCATGGCCCCTGGGATCACCGACCTGGCGCTGGACGTCGACGCCCAGGACGCGGCGTTTGGCCTCAACAACGTGACCGCCAAGCTCGGCGGCGGCACGGTCGCGGTGTCGGCCAAGCTGCAGATCGGCGATCTGCCGCATTTATCGCTCGACGGCCAGACCGCGGGCGTCGCCATCTCGGGGCCCGTACTCGGTGGCACGCTGGATCTGGTTGCCGGAACGTCCACGTCGGACTTCAAGCTGCGAAGCGAGGGCTTCAGCCCGGCTACGCTGATCGCAACGCTGAGCGGGGGTGGCCGCGCCAGCGTGGAGAACGCCGGCGTCGTTGGCTTCGACATTCCGGCGATCCGGGACGCCTTGATGCAGTCCGAGGGTGGGAAACTCCCGCCGACGGTACGGACGGCCTTGTTGGGCGGTAGCACGGTATTTCCCATGCTCGACGCCCCGTTTGACTTGCAGCGCGGCATCCTGACGATGCGGGCCCAAGCGGGCGGCGCGACACTGAACGCGTCCGTCGACCTGATCGGCAATACCGTCGAGGGACGGCTGGTAGTGTCGCCAGGGCCGGACCTTCCGGATTTACCGGTGCGGCTGAGCGGGAACATGGCGAACCCGGTCCGCACGCCGGAATTGGCAGGTGCAGCACGATGGCTTGCGGAGCGTCCCTGAGATGAAAGTTTGGTTTCTGTCCCTGGCGGCGGGCGTGCTGCTGGCATCATCGTCAGCCGCGTGGCCGCAAGCGGCGACGACGAGTCCGACCGGGCTGTGGCGCACGGTCGACGACAAGACGGGCGAAGTCCGCGGTGCGGTCAGATTGTTCGAGAATAACGGCACAATTTACGGCCGGATCGAGCAAGTCATCGATCCCAAAGCGATCAATCAGGTCTGTGTCAAATGCAGCGGCGATCGGCACAACAAACCGATCCTCGGGTTGGACGTCATCCGCGGCGTCCGCCCCGACGGCTCCGGCTATTGGAGCGGGGGCGAGATCCTCGATCCGGAAACGGGCGATACCTATCGCGTATCCCTCCGGCTGGATGACGGCGGAAAGAAGCTGATCGTGCGCGGATCCGTCCTCGGTGGCATGATCGGCCGCAGTCAGACTTGGGTCCGCGCCTCGCCCTGATCAGGCGAAGGCGGGGACCGCTTCCTCGTCGAGCACGGAATACACCAGGCCGAGGAGCCGGGTGGCGCTGTCATGTAGGCCAGCACGGTCGGCTTCCTGCGCGAGGGAGATGAGCCGGTCCGCGAGGAGCAGAGGGCTGAAGCGGGGTGCTTGGCCCAGATGAGTTGGGGCCTTGGCGAAGGTGAAAAGGTCTGGCGTCATCGGAGTTTCTCCTGCCTGCGGTGTTTATCGGCCGCAGAGAGAGAATGACGCGGCAACCCTTGCCAAAAAGTTAAGGACGATGACAAAGCGCAAAGATTCTCAAACGAGACGCGAGCGGCTGATCCGGCTGCCGTTCCGCATCCAAATCGGCCACCAACGCCGACAACGCTGAGCCGCGGGCCTCAGCGATCTCGGTCAACACCTCCCAGAACTCCGGTTCGAGTGCCACGCTCGTCCGGTGACCGGCGAGGCTGAAACTCTGCTTAATTAAGCGCATAGACGGCTCACGGCCCATCGCGCGGCGTCGGCCACGACGGGATCGGCGTCGGCGCAGAGGCGCTCCGCGGCGGGGCGCAATGCGGGATCGGCGGAATTGCCAATTGCGATCAGCACGTTGCGGACGAAGCGGTTGCGGCCGATCCGCTTGATGGGGCCGCCGGCGAACAAGGTGCGGAACGACGCATCGTCGAGAGCGGCGAGGTCGGTCAGGGCCGGCGCGGTCAGCGCTTCCCGCGCCCGCAGCTTTTCGTGGGCACCGGCGGCGAAGCGGTTCCAGGGGCAGACCGCGAGGCAGTCGTCGCAGCCATAGATTCGGTTGCCCATTGCCGGGCGCAGCGCTTCCGGGATTGGGCCAGCGTGTTCGATGGTCAGGTAGGAGATGCACCGGGTCGCGTCGAGCCGGTAGGGCGCGGGGAATGCGTCCGTCGGGCAAGCAGTCAGGCAGCGATGGCAGGAGCCGCAATGGTCGGTGCCGGCCGAATCGGGTGCGAGATCGAGCGTGGTCATGATCTCGCCGAGGAACAGCCAGGAGCCGAAGCTGCGAGATACCAGGTTGGTGTGCTTGCCCTGCCAGCCCAGCCCGGCGGCTTGCGCGATCGGCTTCTCCAGCACCGGCGCCGTGTCGACGAACACTTTGATCTCTGGATTCTGGGGCCCGAACCGCCCGACGATCCAGCCGCCCAGTTGCTTGAGCATGCCTTTGACCACGTCGTGATAGTCGCGGTTGCGGGCGTAGACCGAGATGTTGCCGCGGTCGGCGCGGGCTAGCGTCGCCAAAGGGTCGCCGTCGGGCGCGTACGACAGGCCGAGCGCGATGACGCTGCGGGCCTCCGGCCAGAGCGCGTTCGGCGCGGCGCGCTGCTCGGCGCGGTCGGCGAGCCAGCTCATCTCGCCGTGCTGCCCGGCGGCCAAAAACGCTATCAACCGCTCGCGCGCGTCGCCCGCGAGCGTGGCGGGAGCGAAGCCGACGGCGTGGAAGCCGAGCTCGAGCGCCCGGCTGCGGATCAGCGTTTTCGGATCAGCCGCGGCCACGATAGGTCGGCACGCCCTGGTCGGGGACCCACAGGCCAGCGGGCGGCGCGCCGGTCTGCCAGAAGACGTCGATCGGGATACCGCCGCGCGGATACCAATAGGCGCCGATGCGCAGCCAGGCCGGGTCGAGCAGGTCGACGAGCCGCTTGGCGATCTGCATCGTGCAGGCTTCGTGGAAGGCGCCGTGGTTACGGAAGCTGGCGAGGTAGAATTTGAGCGACTTGCTCTCCACCAGCCAGGCGCCCGGCACGTAGTCGAGCACGATGTGGGCGAAGTCCGGCTGACCCGTGAGCGGGCAGAGCGAGGTGAACTCCGGCGCGGTGAAGCGCACGAGATAGGCCTCGCCGGGCTGTGGATTGCCGACGCGCTCCAGGACGGCGTCCTCCGGCGCGGCGGCGACGGTGGTGTGCTGACCGAGTTGGGTCAGGTGCGTGAGATCACTCATCCTATGTCTCCGGCGGCCCAGGCGGCGCGGGTTTCCGCGGCGTGCACTTCGAGGTCGCCGCGACATATGGCGTTGCGCAGGCCGCGCATCAGGTCCTGGTAGTACGTGATGTTGTGCTGGGTGAGCAGCATCGGGCCAAGCATCTCGTCGGCGCGGAACAAATGATGCAGGTAGGCCCGGCTGTGCCGCGTGCAGGCGGTGCAGCGGCAGGCCGGGTCGAGCGGACCCTGGTTCTCCTGGTGCCGTGCGTTACGCAGGTTGAGCGTGCCGTGCCGGGTGTAGGCGCGGGCGGTGCGGCCGGCGCGGGTGGGCATGACGCAGTCGAACATGTCGATGCCGCGCGCCACGGCGCCGACGAGGTCGTCCGGCGTGCCAACGCCCATGAGGTAGCGGGGTTGGCTGGGCGGCAAATGCGGGACGGTGGCGTCTAGGGTGGCGAACATGGCGGCCTGGCCTTCGCCCACGGCGAGGCCGCCGACGGCGTATCCCTCGAAGCCGATGTCGAGCAGGGCAGCGACCGAACGCGCCCGCAACTCGGGGTCGACGCCGCCCTGGACGATGCCGAACTGGGCGTAGCCCGGCCGAGCCACGAAAGCCGTGCGCGAGCGGGCGGCCCAGCGCATGGAGCGTTCCATGCTCGAGCGGACCTCGTCGGCGGTGGCGGGGAACTTGGTGCACTCGTCGAAGGCCATGGTGATGGTCGCGTCGAGCTGATGCTGGATCCGGGTCGCTATTTCGGGGCTGAGGCGGTGCGCGCTGCCGTCTAGGTGAGAGCGGAACGTGACGCCGTCCTCGTCCAGCGTGCGCAGGGCGGAGAGCGACATGACCTGGAAGCCGCCGCTGTCGGTGAGGATCGGGCCGGGCCAGTCCATGAATTTGTGCAGGCCGCCAAAGCGCTCGACGCGGTCGGCGCCGGGGCGGAGCATGAGGTGGTAGGTGTTGCCCAGCACAATGCTGGCGCCGGTGGTGCGGACCTGGTCGGCGGTCATCGCCTTGACCGTGCCGGCGGTGCCGACCGGCATGAAGACGGGGGTGGCGACCGGGCCGTGCGCCGTGTCGAGCGTGCCGGCGCGGGCGGCGCCGTCGGTGGCCGCGGCGGTCCAGCCGAAGCTCATGCACGCTCCAGCAGCGAGGAGTCGCCGTAGCTGTAGAACCGGTAGCCTGAGGCAATGGCGTGAGCGTAGGCGGCGCGCATTCGGTCGGTGCCGGCGAAGGCGCAGACCAGCATGAACAGCGTCGAGCGGGGCAGATGAAAGTTGGTCATCAGCGCGCCGACCCGGCGGAAGCGGAAGCCCGGCGTGATGAACAGGCTGGTATCGCCGCGGAACGGGCGCACGATGCCGTCCTCGCCAGTCGCGCTCTCGATCAGGCGCAGCGACGTGGTGCCGACGGCGACGACCCGCTTGGCGGCGTTGATGGCGGCGGCCGTGGCCTCGGTGATCTCGCCGCGTTCGGCATGCATGCGGTGATCGCCGACGTCGTCGGTGCGGACCGGCAAGAAGGTGCCGGCGCCGACATGCAGCGTGACGAGCGCCCGGCCGATGCCGGCCGCGTCGAGAGCGGCGAGCAGGCGGGGGGTGAAGTGCAGCCCGGCGGTGGGTGCGGCGACGGCGCCGGGGTCGGCGGCGAACACGGTCTGGTAGTCGGACTGATCGGCGTCGGTGGGGCCGGTGGGGCGGTCAATGTAAGGCGGCAGAGCGAGGTCGCCGGCGGCGTCGAACGGGCCGTTGAAGCGGACGCGCACGGTGTCGGCGTCGCGGGAGAGGATCTCGGCCTCGAGGGCCGGATCGCGCGGGAAGGTGAGGCGGTCGCCGGGCTTAAGGCGGCGGGCGTTGCGGGCCAGCGCGCTCCAGCTACCGTCGGGCTGCGGCTGGTCGAGCGTGAGGCCGATGCGGGCCTCGCCGCGGCGGGCGTCAAATTGGGCGGGGATGACGCGGGTGTCGTTGGCGACGAGGAGATCGCCGGGCTGCAGCAGCGCGGGCAGGTCCATGACCGTGCGGTCGGACAGGCCGGCGCCGACATGCAGTAGGCGAGCGGAATCGCGTGGGCGGGCAGGGGCGTGGGCGATGCTATCCGGCGGCAGCGGAAAGTCGAACTCGGAAAGGTTCACGCGGGCGTGGGCGCGACCCGGCGCAAGACGCGGATCAACGGCAGGCTGAACAGGACCGCCCAGGCCTTGCCGACGACTTGGCCCGCCAGGTGGTCGAGGCTGCCGAAAGCGAAATAGAGGAAGACAAGACTGTCGATGACCAGGCCGGCGCCGGACGAGAGTAGCACGGCCAGCACCAGGCGGCGGCGTTGCAGCGGCGTGTAGATGGCGAAGTCGGCGAACTCGCTGAGCAGAAAGGCGAGGGCGGAGGCGGCGACCAGGGCGGGCGGGGCGAGGAAAGCGGACAGGGCCGAGCCGACGATGACAGCGCCAAGGCCCCAGCCCGCCCCCAGGCAGCGCTGCACGACGTCGCGCAGCACCAGCGCCGCGCCGGCCGCCAATACGCCCGACGGCGCCAGCAGCCCCGGCAGCACCGGCACCAGGCAGGGGCCCTGCGGCACGCAGACGGTGCCGACATTGCCGATCAGCCAGTTGGCGAACGGGATGCAGAGAAGGAAAGCGACGAGTGCCGCAACGCCGAGCGGCCGATTGTTCATGACCGGGTGAGGTACGAGGCGATCTCGATCAGGTTGCCGTCGGGGTCGCGGCAGTAGACCGACTCCATCCGGCCGAGCGCGCCCTCGCGGGCAACCGGGCCGGCGACGATGCTGATCTTGCAGTCGTCGAGGTGATCAACGACGTCTTCGGGCCGCACCGCGGTGATGAAGCAAAGGTCGCCATGACCGGGCTCGGTGGAGGCGCCGCTCATCCATTTCTGGTCGGACGCGTCGGCCGGGCGGAGATTAATCTTCTGGCCGCCGAACTTCAGCGCCGTGCGGCCGTCCTCGCCGAATTCCTCGCGCTCCATGCCCAGCACGCGCTGGAACCAGGACGCCGTCATCTCGACGTCGCGGCAGTTGAGGACGATGTGGTCGATCCGGTCGACTGTGAACCGCATTTTAGGTCAATCCGTCGTAGAAATCGTTGTTCTTGTCGTCGATGACGATGAAGGCCGGGAAGTCCTTCACCTCGATGCGCCAGACCGCCTCCATGCCGAGTTCCGGATATTCCAGCACCTCGACCTTGGTGATGCAGTCCTGGGCCAGGCGGGCGGCCGGGCCGCCGACGCTGCCGAGATAGAAGCCGCCATAGGCCTTGCAGGCATCGCGGACGGCGCGGGAGCGGTTGCCCTTGGCGAGCATGACGAAGGAGCCGCCGGCGCGCTGCAGCTCGGCGACGTAGCTGTCCATCCGCCCGGCCGTGGTCGGGCCGAAGGCGCCGGTCGGCATGCCTGCGGGCGTCTTGGCGGGGCCGGCGTAGTAGACCGGGTGATCCCTGAGGTATTGCGGCACGCCCTCGCCGCGGTCGAGCCGTTCCTTGAACTTGGCATGCGCGATGTCGCGCGCCACGATCATGGGGCCGTTCAGCGATACCCGGGTCTTAACCGGATATTGCGACAGCGTGCGACGGATGGTCTCCATCGGCTGGTTGAGGTCGATGCGGACGACGTCGCCCTCCGCTTCCTCGATCTCGGGCAGGTATTTCGACGGATCGGTCTCGAGCTGCTCGAGGAACACGCCCTCGGGCGTGATCTTGGCGAGGATCTGCCGGTCGGCGCTGCAGGAGACGCCGATGGCGACCGGCAGGCTGGCGCCATGCCGCGGCAGACGGATGACGCGGACGTCGTGGCAGAAGTACTTGCCGCCGAACTGTGCGCCGATGCCGGTGTGCCGGGTCAGCTCAAGGACCTTCTGCTCCATGTCCACGTCGCGGAAAGCATGGGCGGACGGGCTGCCCGTGGTTGGCAGCGGGTCGAGATATTTGGTCGAGGCTAGCTTGCAGGTCTTGAGGCAGAGCTCGGCCGAGGTGCCGCCGATGACGATCGAGAGATGGTAAGGCGGGCAGGCCGCGGTGCCGAGCGTCTTGATGCGGGTCTCGAGATAGGCGAGCAACTTCTCCGGGTTCAGGATCGCCCGGGTCTCCTGGAACAGGAAGAATTTGTTGGCCGATCCGCCGCCCTTGGCGATGAACATGAGGTTCATCTCGTCAGCATGGTCGTTGCCCGATGCGGCCATGATGTCGAACTGTACCGGCAGGTTGTTGCCGGTGTTGACCTCGTCGTACATCGTCAGCGGCGCCATCTGCGAGTAGCGCAAATTGGTCTCGGTGTAGGTGCGGTGCACGCCCCAGGAGATCGCCTCCTCCTCGTCGCCCTCGACCCAGACGCGCTGGCCCTTCTTGCCGAACACCAGCGCGGTGCCGGTGTCCTGACACATCGGCAGCACGCCGCCAGCGGCGATGTTGGCGTTCTTGAGCAGATCGAGGGCCACGAACCGGTCGTTCGGGCTGGCCTCGGGATCGTCGAGGATCGAGCGCAGTTGGCGCAGGTGATAGGGGCGCAGCAGGTGAGAGACGTCGTGGAAGGCCTGGAACGCCAACTCGCTGAGCGCGTCCGGCTTGATCCGCAGCACTGTTTGGCCGTCGCAACTCGCCGTCGAGACGCCCGCGATGTCCAGCTTGCGCCACGCGATGTCGCGGGGACCCAGCGGGAACATCGGCGAGTAGAGAAAGTTCGCAGGCCGGGCTTGGGCGGGAGCGACGGGGACGTTCATGCTCGGTGTCTCCTCAGTCCTTGCTGGGCGGGCGCTTACGGAAGGCGTCGAGGCTCACGACCTGGTTGGTGCTGTCGGGAGCGTCGGCATCGGCCTGCGACTCCGGCGCCGCCAAAGCCGGGGGTGCCGGATCGAGCACGGTGGTGACGGGTTCGTCGGCGTCGTTGGCCGGGTGCTCCTCAGGCGCCCGGAAGCGCAGGCCGAACTGCACGTGCGGATCGGCGAACCCGGTGACAGCGGCGAGCGGCACCGACAGGATCGACGGCACGCCGCCGAACGACAGGCCGACCGAGAAGCGCTGACCGGCCTCGTCGAGCTTCAGGTCCCAGAACTGGTGCTGCAGGACGATGGTCATCTCGTTGGGGTATTGGGCGAGCAGCCGGGGCGGAATGGACACCCCGCGCGCGTCGGTGCGGAATGAGACGTAAAAGTGGTGTTCCCCGGGCAGGCCATGCTCGGCGGCATAGGCCAGCGCCATGATCACGACTTGCCGGAGGGCTTCCTCGGTCCAAAGATCGTAGGGCAACAGGCTTTCGGGCGTCTGCGGCGGGGCATCGGTGGGATCGTCTTCCATCCGCGCCCCTTTAGCTGCAACGCTCTAAAACGGAAAGTGGGGGGTTTCTGTTGCCCGGTACCCCCCGAACCGCGCGTGTCACTGCTTACGCAGCGATCGCGAGCGCCTGATGATTGTCATTGGCACTTGTGATATGACCCGATAACGGCGGTATCATGCCGGGCAAAAGGAAGCTCTTTACCACGCGTGTCGAACCTGTGTCGCCCCCATAGCCCTGACAATCAAGGGTTTTGGTGGAGGCGCCGGGCACTGCCCCCGGGTCCACAACGCTTATTCCAACGTCCGTTTATCACCATAGATGGTCTTGCGACCAGCAACCTCGATATAGTCGAACTCGCCTCCGGATGCTAGGGGGCGGCATGCCTTTGACCGAACTTCAGCGCGCCGAGATCGAGTCCCACCGCGCCGACACCGCCGCGACCCGGCGCCCTACCGTCCCCGCCCTGGAGGCGTTGCTGTTCGAGGCCATCCCCGTCCTCGATCACGGCTTCGTCCGCGTCATCGACTACATGGGCGACGACGCCGCCATCGTCCAAGCGGCTCGCGTCAGCTATGGCCGCGGCACGCGCAAGGTGAGCGAGGATGCCGGGCTGATCCGCTATCTGATGCGGCACCGACACAGCACGCCGTTCGAGATGTGCGAGATCAAGTATCACGTGAAGCTGCCCATCTTCGTGGCCCGGCAATGGATCCGGCATCGCACGGCCAACGTGAACGAGATCTCCGCCCGCTACTCGATCCTGGACCGGGAGTTCTACCTGCCGTCGCCCGAGCATCTCGCCGCGCAGAGCTCGATCAACCGGCAGGGCCGCGGCGATGTCCTTGAGGGCAACGAAGCAACGCGGGTGATGGACATGCTGCGCAGCGACGCGATGCGGACCTACGACAACTATGCCTGGATGCTGAACGAGGGCGATGCCGACCCGAACCGCCAGGGCCTCGCGCGTGAGCTCGCCCGCATGAACCTCACGCTCAACACCTACACGCAGTGGTATTGGAAGGCCGATCTCCACAATCTGCTCAGCTTCCTGTCGTTGCGCGCGGACCCGCATGCGCAATACGAGATCCGCGCCTACGCGGCAGCGATGCTGAAATCGGTCGAGGCGTGGGTGCCGGCAGCCTACGAGGCGTTCCAGGAATACCGCGTCGGCGCCGTGACGTTCTCCGCCGGCATGCTCGATGTTGTTCGCCGCATGCTGGCGGGGGAAATCGTCGAGCAGACCGGCAGCAAGTTGTCCAAGCGTGAATGGGCCGAGCTGATGACCGTCATCGGCAAGGCCCAAACCGCACCGGGCTAGTCCATCACGATCTTCGGCCCGGTCTGCCTGGCGCCGCCGAGGCCGGCCAACACCCGCTCGGCGATCGCCGCATAGGCCTTGGCCGCCGGGCTGTCCGGCGCGGCGGCGACGATCGGGGTGCCGGCATCGCCGGTCTCGCGGATGTCGAGCAACAGCGGCACCTCGCCCAGGAACGGCACGCCGAGCGTCTCGGCCTCACGCCGGGCGCCGCCATGGCCGAACAGATGCGTCGTCTCGCCGCAATGCGGGCAGGCGAAGCTGCTCATGTTCTCGACCACGCCGAGCACGGGGACCATGACCTTCTCGAACATCCGCACCCCGCGCCGGGCGTCGATCAGCGCGATGTCCTGCGGCGTCGAGACGATCACGGCGCCGGAGAGACTAACCCGCTGCGCCATGGTGAGCTGCGCGTCGCCGGTGCCGGGCGGCATGTCGACGACCATGATGTCGAGCGGGCCCCAATTGACCTGCGACATCATCTGCTCGAGCGCGCTGATCACCATCGGCCCGCGCCAGATCATCGCGCCGTCCGCATCGACCAGCAGGCCGATCGACATCGCCTTCAATCCCCAGACCTCGATCGGCTGCATCTTGCCGTCCACGATGGGCGGCTTGCCGGACACGCCCAGCATCCGCGGCAGGCTGGGGCCATAGACATCCGCATCGAGCAGCCCGACCCGGTGACCCGCTTGCGCGAACGCGACGGCCAGGTTGACCGCCGTCGTCGACTTGCCGACGCCGCCCTTGCCGGACGCGACCGCCACGACGTGCTTGACGTCGGCCAACAATGACGGCCGTGGGGCCGGGGCCGGCTTGGGCGCCGCTTCGGGCGCCGGGGCGCGGTGTGCGGTCAGAATGACGGAGGCGTTGGTCACGCCGGGCTGCCGGGCGAGCAGCTTCTCGGCTTCCCGACGCAGCGTCTCCATCAACTGGGCTTGGCCGCGCTCGCCGATTAGCGTGAGTTGAACCAACCCGTCGCGGGTCTGTAGGCTGTCGACCAGACCGGCGGTGACGATGTCCCGGCCCGATTTCGGATCGCGGATGGCCCGCAGGGCATCCCGCAGAGCTTGTTCCGTCGGCGCTACCATTTCGTGTGAATCCCCAATTCTTGTAAACGCAGCGACTGCGGTCAATATGCACGCGACCGTGAAAGCGCCAAGAGCGCGGTCCGGACCGTTCACAGGAGCCGCTGAGCCGAATGTCGTGGAACAATGGTGGCAACACCGGTGGCCCGTGGGGCAACCCGGGTGGCAAGCCGCCGTCCGGTGGCAAGGGCCCCGAGCGCGGGCCTTGGGGCAATGGCGGCGGTCGCGGCCCCGGCAATGGTAACGGTCAGGGTGGACCGGGCCTGCCGGACTTCGAAGAGATAATTCAACGGCTGCAGCAGCAAGCACGGCGCTTTGTGCCCGGCGGCGGTGGACCCGGTCGCGGACAGGTCGGCAATGGCCGCCTAGTCGGGCTGGTAGCGCTTGTGGCCGCCGGGCTGTGGTTGGCGAGCGGTATCTATCGGGTGCAGCCGGACGAGCAGGGCGTCGTGCTCCGCTTCGGCGCGTTCGAGGGCTACACCTATCCGGGCCTGCGCTATCACCTTCCCTGGCCGATCGAAACCGTGCTCACCCCGTCGGTGACGCGCGTTAATCGCATCGAGGTAGGCGTCCGTACGCCGACCGACCGCCTGGATCGCGCCGAGGCCGTGGGCCGCGAGGTGCCGGCCGAGGCTCTAATGCTGACCGGTGACGAGAACATCATCGACATCAACTTCTCCGTGTTCTGGAAGATCAAGGACGGCAAGGAGTTCCTGTTCAACACTCGCAACCCGGCCGAAACCGTGCGCGCCGCGGCCGAGAGCATGATGCGGCAGGTAATTGGCCGCACGCCGATCCAGCCAGCGCTGACTGAAGCCCGTGCCCGCATCGAGCAGGACGTGATGACGGGAACGCAGGCGATTCTCGACCAATACGGTTCAGGCGTTGAGATCTCGCAGGTGCAGTTGCAGAAGGTAGATCCGCCGGCTGCCGTCATCGAGAGCTTCCGCGACGTGCAGCGCGCCAACACGGATGCCGAGCGCGTCCGCAATGAGGCCGAGAGCTACCGTAACGACATCGTCCCGCGGGCGCGAGGCGACTCCGCTCGCCTCGTGGCCGAGGCAGAAGGCTCCAAGCGCGCTTCCGTGGCAGAGGCTACCGGTCAGGCACAGCGCTTCCTCAGTGTTTACAAGGCTTACGCGCAGGCTAAGGACGTAACGTTGAAGCGCCTCTACATCGACACGATGCAGGATATCCTGGCCAAAACACCGTCGATCGTGGTCGACGACCAACTCAAGGGCGTCGTGCCCTACCTTCCGCTCGACACCAGCGTCCTGCCGCGCGCCGCGCCGGCACCGGCGGCTGCACAGGTCTTGCCCCGTGCGGGGGCGCCGCAGTGAACCGGTTGGGAACGGCGGCGATCGCCGGCCTGGCGCTAATCGTCATCATCGTCGTGGTGGCCGGCGCCAGTTTGTTCACCGTCTCACAGACCCAGCAGGTGTTGATCACCCAGTTCGGCCAGCCCGTCCGCGTCATCAAGGAGGCCGGGCTGCACGCCAAGGTGCCGTTCGTGCAGACGGTGCTCGACTTCGACAACCGCCTGCTCGACTTCAACACCAGCGGCGAGGAGGTCATTCTGGCCGATCAGCGCCGCCTGACGGTCGATAGCTTCACTCGTTACCGCATCACCGACCCGCTGCGCTTCTTCCAGGCTGCCGGCCCGAGCGAGGACGGCGTCCGCGGCCGGCTTAACTCTGTGGTGACGTCGTCGCTGCGCCGGGTGCTCGGCAATGAGACGTTGCTAAACGTGCTGTCGGCGGATCGGAACCGCATCATGGGGTTGATCAAGTCCCAGGTCAGCGACGAGATGCGCAACTTCGGCATCGCGATCGAGGACGTTCGGATACGTCGCGCCGACCTGCCGGACGAGAACACTCAGGCGATCCTGGCGCGCATGAAGTCTGAACGCGAGCGCGTCGCCAGCCAGCTTCGCGCCGAGGGCGCCGAAGCCTCGGCTAAGATACGTGCCGATGCGGAACGGGACCGAACGGTGCTGTTGGCCGAAGCCCGGTCCAGCGCCGATAAGCTGCGCGGCGAAGGCGAGGAACAGGCGATCGACATCTATGCGAACGCCTCGAAGGTCGATCCGAACTTCTTCATCACCTACCGCACCCTGCAGGCCTATCGCCAATCGTTCGGCGAGGGCCGTTCGCGCCTGGTGCTGACGCCGGAATCGGATTTCCTGAAACTGCTCAAGCAAGAACCCGCGACCAACTAGGCCACGGGTTCTTGCTCGCTTGACGGAACACTACAATCTCAGCGGCTATGACGCCCAGCGTCGCGTCATTTAGGAGACCGAGTATGCGCCCAAGACTCATTCGCGCAGCCGCACTGGCCGCGATCCTATCGGCCACGACGGTCCTCACGCCCGTCATGGGGCCGAGTGCGGCTTATGCCCGCGGCGCACCGGATAGCTTCGCCGACCTGGCGGCGCAACTATCCCCGGCCGTGGTCAACGTGTCGTCCTCGCAGAAGGCCGAGGCGCGCGCGGACCGTGGCCCAGAGACGCCGGGTTTCCCGCCGGGCTCGCCGTTTGAGCAGTTCTTCCGTGATTTCATGGAGCGCAACCACCCCGGTCAGGGCGGGCCCGGTCAGGGTCAGGGTCAGGGTCAGGGTCAGCCGCCCAGCCAACGTCGTGGCGAGCGTCCGCAGGGCGATGGACCCGGCACAGGCCGTGCTGTGTCGCTGGGCTCGGGCTTCATCATCGACAAGGCCGGCTACATCGTCACCAATAACCACGTCATCGATGGCGCCGACGAGATCAGCGTCACGCTGACCGATAACACGACGCTCAAGGCCACGCTGGTCGGCAAAGACGACCGCGTCGACTTGGCGTTGCTCAAGGTCGAGACCGACCATCCGCTGACTGCGGTATCCTTTGGCGACAGCGATGCGTCGCGCGTCGGCGATTGGGTGCTGGCGATCGGCAACCCGTTCGGCCTCGGCGGTTCCGTCACCGCCGGCATCGTCAGCGCCCGCGGCCGCGACATCCGCCAGGGACCTTACGACGACTTCATCCAGACTGACGCTGCCATCAACCGCGGCAACTCCGGCGGCCCTCTGTTCAACATGAACGGCGAGGTGATCGGCATTAATACCGCCATCTACTCGCCGTCCGGCGGCTCCGTCGGCATCGGCTTCTCGGTGCCGGCCAGCCTTGCCAAGCCGGTCATCATGCAGTTGCGCGAATACGGCCACGCCCGGCGTGGCTGGCTCGGCGTCCGAATCCAGCAGGTGACGCCCGACATCGCCGAGGCGATCGGCCTCAAGGATGTTCAGGGCGCGATGGTCGCCGGCATGAACGATGGCGGCCCGGCCGAGAAGGCGGGAATCCATAACGGCGACGTCATCCTGAAATTCAACGGCCAAGATGTGAAGGAGATGCGGACCCTCCCGCGCTTGGTTGCCGAGACGGAGGTCGGCAAATCGGTGCCGGTCGTGGTGTGGCGGGACCACAAGGAAGTATCGCTTCAAGCCTCGACCGGCGAGTTGCCGGACGAAGTTCAGCAGGC
The DNA here is from genome assembly GCA_965199585.1 of Acetobacteraceae bacterium. Classification (GTDB taxonomy): domain Bacteria; phylum Pseudomonadota; class Alphaproteobacteria; order Acetobacterales; family Acetobacteraceae; genus JAVVHH01. The sequence continues at coordinate 3,408,071 of CBDASI010000002.1, read as the reverse complement.
CAGCGCGTCTCCCAACGCCCCGGCTGCGCCGCCACGCAACAGCGCGACGATGCTGTCCGGCCTCGGCGCCAAGCTCTCGCCGATCACCGACGCGCTGCGCGACCAATATAAGCTGGCGCCCGACCAGAAAGGCGTCGTCGTGACCGACGTGCAGTCCGACGGCCCGGCCGCGGGGCGTGGCCTCAAGGCCGGCGACGTCATCGTCGAAGTGCAGCAGGAGCCGGTCTCGACCCCGCAGGACGTGCAGGAGCGCCTGGATCGTTATCGCAAGCAGAGCCGCAAAACGGTGCTGATGCTGGTGCAGAACGGCGACGGGATGCGCTGGATTCCGCTGCCGCTGAATCAGTCCTCGGACAAGAAGCCCGGCTGATGTAACGGGCCCCTTCCTCGCGGAGGGGGCCCACCGATCAATGCCGCATCCCGATACCTGGCTCGAGGTCCGGCCCGAGGGTCTCTACTGCACTCCCGGCGGCTTCTACATCGACCCCAACCGCCCAGTCCCGCACGCCCTCATCACCCACGCCCATGGCGACCATGCCCGACCCGGCCATGGCGCCGTCCTCGCCAGCCCCGAGACGATCGACCTGATGGACGTCCGCATGGGCGAGGGTCGTGCCGGCGTCGCGCAGCAGAAGCTGGATTATGGCGAAACAATCCGCATCGACGGCGTCCAGGTCTGGCTCGAGCCCGCCGGCCACGTGCTGGGCAGCGCGCAGATCGCGATGGAGTGGCGCGGCAGCCGGGTCGTGGTCAGCGGTGACTACAAGCGGCAGGCGGACCCGACTTGCCGGCCGTTTGACCCGATCCCCTGCGACGTCTTCGTGACCGAGGCGACGTTCGCGTTGCCGGTGTTCCTGCATCCACCTGCCGAGGAGGAGATTGCCCGCCTGCTCGCCAGCGTCGCGCTGTTTCCCGAGCGCACCCACGTCGTCGGCGCCTACGCCTTCGGCAAGGCCCAGCGCGTGATCAAGCTGCTCCGCCAGGCCGGCTACGACGCCCCGATCTACCTGCACGGCGCAATGCTCAATCTGTGCGGCGCCTACGAGCGCATGGGCGTTGCGCTCGGCGAGCTGGTGCCGGCCACGATCCAGACCAAGAGCAAGCTCGCCGGCCAGATCGTCATCGCCCCGCCGGGCGCCATTGCCGACCGCTGGGCCCGTCGCCTGGCCGACCCGGTGGTCTGCTACGCCTCCGGCTGGATGCGGGTTCGCCAACGGGCGCGCTCCCGCGGCGTCGAACTGCCGCTGGTGATCTCCGACCACGCCGACTGGAACGAGCTGAACAAGACCGTCGACGACGTAGGCGCCCCGGAAATCTGGGTGACGCACGGGCGCGAGGAGGCGCTGATCCACGAAGTCGCCAAGCGCGGCATTGCCGGCCGCGCACTGCGCCTGATCGGCTTCGAGGAAGACGAAGGCGAGGCGGCATGATCGCGTTCGCCGACCTGCTCGAGAGACTGGTGTTCACGCCGGGTCGCCTGGCCAAGATCGCGCTGCTGCGCCGCTACTTCGAGACGGCGCCGGACCCCGATCGCGGCTATGGCCTCGCAGCCCTCACCGACGAACTCGCCTTCGTCGCCGCTAAGCCCGGCATGATCAAGGCGCTCTGCGAGGAGCGGACCGACCCGGTGCTGTTCGCCTGGTCTCGCGACTACGTGGGCGACCTGGCCGAGACCGTCTCGCTGCTTTGGCCCGCCCGCCGCACCAATGCGGGCCCGCCGACCATCACCGAGGTCGTCGAGACCATCCGCACCACGCCCAAATCCGAGCTGCCCCCCGTCGTCGCCAACTGGCTCGACGCGTCGACCGTCTCCATCCGTTACGCTATCATCAAGCTCATCACCGGCGCGCTCCGCGTCGGCGCCTCCAGCCGACTTGCCAAAACGGCGCTGGCCGAACTCGCCGCCGCCCATGCCGAGCCGGTGGCCGCCGACGATATCGAGGAGCTGTGGCACGGGCTAGAACCGCCTTACGCGCCTTTGTTCGACTGGCTCGAGGGCAAGGGGCCCAAGCCCGACCCGGCGGGCCAGCCTGTCTTCCGGCCGCTCATGCTCGCGCCGCCGCTCGAGGCCGCCGATATCGCCGCGCTCGACCCGACGCTATTCCGCGCCGAGTGGAAATGGGACGGCATCCGCGTCCAACTCGTCAGCACCGCGCTCGGCAAGCGGATCTACTCGCGCGGCTCGGACGACATCTCCGCCGCCTTCCCCGAGATCGTCGAAGCGATGAACTTCGAAGGGGTTCTCGACGGCGAGCTTCTCGTCATCCGCGGCGAGGACATCGCGCCGTTCGCCGACCTACAGCAACGCCTCAACCGCAAGTCGCCGGGCGCGAAAATGCAGAAGGATTTCCCGGTCGGCGTGCGCCTCTACGACATCCTGTTCGACGGCGCCGAAGATCTGCGTCCGCTGCCGTTCGACGCGCGGCGCCGGCGCCTCGAAGACTGGTTCGCCATCCACACGCCCGCGCGCATGTCGCTCTCCAGCCTCATCCCGTTCACCACGATGGAGGAACTCGCAGCGATCCGCAGCGGCACCCGCGCTGCGAGCATCGAGGGACTGATGCTCAAGCGCGCCGACGGGGCCTATCTCCCGGGGCGCCCCAAAGGCCAGTGGTGGAAATGGAAGCGCGACCCGCTGATCATCGACGCGGTCATGATGTATGCCCAACGTGGCAGCGGCAAACGCAGCTCGTTCTATTCCGACTACACGTTCGGCCTGTGGACCGAGACCGGTGAATTGGTGCCGGTCGGCAAGGCCTATTCTGGCTTCACTGACGCCGAGTTGGTGACGCTTGATCGCTGGATCCGTAATCATACCACCAGCCGGTTCGGCCCGGTGCGCGAGGTCGAGCGCAGCTACGTGCTCGAGATCGAATTCGACGCGGCGCAGCGCAGCAACCGGCATAAATCAGGTGTCGCGCTACGCTTTCCGCGGGTGCATCGCCTGCGTCCCGACAAGCCGGCCGCGGAGGCCGACAAGCTCGAGACGCTACTGAGGCTGATCGTCTAGTCGTAGCCTTCGTTCTCGGAGCGCTCCTTCGCCGCGTCTTCCTGGACTTTTTCGTCCACCTTGTGCGGCTTCTCGTCGGCCGGTGCGGCGGCAGGCTCGGGTTTGTCTGACATGGGCGTGCTCCGTTCGGTGTCGTCCCGGTTCGAACGCCTGAGGGCGCGCCGGGTCGCTTTTCATTCGGGAGCAAACCGGCTACCGCTTGTTCAATAAACGAAGACCACAAACGCTCCCGGGGGAAGTTCATGCCGATCATCAGTCGTCGCTCGCTGGCGCTAGGGGCTGCTGCCCTCCCGTTGTTCAGCATCGCGAGCCGTCCCGCCGGAGCCGCCGAGTTCAACTACAAATTCGCCAACAATACGCCGGCGACGCACCCGATGAACATCCGCGCCAACCAGGCCGTCGAGCGGATCAAGGAAGCCACGGGTGGCAAGCTTGAGATTCAGGTGTTCCCGAACAGCCAGCTGGGCTCGGACACCGACACGCTCGGCCAACTCCGCTCCGGCGCGGTGGAGTTCTTCACGCTGTCCGGGCTGATCCTGTCGACGCTGGTGCCGCCGGCCTCGATCAACGGCGTCGGCTTCGCCTTCAAGGATTACGATCAGGTCTGGTCGGCGATGGACGGTAAGCTGGGTGCCTATGTTCGCAGTGAGATCGAGAAGCGCGGGCTGCACCCGATGGACAAGCCGTGGGACAACGGCTTTCGCCAGACCACGACGAGCACCAGGCCGATCAAATCGCCGGACGATTTCAAGGGCGTCAAGATCCGCGTGCCGGTCAGCCCGCTTTGGACGAGCATGTTCGCCGCTCTGGGTGCCAGCCCGACCAGCATCAATTTCAGCGAGGTCTATTCGGCGCTGCAGACGCGCATCGTGGATGGGCAGGAGAACCCGCTCAGCCTGATCGAGAGCGCCAAGCTCTACGAAGTTCAGAAATATTGCAGCATGACCAACCACATGTGGGACGGGTTCTGGCTACTGTCCAACAAGCGCGCCTTCGAGCGGCTGCCCAAAGATGTCCAGGAGATCGTCGCTCGCGAGATGAACCGAGCCGCCGTCGAGGAGCGCGCCGATCTGGCCACGGCGAGCGCGCAGACACGGTCCGGACTGGACGGCAAGGGACTGGTGTTCAACGACGTCGACACGGCGGCCTTCCGCGACAAACTGCGCGCGGCGGGCTTCTACAAGGAATGGCGGGCCAAATACGGCGAGGAAGCCTGGCACGTGCTCGAGGAGAGCGTGGGTCAGATCTCGTAACGTCGGTCGGGCTTCCCGCGCCTCGTCGTCCGCACCATATCGATCCTGTCTTCGGAGAAGTGCGTCATGTCTCAAACTGCGGCTGATGAGTACTCGTTCACTCTGACGGATGCGGAGTGGCGCGCGCGACTGACGCCCGAGCAATACAAGGTCATGCGCGGGCATGGCACTGAGCGGGCATGCACGAGCCCGCTCAACGCCGAGAAGCGGCTGGGCATCTATCATTGTGCCGGCTGTGGCCGGTCGCTGTTCGACACGTCGACCAAGTTCGAGAGCGGCACGGGGTGGCCGAGTTTCTATGCGCCGATCGACGATGAAGCGGTCGGGCTCTCGCAAGATCGGGGGTTCGGCATGGTCCGCACCGAGGTGCATTGCGCCGATTGCGGCAGCCATCTCGGGCACGTCTTCCCGGATGGACCGCGTCCGACGGGACAGCGCTACTGTATGAATGGCGTGTCGATGAATTTCGAGCCGGCCTGAGCGAGGCCGGCTTGCCAGTCGAGATCAAGGTCGGTCCACCCCAACTCGCCATTCATCAGGGTTACACCGTCCTTCTCACCGAGCCGGACGGGCAGATTTCCTGGTCAACCGACAAAGGCCTGTATTTCCTCGATACCCGCGTCATCAGCGCGTATGCGATCTACGCTAATGGCCAGACCTGGGATCTGCTGAGCAGCGGCGCCCCGACCAATTACGGCGCCAGAATCTTCCTCACCAACAAGGGGTTTCCGAGCGAGGGCGGCGACGTGCCGGGGCGCACGGTCAGTATGGTCGTCAGCCGGGTCATCGATGGCGGAATGCATGAGCGGTTTGACGTGACCAATCACGGTCGCAAGCCGGTGCACTTCAATCTCGAGATCGCGCTTCGCAGCGACTTCTCCGACATCTTCGAAGCCAAGGCCGGGCATATCGTCCGGCGCGGCCGGATCAAGACTTCTTGGGACGAGGAGGGCGGTGTGCTGACCACCTCCTATTCGAATGGCGTGTTCATGCGCGCGATGATCACGCGGGCCCGCTCCGACCCGCCGGCGATGTATGCCAACGGCCGCCTGAGCTTCACGCTGCAGTTGGCGCCAGGCGCGTCGTGGACCGGGTCACTGCTCTACGACCTCGTCGACGGCGAGCGGCGCTACGCGGCGCCCGACGGGTGCGAACTAGGGGCGGACTCGCCGCAGGCAATGGCGCTGCAGGCCTGGCGCGAGCGATGCCTCCGCATTGAGACGAGCAATGCCGGCTATTGCCGCCTGTTCGACCAGGCGGTCGAGGATCTCGCGGCGCTTCGCCTGCCGGTCGAGGTCGGCAGCGACACCCATGTCGTTCCGGCCGCCGGACTGCCTTGGTTCGTGGCGTTGTTCGGCCGCGACCCGCTGATCGTCAGCCTGCAGACCATGACACTGAACCCCGAATTCGCATATGCAACGCTCGAGGTGCTCGCCGCCTGGCAGGCCAAGACGGTCGATGCTTATCGCGATGCCGAACCTGGTAAGATCCTGCATGAACTGCGCCGCGGTGAGTTGGCGACGCTTAAGCTGATCCCGCACACGCCGTATTACGGCACCGCCGATGCGACGCCGTTGTTCCTGATGCTGCTGCACGCGCTTTGGCGCGCGACCGGTAATCTGGCCGTGGTGCGGAAGCATCTGCAGACCGCCGACGGGTGCCTGTCGTGGATCGACGATTATGGTGACCGTGACGGTGATGGGTTTCAGGAATACGGCACGCGCTCCGGCGATGGATACGAGAATGTCGGCTGGAAAGATTCGGGCGAGGCAGTCGTCGACGTCGACGGCAGCAACGTCTCCCGCCCGAAGGCGCTGTGCGAGTTGCAGGGCTATGTCTATGCCGCATGGCGCGGGATGGCGGAGTTGTACGGCCAACTCGGTGACCCCGATCGCGCGACCCGGCTGACCCAGAAGGCCGATGCGCTCTACGCCAAGTTCAATGAGGTGTTCTGGAACGAGGCGGACGGTTTTTACGCCTACTGTCTCGACGGCAACAAGAAGCCGATCTGGACGGTCGCTTCCAATCCGGGTCATTTGCTCTGGTGCGGAATCGTGCCGGCCGAGCGGGCGCGCCGGGTAGTGGAGCGCCTGTTGGCGCCGGACATGTCCAGCGGATGGGGCATCCGCACGCTGACGCAGGACAATCCCACATTCAATCCATACTCCTACCAGAACGGATCCGTCTGGCCGCACGACAACAGCCTGATCGCGCTCGGCTTCCGTCGATACGGGTTCGGCGAACAGGCCGTGGGGATCGTCGGCGACGTTGCGCAGGCGGCCAGCTACTTCACACAGCGGCAGTTGCCGGAGCTATATTCCGGGATGCAGCGGCAGGAGACCAGTTTTCCGGTGCAGTATCTCGGCGCCAACGTGCCGCAGGCATGGGCGGCTGGAGCGGTGTTCGCACTCCTGCAGGCGATGCTCGGCATCGAACTCAACGCGCCGGCCGGGATCATCACCCTCGACCCTACGCTGCCGGCATGGTTGCCCGACATCATCTTGCGCGGCCTGCGTCTCGGCTCCGACACGTTCGACATCGCCTTTAACCGGGTCGATGGGCTGACGACTTTCGAAGTCCTGTCCGGTGACGCCTCACGTGTGCGGCGCGCGGCTGCACCGGGATCCGCGGTGAGTTAGATCCGCGGTAGTTAACTGGCGGCGATCGGGTCCGGATCGTCCATCAGTTCGATCTGCCAGCCCATCTCGCCGGCGCTGAGCGGAAAGTCACCCGCTTCGGTTGCTTCGATCACCATGTCGGGTCCGAGCTGCGACAGCTTGTTCTGAATCGAGACGGCGAGCGCCATGGTGAACCCGCTCCGCCAGACCAGGCTGACCAGAGCCTTTGCGCTGCGCAGTTCGAGCACCCGGTCGACCGTGTGCAGGGTCATGCCGCTGCTGGTCGCCAGGAGGGCGAGCAACAGACGGATATCGCCTTGCTCGGCGGCGTCCTGCAATACCGCTTCGGTCAGTAAGCCCGACGCTTTCAGCTGCCGAGCTTTGGCGACGAGGTCCTCGTCGGCGTTGGCCGTCCTGGCGGCGAGACGTTGGCGCACGATGTCGAGCTTAGTCGCGTCGAGATCGACGCGCGCGGCGAGGATGCGCAGCAGGTCCGACGCGATGAATTCGGAGAGCGCGCGGACAGCTGTGAGGCTCAGCCCGGGGCGCCGGACCAGCGGCGCATGCCAGTCGATATGATGAGGTGCACGCCCGACCAACGCGTCCAAGGTGGCTTCCCGGATGGAGGCGGAGGGATTATTGAGGAGCGCGCGGATGGTCGAGGCATCGGCATGGCGTACGATGGCATCGGCCACCACGGCGCTGAGTCTCCGGCGGCTGGCGATCGACGCGGCGGTCGTGCTCGCCGGCGGCGCGGCGAGGATCGCCAGCAGGTCGGCGTCGCTCAACACCGGCGACAGTCGGACGACCTGATCGCTCACTTCCACGGCGCTGTCGCGGGCCAGCAGCAGCACTAGGTCCCGCGGAGCCTGCTCCATGGCCGCGACTTGTTCGGCGATCGCGGCGCGTACCCGCAAAGCCTGGTCAGCCGCCAAGACGGACAGTGTCGCCTGAATGTGGATCGCCGCTGCCGTTCGGTCCGCGCCGTCGATATTGGGGAGCAGGCGGGCGATCCGACCGCCCAGCAACGCGCGGACCCGCTCGTCACCGTCGCGCGACAGCACGGTCTCCACCTCGGCGTCGCAGCGTTCGTTCAAGGCCACAGTCGCGCGCACGATGATCTCGGGATCGTGGGCAAGGGAGAGCAAGGCAGCGGACGAACAGTCCGGCCGTGCAGCCTGGCGAACGCGGTCGGCGGCACGATCGGCAATCTCAAGGCAGGTCGGCAATTCGTCGAGCAGCGGCGCGGCGAGACCCTGCCATACAGTCATACGGTGCGCTCCAGGTTGGAGACGCGCCAATGGCCGCCGCCATTCCGCTTGACCTCATACATCGCCAGATCGGCGCGCTGGATGACATCCTCGAGCTCTTCGCCCTCGCCGGGCTGGCGGCAAGCGATGCCGATCGACATCGTCAGCCCTTGTTGACCCGGCAGCGCGAACTCCGCCGCCTCCCGCGGGAAGTTGAGACGGAGATGCTCCGCTCGCTCCGCCGCCGTCAGCCCGTCGAAACCATCGAGCCACAGCGCGAACTCGTCGCCGCCGAGCCGCGCCACCAGATCGGCCGGGCGCACCATGCGGCGCAACACGGTGCTGGTCAGGACCAGTGCGGCGTCCCCGGCCTCGTGGCCGAGTTGGTCGTTGAGCGGCTTGAGCCGATCCAGGTCGACGAACATCAGCGTCCCCGGCAGGCCTTCGCGCTCGAGCCTGTCGATCCGGCGCTGCGCCTCGTCGATGAAGGCGCGGCGGTTGAGCAGCCCGGTCAGCGAGTCGGTCCGTGCCTGGCGGGCGAGCTCACGCTGGATGGTCTCGTGTTCGAGCACGACCCGCACAAGGGTTGTCACGGAGCCAAGCATGACTTGGTCATCGCTGTCCCAGGGCCGCTCACGGGTCGGGCGCCAGACGATCAACGCCGAGAGCAGCCCGAACCGGGTCGAGTTCCGGCATGCAAGCACCGAGTTGCCGTCCGAGAGAGTCAACTGGAACGGCGTCAACCGGCTGGATACCCGCAGCATCGGCAGCAGCTCGTCGAGCATCGCCACGCAAGGCTCCCCCGCGTCGTGCATCACCGCTTCTACATCGGGGGTGTCGCTGAGGTTGAGGACCGCCGCCCCATGGCCGCCGAGCGCCCGGATGCACGTCGCCAGCATGGAGGACATGATACGCGGCGCCTGTATCTCCTGGCGCATCTGGTCGAGGATATGGTCCATCACGTCCGCCCGGCGCAGCGCGACGGCGGCCCTGATCTCCTTCTGCTCCCGCAGCGTCACGTCCGACGCGACGGCGCGGGCCCCCATGCACCGCCCTTGCTCGTCCAGGATCGGGGCCGACGAGAGCGACAGACAGATCTTGCGACGGTCGGACGCGTCGATCCAACTGCGACGCTGGCGGATGCCGAGGTTGAGCAGGAAGGGGTCCGGATGCCCGCTCTCCTGCGGGAAGAAGATCGATGCGGCGCGCTGCCCGATCAGGGTGTCGGCCGGCATGCCGAGCACCTCATCGGGTGCGATGAAGCTCAACAGGCCATCGGCGTCGACCTCGAAAGCGATGTCGGCGGCCAAAGCGCCGAAATCGCGCCAGCGCCGGCGACTTTCCAAGAGAACCTGGCTGAGTTGATCGGCCTCATCGGCCGAAGCATCCATCGTAAGCATCATCTGCCGTTTCCTGACTGTAAGCATCTTACGGTCCAGTGATGAACGGATAGTTACTGCCGGTGAGATGGCATCCCGCCGCGTTGACAGTGCGGCTGGCGTGTCTGCATGGTCCCCGCGCAACCGAACAGGACCAAGAATGCACGATCACCCGCTTCGCCCCGCGATCGAGCGGCTTTGGGACGAGCGTCAAGGCCTCGACTCCTCCACCAAGGGCGAGGCTCGCGATCAGGTCGATGCCGTGCTCGACGCGCTCGATTCTGGTACGCTCCGCGTTGCGGCCCCGAGCGGGGAGGGCTGGGTGGTCCATGAATGGCTGAAGAAGGCAGTGTTGCTGTCGTTTCGGCTCAACGACTCCGTTCCAATGGAGGCCGGCGGCGCACCGGCTTTCGACAAGGTTCGTTTGAAGACAGAGGGTTGGGGCGCCAATCGCTTCGCCGAGGCCGGATTCCGGGCGGTGCCAGGGGCAGTAGTGCGGCGGAGCGCCTACATCGCGCCGGGCGTCATCCTGATGCCGAGCTTCGTCAACGTCGGCGCCTATGTCGGCGAGGGGACGATGGTCGATACCTGGGCGACGGTCGGCAGCTGCGCGCAGGTCGGCAAGAACTGCCACCTGAGCGGCGGCGTCGGGCTAGGGGGCGTGTTGGAGCCGTTGCAGGCCAACCCGACCATCATCGAAGACGATTGTTTCATCGGCGCCCGTTCCGAAGTGGTCGAGGGCGTGGTGGTCGAGCGTGGGTCGGTGCTGGCGATGGGCGTGTTCATCAGCGGATCGACTAAAATCGTCGACCGCAGCACCGGCGAGATTTTCGTCGGGCGGGTGCCGTCCTACTCGGTGGTGGTGCCGGGGACGCTGCCGGGTCGGGCGTTGCCGGATGGGTCGCCAGGGCCGGCGCTGTCCTGCGCCGTGATCGTCAAGCGGGTCGATGCGCAGACGCGGTCCAAGACCGCCATCAACGAGCTGTTGCGCGACTGATCGACATGCAGCCGCGTTCGCTGGGGGACCCGCTTCCGCTTGCCCAAGAGCTGATCCGATGCCGCTCCGTCACTCCGGCGGATGACGGAGCGCAGTCCGTGCTCGACCGCACGCTGAGCGAGCTCGGATTTACGGTGTATCACCTGAAGTTCGGCGAGACGCCGAACTTGTTCGCACGCCTGGGGACCGAGGCGCCGCATTTCTGTTTCGCCGGACATACCGACGTGGTGCCGCCGGGCGCGGCGGCCTGGTCAACGGAGCCGTTCGCCGGCGAGGTGGTCGACAACGCGCTGATCGGGCGCGGCGCCTGCGACATGAAGGGCGGCATCGCGGCCTTCGTTGCAGCGGCGGCCACCCATGCCCCGCAGCTCAAGGGCTCGATCAGCCTGCTGATCACCGGCGACGAGGAGGGCCCGGCGACCGACGGCACCGTGCGCGTGCTCGACTGGATGCAGGCAAACGGCCAGATCCCGGATTTCTGCCTCGTCGGCGAGCCGACCAACCCGCAGGCGCTCGGCGACGTCATCAAGATCGGCCGCCGCGGCAGCCTCAACGCCGTCATCCGGGTCCATGGCGTGCAGGGGCATGCGGCCTATCCGCAGACGGCCGACAACCCGGTCCATCGCCTAATCCGCGCGCTGGACGCACTGACCGCCGCGCCGCTCGATGCCGGCAGTGACTGGTTCGAGCCGAGCACGCTGCAGATCACCAGCATCGATGTCGGTAACCCGGCGACCAACGTCATCCCCGGCGAGGCCACCGCGCGGTTGAATATCCGCTTCAATGACCTGCATAGCGGGGCGCAGCTCGAGGCCTGGCTCCGTGCCGCCGTCGCGCCGCATTGTCCGCAGTTCGACCTGAACGTCTCGATCAGCGGCGAGTCGTTCCTCACCCAGCCGGGTCCACAGGTGGATAAGCTCCGGCGCGCCATCGCCGACGTGACCGGCATCGAGCCGCGGCTCGACACCGGCGGCGGCACCTCGGATGCGCGCTTCATCGCCCGCTTCTGCCCGGTCGCTGAATTCGGCCTCGTGGGCGCCACGATGCACAAGGCGGACGAGAGCGTTCCGGTGACCGAACTGCGCGCGCTCGCCGAAATCTATCGCGCCATCCTGGCAGCCTTCGCTTGACCAAGCGTCGCAACCCGGCGCTCGGCGTCTTCCGCGTCGCGTTCGGTCGCCGTGACGGTTTCGAGCGCTTCGGCGCCACGGTGCAGTCGTTCCTCAGCAGCCTCGCGCCGCTGATCGCGTTCCCAGTCGCGGGCGCCCTGATCCAACTGGCGCGCCAGGACTGGCTCGGCGCCGCCTCGCTGGTGCTGCTGACGCTGGTGGCCCAGCTCGCGCCGCCGGTGCTCTCGCACTGGCTGACAGTCCGCTGGAAGTGCGAGCATCTCTGGCTCGGCTACGCGACGGCTTATAACTGGTGCTACTGGGCGGTGCCGATGGCGGGCGCGGTGCTGACGGTTCTGTTTGGGGTGGCGGTCGGGCTCGGGTTGCCGAGTTCGTCGGCGGCGCAGGCGGTGCTCGGCTGCCTCGGTGTGTATAGCCTCTGGCTGAACTGGTTCGTCGCGCGTCACACGCTGGCGCTGTCTAAGGCGAAGGCGGCGGTGCTGGTCGTGGTCGTCAATGCGGGGACGGGGCTGCTGGTGATCGGTCCGGCGTTGCTGGGTTGAACGGGTCGACCGGATAGACCACACCGGTCAACGTGAGTCCGTCGGGCGGCGCGGTGGGACCGGCGGCGGCGCGGTCGCGCGCGTCCAGCGCCGCGGTGACCCGCTCGGGCGGCCAGCGCCCCTCGCCGACCAGCTTCAGCGTGCCGACCAGATTACGGACCTGGTGATGCAGGAAGCTGCGGGCCTCGGCGTAGACATGGATGGCCTCGCCGTCCCGCGTCACCTCCAGCACATCGAGCGTGCGTATGGGCGACTTGGCTTGGCACGCGGCGGCGCGGAAGGAGGAGAAATCGTGCCGCCCGACCAGGCGGTCGGCGGCGTCCTGCATCGCCCGCTCGTCGAGATCGCGCGACACGTGCCAGACGTGGCGGTCGAGCCCCGGACGGGCGCGGCGGTTGAGGATCGTGTAGCGGTAGCGGCGGCCGATCGCGTCGAAGCGGGGGTGCCAAGCGTCGTCCACCGGGACGGCGCGGCGGATCACCAACGGGAGCGGGCGAAGAAAGTAGTTGATCGCCTCCTGGACGGTGCGGGCGTCGAAGCGGTCCGGCAAGTCGATCGCGCCGACCTGGCCGCTGGCGTGCACGCCGGCATCGGTGCGGCCGGCGATGAGGCTCGCGACGCGATCGCCGACCAGTCTCGCCGCCGCGGCCTCAAGCCTATCTTGCAGTGCATCGCCGCTGGCCTGGCTCTGCCAGCCGATGGTCCCGGTACCATCGTATTCGAGGAGCAGCGCCCAACGCGTCATCCGATGCGGGTGCCGGCCGGGACGGGGAGGCCGCGCAGCAGAGCGGCGGCGTCCATCGGGGCACGGCCGGGTCGCTGGATGCGCAGCAGGCGCAAGGCGCCGTCGCCGCAGGCGATCAGCAGCCGGTCGTCGAGCGCGGTGCCCGGCGCCCCGGCGCCGGGCTCGGGACGGGCCTGAAGAATTTTTAGGGTCTCGCCGGCAAGCTCGGCATACGCGCCCGGCCACGGCACCAATCCGCGGACCCGGCGATCGAGCTCGGCGGCCGGACGGGTCCAGTCGAGCCGGCCATCCGACTTGGTGAGTTTGGGCGCATAGGTGACGCCGTCCTCGGGCTGCGGTTGCGGCGCGGGCGCGTCGGCAAGCGCGTGCAGCACGAGTCGGGCGCCGAGCTCGGCCAGCGCATCGTGCAGGGTGGCGGCGGTGGTGTCGGGACAAATCGACACCGTACCGCGCAGCAGCATCGGCCCGGTATCGAGCCCGGCCTCCATCTGCATGATCGTGACGCCGCTCTCCGCATCGCCGGCGAGCACCGCCGCCTGGATCGGGCCGGCGCCGCGCCAGCGGGGTAGCAGGCTGGCGTGGATGTTCAGGCAGCCGCGGGCCGGTGCGTCCAGCATGGCTTGCGGCAGGATCAGGCCGTAGGCGGCGACCACGCAGGCCTCCACGCCGAGGTCGGCGAAGGCGGCCTGTTCGTCGGCCTCGCGGCGGAGACGGGGCGGGGTACGGACCTCGAGGCCGAGCTTCAGCGCTTCGGCGTGAACGGGGCAGGGGGTCAGCGCGTGGCCGCGGCCCGCGGGGCGGGGTGGCTGGCTGTAGACGGCGACGACTTCGTGCGCGGCGTGAAGGGCGCGCAGGGCGGGCAGCGCGAAAGCCGGGCTGCCCATGAAGGCGAGCCTCACGATTGGGCTTTCTGGCGCTGGTCCTTGGCGAGGCGGCGCATGATCATGTTGCGTTTCAGCGCCGAGAGGTAGTCCACGAACAGGATGCCATCGAGATGGTCGATCTCGTGCTGGAGGCAGGCGGCGAGCAGGCCGTCGGCCTCGATCTCGCGCCGGGTGCCGTCGAGGTCGAGGTAGCGGACCTTGACCTGCGCGGGCCGGGTCACGTCGGCGTATTGGCCGGGGAGCGACAGGCAGCCTTCCTCGCGCAGGGACGTCTCCTCGCTGAGGCCGATGATCTCCGGGTTGATCAGGTGGATCGGCGCGGGCTTGTCGTCCGGCTGCAGGTCGACGACGGCCAGGCGCAGGCTTCGGCCCACCTGGGGCGCGGCCAAGCCGATGCCGGGCGCGGCATACATCGCGGCGAGCATCTCGGGGACCAGGGCGCGGACGAGGTCGTCGTCGCCGGGCCGGACGGGTCGGGCCTTGGCGCGCAGGATGGCTTGGGGCGCCACGAGAATCGGCAGCGTCGGCGCAGGCGGGGGGGCGATCGGTTCCATGTCCGGCCCGATGTAGCGGGCGGGCGAGGGGGGTTCAATCTGAGTCGGGGCCGAGCCGGACGAGGACTTGCAACGGCCCGTGTTGCGGCCAACATACGGTCGGTCGTCGGCGCCGCATTCGGGCTGACGGCGCTTCGCTCTGAAGAGGGGGCCGATACGACGATGACAACGCGGGTCTTCACGTCGCCGATGTTTCTCGGCTTCGACCATTTAGAACAAGTGCTGGAGCGGGCGTCCAAGACGTCGTCCGACGGTTACCCTCCCTATAATATAGAGCAGACCGGGCCCAGCGGGCTTCGGATCAGTCTGGCCGTGGCAGGGTTCACGATGAACGACCTGCAGATCACGCAGGAGGACAACCAGCTCGTGATCCGCGGCCGACAAACCGATGACGGCGCCGACCGGGTGTATCTGCATCGTGGCATTGCGGCGCGGCAGTTCCAGCGGGCGTTCGTGTTGGCGGAAGGCATCGAGGTCAAAGGCGCCTGGCTCGACAACGGGCTGCTCCACATCGACCTGGCCCGGCCGCAGCCGGAAGTGCGGGTGCGGACGATCCAGATCGGCAAGCCGGTCCCCGGCGCGGTCGTCGAGGGATCTACCGGTCGGGGCTCATCCGATCGCGAGTGCGGCTAATTCCATTTTCGTATTGGCGCGGCCGGTTCGGCGCGTCGTGGAGGCTACCATGAAGTCAGACACCGTCACGTCGACCATCGAGACTGTCTTCGACCTGCGCAAGATGACGCCCGAGCAACTCGCCCAATTGGGCGTGCCCGACATGGCCTACATCAAGCCGGTGTTGATGAACGGGGCCGCGGCTTTCGCCATCCATGCGGCGGACGGGTCACCGATGGCGGTCGCCACTGAGCGCGATATGGCGATCGCCGCGGTGGTCCAGCACGAGATGTTGCCCGCGCTGGTTCACTAGCCGCTTAGACGACGGCGAGGCGCTCGCGGCGGACCTGGACGGTCAGTTCGTCGAGCGCCTGAGCCACCCGGTCGCACATCTCGGTCACGTCTTCCTTTGTCATGATCAAAGGCGGACTGAACGCCATCGAGTCGCTCGGCAGGCCGCGCGCGATCACTCCATGGGCCTCGCAGAGCTTTACCAAACGGGCGCCCATCTTCAGCGCCGGGTCGAAATTTTGGCGGGCGCCTTTATCGGCGACCAGTTCCATCGCGGCGATCATGCCGATACCGCGGACTTCGCCGACCAACTCGTGATCGTCGAACCGGCGATGCAATTCGTCCTGCAGAAAGCTGCCAACGGTGGCGCATTGCTCGACGATGCCGATCTCGTCGTAGATCTTAAGCGTCTCGATCGCGACCGCCGCTGGGACAGGGTGGCCGGAGTAGGTGACGCCGTGGCCGAAGGTGCCGATCTTGTGGCTCTCGTCGGCAAGGACGGAGAACACCTTTTCGCTGACCATGGTGGCTGAGATTGGTAGGTAGGCCGAGGACAGCGCCTTGGCACAAGTGAGCAGGTCCGGCTCGATGTCGAAGGTCTGGGTGCCCCAGTAGTTGCCGGTGCGCCCGAATCCACAGATGACCTCGTCTACCACGAGCAGGACGTCGTGCTTCTTCAGCACCGCCTGGATTTTCGGAAAGTAGCCGCGCGGCGGGACGATGACTCCGCCAGCGCCCATGATCGGCTCGGCGAACATGGCCGCGACCGTGTCCGGGCCTTCGGCGATGATCAGCTTATCCAACTCGTCGGCGCAACGGGTGGCGAAATCGTCCTCGCTCTCGCCCTCCATGCCGCCATGGTAGAAGTGCGGCGTCATCGTGTGGATGAAGCCCGGTAGCGGCAAGTCGAAGCTGCGGTGGTTGTTGGGGAGGCCGGTCAGCGACGCCGCGGCGATGGTCACGCCATGATAACCCTTGATGCGGCCGATGATCTTCTTCTTGGCGGTGCGGCCGAGCGCGTTGTTGTAGTACCAGATCATCTTGACGGCGCTGTCGTTGGCTTCGGACCCCGAATTGGAGAAGAAGACCTTACTCATCGGGACGGGCGCCCGCTCGATCAGCATCTCGGCCAGATCGATCATCGGCTCATGCGACTTGGCCGTGAACGAATGATAGAAGGGCAGCTTGAGCATCTGGTCGTAGGCCGCCTTGGCGAGCCGCTCGTTGCTGAAGCCCAGGCTCGCGCACCACAGTCCGGCGACGCTTTCGATATAGTCCTTGCCGCTATCGTCATAGACGCGGATGCCGTCGCCGCGGCTGATGATCATCGGCCCGGCTTCCTGATGCGCTCTCAGGTCGGTGTAGGGGTGGAACACGTTGGCGACGTCGCGTGCCGCGGCGGAGTTGGCGCGAGGAGGGCTCATAAAAAGGCGCTTTCAGGCTGCGAAGCCGAAAGCCTACGCCCAATTATGGGCCGTTTGGAACCCTCGTGATGTTCGGCTCAGTAACCGAAGCCGTTGAAGCCACCCCAGGGACCCCAGTTCCACGAGGCGTCGTTGTATTCCTGGGCGGTCAGCAACTGGTCGTTGGCGAACTGACGGGCGGCGACGGTCTGGCGATACCTCGAGTAGTCGGATTGGTCGCCGAAGTAGACGCAGCCGCAATCGATCGGGTCCGGATAGATGTAGATGAAGGTGTTACCCTGGGCCCGCATGCTGAAGCGGTTTGGCGGCAAGCGGCGTAGCATCGCGATGCGCTCGGGCGTGTTGGCCGGGCGTGGCTGGAAGCCGGCGGCGGACAGCATGTTCTCCTGACTCGCGATCTGCTCCTGCGGAGAGGCGCAACCGGCGAGGACGGCGAGTGGCAGGGCAAGCATGAGATATGAGCGCATGGGCACCTCGTAATGTCGAAATCCAGAGAAGAACGTGCTGCCGGTTCGCCGGTTTCCGCTTAGGCGTCGGCGGCGGCCTTGCGTTCCGCGGCTTCTTCGGCCGACGAGATGCCGCCGTGCGCGGCAGACCAGGCGACCGGATTGTCGAGGAAACGGCGCACTTCGGCGAGGGAGCCCTCCTCGAAATAGGGCCGGTCGCGGCAGGCTTCGAGCACGTCCCACCAATTGCAGAGATGATGCAGGGTAACGTCCATGCCCTTGAGCTTCTCGAAGCTGCCGGGGAACACGCCGTAGAAGAACACCACGAAGGTGTGGTTGACGATGGCACCGGCGTCTCGCAGCGCCTGCGCGAAGCGGATCTTCGAGCCGCCATCGGTGGTGAGGTCTTCGACCAGCAGGGTGCGTAGGCCTTCCGGAACGTCGCCCTCGATCAGCGCGTTACGGCCGAAGCCCTTCGGCTTCTTCCGGACATAGGCCATCGGCGTCATCATGCGGTCCGCGATCCAGGCCGCGAACGGGATGCCCGCGGTCTCACCGCCGGCGACGCATTCGATCGACTCGTAGCCGATGTGCCGACCGATCTTCTCGGCCGCGAGTTCGCAGATTTTCGCCCGGGCGCGCGGGAAGTAGATGATCTTGCGGCAATCGATATAGACCGGCGACTTCCAGCCGGAGGTGAAGGTGTAGGGCTCGTCGGGGCGGAAATTGACCGCCTTGATCTCCAGCAGGATGCGCGCCGTCGTCAGCGCCGCGTCGCGGTCCCAATCTGTCATATGCTCGGTCGCCATACTATCCACCTTTGCCGGCCGCCTTTGCCTCGCCCCGTCCTAGACCGAGACGGACAGTCCGTTCAATGTGCGGCCGCGAAAGGGAGCTCGATGCAACGTACCTATAAGATCGCCGCCGTGCCCGGGGATGGAATCGGCAAGGAGACGGTGCCGGAGGGCCTCCGGGTGCTCGAGGCCGCCGCGACGCGGTTCGGGTTCCGTTTGCAAACAACCGATTACGACTGGTCCTGCGAGCGTTATGCCAAGACCGGCGCGATGATGCCCGCCGACGGGCTCGACCAGCTCCGCCAGCACGACTCCGTTTACCTCGGCGCCGTCGGCTGGCCCGGCGTGCCGGACCACGTCTCGCTATGGGGTCTGCTGATCCCGATCCGCCGCGGCTTCGACCAGTATGCCAGTGTCCGCCCCTGCCGGCTCATGCCGGGCGCGCGCACGCCGCTGGCTGGGCGCACCGAGAAGGACATCGACTTCTACGTCGTGCGCGAGAACACCGAGGGCGAGTATTCCGCCACCGGCGGCCGCATGTACGAGGGCACCGACCGCGAGGTCGTGACCCAGCAGAGCGTGTTCAGCCGACACGGCACCGACCGGATCCTGAAATACGCCTTCGAGCTCGCCATGACCCGGCCCCGCCGCAAGCTCACCTCGGCCACCAAGTCGAACGGCATCACCATCACGATGCCATACTGGGACGAGCGCTTTGCCGAGATGGCCAAGAAATATCCGGGCGTTGAGACCGACCAATTCCACATCGACATCCTGTGCGCCCATTTCGTGCAGCATCCGGACTGGTTCGATGTGGTGGTCGGCAGCAATCTGTTCGGCGACATCCTCAGCGACCTCGGCCCCGCCGTCGCGGGCAGCATCGGCATCGCGCCGAGCGCCAATATCAATCCCGAGCGCGTGCATCCCAGCATGTTCGAACCGGTGCACGGCTCCGCCCCCGACATCGCCGGCAAGATGATCTGCAACCCGATTGGGCAGGTCTGGTCCGGCGCCATGATGCTCGAGCATCTCGGCGAGACCGATGCGGCGGCGTGCATCGTGCAGGCGATCGAGACGCTGCTGCGCGACGGCGGGCCCCGCACGCGGGACATGGGCGGGCAGGCCGGAACCGAAGAAGTCGGTAAAGCGCTGGCGCAACTCGTCTCGACGCACTAGATGTGACGCTGACGAAGTGAGGCGCCTGTGGTCCGAGAAACGAGTTTGATTGGACGACGCTGCGAAAGGGCCGTGGTAACGGCCTATCGCGAGCTTCGCGTGATCGGGACGGCGGACCTCGATGCATTTGGGGCCTGCACGACGCTGTACCGCATCCATCATCCGGAGGCGTCGCTGAACGAGGCGCGGCGGTTGGTGGCGGAGTGGATCGACCATCACGTGATCCGCAACGAGGAAGGGCCGACGCCGGGCTGCGACTGTTAGGTCGTCCAGCTTAACGGCGGCTTAAATGTTCGATCTCCAGGGACATCGTTTCGCGCGCGGGCTGTTCCCGGAAAATACGATTGAAGGTCTCGACGCGGCGGTTCGGCTTGGGCTGTCCAGCTTTGAAATCGACATCGCCATTACGCGCGACGGCATTCCCGTCGTGCATCACGATCCCGCACTGAACCCGAACACGACGCGCCGCGATGGCGTCTGGCTGTCCGAAACCGGACCGCTGATCCGTGACCTGACGCTCGAGGAGCTGGGCGTCTACGATATCGGGCGGCTTCGCCCCGGAAGCGCCTACGCCGAGACCTATGCGAGTCAGGCACCACAGGACGGTGCCCGCATTCCGACTCTCGATGCCGTGCTGCGGCGCGTTGCGGGCGCGCGCTTCAACATCGAACTTAAGTCGATCCCGGCGCATCCCGACTGGACGGTGTCGCCGGAAGAGATGGTGGAGCGGACGCTGCAGGTGATCGACGACGCTGGGGCGGCGGACCGAGTGACGATCCAATCATTCGACTGGCGCGCGCCGCGGCATGCGCGCCGACTCCGGCCCGATCTCGCATGCGGTTGGCTGACCGAGAGGATGACCGTGGCGGCGGCGCCGCTATGGCGGGGCCTGCTCGACTCGGCGGCGACGATGGAAGCGGTGCCGGACGCGATCGCCGCCGAAGGTGGCGGCTGTTGGACGCCGTTCCACGCGGACCTGACCCAGGCGTTGCTGGCGCGAGCCCATGATTTGGGCCTGAGGGTGATACCGTGGACCGTGAACGACCTCGCGGACATGCGGCGGCTGGCCGCATGGGGCGTCGACGGGCTGATCACCGACTGGCCGGACCGCGCGTTGACGCTGCATCCGGCCGGATCGTGACCTACTTGCCGCGGCGGGCTTTCCGCGCCGCGTAACGCTCGTCGCGGGCCGCCTTGCGCTCGTTACGGATCTGCTCGTCTCGTGCAGCCGCCTCGATCGCCTTGCGCTCGGCCTCCTCGGCCTCGAACTTCAGGCGAGCGGCTTCCTCGATCTTGCGGCGCGCCTCGTCTTCTTCCTTGATGCGCTGCCGTTCGGCCGAGCGTGCCTCACGAGCCCTGACGACCTCGCTCCGCGCCGCCTGGCGCGCCATCAGTCCGGGGTCGTCTGCGGGAGTACGGGTTTTGAATGAATCGAGCAGCGTCTTCTTGGCGAGAGCTGCCGCTTCGGCGCGGTCCTTGAACGTGCTGCCCTTGAAGGCGGCCATAACTCTGTCTCCGAAATGTTGACGTGAATGAGGTGTACGGCGCCGGTTTAGCGCCGTTCGGGCCCGGCTTCCAACAGCGCAAGGTTTTGCCGCGCCAGATCGCCGGTGGCGGTATCGGGCGAAAGATCGACGGCCTGTTCCCAGTCCGCCCGTGCGCCCGCCGGATCGCCGCGGCGTTGCCGCAGGATCCCGCGCTCGAGAAAGGCATCGGGGTCTTCGGGGTCCAACTCGAGGGCTCGCTCTACGTCGTCGGACGCGAGATCGAGACGCTCGAGGTGCCGCCTGGCCGCAGCGCGGAGCACGAGGGCGTCGCCTCGCCGGGGATCGATGTCCAAGGCACGGATGAGATCGTCGTCAGCCTTCGCGTAATGTTCCAGGCTGCTGTCCGCGATCGCCCGATCGATCAGCAGGTCGGGGTCGTCGGGCAGTAATGCAAGGGCTTTGGTCGCCGAATCGTACGCGTGCTGCGGGGTGGCAGCCATCATCCAGGCTTGTCCCGCCTGCCCGAGGATCGCGGCGCGGGCGGCCGGTGCGGCCTTGCTCTTGGCGCCGAGCTGATCCAGCAGGGTCGCGCCCTCGTCCGGATCGCCCAGTTCGATCTCCGCCAGCGCTCGGCAATGGATCACGCCATCGCCGCCGCCGGCCGCCTGCCAGGTATCGGCGAAGGTCAGCGCGCCGCTCGGGTCGTTTTGGACCATCGATAGGCACTTGTCGTAATCCTCGCCCTCGGCGATACGCGGGGGGACCGGCGGAACCGGCAGGTCGTCATCGGGCGCGCTCTCGGACTCGGCGGACGGGTAGTTCCACCAAGTCACGCCGCCCGCGACGGCCAGCCCGAGCGCCGCCACCGCGCCGAGCACCAGCATTCGATTGACCATGACAGAAGCAGAATACAGGACCAGCGCGTCACCGGCAAACAGAGTAGGCTGTCTGCTGATATTCGGCCTCGGCTATTGCGGTAGCGCGATCGCGGCAGAAGCGGTGTCGGCTGGATACCGAGTCATCGCCACCAGCCGGGCGCCGGACGGCAAACGGCCGCCCACCGGGGTGGAACTGATCGCCTTCGACTCGGCGCAGGCCGCCATCGCCGCGGCGACCCATGTCCTGGAGACCGCCGCACCCGACCAGCACGGCGACCCGGCGCTCGCCCGCTACGCCGCCGAACTCGGCGCCGCCCCGCTGCGCTGGGCCGGCATGTTGTCGACCACCGGGGTGTATGGCGACCGGGGTGGCGGATGGGTCGACGAGACGACGCCGCCGGCACCGACCGGGCCGCGCGGGGCCAAGCGGCTCGAAGCGGAGCAGCAATGGCGCGCAGCCTTCGAGCGGTGCGCGGTCGACCTGTTCCGGGTCGCGGGGATCTACGGGCCGGGCCGGTCGCCGTTCGCCGAGATCAGGGCGGGGAAGGGGCGCCGGGTCGACAAGCCGGGGCATCGGTTCGGCCGCATCCATCGCGACGACATCGTCACCGCCGTGCTGGCCGCAATGGGCCAGTCACGCGGGGCCGGCGCGCGCGTGCTGAACCTGAACGACGATCTGCCCGTCGAGAGTGCGGAGGCGACGGCGGAGGCCGCGCGGCTGATCGGGCTGCCGGCGCCGCCCTTGGTGCCGTTCGAGGACGCGCTGCGCGACATGTCGCCGATGGGCGCCAGCTTCTGGGCGGAGAACCGCCAGGTCGCCAGCCGCATCACCCAGGCGGCGCTGGGGATCGCCTGGCGCTATCCGACCTACCGTGAAGGCCTACGCGCTATTCTCGAGCAGGAGCGCGGCGAGGGTGTGCCGCAGTAGCGCGAGGTCGCCGGGTCGGGACAGGCGGTGATCGCCGTCCTTGACCAGCGTAACCTGCACGTCGTCCGTCTCCAGCCGCTCGGCCAGCCGCATTGCGGTCTGCCAGGGGACGTCCGGGTCCTGCTGCCCCTGCAGCAGCCGCACCGGCACGTTCAGGGCGATTGGGCGGTCCAGCAGCAGGTGCGTGCGCCCATCCTCGATCAGGGCGGCGGTTACCGGGACCGGGGGGCCGTACTCGCTCGGTGTCAGCAGCACGCCGTCGCGCGCCAGGATTTCGCGCTCGCCGTCGGTCATGGCCGCCCACATCAGCGTCTCGGTGAAGTCCGGGGCCGCGGCGATGCCGATCAGGCCCACGACGCGGTCCGGCCGCAGCAGCGCCAGCAAGAGCGCGATCCAGCCGCCCATGCTGGAGCCGACCAGCACGAGGTCGCCTGAGGTCTGCGTGTCGATCAGGAACAGCGCGTCGTCGCGCCAGCGCCCGATGGTGCCATCCTCGAAACGCCCGCCGCTGGCACCGTGCCCGGCATAGTCGAGCCGCAGGCAGGCGAGGCCGTTGCGCTGGCAGAACGCGTCCGTTTCCAGCGCCTTGGACCCGTTCATGTCGCTGCGATAGCCCGGCAGGAACACCGTCGTCGGCCCGTCGCCCGGCGTCAGGCTCCAGGCAAGGTCCACGCCGTCGCGCGCGGTGCGGCCGTTCGGCATCGTCGTTCTCCTACTCGAACAGGATCGGGACCAGCGATGCCACCAGCAGCGTCGCCATGACCAGATCGAATCGGCGCAACGCCCGCTCGGTCCGCAGAAACCGGGCGGCGCCGGCGCCGACGGCGGTCCAGAACAGGACGGCCGGAAAGGTGACGACCCCGAACACCGTCGCCATGGCCAGCGTCTGCGCGAACGGGGCGCCTTCGCCAGTGTAGGTCACCACGGCGCTGACTGCGATGATCCAGGCTTTCGGGTTGATCCATTGGAACAAGGCGGCCGCGAGCAGGCCCAGTGGGCGGCGTTGCGGGTCGGATTCGGTCGGCGGGTGCGGCCGGGCGATCGCCCAGGCCAGCCAGAGGATGTAGGCCGCGCCGACCCAATGCAGGACGGTGTGCAGCCACGGGTTGGCCGCGAGCACCTGCCCGGCGCCGACCGCCACGGCGAGCACCATGACCGGGAAACCGAGCGTGATGCCGATTATGTGCGGCAGCGTGCGGGCGATGCCGAACCGGGCGCCGGAAGCGGCCACCATGGCGTTGTTCGGCCCCGGCGTCGCGGCCATCGCCAGCGCGAAGGCGGATACCGAGCCGAACCAGGCGATCTGGTCGGCAGTCATGGTGGCGCACGCTAGACCATGCCGCCGGGCATGGTATAGGCGCCGGGATGCCCCTTCCGTCCGGTGCCGTCATTCTGCAAGTGGTGCCCTCGCTGGGCAGTGGGGGCGTCGAGCGCGGGACGATCGAGATGGTGCAGGCCATCACGCGCGCCGGCGGGACGGCGCTGGTGGCCAGCGCGGGCGGCCGGCTCGAGCCGGCGGTGGCCGCCGCCGGCGGGCGGCATATCATACTGCCGCTGGCGAGCAAGAACCCGGTGCGCATCTGGCGCAACGTCGGTCATCTCGTGCGGCTGATCCGGGCCGAAGGCGTCGAGCTGGTGCATGCGCGGTCGCGCGCGCCGGCCTGGTCCGCTTCGCTGGCGGCCAAGAAGACCGGCACTCACTTCGTGACCACGTATCACGCGCCCTATGACGAGAGCACGCCCGGCAAGCGGGCCTACAATGCCGTCATGGCGCGGGGCGAACGGGTGATCGCGATCAGCCGGTTCATCGCCGAGTTGGTGGAGGAGCGGCACGGCGTCGCCTCGAGCCGGATCCGGCTGATCCCGCGCGGCGTCGATCCGGTGCTGTTCGACCCGGACGCATTGTTGCCGTCCCGAGTCGAGGCGTTGCGGGCGGCATGGGACGTGCAGCCGGAGCAGAAGGTCGTGCTGTTGCCGGGCCGCCTGTCGCGCTGGAAAGGGCAGGCTGTGCTGATCCAGGCGCTGCGGTTCCTGCGGACGCCGGGGCTGGTCTGCATCGTCGCCGGACCGTTGCGCGACCGGGACCGCTACGTGGCGCAGCTGAAGGCGAAGGCGAAGGCGCTCGGCGTCGAGGGCCGTATCAAGTTCGTCGGCGCGTGCGACGACATGCCGGCCGGGCTGGCGCTGGCCGACGTGGTCGTCAACGCGTCGGTCGAGCCAGAGGGGTTCGGGCGCACGGTGATCGAGGCGCAGGCGATGCGGCGGCCGGTGGTCGCCAGCGATCACGGCGGCGCGGCGGAGACCGTGCAGCACGGGCGCACCGGCTGGCGCGTCACCCCGGGCGACCCGGTGGCGCTGGCTGCGGCGATCGACCGCGTGCTGGCGCTGCCGGCCGCCGAGCGGGAGCTCGTCGGCCGGTCGGCCCGGCAGGCGGTGCTGACGCGCTACACGACGACGGCGATGCAGCGGGCGACCCTGGCGGTCTACGCCGAACTGCTGGAGTGAACATCCTCGTCATCAAGCTCGGCGCACTCGGCGACTTCGTGCAGGCGTTCCCGGCCTTTGCCGCCATCCGCGCGCGGCACCCGGACGCGCGGATCACGCTGCTGACCACCGCGCCGTTCGCGGCGCTGGGCGAGCGCTCACCCTGGTTCGACCGCGTGCTGGTCGATGCACGGCCGGGCTGGCTCAATCTGCCGGGCTTGTTGCGGCTGCGGCGGATGCTGCAGGGGTTCGACTTCGTCTACGACCTGCAGACATCGGGCCGGTCCGGCCGATATTTCACGCTCGCCGCCCGCCCGCCCTGGTCTGGCATCGCGCGCGGGGCATCGCATCCGCACACCAACAAGGCGCGCGACCTTATGCACAATGCCGAGCGGCTGCGCGAGCAGCTGGTGATGGCCGGCGTGCGCGAGTTTCCGCCGCCGGACCTATCCTGGTTCACCGCTGGCGGGCCGGCGATGCCGGAGCCGTATGCGCTGCTGGTGCCGGGCTGCTCGCCGCATCTGCCGCAGAAACGGTGGCCGACGGAGCGGTTCGCGGCGTTTGCATGCCTGATCGCCGACCGGGGCGTGACGCCGGTCGTGATCGGCACCAAGGCGGAGCGCGCGCTGGGCGCGACCATCCAGGCGGCGTGTCCGGCGGCGATCGACCTGACCGGGCAGACCGACCTGTTCGACCTCGGCGGCCTGGCGGCGCGGGCATCGCTGGCCGTCGGGAACGATACCGGGCCGATCCACCTGGCGGCTACGGTCGGCTGCCCCTGCATCGCGCTGTTCTCGGCGCGGTCGGACCCCGGCCACGCCGCGCCACGCGGGCCGGTGCCGGGAAGCGTGACGGTGCTGCGCGAAGCCGACTTGGCTGATCTCGCGCTCGAAAGGGTTGCGGCTTGCCTGCCATAGCGCCATGAGTGCGCTTCGCCTTTCGGAGAACCCCTGAGTCCATGCCCGCCATCACCTTGCCCGACGGTTCCGTCCGTCGCTTCGATGGGCCGGTCACGGGCGCGGCGCTGGCGGCCGATATCGGGCCCGGCCTGGCGCGCGCCGCGCTGGCGATGAAGGTCGACGGCAAGCTCACCGACCTCGCGCGCCAGATCGAGCACGACGCCGCCATCGTCTTCGTGACCCGGCGCGATCCCGACGCGCTCGAGATGATCCGGCACGACACCGCGCACGTCCTGGCCGAAGCGGTGCAGGCGCTGCATCCGGGCACGCAGGTGACCATCGGGCCGTCGATCGAGAACGGCTTCTACTACGATTTCGCCCGCAACGCCCCGTTCACGCCGGAGGACTTTCCGGCGATCGAAGCGAAGATGCGCGAGATCGTCGCGCGCAACGCCGCCTTCGAGCGCCAGGAATGGGACCGCGACGAGGCGATCGCCTTCTTCGAGGCGCGCGGCGAACGCTACAAGGCCGAGCTGATCCGTGACTTGCCGACCAGCGAGACGATCACGCTCTACAAGCAGGGCGACTGGATCGATCTCTGCCGTGGCCCGCACATGCGCGGCACCGGCGATGTCGGCCCGGCCTTCAAGCTGATGAAGGTGGCGGGCGCGTACTGGCGCGGTGACCACCGCAATCCCATGCTGAGCCGCATCTACGGCACCGCCTGGCGCGACCAGAAAGAGCTGGACGCCCACCTGCATCAGCTCGAGGAAGCCGAACGGCGCGACCACCGGCGCATCGGCCAGCAGATGGATCTGTTCCACATGCAGCCGGAAGCCACCGGGTCGGTGTTCTGGCACCCGAAGGGCTGGCGGTTGTATCGCGCCGCCGAAGCCTACATGCGCCGCCGGCAGGACGAGGGCGGCTATCTCGAGGTCAAGACGCCGCAGCTGGTCGATCGCAAGCTGTGGGAGGCCAGCGGGCACTGGGACAACTACAAGGAGCATATGTTCATCGCCAAGGTGGAGGACGAGGACACCACCCTCGCACTCAAGCCGATGAATTGCCCGTGTCACGTGCTGATCTTCAAGGATCGACTGCGCTCGTACCGCGACCTGCCGATGCGGATGGCCGAGTTCGGCTCGTGCCATCGCTATGAGCCGTCCGGCGCGTTACACGGCATCATGCGGGTCCGCGCCTTCACGCAGGACGACGCACACATCTTCTGCACTGAGAACGAGATCGGGCCGGAGACGGTGCGGTTCGTCGAGCTGCTATCCTCGATCTACCGCGATTTCGGCTTCGACGAGTTCCGGGTGAAGTTCTCCGATCGGCCGGACTCGCGCGCAGGAACGGACGAGACCTGGGACCGGGCGGAGGGCGCGCTGAAGGCGGCCTGCCTGACCGCCGGCGTCGAGTATGAGTTGAACCCCGGGGAGGGCGCGTTCTACGGCCCCAAGCTCGAATTCGTGCTGCGGGATGCGATCGGGCGGGACTGGCAGTGCGGCACGCTGCAGGTCGACTTCGTGTTGCCGGAGCGGCTTGAAGCCAGCTACGTCGACGAGGACAGCTCGCGGCAGCGGCCGGTGATGCTGCACCGCGCGATTCTCGGTAGCTTCGAGCGGTTCCTCGGCATCTTGATCGAGAACTACGCTGGCCGGTTCCCGCTCTGGCTCGCGCCGGTGCAGATCGTGGTCGCCAGCATCGTCAGCGACGCGGCGGAATATGCCGAGGAGGTCGCGGCCGCCTTGCGGGCGCGTGGGCTGGCGGCGCAAGCCGACGGGCGCAACGAATCGATCAAGGCCAAGATCCGGGAGCATAGCGTCCAGTACGTGCCGGTAATCCTGGTCGTGGGTCGCCGCGAGGCCGAGGCGCGCACCGTTGCCATACGCAGGTTGGGCGGCCAGGATCAAGAGGTCGTTTCGCTCGATCTCGTATTGGATCGTCTTGCACAAGAGGCTCTGCCTCCCGATGTCAAGCGACTAAGGCCCGAACCGGCCTAACCGAACGTCAATATCTACAGGAGAGTACGATACCAAGAGGACCAATGCCGAATTCGACGCCGTCCCGCGACGGGCCCCGCGTGAATGAAGATATCCGCGTGCCGCAGGTGCGGTTGATCGACCAAGACGGCGAGATGCAGGGCGTGATGGCCACGCGTGACGCGATCGCGCGCGCCTTCGGCCTGGGCCTCGACTTGCTCGAGATCAGCCCGAACGCCGATCCGCCGGTCGCCAAGATCTTGGACTACGGCAAGTTCAAGTACGAGCAGCAGAAGAAGAAGAACGAGGCCAAGAAGAAGCAGCGTGTGATCGAGATCAAGGAGATCAAGGTCCGCCCGAACATCGACGAGAACGACTACCAGGTGAAGATGCGGGCGATGAAGTCGTTCATCGACGAGGGCGACAAGGTGAAGGTGACCTTGCGCTTCCGCGGTCGCGAGATGGCGCACCAGGATATCGGGATCAAGGTGCTGGAACGCATTCGCGCGGAACTCGAGCTGGCCACCAAGGTCGAGCAGATGCCGCGGATGGAGAACCGTCAGATGATCATGGTGCTCGCACCGCGGTGACTCGGTGGGCTGAAGCCCACCCTACGAGACGTTCGTAGGGTTGGGCTTCAGCCCACATCAGAATGCCGCCTGCGCGCGGAGCGCGATCGCCTGATATCGCCGACCGATCTGTGTCGTTCCGGCTGTACTGAGCCGGTCCACGTTGACGATATCGTAATCCAGCATGAAGCGCAGGAAGTCGTTGGGATACCAGTTCATCCCGACCGAGTAGACGTTCTGCTCGCCGCCGAACACGCCGCCGGTGACCGACTGCGCGACGCCGCGTGTCACCTTGTCATTCAGGTTCAGGTGGCTATAGCGGCCGACCAGCTCGAACGCGCCGAAATGACCGTCCTTGAGCGAGAGCGGCTGCTTCGGCTTGGGTGAGCCGAACGCCGCCTCGCTGGTATCGTAGGATCGCGGTTCCCCGGTGATCACCCAGCTGCCTTCGACGTAACCGCCGTCGAACTCAAGGGCGGGCATGGCGCCGCTGCTCGGATTCGGGCTGTTGGCGCGGTTGACGCCGATACGGCCGTATTCGCCCTGCACCAGGAAATTGCGGTAGCGCAGGCCGAACTCCGGGCCGTAGGTGTAAGCGCTGCTGGCATTGAGCGCGCCGGTGCTGACGAGGCGGTTGGTGTCAATGCGCAGCTCCGGACGGTCTTGGATGGTGAGCGTCTGGCCGCTGGCGGTGCGCTGGATGCGGAAGGCGCTGGCACCTGAGAAGCCGAGATGCAGGTCGGTGTTCTCGCTGACGATGGGGCGGCCGGCGAGCCGCAACGTACCGCCGGTCTGCTGCGGTTGCGCCAGCGCGGTGGATTGGCTGGCGTAGGGCGCGCCGGTCAGGTAGGCGGCGGCGAAATAGCGCGGCTCGGCCCATCGCACGCCGGCCGAGGAGCGGGCATCGCCGGCGGCGACGTTGCGCGATGCCTCGACGATGCTAGGACGCTCGAGGAAGAAGAAGTCGTTCGAGCTCATGCTGTCCTGCAGCGTGTACCAGGGCTTGAAGTAGCCGACGGTCGCCGTCAGCGGCGTGCCTTTTGGGGTGTAGTTGATGTTGGCTTCGTAGAGCGTGGGCGATCCATCCGGCGAGTTGCCGAAGTCCGGGGTCAGGTTGATCTGGAAATCATCGTATTTGAAGACGAACGGCACGCGGGCGCGGCGCAGGTTCTGGCCGAACGAATCGAGCCGCGTCGGCTGCGCGTTCCGATTGGGGCCGGTGAACTCGCCGCCGATGTCGTAGTGAAGCTGCAGCCCGATCGCGGCGGAGAAGCGGCCATCGTTGCTGGTGAAGGTCGGGCGGCCCTTGGGAAAGCTGACGCCGCCGGGGTTCGCTGCCGCTGCCGCGGTTCCGCTTGGAGGAGCGACACTGCTTGTCTCGACCGGCAGGTTGGGCCCGGCGGGCGCGCCGGCGCCGTCAGGCGGGCTGGCGCTGGCCTGCTGCGCGGCGCCAGGTCCACGGCCCCGCGCGGGACGGCCGGATTGCACCGGTGCGGTGCGGGCCTGCCGGGCGGCGCGGGTCTCCGAACGGCTGGCCGCCAGGTCATGGCGGACGGTCGCCAACTCGGCCTGTAGCGCTTTGATCTGCGCCTCGATGGAAGCGAGACGGGGGTCATTTTGAGCGTGTGCCGCCGAACCGAGCGACGAGACGGCCACCGTGGCCGTGAGAAGCGTGCGAAAACCAGACACCGATCGATCCTTTTTCGATGCTGTCACAAAACATGGTGACAGCTCGTTTGGGGATGACAGTTCGATGCCGTTCGCGTGGGACCCCGGCGTTGTGGCAGGGGCGCCACGCTTCGTGCCGGCTCGGGGCCTAGATGATGCTTTCCATGCCGCCGTCGACGCTGATGGCCTGGCCGGTGATCGTGGCGCCGAATGGGCTGCAAAGATACAGCGCCATGTTGGCGATATCTTGCTGGCTGACGAAGCAGCGCAGGCTGACGGCCTGAAGCGCCTGCTCGGTCTGCTCGTTGTCGCTGACCCCCTTGGCGGCGGCCTTGTTGCGGATCACGCTGCGGATGCGGGGCCCCTCGACCAGGCCGGGCAGGATGGCGTTGACGCGGATGCCGTCGGTGCCGAGCTCGACGGCCAGCGTGCGGGTGAAGCCGACGACGCCCCATTTGGCCGCCGAATAGGGGCTGCGGAGCGGGAAGCCGAACTTGCCCGCTGCCGAGCTGAGGTTGACGATGCTGCCGCCGCCGGACGCCCGCAGCGCCGGCACCGCCAGGCGCGCGCAATGGAACATCGAGGCGAGGTCGATCTGGAGCACCGCGTCGAGCTGCTCGGGCGTCACGTCCTCGACCCGCGCCGTCGGGCCGGCGATCCCGGCGTTGTTGACGAGCACGTCGAGCCCGCCGAGATGGTTGATCGCAGCCCCCATGAACGCGTCGAGATCGGCGACTCGGCCGGCATCGGCGCGCATGCCGGGATGACCGCACGCGGCGAGCCCGGCCTCGTCCACATCGGAGACGAACACGCGGGCGCCGCAGGCAGCGTAGCCGTCGGCCATGACCCGGCCGATGCCCCCCGCGCCGCCGGTGATGGCGACCCGCAGGCCGGAAAGGTCGAGCGGAATGGACGTGCGGGCACCTTCGATCATCGGTCTGTCAGCCTCAATTCTATGCGTCGGTTGCGGGCGTAGGCGGTGGCGGTATCGGCCGGGTCGAGCGGTTGGTATTCGCCGAACCCGGTGGCGGCGAGGCGGCTGGCGGGGATGCCTTCGTCGACCAGCAGCTTGACGACGTTGATCGCGCGCTGCGCCGACAGCTCCCAGTTACCGGCATCGCCGCTGCGGCGCGGCTGCCGGTCGGCATGGCCGTCGACACGGAGCAGCCAGTTCACGTCGGGCGGGATCTCGGCGGCGATCTGCTTGAGCGTCGTTGCCAGTTTCCGGATCTGCTCCTGCCCCGATACCGACAGCTCGGCCGACCCGGCGGGGAACAGCACCTCGCTCTGAAACACGAAGCGGTCGCCGACGACCTGGACGTCCTGCCGGTTCTGCAGCACGTCGCGCAGCCGGCCGAAGAACTCGCTGCGGTAGCGCTGCAGCTCCTCGACTTTGGAGGCCAGCGCGGTATTGAGCCGGGTGCTGAGGTTGGCGATCTGCGCGTTCTGATCGCGGCCCGACGCCTCCGCCAGGTCGAGCGCTGCGGAGACTTTCTGCACCTGATCGCGCAGCGCGGTCATCTGCTGGGTGAGCAATGCGATCTGGGCGCGGCCGGACTCGCTGATTCTCTCCTGGTCGGTGAGCTGCGCGGCCAGCGCTTGGCGTCGTTGTTCCTCGGTGGTCGCGCGGACGGCGGCGTCCTTGACCTGCTGCTCCAACTCGTCGCGCAGCGCCGTCAGCCGCGCGAGTTCGGCGCGAGATTGGGCAAGTTGACGCCGCGTGTCGGCCAGCTGCGTCGCAACTGTGGCGGTCTCCTGCCCCGCAGCGTCGGTGCGGCTGGCCGTCTCGGTGACGCGCGCCTGTAGCTGGGCGTTGCGCGCGAGGGCGGACTGCGCCTGCAGTTCCGCGTCGGCCAGCCGAGCCGAGAGGCGATCCCGCTCGGCCCGCATCGCGTCGCGCTCCGCCTGGGTCCGCGTGCCCTCGGCCCGCAGCGCGGCGACGTCGCGCGCCGATTGCTCGCGCCCGGCGTTGGACGCCTGAAGATCGCGGCCCAACGACGCCGCGGAGAGCTGCAGCTCGCCGGTCCGGCTCCGCTCAAGCGACAACATGTCGGACAGTTCGGCTACCTGGCGGTTCAACCGATCCAGCGCCCGGTCGCGCCCGGTCAGCGCGGCTGACAGGAACGCCTGCGCCAGCACGAACACCAGCAGCACGAAGATGATGACCATCAGCAACGTGGACAGCGCGTCCACGTAGCCGGGCCAAGGATTCAGCTCCTCCGACGCGCCGCGGCGGCGGTTGCGGGGCACTAAGCCGCGCTCATCGCGGCTGGTCGACCATCATTGCTGGGGACCCTCGGCGATGGCCGCGATGGTGCGCGTCAACACGCGGATATCGTTGCGGAGCTCGGTGGTCGACTGCTGGCGGCCCTGCTCGCTCTCGCTGAGCAGACGCTGCATGGCTTGCTCGATGTTGCGCAGGTGACCACGGGCGGCGTCGCTGTTCTCGTCGCGCCGCGGCTCGCCGAGGCGTTGCAGCGCAGGGGCCAGCTGCGCCTGGGTCTCGGCGATCCGCAGCATCAGCTGCTGGTTGGTCCGCATGGTGTCCGACAAGGTTGCGATCTTTTCGGACAGGGTGACGATCGCGTTGTTGGCCTGGATGCGGCCGTCCTCGCCGCGGCTCAGCACCGACTGCAGGTTCTCCATGTTCTCGGCCGTCGTCTCCAGCAGCGCCTGGACGTAGACCGGCACGGAGCCTTCACCCTCGCCGCCGAGCGCACCGGAGGAGAGCCGGGTCAGCCCAGCGAGCCATTCCTCCAGCTCGTTGTAGAAGCGGTTTTGCGCCTGCCCGGCGGTGAGGTCGAGAAAGCCGATCACCAGAGCGCCGGAAAGGCCGAACATGCTGGCCGAGAACGCCGTGCCCATGCCCTTGAGCGGGCGGCCGAGGCCGGTCTTCAACTGCTCGAACAGCGCATTGATGTCGCCCGAGCCGACCGACATGGTGCTGATCACGTCCGAGACGGACGCGACGGTCTGCAGCAAACCCCAGAACGTGCCGAGCAGACCGAGGAAGATCAGCAATCCGGTCAGGTAGCGCGAGATTTCGCGGCCTTCGTCGAGCCGGCTGGACACGCCGTCAAGCAGGCTGCGCATCGCCGGCGCCGACAAGGTGAAGCGCTCCTGGCCCTCGCGGCCTCGCCCTTGTCGGGTCGCCAACATGCTGGCCATCGGCGCCAGCAGCTTCGGCGGCGGCAAGACGGCGAGCTTGGCGCGCTGGGTCTGGAACGTCTCGACCCATTGGACCTCGGGCGCCAGCCGGGTCACCTGCGTCAACGTCCAGGCGATGCCGGAGAGCAGCACCAGGAAGATCATCAGGTTGAGCAGCGGATTGCTGGCGAATGCCGTGATCAGTGCGCCCGAGAGCACGCCGGCGATGATCAGCACGATGGCCAGGAAGACCAGCATGCGGATCAGGAAGCTGGTCGGCTTGGTCACTCGCCGGCGCTCGTCGCGGGCGGTGTCGGCGGCCCGGTGACGACGTCGACTCGGTCCGGCTCGGACGCACCGGCCGGACCGAGCGCGCGCGGATAGATGCGCGGGCTGGGGATACCGGCCTTGAGCAGGACGGCCCGGGCGGCCAGAGCGCGCTGTAGCGAGAGCCGGCGCGGAGTCGAGGGATCCTCCGCGCTGCCGGCTGCGTAGGCGAACACGTTGATGCCGGCGGTCTGCGACATCTGGGTCTCTGCCCAGGCGGTGAGCGCGGCGGCGGTGGCCGGACTCATGTCTGAGCGGTCAGCGCCGAAGGTGATGCGCAGCCCGGCCGGCAATGCGCTGGCCGTGCCGGGCGCGTCATCGGCGAGCGGAACCACGGGTGCCGGCGGCGGATGGGCGAGCGGCACGGCGACGGCGGGCGGCAGCGCCAGGATCGCCGGCGGACTGACCGGGATCGCCGGCTTGACGGTCTTGGCGGGCGCACTGGCTTGCGGCACGGCGTGAGGCGTCGACGTCGGCGTCGCGGGTTTGGGTGCCGGGCGCCGCGGCGTCTGCGGCCGGGTCGCGGGCTGGCGCTGTGGGGCGAGCGATTCCAGCGCGCCCTCGTTGGTGGTGACCTGGGCGTGAGCGGGGCTCCACGCCAGCAGCAGCCCGGCCATCACTACCGGGATGCTGCGCATCAGGCGGCGCGGCCCTCGGCTGCCGAAACGCCGTCGGAGACGACTTGCAGCAGGCGCGGGTGCAGATGCGGGTTGGCGGCGACGATGTCGTTGCCGGCGCTCTCATGCATCACGGCCTCGGCCCCGGCCGCGTCGGTGACGAAGCCGCCGGCCTCGCGCACGATCAGCATGCCGGCGGCCATGTCCCACGGCTTGAGCCCTAACTCCCAATAGCCGTCATAGCGGCCGGCCGCGACCCAGGCCAGGTCGAGCGCGGCGGCGCCGAAGCGACGGATACCGGCGACTTGCGGCATCAGCGTGCCGAGCGTGCGGGCGAAGGCGAGCCGGCGCGGGGCGCTGACGGCGGCGAACGGAATGCCGGTGGCGAACAGCGCGTCCTTGATCTCGCGCCGGGCAGCGACGCGCAGACGGCGCTCGTTGAGGAAGGCGCCGACGCCGCGCTCGGCCCAGAACATCTCGTCATTGACCGGGTTGTAGATGATGCCGGCGGAGATCTCGGTGCCGCCGTCGGGTCGGCGCTGTTCGAGGGCGATCGAGATGCACCAGTGCGGCACGCCGTGCAGGAAGTTGGTGGTGCCATCGAGCGGGTCGACGACCCAACGATGGTTCCAGTCGGCCGGGCCGCTGGTGCCGCTTTCCTCCATGAGGAAGGCGTAGCCGGGGCGGGCCTTGGCCAACTCCTCCCGCACGGTCTGTTCGGCGCGGATATCGGCCTGGCTGACGAAGTCGGAGGGGCCTTTGACGCTGACTTGGAGCTGTTCGACTTCGGAGAAGTCGCGCAGCAGCCGTTTTGCCGCCTTCTGTGCCGCACTCTGCATCACGGTCATCTGCGGGGAGAGGCGAAGGGCCATTCGGTATTCCTTTGAAGCCCTCTCCCCCCCGGGAGAGGGAGTAGACGCGATGTCGGGTTAGCCCTTGGCGCGTTCGACGTAGGTGGCGTCTTCGGTGCGGACGACGATGCGCTCGCCGGCTTCGACGAAGGGCGGCACCTGCGTCTTGACGCCGTTGCTGAGCTTGGCCGGCTTGTAAGAGCTGGTCGCCGTCTGACCCTTGACCACCGGATCTGCCTCGACGACTTCGAGAATGACGGTGGATGGTAGACGGATGCCGACCGGATCGGCTTCGACGAGGTCGACCGTGACCTTCATATTGTCCTGCAGGAACGGCGCGAGGTCGCCCAGCAGATCCATCGGGATGTGGGTCTGCTCGAAGCTCTCCGGGTCCATCAGGACGATGTTGTCGCCCTCGGTGTAGGAGTAGGTGTATTCCTTTTCCGACGTCTGCAGCCGCTCGACGCTGTCGGCGGTGCGCCAGCGCTCGTTGGTCTTGTTGCCGGTCTTGAGGTCGCGCATCTCGACCTGGATGAACGCGCCGCCCTTGCCGGGGGTGATGATCTGCTGCTTCAGCACGGTCCAGCGGCGGCCGCCGTGGTCGAGCACATGACCGGCGCGGATGAGGTTGGCCTGCTGCTTCATGGAAAGAGCCTAATCTTGATGTCGCCGCCACCGAGGCTGCGGGGGAGGACGGGCTTTTATCCCGCCGATTGTGACCCGGCAAGCGCGTGCGAACCGCCCCAGGGATCGCGGACGGTTCCGCCGGCCAGGTAGTCCGGCCCGATCGGCACCTTGCCATGGCCGCCCGCGATGTCCAGCACATAGGTCGGCCAGGCCATGCCCGTGACCCGGCCGCGCAACGCCTCGAGCAGGCGGCGGCCTTCGGCGATGGGGACGTGGAAGCGCGCGGTGCCGGGCGCCGGGTCGAGTTGGTGCAGGTAGTAGGGCTTCACGCGGGTGCGGAGCATGGCGCGGAACAGGTCCTCGAGCGCGGCCGCGCTGTCGTTGACGCCGCGGAGCAGCACGCTCTGGCCGAGGAGGGAAACGCCGGCGGCGTGCAGTGCGCGCAGGGCAAGCGCCGCGGCGGGGCTGAACTCGCGGGCGTGGTTGGCGTGGACAGCAAGCCAGATTGGGGTGTCTCGATCGAGCGCGGCGAGTAGGGCAGGGGTGATGCGGGCCGGGTCGGTGACGGGGACGCGGGAGTGGAGCCGCAGCAGCTCGACATGCGGGATGGCCTGCAGCCGGTCGAGCAGGTCGCCGAGGCGGCGGGGCGCCATCATGAGCGGATCGCCGCCGGTGAGGATCACCTCGCGGATGGCGGGGCGGGCGGCGACGTAGGCGATGGCGGCGTCGAGCTCGGCCGGCGACATCGCGCCACTGCCAGGGCCGACATGCTCGCGGCGGAAGCAGAAGCGACAATAGACCGGACAGACCAGGACGGGCTTGAGCAGCACGCGGTCGGGATAGCGGTGCACGAGACCGGGGACCGGGCTGTGCGCCGCGTCGCCGATGGGGTCGGCGAGTTCGTGCGGGAGATGGTCGAGCTCGGCCGGGTCGGGGACGAACTGCAGGCCGATCGGGTCGTCGGCGCGTTCGATCAGTGCCTGGATGGCCGGGGTGATCGCGATGGCATAGCGCGTCGCAACCGCATCAAGGGTGTCGCGGGCCTCGTAATGGAGAAGGCCAGCTGCTACGAGGTCTGCCGTGGTCTTGATCATGCGACGGTGACGTATGCGCCTGGAGCGGGTTACGCCAGTCCGGTCCGGCTCCTGATGATGACGGTTATCGAGACCGCCGCCGCGGCCAGAAGGTCACGAGAGCGCCGCCTGTGATCAGCAGCACGGGAGGGATCAGCCAGAGGAGGAACTCGTCAAACGTCATTCGACCAACTCCCTGAGCACGAACCGCGCGAATGTCATGAGCGAGGCCCCAGTCAGAAGATATAGTAGGGCAAGGACCGCGTGCAACACGAAGCCGCTGGCCGTCGCCGCGCCGTAACTGCGCGCGATCAACGGCCCGATGGTCCCGGCGACGATGGTGGCGATCCCGAGGTTGTTCAGCCCGGTCGCAAGTAGCTTGACCCTCTCATTGTCGATCAGCTTGGACATCAGCCGGAGATTTCGTCGGCCCGGTAGCCCTGGATGAACAGCAGCGCGCGCAGGGAGGCGTGGTCGATGCGTGCCCGGGCGACGTCGGCGACGATCGGCTTGGCATGATAGGCGACGCCCAGGCCGGCGGCGCGGATCATGTCGAGATCGTTGGCGCCGTCACCGACGGCGAGACAGTCGTCGAGGGTCAGGCCATGGGTCGTGGCCAGCTCCTGCAGGCTCTCCAGCTTGGAAGTGCGGTCGAGGATGGGTTCCTGTACCCGGCCGAGCAGCCTGGCACCGTCGTCGAGTAGCGCGTTGGCGCGGTGCTCGTCGAAGCCCAGAGCAGCGGCGACGCGGGCGGTGAAGAAGGTGAAGCCGCCCGAGACCAGCGCCGTCATGGCGCCATGGGCGCGCATGGTGGCGACCAGCTCGCTGGCGCCCGGCATCAACCGGGTTGCGGCCCATGTCCGCTCTAGGGTGGCCAGGTCGAGTCCCTCGAGTAGGGCGACGCGGTCGCGCAGGGCGCCCTTGAAGTCGATCTCGCCGGCCATGGCGCGCGCCGTGATGGCGGCGACGCGGTCGCCGACGCCGGCGAAGTGTGCCACTTCGTCCAGCGTCTCGCCGATGACGATGGTGCTGTCCATGTCGGCGATCAGCAGGCGCTTGCGCCGGTTGCCGGCCGGTGTCACGACCGTGTCGACCGGTGCGTCGCCGATTGCGGCGCGTAGGGCGCCCGGGTCGGGCGCGGCGGGGCAGGGGAGGTCGACGGCCTCGCCGGGTGAGAGCGTCACGGTGCCGTCGGCCTTCGCGGCGGCGGCGGCGCGGGCGACCCAGGCCGGGTCGAGTTGGCCGGGCGAGGCGATCAGCGTGAGGTAGAACGACATTGGCCGCGCACATGGCAGGGAGGGCGGATTGCGGCAAGCGTTGATCATCGCCGGGCCGACCGCGAGCGGGAAGTCGGCGCTGGCGCTGACACTAGCCGAGCGACTCGGCGGCACGGTGATCAACGCCGACAGCATGCAGGTGTATCGCGAGATCCCGATCGTCACCGCGCAGCCGAGCGCGCGGGATCGCGCCGGCGTGCCGCATCTTCTCTACGGCATCCGCCCGGCCGCCACGCCCGGCAGCGTCGCCTGGTGGCGGCGCGAGGCGCTGGCGGCGATGGAGGCGGCGGCGTTGCCGATCCTATGCGGCGGCACCGGGCTGTATCTGCAGTCGCTGACCGGCGGCCTGGCCGACATCCCTGAGCCGGACCCGGCGCATCGGGCGGAGGCGCGCGCCCTGGTCGCCGCCGAGGGGCCGGCAACGATGCATGCGCGGCTGGCCGCGGTCGATCCGGAAACAGCGGCCGGGCTGCGGCCGAGCGATCCGCAGCGGCTGGCCCGGGCATGGGAGGTATGGCGTAGCACCGGGCGCGGGCTTGCGGCGTGGCAGCGGACCGAGGGCGCGGCCGTGCCATACGCATTCCGGTCGATCGTGCTGGATCCGCCGCGAGACGATCTGCGGGTATCGGTCGCGGGGCGGTTCGACGCCATGCTCGCTGCCGGAGCGCTCGACGAGGTCGCGGCGCTGTGCGCGCTTGAGTTGGACCCGGCGTGTCCCGCGCTGCGGGCGCTCGGCGTGCCGGAGTTGAGCGCGGTGGTGCGGGGGCAGGCGGGATTGGCCGAGGCACGGTTGCAGGCGGTCGCGGCGTCGATGCGATACGTCAAGCGCCAGGCAACATGGTTCCGGAACCGCGAATTGGGCGACCCAGCCATGAAACGTACGTTTATGTCCGCTTGGGTGGGTGATAAGCAACAATCAGAAAGTCTGGTTCAGGAGATCAGCGGTTTCATTATACACGGGGATTGACGTGGCTCGCCCTGGCTGTCACATCAGCCGCACCATGAGCCAAACCCTCAAGAGCCCGCTGACCGCCACCGACCAGATCGGCACCCACCAGACCATGCTCAAAACTGAGCCGACGGGTCACAACGGTGCCGAGGTCCTGTTGCGCGCCTTGCGCGAGCAGGGCGTGGAGCTGATCTTCGGCTACCCGGGCGGTGCAGTGCTGCCGATCTACGACGCGATCTTCCAGCAGAACAGCATCCGCCACATCCTGGTGCGTCACGAGCAGGCCGCGGTGCATGCCGCCGAGGGCTATGCGCGCAGCACCGGCAAGGTCGGTTGCGTGCTGGTGACCAGCGGGCCCGGCGCAACTAATGCTGTAACCGGGCTGGTCGATGCGTTGATGGACAGCATCCCGGTCGTGTGCCTGACCGGGCAGGTGCCGACGCATCTGATCGGCAACGACGCCTTCCAGGAAGCCGACACGACGGGCATCACCCGGCCGGCGACCAAGCACAACTATCTGGTCAAGCGCAGCGAGGATCTCGCCCGCATCGTGCACGAGGCGTTCTACGTCGCCCGCAGCGGCCGGCCCGGCCCAGTGGTGGTTGACCTACCGAAAGATATCCTGATCGCGCCGGCACCGTATCAGCCGCCGAGCGAGCATGGCCACCGCTCCTACCGTCCGGTCACCGCGCCCGACCCGGCGCGCATCGCCGAGGCGGTCACGCTGCTGCGCGGCGCCAAGCGGCCGATGATCTACACCGGCGGCGGCGTCATTAACGCCGGACCGCAGGCGGCCGAGGCGCTCATCAAGCTGGTGCGGGCCACCGGCATGCCGTGCACCTCGACGCTGATGGGGCTCGGCGCGTATCCGGCGAACGATCCGCAGTTCCTGGGCATGTTGGGCATGCACGGGACCTACGAAGCAAACATGGCGATGCATGGCTGCGACGTGCTGCTCAACATCGGCGCGCGGTTCGACGACCGGGTTACCGGGCGGTTGAACGCGTTCAGCCAGCAGAGCCGCAAGATCCATTGCGATATCGACCCGTCGAGCATCAACAAGAACGTCGCCGTCGAGGTGCCGATCATCGGTGACGCCGGCGCGACCATCGAGGCTCTGCTGGCGGCCTGGACCGAGAGCAGCGTGCCCAACGACCGCGAGGCAGTCACCAATTGGTGGCGCCAGATCGATGAGTGGCGGTCGATCCAGAGCTTGAGGTTTACCCAGGACATGGGTCGCGGCGGGATCATCAAGCCGCAATATGCGGTGCAGCGTCTGTATGAGATCACCCGCGCGCTGAAGAAGGACACCTACATCACCACCGAGGTCGGCCAGCACCAGATGTGGGCGGCGCAGCACTTCAAGTTCGATGCGCCGAACCGGTGGATGACCTCGGGCGGGCTCGGCACGATGGGCTACGGCCTGCCGGCGGCGATGGGCGTGCAGCTCGCGCACCCGGACGCGCTGGTGATCGACATCGCCGGTGAGGCGAGCATCCTGATGAACATTCAGGAGATGGCGACGCTGGCGCAGTATCGCCTGCCGGTGAAGGTTTTCATCCTCAACAACGAATACATGGGCATGGTCCGCCAGTGGCAAGAGCTGCTGCACGGCGGGCGGTATTCGGAGAGCTACTCGGAGGCGCTGCCGGATTTCGTCAAGCTGGCCGAAGCGTTCCATGGCGTGGGGATGCGGGCGACGTCGGTGGACGATTTGGACCGGGTGATCCACGAGATGATCGCGATCGACAAGCCGGTGATCGCCGACATCGCGGTGGACTCGAAGGAGAACGTATTCCCGATGATTCCGAGCGGGGCGGCGCACAACGAGATGATCCTCGGGCCGGAACATCAGGACCGGACCGCGTCGATCACCGACGAAGGCATGATGCTGGTCTAACCGGCCGTCCTTCCACCGCGCCCTCTGCTTCGGCAGAGGGCCAATAAGCAGAGAACATGCAACAACGAACCGCTACCATCTCCGTCCTCGTCGAGAACGAGGCCGGCGTCCTTGCCCGTGTCATCGGCCTGTTTGCCGGGCGCGGCTACAACATCGAGAGCCTGACCGTCGCCCCGGTCGACGATAGTGGGTTGCGCAGCCGCATCAATGTGGTGACCACCGGCACCGATATGATCATCGAGCAGATCAAGGCGCAGCTCGGCCGGCTGGTGCCGGTGCATCGCCTGGCCGACCTGACGCTCGAGGGATCGCACCTGGCGCGCGAACTGGCGATGATCAAGGTCGTCAGCGGCGGCACCGAGCGGGCCGAGGCATTGCGGCTGGCCGACGCGTTCCGCGCCCGGGTCATCGACGCGACGACGGAGAGCTTCGTCTTCGAGCTGACAGGGGCGACCGAGAAGCTCGACGCCTTCATCGCCCTGATGCACCCGCTCGGCCTGGCCGAAGTCAGCCGCACCGGCGTCGCCGCCATTGCACGGGGCAAACGGGTCCTCTAAGGCGCCCGCCATCCAATCGACACCAAGGAGACACTAATCATGCGCGTGTACTACGATCGCGACGCCGACGTCAGCCTCATCAAGGGCAAGAAGGTTGCCGTCATCGGCTATGGCAGCCAGGGCCATGCCCACGTCAACAACCTCAAGGATAGCGGCGCCAAGGAGCTGATGGTCGGCCTGCGCGCCGGCTCGGTCGGCGTGGCCAAGGCGGAAGCCGCCGGGCTCAAGGTCGCCGACCCGGCCGAATGCGCCAAGTGGGCCGATGTGGTGATGGTGCTGACCCCGGACGAGGGCCAGGGCGACCTGTATCGCGAGAAGCTGCACGCCAACATGAAGCCCGGCGCCGCGCTGGCGTTCGCGCACGGCCTCAACGTGCACTTCAACTTGCTCGACCCTCGGTCCGACATTGACGTGTTCATGATTGCGCCGAAGGGCCCGGGCCATACGGTGCGCTCGGAATACCAGCGCGGCGGCGGTGTGCCCTGCCTCGTGGCGGTGGACCAGAACCCGAGCGGCAACGCGCTCGAGATCGCGCTCAGCTATGCCAGCGCCATCGGCGGCGGCAAGGCCGGCATCATCGAGACGACGTTCAAGGAAGAGTGTGAGACCGACCTGTTCGGCGAGCAGGTCGTGCTCTGCGGCGGCTTGGTCGAGCTGATCAAGGCCGGCTACGAGACGCTGGTCGAGGCCGGCTACGCGCCCGAGATGGCCTACTTCGAGTGCCTGCACGAAGTGAAGCTGATCGTCGACCTCATCTATGAGGGCGGCATCGCCAACATGAACTACTCGATCAGCAACACGGCCGAGTATGGCGAGTATGTCACCGGGCCGCGCATCATCACGTCCGAGACGAAGGCCGAGATGAAGCGCGTGCTGTCCGACATTCAGACCGGCAAATTCGCCCGCGACTGGATGCTGGAAAACAAGGTGAACCAGTCCTCCTTCAAGGCGACCCGGCGTCGCCTGGCCGAGCACCCGATCGAGCAGGTCGGCGAGAAGCTGCGCGGCATGATGCCGTGGATCTCCAAGAACGCGCTGGTCGACAAGGCCAAGAACTAAGCGTTCAGCCGCCCAGGAGCTCGGCGAGCTTCTGGGCGCGGACGACCGGGTCGCGATGCGCGATCGGGATCAGCACGCGGCCTTTCGCGTGCGTGCCGCCGAGGGCCTCGGCAATCTCCTCGACCTTGTTCCGGTCGATCGGCGTCACCGCGCAGGAGGCATGGCCGGCGTCGATGCGCGACAGCCGCATGATCTCGGCCAACAGACGCAGGCGTTGTATCTCCAGCAGCGCCTCGACTTCCGGCGGCGGCGGGCCGAAACGGTCCTGCACTTCGTCGATGAACTGACGCAGACTCGGCAGGTCCTCCAAGCGGAACATGCGGCGGAGCAGGCTGATGCGCAGGTTCTCGTCCGGCACGTATTCCTGCGGGATGCGGCCGGACAGCTCGACATGGAGATCGGCAGCGGGGCGACGCGGCGGGTCGCCCCGCTGCATCGAGACGGCCTCGAGCAGAAGGTGTTGATACAGTTCGGTGCCGACGGCGCGGACGTGGCCGGCCTGGCGGTCGCCGAACAGGTCGCCGGCGCCGCGCAGGTTCAGGTCGGCGGCGCTGATCTCCACGCCGGCGCCGAGAGCCGATAGCTGCTGCATGGTGACCAGCCGCTGCTGGGTGGCGTCGGTCAGCGTCGTGCCGGGCTCGGTGAGGAGATAGGCCGTGCCACGCCGGCCCCCTCGGCCAACGCGGCCGCGTAGCTGATGCAGCTGCGCCAGTCCGAACCGCTCGGCATGGGTGACGATCATCAAATTGGCGCGCGGGATGTCGAGCCCGGCCTCGATGATGTCGGTGGCGATCAGGATGTCGCCTTGGCCAGCGGCGAAGTCGACGATCGCGGCCTCCAAGGCGTCGGGCGGTAGGCGTCCGTGAGCGATGGAGACGGTGAGTTCCGGCACCAGCGATGCCAACTCGGCCTGCAGCGGCGCGATGTCGGAGATACGGGGGCAGACGATGAAGCTCTGGCCCTTGCGTCGAGATTCACGAAGCAGCGCCTCGCGCACGACGATGTTGTCCCAGCTCAAGACAAAGGTGCGGATCGGCTGCCGGGCTAGCGGCGGGGTGGCCAGCATGCTGACCTCGCGGAGCCCGACCAAGGCCGCCTGCATCGTGCGCGGGATCGGCGTGGCGGTCATGGCGAGCAC
Source organism: Acetobacteraceae bacterium (assembly GCA_965199585.1). Taxonomy (GTDB): domain Bacteria; phylum Pseudomonadota; class Alphaproteobacteria; order Acetobacterales; family Acetobacteraceae; genus JAVVHH01. The sequence goes on along the minus strand of CBDASI010000002.1, from coordinate 3,364,549 downwards.
GTGCGGGGCGAGACTGCCGAGAGCGGCCTTGTCGTCTTCCCCGAAGCGCTGCTCCTCGTCGATGATGGTGAGGCCTAGATTGTGGAACTCGGTCGAGACGAGGCCGTGGGTGCCGACGACGATGGCGATCTCGCCGGCGGCGATGGCCCGCCGCGTCGCGCGTGTGTCGGCGTCGTCCTCAGTGCGGATCAGGCCCTCGACGCGCAGTCCGGTGCCGGCGAAGCGAGCGCGGAACACCGCCAGGTGCTGCCGGGCCAGCACGGAGGTCGGCGCCAGCACGGCGACTTGATGGCCGGCGACGGCGACGGCGGCTGCGGCGCGGACGGCGACCTCGGTCTTGCCGTAGCCGACATCGCCGCACAGCAGGCGGTCGGTCGGGTGCCCGCTCGCCAAGTCGGTCAGCACGGCATGGATGGCGGCGCGCTGATCGTTGCTGAGCGGATGGGGGAAGCGACGGGTGACGACGGCGTAGCGGGTCGCGTCCGGCCGGATCGTCGGCGCGGTGGCGACCTGACGCGCGGCGATGCGGGCCTGTAGCTGCACGGCGGTATTCTGTAGCTCCGCCTCGATCTTCACGCGCCGCTTCATCCATGCGGTGCCGCCGGCGCGGTCGAGATGGCTACCGGTGTCGCCGTAGCGCCACACGCGGTCGAAAATGACGGGCGGGATCAGCAATTCGATCCGGTCGGCGAATTCGAGCACCAGACGATCCTCGTCACCCACTTGGCGCAGCCCGGTCAGGCGGCAGACGCCGTGATCGACATGGACGACCGTGTCGCCCACGCGTGGCGCGTCGGTCGAGGTTGCCAGGGTCGCGGACGCCTTGGGCCGCAGCAACGGGCCGATCGGCAGCATCAGCAAGCCCGGGGCCCGTAGGCCGCTCAGCGGATCCGCCTCGACGACACTGATGCTGCCGGGCGTCATGTCGGGTCTGCCAGTCGCAGCGACGGCGTCGACGCCGCGGCGGCGCAGGCTCTTGGCGACGCTGTCGACGTTGCCCGGTGCGGCGATGATGACGCGGTCGGCCTTGGCCGCGTCGATCGCCGCGATCAGGTCGATGACGCGGTGGGGTGCAGGCAGGTCGGTGCTGTCGGCCGGGGCGAGGTCGATGGCGCCGGCGCAGGCCGCGCTGGCGTCGTCGACGGTGAGGAACAGCTTGTCGGGGGGCGGCAGTTCGCCGATCTCGCCGGTGACGCGGCCGGCCTTGAGGGCGGCGGCATAGGCGTCGTCGATGGCGTCGCGGACGTTGCGCCAGCGGTCCGGAACGTCCGGTTCACGATAGATCGCGGCGCCTGGCATGGCCTGAAAGATGCTCTGGAGCCGACGCGGCAGGTGTTGCGACACGGGCTGGCTTCGCCCATCGGGCTCGAGCAACGAGGTGGTGGCGGGAAGTTCGTCCGCGTCGATGCGGAATTCGGTGGCGGGGCGGAGCTTCAGGTCGCTGCGGGGTGCGGTGCTGCGCTGGGAGATCGGATCGATGCCGGTGATGGACTCGATCACGTCGCCCTCGAGATGCAGGCGGACTGGCTCGACATCGCCGGAGGGGAAGATGTCGATGACCTGGCCGCGCAGGGCGGCTTCACCGGGCTCGTCGACACGCTCGTCCCAATGATAGGCGCGGACGGCCAGCGCCGCACGCAGCGCAGCGCGATCGATGCGGTCGCCGCGGGCGATCGAGAGCTCGGCGGCCTGCCACACTTCGGCAGGCCGGACGCGTTGCAGCGACGCCGTCGCGCTGGTCAGCAGGAGCCGCGGGCCGGTGGCGGGCGTGGCCAAACGCGTGAGTGCCGCGACCCGGCGGCCGACCGCGTGCGGCGATGGCGGGACGAGATCGTATGGCAGGACGTCGTTCGCTGGCAGAACAAGCACGTCGACATCGCCGGCGAACGCGGCGGCTAGTCGCGCGATGCGGTCGAGACGGCCGGCACCGCGCAGGATGGCGATGAGTTGCCCGGAGTGACGGGCTTGTTGCAGAAGCGCGTAGGCGAGGGCCGGGTCGGAGCGGTCGGGAATCATCGTCTCAGGCGTTTGTTGGACTCCCGAAATCGTCTTGGTTCGCAAACCATCAACCCTTGGTTTGGCACGTTTTCAGCACCTTCGAGGCACGGTAGACTACAATCTATGCAGATCAATCACTTCCAGCGAACCTGGTTGCGCAGTGCGCTTGCAGCCGGCGCTTTGTTCGGCCATCCGCTTAAGGCTGACGGTCAGACCATGGACCCGCTGATGTCCGCGCTCGTCCGCTTCGCCAACCGCACCCGGCGCAGCGGCCCGGCCGAACTCGGCGCCTTGCGCAAGCGCTACGCGTCGGCCCCGCCGGTCACCGGGCTGAAGCCGGACCGTTCGGTCCGGGTCACGTCCGTCAATGCCGGCGGGCGCCCGGCGCGACGCTATGAGCCGCGCGGGCCGGCGGTGGCCGATATGCTGTTCCTCCACGGCGGCGGGTTCATCCTCGGCAGTCTCGACACGCATGACGCGCTCTGCCGCCGACTATCGGCGCGGGCGCGGTTGCGCATCACCTCGGTCGATTACCGGTTGGCGCCGGAGCATCCGTTCCCGGCCGCTTTCGACGACGCGTCCGCGGCTTGGCGCTGGGCGCGGGATCAGGGCAAGGGGCCATGGCTGATCGGCGGGGACAGTGCCGGGGCGAATCTGGCGGCAGCGCTGGCGATCGATGGCAGCGCCGGGCTGCAGATGCTGCTGTATCCCGTGGTCGACATGCTGCACCAGGACGGGCTGTATCCGAGCGTCAACACATTCTACGACGGCTACTTGCTGACGGCGGAGGGCATGCGCGAGTGTGCCCGACTACTGATTCCGGCGGAGCAGGATCCAGGCGACGAACGACTGTCGCCGATCCGCGCTGAACTCGGCGGCGCGTCGCCGGCGGTGATCATGACGGCCGGGTTCGACCCGCTGCGCGATCAGGGAAGGGCGTATGCGGCGGCCCTGCAAAAGGCGGGGGTGAAGACCCATCTACTCGAGGAATCCACTTTGCCGCATGGCTTTGCGGATTTCGCCGGCGTGGTGCCGGCGGCGCGGCAGGCGATCGACCGGTTGGCGGAAGCGGTGGCGGCGGCGGTGGGCAAAGATCGAGGGGGAGCGCGGACGTGAAGGAGCGGATGATGCAGCGACGTGATCCGGTGGTGATCGCCTGGGTGGTCGGGCTGGGACTAGCGGCACTGGCCTACTGGATCGGGCCGCAATATTTCCTGTTCCGCGTCGTCGACAGCGTCCATGTGGCGGTGTGGCGGATCGGTGAGACGATCGGCGATCTGTCGCTGATGGGCCGCGACTTGGTACGGGCATTGGCGATCGGGATCTACGCGACGTTCGTCGTGCTGGCGGTCAGCGTGATCCGGCGTGGTGGCCGGGGCAAAGCCGCCCTTTTCTGGGTATCGGCGCTGTTCCTGTTCTTGGTCGGCGGGATCGACCTGACGACCGAGAGCAACGGGAGCTGGGTGCTGGCGCTTGCGGTGGCTGGCGTCGGCGCGCTCACGATGACGCAGCGCCTACGCCAAACGGCGCTCGTGCTCCGCTAGGCACTGGCGCGAAAGCCCAGGCTTGGGCTCGCGGCCCGTAGCCGGGCAAGGGTGGCGCAGGAGCGCGCCGGTTGATAGTCGGCGGGGGCACCGTTCAGGAGGGCGACGATCAGGTCGATCCCCTGCGCGTGCCAGCGTTGCACGGCCTTGTGGTCCGCGCCGACCGCGGTGCCGAGACGACGCCAGCTGTACAGATGTCGGCCGGTCATCGGGTTAACCAAACTACGCGCCCCGACGACCCGACGCAGCACGTATTTGTCTTCCGGGATGCGTGAGATCCAGCGGTAGGTCTGGTCCATCCGCGTGATGTGCGCCGCGCTCGGCGGGGCGGGCCGAAGCTTGGTTTTGGCGGCGCCGTAGCTCTCGGCGGCGCTGTGGATCCACTCCATGCCGCCCTGCGCCAGCCGCGTGCTCCGGCCGGTATTGGGCAAGGCGAGCAGGGCGACCCCGGCCTCCTCGAGGCGGGCGATGACCCAGGCGGCGTTGGCCGGCAGGCCGTCCGGCGTGTGCGGGTTGATCAATTGAACACCGGGAACGGATAGGTTGCGTGATCGAGCACGGTGCCGTCGGTGATCGCGCCCCAACTGACGGGATGACCGGCAGGCAAGGCGGGCCGATCGTTCTGACCGGGTCGGCCACGAACGACGTAGATGACGTGGCGGAAGTGCGAGATATCGGCGGCGAGGGCATCGTCTGGTGTCGGGGTCACGGACTTTGTTCCCGTTCTGTTCGATGCACGTAAGCTAGTTTTCCTATCGCCTCAAGGTCAAGCGTAGGTGAACGTTAATAAAGCCGAAACACGTTTGCCGCTCCGGCGTTGATCCCGCACAACCCGAACCATCAGGAGCAGGTACGATGCATGCACAGATGCCAGAGCCGGTCCCGCAGCCGTCCCCCGTCCCCGTGCCCGTGGACGAGCCGCCGCCGGGCGACGTGCCGCCGCTGGGCGATCCGCCGGGCAACGATCTGCCCGAGCCGGCCACGCCGATGCAGCTGCGCGGCTTGAACTAGACTTGTCCCTCTGAGCCTGACGCGGCAGGGTAGCGGCGCTCACAACCCGGTTTTTCGATGCACCGCTTCCCTTTCCTCTTCGTTCTTCCAGCCGCTGCCGCGCTGGCCTTATCGGGTTGCGATGCATCCAACCGGGCTGGCGCGGGCACGCCGACGCCGGAGATGTCGGATATCCTCAGCGAACGGGTCGCGATGAACGCCAAAGAGCGGTCGTCGGTCAGCTTGCAGGAGGCCCGCGACGTGCCGAGCCTGGTCGAGGCGGGGCACGCTATCTACAACGTGCAGGGATTGCCGTCGCCCGGCATCGAGGTGAGCCAGTTCAGCCAGCCGGCGGCGAGCGGGGCGGCCGGGTCGATCGGCGCCACGTTGTATCGGCCGGCCTTGGCCAAGAATACGCCGATCATCGTCTATTTCCCGGGCGGCACCTGGGCGACACGGCGCGATGCTGACGCTGACGAGACCGCGCGGCAGCTCTCCATCCGCACCGGCTGGGTCGTCGTCACATTGCGACCGCGCCTGGCGCCTGAAGCGCAGTTTCCGGCGATCCATGACGACGCTCTGGCGGCCTATCAATGGGCTCGCGGACAGATGCGCAGCTGGGGCGCGGACCCGACGCGAGTGGTGCTGGCCGGCGAGGGGCCCGGCGCCAACCTGGCGCTCTCGACGGCGCTGATGGCGCGGGACCGCAACGTGCCGCTGCCCGACGGGCTGCTGCTGATCTCACCCTGGGCTGGCACCGCGACCAACACTCCAAGCATGAGCACCTACGGCAGAATGCCGCCGCTGACCCGCGCGACGGTACGGTGGGCGCAGAACCAGTATGCGCCGGACAACTTGGCCGACCCGCGCATCGACCTGGTCGCGCGGCGTGACCTCGCCGGGATGCCGGCGACGACGGTCGTGGTCGCCGAGCTCGACCCGTCGCGCTCGGAGGCCGAGACGCTGGCGGCGAACCTGCAGCAGGCGGGAACGCGGGTCGATTTACGGCAATACGGTGGTGTCACGCATGACTTCTTCGGGCTGGGCGCCTATGTGCCGCGCGCCGCTGAGGCAGAGCAGGACGTCGCCGCTGCCTTAAAAGCGCGTTACGACCGGCCGCTGGCGGCAGCGCCGGCGCGTCCCGCTAGTAGGTCGCGCGCCCGCCGCTGACGTCGAACACGCCGCCGGTGCTGAACGAGCAGTCCTCGGTGGCGAGCCAGCAGGCCAGCGCGGCGATCTCCTCCACCCTGACAAAGCGACCCATCGGGATCTTCGCCAGCATGTAGGCGATCTGCGCCTCGTTCATCTGCGCGAACAACTCGGTCTTCGCCGCCGCCGGGGTCACGCAATTGACCAGGACGCCGCTGCCGACCAATTCCTTGCCGAGCGATTTAGTGAGCGAGATCAGGCCGGCCTTGCTGGCGCTGTAGTGGCTCGCGTTCGGGTTGCCCTCCTTGCCGGCGACGGAGGCGATGTTCACGACGCGGCCGTAGCCCGCGGCGATCATCTGCGGCAGCAAAGCGGAGGTGACGAGGTAGGGCCCGATCAGGTTGACCTCGAGCACGGTCCGCCATTCCCGGCTCGGTAGCTCCCAGGTCGGCGCGTTGCCGCCGGTGATGCCGGCATTGTTGACCAGGATGTCGACCCGACCGTGCCGGGCGAGGGTTGCGCCGGTGGCGGCACGGATGGCGGCCTCGTCGGTCTGGTCCACCACATGCGCGCTGGCGCGGTCGCCCAGGGCGGCGGCGGTCTCGCGCGCCTGGTCGCCATCGCGATCCCACAGCGCGACGCTGGCGCCGGAGGCGAGCATGCGCTCGGCGATCGCCCGGCCGATTCCGCGGGCACCGCCGGTGACCACGGCGACGCGGCCGCGCAGATCGAGCTGGTTCATCGGGGCCGCTGCTAGAACGGCACCGAGCCGGGCTTGAGCCGGGTCGACATTGTGGCGATCTCGCGCGACGCGGACAAGGCGGCCTCGAGCGCGCGGACGCGGATCGGCAGCGAGTCGGTGCTCTGGGCGGTGGCGACCTCATGGGCGATGTCGAGCAGCAGCAGCCGGAACTCGGTCTGCTGGCCCTCCGGCATGTAGGCCGGGCCGATCGGAAACTCGTTCGGCGTCGTCGCGCCCTCGGCGTTGAGGTTGTATTGGCTGGCGAAGAAGAAGTGCAGCTGACCGTCGTGACCGTGCACCGGCGAGATGAACAGCAGATTATAGAAGCTGCTGCCGTCTTTGCGGTAGTTTGTCAGGAACTGCACGCAGCCATTACCGCGGCGAAGCGTGGTGCCGAGTTGGCGGACCGAGTCGCGGTCCGTCTCCTCGCCTTGCAGGAAGCGGCAATTGCGGCCGCTCAGCTCGCTCTCCGAATAGAGCGTCAGCTGCTCGAACGGCTTGTTGACGGCGATGATGGGGTTGTCGAGCTGATGCGGATCGCTCACCACCATCGGCTCGGCGCTGAGGCGGATCGCGGCGAGCAGACCGTTGAGGAGCAAGCCGCGCTCGGTATTCTGGCCCGCCATGTCGTTTTCCCCACTCATTTATAGATTGGACGCTACTGCCACTGGTGCCTGCGCGTCCACCGGCGGACCTTGTATTTTACATGCGGATCAGTCATATGCGCCGCGCCTGTGCGTCAACACGGGTAATTCACACGTGGGGTGCCTTTCCGGGTCGATGATCCGGTTCCGGTGCCGCGAGGCCTGACCCCACGGAGGCTCAACCGGACATTACGGAAAGGAACCGCCCTCATGGCGATGCCCGATTTCACCTTGCGTCAACTTCTCGAAGCCGGCGTCCATTTCGGCCACCATACGCGCCGCTGGAACCCGCGCATGTCGCCGTATATCTTCGGCGTCCGCAACCAGGTCCACATCATCGACCTGCAGCAGACCGTGCCGATGCTGGACCGCGCGCTCAAGGCCGTGCGCGACACGACCGCTGCCGGTGGCCGCGTGCTGTTCGTCGGCACCAAGCGCGCTGCGGCCGAATACGTCGCTGACAGCGCGCGCCGCTGCGGCCAGTATTACGTCAACCATCGTTGGCTCGGCGGCATGCTGACCAATTGGAAGACCATCACGGGCAGCATCAAGCGCCTGCGCCAGATCGACGATATGCTGGCCGGTGACATCCAGGGCCTGACCAAGAAGGAAGTTCTCGACATCACCCGCGACCGCGAGAAGCTCGAGCGTGCGCTGGGCGGCATCAAGGACATGGGCGGCCTGCCGGACATCCTGTTCGTGATCGACACGAACAAGGAGAAGCTCGCGGTCGAGGAAGCCACCAAGCTCGGCATCCCGGTGATCGCGGTGCTGGACAGCAACTCCGACCCGACCGGCGTCACCTACCCGATCCCGGGCAATGACGACGCGATCCGCGCCATCACCATGTATTGCGACCTCGTCGCCGGCGCCGTGCTCGACGGTATTAGCGCCGAGATGGTGGCCTCGGGCCGCGACATGGGTGCTTCGGAGCAACTGCCGCCGGACGCGATCCCGCCGGAAGCCCTGCAGGGCGAGCCCGAAGGCGCTCCCGAGCAGGTTCCGGCGTAGTTTCGGCTTTACGGAGAAAGATGATGGCCGAGATCACGGCATCGATGGTGCGTGACCTGCGCGAGAAGACCGGCGCGGGCATGATGGACTGCAAGAAGGCGCTGACCGAAGCCGGCGGCGACATGGAGACTGCGGTCGACTGGCTGCGCAAGAAGGGTCTCGCGGCGGCGGCCAAGAAGAGCGGCCGCACGGCGGCCGAGGGTCTGGTCGGCGTAACGAGCGGTAAGAACAAGGCGGCAATGGTCGAGGTGAATGCCGAGACCGACTTCGTCGCCCGCAACGAGGCTTTCCAAGCGCTGGTCGAGAGCGTGGCAAAGGTCGCGCTCGAGGTCGGCGAAGACATTGAGACGATCAAGGCGACCAAGCTGCCGGGCGGCGAGCGGACCGTGGCCGAGGAGATCACGCATCTCGTCGCCACCATCGGCGAGAACATGTCGCTCCGCCGTGCGCGGGTGATGTCGGTCGAGAAAGGCACCGTTGCGACTTACGTGCACGGTGCGCTGCGGCCGGGCCTGGGCAAGATCGGTGTGTTGGTGGCGCTTGAGGGCGGCTCCGAGATCGACACGCTGGAGCAACTCGGCCGGCAGATCGGCATGCACGTCGCGGCGACGCGGCCAGATGCGCTCGACACCACCGGCATCGACCCGGCGGCGCTCGAGCGCGAGAAGGCCGTGCTGACCGAGCAGGCGCGCGCGTCGGGTAAGCCGGACGCGATCATCGAAAAGATGGTCGTGGGCCGGATCCAGAAATACTACGAGGAGGTCGTCCTTCTCGAGCAGGTCTGGGTGCATGATGGCGAGAGCCGGGTGAAGGCCGTCGTCAAGAAGTCAGGCGGCGAGCTGGTCGGGTTCGCCCGCTTCACGCTCGGCGAGGGCATCGAGAAGGAGAGCGGTGACTTCGCCGCCGAGGTGGCCGCAGCCGCGGGGCTCGCGCTCGGCGCCTGACGTCCACCGAAGCAAACTTGTGACGGGTTGCCGCAGCGATTAGGTTACGGCGACCCGTTCACTCCGACCTATCCAGTCCGAAGGAATTCATGCCCGTTCAGCCGGCCTACAAGCGCGTCTTGTTGAAGGTTTCCGGCGAAGCTCTCATGGGACGGCACGAATACGGTCTCGATCGTGAGACGCTGTCCCGGATCTCTGCCGACATCTCGGAAGTCGTAAATACCGGTGTCCAGGTCTGCCTGGTCGTCGGTGGCGGCAACATTTTTCGCGGCGTGTCCGGCGCGGCTGCCGGCATGGACCGCGCGTCGGCCGACTACATGGGCATGTTGGCGACGGTGATGAACGCTTTGGGTTTGCAGAGCGTCATGGAGCGTCATGGCGTTCAGACCCGGGTGCAATCGGCAATTCCGATGAGTTCTGTCTGCGAGCCCTACATCCGGCGGCGCGCCGAGCGGCACATGGAGAAAGGCCGCGTCGTGATCTTCGCCGCCGGCACCGGCAACCCGTTCTTCACCACGGATACCGCCGCTGCACTGCGCGCGGCCGAGATGAATTGCGACGCCCTGTTCAAGGGCACCCAGGTCGACGGCGTCTACAGCGCCGACCCGCGCAAGCATCCGGATGCGGCGCGCTATACCGAACTGACCTATCACGACGTCCTCGCCCGTGACCTGGCCGTCATGGATGCCGCCGCGATCAGCGTGGCGCGCGAGAACGGCTTCCCGATCGTCGTCTTCGATATCCATGCGCAGGGCTCGTTCGCGGCCGTCATGCGCGGCGAAGGACGGTTCACCACCATCATCGAGCCGCATTAGGAGTCGAGCGTGCCTGCGGATTTGAATGCCCTCAAGACAGACCTGACCCGGCGCATGGACGGCGCACTGGAGACGTTGCGCCGTGACTTCTCCGGGCTGCGCACCGGGCGTGCCAGTCCCGGCCTGCTGGAACCAGTCAAGGTCGAAGCCTACGGCACCGAAGTGCCAATCACCCAGGTCGGCACGATCGGGGTGCCGGAGCCGAGGTTGATCACCGTCCAGGTCTGGGACCGAACGATGGTCGGCGCCGTCGAGCGCGCCATCCGCGATTGCGGGCTGGGGTTGAACCCCGGGTCGGATGGTCAGCTGGTGCGGGTGCCGATCCCACAGTTGACTGCCGAGCGCCGCGCCGAGTTGGCCAAGGCGGCCGGGCGCTACGCCGAGGGAGCGCGCATTGCCATCCGCGGCGTGCGTCGTGACGGAATGGACCAGATCAAGAACTTCGAGAAGAAGCACGAGATCGGCGAGGACGAGCAGAAGAACTGGTCCGAAGACGTGCAGAAGCTGACTGACGGCTACATCAAGCGTATTGATGACTCGCTGACGGACAAGGACAAGGAAATCCGTCAGGTCTGACGCGATGAGCACCACCTCCGTCGCATCGTCGGTGCCGCAGCCCGGCTCCGGCTCGACCGTTCCCACCCACGTCGCCATCATCATGGATGGCAACGGGCGTTGGGCGCGCTCACGGGGGCTGCCGCGTGCGGCCGGTCACCGTGCGGGAGCGCAGGCGGTGCGCCGGACCATCGAGGCGGCGATCGGGTGTGGGGTGCAGTGGCTGACGATTTACGCGTTCAGCAGCGAGAACTGGCGTCGCCCGGCCGAAGAGGTGCTGGACCTCACCGGACTACTACGTCGCTACCTGCGGCAGGAACTCGCCGAGATGGCGCGCGAGGGGGTACGGCTGCGTGTGCTGGGCAACCCGCAGCGTTTCGATGGTGATCTACAGGCCGAGTTGGCCCGAGCCGAGCAGTCTACGCGCGGCAACACGCGACTGAACCTCAACATCGCCCTGTCCTACGGGTCGCGTGACGAGATCGTCGCTGCGGCGCGGGCGGTGGCCGCTGCGTCGGCGGCCGGCGAGTTGAATCCGGACGAGTTGGACGAGACCGGGTTCGCGCGCTTCCTGTTTACGGCTGATATGCCCGACCCGGATCTGATGATCCGGACGTCGGGTGAGCAGCGACTGTCCAATTTTCTGATGTGGCAGGCGGCGTATGCGGAACTGGTATTCCTCGACGTGCTGTGGCCGGATTTCTGCCGTGCCGATTTCGAATTCGCGCTGGCCGAGTTTTCGCGCCGCGAACGCCGGTTTGGTGGGTGATCGACCCTGTCCCCGTGCGCGCGGGCAACGGCGCGGCGCGGTGGAGCGATCTCCGGCGCCGGGTCGTCTCGGCATCGATCCTCGCACCGCTGGTGGTCGCCTGCATCTGGTTCGGCGGGGTCGCGTTCGACGTCCTGATGATGGCCGGCGCCGTCGGGCTGGCGGTCGAGTGGGTGGGCCTGTGCCGAACCGAACCGACGACGCCGCCGGGTCTGGTGATGATGCTGGCGCTGGCGTCTGCTACCGCGGCGGCGTGCGTCGGGCAGGCTGGGATCGGGCTCGCGATCCTGGCCGTGGGTGCGGTGCTCGCGTGGGGGCTGGGTCGACGGCTGTTGCTGGCGGCCGGCGTGATCGGCGTCGGGTTGGGCGTGGTAGCCTTGGTGTGGCTGCGCCGGTGGGACGCGGTGGACGGCCGCTGGGCGGTGCTGTTCGTCGTGCTGGTCGTGTGGGCCAGCGACATCGGCGCCTATACGGCCGGGCGGATCTTCGGCGGCCCGAAGCTGGCGCCTAGCCTGTCTCCGGCCAAGACGTGGGCCGGTGCGGTGGGCGGGCTGATCGCCGCGGTCGCTATTGGGGAAGCGCTGGCCGGGCAACTGGGCGTGACGACGGCGTTGGTCGCCGGGCTGCTGGCGGTGATGTGCCAGGCCGGGGACTTGCTCGAGAGCGGTATTAAACGGCATGTCGGGGTCAAGGACTCGGGGCATCTGATCCCGGGCCATGGCGGGTTGTTGGACCGATTGGATGGGCTGCTTGCGGCAGCGCCGGTCGCCGCTCTCGTCGTGCTCGCGAGGGAGGGGCTTTTTTGGCAGTAGAACGACGTAGCGTTTCGGTATTGGGCAGCACGGGCAGCATCGGCACCAGCACGGTCGACCTCTTGCTCGCCAATCCGGAGCGTTTCAGCGTCCGAGCGCTGGCCGGCGGGCGAAAGGTTGCCCTGCTGGCCGAGCAGGCGCGGGCGCTGCGGGCCGAGGTCGCGGTGATCGCCGACGAGACGTGCCTACCGGAGTTGGAACGCCTGTTGGCCGGAACCGGGATCGCCACGGCGGCTGGGCCGGCGGCTGTGGTGACGGCAGCGTCGATGCCGGCCGACTGGACGATGGCAGCCATCACCGGCGCGGCCGGGCTGCCCAGTGTGCTGGCGGCGATCCGGCGCGGCGGGGCAATCGCGTTGGCCAACAAGGAGGCGCTGGTCTGTGCCGGCGACGTCATGCTGCGCGCGGTCTCGGCGGCCAGAGCGACGCTGCTGCCGGTAGATTCCGAGCACAACGCGATCTTCCAGGCGATGGCGGAGGGCAATGCCGACGCCGTCGAGCGGATCGTGCTGACCGCGTCGGGCGGCCCGTTCCGGAAGTCGACGACCGAGGAGATGGCGCGCGCCAGCCCGGAGGCGGCGCTGCGGCATCCGACCTGGACCATGGGCGCCAAGATCAGCATTGATTCCGCGACGATGTTCAACAAAGGCCTTGAGCTGATTGAGGCCGCGCGCCTGTTCGACCTTACCGAGGACCGCATTGGCGTCCTGGTGCATCCGCAATCGGTGGTGCACGGCATCGTCCATTGGCGCGACGGCAGCATGCTGGCGCAACTCGGCTCGCCCGACATGCGCATCCCGATCGCTCACGCGCTGGCCTGGCCGGGCCGGTTGGCGACGTCCTCGCCGCGGCTCGATTTGGCGGCGCTCGGACAACTAGAGTTCTTCGAGCCCGATCCAGCTCGGTTCCCCGCGCTGCGCCTGGCGCGCGACGCCTTGCGGGCGGGCGGGGGCGGACCCACAATATTGTCGGCGGCCAATGAAGTGGCGGTCGATGCGTTCCTCGACCGCAGGTTGGGCTTCACGGATATCGCGGCGCTCGTTGAAGCCGTGATGGACCGGATGGGCAGCCCGGCGGCCGACACGCTCGACGACGTCATGGAGTTGGACGGTGCCGCGCGGCGGGCCGCCTTATCGATTGCCGCCGCCAAGGCGGCCTAGGCAGGAACGCCGCCTCGGCGGCATAGGACAGGACCGCCGATGCACCTTCCCGATTTCGTCCGCAACATAGGCGCCTTCGTCGTCGTCCTGGGCGTCCTCGTGTTCGTCCACGAGATGGGCCATTACTGGGCCGCGCGCTGGGTCGGGGTGCATGTCGAGGCATTCTCGATCGGCTTCGGCCGCGCCATCTTCAAGTGGACCGACAAGGTCGGCACCGTGTGGAAGCTCGCCTGGATCCCGCTCGGCGGCTACGTCAAGCTGCATGGGCAGGAGCGCCCCGAGGACGTCGATGCGGCGACGCGGGCGGCCTGGCTCGAGGGACGCACCTTCCATGGCAAGAGCGTTGCCCGCCGCGCCATCGTGGTCGCCGCCGGACCGATCGCCAACTTCCTGCTCGCGGCGGTGCTGTTCTCCGCCCTCTTCGCCACCGCCGGCCGTCCCGTCAGCATCCCGGTGATCGGCGACGTGCTGCCGCAGAGTGCGGCGGCGCAGGCCGGGCTGAAGAGCGGTGACCGGGTCACCACGATCGACGGCCAGAAGGTCACTCGGTTCGAGGATCTGCAGCGCATCATCGCCGGCGCCGCGGACCAGACGGTGAAGGTCGAATTTCTCCGCGATGGCTCGCCCGAGTCGGCCGACGTCCATGTGGCGTCGCGCGAGGGTGCCCTGGGCCGTCGCATGGGCGTGCTCGGCGTTCGCGGGGGTGCGCCGGAATACAAGCAGCTCGACCCGTTGAGCGCGGTCGGCGCCGGGGTGCAGCAGACTTGGGACGTGCTGGTGCAGACGCTGCAAGGGCTCGGCCAGATGCTGAGCGGCTCGCGCAGTGCCGACGAGCTGAGCGGCCCGCTCGGGATCGCGCAGCTCTCGGGGCAGGTTGCCTCGCTGGGTATCGCGAGCCTGGTGAGCTTCATTGCTGTGTTGTCGGTCAACCTCGGGCTGATCAACCTGTTCCCGATCCCGGTGCTCGATGGTGGGCACCTGGTCCTGTATGCGATCGAGGCGTTGCGCGGCCGGCCGGTGCCGCCGAAAGTGCAGGAGTTCGGCTTCCGCGCCGGTTTCGCGGTGCTGGCCGGACTGTTCGTCTTCGCGACGTGGAACGACCTCTCGCATCTGGGTCTGTTCCGTTGGGTTAAGGGCTGACGCGAAAGGTCTCACGACATTTGGTAAACTTGTCGATATTGCCCTCGGGACTGGTGACGCCTAGAAGCACCCGCTGAGTGCGTGAGCCCGGTGCATCTGCATCGTGCTGTATCGCCAGGAGGGTTTCCGACTTGTCCACCATCCGCGCGAGACTGCTGGCGACCGCGTGCGTGCTGCCGATGCTGATCCCGGCCGAAGCGGGCGCGCAGCAGCGCCAGGCCCGTCCGACCCGCATCGCCGCGCCTGCCCGGGTCGCGCCGGCTGGCACGATTTCCGCGATCAAGATTGAGGGCAACCAGCGGATCGAGGAGAGCACGATCCGCTCCTACATGCTGGTGCAGCCCGGTGATGCCTACGACGCCGACCGCGTCGACCGCAGCCTCAAGAGCCTGTTCTCCACCGGCCTCTTCGCCGACGTCTCGTTCCAGCGCCAAGGTGGTACGCTGGTCGTCAAGGTGGTCGAGAACCCAATTATCAACCGCATCGCCTTCGAGGGGAACCGCAAGCTCACCGATGAGCAGCTGCGCACCTCCGTGCAGCTGAAGCCGCGCTCGGTGTTCACGCCGCAATTGGCCCAGGCGGACCGCCAGCGGATTCTCAACGCCTATGCCAAGGCCGGCCGCTATGCCGCGACGGTGGAGCCGAAGATCATCCGGCTCGACCAGAACCGCGTCGACGTCGTGTTCGAGATGAACGAGGGCGCGACCACGCTCATCAGCCGCATCGCCGTGGTCGGCAACAAGGCTTTCAGTGAGAACCGCCTGCGCGAAGTCGTGGCGAGCCGCGAGGAGGCATTCTGGCGTTTCCTGTCCAACAACGATCAGTACGACCCGGAGCGGGTGAACTTCGACAAGGAGCTGCTGCGCCGGTTCTACCTCAAGAACGGTTATGCCGATTTCGAGGTCAAGAGCGCCACCGCAGAGCTCGTGCCGGACCGGTCGGCGTTCCTGCTGACGTTCGTGCTGAACGAGGGCGAGAAATACACCGTCGGCAAGGTCGACATCGACAGCAAGCTGCGCAACCTCGACGTCGACCCGCTCAAGCCGCTGGTCGGCATCGGGCCGGGCGACACCTATGACGGCGACGCCGTCGAGAAGACGTCGCAGGCGCTGCAGGACGCGATCCAGCAGCGCGGCTACGCCTTCGTCGAGGTCAAGCCGCGGATCGCGCGCGACCGGGTCAAGCACACGGTCGACTTAGTGTTCGACATCGGCGAGGGCCCGCGTGTCTACGTCGAGCGGATCGACATTTCGGGCAACACGCGTACCAAGGACAAGGTGATCCGCCGCGAGTTCCGCATTGCCGAAGGCGACGCGTTCGATTCCTCCGCCGCCCGAGTGACCCGGCAGCGGTTGCAGGATCTCGGCTACTTCAACGGCGTGACCGTGACGCCGTCGCCGGGCTCGGCGCCGGACCGGGCGATCATCAACACGGTGGTCGACGAAAAGGCGACGGGCGAACTCACGCTGGGCGGCGGCTACTCGACCGACGCCGGCGCACTGGTCAACGTCGGCCTGCGCGAGCGTAACCTGATCGGCACCGGCATCGACGCGAGCGTCAACGGCGTGCTGGCACAGAAGAGCAGCCAGGTGGACCTGTCGGTCACCGACCCGTTCTTCCTCGACCGCAACCTCGCCGCGGGCTTCGACCTGTTCCATATCCGCAACAACAACCAGACGATCGCCGCCTACAGCGAGCGGCGCACCGGTGGCGCGCTGCGGCTCGGCTACGAGTTCAACGAGCATCTGCGGCAGGCCTGGACTTACTCGCTGGTCGATCGGAACGTGTACGACATCCAGTCGGGCGCCAGCGTCTACATCACCAATCAGGCCGGCGAATCGCTGCTGTCGCAGCTCGGGACGACCGTGTCGGTCGACTACCGCGACAGCCGCGTCGATCCGCATGCGGGCGGCCTCGTGCGCGTCGGCGTCGACTTCGCCGGCATCGGCGGTACCGCGCATTACCTGCGTTCGAAGGTCGACACGAACTACTACATCCCCCTCGAATCGATCACGGGCGACGATGCATGGGTCCTCGCCTTGTCGGCGGGGGGTGGCTACCTCGAGCAGCTCGGGCGCGAAGAGAAAATCATCGACCGGTTCTTCCTGGGCGGCGACAACCTGCGCGGCTTCCAGTCCGGCGGTGCCGGCCCGCACGCCGTCGGCACCAACTCGATCGACAGCATCGGCGGTCGGGTGATCTACACTCAGACCACCGAACTGCGCTTCCCGCTGCCGATCTCTTCAGATTTCGGTCTCTCGGGCCGCGCCTTCGTCGATATCGGTTCCTTGTCGAAGGTAACGCAGCTGGCTGGGACCGTCGTGACCAACAGCGCGGCGCCCCGCGTCGGCGCAGGCGTGGGCGTGTCGTGGAAGACGCCGTTCGGATTGATCAACATCGACATCGCCGAGGCTGTCGTGAAGCAAACAAATGACCAGACCCAGCTTTTCCGCTTTGGCTTCGGCACGAGGTTCTAACTTGTTCATCTCACGCCTTATTCGCCCGACCGTGCTCGCCGCCGGTCTGACGCTTCCGCTCGCACCGGTGCTCGCCCAGTCGAACCCGGGCTACTTCATTCCGCCCTCTAACCGGCCGGCGCAGCAATCGGCGCAACCGCAGCAACGCCCGCAGCCGCGCCCGCAGCCGCAGCCGCGCCAGGTGCAGACACCGCCGCCGATGCAGCAGCAACAGGCACCTGCCGGGGTGGCCGGCGCGGCACCGGACGAGGGACCGCCGATGCAGCTCCAGCTGCCGCCCGCGCCCGACTTGCCGGCGCTGGCCAAGTCGGCGGCGCCGCCGGCCGCCTCGATTGGCGTGCTCGGCATCCCCGAGATCATGCGGGCCTCCTCGGCGGCCCAGCAGGTCGAGAAGACCATCGGCGAGCGTCGCGAGAAGCTCAACGAGGATGCGCAGAAGGAGCAGGTCGTCTGGCGCGAGATGCAGCAGGCGCTGGCCAACGAGCGAAGCAAGCTAAGCGCCGACCAGATCCGCGCCCGCGAAAAGGAGCTGCAGGACCGGATCACCAGTGCGCAGCGCACCTTCCGTGATCGCAACCGGATCATTCAGGAGGCCGGGCAATATGGCCTTGCCCAGATCGAACGGATGCTGGTCAGCGTCATTCGTCAGGTGTCGGAAAGCCATGGGATGAACATCGTCCTGCACCGCGCGCAGGTGGCGCTCAACGTCAACGAGTTCGACATCACCGAGCAGGTGGTGACGCAGCTGAACAAGACGTTGCCGACTGTCGCACTGCCCGCCGACGGTGTCTCGCCGCCGATGGCACAGGCGCCGACCAACCCGGCGGTGACACCGACGACTTTACAGGCCACCACACCGGGCACTCAGCCCGGCGCCGTTCCGGCGACGCCAGCACCCGCGTCTGCCAAGCCAGCAAAGCCGTAGGAAGCGTTGGCCGACACCGATCCGCGCGAGTTGCTGCCGGGCGACCCGCGTTTCTTCGCCCGAACCGGCCCCCATCGGCTGGCCGAGATCGCCAAGGTCGCCGGCGCTGCGCTCGACCATGGGGATACGCTGATCCAGGGCGTGGCGCCGTTGCAGACAGCGGGCCCTGATCACGTTAGTTTTCTCGACAACCGTCGCTATGCCGATTTGCTGGCGACGACGCGGGCCGGGGCGGTGATCGTGCATCCGGAGTTGGCCGCCCACGTGCCGCCAACGAGCGTCGCGTTGCCGACATCGACGCCCTACGTCGCTTGGGCCCGGGTCGCGACGCTATTCTTCCCGCCGCCGCCGCCCAAGCCGGGCGTGCATGCCAGCGCCGTGATCGATCCGTCGGCGCAGGTCGACCCCACGGCCGAGATTGGGCCGAACGCCGTCGTCGAGGCTAAAGCCATCATCGGCGCGCGCTCCCGGATTGGGCCGGGGTCGCAGATCGCCGAAGGTGTCATCATTGGCGCGGATTGCCGGATTGGCGCGTTGGTGACGGTGTCGCACGCGGTCGTCGGCGACCGGGTCACGCTGTTACCGGGCGTGCGGATCGGGCAGGACGGGTTCGGTTTCGCTCAGACCGATCGAGGCTTTCTGAGCGTGCCGCAGCTTGGCCGGGTCATGATCGAGAACGATGTCGAGATCGGCGCCAATACGACGATCGACCGTGGCTCGATGCAGGATACCGTCATCGGTGCCGGCTGCCGGATCGATAACATGGTCATGATCGGTCACAACGTCCGGGTCGGCCGCTGCTGCGTGATCGTGGCGCAGGCGGGAATTGCGGGGTCGACCACGCTCGGCGACTTCGTCGTCGTTGCGGCGCAGGTCGGCATCGCCGGGCACCTCACCGTCGGCAAGAAGGTTCGGATCGGCGCTCAAGCAGGGGTGATGAGCGACGTGCAGGAGGGCGCTGACATCGTCGGCAGCCCGGCCGAGCCGGTTCGTGACTTCTTTCGCGGCGTTGCGACATTGCGAAAGCTCGCCCGCCGGCCCAAAACACCTCCAAACCAGTCGTCGGATTGACCGGAATGGATGGCAACCACTCTTCCCAGGACGCGCAGCCCGAGCATCAGCCGACCGGGACTGTCCGCTCCGTGCTCGACCTGCAGCAAATCATGCGTGCGATCCCGCATCGCTACCCGATGCTGATGATCGACCGCATGGTCGACCTGATCCACAACGAGTCCGCGACCGGCGTCAAGAACGTCACGATGAACGAACAGTTCTTCCAGGGACACTTCCCGGGCCATCCGGTGATGCCCGGCGTGCTGATCATCGAATCGATGGCGCAGACTGCGGCCGTGCTGGTGGTCGAGACGCTCGGCGAGCATGCGATGGGCAAGCTGGTCTACTTCATGACCATCGACGCGGCAAAGTTTCGTCGCCCCGTGGTGCCGGGTGACCAATTGCGGGTCCACGTCTCCAAGGTCCGCAGCCGGAACAACGTGTGGAAGTTCGCCGGTATCGCCAGGGTCGACGGTGTCGCAGTGGCCGAGGCGACGTTCTCGGCCATGATCATGGACCGCTGACGGTCGAGCGTTGATCGAGACTGGGCCGCACCGCGCGGTCGGTAACAATGCTTGAATTGGTCACTTTCGAATGTCTGACTACGGTGGCCCCATGCTTGATGACATTCCTGTTGCGACGGCACCTGTTGAGGACCGTGCCTTGATCCATCCCACCGCGGTCATCGAGCCCGGTGCCGAGATCGGCGCGGGAGTCACGATCGGCCCGTTCTGTCATATCGGCCCCGACGTCGTCTTGCACGACGGCGCACGCTTGGTGTCCCATGTCGTGGTCGACGGTCATACGACGATCGGCGAGGGCGCCGTCCTGTATCCGTTCTGCACGGTCGGTCTGGCGCCGCAGGACCTGAAATACAAAGGTGAGCCGACGCGCTGCGAGATCGGCGCGCGGACGCAGATCCGCGAGCATTGTTCGATCCACCGCGGCACCGTCACCGGCACCGGGCTGACCCGGATCGGCGCCGAATGCCTGCTGATGGCCGTCGTGCACGTCGCGCATGACTGCGAGATCGGCAACTCAGTGGTGATCGCCAACAACGTCGTCATGGGCGGCCATGTCTCGATCGGGGACGGAGCAGTGGTCGGCGGGGCGGCGGCAATCCACCAGTTCGTCCGCATCGGGCGGGGCGCCATGATTGGCGGCGTCTCGGGCGTCGAGGCGGACGTGATCCCGTTCGGCAGCGTGATCGGCAACCGGGCGCGCTTAGCCGGGCTCAACGTGATCGGGCTGCGGCGGCGCGGCGTGGACCGGAGCCGGCTGCTGACGTTGCGCGCCGCGGTGCGTACGCTGTTCTGGGGCGGCGGCGTGCTGGCGGACCGTATGGGCCTGGTGCGCGCCGAGTTCGGCGATGACGACTTGGTCGCCGAGGTGCTGGACTTTGCCGCCACACAGAGCAAGCGCGGGCTGATCCGCGCCGGGTCGCTGGGCGACGAGGCTGGTTGATCCCTAGTGGACCAACTCGGCGCTGGGCCGGCACGACTTGGCCGCCGTGGGTTCATTGATCTCGAGCAGACAGGTGTCGATCGCATGCCGGAGCGCGAGATGCGTATGCTTGAGGCCGAGTAGCATGCTCTCTTCCGCAAGCGCCTGCAGCGCCCGCAATAGTCCGATGCCGCTTGGGGTTACTTTGCCGTGCATCGGGGCTCCTAAGTCAAACCGATGAATGAATGCCTACCCATTAGTCGTTGTTACACGCAAGCGAATTGCACTCGAACATGAGTGCTTCCACAACGCTGGGTATCATCGCAGGCGGCGGACCGTTTCCGGCGCGGGTGGCTGCGGCCGCAGTGGTCGCCGGACGCCCGGTATTCGTCGTCGCGCTGCGCGGGTTTGCCGATCTCGGCGCGCTCGCGGCCTACCCGCATGCCGAGATCCGGCTCGGCGCCGCAGGCGAGATTCTGGCGGCGCTGCGCCGCGCGGGATGCGGCGATCTCGTCCTGATCGGGCCGGTGCGGCGGCCGTCACTAGTCTCCATCCGGCCGGACGGGGAGGGCGCGCGGATCATGGCGCGGATCGGGCGCGCAGCCTTTACCGGCGATGACGGCTTGCTGGCGGCGGTGGTGCGCGTGTTGGGCGAGGAAGGTTTCCGCGTCATCGGCGCCCACGAGGTCCTGACCGAGGCGGTCGGCAGTGCGGGCGTACTAGGCCGGCACGGGCCGGATGCCGCAGCGCTGGCCGATATCGAGCGGGGCCGGACGGTGGTGCGCGCGCTCGGGCGCGTCGATGTCGGGCAGGGCTGCATCGTGCAGCAGGGCATCGTGCTCGCGGTCGAGGCGATCGAGGGCACCGACGCGATGCTGGGCCGGGCCGCGGGGCTGGCGCGGCCGGGCCCCGGCGGCGTGCTCGTCAAGCTGGTCAAACCTGGGCAGGACCGCCGCGCCGACCTGCCGACCATCGGGCCGAACACGATTACGGCAGCGCTCGCCGCCGGATTGCGCGGCATCGCGTTCGAAGCGGGCGGCACGTTGTTGATCGATCGCGACGGCTGCATCGCGGCGGCCGATGCGGCAGGGCTGTTCCTGCTGGGTGTCGAGCCCGATACTGTCCACTCATCTGAAGGATCACCGTCATGAGCCAGCCCCGCACATTGCACACAATGCTGCGCGTCAAGGACCTCGACAAAAGCGTCGAGTTCTACACCAAGAAAATGGGCATGCATGAGCTTCGCCGTTCCGAGGTGCCGGACGGCAAATACACGCTCGTATTCGTCGGCTTCGCGCCGGACAGTGAGCAGTCCGCCATCGAGCTGACCTACAACTGGGACCAGACCGACGGCTACGAGATCGGCACCGGGTTCGGGCATCTCGCCTTCGGCTTGCCCGATATCTACAAGGCCTGCGACGAAATGCGCGCCGCCGGGGTGAAGATCACGCGCGAGCCGGGGCCGGTGAAGTTCGGCACGACGGTAATCGCGTTCGTCGAGGACCCCGACGGTTACAAGATCGAGCTGATCCAGCGTAGCTGAGCCCTACCGCCGGTCCGCCGCGATGGAGTTGAACTGGCGCCTGCCGCTCGACGTGGTGGCGGGCCGAACGGTGCGGATCGGCGTGACTGGCCTCGCGCGCGCTGGCAAGACCGCGTTCCTGACCTCGGTGGCGGCGAACCTGCTGGCGCTCGGGGCACGGCGACCGGTGCTGCCGGCAGTGGCGAACCGGTTGCGCGGGCGGCCGCCTCGGATCTCGATTGCCTCGGCCGGGGTGTCGAGCCTGCCGCGCTTCGACGTCGCGGGGCACCTCGGGGCGTTGGTGCAGGACCCACCCGCCTGGCCGGCGCGGACAAATGCCGCGTCTCTGCTGGCGGTGGATCTGGTGATCCCGCGCACCGGGTTCGCTAGCGCGTTGCCGGATTTCGCCTTGCGGCTGGAGTTTCTCGACTATCCCGGCGAGTGGTTGTTGGACCTGCCGCTGCTGCGGCAGAGCTTCACCGACTGGTCGGAGGCGACGTTGCGTCGGTTGGAGAACAGGCCGGAAGCGGCGGCGTTCCTGGCCTTCGCCACCGCGCTGCCGGCGGGCGCCGCGGCCGACGAGGCGATCGCGGCCACCGGGCACCGGCTGTTCCGGGCGTTGCTGGGGGAGTTGCGGAACGCCGGGCTGGCGCTGCTGCAGCCCGGCCGGTTCCTGATGCCGGCACCGGGGGCAGAGCCGCCCTGGATGAGTTTCTTCCCGATCCGCGGGCAGAGCGGTCTCGCCGGGCTGATGCAGCAGCGGTTCGACGCCTATAAGGGAGCCGTGCAGGCCGACCTGTCGGACCCGTTATTTGGGCAGCTCGACCGCATGGTGGTGCTGGTGGATCTGTTGTCGGCACTGCACGCGGGGCCGGCGGCGTTCGCCGATTTGAGCGCGGCGCTGAAAGAGGCGTCGGCGTCGCTGCGCTGGGAGCGCGACTGGTTGGAGGCGGCGCTGGCGATCGGGCAGCTGCGCTGGCCGCCGCCGGTGCTGTCGCGGGTGGCGTTCGCAGCGACCAAATCCGACCACGTCGCCGAACGGCAGCGGGGCAACCTGGCAGCGCTGCTGCGCACGGTGGCAGCACCGACCATCGACGTGCGCGCCGGCTATTTCGCGCTGAGCGCGGTGCGCTGCACGGAGGACATCGTGATGCAGGTGGGTGAGCACGCGCTGTCGGCGGTGCGCGGCCGGCGTATCGGGGACGCGGCGCCGGGCCGTTCCTACCCGGGCGAGGTGCCGGACCGTCCCCCGGGCGTGGAGTTCTGGGCGCATAAATTCCTGCAGATCCCGCAATTCGAGCCGCTGCGGCCGCCCGACGCCGGCAAGGGTGGCGTGCCGAACATCGGGTTAGATGATCTGCTGCTGTTCCTCTTGGACGATCTGCTATGAGCCCGGAGCCGTTTTTTGAACTTGAGGAGCGCGCCGCGCCGCGATTGGAGCCGGTGCCGATCGCTCTGTCGCTCGACCCGACGCCCCGCTCGGCCACGCCGATGCTCATGCTGGCGGGCGCGTCGACGCTGGCGATCGGCTTCATGGCTCTGGGCGCGGCGAACTTCGTCGCCGATCAGTTCGCCCGCTCCACCGTGCTCGGCAGCGTGACGCTGGGGGTCTCAGTGGCCGGGTTCGGGTTGCTCGGCGCCGGGCTGTGGCGCGAGCTTCGGGCGTTGTTCGCGCTGGGGCATGTTGATCACCTGCGGGCTGATTTCCAGTCGGGGGAAGCCGGACGGATCGCCGATGCTGCCCGGCGCTGGGCGGCGGAAACTGACCCGACGCTGCTGCCGGCTTTGCGACAGCTCAACGACCCGGATGCGGCGCTGGCGCTGGTGCGTGCCGGCCCCGGCAAGCGCTTGCGCGAGGCGGCCGATGCTCTGGGTCGGACGGCGTCGGTGCAGGTCGTGGCAGGGATCGCGGCGATGCCGTCGCCGGCTTTGGACGTCGCTCTGGTGACCTGGCGGGGTGTTCGGCTGGTGCGGCAGGTATCGGCTTTATACGGAATGCGGCCGGGCTTGCTGGGAACGATCTCGCTGCTGCGGCGGACGGCCCTGTCGGCGACATTCGTGGGCGCGGTGGAGTTCGCCGGCAACACGGCGGCTCATGCGCTGCTGTCCAACCCGTTGCTGGCCCATGCGCTGGGCGACCTGGCAGGGGCCGGCGTGGCGGCGCGGCGGATGACCGTGCTGGCGCGCGCGACAGCCGCGGCTTGTGATCCGGTGCCGCCCGCCTGATCAGCCACGCAGCCGCGTGACGATCGCCGCAAACGGGATCAGCAACGCCCCGATCGCGACGCCGAGAATGCCCGAGACGCCGGCGGTAACGAACCATTCGCCAGGTCCGGTCGATACAGCGAGATGGTGCAGCATCTCATACGGCGCCGGCCAGCCCAGCTTCTCGACGCCGTGCAGGATGATGCCGCCGCCCACCCAGGCCATCGCGGCCGTTCCGACGACCGTGAGGATCTTCATCAGAATGGGAACGCCGACGACGAGCCCGCGCCCGAATGCCCGCACGATGCCGGCGCGGTAGCGCGTCAGCGCCAACCCGATATCGTCGGCTTTGACGATCAGCGCCACGGCCCCATAAACCAAGATCGTCAGCACGGCCCCGACGCCGCCGAGCACGATCGCTTGGGTCCAGGTCGACGACCCGGCGACGCTCTCCAGGGTGATGGCCATGATCTCGGCCGACAGGATGAAGTCGGTCTTGATTGCACCACTGACGCGTTTGTCCTCGCTGAAGGGCGCCGCGTCACCGTGGTCGGCGGCCGGGCGGATCGCGTGCAGGATCTTTTCCGCTGCTTCGTAACAAAGATAGGCGCCGCCCAGCATCAGCAGCGGCGTGATGGCCCAGGGCGCGAACGCGCCGAGCAGCAGCGCGATGGGCAGCAAGAACAGCAGCTTGTTCTTCAGCGAGCCCAGCGCGATGCGGCCGACGATCGACAGCTCCCGCTCGGCCGCGAAGCCGCTGACATAGGCCGGCGTCACGGCCGCATCGTCGATCACCACGCCGGCCGCCTTGGTGCCGGCCTTCAATGACTGCGCCGCGACGTCGTCCAAGGAGGCGGCGGCGACCTTGGCCAGCGCGGCCACGTCGTCCAGAAGCGCTAGAAGTCCACTCATGCGGCGGTAACGCGGTGGTGACCGCTAGGGTGCACTCGAATCGAGAGCTGCCTGCAACGTATAGGCGGCGGCCATGCCGTCGACGATCTTGGCGCGCTTGCCGCGGCTGAGGTCCAGCTCATCGATCAGGAAGCGATTGACGGCCGAGGACGACAACCGCTCGTCCCACAGCGCCGCCGGCAACCCGGCCATGTCGGACAGCGCCAGCGCCCAGTCCCGCGCCGCCTGCGCTGCCGGGCCGACTGTGCCGTCCATCGACAGCGGCCAGCCGACCACCAGCCCGGCCGCGCCCTGTTTGCGCGCGATGGCGGCGATCTCGGCGGCATTGGCAGTGAGCTTGCCGCGCTTAAGCAGGCCATAAGGGGTGGCGATCATCAGGCCGACATCGGAGAGCGCGATGCCGATCGTCTTGCTGCCGGGATCGAGCCCGAGCACCCGTTGGTCGCGCCCGAGTTGCGCCCGGAGGTCTGCCATGTTGAACAACGCCATGGCGGCCGGTATCACACAGGCTTCGCCTCATCACCTAAAGGTTCCCCTATGTCGCTCGATCCCGCGACGGTTCGCCGTATTGCCAAACTCGCCCGCCTGCATCTCGAGGAGGCCGATGTGCCGCGCGTGCAGTCCGAGCTGAACGGCATCATGGGCTGGATCGAGCAGCTCAACGAAGTCGACGTCACCGGCATCGAGCCGCTCACCGGCGCAGCGAGCTTGGCGCAGCGGCTGCGCGACGACGTCATCACCGATGGCGGCATGCAGGAGGCGGTGCTGGCCAACGCGCCGGAGCGCGCGGGCGTGTTCTACTCGGTGCCCAAGGTGGTCGAATGAGCCTCACTGATCTTCCACTCGTTGCCGCCCGAGACGGGCTGCGCCGGGGCGACTTCACTAGCGTGGAGCTGGTCGATGCGCATCTCGCGGCAATCGAGGCCCTCAACCCGCGCTTGAACGCCTTCATCACCGTGACCGCCGAGCAGGCGCGCGACGAGGCGAAGGCGGCGGACGCGGCGCGGCAGGGCGGGGCGGACGGTCCCTTGCTCGGCCTGCCGTTGGCGATCAAGGACCTGTTCTGCACTCCGGGCGTGCGCACCACGGCGGGCAGCAAGATCCTGGAGCCGTTCGTGCCGCCATACGAGAGCACGGTCACCGCCAATTTGCGGCGGGACGGCGCGGTGTTCGTCGGCAAGACCAACCTGGACGAGTTCGCCATGGGCTCGTCGAACATGACCTCGGCGTTCGGGCCGGTGACCAACCCATGGTCGACCCAGGGCCACGCGCTGGTACCGGGCGGCTCGTCCGGCGGCTCGGCGGCGGCCGTGTCGGCGCGGTTGTGCGTTGGCGCCACCGGCACGGATACCGGCGGCTCGATTCGCCAGCCCGCCTCGTTCACCGGCATCGTCGGCGCCAAGCCGACCTATGGCCGCTGCTCGCGCTGGGGCGTGGTGGCGTTCGCCTCGTCGCTCGATCATCCCGGGCCGTTCGCCCGCACGGTGGAGGATGCGGCGGTGCTGCTCGGCAGCATGGCCGGCTTCGACCCGAAGGACAGTACCTCGGCCGATCAGGCGGTGCCGGACTTCGCCGCCGCCTGCCGCAAGGGCGTGCGCGGGCTGCGGATCGGCGTGCCGCGCGAGTACCGGTCCGACGACATGCCGCCCGAGATCGAGGCGCTATGGCAGCAGGGGCTGGCGTGGTTGCGCGACGCCGGGGCGGAGACGATCGACGTGTCGCTGCCGCATACGAAATACGGGCTGGCGTCCTACTACATCGTCGCGCCCGCCGAAGCGTCGTCCAACCTGGCGCGCTATGACGGCGTCCGCTTCGGCGAGCGCGAGAATGGTGTCGACCTTAATGACCTCTACGAGCGCACGCGGGCCGCCGGGTTCGGGCCGGAGGTGCGGCGACGCATCATGATCGGCACCTACGTGCTGTCGGCTGGCTATTACGATGCGTATTACCTGCGGGCGCAGAAGCTGCGGGCGCTGATCCTGCGCGACTTCACCGACGCGTTCCGCACGTGCGACGCGCTGCTGACGCCAACGGCGCCCTCGGCGGCGTTCGCGCAGGGTGCCAACATGGACGACCCGGTGAAGATGTATCTCAACGACGTGTTCACCGTGCCGGCCAACATGGCGGGTATCCCTGGCATCTCGGTGCCGGCCGGACTGGACAAGGCCGGGTTGCCGCTAGGGTTGCAGGTGCTGACGCGGCCGTTCGACGAGGCGACCGGTTTCGCGGTGGCCGCGGCGATCGAACAGGCCGCCGGGTTCGAGACGCTGCCCCCGATCCGCGCAGGAGTTGACGCATGAGCTATGTGATCGAAGGTGCCACCGGCACGTGGGAGATCGTCGTGGGCCTTGAGGTCCATGCCCAGGTGATCAGCCAGTCCAAGCTGTTCAGCGGCGCGGCCACCGCGTTCGGGGCGGACCCGAACAGCCAGGTCAGCTTCGTCGACGCGGCGTTCCCCGGCATGCTGCCGGTGCTGAACCGCGAGTGCGTGGCGCAAGCCGTGCGCACCGGGCTGGGGCTGGAGGCGCAGATCAACTTGGTCAGCCGCTTCGATCGCAAGAACTACTTCTATGCCGACCTGCCGGCCGGGTATCAGATCAGCCAGTTCGCGCATCCGATCGTCGGTGCCGGCGTGGTCGAGGTCGAGCTGGCCGACGGGTCGAGCAAGCGCATCGGCGTGACCCGGCTGCATCTCGAGCAGGATGCCGGCAAGTCGCTGCATGATCAGCACGCGACCAAAAGCTACATCGACCTCAACCGCTCCGGCGTCGCGCTGATGGAGATCGTCAGCGAGCCCGACATGCGCAGCCCGGAGGAGGCCGGCGCCTACCTGCGCAAGATGCGCACCATCCTGCGCTACCTCGGCACCTGCGACGGCAACATGGAAGAGGGCTCCATGCGCGCTGACGTCAACGTCTCGGTCCGCAAGCACGGCGAGCCGTTCCGCACCCGCTGCGAGATCAAGAACGTCAACTCGATCCGCTTCGTGATGCAGGCGATCGAGGCGGAGGTGACGCGGCAGGTCGGCATCTGGGAAGGCGGCGGCACGGTCGAGCAGGAGACGCGGTTGTTCGACCCGTCGCGCGGCGAGACGCGGTCGATGCGGTCCAAGGAGGATGCGCATGATTACCGCTACTTCCCGGACCCGGATCTGCTGCCGCTGGTGCTGGACGAGACCTGGGTCGAGGAACTCAAGCGCGACCTGCCGGAGCTGCCGGATGCCAAGCGGGCGCGGTTCGTCAGCGAGTATGGCCTGCCGGTCTACGACGCCGGCGTGCTGGTGGCCGAGAAGGAGACGGCGGCATTCTACGAGACCGTCGCCAAGGGGCGTGACGCCAGGCTGGCGGCGAACTGGATGACGGGCGACTTCTTCGCCGCCCTGAACCGCACCGGCACCACGATCCAGAACAGCCCGGTGTCGGCCGCAGCCCTCGGCGAATTGGTCGACCTGCTGACCGACAAAACCATCAACGGCCGTATTGCCAAGGAAGTGTTCGAGGCGATGGTGGAGACCGGTGAGAGCCCGGCGGCGATCGTCGAAGCCAAGGGCCTGCGCCAGGTGACCGATACCGGCGCCATCGATGAAGCGGTGCAGAAGGTGCTCGACGCCAATCCGGACAAGCTCGCCGAATACAAGGGCGGCAAGGAGAAGCTGTTCGGCTTCTTCGTCGGCCAGGTCATGAAGGCGATGGCCGGCAAGGGGAACCCGGCGCTAGTCAACGACGTGCTGAAATCCAAGCTCGGATAGCCCAAGTGCCAGGATGTCCGCGGTGCTGAGGGCCGATCCGTTCGGCGACGCGTGGGACTTCCTGGTGGGCGCGCAACCGGACCAGGTCGCCCTGGGGGATCTCCGCTGGCTGTTCGTCGGCTTGTTCGCGGCCTTGATGGTCGCAAGCTGTGTGACCGCGCTGACCGTCTGGCGGCGCCAGGGCGGCGACCCGGCGCCGGGTCCGTTCTGGAGCTGGCTGATCCGCGTGCTGACCGGGATCATGTGGTTCCAGGGCGCGCTGTGGAAGCTGCCGTTCCCGGTATCGCCAGGCCTGAAGCATTGGGCCGAGCAGATGGTCGACGGCGCAGCCTGGCCATGGGTCGGCTGGATCGTCAGCGATGTCATGCTGCCGCACATGGCAATGCTCGATCCGGCGGTGTTCGCCATCGAGATGGGCCTGGCGATCAGCCTGATACTCGGCGTGTTCGTCCGGCCCGTGGCGACGCTCGGGGCGCTCTACGCGCTCGGCTTGTGGATCGGCCTCTATCGTCTTCCCGAAGTCTGGCCCTGGCAGTTCATCTCTCTCGCCGCGGTGCACGCCATGTCCGCCGTCGTTGGCGGGCGTTACAGCCTGGGGCTTGATGCGTTGCTGGTGCCGCTCTGGCAGCGCCGGCCGGGGCGGTAGGCCGGGCGTTGCCTATCCGGGCTGCCGCGCTATCGTCCGCGCGGGAGAACAGCTCGATGATCACACTGCATACGTGGAATACACCGAACGGCCGCAAGATCAGCGTGGCGCTCGAGGAGATGGGGCTGGCCTACAAGGTCAAGACCGTCGACATCACCAAGGACCAGCAATTCGAGCCGGCCTTCCTCGAGATCAGCCCCAACAATCGCATCCCCGCCATCGTTGACGACGAGGGCCCGGATGGCGCGCCGATTTCCGTCTTCGAGTCCGGCGCGATCCTGCTCTACTTGGGCGAGAAGACCGGCCAGTTCCTGCCGACTTCCGGGCGCGAGCGGGTCGCGGTCATGGAATGGTTGATGTGGCAGATGGGTGGGTTCGGGCCGATGCTCGGGCAGGTGCACCATTTCCTGACGGTCAACGAGGCAGATCGAAGCTATGGGCTGCAGCGCTTTCAGAAGGAGACACGGCGGCTCTACGGCGTGCTCGACCGGCGGTTGGCCGGCCACGAGTTCATCGCCGGCTCCGTGTCAATCGCCGATTTCGCCTGTGTCGGCTGGGCCTGGCGGCATCAGCGGCATCAGGTCGACCTGGCGGAGTTCCCTCACGTGAAGCGCTGGTATGAGACGATGATGGCGCGTCCGGGCACGAAGCGCGGCTTCGAGGTTGCGCTCGGCTAGGCGGCCCAGTAGAAGGGCAGGGCAAACGCTGTGCTGTTGCAATCCCGGCGGAGGGGTGGCCGAGTGGCTGAAGGCAGCGGTTTGCTAAACCGCCATACGGCGTCAAGCCGTATCGTGAGTTCGAATCTCATCCCCTCCGCCAGGTTGCATTTGCCGTAGCTCACGCCCTCGGGGCGTAGAATGCGATTCCTTCGGAGGTCAGATCCGGCCGGGTTGCGAGGATCGAGGCGCGCTCACCGGCATCGGCGGTGTAGAAATGCGTGCCGTTGGCCTGGTCGAAGAAGCGGAACACTGCGGCATCGCCCGGTTGCGCCGTCGCGTGCTCGACCATCGTGCTGCTCGGCTCGAACACCAGATCGGGCCGACTGGCCAGAACGGCATCCCGCTCGGATGAGCTCGATGTCATGAAATGCGTTCCGTTGCGGGTGTCGAAGAAGCGATAGACGTCGACCGCGCTCGGCGTGGGATGCACCGGGTCGACGGCCTGGAGACCGACGCCCTCGTAGCGCAGGTCCGCTCTCGTGCTCAGGATCGTGTCGCGCTCGGTAGCGTCCTGTGTGAGAAGTTGCGTGCCGTGCGCGGCGTCGAAGAAGCGGAACACGTCGACGGTGCCGGGGATGGACGCGGCGAGCGAGATCACGGCGTCGCCGGCACTGTCGGTCGTCATCCGGAAGACGGTTCCCGCCTCGGGCCGCTCGAAGCGGATCGTCGCCAGGGAGAGCGTCGCGCTGCGAATGGTCAGGATGCCGTTGTCTCCGGTCGGCGTATACAGTGCATTGGAGGCGGCGACACCGTCGAGCACGACGGTCTCGCCAGTGGAGAACCCGGCGATCGCCCCAGCGAACGTGCCGGGCTGCGCCAAGTGGAGCACGTTCGCACCGTCATCGAGGCGGATCGTCTCCCCGGCTGCCACGCTCGCGCTGACGCGGAGTGTGGCACCGGCCCGAAGCGCGATAGTCCCGGAGCCGGCGAGCGTCGTGGCGATCTCGACCGGGGCGGCTGGCACTGAACCACCGTTGATCCAGACCACTCCATCATTGATGAAGGTCCCGGCACCGGTAAAGCGAGTCGCGCCCGCGTCGATCGTGATGGAGCCTTTGTTGAAGAGGGTCGATCCTCGGGCGAGCGAGACGGCGGTTCCGTTGCCGACCAGGTCCGTCTGTCCGTCGAGCTCGACGGTACCGGCGATCGCAAGACGCGGCGAGAGCCCGGCGCTTCCATTATCATTACGGATCGTTAGGTGGCTGGCGGCGCCGATCGTGCTGTTGATGAGAATTATCGCCGTGGCATTGTGGCTGCCGCCGGGCTCCCGCATCGCAATGCCGGGGCCATCGAGCGTTTGTGCCTCTAGCGTCAACGTGCCGGCATCGAAGGAGATAACGCTACTTGTCGACGCAGGATGGCCAGACGGAGGAATGACGACCAGCGTCGCCTGCGCCACCGGCGTGATCACGCCACTTGAGCCCAGCAGTGCGACCGAGAGTTGGTCTGGGCCAGCAATGCCGTTCGAGTAGACGAGAGTCGCTAATGTCGCGGCGATCTGGGCCGTGGTGCCGCTCATGGTCATATAGCGCGAGCCGCTGCCCCGAAGGACCGCACCAGCTGCCGTGTCGGCAGACATGATCCCGCTTCGCGTGCTGACGATGGCGAGTACGAGCTGATCGCCAAGGTCTGGAAGTGCGATGTCGCTGATCGGCGTGGAAATGCCGACTAGCGTCGCCCGGGTCATAACGCTTCCATCAAGGACTAGTGACGTCATGCAACCTCCGTGTAGGCAGTCATAAATCGGTATAAAATCGTCATATTTTCATTATATCAGATTGGGAGTGGATGGAACCTGCTTGCGAGTCACCGATCGAATTCTGATCCGCCGGATTGCCCCACGAGATTTTGACGATGCCGTTTCGTTATGCGGGTGCATCTGATCGCGCGGGTCAGGTAGAGGTCAGTGGCGTCACGGCTGTTCGCCGCGCGCGTTTCGAGGAGCGAGCGTGCCCGACCATCACCACCGTGTTCTGCTCGTCGACGACAATGACGACGTTCGCGAAACTTCGGCGGACATGCTCGAGGAGCTCGGTTACTGCGTTCTGCAGGCCACCAACGGGTTCGAGGCGTTAGAGAAACTTGCTGAGTTTCCGGACCTGGAAGTGATGGTCACAGACATCCGGATGCCTGGGATGTCGGGCTTCGAGCTATGCGATTTGGCCAGCGCTCGTCATCGCAGCCTAAAAGTCGTCATGATCTCTGGGTATTTCGCGCCGCAACCAACGACCTGCCGCTTGATCCGCAAGCCATTCCGTACAATCGAACTCGATCATGCCATTCGCGAAGCGCTCGCCGACTAACGCCTAAGTAGGTAGTTCTTGGGGCGCTGACGCAAGCCCTCTTGTGTGCTTCGGTTCAGGCAGGGAGATGCGTTATGGACAATGCCGTTAAACCACGCAGCGAAAGCGCGATCCGCGACGAAGTCGCCAAATTATGCGCCCGGTTTCCAGGACCGTATTGGCGCGACCTCGATGCCAAGCGCGCTTACCCCAGTGAGTTCGTAGCTGCACTGACTGAGGCCGGCTACCTTGGAGCGCTGATCCCCGAACAATATGGCGGGGCCGGGCTGGGGCTCGCCGAAGCCGCGGAGATACTCGAGACAATACACGCTGAGGGCTGCAACGGCGCCGCGTGTCACGCCCAGATGTATATGATGGGCACGGTTCTTCGACACGGGTCGACGGCACAGAAGGAGATGTATCTGCCTCAGATCGCGAGCGGAGCATTACGCTTGCAAGCTTTCGGCGTCACCGAGCCTACCAGCGGCACCGACACTAGCAGCCTCCGCACAACGGCCCGATTGGATGGTGACAGCTACGTCATCGACGGCCAGAAAATATGGACGAGCCGCGCGGAGTATTCCGACTTGATGGTGTTGCTGGCGCGCACGACGCCGCAAGACAAGGTCAAGAAGCGAACCGACGGTCTGTCCGTGTTCATCTTCGACATGCGCTTAGTTCGCGACAAGGGACTGACGATCCGGCCGATCCGGACGATGATGAACCATAACTCCTGCGAAGTCTTTTTTGATAATATGCGCATTCCAGCCGACAGTCTTGTGGGTGAGGAGGGCAAAGGGTTTCGTTATATCCTCGACGGGATGAACGCCGAGCGTCTCCTGATCGCGGCCGAGTGTATCGGCGACGCGAAGTGGTTCACCAACAAGTCGGTCGCCTACTCGCGGGACCGCTCAGTATTCAACCGTCCGATCGGCCAGAACCAAGGTGTGCAGTTCCCGATCGCGCGAGCCTACGCGCAGATGCGGGCGGCCGAGCTCATGGTTCACGATGGGTGCGAACGATTCGCCGCCGGGCTGCCATGTGGTGAGCAGGCCAATATGGCGAAGCTGTTGGCCGCGGATGCGAGTTGGGCGGCAGCCGAGGCGTGTGTGCAAACACATGGCGGGTTCGGCTTCGCCGAGGAATACGACGTCGAGCGGAAATATCGCGAGACACGGCTCTACCAAGTGGCCCCAATCAGCACGAACCTGGTACTATCCTTCGTTGCCGAGCACGTCCTGGGAATGCCTCGAAGCTACTAGGCCGCCAGCATGCTTGGGTCGAACACCCCGCCTGGCGATGGACTAGCGTCGTCAGCCGGGTCGAAACCCGAGCGTCGTGGCAAGGCGGGTCGGAGCTTGTCGGTAAGCAGCCAAACCACGGCCGGTACCGGACCCACCTGCCGACGCGTTGGCTGAACCAGGCGAGCTCGGAATGACATGGGCCGTCATGCTCCCGCGCATTGATAAACCACCCGGCGAAGGTGCGACGGAGTTGCTCGGCGGCGTCGACGTGAAAGCACTCGTCGGCGGCACGAGGCTCGCCGTGTTGGCGCCGCGCCGCACCGAGATGAACGGCACCGGCTCGCCTAGACCAGGCCGTGCCCAGACTGCGAGGACCTTGCGGCCGTAATCAGCGCCGATATCGGGCGTCAGCGAGTGGTAACCCGCCGCGGCCCGAGGCCAAGACCCGGTCTGCGCTAGCAAATTTTGCAGGAACTGAGCCGCGTAGCGCGAGTTGGCGCCGGGATCGAACGCTTGCTCAAGCGATCCAAACGCATCGCTATGATGCAAGAGATTCACCTGCATGCACCCGACATCGATCGACCGTGCGCCGCGCGCGCGATGTTCATTCACCGCGGCGATGGCCTCTTGCTTCGTCTCGAACACATAGCCGACGCCTTCGACGTTAATCGTCCATGGCCATGCCGTGACGCCACCGCGCTCATCTGCGCGCCCGCTCTCGACCACCCCGATCGCCTGCATCAAACGGTCCGGAACGCCGTAGCTGCGCTCCGCCGCCGCAATCGCCGAGCGGCATAGCGCAGGCGGTGGCACGTCGGCGCGAGCGGCATTTACCGCCATCATCATTGTCAGCAGGAGGGAGAAGAACCGGAGCCACATCGGAGGCGAGAATGCCAGCGACTCATGAATGAGCGGTTAACACACTTCGACTACGACGAAGGAGACCGTCCTCAACCGGACCCTATTTCATACGCAGGAGACCAGGCGCCTCATCGCTCAACCTTGCCGCGAACGTTGCTAGTTTGCGCTTGATGACGCCAAAATCGGCCGATCGCGTGAGGCGCGCTTCATCCATATAGAGTCCCCGGGCCAGTTCGAGCTGGAGCGTATGCACCATCTCCCGCGGGCGCCCGTAATGCCGTGTGACGTAGCCGCCCGCATACGGGTCGTTGCGGCGCACCACGAAGCCAAGATCGGACAGGATCACCTCGATGGTGCGCATGATTTGGGGTGAGCATGCTGTGCCATGCGCATCGCCGAGGATGACGTCTGGCGAGCGACGGCCGTCGAGATACGTTTGCGCCGGCATCGAATGACAATCGATTAGCAAGCAAGCGCCGAACGACCGCTTGGTCTCGTCCAGCAACTGCCGGAGTGCCGCATGGTAGGGCTCCCAGTACGTCCGCACGCGGAACTCGGCCTCGCCGAACGGCAGCTTACGGCGATAGATCGACTCGCCCGACGCCACGACGCGCGCCAGGGTCCCCAACCCGGCGCCAACCCGCGCGCTCGTCGTGTTCACCCAATCCGGCAGCGTGTCCACGAACATCGCCGGGTCGAGCTCCCATTTCTCACGGTTCGGGTCGCAATATGCACGCGCGAACATCGCCGACAGCAACGGCGCCCCTGCGGCGACGGCGCCCTCGTATAACTCATCGACGAAGCAATCCTCGCTCCGGCGCAGCCCGGCCGCGTCCAGTCGCGCGATATCCAGAAAAGTTGCCGGATAGCCACGGCCAGAGTGAGGGGATGCGAAAACCAGAGGGGTGGTCTGCGTCGGCGGACGATCGATCCGGAAGGACACCACGGAGGGGATCGGTGTCCCAACATGGTGGGTTGCGAGCGGCATCGGCGTGTCCATGCCGCATTCAAACGCTGTCTGCGCCCGCTGTCACCTACCTTGCACAAACCACCTCGTCCGGGCTAAAGGAGCGCTCCCGGCGCTTCGGCGCGGCAGATGGGCGCGTAGCTCAGCGGTAGAGCATCGCCTTGACATGGCGGGGGTCACAGGTTCAATCCCTGTCGCGCCCACCATCTGCAGCGGGACTACAATCAAAAGGGCCGGTCCGAGCAGTCGGAACCGGCCCTTTTTGTTTAAGCCGCTTTCGCTTCCCGGCGCCGCGCGTGCAGCACGAACTCCGTATAGCCGTTCGGCTGCGTCCGGCCCTGGAAGATCAGGTCGGCAGCCGCCTGGAACGCCGGGGCGCTCTCGTTACCTTCGAGCTTGGTGTAGGCGGCATCGCCCTCGTTCTGCCGATCCACCACCGCCGCCATACGCTGCATCGTGTCGCGCACTTGCTGCTCGGTCACGATACCGTGGTGTAGCCAGTTGGCGATGTGCTGACTGCTGATCCGCAGCGTCGCGCGATCCTCCATCAGGCCGACGTCGTGCACATCCGGCACCTTGGAGCAACCGACACCCTGGTCGATCCAGCGCACGACGTAGCCCAGAATGCCTTGGACGTTGTTGTCGAGCTCCTGCCGGATGTCGTCCGGCGCCCAGTTCGGGCGGTCTGCTAGCGGGATCGTCAGCAGATCCCGCAGCGATCCACGCGACTTGCCTGACAATTCAGCCTGCCGGTCTGCGACGTTAACCTGGTGGTAGTGTAGCGCGTGTAGCGTGGCCGCAGTCGGAGAAGGAACCCATGCGGTGTTGGCGCCTGCGCGCGGATGGCTGATTTTTTGCTCGAGCATGTCCGCCATGCGGTCCGGTGCGGCCCACATGCCTTTGCCGATCTGCGCCTTGCCGCGGAGGCCGCAGGCAAGGCCAATATCGACGTTGCGATCCTCGTACGCCTTGATCCAGGGCGTGTTTCGCACCTCGTTCTTACGGACCATCGGGCCGGCTTCCATCGACGTATGAATCTCGTCGCCGGTCCTGTCCAAAAAGCCGGTGTTGATGAACACGACACGCTGGCGCGCCGCCTCGATGCAGGCGGCGAGGTTGGCGCTGGTCCGCCGCTCCTCGTCCATGATGCCCATCTTCAGCGTGTGCGCGCCGAGGCCCAGGATCTGCTCGACGCGACCAAAGATCTCGTTGGCGAACGCGATCTCGTCTGGACCATGCATCTTCGGTTTGACGATATAGACCGATCCGGTTCGGCTATTGCGGATCGGGCCCGCCGATTTCAGGTCGTGCATGGCGATCAGCGACGTGACCGCCGCGTCGAGCATGCCCTCAGGGATCTCCTCGCCGTCGAGCAGCACGGCGTCCGTGTACATGTGGTGCCCGACGTTGCGGATCAGCATGAGGCTGCGCCCGGCCAGCGTCAGCGCGCTGCCGTCCGGCGCGGTGTAGCTGCGATCCGGCTCGAGCCGCCGCTCCAGCGTCTCGCCACCCTTGTCGAAGCTGGCGACCAGGTCGCCGCGCATCAAACCGAGCCAGTTGCGATAGACCAGCACCTTGTCGGCGGCATCGACGGCCGCAACGCTGTCCTCGAGGTCCTGGATCGTCGAGATTGCCGATTCCAGGATCAAGTCGGACATGCCGGCCGGGTCGGTCTTTCCGATCGCGTGGTTACGATCGACGACGATCTCGAGGTGGATGCCGTTGTTGCGCAGCAGGATGGCGCTCGGCGCGCCGGCATCGCCGCGGTAACCCACGAATTGCGCGGGGTCGCGCAGAGCCGCCGTCCCAGCTGCCGTCTCGACCGAAAGCTCGTGGTCCACGACGCGATACCCCGTCGCGTCGGCGTGCGACCCGGTGGCCAGCGGCGCTGCCTGATCCAGCACCTGCTTTGCGCGCGCGACGACGGCGGCTCCACGGGTCGGGTTGTACCCACGCCCTCGGGTGGCGCCGCCCGTCTCCGGCAACGCGTCGGTGCCATAAAGCGCGTCGTAGAGGCTGCCCCACCGCGCATTGGCCGCATTCAGCGCATATCGGGCGTTCGACATCGGAACAACGAGTTGCGGCCCGGCGATCGTCGCGATCTCCGCATCGACGTTGGCGGTGCTGACCGACACGGCGCCTGGTTCCGGCTGCAAGTAGCCGATCTCGTGCAGGAACGCCTCGTACTCGTCGGCCTCGAACGGCTTGCCCTTGTGCTCGAGGTGCCATTGATCGATCTGGCGTTGCAGCTCGTCCCGGCGCGCCAGCAAGTCTGCGTTCCGTGGCGCCATCTCGCGCACCATGGCGGCAAAGCCGGACCAGAACGCCTCGGCGTCGACGCCGGTGCCGGGGAGCGCTTCCTGCCCAATGAAATCATGCAGCTCGCGCGCAACGTCGAGACCTGCCGCGTTTATCCGATCCATCCCATCTTCTCCCTTGCGCGTGGCAGTCCGCCAGCTTGTGTCGCTGTATGCGGGCCACCGATACGCAGCGCAAGGAAGCCCCGGGTGGCTACGACCCGGCGAGCGTCTCGCGCATCATCTCCAACTCGAGCCACTTTTCCTCGGCCTGCGCCAGATCGCGCTCGACGCGGGCAAGCTGCTCGTTGGCTTTGGCGAACGCGGCCGGGTCTTTCCGGTAGAAGTCGGGGTCCGCCATCCGGCCCTGCAACCGGCCACGCTCGACCGTCAACGCCTCCATCTGCTTCGGCAGTGCCTCGAGCGCGTGCTTGTCCTTGAACGACAGCTTGCGCGGTGCTGTCCGACCGGTCGGGACGGAGCCGGATCGCGTCTTCTCCGGCACCGCCACCGCGAGGTCGCCGCGCTGCAGCAGCATGTCGCTGTAGCCGCCGGCATACTCGATCCAGGCACCGTCACCTTCGGTCGCCAGCGTCGAGGTGACGATCCGGTCGAGGAAATCACGGTCGTGACTGACCAGCAGGACGGTGCCGGGATACTCGGCCAGCATGTCCTGCAGCAGATCGAGCGTTTCCAAGTCGAGGTCGTTGGTGGGCTCGTCTAAGACGAGGAGGTTGCTGGGCCGCGCCATGGCGCAAGCGAGCGTCAAGCGGCCCCGCTCACCGCCGGAAAGGACCCCGACCG
Organism: Acetobacteraceae bacterium; assembly: GCA_965199585.1. Lineage (GTDB taxonomy): Bacteria > Pseudomonadota > Alphaproteobacteria > Acetobacterales > Acetobacteraceae > JAVVHH01. The sequence continues at coordinate 3,326,171 of CBDASI010000002.1, read as the reverse complement.
GGGTCCGCGCCTGTTCGGGCTTGAACAGGAATTCCTTCATGTAGCCGATCACATGCCGTTTCTCGCCGCCGACCTCGACCATGTCGCCACCCCCGCCGGTAAGCGTGTCGGACAAGGTAGCGGCCGGATCGAGGGAGGCGCGTTGCTGATCGAGCGTGATGGCAGCCAGGCTGCTGCCGATTTTGATCTCGCCCGAGTCCGGCTCGCTGCGTCCGGTCAGCAGGTTCAGCAGCGTCGTCTTACCCGCACCGTTCGGACCGACGATGCCGAGCCGGTCGCCGCGGACGACCCGTAGCGTGAGATCGCGGACGATCGGCGCGCCGCCATAGCCCTTGGTAACGTGTTCGGCGACGGCGACCAGCTTGCCGGACATGTCCGCCTCCGTCGCGGCAAGCTTGAGGGGTCCGGCAGCGGTGCCGAGGTCGCGCCGTTTTTGGCGCAGCGCCTGTAGTTCACCGACGCGCCGCACGTTGCGTTTGCGCCGCGCCGTCACGCCGTAGCGCATCCAATGCTCCTCGCGCAGGATCTGCCGGCCCAGCAGATGCGCGTCGCGCTCGGCCTGGGCCTCGACCTCCTCGCGCCAGGCTTCGTAATGCGCGAAGCCGCGGTCAATGCGACGGGTCACGCCGTCGTCGAGCCAGACGATGCTGCGGGTCAGCGTCTCGAGCAGGCGCCTGTCGTGGCTGATGAGCACGAGGCCGGCGCGCAGCGATTTCAGCTCTGCCTCGAGCCATTCGATGGCGGGTAAATCGAGATGGTTGGTCGGCTCGTCGAGCAACAGCAGGTCGGGTGAGGGGGCGAGCGTTCGGGCGATCGCGGCGCGGCGTTGCTGCCCGCCGGAGAGTTGCGCCGGGTCCTCGTCGCCGGACAGGCCCAACCGATCCAGCAGCGCGCGGCCGCGATACGGGTCGTCGCCCGGCCCCATGCCGGCCTCGACATAGTCCAGCACCGTCGCGAAACCGGTGAAGTCGGGCTCCTGCGGAAGATAGCGGATGGTCGCGCCGGGCTGGATGAAGCGCTTGCCACCATCCGCTTGAAGCAGCCCGGCGGCCACCTTGAGCAGGGTAGATTTACCCGATCCGTTGCGGCCGACGAGGCAGATCCGCTCGCCCGCGCCGACCCCGAGTTCGGCGCCTCGCAGCAGCGGCGCGGAGCCGAGCGAGAGTTGGATGTCTTGCAGGAGGAGGAGCGGCGGAGCCATGCGCCGGGTATGGGCAGCGGCGGCCGGGGATGCAACCACCGCTTCTGTCAAACCCGCGCCGTGTATGTCATGGACCAAGCAGCTTGGGAGAGGAATGATCATGCGGACGATCATGGCGCTGGCGCTCATGGTGGCGCTTGGACGCGGGGCAGTGGCGGCCGAAGCGATGCGGATCGGGCTGCTTCACACGCTGTCGCCGGCGCCGCTCTATCTAGCGATGGCGCGCGGCTACTTCGCCCAGGAAGGGTTGGACGCGCAGTTCAAGTTCTTCGAGGCCGCGCAACCGATTGCTGCGGCGGCGGTGTCGGGGGACATCGACGTCGGCATCACGGCCCTGACCGGCGGGTTCTTCAACCTGGCCGGGCGCGGCGCGCTAAAGGTGATCGGCGGCGGGCTGCACGAGGAGAAGGGCTTCGACGGTACGGCGCTGCTGGTCTCGAACGCGGCCTATGCGGCCGGGCTGACCTCGCCGGCGAAATTGGGCGGACACAGCATGGGCATCACGCAGTTCGGCTCGTCGTTTCACTACATGGCCGGACGGATCGCCGGGCGCGAGGACATCCCGTTGACCTCGATCACGCTGCGGCCGTTGCAGACGATCGGCAACATGATCGCTGCCGTGCGGACCGGGCAGATCGCTGCGACGATGGCGATCGCGTCGCAGGCCAAGCCGCTCGAGGCGAGCGGGCAGGCCAAGATCATCGCCTGGGTCGGTGATCTGGTGCCGTATCAGATCACGGCCGTGTTCGCGCCGAGCCGGATGACCACGGATCATGCCGATGCGTTGCAGCGTTTCGCGGCAGCCTACAAGCGGGGCGTGTCTGACTACCGGGCGGCCTTCCTGCGCAAGGATGCGGCGGGCGCGCCGGTGCGGGACGCGCAGACCGACGCCGCCATCGCCGACGTCGAGAAATACATCTTCACGGGCGACCCGGCTGCTGCGCAGAAAATCCTCGACGGGATCGGCTACTACGATGCCGATGGCGCGCTAGATGTACAAGACGTCGAGGCGCAGCAGCGCTGGTTCATCGAGCAAGGGCTGGTCAAGACCGGCGCGTCGGCCAGCGAGTTGATAGACACGCGGTTCCTGCCGGCGCTGCCGTGACCGGATCGCGGCTGCGGATCTCGATCGAGGGCGTCGCGCACCGGTTCGGGTCGCTGGAAGTGCTGGATGGCATCGATCTAGTTGCCGCGCCTGGGCAGGTGCTGGTGCTGGTGGGGCCGTCCGGGTGCGGCAAGAGCACGCTGTTGGGGATCGTCGGGGGGCTGATCCAGCCGGATCGGGGCCGGGTCATGCTCGAGGGGCATGTGGCCGAGGATTGCCTCAACGTCATGACGCCGGTGTTTCAGGATTTCGCGTTGCTGCCGTGGCGGAGCGTTGCGGCCAACGTCGCGCTGGTGCTGGGCCGCTTGTCGCGGGCGGAGCGGCGCGAGCGGGTGCGCGAGGTGCTGGCGATCACCGGGCTCGACGCGTTCGCGGATGCCTGGCCGAAGGAATTGTCGGGCGGCATGCGCCAACGTGTCGGCATCGCGCGGGCGCTCGCGGTGCGGCCGGCTTGCTTGCTGATGGATGAGCCGCTCTCGGCGCTGGACGCGCAGACGCGGGCCTTGCTGCTGGACGAGTTTGCCGGCCTGATCGAGCGGCTCGGGACGACAACGGTATATGTCACGCATAATTTGAACGAGGCGGCGCGGCTGGGGCACCAAATCGTCGTGCTGTCGCGGCGGCCGGGGCGGATCAAGGAAATCGTCACCATCGATCGGCCGCTCGACGGTCGCGACGAGACGGATCCGGAGCTGCTGCAGGTGCAGGCGCGATTATGGGCGTTGATCCGCGACGATGCGGCGGCTGCGGCGCGGGAGAAGGTGCATGCCTGAGATCGCAGGACCGGTGCCGTTCCGCGCGCGCGGGTTCGCGCCGCGCTCGATCCCGGCGGCGGCGGCGGGGACGCTGATCGGGCTGGTGCTGCTCTGGCAGCTCGGAGCGAGCGAGGGTTTGATCTCGACGCAATTCCTCCCGGCGCCGATCTCGATCGGCACGGCGCTGGTACAATTGGCTCGCAGCGGCGAGCTGTGGAAGCATCTCAGCGCATCGCTGAGCCGGTTGGCGATCGGCTGGTCGCTTGGAACCGTGTTCGGCATCGCGGTCGGCTTCCTGGTCGGCATCGCGGTGTGGGCGCGCTCGCCGGGCATGGCCGTGGTGTCGGCACTGTTCCCGATCCCAAAGATCGCGCTGGTGCCGTTGTTCATCATCTGGTTCGGAATCGGCGAGGGCTCGAAGATCGCCACGCTCGGGTTCGGCGTGTTCTTCCCGACCGTGCTCAACACAGCGGCGGGCGTGGATGCGGTGCCGCGCGGGTTGGTGCGGATGGGGCAGGCCTTCGGGCTGTCGCGGGCGGCGATCATCTGGCGCATCCTGCTGCCGGGCGCGGCGCCGGCGATCATCTCCGGCTTCCGGGTGACGAGCTCGATCGCGATCATCCTGCTGGTTGCGGCCGAGATGATCGGCGCGGAACGGGGGATCGGCGCCTTCGTGCTGCAAGCCGGCAATCTCTATGACACGGACAACCTGCTGGCCGGCATCGTCGTGCTGTCGCTGCTGGGGCTGACGGTGGCGTGGTTGCTCGGAATGCTCGAGCGCGCGCTATTGCGCTGGCGCTGAGCGGAGAGCGGCGACGATCTCGTCACGGACACTGTCCCAATCGCCAGGTCGTGGCTGACGGAACAGACGGACACTGTCATACCAGGGAGAGTCCACCCGGTCGTGCAGCCAGCGCCACTCCGGACAGTAGGGCAGCATGATCCATGTCGGCTTGCCCATTGCGGCCGCCAGATGGGCAACGCTGGTGTCGACGGTGATGACGAGGTCGAGATTGGCGATCATGGCAGCCGTCTCGGCATAGTCGGTCAGTTCTGACGACCAATCGGGCAGACCGAGCGACACCGCCTCGGTGGCGCTTGGGCCGACCTGCAGGCTGGCGCCGACGACACCGGGGGTCTCGAGAATCGGCCGGAACATTTCTGGCGGGCAAGACCGATTGGCGTCATTCGTGTGGAGCGGGTTGCCGGCCCAGGCCACGCCGACACGGTAGCGTCGCTCGGGAAGGTCGAGCCGCAACGACCATACCCCATTCCGGTGCGGGTCGGCGGCCAGATAAGCGTTGGGGCAGGGGACAGTCTCGAGTGTCGTGCCGCAGATCAGTGGAAGGCTCATCTGGTCGACCCAGAAATCGAAGCCCGGCATCTCGCGACGCTTTGGGACGGCGCTGGTGACGCCGGGCGCCTCCGCCAACAGCGTGACGAGCCGGCGGTCACAGGCGATCGAAACGGTCGCGCCGAGCGCCACGAGGTCGCTGGCGTAGCGGGCGAACATGATCGCGTCGCCGAAGCCCTGCTCGGCCACGACGAGAATGTGCTTGCCTTCGAGCGATTGCCCCACCCACTCGGGATAGCTCTGTCGATAGTAGTCCCGCCCGGCTACAGAGTGCCGCTTGCGCCACTCATATTGCGCAAATCCTGCCGGCAGATCGCCACCGGTCAGGAGGGCGACGCCCAGATTGCAGTGCGCTTCGGTCAGTTCGGGGTTGATCCCGATCGCTGTTTGGCAAGCCGCGATGGCGCCCGGCAGGTCGCAGCGTTGAGTCAGCAGGAAGCCGAGCACGGTGTGCGCCTCGGCCATCTCGGGGTCCAACGCGATGGCATCGCGGCAATGGCGTTCGGCACCGTCGATGTCACCAGTATCGTGTAACAGGTTTGCGAGGTTGAGGTGGCTGGGCGCCAGGTCGGGTCTGTGCGCGATGGCTTGGCGCAGCGCGTCGATCGCCTCGGCGGGCCGGTCGAGGAGTTTGAGGGCCATGCCGCGCTGATGGTGCGCCATGGCGAACGCCGGGTCGGCCCGGAGTGCCGCGTCGGCGGCGTCGAGCGCTTCGGCCGGCATGCCGGCAGCGCGCAAGGCGCTGGATAGTGCGGCCCAGGGCTGCGCTAGACCGGGCCGGGCATCGACGGCGGCGCGGCAGTTGCTAACCGCAAGTTCCGCTTCTCCGGATTGCTCCTGCGCCTGGGCCAAGTTCAGCAGGGCGCCGACATGCTGGGCATCGAAACGGATCGCGTGCTGCCAGGCGGCGCGGGCCTCACTGCGCCGGTGCAGTGCCCATAGCGCGTTGCCGAGCGCAAAATGCGTCTCCGCCGTAGTCGGCCGTCCCGCCACTGCGCGCTCGAGTAGCGGGACCGCGCGGGCGGCCTGGCCCATGCGGACCGCGATCACGCCGGCGAACAGGAGCGCCTGCGGCTGATCCGGCTCGAGCGCCAGCACTTCGGCGAACCCGGCGGCCGCCTGTTCGAGACGACCTGCCTGCTGATCGGCGACGGCGCCGAGCAGGAGCGGAATGAATGCGGTCGAGGTCATGCTCACGACCGCATCATGGCCCGAGGAGGTGAATAGGCGGTTAAAGCAGGAAACTGATACCGCAGACGCTCAGCAGGCAGGCGACCGCGACCGTGAACTGACGGTTCGACAGCCCGCTGGCGCAGCCGAGGCCGATATGCGTCCCCAGTAGGCCGGCGGGGATGCACAGCAGATCGGCCGGGCCGATCGCATGCGGCGCGGCGCCAACGATGAACGGCAGGGTGACGAGTTGCATCGCCAGAATGAACGGCTGCACCGTCGCCCGCATCGCATCTTTCTGTAGGCCGCGCGCCTGGCACCACACTGTCACCGGCAGCGACGGGAGCGCCGCGACGACTCCGATTGCGCCCGCCGTGAGCCCAACGGCGGCATCGGCCCAGCGGGAGCTGACGGTCAACCGCGGTAGGCGTCCGACGATCAGGTTGGCGGCATAGGCGAACAGGACGAGCCCGATCCCTTGCGCCACGATGCGGTGATCGACGTGGAGCAGGGCCCACAGACCCGGCGCGATACCAGCGATCCCGCCCGCGACGAGGCTGCCCAGTCCGCGCCACGCGATGCTCCGTCGCAGCGTCCAAACGGTGACGATCTGGTTGGCCAGGCTGCACACCGTCAGCAACAAGAGCACGCGAATGGGGTCGTCGAGCGCGTGCGACAGGATCGAGCCGCCGATCGCCGAGAAAGCCAGTCCGGCGATGCTGGCAATCAGGGCCGAGACCATCATGGTCAGCATGATGGCCGGGTCGGGGCTGCCATGGGTGGGGCCGTAGAGTGCGGCGGCGAGGGTGGCCAGCGAGAGGCTGACCAGGGTCAGCGTGTGTCGAACTCCGCTCATGTCGTGCTCCTTTTGAGATGTCGCCGGCGGTCGATACCGGCAATGCGACAGTGCTAGGATTATTGACCTAAATCTCACAAACACGACCGCGTGTACACTATTTGTTCTTTTGTCTCGGTGCATGCTTGCCAGCGGGGATATGTGGCGGCAGTCTGATCCCTCACCATTCGCAGGCCGATCCAATGCGCCACCTCGTCCTGGCCGCCGTACTTGCGAGCGTCTCGACCGCCGCCGTCGCACAGCCGTTCCGCATCACCATGCGCGAGGACCCCGACAGCCTCGACCCGGCGCTCGCCCGCACCTATGTCAGCCGGATCGTGTTCGCCGGGATGTGCGACAAGCTGTTCGACATCAACGAGAAGCTCGAGATCGTGCCGCAGTTGGCGACCGGCTACGAGTGGGCGGATCCGAAGACACTGATCGTCAAGCTGCGCGACGGCGTGCTGTTCCAGGACGGCACCAAGATGGATGCCGAGTCAGTCAGGTACTCGCTGATGCGCAGCCTGACGCTGCCGGGGAGCTTCCGACGCTCCGAGATCAACGCGATGGACCATGTAGAGGTGGTCGATCCGATGACGGTCAAGATCGTGCTGAAGGAGCCGTCCTCGCCGTTCCTGGCGCAGCTGACGGATCGTTCGGGCATGATCGTCTCGCCCAAGGCGGCTGAGGCGGCGGGCAAGGACTTCCAGCTCAAGCCGGTGTGCGCCGGGCCGTTCCGCTTCGTCGAGCGCGTCCCGCTGGATCACATCACGCTCGAGCGTTTCCCGCAGTATTGGAACGCCGCGAACATCCATCTGGACCGGGTCACCTATCAGGTGATCCCCGACAGCTCGATCCGGCTCGCCAATCTGCAGGCCGGCAGCACCGATCTGGTCGAATACATCATTCCGACCGACGTCGATGCGGTGAAGAAGGATGCCAAACTGAAGCTGGCGATGATCGACTCGCTGCAGTTCCAGAACATCGAGTTCAACGTCGGCAACGGCGCACGGGCGTCCTCGCCGATCGGCAAAGACGCGAGGGTCCGCCGCGCGTTCGAACTCGCGATCGATCGCGAGGCGCTGATCCAGGTCGTCTATAACGGCCTCTACGAGCCGGCCGCGCAGGGCATCACGCCGGCGAGTCCGATGTTCGTCAAAGGCTTGACGCCCAAGCCGCGCGACGTCGATGCGGCCAAGGCGCTGCTGAAGGCGGCGGGCGTCGCGTTGCCGGTGGTGGTGCGGCTGACGGTGCCCAACAACCCGGATCTCCGCCAGGTCGGCGAGGTGATCCAGTCGATGGCGGGCGAGGCTGGTTTCGACGTGCAGATTACGGCGACCGAGTATGCCAGCGCGCTAAATGCGGCGCAGAGTGGCGAATTCGAGGCGTTCTTGACCGCCTGGTCTGGCCGGGTCGATCCGGACGGCAATCTCTACACCTTCCTACACACGGGGGGCGCGCTGAACGACCCTAAATACTCGAATCCGATCGTCGACCAAAAGCTGGAAGCGGCCCGGGCGACCGCAGACGTCGACCAGCGGCGCGAGCTCTATACTCAGATGTATCAGCAGGTCACTCAGGATCTGCCGCTGATGTATCTCTGGTATCCCAAGTTCATCGTGGGCATGCGCACCGCCGTACAGGGCTTCAAGCAGGTCCCGGATGGCATGATCCGGTTGCAGGGCGTCAGCCTGGCCAAGTAGCGATGCGAAGCCATCTCGGGACGCGGATGCTGCAGGTCATCCCGACCATCCTGCTCGTCAGCATCCTCGTCTTTTCGTTGCAGCAGATCATGCCCGGCGACCCCGCTGCCGTGCTGGCCGGCGAATATCGCGGCGACCCGGCGATCATGGCGCAGATCCGGGCCGAGCTCTGGCTCGACCGGCCGCTGCCGATCCAATACCTGCACTGGATCGGCGGCGTGTTGCACGGCGATCTCGGGCGTTCTTGGCGCATCCATGAGCCGGTCCTGTCGCTGATCCTGCAGAAGCTGCCGGTGACGCTGCAACTGGCGTCGATGGCGTTCGTGATCGCGCTCTGCATCGGCGTGCCGGCCGGGGTACTGGCGGCGGTCTACCGCAACACGGTGTGGGACTACGTGGTCAACCTGGTGGGGCTCGCCGGGTTGAGCACGCCGAACTTCTGGCTCGGGATCATGCTGATCCTGCTCGTCTCGGTGCAGCTCGGCTGGCTGCCGCCATCAGGCTACGTGTCGCTGGCCGAGGATTGGCGGCAGTCGCTGGCCACGACGATCATGCCGGCCTTCGTGCTCGGCAACGCGATCGCGGCTGTGCTGATGCGGCATACAAGGAGCGCGATGCTGACCGTGTTGGACCAGGATTACGTGCGGACGGCGCGCGCCAAAGGGCTGAGCGAGATCATCGTCGTCGTGCGGCACGCCTTCCGAAATGCGCTGGTGCCGGTCGTCACGCTGGGCGCGCTCGAGTTCGGGACGCTGATGTCGGGCGCGGTGCTGACCGAGCAGGTGTTCAGCATTCCGGGCTTCGGCAAGCTGGTGGTCGACGCGGTATTCAATCGCGACTACCCGGTGGTGCAGGGCGTCGTGCTGGTCACGTCGTGCCTGTTCATCTTGCTGAATCTGTTGGCGGACGTGCTCTACGTGCTGGTCAACCCGCGGCTGCGCACGGCGTGAGCGAGGTCCTGACACGCAGCCCGGCACGGCTGGCGATCCGGCGATTCCGTGGGCGTCCGGCGGCGGTGGCCGGGCTGGTGGTGATCACGCTGTTTGTGGCGCTGGCGGTGTTCGCGCCGTTGATCGCGCAGTACGATCCGGACAAGACGAGCTGGACGTTGATCCGCAAAGCTCCGTCGCTGGCGCATTGGATGGGCACGGACGAGAACGGGCGGGACGTGTTCGCGCGCGTCGTGTTCGGGGCGCGGGCGTCGCTGTTGGCGGGCGTCGTGTCAGTGCTGATCGCGGCGGGCATCGGGGTGCCGCTCGGGTTGCTGGCCGGGTTCGTGGGCGGGGTGACGGATGCGGTGATCGGGCGGGTGGTGGATGCGATGCTGTCCTGCCCGTTCCTGATCCTGGCCATTGCGCTGGCGGCGTTCCTGGGGCCGGCGCTCAGCAATGCGATGATCGCCATCGGGGTGAGCGCGGCGCCGATCTTCGTGCGGGTGGCGCGCGGGGCGACGATGGACGCGGCGACCAATGAGTATGTCGAGGCGGCGCGGGCGCTGGGTAATCCGCCCTGGCGCGTGGCCATCCGGCACGTGTTGCCGAACATCGTGCCGCCGGTGCTGGTGCAGGCGACGCTGGCGATCGCGGCGGCGATCATCGCCGAGGCTAGCCTGTCGTTCCTGGGACTCGGGCAGCAGCCGCCGTCCCCGAGCTGGGGCAGCATGCTGAATTCGGCGCAGCGCTTCCTGACGCAGGCACCGTGGCTGGCATTCTTCCCGGGGCTGGCGATCTTTCTAGCGGTACTTTCCTTCAACCTGATCGGCGACGGGCTGCGCGATGCGCTGGACCCGCGGAGGCGATGATGATGCGCGTTGGTGTTCTGGACGATTGGCAGGAAGTAGCCCGAGCGAGCGCGGACTGGTCGGCGGTGGAAGCGCGGGCGGAGGTGACGATGTTTTCCGGCGCTTTCGCCGACGAGGACGAAGCGGCGGCGGCCCTGGCCGACTACGAAATCCTGCTTCTGATGCGCGAGCGCACGCCATTTCCGGCAACGCTCATCGAGCGACTGCCCAAGCTGCGCATGATCGCGCTGACTGGCGCGCGATCGCCCTCGCTCGATACAGCGGCCTGCGCCGCCCGCGGCATCGTCATCTCGACCACGGGCGGCATGTTGTCGAGCGCGACGACGGCCGAGCTGACGCTTGGGCTGTTGATCGCCGGGACGCGGCGGATCGCGCAAGGGGATGCGGCGATCCGGGCCGGGCGGTTCCAAGAGGGTGTGGCGGTCGGGCCGGCGCTGGCCGGCAAGGTGCTCGGTATCGTCGGGCTGGGAAAGATTGGCGGGCGGATGGCGCGGTTCGGCGCCGCCTTGGAGATGGACGTCGTCGCGTGGAGCCGCAGCCTGGACGAGGCAGGTGCCGCGGCAGCCGGCGCTCGGCTGGCATCCGGGCTGGTGCCTCTGTTGCGGGAGGCCGATGTCGTGACGCTGCACGTGCCGCTGTCGGCCGCGTCGCACGGGCTCATGGGGGCGGCTGAGATCGCCGAGATGAAGCCGGGAGCATTGCTCGTGAACACGTCGCGGGCGGGGTTGGTGGACACGGCGGCGATGCTGGCGGCATTGCACGACGGGCGGATCGGCGCGGCGCTGGACGTGTTCGACACGGAACCGTTGCCGATCGACGACCCGATCCGTACCGCGCCGAACACCGTGCTGACGCCGCATCTCGGCTACGGCACGACCGAGGGCTTCGAGGTATTCTATCGGGAGAGCGTGGAGAACATCCTGGCCTTTCTCGACGGGCGGCCGCAGCGGCTGATGAAATGATGCTCAGCGGCGGCGTAACCAAAGGCTGCCGCCTGGATTCTGCATTACCAGCGGCATCTGGTGCAGGCGCTCGGGATGAAAATAGGCAAGGAAGCTGTTCCAGAGAACGATCTCGTAGGTTTCGTTGAACTGCAGGAAGCATCGAAGCAGGTAGGCCTCGTTCCAGGCGCGCCCTTCATCCAGCCAAAAACGCGGATACTCGAACGGGTAGAAGATATCGTGCACGTGCACGAAGACCCCGGGGGCCAAACGCGGCAGGATCTCGTGCAGAAGGTAGTTCACGTCGCTGCCGATCTTGCCGACATGGGTGCTGTCGATGAATAGGATGTCGCCGGCCGCCAGCGTGTCGAACAGTGCAGGCGAGACGTCCTGGACGCGGGTGGGGACGATGCGGACCCGCTCCGTATCGCCGGACCGGAGCAGCGACTGGAGCAACTCGGGGTAGGGCTCGACGAAAACAGTGTCGAGTGCGCCGTCGAGGAAGCGCTCGTTCGTGTCCAGCGTGAGGCAGGAGGAATGACCCGAGCCAATCTCGATCATTCGCCGGGGACGGACATGGCGCAGCATCGCGTAGAGCATGATCGCGTCGCCAAAGGAGAATGCGCCGTTGTCGAAGCCGTATCGCAGCCCGTTCCCGGGCCGGGCCGACCAGGGTAGCTCTGCGTAGAAGGGCTGCAGCGCGTCCAGCAGAGCCAGTTGCGCGGGCTCGCGCAGGTCGATGCCGGGCAGCGTGCGGGGTGGCGCAGCGAACAGGCGGGCGGCATCGCGCTCGATCTCGGCGGGAGACGGCACGGGTGAATAGAAATGACCGGCGGGCACGAAGCGACGCTCACTCTCCAACTCGGCCCCCAGCCGGTCGTACGCCGCGCACAGTGCGTCGAGTCGGGTCTGGAGGGAGAGGGTCGCTTCGGCTGCGCGGTTGCGTTGCTGGGTGAGTTGCTCGCAGCGCTGCAGCAAGCCACGCGCCGGCGGCGAACGCAGGATGGCGGCACGGACGAGAGCGCGAAAATTCATCATTGATCGCTTTCATACCCGGCCCGTGACGGCGAGAGGTCTTTCACCTGGGGTGGATTGGGTCGATGCTGCCCGGATAGAAACTACGGAGGAAAAACGTCATGCGTGCATGGGCCGTCATCGAGAACGGAAAAGATCTCAAAGAGATGGAGATGCCGACGCCAGAGCCGACGGGCACGGAGGTCCTGCTCGAGGTCACGCATTGTGGGGTCTGTCACTCGGACCTGCATATCTGGGACGGCTACTACGATCTGGGTGGTGGCAAACAGATGTCGCTCAAGGACCGCGGCGTCGTGCTACCGCTGGCCATGGGGCACGAGATCGTGGGCCGGGTCGTCAAGCTCGGGCCGGAAGCGTCCGGGGTCAAGGTCGGTGATGTGCGGATCGTTTTCCCGTGGCTCGGTTGCGGCAAATGCGACCGTTGCTTGGCCGAAGAGGACAACATGTGCCTCGTGTCGCGGGCGCTGGGCGTGTTCCAGAACGGTGGCTACGCGACGCACGTGCTGGCGCCGGCGGCGCGGCACCTGATCGACCCCGGCACGCTCGATCCGGCGCTGGCGGCGACCTATGCCTGCTCCGGGGTGACGGTCTACTCGGCGATCAACAAGGTCATGCCGATGGCGGCCGACAAGCCGATCGTCGTGGTCGGTGCCGGCGGGCTCGGGCTGGCGGCGATCGCCGTGCTGAAGGCGCTCGGGCACCAGGCGATCGTCTCGGTCGATATCAGCGAGGCGAAGCGGCAGGATGCGCTCAAGGCCGGCGCGACGCAGGTCGTGGACGGTAGCGGCGAGGGCGTGGCCGACCGGATCATGGCGGCCTGCGGCGGCGCCGCCGAGGCGGTGATCGACTTGGTCAACGGCACCAGCACGGCGGCGTTCGCATTCGCGGCGCTGCGCAAGGGGGGCAAGCTGATCCAGGTCGGGTTGTTCGGCGGCGAGTTGACGCTGCCGTTGCCGGTGATGGCGATGCGCGGGCTGACCATCCAGGGCAGCTATGTCGGTAACCCGAAGGAGTTGCGCGCGCTAGTGGCGCTGGCGCAGGACGGCAAGTTGAAGCCGATGCCGATCACCGAGATGCCGCAGTCCAGCGCCAACGAGGCGTTGATGCGGCTGCGTGATGGAAAGGTGACCGGCCGGGTCGTGCTGACCGCGGCCTGAGGTCAGATCAGTCGGACGGTGTCGCTGCTGTCGGGGCGACCCGGCAGTTGCGGCGCCGACTCGGCGAAAACGTGCCGCTGTTTCGGCGCGGTGGTGCGGAGCAGGCCGGCCACAAAGGTACGGCCCCAGCCGATGGCGGAACTGTCCTTGATGGCGTCCCAGCCTTCGCGCCACCGCCGCTGCCGCTCGTCAAGGCTCATGGACAGTGCTTGGTCGAGGGCATCGGCCATCTCGTCGGCGTCGTAGGGGTTGACCAGGAGCGACGAGGTCAGTTGCTCGGCGGCGCCGGCGAAGCGCGAGAGGACCAGCACGCCAGGATCTTGCGGATCCTGCGCGGCGATAAACTCCTTGGCGACCAGGTTCATGCCGTCCCGCAACGGCGTGACAAGCGCGACGTGGGCGCCTCGCATGTAACCGGCGATGGTGTCGCGTGGGACGGCGCGCGCGATCAGGCGGAGCGGCGTCCAGTCCGGTTCGGCGAAAGCGCTGTTGATGTTGCCGGCGTCGGCCTCCATCGACTGGCGCAGGTCACGGTAGGCAGCAACGTCGGTGCGGGATTCCGCTGCAATCTGCAGTAGCGTGACCCGGCGATGCCACTCCGGCGAGCGCTCCAGCAGACGCCGGAAGCCGGCGAAGCGCTGCAGCAGCCCCTTCGTCGGGTCGAGCCGGTCGACGCCGATGATGAGCGATTGCTGCGACAGGCTGCGGCGGAGGCGTTCGGCCGAGGCGCCGGGCCAGGCGTCCTGCGCCGTGTGGGCGAATTCGTGCGGCTCGATGCCGACCGGAAAGGCGCCGACGCGGATGCGTCGTCCGCCGGCGAGCAGGAAATTGGCGCCGCTGCGCTCCGCGCCGGCCAGGCGCACGGCGGCCTCGGCGAAGTTGCGGGCGTCATTCTCGGTCTGAAAGCCGATTAGGTCGGCGGCAAGCAGATCGCGCACCAGCGCCGTCGCCTCCGGCACCTTGGACAGCATGTCGGTGCCAGGAAACGGAATATGTAGGAAGAAGCCGATCGGGCCGGCAGCGCCGCGCGCGCGCAAGGCGGACGGCAATGCTAGCAGGTGATAGTCGTGCACCCAGATCATGTCGCCGCCCCGCAACAACGGGCTCAGCAGGTCGGCGAAGCGGTCGTTCACCTCGCGATAGACCTGCGCGTTACGGCGGTCATAGGTCATCAACTCGGGCATCGAGTGCAGCAGCGGCCAGAGCGTGCCGTTGGAGAACTCGCTGTAGAAGCGGTCGTGTTCCTCTTGCGTCAGATCGACGGTCGCATAGCGGACCGCACCGTCATCAACGTTCCGCATCTCGACCGAGTCGGAGACCTTGCCGCTCCAGCCGAACCAGAGCCCACCGCGCTGCTGCATCAGCGAATGCAGCGCTACGGCCAGCCCGCCAGCCTGGGCGCCGGCGGCGCTCGGGACGGGCACCCGGTTGCTGACGACGACGAGACGTTTGGTTGGAGGGCTCATCGGATCTCCATCAGCGCCACCGGTAGCCGCGCGAGAAGGGGCTCGATCTCCGTCTCGGACGCCAGCAAGGTGTCCGTCGCGCGACCGAGACTATCAACGAGCGTGCGACCGATCAGGTTCTGAGGCAATCGAAGTCTCGTTCCCCGCCAATGCGATGGCGGCACTAGAGGAAGTTCCTTCGCCAGGCCCGCGCTGCCCGGCAACCGCGTCGTGACGACGAGCGCGGCGTGTCCTTCGTAGCTGCGAAGGAAGGCTAGAATGTGGTCGGCGGCATCGCCGTCGGCGTGCAGCGGCGTGTAGGTGCCGGCGGTGAACAGGCCGGGTAGGCGGGCCCGCAGCGCTAGGGTGCGAGCGATGATCGCCTGCTTGACCCGGCCATCGTGCCAGTCGGGCATGAGATCGGCCGGGTCACCGAGGCCGGTGAGGGCGCGTTGGCGCGCCGCGTAGTCGACCGGGCGGCGGTTGTCCGGATCCACGAGCGAGAAGTCCCAGAACTCGGTGCCCTGATACAAATCGCAGACGCCGGGGCTGGTGAGGCGCAGCATCGTCTGCGACAGGCCGTTGACCGCACCCGGCAATGCGAGGCGGCTGGCGAAGCCCGCGAGCTCGCCGGCCAGTGGACGGCCAGCGTCGAGGCAGGCATCGAGGAAAGCGTGGCAGGCAGCCTCGTAATCGGTGTTGGGCACGGCCCAGCCGGACTTCCGCTTGCCCTCGCGCAGCGCCTTTTCGAACCAGCCGAACACGCGCTTGCCGAACTCGGCCAGCCCGTCCCGGTCGTCCGCGGTCAGGCTCAGCGGCCAGGCGGCCACCAGCGTCTGATACAGCATGATCTCGTCGGCGGCATCCGGGGCCGGGCCGTCGAGATCGCGCTTGAGCGAGGCGTTGAGCCGGATCCAGCGCTGTAGCATGCCCTGCCACTCGGCAGGTATCTCGCTGAGCACGGCCAAGCGCATGCGGGTGTCTTCGCCGCGCTTGTGGTCGTGCGTCGCTGTCGCCAGCAGGGCGAGGGGCAGGCGCTTCTGGCGCAGCTGGTTGGCGACATGGAATTGCTGCGGCGAGAGGGCGAACTGGCTGGGCTCGCTGCCGACCTCGTTGCGGGACAGCAGGCGGCCGTAGCGGTAGAACGCGGTGTCCTCGACCGACTTGGCCGCGGTCGGAGCGCTCAGCTGCTGGAATTTCACCATGGCCCGCCGATGTTCGGCGCGGGCGGTGCCGCCCGGGGTATGCCGCAGCTTCTTGCCGGAGATCCAGTCGCCAATCAGCTCGAGCAACGGGAGGTCCGCCGTGCGTACCGTGCGGCGGGCGGCGGCCATGGCGCGGGCCAGCTGCTGCTGATCCGCATCCGTCAGCCCACCGGCGCCGGCATAGATCCGGTAGGTATGGAAATGGGTGAGCAGCTCGATCAGCACGGTGCGGATCGCGGTCAGCGTATAATCGCGGGTGGTCAGGTCGCGGCGGGCGACGCGGTGGAGGGCGGTGGCGGTGTTGAACAACTCGCTGCTGAGGCTCTCGCGCACGATCTGGCGCCGCGCTGCCTCGGCCTCGATCTGGAACTCGCCGGTGCGGCCGGTCATCGCGGTCCACAACTCGGTCAGCGCGGTCTCGCCCCGTGCGTCGTGCAACACGGCGGATACGTCGTTCATGAAGTCGTAGCCAGTGGTGCCGTCGGTCAGCCAATCGGCCGGCACGCGCTCGTTCGGCGCCAGGATCTTCTCGATCCAGATGATCGCCTTCTCGGCGCGCAGGGATTCGGGCCGCTCAGCCTGCAGCGTGTCCAGGCGGCGGCGCAGCTTGCGGCAGTATTCGCGGGGGAAGGCGAGACCATCGACATGGTCGATGCGGACGCCGTCGATCCAGCCCTCCTGATAGAGCCGCAGCACGGTGCGGTGCGTCGCCTCGAACACCTCCGGCACCTCCTGGCGCACGCCGGCGAGGCCGTTGACGTCGAAGAAGCGGCGCCAGTTGATCTCGTCGGTCGCCGCCCGCCACCACGACAGGCGGTAGGCCTGCCGCTCGAGCAGGCGGTGCAGACGATCCTGGCCGCCCGGGGTCTTGACCGAGTATTCCTGCAGCGCCTCGGCGATCGCGCGGGCATAGGACGGCTGTAGCAATTCCTCACGCGCCTCGCGGGCGGCGAGACGCACGCCGGTGCGACCGCCGGGTTCGAGGTCGGTGAACGCCCGCGCCGGCGCTTCGAGCGGGCCGCCAACGGTGAGCAGGACCGAGGCGTAGTCGCGCGGCGCGATCGGGAAACGGTGTTCGCCGTACGAGACGAACAGCCGCCCGTCGCGGTCGTCGAACTTCAGCACGATGTCGCCGTTCTGCAGGCACTCGCCGTATGGGCTGCCCAGGAAGGGCGCCAGCATGCGGCCGCGCAACGTCGGGTCCGACGGGTCCCAATCGATGTCGAAATACTCGGCGTAAGGGCTGGAACGGCCCCATTCGAGCACGTCGAGCCACCAGGCGTTGTCGTCGCCGCCGACGCCCATGTGGTTGGGCACGATGTCGAGGATCAGGCCCATGTCGTGCTCGCGCAGGGTGCCGACCATGCGATGCAGTGCGGCCTCGCCGCCGAGCTCGGGGTTGATCTGGTTATGGTCGACGATGTCGTAGCCGTGCGTCGACCCGGCGCGCGCCTTCAGCAACGGCGAGGCATACAAGTGGCTGATGCCGAGCCGGTCGAAATACGGGATGAGCGCGGTAGCGTCATCCATGGTGAAATCTTTGTGGAATTGCAGGCGCGCCGTCGCTGAAATGGGCTTCATGCGCGGCGGGCCTCTCCCATTCCGGCTAGGCGCGCAGCGACTTCGGGTGATTCGAACATAGTTTCCGCCAAGCCGGGCAGGCGCCGCTGCCAATTGGGATGCTGCTCGGACATCGTGCCCGGCAGGTTGGGTTGTTCTTCGAGCCCGAGCGCGTCCTCGATCGGCAGCAGCGCCAGGTCGCAAGCGGCACCCGCGACGTAGCGGGTTGCGGCGTCGACGAACGGGCCGGGTTGGTCGTTGGCCGGCGGCGTGCCTTCGGCGGCGCCGGCGAGTTGCATCGCCTCCCACAGCATGAAGCGGTCGCGGAACCGGTCGTGGCCGTCCTGGGCCTCGTTGTCTGGGCCGCCGGCCAGATCGAGCTTGGCGCGCCATTCGAGGTCGCGGCCGAGCCACCAGCCCGCCAGCGTCGGCAGGTCGTGCGTGCTGGTCATGGCGGCGGCAGCATGGCTCCAGCCACGCGGTTGCCAGAAGCTGATCAGGTTCCGCTCGAACCACAGCACCCGCATGCCGAGTACACCCGCAAGCGACATTTCGTCCTGGAAGCCGGACGGAATGGTGCCGAGATCCTCGCCGACCACGATCGCGCGATGACGGTGTGACTCGAGCGCGATGAGACGGAGTAGGTCGGCCTGTGGGAAAGCCAGGTAGGCGCCATCCTTGGAGTCATGGCCGTCTGGGATCACCCAGAGGCGGCGCAGGCCGAGCGCATGGTCGATGCGGACGCCACCCGAGTGCTTCATCGCGGCGCGCAGCATCTCGAGGAAAGCGCCGAAACCGTGCTGGCGCAGGCCGGTCGGCGAGAACGCAGCCAAGCCCCAGTTCTGGCCGCGGCCGTTCAGCAGGTCGGGCGGGGCGCCGATGTTGAGCGAGCCGAGGATCTGGTCCTGCCGCGCCCAGCAATGGCTGCCGCCGGAATCGGCGCCCACCGCCAGGTCGGCGATCAGGCCGATTTTCATGCCGGCATCGCGGGCAGCTTTCTGCGCGGCGGCGAGGCCTTGGTCGGCGCGCCATTGCAGGAAGGCGTGATAGCTGACTTCCTCGGCGTTCTCGCGCGCGAACGCGGCAACGTCGGGGCTGGCGGGGTGACGCAGCTCGGCCGGCCAGGTGCGCCAGTGCCAGCGACCGAAACGGCCGAATTGGACCGTATGCAGGGCCTCGAAGCGGGCATGGGTCTCCAGCGCGTCGCCACTTTCGGCGCGGAAGGCGGCCAAATTAGCGTGTTGCTCGTCCGACAGCGCGTCGAACTCTGCGCGCAAGGCAGTCAGGCGGCGGCGGGAGACGGTGCCCCAATCGACCAGCTCGGCCTGTTCGAGGGCGTCGTTTTCCGGGCTCGGCGGCATGTCGATGGCCGCGTGCAAGACGTTCAGGTTGATGCGGCTGGAGGGCGAGTAGGGGCTGAAGCGGTCGGGGTCGGCGGAGAATTGCGCGTGGACCGGGCTGATGGCGACGCCGTCGGCGCCATGCCGCTTGGCGGGCGCCATGAGCTGCCGCAGGCCCTCGAAGTCGCCGAGCCCGCCATCGCCCTTGCGCCGCAGCGCGTAGAGCTGGACGGCCAGCGCCCAAGGTCGGCCCATCTCGGCTACGGTGAGGCCCTGCTGCGGCGCGACGGCCAGGATGGCGCGGCTGCGGCCGACCTCGAGCGTGTGATAGCCGATGTCGGACACTGGCGGCAGCGTGGTGCCGGTCTCAGCGGCGTCGAGCGTGCCGGTGCGCACCGTACCGTCTTCGAACGTCAGGATGTAGGGACCTGGCTCGATCGGCAGGGGCGTCGGCGCGTCCACCGTGGTGGTGATCATGGGCGCGAGATCGCCCTGCTCGGCCGCGAGGCTGGCCCTGCTCTCGGCAACCTCAACATCGGTATCGGCCGGAAAGCCGAGCGCCTTCAGGATGGTGCGCAGCGAGCTGTCGCTGACGTCCATCCACTCATAGCGGTAGTTCTGCCAGCGCGGCGCGATGCCGACGGCTTCGGCAAGAGCGTGCAGGTCGCTCATCGGGACAGCTGCGCGAAGAAGCTGTTGGGGCCGAGCGCGGTTGCGTCGGCGGTGCCTTCGACGTGGAGGGTTCGACCCATCGGCATCTTCGGATCAACGATGTCCGTGCCGAGATTGAGCGCGATCATGAGCCGGTTGCCGTCACCGAGTTGCCACTCGGCGCGGACGGCGCCTGGGGCGAGCACCTCGGCGCCTCCGCTGCGGCAGTTCGGGATGCCGTCCACGATGTGCTTGCGGCGGAGCGAGATGACATTGCGCATCCAATCGAATTGGGCCGGGTCGGTGGGTTCCGGCGCGGAGGCGGCGAACGTGCTGGGTGCGTTCGGGTCGGGGATCCGGGCCAGCTTGACCTCGTCCTTGAAGCCGGAGAAGCCGCGGAACTCGTTCCGGCGGCCGGTGCGGACCGCGTCGGCGAGCTCGTCGTGGAAGTCGGTGAAGAACAGGAACGGCGTCGTGCTGGCAAACTCCTCGCCCATGAACAGCATCGGCACGAACGGCGTCAGCAGCAGCAGGGCGGTGGCGGCACGGATCGCGTCCGGCGCGGCGAGCACGCTCAGCCGATCGCCCATAGCGCGGTTGCCGGTCTGATCGTGGTTCTGCAGGAAGGTGACGAAAGCCGTGCTCGGCAGGCCACCGCTGGGCGAGCCGCGACCCTTGACGCCGCCGGGCGGGATCTCGCCCTGATAGGCGAACCCTTCGGCGAGCACCCGGCGCAACTGGTTCGTCGCGTCCTGGAAGCCGTCGTAGTAGCCCTCGCTCTCGCGGGTCAGCAGCACATGCATGCAATGATGGAAGTCGTCGGCCCATTGGGCGTCGAAGCGCGGGGCGCCGCCGAGCAGGTGAGAGCGGTTGTGCTCATCCTCGGCGACCAGCGCGATATGCCGGCCCGGTTCGATCTGGCCGCGGGCGATCCGCGTGAGATCGACCAGGAAGTCCTCGTCCAGGATAGCGCCGATCGCGTCGAAGCGCAGGCCGTCGAAGCGGTATTCTTTCAGCCAGTAGATGGTGTTCTGGATGAAGTAGTCGCGCACCTCGACCCGGCGGAAGTCGATCGCGGCGCCCCACGGCGTATGCAGGTCCTCACGGAAGAACTTGCGGGCGAAGACGTGGATGTAGGCACCGTCGGGGCCGAAGTGATTGTACACGACGTCCAGGAAAACGGCGATGCCGAGGCCATGCGCAGTGTCGATGAGGCTCTTGAGCTGACCGGGCGTCCCATAGGCGCGGTCGGGCGCGTAGGGCAGCACGCCGTCGTAGCCCCAGTTGTGCCGTCCTGGAAAATCCGAGATCGGCATCAGCTCGATCGCGGTGACGCCGAGGCGCTGCAGTTCGGGGAGGTGATCCTGGATGCCGCGGAAGCCGCCCATGAGGCCGGGATGCAGCTCATAGAGCACGCATTCGTGCCAGGGCCTGCCTTTCCAGTCCTCGTTCTGCCAGACGAACTCGCAGGGGTCGACGACCACCGAGGGGCCGTGCACGTCGGTGTCCTGCATGCGGGACGCCGGGTCGGCGAAGTGCAGGCCGTCGGGCATGACATATTGGTAGCGGGTGCCGGCCTTGGCGGGGACGGTCAGGCTGTGCCAGCCGTCCCCGCCGGCATCCATGCCAGTACGGCCGCCGTCGATAGCCAGCTCGAGCGTCGGGGTGGATGGTGCCCAAATGCGGAACCGGGTTTTGCCGTCGGCCAGTACAGTCGCGCCGAACGGAAAATCATGCTTGAATTTCATCGGGTTCAATCAATCAGGCGGTCGGCAACAGTACGATCGTGGCAAGCGGCGGTAGGGTGATCGTCAGCGAAGCCGGGAAACCGTGCGATGGCTGGTCGTGCGCCCAGACCTCGCCGGCATTGCCCACATTCGAGCCGCCATAGATCGTCGCGTCGCTGTTGAAACGCTCGACCCACGCGCCGGCCTTCGGAACACCAAGACGGTAGTTGTAGCGCGGTACCGGGGTGAAATTGCAGATCACCAAGGCGGGCGGGCCGCCGGCGACGGATTGGCGCAGATAGGCGAATACGGAGTTCTCGGCGTCCTCCATTACCACCCAGCGGAACCCGGCAGGCTGGCAATCGCCGTCATGCAGGGCAGGGACGTCGCGGTAGAGCACATTCAGGTCGCGGATCAGCGATTGGACGCCGACGTGCTTGGGGTCGTCGAGCAGGAACCAGTCCAGCCCGATATCGTGGTTCCATTCGCGTTCCTGGGCGAACTCGCAGCCCATGAACAGCAGCTTCTTGCCGGGGTAGGTCCACATGAAGCTGTAGTACGCCCGTAAATTGGCAAAGCGTTGCCAGTCGTCGCCGGGCATCTTCCCGATCAGCGAGTGCTTGCCGTAGACGACCTCGTCGTGGCTGAGCGGCAGCATGAATTTCTCGGTGAAGACGTAAATCAGGCCGAACAAGATCTCGCCGTGATGGTAGCGACGATTGATCGACTCTTCTTGCATGTAGTGCAGCGAGTCGTGCATCCAGCCCATGTTCCACTTGAAGTGGAAGCCGAGTCCGCCTTCGTTGGCCGGCTTGGTCACGCCGGGCCAGGCGGTGCTCTCCTCGGCGATCAGCACTGCGCCGGGGCAGCGCTGCTCGACGACGCGGCTCATTTCCTGCAGGAACGCAACCGATTCGAGGTTCTCGCGGCCGCCATATTGGTTGGGCACCCACTCGCCAGCCTTTCGGCTGTAGTCGCGGTAGAGCATCGACGCGACGGCATCCACGCGCAGGCCGTCGACGTGATAGTGCTCGAGCCAGAACACGGCCGAGCCGATCAGGAAGTTACGGACCTCGTTACGGCCGAGGTTAAAAATCAGCGTGTTCCAATCGATGTGGAACCCCTCGCGCGGGTCGGCGTGCTCGTAGAGCGCGGTGCCGTCGAACTGAGCCATGCCGTGCGCGTCGGTCGGGAAATGGGCGGGTACCCAGTCCAGAATGACGCCGACGCCCATGGCGTGACAACGATCGACGAAGCGGGCGAAGCCCTCCGGCGGCCCAAGGCGCGAGGAGGGTGCATACTGGCCGAGCGCCTGATAGCCCCAGGAGCCGCCGAACGGATGCTCCATGATCGGCATCAGCTCGAGATGCGTGAAGCCCATGCCAGCGCAGTAGGGGACCAGCGTGTCGGCTAGCTTGTCCCAACCGATGCCGCCTTGCTCGGCGGCCGGCGACCAGGAGGCGGCGTGTACTTCGTAGACGCTGATGGGCGCATCGATTCCATGAGATGCGGCTCGGCGCGCCATCCATCCGCCATCGGACCAGGCGAAGTCGAGCGGTGCGGTGACGATGGATCCGGTGGCGGGCGGCAGTTCCGCGGCCCATGCGACCGGGTCGGCCTTCTGCGGCAAGCGCTGACCGTGTTGGCCAAGAATGTCGAATTTGTAGATGCTTCCGGGCGCCACGCCGGGGACGAACAGGTCCCACACGCCGGCGCCCAAATGCTTGCGCATCGGGTGCCGCGCCGGGTTCCAGCCGTTGAAGTCGCCGACCACCGAGACGCGCTGAGCGTTCGGTGCCCAGACGGCGAAGCGGGTGCCTTTGACACCGTCATATTCGGCGACGTGCGCGCCCAGGACGTGGCCAAGGTCGAGGTGCCGCCCTTCAGTCAGCAGATGCAGGTCGAGGTCGCCGAGCGTCGGGCCAAAGCGGTAGGGATCTTCGGCATCGTATGTGGTGCCGTTGCCGCCGATGCGCAGTCGATACGCACCGTCGACCGCGGCCGGCCCAGCGAAGAAGCCAGCTGGGTTCTCGCGCTCGAGCGTGGCCACCGTCTTGCCGGTGCGGTCGATCACCGCGACGGTCTCCGCGCCGGGAACGTAGGCGCGGACGACGCCGTCATGCGGGCCAAGGAACGCGAACGGATCGCCGTGACGCCCTTCGACCAGCGCCATCATCTCGGCGCTCATTCGGCGTCTCCCAGATCGAGCAGACGCGCCGCGATGGTATACATTCCATTCAGCGGAATGGCGATCCACGCGGGCCGATTGGCGGCCTCGTATTTAATCTCGTACGCCGCCTTTTCCAACAGGAACAGGTCGAGCAGCGCAGCCTCCGAGGTAGAGGAGGCCCACCGCGGCTCAGCCGCATTCAACACCGCCTGATACGCTTCCATGAACGTCTCGCTGGCGCGGGCGAGCCAACGCTGCAGCTCCGACTGGCGTCGTTGCGACGCTTGCTCGGACGACGCGACGCGACCCGGTGCCGCGGCCGCGGCGGCATAGTCCAGCGAGCGCAGCAGCCCGGCGACGTCACGCAATGGCGATGACTTCGCCCGCCGCTGCGTCATGGTGCGAGCTGGTTCCCCCTCGAAGTCGATGATGAAGGCGTCGCCCTGCACGACCAAGACCTGGCCGAGATGGAAGTCGCCGTGCACCCGTGTCTGCAACGCACCGGCGCCGCCCTGCGCCAACCGGCGTGCCGCATCACGCAAGCGATCGACGTTTTCGATCAGCGTCTGCGCCTTGCGGTGCGTTGCCTCGTCCGGCCATTCGGTCATCCGCGTCAGCAGGACGATCGCGGCATCGATTTGCTCGATCGCGCCGTCGGCCCACTCGGGCAGCACCGGGTCGGCTGGCTCGGGTGCGAATTCGGGGTCGTCGCTGGGCTGCGACAGCACCGCGTGCAACTCGCCCAAACGCTTGCCGAGATTGGCCGCGAAACCATGATAGCCGGCGAAAGTGTCGTCCTCGGCGGCTCCCTCGTCGCCTTCGGCCGCCGCTCCCATGGTGGCGACTTCCTCGATCTGGCGCGCAATGAAGTCGAGCGTCCAGGTCCAGGCATCGCCCTGGTTACGCACGAAGCCCTGCGCGAGCGCCACCGTGTGCGGCGTGCCCTCGTCGTCGACGCGGACCAGCTCGCCGAATAGCGGCGCCGTGTTGGCAAAGCCGCGATCGGTCAACAACCGGGTCATCTCACCCTCCGGATGGACGCCCGCGAGGACCCGGCGGACCAGCTTGAGCACGAGCTTGTCGCCCACGATCCAAGACGAATTGCTCTGCTCGGCCGACAGGCGGCGGATTTCAGCGTCAGGGCCGAGATCGACCGTCTGCATCAACGCCGTCGGGCGGAATTGCAGCTCGCCATCGTCGAACGGGATCACGCGACTGTCCTGCAGCCCGTCGATCATGCCACGAGTCAGAGCGTCGATAGCAAAGGCGTCAGTCAAATAGCCGACCCGGGCCCCCTTGCGGAGCCGGGTCATCGCCAGTTGCTGGACCAACGCGCCGCTGGTCTCCTCCTCCCACGCCAGGCCCAACGGCAGTACATAATTCTCGGTGCGGCCGCCGACCGTCGCCTCGACCTCGGAGAACAGCACTCGGCCTTCAGAACCCGGAAGCATCACCGCATACGCGATGCGAACACCATCGATCTTCTCGCCCTTGGAGGCGAACCAGCGACGCATCGGAAGATACGACGGCAGCGCCTCGCGTTCGATCACCTGTCGACTCTCGGCCCGTGTCACGTCCTCGAGCCCGGCGCCGGCACGAATTACCAGGGTGGTCAACTCCGGTAGCGGCTCCGAGGGCGGCACGTGCCAGGCCGGCAGCTGTGCGCCTTCGGCGAGCAGGAACCAGTAGAAACCGTAAGGCGGCAGGGTCAGCATGTAGCTGAGCTGGCCGACCGGCGGGAACACGGCGCCGCCGACGATGTCGACCGGGATGCGACCGGCAAACGTGGCGAGGTCGAGCTCGACGGCCTGCGCGGCCCGCGACAAGTTGCTGACGCAGAGCAGCGTCTCGAACGTACCGTCCTCGAGAGCGAGTTCACGTAAGAAGGCGAGCACCTTGCGGTTACCGGGGTAGAGGAAGCGCTGCGTGCCACGGCCGAACGAACGGTGGCGCTTGCGCACCGCGAGCATACGACGCGTCCAGTTCAGGAGGCTGTGCGGATTGCGCGACTGGGATTCCACGTTGACGGCCTGGAACCCGTAGATCGGGTCCATAATCGGCGGCAGGACCATTTGCGCCGGGTCGGCACGGGAGAAACCGCCATTGCGGTCGACCGACCACTGCATCGGCGTCCGCACGCCGTCGCGGTCGCCGAGGAAGATGTTGTCGCCCATGCCGATTTCGTCGCCGTAATAGATCACGGGCGTGCCGGGCATGGAGAGTAGCAGGCCGTTCATCAGCTCAATGCGGCGGCGATCATTCTCGAGCAAGGGCGCGAGGCGGCGGCGGATGCCGAGATTGATGCGGGCGCGGCGGTCCGACGCATAGGTCTCCCACAGATAGTCGCGCTCGCTATGGGTGACCATCTCGAGGGTCAGCTCGTCATGGTTGCGCAGGAATACGGCCCACTGGCAGTTCTCGGGAATGGCCGGGGTCTGCCGCATGATGTCGGTGATCGGGAAGCGGTCCTCCCGCGCGATGGCCATGTACATGCGCGGCATCAGCGGGAAGTGGAACGACATGTGGCATTCGTCGCCGTCGCCGAAATATTGCTGGGCGTCCTCCGGCCACTGGTTCGCCTCGGCCAGCAACATGCGGCCTGGTGCATAGCGGTCGAGCTCGGCGCGGATCTTTTTGAGGATCTCGTGCGTCTCGGCCAGGTTCTCGTTGTTGGTCCCCTCGCGCTCTATGAGGTAGGGGACGGCATCCAGCCGCATCGCATCGACCCCGAGGTCGAGCCAGAAGTGCATCACCTTCATGACTTCTTCGAGCACGGCCGGGTTGTCGAAGTTGAGGTCCGGCTGGTGCGAGTAGAAGCGGTGCCAGTAATACTGGGCGGCGACGGGGTCCCACGTCCAATTGCTGGTCTCGGTATCGCAGAAGATGACGCGGGTGCCGCTGTATTGGGTGTCGTTGTCGGACCAAACGTAGAAGTCGCGCTCCGGACTGCCGGCAGGCGCGTGGCGGGCACGCTGGAACCAGGCGTGTTCGTTCGAGGTGTGGTTGATCACCAGCTCATTGATGACCTTTAGGCCGCGCGAATGCGCCTCGTCGATGAAGCGGCGGACGTCGTCCATGTCGCCGTAATCGGCATGAACGCCGGTGTATTCCGCGATGTCGTAGCCGTCATCGCGGCGCGGCGACGGGTAGAAAGGCAGCATCCAGATCGCGGTGACGCCGAGTTCGGCAATGTAGTCGAGCTTGTCCATTACGCCGCGGAAATCGCCGACGCCATCGTTGTTGGCATCGAAGAACGACTTGATGTGCAGCTGGTAGATGATGGCGTCTTTATACCAAAGCACGTCCTCCATCGGCGGCAGCGGCGGCGGCGGGGCGAGAAACGTGCTGATTTCGTTCATACAGAAGGACTCAAGCGCCAGATGCCATAGGGACGGTCCAGGGATAGGCTGACGAACCGGGTTCGATCGGACGATCGTGTCTCGCCACCGCCGAGCAGGTCGGTGATGTCGAGGGCGCCGGGCTCGGGCGTGTAGCGCCAGAACGGGACGTCGATCGGGCCGGATTGGGTGTTGCGGTGGTCGAGGTTGATCGCGACGAGGATGACGTTGCTGCGGTCCGGCGTGGCCTTCTCGAAGAGCAGGATCTGGTCGTTCGGACAGTTCAGGAAGGTGATGCCAAGATGCGTTTGCAGCGCCGGGTTGGCCTGGCGCAGGGCGTTGAGCTGGGCGATTTCGGCGGTGATGTTGCCGGGACGGTCCCAATCCCAGGCGCGGATGACGTATTTCTCGCTGTCGAGATACTCCTCCTTGCCCGGGACCAGCGGCGTGCCCTCGCACAGCTCGAAGCCGCTATAGACGCCCCAAAGACCCGACAAAGTCGCCGCGAGCGCGGCACGGATCAGGAAGCCGGGCCGGCCGGACGTGTGTAGCATCAGCGGATTGATGTCGGGCGTGTTGACGAAGAAATGCGGGCGGAAGAAATCCGCCGCGGGGCCCTCGACCAGCTCGGTCAGATATTGCTGGAATTCCCACTTGGCGTTGCGCCAGGTGAAGTAGGTGTAGGATTGCGAGAAGCCGATCTTGGCCAGGCGATACATCACCTTGGGCCGGGTGAAGGCCTCGGCCAGGAACACCGTGTCGGGGAAACGCTGCTGCACTTCGGCGATCATCCATTCCCAGAACGGGAACGCCTTGGTGTGCGGATTGTCGACCCGGAATAGGCGGACGCCCTGGCGCGCCCAGAACAACACCGCCTCGCACAGCTCCATCCACAGTCCCGGAATGGCGCCGGGTGCGTAGAAGTCGACGTTGACGATGTCCTCATACTTCTTCGGCGGGTTCTCGGCGTAACGAATGGTGCCGTCGGGGCGCCAGTTGAACCAGTCCGGGTGCTGCTTCAGCCAGGGGTGATCGGGCGAGCATTGGATGGCGAAATCCAGCGCCAGCTCGATGCCCTGCTTGGCCGCCTCCATGCGCAGATGCGCGAAGTCCTCGATGCTGCCGAGTTCCGGATGCGTCTCGGTGTGCCCACCTTCGGCCGAGCCGATCGCATAGGGGCTGCCCACGTCCTCTGGGCCGGGCGTCAGCGTGTTGTTGGGGCCCTTGCGGTTCTTGGTGCCGATCGGATGGACCGGCGGGAAATAAAGCACGTCGAAGCCCATCCGCTTAACGCGCGGCAAGTGCCGGACGACATCGCGGAAGGTGCCATGACGGGTCGGGTCGTCGCTCATCGAGCGCGGGAACACTTCGTACCAGCTGGCAAAGCCGGCCGCGGTGCGCTCGGCCTGGATCGGGATCGGCCGCTCCAGCTCGACCAGGAACGGGCGCTGGTCGGCCGCCGCCATCAGCGCCGCGGTCTGCGGGTCCAGCAACGCCTCGCGCAGCGACGCGTCGGTCTTGCGGCCCTTGAGCACGCCGCGCAGCGCGGTCGCCAGTTTGCGGCTCTTGGTGCCGGTGATCGCCGTCTCGACCAGGGCGACGCCTTCCTTGATCTCGAGCGCGGTGTCGATGCCGGCCTGATGCTTGGCGCTTAGCTCGTAGACGTAATAGGCCCAGACGTCTTTCCAGGCCTCGATCGTGTAATGCGTCAGCCCGAGCCGCTCGAGCGGCATGTCGGCGGCCCAGCGATCGTTCACCACCAGGCGCATGGGCACCTGGGTCCACGCGGTCTCGCCAGGGCCACGGTATTTCAGGGATGCAGCGAGGCGATCATGCCCGTCGCAGATGATGTCGCACTCGACCGTCACGACGGAGCCGACGGTCCGCCTGGCGGGGAAGCGGCCGCCATCGACCGCCGGGCTCGGTGCTTCGATGGCGATGCGCGAGAGCTTGGTGCCTTCGGCCGCGCTCGCCTTGCTAAGGGCGCGGGCGGGGGAGGGCGGGATGGCGGTGGCGGTGAAGCTGACCATGTCGCCGGGCGCGAGCTCGAGCACCGTTGTCGGCGTGAACTGGCCGTCGGCACCGGTCAGCGGGGTGAAATCACCACCCAGCCGCGTCAGCAGGTTGGCGGCAGGCACCATGACCGCGCGGTCGACCATGTTGACGATCGTCAGCCCGATGCGTCCGGCCCGGCGTGCGTCCGGCTGATCGGTCGATTGGAGCACCACGGTCGGCTCGCCCGGGATCGACAGCACCCTGGCGTAGGGGCCCGCAACCGCGTTAGATCGGATCGCCGCCAAGTCGGACGCGGCGGCGTCGTGAGTCATCCAGCCATCGGCCATAATCGTCGCAAGCCGACGACGGGCGAGTGGCGCGGCTTCCCCGGCGTCGGCGATCACGGTGCCGATACCGCGCAAAATCTCCAGCTCACGCCAGATCCAATCCGCCCGTCCGTCCCACCAGGGCAGCGAAAGGCCGACATAATCGAGCGTGCCGGGCGCAATGGCGGTCAGCGCCTCCCACGACAAGCCCGGGGTCCAGCCGAACAGCGTCATCCCGGGTGCCGCCTCGCGCAACGCGGCGGTGAACGCCGGCAGTAGCCGCGCGGGCATGTCGCGCAGCCCCAACAGTCGAACGCCGTCGATCTTGCCGTAAGCGCCGAGCCGCCCCGCCCAGTGCATGCCGAGTCGCGCGGCGGACGCATCGTCGGTCAGCACGGCCCTTCGCACGTCCGACAGGCGCGGCTCGCGGCGAGGATCGACCGAGGGCTCCGGCAACGTCGTGAACAGGCCGTCCGGTGCGTCGGCCGCGCCGATCATCACCTCGATATCGACCAGCACCGCGAGACCGGCTTTGCTAGCGACGTCGACGAGCGTCGGCGGGATGGCGCCGTGGCACAGAACGGTGTCGAACGCGTTGGACGCGGCCTGCTGCAGGACGGTCTGCCAAGACGCGTTCGCCGACGGCGTGAAGCGGAAGATGCGAGGTGACCGTGGCCCGAGTTGGGCCGCGCTAGAATTCGGTGTCGTCAATAAATCGTCCCCGGTCATCGTGGCTAGAATGCGGCAGATGCAACCGGGTTGCTACCTGCGATGCTGCACATGCGCTCAGTCGAGTTGCACGCCACCTGTTACCGCCTGATAGGTCGCGATGGCCAGGGTCATCGGTTCGAATGGCTTGGTGATGACGAAGGCCGGCTCGAGCGCCTCGCCGGTCAGCAGTCGTTCCGGATAGGCGGTGACGAAGATCACCGGCGCGTAATGGTGGCGCATGATCCGGCTGACCGCGGTGGTGCCATCGCCGCCGCTGCCGAGATTGATGTCGGCCAGGATCAGGCCGGGACGCGTGCGCTCAGCGATCTCGACCGCCTCGGCCTCGGTGGACGCGACACCCACGACGTTATGGCCGCAGCTCTGCACCAGTTCCTCGATGTCCATCGCGATGATCGGCTCGTCCTCGATGATGAGCACGTCGGTCGCGGCACCCGCGCGGAGATGGTTGCGTGCATCGAGCAGCTGCGCCTCGGCCTCGGGGGCCGCGATGCCCAGCACGGAAGCCGCCGCGGCGATCGGCAGCTCCTCCAGCGACGTCAGCAGCAGGAGCTGCCGTTGCGTCGGCGACAAGCGGCCGATGGCGAACGGGCTGGAGGCGGCAGCCGATTTCTCGAACCGCCGGGTTACCGACCGGTAGAGGGAGAACTGCGCGTTCGTCTCCTGCTCGTCATCCTCCAGGATCTCCTTGAGGCTTTCGGCAACCAGGTTGTCCCCCCGGGGTTGGCTTCCCGACAGCGCGCGTGCATAGCGGCGTGCATACGGTAGGGCGCGGATGAGATCCTCGCGACGCAAGCTGGTCATGGAATGTCCTTGTTATGAATGACGGCGGGCCGGGCGACGTCGCTCAGGTGCGGTTGCGGGCAGCCATCATCGCTTTGTTGCCGGATCTTCGCGCGTTTGCGCGCTTCCTGGTGCGCGACCGCACGGCGGCGGACGATCTGGTGCAGGACGCCCTGGTACGGGCGTTGAGCGCGCTGGAGCAGTTTCAGGCCGACACCAACCTGAAGGCCTGGCTGTTCACAATCGTGCGAAACTCGTTCTACGAGACGGTGAGGCGCCGCAAGCGCGAGACGATCGTGATGCAGGAGCAGCGCCCGGCGGACGAGTCCGAGCGGCCGGCCGTCGAAGGTCGCGCAGCTATGCGCGAGCTGCAGACGCTGATCTGGACCCTGCCGCCTCTGCTGCGCGAGGCGCTGATCCTGGTCGGCGCTCAGGAGATGACATACGACGAGGCGGCGTTGGTCTGTGGTGTCCCGGTCGGCACGATCAAGGCGCGGGTGTCCCGCGGGCGGACTGCTTTGGCCACCGCGATCCGTCGCGCCGAGAGTGAGCAGGGAGACATTCATGCAGGTGCCGATACCTAACCGCCGGGTGACGGTGAGCAATCGCATAAGTCGGTGTTCCGCATGTCCTCACGCTTTGGTGACAAACCGGAGGCAACGCTTTGCCAGCGCCAGTCATTGATCGGGTATAAGGCCAGAAGGACACACGATGTCGACCCAAGCATTCAACGAGCAGGTCATCGCGATTCTGCCCAAGCTCCGTGTTCAGGCGCTTGCGCTGACACGGAACCGGGCATCGGCGGAAGACCTCGTCCAGGACGCCGTCTGTAACGCCCTATCGGCGAGCACGAGCTTCATCCCGGGCACCAACTTTGCAGCCTGGATGCATCGCATCCTACGCAACCGGTTCATCTCCAATCTCCGCAAGCGCCGTGACACCACCGACATCGATGACGTTCCGGCCGGTATGTTTGCGACCGAGGCGCCGCATGAGGACCGCTTGGCGCTGAAGGAACTCGGCGTAGCGATGGACAAGCTTCCTGCCGACCAGCGCGAGGCGCTAGTAATGGTGGTGATCCACGGCATGAGCTACGAAGATTTGGCCGAAGCGACCGGTTGCGCCGTGGGCACGGCCAAGAGCCGAGTTTTCCGCGCCCGCCGCCAACTTGAATCGTGGCTGCTTGGGGAAGACAAGGAGAAGGGCAAGGGCCCTCGCACGGCGTTGTTGGCGCATCAGGGGACTTCGATTCCAGCCGGTAAGGCCGCGTCCTTACCGCGCTGACACAGACTGGTGGCGACGCCACTAGTCTTTCAGTGGACTTCTCTCCATGAAGAATTTCAGAATGACCAGTCCGAAAGGAAAGACAGGAGAGAAGCCAGTGGACCAATCCAGAGCGACCGACACCGCGTTCGACAACTGGTTGAACCGTGGCTTACATCAGATTTTCGATGACGTGATGAACGAGCCGATCCCTGCAGAACTTCTCAAGATCCTGCAGACCGATCAGAAAAAATGATGCGCCGCCGGTCCATTCGGGCCGGACCGTTCACAGTCAGGCGGCCTAAGGCGGCTGACGCACTCGGCTTTCGGATCGGGTTTGTTTTCGTGGCCGCCTCGCTGCCCCTGATCATTCTGCTGGGGTTCTGGGCGCCCGTCGAGCGCAGCTATACCATCATTGCGTTTGCCACGATGTTGGGCATCTTCATCGCTGTAGCTGGTCTTGACCGTCTGGTCGCGTCGCCGCTGCGTCGGCTCGGGGGCGGCATAGACGAGTGGCGGGCCGGCAAGCCGTTCAATTTGCAGACTGTCGGCTCACTTCCGCACGAGTTCCGGTCTGTAGCGCTGTCGTTCAAGAAATCGACCCTCGCGTTGCAGCGGCGCGAGGAAGAGCGGCTTCGGGCTGTCCAACGCCAGGTGCTCGCGATGCAGGAAATCCATCACCGGGTCAAAAACAACCTCCAGGTGGTTGCAAGCCTGCTAAATTTGCAGGCCAGCCGTATCCGCCTGCCCGAAGCCAAAGCGGAGTTCCAGTCGGCGCGAGACCGGGTACGGGCCTTAGCAACGGTGCACCGGCACCTTTACGCACATGGCGAGATCAACACCATTAATATGCGGGTGTTCCTCACCGACCTGTGTGGGCCGTTGCTGCAGGCGATGGGTCAATCGATAGACGAGCGGATTACGCTCGATATCGATGCGCCTGAACTGCAGATGACCAGTGACCAGGCGGTTCCCCTCAGCCTGATCGTCACCGAAGCGGTGACCAATGCCATCAAATACGGGTTTCCCGACGAGCGACGCGGCACAATCTTCATCAAGCTGACCTGCCAGGACGACGACGTCGTGCTCGAGATCAAGGATAACGGTATCGGAATTCCGGCTGGGCAGGTCGAGACCGAGGCTGGAATGCGCGACGGCATCGGCATCCGGCTGATCCGCGGCTTCGCCCGGCAACTCGACGCGACACTGGTGATGGATGACACCGACGGCACGCGCTACCTGATCAGCATGAAGTTACGCCGCGAACGGACCGAGCCTCCCGCACTTTAGTCTCGGCCTTGCGGAAATTGCCGTGCGGCTGCAAATCGAGGGCTGGAGGGCAAGAGTATGGATAGCGAGTTGCTGAGCCGGGTCGTGGCATGGCGGCGGCATCTCCACAAACATCCGGAGTTGTCGCTTCAGGAACACCAGACTGCGTCGTTCGTGTGTGACCGGCTCGGCGAGTTGGGCATCCCGTTCGAAGCCGGCATCGGCGGTGCCGGCGTGGTCGCGACGTTGCGGCGCGGTGTCTCCAACCGCAGCGTCGGCTTGCGTGCCGACATGGATGCCTTGCCCATCGTGGAGACCACCGGGCTGGACTACGCGTCGATCACCCAAGGGGTCATGCACGCCTGCGGACATGACGGCCACACGGCTAGCCTGCTGGGCGCCGCCGCCCTATTGAGCCGGGCGCAGGATTGGACAGGCACCATACACCTCGTGTTCCAGCCAGCCGAGGAAGGGTTCGGTGGAGCGCTATCGATGATCAACGACGGGTTGTTCGACCGTTTTCCGATGGAACGCATCTTCGGCTACCATAACTGGCCCGGCCTCGAGGCGGGCACCGTGATGGTCCATGGTGGCCCGGTCATGGCGGCCGGCGGACGCATCTACATCGACGTCGACGGCCAACCCGGTCACGCCGCCATCCCGCACCAGACACGCGACCCGGTCCTGGCCGCGTCGCACATTGTCGTCGGCGTGCAGTCGATCGTGTCGCGCAACCTCGATCCAGTCGATAGCGGCGTCATCTCCATCTGCACCGTGCATGGCGGCATCGCCTCCAACCAGATCCCCGGCCGAGTCCAGCTCGCCGGCACGCTGCGTTACTTCAGCGACGCGACCGGGGACCTCATGGAAGATGGCATCCGCCGCGTGGCCGATGGCGTCGCGCGCATGCTGGACGTCTCGGCCAGCGTCGACATCAAGCGCGGTGTCTCGGCAACCATCAACCATCCTGCCGAAGCCGATCTGGCGGCCAGTGCAGCCCGGGATGCCGGCGCGGCCAGCCGGCGCGACCTGTCGCCGACCATGGCGAGCGAGGATTTCGGCTGGTATCTGCGCGAGCGGCCGGGCGCCTTTGCCTGGATCGGCAACGGCGCGCTCACCTCGGGCGCCGAGCTGCACACGCCCGGATACGACTACAATGACGAGATCCTGCCGATGGCGTCGGGATGGCTGGCCGCGACCGCGCGCCGGGCGCTGGCGGAGTAGCTCGAGCATGGCCCGCCGGGTCAAATCAGAAGGTCAGCTCTGGCTCGCCGCGCAGGCTCGGCCGGCCCGACGGAGCCATACCCGCATGGTCGGGCTCGGCCTGCTCGGCACCCTGGCGGCAATCGGCCAGGCTTGGTGCATCGCCCGACTGCTCGCCCCGGCGCTCGGCGGCACCGACGCGAACTGGCAGGTCTGGGCCCTGATCTTCGCCCTGTGCGCCCTCGGCCGCGGTGCGATCGCCTACGTCATGGAACGGCTCGGCTTCGAGACCGGCGCTGCAGCCCGGCGTCGCCTGCGCACCGCCCTGTTCGTCGGCCTATTCTCGGGTGGGCCGGTCGAGTCCAGCCGACTTTCCCCGGGTGTCCTCAGCGCATTGGCCATCGACCACATCGAAGCGCTGGACGGCTATTTCGGGCGTTGGCTTCCCGCTGCGGCGCTGGCAATCGGCGGACCGGCTCTGGTCGCGCTCGCCGTGCTGACCGTGGACCCGGTCGCTGCGGGCATTCTGGCGATCGCCGGGTTGCTGGTGCCGTTCGGCATGGCGATCGCCGGCATTGGGGCGGCAAAGGCGTCGCGCGGCCAGTTCGTCGCCATGACCCGGCTGCAGTCCCGCTTCCTCGACCGCGTCCGCGGCATCGCGACGATCGTGCTGGCCGGGCAGGGCGATGCGGAAGCGCGGCGGCTGGATCAAGCGGCGGCCGAGCTGTCCCAGCGGACGATGCGGGTGCTGCGCGTCGCATTTCTGTCCTCGGCCGCGCTCGACGTGGCCGCGGTGTCGGCGCTCATCCTTCTTGCAGTGCGGTTCGCCGGGGCGGAGCGCGCCGGTGTCGTGCCGGACCCGGCGGCCGCCATCTTCCCGCTGCTGCTGGTCGCCGAGTTCTTCTCGCCGCTGCGGGCGTTCGCCGCGGCCTATCAAGACCGCATGCATGCCAGCGAGGCCGCGTCCCAACTCGCGTCGACCTCTTCCATGGCGCACCCACTGCCGGCGCTGCCCCCCGCAGTGCGCACCGTCCAGGCCAATGGCGTATCCGTCGCGTTCGACCGCGTCAGCGTCACCCGCGATGCCGCCCGCGGCACCGTGCTGAATGAACTCAGCTTCCGCGTGCCGCAAGGCGAGACGGCGATCCTGGTCGGGCCCTCGGGCTCCGGCAAGACCACCGTCATCGAGTTGCTGCTTGGCTTCCTACGGCCGGACCAAGGGCGCATCACGCTGAATGGGGCGGATCTGTCGACCATCACCGCGCCCGCTCTGGCGCGCATGACGGCCTGGATCGGTCAGCGCCCGGTGCTGTTCGCCGCCAGCGTGCGCGACAACATCCGCTTCGGCCGTGACGATGCGAGCGAGGATGAGATCCTCGAGGCGGCGCGGTCCGCCGGGCTGGGCCCGTTGCTCGAGACGTTGCCGCACGGGCTCGACACCATCATCGGCGAGGAAGGTTACGGCCTGTCCGGCGGGCAGGCACAACGGGTTGCCATCGCGCGCGCTTTCGTTCGCGATGCGCCGCTGCTGCTGCTCGACGAGCCGACCGCCCATCTCGACCCGGCCACAGAGGCGGACGTGCTGGAAAGCCTGCGCCGGCTTACCATCGGACGCACGGTGTTGCTGGCGAGCCATGCCAGCGCTGCCCAGGGTTTCGGTGGCCGGCGGATCGTGCTGGCGGAGGCTCAAATTCAGCAGGTCGGAGCGGCATGACGCCGCTGCGGCGGATCGTCGGGCTGTGGCGGCCCGAAGCAGCGCTTTTGGCGTCTGGCGCCGCCGTCTCGCTGTTGTGCGTCGGTGCGAGCGCCGCCTTGGCGATGACGGCCGGGCGGGCCGTGGTGCCGGTGGCGCTTGGCGGGCTGGTGCTGTTCTGGTCGCTGCGGCTGTCGGGCGCAGGCAGGGTCTTGCTGCGCTATGCCGAGCGCATGCTGACGCACAAGGCGACGTTCCGGTCGTTGTCGCGGCTGCGAGTCTGGTTCTTCCGCGAGGTTGCGCGGACGTCATTGGGCGGACTGGGCGCATTGCGTTCCGGCGACGCACTGGCGCGCCTGGTGGACGACGTTCAGGCGCTGGACGGCCTGTATATCCGCATTGCCATCCCCGCCATCGCCGTCGTCGTGCTGCTGCCGATGCTGATGTGGTCGATGGCGCCGGCCGGGCCGTTCCCGATGCTGCTGCTGGCGACGCTGCTGCTGACGGTGTCGGTCGTGCTGCCGTTGTTGGCGGCGCGGGGGGCGCTCGGGCTCGGGATGCGGTTGACCGATGCCGGCGCCGGGCTTCGGGTGGCGGCGCTTGATGCGGTCACCGGGCTGCGAGAGGTGCGGGCGTTCGGCGCCGAAGGGCGGATGTTGGCGTCGGTGCAGGCGCGCGAGGCTGCGTTGCTGCGGGCGCAGCGCCAGTTGGCGCGGAGGGGCGCGGCGGCGCAGGCCGGCGCCGTCCTGTGCGGGCAACTCGCTCTGTTGCTGGTGTTGGTCGCCGGGCTGCCGCCGCAGCGTCTACTGCCGGCGATCATGCTGACGCTCGCCGCTTTCGAGGCGGTCGCCATCATGCCGCGGGCCGGCGTGCTGCTCGGGCTCGCCAACGCCGCCGCGCGGCGCATCGTCGGCGCCGCGACCGCCACGCCGGCGGTGCCGGAACCGTCCGAACCGCGCGCGCTGTCGGCGCAGCACAGTCTACGGTTCGATAATGTCGTGTTCGGCTATCCTGGACGGGCCGCCGTGCTGCAGGGCCTGTCGCTGGACGTGTCGGCCGGGTCGCGGGTGGCCATCCTCGGGCCGTCCGGCGCCGGCAAGTCGACGCTTGCTGCGCTGGCGCTGCGGGTGGTGGCGCCGGAGAGCGGGCGCGTGCTGCTCGGCGGGGTCGATCTAACGCAACTCGCCTCGGCCGACGTGCATGCATCGATCGCCTGGCTGTCGCAGTCGACGACGCTGTTCGAGGATACGATCCGCGCCAATCTGTTGCTCGCTCGGCCGAACGCGGACGACCAGGCGCTGTGGCGCGCGCTGGAGGCGGCGGTGATCGCCGACGTGGTGCACGCCTTGCCGGATGGGCTCGACACGTGGTTGGGCGCCGGCGGTGCCGGCCTCTCGGGCGGGCAGGCGCGGCGACTCGCGCTGGCACGCACCCTCCTTTCCGACGCGCCGATTTTGTTGCTCGACGAGCCCGCTACCGGGCTCGATCCGGCCGCCGAGCGCGCCTTTTTCAGCACGCTGAACGAGGTTGCCGAGGGGCGGACGGTGATCCTGATCGTGCACCGGCTGATCGGGGTGGAACGGCTCGACCGGATTTGGCGGTTGAGCGGCGGCAAGGCGGTCGCGGCCGCCGGCTGAGACGTTTGGAGTTTGGGATTGGCGATAGAGCGGCGGGCGGTTTTGGCAGGGGCGCTGGCGTGCGCATCGTGCAGCTATGGCGCCGATCCGGATGATCGGGCGGATTACGTAGTCTACTATCGCGACCAATCCACCGCGCTGGACGCGGTAGCCGGCGCCACGATCACGCGGGCGGCGACCGTGGCCATCCGCCGCCGGGTAGATGCCGTCGTCGCCGGCTACAGCGACGATCCTGGCGCACCCGAGGCCAACCAGATCCAGTCGCGCATCCGGGCGCAACTGGTGGCCGATGCACTGCTGCGCGCCGGCATGTCGCGCGACCGGATCACGATCGTGCCGCGCCGCGCCCTGGGCGGCGACCCGGCGGTCGAGAGTCGGCGCGTCGACATTCGGTTGAGCGCCTGATGGAGCACGGCAGCGCCCCGGCCGAGGTTCTGCGCCGAGTGTTCGGGTTCAGCGAGTTCCGTGGCCAGCAGGCCGCCGCCGTCGAGCAGGTGGTGGCGGGTGGCGACGCGCTGGTGCTGATGCCGACCGGCGGCGGTAAGAGCCTCTGCTACCAAGTGCCGGCACTGTGCCGCGAGGGCACCGCAATCGTGATCTCGCCGCTGATCGCGCTGATGGATGACCAGGTCGCCAGCTTGCGTCAGCTCGGCGTCGCAGCGGCGGCGATGCATTCCGAGGTGGAGCCCGAGGTTGCCGCTGCGGCGTCGCGGGATCTCGAGTCCGGCCGGCTCGACCTGCTGTACCTGTCGCCCGAGCGGCTGCTGATGTCAGGCATGCTGGAGCGTCTGTCCCGCCGGAAGATTGGGCTGATCGCGATCGACGAGGCGCATTGCGTCTCCGCCTGGGGCCACGAGTTCCGCCCGGAATATCGCGGGCTGGCGCGGCTGGCCGAGGTGTTCCCGGGCGTCCCCCGCGTGGCGCTCACCGCGACGGCGGACCCGCGGACGCGCGTCGACATCCTGCAGGCGCTGCACATGCAGGACGCGACGGTGTTCGCGTCGAGCTTCCATCGCTCCAACCTGCACATTGCCGCGCAGGCCAAGGAGGGCGAGACGCGGGAACTGCTCGAGTTCCTGCGCGGGCGGACGGGGCAGGCGGGCATCGTCTATTGCGGCAGCCGAGCCAAGACGGAGCGGGTGGCCAAGCGGCTGTCCGAGAAGGGGATGCCGGCGATCGCGTTCCACGCCGGGCTGTCGCCGTTGGAGAAGCGCGTCGGGCTGAGCCGGTTCCGCAGCGGCGAGCCGGTGGTGATCGTGGCGACCATCGCGTTCGGTATGGGGATCGACCGGCCGGACGTGCGCTACGTCGTCCATCTCGACATGCCGGACAGCCCGGAGAGCTACTATCAGCAGATCGGCCGCGCCGGGCGCGACGGGGAGCGGGCGGACACACTGCTGCTGTATGGCGGCGAGGACATTGCCCGGGCGCGATATTGGCTGGCGCAGTCCAACGCGCCCGAGGCGCAGCGCAAGGTGATGCGGACTCGGCTGGAGGCGATGATCTCGCTGACCGAGACGGTCGAGTGTCGTACGCGCGCGCTATTGGCCTGCTTCGGCGAGGAGTTGGGGCATCCATGCGGGCACTGCGACAATTGCAGCGCCCCGGTGCCGCTGATCGACGGCACGATCGCGGCGCAGAAGGTGCTGTCGGCGATCTACCGCACCGGGCAGATGTTCGGCGCGCTGCACATCGTCAGCGTGTTGCGGGGCGAGGCGACGGCGATGGTGCAGAAGCATGGGCACGAAGCGCTGAAGACGTTCGGCGTCGGCAAGGACGAGCCGGCGCCGTTCTGGCGCGGGGTGATCCGCCAGCTGATCGCGCGCGGGGCGCTCGAGACCGGCAGCGGCGAGTATGCCAGCCTCGTGCTGGTTGGCGACGAGGCGCGCGGCATCCTGCGCGGTGAGGTGAAAGTGATGCTCCGCGAGGAGAAGGAGCGGCCGAAGCCGACGCGGGAGCGATCGGCCGCCGTGCCGTCACCGCTGCCAGGGGAGGGCGGCGACATGTTCGACGCGCTAAGGCAGTGGCGGACGTCGGAGGCCAAACGGCAGTCGGTGCCGCCCTACGTCATCTTCCACGACAGCGTACTGCGCGAGATCGCCGCCAGTCGTCCCAGCAGCGACGCCGCGCTGGGCGAGATCCGTGGCGTCGGCGCCAGCAAGCTCGACCGCTACGGTGCGGCGGTGCTCTCGATCGTCGCGGCGGGCTGACCGCCGAGCAGGACGCCGCCGTCACCGGGCTGCCGCTGGAACGTGAGGGCCTCGTCGTGATAGCGGGCGATGTCGGGTCGGTGGGCGATCGAGACGATCGTCGTGTCGTGCAGATGCCGGCGGAGCGCCGTGTAGAGCTCGGTCTCTGCGGCGGGGTCGAGGCTCGAGGTCGCCTCGTCCAGGAACAGCCAGTCCGGACGGAGTAGGAGCGCGCGGGCGATGGCCAGGCGTTGTTGCTCGCCGCCGGACAGGATCTGCGACCAGGGCTGCTCCTCGTCGAGACGGCCGACTAGGCTCGGCAGCCCGGCGGCAGTCAATGCGGTGCGCACCTGGGTCAGGTCGTGGGTCTTGCCGTCGCCCGGGTAAGTGATGGCGTGGCGCAGCGTGCCGAGCGGGAGATAAGGGCGCTGCGGCAGGAAGAGATAGCTGCCGCTGGGACGCTCGATGACACCGTCGCCGAACGGCCAAATCCCGGCGATGGCGCGGAACAGGGTCGACTTGCCGCTGCCCGACCGGCCGGCGATGGTGACGGACCGCCCGCGGGTGAACCGCACATCGGCGCGGTCCAGCACGGGTTGGCCGTCCGGGAGCGTGACGCGGGCGTGGTCAAGCGTGATGGCTGGGCCCTTGCTGACGACCAGGCTAGGTCCGGCAGCACCCAAGCTCTGGGCCGAGCCGATGGCGGACTCGAAGGTGGTCAGGCGGCTGACGGTGGCGCTCCAGGCGGCGAGCGACTCGTAAACGCTGACGAACCAGGACAGCGAGCGCTGCACCTGGCTGAAAGCGCTGACGATGCGCATGAGCCCGCCGAGCTCGATGGCACCGGCGAAATAGCGTGGGGCGCCAAGGATGAAGGGGAAGACCACCGCGGCCTGCTCGTAGGTGTCCGTCAACAGGCTGAGCTTGAAGCGCCGGGTCATGAGGCGGAACCAGTTGGCGGTCACCTCGGTGAAGCGGGTGCCGAGGACGACGTGCTCCTCCGTCTCACCGCCGGACAATGCGACACCTTCGCCGTTTTCCCGCAGGCGGACCAGGGCGTAGCGGAAATCGGCCTCGGCTTTCTGGCGCATAAAGTTCAGCGGCACGAGTTGGCGGCCGACGACATGGGTCAGGAACGTGCCGGCAATGGCGTAGAGCAGCGCGCCCCAGAACATGTAGCCGGGGATGGTGATGCCGAGGATTTGGGTAGCGCCGGAAAGACCCCAGAGGATGACGGAGAAGCTAAACAAGTTGGTGATACGCGAGATGAAGCTGATGGCGAGATCAAGCGTGTTCGAGGTGAAGTCGCGGATGTCTTCGGAAATGCGCTGGTCAGGGTTGTCGGTCCCGGGGTCGCCGGCGACATGGGTGAGGCCAATAGTATAATAGGCGCGGTCGTCCATGTACTTGTCGAGGACGTCGGCGGTCATCCAGCTGCGCCAGCGGATTTGCAGCCATTGCTGGACGTAGGTTTGCAAGCCGCCAAGCGGCACCAGCGGTGTCACGATCGGAACGAAGCCGAGCATGAAGCCGTGCGCGTCGTCCCACCGGTACCAGAGCAGCAGGCGGATGAAGGAGTCCAGGTCCTTCGCCTGCAGCGCATCGTAGAACTGGCCGTACCAGAAGTTGATGAGCGTGCTGGCGCCCACCTGGGTCAGCGCCAACACGATGATGCCGAGTAGCATGCCGCGTGCGCTCCAGCGCTGCTCCGATCGCATGAAGTAGGGCAGGGTGAGGCGCCAGGCTTGGCGCAGCAACGTGCCGACCCGCATCATACCGAGCTGCCCTTGATCCGAAGGCGGATGACGCCGTGGATGGCAGCCGGGTCGATCGGTTTGCCTTTGCGCAGGATGTCAATCTGGCCGTCATGCGCCAGAGTGACCGCAGCCTGCCGCACCAAATGCATCAACGGCCGCCAGTCCTCAGCGAGACTTCGGGCCACCTCGCTGGGGCAGATCGACTTATCCGGGCCGCGGGCGGCGGTCTGCGCCAGGATTTCGGCTTGGATCTGACGAGCATCGGTCATGCGTCGTCTGTGACCCAGCACACTGGGAAGGGCAAGTTTAATCGAAGTAACGCGCCGCCCACGAAGGGGCGACGAGGACTACTTGATCTTGGCTTCCTTGAACGCGACGTGCTTGCGAGCGACGGGGTCATACTTCTTGAGCTCGAGCTTGCCGGTCGCTGAGCGGGCGTTCTTCTTGGTGACATAGAAATAGCCGGTGTCCGCAGTGGACACGAGGCGGATCTGAACGGTGTTTGACTTGGCCATGGCCTCATTCCTCGAGCGCGCTTGCCCGAGCGAAACCTGTAGCCCGGGCCGAGCCGCGGAAAATGCGCATGCGCGCCGCCGGGGTCAAGGGGGATCAGTCGTGTGGGGGGCGAAGCAGGGCCGCGGCATAGGCTGCCGGGTGGCTGACGAGGAACTTGGCGACCGTCATGTCCTGGTCCTTGCCCTCCGCCGCCGGGCAGGCCGCCCGTTGTTCGACGATTTCGGCCGGCGGCACCGGCGCGCGCGCGGAGCGGTGCCGCTGGAGCGCCTGGGCCAGCTGCAACGAGCCTTTTTCGAGGCTGGCGATCTGATCGGCCGTCGCGTCCTTGCCGAGGCTGGTGCACAGCTGCGGCAGCACGCCCAGGCCCTGATACGGCCATCCTTCCGGCGCAAGGACGCGGCTCCACGAGACGAACAGCTCGCCCCCGTCCGGCAATGGCGAGATGGTCTGCACCAGACCCTTGCCCAGCGTCGAGCTGCCGACGACGACGGCGCGGCCCTGCCCGGCCAGGGCGCCTGCCATGATCTCGGCGGCGCTGGCCGTCCGCCCGTCGACCAGCACGATCACCGGCCGGCCGCCGGAGATGTCGGCCTGGTCCGCCCGCCATTCGTGCGCCGCCTGCGGATTGCGGCCGGACGTGGTCGCGATGATGCCGTGATCGAGCAGTTGATCGGTCGCGGCCACCGCCTGGCGCA
This sequence comes from Acetobacteraceae bacterium, assembly GCA_965199585.1. Taxonomy (GTDB): domain Bacteria; phylum Pseudomonadota; class Alphaproteobacteria; order Acetobacterales; family Acetobacteraceae; genus JAVVHH01. The sequence goes on along the minus strand of CBDASI010000002.1, from coordinate 3,283,623 downwards.
GCAGGCCGCCCCGGTTGCCGCGCAGGTCGATGATGACCGCCTTGACCCCCGCTCCGCCGGCACGGCCGAGCTGCCGCTCCAACTCGCGCCCGAAGCGCTGGTCGGTATCGCTGCTGAACCCGGCGACTCGCAGCAGGACGAGGTCACCGACGCGGCTGCCGAACACCGTCTCCGGCGGCAGCACGACTCGCTCCAGCTCGACCCGGCGGACGCGGCCGTTGCGCGCCCGGATGGTCAGCGTCACGTCCGTGCCCTCGACGCCGGTGATCCACCCCAGCACGGTATCGAGGTCTTCGCCGCGTGTGGGCTGCTCATCGACCGCGATAATCTGATCGCCGGCCACGATGCCGGCCTCCGCCGCGGGACCGTCGGCATTAACGCTCTGGATGACGAACGCCGTGCGCACCTGCGCGATCACCAGCCCGGCGCCCGCCTCGCCGGAGCGGCGCGCCCGGTCCTCGTCGGCGGCCTCGGGCGCGACGTAGCGGGAATACGGGTCGAGATGGTTGAACATCTCGTCGAAGAACGTCGTGATCAGCAACTGGCTGCCGCTGCCCTGGATGGCGGGCGAGTTGGACCAAGCCGAGGCCGAGATGTCGCCGATTAGGCTACCCCAGCCCTCGGCACTGTTGGCAGGCGGGACCGGACGCTGGAATAGCGTCGTATTGCCCCGCCGCAACGTAACGACGCCGTCGGTCAGCGACGGATACAGCGTGGGGTCGAGCGTCGTGATGCCGCGCAGGCCCCAGATCGCGAGTTGCTGGATGCTGACCGCCTCGAGCGCGCGGGGCGCGATGAAGTCGAGCGCCGAGGTGAACACGGCGGTCGCCATCTCGCTGGCGAACTGGTCCCGTTGCGGCTGCGCCCAGCTCGGCCCGACCAGCAGCATCAGCAGGAGGGTGAGCGCCGAGCGCATCACCGCCCGGAGTCGCCCGACGCCACTAGCGCGAACAGGATGCCGCCGGTCAACGGATTGGCCTCGAGCAGGCGCACGTCGACGATCTGAGCGAGGCGCAAAACCACGCGGGTGCGGCGGCCCGACAGAGTGTGTGCAGCAGCGTCATGATCCCATGAATCATCGGGCAGGCTGCTGGCCGGCACCAGTCCGTTCGCGCCATTCTCTATCAGTGTGACAAATATACCAAAGCGTTGCACGCCGGAGACACGGGCCGAAAACACGGCGCCGATCTGGCTGACGAGGAACGCCGCCAGATATCGGTCGACGGCGTCGCGTTCGGCCAGCGCGGCACGGCGTTCCGTGCTGCTGATATGAGCGGCGGTGTCGGGCAGGCGGGCGCCTTCGTCCGCGCCCAGGCCACCCTCGCCAAGCCCGAGCCCGGCGATCAGCGCGCGATGCACCAACAAGTCGGCGTAGCGGCGGATCGGGCTAGTGAAATGGGCGTAGCGCGGCAGCGCGAGGCCGAAATGGCCGATGTTGTCGGCGGCGTATTCGGCCTGGCTTTGGCTCCGCAACATGATCTCGTTGACCATCGGCGCTTCCGGCGTTCCGGCGACGCGACGGAGCAGCCGGTCCAGGTCGCGCGGGTGCAGCTGGTCGGCAGGAGGCAGGGTCAGGTCGAGGCCGTGCAGGAGCGTGCGCAATGCTTCAAGCCTGTCGTCGGCCGGCGGCGCGTGGACGCGGTAGGTGCAGGGCCGCTGCACCCGCTCCAGCTCCTCGGCAGCGGCGACGTTTGCGAGGATCATGAACTCCTCGATCAGCCGGTGGCTGTCGAGACGCTGACGGGGCCGCACCGACTCGACCCGGCCATCGCGCAACACCACCTGGCGCTCCGGCAGGTCAAGATTGAGCGTGCCGCGCGCCTGGCGAGCGGCGAGCAGGATGCGGTAGGCGGCGAAGAGCGAGGCGAGGTCGGGGGAGTCCCGCTGGTCCTGAGCTTGCTCGTAGGTGAGCCGGGCGGCACTGCGCATGAGGCCGCGGCCGAAGCGATGACCGGTCTTGCGGCCGTCGGCATCGATGCGGAGCTCGGCGTAGAGGCAGCCGCGGTCCTCACCGGGTCGGAGGCTGGACCAGCCGTTCGAGAGCGCCTCCGGCAGCATCGGGACCACGCGGTCGGGGAAATACACGCTGTTGCCGCGGTGCCGGGCCTCGCGGTCGAGCGGAGCGCCGGGGCGAACGTAATGCGCGACGTCGGCGATGGCGACGAGCAGGCGGAAGCCGTCGCCGTCCGGCTCGGCCCAGACCGCGTCGTCGAAGTCGCGGGCGTCGGCGCCGTCGATGGTGACGAGCGGAACGTGGCGTAGGTCGTCGCGGCCGGCGGGGCTCGCGGGGCCGCACGCCGCGGCGTCGGCGAGCGCGTCGGCGGGGAAGTCGTCGGGGATCTCGTGATCGACAATGCAGATCAGGCTGACCGAGCGCGCGTCGCCCATCGGGCCGAGACGCTCGATCACGCGGACTGGCTTGAGCCCGGCACCGCCATGCGGTAGCGGCGTGGCGACCACGATCTCGCCGGCCTGGGCGCCGCCGTCCTCGCCGAGCGGGACGCGCCATTCGGCCTTGACCCGGCGGTCCGTCGGCTCAATCCGCCCGGTGCCGCCAACGCGGGGCTGATACACGCCGAGCAGGCGGCCGGGCCGGTCGGTCAGGCGACGCAACGTGCGGCCCTCGAACTTGCCGCCGCCGATCGGCTTCAGCTGCGCGAGCACGCGCTCGCCAGGCACGAGCGAGGGTTGGTCGCGGCGCTCCGGGCGCATGAACACCAGCGGCGGCGCGCCGTCGAACGGCCAGGCAACCGGCCGCGCGATCGCCTCGCCGTCCGGGTCGGTGCCGGTGATGCGAACCACCGCCGTATCGGGAGCGGTCCTCGAGCTGGGCGCCGGGTCGGTGAAGCGGCGGTGCCCGGCGGGCGCGATGGTGCCGTCGGTCTTGAGTGTGGCGAGGATGCCACGCAGGGCGAGCTTATCGTCCGGCGCAACGCCGAAGGCGCGGGCGATCTCGCGTTTGCCGACGCGGCCCGGCGCATCGGCGACGAACCTGCGAACCTCCTCCGGCGTGGGGAGCGTGCCCGGCGTTCGCTCCCGCCGGATCACTCAGCTCGCTTTCGCGGCGCGTGCCTTGGGCTTGCTGGCAGCCTTCGCCTTGGTAGCGGCTTTCGGCTTGGCTGCGGCTTTGGCGGGCGCCTTGGTCGACGCGGCTTTGGCCTTGGCGGCGGGCTTCTTGCTGCCGGGCCGCGGCTTGAGCGTCTTGCCCCGCTCCTTCAGCAGCGCGACGGCGTCTTCGAGCCCGATCTCGTCCATGCCGACATCCTTCGGCAACGTCGCGACCGTATTGCCATGCTGCACGTATGGACCGAACCGGCCCTTGCGGACCACCACCGGCTCCTTGTTGCCGGGGTGCACGCCGAGGCTTCGAACACTGTCGAGCTTTTTGGCTAACGCGTCGACGGCTCGGTTCAGGCCGACGTGGAGCACGTCGTCATCCTTGTCGAGCGAGGCGAAAATGGCCCCCATCTTCACGAAGGGCCCGAAACGGCCGATGCCGGCCTCGATCGGCTCGCCGCGCTCGGGATGTAGGCCGACGAGGCGCGGCAGCGACAGCAGGCCGAGTGCCTGGTCGAGCGTCATCTGCTCGCCGTCCATGCCGCGCGGGATGGCGGTGCGGCGCGGCTTCTTCTTCTTATCCTCCGGGTCGGCGTCGCCCTGCTGCACGTAAAGCCCGTAGGGACCGCGGCGGATGGTGACGTTCTCACCGTTCTCCGGATGCGCACCGAGGTCGCGTTTGCCCTCCTTGAGCGTCTCGCCGCCTTCCTCGCCCTCGACGGCCAGGCGGCGGGTGTACTCGCAGCTCGGGTAGTTCGAGCAGCCGATGAAGCTGCCGTGACGCCCGAGTTTGAGGCCGAGGCGGCCAGCGTGGCAGGCCGGGCACTCGCGCGGGTCGCCGCCATCGGCAGGCACCGGGAAGAAGTGCGAGCCGAGGTCTTTGTCGAGCGCGTCAATGACGTCGGAGATCTTGAGGTCGCGGGTTTGCTCGACCGCCTTGGAGAACTGGTCCCAGAACAGGTGCATGACCCGGCGCCAATCCGCGCGGCCGCCAGAGATGTCGTCGAGCTGCTCCTCGAGCGAGGCGGTGAAGCCGGTGTCGACGTAGCGCTCGAAGAAGCTGGTCAGGAACGCGGTGACCAGGCGGCCACGGTCCTCGGGAATGAAGCGCTTGTTGTCCATGCGGACGTAGTTGCGGTCGCGCAGCACGGTCAGGATGGAGGCGTAGGTGCTCGGCCGGCCGATGCCGAGCTCCTCCATCTTCTTGACCAGGCTGGCTTCCGAGTAGCGCGGCGGTGGCTGGGTGAAGTGCTGGTCGGCGGTGACACGGTCTTGATCGACCGGGTCGCGCTCGTGCATGGGCGGCAGCATGCGGCTGTCGTCGGCGGCGCCGTCGGCGCCGTCGTCCGTATCCTCGCGGTAGAGCTTGAGGAAGCCGTCGAAGGCGATGATGGAGCCGGTGGCGCGCAGTTTGGTGCCATCGCTAGCGAGATCGACAGCGACCTGGTCGAGCTCGGCCGACTGCATCTGGCTGGCGACGGCGCGCTTCCAGATCAGTTCGTAAAGGCGGAGCTGCTCGCCGGAGAGATAGCGCGAGACCTGATCCGGCGTGCGGCCGACGTCGGTGGGGCGAACGGCCTCATGGGCCTCCTGCGCGTTCTTGGCCTTGCTGGTGTATTCGCGCGGCGCGGCCGGGATGTAGTCGGCTCCATACGATGTGCTGACGTGATCGCGAATCGACATCATGGCTTCGCTTGCCATCTGCACGCCGTCGGTCCGCATGTAGGTGATCAGGCCGGTGGTCTCGCCATGCAGCTCGACGCCTTCGTAAAGCTGCTGCGCACACCGCATGGTGGCCTGCGCGCCCATGCCGAGCTTGCGGCTGGCCTCCTGCTGCAGAGTCGAGGTGGTGAACGGCGCGGGCGGGTTGCGCTTGACCCGGCGGCGCTCGACGGCGACGACCGAGAATCGCCCGGCCTGAACGGTGGCGCGAGCGGCCTCCGCCTTGTCGCGGTTGTTCAGGTCGAACTGGTCGAGCTTCTTGCCGTCGAGATGCGTCAGCTTGGCGGTGAACGGCGCATTGGCCGGCGTCAGGAAATGCGCCTCGACGCTCCAGTATTCGCGCGGCTTGAAGATCTCGATCTCGGCTTCCCGCTCGCAGACCAAGCGCAGCGCGACCGATTGAACACGGCCGGCGCTGCGGCTGCCCGGCAGCTTGCGCCAGAGCACGGGCGACAGGGTGAAGCCGACCAGATAGTCCAGTGCCCGGCGGGCGAGATAGGCCTCGATCAACGGCTGGTCGAGTTCGCGCGGGTGATCGATGGCGTAGACGATCGCCGATTTGGTGATCTCGTTGAAGGTGATGCGCTTGACGTTGACGCCCTTCAGCGCGTGCTTTTCCTCGAGCATGGCGCGAACGTGCCACGAGATCGCCTCGCCCTCGCGGTCCGGGTCGGTCGCCAAGTAAAGGGTCCCGGCGCCTTTGACGGCCTTGGCGATCGCGGCAATCTGCTTGGCGCCGCGCTCGTCGGCGGCCCAATCCATCGCAAAATTCTCCTCCGGCCGCACGCTGCCATCCTTGGGCGGCAGGTCGCGCACGTGGCCGAAGCTGGCGAGAACGGTGAAGTTGTCGCCAAGATATTTGTTGATTGTCTTGGCCTTGGAAGGCGATTCGACGATGACGACGTCGGTCATGGCATCCTTTGACGCGGGGTCCCACCAGGATTGTCCCGGTGCCCTCGACGAGCGGACAACTGGCAGCGGCGACCGCCAACGTCAACCAGGGATGATCGGTAACCGCGCTCAGAGCGCGAGGAGGCAGGCGCGATTGTTGGGCAGCACGCTGACCTGACCGCCGAGTTCCAGCTCGAGCAGCGCGGCGTGGACGCTGGCGCTGGGGACGCCGCAGTGACGGATGAGATCGTCGATATCGGCCGGGTCGTGACCGAGGTTGTCGAGAACGAGACGGCGCAGATCGTCGTCGGCGAGCTGCGGCTGGTAGGGGGTCGGCGTCTCGGACACGCCGTGGGGGACGGAGGCGGCGCGGATCGTGGGCAGGAAGGCCAGCACGTCTGCGGCGCTTTCGACCAGATGGGCCCCGGTGCGGATGAGGTCGTTGGAGCCGCGGCAGCGGGCGTCGAGCGGCGAGCCGGGGACGGCAAACAGGTCGCGGCCCATCTCGGCGGCGAAGCGGGCGGTGATCAGGCTGCCGGATTTGGGCGCGGCCTCGACGACGATGATCGCCAGCGACAGCCCGGCGATGATGCGGTTGCGACGCGGGAAGTGGCGGGCCTGGGGGGCGGTGCCGAATGGCGCCTCGGCGACCACGGCGCCGATCTCGGCCACGCGCTCCTGCAGGGCGGCGTTCTCGGCCGGGTAGGCAACGTCGATGCCGCCGGCGATGGCGGCGACCGTAAGGCCGGCCCGTAGCGCACCGGTATGGGCGGCGGTGTCGATCCCGCGGGCCATGCCGGAGACGACGACCAAGCCGGAGCTGGCGAGGTCGTAGGCCAGGAGGTCGGCCATGTGCTTGCCGTTGGTCGACGCGTTGCGGGCGCCGACGAGGGCGACGGCGCGGCGGTTGAGCGCGGCCGCGTCGCCCATAACGGTGATGGCTGGCGGCGCGCCGTCGGTGCTGGCGAGGAGGTCGGGATAGTCGGGGTCGCCGATGAACAGCAATCGGGCACCGGCGGCAGCGATGCGGTCGATCTCGCGGGTGACCTCGGCGACGGTCGGGATGCGGATGGAGGCGCGGCCGCCGGCGTGGGCGAGGGCGGGCAGGGCATCGAGGGCGGCGGCCGGGTCGACATAGCGGTCGAGCAGGCGGCGGTAGGTGATCGGGCCGACGCCCTCGGTGCGGATCAGGCGTAGGCGATCGACGACGTTCAAGCCTGGCGCCCGATCCGCGGCTCCGTGCCGGCGAGGAGGCGGGCGATGTTGGCGTGGTGGCGGCCGATGCAGACGACGCTGATGAGCAGGCCGGCGAGCGCGGTGCGGCCGTCGGCGAACGCCCAGAGCAGCAGTGGGGCGGCCACCAGCGCGACCAGGGCGCCGACGCTGGAACGTTTGGAGACGAAGGCGGCGGCCAGCCACACCGCCAGGCAGAGCAGCCCGGCCGGCCATGACCAGGCAAGCAGGACGCCGGCGCCGGTGGCGATGCCCTTCCCGCCCCTGAAGCCGATCCAGGGCGAGAAGCAGTGTCCGAGCACGGCGGCCACGCCCGCGGCCAGCGCGGCGTCCTGCCCGGCGTAGACCGCCATGACGAGGACGGCGACGGCGCCCTTGCCAGCGTCGAGTAGGAGGGTCGCGACCGCGATGTCCTTGCGGCCGGTGCGCAGCACGTTGGTGGCCCCGATGCTGCCGGAGCCGGTCTTGCGGATGTCGCCCAGCCCGGCGGCGCGCGTGAGCAGAAGGCCGAACGGAATGGAGCCGAGAAGGACGCCCAGAACGAGCGCGACGGGGGATAGAAGGCCTGAATTCGTCATCGCGGGAACACGCGGCTGCCGTGATGCCAGGTGCCGAGGACCAAGCCCTCGACGGGGCGGCCGTCGAAGGGGGTGTTCTGGGCTTTGCCGGGCAGGGTGCCGGACTCGATGCGCCAGGCCCGCTCGAGATCGAACAGGCAGAGATCGGCCGGCGCGCCGCGGCGGAAACGTCCGGCATCGGCGTCCAGCAGGTCGGCGGGGCCAGCGGTCAACAGGTGGAGGGCGCGCATGAGCGGGAGGCCGCCGGCATGGACGCGGGCGAGGGTGATCGGCAACAGCGTCGCCAGACCGGCACCGCCCGGGGACGCCACGGCAAAGGGCAGGCGCTTGTCGTCGGCATCGCGCGGCTGATGGTCCGACGCGACGGCGTCGATGGTGCCGTCAGCCAGGGCAACGCACACGGCAAGCCGGTCGCTTTCGGCGCGCAGCGGCGGTGAGAGCTTGGCGTAAGTGCGGAAGTCGCCGATCGCCGTCTCGTTAAGGTCGAAGTAGGGCGGTGCGGTGTCGCAGGTGATAGGCAGGCCACGCTCCTTGGCCCGGCGGATCAGCTCGAGCGCTTCGGCGGTCGAGACATGGGCGAAGTGCAGCAGGCCGCCGGTGAGTTCGGCCAGGCGGATGTCGCGCGCGACCAGGATGGCTTCGGCAGCGGCGGGGATGCCGGGTAGGCCGAGGCGGGTGGCCTGCTCGCCTTCAGTGGCGGCGCCGCCGGTGGCGAGCGCGGGGTCCTCGGGATGTTGGACGATGCGGGCGCCGAAGCCGCGGGCGTAGGAGAGCGCCAGGCGCATCAGGCGGGCGTTGCCGATGGCGCGCTGGCCGTCGGTGAAAGCGGCGGCGCCGGCCTCCCGCAGCAGGCCAATCTCGGCCAATTCCTCGCCGCGGCAGCCTTTGGTCAGTGCGGCGTAGGGGCGGATGGTGACGGCGCCGGTCTCCTCGCCGCGGCTGCGCATGAGGCGCACGAGGGCCGGGTCGTCGATGGCGGGGCGGCTGTCGGGCAGCGCGCCGATGGTGGTGATGCCGCCGGCCGAGGCGGCACGGGCGGCCGACGCGATGGTCTCGCGGTATTCAAAGCCGGGCTCGCCGAGGCTGGCACGCATGTCGACCAGGCCGGGGCAGAGTATCGCGCCGCCACCATCGAGCGTTTCGACGCCGTCAGGGCGCCCGAGATCACTACCCCAATCGGCGATGCGGCCTTCTCTGACGAGGAGGCCGCCAACGCTGTCGAGGCCGCTCGCCGGATCGATCAGGCGGACGTTTTGAAAGAGAGAATCAGACATTGCGGCGGTCCTGGCGTGCCAGGACGTCGAGGACGGCCATGCGGACGGCGACGCCCATCTCGACCTGGGTGCCGATGACGCTGTGGGCCGGGTCGTCGGCAACGGCGCTGTCGATCTCGACGCCGCGGTTCATGGGGCCGGGGTGCATCACGATGACGTCGGGCTTGGCGCGGGCGAGCTTGGGGTGATCGAGGCCGAAGAAGCGGAAATACTCGCGCTCGCTCGGGATCAGGCCGCCGACCATCCGCTCGCGCTGCAGCCGCAGCATCATCACCACGTCGGCGCCGTCGAGGCCGGTTTCCATGTCGTGCATCACCTCGACACCGAGATGAGTGGCCGCTGCAGGGATCAGGGTCGGCGGGCCGACAACCCGCACACGGCTGCCCATCGTGGTCAGCAAATGGATGTTGGAGCGGGCGACCCGGCTGTGCAGCACGTCGCCACAGATCGCCACCACGAGCCCTTCGAGCCGGCCTTTGCGGCGGCGGATGGTCAGTGCGTCCAGCAGCGCCTGCGTCGGGTGCTCATGCGTGCCGTCGCCGGCGTTAATCACAGCCGAGGAGACCTTCTGCGCCAGCAGGGCCGGGGCGCCGGACTGGTCGTGTCGCACGACGAGCAGGTCGCAGCGCATGGCGTTCAGCGTGGTGGCCGTGTCGAGCAGGGTCTCGCCCTTCTTCACGCTGCTGGTGGATACCGACATGTTGATGACGTCGGCACCAAGCCGCTTGCCCGCCAACTCAAAGCTGGTGCGGGTGCGGGTACTGTCCTCGAAAAACAGGTTGATGAGGGTGCGGCCGCGCAGCAGGTCGCGCTGCGTTTTGCCGGAGCGGTTGAGCAGCACGTAGCTTTCGGCCAGGTCGAGCAAGCTGGCGATCTCGGGCGGGTAAAGGCCCTCGATCGCCAGCAGGTGCTTATGTGCGAACATCAGGCCGCAGCCGCGGCGATGCGAGCGAGGGCCTCGTCGCGGCCGAGAGCGGCCAGGGTCTGGTCGATGGGCGGGCTCATGGTGCTGCCGGTCAGCGCGGCGCGCAGCGGTTGGGCGACCTTGCCGAGCTTCTGGCCGGTGGCGTCGGCATGACTGCGCAGGGCCGCATCGAGCGCCGGAGCGGTCCAGTCGGTCTCGCCGAGGAGGGCGGCGAGGGTGGGCAGCGACGCCTTTGCCTCCGCGGTGAGCAGGGCTTCAGCCTTCGGCTCGAAGTCGAGCGGCCTCCGGCGGGCGAGGAAGGCTGTGCTGTCGGCGAGGTCGACCAGCGTCTTGGCGCGCTCCTTCAGGAACGGCATCAGCGTAAGGATGCGGTCGCGCACCCGCTCGGCATCGAGCCCCTTCGCCGCCAGCCGCTCGACCACGTCCGCAGTCAGCCGCTCGTCATCGGCCCGGCGCAGCCACACGCCGTTGAGTTGCAGCAGCCGCGTGTAGTCCATCCGAGCGGCGGAGCGGCCAACGCCGTCGAGGTCGAACAGGCGAATGGCCTCCTCGCGATCGAGGATCTCGGTGTCGCCATGCGACCAGCCGAGGCGCATGAGGAAGTTCGTCATCGCCTCCGGCAGGAAGCCGTCGTCGCGGAAGTCGAGCAGGTTCACCGCGCCGTGCCGCTTGGACAGCTTGGCGCCGTCCGCGCCGTGAATCAGCGGCATGTGGGCGAAGCGCGGCAGGGTCCAGTCCATGGCGTTGTAGATCTGGATCTGGCGAAAGGTGTTGGTCATGTGGTCGTCGCCACGGATGACATGGGTGATGTCCATGTCGTGATCGTCGACGACCACGGCGTGCAGGTAGGTGGGAGAGCCGTCGCTGCGCAGGATGATGAGGTCGTCCAGCTCGCTGTTGTTGACGGTGATCTCGCCCTGGATGAGGTCGTGCACCGTGGTTGCGCCCTCGCGCGGGGCTTTGAGGCGGATCACGGGTTTGACGCCGGGGGGCGCCTCGGCCGGGTCGCGGTCGCGCCAGGTGCCGTCGTAGCGCGGCGGGCGGCCCTCGGCAGCGGCGGTTTCGCGCATCTGGCGAAGCTCGTCGGGCGTGCAGTAGCAATAATAGGCGCGGCCCCGGGCCAGCATCTCGTGCGCGATCTCGGCGTGACGCGGCGCGCGGGTAGATTGGAACACCGGCGGCTCGTCCGGCGGGATACCGAGCCAGGCGAGGCCGGCGAGGATCGCGTCGGTGAACTCGGGCTTGCTCCGCTCACGGTCGGTGTCTTCGACGCGGATCAGGTAAGTGCCGCCGTGATGGCGGCTGAACAGATAGTTGAACAGGGCGGAGCGGGCGCTGCCGATGTGGAGCAGCCCGGTTGGGCTCGGTGCAAATCGAGTGCGGACAGACATGACGGCTCTCTAGCACACGTGATCGGAGCGGGAGAGTCTGCTAAGCACGGGTGTGGATTGGGGGTGTCGTGCAACAAACGGTTGCAATCGATAGGGTGGGATTGCGGGTTTGGCCAGGTGCGCGCCTGGCCTGGCGCGTCGCAGCCTGGGCGGAGGCGGAGCGAGGGCGCTTCATGCCTTGGCTGCCAGTCTGCATGGCGTTGGGGGTGCTGCTCTACTTCTCGCTGCGGGTTGACCCGCCGCGCTGGCTCGGGGGTGCCGCAACAGGATTGTCGCTCGGGGCGGCCGCGCTGGCGTGGCGAAGTCTGGCCGGGCGGATCGCGGCAGTGGCGGCGCTCGCGGCGTCGATCGGCTTCCTAGCGGCGCAAGTCGCGACCTGGCGCGCCTCACCCAGCGTGTCGCTGCCCCGCACGGCGGTGATCCTCACCGGCACCGTCAGGGCGGTGGACATCTTGCCGGACGGGCGGCGGCTCGTGCTGGACGGGGTCCGGCTGGGCGGCGGCGAACCGGTCGAGCGGCGGCTGCGGGTCCGGATCAAGAAGGGCGATCAGACGGCGGTGGTCGCGGGTGACGCGATCCAGGTGCGCGCCCTGATGCGACCGCCGGCCGGGCCGTCCTTTCCCGGCGGCTGGGATCTGCAGCGGGACGCGTATTTCAGCGGGCTCGGCGGGGGAGGCACGGCGCTCGGCGCCGTGACGGTGCTGGACCATTCCGCACCGGCTGGGGTGCCGGCCATGATCCAGGCCGCGCGGGATGCGATCGGGCAGCGGGTGATGGCGGTGATCCCGGGGGCGCCGGGCGCGATCGCGGCGACGTTCCTAACCGGCAGCACGTTGGCGATCTCGCAGGCGGATCGGGCGGCGATGCGCGACTCCGGGCTGGCGCATCTGCTGGCGGTGGCCGGGCTGCATATCGGGATCGTCATGGGGCTGGTGTTCGGCACGACCCGGCTGCTGCTCGCCGCCTGGGAGCGGTCGGCGCTGCACTGGCCGACTAAGCCGATCGCGGCGGTCACGGCGCTGGTCGCGGGCGGGGCCTACATGCTGATGGCCGGCGCGCACGTGCCGGTGATGCGCAGCTTCGCCATGGCGTGCGTGGTGACGCTCGGGCTGGTGGTCGGGCGGCGGGCGCTGTCGCTGCGCGGGTGGGCGCTGGCGGCGTTGGCGTTGATGCTGTTCGCGCCGCAGGAGGTGGTCGGCGTCAGCTTTCAGATGAGCTTTGCCGCGGTGCTGGCGCTGATCTCGGGCTACGAGGTGCTGCGGCCGGTGCTGACACGGCTCTACGGGCACCAATGGTGGCGGCGGACGATCTCGCACGTGATCGCGTTGGTGCTGACCAGCCTGCTGGCCGGGACCGCGTCGGCGCCGTACGGCGCGTTCCACTTCGGACATATCCAGCTCTACTTCATCGCCGCCAACGTGCTGGCAGTGCCGCTGACGGCGATGTGGGTGATGCCGCTGGGGCTGCTCGGGCTGGCGCTGATGCCGTTCGGGCTCGAGGGACTGGCGCTGGTGCCAATGGGCTGGGGGGTGCAGGCGATCCTGTGGATCGGGCAGACCGTGTCGGCCTGGCCGGAGGCGACGATGGCGGTGCGGCCGATGCCGGGCTGGGGTTTGCTGGTGTTCACGCTGGGGTTGGCGTGGTTGGCGCTGTGGCGGACGCGGTGGCGGATGTGGGGCGTGGTGCCGATCGTGGCCGGGCTGCTGTCGTCGGCGCTGGTGCCGCTGCCGGACGTGCTGGTGTCCAGCGATGCTCGGCTGATCGCGCTGCGAGTAGGCCCGCAATTCTGGCTGCAGAGCGTGTCCGGCGGGTCGAAATACACGCGCGAGGAGTGGGAGAGCCATTTCGCGACGGGACCGTTCGCGACGCTGCGCGAGGGCGAGCCGGCCGAGTGTGGGGCGACGAGCTGTCAGGTCGGTCCGGTGCTGCTCGCCCGCAACAAGGCCAAGGTCGCCGATGGCGGGTGCGCCGGCGCGTCGCTGCTGGTGTCGGCCGAACCGGCGCGCGGCGAGTGCCCGCACGGGGTGGCGCTGCTGGACCGGTTCACCGTCTGGCGGGACGGCGCGGCGGCGGTCTGGATCGACGGCGAGACGGCGCGCGTGGTGACCGACCGCCAGGTGCGGGGTGACCGGCCGTGGGTGCCGGGGCCGCCGACGCCGCGACGGGTGCAGTCGAGCCTACCGGCGGCCGAGATGGATGCGCTGCCGCCAGTGGATACGGAGTAGCGGCCCTATGATGGACGGCGATCAACAGTATAAGGCGGCCATGTCGACGACGCCCATCTCAATCCTTTACGCGTTCAACAATGCCTACGCGCAGCATGCGGCGGCCTCGTTGGCGTCGCTGATCCGACACTCGACGTCGCCGCTCGACGTGCTGATTGTCTCCACCGAGGACCCGGCGCGCTTTCAGCCGCGCTTCGAGCGTTCGTTTGCGAACGAGCCGCGCGTGTCGCTCCGCTTCAAGCGCTTCGCGGTGCCGCCCGAGTTCCCGATTCCGGAAGTGTTGTCGGCCGACGCCTATCTGCGGCTCTGGGCCGACGAGTTGTTCGAGGGCCGGTCGCGGGTGATCTACATCGATCCGGACACGGTCGCGGTCGGCTCGATCGAGCCGTTGTGGCAGACGGACCTGTGCGGCAACACGATCGGCGCGGTGCCGATCCCCAACTCGTCGCGGCCGCGCGAGCACGGGATGCCGGCGGGCAGCCTGTTCTTCAACTCCGGCATGATGGTCATGGATTTGAAGGCGTGGACGGCGAAGGACTATCGCCAGCGCTGCATCGACTATCTGCGTGCGCATCCGGAGCGGGCGATCGACGCAGACCAGGACATTCTCAACCTGGTGCTGATCGGCGATTGGCTTCCGCTCGACTACAAGTGGAACGTGATCAACCCGTTCTTCCGGCCGTTCCACGATCTGGGCCTGTCGGAGGCCGAACGCCAGTGGATTTGCGACGAGGCTGTGATCATCCACTACAATGGCGGCGCCAAGCCGTGGGTCTATCTGGACAACCATCCCCGCCAGCAGGCCTATTTCGACAACCTCGCGCGGACGGATTGGCGCGACTATCGACCGAGCGATCGAACGCCGTTGAACGTGTGCCGTAAGATGCTGATGCCGTACGTGCCCAAGCAATTGCGGTCGGCGATCAAGGCCATCGTGTCGGGGAAGCGCCCGTAACGCCGCTTCCCCGACAATTCAGTAGCGGCGCAACAGGGCCACGAGCTTGCCCTGGACCTTCACCTGATCGGCCGGGAGGATCTGTACCTTGTATGCCGAGTTGGCCGGTTCGAGCGCGATCGACTTGCCGTTGCGGCGGAAGCGCTTGAGGGTGGCAAAGTTTTCGTTGACCAGGGCGACGATGATCTGCCCGGTCTCGGCATGCTCGGCCTTCCGAATGATCACGGTGTCGCCGTCGAAGATGCCTTCGTCGATCATGGAGTCGCCGTCGACCTCGAGCGCGTAGAAATCGCCCGAGCCAAGCATGGCGACCGGCACTTCCAGTTGCGGCGTGGTCTCGTTGATCGCCAGGATCGGCAGCCCGGCGGCGATCCGACCGTAGAACGGGATCGACATTGCCACGGCGTCGTTGGCCACCTTGGCGCCAGAGAGATTGCGGCCGAAATCGCCCTTGATGACGTTGGGCGTGAAAGCGGCTGGCGCGGCGGGCGGCGGGGCGGCTTCCATCGCCGGGACATGGCCATTGTCCATGGCGCCGTTCGGCAGCCGGGTCACTTCGAGAGCGCGGGCGCGGTGATGCCGCCGCTTGAGGAAGCCGCGCTCCTCGAGCGCCGAGATCAATCGGTGGATGCCCGATTTAGATTTGAGCTGAAGCGCTTCCTTCATCTCTTCGAACGACGGCGAAAACCCGGTCGCCTTTAGATGGCCATCGATGAAAATCAGCAACTCGTGCTGCTTACGCGTCAACATGGGAACGCTCCCGCTGAGCCGAATCGGAACAAATCGGCAACCGGTGTGTTCTACGTTGGTTCCACGAATCGCGTCAACTGCTTCAGAACAAACCCTGATCCAAGCGGATGAGATCGATCCCATCGCCGGTTGCGCTTGCGGCCGCTTGGGGCAGGCGGATCGCCAGCGCGTCGGAGTCGGCCAGCACGCGGAGGTGCGATGAGTCCTGGCGCGGGTGGGGGGTGATCAACAGGTCGCCCGTGGTCGAGTGGGCGAGGGTCGAGCGCAGGTAGTCGGCGCGGTGATCGTTGGCGGGCAATGGCCGGGCGAGGGTGCCGCGGCCGATCGGCAGCTGCCACCCTTGGAGGCCGGCCATGCGCTTGATGGCGGGGACAAGGAACAGGATCGCGCAGACGAGGGCGGAGACCGGGTTGCCGGGCAACCCCAGGACAGGGGTATCGCCGAGATGGCCAAAGATCAGCGGCTTGCCGGGACGCATGGCGATCTTCCAAAAATCCGGCGCGAACCCGCGGGTGGCGAGCGCCTTCTGGATCAGGTCGTGCTCGCCGACGCTGGCGCCGCCGGTGGTCAGCAGCAAGTCGACGCCGCCGAGGTGGTCGGCAATACCGGCGATGCTGTCGAGCGTGTCGATGGCGATCGGCATGACGGTCGGTTCGCCGCCGGCGGCGGTGACGAGGGCGGCCAGCGCGTGGGCGTTGGACGAGACGATGCCGCCGGCGCGGATGGGATCGCCGGGCAGGGCGATCTCGTCGCCGGTGGCCAGGATGGCGATGCGGGGGCGCCGATGGACCGTGAGCCACGGATGGTTGGCTGCCGCGGCGAGCCCGATCGAGCGCGGGGTCATCAGTCGACCTGAAGCCAGCAGTGCGTCGCCGGTGGCGAAATCGCCGCCGCTCGCGCGGATATGGCGGCCGGCGACGGGGGTCTCGCGGAGGGTCAGGCGGTCGCCGTCGCGGTCGGCGTCCTCCTGAATGGCGACCGCGGTGGCACCAGCCGGGATCAAGCTGCCGGTGAAAAGGCGGACCGCCTGGTTCTCACCGACGCTGCCGTCGAAGGGGTGGCCGGCCGGGGCGTTGCCGATGACGGTCCATGGGCCGGGGTCGCCGGCGCGCAGCGCGTAGCCGTCCATCGCCGAAACGTCACCCGGCGGCTGATTGAGCCGAGCGACGATCGGTGCAGCGAGCACACGGTTCCATCCGGCAGCGAGCGGGATCGTCTCAGGGCCGGTCGGGCGCATGGCAGCCAGAATGCGGCTCGTCGCATCGGCGACGGATATCAAGCTTGTCGCTCCGCGATGGGTATCATGCCTGACTGAACGCCCCGGACTTGCCGCCATCCTTGTGCACGACGCGTAGGCCGTCGATGCGCATCGCACGGTCGACCGCCTTGCACATGTCGTAGACTGTCAGTGCGGCGACGCTCGCCGCGGTCAGCGCTTCCATCTCGACGCCGGTGCGCCCGGTGGTGCGCACGGTCGCCTCGATCTCGACACCGGCGGCGTCGACGCGAAGGTCGAGCGTGACAGCGGTGATCGGCAGCGGGTGGCAGAGCGGGATCAGGTCGGCGGTGCGCTTGGCCGCCATGATGCCCGCCAGGCGGGCGACGCCGAGCACGTCGCCTTTTGCGGCGCGGCCTTCGCGGACCAGGTCGGCGGTCGCCGGCTCCATCGCGATCGTCACACGGGCGGTCGCGGTGCGGGAGGTCTCCGGCTTGGCCGAGACATCGACCATGGCAGCGCGGCCCTTCGGCGTCGAAATGGGTAAGGCTCATTGGCCGAGCAGCGCCCGGGTCGCCGCGCCGACGTCATCCTGCTTGAGCAGGCTCTCGCCGACGAGGAAGCAGCGCGCGCCGGCCTCGGCCAGCCAGAGCACGTCCTGATGCGTGCGGATGCCGCTCTCGGCGATCAGGAAACGATCCGACGGAACCAGGGGCGCGAGCTCGGCTGTCGTCTCGAGCGTGGTCTGCAACGTTTTGAGATTGCGGTTGTTGATGCCGATCAGCTGCGTTCGTAGCCCCAACGCGCGCTCCAGCTCGCGGCGGTTGTGGACCTCGACCAGCACATCCATGTCGAGCGCGCGGGCGAGTTCCTCGAGATCTCGCGCCATGGCGTCGGTAAGCGCGGCCATGATCAGCAGGATGCAGTCGGCGCCCATCAGACGGCTCTCGTAGACCTGCCATGGGTCGAGGATAAAATCCTTGCGCAGGATCGGCAGCGTGACAGCGGCGCGTACTGCCTTGAGGTGATCGGGGCTGCCTTGGAAGAAGGCCTCGTCGGTCAGCACGGAGAGGCAGGTCGCGCCCGCATCGGCGTAGGTGTGCGCGAGGGCCACCGGGTCGAACTCGGGGCGGATCAGCCCGGCGGAGGGGGAAGCCTTCTTGATCTCGGTAATCAGCCCGTAATGGCCGGCGGCCACCTTCTCCTTGAGCGCGAACCCGAAGCTGCGAGGACGGTCCTTCTGATGCGCGACCTTCGATTTCAGCTGCGGCAGCGCCATGTCGCCTTCGCGGCGTCGCACCTCGGCCAGCGTCGAGGCGCAAATCTGCGCGAGTGTGTCGGAAACGCCTACATCCATCTCAATTCTCCAGCGCGGCACTGGCGCGCCGTAGCCGCTCCAATGCGGCAAGCGCCGCTCCATCGTCTATCGTGCGTGCCGCCAGGGCGACACCGGTCTTCAATCGATCGGTCGTTCCGGCGACGATCAGTCCGGCAGCTGCGTTGAGCAGCACCGTGTCGCGATATGGTCCGGCCTCGCCATGCAGCAAGCGTAGCAGGGCGGCGGCATTGTGTTTGGGGTCACCGCCGCGGATCGCCTCGACCGGGCTCGCCGACAGTCCGGCTTCGGCGGGCTCGAGCGTCAGCTCGGTGATAACCCCATGGTCGAGGGCGGCAACCAGGTTGGTGCCGGCGACGGTCAATTCGTCGAGACCCTGGCCGTGGACGACCCACGCGACCTCGGTGCCGAGCGCATCGAGCGTGTCGGCCATCGGGCGGAGCCAGTGCGGCGCGAAGGTGCCGGTGAGCTGGCGGCGGACGCGGGCCGGGTTGGCGAGCGGGCCGAGCAGGTTGAAGATCGTGCGGGTGCCGAGCTCGACGCGCGGTCCGGCGGCGTGGCGTAGCGCCGCATGGTGCTTCGGGGCGAACATGAACACCGACCCGGCCTCGCGCAGGATGCCGGCAAGCCGAGACGGCGGCGCATCGATGTCGACGCCGAGCATCGAGAGTACGTCGGCGCCACCGGTTTGGCTGGACAGCGCACGGTTGCCGTGTTTGGCGACCGGGACACCGGCGCCGGCCAGCACGAAGGTGACGGCGGTCGACACGTTCAGTGTGGCCGCGCCGTCGCCGCCAGTGCCGCAAACGTCGATCGCACCGGTTGGTGCCTCAACCCCGATCATGCGGGCGCGCATCGCCCGCACCGCGCCGGTGAGCTCGGCGACCGTCTCGCCGCGGACGCGCATGGCCATCAGCAGCCCGGCGATCTGGGCGGGGGTGGCCTCCCCGGACATGATCAACCCGAACGCCGCCTCGGACTCGTCGGCCGACAGCGTCTCGCCCTGCGCGACCGCGGCGAGCACGGGTTTGAGAGTGGTGATCAAGCGGGTCGCGGTGGCTGGTTCGAGCCGCGGGCCAGCGCGAGGAAATTGCCCAGGAGCGCGTGACCGTGCTCGGAGGCGATGCTCTCGGGATGGAACTGCACGCCGAAGACCGGCATCGTCCGATGCCGCAGCCCCATGATGATGCCGTTCTCGGTCCAAGCGGTCGGCTCGAGCTCTTCGGGCAGCGTCTCGGCGTCGACGATCAGGCTGTGATACCGGGTCGCGCCGAACGGCGTCGGCAGGCCGGCGAACACGTCGCTGTCATTGTGGGTGACCGGGCCGACCTTGCCGTGCATCGGCGTCGGCGCGCGGACGACCCGGCCGCCAAACACCTGGCCGATCGCCTGGTGCCCGAGGCAGACGCCCAGGATGGGGATGCGGCCGGCGGCAGCCTCGATCAGGTCGAGGCAGATACCGGCATCGGACGGCGTGCCGGGTCCGGGCGAGATGACGATCGCCTCCGGCTCGCGGGCGAGCGCTTCGGCAGGCGTGAGGGCGTCGTTGCGCACGACGTCGCACTCGGCGCCGAGGTCGCCGAGGAAGTGGACGAGGTTGAAGGTGAAGCTGTCGTAGTTGTCGATCAGGAGGATCATGTCAGGAACCCGGCCTGACGTGAGCGGCGAAGCGGACCGCTTCCTCGGCGGCGCGGAACAGGGCGCGGCTCTTCTGCACGCTCTCGGCCCACTCGCCCTCCGGCGTGCTGTCGGCGACCACGCCGCCGCCGGCTTGCACATACATGGTGCCGTCCTTGACGATGGCGGTGCGCAGTCCGATGCAGGTGTCCATGGTGCCGTTGGCGGCGAAGTAGCCGATGCAGCCGGCGTAGATGCCGCGCCGGGTCGGCTCCAGCTCCTCGATGATCTGCATGGCGCGGATCTTGGGGGCGCCGGTGAGCGTGCCGGCGGGGAAGGCGGCGACGAGGGCGTCGAGCGCGTCGAGGCCGGGCTTGAGCTTGCCCTCGACGGTGGATGACATGTGCATCACGTGACTGAAGCGCTCCACGGCGAAGCTCTCGGTGACGCGGACGGTGCCGATCTCGGCGACCCGGCCGACGTCGTTGCGGCCGAGATCGAGCAGCATGAGGTGTTCAGCGCGCTCCTTCGGGTCCGAGACGAGGTCCTGCTCGAGGGCGAGATCCTCTTCGCGGGTGGCGCCGCGGGCGCGGGTGCCAGCGAGCGGGCGGAGCGTGATGGTGCCATCACGGAGACGGACGAGGATCTCGGGGGAGCTGCCGACGACGGAGAAGCCACCGAAATCGAGGAAGAACAGGAACGGCGCCGGGTTGACCCGGCGCAGCGCCCGGTAGAGCGCGAAAGGCGGTAGCGCGAACGGGGCGGAGAAACGCTGGCTCGGCACGACCTGGAATGCGTCGCCGGCGGCGATATACTCCTTCATGCGCTCGACGACGGCCATGAACTCGGCCTTGTTCATGTTGGAGCTCGGCTCGGGCTGCGGCGGCAGTGCGACCGGCGGGACCGCATGCGGCAGCGGACGGTCGAGAAGCGCGTCGGCCTCGGCCAGGGCGGCTTCGGCACGGTCCCAGGCAGCGGCGGCCGACACGCCGGCCTGCGGGTAGATCGGGGCGGCGAAGGTGAGTTCGTCACGCACGTTGTCGAACACGGCGAACACGGTCGGGCGGATCAGCAACGCGTCGGGCAGGCCAAGCTCGTCGGTGTTCTTGTCCGGAATGCTCTCCATCTGTCGGACCATGTCGTAGCCGAGGTAGCCGACGAGGCCGCCGAGCATGGGCGGCAGGTGGTCGGGGATGTCCATGCGGCTCTCGACAATCAGGGTGCGCAGGCTGTCGAGCGGGGCGGCGGCTTCGGGAACGAAGGCATGCGGTGCGGCGCGGGCATTACGGTTCAGCTCGGCACGGCCGCCGCGGCAGCGCCAGATGACGTCGGGCGACATGCCGATGATGGAGTAGCGGCCGCGGGCGGCGCCGCCCTCGATGCTCTCTAGCAGGAAGGAGAGCGGCCGGCCGGCGGCGAGCTTCATGTAGGCGCCGATCGGCGTCTCGAGATCGCCGACGCCGGTGGTCCAGACCAAGGTGCCGCGGCCGGCCTCGTAGGCGTCGTTAAAGCTGGCGCGGCTCGGGGAGGCGACGGCGTTCATTGGATCAGGCTGTCCAGCATCGCGCGGTTGACCTGGGGCTTGGCGCGGTCGCGCAGCGCGGTGGCGAACACAATCTGGAAATCCTGGTCGAGCGCCTTGGTCAGCGTGTCGCGATACTGCGCCGCGCCGATCGGGTCCTGCGCAAGGTCGGGCTGGGTGATCGTGGTCAGGCGGACCACCCAGAAGCCGTCGGTCGTCTCGACCATCGTGGTCTCGCCCTGCTTGAGGCGGAACAGCGCCTGCTGCACGGCGGGCGGCACGTGCTCGTCGGTGCCGTCGCGGGTGATGGCGGGGAGTTTCTCCATGTGCAGGTCGGCGACGGTCGCGGCGTCGTCGAGCGAGCCGCCGGCCTGGGCGGCGGTCATCAGCTTGGCGGCTTTGACGTCCTGCTCGCGGCGGCGCTGCGCCTGCTCCCAATCGGCGCGGACCTGGTCCTCCACCTCATTCAACGGCTTCAGCTTGGGCTCGATCACGTCGAGCACCTGTAGCGCGTAGTAGGACTGGTCGGGGCCTTCGATCATGTGCGGCGTTTCGCCGGTCGGCGTGCTGAAGGCGGTAGAGAGAATCGCCTTGCGGAGCGCCGGGCTGCCGGGGATGGGGGCCGGCTCGCCGTCGGCAGTATTGCCCTGCGCATCGAGCGTGCCCTCGACGCCGGCGGCACCGAGGTCGCCGGAGAGATCGTCGAAGGCGGTGCCGGCCGAGAGCGCTTCGTCGAGCTTGTTGGCGCGTGCGTAGACCAGATCGACGGCCCGGGCCTGCGCGACCGTCTTGGCGATCTCGTCGCGGGCCTGGTCGAGGCTGCGGGACAGGCCGGGGACCACCTTGGTCACCCGCACGACCTGGTAGCCGAACGGCGACTTGATCGGCGCGCTGACGGTGTTCGGCGCGGCGGCGAACACCGCGTCGCCAAGGTCGGCCGAGGGAAACTGGCCCTTCTCGGACTCCGCGACGGCGACGGCGGAGGCGCCGGCTGCCTGGGCATCGGCTTGCATCGTCGCCCAGTCGGCGCCGGTCTTCCAAGCGGCGGCAAGCTTGGCGGCGGCGGCCTCGTCGGGAGCGATGATCACCTCGGCGGAGCGCTTCTCCTCGGTGACGTATTCGGATTTATGACTGTCGTAATAGCCCTGGATCTCTTCGGGCGTGACGTCGACACCGCTGGCCAGGGTCTGCGGCGACAGCACGACCAGCTTGATGCGACGCATGGCCGGCGCGCTGTAAGCGGCCGGATTGTTCTCGTATTCGCGCTGCAAGTCGTCCGGGGTCGGGGTCGGTGGGGCGGCGGCGGCGCTGAAGGCAAGCTCGACGGCGTCGCCGGAGCGGGTCTCGCGCTGGTAGGCATAGACTTGCTTAAGCAGCGTCTCGGGCGTCGCGACGCCGGCTTGGACCGTCTCCATCAACTGGCGCTGGCCGATATCGGAGCGGAGCAGGTCGAGGAAGCGTGGCTCGGTCATGCCGTTGTTGCGCATGACGTTGTCGAACGTCGCGCGGTCAAAATTGCCGGACGGACCCTTGAAGGCGGGGATGGCGAAGACGGCCTGGCGCAGGGCGGCGTCCGGCACCTCGATGCCGAGGCGCTGCACCTCGTCGCCGATGGCGGCCTGGACGATGAGGCGCTCGAGCGATTCGCCCGCCACGGTGCGGCGCACGTCGGGCGGGGGCTCCGCGGCGCCGCCCATCATGCGGCTGACTTGCGCCAGGTTACGGCGGAACGCGTCCTGGAACTCCTGTGGCTCGATCTTGCGATTCCCGACGGTCGCGAGCGACGTGCCCTGGCCGAAATTGCGCGCGACGTCGGCCACGCCCCACAAGCCGAAGGCGGCGACGAGCACGACGAAGAAGGCGCGGGCGATCCACGTGTTCAGCAGAGCGCGGAAGAAGGTCATCATGATGGGTGGGCCCGTTGTGAGACGAATGGGGCGGCGAGGGGCGCACCATAGGCAGGACCAAGCGGATTTGCCAGATGCGACGCAGGCGGCATTATGGGCGGGTAAGTTGGAGGGTGCGGAGCGGGTATGCGGCAACTGATCGCCGGGAACTGGAAGATGAACGGGCTGCGGGCCGACGGGGTGGCGCTGGCGCAGGCGGTGCGGGCGGGTGCGGACGGCTTGGGGTGCGACCTGGTGCTATGCCCGCCGGCGACGCTGCTGGCCGCGGTGGCCGAAGTGTTGCAGGGCAGCGGGATCGGCACCGGCGGGCAGGACTGCCTGGTGCCGATCAAGGGTGCCCATACCGGCGATATCTCGGCGGTGATGTTGCACGACGCGGGCGCGAGCTGGGTGATCCTAGGGCATTCGGAGCGGCGCGAACGGTATGCCGAGTCGAACGGGCTGGTGCGGGACAAGGCAGTCGCGGCGATGGCGGCGGGGCTGTTGCCGATCGTCTGCGTGGGGGAGACGGAGCAGCAGCGGCTGGCGGGCGCCGCCGAGACGGTGGTCGCCGCGCAGGTCGATGGCAGCGTGCCGCCCGGCTTCACCGGCGTGGTCGCCTACGAGCCGATCTGGGCAATCGGGACGGGGCGGGTGGCCGAGGATGCCGACATCGTCGACATGCACCGTTGCATCCGCAACCAGTTGGTCGACACGCTCGGGCCAAAGGGTCAGGTGATGCGCATCCTGTATGGCGGGTCTGTCAAGCCGGCGGGGGCGGCGGCCATCCTGGCGTTGCCCGGCGTCGGCGGTGCGTTGGTGGGGGGCGCGAGCCTGGTCGCCGACGATTTCCTGGCGATCGCGCGCGCAACCGTGCCCGCGCGCTAGCGGGCGCGACTGACGGTGAAGTCGGCCACGTCCGTCAGCGCGTCGCGCAGCGCGCTCTGCGGGAAGCCGGCAAGGTTGCGCTTGGCGGAGCTGGCGAACTCGGCGGCGAAGTCGAGCGTGGTCTGGATGGCGCCGGTGCGTTCGATGAGCGCGATCGCGTGGTCGAGGTCGTCGGGCGTCTGATCGCTGGCCTCGATGGTGCGGATCCAGAAGGCGCGCTCGGTGTCGTCGGCGGCGTGGAAGGCGGCAAGCACGGGCAGCGTGATCTTGCCCTCGCGGAAATCGTCGCCCACGGTCTTGCCCAGCGTGGCCTGGTCGGCAGCGTAGTCCAGGGCATCGTCGACGAGCTGGAAGGCGATGCCGAGATCGTCGCCGAAAGCGGCCAGGGCGCGGCATTCCGCGGCGGGCCGGTCAGCGACGACGCCGCCTACCTCGCAGGCGGCGGCGAACAGCGCGGCCGTCTTGCCACGGATCACCTCGAGATACTGCTCCCTGGTCGTTGCAAGATCGTTCTGGATGACGAGTTGATGAACCTCGCCTTCCGCGATGGTCGCCGCGGCCTTGGACAGGATGCCGAGCACGGGGAGAGAGCCGTCGGCGACCATCAGCTGAAAGGCGCGGGCGAACAAGAAATCGCCGACCAGCACGGAGGCCTTGTTGCCGAATACCGAGTTTGCACTCGAGAGACCGCGGCGCAGCACGCTCTCATCGACCACGTCGTCATGCAGTAGCGTTGCGGTGTGAATAAACTCGACGCAGGCGGCCAACTCGACATGGCGGGCGCCGGCGTAGCCGCAGAGCCTGGCACAGGCCAGCGTCAGCACCGGACGCAGGCGCTTGCCGCCGGCGGCGACGATGTGCGCGGCGAGCTGAGGGATCAGCGCGACCGGGCTGTCCATGCGGGCGACGATGGTGCGGTTGCAGGCGACTAGGTCGGCCGCCACGAGATCGGTCAGCCGGGTCAGCGCGTCCGGTTCGGGCGATCCTGGAGCGCGGGTGTGCAGAGGCGGGGAAACGTTGTTCAACACGGACTCCCGATGGTCCAGCGGAGGCAGTCAAACGCGCTACGCCGCATTGCAGCACCATATCGGCGCGGCGGAAAAACGGTCAAGCTGCGGCACATCGCCATCGAATACGACCGACCGGGACTTAAAGCCAGGATGCGAACGCTCGCCCAGACCAACGATCTCGTGCGCCTGAGCTTCATGTCGGCCTTGCTGCGCGATGCGGGGATCGAGAGCGTGCTGTTGGACATGTATGTCAGCGCCGTCGAGGGCAGCATCGGCGCGATCCCGCGGCGGCTGGCGGTGCTGGAGGAGGACGAGGCGCAGGCGCGCCGGGTGTTGCGCGAGGCCGAGCTGCTTTAGGTCGCGGCGATGGAGACTACGCGAGGCACGCTGCTCGGCGGGCGGGTGAAGTATGTGCAGCCGCAGGACGGGTATCGGACCGGGATAGAGCCGGTATTGCTGGCAGCGTGCGTGGCGGCACGGCCGGGCGAGCTGGTGATCGAGGGCGGGACCGGGGCAGGGGCCGGGTTGATGTGCCTGGCGGCGCGGATTCCCGGGGTCGCGATCTTCGGCGTCGAGATCGACCCGGCGATGGCGGATCTGGCGCGCGCCAATGTCGACGAAAACGGTTTTGCCGGGCTGACGATCGTGACCGGCGACGTGACGGCGATCGAGTTTCCGAAGGCGGCGCATGCGATGGCCAACCCGCCCTGGCACGATTCGCACTCGACCGCTTCGCCGCTCGCGCGGCGGCGGTTGGCCAAGCAGGAAGCGGGAGGGATCGAGGCGTGGGTCGCGGCGCTGGCGGGGCCGCTGCTGCCGGGCGGGTCGCTGACCATGATTATGCCGCCGGCGCTCGCGACACGCGCAGGGGCGGCCTGCGCCGCGGCGGGGTTGGGCGGCGGGGTCAGCATGCGGCTGTTCCCGAAATCCGGCCGAGCGCCGAAGCTGATGATCGTGCAGCGGTGGCGCGGTGATACGGCGACCCCAATCGAGTCAGAGATCGTCCTGCACCGCGACGACGGCGCGTATCGGACGGAGATCGAGGCGGTGCTGCGTGGTGGAGAACGTCTAGGCCTGGGGTGATCAGGGCGGCGTGAACAGCTTTTTGCTCTGGCCATAGGGCACGACCACGTCGTTAGGATCGGCCAGGTTCAACATGGCGCGCGCCCGCTCGTCCAACATGTCGGGGTCGACCCGCTGCGATCGCAGTTCGCCGACCCGGCGGTCCCACCCGGCCTGGTCCGTTTGCGCCTTGGCCAGGTCGGCTTGGACGCTCTTCAGCTGCTCCTGCCGCAGCGCGTAGGCCTGGAGCCCGCGATCTCCCTGAGTGGCGTTGTATAGGAAGTAGGCCACGAGAAGCAGGAAGAGCGCGGGCAGCAGCATGGCCCGCAACCCATTGCGAAGCGACTGACCAGCGCGCTTGACGAATCCTGACATGCCCTCAGCATACCCGATCGCCTCGCGCGCTGCACCCATCGCGCGCGTTTATGCGCGGCGGAGGATCGTCCGCCCGGCATAGCGCGCCGACGGACCCAGTTCGCTCTCGATGCGGATGAGCTGATTGTACTTCGCCGTGCGGTCGCTGCGGGCCAGGCTGCCGGTCTTGATCTGACCGCAATTGGCGGCGACGGCGAGGTCGGCGATGGTGTTGTCCTCGGTCTCGCCGGAGCGGTGGCTCATGACGCTGGTCATGCCAGCGCGGTGGGCGAGCTCGATGGCTTCGAGGGTCTCAGACAGGGTGCCAATCTGGTTGACCTTGACCAGGATCGAGTTGGCGGTGCCCTCGGCGATGCCGCTGCGGAGGCGCTCGGTGTTGGTGACGAACAGGTCGTCGCCGACGAGCTGGACGCGCTTGCCGAGCACCTCGGTCAGGTGCTTCCAGCCGGCCCAGTCGTCCTCGGAGCAGCCATCCTCGATGGAGGCGATGGGGAAGCGGTCGCAGAGCTTGGCGAGGTAGTCCACCATGCCGGCGGCGTCGAACTTCTTGCCTTCGCCGGCGAGGTCGTAGGTGCCGTCCTTGAAGAATTCGGTGCTGGCGCAGTCGAGCGCGAAGGTGACGTCATCGCCGGGTCGGTAGCCGGCGGTCTGGCAGGCCTTGCTGATGAAATCGAGCGCTTCTTCTGCAGACTTCAGGTTAGGAGCGAAGCCGCCCTCGTCGCCGACGTTGGTGCTGTGACCGGCGTCGTGCAGTGCCTTTTTCAGCGCGTGGAAGATCTCGGAGCCCATGCGGACGGCGTCGGCAATGCTGGCGGCCCCGACTGGCTGGACCATGAATTCCTGGATGTCGATCGGGTTGTCGGCGTGCTGGCCGCCGTTGACGATGTTCATCATCGGCACCGGCAGGGTGCGGGCGAACACGCCGCCGACATAGCGGTAGAGCGGCATGCCGAGATCGTCGGCCGCAGCCTTGGCGACGGCCAGCGAGACGGCGAGGATGGCATTTGCGCCCAAGCGCGACTTGTTAGGCGTGCCGTCGAGGTCGATCATGATGTCGTCGAGCTTGACTTGCTCGGAGGCGTCCATGCCGCCGATGGCGTCAAAGATCTCGCCCTCGACGTTGGCGCAGGCCTGGCGGACGCCCTTGCCGCCGTAACGCGACTTGTCGCCGTCGCGGAGCTCGGCCGCCTCGTGGGCACCGGTCGAGGCGCCGGAGGGAACGATGGCGCGGCCGGAGGCGCCGGTGTCGAGCAGGACTTCGGCCTCAACCGTCGGATTGCCGCGGCTGTCGAGAACTTCGCGGGCGACGATGTCGGCAATGGCGCTCATGGGTAAACCGTCCGGCTGTGATTGGCGGTGCCTAACATCGTGACCTGTCCGCGCCAAGCCGCCGCGCACTGGCTTTTCCTCGCCAGCCGGTGTCAGTTCTCCGGCGGGGAGACCGAAATGAACGCAAAATTGCGCGCGGTGGCGCTGGGTGCGCTGGCGATATTGCTGGGCGGCGCCGATGCCGGCGAGGAGGTGACCCGGCTGCCGGTGTTCCAGCCGGGCCCGACCGAGGTGCGGCGGGCACCGAGTCCGTTGCTCGGGACGGCGCTCGAGCCGGTGGTCCGGGTTGGGCAGCAGCTTTACGATGCGGGCATCCTGCCCCGGCTGCGCTACGTGCAGAGTTTTGCCGGCAACCCGACCGGCGGGCTGTCGCAGGGCGTCGATACGTCGGGCGTCGTCCTGTTCGGGGCGGATCTCGACATGGCCAAGCTGGCTGGCATCGAGGGCGGGCAGGTGCATGCGACGTTCGCGCAGTTTTACGGGCACGAGCTGTCGACCGACCATATCGGGTCGCGCACCAAGGTGCAGTCCTTCTACTATCCGAAGAAGCAGTTCGAGCTAGCGGAGCTGACCTATGAGCAAAGCCTGTTTGACAAGCAGCTGACGTTCGTGGTCGGGCGAGCCAACGCGACCGGGTCGTTCGCGCGGTCGACCTATGGGTGCCGGTTCCAGAACGTGGCGGATTGTCCGTTCGAGCTAACGCAGGCAGTGGCCGGATTTCCGGGGTTCCCGTACGTCAACTGGGGTGGCTCGGTCCGCTACAATCCGATCAGTCCGGTGTATCTGAAGGCCGGAGCGTTCGAGACCAACTCGCGTCGCAACAGCGATAGCGGCTTCGACTGGGGACTGAACCACTCGACCGGCTACGTGGTGCCGTTCGAGGTGGGTTACGGCACCGAATACGCGACCGATCCGTATCCGCGCCACTTCAAGCTGGGCGGCTGGTACAACTCCGCGCCGTACAACGATCCGTTCCTCAACACGCGCTACCGCTCGCGGGCGCAGTTCGGGGGGGCGCCGCTGGCCTATAGCGGCGGGCGGACCGGGGCCTATGCGCTGGGCGACCAAGTGATCTGGCGGC
Source organism: Acetobacteraceae bacterium (assembly GCA_965199585.1). GTDB lineage: Bacteria > Pseudomonadota > Alphaproteobacteria > Acetobacterales > Acetobacteraceae > JAVVHH01. Next base: position 3,255,300 of record CBDASI010000002.1, on the reverse strand, counting down.
CGCAGGGCGCGTCCGGCCAGCGCGGCATCGCGGTGTTCGGGACGGCGGGGGTGCCGTTCGACGGCAAGGGGTTGTTCTCGCTCGAGGCGGTTGCAGGCGGCATTTGGACCGGGCCGGTCGCCAGCCGCCCCGCCGATCAGATCGGGCTGCTGGCGACCTACATCCAGCTGTCAAACAAGGAGAACGGCTACATCAACGGGCTGCTGGCGAAAGCAGGCAGCGCGAGCTTCGTCAGTCGCAACCAGGGTATCTTCGAGGCCAACTACAACTATAAGTTGACCGAAGGCGTGTACCTGGCGGGCAGCATGCAGTATTTGGTCAACCCGGACTCGATCGGCAGGCCCAGCGCGAAATTCGCGCCGAAGGATGCGCTGGTGCTCGGGCTGAAGCTGTCTGTCAGCGTGAACCAACTGCTGGGACTACCGAGTTCGCTCGCTGACGATTGATCCGCAACGGTCATCCAAGAACCCTGGACTTCGCCGCCGGAGATGCTTCACAGTGCTTCCGAACCAAAACAATATATGGGAGAGTCCAGTGCAAAATGCTCTGAAACGAGCTGCCTTGGCGGCGTTCGCGGCCGCCTTACTTGGCGGGACCGCCATGGCGCAGCTGCCGAAGGAAGCGCCGAAGACGAGCGGCCCGGGTGTGACGGTGCCGAACTCCCGTGGCGACGCGCTGTTTGACCGGCCGAAGGGCAACACGCTGGCGCCGGTCGATTCGCCGCCGCTGCCGACCGCCGCTGCCGACATGCCGACCAGCAAGTTGCAGGTTCCCGCCGGGTTCAAGGTCGAGCCATATGCCACCGGTATGGCCGACGCCCGTTCGCTGGCGGTCAGCCCTTCGGGAACGGTATTCGTCGGCAATCGGCTGTTGGACAAGGTCTATGCGGTCGTCCCGGGCGCGAATGGCGGCAAGCCGACGGTCAAGGTAATCGCCAAGGGGCTGTATCGGCCCAACGGCGTGGCGTTCCATGACGGCAATCTCTACGTCGCCGAGTTGAACCGAATCACCCGCTACGACAACATCGAGGCCAATCTCGATAACCCGCCGAAGCCGGTGCTGATTTACGACGACCTGCCATCCGATGAGGCGCACGGCTGGAAGTTCATCGGTATCGGGCCGGACAACAAGCTGTATGTGCCGATCGGCGCGCCCGGCAACATCTTGATCCCGCCGCCCTCCAACGCGCAGATCCGGCGCATGGATCTCGACGGCAAGAATGTCGAGATGGTGGCCACCGGCGTGCGTAACTCCGTCGGCTTCGACTGGAACCCGGCGACCAAGGATTTCTACTTCACCAATAACGGGCGCGACTGGGTCAGCGAGGACCTGCCGAACGACACGCTGCACATGGTGCCGGCCAAGATGACCACGGCACCGAATTTCGGCTATCCCTATTGCCACCAGGGCAACTTCACCGATCCGGAGTTCGGCTGGGGCAAGAATTGCGACGACTACGCCAAGCCGGCCGCCTTGCTCGGGCCGCATGTGGCGTCGCTCGGGATGCGGTTCTACAACGGGACGGCGTTCGGGCCCGACTACAAGGGCACGATCTTCGCCGCGCTGCATGGATCGTGGGACCGCACCATCAAGCTCGGTGGCGACGTAGTGGTGATCAAGCTGAACGAGGACGGTTCGGTGGCGTCGCAGACCCCGTTCCTGACCGGGTTCCTGCAGAACAACCAGTATGTCGGTCGGCCCGTCGACGTGCAGCCGATGCCGGACGGTTCGATCATCGTGTCGGACGACTGGAACGGTGCGCTCTGGCGCGTCAGCAAGACCAACTGATTAGACCAGAGTTCGAGACATGGGTCCGCGCCGAAAGGTGCGGACCTTTCTCGTTGAAGGGATGAGACACATGCGGGCAGCACTCATAGCGGCGGCCATGCTCCTGGCGTTGCCGGCGGGGGCGCAGACGGTCGACGAACGCCTGCCGACCTGCCTGGCATGTCATGGCAAGAACGGCACGTCGGCGATCCCGACGGTGCCCTCGCTCGGGGGCATGCCGGTCAACTACCTGCTCTCGCAGCTCTACCTGTTCCGTGAGGACCTGCGCAAAGCCGATCCGATGAACGCGATGGCAGCCGGGCTCAGCGATGACGACCTGCGGACGCTCGGCGCGCTGTTCAACAAGATGCCGCCGCCGCCGCCAGCGCCGGAGTTGACGGCGGACGAGGTGGCGTCAGGAGCGGCGCTGGTCGAGAAGTATCATTGCAACTCGTGCCACATGCCGAACCTGAGTGGCCAGGGGACGATCCCGCACATCGCCGGCCAGCATGCCGAATATCTCAAGCAGGCGCTCGTGACCTACAAAAACAACACCCGGCGTGGATATAGCCCGGCGATGAACGAGGCGGCCCAAAGCGTGGAAGATGCCGATATCCCGTTGCTTGCGAGATACGTCGCGAGCTTCCGCGAGACGAATTAGAGCCCTTTCGTCAGCCGATCGATCGCCAGCAGGCGGGCGAGCAAGGTCGGCATCTCGGTCAGCGGGATCATGTTGGGGCCGTCGCTGGGCGCGGCGTCCGGGTCCTGGTGGGTCTCGATGAACAGGGCTGCAACCCCGATGGCGGCAGCGGCGCGGGCAAGGGGAGCGGCGAACTCGCGCTGCCCGCCCGAACTGCTGCCTTGCCCGCCGGGCTGCTGGACGGAGTGGGTGACGTCGAAGACGACGGGGTAGCCGGTGCGGGCCATGATGGGGAGGGCGCGGAAGTCCGAGACCAGCGTGTTGTAGCCGAAGCTGGCGCCGCGCTCCGTGAGCAGGATGCTCTCGTTGCCGGTGTCGGCGATCTTGGCGGCGACGTTGACCATGTCCCAAGGGGCGAGGAACTGGCCCTTCTTGACGTTAATGGTACGGCCGGTTTCCCCGGCGGCGATGAGCAGGTCGGTCTGACGGCAGAGAAACGCGGGGATCTGCAGCACGTCGACGGCTTCGGCGGCCGGGTCGCACTGCTCGGCGGTGTGGACGTCGGTGAGGACCGGGATCGAGAAGCGTTCGCGGACGGCGGCGAGGATAGAGAGACCTTTGATGATCCCGATGCCGCGGGCGGCGGTGGCACTGGTCCGGTTGGCCTTGTCGAAGCTGCTCTTGTAGATGAGGCCGATGCCGAGCTCTCGGGTGATCCCGGTCAGTGCCTCGGCCATCTCGAAGGCGTGCGACTCCGACTCGATCTGACAGGGGCCGGCGATCAGGACGAACGGGTGATCGTTGCCGATCTCCAGGTCGCGGACGCGAACGACGCGGTTGCCGGCCTGCGGCTCCTCGTCGGGGACGTCGTCGTCGGGCGGCAGGTCGGTCGGGAGAAGGTCGTCGGGGTCGTCAGACAAGACGGGCCTGCTTTACGGTTGCGCGGATGAACCCGGCGAAGAGCGGGTGGGGATCGAGCGGCTTGGATTTCAGCTCGGGGTGATACTGCACGCCGATGAACCAGGGATGCCCCGGCAACTCGACGGTCTCCGGAAGGACGCCGTCGGGCGACATCCCGGCGAAGCGGAGGCCGGTGCGCTCAAGCTGCTCGCGGTAATTGACGTTGACCTCGTAGCGATGCCGGTGCCGCTCGTGAATACGCGTCGCGCCATAGATTTCGGCGATCAGCGACGAGGAATCGAGGTCGGCGGGATAAGCGCCAAGGCGCATGGTGCCGCCCAGATCGCCGTCCTCGTTGCGGCGCTCAACCTCGTTGCCGCGCGCCCATTCCGTCAGTAGGCCGACGACCGGGGTCTCGCAGGGACCGAACTCGCTACTCGACGCGTCAGCCAGGCCGGCCATGTTGCGGGCGCACTCGATGACGGCCATCTGCATGCCGAAGCAGATGCCCAGGAACGGCACCCTACGTTCCCGGGCAAACTGGACCGCTGCGATCATGCCAGACGTGCCGCGCTCGCCAAAACCGCCGGGCACCAGGATGCCGTGGAAACCCTCAAGCGAGTTCACGGCGTCGGCCTGCTCAAACACCTGGCTGTCGACCCAGGCGAGCTCGACGCGGACGCGGCTGGCGACGCCGCCGTGCGTGAGCGCTTCGGCCAGGCTCTTATAGGAGTCGAGTAGGCTGGTGTATTTGCCGACGACGGCGATACGGACCGTGCCGTCGGGCGAGCGGACGATGTCGACGATGCGCTGCCAGCGCGAGAGGTCGGGGGTGGTCTCGTAAGGCAAGCCGAAATGGCGGAGGACTTCGCGGTCCATGCCCTCCTCGTGATACGAGATCGGGACAGCGTAGATCGTGTCGACGTCGAGCGCGGCGATTACGGCCTGCTGGCGGACGTTGCAGAAATTGGCGATCTTGCGGCGCTCGCCGTCGGGGATCTGACGGTCGCAGCGGCAGAGCAGCATGTCGGGCTGGATGCCGGCGTTCTGCAGCTCCTTGACGGAGTGTTGGGTCGGCTTGGTTTTCAGCTCGCCGGCGCTCGGGATGTAAGGCACGAGGGTGAGATGGACGAACATCGTCCGCTCGTCGCCGAGTTCGTTGCCGAGCTGACGGATGGCCTCGAGGAAGGGCAGGCTCTCGATGTCGCCGACCGTGCCGCCGATCTCGATGAGGGCGAAATCAACGTCATCGAGGTCACGGACGATCGCCTCCTTGAGCGCGTCGGTGATGTGAGGGATGACTTGGACGGTGGCACCGAGATAGTCGCCGCGTCGCTCGCGAGCGATGACTTCGGAGTAGATCCGTCCCGTCGTGGCGTTGTCGGACTGCTTGGCATGAACGCCGGTGAAGCGCTCGTAGTGACCGAGGTCGAGGTCTGTCTCGGCACCGTCATCGGTGACGAACACCTCGCCGTGCTGGGTGGGGCTCATCGTGCCCGGGTCGACATTGAGGTAGGGATCGAGTTTGCGCAGGCGAACGGTGTAACCGCGCGTCTGCAGCAGGGCGCCAAGGGCGGCTGATGCAACGCCCTTGCCGAGAGAGGACACCACACCGCCGGTGATGAATACGAACCGCGTCATGGGAGTTCCTGATACCGGCGATCGGCCGAGTCCGGGAACCCCCGTTCGGCGCAACTCACATCCTCAATCCGCCCGTCATCGCTAGTTGCCGGTCGGAACGGATGGCCCGGCGGGGGTGGCCGGGGTCGCCGGGGTGGATGAGGACGTCCCGGTGCCGAGAGGCGGCGGGTAGTCCAGCAACGACTTGCCGCCGCCGACGGTGCCGCGGTTCAACAAGGCGAGGGCCAGCGAAAGCAGGAAAAACGCGGTGCCCAGGATCGCCGTAGTGCGGGTGAGCAGGTTGGTGGTACCACGGCCGCTCATGAAACCGCCCATGCTCTGGGACGTCCCGATGCCGAGCCCGCCGCCCTCGGAGCGCTGGATCAGCACGACGCCGATCAGCGCTAGCGTGACGAACAGATGGATCAGCAGCAGGACGGTGTTCATGGCGAGCTATCTAACGTGATGTGGCAGGCTTGTCAGCGGCCGGTGGATATGCGCTCGACCAACTGCTTGACGGTCGGAACGAAGCCGTTGGAGTAGAATGGATCGCTGGCAAAGCGGTAGGCGTTATGGCCGCTGAACATCAGCTGGTGCTCGATGGCGTCCTGAGTCTGATCGTCGCGGCGGACCTCCTGCAGGGTCTTCTGGATACAGAAGCTGCGCGGGTCCGCTTTCTTGCCATTGTCGTAATCGGGGCCGTGCTGGCTCCAGTTGCTAAAGCGGCAGACGCTGAGGCAGCCCATGCAGGCGACCTGGTCGGCGGTAATACTCTGCGCTCGCTCGGGGGTGACAAAGATCAGCGTTCCATCCGGTGTGCGCATGGCTTCGGTGAAGCCTGCATTGTTCCAGCCTTCGGCGTGGAACAGGTCCTGCGGCGTGAGGTAGACCGGGCGCTTGCGCGGGCCGATGCCGAGCACAGCGGTGTGTTCGCCAATCGGCTCGGTCGTGTAGGCGACCTGGTGCTCGCCCCGTTGGCGGAGTTCCTCGATGAAGCCGTTGTTCACGGCGCTCGAGTAGAAGCCGGTGGGGCTGAACTTGTTGAGGAAGACATCGCCGGCATGCAGTGTCAGCAGGCGGCGCTTCCAGGCGTCGCTGATCGGGCTCTCCTGCGTCAGCAGAGGGCGGGTGCCGAACTGGAAGGCGATCGGGCCGAGGTCGGGATTGTCGATCCAATCCTCCCACTCCTCGAGCCACCAGACACCGCCGGCCATGATGATCGGCACTTGGTCGAGGCCGAAGGTGCGCATCAGCTTGCGCAGCGCGAGGACGCGAGGATACGGGTCCTCGGGCTTGGTCGGGTCCTCGCCGTTCGACAGGCCGTTATGGCCGCCGGCCAGCCATGGGTCCTCGTAAACGACGCCGCCGAGCAGGGTGGCGGCCTTCGAGTAGGCGCGCTTCCACAAGGCGCTGAAGGCACGGGAGGACGACACGATCGGGTAATAGTGGACGCCGAACTTGGCAGCGATCTCGGACAGGCGATACGGCATGCCGGCGCCGCAGGTCAGGCCGTGGATGAGGCCCTTGGCGCCTTCGAGCACGCCGGTGATCACGCGTTCCGCTCCGCCCATCTCCCAGAGCAGGTTGGCGTGAATGCGACCGCGGCCGCCGCTGATGTCGTAAGCACGCATGGCCTGGTCGATGCCGCCCTTGATGCCGAATTGGATCAGCTCTTCGTGGCGGTCGCGCCGGGTTCGGCCGAGGTAGTCCTGCGGGATCGGGTTACCGTCGGCATCGTAGAAATCGGCATTGACAGCGCTGAACGTGCCGGCGCCGCCCGCCTCGGCCCAATGGCCGGAGGAGACGCCGGTCGACACGCCGATGCCTTTGCCGCCCTCGATCAGCGGAAGGACATCGACGCCCCCCATCCGGATTTCGTTGAGCGTCTTCATCGGCGCGCTGATCCCAAATTCACCGTGGTGTAACTATAGACGGCCGGGCCCCGGTGAAAGGGCCCGGCCGCTCGACGACGTAAGTTATTCTGCGGCGTCGGACCGTTCGCGACGTTCGCCACGCTCCGGACGGTCGCGGCGGCCGTCGCCCCGACCGTCACCACGGCCTTCGCCTTCCGGACGATCGCCGCGGGACGGCTTGGCACCGACCTGATCGGTAATGTCCGCACCGGTCTCCTGGTCGACGACACGCATCGACAGCTTGACCTTGCCGCGATCGTCGAAGCCGAGGCACTTGACCTTGACCTGGTCGCCTTCCTTGACGACGTCGGTGGTCTTGTTGACCCGCGCCTGCTGCAGTTCGCTGATGTGAACCAGGCCGTCCTTCGGGCCCAAGAAGTTCACGAACGCACCGAACTCGGCGGTCTTGACGACCTTGCCATTGTAGATGGCGCCGATCTCAGGCTCGGCCACGATCCCGCGGATCATGTCGATCGCCTTCTGGCTGGCTTCCTCGGTGGTGGCCGCGATCTTAATGGTACCGTCATCGTCGATGTCGACCTTGGCACCGCTCTCGGCCACGATCTCGCGGATCACCTTGCCGCCGGTGCCGATCACGTCGCGGATCTTCTCCTTCGGCACGTTGATCACGGTGATGCGCGGTGCGGTCGCGGCGACGCCGGTGCGGGCGCCGGTCAATGCCTTGGCCATCTCGCCAAGGATGTGCAGCCGGCCATCCTTGGCCTGCTCGAGCGCGATCTGCATGATCTCCGGTGTGATGGACGTAATCTTGATGTCCATCTGCAGGGAGGTGATGCCCTGCTCGGTGCCGGCGACCTTGAAGTCCATGTCGCCGAGGTGGTCCTCGTCGCCGAGGATGTCGGACAACACGGCGAAGCCGCTTTCTTCCTTGATCAGGCCCATGGCGATGCCGGCGACAGGCCGGGTCAGCTTCACGCCGGCGTCCATCAGCGCGAGGCTGGTACCGCAGACGGTGGCCATCGACGAGCTACCGTTGCTCTCGGTGATCTCGCTGACGACGCGCATCGTGTAGGGGAACACGTCCTTGCCCGGCAGCACCGGACGAATCGCGCGGTATGCGAGCTTGCCGTGACCGATCTCGCGACGGCCCGGGCTGCCCATACGGCCGGCTTCACCCACCGAGTAGGGAGGGAAGTTGTAGTGCAGCATGAAGTGCTCGCGACGCTCGCCTTCGAGGGCGTCGATGACCTGCTCGTCCTGGCCGGTGCCGAGGGTGGCGACGCAGAGTGCCTGCGTCTCGCCGCGGGTGAACAGGGCGGAGCCGTGGGCGCGCGGCAGGATGCCGACTTCGCCGATGATCTGGCGGACCGTCTTGGTGTCGCGACCGTCGATGCGGATGCCGGTCTTGAGGATGGTGCCCCGGACGACGTCAGCTTCGAGCTTCTTGAGCATCGGCTTGGCGGCGTCGGCGCTCTGGCCTTCGGCGGCAAGCGTCTCGAGCAACTGCTTCTTGGCGGCGCCGACCAGGTCCTGCCGAGCTTCCTTCTTTGGCTCCTTGTAGGCGGCGGCCATCGACTCGGTGCCAAGCTCTATGATGCGGGCCTGTAGCGCAGTCGCCTCGGGGGTCTTCTCGGCCAGAGCCCAGGGCTCCTTGGCGGCGTGCTCGGCGAGTTCGATAATGGCCTGGATTACCGGGCGCATGTGCTCGTGGCCGAAGTTGACGGCACCGAGCATGACCTCCTCGGTCAGCTCCTGGGCCTCGCTCTCGACCATCAGCACGCCTTCGGTGGTGCCGGCGACGACGAGGTCTAGCTTGCTGGTGGCGAGCTGGTCACGCGTCGGGTTGAGGATGTAGGCGCCCTCGGCGAAGCCGATGCGAGCGGCGGCGACCGGGCCGAAGAACGGGATGCCGGAGAGCGTCAGCGCGGCCGAGCAGCCGATCAGCGAGACGATGTCCGGATTGTTCTCCATGTCGTGGCTGAGCACGGTGGCGACGATCTGGACCTCGTTGCGGAAGCCCTCGGGGAACAACGGACGGATCGGGCGGTCGATGAGGCGGCTGGTGAGCACCTCGTTCTCGTTCGGACGGCCTTCGCGCTTGAAGAAGCCACCGGGGATCTTGCCGGCGGCGAACGCCTTTTCCTGGTAGTTGACGGTGAGCGGGAAGAAGTCCTGGCCCGGCTTGACCGAGCGAACGCCGACGGCGGTGCAGAGCACGATGGTGTCGCCGTAGCTGATCATGACGGCGCCATCGGCCTGGCGGGCGATCTTGCCGGTTTCGAGGACGAGCTTGCGGCCGCCCCACTCGAGTTCCTTGCGGAAGTAATTGAACATGCAGTTCATCCCAGTTGCGCCGGAACGGGATTCGGGGCGGGGCATACAGCGGCGTCTCGGGCAACATGGCGACAACCGTCTGCCAGGTAACCGAAGGCGCCGTCGCCCGCTCGGCAACCCGGCCGCGGCGGCGTTGACCCGGCGCCCAAGCGGCGCCGGGAGTAGTCTAGCTTAGCGGCGCAGCCCGAGACGACCGATGAGGGTCTGGTAGCGGGTGCGGTCCTTCTTGCTCAAATAGTCCAGCAAGCGGCGACGACGGCCGACCAGCATGAGCAGGCCGCGGCGGCTGTGGAAGTCCTTGGCGTGGGTCTTGAGGTGCTCGGTCAGGTTGACGATGCGCTCGGTGAGCAGCGCGACCTGAACTTCGGGGCTGCCGGTGTCGGCGGCGGCCATGGCGTATTCGGACACGAGCGTCGTGCGACGCTCCGCGGTAATCGACATCGTGATACTCCGTAAATAAGGGTTAAAGGAGGCGGTCGGGCTTGCACATTCCGTCTTCGAGACGGCACAGCCCGATCACGCGTCCCCCCGCCATCGCACGCGCGAGCCCGCCATCGGGTCGCGCCGTCGGTGGAATGCGGCCCATCAGATCGACGAGGCTGATCGCCCGTCCATTCGAGAGGCCGAAGGCTTCCGCTTCGGTCAGGGCCAGCGCCGGGATGTCGGCCAGCGCGGTCGCGACCGGGAGCAAGAGGTCCGGAGAGACGGCGGTGATATCGGATGCCGGGTTGCAATTGTCCAGCGGAATCGCTTGCGCCTCGTCGAACGGCCCGACCCGGAGGCGACGCAAAGCGGCGATGTGGCCGACGCTGCCGCAGGCCAGTGCGAGATCGCGGGCGAGGCTGCGCATGTAGACACCCTTGCCGGATTGCACCTCGAAGACGACGTCGTTCTCGTCGACGCGCTCGATCAGCTCGAAGCGGTCGACGCGGGCGGGGCGGGGCGGCAGATCGGGCGCGCGGCCCTCGCGCGCCATGTCGTAGGAGCGCTCGCCGGCGACCTTGATGGCCGAGTAGATCGGCGGCACTTGCATGATGTCGCCGGTCAGCGCGGGGAGGGCGGCGCGCAGTTGGTCGTCGGTCGGGCGTACCGGCGAGGTGGCGATGGTGGCGCCATCGGCATCGTCGGTGTCGCGGGCTTCGCCGAGGCGCAGGGTGAAGCGATAGATCTTAGTGCCGTCCATGACGTAGGGCACCGTCTTGGTGGCGGCGCCGAAGGCAATCGGCAGCACGCCAGTGGCCAGCGGGTCAAGCGTGCCGCCATGGCCGGCTTTCTGGGCGTCGAAGGCGCGCTTCACACGATTGACGACGTCGGTGCTGGTCATGCCGGGCGGCTTGTCGATGATGAGCCACCCGTCGAGCGGGCGGCCGCGGCGTTTACGCATTTGAGGTCCGTGCAAGGGAGGCGTGGGTATAGACGGGGCCCGGCTGGACGCAAGCGCTTTGGGCAAGCGCTATCGGGCCAGCAACTCCGTGGCGATCGCGTCCCACTCGGCCGTCAGTGGCAGGGCTGACGGCGCACGGCCGGCGCGGCGATACCAGTAGGCGGCGTTCGCCTCGTCGCCCTCAAGACGGTGCAGATGCGCATGCACGAGATCACAGCGTGGGTCGCCCTCGTGCCGCTGGACGCATTCATGCGCGCGGTCCCACTCGCTTTTTGCCGCCCACCACAGGCCTTGGACGGCCGGATCGTCGGTGTCCGGGGCGGCGGCGGCGAGGGTGGCGCGGAGGTCGGCGGCGGTAGTCATGGTCAGACAATACCCTGGAGCGCGAGCACGCGCGTCATCCGAATGACAGCGTCGTCGGGGTCGCGCAGTAATCCGGCGGCATCGGCGAGCCGGAACGTCTCGGCGAGGTAGGGCAGCGAGCGGGCGGATTGATGGCCGCCGACCATGGTGAAGTGGCTCTGGTGACCGTTGAGGTAGGCCATGAAGACAATGCCGGTACGGTAGAGCCCGGCAGGCGGGCGCAATAGGTGTCGCGCCAGCGGGAGGGTGGGGTCGAGGATGTCGAGGTAGCTTTGGGTGTCGTCGCGCTGGAGGCAGGCGAGGGCGGCAGCGGCGGCGGGGGCGATGACGTCGAGGATGCCAAGCATCGCATGGGAGTAGGCGTCGTCGTCGCCGGCGATCAGCTCGGGGAAGTTCAGTTCGTCGCCGGTATAGAGGCGGACGCCGCGGGGGAGGTGGCGGCGCAGTGCAACCTCGCGGGCCGGGTCGAGAAGCGCGAAGGCGATGCCGTCGATCTTGGCGGCGTTGGCATTGACGATGTCGAGGCAGGTCGAGAGGGCGTCGTCGACCGAGGTGTGGCCCCAATAGGTGGCGAGCGCCGGGTCGAACGCCTCGCCGGGCCAGTGGAGGAGGACGGGCACGCGGGCCTGGGCGAGGACACGGCCGTAGATCCATCTGTAGTCGTCGGGGCCGCGGGCGCAGGCGGCCAACGCGCGGGAGGCGAGCAGGACGATGCGTCCGCCGAGTTTCTCGATCGACTCGCATTGGGCTTCGTAGGCGCCGATGATCTGCGTCATGGTCGCGTTGGGCGGCAGATGGTCCGTGCTGGCGGCGCAGTAGAGCGCGGCACCGGGCGGTGCGGCAGCGATGCTGCGGCGGATCAGCTCGAGGCTGGCAGGCCAGTCAAGCCCGGCGCCGCGCTGGGCCGCTTCGGTGGCTTCGGCTACGCCGAGGCCAAGCGACCACAGATAGAGCCGGTAGTCGATGGTGGCGTCCCAATCGATGGCGGGGCGATCGGAGAGCGGGTCGGCGACGATGTGGGCGGCGGCGAGAGCAAGCCGGTTGAACGGCGGCCGGCCTTGCGGCGGCAACCGGGGCGGCTGCGTCGTATAGCGCTGAAGCGTGCGTCCGGGGCCTGGCAGGGTGAGTGTCGGCATTGCAGGGACACTGAAGTGGTATTTGGCGGGTTTGTCACGACGTGATGGCGCGCGTGACGGTCGGCGCGCCCTGGGTTGCGGCTCTGGGCCTTTGCGGCTCGGGCGCGTCATAGTGAACTACGGCTTTGGCGGGAGAGTTCGATGCAGCTTCGGTGGACGCCGCTGGCCGTCTTGTTGGGTCGATCGAGGCTCTTGCTGCTCGCCGCAGTCGCGGGGTGCCAGCCGGTACTAGCACCGGTGCCCACATGGGTGACAGAGGCGACCGCAGTTAACGGCGTCGGCTACGTCGTCATCAACGCGCCGATCGCGCCGCAGAGCCGCGATTTGTTCATCGCCGACGTCGACAAGCTGCGGGCTGCGGGCGCACATGAGATCGACATCGGCCTGAACTCACCGGGCGGGATTATCCAATCCGCACAGGATATCGTGGACTACATGGCGCGCGTGCACCGCGACGGCGGCATCACCTTCAAGGTTTACAACGTCGGGCTGGTCGCGTCGGCGGCCACCTACATCTTTCTCGCCGCGCAGGATCGCTACTCGGTGTCGAAAGGCGTGTTCCTGTTCCATGCGGCCGGCCTGGTCGCGAACGGGATGGTGACGAGCGAGCGGCTGCGCGAGTCGGCCGACATTCTCGACGCCTACGAACGGAAGATCCGCGCCGCCCTGGTCAGTCGCACGCACCTCACCGATAGCGAGGCACAGATCTACGTGCGCCGCACCGTGCTGCTGAGCGCCGACGACGCCAAGCGGGACGGTGTGATCGACGGCATCGCCGACATGCGTTTGCCCAAGGGCGCTTACGCCTTCGTCATCGCCACACGCCCTCGCGACGCGACATCCCGCGCCGCCACGCCGACGATGGAGCAGGGGCGGTGAGCTTGACGATCGATCGGGTGACGTCACCGACCGATGCAGCGCGGGCCCTGGTCGGCGAGCTCGAGGCGGTGCTGTCGGCGGAATACCCACCCGAGCAACGTCATGGGCTGCCCATTAAGGCGATTTTTCAGCCCGGCATCCACTTCTTTGTGGCGACGCTGGACGGACAGCCGGCCGGCTGCGGCGGCGTGGCGCTTCTGGACGGGTTCGCCGAGGTGAAGCGGATGTATGTGCGGCCAGCGGCGCGTGGGCAGGGCGTCGCGCGTGAAATCATGGCGCGGCTGATGGACGTGGCCTCGCAGCACGGCATTCGGGTGCTGCGGCTCGAGACAGGCACCGTGCAGCATGCAGCGCTGCGGTTCTACGAGCGCGAGGGTTTCGCCCGCTGCGAGGCGTTCGGCGACTATCGCGGCATGGAACCGACGGCGATCGCGACCAGCGTGTTCATGGAGCGAACTATCTGATCGCTCGAACCCGGTTCGACACGGGCGCGATCCTGTAGGAGGCTTGCGGCTTCGGATGAGGACGTGACGGCATGGGCGGAAGCAGAGAAGGCGCGGTGACGACGGCGCTCGAGTTCTTTGACGGTGGCGGGTTCGAGCGGCGGCTGGCCGATCTAGTGGCGATCCGCAGCACCAGTCAGGACCCGGGGCACGAGGCGGACCTGCACGCCTATCTGGCGACCATTACGCCATGGCTCGAGCAGCTCGGGTTCACCTGCAGCACCCACGACAACCCGGTGACGGGCAGCGGCCCGATCCTGCTGGCCGAGCGCCTCGAGGAAGCCGGGCCGACCGTAATCACCTACGGGCACGGCGACACGGTGCGCGGGCTGGAGGATCAATGGGAGGCCGGGCTGGATCCGTGGCGGCTGATCCGGCGGGACGACCGTTGGTACGGGCGAGGGTCGGCGGACAACAAGGGGCAGCACGTCATCAACCTGTCGGCGCTGGAAGCGGTGATCGCGGAGCGCGGCGGGGAGCTCGGCTACAGCATCAAGCTGATTGTCGAGACCGGCGAGGAGAGCGGCTCGAAAGGGCTGTCGGAGATCGTGGCCGCGAATAAGGAAGTGCTGGCCGCGGATGTCTTATTGGCGAGCGACGGGCCACGGTCGCACTCCGAGGTGCCGACGTTGAGCACCGGGACGCGAGGAAGCTTCCACTTTGATTTGATCGTCGACGTCAGGCCCGGCGGGGTGCATTCGGGCAACTGGGGCGGGATGACGACCGACCCGGCCATCGTGCTGGCGCATGCCATCGCGTCGATCTCGGACCGGCATGGCAAGATCTTGGTGCGGGACTGGGTCCCGTCCGGGATCAGCAATTCGGTGCGCGACGTGTTGCAGGGGTGCGAGCTGAGGGCGGAGGGGGAGGCGGCGACGATTGACCCTGACTGGGGCGAGCCGGGGCTGAGCTCGGCCGAGAAGGTGTATGCCTGGACCAGCTTCATCGTGCTGGCGATGCTGTCGGGGCGGCCGGAGAACCCGGTCAACGCGGTGGCGCCGAACGCGTCGGCGCATTGCCAGATCCGCTACACAGTCGACGTCGACCCGGAACAGTTCGAGCCGGCGCTGCGGCGGCATCTCGACGAGCAGGGGTTCGGCGAGGTGAAGATCGTGCCGTATGGGATCCGCATGCCGGCTCGGCGGTCGGATCCGTCGAGCCCTTGGGTGAAGTGGGCGGTGCGCAGCATGGAAGCGACGCTGGGCAAGCGGGTGCAGGTGATCCCTAACAGCGGCGGTGGGCTGCCGAACGACGTGTTCATGGACCATCTGGGGACGCAACTGCTGTGGGTGCCGCACAGCTATAATGGCTGCAAGCAGCATGGGCCGAACGAGCATCTGCTGATCGCCCCGGCGCGGGAGGGTATCGCGGCATTCGCCGGGCTGTGGTGGGATTTGGGGGAGGAAGTGCCGGGTTAAGGCATCATCCGGGCAGGAGGGTCAGGTATCTCGGGCAGCGTGATCCGGATCGGCACGACGCAGACATCGGCCGCCGGAACTCCCTTAATCTGGAGCCATGCGGCTAAATGGGCGCGGTTGTCAGACAGGACGTCGAACAACTCCCAGCCTCTCGGCTCCCAACCGCTGATGCCGTTGACGACGGGGACTCCGCGTAGCGCGGCGGCCAGGGGTAGTGTGTAATTGTAAGCAAAGAACAGCGTGGCGCTGCGCAGGATCGAGTAGGCCGGGTCGAGCGAGCGGTGCTCGGCACGGCCGAAGCGATCGTAATGTTCCCACGGCGTGCCTTTCCAGGCAGCGGCGACGTCTGGATTGGCGGCGAGATAGGATTGCGCGTCGAATTGCGCCTCACCGATCGGCGGCGGGGGCGGCGGTATGAGGTCTGTCGGTGCAACGATGTAGGCGGCCCGACACAACGCAGGAATCTGAGCGCCGACGCGTGTGGAGAGCGCTTCCGCCGAGGCTCCCGAGTAGCTTTGCGTGGCGCCGATCTGCTCGATGACGGCGAAAATCGCGAGTGCGGTGATAGCGGCCCGCCAGCGCGGGGCCGCTCGATCGATCAAGATAGCGATGCCGAGCGCCATTGGCAGTGTGACGATAAGTTCCAAGCGAGCGACACCGCGAATGCCGGTGCCACCGGGGAAAAATCGCCAGATCAGCCACCAGGCGGAACGGTCGCCCGGCAGGCGAACCATCAGAAGCTGAAGAACGAAGCCGGCGATGATGAACAGGACCGCGCCACCGGTGCGAGCGTCGAGCCGTTTGGGCCGGCTGGCAGCAGCGATGGCCCAGATAACGGCGGCGCACCAGGCAAGTGAGACGACGAGCCCGACGCCGATGCGGAACTCCGGCCGCCGTAGCAGGATCGTCGCTGCGGGCCAACGCTCGAAGAACCAGCCCCAAACCAGGCTTTCCGGACCCATCCAGAAGAAGTCGGTCACGGTTGGGAGAAAGGTGACCACCTCGCTCCATGCGCGCCCCTGGCTGCTCCGCCAGACTGGAAGATAGACGTAGACAATCGGCGCGAGCAGCACGAGGCCGAGCAACGCTGCGGCGACGAGAGGCAGGGCCTGGCGACGCAAGACGGCGAGAAGGTGAATGCGGGAGCGCGGCGATGACAGGCACAACGCCGCCGCCACCGCCGCCATGAGTGCGGCGAAGATCGCGTAATATAGCGTGGTGGCCAGAGTCGCGACGAGTAGGACCACGAATGCGCAGGCGCGCCAGGCGAATGCGGCCTTTCGCAGCGTTTGGCCGTCGCGGAGACATTCGAGCGCGAGAAGCGCGAGGAGAGGCAGCAGCGCGGTGAACTGCAGTTGGACATGGACGAGCTGGGCAAAGCGCGGCCAGGAGAACGCAAAGAAGTAGGCACCGGCGCTGGCGGCCCACACGGAAAGACCGAAGCCGCGGGCAAGCAAGCGATAGGCAGCCGCGAAGCTGGCCAGCGAAAGCAAGATGAGCTGGAGGTTCATCGCCTGAAAAACGCCGAGCACGCTGCGGAGCGCCGCATGCGGCAGGCCCATGCCGACGAGCAGGTCCGAGTAGGCGAGGGTATTGCGTTCCGGCCAGAAAATCGGCGGCGAGTTCCAGGCGACCCGGCCGTGAGCCGCATTGTTCCAGTGCTCGAGCAGGAAAGCGATGAAGCGGGAGTCGCCGGTATCGGCTTGGACGCGATCCAGGCCGGTCAGGATACTGTAGCGGTGGAAGATGAGAGTGCCGACCAGACAAAGCGTGATCGGAATGATGCGCGACGAAATTGAAGGTTTCATCAGCGCTCGCATCGATTGGCGGGAAGTGGTGGGCGCGACAGGGATTGAACCTGTGACCCTTCGCGTGTGAAGCGAATGCTCTACCGCTGAGCTACGCGCCCGACCTGAGGCGGGTCGTTTAGGTTGCCGGGTCTCGTCGTGTCAAGCTGAGAGCATTATATGAGCGCGATGCTGATCCAAGCCTGCCTTGCGTTGATGTTGGTCCCAGCGGTGGCGCAGGCCGAGGCGGTGAAGGCGCGGTATGCCGCTTATGCAGCCGGGCTGAACGTCGTCGTGGTGGAGGCGGCATTCGAGCTGACGCCGGCGGCGTATCGGCTACAGCTCGACTATCGCACGACGGGGACGTTCGGGGTGTTCGTGCGGAGCCAGCAGAACACGGTGGTGCAGGGCGGCTTTGCCGCCGGGCGCGCGGTGCCGGTCCGGTTCACGAGCAGCGGATCGTTGCGGGGGGAGCAGCGCGTCACCGAAATCGATTACCGCGAGGGCCAGCCGGTCGTGCGGCAGTTGGTGCCGCCAAACGACAAGGAGCGCGAGGCCGTGGCAGCCGAGCAGCAGCGCGGCACGATCGATACACTGAGCGCGATGGCGCAATTGGTGAGCCAGGTGGGGCGGACCGGGCGGTGCGATGGGACGGTGCAGACGTTCGACGGGCGACGGCTGGCGAGCCTGCGGTCATGGACGGTCGGGATGGCACCGATCCCGGCCAGTTCGGTATCGAGTTTCAGCGGGCCGGCGCTGCAATGCGAGTTCGAGGGGCGGCAGTTGGGCGGCTTCACGCTGAACGAGGATCGCGAGCGGCTACAGCAGCCGCAGCGGGGAAGCGCCTGGTTCGCGGCAGTGACGCCGGGCGGGCCGATGCTGCCAGTGCGGATCAGTTTTCACACACGGTGGTTCGGCGACGCGACGATGTACATCACGAACTAAGCAATTTGTCGGCCAGGTCGGGGATTTCGGCGAAGCTGGCGGCCATTGCATCGGCGCCGCGGGCCATGTCCGACCCGCCATAGCCCCAAGCAGCGAAAATAACCGGGATGTGCGCGCCGCCGGCGGCGAGCACGTCATTGCGGTGATCGCCGACCATGACGCTGGCGCCGGGTTCTCCGCCGGCGGCGGCGATGGTGGCGAGGAGATGGGCCGGGTCGGGCTTGCGGCTTGGGAAGCTGTCACCGCCGCCGATCGCTGAGAAGAGGTGCGCGACCCCGAGGGCCTCGAGAAGCGAGCGGGCGGGGGCTTCGGGCTTGTTGGTGCAGACGGCCAGCCGCCAGCCATCGGCTTGGGCTTTCTCGAGCGCGTCGGCAACGCCAGGGAACAGGACGGACTCGTCGGCGGCGTGAGCTGCATAGTCGGCGAGGAAGGCGGCGAAATCGGATTCCTCGGGCTCGCGCTGACGGGCGGCCATCGCCCGGCGGACGAGCACGCCGGCGCCGTCACCAATGAAGCCGGCGACCTCGGCGGCCGGGAACGGCTCGAGCCGATGGGCTGCCATCAGGCGATTGAGGCTGGCGCGGAGGTCGGGCAGCGTGTCGACGAGGGTGCCGTCGAGGTCGAGCACGAGCGTGCGGCGAGGGGTCGGGCGGATGGTGTCGCACTCCGATACGAAGATTGTTTTTGATTGCTTTGACATAAGCGTGAGCCGGCGGCTACGCGAGACGCATGACATCTGTTGCCGTGCTGCTCGCCGCTGGTCTTGGAACCCGAATGAAGTCGGCCTTGCCGAAGGCGCTTCACCGGATCGCGGGGAGACCGATGCTGAACCATCTGATCGCGCAATGCGAGGCGGTGTTCGATCGCGTCGTGGTCGTGATCGGGCCGGGGATGGAGGTGGTGGCCAAGGCCGCGGCACCGCATACGGTAGTCGTGCAGCAGGAACGGCTCGGGACGGCGCATGCGGCGCTGCAGGCGGAGGCGCATTTCGGCGATGGCGACGTGGCCGTCCTGTATGCGGATAATCCGCTGATCCGCACGGAGACGATGCGGCGCTTGCTCGAGGCGCGGCGGGGGGCCGGGCTGGCGCTGCTGGCGATGCGGCCCCTCGATGCGGGCCGGTACGGCCGGGTCATCGAGCAGGACGGGACGGTGGAGCGGATCGTCGAGTGGGCGGATGCGTCGGCGGCGGAGCGGGCGGTCGGGCTGTGCAATGCCGGCGTGCTGTGTGCGGCGGCGGATGATTTCCGGCGGTGGCTGCGGGCGGTGACGCCGAGCCCGAAAGGCGAGTTCTACCTGACGGATTGCGTGGCGCTGGCCAATGCGCAAGGCAAGCGCGTCATCGCGGTCGAGGCACCGTGGGAGGAGCTGCGCGGGGTCAACTCGCGGGTGGAGCTGTCGGACGCCGAGGCGACGGTGCAGTCCTGGATGCGGGTCGCCGCCATGGAAGCCGGGGTGACGCTGATGGCGCCTGGCAGCGTGCAGTTCTGTTGGGACACGCAGCTGGCGGCGGACGTGACGGTCGGGCCCAACGTGGTGTTCGGACCCGGCGTCGTCGTCGAGGCCGGGGTCGAGATTCGAGCGTTCTGCCATCTGGAGGGATGCCGAGTTGGGTCTGGAGCGATCGTCGGGCCGTTCGCGCGGTTGCGGCCGGGGACGGTGCTGGAGGCCGACGTGCATATCGGCAATTTCGTCGAGGTGAAGGCAACGCGGGTCGGCCGGGGAGCAAAAGTCAATCATTTGAGCTACTTGGGTGACAGCGAGGTCGGCGAGAAAACCAACATCGGAGCCGGTACGATCACCTGCAATTATGACGGTGTTAACAAATTTCAGACAAAAATAGGGTCGAATGTGTTCGTCGGTACCGCGTCGGTGCTGGTCGCGCCCGTTCGGCTTGGCGATGGGTCGTTCATCGCCGCGGGTAGCGTCGTGACGTCGGATGTTCCGGCGGATGCGATGACGTTCGGGCGGGCTCGGCAGGTCGATAAGCCCGGCGGGGCGGCGGCGTTTCGGGCGGGTAAGGAGAAGAAGTAGATGTGCGGCATCGTTGGCGTAATCGGCGCGGAACCGGCGGCTCCCCTCCTGCTCGAGGCGCTGCGGCGGCTGGAATACCGCGGCTACGACAGCGCGGGGATCGCGACGTTGGTCGAGGGCGGGATCGAGCGGCGGCGGGCGCCCGGGAAGCTCGGCAACCTGGCGGCCGAGTTGGCCCTGCATCCGTTGCCGGGACTAACTGGGATCGGGCACACGCGTTGGGCGACGCATGGCGCGCCGACGCAGCGGAATGCGCATCCGCACGGCACGCCGCGCGTAAGCGTCGTGCACAACGGCATCATCGAGAACCATGCCGAGTTAAGGGCGGAACTCGAGGCGGCAGGGCAGTCTTTTCAAACGGAGACCGACACGGAAACCGTCGCCCAGTTGATCGATCTCAACCTTGCCATGGGAATGGGACCGGTCGAAGCGGCGCGAGCTGCGTTCGCGCGGCTCGAGGGCGCATATGCCGTTGCGCTGATTTTCGCCGGGCATCCGGAACTGATGATCGGCGCGCAGCACGGAGCGCCGCTGGCGGTCGGGTTCGGCGAGACCGCAATGTATCTCGGCAGCGACAGCCTGGCGTTGGCGCCGATGACGCGGCGGATCGCCTATCTGCACGACGGAGACTGGGCCGTCATTTCGCGCGACGATGCCGCGATCTTCGGGCCGAGTGGCGGCAAGGTGAATCGGCCGATCAAAGTGACGGTGCAGACCGGCGCGGTGGTGGGCAAGGATGGCTACCGGCACTTCATGGAGAAGGAACTTCACGAGCATCCGGCCGCAATCGGGCAGACGCTCGCCCGCATGCTCGATCCGGCGGCCCGCGTCGTGACACTGCCCGAGTTGCCGTTCGATTGGAAGGCGGTCCCGCGCCTCACCATCGCCGGCTGCGGCAGCACGTATTACGCCGGATTGGCGGGGCGGCATTGGATGGAGGAACTGGCCAAGCTGCCTTCCGACATCGATATCGCGAGCGAGTTCCGGTATCGCACGCCGCCGATGACGTTGGGGGGTGTCGGCTTACTGGTCAGCCAGAGCGGCGAGACGGCAGACACCCTGGCTGCCCTGCGGTTCATGCAGCAGGCGGGGCAACACATCGTCTCGGTGCTGAACGTTTCGGAAAGCAGCATGGCACGGGAAAGCGATGT
The DNA here is from genome assembly GCA_965199585.1 of Acetobacteraceae bacterium. Taxonomy (GTDB): domain Bacteria; phylum Pseudomonadota; class Alphaproteobacteria; order Acetobacterales; family Acetobacteraceae; genus JAVVHH01. The sequence continues at coordinate 3,234,565 of CBDASI010000002.1, read as the reverse complement.
GGTGCTGGAGACGGTGGCGGGGCCGGAAATCGGCGTTGCCAGTACGAAAGCATTCACGGCACAGCTGACGGTGTTGGCCTGTCTGGCGATCGGTGCGGGACGCGCTCGCGGCACGATCGATGCGGCGACCGAAGCGCGCTTGGTCGCAGCATTGCTTGAACTGCCGAGCCGGGCGGCCGAGGTGCTGGCGCGAGAGGACGCCATCCGAAAGATGGCCGAGCGGATGAGCGAGGCGCGCGACGTTCTCTGTCTCGGGCGCGGAACCCAGCATGCCATTGCGCTCGAGGCGGCGCTGAAGCTCAAGGAGATCTGCTATATCCACGCTGAGGGCTATGCGGCCGGCGAGATGAAGCATGGTCCGATCGCGCTGATTGATCGGCAGGTGCCGATTCTATCGCTGCTGCCGTCTGGGCCGCTGTTCGAGAAGACGGCAAGCAACGTTCAGGAAGCTGGAGCCCGAGGCGGCCAGATCGTGATCATGTCCGATGCGGCTGGTTGCGCGAAGATGAAGGGCATCGCGTCTGAAATGTTGGAACTGCCGACCGTCGACCCGTTCGTGGCGCCGATCCTGTACGCGATCGCGGTGCAGATGTTGGCGTACCATACGGCGCTTCTGCGCGGCACGGACGTCGATCAGCCGCGTAACCTGGCCAAGAGCGTCACGGTCGAGTAGTCGCGGAAAGAACGTTTTCGTTAGTTCCTCTACCCTGAACGCTCGACGCATCGACCTTCGCCGCCTGGCGTGACAAAAACTTGTCATCCGGACGGCTTGGCCGGGAGGCAGATGCCGTCGAGCGGCAATTGAGGAGGAGAACGGCATGTCCGAGACACAGGCGGCACCAAAGGCGAAGAAGGGTGTCGCGCTGGCCGGCATCACGGCTGGGAATACTGCGCTGTGCACGGTGGGTCACACCGGTAACGATCTGCACTACCGCGGCTATGACATCCTCGACATCGCGGAACAATGCGAGTTCGAGGAAATCGCGTATTTGCTGGTGCACGGGGCGCTGCCTGATTCAGCGCAGCTTACAGCATACAAGGCGAAGCTGCAGACGCTTCGCGGACTACCCCGCGTTGTCCGCGAGGTTTTGGAGGCGCTTCCTGCCTCGACGCATCCGATGGACGTGATGCGCACGGCGATCTCGGCAATGGGCTGCGCTTTGCCGGAGAAGGATGACCATAGCGTCGCTGGCGCCCGCGACATCGCGGATCGGCTGATGGCGAGTGGCGCGTCGATGCTGCTGTATTGGTATCACTGGTCCCATAACGGTCGGCGCATCGAGGTCGAGACGTCGGACGATAGTATCGGGGGACACTTCCTGCATCTACTGCATGGCAAGCCGCCGTCGCCCGAGTGGGAGCGGGCGATGCACACGAGCTTGGTGCTGTATGCGGAGCATGAGTTCAATGCGAGCACGTTTGCGGCGCGTGTCGTGGCGGGAACGGGCGCCGATATGTATTCGGCAATTGTCGGCGGCATCGGCGCACTGCGCGGGCCGAAGCACGGCGGCGCCAACGAGGTCGCGCTCGAAATCCAGCAGCGGTATGCCGATGTGGATGCGGCGGAAGCCGATATCCGCCGCCGGGTCGCGGCCAAGGAAGTGATCATCGGCTTTGGTCACGCGGTTTACACCGTTGCCGACCCACGTAACGTGGTGATCAAGCGCGTCGCGGAGAAGCTGTCGATCAGGAATGGCAATCGGCTCGGCTTCGACGTCGCCGACCGCATCGAGGCGACGATGTGGGAGCTGAAGCGGATGTTCGCGAATCTGGATTGGTTCAGTGCCGTCGCATACAGCCAGATGCGTATTCCGACGTCCATGTTTACCCCAATTTTCGTCATCTCGCGGACTAGCGGCTGGGCAGCACACGTCATGGAACAGCGGGTGGACAACAAACTTATCCGCCCCACCGCCAATTATGTCGGCCCTGAGAACCTGACTTTCGTGCCGATTTCCGAGCGCTAGCATTGTCTTGTTGGAGCGCAGTCTTCTGACTGCGCTTCAACGTCAACCCTGGATAACAGTGCTGAAAGCGGTTTGGAAAAAGCTGGGCCGGCCGAAGTTACCGGATTTGAGCGCAAGCAGCATCTCAGGCCCAGATCCCTCCGCGTAGGTCCACGGTACGCCGGGATCGATCTCGGCACCGATCCTAAGGCGCGTCACCCCGAGTGCGGACACGACGGCGCCGCTCGTCTCGCCGCCAGCGACAACCATGCGGCGAACACCTTGTTCGACAAGTCGCTTGGCGATGGTCGCCAGCGTTTGCTCGACCAGCGTACCGGCGGCATCGCGCCCCAATCGTTCTTGCAAGGCGGCAACCCGGTCCGGCGTGCTGGAAGCGGCGATGACGACCGGCACATCCGAAAGCTTGTTTTCAACCCAAGCCAGTGCTTGCGCCACCAAGGCAGTAGCGTCTGGTGTCTTAAGCGGATCGAGTTCAAGCGTTGGGAGGAGTTCGCGGGTCGTGGCGACCTGCAACAAGGTGGCGCGCGAGCATGAGCCAACCAGGATGGCGGCAGCGCCCTCGACAGGCGGGAGCTCCGTCGCGGTTTCGGCCGAGAGCAGCCCGAGCGTACGGAAGTTCTCCGGCAAACCCATCGCGACACCGGAGCCACCGGTCACGAGCGGGTGATTGGCCACGGCAGCACCGATCGACAGCAAGTGCCGGTCGGCCGTCGCGTCGACGATCGCAAAACGGCGACCCTGTTCGCGCAGGCGGGTGAGGGCCGTTCGGATCGGGCCGGAACCGCCGTCCACCGTCGCGAACGGGACCAAGCCGACCGTGCCCTCCGACTGACGCGAGAGGACCCGGACGAGGTTGGCGTCGCGCATCGGGGTGAGTGGATGGTCTTGCATGCCGCTCTCGTTCAGCAGAGTGGCGCCGACGAAAAGATGGCCTTGATAAACCGTGCGCGCATTGGCGGGAAAGGCCGGGCACGCGATGGCGAAGCCGCAGTCCAGGGCAGCAATGAGCGCTTCGGCAACCGGACCGATGTTGCCTTCTTCGGTGCTGTCGAAGGTCGAGCAGTATTTGAAAAAATATTGGTGACAACCGGCAGCCTGCAACCAGCGCAGCGCGGCAAGACTTTGATCGACGGCGTCGCCGACGGGAATAGTGCGCGATTTTAGTGCAATGACGATCGCGTCGGCGGCCGTCCTGGGATCACCGGGTTGCGGCACGCCGATGTGTTGGACGGTACGCATACCGTTGCGAACGAGCATGGAAGCCAGGTCGGTTGCGCCGGTAAAGTCGTCGGCGATACAGCCAAGTAGCGGCATGGTTACTGCTCCACGAAGCGGATGAAATCTCGGGCGCGATCGGCCCAGCGCGGAAGCTCCTCGCTAGCGGCGCTGGCGGCGCGGGCCATGTCGGCCTGAAGCTCGGTGTCGTACAGCAGGCGACGGAGGCACTTTCCGAACGTCGCAAGGTCATCGAGAGAACAGATCGCGCCGGCGGCGGCGGGGAGAATCGATTCGGCATTGGCGCCGGCGGTGGTGAGGCACGGAATGCCGCGTTGCAACGCTTCCGCGATGGCGGACGGGTATCCTTCCCACCGCGTGGCTAGAGCAAGAACGGTGGCCCGGCGCCACTCTAGCTCGAGGCGGTCGGAGGTGGGGTCGGCGAGAATGGTGACACGGTCGCCAAGACCGTGGCGGTCAGCGAGGGTGCGAAGTTCTGCCGCGTAGGTCGGCTCGCGCTGGGTGTCGCCGGCGATGACGAGGTGCCAAGGGAGATCGAGCAAGCGGGACGCAATCTGTAGTACGCGGTCATGGCCTTTTCGCCGGGTCAGGACGCCGACCGAGAGGATAATCGGCTGGTGCGGATCGGGGGTCGCCAGCGCGGCCTCGCCGAGGCCGGGCGGGACGGCATAAGCCTTGACGCCAAATTCGTCGGCTAGGCGGAGCGCGACGGGCTCGCTGGTGGCGACGATCCGGCGCATGCGCTGGAGCATCGAGCGTTCAATAGCGAGAGTTTGCGTCCTGGATGGCTCATCGCGGCTGGCGGCGGCAGCGGCGTGATGGACCAGAGCGACTGCATCGGCGTGTATAAGGTCTTCCAAACGCTGGTGCAGCCTTGGAAGCAGCATGCCGTCGACCACTGCCGTCGACCCGGCCGGGAAGACCGGATTCTCCCCGACGAGCAGGTCAACCCGGGCGCCTATCGCGCGCAGGCCGCTGACAAGGCCGTCGATGTAGGCGGCCCCCCCGCCGCCGCCAGTCTCCGACGGTGGTGGAAGTGCGAAGGCAAGATGCATCCAGCCGCCCTAACATGTGGGCAGCGCGGCGTCACGCGTGCCGGGTCATGGCGACGCGAGTGTCGCCAGGGATCGACTTGCCGGCAGCGCCGTAGCGGGGGCCAGCGGGAACGGATTTCGCGGCATGGATGACCATGGCGACGATCTCGCTCTGGACCTCGAGTGCACGCTCGAGAAGGAGTTGATTGCGCGCCGACAAGTCGCGCAGTCGCAGGCCGAGTTCGTTCGAGATGTCGTTCTGCGATAGAGCCTGGGCAGCGGCGATCTTGCGTGGGAGCAGAGAGACGGCGGCATCGGCGTCATGCCGTTCCAGCGCCTCGTTCTCGGCCATGAGGATGGCTTCCAGGGTCATGGCAGCATTCTGGTCGATCATTTGGCGTGTTCCTGCATGCGGATCATCTGTTGCATGATGGGTTGAGCGAGGCCGAGGCCGCCTTGGGCCGTCATTTGCTTGGCGATTGCGGTGACCATCATCGGCTTCCAGGCAGCCTCGCCCTCGCCACCGCCAAACATCGATTTCGATTGGTCGACGGTGTTGAAGATCGGGGTCAGCAGTTGGTTGATGGCCATCGATTCGAAGTCGGTCGCTGCTTTTTGATATTTTTGAAGTTGTGCCGGCGAGAGCGTCGTCGACGGGGCGGCAGGCGGGGTGGTGTTGATCATCGGAATTGCAGATCCGCTTGGAGGGCGCCGGCGGCTTTGATGGATTGCAGGATGCTAATCATGTCGCGTGGTCCGACCCCGAGGGAATTGAGGCTGGCGACGAGATCTCGGAGCGTGATCCCGCCGCGGAGTATGCCGAGCTTGCGATCGGACTGAGTGTCGACCTGAATGTTGCTCCGCGGCGTCACGACCGTGCTGCCGTTCGAAAGCGGTCCAGGCTGGCTTACCTGAGGATCCTCGGTGACCCGGATGGTCAGGTTGCCTTGAGCGATGGCGACGGTGCTGATGCGGACGTTGTCACCCATGACGACCGTGCCGCTGGCTTCGTCGATGATGACGACCGCGGGGGTGTCGGGTTCTACTTGGAGATCCTCGATCCGAGCGAGGGCGTCGACCGGGTCGCGGCCGCCGAGCGCGATGGCGACTGTGCGCGGGTCGGTAGCGCGGGCGCCGCCGCCGAGAACGCGGTTGATAGCGTCGGCAATGCGGCGCGCGGTCGTGAGATCGGGATTGCGCAAGCCGAGACGGAGGCCAGCGCGAGTATTGAACTGAAAAGCGACTTCCCGTTCTACGGTGGCGCCGTTGGCGATACGGGCGGAGGTGGGGACGCCGCGGGTGACCGAAGCGCCAGCGCCGCGAGCCGCGATCGCCGATGTCGCCATGGCACCCTGGGCGACGCCGTAAACCTCGCCGTCGGCGCCGAGCAACGGCGTCACGAGCAGGGTTCCGCCGGTAAGATCCTTCGCGTCGCCGAGCGCAGAGACGGCGACATCGATACGGCTACCGCTACGGGCGAAAGCCGGCAGGTTGGCGGTGACCATGACGGCGGCGACGTTCCTGGTCTGAAGCCTGGCCTCCTGATCACGCGTGTTTACGCCGAGCCGCTCGAGCATGCCGATCAGGGATTGTCGGGTGAAAACCGCGCTGTCGAGCCGGTCTCCAGTACCGTTGAGGCCGACGACGAGTCCATAGCCGACCAGTTGGTTATCGCGAACGCCTTCGACGTCAGCAATATCCTTGATGCGGACGGCGGCCTGCCCCGTCAGGGGATAGAGGCACAGCGCAAGCAGCGCGATTGAGATGCACTTCTTTGCAAATCGTAAAGGTATTGAGGACATGATGGAGACGGAGCAAGCCGCGTGCCAGGGGAGAAGTGAATGAAACCAAGGAGTCTTCAGGCGGCGGCGCTGGGTAGAAATTGCCGGCTCGGCAATTTTGGGAGGGTGATTTGGTCTTAGTCGGTATTTCACGATCCAATACGGCGAGCAACATACCTTCCCGTCGAGGTGCTGAAGGCCGACCGTTTGCGGTCAAGCCTGAACAGACGGCGCCGGCCGATGCGACGATCGCCAGCGCGAGCGTGTCAGCGGCTTCACTGCTTTCGTTGCAGGAGTCGCAGTCTGGGTTGCAGCAGGACCGTGAGGCGCGGCAGCACGGCGAGGCGGTGATCGACGAGTTGGGCGAGCTTCAACGGGCTCTTCTCGGAGATGGAGAGCCCGATCTGGATCGGTTGACGGCCCTGGTCGCGCGGCCGATCACAGCAAGCAGTCCGGCGCTTGCCGGCGTGTTGCGAGCGGTGCGTCTGCGCGCCGGGATCGAGCTGGCGAAGCGGGGACGTGCGGCATCGATGTAACAATGGCAAAGGATCGATGAAAGACGGCCGAGTAGTCCAAAAGGCTGCTTGGCGCAGCAGGGAGGCGTGCGTATAAGCCGGCAGAACACCGGAAGGTGACTAAATAAGGGACTGAACCATGATGCTCACGCTGCCACCGGACTATCGGCCGTCGGAAGATGAGGAGTTCATGAACGCCATCCAAGCCGAGTATTTTCGGCAGAAGCTTCAGCGTTGGCGTGCCGAATTGTTACGCGAGGCGGATGGAACTTTGGCGAGCCTGTCTTCCCAGGGTGGAATTCACGAAGCCGACATTACCGACCGTGCGAGCGTCGAGACGGATCGAGCTCTCGAGCTACGCACCCGTGATCGAGCGCGTAAGCTGGTGTCCAAAATTGATCAGGCATTGGCGCGGATTGATGGGGGAACCTACGGATATTGTGAAGATACGTCCGAGCCGATCGGACTGCGTCGGTTGGAGGCTCGTCCGATCGCGACGATGTCCATCGAAGCGCAAGAGCGACATGAGCGTATGGAGCGGGTTCACCGGGACGACTGATCGCCCGGTTCCCTCAGGGGCATTAACGTCAGAAGGGCAGCAGTATATCTAAGAGTTGCTGACCATAACGAGCTTGTTGCACGTCCGTGAGCTGGCCGCGGCCACCGTAGGAGATACGTGCTTCGGCCATGCGGTCGTGTTGGACAGTATTGTCGCTGGCGATGTCCTGCGGACGAATGACGCCGCTTACTTGAAGATCGCGCAGTTCGGAATTAACGCGGACCTCCTGGCGTGCGGCCACGGTTAGGTTGCCATTGGGTAGAACCTGAGTAACAACGCCTGCCAGGCGCAAGGTGACGGTCTCGTTACGCTTGATCGCACCGGTGCCAGTGTTGGCGTTCGTCGAAGTCGCGGAGACTAGGGATGCCGGGCTGACGCCCTTGCCGAATACCCTTGGGACGGAGCGCTCGAGACCGAGAAGGTTCGGCACGCCAAGGCCTTCGCTGCCACTTCGGTTGGCGGAGGTTTCGTTTTTGAGATCCGCGTTGTCGGTGATGTTAACCAGGACGGTGACGATGTCGCCAACGTTTGCGGCGCGCTGGTCCTTAAAGAAGGCTCGGCTGCCTTGCCGCCACAGGCTGTTCGCTTCAGCTGGCTCGGTCTGGGGGCGTGGCATCGGCATGGTAATGGGGCGATAGGACGGATCGCCGGTCGGATCGCTACTGGCTGTCATGGTCGGGGGACGGCCGACTTCGGAGAGCCGTTGGAGCGAGCCGCAGCCCGAGAGAAGGACCGCGACGGACAACGCGATGTAAGGCTTGATCATCGAATGGCCATGTAGCGCGTGAAGGGACGGGCGGTGCCTGGAACGGCACGGGCTCGGCCGGCGCCGGTTACTTCCGCTTCCACCGTGGTGCGGGCGAGCTCGTTGAGCACCCTGATATGGTCACCGAGTCCACCCGGCTCAGTGGCGATGGTGCGTGCGTAGACAGCTAATCCCGGCGTTTCGAGGCTGAGGTTCACGGGCTCTCCTTTTTGGACGACCATGGCGCGACCGAGTTCGGCCAGGGGAATAGGTTGATCGGGTTGGATCGACCGTTTCGCGGCTAGGCCGACCGCTTGAGCGAGGGTGTGGACGATCTCGCCGCGGGTGAGGCTGGCGCGGACCTTGGCCCAGGACAGATCTTGTGCGGAAACGATGTCACCGGGGACAAGACGGCGGCGGAGGACGGGGATGTCGACCATCTCTTGGACGTGACCGCCGAGGCGGAGCTGTGTGTCTGGCAGGCCGGCGGCGGATATCGTGAGGAGGGCGGCGAAGCGACCGCTGCTCGGATCGACGTCGAACTGGGTGGCGACGATGTCGAGCTTGGCGTCGGCGGGGACTTGGTCGGCGGCAATGGCGCCGATCTCGAGTTCGGCATCGAGCGGGAGGCCGGCGCCGGGCAGGGCGGCGACGATGGCAGGCTTGACGTCGTCGCGGGTGATGGCGCGGCCGGGCCGCTCGAGGATGACGCGATCGCCGCTGGAGGCAGGGTGCCAGTCAACGCCGTAATCGCGCGCGATGGCAGCGAGTTGGGCCGACGGCACGGTCATGCGCGCGCCTGGCGCCGGCGCGGGGGCGAGCGACTTGTCGTCAGTCACGCCGTCCCAAAGGTCCGACAGCTTGATGGTGCTACCGGCGATGGTACTCAGCGGCTTCAAGGTCGCCGCCTGGCACGGGGCGAGGGCGGCGCACGCTATGACGGCGAGGAGGGCGGTGGTTTTCACGCGTTACCTCAGGTTGGTCAGGGTGGATTGCATCTGGTCGCTGGTCGTGATCACCCGGCTGTTCATCTCATAGGCACGCTGGGCGGTGATGAGATTGGTGATCTCGGTGACGACGTTGACGTTGCTGGTCTCGACGAAGCCGGCCATGACGCTGCCGAAGCCGGTCGTGTTGGGATTGCCGTTGACGGCGTTCCCGGAGGCTGAGGTGGCGAGGTAGAGGTTGTCGCCGGTGGAGGCGAGGCCGGCCTCGTTGGCAAAGGTGGCGAGAGTGAGGGTGCCGACGGTCTGCGACGCGGTCTGGCCGGCGAGAGTGACCTGCACGTCGCCGCCGGCATTGATCGAGACGTCCTGTGCGTTGGGCGGAATGGTGATGCCGGGGGCGATCGGGTAGCCGTCCGCGGTCACGATCTCGCCGTTGGGCGAAAGGCTGAACGTGCCGTCGCGGGTGTAGGCGGTGTCGCCGGTGGGCAAGGTCACTTGGAAGAAGCCTTTGCCCTTGATGGCTACGTCGAGGCTGTTGCTGGTCTGCTGGATGTTGCCTTGCTCGTGGATGCGGTAGATCGCGGCGGTCTTGACGCCGAGGCCGAGTTGGGCGCCCGAGGGGACGATGGTTCCGTTGTCGGAGCTGTTGGAGCCGACGCGGCGGAGGTTCTGGTAGAGTAGGTCCTGGAACTCGGCGCGGCTGCGCTTGAAGCCGGTGGTCGTCATATTGGCGATGTTGTTGGAGATTACTTCGACGTTGGTCTGCTGTGCCTGCATGCCGGTGCCGGCGATGTCGAGCGAACGCATTACATCTTCCTCTCGGTGATCTTATCGATAGCGGACTGCATCCGATCGGCTTCGGCCTGAACGAACTGCGTGGTGAACTGGAAGGAGCGGAGATCGCTCATCATGCGGGTGGTCTCGACGATGGACTGGACGTTGCTATCCTCGACGGCGCCCTGAACGATCTTGGCTTGGGCGACCGGCGCGGTCGGCATGTCGGCACGGAGGTCGCGGCTGCCTTCGGGGGTGACGCGGTTGGGGTCGGCGGGCATGACGACGCCGACGCGGCCGATTTCGCCGGACTCGGTGCTGATGGTGCCGTCCGGAGTGACGGTGATCTCGGTGTCGGTCGGGGCGATGCGGAGGGGGCTACCGGACGAGCTGAGGAGGGCGTTGCCTTCCATGTCGCCGATCGTGCCGTTGGCTTGTTGAGTGAAGTGTCCGGCGCGGGTGAGGCGGGGGCCACGGGGGGTGTCGACGGTGAAGTAGCCTTCGCCGGCGATGGCTAGGTCCAGCGGGTTGGAGGTGTTCTGCAAGGCGCCGGGCTGCTGCTCGCGGTAGGTGGCGCGGTCCTGCGTGTAGGCAACTTTGCGGTCGCCGACGGGCGCTTCGGTGCCGGTCTGGCTAGAGAGCCAATCGGTGAAGAGAACGCGGCTGGCCTTGAAGCCGGGGGTGTTCGCGTTGGCCAGGTTGGACGCAGTGACGTCCAGCGCGCGCTGTTGGGCGGCAAGGCGGGAGAGGGCGACGTAGGTCGGCAGTTCCATCGTGAGGTCCAGCGGTGGCTGGATGGGTAAAGGCAAGCGGCGTGCCAGGGTGCTGGCCGCGTGAAACCTCAGAATTTAGGGGAGCGAGGTAGGTCAAAAGTGCCGGGTCGGCGATAGATGCCGGGTCAAGATTTGCTGTCAGACGGGGAGGCGCATCCGAGCGCGGAGGCCGCCCAGCGGGCTGTGCTCGAGGTGGATCTCGCCGCCATGGGCGCGGGCGATGTCGCGGGCTATGGTAAGGCCGAGGCCTGTACCGTCGTCCGCGCCGCTCTCGAAGGGTTTGAACACGCTCTCGCGGCGGTCCGGCGGGATACCGGGGCCATTATCGTCGACGAGGACCGAGATGATGCGGCCTTGCGGCTGGACGGAAAGGCGGACGCGGCTGGCGTGACGGCGGGCGTTGTCGACCAGGTTGGTGACCGCACGGCGGGCGGCATCGGGGCGGAGATGGACGGTGATGCCGCCCGGCGAGTCGAGCTCGATGGCGGCGCCGGTGCGGCGGGCGGCGATGGCGACCTCGTCGAGCAAAGCGGAAAGATCGACGGCCTGGGCTTGCTCGGCGCCTTCGCCGCGGGCGAAAGCGAGGTAACCGGCGATCATGCGCTCCATCTCGTCGGTATCGGCGGTCATGTCCGCGATGTCGCGGGCGAGCTCTTCGGTCTTGGGGAGGACGGCGAGGGCGAGACGGAGGCGCGTCAGGGGCGTCCGTAGGTCGTGGGAGACGCCGGCGAGCATCTCCGTGCGTTGAGACAGGAAGCGGTGGATGCGGGCCTGCATGCGGTTGAAGGCGGTGGCGGCCTGGCGGACCTCGGTGGCGCCCTCGGGCTTGATGGGGTCGCGGTCGCGGCCGAGACCGAAGGCTTCGGCGGCCTCGGCCAGGCGGCGGATGGCGCGGACCTGGTTGCGAAGGAAGAGGGCGGCGATGCCGAAGAGGAGCAGGGCGGTACCGACGACCCAGAGGACGAAGAGATAGATAGTGCTCGGGTAGAGGCGCTTGCGGGGGGCTTCGACCTCGAGGATGCCTTGGGCGAGTTGGACGCGGATCAGGACGGCGCGGGAGTCGCTGGTCCAATCCATGGTGAACGGGAGGCGCACCTTGGTCTCGAGGGCGGCGGCGAGGTCATCGTCCATCGGGCCCGGCAGGTTGATGCGGGGCCGTAGGTCGAGTGTCGCGTCGGGGATCAGGTGCATCGGCACTTCAAACAGAAGTTGCGCGTTGTTGAGCGTGTATCGTTCGTCGCCGGGGTAGCGACGGATCAGCTGGATGGTCTGCGCGATCTCGCCGGCGATGGCGAAGGAGAGGCGGCGGGAGATGAAGTCAAGATGACCGCCGTAGAAGATGGTGAAGGTGACAACCTGGAGGATGACCAGGGGCACGAGGACAATGAGGAGGGAGCGGCCGAGGAGGCCGCGGGGTAGGAAGCGCTTTATCATACGCCGGGCTTGAGAACGTAGCCGCGGCCGCGGACGGTATGAAGGAAGCGAGGTTCGCGCGGGTCGGCTTCGATCTTGCGACGGAGGCGAGTGACCTGGACGTCGATGGCGCGTTCGCCGGTCTCGTCCATTTGGAGCAGTTCGACGATGGCTTCGCGAGAGAAGACTTCGCCGGGTCGGGCGGCGAGGGCCTTGAGGAGCGCGGCTTCGGCGCCGGTGAGGTGGACGACCGCGGAAGTGCCGTCGGGGCCGGCGGGGCCGGTGAGTTCGGCGCGAGCGATGTCGAACTCCAGCTGGCCGAGACGGAGCGAGGTTTGGGCGGGTTCGATGGGGGCGGGTGTGCGGCGACGGAGCATGGCGCGCAGGCGGAGGACGAGTTCGTAGGGCTCGAAGGGCTTGGGCAGGTAGTCGTCTGCGCCGGCTTCGAAGCCGGCGATGCGGTCTTCAGGCGCGCCGCGCGCGGTCAGGAGGAGGATCGGGATGTCGGTTTGGCTGGTGGAGCCGGGCTGCTGCCGGATGGAGTGCGTGAAGGCGAGGCCGGTCTCGTCGGGCATCATGACATCAAGGATCATGAGATCGGGTTGGACGATGCGCATCTTCTCGCGCGCCTCGGCGGCGTGGCTGGCGGTGGTGACGCGGAAGCCTTGCTCGACGAGGTAGCGCGATAGCAGGGCGCGCAGGCGTGCGTCATCATCGACGACGAGGACGTGAACGTCGTCACTCATCGGCGGAGCGGGTCCGTGTGATCGAGGATCGTGCGGGCGTCGTCGCCCATGATGCCGCGCATGACCCGGCGGAACCCATCGACGGCAGGGGCACCGGCCTCCCGGTATGCGGTGGCGAGGATTTCTCGCTGACGCTCGAAGAGGCGGCGCTCCAATACCTTGCCCGATTCGGTCAGGATGAGGTGACGCTGCCGGCCGTCGCTCGTGCCGCGAGATTGACCGACATAGTCGTCCGCGATGAGAGCAGCCAGCACGCGGGCGAGGCTCTGCTTGGAGATGCGGAGAATCGCGAGGAGGTCGCCGACCGTGATGCCGGGATTGCGACCGATGAAATGGATCGCGCGATGATGAGCGCGGCCGAGGCCGAGTTCCTCAAGGACGAGATCCGCCGCGGCGGTGAAGTCGCGGTAGGCGAAGAACAGGAGGTCCTGCGCTTGCCGCATCTGTTCCTCACGCAGGAAAAGATGGCTGGCGCCGGCGGGCGGCTTGGTATCGAGCGGGCTCATGCGCGGGGGAGCCAGCAGACGACACGCCATCCGCATAGCTCCCATTCCATGCCGAAAGGACAGACATGTTGACCCAATTGCGGATTCATTTTACGTCAAGGCTGGTCAAAGCAACTTTATTGCGTGGAGAAAGCACATGACGTTAGTTCCGTTCGACGATCGCGATGGGGTCATTTGGATGGACGGCTCGCTGATACCCTGGCGGGAGGCCACGCTGCATGTTCTATCGCATGGGCTACACTATGCCAGCGGCGTGTTCGAGGGAGAGCGGGCTTATGGCGGGCATATCTTCCGACTGCGCGATCATACGACGCGATTGATCCAGTCGGCGGCGATCCTCGGGTTCGAGCTGCCTTACACGGCCGACGAGATCGATGCGGCTTGCCGGGCGGTGGTCGCGGCGAACGGCTTGGAGGACGCCTATGTGCGGCCGATTGCATGGCGGGGATCGGAGGAGTTGTCGGTCTCGGCGCCGGGGTCGAAAATCCATCTGGCGATCGCGAGTTGGGCTTGGCCAAATCTGTTCGGGGACGATCGGATGCGGGGTGTGCGCCTCGGGATGGCCGAATGGCGCCGGCCGCATCCACAAACGGCACCGACGGCGAGCAAAGCGTCGGGGATGTACATGATCGGGACGTTGTCGAAGCATAAGGCAGCGGATGCCGGGTTCGATGATGCGCTGATGCTGGACTGGCGCGGGCACGTGGCGGAGGCGACCGGGGCGAATTTGTTCCTGGTGATCGATGGTGCGTTGCATACGCCGACGCCGGATTGCTTCCTGGATGGGATCACGCGGCGGACGGTGATGGGGTTGGCAGCGCGGCGGCAGATCAAGGTCGTGGAGCGGACGATCGAGGAGCGGGAGCTGGGCGCGGCGAGCGAGGCGTTCTTGGCGGGCACGGCCGCGGAAGTGACACCGGTGCGGCAAATCGGGGGCCATGCCTATGTTCCGGGATCGATCACCGAGATCTTGGTGCGGGATTACGAGGCGTTGGTGCGGGAGGCGAACTGAAGCGGAATAGGAAGGGTAGAAGGATGATCCAGATGAGGCGGGCCTCGTACCGGTCGTGAACGGCCGATAGGGCGCCGGTGGAGAGAGCGTTGGCGGCCAGCGCAATGAGGATCAGGGCGGTAAGGTCTGCACGTGGGTTGGGTGATCGTCGGGTCAGGTGAAGGCCGGCTGCAAGCAAGATGGCGCAGCCGGCCATGGCCACAACAATGGTGGTCCGCTGAAGCGGTAGGAGTGCGGCGGCCAGGGTGACGAGCGTTCCGTCGGTCTGACGATCGGTGTCGTAGCGGGAGAGCTCGGCGGCTGGATACCAGCGCTCGATGCGGGGGCGGACGGTGTCGGTGAGGAAGTCGGGGACGAGCGTGTCGCCGAGATCGACGCGGATGAGTTCATGGGCGGCGTTGCGATAGGCGTTGCGTAGGATCGCTGACGGCTCGGTACGAACCGTGCCGGCGACGATGCGGCTGGCCTGGGCGGCGAAGTCGGCCAAGGGAAGCGGGTCTGACCAGAAGGGGCTGGCCGGGTCCCAGAGGAACTGGTCGCTGTCGTCGGTGAGCCGATCGCGCCAGTCGCAGAGGGTCAAGGTCGGGTCGGGGCAGTGCTTAGCGAGGTAGTCGCGAGCGGGGCCATCGCCGATCAGGCGGGCGAGAGCGAAGACGGAACCGTAGGGCGAGATCGCGAGGCGTCCGTGACCGATGAGATTGGTGGCGAGAAGGAAGGCGAGGGCGGTTGCCAGGCTGGCGAGGGGGCGCCAGGGGAGACGGAGCCGGAGAATGGCGAGTGCCGCGATGAGACCGGCGGCTAGGATCAGGTGCGAGAGATGGGCGGCGATGGCGGCGGCGGTGATGAGGGCGACGGGAAAGCGGTGCGGCTTCGGAAGCCGGCCGGCGGCGGAGAGGGTGCCGAGTGCTACGACGGGGGTCAGCGCGTCTGGTAGGAGGGTCGAGACGAACCATGGGGCGGAGGTGGTCGCGGCAAGAGTCAGGCAACGCGTCAGATGAGACCAGGCCTTGGGCGGCGCGAAGGCGGCTTGAGTGGCCCATAGTATATAAGAGAGAAGGAGTGCTTGGGCTGCGGCGGGCAATATGAGCGTGCGATGCAGGCTGAGGGCGGCGATGACGGGTCCGTAGAGGAACGGTTTGTCCCAGCCCATGCTCGGGAGCAGACCCATGTCGAGCAGGGCGCCGGTATCGCTGAAGACGATGGGATAACCGTTAAGGGCGAGGGGCCAGCTGAGGACGGCAGCGCCGGCGATCATGGCCAGCGCGGGAGTTGCTAGATGGCGGACCATCGCTCGGCCGCGGCGTCGTCGGAGTCTCGGCTTTCTACCCAGCGCGACGTGCCATCGGTCGACTGCTCGGATTTCCAGAACGGGGCCTTCGTCTTGAGCCAGTCGATGAGAAAAGCGGTTGCCTCCAGAGCGGGGCCGCGATGGGCGGCGGCGGTCAGGACGAGGACGATAGGCTCGCCCGGGGCGAGGCAACCGATGCGATGGATCAGGGTGCAGCCGAGGAGAGACCAGCGTCGTTCAGCGGTGGCGGCGATGACGCCGAGTGCACGTTCCGTCATGCCGGGATAGTGCTCGAGCGTGAGGGCGGCGAGATCGTCGTCGCCAGCGCGGCCGCGGACTAGGCCGACAAAGCAGCCGAGGCCGCCGATGTCGGCCCGGTCGGCAGAGATGAGAGCCATCTCGCGACCGACGTCGAACAGCTCGGGCTGAACGCGGATGGTGGCCATCAGCCGCCGGTCACGGGCGGGAAGAAGGCGATCTCATCGTTGTCGTGGATGAGGGTCTGCAGGTTGGCGAATTCCTGGTTGACAGCGGCGCGCACGAGGGTGGGTTGAGCGAACGCGGCGGTCCCAGCCGGGTCGCGGCCGCGAAGGTGGGCAATGAGGTCGGCGACGGTCGAGACCGAGGGCGGCGGCGCGAGATCTTCCTCGTTGCGACCCATGCGCTCACGCAGGGATGCGAAGTAGAGAACCTTCAGCATGTCAGCGCGGGGTCGTGATGGTTTGAACGGTGCCGTCGGGGCGAATGACGGTGCTGGTGCCGTTGCCGTTGGGCACCACGATGGCGCCGGGGCCGCTCGGCGTGGTGAGAGACCGGTAACCACTCGTGCCGCCGGCGTCGATGGCGGGACCTTGGGGCGTGTCGATCACGCCGCCCGGGGGTCTAGGAGCGTTTGCCGTTGGGGGTGGCGGGGACAGGGAGGGGCTTGGAATTCGAAGGCTCTCCGGCTGGGTTTGGTTCGGTGGGGTGGAACTGCCGCGGACCGGGACAGGCTGACGATGCGCGGGTAGGCCGGCGCGACCGCCTTGAATGGTGGTGGGTTCAAAGCCGCGCGCGTCCTCGCGGCCAGGATTGTTCGCGACATCTTCGAGGGTGGGATCGCGGGTATCGAATTTCGGCCAGACGTTGCCGGGTTCGACTTCGAGCGGCTGGAGGGCCGGGTCGAGACCGCGAACGCGACGAACGTTCTCGCTGTCGGTCATGGGAATGTTTGGGTTTCGGCGAGGATTGGAGAAGGTGTGATCCATGAATTCGCCTAGGCCGGTGCAGCCTGTGAGGCCGACCAGGAGTAGGAGCGGGGTCAGACGCCGCATGCGAGGGAGAGCTCCTGAGTCACGACTGAGTCGGGGTCAATACGATCCACGCGGCGAGTTCATGACCCAAACCGGACGGTTTGTCGATTACCGTCGCGGAACCGCACCGTTCGGTGTGGTCGCATGGCGTAAGCCAGCCTTTAGGTAATCCCATCCGGTGAGCAGGGTCAGGACGGCGGCAATCCAGAGCATGGCGACCCCGATCGCGACGACTGGAAGAAAAGACAGATGGAGCAAGACTGCCGTATCGCCGCCGGCGATGAGGGTGCCGAGCGCGCCCATTTGAAAGCCGGTTTTCCACTTCGCCAGGTTAGTGACCGGGAGGCCAACGCGCAGGCCGGCTAGGTATTCGCGCAAGCCGCTGACGAGGATCTCGCGCAGAAGAATGATGATGGCGGGATAGAGGCCCCATCCGGTCAGGCGGTCATTGGCGGCAAGCAGCATGAGGGCGGCGCCGACGAGGAGTTTGTCGGCGATCGGGTCGAGCATACGGCCGACGTCGCTGGCTTGGTCTCGGTCGCGGGCGAGTCGGCCGTCCAGATAGTCGGTGATGCCGGCCGCCGCGAAGACAATGCAGGCGGCGAGGTCACCGCCGGGGGTGTGGATCGCCGTCATGGCGGCCAGAATGGGGATCGCCGCGATTCGCGAGAGCGTCAGGACGTTCGGGAGGTCGGTCAGCACGGCACGCGAGCCTCGGGTCGGTTGCTGCTAGGTAAACTGGTGCGCCGGGTCAGTGCACCAACCATGCAAGGCAGGCACCGATGAAGGCGAAGGCGCCCAGGATCAGAATTGCTCGAAGGGCGCCGGTCTGAAGGGTCTGCCCGAGGACGGCGCGGAAGGCTTTGTCAGTTGGGATCGGCATCGTGGGCTCCTTGTCGATTTGACTTAGCCGAGATGCAACAACGCGCGAAGCCTCTCGCTTGCCTGAAGGGGCACCGGCGTGGGATTTGCGGGGTATGCGGGTCGCGGCACTGACGATGTCATACAACGAACCAATCTGGGCGCAGGTTTGGGCTAGGCATTATGCGCACCAAGTTGGGGCTGAGCATTGCTTCCTGATGGACCATGGGTCGGACGATGGCAGCGTCGACGGCCTGGCGATCAATGTCGAGCGGTTAGCTCGGTCGGCACTGGACGAGGATGAGCGGGCGGCGCGGGTGAGCGCACGGGCTGCGGCGCTGCTGGAGCGCTATGACGCGGTGGTGCATAGCGACGTGGACGAAATGGTGGTCGCGGACCCGCGCCGGTTCCGGGATCTGCGGGCGTTCGCGGCGAGCCAACCAGCCGATGTTGTGACGGCAGTGGGGTTGGACGTCCAGCATGTCGTTGCCGAGGAAGCGGCGATCGATCCGTCGCGGCCGATCGGGATTCAACGGGGTTGGGTTCGGTTCAGCGCGGCGATGTGCAAGCCGGTGTTCGTGCGGCGGGCGGTGCAGTGGGCGCCGGGCTTTCACTCGTGCGATGCGGTGCTGCGAACTGGGGGATTGTTCCTGTTCCATTTGCGCTATTGCGATCTGGGTTTGGGACTGGCGCGGTTGGCTCGGACGCGCGGCCAGGCGTTCGCGACTGCGGACACGAACCCGCATCAGCGCGTGGCGGGCGAGGTGTTCGAGGAGATGATCGGGTCAATCGCGCAGTTGCCGCGGGTGACGGTTTCGTTCGATACCGAGTGCGGGGCGATGGCAGCCTGGGTGGGCGGGGTCATTGCGGCACAGCAATCGGGAGGGGATTGGCTGTCGCTGTCGGGTGATCAGCTGTGGGGGTTGCCGCGCGGATTGGCGCGGTCGTTTTGATCAGAACCTGTTCAACTCGACCGCATATTTGCAGGACGGGGTCGAGTAGGTGCCGGAGACGCGGTCGTTCACCTGGGTCGCGGTCAACGTCGTACTATAGAGCTTGTGATCGAAGCTGGGGCGGGATCGCTCAAGATCGATCCGGCCGTTTACCGACTTGCCTTGGAGCGTCCAGGTCGCCTCCGTGGGGGTGAAGACAACCTGATCGTTCTGAACGACAAGGATGCCGTTCGTCTGCGGGCACGATGGATCAGTCGACGTAAGCTTCCCAGCAAATTGTGACTTTGGCCGGTGCTGTACAGTGCATGCAGTTAGGAGTAGGGCGCACCCTACTCCTGCGATGATGCTAACTGCGGTGTTCGCCAGCGGAGGATTCTTCGCTGGACTAGTAAGGCGCGTAATATACAGGCGGCGGCGCGTAACGATATGGCGCGTAGGCATAGGCCGGGGGCGGGTAGTAGGCCGGCGGCGGCGCGTAGACAACCGGCGGCCGCGCAACGTAGGGAGCGGCCAAGAGGGTGCCGACCCCGAGGCCGAGCAGGGCCCCACCGACGAACGGACCGGCGCCATAGCCACGGTAGCCATAACCGTAGCCACGACCGTAACCGCCGCGCCACTGCGCTTCCGCCGAGGAGTTCGGGAGGACGGCAGAAGCCGCGAGGGCTGTTACGGCAAGAGTTACAGCAAGTAGTTTGCGCGTCATCAGAGCACCTTAGAGCTTGGGAGATGCACTATCTCAATAGGTAATATGGGATCACATCCAGGCAAATTTAAGGCGGCTTGACGCTCACGATCTCATTTTCATGCATGCCAATATAGGAAATATTACCTTGACGGAGTGCCCAGCTAAATCGATCTAAGGCGCTATCGTCCGGGGTGATGGCGAGTGGGCGCAATGGCCGCTCAGCCCATCGCCAAGCCGCTTGGACCGAAATTGGCGATTTGCGCAAGGAGGAGAGATGAGCGGAGCCACTCCCTTACACATCCTTTTATCAGTGATGCGGTCCAAATGGGCTGCCAACGACATCGATGGCGCCGTCGCGCTCGCGAAGGTCGCTGCACCGTACATGCACCCCAAGGTTCCGGCGGCGCGGCCGGTCGGCGACTTATCTGGAGTTTCGGATGCCGAACTGGACCTTATCGAACGTGACATCCGAGCGGGGCGCTCGGGGGAAGCTGAGGGAGAGCCTTGACGAATGGGCGTCGGTGGCGCTCGCGCCACAGGGGCACGCGCCGGCGGCCCATCATCGCCTGTTGATCCGCGAGTTGGAGGGGTTGGCCCATGGGCGGTGGGATCGGCTGATGCTTCTGTTGCCGCCGGGCTCGGCCAAGTCGACCTACGCGAGTTTGAACGTCTTGCTAGGAAGCCTGACCACCATGGCCACCAGCGTAGTTTCCTATTGGGTGGGCAGCAGTATCGGTAGTGTCAGGAAAGACGCCCGGATTGCCAATCTAGCCGGCCGCAATCGTCAATAAGTATAAGTCGGCAGCGTCAGCAACGGAAACGCGCTATGCACGTGCGGTTCCGTGACCGCCTCGACGCGCCGCAAATAGCTACGGTCGAGTTTCTCGAAGCTGTTCAACCCTAATAACCCGAGACACTCTACCACTTCCTCCTCGAGCAACTCGACCACCCGTGCAATCCCCTCTACGCCGGCCGCCGCGAAGCCGTAGACGTATAGTCGACCGATTCCCACCAGGTCGGCCCCGAGCGCGATGGCTTTGACCACGTCGCTCCCTCGCGAAATCCCCCCATCGACCATGACCGACGCCCGCCCTGCAACCGCATCGACCACCTCCGGCAGCACCTCCGTCGACCCGGCCCCATGATCCAATTGCCGTCCCCCGTGATTAGACACGTAGATCCCGTCTACCCCGATCTCACACGCCCGCGCGGCATCTTCGGCTGTAGCAATCCCTTTCAGGAACAGCTTGATCTTATGCTGCCGTTTGAACCGTTCGATATCGGCCCAATTGAGTGCGGCCTGGAACTCCATGCCTGACGAACGCGCCCGCCACGGTTTCGCGAACCGGTTCGCAATGTCCCGCTCTCGCCGGCTATAGATCGCGCTATCCACCGTGATGCAGAACGCGTCATATCCCGCTGCCGTCGCCCGCATTGCATGATCATCCACGAACCCCGCATCGCCGCGCACGTAGAGTTGGAAGACCTTGCATCCCGTGGCTGCCGCCGCCGTGGCCTCGATCCCGCTTTCGCTGACTGAACTGATACAGAACGGCACCCCGGCCACGCCCGCACCGGTCGCAACCGTAACTCCACCGCCGGCGCCGAGCTGATCCAACCCACCGACCGGGGCAAGCATGATCGGCAGCCTGATTCGATGTCCCAGGAACGACGTCGACGCATCCACGAACGACACATCCTCGAGCACCCGCGGGCGAAACCCAATTTGGTCTAGTGCGGACCGGTTCCGTCGCACTGTCGTCTCTGTACCTGTCCCCCCGACCACGTAATCCCAGAGATTTTGGTTCAGGTTGAGCCGCGCAGCCGCCACGATCTCGTGCAACGTCTGGAACCGCTCTTGCGCGGCGTTCTGCATTGTCCGTCCTCCCCGGCAGCCGTATCTCGGCCGATGTCCGATCTTAGTCCCGCCAACGCGAGCTCGTCACCCCGTTGCCTCTCAGTGTCCGTCCATGATCATGGTTAGCGTTGGCAGAGCCTTCGTAGCATCAGCCGGACGGACGCCCAGCGGAGGAATGCCAGGGCGTTTCGGTTGAGGCACTCCCAGTCCTTGCTTAGGCGACGGCAACGGTTCAGCCATGCGATGGTGCGTTCCACGATCCAGCGCTTCGGCAGCACCACGAACTTGCCCGTGTCGCACCGCTTTACGATCTCGACGTTCACGCCGTGGCAGACCCGGGCCAGGCCCTGCTGGAACTTCGGTCCCTGATAGCCGCCGTCGGCGTAGAGCTTCAGCAGAAATGGATACAGCCCGAACATCGTCGCCATCAGCAGCACGCCGCCATCACGATCCTGCAGGTCAGCTGCATGGACGACGGCGTGCATCAGCAAGCCCTGAGTATCGACGAGGACGTGCCGCTTCTTGCCTTTGATCTTCTTTCCGCCGTCAAAGCCCGGCGGGTCGATCCGACGCCCCCCTTTTCAGCGCTCTTTACACTCTGGCTATCAATAATAGCGGCTGTCGGGCTGGTTTCGCGGTCCACCTGCTCGCGGCAAAGCACGTAGAGGGCATGGTGCAGCCGATCGAGCGTGCCGTCGTGCTGCCAGCGGCAAAAGTAGTGGTTCACCGTGCTGCGGGGTGGCAGGTCCTTCGGGATCGCGCGCCACTGGCATCCCGTGCCCAGCACATACATCAGGCCGTTCATCACCTCACGAACGTCCACCGTCCGCTTGTTGCCGCCTCGCCGGGCACGTGGGATTTCGGCCTTGGCCAGTTCCCACTCAGCATCGGTCAGGTCAGTGGGATAGCGCAGTTTGCCGCGGTCATACCGGGCACGGTTCTCAACAGTCCACATCGGGCGGCGGCTCCTGCTAACGGCGGTAGCCGCCAGGGAATCACAACTGACTCTCAGGACTCAACATGATCTTGGACGGACACTCAGGCGAACTACCGTCGCCTCGTTGCCGGCCGTGCACGCACCGCAGCCCCGGGCGCGCGCGGTGGCGTCTTGATCTCACGCAGTAACCCGCCACACGCGTGATCTTCCCCCGTGCCGAACTGAATCGTCGGGAGCAGTCCGGCGAGTGGCGTGAGCGCCACGCCCAGTCCGACCGCCGCCGCAGCGCGCACGCCACCCTCGGCCAAGTCCGGCTTGATGCTTGGATTGCCGAGCGTCCCACCGATGCCGATCGGGGTGGGTAGCGACCCAATGCTGAAATGCTTGGCCTGGGTGCGCAATGTCAGATCCATCTGCTCACTCTTGAGATTCACCGCACCCGTGATCCCAACCCGCGAATCGTTGGTATCCAACATCGTCAATCGCGACTGTGCCGTCCCGTTCGTCAGCATGAAATCCGTGACCAGACACTCGATCCGCTCCCGCGAAGGAACGCCCAGCGCCGACAGCAGCGCATTGCCAAACTGCAGTCCCGACAGATCCACCAGCAGCGCGCTCAGATTACCGCCGGATCCCATATAAAGCTTCAGCTCGCCATTCCCTCCGCCGAGGATGTCGGCCAGCGACTTGCCGGTCCCCTCGATGATCGCCGAGCCACCCAGCACGCCAGCGCCTTCTGCCACCCCGGTCGCGTTCAGCAGCTTGCTGACATCGACGCTCTTGAAGTCGATGTTCGCCTTCATGGCCAAAGCTTGGGATTTCTCCGACAGGCTGATCGTCGAGGTGATCTGACCTTTGCCCACACCGAAGCTGAGCGGATGCAATGTCACCGCCCCGTTCACGATGTCCATTGCCACTTGCATGTTGTCCAGCGGCTGACGCCGCCCCTCGATCCGCTGCGCCTTGTACTTCAAGTGCACGTCCGCGACGTTGAGTCGGGGCAAGCTGATCGGATCGTCTGGCAACACCCTGCCATCCGAGCGGCCTGCCTTCTTCGCGCCCTTGCTGTCATCTCCGGGTTCCGCCCCGATGAACCCGGCCAAGTCTCGAAGATCGACCATGTTCGACTGCAGGTCCGCCGTCAGCACCGCCCGTTCTGACGTCGTGTTCACGTCAAGCGAACCCTGGAGATCGCTGCTGCCGACCTTACCATCGATACCCTCGAACTTGACGACGCCCGTTTCGTAATCAAGCTTCCCGGCCACCCGATAGGGCGGAGTCTTTGGGATCGCGATCCCGGTCAGCGGCAACAGCAGCGACATGTCCGGTCCAGCAAACGTCAGCCGCACATTTGCGCCAGCAAAAGCCAACGGGTTGTCGACCGTTCCGCGCGCCGAAGCCGATGTCGGGCCATTCTGCAGCTTCAGGTCGACAGGGTAGGAGTCCCCGGCATCCCGCAGCGACAATAGCGCCCCGCCGACGAACTGCGCCGTGATCGGCTGTTTGGCATAAGTACCTTTGGCAGTCGCGACAATCTGCTCCTTGCCCGAGTTCTCCCCAGCTTTCGTCGCTACAGCGATTTGGAAATCCGCGCCAAGTGGAACCGACCGCACATGAACGTCACCGTCACTGATCACGAGCCGCCCCAACACCGGCTCGCGTCCACCGCTCGAGCCGCCACCGCCGAAGCTCCAATTGGCTGTCTTATCTGCCAACTGCTGAGCGTCGACCATCGGCTTGTCGAGCTGGATTAGCGGCAGCACGATCGCTCGCTCCTGGATCAGCTTCATCGCGTCCACGTCGATCGTGAGATGCTCCGCCGTCGCGAACTTACCGTCGCCCGGGAACCCGGCGGGATTGCCGACCGTGACATCATCCGCCATCACGACCACGACCCGGCCCAACTTGACGTGCAGATGCCCGATCGTGACCGGCCGCCCAAGCGCTGCGCTGGCGCGAGGTTCGATGAGTGGAATGAGCCAATCCCAACGGAAGACGACGACGAAGATGACGATCACGGCAGTGAATGCCCCGATCACATAGGGCCAGCGGCGACGGCGGGGCGTATCGGTCATCCAAGGTAAACGGGATACGCCCTATCGAGGTTCCACTTGCCGCCCCCGCATCCGCCCCGCACTCTCCCGGAACGCAAGGAGATGCCCAATGATCCATGAACTACGCATTTATCAATGCCTCCCCGGTCGTCTGCCCGCCCTGCTGAACCGCTTTGAAACGGTCACGCTCGCTCTCTGGCAACGTCACGGCATCCGCCAGGCCGGCTTCTGGACGACGTTGATCGGCCATTCCAACCAGGAGCTCATCTATCTCCTCGCCTGGGACAGTCTCAGCGAACGTGAGACGAAGTGGACCGCCTTCCAGACTGACCCCGAATGGCTCTCCAAGCGTGCCGAGAGTGAGAAAGACGGTCAGATCGTCGCTAACATCGATAGTCAGCTCCTGACCCCGACCAGTTTCTCTGCCCTGTCTAGCGTCTCGGGTGGGCGATGAACGCGCTGCGTGGCGCGATCATCCCGGTTACCCCGCTCCAACAGAATTGCGCGCTGCTTTGGGACGACGCGAGCAAGCGCGCCTGGGTGATCGATCCCGGCGGGGACGTGCAACGCATACGCGACGCGATCGAGGAACTCGGACTTTCGGTCGAGCGCATCCTCCTGACCCATGGTCACATCGATCACGCTGGCGGCGCCGCCGCCTTGCGTGACGCGCTTGCCGGCGTTCCTCTCGAAGGTCCCGACGAACGCGACGCTTTCCTTCTCGACGGCCTCGAAGACCAAGGCCGCCGTTTCGGCATTGCCGATGCCCGCAATGTCCGTCCCGACCGCTTCCTCGTCGAGGGTGAGACGCTCGAACTTGGCGGCCATTACTTCGAGATCCTGCATTGCCCTGGCCACACGCCGGGTCACCTCGTCTTCGTCGATCGCGCGGGCGGCCTCGCCATTGTCGGCGACGTCCTCTTCCAGGGCTCCGTCGGCCGCACCGATTTCCCCTATGGCGATGCCGGGGCCCTCCTGCGATCGATCCGTGACAAGCTTATGCCGCTCTCGGATGAGACCGCCTTCCTCTGCGGCCACGGCCCCGGTTCCACCATCGGCACCGAGCGCAGGAACAATCCCTACGTTCACGAGGCTATGCGCGCTGCCGATGTCTAGACCGTGTCTTCTTGTGAGTATCGTCCTCGTCTTCCCCCGGCTTGCGCTGGCCTGGGGCGACGAGGGACACGAGATTATCGCTCTCATCGCCGACGCGATACTCACACCGTCCGCACGCAGCCACTGAGTTCGTCCGGATGCTCGGCGCGGATCCCGCTCAGGTCGCCCGCACGATGGTCGGCACAATCACCCCCGCCGACCGCCGCCGCTGGTGTGCCGGCATGCCCTCGTCATGGGCCCTGGAGACCTTCCGGTCTGCCGACCGCGACGCCTACGGCCTGCTTCCTGTCCCGACCGAAACCGGCACGTATCGCCTGACGCCCCGCTACCTAGAGATGGCGGTGCGCGACACTCGCCTTCAACTGGCCAAGGCGGGCGTCCGTCTAGCCGCCCTCCTGAACCGCAGCCTAGGCCCGCACTAAACCTCCATCGAGCCCGGCGCCCGGTTACCGATCATCGCGAGCAACTCCCGCCGCGTTGACGGATCGTCTCGAAAGCACCCTGTCATCCGGCTCGTCACCATGCTGACCCCTGCTTTATGCACGCCGCGCGTGCTCATGCATTGATGCCCCGCCTCGATCACCACGGCGACACCGCGCGGCTGCAACACGTGCTCGACCGTGTCGGCGATCTGAACCGTCAATCGCTCCTGAATCTGCAATCGCCGGGCGAACGCATCCGCCACCCGCGCTAGCTTGCTGATCCCGACCACCCGGTTCCGCGGCATGTATCCGATGTGACATTTGCCGATGATCGGCACCATGTGATGCTCGCAGTGACTCTCGATCCGGATATCGCGCAACAGCACGATCTCGTCATACCCTTCGACGTCCTCGAAAGTCCGTTCTAACAGAGCGACTGGATCGACCGCGTAGCCGGAAAACATCTCGTTATATGATCGCGCCACCCGGGCCGGCGTGTCCCGTAGACCCTCGCGCGATGGATCGTCGTTCGCCCATCGAATGAGCGTCCGCACAGCCGCCTCCACCTCTGCCTGTGTCGGACGGGCCTCGCGCGGCACGGTCGTGCCGGGGGAGGGGGGAGCCAACTCGTTCACTGAAGCGTTCTCATCCACGTCTCGTGTACCGGCCGCGAGCGATCAGCAAGTCAATGCAGCTTTGCCTGCTGGCCGGGGCAGTCCAGGCTGAACGCCGGGATCGTCACGTCGAACGGCTGCCCGGATGCCGTCGCGATCATGTGGTAGGTGCCGATCATGATCCCGGAACTCGCCTCCAGCGGGGTCCCGGAGGTGTATTCGAAGGACTCGCCTGGTTCGAGAGTTGGCTGCTCACCCACCACACCGTCGCCTTGCACCACCTGGATGCGCCCGTTCGCGTCGGTGATCCGCCACGTACGCCGAAGCAGCTGCACTGTCTCCCGGCCCTGGTTAGAGATGCGGACCTGATAGGCCCACACCCAAGGACCATGATCGAGATCCGACTGGTCTTCCAGGAAATAGGTCTGCACCGTGACCTCGATCCCGTTGGTGACCGATCGATACTCCGGTGTCATCGGCTACTCTGCAGCCTGCCGTGCCGGCATCGCCAGTCTGCTCAACGCCTGCTCGATATCCTCGATCAGGTCGTCGGCATCCTCGAGCCCCACCGACAGCCGGATTGCCCCGTCGGAGATCCCCAGCCGGGCACGCTCTACGGCGCCGACTTTCATGTGCGTCGTAGTCGCCGGATGCGTCGCCAGCGACTTCGAGTCGCCGAGGTTGTTCGACACCGCGATGAGCTTGAACCCGTTCAAGGCGGTGAACGCGGCATTCTTATCGTGCATCTCGAACGCCACCATCGTCCCGCCCGAGGCCATCTGCCGCATCGCCAACGCATGCTGCGGATGGTCCGCCCGCTCCGGATACAGCACCCGCTTGATGGCCGGATGACCCGCCAACGCATCGGCCACCCGCCGTGCACTCTGGCTTGCTGCATTGACCCGCAACGACAATGTCTCGAGCCCTTTCAGCAACACCCAAGCCGTGAACGGCGACATGCTCGGCCCCGTATTGCGCATGAACGGCTGTAGCGTCTCCTCGACCCAAGCCTTTCGTCCCAGCACCGCCCCGCCGAGGACTCGGCCCTGACCGTCGATATGCTTGGTGCACGAATACACCACGATGTCGGCACCCAACTCGAACGGCTTCTGCAGCAGCGGTGTCGCGAACACGTTATCGACAACTACCAGCGCACCGGCCTTATGCGCCAGGTCGCAGATCGCCGTCAGGTCCAGCACGTCGAGCATCGGGTTAGATGGGCTCTCCACCAGCACCATCGTCGCCGGTGTCGACAGTGCCGCAGCCCAAGCCTCCAGATCGGTCCCGTCCACGAATTCGCTGGTGATGCCGTAGCGTGGCAGCAGGGTCGCGACGATCCAGTAGCACGACCCGAACAGCGCCCTCGACGCGACCACCCGGTCGCCCGTCTTGAGATGCGACAGCATCGCCGCATGCACCGCCGCCATGCCGGTCGCCGTCGCCCGGCAGGCCTCGGCGCCTTCGAGCAGCGCCAGTCGCGTCTCGAACATACTCACGGTTGGGTTCCCAAAGCGTGAGTATTGATAGCGGCTTACCTCACCGGTGAAGGTAGCCTCGGCTTGCTCTGCGCTGTCGTAGACGTAACCACTGGTCAGATACAGCGCTTCCGCCGTTTCACCGTAAGGGGAACGCTCGACCCCACCATGAACCAGAAGCGTAGCAGGACGATAGGACGGATTGGACATGGGCCAGCCTCACAAAACCAGCCGTCGACCCCGGGAGCACCAGTAGCGCCCAGGCCTCTTTAGCGCGTTTCTTTTACCTCGCCGCAATCCGGCCGTACAAATCACGAGGGGACGATCGTCGATCCAGCACGAACCTATGCGTCGGCATTTGCGTGGTCAACCGCATTTCCTTATACAGGCTTCAAGCCCGGCGCGGGTGTAGTTCAATGGTAGAACGGCAGCTTCCCAAGCTGCATACGAGGGTTCGATTCCCTCCATCCGCTCCACCCCAATCCCACGTCACCCCGGTTACCTGCCGATCCGGTGCCAGTGTCCTGATCTTGCGATCGACGAAACGGCGGTTCAGGCTTCGCTCTCCCATGTTGGTCGAGATCGTTTAATGCCCGTGCCCGCCCAAATCGTCGCTGAACTCGCCCCGACCGGTGTTCTCCGCGTCGGCCTCAACCTAAGTAATTTTCTTCTGATCTCCGCCCGCGACGCGGATGGCGGTCCGGCCGGTGTCGCGCCGGATCTCGGCGCCGCCATTGCCGAACGCCTCGGCGTTCCCGTCCGCTACGTGCCCTATCCGAAACCCGGCGAACTCGCCGACGCCGCCGGCACTGACACCTGGGACATCGGTCTGATCGGCGCCGAGCCGGCTCGTGCCGAGAAAATCGAATTTACTCCGGCTTATGTTGAGATCCAGTCGACCTACCTCGTTCCACCCGACTCACCGTTGCGCACCATCGCCGACGTCGATCAGCCCGGTATCCGCATCGCCTCGACGGCCCGTACCGCCTACGGCCTTTGGCTCGACCGCAACATCAAACATGCTGAGATCGTGCATTCCGAAAACATGGACGCAACCTTCGAAATGTTTCAGCGCGATAAGCTCGACGCGTTGTCCGGCCTCCGACCTCGATTGATGGCTGACCTAGTCCGGCTTCCCGGTGCCCGCATTCTGGAGGGCCAGTTCGCCGCCGTTCAACAGGCCATCGGCACACTTCGTGAGAATAAGGCCGGCGCACAGTTCCTACGCAAATTCGCTGCCGAAGCGATCTCGTCAGGTCTTGTAGCCGGATTGATCGAGAAGCACCGGGTCGAGGGCCTCTCGGTAGCACCCGCTTTCCAGCCATAAATAAGCTTGCAGCCGGCCCGATCGACCGCACGGCAACGCTCGTAAGCAAGTGCTAAGATTAAAATCCGTCCCGCGGCCGGCGAGTTTTAATCTCGTCGGCAGCGATCCGTCTTTGCCGAAACTACTCGAGCAACATCCGACCGAACCGAGTCGGTTCGGTCGGATTTAGTTGCTCTACATACTAGACAATGGTTGGGAACGTTCGGTCCGACCGAACTCAACCGGGCCCGCGCGAATACTCCGCTCTCCAGGCGAGAGCCGAGCGCATGACGCCCGAGCCAAGTGGCTCGGAAGTGAGCTACGATACCGAAACCTGGTTCCGTTCACGGAAGGCCTCAATACCCCGCCCGATGCCGCGGTAATCGAAACCAGCCTT
This sequence comes from Acetobacteraceae bacterium, assembly GCA_965199585.1. GTDB lineage: Bacteria > Pseudomonadota > Alphaproteobacteria > Acetobacterales > Acetobacteraceae > JAVVHH01. The sequence goes on along the minus strand of CBDASI010000002.1, from coordinate 3,205,299 downwards.
GAGGAACACGGCCGGCTCGAACACGTTCCGCAGATCCATTAGTAACTTACCGCGCATGATCTCGGCCAACCGCTCCGGCGACAACGCGCGAAACTCGTTCCACTCGGTCACAAGAATGAGTGCATCGGCACCCGTCGCGGCATCATACGCATCACTGCAGAACTGAACCGACGACGGCACCATTGTCACGGCGTGCGACATGCCCACCGGGTCGAACGCTCTGATCTTGGCTCCCTCTTCTGCCAATCGGGACACAATTGGGATGCTCGGCGCGTCCCGCATGTCGTCCGTCTCCGGCTTGAAGGTCAGCCCCAGCACGGCGATCGTCTTGCCATGCACGGATCCTCCGCAAGCATGGACGATCCGCGCCGCCATCGCCGACTTTCGCGCATCGTTCACGGCAACGGTGGCTTCCACCAGCCGCGACGGCGCACCCCAATCCTGCGCGATCCGCATTAGCGCGAGCGTATCCTTTGGGAAACAACTGCCGCCGAATCCGGGCCCGGCATTGAGGAATTTACGCCCGATCCGCCCATCGAGTCCGATCCCGCGAGCCACGTCCTGGACGTCGGCCCCAACCCGCTCGCACAAATCGGCCATCTCATTGATGAATGTGACCTTCATCGCCAGGAAGGAGTTTGCGGCATACTTGGTGAGTTCGGCCGTTTCCAAGCTGGTGAACAGGATCGGCGCTTCGATCAGATACAGCGGACGGTAGAGACGTCGGAGGACCTCTCGGGCCCGCTCGCTCTCGGCTCCGATCACGACCCGGTCCGGCCGCATGAAGTCGCCAATGGCGCTGCCCTCACGCAGGAATTCCGGATTGCTGGCGACATCGAACTCCAGCTCTGGTCGCGCATGTCGCATGATTTGCGCAATGCGCCGGCCTGTTCCGACCGGCACGGTCGATTTCGTCACCACGACGGCGTAACCGGTCAGCGCATGCGCGACCTGTTCGGCTGCAGCGTTGACGTAGCTGACGTCGGCATGGCCATCCCCGCGCCGGGTCGGTGTGCCGACGGCGATGAACACTGCTTCGACGCCAGCAACCGCCGTTGCGAGATCGTCGCTGAACGTCAGTCGTCCCGCGGCGACGTTATCCGCCACTAACCGATCGAGACCAGGCTCGTAGATCGGAATCCGCCCATTCTGCAGCGCGTCGAGCTTGCCGGCATCGGTCTCGACCACCGCCACCTCGACACCGAGATCTGCAAAGCAAGCGCCGGACACCAGTCCGACATACCCGCCACCAATCATAGCGATACGCACAGCGAAAACCCCTTTCGTGCGCCCGTCATCCACCACAGTTCCATCGAAAGAACTAGGCTGGCATTAATCGGGCGCGTTGATATCCAAATTCTCTGACTTGAACGGACGATCTTCCAGATCACGAGCATAGACCATGTCGATCACTCGGCGAGCCTCGTCCTTTCGTTGCTTCTGCAGTGTCTCAACCGTTTCTAAAGCAGTCTTGCACGCCGTGAGTTCGGCACGTCGTCGCATCGTCTCCGCCTGTCGGTCGAGCAGGACTTGTCGCGCTGCCTCGAGTTGCCGCCGCGCTTCCGGTAACCAAGCCGCGAATGCCTCCACCATCGCATCGGTGCCGTGGATATCGGTTGCCGCTTCGGTCTCCTGTGCGACTGACAATTCGAGTCGGTGACATGCCTGCCGCGCTTTATCCTCGAAAGCGAGCGTCTCCACCAACTTTCCCTGACTCTCGTCGCACGCAAGCTGCCGAACCTTGATCAGCGTCGCCAGTGGGTCACGCGCCATTCGTGTCTCCAACGATCGCCTTGAGCTTCTCGAATGCATCGTGCAGTGTGCTTCCCTGACCCCGGGCTTGGGTCAGCAAAGCCTCGATTTGCGGCGCGAGTTCGAGCGCCTCGTCAGCGGCTGCGTCTTGGCCTGACTGGTAGGCACCAAGCCTGACCAGATCGGCCAATTCTGCCTGAGTGGCCAGGATCTCGCGGGCCCGGCGAACCGCGACCCGCTCCTCCGGCTTGAGGCAACCCGGCACCGTTCTCGACAACGACCGTAATACGTCGACGGCGGGGTAGCGGCCGCGTTCTCCGATCCGCCGGTCCAACACGACATGACCATCGAGGATGCCGCGGACTGCGTCTGCGACCGGCTCGTTGTGGTCGTCGCCCTCGACCAGAACGGTGAAGATCGCGGTAATCGGTCCTGCCTTCCCGTTGTCCGGACCAGGGCCGGCCCGTTCGAGCAGGCGAGGGAGTTCGGCAAATACACTGGGCGGGTAACCCCGCGTCGCCGGCGGCTCGCCCGCCGCCAGGCCGATCTCGCGTAGTGCCAGACAGAAGCGCGTTACACTGTCCATTAACAGCAGTATCGACTTGCCCTGATCTCGGAAATACTCGGCCACCGTCATGGCGGCATAGGCAGCCTCTCGGCGCATCAGCGGTGGCTGATCCGACGTCGCGACGACGACGACCGATCTCGCTAGACCAGCCGGCCCGAGATCATCCTCGATGAATTCTCGCAACTCCCGCCCGCGCTCGCCGACGAGCGCGAAGACGATGACGTCGCACTCAGCCTGCTGCGCCATCATCGCCATCATCGTCGATTTGCCGACACCCGAACCGGCAAACAAGCCGAGCCGCTGTCCACTTCGACAGGTCGCGAACAGGTCCAGTGCGCGCACGCCGAGGCTCACGCGTTCACCGAGCCGAGATCGCTGTGCGGCCTGAGGAGGCTCACCTCGAACCGGACAAGCAGTACCGTTTCCGAGCGATCCCAAGCCGTCCAGCGGGTTTCCCAGTGGGTCGACCACGCGTCCGAGCCAACCAGGGCCAACCGTTAACCGTGAAGTCGGCGGCGCCAGGCCCGCCGCGAAAGGGATCGACGCTGGTGCTCCGACCCCAAGGCCATTCAAGTCACCGAAAGCCTGGGCGCGAGCTCGCGTCGCTCGAAAGCCGACGATTTCGGCGCAAACCGTTCCGCCATCCCGTGCGAGCAGACTCAGCCGATCGCCGATCGCGAGCTGTCCATTTAAGCCGTCGATCTCGGCAGCCAAGGCAGTGATCGACGTGACCCGGCCCGAGCAACTGATCTGGCTAGCCTGGGCCACCATTTCGGGGGCCGACCGAAGTCGATCTACAACCGATGGTTGTGGCATGATCGCTAGCTGTCCTTCTTTCTCCAGCCACCATCCTAGGCGCAAAAGACGAACGGACCGTTAAGTTTTGTTCTTGAGACTCAAATCACTGCTTTTTCGTTGGACAGATACACGTCAAGGTTGCAATATGCCCTAACACTTCGCCACGGAGTTCCACGAATGCGTGTTCTCATGATCGAGGATGATGTGCTCTCAAATAGAGCACTGGTCCAAGCACTTCGCGACACCGGCGCCGTAGTCGAGCAGGTCGAGAGCGGTGAAGACGCCCTTGATCTGGTCAAGCACTACGATTTCGATATCGTGATGCTCGAGCTTTCCCTCATGGATATGGAGGGCTACGAAGTCGTTCGCCGGATGCGTGCCGCCCGAATGAATACCCCGGTGCTGGTCCTCTCCGCCTTTGTTCGTCCGCAGGCTCGCGTCAAGGCTTTCGCGATCGGCGCCGACGACTTTATCACCAAGCCATACGATGTGTCCGAGTGCATTGCGCGCATGCAGGCGGTCGTTCGGCGCAGCAAGGGTTTCAGCCAGTCGGTGCTGCAGGTCGGCGAGATGGAACTCAGCCTGGAAAGCCGCAGCGTTTCGATAGAGGGTCGTCCTGTCCACCTCACGGGCAAGGAATACGCCATTCTCGAACTGCTCGTGATGCGCAAAGGAATGGTCCTGACCAAAGAGGTTTTCTTGAACCATCTCTATGGCGGCATGGACGAGCCCGAAGTGAAGATAATCGACGTATTCATTTGCAAACTTCGCAAGAAACTGGCCGAAGCAGGGGCCCGTAACGTTATCGGTACAGTCTGGGGCCGCGGCTACACTGTGCGTGATCCGGCTCCAGTTCCGGCAACGGTCCCGATGCGCGTCGAACTGCTCCGCACTGGTTCGGACCTGGGTCGGGTGGCAGCCTAATTGTCAACAAGCAGACTGCGTTCGGCTCAAACGGTGAATTGCTCCGCAATGATCCGTTCCGAGAGACCCTGACCTGGATCGAACAATACGGTCGTCGCGATGCTTCGGTCTTCTTGCACTGAAACTGACCGGACATCGCGAACCTCGGTAAAATCTGCAACGGCCGCGACCGGTCGTTTCTCTCGTTCGAGCACTTCGAAAAATACGGCTGCGGTGCTCGGCAACAGAGCGCCTCTCCATCGCCGTGGTCGGAATGCGCTGATCGGTGTGAGTGGCAATAGGTTCGCCGAAAGCGGAACGATAGGTCCATGAGCCGACAGATTGTATGCGGTCGATCCGGCCGGAGTGGAAACCAGGACGCCGTCGCAGATCAACTCGCTGAGCCGAACGCGGCCGTCGATCACGATCTTGATCTTGGCCGCTTGCCGCAACTGACGAAGAAGCGAGACCTCGTTGAGCGCAAGCGCTTCCTCGATGCGTCCGTCGTATGTTTCGGCGTGCATCCTCAGCGGATGCAGAATGGCGCCTTGTGCGGTCGCGAGCCTTTCGATCAAGCCGTCTTCTACGTAGGCATTCATCAGAAAGCCTACGGAGCCACAATTCATGCCGTAGACTGGGGTATCCAAGCCGTGATCGAGCAAGCTGTGCAGGATTTCGAGCAGAAAGCCGTCGCCGCCTAGACAGACGATCACCTCGGCACCGCTCAACTCATGATTTCCATAGCGCTCGACGAGCTTCGCCTTACTCTGCGTCGCGAGCATGGTTGGCGCCGCGGCAAACGCGATCCGCTTCGGCGGTTCCGTCAGAAATGGCTGCACGACCGGGACGGACGCGATCGCGGAAGGTAAGTCAGCCATCGAAAGACGGTCCATTACGCCATTTGTGCGATCGCGTGCGCTTCCTATGCATCACCTGTTCCTCGAACGCCATCGATAGGCTCGTCAGTATAGCTTCGGCTCGGTTCGCGTCGGTCGCGCCGGGTCACGACGAGAGGAATCTGACGGCGGTGGCGGTATTGGTGGCAGCCAGCTCCGGCGCCCCGTCCTTGGCCCGACCTGCGCACCGTCGTCATCCGTGCCCGGATCTGGCAGCCGTAGAGCAAGGCTGCGGATCTCCGCTTGGATCTCATCCAGCCGGCTATCGATCGCTTCAAGTCGCGACTTTGTCCCGAACACACTGAACGGCATCAATGCGAACATGATCGCGACAAAAAGCAGCGCGAGCAGGATCGCCAAGTGAACCCACCAGGGCACCCAATCAGGCAAAGGCAGTGGCGAGATCATGGACGCATTCCCTATCTCAAGCGCCCGTCAGGCGAAACCAGGGTTCACACCTTGCGAAGCAAGCGTCCGACAACCCAGAATGCCCGAATGCTACTGTTGATCCCGGGCCCTGTAACTACACATGACGCCGTTCGTGCCGCTGCCGCGATCGACTATGCACCGTGGGACAATGATTTCCGACGATTGGTCGCCCGCATCCGCGAGCGCGTCCTACACATCGCGGGAGGTACCCTGCAAGATCATACCGCGTTGATTTTGCAGGGATGCGGCCATTTCGCGATGGAGGCTGCCTGTCGAACGTTCCTTCCGCCAGGAGGCCGCCTTCTCGTCCCGAAAACCGGCCAATATGCCGACCGATTAGAGCGACTCGCGATCGAGATCGGCCGTGTGGTCACGCCGATGTCCGTCCAAGATGGAAGCCGTGTCGATTCGGCGAGCCTCGATGCCGCCTTGACCGCCGATCCGACGATCTCGCACGTGGCGCTGGTCTACAGCGAGACGGCGACCGGGATCATTCACGACGTTCCTGCATTAGCCAAAGTCGCCGGTGCGCATGGACGCCGCGTGATCGTCGACGCGGTGTCTGCGTTCGGCGCGCTACCGTTCGACTTGTCATCGCTCCCGATGGTCGATAGCGTCGCCTTCACCACGAACAAGTGCATCGAGGGCCTACCCGGCGCGTCCTTCACGGTGGCGCGCAAGGATCGGCTGGCGGCGTCGGTGGGAAACGCGGGCAGTTGGTCATTCGATCTGTCCGACCTTGACGCTCACTACGCCAAGGCGCCCGGCTCGCACCGGTTCACCCCAGCAGCCGGTGCCATCGCCGCTTTCGATGTCGCGCTGGATCTGTTTGACGCGGAGGGGGGCCAGCCGGCCCGCTTGGCCCGTTACACGGAGAACATGCACGTCCTACGGTCGGGCATTCAACGACTCGGTCTCTCGCCCTCGATCCCGGCGACCGTGCAAGGCCCGATCGTCTTGAACGTAGACGCGCCCGCGGATCCAAATTGGGATCTGCAGGGCTTCGTCGATCGTCTGAAGGGGAGGGGCGTTGTGATCAGCAACTTCTACAATACGGTGCAGCCAAGCTTTCGACTTGGATGCATCGGAGCGATCACGCCGGATGACATGCGCCGGGTCGTCGATGCGATCGACGCAACGCTGACCGACATGAACATCGTTTATCGCGCGCCCAGCGAACGAGCCGTCGCCTAGCGGCCCATTCGAATGATCGAGTCGTTGCTCGGAGCTCCCATCTTACGATTCGGCCGCGGCGCATCTTCGAAGTCAGCCGTGGAGACTGCCGGCTTGCTGACGGTCGTCGCGTTACGGCGTGGTGGTGGCGGCTCTTCCGGAGCCACGCACCCGGCCAACGAGCCGAGCAACAACAGGCAGGCAATCGACCTCATCGGAAACGCTCACGTCTGAATGAGCTTCCACCTATGTGGCGAAGTCTCATGGCGATCAAGGCAGCAATGTGATTCCGCGCCACGATGGCGCGGAACCGACCACTGTGATGTCGAGATTTAACGTAGTTACTGGGCGCCCTGCGCGCGCGTCAGCGACTGGGCGTTCAACGAATCGGCAGAGTTGTCAGCACCGCCCATGCTGGACGAGCGACCCATCGTGCCACCACGATGCATCATGCCGTGCTTAGCCTGCGTCGAATGGTGCATCATCTGCCGATGATGGCGCGGTGCAGCTTGAACGGACATGGCGGAGAGAAGGAGCGCGGCGAGGCCGAAAGCGGCGGTCTTGGAGATCGACATAAGTGGGTTTCCGGATATGAGGCTCGGCCATTCCGAGCACTCTCGTTATCGCGAGCCAGAGAACGTTTCGCAATATTCTGCCCACTTTCAGCGGCGTTTACTGATGTATTTCTACGACACTGTGACTAAACCGTCGCGAACGTCCTCAGCGGCACGATCCGGATCGCGTTCCGCCGGCGGCCCGAGCCCGCCACCGCCTGGTAGCTCGAGAATCAGCCGGTCCCCTGCAGGGATGATCTGGTAGCCTTTAGTGCGTAGATCGCCGCCATCCCGTAGCCGCACCACGCCGGGAGCGCCATCCTCTCCACCCTCACGTCCCCGCGGCGCATGCGCGACCCGGTCGAAGATCGCATTGCACGCGAACTCCGCATCTCCTTTGGCGCCAATCTCCATGATCTGCCCGAACCCGCCCCGGGTCCGCCCCGCGCCGGCACTGTCCGGCCGGAGCTCCTTGCGCCAGAACACGACGGGAGCGACGTTCTCCGTCGCTTCCACCGGCATCGTCCGCACGCCGGACGGGAACGCCGTCCCGTCCAGTCCATCCTGCTCGGGCCGCGCGCCCGTGCCGCCCGAGTTGAACGTGATCACCTCGAAACTCGGCAGCGGCGAGTTCTGCCCCGAGACGATCGCCCCACCCCGAAGCGGCGGATTCCATAAGCAGGACGACCCTTCCGCCGTCACCCTGTCGGGCACGGCCTGATGCAGGCACCCCATCATCAAGTCCGGCAGAAGCTGGCCGACGACGTGTCGAACCGACACCGGGCTGGGCCGCGGCGCGTTCAGGATCGTGCCGTCCGGGATCAACATGCGAAACGGCGCCAGGCTGGCGGTGTTGTTTGGGATCTCCGGCGCTACCACGCACTTGATCCCGAAGCACGCATAGGCCCGCGCATACGCCGCCGGTACGTTGATGCCGCGTCCGGACAGCCCTGACGTTCCCTCGAAATCGACCGTGATCGTATCGGCCCCGATCGTCATGGCCGCCGCGAGCCGAATCGGTGCCTCGTAGCCGTCCGACCAGATCTCCGCCGTGAATCGACCCGGCGGGAGCGCCGCGATCTGCGCCACCGTCGCGCGATGGCTGCTGTCGAAGATATGCGTCGCCAGCGCGTCGATTCCGTCCAGCCGGAACTCGTCTAACATACCGACGAGCCGCCGCGCACCCGCCTCGTTGCAGGCGCACAGCGAGTAGACGTCGCCCTCCAGCTCGACCGGTTGCCGGGTGCCGGCGCGGAGGAAGTCGAAGAAGGTTTGGTTCGGTCGCCCCGCTTCGAAGCATTTGACGATCGGTATATACAAGCCCTCCTCGAACACGGACCGACCTTCCGGTCCCATCCCGAGGCCGCCGACGTCGATGACGTGCGCCGTGTTGGCGAATAGCGCGACCAGCTGCCGCCGATGGAAAGCCGGCGTGACCACCGTCAGGTCGTGCAGATGTCCGGTCCCGAGCCAGGGATCGTTTGTGATGAGATGGTCGCCCGGCTGCATCGTCTCGGCTGGGAACTTGCGCAGGAAATGCCCGACGCTCTCCATCATGGAATTGACGTGCCCGGGCGTGCCCGTCACCGCTTGCGCCAACATCCGGCCCTGCAGGTCGAAGATACCTGCCGACAGGTCGCCCGCCTCGCGGACCGTGGTGCTGAATGCTGTCCGGATCATCGTCTGCGCCTGCTCCTCGACCACCGCGATGAGTCGGTTCCACATCACCTGCCGTTGTATGTCTGCCAGCGCGCTCATGCGGCGTCCCTCCGAAGATCCAGATAGCCTCGCGCGTCGACCGTGCCGGTCCAGCCCGGCCCGATCAGCGTGCTGGTCTCGCTCTCGGCGACGATGGCCGGGCCGCGAACCTGCTGGCCGACAGCAAGATCGCAGCGTTGGTGCACGGCCCATTCCGCCTCGAGCGCCGTCGCGGTATCACGCACGCACTGCCGCCCCGGAACACCGTCGCCCCCGCCTGGCGCCGGCCCGGCAACTCCAGCCTCCGGCATCGTCGTCACCGTGACGGCGTAGCTCATCACCTCGACGTCGGAGCCGGGCACCGGCCGGTCGTAGAACCGCGCATAAGCCGCGTCGAACTCGCGCCGCAGCGCCGCGACGTCGGTCTCCTCCAGCCGCCGCCTCGGCAGCGTCACCGGTATCTCGTGCCCCTGGCCGACATAACGCATGAACGCCAACCGGCCCTGCCGCGTCGGCGCACCAAAACTGCCGCCAGCCACCACCTGCTCGGCCTCTGCTGTCATCTCGTCGAGCAGCGCATTGACGCTGCCGACGTCGAACGAGCCGAGCCGCCCATATCGGCTGCGCACCACCTCGTAGCCCACCGGCGCGCGCAAGAACCCGATCGCGCTACCGACGCCGGCGCCGATTGGCACCAGCACCCGGTCGATCCCGACTTTCTCGGCCACCCGGTAGCCATGCACCGGCCCGCCACCGCCGAACGCGATCAGCGTCCGCCCGCCATACGACTTGCCGCTCTCGATCGCATGCACGCGGGCAGCGTTGGCCATGTTCTCGTCGACCATCTCGACGATCCCGAGCGCCGCCATGCCCGGTTCCAGCCCAGTACGTACGCCGACCGAAGCAGCCATCGCGGCCGCCGACGGCTCGGCATGCAGTTGCAGCGCCCCGCCGGCAAAACGCGCCGGGTCGTAGCGGCCGAGCAGCAGATTGGCGTCGGTCACCGTCGCCGCCGTCCCGCCGCGCCCGTAACACGCCGGCCCCGGATCGGCGCCCGCGCTCTCCGGCCCGACGCTGATCCGCCCCATCGCATCCACGCCGGCGACGCTGCCGCCACCCGCGCCGATTTCCACCATCTCGATCACCGGAATGCGCAGCGGCAAGCCCGACCCTTTCTTGAACCGGCCGACCCGCGCCACTTCGAAGGTGCGCGACGCCTGCGGCTGGTAGTTCTCGATCAGGCAAATCTTCGCCGTCGTGCCTCCCATGTCGAAGCTCAGCACCTGCTCGAGTCCGCATTGCCGCGCGATGTCGGCGGCGAAGATCGCGCCCCCCGCCGGCCCGCTCTCCACCAGCCGGATTGGGAACCGGCACGCCGTTTCGATCGTGGTCAGCCCGCCGCCCGACAGCATGAGGAACACCGGTGCCGTCAGCCCCATTGCCACCAGCCCGGCCTCCAGCCGCCGCAGATACCCCGCGATCAACGGCTGCACGTAGGCGTTGGCCGCCGTCGTGCTGAACCGCTCCCACTCCCGCATCTCGGGCGACACATCCGACGACAGCGAGATCGGCATGTCCGGCATCGCTTCGGCCAGCAGCGCGGCGACTCGGCGCTCATGGGTCGGATTGACGTAGCTGTGCAGGAAGCCGACCGCGACGCTGGCCACGCCCTCGCGCTGCAGCGTCGGCACCAGCGCAAGCACCGCCGCCTTATCTAGCGGCACCAGCACGTTGCCCTCGTTGTCCAACCGCTCCGGCACCGGAAGCCGCAGGTAGCGCGGCACCAGCGGCTCGGGCAGGCTGATGTTCAGGTCGTATTGATCGTACCGGCTCTCGTTGCCGAGCGCGAGCACGTCGCGGAAGCCCTGCGTCGTGATCAGCGCCGTGACCGCGCCTTTCCGCTCGATGATGGCGTTCGTCGCCAGCGTGGTGCCGTGCACCAGGATGTCGACATCGGCCGGGCCCATGTCGGCTTGCTGGAGGATTGCCGCGACCCCGTCCAAGACGCCGCGCTCGGGCTGCGACGGAGTCGTCAGCACCTTCGCCGTGACACGCCCGCCTGCATGTTCGAGCGCGAGGTCGGTGAAGGTGCCGCCGATATCGACGGCCAGTCTGGCGTGCTGCATTGCATCAACCTGCCGAGCCTTCCGCACGGCGGCAACCCCGTCCATCATTGCGACCGACCGCCGTCCAGGAGACGCCCTCGTGCCCAAACCGATCTTACTCGTGACCCGGCGCTTGCCGCCCGCCATCGAGGCCCGCGCCGCTGCCGAGTTCGATGCCCGGCTCAGCCCGGACGATGCCCGCGTCACCGGCGCCGATATCCTGGCCCGCGCCGAGGGCGCCGACGCCATCCTCTGCTGCCCCGCCGAAAAGCTTGACGCCGACACGATCGGCAAACTGCCAGACACGGTGAAGGTGATCGGCACCTTCAGCGTCGGGTACGACCATATCGACATGAAAGCCGCCCGCGCCCGCGGCCTTCCGTTGGTCAACACGCCGGACGTGCTCAGCGTCGCCACCGCCGAGTGCGCGATGTTGCTGATCCTGGCGGCTGCGCGACGGGCCGGGGAGGGCGAGCGTCACGTGCGCAGCCAACAATGGAGCGGTTGGGCGCCGACGCAGCTCATTGGCACGCTGGTGTCCGGCCGCCGCCTCGGCATCTTCGGCATGGGGCGCATCGGCCGCGAACTCGCGCGCATGGCGGCCGCCTTCGGCATGCCGGTGCATTACCGCAACCAGAAGCGGCTACCGCCCGAGCTCGAAGCCGGCGCCACCTTCCATGCCGACGACGAATCCTTCCTCGCCGCGAGCGACGTGCTCTCGCTGCATGCGCCCGGCGGGGAGGGAACGCGGCACTGGCTGAACGCCGACCGTCTCGCCAGGCTGCCGCGCGGCGCCATCGTCGCCAACGCGTCCCGCGGCACGCTGATCGACGACGACGCGCTGATCGCCGCATTGAAGTCCGGACACGTCGCCGCGGCCGGGCTCGACGTCTACACCAGCGAGCCCCAGGTCGCGCCGGGCTACCTCGCTCTCGAGAACGTCGTGCTGTTGCCGCATCTCGGCAGCGCGACCACCGAGACGCGGGACGCCATGGGCCACCTCGTGTTGGACGGCATCGGCGCGGTCCTCGCGGGCGGTCGCCCCGACAATCTCGTCACGTAGCCTCGATGAACTCTAGCTCGCCGGTCGCATCCTCGGTCCGGCGAGCCGCCTCGAGCCGACGGAGGTCCACGCGACGGATTTTGCCGGAGATGGTCTTCGGCAACTCGAAAAACTCGATGCGCTTGATGCGCTTATAGGGTGCCAAGCGGGCACGGAGATGCGCGAAGAGCAGCGCTGCCGTCTCGGCATCCGGCGCGTGCCCCTCTGCCAGCGCGACGAATGCTTTCGGCAGCGCCGTCCGCACCGGATCGGGTGAGGGCACCACGGCAGCCTCGGCGACCGCCGCATGCTCGACGAGCACACTCTCGAGCTCGAACGGGCTGATCCGGTAACCACTCGATTTGAACACGTCGTCGGCACGCCCGACATAGGTGAGGCTACCATCCTCGTTGCGTAGCGCGACGTCGCCCGTGCGGTAGGCGCTGCCCTGCGGTGCCCGGAGCGCGCCGGCGTCGTCGACATAGCCTTGCATTACCGGTGTCGGCTTCGGATCGAGCGCGATGGCGATCTCGCCCTCCTGCACCTCCGCCCCATCCGGGTCGAGCAGCTGGATCGTGTAGCCCGGCAGCGGCCAACCCATCGATCCCGGGATCATCGCCTGACCCGGCATGTTGCCGATCTGCAGCGTCGTCTCGGTCTGGCCGTAGCCGTCGCGGATCGTAACGCCCCAGGCCGCTTTGACCTGCTCGATCACCTCGGGGTTCAGCGGCTCGCCGGCCGACACCGCCTCGCGCACATGCACCGTGGCCGCGGCGAGATCGGCCTGCACCATCATCCGCCACACGGTCGGCGGCGCGCAGAACGTCGTCACCGCGCACTCGTCCAGCACCCGCAGCAGCGTCGCTGCGTCGAAGCGCGGCTGGTTCAGGATCAGGATTGTCGCTCCCGCATTCCACGGCGCGAAGAAGCAGGACCAGGCATGCTTGGCCCAACCCGGCGACGAAATGTTGAGATGTACGTCGCCGGGCTGCAGCCCGATCCAATACATCGTGCTGAGATGGCCGACCGGATAGCTCTCGTGGCTGTGCATGACGAGCTTCGGCTTCGAGGTGGTGCCAGACGTGAAATACAGCAGCAGCGGATCGGTCGCCCGCGTTTCGCCATCGGACTCGAAGGCTGTCGGCGCCAAATCGCTTTCGGCGTAATCCTGCCAGCCCGGCGCACCGCCGACCGCCAAGCGGTGATAGTCGCCGTCGAGCGTCGCGAACCGTGGCGCCAATTCGCCGGCCGCAACTACCAGGCGGACTCGCCCGCGCGCGACGCGATCGGCCAGATCGGCTTCCGTCAGCATCGTCGTCGCCGGGATGACGACCGCGCCCAGCTTCATCGCCGCGAGCATCGTCTCCCACAGCGGCATGACGTTGCCCAACAACAGCAGGATCCGGTCGCCCCGGCCAATGTCGATCCGACGCAGCAGGTTGGCGACCTGATTGGAGCGGAGGCGGAGATGCTCGAAGCTGGCGCTCTCGTCCGAGCCCGGCCCGATCAGCCGGAGCGCGATGCCGTCATTGCCAGTGGCCATCGGGTCGAAATAGTCGATCGCCCAGTTGAAGCGGTCGAGCTGGGGCCAGGCGAAGGAGGCAGTCGCGGCTGCCAGATCGGTCCTGTGCTCCAACAGAAGGTCACGCGCTGCTGTGAAAGCGGTCGCGTTGGCCATGTCGTTTTCCCCATCGTTTGCCGGGGACGCTAGGGCAAACGATGGGAAAAGTTGAGCGTCTTAACGTCTAGAAGTGGCGGCGGGAGGTCGACTTGTGCGGCTTGGCGACCGGAAAGCTGCTGGCCCGCGTGCTGACCCGGTAGACCGTTGCCGTCGGGAACGGGCTATACCCGCGGTGACGGCCGGTGGCGGCGGCGAAACGCACTGGCGTCGAGCGGCTCGCGCGAACGCTACGGCGGTGACCCGAGTAGCGCGGCGTGCTGCTGTCGTCGTCATCGACTGCTTCGGCCACTTCTTCCGGCGCGGCGTTGGCGCTGCCGAGGACGATGCGGTCGCTCGCGGCGGTCACGACCGGCGGCGTGTTCAGGCGCGATACCGGCGTCGAGGGCATGGTGTTGGCCACCATCGTGCCGTGGTCCGGCCGGTCATAAATGAAGCCGAACGTCGGGTAGGTGCTGCCGTAATCCTCATTCTGGCTCAGGGCCACGCGCACCTGGGTCCAGTCATTGTCCGGCGATACGTCGACCACGTCGATGTTGCGGCTGATACGACCCGGCGCGCCCCAATTGGCATGATCGATCTCGATGTGACGCCCCGAGATGACGTTCGTCACCACGGCGACATGGCCCATTCGCATGTGACCCGTCGCGCGGAAGTTCAGGATGCTGCCGACTTCTGGCCGTGCGCCGCGCTCGTATAGGCCCGAAGCGCTGTCCCACCACGTGCCGGCATTGCCGGAAAGCTCGATCCCGGAGTTTTCGCGGGCGAACGGGACGCATTGTAGCGCGCTACGCTGCCAGGTCGGATGCCAGCTCCGGGCATAGCGGGTGGCGAACGCACGGTTGAAGCCGCCATGCAGGGCGGCGCTGTGATGAAAAACCTGTGCAGCATGCTTGTTGCGTGCCGCGACAGCGGAATTCTGGGTTGCGGCCAGCACAAACAGTGTGCCGGCGACGATGTTGAGGCTTTGACCCACCCAACCTGCTCTCATTTAGCTACCCTTCTGGTCACCGCTCTGTGATCAGGGGTTAGTTTCCGAGCCGCATGCGTGGCAAGCCGAGCGGCGGCTTTTTCGGCACTCACGAAGTGTTTCGTTGGATTTCTCCCGGTCAGAAGCCGGGTTTTAGGACCCTCGTCTTATTAGGACGCCATCGTTGCACCCGTACAATCAAAAAATTTGCGTTGTGGCAAACTAACAACAGTATTGCCGGCTTGCCACAACGAGTCCGCTTAGCGCGCTATTTGCAGGTGGTCACCATGATCTCGACCAGATGGCGTGGATCGGCCATGTGCGCCTGAACGCACGCTCGCGCCGGTGCACCGTCTGCCGGAAGCCAAGCACTCCACAGCTTATTCATAGCCTCGCGGTCGCGGATGTCCTTGAGCCAGATCTGTGCCTGTAGCAGCCGGGTCTTATCGGTCCCGTGGGTTTCGAGGATGGCGTCGATGTCTCTGAGGACCTCTTCCGTCTGCCCGGAAATGTCCTTGCTGAGATCGGTCGCTGTGACGCCCTGGACGAAGACGAAGCCGTGATATTCGACGGCTTTGGAGAGCACGGGGTTAGCGTCCGTGCGAATGATGCGGCTCATCGTATTTCCTTTTGTCGATCGGTTACGGGCGGAGGGACGAGGTGCCGGCGCCGGAACTGGCGGGGCTGAAGGCGGGGCCGACACCGGGCGTCGCATTGGCGCCGGCATCGCCGGATTGGCGCAAGCAGTCCGCTTCCATCTGCTCGCGATGATACTGGGCGCCAAGGCCACGGCTCGAGATGCCGCCGTTATACGTGCTCGCGAACGGCTGGTCGCGCTCGTCGCGCCGGGTCAGGTCGACGCGGTTCTGCGCATTGTATTGCCGCTCGACCTGCTGCCGGCATTCCTGCCGCGTGTCGTTGTCGGCTCGGGTCGGCGATGGCGATGGCGGGCGGTAGCATCCGGCGAGCCCCGCCGCGAGGACGACGGCCGTCACGATGTGACGTCTCTGGTGGATCAACGATCTACTCCTGAATGGAAGGTGTTGTTCGGCAAACGATGCGGCGCGGCTTGGGCTAGGTGCGCACGGACACGATCCTCGTCCAAATGCCCGCGCACCGAAAGCGGCACGGACGCGGCGGCGCGCATCAACGCCGGGTCGACCGCCGCACCCCCGCGCGAGAGTGGGCAAAGCAAGCGCAATGAGGGCGAGGCCGCGAGCAGCGCGACCAACCCGAGTAGGCGAAGGCAAATGGACAGGCCGTAAGTGGTCTGTAGGCCCCACAGGCAATCGATCGCTTCCGCCCAGCACGCCGCGTCGTCGTCGGTCAGCGCGAGATCGACTGCGTCCGCTTCACCCGGCAAGAACCGAAACAGGCGGGGTTCGCCCCACATCGCCGCAGCAGCAGCCTGGCGCGCGGCGTCCCATCCCTCTCCGAGATCGCTGGATCGAACCGCGGGCAATGCCTCGGGCGATACGTCGACCCGGTAGATCAGGGCACCGCTTCGATCCATCGCCACGTCGATCGGTGGTCGGCTACGCTCAGGCATGGGCGAAAGATGGACCTGCCGTTCGGCTTTCGCCACCCTCGGCTCGGCGACCGGACCTCGCTACGACAAGGAGACATCATGAGTGTCGATCCAGCCGAACTCACCGCAACCGAGTCGCTGCGCGAGATCGGCGCCGGCCGACTATCGGCAGAAGAACTTCGAGAGGCTTGCATGGCCCGGGTCGCCGCGCGCGAGCCGACACTCCGGGCGCTGGCAGCCTTTGACGCCGATGCGGTTCGAACCGCAACTCACCGCCCCGGAGCCCTGGGCGGGCTGCCGATCGGCGTTAAAGATGTGCTCGACACCGATGATCTGCCGACCGAGTACGGTTCGCCGATCTGGCGCGGTCACCGTCCCGTGGCCGACGCGGCCTGCGTCGCCTGGGCGCGTGCCGCGGGCGCGGTCGTCTTCGGCAAAACGGTGACCACCGAGTTTGCGACCCGGACACCGGGCCCGACGAGCAACCCGCATGACCCGACTCGGACGCCCGGCGGCTCGAGCAGCGGCTCGGCGGCGGCCGTCGCAGCCGGCTATTTTCCATTCGCATTCGGCACGCAGACGGCGGGGAGCATCATTCGCCCGGCCGCCTATTGCGGCATCGTGGGCTACAAACCGACTTTCGGCACCATCGATCGCTTCGGCATGAAGCTGATGTCGGACAGCCTCGACACCGTCGGCGTCCTGGCGCGCAGCGTCGCCGATTGCGCCCTGCTGACCAGCGCCATCACTGGCCTTGACGCGGGTGACCTCGATGCGCCGCTCGACCGCCGCTTGCGGATCGGTCTCTGCCGTTCGCCGATGTGGGACCGTCGCGAGCCGGAGAGTGACGACGTAATGGTCCGCGCCGGGTCGGCTGCGCGCCAGGGCGGCGCGTCCATGCAGGATTTCGATCTCCCCGTGACCTTCGAGCCGCTCGAAGCAGCGCACACGACGGTCATGAACGCCGAGAGCGCACGAGCCCTGGGATGGGAGATGAACCGCCACCGCGATCGATTAAGCCCGGTGCTGCGGGAGCGGATGGAGTGGGGCCTTGGACAGACTGCTGTACAAC
The DNA here is from genome assembly GCA_965199585.1 of Acetobacteraceae bacterium. GTDB lineage: Bacteria > Pseudomonadota > Alphaproteobacteria > Acetobacterales > Acetobacteraceae > JAVVHH01. Next base: position 3,188,133 of record CBDASI010000002.1, on the reverse strand, counting down.
TCCGCGCTGCTCGCTCGGTCCTGCATCACCAGCAGGACGCGTTCGACGCGCTGATGGCGGATGTCGATGTTCTGCTGACGCCATCGTCGGCCGGCATCGCCCCAAGCGGACTCTCCTGGACCGGCGACCCCGCATTCAACCTGCTATGGACGTCGCTGCACGTCCCTTGCGTCACCATACCCTGTGGCACTGGACCCGCCGGCATGCCACTTGGCGTGCAAATTGTAAGCGCCCGCGGACGCGATCGCCTCTGCCTACAGGCGGCAGCGTGGCTAGCCCGCGAACTAAATCGTTAGACCGAGAGGTTCAGCAACGATCCACGAGGCGGCGCGATCGACGGCATCGCGTTCGGCATAGCATTCTTCGACCCGGCGGTTGCCGATTGGACGGGAGCAACGTCTCGAACCAATCGGACGGGGCTACGGCTAGTGGCGGCGCTCGTCGTTGCCGAGGAGAATGCCGACAGAGAGTTGGTGGACAGCATGCGAAGGACTGTAACGTGCATTCACTAAAAATAGGTTAACAGCATGCTAATCGCAACTAGCGGTTGCGTCGCCACACCTCTTCTTGAAGGATTGTCGCAAAAACAAGCCAACCGATCAGGGGGATTGTCGCGTAGCAGGCTTTCCGATCGACGCGTGATGCCACCGCCGCCAGTCCGGCGGCCGATGCCAACATCGTCGCACTCACCTCGAGCGCCTCGTCGGCCCGGCGAGCACCGAAGAAGCGCCACTGAAACGCGGGCAAACCAAACAGCGTCAGCACCCAGGCGCCAAGCGCCAAGCGCCGTTTGTCGCTCGGGTGACGGCTCAACAGACGATATCCGGTATAGGCCAGCAGCCCATCCAGAACCGTCCATGCGATGCCAAAGACCGGGCCCGGCGGTGTGAAATCCGGCTTATCCAGATGGGAATACCATGCTGCAGTGCGTGGGTGCTGCGGCCCCGGATTAAAGCGGCTCCCGCCCAACAGCGCGCCAACCGCGCTTACTCCGGCAACGATTGCCGCTGTGCTTTTTTGCATGATGTTCCTCGGGTTTGGCTAATGAACGCAGGATGCCGAGGAAAGCTGCCTTCAGCCTTCGATGGCGGCGACCCCAGGCAGAATCTTTCCCTCCAACCATTCGAGGAACGCACCACCGGCACTGCTCACGTAGGTCATCCGCTCGACCTCACCGGCGCCCTTGAGCGCGGAGACGGTATCGCCGCCGCCAGCCACACTGCGGAGCGTGCCGGCCGCAGTCGCGTCGCCGACGGCATGCGCCAGCTCGTTGGTGGCCTGATCGAACGGCTGGGTCTCGAATGCGCCGAGAGGACCGTTCCACACCACCGTCTTCAATCCCGGGAGCCTGGCGCACAGCGCCCGTATCGACTCCGGCCCGACATCCAGCATCATCGCATCTGCCGGGATCGCCCGTGCGGAGACGATCTCGGTGGCCGCATGCGGCTTGAACTCGCGCGCAACTACCGCGTCGGTCGGCAGCACGATCTCGCATCCGGCCGCACTGGCCCGCTGTAGGATGTCGCGCGCCGTATCGTGCATGTCCGCTTCTTGCAGCGACCGTCCGATTTCGGCGCCTTGCGCGGCGAGGAAGGTGTTGGCCATTGCGCCGCCAATCACCAGCATGTCGACCTTGCCCACGAGGTTGCCAAGCAACTCGAGTTTGGTGGACACCTTACTGCCGCCAACCACGGCGCAGACTGGCCGGACCGGGTTGCCAAGTGCTGCGTCGAGCGCCTCGAGCTCTTGTTGCATCAGGCGGCCGGCGTAGGACGGCAACAGCCTGGCCACGCCCTCGGTGCTCGCATGCGCACGGTGGGCGGCGGAGAACGCGTCGTTGACATATAGGTCGGCCAACGCGGCCAATTGACGGGCCATCTCCGGATCGTTGGCCTCTTCCCCGGCATGGAACCGGGTATTCTCGAGCACGAGCACATCGCCGGCGGCGAGCGCCGCGACGGCTGCCTCCGCCTCCGGCCCGATGCAGTCGCCGGCGAACGCCACCGGCCGAGCGAGCACCACGCCGAGCGCATCCGCGACTGGGCGCAGCGACATGGACGGCACGCGCTTACCCTTCGGACGCTCGAAATGGCTGCAGACGATCACCTTGGCGCCACCGTCCATCAACTCGTTGAGGGTCGGCACCAAGCGCTCCAGCCGTGTCGTGTCGGAGATCTCACCACCATGCATCGGCACGTTGAGGTCGGCGCGCACGAGCACGCGCTTTCCCGCGAGATCGACTCCGTCGAGCGTCCGGAACGGCATTACAGGCTGCCGAACAGGGCGGCGGTGTCGACCATCCGGTTCGAGAAGCCCCACTCGTTGTCGTACCAGCCCATCACGCGCGCGAGCTGCCCGTCGACCACCGCCGTCTGCGTGGCATCGAAGCTGCAGGACGCCGGGCTGTGGTTGAAGTCGATGCTGACCAGCTTCTCGGTGCTGTAGACCAGCACGTCCTTCAGCGCGCCTTCGCTGGCCGACTTGAAAGCGTCGTTGATCTGCTGGACCGTGGCTTGATCACGCAGGTTCACGTCGAGGCTGACCAGCGACACGTTGGGCAGCGGCACCCGGATCGACGTGCCATCCAGCTTGCCCTTGAGCTCGGGCATCACCAGCCCGATGGCCCGTGCCGCTCCGGTGCTGGTCGGGATCGAACTGACGGCCGCGGCGCGGGCGCGATGGAGATCGTTGTGCAACGTGTCGACGGTGTTCTGGTCGCCGGTATAGGCGTGGATGGTGACCATATAGCCGCGCAAGATGCCGAACTGCTCATGCAGGACCTTGACCAAAGGCGCTAGGCAGTTGGTGGTGCACGACGCATTGGAGATCACCGTCATGTCCTTGGTGATCGACTTCTCGTTGACGCCCCAGACAATCGTGGCGTCCACGCCATCAGCCGGAGCCGAGATCAACACCTTGCGGGCGCCAGCGCCTTGGATCAGCGCCTGCGCTGCCTCCTTGCTGGTGAAGCGCCCGGTGCACTCCAGGGCAACGTCGACCTCTTGGTAGGGAACCTTGGCCGGGTCGCGCTCGGCGGTCACCTTGATCGGGCCGATCGTCTTGCCGTTGTAGCTGATGGTAATGCTGTCACCCTCGACGGTCACCTTGCCGGGGAAGCGGCCATGCACGCTGTCGTAGCGGAACAGGTGAGCGTTCGCCTCGACGCTGCCGAGATCGTTGATGGCGACCGGCACGACATCCTCGGTGCCGCGCTCGATGATGGCGCGCAAGACGAGGCGGCCGATGCGCCCGAATCCGTTGATCGCGACCTTGACGGCCATGTTTTCGTTTCCCTTCAGTGTGGAAGCACGCGGCGTCGAACCGCGGCGGTGATGGCTTCCGGCGTGATGCCGAAATGCCGGTAGAGATCGGCCTGCGGTGCCGAGGCACCGAAGCCAGTCATGCCGATGAACACGCCGGTCTCGCCGATCCAGCGCTCCCAACCGAAGCCGCAGGCGGCTTCGATGCCAATGCGCGGGGCGGAGCCGAGCACGTTCAGGCGGTATCGGTCGTCCTGTTGGGCGAACAGCTCCCAGCAGGGTAGGGAGACGATGGCGGCGGCGATGCCGATGTCGGCGAGTTGTTGCCGTGCCTCGAGTGCGATCGCGACCTCCGACCCGGTCGCGATGAGAGTCGCCTGACGCGGGCCGTCCGCCTCCTGCAGCACGTAACCACCTCGCGCGCTCCGGTTCTCCGACGCGTTCTGTCGCAGCGGAGACAACTCCTGACGCGATAGCACGATCAGGCTCGGCCCGTTGCTGCGGCGGACCGCTAGATCCCAACACTCCGCCGTCTCGAGCGCGTCGGCGGGGCGGAAAACGTAGGTATTGGGCAGCGCGCGGAAGCTCGCCAACTGCTCGATCGGCTGGTGCGTCGGGCCGTCCTCGCCGACGCCGATGCTGTCATGCGTCATCACATGGACGACCCGGAGCCGCATCATCGCAGCCAGGCGCAGGGCAGGGCGCATGTAGTCGCTGAAGGCGCAGAAGCTACCGCCGTAGGGGATGAACCCGCCATGCAGCGCGATCCCGTTCAGCGCGGCGGCCATGGCATGTTCGCGGACGCCGAAATGGATGTAGCGGCCGGCATAGTTACCGGGCCAGACCGGGACTACGTCCAGCGGCTGGGTGCGAGTCGAGCTGCCGGCGTCGGCCGAGCCGCCAACTAATTCCGGCATGATCGCCGACAATGTCGAGAGTGCGCGGTGGCCGGCGTTGCGGCCGGAGATCGGCTGCCGCTCGTCCGCGATCTCGGCCCGCACGGACGCCGTCCGTTCGTGCCACTCCGCCGGCAGTTTGCCCGCCATGACGCGCTCGAACTCGGCGCGTAGTGGGTGCTTGGCCATCCGCTTCAGCCAGGCCCGTCGAGCCGATGCCCCTCGCGACCCAGCGGCTTGCCACCTATCGGTGACGTCCGCCGGCACCGTCAAATGCGGTTCGTCCCAGTTCAGCGCGAGCCGGGCGGCTTCCGCCTCGGACTGACCAAGCGGTCCACCATGCGCGGCCGACGTGCCGGCTTTCGTGGGCGCGGCCAAGCCGATGATGGTGCGGCAGGCGATCAGCGTGGGCTTCTTGGAGCGCAAGGCCAGGGCCAGGGCACCGGCGAGTTGCGCCGGGTCATGTCCATCGACGCGCTTGGTGGCCCAGCCCTGGGCGGCGAAGCGCTTGAGTGTGTCGCTTGAATGCGACAGCGCCGTGTCGCCGTCGAGCGAGACGCTGTTGTCGTCCCAGAGCACGGTCAGCTTCTCCAGGCGGAGATGCCCGGCCAAATCGGCCGCCTCGTGACTGACGCCTTGCATGAGGTCACCGTCGGACGCGATCACCCAGGTGCGGTGGTCGACTAGGCTGCGGCCGAAGCGCGACGCCAGCATCCGTTCCGCCAGCGCGATGCCGACGGCGTTGGAGAAGCCCTGTCCGAGCGGCCCGGTGGTGGCTTCGATGGCGGGATGAGCGCCGTATTCCGGATGTCCGCCGGCGGGGCTGTCGAGTCGGCGGAACCGCGCCAGGTCGGCGATGCCCATGCCGGCATGGCCGGTAAGGTGCAGCAAGGCATACAGCAGCATCGACCCGTGACCCGCCGACAGCACGAATCGATCGCGGTCGGGCCAGCGAGGATCGGCGGCGTCGAAGCGAAGAAATCGGGTCCAAAGTGCGGTCGCAGCGTCCGCCATGCCGAGTGGCATCCCCGGATGGCCCGACCCGGCGCCTTCGATCGCGTCGATCGCCAGCACGCGGATCGCGTCGGCCATGCGGCGCTCAGGGGTCGGTGGGCGCGCGAGGATGGCGTCCTGCAGGGACGAAATGGGCGCGTCCGGCGTCCATGCCCTCTCGGTTTCGCGTGATCCTGACATTAATCTCCTTGGACCGCGGCTATACGAGCCATGAGGGGCCGCCACAAGCCCCGCGCGGATCGTCAGTCCCTAGCCCGAGCGGCCGGCGCGGGCGCCGGCACGGCGCGGAGCCGGCCGAGGCGCCTGACCAGGCTGTTGAGCGCCGTCCGCCCAGGCCGCTCGATGCCGTGATAAGCCAGTGCAGCGAAGGGTAAGACGGAAACGGCGCCGATTGCGGCGCAGGACAGCGCCAACGATGGCGGCAGCGGAGCGGGGTGGATCTGCCGCAGCAGCCAGAACTCGGTTTCCCTAAACATCTGATGCACGAGGTAGATCGAGAACGAGATCGTGCCGAGGTAGTGTAACCAAGGATGCGACAAAATGCGGCTCGGCCGGCCCGTGTTCAGCGCGAAGGCTAGCACAAGGAACGGGAACACGATGACCGCAGCCAGATCGCTACGACCCAGCAGAGACGCAACCGCGAGCGCGGCGACCACGAGCGTCCAACCGTCGCGGCCGATCGCACAAATTGCACCGTGCTGCCGGAAGGCCCTGAACACCAGCATACCGAACCCGAACTCAATGATGCAGCGGGCCAGATCGAAGGGCGGTGAGCGGAACGCCATGCCACCAGTCGGGTCGTGCGCGGACAGGCGCAGCAATATCAAGATCCCGAGTGCAGTGTAGACGGCGGTCACCCAGGGTCGGGCTGCAGCATTCAAATAGATGAGGATCGGGAAGACCAGATAGGCGCCGAGCTCAACGCTCACCGACCAGGAAGGGTCGTTTAGGCTGTAGAGCGGCATCAAGCCCTGAAGGTGCAACAGGTTGATGGCGATGACCGTGCCCAGCCCGGTGTCTGGCGGTAGCGAGTAGAACAGCCTGGTCAGCCCGAACGGCCCGGCGAGTTGACCCAACACGACGATGATCAGTGTTACGGCAATGCCGAGCGGAAAGATGCGGGCCACGCGCTTCCAAAGGAACGGGCCGAACGCGCGCAGGCCACGCGCTTCGAAATCAGCCAGGTAGGTGTAGGACATGATGAAGCCGCTGAGCACGAAGAAGAAGTCGACGGCCATGTAACCGTGCGGCACGATCGAAGGTATCCACCCCGACGCATTGTGCTGCGCGGTGGAGGAGAAGTGCTGCAACACGACGGCCATCGCTGCGAGACCACGCAGCGAGGTCAGGGCCTTGAGTTCCGGCTGGGCCCGGGTTGCTCCGCTCATCCCCGATCGCTCCCGCCGTTAGGCCAGCGTCCTGTTCGCACGCGCCACCACTGCCCTGAACAACACTTGTGCACCCGCTTCAGCCTCTTCCGGCTTAATGCTCTCGGCCTCATTATGACTGAGACCGTCTTTACAAGGTGTGAAGATCATCGCGGTCGGGATATGGGGCGCAACCGCGATCGCGTCGTGGCCCGCGCCGGAGACGATGTCCCGCATCGAGTAGCCGAGTTCGCGGGACGCCGACCGGACCAGGTCGATGCACGCCGGGTCAAACGGCTGTGCGGTCATGCGGAACAGCTCCTTGATGGAAAGCTCGACGTCGCAATCGCGGGCGATGAACCCGGCCTCCCGCGGGAACTGCGCCGCCAGACGCTCGATCTCCGCCGTATCGGGATGTCGGAATTCGACCGAAAAACGAACTTCGCCGGGCACGACGTTGCGGCTGTTCGGCAGCACGATCAGCTGCCCGACCGTGCCGCGGCCATCCTCGCCGCGCGCGCGCATCATCCGGTCCACCAGGTCGATCACCCGGGCCGCGCATACCAGCGAGTCTCGACGCAGGCTCGGCGGCGTGGTCCCGGCATGGCTGTCACGTCCGGTCGCGACCACGTCATACCAAAGCTGCGCCTGCCCCCCGGTGACGATGCCGATCTGCTTGGCCTCCCGCTCGAGCAGCGGCCCCTGCTCGATGTGCAGCTCGAAATAGGCGTCGGCTGCAAAAGGGCGCGCCGGTTCGCCGCCGCGATAGCCGATGGCGTCCAGCGCCTGCCCGACCGTCACGCCGTCCAGATCGGCCAGCGCCTCGGTCTCCGCCTGATCATAGTTGCCGGACCAGACACCGGACCCCATCAGGCTCTTGCCGAAGCGGCTGCCCTCCTCGTCGGTCCAGTTGACCAGCTCGAGCGGCGCTTCCGTCGTGATGTCGAGATCGTTCAGCGTCTGCATCAGCTCGAGCCCGGCAATCACCCCGAGCGCGCCGTCGAACTTACCGCCGCTCGGCTGGCTGTCGAGATGGCTGCCGAACAGCACCGGCGCGCGGGCCGGGTCGCGCCCGGCGCGGCGGGCAAACATGTTGCCCATCGTGTCGACGCGCACGCTCAGCCCCGCTTGCTCGCACAAACTCCGGAACCGGTCCCGGCCGGCGCGATCGACCGGGCCGAGTGCCAATCGACGCACGCCGCCCTTGGGCGTCGCGCCGATTTCAGCCATCGCCATGAGGCTGTTCCACAGCCGGCGTCCGTCGATGCGCTGGTTGCTGCCCAAAGCCATCGTTGTCGCTCCAATCTGTCGCGGCTAGATAGCGCCAATTTGGAGTACTTGCCCATGGCGCAAGCTGTTCGAACTCGCCGGGCGATCCTCTTGGTGTCGGCCGGGTTGTCCGGTTGCACCCTCGTCGATCAGCGGACCTTCAACACGGATGCCGGCCGACCGCCGGTTCACCCGAGGCCACCGGCGCCGCCCGCGCCGCTGGCACCACCCGAGCCCGGAGCGCCACCGCTGCTCAGCATCCGGCTGCCTGCGCCGGGCGATTTGCGCGCCACCATCGCCCGCTCCGTCGCCGCTGCCCGGGCCCGCAAGCCGGACGTGACGTTCGACGTCGTCGAGATCACGCCGGGGGTTTCGGCCGGCGCCGAAGCGGCCGAGATCGCCACCCTCATCGTCGCCCAAGGCGTCCCGCCCGCCCGGGTCCGGCTATCGGCACGGCCGATCCCGGATGTCGCCCGCGAGGTTCGGGTGTTCGTGCACTGACCCGCGATGGCGGGCGGGCGCTCCGCTCACCGATCTCACATGCTCAATGACTCTGTCGGGCAGCCGCCACTGCCTGCCTTAACTCGCCGATCTCCGCTGCACCCGGGAGCAGCGTCGACCCAATCACCATGGCGGGCGTGCCCTGGATCCCGATCTGTCCGGCCAGCGCGACGTTCGCCTCGAGCCGTGCCTTGATCGCCGGGTCGTCCATGTCACGGACCAGCCGAGCACCGTCGAGCCCGAGACGGGCGGCCGTCTCGCGCAGGCTGTCGATCGTGGACGGCGCGCTGCTCGCCATCACCGCATCGCGGAGCTTGAAGTAGCCACCTTGGCGCTGTGCCGCCAACAAGGCGCGACTCTCAAGCAGACTAGCCGGCCCGAGGATCGGCATATCCTTCATCGTGATCTTCACGTTTGGCTCGACCCGGATGAGCTCGGCCATGACCGGCAGCATGCGTCGGCAATACGGGCAGCGCGTGTCGTAGAACTCCACGATCGTCACATCGCCGCGCGGGTTGCCTTCGACGGCGTCGGCCGGATCGTGGATCTGCGCCCCGAGACGGGCGATGGCGGCGCTCGCAGCGCGCTCCTGGCCCTGCGCCTCGTCCTTCTGCAGCTCGAGGAACGCGTCGCGCAGAATGCTCGGGTCGCTCTTCAGCGCGTCCCGCACGATCGTGACGATCTCCGCACGCTGCGCCGCGGTGAACGTCTCGGCGCTAGCGGAAGTCAGCCCGGACAGAATGAGGGTGAGGCAGAGCAGGACGATGCGCACGGTCGTCTCCTTTATAGGCGTGGACCGGTTAACACGGGATCGATGCGGGGTCGAAGGAATTGCCCGCCCGTGTGTTGGTCGCTATGGCATCGACCATGACAGCGACGACGGCGACGCCCATGCACCGCAAGCCCCAGGAACAGGAAGCGACCCGCGCCGGCCTGGCGCGCAAGGCCGGGCGGCTGGCGGCGTCGGCGATGCTGCTGGCCAGCAGCGGCTGCTCGACGGTCGGCTCGGTGCACGATTTCTTCCTCGGCGGTCCGCCCGGCGGGGCCGAAGCGCAGCGGCTGACCGGCTTTATCGGTGCCGCCGTCGCCGATGAGCCCAGGGCGGCGCTGGCCGGCCGCGACGTGCTGGCCGCCGGTGGCACCGCCGCCGATGCGGCCGTGGCCATGGGCTTCATGCTTGGCGTAACGCTCCCGTCCCGCGCCGGGCTCGGCGGCGGCGGCGCCTGCCTCGCCTACAGCCCCAGCCGGACCGGACCCGGCGGCGGCAGCCCCGAGGCCATCATCTTCACGCCCGTCGCCGCGGCCGCCGTCGGGGGCGCGGCCGACCGCCCCGCCTCGGTCCCGATGGTGCCGCGCGGCCTGTATGCGCTGCATGTCCGCTACGGCAAGTTGCCGTTCGGCTCGCTGCTGACGCCTGCCGAGCAAGCCGCCCGTTTCGGCATCCCGACTCCCCGTGCCCTCGTGCAGGATCTCGGCGTCGTCGCCGGCCCGTTGCTGCAGGACCCCAATGCCCGCGCCATCTTCAGCCCCGGCGGCACCCCGCTGCAGGAAGGCAGCACGTTGCAACAGCCGGAGCTCGCCGCGACCATCTCGTCGATGCGCACCGAAGGCGTCGGCGATCTTTATATCGGTATCCTGGCCCGCCGCCTGATCGAAGGTGCCACGCTCGCCGGGGGCGGATTGACGGCGCAGGCGATGCGCGATGCGCTGCCCCGCACCGTGCCGCCGATCGTGGTCGCCTCGGGCCGTGACCAAGTCGCTTTCCTACCGCCGCCGGCCGATGGTGGCCTGGCCTCGGCCGCCGCGTTCCAGACGCTGCAGGCGGGGGGCGCCGTTCCGGCCGCCAACGCCCGTGCTCTGGCGATCGCGTCGCGGTGGCGCAGCGGTGGCGGCAATCCGATGGCGGTGCTCGCCTCCGGCGGCAGCGGCGGCTCCCTGCCGACCCTCCCGGCATCGGCCGGATGGTTGGCGCTGGATCGCGACGGCAATACGGTCGCCTGCACGGTGACGATGGACAATCTGTTCGGCACCGGCCGTATCGCGCCCGGCACCGGCCTGCTGCTTGCCGCCGCGCCCAACCCGGCGCCGCTACTCTCGGCCGCGATCGCCTGGAACGGCAACCTACGTGGCTTCCGCGCCGCGACGGTGGGCACCGGTCAAGACGGGGCGCCGCTCGCCACCGCCGTATCGATCAACAACGCGCTCGCCTCGACGGGCGCGATGCCGGCTCCGGTGCCGTCGCCCGGCCGCGCCGACGCGATCGCGTGCAGCCGCTACCTACCAGACTCGAACGGCAGCTGCGCCTGGGCAGTCGACCCGCGGACCCCCGGTCTGGCGGCGGGCGGCAACTAAGCCTCCATGCTGAAGATCGGCCGCGGTGCCGAAGCGCCGCCGTTCATGGTGATGGACGTCATCGCGGCCGCCAACGCCCGCCAGGCCGCGCTCCCGCCGGGTCATCCGCACGTGATCCGTATGGAGGTCGGCCAGCCCAGCACCGGCGCACCCGCTGGGGCACTCGCGGCAGCGAGGACGGCGCTCAGCAGCGGCGATGCCTTGGGCTACACCGAGGCGTTCGGCCGCGCGTCGCTCCGCACCCGCATCGCGCGACATTATGCGGAGTGGTATCGCCTCGACGTCGCGCCCCGCCGCATCGCGGTGACAATGGGGGCCAGCGGAGCCTTCCCGCTCGCCTTCCTCGCCGCCTTCGACCGCGGCGACCGCGTTGCCCTGGCAGCACCGTTCTACCCGCCCTACGTCAACATCCTGACCGCGCTCGGCCTGGTGCCGGTGATTCTCGAGACCGGCCCAGCCGACCGCTTTCAGCCGACGCCCGCCATGCTCGCCGCCCTCGACCCGCCGCCCGCCGGCCTCGTCGTCGCCAGCCCCTGCAACCCGGCCGGCACCATGCTCGCCCCCGCCGAGCTGCAAGCCCTCGCTGAATGGTGCGACACCAATGGCGTCCGCCTCATCTCCGACGAGATTTACCACGGGCTGCATTACGCGCGCCCGATCGCGACCGCCGCCGCCTATAGCGACAGTGCGATCGTCATCAACAGCTTCAGCAAATACTTCAGCATGACCGGCTGGCGCGTCGGCTGGATGGTCCTGCCCGACAATCTGTGCCGCCCCGTCGAGTGCCTGGCGCAGAACATGTTCATCTCCGCGCCGCACATCGCGCAGGTCGCCGCCGAGGCCGCCTTCGACTGCACGGCGGAGCTGGAGGCCAACGTCGCACGTTACCGACGCTCCCGTGAGCACCTGCTCGCGGCCCTGCCGGCCGCTGGATTCGGCGACATCGCCGCGGCCGACGGCGCCTTTTATCTCTATGCCGACGTGAGTGCGCGGACCAACGACGCGACGGCTTTCTGCGCCCGCATGCTCGCCGAGGCCGGCGTTGCGGCGAGCCCAGGCCTCGACTTCGATCGTACGCGAGGCAATCGCTCCGTGCGGTTCAGCTACTGCGGACCGGAAGCCGACATGCACGACGCGGCAGCGCGGCTAGCCCGCTGGCGGTAGCCTCGGCGCTTGACTCGCCGAGTGTGTAAGTTCCTATTTTGTTCTATGGCCAACGACACTCGCTTCTTCCCTTTTGTGACCTACGAGCACGCGCTGGACGGCATCTGCGCGGCCTCCATGACCCTAGTGCAGCGTATCAGCACCGAGATGAAGCAGCCCGAGGAGCCCAGGATCATCACGCGGGACGCCATGGTGCGGCAGTTCGCCCTCCTGTCGACGCATGTGCGGCGCGCGATCATGGTGTCGCGTCATCTAGACCAGCGTGGGCGGCTCAGTCGCGCTCCCAAGATCGGCCTGCTGCCCACGCTCGAGATCGTGCTGCGGGTGCTGGCCGAGCACCGGATCGACGTCGAGACCTATAACGGTCACATGGACGAGCTGATCGACGCGGCCGAGGACGATTTCAGCGATATCCCCGGCTGCCGCCCGGTGACCTTGATCGCCGAGCTTCTGCGGGATTTCGGCATGGTGGCTCATGCCGTGCCGGCGGAGTGGCTGGACAACATCCCGATCGAGTTCCGCCTACTCGCCGCCCGCACCGCCGCCGCCGCAATCCGCCCGAGCCGCCCGTCACGACGGGCCGAGCCGGTCCTCAACCGTTAGGCGAGGCTGGCGATCACGCGCTGGTTGTGCCGCGCAACCTTGCCGGGGATGAGGAACAGATCGAGCACCATGAAGATGCCGCTGACGATTCCGGTCAGTCCAAAGGTCGCGAAGGCGAGGGTGGTGCAGGCGAGGATCAGGAAGCCGATGCCCCAGCTTCCGAGGTAGAAACGATGCACGCCGAACGCGCCGAGGAAGAACCAGAGGAGGTAGGCGATCCCCACCGATTTCTTGGCCGCGTCGTAGCGCATCAGGCGGAGCGTCTCTTCCGCACCGAGCGGCGACTCGGGATACTTCGACTGGTTCATGGCGTTTCTCGGCGCGGTTATCGGCCCGCAGAATATCGGAAGTCGGCCTTACAGGTCGAGCCTGCCCTGCGCCGAGCCGTCGGCACGGGCGGTCACTTTCCCATCGGCGAAGTTTAGAGTCAGCGCCGCGCCGCCCGCTACCTCCGCCGCCCGCGTCAACGGACGGCCCGCACGGTCCGAGACGAGGGCGAAGCCGCGCTCCAACACTTTCTGGTATGAGACGGAATCTAGATGTGCCGCACTGCCGAGCAACTGTCGCCGGGCCTCGCGCAACCCGGCGGTCAGCATCGCCGGCGACAGCCGCGCCAGCGCCGGGCTGGCCCGCTGCCGATGCCGGCCGACGGCGTGGCGCAAGGCCGAGTCCAGATGCACCCGCACCAGCGCGTGGGACAGCGGCGCCAGCAGGGCAGGGCCGCCCGGCATCGCCCGCTCGACCCGGTTCAGCGCCGACCGCCGCTCCCGCACCAGGCCCGGCAGCGCCAGCACCAGCCGGTGCGCCCGGTCCACCACCGCGATGCGCGCGGCCCGGACCAGCGAGGGAGCGTCCGGAATGGCGCGCCCGGCCCGGTCCAGCCCCGCCCGCCGCGCCGCCAGCAGGTTGGGCAGCGCGAGCGTCAACCGTTCCGCCCGGTCGTCCAGCCGCTGCCGCGCGCCGCCCAGCAGCGCCGGCAGGTCCGGCAGGCCCCGCTCGGCCCGACCGAGCCGCAGCCGCTGTTCGCCGATCAACCGCAGCAGCCCTTGCGACAGCCTGACCCCGTCGCGCTGCAGCAGCGTTGCCAGCTCGATGCGGGACGGCACCGCCATCTCGGCCGCCGCCGTCGGCGTGGGCGCGCGCCGATCCGAGGCGAGGTCGATCAGCGTATGGTCCGTCTCGTGTCCCACCGCCGAGATCAGCGGGATCCGGCACGCCGCCGCCGCGCGCACGACGCTCTCGTCGTTGAACGCCATCAAATCCTCGAGGCTGCCGCCCCCGCGCGCGACGATGATGATGTCCGGCCGCGGCACCGGGCCACCGGGCGCGATCGCGTCGAACCCGGCGATCGCCGCGGCGATCCGGGCCGCCGCACCCTCGCCCTGCACCGGCACCGGCCACAGCAGCACCGGCCGCGGGAACCGCCGCTCGATCGTGGTGCGGATGTCGTGCAGCACCGCGCCCGCCGGCGACGTCACCACCCCCACCACGGTCGGCAGCAGCGGCAGCCGCCGCTTGCGGGTCTCGGCGAACAGCCCCTCCTCACCGAGCCGCTTCTTCAGCATCTCGATTCGCGCCAGCAGCGCCCCGGCGCCGGCATACTCCATGCGCTCGACGATCAGCTGATAGGAGCTGCGCTCGCCATAGGTGGTCAGCTTGCCGGTCGCGATCACCTCGACGCCGTTCTCCGGCACCAGCCCGAGTCGCGAGACACCGCTCTTCCACACGATGCCGGAGATCTTGGCGCCCTCGTCCTTGAGCGAGAAATACAGGTGTCCCGACGGATAGCGTTTGAACTCGGTGATCTCGCCCCGCACCCGCACGCGCCCGAACGCCCCCTCCAGCGTGCGCTTCACCGCACCGGAGATCTCGCTGACGCTGTATTCGGGGACGTTCGTGACAACTTCGGACATACGTCGGAACCTATGCTAGAGCCCGCGCCGATAGAAGCGGGGGCGGCATGCGGGTTTTGGTGATTGGCAGCGGCGGGCGCGAGCACGCGCTGGTCTGGGCGATCGCGGCCTCGCCGCTGGCGACCAAGGTCTACGCCGCGCCCGGCAATCCCGGCACCGGGACACTGGCCGAGAACGTGCCGATCGGCGCCACCGACATCCCCGCGCTGGTCCGCTTCGCCCGCGAGCAGGCGATCGACCTCGTGGTGCCGGGTCCGGAAGCCCCGCTGGTCGCCGGCCTGGCCGATGCCCTCGCCGATGCCGGCATCCCCTGCTGCGGCCCGAGCCAGGCGGCGGCGCGGCTCGAGGGCAGCAAGGCCTTCACCAAGGAGCTCTGCGACGAGGCCGGCATCCCGACCGCCCTGTGGGAGCGCTTCGACGACCCGGCCGCCGCCATCGACTTCGTCCGCCGCCGCGGTGCCCCGATCGTCATCAAGGCCGACGGCCTCGCCTCGGGCAAAGGCGTTGTCGTGGCGCAGACCGAGGAGGAGGCCGAGGCCGCCGTGCACGCCATGATGCAGGAGGCGCGCTTCGGCCAGGCCGGCGCGACGATCGTCATCGAGGAGTGCATGACCGGCCCGGAATGCAGCCTGTTCGCCCTGTGCGACGGACCCGACGCGGTGTTCCTCGGCCTCGCCCGCGACCATAAGCGCGTCGGCGACGGCGACACCGGCCCCAACACCGGCGGCATGGGCGCCTTTTCCCCCATTCCAGGTCTCGATCCGGCGCCCCTCATGGAGGGCTTTATCCGCCCCGCTTTGGCCACCATGGTCGCCCGCGGCACGCCGTTCCGCGGCATCCTGTTCGCCGGCCTCATGCTGACGGCGGCCGGCCCCCGCCTGATCGAATACAACGTCCGCTTCGGCGACCCGGAGTGCCAGGCGATCCTGCCCCGCCTTCGCAGCGATCTGCTCCCGGGCCTGATCGCCGCCTGCGAGGGCGAGCTATCTAGCTTCGACCTCCGCTTCCGCGACGATTCCTGCGTCGCCATCGTCATGGCTGCCCGCGGCTACCCCGACGCCCCCGAGACCGGCACCCTCATCGACGGCCTCGAAGCCGCCGCCGCCATCCCCGGTGCCCTGGTATTCGAAGCCGCCACCCGCATCGACGCCGGTCACCTCCTGGCCGATGGCGGCCGCGTCCTGACCATCGGCGCCACCGGGCCGACCCTGGCCGCCGCGCGCGAGACGGCCTATCGCGCCGTCGACCAGCTCCGCTGGCCAGAGGGCTTCTGCCGGCGCGACATCTCCGCCCCATAGCGCCGTCATCACCAACGCACCCGCAGGGTGGGCTTCAGCCCACCATCGCTCGCCGCCCCTCAATCCCGACGGCGCAGCGCTCCCCTATCGCCGTTCCGCAAAGAACGCCCGCAGTAGCGCCCCGCATTCCCGCTCCCGCACCCCGCCGACCACCGCCGGCCGGTGCAGGCAGCCCGGCTGGTCGAACACGCGCGGCCCGTGATCGACGCCGCCGCCCTTGGGGTCATAGGCGCCGAACACGACGCGGCCGACCCGGAAGTGCACCGCTGCCGCCGCGCACATCGGGCAGGGCTCGAGGGTGACCACCAACGTGCAGCCGATCAGCCGCGGCGCCCCCAACCGCCGGGCTGCCGCGCGCATCGCCAGCATCTCTGCATGCGCCGACGCGTCGCGATCCCGCTCGACCCGGTTGCCCGCCACCGCCAGGACCAAGCCGTCGGGCCCGAGGACCACCGCGCCGACCGGCACTTCCGCCGCCGCCGCCGTCGCGACGGCCTCCCACAACGCGGTTTCCATCGCATCTGCTTGCCCGCCATCCCCCGGCGGGGTTACTGACCCCGGCATGAACGCTCGCATCCGACCTGTTATCGGCGTCACCCTCGACGCCGAGCCGCCTGGTGGCTACTCGAAATACCCGTGGTACGCCCTGCGCGCCAACTACGCGACCGCCATCGCGACGTTCGGCGGCCTGCCGGTCGCCATCCCGCACGACCCGGCCCTCGCCCATGACTACCTCAACGCCGTCGACGCGCTCGTCGTCACCGGCGGCGCCTTCGACGTCGATCCCGGCCTCTACGGCGACAAGGAGCGGCACGCCACGACGACGCTGAAGGAAGATCGGACCACTGCCGAACTCGCGCTGGTCCGCGGCGCGCTGGCCCGCGACAAGCCGGTGCTCGGCATCTGCGGCGGCCAGCAGCTGCTCGCCGTCGCGCTGGGCGGCACCCTGCTGCAGCACATCCCCGACAGCGTGGCCGACGCGCTCGAACATGAGCAGCGCAATCCGCGCGACCAGTCCAGTCACGCCATCTCCCTGGTGCCGGGCACGCTGCTGGCCCGCATCGCCGAGGCCGACACCATGCAGGTCAACTCCGCCCACCACCAAGCCGTCGGCGCCCCCGGCAAGTTCGCCGTCGTCAACGCGATCGCCCCCGATGGCGTGGTCGAAGGCATCGAGGACCCGCGCTACGCCTTCTGCCTCGGCGTGCAATGGCACCCCGAATTCCTGATCGACCCAGCCGACGCCAAGATCTTCCAGGCCTTCATCGCGGCTTCCGGTGGATGAGCGACGAGACCCGAGACGACCCCGAGTTCGAGCCCGACCCGGCGCCGGAGGCTGAGCGCGGCGAGCGCATCGCCAAATGGCTTGCCCGCGCCGGCATCGCCAGCCGCCGTGACGCCGAACGCCTCGTCGAGGAGGGCGTCGTTAAGCTGAACGGCAGCGTCGTCAAGCACCCCGCCACCTTCATCGGCCCCGACGACGCCGTCACCGTCCGCGGCAAGCCGGTCGGCGCCGCCGAACGCACGCGCCTGTTCCGCTACCACAAGCCCGACGGCCTGGTGACCACGCACAAGGACCCCGAGGGCCGCCCGACCGTGTTCGACAAGCTCAAGATGTCCGGCTTGCCCCGCGTCGTCAGTGTCGGCCGCCTTGACCTTAACAGCGAGGGCCTGCTCCTCCTCACCAATGACGGTGCCCTGGCCCGCAAGCTCGAACTGCCCAGCAATGGCTGGACCCGGCGCTATCGCGTCCGCGCCTGGGGCGCCATCGACGAGCGCGCCCTGGCCGGCCTGGCCCGCGGCATCAGCGTCGAGGGCGTCAAATACGGCCCGATCGAGGCGTCGCTGGAATCGCAAGCCGGCGACAATACCTGGCTCTCGGTCGCCCTCGACGAAGGCCGCAACCGTGAGGTCCGCCGGGTCATGGCCCATCTGGGCCTGGTGGTGAACCGCCTGATCCGCGTCTCCTACGGCCCCTTCCAGCTCGGCCGCTTGCCGCGCGGCGCCGTCGACGAGGTGCCGGGCAAGGTACTGCGCGAACAGCTCGGCCTCGGCAAAGCAGAGAAACCGTCATGAGGATCATTGCCGGCGCCTGGCGCGGCCGCAAATTGATCGCCCCGGAAGGCGAGGGGACCCGGCCCACCGCCGACCGCGTCCGCCAGGCCCTGTTCGACCGCCTGCTTCACGCCGCCTGGGCCGGCCGCGAAGCGGTCGAGGATGCTCACGTGCTGGACGCGTTTGCCGGCACCGGCTCCCTCGGCCTCGAAGCGCTCTCCCGTGGCGCCGCCCGCGCCGTGTTCATCGAGAAGGATCCCGCCGCCATCAAGGCGCTCCGCCTCAACGTCGCCGCTGCCGACGGCCGCGGCCGCGTGCTCGCCGGCGACGCCCTGCGACCACCCCCGGGCCAGCCCTGCACCCTGATCTTTCTCGACCCGCCTTACGGCTCCGGCCTGATCGCCCCCGCCGTCGCCGCTCTGTCCCGCGCCGGCTGGATCGCCCCCGCCGCTCTGATCATCGCCGAACTAGGCCACGAGGAAACCGGCCCTGCCGAAGACCTGTTGGCCGACTGGACCCACGGCACCGCCCGCATGGTCGCCTGGCGCCACACGCCTACGTAGGGTGGGCTTCAGCCCACCCTTCTACCGCCGCCCAAACAACCGCTCGATCTCCGCCTTCGTCAGCTTCAACACCGTCGGCCGCCCATGGCTGCAGGTAGCGGCCCGCGGCGTCGCTTCCATCTGTCGCAGCAGCGCGTCCATCTCCGCCGGCTGCAGCCGACGCCCCGCTCGGACGCTGCCATGGCACGCCAGCCGCGCCAGCACCGCATCCACCCTGGTCGCCAAGGCAGTCGCCTCGCCATGCTCGGCCAACTCGTCGGCCAGATCGCGCAGCAGCGGCGCCGGGTCGGGCGCGCCCAAGGCGGCCGGCAGCGCCCGCACCAGCACCGCGCCCACCCCGAACGCCTCAAGGTCGAGCCCCAGCGTCGACAGTGCCGCGGCCGCATCGAGCAAGGTCGCGCAGGCCGCCGGCGGCAGATCGACCACGGCGGGCAACAGCAAGGGCTGCCGGCGCACGCCGCCCGCCTCGTGCTGCGCCCGCAGCGCTTCGTGGGTCAGCCGTTCATGCGCCGCATGCTGGTCCACCAACACTAGGCTGCCATCGCCGGCAACGGCCAAGACGTAGGTGTCGAACACCTGGCCGAGCGAGGCGCCGAGCGGGTGATCCGGCTGCGGTACCGGCACCGGCATCGCCCGCGCCGCCGGCCCAAAGGCGAGCGGCAGCGTCGCTTCGGCAAAGCCGCCCGGCCGCGTCTGGCTCGACACCAGCCGCAACGCCGGCCGCGCCACAGATTGGAACGGCCGCGCCATCCCCGGCGTGGTCACCCCCCGCGCCAACGCCCGGCGCAGCCCGCCGATGATCAGGCCGCGCACCGCGTCCGGGTCGCGGAACCGCAGCTCGGTCTTGGCCGGATGCACGTTGACGTCCACCAGCTCCGCTGGAACCGAGAGGTAGAGCGCTGCCACCGCATGCCGCCCCGCCGCCATCACGTCGCGATAGGCCACCCGCAGCGCCGTCGCCAGCACGCGGTCCGTCACCGGCCGCCCGTTGACCACCAGGCTCTGCCCCGCCGTGGTCGCGCGGCTCTCCGCGGCCGGCGCGGCAAAGCCGGTCAGCCGAATCTCGTCCCTGACCTCGTCGAGCACCAGCAGCGTCTCGGCCGCCGCCCCGAGCAGCGCCACAACCCGCTCGGCCGGGCGCTGCACCGGCAGGTCGAACACCACCCGGCCGTCGCTTTCCAGCCGGAATGCCACCGACGGTGCCGCCAGCGCCAGACGCCGCAGTGCCGCCGCCGCGTGATCCGCCTCGGTGCGCGCGACCTTGAGGAATTTGCGCCGCGCCGGCGTCGCGTAGAACAGGTCCCGCACCGTCGCCACCGTGCCAGGCGCGCCGGCGGCGGGCATGACCGGCCCGACCACGCCCCCCTCGACCTGGATCGCATTCGCGTTGGCCGCCCCGGGCGGGCGCGACACCAGCCGCAGCCGCGCGGCCGCGCCGATGCTGGGCAGCGCCTCGCCGCGGAAGCCCAGCGTGGAAATGTGCACCAGCGTCTCGTCGACGAGCTTCGACGTGCAATGCCGCTGCACCGCCAGCGCCAGCTGGTCGGCCGCCATGCCGGCGCCGTCATCGGCGACCTCGATCAGCGCGGTCCCACCGGCCTCGAGCCGCACCGCGATCCGCGTCGCCCCGGCATCCAGCGCGTTCTCGGCCAGCTCCTTGACCACGGCAGCCGGGCGCTCGACCACTTCGCCGGCCGCGATACGGTTCACCAGACCTTCGGGGAGCAGCCGAATCATCCCGCAAAATACCCCGCCCGCCGTCCCGACACCAGCACGCAAGATTGGCCACCGGCCCGCACCGCACTTAAGCTGGCCCGCATGCTCGCCCCCCTCGACGCCGCCCTCGAAACCGCCATCCTCGCCGCCGCGCGCGACGTGGAGCCCGACACGATCGGCCTGCTCGAGTCGCTCGTCCGCGAACCCAGCCTGCTCGGCGCGGAGCACGGCGCCCTGTCGGTGATGGAGGCGGCGTTCCGCGGTGCCGGCCTGCCGACGGAGCGCGTGCCGGTCGACCCGGCCACCCTCGAACACCACCCAGGCTGGTCGCCGCCGCTGATCGACTATGCTGGTCGCGACAACGTCGTCGCCTCGCACCACCCCACTCACAGCCGGGGCCGCTCGCTGCTGCTGCAGGGACATGTCGACGTGGTGCCCGCCGGCCCGGAGCGGCTCTGGACCACGCCGCCGTTCCAGCCGTCGATTCGCGACGGCCGCTTGTTCGGGCGCGGCTCGGCCGACATGAAGGCCGGGTTGGCGTCGATGGTGATGGCGTTGACCGCGCTGCGCCGCGCCGGCTGGCAGCCGGCGGCCCCGCTCCAGTTGGCCGCCGTGATCGAGGAGGAGTGCACCGGCAACGGCGCCTTCGCCGTCATGCACGCGCTGCCGCCACCCGACGCTTGCCTGATCCCGGAGCCCGGCCCCGGCTTCCCTGCGCTCTACGTGGCCGAGGTCGGCGTCGTGTGGGCATGGGTCACCGTCATCGGCAAGCCTGCCCATGTCCGCAACAAGCACGAGGGCGTCAACGCGATCGAGGCCGCTTACGTCGTCATGGAGCGGTTCCGCGCCTTCGAGGACCAGCTCAACCGCGCCGAGCACCGGCATCCCGCTTTCGCCGCCGACAACCACCCGATCAACGTCAACGTCGGCACGCTGCAGGGCGGCGAGTGGAACTCCTCGGTGCCGACCGAGACCACCATCGGCGTCCGCGTCGGCGTCATGCCTGGCCAGTCCTGCCACGCCGTCCGCGACCAGATCGAGGCGCTGGTCGCCGCCGCCGAGACCGACGACCGGCTGCGCGGGGCCCGCCTCTCGGTCCGCTTCGCCGGCTTCATGGCCGATGGCTGCACCTTTCCGCCCGACCAAGCGATCAGTCGCGCCGTCGCCGCCCAGCACCAGCGCCTCACCGGCCAGCCGGTCCCGCATTACGCCGCCACCGGGCTCACCGATGCGCGGCACTACGCGCTCGGCGGTATCCAGGCCACCTGCTACGGGCCCGACGGCGACAACATCCACGGCATCGACGAGAGCGTCGGCCTCGACGCGGTGCACCAGGTCACCGCCGTGCTGGCGCTGACCGTCGCCGCCTGGTGCGGGCTCGAACCCGCCGCGTGAGCCGCCCAGCCGGTCCCGGATCCACCCAACCGCGTGGTTGCGGACGCCGTGCACATGGCTAGATTGCAGCTGCCGTCCGTTGGAGGCGGGTCTACCTTCTGTGCCGAGCACCGGCGCGGACAACAACATCCCATGCCGCTGAACCGGCATGGACAACCAAGGACACGAATGTGGCCAAAGAGTCCCAGAACGTTCAGGACGTATTCCTGAATCATGTACGCCGCGCCAAAACGCCGGTCACCGTCTTTCTCGTCAACGGGGTGAAGCTGCAGGGCATCATCACCTGGTTCGACAATTTCTCCGTGCTGCTCCGCCGCGACGGCCATACCCAGCTCGTCTATAAGCACGCCATCAGCACGGTGATGCCGGGAGCGCCGATCCAGCTGTTCGACGCCAGCAAGGCCGATGGCTCGCCGGAGTCGGTCACGGGCGCCGACGCTGGTTAGCAGCACCACCAAGGGCGCGGGTGGGCCGACGCGCGCCGCCGTCATCCTGCCCTGGGAACGTCCCTTCCGGCAG
Source organism: Acetobacteraceae bacterium (assembly GCA_965199585.1). Classification (GTDB taxonomy): domain Bacteria; phylum Pseudomonadota; class Alphaproteobacteria; order Acetobacterales; family Acetobacteraceae; genus JAVVHH01. Next base: position 3,166,248 of record CBDASI010000002.1, on the reverse strand, counting down.
GATGCGTCGCGTGCGGCGGACGCACAATTGGCCGAGGCGGTCGGTCTGGCCGCCTCGATCGGGCTGGTCGTGGTCCACTCCACGGTCATCCCGCTCCGCGCCCGCCGCTCCTCGACGCTCCTGGGGGAGGGCCAGGTCGAGAATGTCCACCAGGCCGTCCAGGCCAACAACGTCGCCGTCGCGGTCGTCGACGCCCAGCTCAGCCCGGTGCAGCAGCGCAACCTCGAGCGCGCCTGGGACTGCAAGGTCATCGACCGCACCGGCCTGATCCTCGACATCTTCGGCGAGCGCGCCGTCACCAAGGAGGGCGCGCTGCAGGTCGAGCTCGCGCATCTGGACTACCAGCGCAGCCGCCTCGTCCGTTCCTGGACCCATCTCGAGCGGCAGCGCGGCGGCTTCGGCTTCCTCGGCGGCCCCGGCGAGTCTCAGATCGAAACCGACCGTCGACTGATCGACGGCCGCATCGTCCGCCTCAAGAAGGAGCTCGACCAGGTCCGCCGCACCCGCGGCCTGCACCGGGCGGCGCGCAGCCGGGTGCCGTATCCCATCGTCGCCCTCGTCGGCTACACCAACGCCGGCAAATCGACCCTGTTCAACGCCCTGACCGGCGCGCAGGTGCATGCCGAAGACCAGCTTTTCGCCACGCTAGATCCCACCATGCGCGGCATCCGTCTCCCCTCCGGTCGCCGCATCATCCTGTCCGACACCGTCGGCTTCATCAGCGAGCTGCCGACCGAGCTGGTCGAGGCGTTCCGCGCGACGCTCGAGGAGGTCGCCGAGGCTGACGTGATCCTGCATGTGCGCGACGTCGCGCACCCGGACAGCGCCGCGCAACGGGCCGACGTGATCGGCGTGCTGGACGGCATGGTGCGCGGCGGCAAGTCGGCGCCGGGCACGCTGGACGAAGGCTGGCCGCGGCGCACCATCGAGGTGCTGAACAAGGCGGACCTGCTCGGCGGTCCCGCCGAGGTTCAGGCCCGCGACGGCGCGGTCGCCGTCTCGGCCATCACCGGCGACGGGCTCGACGCGTTGCGCGACGCCATCGACGCCCGCATCTCGGCCAGCATGGAGCGGCTGGACTACCAGCTCGCGCCCGGCGACGGCGCGCGGCTGGCCTGGCTCTACGAGCATGGCGAGGTGCTCTCCCGCGACGACGGCGAGGCAGGCGTGCGCATCCAAGTGCGGTTGCTGCCGGCCGATCGGGCGCGGTTCGAGGAGGACAAGCGCGGATGAGCCCGGCCTTCGGCAAGGCCGAACTGGCCGAATTGGTCACGCTGGTGCGGGCCGTCGCCCGCTCCGCGGTGATGCCGCATTTCCGCGCGCTGCGGCCGGAGGACGTCCAGGCCAAAACCGGCCCGCTCGACCTCGTGACCATCGCCGACGAGGCGGCCGAAGCCCAGCTTACCGCCGCACTCTTGGCGCGTCACCCGGGCTGCGTCGTGGTGGGCGAGGAGGCGGCGTCGAAGGACCCGGCGCTGCTTGAGTGCATCGCGGACGCCGGTTTGTGCTTCATCCTGGACCCGATCGACGGCACGTCGAACTTTGCCGCCGGGCTGCCGCTCTTCGGCGTGATGGTGGCGGTGACGCGCGACGGACACACCGTGGGCGCCGTGATCCACGACCCGGTCGGCGACGACACCGCGGTTGCGCTGGAAGGGCAGGGTGCCTGGCTGGAGCGGCGCGACGGCGGCGTCGACGCGCTGAGGGTGGCCGCGCCCGCCCCGGTCGGCGAGATGTCCGGTGCGCTGTCCTGGCGCTTCATGCCGGAGCCGACGCGGTCGCGCGTCTGCGCGCGCCTGCCGCGCGTGGCCGGCGCCTGGGACTACCGGTGCGCCGCGCATCAATACCGTCTCGCCGCGTCCGGCGGTTGTCACTTCGCGGTCTATGGCCGGCTGTTGCCGTGGGATCACGCGGCCGGCGAACTGCTCTACCGCGAGGCCGGCGGCTATGCCGCCCTTTTGGACGGCACTCCCTATAGCCCTGCATCGCTCCAGGGCGGCCTCATCCTCGCGCCCGATCAGGCCAGCTGGGCCGCGCTGAACGCCGCATTGTTCGGACCTGATTGACCCGGTGGGAGCGGAAAGCTAAGCCCCCCGCTCCCTTTTCGACCCCACTTCGACCGAGGCAAGACGATGGCGCTGGATACCACCGAAACCACCAATCCCGAGGTCGGCGGCATCGCGGCGGACCGCCTGCGCAGCCTAATCGAGCGCATCGAGCGCCTGGAAGAGGAACGCAAGGCCCTCGGCTCGGACATCAAGGACATCTTCGCCGAAGCCAAGTCGGCCGGGTTCGACGTCAAAGTGATCCGCCAGCTGATCATGATCCGGAAAAAAGAGCCCGCCGATGTCGAGGAAGCCGAGACTCTGCTCGACCTGTATCGTCGCGCGCTGGGCATGTGAGGGGCTGCGCCGGGCCGGTGGTGCGGGTGGTCGGACTTGAACCGACACTCCTCGCGGAACCGGATTTTGAGTCCGGCGCGTCTACCATTTCACCACACCCGCATCCTTGTCCGCATCGCGAACCGGATGGTGGCTCGATGCCACATAAACCGCGTCCAAGTCTAGGGCACGACTGCATTGGAGACGCCACGATGGGATTGCGGTCGTAAACCAGTGGCGTTATAGGAGCGCTCCGCCTGATCCCTGATAGCTCAGTTGGTAGAGCAAGCGACTGTTAATCGCTCGGTCGTAGGTTCGAGTCCTACTCAGGGAGCCAGCGGACTCCGATGCGATGGCCGCTCGGCAATGCTGCCCTCAGGGCCAGGGCGAGGACCAAGGTCGAGGCTAGCGGGGTCGCCACCGCCTGAACCGTCGCGTCGAGGTTGCCGGAAAATAGCGGGAGCACGAAGGCCACCACCAGCCCGGTCTTCTGCCAGGGCGGAAACCCATGTTCGCATCCGTCGCGCACCAGCCAGGCGATCGCCAGGCCAGCCACCATCAAGTCGTAGAACATCACGATCGGCGCCGCGATCGGGATGCCGGCCAGCAACACCGCCGCTCGGATCGCGAGCCGATGCGGCCCCGCCCATACCCAGCCGACCAGCAGCATGACGCACAGCGTCACCAAAGCCTGCGCTTGCACCGCCAAGGCCGGGCTGCCCTGAAGCGAGAGCACCAGGCCGTAGATGTTCGTCAGCCCGGTCAAATCGACCTTGGTGTCGAGAACGCCGTAGACGGCGCCGGCACCGTTTGTGGCGGCGAGGAACGCCCTCCAGCTCGCCGTGCCGAACACGAGCGCCGACGCCGCGATCAGGACCACTACCGACATCGCCGCCGCGGCGAACGCTCGCCAATGCCGCCCAGCCGCGAGAGCCACGGGAAGCAGGAGGCCGAGATGCGGCTTGTAGCACAGCAGCCCCATTAGGACGCCGGCGAGCATCGGGCGCGTGTCGATGGCGAGCGTCGCCGCTGACAGCAGCGTCGCCGTAAGCAGTGCGTTCTGCCCGGTCCCGACGGCCCAGAAGATTGCCGGAAACGCCAGCATCGTCACCAGCGGCGCCATCGGCAGGATCCGCCGCACTGCCGCCAGGGCGCCTAGCGCACAGCTCGCCTGAAAGGTGCAGAACGCCGCGAAATAGGGCAGGCGGGCCAGCAGGACGCAGACGAACAGGAATATCGGCGGGTAATAGAAGAAGTTGTACGGAATGCCGGGTGCGGTCGCCAGCTGCTCGCGCGCGTGATGGGCGGCTTGGTCGTACGCCAGCGCCGGAAGGCCGTCATTGGCCAGCAGTCCGGCGGCATAGAAGCTGACGAAGTCCGACGCGTTGGGCTGGTCCAGCTTCACGATCAGGCCATGCGCGCCGGCGCAGCAATAAGCGAACGCGATGAGTTCGAACACCAGCAGCACCGCCGCGTATCCGGTGACCCGGTTACGGGTCCAGACGCTTCCCTGTCGTAACGCCTCAACCCAACCCGTCACATCGAACGGCCCCGCTGCCTGGGTCAGTTTGGCTCATCCCGGTTAAGGGAGGATGAAGCGCTCAGAGCAGCGTGCGCAGTTTCTCCGCGATCCGCGCGGGCGGCGTCTCGTGGGTGAAATTGGTGACGAAGTCGCCGTTCGGGTTCATCACGTAGATGACGCTGCTATGGTCCATCTCGTAGCCGCCATCCGCGCTCGGGTGCTTGGCGTAATAGACGCGGTAGGCCTTGGCAGCCCCGGCAATCTGTTCGGGCGAGCCGGTGAGCGCCACGATCGGGGCGTTGAAATTGCTGACATAATCTTTCATTACCGCCGGCGTGTCGCGGTCCCCGTCGACGGTGACGAACACGATCTCGACGGATTTACGTTGCGCCGGGTCCAGCATGTCGAGCGCATTGGCCATGTCCTGCAGCGCCGTCGGACACGCGTCCGGGCAATGCGTGTAACCGAAATAGATCAGGGTCCATTTGCCCCGGAAATCGGCATCGGTAACGGTCTTTCCGTCGCCATCGGTCAACGTGAACGGGCCGCCAATGCCGGCCGCGCGGGCGGGACTGCGCAGTAGCATCCACCCGCTCGTCCCGACGCCGATCCCGACCAGCGCCAACGGCGCCGCCCACAAGGCGTATCTGCGTGTCAACATGGGTATCGTTCCGAAGCATCCACACTGATTAGATGGGGTTTCACGGCTCCGGTAGAAGTGAAGCGGTCCTAGCGACGCGTGTGACAACCGTGTTATGGGCAGCGACCCCAAAGCCAAGTGCGACCAAGCACGTCAACGAGGAAATCGCCCACCATGCAGCAGACCAGACGGCACCTTTTGGCCGCAGTTGCGATCTCCGCTTCTCTCGCATCCTGGTCCGCACAGGCGGCCGACCCGATCAAGATCGGCGTCAGCGGCCCGTTCACCGGCGGCTCCTCCAGCATGGGCGTCTCGATGCGCGACGGCGTGAAGCTGGCCATCGACGAGATCAACAAGAATGGCGGCGTGCTCGGCCGCCCGCTCGAGGGCGTCTACCGTGACGAGGAGGCCCGCAATGAGGTCGGCGTCCAGGTCGCCCAGGAACTGATCAACAAGGAGAAGGTCGTCGCCGACGTCGGCTTCATCAACACCGGCGTGGCACTCGCCTCGCAGCGCTTCTACCAGGAAGCCGAGATCCCGGTGATCAACAACGTCGCCACCGGCACCGTGATCTCCACGCAATTCGCCAAGGAGCGGTCCAACTACATCTTCCGCACCGCGGCGTCCGACGCGATCCAGGCACCCATGATCGTCGACGAGGCCGTGACCCGGCGCGGCTTCAAGAAGCCCGCCATCCTGGCCGACAGCACCAATTACGGCCAGCTCGGCCGCGCCGACCTCGAGACCGCGCTGACCGCCAAGGGCGTCAAGCCGGTGGCCACCGAGAAGTTCAACATCGGCGACACCGACATGACGTCGCAGCTCCTGCGCGCCAAAGAAGCCGGCGCCGACGTGATCCTGACCTACGGCATCGGCCCGGAACTGGCGCAGATCGCCAACGGCATGGCCAAGCTCGGCTGGAAGGTGCCCATCGTCGGCTCCTGGACGCTGTCGATGTCGTCGTTCATCGATACCGCCGGGCCGAATGGCGACGGCGCGGTGATGCCGCAGACGTTCATCCAGATGGGCAACACGCCCAAGCGGGCCGCCTTCATCAAGGCCTATCAGGATGCCTACAAGATCGACCGCATGCCGTCCCCGGTCTCGGCCGCGCAGGGCTATGACAGCATCTATCTGCTCGCCGCTGCCATCAAGCAGGCGGGCTCGACCGACGGTCGCAAGATGCGCGCCGCACTCGAGGACCTGAACGAGAAGGTCGACGGCGTCGTGACCGTTTACGATCACCCGTTCAGCAAGACCGATCATGAAGCGATCTCCGCCAACATCCCGGTGTTCGGCGAGGTCCGTGGCGGCAAGGTGCAGCCGGCCCATGCCGACGACGTTGCCGGCGACAAGGCCGTCCGCGTCAAAACCAAGAGCTGACAACCGCAGCCCTTCCCCGGGCGCCACCGGGGGAGGGCCGTTTCCGGGACAATCGATGCAAATTCTCGCCCAGCTCATCGTGAGCGGCATCTCCGTCGGCATGATCTACGGCGTGATCGCGTTCGGCTACCAGCTGACTTTCGCGACCTCGAAAACGCTGAATTTCGGCCAAGGCGAGGCGCTGATGCTCGGCGCGCTGGTGGGCCTCACGGTTCAATATTACATCGGCTACTGGGCGATGTTGCCCGTCGTGCTGGTGTTCGGCCTGTTTCAGGGGGCGGTCGTCGAGCGGCTCGGCGTGCGTCGGGCGGTGGCGATTAAGTCGGAGGCCGGCTGGATCATGGCCACGATCGCGCTCGGTATCATCTTCAAAAACGTCGCCGAAAATGTCTGGGGCCGGGACGCCCTGAAGTTCCCCTCACCGTTGCCGGAGACGCCGATCGATCTGGGCGGCGTCCGCATCCTGCCGATGGAGCTGGTGATCGTGTTCGGCGCCATCGTGCTGATGCTGGCGGTCGAGCTGTTCAACCGCCGGAGTATCTTCGGCAAGGCAGTGGTGGCGACCGCAGCAGATCGTGACGCGGCCGGGCTGATGGGCATCAACACCGGGCTGGTGATCACGTTCAGCTACGCGCTGTCCTCCATGACGGCGTCGTTCGCCGGCGTGCTGGTCGCGCCGGTCACGCTCACCGGTGCCACCATGGGCGCGGTGTTGGGGCTCAAGGCGTTCGCCGTGGCGATCATCGGCGGCTTGTCGAGCGGGCTCGGCGTCGTCGTCGGCGGACTGATCCTCGGCATCACCGAGACGATGACCGGCTACTATCTTTCAAGCGGATACAAGGACGTGCCAGGCCTCGTTCTGTTATTGCTGGTGCTGTCGATCAAGCCGTCCGGCCTGTTCGGCCGTGCCACGATCAAGAAGGTCTGAGCATGGCGAGCGCACTCAAGGCGATCCTGCTGATCGCCGCCCTGCTGGCGTTTCCGTTCATCGTCACCAACCCGTACTACCTCCATCTGGCCGTCACCATCGCGATCTACTCGATCCTGTTGCTCGGGCTCGACATCGTGTTCGGCTACACCGGCGAGGTCTCGCTCGGCCATGCCGCCCTGCTCGGCATCGGCGCCTACACGGCGGCGGTGCTGTTCTTCCAATTCGAGATCGGTCTGTGGCTGTCGATCCCGGCGGCGGTGATCGTCACCTGCTGCTTCGGCGCCATCCTGGCGTTGCCGGCGCTGCAGGTCACCGGCCCTTATCTGGCGATGGTGACGCTCGCCTTCGGCACCATCATCCAGATTCTGATCAATGAGATGACGTTCCTGACCAACGGTCCGATGGGCATCACGCTGCAGAAGCCGCTGCTGATCGATTTTGGCAACTACCCGTCGCTCGAGGGTGGCTTCTTCGACATGAAGCTCTCGACGATGCGCGAGTTCGAATACTACTTCATCGTCATCGGTTTCCTGCTGCTGTCGCTAGTATTCGTCAACCGGGTCATCGCCAGCCGCTACGGCCGCGCCTTCGAAGCCTTGCGTGACAGCCCGATCGCGTCGGACTGCATGGGCGTCTCGGTCTACAAGCATAAGGTGCTGGCGTTCGTCATCTCGGCGGGGATGGCCGGGCTGGCCGGGGCGCTGTTCGCCTATTCGGAGCAATATGTCGCGCCGAACAATTTCGGCGTCGAGCTTGCGATCATGTTCCTGCTCGCGGTCACCCTCGGCGGGCGCAAGTCCCGCGTTGGCCCGATCCTGGGCGCCATTGTCATCGTCATGCTGCCGAACCTGCTGGCCGACATCGACCTGTTCCGCATCATCGCCGGCATCATCGCCGCTGTGGCGCTGGTGGCCGGCGGCGCTGCGCTCCGCAAGGCGGAGGACAAGGGACCGGTGCTGATCCCGATCGGCCTGTGCCTGGCGTTCTTCGCCTTCGCCATGCTGCTGCGCAACGTCACCGACTGGCGGCTCTCAGTGTTCGGCGCGATGATCCTGTTCGTCGTGTACTACTTGCCCGACGGCATCTACGGCTACGTGCGCCGCCTGCTGCGGGTGCGTGAGCATGCTGTGATCGAGGCGACGGGGGAGGGCAATAAGGTCTGGGCGGCCGCGGCCCCCAGTATACAGCCTGGCCAGAACCTGCTCGAGGTTAAGCAGATCCTCATGCAGTTTGGTGGCCTGAAGGCGCTCAACCAGGTCGACATCGCGGTGCGGCCCGGCACCATCCACGGGCTGATCGGCCCCAACGGCTCCGGTAAGAGCACGATGATGAACGTGCTGACCGGGATCTACGTTCCGACCGGTGGCGACGTCGTGCTCGAAGGCAAGTCGATCGCCGGCAAGAAGTCGCCGCAGATCGCCGCCGCTGGCATCGCGCGCACGTTCCAGAACGTGCAGCTGTTCGGCGAACTGACGCTGATCGAGAACGTCATGGTCGGCCTGCACCATAGCTTCAGCAGCTCGGTCCTCGAGATCGCGCTGCGCACCGGGCGCGCCAAGCGCGAGGAACGTGCTGCGGAAATCCGCGCGGCCAGCATCCTCGGCTTCGTCGGCTTGGCACATCTGGCCAACGAAGAAGCCCGCAACCTACCTTACGGCAAGCAGCGCCTGCTGGAGATCGGCCGTGCGCTGGCGCTCGACCCTAAACTGCTCCTGCTCGACGAGCCCGCCGCCGGCCTTACTGCGCCGGACATCAAGGACCTCGTCGAAATCATCCGCAAGATCAGGGATCACGGGATCAGCCTGGTACTGATCGAGCATCACATGGATGTCGTCATGAGCCTCTGCGACACCGTCACCGTGCTGGATTTCGGTCAGAAGATCGCCGAGGGGCCGCCTTCCGTGGTCCAAGCGGACGAGCGGGTCCTGGCGGCCTATCTCGGCGGCGCCGTGGCGGAGGCGGCCTGATGCTGAAGGTCGAGGGCCTCGTCGCCGGCTATGGCAAAGTGCAAGTGCTGCACGGGCTCGACCTGCAGGTCGAAGAAGGACGCCTGGTCACGCTCATCGGCAGCAACGGTGCCGGCAAGACCACCACGCTGCGGGCGCTGTCCGGCATGATCAAGCCGGCAGCCGGGCGCATCATGCTCGACGGCAAGGACATCGCCGGGCTGCCGTCTTATGCCATTACCCGGCGCGGCCTGGCGCACTCGCCGGAGAACCGCCGCGTGTTCGCGACGCTGTCGGTTGCCGACAACCTCATCATGGGGGCGTTTCCCCGCCTGACCGGCGCCCGCGCCAAGGGCGACGTCGCCGGCGATCTGGACCGTATGTTCGCGCTGTTCCCCCGCCTGAAGGAGCGGCGCGAGCAGTATGCCGGCACCCTATCCGGCGGCGAGCAGCAGATGCTGGCGATGGCGCGCGCGCTGATGCTGAACCCGAGCGTGTTGCTGCTGGACGAGCCCAGCATGGGGCTAGCCCCGCGTCTGGTCGCGGAGGTGTTCGCCACCATAGCGCGGCTGAAGGCTGAACGAATCACCATGCTGCTGGTCGAGCAATTCGCCGCCGCCGCCCTGGAGGTCGCCGATTTCGGCTACGTGCTGGAGAACGGCCGACTGGCCGCCTCCGGCCCCGCAGCGCAACTCCGCGTCGACCCGGCGGTCCGTGCCGCCTATCTCGGCGCCGCGCACTGAAACGTGTTCCTTGAACCAGTCGGTGACACGCTACAAATCATTGGCATGAAAAACACGCCTCCGACGCTCGACATGCGCCTCGACGGTAGTTTTCGGACACCGCCGCGGACTGGGCTGCCGCTTTCCTACAAGCTGATGCTGGGGGGTGTGGTCATCGCCATGGTTGCCGGCGCGGTGGCGTTTGCCGCCTTGGCGCTGTGGGTCCTGTCGATGGCGCTGCCCGTTATCTTCGTTGCGGGCCTGTTCGCCTGGGGCATGATGCGCTTCCGCCGCTGGCAGGCCCAGCGCGCCATGTCCGGGTCACGCTCAATCTACTGAGCTGGCATGACCCGGTCGTGGATCAGGCTTTCTTCAGCTCTTCCGGCTTGTGCACGGCTTCCTTGCCGGACTTGTCCGACTTGACCACGAACTGAGGCTCCTCCTTGGTCGCCTTGGCGACGTGCCCTTTAATTTTGGTCTCCGACGTGACTCTCTTCTCGACCGTGCCGTGCGTCTCACCGCCCGACGTGCCCCATTTAACCTTATCGCCTTCTTTGACCATCGCTCCGCTCCCTGGGTGACCAGCAGCGAACGATCCACTCGCGACTTCGGTTGCGTCACGCTGGGAGTGGACAAGGTCGGAACTGCCCAGTATCGGGCGATATGACCGATCTCTACGCGGTAATCGGCAACCCGATCGGCCAGTCCAAGTCGCCGCTCATCCACGCGGCCTTCGCCGAGGAATTCGGTCACGATATCGTCTACCGACGGATCGAGGGGCCGCTGGACAGATTTCGCAGAGCGGTAGAGGAATTCCGCGCCGCCGGCGGACTCGGCTTGAACGTCACCGCGCCCTTCAAGATCGACGCTTTCGAGTTGGCGGCAGCACGGTCCCAGCGGGCCGAGCGGGCTGGGGCGGCGAATTGCCTGCGCTTCGTCGACGGCCTGATCGAGGCGGAAAATTTCGACGGGGTCGGCCTACGCATCGACATCGAGGACAATCTCGACACCGAGTTGACCGGCCGCAGCGTGCTGATTCTCGGCGCCGGCGGTGCCGCCCGTGGCGTCATCGAACCGCTGCTTGCCGCCGCTCCGGCCGCGCTCGTGCTGGCGAACCGCAGCCTCACCAAGGCGGTCGCCATCGCCGAGATCTTTCCTGGCGTGGAACCATGCCTGCTCGACGATCTGAAGCGCCGCAGCGGGTTCGACGTCATAATCAACGCGACGTCGGCCGGGCTGTATGGCGAGATGCTGGAGGTGCCGGCCTCGATCTTCGCGCCCGGGGCGCTCGCCTATGACATGAGTTACGGCAAAGGGCTGACCGGCTTCCTGCGCACCGCAAAGACGGCGGGTGTCGGCCGGCGGCACGACGGCATTGGCATGCTGGTCGAGCAGGCGGCGGAGTCGTTCGCCTGGTGGCGTGGCGTGCGGCCCGCGACAAGGGACGTCATCGCGCGCCTATCGCTCCCGCTGACCTAACCCACGCTCTCGAACATCAGCATCGGCTCGCCCGAGCGCACGAACTCCTCACACAGGCGCATGCCGATCGCGCCCAGCACCATGCGCGAGCCGAAATTGTTCTCGCGACACACGGCCACGACCCGGCGGACATGCGCCCGGTCGTGCGCGAACCGCAGCGCCGCGCCAGCCGCCTCCCGCGCGAGGCCCTTGCCCTGCGTCTCGACCCGGAACGCGAACCGGATGGCGATCCCGCGCCCATCGACCCGCTCGTGCAGTCCCGTCAGCCCGGCGACGTTTCCCTCGAAGTCGCGGACCATCCACATGCCGACGCCGTGGTGCACCCAGAACTGCGTGTCCTCCGCCAGCTCGGCTGCGACCTGAACCGGGCTGCGCACGCCGCCAAGCATTGCCGCATAGACCCGCGGATCGGCTTTCAACGCGCAGAGATCGCCGATGTCCTGCCATCCGACCGGCGTCAGGGACAGCCGGCCGGTGCGGATCGACCACGAGGGCGCCATCGGCCCGGAAGACGCCGGGGCCGTTCTACCGGGCGAGCGGCCGGTACTTGATGCGATGCGGCTCGGTGCTGTCGGCCCCGAGTCGACGTCGCTTGTCCTCTTCGTAGGCCTGGAAGTTACCCTCGAACCACTCGACGTGACTGTCGCCCTCGAAGGCCAGGATGTGCGTCGCCAACCGGTCCAGGAACCAGCGATCGTGGCTGATCACCACGACGCAACCGGCGAACTCGGTCAGCGCCTCTTCCAGCGCCCGCAGCGTGTCGACATCGAGGTCGTTGGTCGGCTCGTCGAGCAGGATCACGTTGCTCTCGGTGCGCAGCATCTTGGCCAGATGCACCCGGTTGCGCTCGCCGCCCGAGAGGATGCCGACCTTCTTCTGCTGGTCCGACCCCTTGAAGTTGAACGCGCCCACGTAGGCGCGCGACTGCACCGCGCGCTTGCCGAGATAGATCACGTCGGTGCCGCCGCTGATCTCCTGCCAGACGTTCTTCTCCGGATCCAGGCTTTGCCGGCTCTGGTCGACATAGCCGAGCTTAACGGTATCGCCGACGCGCAGACTGCCTGCGTCCGGCGTCTCCTGCCCGGTGATCATGCGGAACATCGTCGTCTTGCCGGCGCCGTTCGGCCCGATCACGCCCACGATGCCGCCCGGCGGCAACTTGAAGCTGAGATCGTTGATCAGCAGCCGGTTGCCATACGCCTTGCGCACGTCCTCCGCCTCGATGACCAGCCCACCCAAGCGAGGACCCGGCGGAATGACGATGTCGGCGGTTCCGCCGGCGCGCTCGGCGCTGAGCTGCTGCATTTCCTCGTATTTCGCGATGCGCGAGCGGCTCTTGGTCTGCCGGGCCCGTGGGCTCGACTGGATCCACTCTTCCTCGGCCGCCAACGCCTTCTGACGCGAGCTTTCTTCCTTCTCTTCCTGTTGCAGCCGCTTGCGCTTCTGCGCCAGCCACGACGAGTAATTGCCCTCGAACGGATAGCCACGGCCCCGCTCGATCTCGAGGATCCAGTTGGTCACGTTGTCGAGGAAGTAGCGGTCATGGGTGATGACCAGGACGGCGCCAGCAAAATCGCGCAGCGTCCGCTCCAGCCACGACACGCTCTCGGCGTCGAGATGGTTGGTGGGTTCATCGAGCAAAAGCAGGTCCGGCTTCTCGAGCAACAACCGGCACAGCGCGACCCGGCGACGCTCGCCGCCCGACAGGCTCGTGACCTTGGCGTCCGGCGGCGGGCACCGCAGCGCGTCCAGCGCGATCTCGACTCGGCGGTCCAGCTCCCAGCCATCCTCGGCGTCGATCTTCTCCTGCAGCTCCGCCTGTTCGGCGAGCAGGGTATTCATCTTGTCGTCATCCATCGGCTCGCCGAATTCTTCGCTGATCGCGTTAAACCGGTTCATCGCCTTTTTCAGATCGGCGAACGCCAACTCGACGTTCTCGCCGACCGTCAGCTCCTCTTCGAGCTTCGGCTCCTGCTCGAGATAGCCGACGCGGATGCCGTCGGCCGCCCAGGCCTCGCCGCCGTATTCGGTCTCGATGCCGGCCATGATCTTGAGCAGCGTGGACTTACCCGCGCCGTTGACCCCGAGCACCCCGATCTTCACGCCGGGAAGGAAGGAGAGGGTGATGCCCTTGAACACCTCGCGGCCGCCCGGATAGGCTTTAGTGACGTCCTTCATGACGTAAACGTATTGATAGGCGGCCATTCTCGATCCTCTCCAATTCCCTCTCCCGCAAGCGGGAGAGGGGTCGCGCAGTCTAGTTCTTGGTGTTCTTGGCGCGCTCGATCGCGTCGGTGATCATCTTGCGGGCCTCGGCAGCGTCGCCGAACCCGGTGACCTTGACCCATTTGCCGGGCTCGAGGTCCTTGTAGTGCTCGAAGAAGTGCTTGATCTGCTCGAGCAGGATGTCGGGCAGGTCCCTCAGCTCTAGCACCTTGAGATAGTTCTTGGTCAGCTTGGACGACGGCACGGCAATGATCTTCTCGTCCTCGCCGCCCTCGTCGGACATCTTCAGCACGCCGATCGGCCGGCAGTTGATCACCGCGCCCGGCATGATCGGCCGGGTGCTGGCGATCAGCACATCGATCGGGTCGCCATCATCGGACAGCGTGTGCGGCACGAAGCCGTAATTGCCGGGATAGCGCATCGGCGTGTGCAGGAAACGGTCGACGAACAGCGCGCCGGATTCCTTGTCCATCTCGTATTTGATGGGCTCGCCGCCGACCGGCACTTCGATGATGACGTTCACGTCGTCGGGCGGGTTCTTGCCGACGGGGATGGCTGCGATCTGCACGGACGATCCTACTTTCTGAGTTGTTGGTGCGCCCGGCAGGACTTGAACCCGCGACCAAGCCGTTATGAGCGGCCCGCTCTAACCAACTGAGCTACAGGCGCAGCCGCCGCGTTCTTTACCCTCGCCGGACGTTGAGCGGAAGCGGGATGCCGCGGCGGATGTCGACCAAATTCTTCTGATAGGCGGAGTCGACGAAATATTGCCCGAGCGGGATGTAAGGCACGTCCTCGAACGCCTGCAGTTGGATCTCTCGGCCGATCCGCTTCTGCGCCTCCAGGTCCGGCGCATCGAACCACGCGTCGCGCAGCGCCTCCAGCTTCGGCGCGTCCGGCCAGCCGAACCAAGCGTCCGGCCCGTTGCCGCGTAGCAGCAGATGCCCGGCCGGCGTCATCAGCTCGGTGCCGCTCAGCAGCACCACCAGCGCGTCCCAGCCACCCTTGTCGGAGGGGCCGCGGTTGGACCGGCGCTGCAGCAGCGTGCCCCAGTCGCTGGTCGCGTCATCCACGTCCAGACCGGCCTTGCGCAGGACATCGACACCCACCGACATCAGCGCGCGCTGGTTGCTGACATCCGTCGCGTGCAGCGCCACGACCTTCGCGCCGCCCGCGCCCGCAGCGGCGAGTGCCGATTTGGCTTTGGCCGGGTCGCGCGGGGCGGTGAGGGCTTGCATCCCGGCATCCGAGGCGAGGGGGCTGGCGACGGGAAAGTAGCCGATCTTGGCTTCCCACATCTTGTCGTTGTCGCCGGCGATCGACTGCATGAAGTCGCTCTGGCTCACGATGTCGAGCAAAGCGCGCCGCGCCGCGACGTCGGCGAAGGGCGTGTGGACCTGGTTGAATCGCAGGCTGGCATAGGTGCCCCCGCCATCGATCCGGTCGAGCGTCACATTACGTGCCTTGCGCAGCATGGCGTTGAGGTCGGGGTCGACCACCTCCCACCAGTCCATCTCGCCGGACTGCATCGCCGCTGCGGCCGTCGCCGTGTCGGGAATGACGGTCCATTCCATACGCTCGAACTGCGCGAGCTTCGGCCCGGCAACCATGTCCGGCGTACCGACCGGGGTCGGGACATAGCCGTCGAAACGGCGGTAGACGACCCGCGCGCCCGACACCCGCTCATCGGCCACGAATCGATACGGGCCGGAGCCGACCACTTCAGTGAACGGCTTGGCCGGATCGACCTCGGCGAAACGCTGCGGGTAGACGAAGCACGGGTAGGACGACACCTTGCCGAGCGCGTCCAGCATCAACCCGAACGGCCGCTTGAGCCGCATCTCGAAGCGGCGGTCGTCGAGCGCGCGGATCTCGTCAAGCCGGGCGAGCAGAGTCTGGCCATGCGTGTCCTTGGGCATCCAGCGTCTGACGCTGGCGACCGCATCGGCGGCCCGGATGGGTTCGCCGTCATGAAATTTCACTCTGTCGCGAAGCGTGAATACCCAGCGCTTGCCGTCGTCTTCCACGGTATGCCCTTCGGCCAGTTGCGGCTGCGGCCGGAACTGGCTGTCGATCCCGTAGAGCGTATCCCAGCACATGTAGCCGTGGTTGCGTGTCGGGTAGGACGTGGTGCCGAGTGGATCGAGCACGGTGACGTCGGCCTGCGGAATGTAGCGCAGGACGGTGCTGCCTTTTGGCTGGGCTAGCGCGGGGTGTGCCAGCGCGGCGCCGGCGGCGGCGAGCAGGGTGCGGCGGGTGGTGTTCATGACGACGGAGTCTGATCCGGTGTCATCCGATCGGTCAATCCGCAACGAATGTTACAATAATTCGAAGCGTTAAGTTTTTCTCGGCCGAGTGCATCCATTTCGTTCATCGGCACGTAACTTCGTCAGTCGGATCAAACCGGCCCCGTGCCTCGCGCACGGGTTCCCCCGAGATGTGAGCGTACTTGAATGATCGATCAGCAGCCAAACCTCGCGAGACGTCGCTTGATCCAAAGCACCGGTGCGTCAGCCGTTGCCGTTACCGCGCTGGCCGCCGCCGGTGTGGCTGCCGTGTCGAGCCCGGCCGAGGCTCAGGGTGTCAACGACGCCGCCGTGTTGAACTTCGCCCTCAACCTCGAATATCTCGAGGCCGAATACTATCTACGCGCGTACTACGGCACTGGTCTGACTACGGCCGATACGTCCGGCCCGAACTTCGCCAATAGCGTATCGAGCTACCCGGGACCGGTTATGTTCACAACGCCGGCCATCAAGAGCTACGCGCTCGAGATCGCGACGGACGAACTGAAGCACGTTCGATTTCTCCGTAGTGGCCTCGGCAGCAACGCCGTCGGTCAGCCCGCTATCGATCTGATGGGTAGCTGGGTAGCGCTTGGCAATCTGCTTGGCATCAGCAACTTCAATCCGTTTGCCAATGAGACCAACTTCCTGATCGGATCGTATGTCTTTGAAGACGTTGGCGTGACAGCCTATCACGGCGCTGCGGCTTCGATCTCCAACAAGCAGATCCTAACCGCCGCTGCGGGAATTCTTGCGGTCGAGGCCTACCATGCGTCCGAAATCCGCACACTGCTCTATCAAGCCGGCCTAAACGTCCAGGACCTTACGGTAGCCATCTCGAAAATCCGGGCTTCGCTTTCGGGTGCGGCCGACGACCAGGGCGTTGTGGCCACCGACAGCAACGGTAACGTCGTTCTCGACAGCAGCAACAACCGTATTGCCAACATCGTCCCGACCGACAGCAACAGCCTGGCCTTCTCGCGCACCCCGCGTCAGGTGCTCAACATCGTCTACGGCGCCGCGGGTGCCGCCAACGGTCTGTTCTTCCCGAACGGCCTGAACGGGGCTATCAAATAATGGGCATTGCAAGAAATACGGCAGCGATCGTCGGTGGCCTCGCCATCGGCGCGCTGTCGATGGCGCCGGCGCACGCCGGAGTTATCAACACGTTCTTCAACGCGCCGCTGACGAATACGCCTCTCACCTTCGTGCTCGGCGGCGGGGTCGGATCGGTCTCCTTCACGGCCGCCATGGTCGATGACGGACCAGGGGCTGCCGTTGCAACCACCAACGGCGTCCAGGTCACCTCGATCAACCTCTTCGGACTCCAAGTCGCGGACTACTTTCCCGGCACGGTGTTCGACGGCACGGCCAGCTTTTCGTCGTTCTCGATGCCAGCACCGATTGAGTTCTCGGCAGCCGACGATTTCATCGGCTTGGCTTATACCGCTGCAGACGGCCAGCATCTCGGTTACGCCGAGGTATTCGGCTCCAACCTGATCGGCATCGCCTATCAAACCACGCCTGGCGCATCGATCACCGGCGTCAGCCTGGTGCCCGAACCAGCGTCCATCGCGTTGCTGATGTCCGGCCTAGGCGTCGCCGGCCTGGTGCGCCGTAAGAGGCGGTCATCCGTTCAAGACGCAGTCGCCGCCTAAGATCGATCGGCTCCGGGCTTTCTCGCCCGGGGCCGATCGATCTCCTATCGCAGCGCGCCGCCGGTTCGCTTGCCGACCGCTTGTACGATCTTCCCCGACACGGCCTCGATCTCGGCATCCGTGAGGCTTCGCTCCCGCGGCTGCAGCACGATCTCAATCCCGACCGATTTTTGACCTGGCGGAACCTTCTCGCCCTGATACACGTCAAACAGCGACGCGCCAGTGATTAAGCTACGCTCGGCACCCCGCGCGGCACGCAGCACATCGTCGGCCGCGACCATCGCCGGGACCAGAAACGCGAAATCGCGGCGGAGCGGCTGGAACGGTGGTAATTCCGGTCCGGTCTTCTTGCGGCGCTTCGGCTCCGGTATCCGATCGAGAAACACCTCGAACGCCACCGCAGGCCCGACCAAGTCGAGCCCAGCCAGCACCGAGGGATGCACCTCGCCGAACGTGGCCAGCACGAGCTTCGGGCCCTGTCTTACGACGCCCGAACGGCCCGGATGATACCAATCCGGCGCGTCGGTCGTAACCGACAAGCTCTCGCCAGCGACGCCGAGCGCGTCGAGCACGGCCATCGTCGCGGATTTGGCGTCCAGCGCGCCATACGGCCGGGCAGGGGCGGACGGATGACGGTCGGTGGTGCCGAAGAATAACCCAGCAGCTACGTTCTCCTGCGCGCCGACCGTGAAGGACGGCCCGATCTCGTAGAGCAGCGCGGCCGGCAAGCCGCGAGCCGCGTTACGGCCGGCGGCCAGCACCAGGCTGGCAACCGGCGTGGGGCGCAACTGGTCGAGATCGGCGGAGATCGGGTTGAGCAAGCGTAGCGCCGCGTCGCCACCGCCGAACAGGGCGGCCTCACGACCTTGCATGAAGCTGAACGACACCGCCTCCAGCAGCCCGGCGGCGGCCAGCACACGGCGGGCACGTGCGGCGCGAGTCTGGCGCGGCGTCAGCGTCGCCATCGGCACCGGGGCAGCGCGGGGCAGGGACATTGGCGGGATGGTGTCGAGGCCCTGCATGCGGAGCACCTCCTCGACGAGGTCGGCCTCCGGCTCCGTCGTGGCGCAGCCGGCGGCGGCGGCGGCGGCGTGCGCCGGGTCGAGGCTGGGCGCCTGATCGAGCACGATCGGCGCTGCGACATCGTTGCGCCACGGCGGCACGGTGACCGCGACGGACTCGTCCGAACGGGATTGGACGTGGAACCCGAGCCGTTCGAGTGTCTCGATTGCCACGTCGGCCGGCACGGCGAGGCCGCCCAGGCCGGCCAGGCGCTCGAAACGGAGCGTGGCGATGCGCTGCCAGGCCGGTTCGGCGCCGGCCGTCTCGACCGTGCTGGCCTCGCCGCCGCACAGCGTCTGGATCATGTGGGTGGCAGCCTCGAGCGCATCGGGAAGCAGCGCCTGATCGATGCCGCGCTCGAAGCGCTGGCGTGCGTCCGACACGATGGCGTGGCGGCGCCCGGTAAGCGCGATACGTACGGGGTCGAACAGCGCGCATTCGATGAACACGGCGGTGGTGGCCTCGGTGCACCCGGTCGCCTCGCCGCCCATGACACCGGCCAACGATTGCACGCCGGCGGCGTCGGCGATGACGCAGTCGGCGGGATCGGCAATGTAGTCACGGCCATTAAGCGCCCGGAAGCTCTCGCCGGCGCCGGGCCGTAGCGTGAGCACGCCGCCTTGCACCCGGTCGGCGTCGAACACGTGCAGGGGACGGCCGAGGTCGACGGTGAAGAAGTTGGTCACGTCGACTAGCGCGTTGATCGGCCGCAGGCCGATGCTGAGCAACCGCGCCTGCAGCCAGGCCGGGCTCGGACCATTGGTCAGGCCGCGGATGGTGCGGCCCACGATCCAGGGGCAGGCCTCGCGATCCTCGATCGCCCAGCGGACCGGGCTGTCGAACCGTCCGGCGACGGGGAGGGGCGCCCATGGCTTGAGCCTGCCCAGGCCGGCCGCCGCCAGGTCACGGGCGACGCCGCGGACGGAGAGCGCATCGCCCCGATTGGGCGTGACGGAGATGTCGATGACCGGGTCGTCCAGCCCGGCATAGTCTGGGTAGGAGGCGCCGATCGGCGCGTCCTCGGGCAGTTCCAAGATCCCGTCATGGTCCTCGCCCAGCCCCATCTCGCGGCGGGACAGCAGCATGCCGGCGCTGACAACCCCGCGGATCTCACCTACTTTCAGCGTCTGGCCGGAGCCCGGGATGACGCTGCCGGGCGGCGCGAAGACCACGGTCAGCCCGGTGCGAGCGTTCGGTGCGCCGCACACGACGGACACCGGGCCGTCACCAGCATCGACGGTGCAGGCGCGCAGGCGGTCGGCGTTGGGGTGTTGTATCGCCTCAACGATGCGGGCGACGCGGAACGGGCGTAGCGCCTGACCGGGGTCGGTTACGCTCTCGAGCTCGAGGCCGATGCCGGTCAGCCGGTCGGTGATCTGCTCGAGAGTGGCATCGGTGTCGAGATGGGTGCGCAACCAGGAGAGCGTGAACTTCATGCGCCGACACCCTCGTGCAGTAGCGCGGGCGATAGCGCGCTGAAACCGTAATGCCGTAGCCAGCGCAGGTCGCTCTCGTTGAACAAACGCACGTCGGCGATGCCGTATTTCAGCATCGTCACCCGCTCGATCCCCATGCCGAAGGCGAAGCCCTGCCACTCGCGCGGATCGAGCCCGCAATTGGCCAACACGCGGGAATGCACCATGCCGCTGCCGAGGATCTCGAGCCAGTCGCCACCGCCGCCCAACTCGCCGGTGCGCTTGTTCCAGCCGATATCGACCTCCATCGAGGGCTCGGTGAACGGGAAATAAGAGGAGCGGAAGCGCACAGGCAAAGTGGCGATGTCGAAGAAGGCGCGCAGGAAATCGATCAGGCAGCCCTTGAGGTGCGCCAGGGTGATATCGCGGTCGATGACGATGCCCTCGCATTGGTGGAACATCGGCAGGTGCGTGGCATCGTAATCGGAACGGTAGGTTCGGCCCGGCGCGATGACGCGCAGCGGCGGCGGGCTCTCGAGCATGGAGATGATCTGCACGTCGCTGGTCTGAGTGCGCAGCAGCAGCGGCCGCCCGTCGCGCTCGCCCGGAAGATAGAAGGTGTCGTGATCGGCGCGAGCCGGGTGGTGCGCCGGGATGTTGAGGGCGCCGAAATTGAACCAGTCGGTCTCGACGTCGAAGCCGTCGCCGACCTTGAACCCCATGGCGCCGAAGATGGCGACCATTTCCTCGATCGTGCGGCTGATCGGGTGGATGAGGCCGTGCGGCTTGGGCGGCGGCGGCAGGCTGACGTCTATGCGCTCGGCGGCGAGCTTGGCGTCGATCTCAGCTCGCTCGAGGGTGCCGCGCCTCGTCTCGATCAGGGTGGTGAGCTCGCCCTTGAGGCGGTTCAGTTCGGCGCCACGCTCGCGCCGTTCTTCGGGCGTCGCACTACCGAGCGACTTCAGCATCAGGGTAAGCTTGCCCTGCTTGCCCAACGTGCCGACACGGATGGCATCCCAGGCGCGTAGGTCGGTCGCGCCGGCAAGAGCCGTCTCGATTTCCGCGTGAAGAGCGGACAGGTCGTCGGTCATAGGATTGCCTTCTGCTCCCTCTCTCGCTGGCGGGAGAGGGCCGGGGTGAGGGTGGTCCGCTGAACCGAAGCTCGGGCGTGTGGCCCCACCCTCGCCTTGCCCTCTCCCGCCAGCGGGAGAGGGTTCTTGAGGTTAGGCTACCGGTGCTTCCGGGTGTTCGGTCAGCGCGGCGAGTTTCGCCACGGTGGCGTCTTCGGCAGCCGCATGCATCACGGTCTTGACCTGCTCGACGATGGTGGCGAAGGACGCCGGGTCGTCGAACGCGATGGCGGCGAGGATCTTACGGTCCAGGTCGATCTGCGCCGCCTTCAGCCCGGCGATGAACCGGCTGTAGGTGATGCCATGCTCGCGCACGGCGGCGTTGATGCGCTGGATCCAGAGCCCGCGGAAATCGCGCTTCTTCTGGCGGCGGTCGCGATACGCATACTGGAGCGACTTCTCGAGCCGTTCGAGCGCAATCCGGTAGTTCGTCGACGAGCGGCCGACGAAGCCCTTGGACTGCTTGAGAACCTTCTTGTGACGAGCGTGGGTGGTTACACCCCGTTTGACGCGTGCCATGCTCTAGCCTCCCTTACGCAATGCCGTAGGGGGCCCACTGCTTGACGGTCAGCGCGTCAGCATGGGTCAACACCTGGGAACCGCGGTTCTGCCGCTTACGATCCTGCGAGCGGGCCATCAAATTGTGCCGCTTCTTGCCGGGGCCGGCCATCACCTTACCGGTCGCGGTGATCTTGAACCGCTTCTTGACCGACGACTTCGTCTTCAGCTTGGGCATTTGCATCTCCTGGTCTGCCGCGGTTCGCCGGATCGCGAACACACGGACGCCGCGGCCGGGCATGCCCATACAGGCCCGGCGCGCTAGCGAGTGGCGGGGTCTAGCCGAAGGGCCCGCGGACGGCAAGGGTTGCTACTGGTCGCGGATCAACTTGCCGGAATAGATTACCGGGCCGGTCGGCGCACCGGTGGTCGATCCGCCGACGGGCTCGACGCTGACGGCGAAGGTGGCGCCGTCCACCCCGCCGCTGCGGGCAAGTGCCGGCAGTGCGGCACGCGTCTCGGGTCGGTCGAGCAAGCCGACCGGCCGCGGCGCCTGGCCACCGCCGATATACCACAATTCCAAGACCTTGTTCGGCGGCGTCTCGGCGCCGACGGTGCGGATCGTGACGGTGTCGGACGCTGTGTCGACACGGACGATCGACGCCGGCAAGTCGCCGCCGCGATTGACGACCGCGAGGTAGGACGGCGCGCGCGGCTGTAGCCGCTCGGCGGCAATGAACAGCGCAAGCGCCGCGGCCAGGCTGCCGAACGCCAGCGTCGCCGCCCGCCAGCGCGTGCGCGAGCGACGGAAAGCCGCAAGGTCCGTCACCTCGCCACCGGGGGCGGCCGGCTCGGGCCTGATGCGGCGCAAGATGCCGGCCCAGCTTTGCGCCGGCGCTGCCACCTCCGGCACGACGTCGTTCAGCCCGGCAAGCCAGTCCTCCCAGCGCCGAACTTCCTCGCCAAGGCGGGGGTCCTCGAGCATCGCCTGCTCCAGGTCGCGTCGCTCGGACGCGTCCAGCGTCCCGAGCACGTATTCGGCACAGTCCAAGGGTCGATCGACGTCGCTCATGCGGCTTCCAAACAGGCTCGAAGTGCGTTCAGCGCTCGGTGAAGCCAAGTTTTTATGGTTGGAACTTGAGCACTGAAATGCCGCGCCAATTCTTCGCGCGAGTAACCGTTGCAATAGGCAAGGACGACGCATTCCAGCTGAGGAGCCGCCAATTTACCTAGGCAGCGCCCCAGCAGGTCCTGCACCACGATCTGACGCTCGGGATCCGCGGACGGCTCCGGCGCGTCGGTCGCGGCGTGGGCGGACTCATGTACACGCTTGCGGACGACGTCGATCGCCGCATAGCGGGCGATGGCGATCATCCACGTCATGGGCCGCCCGGATTTGGGCTCGTAACGCCCGGCGTTCTGCCAGATGCGCAGGTAGCTGTCCTGCAGCACCTCGTCAGCCAACTCCCGCCCCTTGACGATGCGCAGCACCACGCCGAACAACTTGGCGGAGGTCCGGCTGTAGAGCTGCTGAAACGCAGCCTCGTCGCCGGTCGTGATGCGTGCGATCAGGTCCGCGAGTTCGGTCGCGGTCTCGGGCGAAGATATGGCCACTCTCGTTTCCCCACGGCCCCAGCCTGCACCGATCGCCGCGCGAGGGAGCGTAGCCGACGAGGCCGAGCGTCACCAATCGCAGGGCGCGAGAACGGAGTCCATGACGTGAATGACACCGTTGGACTGTAAAAGGTCCGAAACGGTGACGACCGCCTGGCCGCCATGTCGGTCGACGATGTGCAATGCATCGCCCCGATCCTTAATGTCGATCGTGTCGCCGTCCACCGTGCGCAGGGTGAGATGACCATCGGTGGCGCGCGCCCGATCTCGCAGGTCGGCCGTCGTGAGTTGCCCGGCCAAGATGTGATGCGCCATCAGCGACGTCAGCCGGCGCTTGTTCTCCGGCTTGAATAGCCCGTCGACTTCCGTCTTGGGCAGTTTCCCAAATGCAGCGTCGCTCGGGGCGAACAGGGTGAACGGGCCGGGACTGGCGAGTGTGTCGACCAGCTCGGCCGCGCGAACAGCGGCGGCCAAAATGGAAAGATCGCCACCGACGCTCGCCGTTTCGACGATCGTCTTGGACTCGGTCGAGGTCGTTTGTTGATCGGTGAACATCTTGTTCTCCTAGGCAAACAGGTTGCGTTCGGAGCTACGGAAAATCGAACGACGAAGTTTCAGCGAGGTGACTGCTACCGGATGGAACGTGACGGTTGTGGCTGGAGCGACGTTCCGTTGACGAACGTGATCGCCTATATGACGATCAGCATGCTGATTCAGTTCACCAAGATGCACGGCGCCGGCAACGACTTCGTGATCGTCGACGAGCGCGCCAGCTCGGTCGATCTCTCGCCTCAGCAAGTCCGTCGCCTGGCCGACCGCCGTCTCGGGATCGGCTGCGACCAGTTCATCACGCTGCATCCGCCGCCGCCGCGCACCGATGCGGACCTGCTGATGCGGATCCGCAATCCCGACGGCTCCGAGGCCGGCGCCTGCGGCAACGCCACGCGCTGCGTCGCGGAGTTGCTGTTCGAGCAGAACGGCCGGCCTTACCAGGTGATCCGCACCATCGCCGGAGACCTGCCGGCCGAGCGGTTGGCCGATGGTCGCGTCCGCGTCGACATGGGCGCGGCCCGGCTGGGATGGACGGATGTGCCGCTGGCGCACGACGCCGACACGCTGAACCTTCCCATGCCCGGCGACCCGGCGGCCTGCTCGATGGGCAACCCGCACGTCACCTTCTTCGTGGACGATCCCGACCGGGTCGAGCGCGAGGGTGCCGCGCTCGAGCGGCATCCGCTGTTCCCCGACCGGGTTAACGTCGGCTATGCGCACATCGTAGATCCGCGGCACATGCGGCTGCGCGTGTGGGAGCGGGGGGCCGGGATGACGCTCGCCTGCGGCTCCGGAGCGTGCGCGGCGGCGGTCAACGCGCATCGGCGCGGCCTGGTCGAGCGGCATGTCGCCATCGAGATGGATGGCGGCACGCTCGAGATCGACCTCACCGAAGCAGGCCGGGTGCTGATGACCGGGCCGGTGGCGACTAGTTTCCGCGGCGAGATCGAGGCGTGACGGTCGATATTCTCACCTTCGGGTGCCGGCTGAACGCGTTCGAGAGTGAGGTCATCCGCTCGCATGCGGCCGGGCTCGCCGAGACGGTCATCGTCAACACCTGCGCGGTCACCGCCGAAGCGGAGCGGCAGTGCCGCAAGGCGATCGCCCGCGTGCACCGCGAGCGCCCGGGGGCGGAGATCGTGGTGACCGGGTGCGCGGCGCAGATCGAGCCGGCGCGCTGGGCTTCGCTGCCGGGCGTACACCGGGTCATGGGGAATGCGGAGAAGCTGGAGGCGTCGAACTGGCTGCCCGGCGCGCCGGGGATCGTCGGCGACATCCAAGCGCGTCGGACCCATGCCGTGCGGCCGATCGGCGGGCTGGCCGGGCGGGCGCGGGCCTATATCGACGTGCAGCAGGGCTGCGACCATCGCTGCACCTTCTGCATCATCCCGCAGGGCCGTGGCGCGAGCCGGTCGGTGCCGATCGCCGACGCTGTCATGCAGGTGCGGGCGCTGGCCGAGGCCGGGATCAACGAGGTGGTGCTGACCGGGGTGGACCTGGCGAGCTACCGGAGTAGCGAGTCCGGCTTGGGCGAGCTGGTGCGCACGATCCTGCGCGAGGTGCCGGCGCTGCCGCGCCTACGCCTCTCCTCGCTCGACCCGGCCGCCATCGACCCGGCGCTGTGGCGTGCGTTCGCCGAGGAGGAGCGGCTGATGCCGCATCTGCACCTCTCGCTGCAGGCCGGCGCCGACCTGATCCTCAAGCGCATGCGGCGGCGACATTCGCGCGCCGAGGCCCTCGGCGTGATCGAGCGCGCGCGCCGGCTGCGGCCCGGAATCGCGATCGGGGCGGATCTCATCGCCGGGTTCCCGACCGAGACGGAGGCGCACCAGCGCGAGACGCTCGACGCGATGGGCGAGGCAGCGATCCCTTACGTGCACGTGTTCCCTTACAGCGACCGGCCCGGCACGCCGGCGGCGCGGATGCCGATGGTCCCCGTGCCGGTACGGCGCGCGCGCGCCGAGGCGTTGCGCCAGCAGGGCAGGGTAGCGGCCGCAGCGTTCCACGCGTATCAGATCGGCCGCACGATCCGCGTCGTCGTCGAGCGCGGCGAGGTCGGGCACAGCGAGCATTTCACCAAGGTCAAGTTCGGCGGCGGCCACGACGTCGGTGCGCTGATTGCCTTGACGGTGTCGGCAGCGTCGGCGGACGGGGTAGAGGCGGGCTGATGGCATTGGGGTTCTTCTCGCGGCTCAAGGAAGGCCTGAGCCGCAGCACGCAGAAGCTGACGGGCGGGATCAGCGCGGCGCTGACCAAGAAGCGTCTCGACGACGAGGCGCTGGCGGCGCTGGAAGAGACGCTGATCACCGCCGATCTCGGCCCCGCCGCCGCGGCGCAGATCATCGCCGAATTTCGCCGCACCCGCTTTGGTCAGGACGTGACCGACGACGAGATTAAGCAGGCACTGAGCCAGGAGATCGCGACGATGCTGGGCCCGGTCGCGGTGCCGCTCGAGATCGACCGGACGCTCAAGCCGCATGTCGTGCTGGTGGTGGGCGTGAACGGCACTGGCAAGACGACGACCATCGGCAAGCTGGCGCAATCCTACCGCCAGGCCGGGATGCGTCCGATGCTGGTGGCTGGTGACACGTTCCGCGCCGCCGCGGTCGAGCAACTCCAAGTGTGGGGCGAGCGGACCGGCGCGCCAGTGATCTCCGGCGCCGCCGGCGCGGACCCGGCCGGGCTGGCGTTCGACGCGTTGAAGCGGGCCAAGGCGGAAGGGGTCGACGTGCTGCTGATCGACACGGCGGGCCGGTTGCACAACAAGGGCGCGCTGATGGAGGAGCTCGCCAAGATCATCCGCGTGATGCGGAAGCACGACCCGGCAGCTCCGCATTCAACGCTGCTGGTGCTCGACGCGACGACCGGTCAGAACGCGATGGAACAGGTCCGTGTGTTTAAGGAGCTGGTCGACGTCACGGGGCTAGTCGTGACGAAGCTCGATGGCAGCGCACGAGGCGGGATCGTCGTGGCGCTGGCCCAGGCGTTCGCCCTGCCGATGCATGCAGTCGGGGTCGGCGAGAAAGCCGACGACCTCCGACCATTCGAGGCGATGGACTTCGCCCGCGGCCTAGTGGGCGCCGACGTAGCCTAGTGAAGGAGGGAGGCGAGGCCGGCAATCACGCCCAAGAGGCCGAGCCCCGTGGTGATGGCGATAGACGCTAGGTCAACCGCTTTAGCTTGCGCCGCTGCTTGGTAACGCCTCTGACGCTGTTGAGCCCGCATGTCCCGACCTTCCAACTATAGCTGGAAAGTGGCGTGGGCCGGTCGGGTTGCCAAGAGGCGTCGTGACGCGGCTACTGACCGGTCAACGGCATGTGTAGACTGATCCCGGCGCCGGGTCGGATTTTGTGCTCCTGATCGCCCTGCGCGGTCGAGCCTTGTGAGAAGCCATCACCGCGAAACTGCGTGCGTGTGGTGAATAGCGTCGGTGCCAGTGTCGGGTCAGTACTGGCGCGGGCACCTTGCGGCGTCGAGAGATCGCGGTTGGGAAGCGGCGCAGGCTGGAACGACGGGTTACCGCGCGGCAATGCCGGGGCGCCGAGCGAGAAGCCTCCCTCGGACGGAACTGCCAGCGCCAGCGGCGGCTGCAACGGCGCGGCAGCGATGAGCGGAATAGCCAGGACGGCCAAGCAGACGGACTTCATGCGGTCACCTCTGTCATTAGGCGATGGGTGCCGCGCTCGTCGCTAGCGGGGTTGCCCGCCGGCGGCCCGAGCGGGGCATCGCCCGCCTCGCGCCAAGCATCGAGCGCCCAGCGAACGGAAGGGAATGCCAACTCACCCCACGGGATCTCGTCCCAGGCGAACAGGCGGACATCCAGGCTCTCGATCCCTGGCGCGAACTCGACGGCGCCGGCGAACCTAGCGCGGAACATGACCTGGACCTGCCCGATCCGGCTGATGTTGTAGAGGGCCAGCACGCCATCGGACTCGATGGCCGCCCCGGCTTCTTCGAACGCTTCCCGCGCGGCACCTTCGACCAGCGTCTCGCCATGCTCGAGGTAGCCGGCCGGAACGGTCCAGAACCCGAGTCGCGGTTCGATGGCGCGGCGGCACAGCAGGATGCTGTCCCCGACGGCGATGACGGCACCGACGACGATCTTGGGATTGTCGTAAGCGACATAACCGCACGTGTCGCACACGTCGCGCGGCCGATTGTCGCCATCCGGAACCAGCTTTGTGAAGCTCGGCATGCTCCCGTTTTGCCGAAATCGAACATAGGATGCAACTATCTCGTAAACGCGCGCATCATCATTCCTTTAGGCTGTCGCACTCAGCCCGAGTTCACGCTCCATCGTTTCGCGCATGATGAACTTCTGCATCTTGCCCGTGACCGTCATCGGGAACTCGTCGACGAAGCGGACGTAGCGCGGGATTTTCTGGTGGGCGATCTGCCCGCGGCAATAAGCTTGCAATTCGGCCTCGGTGAGTGCGGCGCCGGGCCGCAGGCGCACCCAGGCGCAGATCTCCTCGCCATAGCGCTCGTCCGGCACGCCGAACACCTGGATGTCGAGAATGGCGGGATGTGCGTAGAGGAACTCCTCCACCTCGCGCGGATAGACGTTCTCGCCGCCGCGGATGACCAAGTCCTTGATGCGGCCGACAATCGTGCAGAATCCGTCCTCGTCGATGACCGCGAGGTCGCCGGTATGCATCCATCGGGCGGCGTCGATCACGGTGCGGGTGCGCGCCTCGTCCTCCCAGTAGCCGGACATCACCGGGTAGCCGCGGGTGCACAGCTCGCCGGTGACGCCGCGCGGGACGATGCGGCCCTCGACGTCGATGATCTTGACCTCCACATGAGGATGCACTCGCCCGACGGTGCTGACACGGCGCTCGATCGGGTCCGTGGTCGAGCTCTGGAAGCTCACCGGGCTAGTCTCCGTCATGCCGTAGGCGATGGTGATCTCGCGCAGGTTCATGCGGTCGACAGTACGGCGCATCACCTCGATCGGGCAGGGCGACCCGGCCATGATGCCGGTCCGCAAGTGTGTCAGGTCGAAGCTGTCGAAATCCGGGTGCTCAAGCTCGGCGATGAACATGGTCGGCACGCCGTGCAGCCCGGTGCAGCGCTCCTCGGCGACGGTCTGCAGCGTCGCCAAGGGGTCGAATCCCTCCCCGGGATAGACCATGGTCGCACCGTGGGTCGTGCAAGCGAGGTTGCCGAGCACCATGCCGAAGCAGTGATACAGCGGCACCGGGATGCAGATCCGATCGGCTTCGGTCAGCCGCATCGCCTCGCCGATGAAGAAGCCGTTGTTGAGGATGTTGTGATGCGTCAGCGCGGCGCCTTTGGGGCTGCCGGTGGTGCCCGACGTGAACTGGATGTTGACCACGTCGTCGAACTGCAGCGTCGGCTGCAAGGCGGCGAGGGCGGCGCGGTGTTGGTCGGTGGCGTGTCCCGACACGTCCTCGAAGGCGTAGGTGCCCGGGCTGCTGCCGCCGATCTGGATGACGGTGCGCAGATGTGGCAGACGCGCCGAGTGCAGGGCGCCGGGCGTGCTGGCGGGAAGCTCGGGCGCCAGCGTCGTCAACAGGCCGATGTAATCGCTCGTCTTGAACCGGGTCGCGTTGATCAGCGCGGTGCAACTCACCTTGTTGAGGGCGAATTCTAGCTCGTGCACCCGATAGGCCGGATTGATGTTGACGAGGATGATGCCGGCCTTGGCGGTGGCGAATTGCACCACCACCCACTCGGCGTTGTTGAGCGACCAGATCGCCACCCGATCGCCGCGCCCGATCCCCAGCGCCAGCAAGCCAGCGGCGAACGCGTCGGCCTTCTCTACCAGGTCGCGGTAGGTCCACCGAACGCCCTGGCTGCGGACCACGAGGGCCTCGGTGTCCGGCACGCGGGCGGCAGTGCGGTCCAAATTCTGGCCGATTGTCTCGCCCCGCAGCGGCGTGTCGACGGCACCATGCACGTAACTGATGGCCGCACCGATGCTCATTCCCGCTCACGGACCTATATGGTTGGATAAGAATTAGAGAAGGAAATCGCCCGTGTCTGCATCCCTTTCGAACAGGCCGTCGACGCTGAACTTCGAGCTTGGCGAGACCGCGGACATGCTGCGCGCCAGCGTGGAGGCGTTCGCGCATGACGAGATCGCGCCGCGTGCCGCCGAGATCGATCGCGTCAACGACTTCCCCGCCGACCTCTGGCGCAAGATGGGCACCCTCGGCGTGCTCGGGATCACCGCGGGCGAGGAATATGGCGGCGCGGGCATGGGCTATCTCGAGCATTGCGTGACGCTCGAGGAGATCAGCCGGGCGAGCGCCAGCGTGGGATTGTCCTACGGCGCGCACAGCAATCTCTGCGTCAACCAGATCTACCGAAACGGCAACGAGGAGCAGAAGCAGCGCTTCCTGCCGAAGTTGATCAGCGGCGAGTTCGTGGGTGCGCTGGCGATGAGCGAGAGCGGCGCCGGGTCGGACGTTGTGGGCATGCGGACACGGGCGGAGAAGCGCGGCGACCGTTACGTGTTGAACGGCAGCAAGATGTGGATCACCAACGGGCCGGATGCCGACGCGCTGGTGGTGTATGCCAAGACCGATCCCGGGGCCGGGTCGCACGGGATTACGGCGTTCCTGATCGAGAAGGGGATGGCCGGGTTCAGCTGCGCGCAGAAGCTGGACAAGCTCGGGATGCGTGGGTCGAACACTGGCGAGTTAGTATTCGTGGATTGCGAGGTGCCGGAGGAGAACGTGCTCGGCGCCGTCGGCGGCGGCGTCAACGTGCTGATGAGCGGGCTGGATTACGAGCGCGCGGTGCTGGCGGCCGGGCCGATCGGCATCATGCAGGCCTGCCTCGACATCGTGATCCCCTACATTCACGAGCGGAAGCAGTTCGGCCAGGCGATCGGCGAGTTCCAGTTGATCCAGGGCAAGGTGGCGGACATGTATGTCACGCTCAACGCCACCCGGTCCTATGTGTATGCGGTTGCGAAGGCTTGCGACCGCGGCGAGACCAGCCGCAGGGACGCCGCCGGGGCGATCCTGTTCGCGGCCGAGAAGGCGACCTGGATGGCACTGGAAGCGATCCAAGTGCTGGGCGGCAACGGCTACATCAACGACTATCCGACCGGCCGGCTCTTGCGCGACGCCAAGCTGTATGAGATCGGCGCCGGGACCAGCGAGATCCGGCGGATGCTGATCGGGCGTGAATTGTTCAGGGAGACGGCGTGAGCGATGTATCCGAACGGCTGATCGTGGCACTCGACGTGCCAACGCTCGACGAGGCGCGCGCGCTCGTGACGCGGTTGGGCGACAGCGTGTCGTTCTACAAGATCGGCATGTGGCTGTTCTTCCAGCGCGGCGTGGACGGGCTGATCGACGAGCTAACGACGGCCGGCAAGCAGGTGTTCCTCGACTATAAGATGTACGACATCGGCGAGACCGTGCGGCGCGGCGTCGCGGCTGCGGCGGCGCGGGGCGTCTCGATCGTGACCGTGCATGGCGACCCCGACATGCTGCAGGCGGCGGTGGAGGGGCGCGGCACGAGTGCGCTGAAGGTGTTCGCCATCTCTGTGCTTACCAGCCAGGACGACGTGGCGCTGCGGGCGATGGGCTACGATAGGCCGCTGCAGGAGATCGTCGACCTTCGCGTCCGCGCCGCGGCCGACGCGGGCTGCGATGGCGTGATCGCATCCGCCGCCGACGATCCGGATGCGATCCGGGCGCGATCCGGCCGGGCCGATCTGCTGGTTGGCACGCCCGGCATCCGCCTGGCGGGAGCCGAGCATCACGATCAGAAGCGCGCTGCCACGCCCGATGCGGCAATCGAGCGCGGCGCCGATTACCTCGTCGTAGGCCGCCCCATAACCGGCGCCGCCGACCCGGCCGACGCCGCCCGCACCATCATCGGCCTGATGCGGCAGGGCCAGGCAAGACGATCACCAGCCGCTGCGTGACGTAGGAGATGTACGCGCGCCGCTGCCGTAGGTAGTCGAGCCCGAGCAGCATGTCGGCCTGCCCGAGCTGCACCGGCGAGATGCTGACTGGCATGTTGCGGATGACGTCGTCGCCGACCGTCATCTCGCGCACCGTGGTGTGTCCCACCGGCAGGCTCTCGCCATCGACGCCGCGCGACGTGTTCGCTGACAGCGGCGCCCGCAGCCCGAGGGCATCGGCGGCCGTCTGCGACAGCAGCGTGGCGCGCGACCCGGTGTCGAGCAGCGCGACCACAGCCTGGCCGTTGATCGTCACGTCCAACAGCGCCTGCCGGTCCCGCGTGATGGCGAGCTGGATCACGGTCTGCCGCGCCGCGAGCGCCGGTAGCGCACCGCCGCAGCCGCCGGCGGCGAACAGGCCGAGCCGCCCCGCCGTCACGTCGAGATCGAGGTCGAACTGGTCCAGCAGCGGCGCCCCGAGCAGCCCGGCCAGCAACGGCGACACGCGCGGCACTACCGGCAGCGTCGTCACCGGCGTCGGCGCCGGTAGCAAGGGCGCGCCGCCCAACGTCACGCCCTCGAGCCGGACCAGGGGTGCCTCGCGTTCCCCGCCAGTGCCGATCAGCGGCACCGTGCCGTCCATCGGGGGCAGGCGCAGCACCGCTTCGGCGGCCGGTAGGATCAGGTGCGCCTGCGCCCCGGTGTCGAGCACGAAGGTGACCGGGCGACCGTTGACCGCGGCAGCGACGACCGGAAATCCCTCGACCGCTTCGAGCGGAACGATCGCGACCGGACCCAGACGGCATTGCCCCCTCGCCAGGGACGGCGCTGCCAGCGCGGCTAGAAACGCGCGCCGCCCGAGGCGCGTCACAGCATGCGTTGCAGGATGAGCTTCTGGATGTCCGAGGTGCCCTCGTAGATCTGGCAGACGCGGACGTCGCGGTAGATCCGCTCGACCGGGTAGTCGGCGAGGTAGCCGTAGCCGCCCAGCGTCTGGATGGCGGCCGAACAGACCTCCTCGGCGATTTCGGAGGCGAACAGCTTGGCCATCGCGGCGGCTTCGAGCGCGGGCTTGCCGGCATCCTTCAGGCGAGCCGCCTTCAGCGTCATCTCGTGCGCGGCGGCGAGCTTGGTTTTGGCGTCGACCAGGCGGAACGCGACGGCCTGGTGCTCGATGATCGCCTTGCCGCCGAACTGCTTGCGCTCCTTGGCGTAGGCGATCGCATATTCCAGCGCCGCGCGCGCCATGCCGACGGCTTGCGCGGCGATGCCGATGCGGCCGCTCTCCAGCGTCGACAGCGCAATCTTGAGACCTTCGCCCTCTTCGCCGATGCGCTGGTCGTCCGGCACGTGCATGTCGTCGAACGACAGGGCGCAGCTATCGGAGGCCTTCTGGCCGAGCTTGTGCTCGACGCGGGCAACGCTGAAGCCCGGCGTGTTGTTGTCGACGATGAAGGCGGTGATGCCCTTCTTGCCCGCCTCCGGGTCGGTGACCGCGAATAGGATCGTGGTCTGGCCGATCCTGGCGTTACTGATGAACTGTTTGCTGCCGTTGACCGTGTAGCCCGAGTTGGTCCGCGTCGCGCGCGTCTTGACGCTGGCAGCGTCCGACCCGGCCGAGGACTCCGTCAAGCCGAAGCTGCCGACCTTCTCGCCGGTCGCCAGCGGACGCAGCCATCGCTCCTTCTGCGCGTCGGTACCGTATTTCTGCAGGATTTCGCAGGTGGGCGCGTTGTGCACGCTGACCAGGGTGGAGACGGAGCCGTCGCCGGCGGCGATCTCCTCGACCACCTGGGCGTAGATCTCGTAGGGGATCTCGCTGCCGCCCCACTCGGCGCTGAGAGTCGCGCCCAGGAAGCCCATCTCGCCCAGTTCGCGGATGATCTCCGGCTCGATCACGCCGGCTTTCTCGCGCGCAGCGGCGGTGGGCGCGAGGCGCTCCTGCGCATAACGGCGCGCGGTTTCGACGATGAGGTCGTTCGAGTCGGTGTTGTCGAGCATGACGGCTCCCCTTTGCTCCGTTCTACTCCGCGGCCGCCCTTATCGCCACTGCCGGCGCATGGATCGCTTCGAGTAGGGTCTGCCGGCGCGCCGCAGCCGTCGCCATCGACGCAGCCTTGACCGGACCAAAGCCGCGGATGTCGATTGGCTGGCTCGCCAACTCGGTCGCCGACGACAGGTTGTCCTCGCGCAAGCCGGGCAAGATCGCGTTAATGTCTGCCTCGTAGCGGGCCAGCAGCGCGCGCTCCTCGCGGCGCTCGGCTTGCCAGCCGAACGGGTCGAGCGGGGTGCCACGGAGTGCCTTGCCATGCCGCAGCGCGCGGAACAGCGGCAGCGCGATACGGCCGGGGATGGCGACCTTGCGGCGGCGCCCGGTCGCTTTGTCCACGCCGGAGATCAGCGGCGGCGCCATGTGGAAGATCGGCTCGGCACCGTATTCCGCCGCCGCGTGCAAGCGGGCGACTTCATATTCGTCCTTGTAGGCGAGCGCCCGATACCAGCCGTCGGCGACGGCGCGGGTTAACGCGCCGGGCTGGCCGAGCAGCGCCGTCTCGCGCGCTTCGGCCGCGTCGACTAGGCGGCGGTAGCGGCGGGCCAGGCGGGCGTTCCCGTAGGCCTCGATCTCGGCCGTGCGGCGGGCGACGACGCTGGGGAGGTCGTCGGGCAGCGCGGCGGTGTCGGCCATGATCTGATCGGCCAGCTCGGGTCGGTTGGCCAGCAGGCGGCCCCAAAGAAAGGCGCGGTGGTTGAGCGGCACGGCGGTGCCGTTCAGCTCGATGGCGCGCTTGAGGCTGGCCTCGCCCAGCGGCAGCGCACCCTCCTGCCAGGCGATGCCGAGCATCAGCGTATTGACCGCTTGCGCCGTGCCGAACAGGCGCTCGGAGATCTGGCTGCCGTGCAGGTACACCGAGTTGCCGCGATCGACGGTGCGCCCGATTGCCCGGCGATGCAGCCCCGCGTCGATCGACAGATCGCGTTCCTTGAGGAAGCCCGCGCCGGCCTGCAGGTCGAGGTTGCCGATCACCGCAGCGCTGCCGCGACAGCGCCCCAACACGTCCGGCCCGGCGCCCACCGCCAGGTCGGCCGCCAGTAGTAAATCGGCCTCACCGCGCGGAATGCAGACGACGTCGAGCCCGGCGTCGGCCATCTGCACGTGTGACACGACGGCGCCGTTCTTCTGGGCCAGTCCGGTGAAATCCAACGTGGTGACCTGGCGGCCCTCGAGATGCGCCGCCATGGCGACGATCTGGCCGCAAGTGACGATGCCGCCGCCGCCGATGCCGGCGAACATGCCGCGCCAGACCGGGGTCGCCGCCGGCGCCGGCTCGGGAAGCCCGGCCGCGAGTTCCGTCTCGCGGGCCTGCCAGAGCGCGGCATGATCCATCACCGGCGGCGGTGCCGCGGCGCTGGAGGTGACGAAGCTGGGGCAGAAGCCCTTGAGGCACGACAGGTCGGTATTGCAGCTGGTCGGGCTGATGCGGCGCTTGCGGCCGTGATCGGTGGCGACTGGCTCGATGGCGATGCAGTTTGATTGGACGGTGCAATCGCCGCAGTTCTCGCACACGTCCGGGTTGATCATCACCCGCGTCTCGGCCTGAGCCATCTTGCCGCGCTTACGGCGGCGACGCTTCTCGGTAGCGCAGACCTGGTCGTAGATGATGGCCGAAACGCCTTGATATTCCCGCATATCGCGCTGCACGGCGTCGAGCTCGTCGCGGCCGTGCCGCAGCGTGCCGGGCGGCAGCGTCGATGGGTCCGGGAGGCGGGCCGGATCGTCGGCGACGATGGCGATGCGGCCGACGCCTTCGGCGGCGAGTTGCGCCGCCAGCTTCGGCACGGTGGGGCCGCCCTCGGCGGGCTGACCGCCGGTCATGGCGACAGCGTCGTTGAACAGCAGCTTGTAGGTGATGCTCGCCTTGGCAGCGATGGCCTGACGGATCGCCAGCAGACCCGAGTGCTGGTAGGTGCCGTCGCCCATGTTGGAGAACATGTGCGGTACGTCGGTGAAGTGTTCGAGCCCAACCCAGGGCACACCTTCGCCGCCCATCTGACTGAATGTGCGGGTAAACTCGCTGGTCGAGACCGCCATCGTGTGACAGCCGATGCCGGCCATGGCGAAGCTGCCCTCGGGCAGCACGGTCGACGTGTTGTGCGGGCAGCCGGCGCAGAACATCGGCGCGCGCGCGATGATGCCGGCATTTTGCGGCAGGGCCGGGAGGCGGGTTTCCGGCACATCGATCCCGAAAGGACGCAACACGCGGCCGAGCGCCGCCATTACCAGTTCCGGCGACAGCTCGAGCTGCGCCGGGAGTAGGTCGGCACCGTCGAGATCCACCTTGCCGAGGATCGCCGGCCGCTCCGTCAGATTGTAGAGTGTGTCGCGGATCTGCCGTTCGACGTAGGAGCGCTTCTCCTCGACCACGATCAGCGCCTTCTTGCCGCGAGCGAACGCCCGCACCCCTTCCGTCTCCAGCGGCCAGGTAAGTGCGACCTTATAGACGGCCAGCGCCGGATGCCGCTCGAGACCGAGCCGGGTCAGCGCATGCATCAGGTCGTGATGCGCCTTGCCGACGGTGACGAAGCCGATCTCCGCTTCCGCGGTCCCGGTAACGAGCTTGTCCAGCCGGTTCGCCCGTGCCCAGGCCAACGCTGCCGGCAACCGCTCGAGCAGGACGCGCCGCTCCAGCAGTTGGCGCTGCGCCGGCCATTGCAGGTGTGCGTCGATGTTGAGGCCGTGCGGCGGCAGGGCGATGTCCGGCGTGGCGAACTGGCGGAGGCTCGGGACGATGGCTGTGCCGTGCTGTTCGGCTGTCTCGGCGATCGTCTTGAGCGCGACCCACAGCCCAGAGAAGCGCGACATGGCGATACCGGCGAGCCCAAGGTCGACGATGTCCTGCACGTCCGCGGGCTGCAGGATCGGCATGTTGACGCTCTCGAAGATGCCTTCCGTGCTGTGCGGGAACACCGAGGAGTGCGCCACGTGGTCGTCGCCCGACACGGCCAGCACGCCGCCGAACTTCGAGGTGCCCATCGTGTTGGCGCAACGGAAGGCGTCGCCGCTGCGGTCCACGCCGGGCCCCTTGCCATACCACATGCCGAATACGCCATCGACGCGCTTGCCGGGGAACAAGTCGACCTGCTGGGCGCCCCACAGCATCGTCGCTGCCAGGTCCTCGTTGAGGCCAGGCTGAAAGCGGATACCGGCGGCTGTTAGCAACGCCTCGCGCCGCCACATCTCCTGATCGACCCCACCCAGCGGTGACCCGCGATAGCCCGAGACCAACCCACCGGTGTTCATCCCAGCCGCCCGGTCCAGTCGCGACTGCTCGAGCAGCACGCGCACCAGCGCCTGCACGCCGGACAGCAGCACGGGCCGGTCGTGATCGATCAAGCGGGTTTCTAGGGTAATCGGCGGGACAGCGAGGCCAACGTCCATGCGGAATTCTCCTGAGGCCTCACCATAGCGCCGAAATGGCTGGCATGTGTTCCCATTTCCGTCGTAGCTGCATCCGTGATATTGGCAGGATCTGCCAATGGTGCGCTGCAGCATGGGAGATCTTGGTGTCTTGAGCGATAGACTTGACCAGATCGACCTCGCCATCTTGGATCACCTGCAGCGCGACGGCCGTGCCACCAGTGCCGAGATCGGCGAGACCGCCGGCTTGTCGCCCAGCCCGGCGCATCGCCGCCAGCGCCTGCTCGAGAAAGCGAAGTTCATCCGCGGCTACGTCGCGCTGCTCGACCAGGACCGGGTCGGCCTACCGGTCAGCGTGTTCGTCTCGGTCAAGCTCTCGGCGCAGACGGAGGAGCACCTGCAGGCGTTCGAGCGCGAGGTGGCCGAGGTGCCCGAAGTGATGGAGTGCTACGTGATGTCCGGCGCGTCGGACTATCTGCTGCGGGTGGTGACGCCCGACCTCGCTGCGTTCGAGGAATTCCTGCGTACGCGGCTGACACGGATGCCGGGCGTGCGCGGCGTCGAGAGTGCGTTTGCGCTCAAACGCGTAGTGTATCGCACCAACCTGCCATTGCGGCGGGGGCGCCGCGCATGATCGCGGCGTTCCTGCTCGCGTTCCCGGCGCTGTTCAGCATCGTCAATCCGCTGGCGGGGTCGCTGATCTTCCGGGCTGCGACGGCGGAGCGGACGCATCCCGAGCGGGTCGCGCTGGCCCGCAGGGTCGGGATGTATTCGCTGTTGGTGATGCTGATCGCGTTGTGGACCGGCTCCTACATCCTGGCGTTCTTCGGCATCAGCATCGGCGCGCTACGGATCGCCGGCGGCTCGCTGCTGATCGGGTTCGCGTGGGAGATGATCGGCGCGCCGGAGAAGCGCGAAGATCGCAAGCAACAGCAGGCGTCCGACGGCGGCCCCGACGACGTGGCGTTCTATCCGCTGACGCTACCGTTCACCACCGGGCCCGGCACGATCGCCGTGTCGGTGGCCTTGGGCGCCGGTCATCCGATGAGCGGCACCGGGCTGGGTGGCTTCTTCATCGGGGTCTCGCTGGCGGCGCTCGCAGTGGCCTTGCTCATCGCGCTGCTCTACGGCATCGCCGACCGCCTCGGCGACTGGCTCGGCCGCAGTGCAACGCAGACGATCGGCCGGCTCTCCGCCTTCATCCTGCTGTGCATCGGTGTGCAGGTGTTCCTGGCCGGCGTCGCCGACGCGCTCGTGCCCATCCTGGCAGCGCGTTAGGGAAACTTTCAGCGCCGCCTCGACGTTGCGCGACCGATGCTGTCCAGACCTCACACTGCCGACTTGGCCCGTTTGACCGCCCTCGTGGCCGCCACCGGCTATGCCTTTATCACCCCCACGCCGGCGACGATCGCCCGCGTCAATGCGCGACCCGACGCCGAATGGGCGCGCGATCTTCGCGGCGTGTTCGGCTGGAGTAGGCCGTTTCGCCCCGGCACGGTGCCGGCCGAGATCGAGGACGCGGCGTCCCGCGCCGGCGTGCTTGTGCCGGCGGGCGAGGGGCTGCGCAGCACGGTCCGCCTGTCGACGCTGGACGGGACGCTGTTCATGCACTCCGCCTACCCGACCCACGCCGCCGATGCCGTGTTCTTCGGGCCCGACACCTACCGCTTCGCGCGGGCGATCCGGCAGGCGATGCCGCACTCGGTGCGTCGGGCGGTCGATATCGGCTGTGGCTCCGGGCCCGGGGCAATCGTGGTAGCGCGCGCGCGGCCCGATGCGGTCGTGCTGGCGGTAGACATCAACGAAGCTGCGCTCGAGATGACGCGCGTGAACGCCGCGACGGCGGGCGTCACGGTCGACGCACGGCATAGTGATCTGTTGTCGGCGGTGGACGGCGCGCTCGACCTGATCGTGGCCAATCCGCCCTATCTGGTCGACCCGGGCGAGCGTGCATATCGCCATGGCGGCGGACCGCTGGGGGCCGGGCTGTCGCTGAAGATTCTTGATGCTGCCATCGACCGGCTGTCGCCCGGTGGGACGTTGTTGCTCTACACGGGCGCGGCCGTGCTCGACGGTGTCGATCCGTTCCGTGCGGCGGCCGAGACGCGGCTGCGCGATACAGGCCTGCGCTGGACGTATGACGAGATCGACCCAGATATCTTCGGAGAAGAACTGGCGGGCGGCGCTTACGCCACCGCCGACCGTATCGCTGCGGTCTTACTGACCGCCAATAAAGATTGAGGAGCACGCCATGCCTGACGGAAGCCTTCGCTCGCTGAGCGAGCAGGACGTTTTTCACCGCCGACTCGCCGCCTTCAACGAGCACCGTTTCGCACCGGGCTTGCCGCACGATGCGTGGGAAGCCGAGATCGAAGATCACGCGCAGCTTCTGATCGAAGAAGGCCGCTGGATGGAGGCGTTCCGCGCGTCGGTCGCCGCCCGTGCGGCGGAAGCGCCGCGTACGCCGGACGGCTTCATCGCCTGGTTCGAGGCGCTCGAGCAGAACGGCCCCGGTCAGAACGACCCGCTGTTTCCCTGGCTCGCCGAAGAGGCGACCATGGAGGAGATGCGCTGGTTCCTGACCCAGGAAGTGGCGGGCGAGGCCGGGTTTGAGGATCTGACGGCGATCACCCAGGTGCGTTTGCCGACGCAGCCGAAGCTCGAATTGGCGCGCAACTACTGGGATGAGATGGGGCGGGGCAACCCGAAAGGGATGCACGGCCCAATGCTGGAAAAGGTCGCGGTGTCGCTGAAGCTGACTCCGAGTGTCGAGACCACGATCTGGGAGTCGCTTGCGCTGGCCAACACGATGGCGGCGCTGGCCTGCAACCGGCGTTACGCGTTCCATTCGGTCGGCGCGCTGGGTGTCATCGAGCAGACGGCGCCGAGCCGGGCCAAGTTGGTCGGCGACGGCTTGAAGCGGCTCGGTGTGGATGCTGGCGACCGGCACTATTTCGATCTGCACGCCATTCTCGACGTGAAGCATTCCGAGGCCTGGAACGCCGAGGCCGGAGTACCGCTGGTCGCGTGGCGGCCCGAGCTGGCGCCGGCTTTGGCCGAAGGCGCGCTGATGCGGCTCGAGTGCGGGGCAGCGTGCTTCCGGCGCTACCGGCTGGCGCTCGGCCGGCCCTGACGGTCGACGGTCTCGAGGCGGCGCTCCAGCACGGAGCCCGCTAGCGAGATCAGCAGGCAGCAAACGAAGAAGACCAGGGCGGCAAAAACGTAGCCTTCGGTCGGGTGGCCGAGCCAGGCCTGGTCCTTCAGTGACTGGTTCACCACGCCCATTAAGTCGAACAGGCCGACGATGCTGACCAGCGTCGTGTCCTTGAACAGGTCGATCACCAAGTTGATGATGCCGGGCACCGCGATCCGCATTGCCTGCGGCAGGATCACCGTCACGTGCGCTTGCACCGGATGTAGACCGAGCGCCTTGGCGGCTTCGTACTGGCCGTTGCCGATGCCCTGCAGCCCGCCGCGGATCACCTCGGCCATGTAGGCCGAGATGAAGAAGACCAGCACGGCGGCGGCACGCAGCAACGTGTCCATCGTCCAGCCCCGTGGCAGCATCATCGGCAGCAGCACCAGACCCATAAATAGGACGGCCAGGATCGGCACGCCGCGCCAGAACTCGACGAACGTGATGCATAGCGCGCGGATGAACGGCAACTCGGCGCGGCGCCCGAGCGCGAGCAACGTCCCGAGCGGGATCGCTGCCGCAACGGCGACAAAGCACAGCACCACGTTGAGCAGCAGCCCACCCCAATCCGCTGTCGGCACCGACTGCAAGCCCAGCACCCCGCCGGACAGCAGCACCCCGCCGAACAGAGGGACGCCGACGGCCAGCATCAGCAAGGCCCAGCCGCGACCCCGGCGCGAGAACAACGCCGCCAGCAGCGCAGCCACCAGCACGACGCCCGCCAAGTCGACCCGCCAGCGCTCCGATGGCGGATATTGCCCATAGAAGAATAGTGCCCATCGCGCCCGGATGAACGCCCAGCACGCGCCATCGGGCCCGCATCCGCGGCGGTCCAGCGCCGCCCAGGTCGCATCGGTGACCGCCCACCGCAGCAAGGGCGGCACCGCCCAGAGCAACGACACGGCGAGCAGGGCGGTGACCGCCGCGTTTCCCGGTGTGCCGACGCAAGCTCGCGCGACGCCGGCGAGACGCCTCATCGCGCGCTCCGCTGCAACCGCCGGTCCCACCGCCCGATCAGCGCCGAAACCACCAGGTTGATTGCCAGAAACACGCCGAGCACCAGCGTCATCGTCTCCACCGCCCGGCCGGATTGGTTCAGCACGGTGCGCGCGAAAATCTGCAGCACCTCCGGGTAGGCGATCGCCGCCCCCAGCGTGGTCGACTTAATGATGTTGAGGTAGTGGCTCGCCAGCGGCGGCAGCAGAGTCCGCATCGCCTGTGGCAGCACCACCAGCCGCATGGTCCGGCCCGGCGACAGCCCCAAGCTCCGCGCCGCCTCCCGTTGACCTGGCGGCACCGCCTGGATCGAGGCGCGGATGTTCTCGGCGATGAAGGCCGAGGTATAGATTCCGATGCCTACCACCAGCGCCAGCAACTCCGGCGGCAGCCGCCAGCCGCCCTGGAAATTGAACCCGCGCAGCACCGGCAACTCCCACGGCGAGACCAGCGCGCCCACCG
Source organism: Acetobacteraceae bacterium (assembly GCA_965199585.1). Lineage (GTDB taxonomy): Bacteria > Pseudomonadota > Alphaproteobacteria > Acetobacterales > Acetobacteraceae > JAVVHH01. Next base: position 3,124,846 of record CBDASI010000002.1, on the reverse strand, counting down.
TCAGCGCAGCGACCAGTGACCCGGCGCCTAGCACCAGCACCGGCGCCCGCGGCAGCCATCGGGGCAGGATGATCGCGGCCGCCAGTCCCAGCCCGGCGCAGACGGCGAAGGCTGGTGACACCGGCGCCGGTAGGAACAGGCCGCGGACGTTGAGGAAGACCGCGCTGCCTAGCGTCAGGCTCGCCCGCGCTGCCGGCAGCACCTGCAGCACGGCGATGTACCAGAAGACGATCTGTAGCAATTGCGGCGTGTTGCGCACCAATTCGGTGCCGCCGCGGGCGAGCGCGGTGGCCAGCGGATTGGCGGATAGGCGCATCAGCGCGATCGTGAGCCCCAGCCCGCTGGCCAGCACGATCGCCAGGATCGCGGCCAGCGCCGTGTTGAGCGAGGCGACCAGCAGCGCGTAGCCGTAGCTATCGCTCGCATCCCACGGCACGACGCGGAACGGGATGTCGAAGCCGGCCGGGTTGGCGAGGAAGCCGAAATCGACCCGCATGTTGCGTTCGGCCAGCGTGGTCGCGGCATTATGCCCGGCCCAGGCCAGGATCAGCACGACGACCAGCAGCGCGACCGCCTGGCCGGCCAGCGCCCCCGGTCGACGCCGCGGCGGCGGCGGGAGGCGGCTACTCAGCGGAAGGGCAGGGTGTAGACGAGCCCGCCATCCTTCCACAGCTTGTTCTGTCCGCGGGCCAGGTCGAGGCCCTTGGGTCCGAAATACGCGTCGTAGATTTCGCCGTAATTGCCGACCGCCTTGATCGCGCGGTAGCTCCAGGACGGATCGAGCCCCATCATCTCGCCAAAGCCGCCTTCGATCCCGAGCAGGCGCTTGATTACCGGGTCGGTGCCGGCCTTCTTCTCGTCGACATTGGCCTTGGTCACGCCGAGTTCCTCGGCCGTCTTCAACGCGTTATCGACCCAGTATAGGATGTTGACCCAGTTGATGTCGGCGGCACGGGCGTGGATGCCGAGTGGCTCCTTGCTGATGACGCCCTCGAGCACCACCCAGTCGGCCGGCGTCTTCAACGTCGAGCGCACGGCGGCCAGGCTGCCGGTGTCGTCGGTGTAGCCGTCGCAGCGGCCGGCCTCCATGGCGGCGATCGCCTCGTCGGATTTCTCGAACAGCAGCGTGCCGATTTTGGTGCCCCGGGCGCGGGCGAAATCGGCGATGTTGAGCTCGAGCGTGGCGCCGGTCAGCGTGCAGATGGTGGCCCCGTTAAGATCGTCGATCTTGTCGACGCCGAGCTTCTTGGAGACCAGGAAGCCCTGGCCCGCGTAGAAGTTGATCGCGACCTCGGCTAGATGCAGCTGAAGGTTGCGGGTCATGGTCAGAGTGCTGTCGCGGACCAGAAGATCGATCTCGCCGGATTGTAGGACGGTGAAGCGCGCCGGCGTCGTGGTCGGCACGTAGCGCACCTTGCCCGGATCGCCCAGCACGGCGGCGGCAATGGCCCGGCAGTAATCGACGTCAAACCCGTGCCAGGCACCGGCGCTATCTTGGAACGCGAAGCCTGGTATCCCGGTGTCGACCCCGCACGCGAGCTGGCCGCGCTTCTTGACAGTTTCGACAGTCGGTCCCGGGATCGGGATGCTCTGGGCGTGGGCGACGCCCGAGATCGGCAAACCCGGCAGCAACGCCAACAACGCCAGCGTCGCCATCCAACCGGTTCTTTTCCGCATCCTGCCGCTCCGAGCTTTGGCCAGGAGTGTCGATGCGTCTTGCGCCTCCGGTCAAGCGAAGTGTCACAAAATCGGGATCATTGCTTCTTTTCGGCGCGTTGGTCGCGCGAGACGACCAGGAGGATGAACACGCCGATCATGCCAGACAGCGCCGTGACGACGAAGATCATCAACCGGGTTCGGGCGCCGACTCCGGCCTCGTCGTCTTCCGCATCGGCGATGATCGCGGCGCGGGCGCGGGCGGTGCGGGCGGCCAGGTCGCCCGGGCCGGACACGACGTCGTCGGCGGATTTGCCGAGGGCAGTCTGCAGCGCCACAGCGTCCGGCGTGCCGCTGGCGACGGCTTGGTCGACCGCGGCGATCCGGTGCAGCGCGCGTTCCAGCGGGATTGCCGGGCCGTAGCTAGCGAACAGGCCGACCATGCCCGTCAGCAGGAAGCAGACCAGGAGGAAGGCGATCCAGACCGGTCGGTTGGATCGGGCGATGGCGGCGTCGGACGCGGGATCTAAGGGCACGGCAGGGGAATGCGCCGAGGACTCCGGCGGGTCAAATCTTGACACGTCATGGCACGGCGGTTAATGGCGCCGCTTCCATTTCGGTCCCTCCCTGCTCGGCCGCTCGAGCCCCTCAAGGTTGTCATGAAGATACGCAATAGCCTGAAATCGGCCAAGCTCCGCGACAAGAACTGCCGTGTCGTCCGTCGTCACGGCCGGGTCTATGTCATCAACAAGAAAAACCCTCGGATGAAGGCTCGTCAGGGCTAGATACCTTACCTTGCTCTTCCGGCATGCCGCGCCCACTCTCGGTGGAACGCACATGTGTCGGGAGGGCAGGGATGATCCAGCAACTGGAGCCGAAATCGGGTGTGCTCGCCCGTAAGGACGCGATCGTCGCCGGCCTCCGCCGCTTGTTGCCGGCTGACGGCGTCATCAGTGAGAGCATAAGGCTGAAGCCTTACGAGACCGACGGTCTTCCCGCTTTCCGCCAAGTTCCTCTAGCAGTTGCCTTGCCGTCGACCACCGAAGAGGTGGCGGCGGTGCTCGCATTCCTCCATCACGAGGGCGTCAGGGTCATCCCGCGCGGTGCCGGCACCAGCCTGTCGGGCGGCGCCCTACCGATGGCCGACAGCGTCGTCGTCGGCATGATGCGGATGAACCGGATCGTCGACGTCAACTATGCCGACCGGGTCGCGACGGTTCAAGCGGGCGTGACCAATATCGGCATCACCCAGGCGGTCGCTGCCGATGGCTTCTTCTATGCGCCGGACCCTTCTAGCCAGCTCGCCTGCATGATCGGCGGCAACGTCGGGATGAATTCCGGCGGCGCGCACTGTCTCAAATACGGCGTGACCGCCAACAACCTGCTCGGCCTGCGGATCGTGACCATCGAGGGCGAGATCATCGACATCGGCGGCGAGTATCTGGATGCCGCCGGCTACGACTGGCTCGGCCTGCTGACCGGCAGCGAGGGTATGCTGGCGATGGTCACCGAAGTGACCGTCCGCATCCTGCGCGCGCCGGAGGGACAACGGGCGATGCTGGTCGCGTTCTCGTCCAACGAGATCGCCGGCTCCGCGGTCGATGCGATCATCGGCTCCGGCATCATCCCGGTAGCGCTCGAGTTCATGGACAAGCCCGCGATCCACGCCTGCGAGGCGTTCGCCCACGCCGGCTATCCGCTCGATGCCGAAGCGCTGTTGATCGTCGAGGTCGAGGGCTCCGTCGCCGAGCAGGACGACCTGCTGGCCCAGATCGCCGCGCTGTGTCAGCCGTTCGACCCGATCAGCCTGCGCGTCAGCCAGTCGGCCGCCGAGAGCCTGGCGATTTGGAAGGGCCGCAAGGGCGCGTTCGGCGCCGTCGGGCGGATCAGTCCGGATTATCTCTGCATGGACGGCACCATCCCGACCAGCCAATTGCCTTTCGTCCTGCGCCGTATCGGCGAGATGAGCACGCAGTATGGCCTGGGCGTGGCCAACATCTTCCATGCCGGCGACGGCAACCTGCATCCGCTTATCATGTTCGACGCCAACGAGCCCGGCTGTTTCGAGCGCGCGGAGCAGTTCGGCGCCGACATCCTCGTCCTCTGCGTCGAAGTTGGCGGCTGCTTGACCGGCGAGCACGGCGTCGGCGTCGAGAAGCGCGAGCTGATGAAGGTGCAGTTCACGCCGACCGAACTCGACCAGCAGCGTCGGATCAAGTCGGCCTGGGATCCGGAATGGCTGCTCAATCCCAGCAAGGTGTTTCCGTTGCCCGACATCGAAAAGGCGCTCGAAGCGGCATGACTGACGCGCCCGAGGACGAGGCGGGTATCGTCTCGGCCATCCGTGCCGCCGCCGGGGCCGGCGAGCCCGTGCTGGTGCAGGGCCGCGGCACGAAGCTCGGTATGCTACGACCGGTACAGGCGGCCCGCAGTCTGTCGACCCGCAACCTGTGCGGCATCACGCTGTATTCCCCCAAGGAGCTCATCGTCTCGGCCCGCGCCGGCACCACGGTCGGCGCGCTCGAGGCCGAGCTGGCGACGGGCGGGCAGCATCTCATCGCCGAGCCGCCCGACCTCTCGGCACTGCTCGGCCCCGGCGAGCAGACCATCGGCGGCGTGGTCGCGGCCAATCTGTCGGGCCCGCGCCGGGTCGCGTGGGGCGCCATGCGCGATCACGTCATGGGCGTGCGCGCCGTCAACGGCACCGGTGAGACCATCCGCTCCGGCGGGCGCGTGCTGAAGAACGTCACCGGGCTCGACTTGTGCAAACTGATCGGCGGCAGCCACGGCACGCTCGCGGTGTTGACCGAGATCACGCTCAAGGTGCTGCCGGCGCCGGAGCTGACGGGGTCGTTGCTGTTCCCGGTGCAGGGCGCCGAAGAAGGCGTGCGGCTGCTCTCGGCTGGGCTGTGCTCGCCCTACGGCGTGTCCGCCGCGTCGTATCTGCCGGCCGAGGCGTCGGATCGGATCGCCTGGCTGAAGGGGCAGGGGGCGGTGGCGATCATCCGCATCGAGGACTTCGCCCGCAGTGTCGGATATCGACTCGGGCAGCTGCAGGCCGAGCTTGGCGGGACGCTGCTGGACGACGAGACCAGCCGTGCCGTGTGGCGCGCCATCCGTGACGTGGCGCCCCTTCGCACCGAGCCCGGCGATGCCGTCTGGCGCGTTTCGGTGCGCCCCTCGAACGGGCCGCGCGCGCTGGCCGTGGTCACCCTAGCGGGCGGGCGAGGCTTCCTCGATTGGGGTGGCGGCCTGCTCTGGGCCGCTGGATCGCCCGACCTCCATGACGCGGTGCGTCAGGCGGCGATCGCCGGAAACGGGAGCTGGACGGTGGTGCGGGCGCCTGACGGCTTGCGCGCCGCGGTTGACGTCCTGCCGCCGGAGCCTCCGCCGCTCCAGCGCATCACGCGGCGGGTGAAGGCAGCAATGGACCCGAGGGGAATCTTGAACCCGGGCCGCATGTACGCGGGGCTCTAGACATGCAGACGATGTTCACCACCGAACAACTGGCCGACCCCGATATCAAGTCGAGCAACCAGGTCCTGCGCAGCTGCGTGCATTGCGGCATGTGCACCGCGACCTGCCCGACCTTCCTGCTGCTCGGCGACGAGTTGGATTCTCCGCGCGGGCGCATCTACCTGATCAAGGACATGCTCGAGAGCGGGCGTCCCGCCACCGAGGAAGTGGTGCGGCACGTCGACCGCTGCCTGTCTTGCCTGGCCTGCATGACAACCTGCCCATCGGGCGTGAATTACATGCATCTCGTCGATCACGCGCGCACCTATATCGAGCGGACCTATGAGCGTCCGGCGGACCAGCGCTGGCTGCGCGAGCTATTGTCCCGCGTGTTGCCGAAGCCGCGCGTGTTGCGGGCCGCCCTGAAGGGGGCGCAGACGGCCAAGCGGTTCCGCTTCCTGCTGCCGCGCCGTACGCGGATCGGCAAGCAACTCGACGCCATGCTGGACTTGGCGCCGGCGAAGCTGCCGCCGCCGAGCCCCATGCAGCGGCCGCAGGTGCACGCCGCCGAGGGCGTGCGCCGCGGGCGCGTCGCGCTGCTGGTCGGCTGCGCGCAGACCGTGCTCGACCCGGCCATCAACGAGGCCACCATCCGCCTGCTCACCCGCATGGGCATCGAGGTCACCGTGCCGCGCCAGGTCGGCTGCTGCGGCGCGCTGACGCATCACATGGGCAAGCACGACCGCGCCATGGCGAGCGCGCGCACCAACATCGCGGGCTGGACGCAGGAACTCGACGGGGAGGGGCTCGACGCGATCGTGATCAACACCTCGGGCTGCGGCACGACGGTGAAGGATTACGGCTTTATGTTTCGCGACGAGCCGGAGCGAGAGGCCGCCGAACGCGTCTCCGCCTTGGCGAAGGACGTCTCGGAATACCTGGTCGACATCGGCTATGCACCGACGATCGACGCGCCGACGCTGCGGGTGACCTACCATTCAGCCTGTAGCCTGCAGCATGGCCAGAAGGTGACCGACGCACCCAAGTCGCTGTTGCGGACCGCCGGCTTCGCGGTCGCCGAAGCGGCCGAAGGGCATCTCTGTTGTGGCTCGGCCGGCACCTACAATCTGCTGCAACCCGAGATCGCCGGACGCCTGCGCGAGCGCAAGCTGGGCAACATCGAACGCACCAAGCCGGACGTGATCGCCGCCGGCAATATCGGCTGCATCACGCAGCTCTCGGGCGGCACGCCGGTGCTGCATACGGTGCAGTTGCTCGACTGGATGGCCGGCGGACCAAAGCCGCCCGCGCTGGCGTGAGGCGTCTAGCGGCGCTTCTGCTGCTGCTCTCCGGCCCGGCGGTCGCGCAAGGGACGGACGGGCTCGCCGCGGCGCTTAAGGCCGCCCCCAACGAGGCGGCGGCTGCAGCGCTGGAGGCGCAGATCCGCGAGGTCTGGGCGCGGGCGGGGTCGCCGGCGGTACGGCTGCTGCTGACCCGCGGTGCGCGCGAGATGTCCGAGAACGCGCCGGGCGAAGCGCTGGACAGTTTCGATGCCGCACTCGACCTCGCGCCCGATTTGCCGGATGGCTGGCGCGGGCGCGCTGCAGCCCGCCGTTCGCTGGGCGACTATGCCGGCGCCGTGCGCGATCTGCAGGAGCTGCTCCGGCGCGAGCCCAACAGCTTCATCGCGGTTCAGGACCTCTCCCGCCTGGCCGAGGCGCGCGGCGACTGGAAAGGCGCCCTGGTCGCCTGGCAGAAGCTGCTCGAACTCGATCCCAACACGCCGGGAGGACAGACCCGATTGCACGATCTCAGGCGACGTGCGCTGGGTGAACAGCTTTAAGGAGCCGAGTTTGAGCGAGAATTTGGTGCCGCCGGGTTGGACCGTGCGGCCGGGTAAGAACTTCAACAGTTTCGTTGGTCCGTTCTATGAGCCGGAGAACAGCGATTCCCTCCGGGCCGGCTTCGTCACCGACGAGCGGCACGGCAACAAGCGGGGAGTCACCCATGGCGGCATGATCGCCACCGCGTTCGATGTCTCGCTCGGCAATGCCGCGTGGTCGGCGGCGTCGGGCGAGCGCTGCGCCACGGTGCAGCTCACCATCCAGTATGTGGGCGCGCTGAAGCTGCACGAGTTTGCCGAGGTCAGCGTCGAGGTGATCCGCGCGACTCGCAGCATGGTGTTCCTGCGCGGGACCATGGTCGCTAACGGCCGTATGATCGCGACGGCAGACGGGGTCTGGAAGATTCTTAAATGGCGCGACGACGCCGCGTCACCGAAGGAATGACTTCTAAGACGCGTCCCAAACTGTGCGACCGGTATATTCAGACTAGACAGCGCCCCAAGTTGTCCACAAGATTTTGTGGTGCGAGTCGCGAATCGCGCTATCGCTAGCGTGCGCGCGGTGAGTAGGTTGGCCTCTCAGTCAAGGAGGCCCGCCATGGAGTGGAACGACGAAGCGATCGCCCGCATCCGTTTGTTGTGGAGCGAAGGTCATTCCACGGCCGAGATCGGGCGCCGCATGGGCATCACCAAGAACGCGGTCGTGGGCAAGGCGCATCGCCTGAACCTGCCGGCCCGCCCGTCGCCGATCCGTCGTGAAATCGGCGAGAAGCGGACGCCGGTGCGTCCCATCATCCGCCGGGTTACCGGGCCGACGTTGCCGGCGTTGGAGTCGGTGCCGCGCGTGCCCGTCGTGGCCGCAATGCCGGCGCCGGCGCTGCTTCCGGTCAGCGTGGCGCCGGTTCCGACCCCGAAGCCGCCGGTCATGCTGCGCACCATCAGTTCGAGCCCGCGCCCGTCCGGTCGGGTGTCGTCCTGCTGCTGGCCGCTGGGCGATCCTGGTACGCCGCAGTTCCGCTTCTGCGGCGACCCGACAATGCCGGCCAAACCGTATTGTCACGATCATGCTGCGCTTGCTTACGTGAAGGTCCGCGATCGCCGCGAGGATGCTGCGTGACACCGGGCGTGACACCGGGCGGCTTGCGCCGGTGTGGTGCCGGGGCTAGTTGCAGGGACTATGTCATCCACTCGTAACGCCGTGATCCGTGAACCGCATACGTCGCTCGATGCCGACTCGGTTCGTGCTGCCTATCGACGGTGGGCGAAGGTGTACGACATGGTCTTCGGCGGGATTTCGGCGGTCGGCCGTCGCCGGGCCGTTGCGGCCGTCAACTCGCTGCCGGGCCGGCATGTGCTAGAGGTCGGCGTCGGCACCGGATTGGCCCTGCCACACTATCTTCCGTCCAAGCGCATCACCGGGATCGATCTGTCGGCCGACATGCTCGACCTGGCGCGTAAGAAGGTGACCGAGTCACAACTCGACAATGTCGAGGCGCTGCACGTGATGGACGCCGAGAAAACGGAGTTCGAGGACGGCCGGTTCGACATCGCAGTCGCCATGTTCGTCGCCTCGGTGGTGCCCAATCCGGCGGCGCTGTTCGCCGAGATGCGCCGTGTCGTGCGACCCGGTGGGTACCTGTTGTTCGTCAACCATTTCGCGGCTGAGCGTGGTCCGCGCTGGTGGATGGAGCGCGCCATGGCGCCGGCGTCACGCAAGCTTGGCTGGCATCCAGATTTCGCGTTCGACGCGCTGTTGAACCCGGCTGATCACGCGCGGGCCGAATTTTCGCCGGTGTGGCCATTGGGTCTATTCACTTTGGTGTCCCTCCCCAACTAACCATCAGAGTGTGTCGACGCTCTGACTTGATCTAAGGCGGGGGGTCCGATACTCCCCGACGTGCGGCTACGGCCGGACGCGAACGATAGGAATGGCGGATGCAGGTTCACCGGCGGCTCAGGGCCGCTCTCATTGCCGGCCTCTTGGGTGGAGCGGGAGCGATCGCGCCGCTGCCCGCCTTGGCGCAGACCCCGCAGCCTTGGCAACTGGGTTTCCAACCGCCGCAGAGCGCGGTGATGCACGGCATCGAGGGCCTGCATTCACTGGTGCTTTGGTTGATGGCGATGGTGACGATCTTCGTCGCTGCCTTGCTCGCCTACTGCATGTGGCGGTTTCGCGCATCGCGTAACCCGACACCGAGCCGGATCAGCCACCATACCGCGCTGGAAGTCGCCTGGACCCTGCTGCCGGTGCTGATTCTGGTTCTGATCGCCATCCCGTCCTTTCGCCTGGTCTATTTCGAGGATCGGACCAGTGACCCCGGCATTACCGTTAAGGTCACCGGCCACCAGTGGAACTGGGAGTATGGCTACCCGGACAATGGCGGGTTCTCATACATCAGCAACATGATCCAAGATGAGGATCTGAAGCCCGGCGACATCCGCCACCTATCGGTCGACAACAAGTTGGTCGTTCCGGCAGGCGTCAATGTACGAATTCTGACGACCAGCGGCGACGTGATCCACAGCTTCTTCATTCCGTCGCTGGGCGTCCAGCGTTACGCAATACCCGGTCGCACGATCGAGACGTGGGTTCGCGTCGACAAGCCCGGCGTTTATTATGGCGAGTGTAACCAGATCTGTGGCACGAACCATTCGGTGATGCCGATCGCGGTCGAGGCGTTGTCCCCCGCCGACTTCGCCAAGTGGGCGGCGGACGCCAAGACGAAATATGCCAGTGCGACTCCGTCGGGTAGTGAGACCGGTCGGCAAGACTTTGCCTCGGTTGTAGAGCCGGCGCGTTGACCCACATCGAGCGAGACAGGAGAAAGTAGATGTCCGCGACGACGAAAGACGTTCACGCGCACGGCGACGATCACGGGCACCATCCTGGGTTCGTCAAGCGGTGGCTGTTCAGCACCAATCACAAAGATATCGGCTCGCTCTATCTGATCTTCGCGGTCTGCGCAGGGATCGTCGGCGTCGCGCTCTCCGTCTGGATGCGGATGGAGCTGATGAATCCCGGCATGCAGTATTTCAAGGACGGTCAGTCCTGGAACGCGACCGTCACCGCGCATGGCCTGATCATGATCTTCTTCATGGTGATGCCTGCGATGATCGGCGGCTTCGGCAACTGGTTCGTGCCGATCATGATCGGCGCGCCCGACATGGCGTTCCCGCGTCTCAACAACATCAGTTTCTGGCTGCTCGTGCCTGCCTTCGTGTTGATCATGCTTGGCTTGTTCACCGGTGACGGTGCTGGCTCTGGCTGGACGCTTTATCCGCCGTTGTCCTCGGGCACCTACCAGTCCGGCCCGGCGATGGACTACACGCTGTTCGCGCTCCACTTGGCCGGCGCGTCCTCGCTGCTCGGCGCTATCAACTTCATTACCACGATCTTCAACATGCGCGCTCCAGGCATGACGCTGCACAAAATGCCGCTGTTCGTCTGGTCGATGCTGGTGACGGCGTTCCTCCTGCTGCTGTCGGTTCCGGTCCTGGCCGGCGCCATCACCATGTTGATCACCGACCGCAACTTTGGCACTGCCTTCTTCGATCCGCAGGGCGGCGGCGACCCGGTCTTGTTCCAGCACTTGTTCTGGTTCTTCGGTCACCCCGAGGTCTACATTATGATCCTGCCGGGCTTCGGCATGGTCAGCCACGTGATCTCGACGTTCAGCCGCAAGCCGATCTTCGGCTACCTCGGCATGGCCTATGCCATGATCGCCATCGGCGTGGTCGGCTTCGTTGTGTGGGCGCACCACATGTTCGTCTCCGGCATCAGCGTCGACACCCGGGCCTACTTCATGGCGGCGACGATGATCATCGCGGTGCCGACCGGCATCAAGATCTTTTCCTGGATCGCGACGATGTGGGGCGGCTCGATCGAGCTGAAGACGCCGATGCTGTTCGCCATCGGCTTCATCTTCCTGTTCACCCTCGGCGGCGTCACTGGCATCGTGTTGTCGAACGCGTCGATCGATCAGATCATCCACAACACTTACTATGTGGTCGCGCACTTTCACTACGTCTTGAGCCTGGGCGCAGTGTTCTCGATCTTCGCTGGGTTCTACTACTGGATCGGCAAGATGTCGGGCCACCCCTACCCGGAGTTCTGGGGCAAGGTGCACTTCTGGATGACGTTCGTCGGCGTCAACCTAACCTTCTTCCCGATGCACTTTCTCGGCCTGGCTGGCATGCCGCGCCGGTACCCGGATTACCCTGACGCTTTTCATGGCTGGAACTACGTTGCCTCGATTGGGTCCTATATTTCCGCCGCGTCGGTTTTCGTATTCCTGTATGTCGTCTACCGGACTTTTACCTCGAAGGAGAAGCTGGCCGACAACTACTGGGGCGAGGGTGCCACCACACTGGAATGGACCGTTAGCTCGCCGCCGCCGTTCCATACCTTCGAGGAATTGCCGCGTATCCGCTGATGAGTGACATCACCACCGATCTGCCGGGCGAGGGCTCGGCAGAACTACGGGACTGGATCGTGCTGCTGAAGCCGCGCGTGATCAGCCTGGTCGTGTTCACTGGGGCGATTGGGTTGATCGTCGCTCCAGTGCCAATCCATCCCGTCCTTGCTTTTGCCGCGGTGCTTTGCATCGCGGTTGCCGCCGGGGCAGCCGGCGCACTAAACATGTGGTTCGATTGCGATATCGACGCCATCATGCGGCGTACGGCGAACCGGCCGATCCCCGGCGGCCGCATTGACGCGGCTGATGTCCTCGGGTTCGGCATCTTCTTGGCCGTCGCGTCCGTTATTCTGATGTATCTGGCGACCAACACCGCGGCTGCGATGTGGCTAGCCGTGTCGATCCTGTTTTACGTCGTCGTCTACACGATGTGGTTGAAGCGTCGTACACCCCAGAACATCGTCATCGGCGGCGCGGCTGGTGCCTTTCCGCCGATCATCGGCTGGGTCGCTGCCACAGGCTCACTCTCAATGTTGCCGGTGCTGTTGTTCGCGATCGTCTTCTTCTGGACGCCGCCGCACTTCTGGGCGCTCTCGCTATACGCCTCGGCCGACTACGAGCGTGCCGGCGTACCGATGCTCCCAGTGGTTGCCGGAGCCCGATCGACGCGGTGGCACGTGCTCGCCTACACGATCATCTTGGTAGCCGCATCGCTGACGCCATACTTCTTCGGCTACACCAGCTTGTTTTACGGCAGCGCCGCCGCGTTGCTCGGCGCGGTATTCCTCTACGGCGCAGTCTGGACGTTATTCGATAAGCAGGACGCCGCCGGACGCAGCCTGACCAAGGACCGTCCAGCAAAGTGGACCTTCAAATACTCTTTGCTTTACTTGTTCCTGTTGTTCTTCGCGCTCGCCATCGATCATCTGGCTTTCTGAACTCATGGCTGAGCCTCCGAGGATCACCGACGTCGAGATCAAACGTCGGCAGCGGGTCCGTAACCTTGCACTGTTGATCGTGTTGCTCGCGCTATCAGCGCTCTTCTACGCGATCTCGATCGTGAAATTTAAGGTGTCGTGATGCAGCGCAATACGCTCATCGGTGGCGGCCTGGTGGTCACCATCGTCGGCATGGTGGGACTTTCTTTCGCTTCGGTCCCACTCTATCGACTGTTCTGCGCTGCAACTGGTTACGCCGGCACCCCACAGATCGGCGGTGCGGCCGGACCGGGGGCAGAGGGCGGCACGATCACGGTGCGTTTCGATGCCAACACCAGCCCGAGCCTCCCCTGGAAGTTCGCGCCCGAACAGCGGGCGCTGACGGTCAAGCTCGGCGAGGAGAATTTGGCGTCGTATTACGGTCGCAACGAGACCGCGACGCCGATCACCGGCGTCGCGACTTACAACGTGACGCCGGAGAAGGTGGGGCATTACTTCCATAAGACTGCCTGCTTCTGCTTCAACGAACAGACGCTTGCGGCCGGGCAGGAGATGAACTTCCCGCTTAGTTTCTGGGTCGACCCGGCGATCGCTACCGATCGGGCGACTCGGGACGTTCATACCATCACGCTTTCCTACACATTCTTTCGCTCATTGGACGACGCTGCCCGAAACGGCGGCCTCGACCACGCTGGTCCACACGTGGGTCCGCGCGCCGATGCGAGTGCGGACTTGAGTCGCACGCCGATTTCGCGATGATGCAGCGGCCTACGGACGGGACCCGATGACAAGCAATACGACAGCAGCGCCGATGACCGTAGTCACCCGCGATGACCACCATGCGGTAGCGACGATGGATCTTTCGGGCATGAAGCAGCCCTATCACCTCGTCGATCCGAGCCCCTGGCCGCTGCTCGCCGCACTCGGCGGCGGCATCATGCTGTTCGGCGTCGTCGAATGGGCGCACGACATCACGCGGCTGCCCTTCTTTATCGGCTTGGCCATTGTGATTGCGGTCGCCACGATGTGGTGGCGCGACGTTCTACGGGAGAGCAAGGCGCCGGGCTTGCACACGGCCGTCGTCCGGCTCGGCCTGCGCTACGGCATGCTGCTGTTCATCGCCAGTGAGGTGATGTTCTTCGTTGGCTTCTTCTGGGCGAACTTCAACTTCTCTTTGTTCCCCGAGCACGTCCTTGACACCGCGACCCCGGCCTGGCCGCCCGTCGGTATCACGACGTTCAACCCGTTCGGCTTGCCCCTGCTCAATACGCTGATCCTGCTGCTTTCCGGCACGACAGTCACATGGGCGCATCACTCGCTAATCGAGGGTGATCGCAAGCACCTGGTCATGGCGCTCGGCCTAACCGTCCTGCTCGGCATGAGCTTCAGCTGCTTCCAAGCCATCGAATACATGGATGCGCCGTTCAAGTTCATCGGCGGTGGCGTCTACCCGTCGGTGTTCTTCCTTGCGACGGGCTTCCACGGCTTCCACGTGATCGTCGGCACCATCTTCTTGATCGTCTGCTGGTTCCGCGCTCGCGGTGGCGAGTTCACGCCCCAGCGTCATTTCGGCTTCGAGGCGGCGGCCTGGTACTGGCATTTCGTCGACGTGGTCTGGCTGTTCCTCTACGTCTGCATCTATCTGGGCGGGCTTTCGAACGTCGCCGGCGAGTAAGCCGGCCTGATAACACCGGGTCTCGGGCGTCGGCTGTTATGGCCGGCGCTCAGTGCTGCCGCGATGCTGGCGATCACCTTGTCTCTCGGAGTGTGGCAGATCGAGCGCCTGCACTGGAAACAGGGGTTGCTCGCGGAGATCGATCGCGCCGAGGCCGCGCCACCGATACCAATCCCAACCGACCCGTCGCCGTTCGAGAAGGTCGAGGTAACCGGTACGTTGGATGCTGACCTGATTGCGCATTACGGGGCAGAGGTCCGCGGCGTCGTCGGCGGAGCCACGATGGGTGCGCAGCTGATCGTGCCACTCGACCGCCCTGGTCAGCTGCCCGTGCTCGTCGACCTCGGTTGGTTGCCGGACAATGCTCCCGTCGTGCTTCCCACCAGTCCGACCCGCGTCGTCGGTTATATCCGTCCGCCCGAATCGGCGGGGCGCCTGACACCAGGCGCCGATCTAGTGCAGCGCCGTTTCTGGTCGCTCGACCCGGGCGCGATCGGCACGGCGCTCGGCCTGAGCGCCGTCGCGCCTTATACCCTCGTCGCCCTTGGTCCCGCCTCGGCCATGCCGAGCCCGGCGCAGAACCTACCGCGCCCGTCGAACGATCATCTCGGCTACGCCGTGACCTGGTTCGGCCTCGCACTCTGCTTGATTGGGATCTTTGTCGTGTTCGTCCGGAGAGCCAAAGCCCGATGACCCCCTACACCCGCCTCGTCGAGACCTTCGCCCGAATTGCCACGGTCAGCGAAGCCAGCGCCGTCCTGCATTGGGACGCCTCGGCCATGATGCCGTCCGGCGGTGGCCAGGCACGGGGCGATCAGCTCGCCGTGCTGGCCGGGATCGAACATGGCATGCTGACCGACGCGAGCGTCGGCGACAATCTGTCGGCGGCCGAGGCGTCGCCTCCGGAGCGCGAATGGGATGTCGCCAACCTACGCCTGATGCGGCACGCCCACACCCGCGCGACCGCACTGCCGACCGACTTGGTCGAGGCGCAGGCGCGCGCCAATGCTGCCTGCGAACAGGTCTGGCGACCGGCGCGGGCGCAATCCGACTTCGCTGCCGTCTCACCCTACCTGGCCGAGATCGTCTCGCTGACACGGCAGGCCGCGGTCGCCCTGTCGCCCGCCTTGGGCCTTTCTCCTTATGACTGCCTCATGGACGGGTTCCAGCGCGGCATCACCGCTTCCGACGCAACGCCCGTGTTCGACCGCTACGAGTCCTGGATGCGCGACGCCTTGCCGCGCGCCGAGGCGATCCAGGCCGGCGAAGGCCCGCCGCTGCCTTTGGAGGGCGTGTTCCCGGCCGATCGGCAGGAAGGCCTGTGCCGCAGCTTGGCGGCCCGCGCCGGGCTCGAGCCGACCAACTTCCGCCTCGACCGGTCGGCGCACCCGTTCTGCGGCGGCACGCCCACCGACGTCCGCATTACCACCCGTTACAACGAGGGCGACCCGGCGCAAGCCGTCATGGGCGTGCTGCACGAAGCCGGTCACGGACTGTACGAGCGTGGCCTGCCGGCCGAGTTCGCACGGCAGCCGGTGGGGCAGGCGGCCGGCATGGCGGCGCATGAGAGCCAATCGTTGATCATGGAGATGCAATCCTGCCGCAGCGACGCGTTCCTGCGCTGGCTCGGGCCGGAGCTGCACGGCCTGTTCGGCGGCGTGGCGGCGCCATACGACGCCGACAATTTGCGGCGGTTGTGGCGCCGGGTCGAGCGTGGGTTCATTCGGGTCGAGGCCGACGAGATGACCTATCCCGCCCACGTCATCCTGCGCTTCCGGCTCGAGATCGCGCTCATCGGCGGCGATCTCCAAGTCGCCGACCTGCCGGGTGCCTGGCGCGACGGTCTCCACGGCCTGCTCGGTATTGTGCCGCCGGACGACGCCCATGGCTGCCTGCAGGACATCCATTGGTATGACGGCCTGTTCGGCTATTTCCCGAGCTATACGCTCGGCGCGATGGGGGCGGCACAGCTGATGGCCGCCGCGCGGCGCGACGTCTCCGATCTGGACGCGGCGATCGGGCGTGGCGACCTGCAACCGTTGCTGCGTTGGCTCCGGTCGCACGTGCACGGGCAGGGCAACCGGCTCGGCTTCAACGACCTGCTCGAGTTCGCCACCGGAAAGCGGCTCGACCCTTCGGATTTCGAGGCGCATCTCACCGCACGATACCTGCAGCCGCGTAACTGAGCCAATTGGCGCAAGCTTGGCTTGGTGCTAAGGCCCGGCCACGTTTCGCGCCCGCGGCATTGGGCCGACTGCAGAGATAGTAGAAGGAGTGCATGCATGGCCGATCCCAAGATGACGCCGATCGAGCTCGAACCGTCTGAAGTGGCGCTCGTGATCGGTGAGGAGGATGGCTCGATGACCGTCCGCGTCGTGCCGGCCGTCGAGCTGCCGGAAGGGGCTACGGACGTGCCGGAGCCGTACGGCATCGCCGTCGCGCTCGCGATGCGCCTGCTCAACGATCCCGATTTCCACGACGACGTCATGGAATGGTACGAGAGCCAGGAAGACGACGAGGACGAGGAAGACGAGGTCGACGAAGAGGACGAGGACGACAAGCCCAAGTCGTAGATGCGTTACGTCTCGACGAGAGGGCAGGCGCCGGCGCGCGACTTCGCTGGCGTGTTGCTCGCCGGGTTGGCCGAGGATGGCGGGCTGTTCGTGCCCGAAACTTGGCCGACCCTGTCGCCGGCCGATCTGCGGGCCATGCGCGGCCTGTCGTATCAGGAGATCGCGGCACGGGTGCTGCACCTGTTCGCCGGGGACAGCATCGGGTTCGAGGCGCTCCATACGATCTGCCGCGATGCCTATGCCGGATTTGGCAATGCAGCGGTTGCGCCCCTCATCCAGCTCGAGAGCGGATTGTGGTCACTCGAGCTGTTCCACGGTCCCACGCTGGCGTTCAAGGACATGGCGATGCAGGTGCTGGGGCGCCTGTTCGACCTCGTCCTACGCGAGCGCGACCAGCGTGTCACCATCGTGGGCGCAACCTCGGGCGACACCGGGTCGGCGGCGATCGAGGCGTTCCGTGGTCGCGACCAACTCGACGTCGTCATGCTGCACCCGCGCGGCCGCACCAGCGAGGTGCAGCGCCGGCAGATGACCACGGTGAATGCCGCCAACATCGCCAACATCGCCGTCGAAGGCACGTTCGACGATTGCCAGGACCTGGTAAAGGCCATGTTCGCCGATGCGCCGTTCCGCGACGAGATGCGGTTATCGGCAGTCAACAGCATCAACTGGGCGCGTGTTGCGGCACAGATCCCGTATTACGTCGCCGCTGCCGTTGCACTCGGCAGCCCCGACCGGGAAGTCGCGTTCAGCGTGCCGACCGGGAATTTCGGCAATGTGCTGGCGGCCTGGGCGGCCCGGCGCATGGGCGTGCCGATCGCGCGCCTGATCGTGGCGAGCAACCGCAACGACATCCTGACCCGGTTTCTCGACTCCAACGACATGAGCATGCGGACCGTCGAGCCGAGCCTGTCGCCGAGCATGGACATCCAGGTCAGCAGCAATTTCGAGCGCTTGCTGTTCGAGCTACTCGACCGTGACCCGGCCCGCACGGCCTCGACCATGCAGGGCTTCCGCGCCGATGGTCACATGGGGGTGCCCGAGGCGTCGTGGCACCGCGCCCGCACCCTGTTCCAAGGTTTCCGCCTGAGCGACGAGGGCACGGAAGCCGAGATCAGGCGCCTCTGGTCGCAGGGCTACCTGGCCGACCCGCATACCGCGATCGGCATCGCCGGCGCGCGCCGCTTCCCGCTGCAGCATATCCCGACCATCGCGGCGGCCACCGCGCACCCGGCAAAGTTTCCGGACGCGATGGCGTCGGCGATCGGGTTGCGGCCCCCTCTGCCATCGCGCATGGCCGACCTATATGACAGAGCCGAACACTTCACGTGCGCACCAAACAGCCTCGACGCGATCGAGGCTCAGGTTCGCGCGTTTGCCCTAAGGAATACCGCATGAGCGAGGCCATCCGCGTCACCCGTCTGCCGTCCGGCCTGACCGTCGTCACCGAGACGATGGATCGCGTTGAGACCGTCTCCCTCGGCGCTTACGTCGCGACCGGCACCCGCAACGAGACCGAGGCCGAGAACGGCGCCTCCCATTTTCTCGAGCACATGGCGTTCAAGGGCACCGCGACGCGCACGGCGCCGCAGATCGCCGAAGCCATCGAGAACGTCGGCGGCCACATCAACGCCTACACCGCGCGCGAGCAGACCGCCTACTACGTCAAGTTGCTGAAAGAGGACCTCGCCCTCGGCGCGGACATCATCGGCGACATCCTGACCCATAGCAGCTTCGCGCCCGAGGAGCTCGAGCGCGAGCGCGGTGTCATCCTGCAGGAGATCGGCCAAGCCAACGACACGCCCGACGACATCATCTTCGACCGCTTCCAGGAGACCGCGTTCCCGAGCCAGCCGATGGGTCGCCCGGTGCTGGGCACCGAGGAAGGCATCAAGGGGATGAAGCGCGATCAGCTGACCGGCTACATGAAGCGGCACTATGCCGCTGGCAACGTAGTGGTCGCGGCCGCCGGCGCGCTCCAGCATGACACGGTCGTCGAATTGGCCAAGCGGCATTTCGCCGACTTGCCGTCCGAACTCCCGGGTGCCTTCGTGCCGGGGCGGTATCAGGGCGGCGAGTATCGCGAGGATCGCGAACTGGACCAGGTGCACATCGTGCTCGGCTTCCCGGCGGTGGGCTATGCCGACCTTGACTACTACCCGTCGCTGCTGCTCAGCACGTTGCTCGGCGGCGGCATGTCGTCGCGGCTGTTCCAGGAAATCCGCGAGAAGCGTGGGCTGGTCTACTCGATCTACTCGTTCGCGGCGCCGTTCATCGATGGCGGCCTGTTCGGCATCTATGCCGGCACCGGCGAAGACGAGGCCAAGGAGCTGATGCCGGTGACGTTGGCGGAGCTGCGCCGCGTGCAACGCGACGTGTCGCAGGAGGAGCTGAACCGTGCCCGCGCGCAAGTGAAGGCCGGGCTGCTAATGTCGCTGGAGAGCACGGGCAGCCGGTGCGAGCAGATCGCGCGGCAGATCCAGATCTTCGGCCGCATCGTCTCGACCAGCGAAACCGTCGACAAGCTTGCCGCCGTCACGCTCGACGACATCGCGCGCTGCGCCACCCGCATCTTCGCCGGCACGCCGACGCTGGCGACGGTCGGGCCGGCCGAGCATGTGCCGTCGCTGTCCAGCATCGCCGATAGGCTCGCGGCATGAACGAACTCGACACGCTCGCCGACCTCGTCCGCAAGGCCCGCACAGCGGGCGCCGACGCGGCCGATGCGGTGGTCGTCTCGGCCACGTCCGTCGCGGTGCAGCGCCGCTTGCGCAAAACCGAGCAGGTCACCCGCTCCGAAGGGCATGATCTCGGGTTACGCGTGTTCGTCGGGCAGCGCTCGGCGTCGGTATCGTCCTCCGCGGTCGACCCAGCTGGCTTCGACGCACTCGTCGCGCGTGCCATCGCCATGGCCCGGATCGTGCCGGAGGACCCCTACTCGGGGCTGGCAGACGAAGCCCGCCCGCCGCAAATACTCGACCTGCAGCTGGATGACGGGCGCGAGCCCGACGTCGACGCGCTGATTGCCCGCGCCTCAGCGGCGGAAGAGGCGGCGCTGTCGGTCGCTGGCGTGACCAACTCCGAAGGTGCCGAGGCCGGTTTCGCCCGCGCCCGCATCGCGCTGGTCACGTCGGCCGGGTTCGCCGGGCAGACCGCGCGCAGCTCGCACTCGGTCTCCGCCACCGCGTTGGCCGGCGAGGGCACCAGCATGGAGCGCGACTACGATTATTCGAGCGCCGTGCATCTCGACGATCTCGAGGACGCCGCCGCCATCGGCCGCGTTGCCGGCGAGAAAGCCCTCGCTCGCCTGAACCCGACCCGGCCGAAGACCATGCGCGTCCCGGTTCTCTACGACCCGCGCGTGTCCAGTAGCATCCTCGGCCACCTGTCGAGCGCCATCAACGGCAGCTCGATCGCCCGCGGAACCAGCTTCCTCAAGGAGCGCATGGGCCAGCAGGTGTTCGCCCGCGGCGTGACGGTCATCGACGATCCCCGTCGCGTCCGCGGTCTGCGCTCGCGTGCGTTCGACGGCGAGGGCGTCCCCACCCACGTCGCCTCGATCATCGACGACGGCGTGCTGACGACCTGGTTTCTCGACAGCCGCACCGCCCGCCAGCTCGGGCTCAAGACGACGGGCAGCGCCTCGCGCGGGGTCAATGGCCCGCCATCGCCCTCAGCGACAAACCTCTACATGCAGGCCGGCACGCTGTCGCCGCGCGACCTGATGGCCGACATCAAGGAGGGGCTCTACATCACGGAGATGATGGGCTCCAGCATCAACGGCATCACCGGCGACTATAGCCGTGGCGCATCCGGGTTCATGATCCGCGACGGGGCGCTGGCCGAGCCGGTGGCCGAGATTACCGTGGCTGGCTCGCTGCCGGAGATGTTCATGCAGCTGACGCCGGCCAACGATCTCCGCTTTCGCCGCGGCACTGACGCACCGACGATCCGCATCGAGGGCCTGACGCTCGCTGGCTCGTGAGAGTAGCCCTATAACCAGAGCTGGATCGGACTATATTCATTGGTCGGTCTGCTTAAGAGGTTTTCAACCATGTCCCGCTCGACTTCATTGCTAGCGGCTGTTGCCGTCGCGGCACTCACTCTCGCGCCGTCGTTCGCGGAAGCGCGCGCGGGCGGCGGTTCCTCGTTCGGTAGCCGGGGCGGGCGGACATACAGTGCACCGCCGTCCACCAACACCGCGCCTTATGCGGCCCCGATGGACCGGACGATGACCCCACGCAGCGCCCCGAGCTACGGCGGCTCCGGCTATGCGCAACAGGCGCCGTCCCGCGGCGGCTTCGGCTCCGCCCTGATGGGCGGCCTGCTCGGCGCAGGCATTGGCGGCCTGCTGTTCGGGCATGGCCTGTTCGGCGGCGGTGGCGGGTTCGGCTTTATCGGCTTCCTGTTGCAGGCGCTCATCCTGTTCTTCATCGCGCGCTGGCTGTTCCGCACGTTCTTCCGCCGACCGATGCTGGCTGGCGCGGGGATGGGCGGCAACTTCGCCCGGATGGGGCAGCCGGCATCGGGCATGATGGGCGGCGGTAGCGCGGCCCCGGCTTCCCAACCGGTGACGGTCGGCCCGAACGATTACCAGGCGTTCGAGCGTACCTTGCAGGAGGTGCAGGCGGCATGGTCGGCCCAGAGCCTGCCGCAGCTGCAGTCGGTCGCGACGCCCGAGATGGTCAGCTATTTCGGCGAGCAACTCGCCGAGCAGAACCGGCGCGGCGTTCGT
The DNA here is from genome assembly GCA_965199585.1 of Acetobacteraceae bacterium. Lineage (GTDB taxonomy): Bacteria > Pseudomonadota > Alphaproteobacteria > Acetobacterales > Acetobacteraceae > JAVVHH01. The sequence goes on along the minus strand of CBDASI010000002.1, from coordinate 3,103,555 downwards.
AACACCGTCACCGACGTTCGCCTCGATAAGGGCGACCTGTCGGAGGCATGGTCCGAGGGCGGGCGCGACTACGCCACCGTGGCAATGCGCTTCTCGATGATCGACGTTACCCGCGACTCCACCGGGCGCATCGTCGACGGTGACCCGGCGCAGCGTAGTTCAGTCGCCGAATTCTGGACCTTCGTCCGCACCAATGGGCGCTGGATGTTATCGGCAATCCAACAAGGCCGGTAATAAATCGCCGCAAACAAATAAATTTGGGCCGTTTTCTTATCGAGGCGGCCCACTTCATTACAGGCATATTGCAGCAGATTTCAGATTTGCTGCATCACGGAATGTTCACGTGCATCGACAGCTCGCAATCGTATGACCCGGCCATCCCAGGGCAGCGAAGGAATCGAGCCGATGAACGCGGTTTCCTCATCTCTCTCACACCGTTACCGCTCGGTTTTCATCTCCGACACGCATCTCGGCACCAAGGGCTGCCGCGCCGATTTCCTTGCCGATTTTCTCGATCGAGTGAGTTGCGACAAGTTGTTCCTGGTGGGCGACATCATCGACGGCTGGCGCCTGCGCAAGAATTGGTATTGGGACGCGAACCACGACCGTGTCGTCCGCGCCATCCTCCGACACGCCAAGCGGGGCACCGAGATCGTTTACATGCCCGGCAATCATGATGAGATGTTCCGCGCCTGGCTACCGCCGGCGCTCGACGCCGCGCCGCTCGAAGTCGCCGGCATCAAGGTCTGCCGCGAGAGCACGCACGAGACGGCGCTGGGCGTCCGCTTGCTGATCGTGCATGGCGACGAGTTCGACGGTGTAGTGCGTTACGCCAAGTTCCTGGCCCGGTTGGGCGACAGCGCCTACACCGCCGCCCTGGTGGTCAACCGCTATTTTAACGCGATCCGCCGGGTCATGGGGTACGATTACTGGTCGCTCAGCCAATGGCTCAAGCGCCAGGTCAAGGGCGCCGTCAAAGCGATCGACCGGTTCGAGACCGCGCTGGCCGCCGACGCCGCCAAGCGCGGGTTCGACGGCATCGTCTGCGGCCACATCCATCACGCCGAGATGCGCATGGTCGATGGAGTGCTCTACTGTAACACCGGCGACTGGGTCGAGAGCTGCACCGCGCTGGTCGAACAGGCCGATGGCCGGCTCGAACTGCTCGACTGGGCGGCGGCCAACAATCTCTCCCTCTTCCGCGGCCGCACCGTGACCGCCTCGATGTCAGTGCCAGCGTCGGCCTGACGCCAATGCGCATCCTCATCATCTCGGACGCTTGGCATCCGCAGGTGAATGGTGTGGTGGTCACGTTGGAGATGCTGGCGCGCGAGCTCGAGACGCTCGGCCACGTGGTCGACGTGATCGGGCCCGACCGGTTTCGCACGATGTCGATGCCGAGCTACCGCAGCATCCACCTGGCGGTGATGCCGTCGCGACGGCTCGTGCCGATGATCGAAGCCTTCGCGCCGCATGCGCTGCACATCGCGACCGAAGGGCCGCTCGGCTGGGCGGCACGGCGTTGGGCCATCCGCACCGGCACCGAGTTCACCACCTCGTTTCACACGCGCTTTCCCGAATACCTGCATGCCCGCGCCCGGGTGCCGATGACGCTGAGCTACGCCTTCTTGCGCGGCTTCCATGGCCGCGCACGGGGGACGATGGTCGCCACCTTCAGCATGCGCCGCGAGTTGGCCGGGCGGGGCTTCAGCAACCTGCTGCCCTGGTCGCGCGGCGTCGACCTGCAGCGCTTCAGCCCCGGCGAGCGGCAGCTATGGCCCTGGCCGGGCCCGATCTTCCTCTATGTCGGCCGCCTCGCCGTCGAAAAGAACGTTGCCCGCTTCCTGGCGCTCGACTTGCCGGGCACAAAGGTCGTGATAGGCGACGGGCCGCAACGTGCGTCGCTCGAGGCGGCGTATCCGGACGCCAAGTTCATCGGCGAGCAGCGCGGCGCGACCCTGGCGCGCGCTTATGCCGGCGCCGACGTGTTCGTGTTCCCGTCGGAGACCGACACGTTCGGCTTAGTCCTCCTGGAGAGCCTCGCCTGCGGCACGCCGATCGCCGCGCTGCCGGTGACCGGACCCGCCGATATCCTGGCCAACGCCGATCCGGGCGTCGGCGCCTTGGACAGCGATCTGCGTGCGGCGGCCCTGCGCGCCCTAAGCGGCGACCGGCTCGCCTGCCGCGCGCATGCCGAGCGTTTCTCCTGGCGCGCCTGCGCCGAGTTATTCTGCAGCAATCTAGCCCCCACCGGCTGACCGCCGGCGATTGCCCGCACCGGGCGAGCATGCTACCGCCCCCGGCTCATGAAGCGGCTTCTCCGCCACCCCCGGACCTTGGCTCTGGGAGCTCGGGCGCTCGGGGCCTATCTCCGGTTCGCGCTCGGAACCACGCGTTGGACGCTGCACGGGCGCGACGCGGTGGGGCAGCACATGCTCGGTGGGGCCGCCATCTTCGCCTTCTGGCACGAACGCCTGCCGCTCATGCCGGCACTCTGGACCATGGCCTTGCGCGAGCGCCGCGGGGGTGAGCGCGGCCGGATGCACGTCCTGGTCAGCCGCCATCAGGATGGCCGGCTAATCGGCTCGATCATGCAGGCCTTCGGCGTCGACGTCGTCTACGGGTCGTCGGCCCGGCGCAGCAAGGATAGGGATAAGGACAAGGGCGGCGGCGCCAGTCTGCGCACGCTGATCGGCGTGCTGCAGCGGGGCGATCAGATCGTCATCACGCCGGACGGCCCGCGCGGCCCTGCGCGGCGGGCCGCTGCGGGCGTCGCGCAACTGGCGGCGCTGACCCATGCGCCGATCGTCCCCTGCGCGGCACAGCTCCGAAACCGGCGGGTGCTCGGCACCTGGGATCGCATGATCCTGCCGTTGCCGTTCGGCCGCGGCGTGCTGGTCTGCGCACCGCCGATCCACGTGTCCCGCGAGGACTGGTCCGGCAGCCTGCCGCAGATCGAGGCCGCGATGACGCGCGCGGCCGAGCAGGCGGACGCATTGTGCGCGGCGTGATCGCCGCTGGCTGGCATTGGGGGGCGACGCTCGGAGCGCCGGTGCTGCGCCGCATGCTCCAGCGCCGGGTCGCGATCGGGAAGGAGGACGCGGCGCGCCTGGGCGAGCGCTGCGGTGTCGAGAGCTTGGCGCGGCCAGCGGGACGGCTGGGGTGGATCCACGCGGCTAGCGTCGGCGAGGCCGTGTCGGTCCTGCCCGTCCTCAGCAGTTTGGCCGCACAGGACCCGGCGCTCACGATTCTGTTCACCACCGGCACGCTGACCTCGGCGCGCCTGCTGGCTCGGCGGCTGCCGGAGCTTGGGCTGGACCGGGTGCTGCACCGCTTCGTCCCGCTGGACGTGCCGGCTTGGGTCGGGCGCTTTCTCGATCACTGGCGCCCGGATGCCGCGGCCTTCGTCGAGAGCGAGCTGTGGCCCAACCTGATCGCCGGCTGCCAGAAGCGTGCGATTCCGCTGATGCTGATCAACGGACGCATGTCGGCCGGCAGCCTGCGCCGCTGGCGGTGGTCGGCCAGCTTCGCGCGGCAGCTGATCGGCGGGTTCGACCGCGTGCATGCACAATCGGCCGACTACGCGGAACGGCTGACGAAGCTCGGCGCGCGCGGGCTGCTGCCGCCCGGAAACCTGAAGCTTGCAGCCGACCCATTGCCGGTCGACGTCGCGGAACTAGCTCGGTTGAAGGCGCTCATTGGCGGTCGCCCCGTGTGGCTGGCCGCCAGCACGCACCCGGGCGAGGAAACCGTGGCCGCCGAGGTGCACCGTCAGCTCGCCGAGACGCGTCGGGACGTGTTGACCATCATCGCGCCACGGCACCCCGACCGTGGCGATGCTATCGCGGCGGCGTTAGGGAACGCACCCCGTCGCTCGCGGGGCGAGGGGCCGCCGCCGGGAGGTATCTGGATCGCCGACACGCTGGGCGAACTAGGGCTGCTCTACAGGTTGGCGCCGGTGGTATTCGTCGGCGGCAGCCTGGTCGACCGTGGCGGACAAAATCCGCTCGAGGCGGCCCGCTTCGGGGACGCGGTGGCGGTGGGGCCGCATACCGACAACTGCCGCGAGACGGTGGCCTCGCTTGAAGCGGCCGGCGGGCTCACGCGAGCCGCCGATGCTGGCGAACTCGGCACCTGGGTTGGCCGCATGTTGAGCGACCCGGCGGCGCGGGCGCGCGCGGGGCAGGCGGCACAGGGCGTCGCCGATGGCGAGAGCGGACTACCGGCGCGCATTGCCACCGCGTTCCTCGAGCTCATCTCTGTCCGTCAGTGATCGCCGCGTGAACCCGCCCGCGTTCTGGCAGCAGGACGGCTTGCTCCCGCTATTGCTGTCGCCGCTCTCCCGCCTGACCGCGTCAGCCACCCGGCGACGCCTGCGCCGGCCCGGTTTCGCAGCCTCGGTGCCGGTGCTCTGCTGCGGCAATGCGAGCGTCGGCGGGGCAGGGAAGACGACCGTCGTGCTCGATCTGATCCGGCGGCTCACCCGCCGCGGCGTCGCCGTGCATTGCCTCACCCGCGGCTACGGCGGCCGGACGCGCGACGTTCTCCGCGTGGATCCCGCGATGCATCGTGCCGCGGTGGTCGGGGACGAGCCGTTGCTGCTGGCCGAAGCGGCGCCGACGTGGGTCGGTGCCGATCGCGCCGCCTCCGCCCGCGCGGCCGTCGCGGCCGGTGCGGAATTTCTGCTGATGGATGACGGATTGCAGAATCCGGGCCTGGTCAAGACTGCCTCGCTGCTGGTCGTCGATGGCACAGTCGGGTTCGGCAACGGCCGGGTCCTGCCAGCAGGCCCGCTGCGCGAGCCGGCAGCGGCGGCGGCGTTCCGCTGCCGCGCCGCGGTTCTGATTGGCGCCGATCGGGCGAGCGCGCGTGCGGCCCTGGGCGGCTTGCCGATCCTGGATGCTCGGCTGGAGCCGGACCGCGCACTGGACGGCGAGCGGGTGTTCGCCTTCTGCGGCATCGGCCGGCCGAGCAAGTTTTTCGAGACGGTGGTGGCTGCGGGCGCCGTCATGGCCGGGTCGACGGCGTTCGCCGATCACCATCCTTACACGATGCGTGAGCTGGACGGCGTGTTCGCCGCCGCGGCCCGCTTGGGCGCGCGGCCGCTGACCACGGCGAAGGATGCCGTCCGCCTGCCTCCATCACTGCGGGCGCAGGTCGATGTGCTTGGGGTCGGCTTGACATGGCGGGACGAGGCAGGCGTGGAGCGGATACTGGACGAGGTCATCGGATGACGCTGCTACACCGCCTCGAGGGCATCGCCGCGCGCTCGGCCGTCCGGCTATTCCGCTCGCTGGGTCCGGTGCGGTCCAGCGATCTTTGCGGCGCCGTCGCCCGCGGCATCGGGCCGCTGCTGCCGGTGTCCAAGGTCGCGGACCGAAACCTCCGCTTGGCAATGCCGCAGCTCGACGCCGCCGCGCGCAAGCAGATCGTGCGCGGCGTGTGGGACAATCTCGGCCGCACCGCGGGGGAGTTCCCTCATGTGGGCCAACTCTCTGAGACAGCGAGTGGGCCGGGCTGGGAAGTCGTCGGCAGCGAACACATCGAGGCATTCGCCGCGCAGGGCGGGCCGGGAATCTTGTTTACCGGACATATCGGCAATTGGGAGGTCCTGCCGCTGGCAACGGCCCGGCGCGGCGTCCAGTTTGCCACGGTCTATCGCGCCTCCGACAACCCGGAGATCGACGCGCTGATCCTCGAACTGCGACGCGCGTCGGAGGGAGCCAACGAGAAGCTGTTCCCGAAAGGCGCACAGGGAGCGCGGCAGGCGCTGCTGCACCTGCGGCAGAAAGGCTTTGTCGGGCTGTTGAACGACCAGAAGATGAACGACGGCATCCGCGCCAATTTCTTCGGACATCCCGCGATGACAGCATCCGCATTGGCCGCGTTGGCGCTGCGGATCGGCCGCCCCGTGCTGCCGACCTACGCGCAACGGCTCGCGCCGGGCCGCTTCCGGGTGACCTACGAAGCGCCGGTGCCGCTGCCCGATACCGGCGATCGGGCAGCTGACGTTGCTGCTTTGACGCAGACCGTCAACGACCGCCTGGAAGCCTGGATCCGCGCCAAGCCGGAGAGCTGGCTATGGTTGCACCGGCGCTGGCCCCGGGAAATTTACACCGACGGCTCGTGAGCCGACGCTAGATCGGGGAATAGGCCCGCCAACCCGGCCTGGGTCGGCGCGCACCGCCCGCGCTCGGTAATGAAGCCGCTCAGCAGGCGCGACGGCGTCACGTCGAACGCCGGGTTGGCCGCCGGGCTACTGGTCGGGATCACGCGGACCGTGGTCACCTTGCCGTCGAGCCCGCGTCCGGTGATGGTCGTCACCTCGGCAGCGTCGCGCTCCTCGATCGGGATCAAGGTACCGTCGGTCACGGTCCAGTCGATGGTGCTCGACGGGGCGGCGACCCAGAACGGCACGCCATTATCATGCGCGGCCAGTGCCTTCAGGTAAGTGCCGATTTTGTTGGCGGCATCACCGCTTCGGCTCACCCGGTCCGCGCCGACGATGGCGATGTCCACCTTGCCGTGCTGCATTAGGTGGCCGCCCGCGTTGTCGGAGATGACCGTGTGCGGCACGCCGTGCTTGCCGAGTTCCCACGCGGTCAGGAACGCGCCCTGGTTGCGCGGCCGGGTCTCGTCGACCCAGACATGGACCGGGATGCCGGCGTCGTGCGCCTTGTAGATCGGTGCTAAGGCCGTTCCCCAATCGACGGTCGCGAGCCAACCCGCGTTGCAGTGCGTCAGGACGTTGACCGGCTGCTGCGGCTTACGCGCGGCGATGTCGTCCAGCAGGCTCTTGCCATGGTCGCCAATGGCCGAGTTCTGCGCGACGTCCTCGTCGGCGATCAGAGCGGCCTCCTGATAGGCTACCTGCACGCGGTTGGCCGATGTCGTATTGCGCAAGCGGGTCAGCATGCGGTCGAGCGCCCAGCGAAGATTGATGGCGGTCGGCCGGGTTCCGGCGAGCGTCTCGGCCGCTCGCTCCATCGCTTCGGTGGCGGGGTTCTCGCGCACGGCTAGTGCCAGCCCGTAGGCCGCCGTGGCGCCGATCAATGGTGCGCCACGCACCTGCATGCTGCGGATCGCGTGGGCAGCATCCAGGAGTGAGGCGAGCCGGACATACTCGAGTGCCCACGGCAACTTGGTCTGGTCGAATACGCGGACCGACCAGCGATCACTCTCGTCAACCCAGATCGTTCGATAGTTGGTGCCGTCAACCTTCATGCCCGCTCCACCTTACTGGAGCGGCACTTATAGTCGTGTGCATACCGACGCGCTAACGCTCCGTCCGCACCGGTGGCAACAAGGCCAGCAACTTCGCTGGGATCGGCTCGTGCACGGCGCCCTCATGGCACGTCTTCAAAGCGCGGCCGAGCCACACGGCAAACGCCGTGGTCTCCGAGAGATCGATCGCCGGTTGGTGGTCAGCAATGTTTTGCATATCGATCCAATGTACCGCGAGTGGATGAGTTGCTTTCGGTTTCCACCCGCCGCACCGGCGTGTCCGTCAAGTCACGCATGGGGCAATCTGGTCCATTGCGGAAATAATCTTCAGTGCGTGCCGCTGATCACCAACCGCGCAAGTTGACCGCCCAAGCAGGCATGCAGTTGTTCAACCGCCTGTAGCCGCCCGGCCTTCGGCGTCCGCTCCAGATCGATGAGACCGTCGTTCACCCAACTCCGCATCAGGTCAAAGCGCCGAAATACCAGCACGTTGGGCATCGACCCGACCATGGAGAAAGCCTGCTCATAGGGATCGATGTTGCTGTTCGTCTGCAGGAAGCGGCTGAACTGCGGATCGACCAGGACCAGATCAGCCTGCGCTTGTGACGTTTTTTCGACACCCTCCGTCAGGATCTGGGCGAATTCGCTTGGAGGAAAATTCCGAACCGCTTCCACGGTGCCCGTCTGCCACAGCACGAGCTGGTACTTACCTTGCTCGAGCGTCTCCGCCATCAGCTTTAGTTGGTCGCTCGCCGACAAGCCTCGCCCGCCGCGCACCGTCATCTTGACCGTGGCGCCCGGCACCAGCCGCTCGAGGGTCAACGCCATCTGCTGCGGAAACGCCGTGCTGCTCGGTGCATCGGTGATAATCTGCGGCGAGGGGACCGTGCCCGACGCGGCACCATCGACCGATTGGGCAATCAGTGCGCCAGGCGCGAGACTAGCTTCAGGCCGAAATAGATTGGCCGAGCCGATTGCCAGAACGTTCAACGTGCTGCCTGCCTGCAACGCCGCAGCGACGTGGGGTAGCGGTGAGGGGGTTCCAGCGGCGTCATCGGGCAAGAGGCACTTGGCCGGGACGGGGACGGCCCAAGCGCTTCCGCAGGAGAGGACGGATGCCATCAGCAGTGCTGCAACGCGATGCATCAGACCCTCCCCGCCTGCGGAGTCGGTTCGGCCGGGCCATCGCCCGACGCAGGCCTGCCTTTGCGGCGATACCACGCGGACAACGCGCCCACGCCGACGAGCGCCACCGGGCCGATGACGTTCACCGCTGCTTGAACCATCCAATCCGGTCGTTCTTCCATCGCGAGGCGTCCCAAGAATGAGAGGAATATGCCAGTGCAGAACACCGCAAGCGAGTGCTGACCGCATATGACGAATGGCGCAGCACCACGGCTTTGCACCCATTTCGCCCCTTTTGGGACTAGCCGCACTACGAGCCACACGAGTGCGAAGATCGACAGCAGTCGCATCGGATGCAAGTTTTGTTTATCGACCGAGACGAGGATCTTCACCGCCCAGATTGGCATAGAGGTGTCGACATCCGCTGCCGGCCAGATCCACCAGAGAAGGATCAAGCCGACAAGCAAAATCGCTGCTGCCGCGACATCGTATAAACGCTTCGGGCCCGGAAGCACGATCGGTCGATAGGACAGAATGGCGCCGCAGATAAACAGGAACTGCCACGCGATCGGGTTGAAGTACCAGCCGCCGCCCGTCCATGACGACAGGTTGTAGCCTGTCACGCGAGCGGCCACGTAGGCGCACCCCGACAGCAGCAACAGCAGCCAGCGCCAGCGCAGCAGCGGGATGACGAAGGCGAACACGACCAGCAGCGCGATATACATCGGCAAGATGTCGAGATAGGCCGGCTGGAAGTGCAGCAGCAAGGCCTCGAGCATCGCGCGATAGGGCGCTTCGGCTAACGCATCGATGTGGATTTCTTCGAGGTAGTCGGACCGGTCCAGCGCGGTCGCTGAGTAGGAGACTTGGGCACTGAAGACGACGAATAAGAAGATATGCGCGATGTAGAGGATCCAGGCACGCCGCAACACGTCCGCGCCGGCGAATATCCAACCATTCTTGTCCATGCTGCGACCGTAGGCGAGGCCTGCGGCGTAACCGGCAAGCAACACGAAGACCTCGGTAGAGTCGCAGAGGGCGAAATTTCGCAGGCTGAACTGAGCAATCCAGTTGCCAGGAATGTGGTCGATGAAGATCAACCAGAGCGCGACACCGCGGAAGAAGTCGACCCGAAGGTCGCGTTTGGTCGAAATTAGATGCATTCCGCCCCTTCGCGTGTCTCCCGGCTCGCATGTTGGCGCGGATCTGCAGGATTACAGGCTAGCAGCAATCCGTTCTAAGTCGACGGCTGCCGGGCTGAGTGGGTGGCGATGCAGCATCAATGTTTGGCGGCGTATCGCATCGGGCACGTTCGGGTCCCGGCGGATGGTTCCGGCCACGCTCGGCGCACGACCCAAGAAGCTGACGCAGGCACGGGTCAATGTGTCGGCCGTCTGATCGCCGCCGCGAAAGCTGACGGCTTGGTTGATGACGAGGCGGGTGTCGCCGTCGGGCTTGTCTAACGCGTGAAGCTTCAAGGTCGCGTAGGCGTCGGTCAGGCTGGTCGGCTCTTCCGTGGCGATCACGAATAGCATGTCCGCCCAAGCCGCCATCTGCCGAACCGAGCGTGTCACTCCGGCACCAAGATCCAAGAGGATGTGATCGCGATCCGGCAGTAGGGTTTCTAGTTCGCTCATCAAGAGCGCGAGCTGCCCCTCGCTCAAGCTCGACAGGTCACCGCAGCCGGACCGTCCGGCGATCACTTCGAAGCCGCCGGGCTCGTACGGGCTGACGACGTCGCTCAGACGTGTGGGGCCCGTCAGGACTGCGCCGAGATCGACCCTGGGAAGTAGGCCGAGCTGAACGTCGACGTTCGCAAGCCCGAGATCGCCGTCGATGAGAAGGACCCGGCGGCCTTGTCGCGCAAGCGCATGCGCCAGCGTGATGGAAAACCAGGTCTTACCGACGCCGCCTTTTCCGGAGGCGATCGAGATTGTGCGGGGAGAGCTGCTCATTGTTCCGATCTCGATGGTTCGCCGAACGCTCGCGCTAGAGTGGCGAGTGCGCCCGTCCCGGTCTCGGCGGCGCCTTTCGGACGCATGGTGGAAAGGCGTTCGGCGATGAACGCGGGGGTCAACCTAGTCAGACCATCGGCCACCGCCGCGCTGGTTCCGGCCTCGGTCAATGCCAGGCCCGCATTCGCGGCCGCGAGCAAGCCACCAAGGCGGCGCGATTGGTCGAGCCGCGTTGCGATCAGCAACGTCGCGCCCAACTCGCGGTACTCCTGCGCCATCTCCGCGGTTTCCGCCGGGTCGAGACCGGCGGGGAGGACGAGCGCGATCGTGGCGTCGATCGCAGCCTGGCAACCGCAGAGGTAGGCTCGATCGTCTGGGTCGGCCATGTTCAGGCCTGGCATATCGACGAGCACCGGCTCGCCGGCGACCCGGCGGCCGACCGCCCGGGCCAACTGTTTGGGCGTGTCCGCCACAATCAACGTCAGGCCAAGCAGCCGAGTGAATGCCGCGAGTTGTTCGGCTGCACCGGCGCGCCGTCCATCGGTCGTGATCACCAGCGAGGACTGGCCTGAAATCTTCAGCCGTGTTGCGATCCGGGCCGTCGTCAGGGTCTTACCTGCGCCTGGTGGCCCAACGAGCAACAACGGCGCATTGCCAACGGCGCAAGGTAGCGCATCGAACGACAGTGCTGCCGCAATATTCCGCTCGAGGTCACCACGGTCGAGGCGTTTGGAAAGCTCACTCGGCACGCCATGCCACCGCAACGTGCCGGCACGCGCGAGATAACTTGGTGCAATCGGGGTCGCGGTAGGTGTTGGCGCCGGCCAGGCCTCAAGCGGCATGACTGACGCTATTGCCAGCTCGATCGGCTCCGCCTCAAAGCTTGGCTGCTCCTGCGCCGCAGTCAGCTCGACACCGCCATCGACGGAGCGGTGAGCGAGTATCAGGGCGTCAGGCCCCAACTCGTCCCGAACCATTGCCATTGCTGTGACGATATTCGCCGCCTGATAGACTTTTAAGCGCATGCTTGGAGCACATTACCAGGCGATGGTTTGCGAATGATTAAGATCAGATCGTTCCGAGCGTGCGGATCCGAGCACGCGGGTAGATCTCGGTTTGAGCCAAGACCGGCGTCGATGGACGCAAACGCTCGACGATCGCGCGGACATGGGCGCGTATCGTCCCGGAGCAGAGCAGCACCGGCGCCTCGCCACCGGTTGTCACGGTCTCGAAGACCACCCGGAAACGCTGCATGAACTCGTTCAGCTTCGACGGCGCGATGGCAAGCTGGCGATCTTCTGGTGGCCCGACCAGCGCCTCGCTGAAAGCGGCCTCCCATTCCGGAGATAACGTCACGAGCGGGATGTAGCCTGCAGGGCCCACGTGACTGTCGCTGATCTGACGCGCAAGCCGGGTACGCACATGTCCTGCGATCGACTGGATCGCCCGAATGCCGCCTCCGCACGCCTCCTGGATACCTTCCAGAATGGTCGGCAGATCGCGAAGCGAAATGCGTTCCGTAAGCAGCGCCTGCAACACACGCTGCACGGCGCCGGCGGAGATCTGGCTTGGGATCAGGTCGGCGACCAATTTCTGCTGCTCGCGCGGCAGTTCCTCGAGCAGCTTCAAGGTTTCCGCATACGACAGCAGTTCGGCCATCGAATCCCGCACGACCTCAGTCAAGTGCGTCGTCAGAACGCTGGCCGGGTCGACGACGGTGAGGTTCCGAAGGAGTGCGCTTTCGCGCTGGTCATCGTCGATCCACAGTGCCGGCAACCCGAAGGCCGGCTCCACGGTCCGCTCGCCGGGCAGGTCGGGAATGCTGCCGGACGGATCCATGGCGAGCAGTTTCGTCGGGCGCAGATCGCCGCGCGCCGCCTCGATCTCCTTGACTCGGATCGCATAAGAATCCGCTGCGAGTTGGAGATTGTCCTGGATGCGGACCGGCGGCAGAACGAAGCCCATCTCCGCCGCGATAGCCCGGCGCAATCCCTTAATCTGCTCCGTTAGTCGCGGCGCATCGCCGCCGGCCATGGTCAGTAATCCATAGCCGAGCTCCAATCGGAGTGCATCGATCCGTAGCGCGTCCGCGATCGGCGGCTCCGGCGCGGGTCCGGCGATCGGTACCGCTGCGGTCGCGGCCGCTGCGGCGGCTTTATGGCGGAACCAGGCGCCGCCGCCAGCCAGGGCGCTAATGCTGAGGAATGGCAGCATCGGCAGTCCCGGCATCAACGCCAGCGCCGCCGCCGCCGCCGCAGCCATCGCGAGCGGCTTCGGAGAGCCGGCAAGTTGCCGCATCAAGGCCGCATCCGCCGGGCCCTCGACACCGCCCTTGGTGACGACAATACCGGCAGCGGTCGAGACGAGAAGGGCAGGGATCTGCGAGACGAGGCCGTCGCCGACGGTCAGCGTCGTGAACGTTGCGGCGGCCTCCGAGAAAGGCATCCCATGCCGTACGAGCCCGATCGCGAGGCCGCCGAAGATGTTGATCACGGTGATCAGCAACCCGGCGATCGCGTCACCTCTGACGAATTTAGCAGCACCATCCATGGCGCCGTAGAAGCCGCTTTCCTCTTCTAGCTCGCGCCGCCGGACGCGAGCTGTGGCTTCATTGATGAGGCCGGCCGACAAATCCGCGTCGATCGCCATCTGCTTGCCGGGCATGGCGTCTAAGCTGAAGCGCGCCGCAACTTCCGCGATACGGCCGGACCCCTTGGTGATGACCATGAAGTTTACGACGAGCAGGATGGCGAACAGGATGACGCCGATGACGACGTCACCGCCCATCAAAAAGCCGCCGAATGCCTCGACGACGTGTCCGGCCGCCGAAGGCCCCTCGTTACCGCGGCTCAGGATCAATCGTGTTGTCGCGACGTTGAGGGACAAGCGCAGGAGCGTCGTCAGCAGCAGCAAGGTCGGAAAGCTGGTGAAGTCCAACGGGCGAGCCAGGAACACCGCCACCATCAGAACCAGGACCGAGGCCGTGACCGATAACGCCAGTCCGACGTCAAGCAGTGCCGACGGCAGCGGAACTACCAGCACCGCAAGCAAAGCTACGATGCCGATCGCCAATCCGACATCGGTGCCGGGCAGATATGGCTTCGCCTTGGCGCCTAGGCTGAGCAGGGACGGGTTCACGCGTTAAGCTGAGTAAGCGGGGGGCGGCACGGTCATTCCTGCACGGCCGTAGTCGCGCAGCTTGTTCCGCAGGGCACGGATCGAGATTCCCAGGATGACTGCCGCATGAGTGCGGTTACCGAGCGTGTGCCCCAGCGTCTCGAGGATGAGGTCGCGTTCGACCCGCTCCATCGTCTGACCTACCAGCCCGGTCACGCCCCCGGCGGTCTTCGGTGTCGTTTCAGGCGCGCTGCCTGCTGTCTCGATCGCTTCTGGACCGATGGTGCTCCCCGTTGCCAAGAGGACGGCGCGATGGACGGTATTTTCCAATTCACGAACATTACCACGCCAGCTATGTGCACTCAGTTTTTGAAGCGCTGCACCTGAGAGGCGGCGGTATGGGACGCCGTTCACGTCGGCGTAGCGGCGTGCGTAGTGATCAGCGAGAGCCTCGATATCGCCGGGTCGCTCGCGAAGCGGGGGGAGACGCAGATTGACGACGTTAAGGCGGAAATAGAGATCTTCGCGAAAGCGTCCGGCCGCGACTTCCGACGGGATGTCGCGGTTGCTGGTCGCGAGGATACGGACGTTGATCTTAACGGGCGCGGTGCCGCCAAGACGGTCGATCTCCCGTTCCTGAATCGCTCGCAGGAGCTTGGCTTGGAGGCGAACGTCCATCTCGGTGATTTCGTCGAGCAGGAGCGTGCCGCCATCGGCGGCCTCGAACTTTCCGGCCCGACGAGCGATCGCGCCGCTGAACGCACCTTTTTCATGGCCGAACAGCTCGGATTCCAAGAGGTTTTCCGGGATGGCGGCACAGTTCAACGCGACAAACGGTCCGTTCATGCGACGCGAGCGGCGGTGAATGTGACGTGCGACGACTTCCTTGCCGGTGCCGGACTCACCGGTGATGAGGATGCTGGCTTCGGACGGGGCGACCTGATCGGCACGGCGAACGGTTGCCAGCATGACCGGGTCACGCGCGATCAGCGTGTGAGTCTCTCCGGAAGCCGCTTCGAGGATAGCGGCGATCAACTCGGGATCCGGGGGCAACGGCAGGAACTCGCGTGCGCCTTCGCGCATGGCTTGGATCGCGGATGGTGCGTCCGCGTCGGTGCCGCAGGCGACGACGGGCGCGGGAATGCGCTCGGCCGACATCGCGCGAACCAGGCTGCCGACATCGTGGGGAAGCTCAACGAGCACGAGATCGACCTTCGCGTCCGCGCGCAACCGCATCAAAGCGGATCGCTCGTCGTCGACCTGCTGCAGCTTCGCGCCTCGTGCCGACGCAATCCGCGCGGCTTTGCCGAGTTCACCGCCCAGGGACCCGAGGATGAGGACGTGCATCATGGCCCCCTACAGCCGATCACTCTTGACGATTTCGGTCATTGTGACACCGAGCCGCGTCTCATCGACGAGCACCACCTCGCCGCGCGCAACCAAGCGGTTGTTGACGTAGATGTCGATCGCCTCGCCTAATTTACGGTCGAGCTCGACGACTGCGCCGCGTCCAAGCTTCAGCAATTGACTGACCTGCATCGTGCTCTTTCCCAACACGGCACTGACGGTGACGGGGATGTCGTAGACCGCCTCGAGATCTCGCGGTCCGCGCCCGATCTCGTTGGTCGCAAGTTCCGCCAGGTCGGTAAGTTCCATCTTATTCGGCATAGGCCATGATCCTTTTTGTCGGAGCTTCGACTTTTCGATGCAGGCCGAGTTGGCTCAGCGCGTCTTGGATCGCCTGCATGATCTGCTGCGTATCGCGTGTCATTGACCCGTTTTCCCATGCGACCTTTACGTCCGCACGCTCTATCGGGCCTGGCAGGACGGCGATCACGGCGGCCAGATCAGGTTCCAATGCATCAACATCACGTTGGACGGTCGATACGACATCCGGATGAACACGGATGGTGATCTTGGTCTGGGATTGAAGCGTCGGCAGAAGTCGACCCAGCAGCGCGCGGACTTCGGCGGGCCCAAAGTCACGACAGAACTCCGGCAGTATGCCGGTGATGATCGAGAGGATGGTCGTAACGGTACCCTCGGCAGCGGCAAGGATGGTCCGCTCGCAAATGTCCTCGATTCCGGTTAGGGCGCGCTGTATCGTCGCGAGACGATCTGCACGCTGACGCTCCTCGTCATCCTGCCACTCCTGTCGAGCCTGTTGAACGGCGGCGGCGCATGCAGCATTGAGGTCTGCCTGAGTGAGCGCGGGCGGCTCGGGTTGCTTTTCATCGACGTTGGCGCTTTGGTCGGCTGCCGAGGGCTCGTCGAAATCCTCGGCGTAAAGGATTCCGAAGAAATTCGTGGGGCTGGCGGGTGCGGTCTCAGTCGCGCGACGCTTCATACCGTCCATGCTCAGAGCACCATCTCTTCGTTGGCGCTCTCGTTGACGTCGATCAGCCCTTGAGTCGACAGGTCCTTCGCCGTGTTGACGATGACGCTTTGCGCTTCGTCGACGTCGCGCAGCTTGACCGGTCCGAGCGCCTCGATGTCGTCGCGGAGCATGCGGCCGGCACGTTCGGAGAGGTTGCTGAAGAAGAGCTGTCGCAGCGGCTCCGACGCACCCTTGAGAGCGAGCGGAAGCTTGTCTTTCTCCACCGCCCGAAGCAGCACTTGCATGTGTTCGGACGAGAGACGGCGCAGATCATCGAAGGTGAACATGAGCGACTTGATCCGCTCGGCGGCTTCGCGGTTGCGCTCCTCCAATGCGGAGAGAAAGCGAGCTTCGCTCTGCCGATCGAGACTGTTGAAGATCTCGGCCATCATCTCGTGGCTGTCACGACGGCTCGTGCGTGCCAGGTTCGACATGAACTCAGTCCTGAGAGTCTGCTCCACGCCCTCGAGGATATCGCGCTGAACGCTCTCCATCCTCAGCATCCGCATGACGACCTCGATCGAAAACCCATCGGGAAGCAGCATCAGCACGCGGCCGGCATGATCCGCTTTCAGTTTGGATAAGACGACCGCGACGGTTTGCGGGTACTCGTTCTTCAAGTAGTTTGCGAGGACAGTCTCGTTCACGTTACCAAGCTTGTCCCACATGGTTCGACCTGCCGGACCGCGGATTTCCTCCATGATCTGGTGAGCTCGGTCCTTCGGTAGTGCTTGCTGTAGCAGCAGCTCGGTCGCTTCGAACGACCCCATGACGTTGCCTTGAGAGCCGATGCCCTCGGCGAATTCGTTGCAGAGCTGTTCGACGATGTCGGCCTTTACCGTTCCGAGGGTAGACATCGTGCTCGAGACTTCGCGGATCTCGTCTTCATGCAGCATGCCGAGCAATTTCGAGCTGTGCTGCGGACTCAGGGCGAGCATCAAGACCGCAACTTTCTGTCGACCCGGCATCGAAATCTTCTGCAAGGCAGTCGCCATCAATTCGCCTCCGCTAACCAGTTACGCAGCATTGCGACGCTGTCGTCCGTACGTTCATCTACGAGACTGGCGACGCGTGTGATCGACGCCATCCGGAGTTCGCCGTCGACATTGGCGATGTGGACCATTTGCTCAGCATCGCTGTTCAGCTGCGCGATCGCTCCGGCGCTTTGGGGAAGGGTGGTTCCGCTGCTCCCAGCCTGAACCGCGGCCGGAGTCGCCGCGACGGAGAGCCGGAGCGCCATGGGCCTAAGTACGAAAAGCAATGTGGCGATTACGCCGAGCGCTACCAGGCCGTTCTCACCGACCCGGTAGATGTCGGTCTTATCGAAACGCGACCAAATCGACGGCGCCGGGCCTTCAGGGCCCTCTTCCGATCCGGCGAAACGCATCGACACAACCTCGACATGATCGCCGCGCGCTTCGTTGAAGCCGATCGCGCCTCGGACGAGTGACGCGATGTGATCGAGGTCGCTCGAGGAGCGCTCCGCCCAAGTCGTGGTTCCGTCGGGGTTCCTGGTCGACACGCCGTCGACCATTACGGCCAGGCTGATTCGATGGATTTGCGGCTGTTCGCGAACGAGCGTTCGAACCGTCTTGCTGATCTCGAAATTAGTGGTCTCTTCCTGCTTCTGCTCCTGTGATCCCGCAGGTTGCGCACCAGCATCGGCGTTGGGGAGATTGTTCTGCACCGATACGTTGGTCTGTGCTTCGGTGTTCTTGCTAGAATTGTTGCTGTTCTGCGTACTGCGGACGACCTGGCCCTCCGGATCGAACTTCTCTTGCGTTTCGCGAATTTGGTCGAAGTCGAACTCGACGGCGGCTTCGGCCCGGACGTGCCCTGCGCCGACACTGCGCTCGAGCATCTCCTCTACGGCGCGAGATAGCCGCAGCTCGGCGCCGCGTTTTAATTCTTCGCCGGTTTGAGCGGCTGCGGCCGGACCAGTGGGCCGGCCGGCGCGGGACAGGAGATTGCCGCGGCTATCGACCATGGCGATATTGTCGGGACGCAAGCCAGGCACGGCCGCCGAGATGAGGTTGAGAATTGCCTGGATACCTTCATTGTCCAAGCGAGCAGCGCCGGCCATCGTCAATACGACGCTGGCCTGCGCGTCCTGCCGCTCACGGGCAAATGGTTCGCGACGGGGTAGCACGAGGTGTACCCGGGCGGCTCTGATGCCTTGGATGGCGCGGATGGTGCGGGAAAGCTCGCCTTCCAGGGCGCGCGTCTGCGCGATCCCCTGTTGGAAGCTGTTCGCGGTCAATCCGTCGGAACGATCGAAGATCTCGTAGCCGATCGATCCGCCAGAGGGCAGGCCGTCCTTGGCGAGAAGAAGGCGAGCCTTGTCGACCTGATCACTCGCGACGAGAACGCGGGTGCCGCCGCCCTCGGTCTTGTGCTGGATGTGCGCCTTGTCGAGCAAATCGCCGACCTGGGCAGCTTCCCGGAGGTCGAGATCGCCGTAGAGCAACGCCATGGGGCCTTCGTTGCTGCGCAGTGCCAGATAGGACAGGAGACCGAAACACACCAACGCCACCGCGGCCATCGCGCCCAGCCGAAGAGCCCCAAGAGAGCGTAGACCAGACATGAAGGAGGTCATCGCCCGATCCCATTTTGCCACCGTGCCATATCCCCATCTTGGGGGAGTCGGGTTACCGAACGGTTAACCGCTCGGCAGAAGATGCCTATTTGGAGAGTAGCCACGATCCGAGGTAGGCGATCGCGACCCAGATCGGGGCGGAGAAAAGCACGCCGGCGAGGAGACCCCGGAGTGCTGCCGATTGGTCGATATCATCGTGCTCATATTCGATGACGGGCTCCGCACCCCGTAGGATCGGGATGAGTTCTACATGCACGTCTTCGACGCGGCCTGGCCGGCGACGGTCCTTTGCGACGGCAGCGCTCGTTACCTTGGGGGTAGCTTCCAGCTCGTTAACGTCGGTCATCATGAAGTCTCCGATCTCGTTTGGCCTATCGCGTTGACCAAACTCTGAGACAACTTTAGGTTGCAAAGGTTAACGAAGTCTCACGAAGGATACTGGAAACGTTTAACGGACGCCGTTTGCCGTTCCCTAAGACGAGGGAGTGACCGACTGAATTGTCCCGACTTCCGTCTGCAGGCTGCCGAGTACGGCGTTCACGCCAGTACCTGAGCGCTGCATGCCAGTCACCATGCCAGTCACCGTCGTCGGTAGCGCAGTGCCGGTGCGGTCGTTGACGGTGACCTTGTAGGAGCCATCAGCGACCGTGCGCCCGTCGGCATTCGTGCCATCCCATGTCCAGTCATTGTTGCCGGCGGTTGCCGTCACGCTCGTCTGAAGGATCTTCTCGCCAGTATCGGAGCTGACCGTGATGGTCAGAGGCTCGGCAGATGGCGCAGTGAAATGGATCGCCGATTTGCTATTCTGCAATGTGAGATGGTCGTTCGTCGCGGTCACTTCCTTGCCGACCAGTTGCGACGACTGCAGGATCGTGTTGCTTTGCGTTGCGGTGATCAGATTGGTCAGGTTGGTGTTGGTGTTGATCTGTTGCTCGACGCTGGAATACTGCACCAGCTGACTGGTGAAGGTGTTCGTGTCCATCGGCGCCGTCGGATCCTGGTTCTTCAACTGCGTCATTAAGAGGCTCAGGAAGTTCGTCAGGTTACCACTAAGCGAACCGAGGGCAGAGTTGGTCGGGGCGCCGACGGTCGGTGCCGATGCCGTAAGCCCGGTCGTGGATGAAACGGTCATTGGATGCTCCTAAGCTGTGATGTCGATGCCGGCGCGAGCCGACCGAAGGTGAGGGATCGGGTCCGACCCAGTCTCGGCCGTGGCGCCGAACCCTCGGCTGGCGTACGTGCCGTTGCTGCGCTGTTGCTCGTTTCCCGAGAACGACCCGCCATTTGCCGTGCCTCCCGCAAAGGACGACGAGGCACTGAACTCAGGCGTCGGTGTAGGGGCGAGGCTGAAATCGAGCATGCGGCCGGCTTGGGGAATGCCGGCCTGATCGAGGGCTTGGTGCAGCTGCGATTGGTCGTGAACGAGGCGGGACAGCGTCTCCGGTCGTTCCGCAACGAGTTGGATCTTGGCTGGGCCGTCGTCCAGTCGTTCGATCCGGATGTCGACGCGGCCGAGCTCGACCGGCGTGATTTGGATCGTGGTAACGTGTGACGCGGCGGCGGCGGCCTGGGCCGGACTACTCATCATAACTTTGACGGGTTCGACGATCGCCTGAGCCACCTGAGAGGCGGGAGAGTTCGGTTGAGACGTTGGCGGATCCGCCCTGGCCAAGGGCGCCGATGGCGACGGGGCGGGGACCGACGCTGTGCCGATCGATGCGGCGGCGGCGATGGCCGGACCGGGTTGAACGGTCGATGCTACGATTTCCGGCGCGGCGGTGGCTGGGGGCGGCAGCGGTGCCGAGTCAGCGTTCTCCGAGGTCGTCCTGGTCGTGTGCGACGGCTGACCGGTCGGGGTCGACCGGGGTGAGACAGCTTGGGCGGCACTCGATGCCGGAGCAGACGACGCGAGCGGGTTGGCCGGTACGATCGTCGGCAAGGCGATTATAGGATTGACCACGGTGGTCGACGGAGGTGCGGCGCCCGATGACAAGCCGGATCGGTCGGGAACCGCCTGATCCGTTTCGTCTGTCAGGGCCTTTGACGGGGCTCGAACCGTAGCACCATCATCATCATCATCGTCGACGATGCTGCGCGCGAGCGAGCGAGCGAGCGATGGGGGAACCGCGGCTTGAGCGCCGAGGAGGGTATTGCCGGGCTTGTCGGCCGGGCTGTTCGGCGGGGAGGGTAGGCCGTCGACCGGGGGAGACGCGTCGGTTGTCGCAGTGGTGCTTCCGGCGACGCTTGGGTCGACGGCGGCGCTAGGCGCAGCGGGGGGAGCTAGGGCGATGGAGGTCGGCTGCGACGGGGTAACGGGCAGCAGTTGCGCGAGTTGAGGCGTCGGGGTCGGGAGACGATCCTCGGAGCCAGGCGGTTCGTCGGCCGGTGCCTTGCCCTTCGGCGCATCGGCCGTTTTGGTGTCAGCGTTCTTGGTGTCAGCGCTCGATTTGGCTGATTTCGCCTGGTCGCTCGATGGGGTTGCTGGCCCGGAAAGTGTAAGTACCGGGAGTTGTTGTCCGGGCGTCTGCGTCACGACAACGGGGGAAGTGGGCATTGGAGTCGAGATCGTCGCCGGGTTGAGCGCCGCGGCTGGAGGGCCGGCGCTGGCATCGAGCTGATTTAGGAGCGAGTCGAAAGGGCCACCTGTATTGACGCTCGACGGGTCGGTAGCGCCGGCCATGATAGCGGAGATCGCACGGGCCGGGGCCTGCGGGGTCGTGATCGTGGCGGGAGCGGCGGTTGTGACCATGGATGATGCTGAGCAAGGAGTGGGCCAACGGCGAAACCGAGCGGATCCAGGCGACTACGTTGATTGCCGGTCGGCACAAATTGCCGGTTTGAACGCGGCACTGGGTCGAAACGGCCGGGTCTCCGGCTCGGAAACGCTTATGTTTCAGGCCCTAGTGAGTGGCACGAAACATGCGACTGGCCTGGAACCACATCTGGGACCCAACATGTCGATCTTCGGTGCAATGACCACGGCCATCGCTGGCCTCTCGTCTCAGTCGACCGCGTTCAGCAACGTCGGCGACAACCTCGCGAACACGCAGACCGTCGGTTACAAGAGCGTCGACACGACGTTCGAAGACTACATCACGGTCAGCAATGCGTCGGTCAACGAGTCCGGCTCAGTCGTCGCGCGGCCGAGCTACAACAACTCGGTGCAGGGCTCGATCACCACGGCGTCCAACCCGCTCAACATGGCGATCTCGGGCGCGGGCTTCTTCCCGGTCAGCGCGCGGACGGGAACGGTCAACGGCGCGCCGACCTTCGATGCGACGCAGCACTACACGAGAGCCGGCGACTTCAAGCTGGACAACAACGGCTACCTGGTCAACAGCGCGGGCAACTTCCTCACCGGTTGGCCGGTGGACGGTGCCGGTCAGGTCGATCAGACCCGCTTGACGCAGCTACAGGTCGGGCAGAGCGGCTATGCGCCGGTCCCAACGTCGGCAGCAACGATCTCCGCGAACCTGCCGGCGTCGCCGTCCAGCACGGCGCCTAATTACACGACGGAACTTCCCGTCGTCGACGCACAGGGGACGTCGCGCAATCTCGAACTGACGTGGACGCCGTCGACGCTCGGGGCGAACAATTGGAATTTGGACATCAAGCAGCAGGGATCGAACACTTCGATCGCCAACGCGAACGTCGCGTTCGGGAGTGACGGGACCTTGAGCGCGGTTACGCCCACGATAGGCACGCCGCCGGCCAACTCGACCAAGGGGCAGCCTGCGATCCTAGGTTTCCAGGCGAATTTCGGCTTGGGGACCCAGGCCATCAACCTCAACCTCGGTAATTTCGGCGGAACCGACGGCGTCACGCAGTTTGCGGGCAACAACTACAACCTGGTCAGTAGTTCGCAGAACGGCGTCAAGCCCGGCAGTTTCAGCAGCGTGTCGATTCAGCAGAACGGCAACGTCCAGGTCAATTACGACAATGGATCATCCCGCGTGCTAGCTCAGGTGCCGGTCGTCACCTTCGCAAGCCCAGACTCGCTGAAGCGGTTGGACGGCCAGGCGTTTTCAGCGACGAACGAGAGCGGCACTGCGCGGGTCAACCAGACGGGCGCCAACGGTGCCGGATCGCTGGTGGTGAGTTCGTTGGAGGGCAGCAACGTCGACATCGCCAGCGAGTTCACCAAGTTGATCGTCGCGCAACGCGCCTATTCGGCCAACACGAAGATGGTGACGACGGCCGATGACCTGCTGCAGCAGACCATCGACATGAAGAGGTAATCCATGTTCCTCGGCAACACACTCGGCGCGGCGACGTCCGGCCTCGACAGTATTGAACGTCAGCTCGCGACGTTGTCACAAAACGTGGCGAACGCGAGCACGCCGAACTACGTCCGCGAGACGACGCCGGTCACCAGCGTGGACAGCGCAGGTGGTCCCGGCGGTGTACGGACGGGTGGGGCGGTGCGCGAGATTGACGTCCAGCTGCAGGCAAACTCGTTCGCCGCCGTGGCGACCGAGGCCGGCAACAAGGTTGCGAGCGACACGCTGTCGGGGATCGACGCCGCGTCGGGCACGCCGGGAAGTGGGCAGGATCTCGCGTCCCTGGTGGGCAACCTGCAGGACACGTTTTCAACGCTCGACGCGAACCCGTCGGATCAGACGCAGCAAGCGGTGGTTCTGGGGGCGGCCAACTCGCTTGCCCAGGGCATCAACTCGCTGAGCGGGTCCTTGGTCCAGGCACGGCAGAAGGCGCAGGACTCGTTGGCGGACGGCATGACCACGGCCAATTCGGCGCTTGGCGCGATCGGCAAGTTGTCTGACCAGATCATCGCGGCCAAGTCGCAGGGGCAAAGCACCGCCGGGCTCGAGGACGACCGCGATACTCAGATGAAGACCCTGGCCACGTTGACCGGTGCGCGGTTCATCCAGCAATCGTCCGGTGACGTCCAGGTGATCGCTGGCAACACGATCCTACCGACACGTTCGACGAGCGGGCCATTTGCCATCGCCGGGTCGAACATCACGGCGAGCAGCGGGACAGCCGTGCCGGCGCTCATGATGAACGGGACACCCGTGACCAATCTGGGCGGCGAGATGGGTGCCAACCTCAACCTGCGGGACAACACCATCCCCGGCATGCAGTCGACGCTCGACGGCTTCACGCAGACGCTCGCGACGTCGTTTAAAAACGCGAACATGCCGCTGCTGACGGACAGCAATAATAATATCCCGGCGGCACTGGGCTTCTCCGCATCGGTGCAGGTATCACCGGCGTTCCAGTCGCAGCCGTCGAAGTTGCGGGATGGGGGGACGGGGCCGACCCTGCAGTCCGGCGACAACACCAACGTGCAGAACGTGCTCAACACGGTGTTCGCGCCGACCACGTCCGGTGCGGGATCGATGGCGACGACGGTGGTCGCCGGCTTCGCGCAGGAGGCGACGCAAGCGGCGACGGAGGCGACGTCGAGCACCGCGTTGCGCACCGGGCTCGACAGCCGTCTGGCCGCCCGTAGCGGCGTCTCGGTCGATACTGAGCTTGCGCAGATGGTCGCGCTTCAAACCGCGTATGCGGCGAACGCCAAAGTCGTCACCGCCGTTCAATCGATGTGGCAGCAACTGTTGCAGGCAGTCCAATGATCAATAGCGATTACTCGTTCATGGCGCGGTTGTTGAACAACAGCAACGCCGTACGCGGTCAACTTGAACAAGCGCAAGAGCAGGTTGCGAGCGGCCTCGTTTCGGACAGCTACGCCGGTCTTGGGACGCAGGCGCGCGCGTCGCTCAGCCTTTCGCCGGCCATCGCGCATCAAGCGGCCTACGGGCACAACATCGATGCGGCGCAGGGACGGCTCGACGTGACGCAGAGTGCGATGACGTCGATCTCGGGGATCGCGGCGAAGTTCTTCGCCTCTGTCAACACATACAACGCGAACGACCCAACGAGCGTTCAAACGCTGGCAGCGGATGCGAAGTCGGCGCTGCAACAGGTTGGCGACCTGCTCAACACCAAGTCCGGCGATGTCTACGTGTTCGCCGGTAAGGATACGAGCAATCCACCGGTCCCCAATACTGATCCGAGCGTGATGAGTGCTGGCTTGCTCGCTGGCAATAGCGGGCCGCCGTTTTCCAACACGATCGGGACGTCTCCGACGACGATCCAGGTTGGGCCGGGTCAGACGGTGCAGGTCGGGTTGCTCGCGAACGCGAATACGTTGGCGACGCCGGCAACAAGTTCATACATGCGCGATACGCTGACGGCATTGGCGAAGCTGGCCGGATTGGGCAGTTCGACGACCGGGCCGGCCGATATCGCAAGCGCGCGGACCTCTCTGGCGAGCTCGATCTCGGCGATGGCGACCGAGACGGGGTCGTTGGGCAACATCCAAAGCAATCTGACGATCCGGCAAACCCAATTGACGTCGTTGACGACCTCGCTGTCGAAGCAATTGTCGTCCGCACAGGAGGTGGATACGGCGGAGGCGATCAGCCGGGCGGCGTTGTTGAAGACGCAGCTGCAGGCATCGTATCAGATCATCGCGGACACGCGGAGCCTGTCGCTGTCGAACTATATCTAGGCGCGGTTGGCTGACTGGGTCTCTTCGGCTGGTGTTCTACCTACGCTGTCTGGATCGACGTGGCAGGTCAGGGTGGGCGGGAGTTTGCCTAGGCGCCTGTCGTCGTCCTGGATCACCGCATCGTAAAGACGGCTCGCGACGACTGGGTTGAGGGTTCGGCGAGCGATGGTGGGCTGACGCCTCCCGCAACGAGTGAGTTGATGACGAGGTCGCGTGACGGCTAGCCGTTTAACCGGTGAGCTGATGGCGCAGAGACAGGTGTTGCTCGTCAGATGCGTTGATGGAGGACGCAGACCAGGGTGAATAGGCGACGGGCGGTCTCGTGGTCGATCTCCGCCTTGTTTTCCAACCTCGCCCGCAGCAGGTTCGCTCCCTCGTCATGTAGGCCGCGACGGCCCATGTCGATCGCCTGGATCCGCTCGGCACGGCCTTCATCGATGGCCAGCATGTGGCTGTCGACAAGCATCTGATAATCCTTGATCAGGCTACGAAACGGCCCAAGCGCTAGGACGATGGCGGTCAGCGGCGCGTCAGAGAGGTTACTTAGTTCAAAGACAAGACGGCCTTCCTGCACCGAGAGGTGCAAGATGTACGGACCGGGCTGGGCGGGTCGGTCGGCCGTGCCGAACAGGCTGAAATGGTTCTCGTGCTCGAGATCGGCGACCGCTTGCGCACGGTCAGCCTCGATGATCGGCGAGAGGCGGGTGAGCGATTCGCCCGTAAGGACGACGCGAGCCAGCCGTGAGGCTTCGTTCACTCGTCGTCCGAGCGGACCATGCCGAGCTTGAGCATCCAGCCCAGCGTGGCACCTTTGACAGGTCGCAGCAGCAACGCGGCAAGGCCGCAAGCGACCGGCAGCCAGACCGCGGCTTGCAGCCACAATTCCGGGTGATACGCCGTTTCTACCCAAAACATCAGGGGCACCACGATGTGACCCACCAGGAATAGGACGAAATAGGGAGGCGCATCGTCGGCACGGTAGCGGCCGAGCGGTGCGCTGCAGACGAGGCATTGCGGGACCACGCTGAGCCAGCCCTTGAAGGCATGGGTCTCGCCACAGGCGGGACACAGACCCTTCAGGCCGCGGAACACCGCGGTCTTGAGAGGCGGGATAGGCCAGGCCGGAACCGTCGGGCTCCGGTCGGGCTGCCAGCGGACGGGCGGTACACTATCTGGCACGTCGGGCAATCCTTCTTGAGTGCGCTGGCTGAGGTGGTAGCTCCGTTCGCCGGTCAGCGGATGAAGAGCACTGTCGATCAGTAATAGGTGAGCACGAGCGCGCCAGTGGTCAATTCAATTCCGCCGTTATGTCCGCAATCCTGGTCAGGGTGCTGGCCTGGTCTGGCCTTTCATCGGACGGAAGCCTTCGAGCGGAACGTTGTTGCCGGGCCCGCTGGCCGGGACCTTGCGGACGACCTCGGGCGGGGCGGCAGGCGGCGGAGTCGCCGTGGTTTCTGGCGCCGGATCGGCCGGGGCGTCGCTGGTCGGCTTGGGCATGTCCTGCACCGGGATCGGGCCGAGATCGCTGTCGGGCACGTCGGACGCGCTCGGTGGGGGGCTCGGGCTGACAGGCGGCAGCGGCTGGATCACTGGCGGCGGCTGGAGCGGGATGGGGCCGGCGATCGGCGGCCGGTAGTCCGGGCTGGACCGGTATGTCATCGGCGGCGGATAGCCCTGGAGTTGCACCGGGCCGGGCTGCAGGTAGACGGGCTCAACGCAGCCTGCGACGAGGGACGCCACTCCGGCCGTCAGGACGACCCGCACCGTCATACTCACCACCCGCATGCCCGCTCACCGAAATGTTCCTTAGGCGCGACCTTATGAGCGCGTGAACCGTGCGCCAACCCCTCCGCACGGTGTCGCGGCGCACGCAATCGAGCCATGCCTGACATTCCGCGCGGGGCACGTTATCTTAAGGGCACAGGAGACACACGATGCTGAACCAGACCGCTCCACTGCCGCTGCGCGACCCTAGCTTGTTCCGTCAAGCGTGCGCAGTCGATGGGAAATGGATCGAAGCCGACAACGGCAAGACCATCGACGTCCGTAACCCGGCGACCGGCGAGGTCGTCGGCACCGTGCCGGCGCTCGGCGTGGCCGAGACCCGGCGCGCGATCGAGGCGGCTAGTCGTGCCTTGCCGGCCTGGCGGGGGCTGCTAGCCAAGGAGCGTGCGGCGATCCTGCGCCGGCTGTTCGATCTGATGCTCGCCAATACCGACGACCTGGCGATGATCATGACGGCCGAGCAGGGCAAGCCGTTCAGTGAGAGCAAAGGCGAGATCGCCTATGCGGCAAGCTTCATCGAGTGGTTCGCCGAAGAGGGCAAGCGCGTTTACGGCGACACCATCCCGCAGCCGCAGCACGGGCGACGCATCATCGTGCAGAAAGAGCCGATCGGCGTGTTCGCGGCGATCACGCCGTGGAACTTTCCGGCTGCCATGATCACGCGCAAGGCCGGTCCGGGCTGGGCGGCGGGCTGCACCGGCGTGATCCGGCCGGCGAGTCAGACGCCGTTCTCCGCGCTGGCCTTGGCGGTCTTGGCCGAGCGGGCGGGGATGCCGCCGGGCGTGTGCAACGTCATCACCGGGCCATCGCGCGAGGTGGGCGGCGAGCTGACCAGCAACCCGATCGTGCGAAAGTTGTCGTTCACCGGGTCGACCGAAGTGGGCGCGACGCTGCTGGCGCAAATCGCGCCGACCATTAAGAAGGCGAGCATGGAATTGGGCGGCAACGCGCCGTTCATCGTGTTCGACGATGCCGATCTCGACGCGGCGGTGATCGGCGCAATGGCCAGCAAGTATCGCAATGCCGGGCAGACTTGCGTCTGCGCCAACCGGCTGCTGGTGCAGGCCGGGGTTTATGACGCGTTCGCGGCCAAGCTGAAGGAGGCCGTCGGGAAACTGAAGGTCGGCAACGGCATGGATGACGGTGTCACGCAGGGCCCGCTGATCAATGCGGAGGCGATCACCAAGATCGAGCAGCACATCGCCGACGCCAAGCGGCTCGGCGCGAGCGTGCTGATGGGGGGCGAGCGGCATGCGTTGGGCGGCAATTTTTTCCAGCCGACGATCCTGACCGACGTTCCGCGGGAGGCCGAGATCTTCCGTGACGAGACGTTCGGGCCGGTGGCGCCGCTATTCCGCTTCGAGACCGAGGCCGAGGCGATCGAGATGTCCAACGACACGCCGTTCGGATTGGCGGCGTATTTCTATAGTCGGGACGTCGGCCGCATCTTCCGCGTCGCCGAGGCGCTGGAATATGGGATCATCGGCATCAACGAGGGCATCATCTCGACCGAGGTGGCGCCGTTCGGCGGCATGAAGAGCAGCGGGCTGGGGCGCGAGGGCAGCAAGTACGGCATCGAGGACTATCTCGAGGTCAAGTATCTGGCGATCGGGGGCATCGGGGCGTGAGCGATTACGATTTCGACCTGTTCGTCATCGGTGGCGGCTCCGGCGGGGTGCGCTGCGCGCGGATCGCCGCCGGCCATGGCGCACGGGTCGGGATCGCGGAGGACACGTATTGGGGCGGCACCTGCGTCAACGTCGGGTGCGTGCCGAAGAAGCTGCTGGTTCAAGCATCGGAATACGGTGCGCTGGCGGAAGATTCGCATGGTTTCGGCTGGACCGGCCCGGCGCCCACGCCGGGTTGGCCGACGCTGATCGAGCACAATGACGCGGAGATCGGTCGGCTCAACGCGGTCTATCGCCGGATGCTGGACGGGGCCGGGGTAAAGCTGTTCGACGCGCATGCCAAGTTCCTCGATCCGCACACGCTCGGGGTCGGCGGCGAGCGGATCACTTCGGAGCGGATCGTCATCGCCACCGGGGGCACTCCCGCGATCGAGCCGCCCATCGAGGGTATGGAGCATGGCATCACGTCGGATAGCGTCTTCGCGCTGCCTGTGTTGCCAAAACGGATCCTCATCGTCGGCGGCGGGTATATCGGAGTCGAGTTCGCCGGCATCTTCGCCAATTTCGGCGTCGAGACTCATATCGTCATGCGTCAGCATCTCCCATTGCGCGGCTTCGATCACGAGTTGCGCGAGCGGCTGGCGGACGGGATGCGGGAGAATGGCGTGCATTTGCATCCGAGCCAGACGGTAAACCGTGTCGAGCGCGTCGGTGAGCGGCGTCATATCACCCTGTCCGGCGGCAAACAGATCGAGGCGGACCTGGTGTTCTTCGCCGTGGGGCGGAAGCCGCGCACGGCGGGGTTGGGGCTGGAGGCGGCCGGCGTCGAACTCGATCCGAAGGGCGGCATCGCGATCGATGGCACGTTCCAGACCAGCCAGCCCGGGATCTACGCCATCGGCGACGTGTCAAACGTGCTGAACCTCACCCCGGTCGCGCTGGCCGAGGGGCACCATCTCGCCGACCGGCTGTTCGGCCGTGGTCCCGCGCGCACCTGGTCGTTCGAGGCGGTCGCTACCGCCGTATTCAGCAATCCGGGGTTGGCGACGGTGGGACCGACCGAGGAGGCTGCTGCCGCGCGCGGGCCGGTCGACATCTACACCACCAGTTTCACGCCGATGCGGCGCGTCATGGCCCGGCGTCCCAGGAAATCGTTCATGAAGCTGATCGTGGATCAACCGTCACAGCGGGTCATCGCCGCGCACATGCTGGGTGACGACGTGGCCGAGATGATGCAGGGGATCGCAGTGGCCATCACGGCCGGGGCGACCAAGCAGGACTTCGATCGCACGATCGGCATCCATCCGACGGGTGGAGAGGAGTTCGTGACCATGCGGTCGCGGACGCGGGTGGCCGGCGAGCGCATCGCCGCCGAGTAGAATTGCTGCACCTGCACAGCCACCGGTTGAAATCCTCATCGGCGATGAGGCACGATACCCTCAAGTAACGAGGGAGGACGTCATCATGGTCATCGCCGGTATCCTGAAGGAGAAAGGCGGCAAGTTGCTCAGCGTGCCGCCGCATGCGTCGATCGCCGACGTGGTGCAGACGCTGGCCACGAACCGGATCGGCGCCGTGCTGGTCGTGTCCGCAACAGGCGTGTTGGAGGGCATTCTCAGCGAGCGCGACGTGGTTCGGAGCTTGGCGGAGAACGGGGCCGGGACACTGGACCGGACCGCGGCCGATCTGATGACCAGCACCGTGACCACGGCGACGCCGCAGACGACGGTGGCCGCGGCGATGGAACTGATGACGGCGGGCCGATTCCGACATGTGCCGATCATGGACGATGGGCGACTTGTCGGGCTGGTCAGCATCGGAGACGTGGTGAAGGCGAAGATCGCCAATGCCGAGCAGGAGGTGGATAGCCTTCGCGCCTATGTCGTCGGCGCTTAGGCCGGGTTCATTCTTGATTTTTTGGGAATTGAGTTACGGCGAGTTTTGGTGGGCTTAAACCCACCCTACGCGTGGGTGGGGTGGGTAAGTCTGACTTCTGCTTAACCGCCGGTTTGGCCGGTGAGGGCGTAGATCAACAGGAAGAGCGCGCCGCCGGCGAGGAAACCGACGAGCGTGCCGTTGATGCGGACGAATTGAAGGTCGCGGCCGACCCGTAGTTCTAGCTTCTCGGTGACGGTCTTAGCGTCCCAGCTTGCCACGACGTTGCCGATGAAGTCGGCGAGTTGAGCCTGCGCGCTCGGTAGCACCGTCGCGATGATGCTTTCCGCGGCCGCTTGCACGCGGGCCCGGCCGGTCGGGTCTTCTTTGACGAACGTGCCGAGATTGGCGAGCGCGCTCTCGATGACGCCGAAGGTGTGACCGCCGGGCTTGGCGGCGTCGGCCTCGAGAGCGAGGCGCATGCGGGACCAGACATCCCAAAGCCAGACCTGCACCGTGTCGTGCGCCACGATGCGGCGGATGGCGCGGCCGATCTCGGCGGCGCGGGTCGGATCGGTTTCCATGAGGTCGATCTCGCGCTTGACCCATTCGTCGAAGGCGGCGCGGATGGTGCTGCCCTCAGGTCCCTGGCGGTTCAGCTCGTCGCGCAGCACGGTCATGACGCGCTCGGCAACCTGTGCGCCCAGCATCCAGCCGACCAGTCGGCCGCCCTGGGCGCGCACCTTGTCCTGGATGAAGCCGTGCAGCGTCTCGTGCTTGCTTTCGAGCAGCTTGCGGAATTCTTCGAGCAGGAAGCCGAGCACTTCCTGATGGCGTCCGCCGGCGACCAGCGAGCGCAGCGCGCGCGCGACGATGCGGCCCGCGCCGGCGCCGCCGAGGAGGCGGGGCACCAGGCGCGCCATGGTCCGCCTGGCTCGGCCGTCTTCGACGCTGGCGAGGATGCGCGGCAGCATCTCCGCAATGGTGCGGGCGGCCGGCGCGGTGGCCTGACGGTCGCGCAGGAAGTCGGCGAGGATCGAGGCAATGTCGAGCTGGCCGAGGACGCGGGAGACCTCGGCCGGGGTGATGACGTGGCCGGCGACGAAGCGGCCGAGCGAGCGGCCGAGGCGGGCTTTCTGGCGCGGGATGATGGCGGTGTGCGGGATCGGGATGCCGAGCGGGTGGCGGAACAGGGCGGTGACGGCGAACCAGTCGGCCAGGCCGCCGACGAGGCCGGCCTTGGCGCTCGACTGCAGCAGCGAGGCGCCGAAGCTGGGCGGCAGGGCGTAGGCGATGCCGACCAGTCCGCCCATGCCGGCGAGGAGACCGGTGGCAAGGCCGCGGTAGCGCGCCAAGCCGCGGCGGAGGTCGGCGTCGGGATCCGGATACATCGCTGGCATGTAGCAACCGGCAACGGTAGGCGGAACCCTGGAACCGCGGAGCGCCATGGTATATTATAACGTATGGTCGACCCACTTTCCCCTGCTGCTGGCGTTTTGCCGCGTCTGATTTTGGCCGCTGCGCTGAGCGTGGTGGTCTGGCTCGGCGTCGTGTGGGCGATCAACTCGTGACCGCGGCCATCACGCTGACGGACGTCACGCTGACGCATGACCGGCATCCGGCGGTGCATCATATCTCCGGCGCGTTCGCGGCGGGGACGCTGACGGCGATCGTGGGGCCGAACGGAGCGGGTAAGACGACGCTGCTGCGGGCGATCGCCGGGCTGCATCCGGTCGCGTCCGGACAGATCGAGGGGGCCGGGCCGGGCCGGGTGGCGCTGCTGCCGCAGGGGTCGCAGCTGGATCGTGGTTTTCCGATCGGGTGCCTCGACGTGGTGACGCTCGGGCTATGGGAGCGGTGCGGCGCGTTCCGGTCGGTCTCGGCGGTGGATCGTGGGCGTGCGGTGGATGCGCTCGGGTCGGTCGGGCTGCAAGGGTTCGACAAGCGGCCGCTCGATCAGCTGTCGGCGGGCCAGTTCCAGCGGCTGCTGTTCGCGCGACTGATGGTGCAGGACGCACCGGTGCTGTTGCTGGACGAGCCATTCAACGCGGTCGATGCACGGACGGAGGCGGACCTGGTTGCGCTGATGCTGGGCTGGCAGGCCGTGGGGCGGACGGTGATCGTCGTGTCGCACGATCTTGACCTGGTGCGGGAGTGCATCCCGCAGACGCTGCTGCTGGCGCGGCATGCGTTGGGCTGGGGGCCGACCGGGTCCGTGCTGCAACCCGGCGCCATGCGGCACGCGCGGCTGGAGGCGGAAGCCTGGGCCGAGCAAGCCGCGCCCTGCCGCGTCGCGGCGTGAGCCGATGCTTTACGGTCTGCTGATCGAGCCGTTCACGCTCGGGTTCATGCGGCGCGCATTGGCGGGATGCCTGGCATTGTCGGTGGCGGGGCCGCCGTTGGGCGTATTCCTTGTGCTGCGGCGGATGAGCCTGATGAGCGACGTGCTGCAGCACGGGATACTGCCGGGGCTGGCGTTAGGCGCGGCGGTGGCCGGGTTGTCGCTGCCGGTGATGGGGATCGGCGGCTTCATCGCCGGGCTGTTGGTGGCGATGCTGGCCGGGGTGCTGGCGCGGGCGACGGGCGGGCGTGAAGATGCGCAACTGGCGGCGACGTATCTGGTCGCGTTGGCGCTCGGCGTGGCGATCATCTCGCACACGCGGACCGTCGATCTGACGCATCTGCTGTTCGGCAGCGTGCTCGCGGTCGATGACGAGGCGCTCTATCTCATGGCATCGGTGGCGACGGCGGCGCTGTTCGGGCTGGCGCTGATCTGGCGGCCGCTGATCCTGGAGAGTTTCGACACCGAGGCGCTGCGCGTGGCCGGTGGGCGCGGGGCGGGGTGGCACCTGGCGTTCCTGGCGCTGGTGGTGCTGTGCGTGGTCGGCGGGTTTGCGGCGCTGGGGACGCTGATGTCGGTAGGGCTGGTGATGCTGCCGGCGATCGCGGCGCGGCATTGGGCGCAGCATCTGTCGGGGCAGGTCCGGGCGTCGGTGCTGCTGGCGGTGCTCTCATCGACGGCCGGGCTGGTGCTGTCCTACGACATGGACGTGCCGACGGGGCCGGCGATCGTGTTGACGGCCGGGGCGGTCTGGCTGCTCAGCTTGGGGTTCGGGCCCCATGTCAGCCTGGCTCGCCGGTGGCTTCGCAGGCCGCATCTGGCGGGCTAGGCTCCCCTGCGATGGGGGAAACGATGATCGAGCGGTTGGACGAACAGACGCGACTCTCGGGCGCGGTGATCCATGGTGGCACCGTGTATCTGGCCGGGCAGGTGGCCGATGATGCGAGCGGCGATGCCGAGGCGCAGACCGCCGACATCCTGCGGCAGATCGACGCGCTGCTGGCCAAGGCGGGGACCGACAAGACGCACCTGTTGACGGTGCAGATCTTCCTCGCCGATTTGGCGGACTTTGCCGGACTGAACCGCGCCTGGGATGCCTGGCTTGACCCGGCGCACAAGCCCGCCCGCGCCACCGTGCAAGCCAAACTCGCCGACCCCGCCTGGCGCGTCGAGATCACCGGGATCGCGGCGCTGCCGGCACTCTCCCTGCGGCCGCGTGCCGACACGCTCGACATTTGATCGAAAAGGATCGCCCGTGCTGCTCCGCGCCATTCTCGTCGCCTCTATGACGCTCGCCGCCACGCCGAGCTTCGCGCAACGCTGGGTCACGACTTGGGCCGGATCGGCGCAGGGGCCGTATCCGTCGGGTAATCCGACCGCGCAGCCCGAGTTGAAGTTCGCCTTTCCGGACAAGACCGTGCACGACCAGAGCTTCCGGCTAATCGTGCGTCCGTCCGCCTGGGGCAAGCGCGCTCGCTTCCGGTTCAGCAACGTATTCGGCACCGAGCCGCTGACCATCGATGGGGCGTATGCCGGACTGCAGATGAGCGGCGCGGTGGTGATGCCGGGCAGCAACCGGCCGGTGACGTTCAAGGGCAAGAAGACCGTCACCATTCCGGCGGGCGGGGATCTCTGGTCCGATGCGGTGACGCTGCCGTTCGTGGGCGCGACCGACGCGCCGGAACTGCAGGGCCGTAAGCTCGCGGTGAGTTTCCATGTCGCCGGCGACGTGAAGAACGTGACCTGGCACGCCAAAGGACTGCAGACGAGCTATGTGACGGCGCCAGGGGCGGGCGCGCTGGGCGAGCTTGAGGATGAGAGCGCGTATCCGAACAGCACCACGAGTTGGTATTTCCTCGACGCCGTCGACATCCAGGCAGGGCCGGAGACGAGCACCGTGATCTGTTTCGGCGACAGCATCACCGACGGGACGGATTCGACGCTGAACGGTGACGACCGGTGGCCCGACGTGCTCGGCCGGCGGCTGCTCGGGGCCGGCACACCGATGGCGGTGGTCAATGCCGGGATCGGCGGTAACCAGGTGGTGGGTCCGGCCGCGTATTCGCCGGAGCAGCCCTTCGCGGGTGGGCCGTCGGCGCTGTCCCGGTTAGACCGGGACGTGCTGGCGCTGTCGGGCGTGACTCACGTGATCTGGCTCGAAGGAATCAACGATTTCAGCGCCAACGGCAAAGCCAGCTTCGAGCAGGTGCGCGACGGGATGAAGGAGGGCGTCAAGCGGATCCGAGCGAAGTTCAAGGGCGTCAAGATCATCGGCGCGACGCTGACGCCGGTGGCGGGCACGACGGCGTCCGGGCATGGCTCGCCGGACCAGGACAGCAAGCGGCGGCAGCTGAACGAGTTCATCCGCAACAGCGGCGGGGTGTTCGACGGCGTGGCCGATTTCGAGAAGGCGACCATCGATCGCACCACGGGCGGGCTGCGGCCCGAATTCGTGCCGAACAGCACCGTCGGGGGACCCGGCGACGGCCTGCATCCCAACCGCGCCGGCTATGCCGCGATGAGCGAAGCGATCGATCTGCGCCTGCTGCATGCGCCATTCGTGCCGAAGCCTAAACCGCGCCCGCAGGCGCCTCCGACCGACGATGCCGCCGAATGAGCTACGACGAGTATGTCGGCCGGTCGCAGGAGATGACAGACGAGGTCTCGCCGCGGCTGCTGGCCAGGCTGGCGGCGACGTTCGGTGTCGAGACGCCGGAGATCGTGCCGCCGCTGTGGCATTGGATGCTGTTCCAGGACTGGGTGCCGCCGGACCGGATCGGGCCGGACGGCCATCCGAAACGAGGCGGCTTTCTGCCCCCGGTGCATGACCTGCCGCGGCGGATGTGGGCCGGAGGACGCGTGCGCTTCGTCGGCACGCTCTCCTTGGGCGACCGGGTGCGCCGGGTGTCGACGATCCAGAAGGTGCAGGAGAAACAGGGCGGGGCCGGGCGGCTAGTGTTCGTGACCGTCCAGCATGTGATCGAGGGTCCGACGGGCCGGGCGATCGAGGAGGAACAGGATCTTGTGTATCGCGGCATGGACGGCGCGGCGGTCAAACCGGCGGCGGCGGTCGATGACCGGCTGACACCCGGAGAGGGGATCACGGCGACGGTGCGGCCGGACCCGGTGCAGCTGTTCCGTTACTCGGCGCTGACCGGGAACGGGCACCGGATCCATTACGACCTGGATTACGTGCGGGACGTGGAGGGGTATCCGGGATTGATCGTGCATGGGCCGTTGCAGGCGACGTGGCTGGCCGGGCTGCTGCAGGGGCGGGCGCTGCAGAGCTTCGAGTTCCGGGGGCAGCGGCCGGCGTTTCATGACCGGGCGCTGACGCTGGAGGCGCGACTGAGCGAGGGCGGCGCGTCGTTGCGCTCGATCGACGAAGACGGCGCCGTGTGCATGCAAGCGATGGCAGGTTTTGCATGAGTCAGTCACGCGAGCCCACGCCGCCGCGGGGCGTGGCGACGAGCGTCGCGCCGGGGATCCGCCGCCTGGTCGCCGGCAATGCGGGGCCGATGACTTATCATGGGACGAACACCTACCTGATCGATTGGGATGGTGGGGTGCTGGTCATCGATCCCGGGCCGGACGATGCGGTGCATGTCGGGCACATCCTGGCGCAGGCGGGGGCACCGATCAGCGGGATCGTGCTGACGCATGGGCATCACGATCACTGGGGCGCGTTGCCGGCGTTGAAGGCGGCGACGGGAGCGCCGATCCATGCGTGGCACGAGCCATTCGCGCCGGAGGTGCGGCCGGACGTCGCGCTGACGAATGGCGGACGGGTGGGGCCGCTGCGGGCGGTGTTCACGCCGGGGCATGCGCCGGACCATCTGTGCTTTCTCCATACCGACGGGACGTTGTTCAGCGGCGACGTGGTGATGGGGTGGTCGACCACGGTGGTCGGTGGTCGGGGCGGCGACATGGCTGCCTATTTCGGAAGTCTCGACCGGCTGCTGGCGTTAGAGTCGCCGCTATATTTACCGGGGCATGGGCCGCCGCTGACCAAACCGCTCGCATACGTATCGGCAATGCGTGGGCACCGGCTGTTTCGTGAGACCGCAATCGTCACGGCGCTCGGCAAGGCGCCGACGAGTCTGGCCGGGCTGACGGACCAGCTGTATCCGGGGCTCGACCCGGCGCTGCGCAAGGCCGCCGAGGCGAACGTGTCGGCACATCTCGCCAAGCTCGAAGCCGAGGGGCGGGCGATGCCGTCGGACGCGGGGTGGACGGTTCCGGCTTAGAGTTCCGCGGGGTGTTGCTTTTTTGGCTTTGGCGCAGCACATAGGCGCAACGCTACACATCGCCTCCCGATCGACACCGGGGGGTCTGGATTGGCCGGGCGCGCGGGGCAACGGGTCTCGCTGCGCCCGCAATCGCATGGAGGTCAACCGTGTCCGAGACCGAACCCAACGCGCTCGCGAAGATCCGTAACATCGGGATCACGGCGCATATCGACGCCGGGAAGACCACGACGACCGAGCGGATCCTGTATTACACCGGCGTTTCGCACCGCATCGGCGAAGTCCATGACGGCAACACCACGACCGACTACATGGACCAAGAGCGCGAGCGCGGCATCACCATCACGTCCGCCGCCGTGACCTGCGAGTGGAAAGACCACCGCATCAACATCATCGACACGCCCGGGCACATCGACTTTAACATCGAAGTGAACCGCTCGCTGCGCGTGCTCGACGGGGCCGTGTTCATCATCGAGGGCGTCGCCGGCGTGCAGCCGCAGTCCGAGACGAACTGGCGCCTGGCCGACCGCTACAACGTGCCGCGGATCATCTTCATCAACAAGCTGGACCGGACGGGTGCGGATTTTTACCGCGCGTTCGATACGCTCAAGGAGAAGCTCGACATCGTCGCGCTGCCGCTGCAGCTGCCGATCGGCATCGAGGACCAGTTCATCGGCGTGGTCGACCTGGTGGAGATGAAGGCCATCGTTTGGGAAGGCGGCGAATTGGGCGCCAAGTTCCATGACGAGGAGATCCCGGCCGACCTGATGGAGAAGGCCAAGGAAGCCCGTCAGCTTCTGCTCGACACGGCACTCGCCGTCGATGACGAGGGCATGGAGGAGTATTTCGACAAGGGCGACGTCTCGGTCGAGACGCTGAAGCGCGCAATCAAGACGGGCACCATCTCGGGCGCGTTCCGCCCGGTGCTGTGCGGCACGGCGTTCAAGAACAAGGGCGTGCAGCCGCTGCTCGATAGCGTGCTGGACTACCTGCCGAGCCCGATCGACGTGGCCGGCATCAAGGTCGCCGCCGAAGAGGGTGAGGACGAGAACACGGTCCGCCGGATCATCAAGGCCGATCCGAAGGCGCCGTTCTCCGGCCTGGCGTTCAAGATCATCAACGACAAATACGGCACCCTGACCTTCGTGCGCGTCTACTCGGGCACGTTGAAGAGCGGTGACACGCTGATGAACACGACCAAGGACCACAAGGAGCGCATCGGACGCATGTTCCAGATGCACGCCGACAAGCGGGCCGAGATCAAGGAAGTCACGGCGGGCGACATCGCGGCGTTCGTGGGCCTGAAGGACACCGGCACCGGCGACACGCTCGCCTCTTCCGATGACCCGGTCGTGCTCGAGCGCATGTCCTTCCCGGTTCCGGTCATCGACATCTCCGTCGAGCCGAAGACCAAGGACGGCGTCGAGAAGATGACGCTCGGCTTGCAGAAGCTGGCCGGTGAAGACCCGAGCCTGCGCTTGAAGACCGACCAGGAGAGTGGTCAGACCATTCTCTCTGGCATGGGCGAGCTACACCTCGAAATCATCATCGACCGTCTGCGCCGTGAATACGGCGTCGACGCCAACATCGGCGCGCCGCAGGTTGCGTATCGCGAGACGATCAGCAAGCCGCACACCGAGACCTACACGCACAAGAAGCAGAGCGGCGGCTCCGGTCAGTATGCAGAGGTGAAGGTGCTGTTCGAGCCGCTCGAGCGGAACGCGGGGATCGTGTTCTCCAACAGCGTGGTCGGCGGCTCCGTGCCGAAGGAATACATCCCGGCGGTGGAAAAGGGCATTCGCAACCAGGCCGAGACCGGCGTGTTGGCAGGCTTCCCGACCGTGGACTTCAAATACTCGCTGGTCGACGGCAAGTACCATGACGTCGACTCCTCGGCATTGGCGTTCGAGATCGCGGCCAAGGCCTGCTTCCGCGACGGAATGAAGAAGGCGTCGCCGATCATCCTCGAGCCGATCATGGACGTGGAAGTGACCACGCCGCAGGATCACGTGGGCGACGTCGTCGGCGACTTGAACCGTCGGCGTGGCACGATCCAGAGTCAGGACAGCGCGGGCAGCACCGTGATCGTGCGCGGTCACGTGCCGCTGAAGGAGATGTTCGGCTACATCAGCCAACTCCGTGGCATGACCAAGGGCCGGGCGAGCTTCACGATGCAGTTCCACCACTACGATCCCGTGCCGCGCAACGTCGCGGACGAGATCATGAAGAAGTCGGCCTAAACTTTCATCTCTCGAGTAGCGATCGACCCCTGGGCGCAAGTCCGGGGGGTTTTCGTTTGAGCCTCATCGAAAATCCCGTGTTTTTACTTTGATGCCATTCGAAAGACGCTCGGGGCAGTATATGTCACGCGGCTTGTGGATCGGCTTGCGAACGTCCGGGCTGACGCCGTGCCGGGCGCCATCGCCGCGGCCAGTGGGCAGAATTACCGGTGCGTCGCGCTCGCCGACTTGTCGGAGTAGGTCGGAGAGATCGACCAGTTTCTCCACGATGACGTGGATGACGCCGCCTTCCTTCTGCACCTTGCCGTGGGCGGCCATCATGCTGCTGACGAGGATGAGGCGGCGCTGGCGCTCGAAGATGCTGGGCCAGACGATGAGGTTGGCGATGCCGGTCTCGTCCTCGAGCGTGATGAACATGACGCCCTTGGCCGAGCCGGGCTTCTGCCGCATCAGCACCAGGCCGGGCACGATGATGCGGGTGCCGTCACGAAGGCGATCGAGGTCTCTGCACTGGACCATGCCTTGGCGGGTGAAATCTTCGCGGACGAAGGCGAGGGGATGTTGGCGCAGCGAGAGGCCGACGCTGCCGTAGTCTTCGACGACGGTACGGCCGGGTCGCATAGGGGCGAGGGCGAGGGCGGGCTCGACGACGTTGTCCGAGGCGGCGAAGAGGGGAAGGGCGGTGTCGCGGAGGGCTTTGATGGCCCAGATGGCGTCGCGCCGTTGGGCGTTTATGGAGCCGAAAGCGTCGGCTTCGGCGAGGCGTTCGAGCGCGGCGACAGGGGTGCCGGCGCGGCGGTTCAGATCCTCTATCGTGGCGTAGGGGTGTTCGGCGCGGTGCAGGACGATGGCGAGACCGTCGGCTTCGGAAAGGCCTTTGGCCATGCGCAGGCCTAGGCGGACGGCGAGATAGGGCGCGGTCGGGGTGATGCTTTGGCCTCCCTCACCCTGGCCTCTCCCGTTGGCGGGAGAGGGTTCCAGAGTGGAGTCCCAGCGCGAGAGGTTGACGTCGATCGGGAGGACCACGACGCCGTGGTCTCGGGCGCAGCGGACGATCTGGGCGGGGGCGTAGAAGCCCATCGGCTGCGAATTCAGCAGGGCGCAACAGAAAACGTCGGGGTGATGACATTTTACCCAGGAGGATGCGTAAGCGATGATGGCGAAGCTGGCGGCGTGGCTTTCTGGGAAGCCGTAACTGCCAAAGCCTTGGATTTGTTTAAACGTCTTCTCGGCGAACTCGCGGGTGTAGTCGTTGGCCACCATGCCGTTGATCAGCTTGTCGTGGAACTTCTGCACGCCCCCGGTGATCTTGAAGGTTGCCATGGAGCGGCGCAGTTCGTCGGCCTCGCCCGGCGTGAAGCTGGCGCATTGGATGGCGACCTGCATCGCCTGCTCCTGGAACAACGGTACGCCGAGCGTTTTGCCGAGCACGCGCTCCAGCGCTGGGTGGGGATATTCCGGATCTTCGAGCCCCTCTCGCCGGCGCAGGTAAGGATGTACCATGTCGCCCTGGATCGGGCCGGGGCGTACGATGGCGACTTGAATGGTCAGGTCGTAGAGCCTCTTCGGCTTTAAACGCGGCAGCATCGACATCTGAGCGCGGCTCTCGATCTGGAAGGTGCCGAGCGTGTCGGCCTTCTGGATCATCTTGTACGTCTTGATGTCGTCCTGCGGCACTGAAGCGAGGTCGAGCTTCTCGCCGCCGCGATGTTCCTCGATGAGGTCGAAAGCGCGGCGCAGGCAGCCCAGCATGCCGAGGCCGAGCACGTCGACCTTCATGAATTTCAGCGCGTCGATGTCGTCCTTGTCCCATTCGATGATCTGGCGGTTGACCATGGTCGCGGGCTCGATCGGGACCAGGTCGGCGAGCGCATCGCGGGTGAGGACGAAGCCGCCGGGATGTTGGCCGAGATGGCGGGGGAAGCCGATGAGCTGGCGGGCGAGGTCGAGCGCCATGCGGAGGCGGCGGTCCTCAAGGTTCAGGTTCAGGGCTTCGGCGTGTTTCTCTTCGACGCCCTCCTCTGACCAGCCCCAGACCTGGGTGGAGAGGGCGCCGGTGACGTCGTCGGTGAGGCCGAGAACTTTACCGACTTCGCGCATGGCGCCACGGGCGCGGTAGCGGATTACCGTGGCGCAGAGTGCGGCGCGGGTGCGGCCGTAATGGTCGTAGATCCATTGGATGACGCGCTCGCGCTGCTCGTGCTCAAAATCGACATCGATATCGGGCGGTTCGGCGCGTTCGGCGGAGACGAAGCGCTCGAACAGCAGCCCGGCCTCCGTCGGGTCGATGCTGGTGATGCCGAGAACCCAGCAGACGGCGGAATTGGCCGCGGAGCCGCGACCTTGGCAGAGGATGCCTTCGCCGCGGGCGTAGCGGACGATGCTGTTCACGGTCAGGAAGTAGGGCGCGTAGCTCAGCCCCTCGATCAGGCGGAGTTCGTGCTGGAGTTGGGTGATGACGCGGTCCGGAATAGCGCCGTTATAGCGCTTGGCTGCGCCTTCCCAGGTGAGGCGTTCGAGGGTGTGCTGGGGGGAGAGGCCTGGCTCCTCCTGCTCGTCGGGGTATTGGTACTTCAGGTCGGACAAGTCGAAGTGGCAGCGGGCGACGAATTCTTCGGTGCGGTGGATGGCGTCGGGATAGCGGGCGAAGAGGCGGGCCATTTCCTCGGGGGGCTTGAGGTGACGGTCGGCGAAGCGCTCGCGCTTGAAGCCGGCGGTGTCGATGGTGCAGCCCTCGCGGATGCAGGTCATGACGTCCTGCAGCACGCGGCGGTCGGGGTGATGGAACAGGACGTCGCCGGTGGCGATCAGAGGGATGCGGTGGGCGATGGCGAGTTGCGCGAGGCGGTGGATGCGGGTGGCATCGCCGGGTCGGCGGCGGATGGTGGCGGCGAGGTAAGCGCGGCCGGGGGCGTCGGTGGCGAGGCGGTCGAGCTGGGTGTGGAGGCGGTCGTCGATCTTGTCGGGGACCAGGATGTAAAGGAGGCCGTCGCCGCCCTCCGCAAGGTCGGTCCAGTCGAGGTCGCAGCCGCCCTTGCCGGTGCGGCGCTTGCCCTCGGTAAGTAGGCGGCAGAGGCGGGACCAAGCGGCGCGATCGGTGGGGTAGGCGAGGAGAACGGTGCTGTCGCGCAAGGTGAGGCGGCAGCCGGCGACGAGGCGGATCTGGGTGGTCTTGGCGGCTTCCCAGGCGCGGACGATGCCGGCGACAGAGTTGTGGTCGACCACGCCGAGGGCGGAGAGGCCATAGGCGGCCGCTTGGGCGAATAACTCCTCCGGATGACTGGCGCCGCGGAGAAAGCTGTAGTTGGTGGTGACCTGGAGTTCGGCATAGGTCATGGACTTCAGTAGATCCCCTGCAGATACCAGCTGAGGCCGCCGGTGCGGTGATCGACGCCATCGCCTTGACGGAACAGGAGAAAGCGGCAGCCTTTGTCGTCTTCGACACGGTAATAGTCCCGGACGGCCGTGGTTTCGGCGTCGCGACGCCACCACTCGCCGTAAACGCGTTCCGGTCCGTCGGAACGGCGGATGCGGTGGCGGTGGCGGCGCCAGGTGAAGGCGGCCGGAGGATGATCGGGGAGGCCGGCAAGGGCTTCGATGGGGCGGGGTGGGGTAAACAGCCGGGTCGGAGCGTCGCCGTTAAACCAGGTCGAGACGTTGGCTTGGGTGAGGGCGGGGATGTGGCGAACGGCGCGTTCGGGCACATCGCTTTCGACTGGGGCGGCGCGGTAGACGCGGTCGGCGCCGAGGCGGTTGGCCAGGCGGTCCACCAGAGCGGAGACGTCGGCAGCGCTGCCGGCATCGTCCTGTTGCCAGAGGAGTTGGTCGGCAAGAGGGACGACCAGGGTCATGGCGTCGATGCCGAGGCCGGGGTCGACGGTCTCGAGATGAGCGTCGAGCAGGCGGGCAAGGTGTCGGGGGTCGCGGTTGGGACGGGCGGTACCGATGCGGGTGGCCAGGACGGCGCCGTCCACACGCTCGAACAGCAGGTCGACACGCCGGGCGCCGAGATGGGCGCGCTCCATGGCGGCGCAGACCGGGTCGAGCAGGCAGGCGGTGGCGGTGGAGAGAGCGTCGGCGGTCAGCAAGGGTTCGAGGAAGGCGATGCGGTGCTGCAGCGGGGTTTCGTGGGCGAGCGGCTGGAGCGGCTCGGGGATGCGGCCGAGCGCCTGGTCGAGCCGACGGCCCGGGAGAGGGCCGAAGCGGCGGGCGATGAGGGCGCGGGGGATGCGGGCCAGGGCGTCAATCTGCTCGAAGCCGAGGCGGCGCAGGGTGGAGACCATGTTTTCCGGCAAGCGGAGCGCGGCGACGGGGAAGAAGGCGATCGCGTCGGCTTGGGCGCCAGGCGCCACGATCCGACTGGTGCCGAAGCGGGCGGCGGCGTGGGCGGCGCCGGGGGTGTCGGCGATGGCGGCGCGGGCGGTGATGCCATCTTGGGTGAGGCGGCCGAGGAGATGGTCGAGCAATGCCTGCTCGCCACCCCAGAGATGGGCGCAGCCGGCGATGTCGAGCCAGATGCCGTCCGGGGCGTCCGGCGCGGCCAACGGGGTCACGCGCTGGCACCAGCGGGCGAGACGTTCGAGGGCGGCTGCGTCGGCGGTCGGGTCGGCCTCGAGGATGTGCAGGCCGGGGATCATGGCCATGGCATGGGCGACGGCCATGCCGGGGCGAAGGCCGAGAGCGGTGGCAGCCTCGTCGGCAGACTCGATGACCCGGCGATTGCTTTCCTGCACCGCCGTGATCAGCGGGACGTCACGCGGCGGCGCGGTTGATCCGGAGGATTTGCGCCGGCGGTCGGTCGGCCAATGCGGCAACCATATCGAGACGACCCGCCGCATCGCATGCCTCCACAATCCATGAACCCGTTTGCCCGCCGCGGTTGCGCAACAGGTCCAGTCGCCAACTCGCTCGCCCGAGACCCGGTATGTCGGGCGCTTCGGGAATGGGGGGTGCCGACGGTTCGGCGGCGATGCGCCAGCGCGTCATGGCGGCATTGGCGCCGGCAAGCTCGACCTCGGCGTTGCGGCAGCTCGGGCCGGGGCGGCGCAGCAGCAGGGCGGTGACGCCGCTCGCCTCGGCGGCGAGCTGCAGCCGGCGCGACGCAGTAAGACTGATGCGCCCCGAGACTTCGGCGACGACGCCGGCCAGCCCGCGATGACGCAGACCGTCTTCCATCACCAACAGCGAGTCGTGCCGGCCGGCCTGGGCGTAGATTACCCGGTCCGGATGCAGCCCGGCGGCGGCAAGGCCAGGGGCGAAGAGGTCTTGCTGCTCGAGAACCCAGAGGACCTTGCCGTCGAGGCGGGCGAGGATGCCGGCGGCGAACATGGCGGCGGCGGCACCGTGCTGGATGTCTGCGCCGCTGCCGGCAAATTCGTGCAAGGCCCCGATCGCCAGACCGCCGCCGGGCAAGGCGGCGTCGATGGTTGGGAGGCCGAACGGGAGTGTTTGGCGTGCGGCGGAAGCGCGGTGGCGTTCCAGGCGGGACACCATGTCGCGCAGGTCGGCAAGACCGATTCGGGCCGTCTGATCGGCCATATCGATCTGGGAGTGGTGCGGGGCGAGGTTGGGGTGCATGGCTCAGTTCTTAGTTTGTTCTGCTAAGCGGCATCCGTCAAGTATGTTTTCCTCTACATTAGGAATGCCTTCCAGGCCCTTG
Organism: Acetobacteraceae bacterium; assembly: GCA_965199585.1. GTDB lineage: Bacteria > Pseudomonadota > Alphaproteobacteria > Acetobacterales > Acetobacteraceae > JAVVHH01. Next base: position 3,058,851 of record CBDASI010000002.1, on the reverse strand, counting down.
GGTTTGCGGGTCTTAGGATCCGGATTGCCGCTCGTGCTGGGCGCGGAAGGCGCGCACGATTTCGTCACCGCGATGGAGGTCGGTATCGGCTCGGACGGCGGCGCAGCTGCGGGCGGGAGAGGTCTCGGCGAACTCCTCGATGGCCTCGTGCTCGGCCGAGGACAGGGCGGCAATGGCGCGTAGGCTGCCTGGCGCGGTGCGGAGGGCATCGTCGTCGAAGCGGGCGCTGCCGGTCGCGGCCTGCAGTTCGGCGCGGCGGAGATCGAACGACCAGGCCTCGTCACGCACCGAGCAGAGCGGGGCCAGGGTGGCGATACGGCCGTAGCGCGCGAGGTCGTCCGCCCGGGCAGCCATCGATCCGACCCCGGTCAGGATCAGGGCGAGCCAGAGACTCCGGCCTCGCATTGACATCCGCCGCCTCCGGCGCGTCAGCATGGGTGAAACCGGGAGGACAACGATGTTCCGCACTCTGCTGGCTACCTTTCTACTCGCCGCACCGGCCGCGCTGGCGCAAGCGCCGCCGGCCATTCCGTTCGACGCAGTCGTGGACTTCCTCAAGATGCCGGACAACCTCTATCTCGGTGAGGTGTCGGGCGTGGCAGTGAACTCGAAGGGGCATGTGTTCGTGTTCAGCCGCGGCAGCACCACCGGGCCGGCCTATGCGGCGGCGGCGGCGCAGCTGCTGGAGTTCGACGGCAACGGCAGCTTCGTGCGCGAGATCGGGCACAACCTGTATGCGTGGTCGTTCGCGCATGCGGTGCGGGTCGATGCCCAGGACAACATCTGGGTGACGGACAAGGGCTCGGACCAGGTGATCCGGTTCAACCCGGCGGGCCAGGTGACGATGGTGTTCGGGCGCAAGCAGGAGGCGTCGGACGAGGACACCGGGCCGGTGAAGCACCCCAAACCGCCGGCGCCTCCGATTGAGGGGTATTTCCGTCAGGTGACCGACATCACGTGGGACAAGGCGGGCAACGGGTATATCAGCGACGGGTATATCAACAGCCGGGTCGCCAAGGTGGGGCCAGATGGGAGCTGGCTCGGGTCGTTCGGCACGCCGGGCGATGGACCGGGGCAGTTTAACACGCCGCATAGCATCGCCATCGACGATCAGGACCACATCTACGTCGCCGACCGCGGCAACCGGCGCATCCAGGTGATGGACACCAACGGCAAAATCCTGCGGCAGATCACCATCGACGTTCCGTTCGACCCAGCGACCAAGCCGGCGATCGGCGACATGCCGAACCAGAACCCGCCGGTGGGGACGCCGAAGACGCAGGTCGCCGGAGCGCCCTGGACCGTGTGCATCACGCCGGGACCGAACCAGGTGCTGTATGCGTCGGACGCGTATCCGGGGCGGATCTACAAAATGACTCTGGAGGGCAAGGTGCTCGGCGTGATCGGGCAGTCGGGCAAGCTGGCCAAGCAGTTCGGGTGGATCCACGAGATCGCCTGCCCGTCGGAGAATACCCTCTACGTGGCGGAACTGTTGAACTGGCGGGTCCAGAAACTGGAATTGCACCCGCAGTAGTGGATGAACTCAGAACGGCTCGCAGCGTTCGAGTATGCTCGACCCGTTCTGTGCTTGTGTTGAAAGGTAACGACGTGAACAATATTATCTACATCATTGGTTTGATCGTCGTGATTCTCGCGGTGCTGTCCTTCTTCGGCTTTCGCTGACAGCATGGCCGGCGCGCGAAAAACGCGCCGGCCTTAGGCTCAGATCTTCGTCACGTTCCAGAACAGCGGTGGCTGCGCCTTTACCTGGCCATTGATGGAGGTGCGCCAGGCGGCCGACTGAAAATATTGCCCGAGCGGGGCATAGAGACCCTGGTTAAAGGTTTCGGCCTGGATCTCCTCGCAGACATGCTTGCGGACCGTCTCGTCGGCGCTCTCGATGAACAGCTTCCGTAGCTCCTCTACTTTCGGATCGTCCGGCCAGCCATACCAGGCCTTGCCCCCGGAGCCTCGGAGCGCGGGGGCACTCAGTGGATCGACGTAGTCGAGCGCGGGGAACGAGGCCACGAACATCGACCAGCCGCCCTGATCCAGGGGCGCCTTGCTGCCGCGGCGTTGCACGACGGTGCCCCAATCCATCGCCTGGTCGTCCACCGAGATCCCGGCCTTTTTGAGCGAGGCAATGACCACCTGGGTCATGGCGTCGTAGAAGGGCTGGTCGGTGGGGTGCATGACGACAACCTTCTCGCCAGCGTAGCCGGCTGAGTTCAGGAGAGCGTTGATCTCCTCCGGCGGGCGCGGCCCGAGTTTGTCCATGCTGTCGGCGTTGGCGTAGGGCGTGCCGGGAAGGAAGGCGCCGACTGGGGCGTGGTAGGAACTGGTGTCGTCGCCCATGATGGCCTGCATCGCTTCCCGAGGATCGATGGCGGCGATGATGGCCTGGCGTATGGCGCGGGACGCGGTGGGGCCTTGCGTCTGGTTGAAGCGGCAGACGGGGTAGAGGCCATAGGGGTCCAGCTTGCCGACGACGATGTTGCGGTCGCGCTTAAGATCGGCCAGCAGGTCGGTCAGCGGCATCTCGAGCCAGTCCACCTCGCCGGCCTTGAGCGCGCTGGCGGCGGTCGCGGCTTCGGGTATTATCCGCCACTCCACGCGGTCGACATGCACCACCTTGCCGCCGGCGACGCCGGACGCGGCTTCGTCGCGCGGTTTGTAGCGGTCGAACTTGGCGAACGCGGCGCGGCTGCCGGGGACGTATTCGTTAGCGACGAAGCGGAACGGGCCGCTGCCGACGATCTCGGTGATCTGCTTAAACGGATCGGTGGCGGCGATGCGGGCGGGCATGATCATGGCCGGGCTGGGCTGGGTCTTGGCGAGTGCCTTCAGCAGCGGCGGGAACGGGCGCTTGAGGCGGAAGACGAGAGTGCGATCATCGGGCGCCTCGAAGACATCGGTGTACTCGGCGAGAGTTTGGCCGAAGCTGTCGCGCGCCATCCAGCGCCGGAGCGAGGCGACGCAGTCGGCGGCGCGGACGGGCTCGCCGTCATGGAAGAACAGGCCGTCGCGGAGCTTGATGGTCCAGCGCTTGCCGTCGTCGCTGACGGTGTGACCCTCGGCCATCTGCGGCTGCGGCTCGAGGTTGGCATCGGTGCCGTAGAGCGTGTCGAAGACCATGTAGGCGTAGTTGCGGGTAACAGTGGCACTGGTCCAGATCGGGTCTAGGCTAGTGAGGTTGGCCTGCGGGACGAAAATGAGGGTCTTGTTGGCAGTCTGGCCGATGGCGAAGCGCGGGAGGCTCGCCAGGGCAGCAGCGCCAGTGATTAAGTTGCGGCGTCTCATAGGTTGCTTCCTCCGGTTGTGCGTTTCCCGCACGTATCGTTAAGTTGGGTGGCGCCACTCTAGCAGGATGCTCGATCAGTGACTGCCGAAACGGGCCCCGAACCGGGCGATCAGGCCGATATCGCCACGTTGGCGGCGTCGGGGCTGTTCGACGTCGGTTGGTTCGAGGCGCGCAACCCGGATCTGAAGGCGGCTGGGGCCGATCCGTTGGTGCATTTCCATCGCTACGGATGGCGTGAGCATCGGTTGCCGAACGCCTATTTCGATGCGGGCTGGTATCTCCGCTACAACCGCGACGTGGCGTCGGCCGGGCTGAATCCGTTGCTGCACTATTTCGAATACGGCGAGGCCGAGGGGCGGCGGCCGATCGAGCATTTCGATCCGGAATGGTATCGCGCGAAATACGGCATCGCCGACGGCTCGTGCTGCCTGACGCACTTCCTGCGGCACCGAATGGCGGGGTGGGTCAGCCCGGTGCCGGAGTTCGACCCGGTGCATTACCTCAGCCAGTCGCCGGACGTGGCCGAGGCGGGCATGGATCCGTTCGAGCACTACCTTATCGTGGGTGCGGCAGAAGGGCGGGAACCATCGACGGTGATCGACGTCGGGTTCTACAAAGCCCGCTACCTAGGCTCGATGAGCCGGATCAATCCGCTGGTGCATTATCGGCGTCACCGGCACGAGCCCGGTGTGTTCGCGACGCAGGCGGCCGAGCAAGCGAGCGTGCCGCAGCAGATCCGCATCAATACGCAGCCGGGACCGCTATTCGAGACCGTCGCCCCCCTCAAGAGCACGGCTCAGCTGACGGCGAAGCTTCTCGCGTTCTATTTGCCGCAATATCATCCGTTTCCCGACAACGACCGGTGGTGGGGCACCGGGTTCACCGAGTGGACGAACGTCGCGCGGGGGACGCCGCGCTTCGTTGGGCACTACCAGCCCCGCATTCCGCGCGATCTTGGTCATTACCGCCTCGAGGGAGTCACAACACTCGCGCAGCAGATTCAGTTGGCGTTGGGTGCGGGTATCCATGGGTTCATCTTTTATTTCTACTGGTTCAACGGCAAGCGGCTTCTTGACCGGCCGCTCGATGCATTCCTTGCCGAGCCGACGTTGCGCATGCCGTTCTGCCTCATGTGGGCCAACGAGAACTGGACCCGGCGGTGGAACGGGTCGGAGCAGGAGGTGCTGCTCTCGCAGGATTACCGGGCCGAGGACGAGCCTGCGCTGATCGAGACGTTCGGGCGGTATTTCGACGATGCGCGCTATATCCGGCTCGAGGGGCGACCGGTGCTGATGGTGTATCGCGCCGGGCTGATCCCGGGCGGGGCGGCGACGGTGGCGCGGTGGCGTCAGGCGTTCGCAGCGGCTGGGCACGATCCGATGTTCATCATGGCGCAGAGCTTCGGCGAGCGCGATCCGCGCGACATGGGGATGGATGCGGCAGTCGAGTTCCCGCCGCACAAGCTGACCGAGCACCTACCGCAGATCAATGGCGGGCTGCGCATGCTCGACTTCTCGGCGGATGCGCGGATCTTCGATTACGAGGTGGTGGCGGGGGCGTCGGACCTGTCGCGGCAGCCGTATCCGTTGATCCGCACGGCGGTGCCGGGCTGGGACAACGATGCGCGGCGCCAGGGGCGCGGCATGACGATCCATGGCGCGACGCCGGCGGCCTATCAGGCGTGGTTGTCGCGGCTGATCGGGGCGGCGCGGGAGCAGACGGTCGGCGGCGAGGCACTGGTGTGCATCAACGCGTGGAACGAGTGGGCAGAAGGAGCCTATCTCGAGCCGGACGTGCATTTCGGGGCGGCATTCCTGAACGCGACCGGGCGGGCGGTGAGCGTCGGGGCCGGGCCGATGGCGGCGACGCGGTTGCTGCTGGTGGGGCACGACGCGTTCACCGCCGGGTCGCAGTTGCTGCTGCTGCATGTCGGGCGGGCGTTGGTGGCGCGCGGCGTGGGGGTGAGCTTCCTGCTGCTGGGGGGCGGGGCGCTGGAGGCGGAGTATCGGGCGGTGGCGCCGACGACGCTGTTCGCCGGAGCCGACGAGCTGGCGCGGCATGCGGCGGCACTGGCCGCGAGCGGTTTTCGGGCGGCGATCGTCAACACGTCGGCGGCGGGGCATGCGTGCGCGGCGCTAGCGTCGCATGGCATCGCATGCACGCTGCTGCTGCACGAGATGCCGCGGTTGTTGCGCGAGCGGCAGTTGATCGACGCGGCGCGGGCCGGCGTGGCGGCGGCGCGACAGGTGGTGTTCGCGGCGGCCTTCGTGCGGGACCGGTATCACGAGCTAGTGGCGTTGACGCCGGAGAAGGTCGTGGTGCTGCCGCAGGGGCTGTATCGGCCGGTGGAGCGCGACAGCGGCGCGGCACGGCGAGAGCGGCTGCGGCTACCGGAGGGTGCGACGCTGGCGGTCGGGCTTGGCTATGCGGATTTGCGCAAGGGGTTCGACTTGTTCTTGCAGGTGTGGCGTCTGGCACAGGCGGCGGACCCGTCGATCCATCTGCTGTGGGTCGGGGATCTGGACCCGGTGGTGTCGGCCTATCTCGGGGCGGAGATCGCGGCGGCGGAGGCGACGGGGACGTTCCATCGATTGGCGTTTCGGACCGATGGGGCGGAGTGGTTGGCGGCTGCGGACGTGCATCTGCTGACCTCGCGGGAGGATCCGTATCCGAGCGTGGTGTTGGAGGCGATGTCGGCCGGGGTGCCGACGGTGGCGTTCGAGGAGGCTGGGGCAGCGCCGGATGTGCTGCGGGCGTTCGGAGCGGGGGTGGCGGTGCCGCTCGGGGATGCGGCGGCGATGGTTCGGCAGCTGCGGGTGATGGCGCTGCAGACGGGAGCGGAGCAGCGGTCGCGGTTGGCGCGGGTGGCGCGGCAGCGGTTCCCGTTCGCGGCGTATGCGGACGCTCTGCTGGATCTGGCGGCGCCGAGTCGGGCGGCGGTGTCGGTGATGATCCCGAACCTGAACTACGCGGCGCATCTGGCGGGACGGTTGCGTTCGGTGCTGCAGCAGACGCTGCCGCCGCTGGAGGTGGTGGTGTTGGACGATGGCTCGATCGATGGGAGCGAGGCCGTGGTGCGGGCGGCGGGGCCGGCGGGGTTGTTGGGGCAGTGGCGGCGGGCGGCGCGGCTGGCGCGAGGCGAGTTCGTCTGGATCGCGGAGGCGGACGATCTTGCGGAGCCGGAGCTGCTGGAGACGGTGTGCGCGGCGTTGCGGATGGCGCCGGGAGCGGCGTTCGGCTTTGCCGACTCGCGGGCGATCGATGCCGAGGGGGCGACGCTGTGGGAGGACCATAAGGCGTATTACCGCGACGCTGGGACTGGGCTGCTGGGGCAGAGCGGGACCATTGTGGGGGCGACGTTCCTGCGCGAGTGCCTGGGCGCCCGCAACCTGGTGCTGAACGCGAGTGCGGTGGTCTGGCGTCGAAGCGCGCTGCGGGATGCGTTGGAACGGATGGGCGATGTTCCGCTGCGGCTGGCGCTGGATTGGCGGATCTATGCGGAGGCGCTGTCGCTTGGTGCCTCGGTGACGTACGTTGCCGAGCCGCTGAACCGGCACCGCCGACACCGCGCGGGGGTGACGGGAGGAATGGCGGCCGAGGTGCATTTAGAGGAGATCAAAACGATGCATCGACACATGCGGACGATGCTGGCGGGCGACGCGAAATTGGTAACCCGGCAAAATAAGGCACTGGCGGCGGCAAAGCTTTCGCTCGCCGCCGCCGCCAGCGTTTAGGCCTTAGTTACGGACGGTGGTGCCGTCCGGGTTGGTGGTCGTGGTGGCGTTGCTGTTGGTGGTCGTGTCGGTCTTGCGGTTGGCCATGTGATGGCCGACGGCGCAACCGGCCGCGGCACCCATCACGCCGTGACCGGCCATGTGGCCGGCGACGCCGCCGACGAGGGCACCCTTGATGCAGCCCTTGGCGTTAGCGTCGGGAGCGACGGCGCCGGCAAGGGCGAGGGTCATGACGGCGGCGGCGAGAATGGTCTTCATGTGATGTCTCCAAGCGCCTGAGTTGGTGTGGCGGATAGCGCTGATCCGTTAACGCCCATTCAGAGAAGAAGTTTGTGTCCGTTGTACGGCGAATCAGCGGGCGCGAGCGACGCGGAGTGCGTTGGTAGTGCCGGGCTGGTTGAACGGAACGCCGGCGGTGACGACGACCTCCTGGCCGTGTTCGGCGAAACCCTCGGTGCGGGCGGTGCGGCTGGCGCGGGTGACGGCCTCGGTCATGCTGTGCAGTTCCTGGCCGAGCACCGAATGAACGCCCCAGACCACGGCGAGGCGGCGGGCGGTATCGACCCGAGCGGTTATGGCCAGGACGGGGCAGGCCGGGCGTTCGCGGGCGACGCGGAGCGCGGTGCCGCCGCCAGCGGTGTAGGCGGCGATGCAGGGGGCGGCGATGGTGTCGGCGATCTGGCGGGCGGCGGTGGCGATGGCGCTGGCGGAGTTGCGCTCGGGGGCCGGGCGGGTGCGTTCGATGCCGGCGCGCCAGTCGGGGTCGCGCTCAACGCGCTCGACGATGCGGTCCATCATGTTGACGGCTTCATAGGGATATTGGCCCGCAGCGGTCTCGGCGCTGAGCATGACGGCATCGGCGCCGTCGAACACGGCGGTGGCGACGTCGCTGGCCTCGGCACGGGTGGGCGAAGGGGCGGTGATCATGCTCTCCAGCATCTGGGTGGCGACGACGCAGGGGATGCCGCGCAGGCGGGCGGCGCGAATGATGCGTTTTTGGGCGAGGGGGACTTCCTCGGGCGGGAGTTCGACGCCGAGGTCGCCGCGGGCGACCATGACGGCGTCCGACAGGTCGAGGATGGCGTCGAGATCCTCCAGGGCCTGAGGCTTTTCGAGCTTGGTCATGATCCAGGCGCGGCCGGCGGCGATGGCCTTGGCTTCGGCGACGTCCTCCGGGCGTTGGACGAAGCTGAGGCCGATGTAGTCGACGCCGTGTTCCAGGGCGAAGTCGAGGTCGCGGCGGTCCTTCGCGGTAAGGGCGGGGATGGGGAGAGCGACGTCTGGCACGTTGACGCCCTTGCGGTCGGAGACGGTGCCGCCGGTCATGACCTCGCATTCCAGGTGGTCCTCGCGGACGCGGGTGACGCGTAGACGCATCTTACCGTCATCGACCAGGAGGTTGGTGCCGATGCCGGCGGCGCCGATGATCTCGGGATGCGGCAACTGGACGCGGGTGCGGTCGCCGGGAACGGGGGACATGTCGAGTCGGAAGGGCTGGCCGGCCTGCAGCGTGACCCTGCCGCCGGCGAAGGTGCCGACGCGGAGCTTGGGGCCCTGGACGTCGGCCAGGATGCCGATGGGGCGGCCGACGGTCTTTTCCAGCGCGCGGATGGTGGCGATACGGGCGAGGTGGTCGTCGTGGGTGCCGTGGCTGAAGTTGAGGCGGAATACGTCGACGCCACCATGGAACAGGCGGGACAGGATCTCGGGGGTGGAACTGGCCGGGCCGACGGTGGCGATGATCTTCGTCCGGCGGCGGCGGCGGAGTTTTAGGGCCATGCTGTCCTCGTAGAATTCGATGTTTTCGGATGCCGTATGCGGCCGGAACGGTGTCTCGCGATGCCGAGGTTGGGTGGCAGCGTGGAATGGTGGGCTGAAGCCCAGCCTACGCGATCAGGATGGCGCGGAGATCGTTGACGTTGGTGAGCGTCGGGCCGGTCTTGATGAGGTCGCCGGTGGCGTCGAAGAGGGTGTAGCTGTCGTGGGCCAGAAGGGTGGCGAGCGGGGAGAGGCCGGCGGCGCGGGCGCGGGCGAGGGTGTCGGGGCCGACGATGGCGCCGGCGGCGTCCTCGGTGCCGTCGATGCCGTCGGTGTCGCCGGCCAGCGCCCAGATGCCCGGGGCGCCGCGGAGGGCGACGGCGAGGGCGAGCAGGAACTCGGTGTTGCGACCGCCCTTGCCGGGCTTGGTATCGCCGATGGTGACGGTGGCTTCGCCGCCGGAGAGGAGGACGCAGGGGGCGGGTATGGGGTGTCCGTTGCGGACGCTGCGGGCGATGCCGGCCATCATGGTGCCCATGTCGCGGCTCTCGCCTTCGAGCGCGTCGCCGAGGATGAGGGGGGTGAGACCCAGGGCGCGGGCGGTGGACGCGGCGGCCTCGAGCGCCATGGAGGGCGTGGCGATAAGGTGGACCTCGGGGCGGAGATCGGCGGGCTTCGGGGTCTCGGGGCCATCGGTGCGGGGGAGGTCTAGGCTGTAGCGGGCGGCGATGGCGCGAACGTCTTCCCATGTGGTGGGGTCGGGCAAGGTGGGGCCGCTGCCGATGATGGCCGGGTCGTCGCCGGGGACGTCGGAGATGGCCAGCGTGACCACGCGGGCGGGTGCGGCGGCGGCGGCTAGACGGCCGCCCTTGATGGCGCTGAGGTGCTTCCTGACCGCGTTCATCTCGCCGATCGGGGCGCCGCTGGCCAACAGGGCGCGATTGACGGCCTTCAGGTCGTCCAGCGTCAGGGGAGGATCGAAGCCGGGGGCGGGGCGTTCGATCAGGGCGGAGGCGCCACCGGACATCAGGACAAGGACGAGGTCGTCGGCGGTGAGGCCCTCGACGGCCTGGAGCAGGCGGTTGGCGCCGCGCTCGCTGTTGTCGTCCGGAACGGGGTGGGCGGCTTCGATGACCTCGATGGACCGAGTCGGCGTCGCGTGTTCGTAGCGAGTGACGACGACGCCTTCGACATCCGGCCACGCGGCCTCCACCGCGGCGGCCATGAGGGCGGCGGATTTACCGGCACCGACGACGATGGTGCGCCCTTTTGGGCGGTCGGGCAGGTACCGGGCCAGGACCAGGCGCGGATCGGCGCTGGCGATCCCGGCGTCGAAGATGCCGCGGAGGGCGGCGCGGGCGCGTTGATCCGTCCATTCCATGCGCGGCACTATGTCGACGGTTGGCTGGTTGATCCAGGGGCAGCGGTGGCCAAATTTGACGGCGGGGAGACCCAGGGAGTTATCGCATGACCGAGTTGGACGAGAAGACGCGGATCGAGCTGGAGGCGGCGGCCTATCGGCGGCTGGTGATGCATCTGCGCGAGCGGAGCGACGTGCAGAACATCGACATGATGAACCTGGCCGGGTTCTGCCGTAACTGCCTGTCGCGCTGGTATCGCGAAGGAGCGGAGGCGCAGGGGATTGCGCTGACGGATCCGGAAGCGCGAGAGATCGTCTATGGCATGCCCTACAAGGAATGGCAGGCGTTGAACCAGCGCGAGGCGACGGCGGAGCAAAAGGCAGCCTTCGCAGCCGGAGGTGGGGGTCACTGACGCGGCTCCGGCCGGCCGCTTAGCCTAGAAGCAAGTGCCAGAGGAGCGGCAATAGGAGTGCGGTCGCCAGCGCATTCAAGCCCATCGCTAGCCCGCTAAAGGCGCCGGCCGTCGGGTTGACGGTCAGCGCGCGGGCGGTGCCGATGCCGTGGGAGATGGTGCCGATGGCGAGGCCGCGGGCGCGCCAATCGGTGACGCCGCACATCGTCAGCACCAATGGGCCAAGCGAGGCGCCGACGATGCCGGAGCAGATAACGACGGCGGCGGTCAGCGAAGGTAGGCCGCCGAGCCGCTCGGCGACGCCCATGGCAACCGGAGTGGTGACGGATTTGGGTGCCAGGGAGGCGGTGACATCCGAGGCGGCGCCGAACAGCATGGCCAGCGCGACGCCGGACGCCGCCGAGAACAGGCCTCCGCAGACGATCGAGACGATGACAGCCAGGAACGAGCGGCGCACGACACGCCATTGGCGGTAGAGCGGCAATGCCAAGGCGACGGTGGCGGGGCCGAGGAGGAAGTGCACGAATTGGGCGCCGGCGAAATAGGCCCGGTAGTCGATGCCGCTAGCGATCAACCCGGTGGCCAGTAGCGCGACGGCGATGAGGACCGGGTTGGCCAGCGGGTGTCGTCCGGACCAGTGCTGCAGCCTCAGCCCCGCCATCCAGGCCAACAGCGTCGCGGTCAACGCTGCCAGCGGCTCACGGGCAAGATAAACCCAGATCTCGGCAAGCTCGTTCCTCACGGTCTGTGCCGACCGGCTCCGGGGCTCACCCGAACCGCCGCAGCATGGCCTGCGCAAGGCGGCCGGTGAAGGCGATGGCGACGAGGGTGCCGATGAGGACAGCGACGGTGATCGGAGCCCAGTTGTGGGCGAGCAAGGGGCCGTAGAGGACGACCCCGACACCGGCAGGGACGAAGAGGAGGCCAAGATTGCCGAGCAGGGTGTCGGCGACATGGGCGAGGGACTCCGGAGGCTCGCCGCCGGTGGCATGCGTGCGATCGCGGACCAGGAGGCCGAGCAGGAGCATGATCATGCCGAGGACCGGGCCAGGCACCGGCAGGTGCAAGCCGCGGGAGAGAAGCTCGCCGGTAAGCTGGCAGATCAGCAGGGCGGTGATGGCGCCGATCACGCCGAACGCTCCGCGGCTTTGATAGCCTGCCACTCGGCTTCCATTCGGGACAGGCCCGCATCCGCCAGGGCAAGGCCGTCAGCCTCAATGCGAGCTTCTACGGCGGTAAAGCGGCGGCTGAACTTGTCGTTGGCGCCGCGAAGGCAGGCTTCCGGGTCCAGGCCAAGCTTGCGGGCCAGGTTGGCGGCGACGAAAAGGACGTCGCCGACCTCGTCGGCAAGACGGGCCGGGTCGGCGGCACGTCCGGGCGCTGGCAGCTCGGCGCGGACTTCAGCGATCTCTTCCTCGAGTTTCTGCAGCACGAGTTCGGCGTCGGCCCAGTCGAAGCCGACGCGTGCGACGCGTTTGGTGATCTTCAGCGCGCGGGTCAGTGCGGGCAGCCCGGCGGGGATGTCGTCCAGCATTCTCGTGCGGTCGCGGGTGGCACGTTCCTGCCGCTTCTGCTCCTCCCAGCCCAGGTTGGGCGCGGTGCCGAACACGTGGGGGTGGCGGCGGACCATCTTGTCCGAGATCGATCGCGCGATTGCCGCGAAGTCGAACAGGCCGGCTTCGTCGGCCATCTGGGCGTAGTAGACGATCTGAAACAGCAGGTCGCCGAGCTCGTCGGGCAGGTCGGCCATGTCGTCGCGGGTGATGGCGTCGGCGACTTCGTAGGCCTCCTCGATCGTGTAGGGCGCGATAGTGGCGAAGGTCTGTACGCGGTCCCACGGGCAGCCATCGGGTGCGCGGAGGCGTGCCATGATGTCGAGGAGGCGAACGAGTTCCTGGGACGCGGGGCGCCGATGTGACAAAGCGTCGCGTTCGGGCTCGGTGAGTGTCTGCATGGGTTGCCTACGGGCTCCGGTTCAGGCGGGATGCGGCGATGAGCGACCCTAGCACGGCAATCACCCGGTTCGGCGCGCCGCCGAGCGCCGAAGACATCGTCGAATTGGCCGAGCATGCGCTGACGGCCATGCCGGCGAAGCTGCGGCGGGAGGTGCGCGGCGTGGCGATCCTGGTCGAGGAAGCGCCAGATGATGAGCTGCTCGCAGAGCTTGGAATTGAAAACGCGTGGGATCTGACCGGGCTGTATCGGGGGGTGCCGATCGGCGAGAAAGGGGCGACGCGGCAGGAGCCAGACATGATCCTGCTGTTCCGCGAGCCCATCCTGCTGGAGTGGATCGAAACCGGAGAGGAGCTGTTCAACCTGGTGCGGAGCGTGTTGATCCATGAGATCGCGCACCATTTCGGGTTTAGCGACGCCGACATCGAAGATCTCGAACGGGAGTAGCGCTTAACGGTTTAGCAACTGCGTCGGTCTATACGTTGAGTCGGGCACGATTGCGGCCCCACCTGGAGAGGCGAACCATGCGGCGTAGGCCAGCGACCTGCTGTTGCAGGAAGGTGCCAGTCGCCATGACTTCCGGAGCGCCGGGGTCGCCGGTTCCGGCGTAGGCGCGGCCGAAATCGGCGGTGCCAAGCGCGATGTCCCACCAAGGCAGGATGGCGCCATAGTTACAACTTTTGGCGCCGGCAGCGAGAATACCGTGATGGATGCGATGAAAGCGCGGGGATACTAGGAGGCGATCGCCGATCCAGCCGAAAGAGAGGCGGGTGTTGGCGTGCGACAGGCTCTCGATTAGCCGAAGCAGGAGTACAAGCAGGGGGAATTGTAGCGGCGGGATACCGATCAGCAGGGCGATGACCATGAACCAGACGAAGCCGATGAGATCGTCGAGCACGTGGTTGCGGTCGTCGGACCAGAAGGTCATCTGGCGCTGCGCATGGTGAAGCGAGTGCAAGCCGTACCACCAGCCGACGGTGTGGGAGAGCCGGTGCCGCCAATATTCACCGAGATCGAGAATAATGGCGTAGATGAAGAAAGTTAGGATGTTGTGGCCCAGGAGGAAGGGAAACAGACGCTCTAGCGTGGGGGGAACCCAGCCATGGTCCGACAGCCAACCGTTCAGGGTGACCTGGGTCTCGTAGAATAAAACGAAGGTCACGAGCGGCAGTACGCCGACGCGGGAGACCAGCGTGTAGAAGACGTCGATGAGGACTGCCTTCTGGTCGGGCCAGCGCTCGACCGGACGCCACCGCTCGAGCGGCATGCAGATGGCGAAGGTCACGATAGTTTGGACGAGACCGTACACGGCAAAGAGGGCCCAGTTGAAGGAGATCTCTTCCCATTCCATGCCGCCGGTCGCGTAGAGCAGCGGCAATAGCAAGTGCTCCTGGATCCAGCCGGCGGCCAGACTGAACGGATCGATCATCGGCTGGCCCGCAACCCGGCGTTCACCATTGGCTTATTAAGAACGCCGTCGGTCAGGAAGATGCCATGGGGCGACCGTCCGACCGGAAGCGACTGAATGGCGCCGGTAACCGGGTCTAGGATGGCGACCTTTTGGATAAAGCGCTGCGTAATCCAGAGCTTACCGTCGGGAGCAAAGTCGATGCAGTCCGGGCCGCCGGGGACTTTGTAGGTCCGTAGAACGTCGAGAGTGCGGGCGTCGAGCGCGACCGTGGTTCCATCGACGCGGTTATTGACATAGAGCAGGTTGCCATCGGGCGAGGGGAAGATCTGGTGGGCACCGCGGCCGGTGCGGATGCTGCGCTCGACATGACCGTCAACTGGATCGGCGACGATGATGCTGTCCGAGCCCATGTTGGCGACGAGGAGCTTGTCGTTATGCCAGATCACGCCGGCTGGAGTCTTGCCGATGTCGCTGGTCCAGGCGACGGCCATGGTCGTCAGATTATAGGCGACGAGCTTGTTGGTGCCTTGGAGGGTGACGAATGCCATGGTGGCGTCCGGCGAGTAAGCGATATGGCTCGGCATCGAGCTGGCCGGAAATCGATGCGCCAGTTGCATCGTCGCGGCATCGTAGATGTCGACCTGATTACGAGCCAGGCCGGTGACGACGAGCCATTTGGCATTGGGACTGAACTGCAGCTGGTAGGGATCGGTGATCGGAATGCGCCGGCGGATCTCGCCGGTGACCGGGTCGAGGAACAACATCTCATTGCCGCCGGCATCACCGATGAGCAACTCTTTGCCACTCGGGCTCAGGGCTAGATGGTGAGGCTCCCGAAGGACAGGCACGCGGCGCAGCTCGGTACCGGTGGTCGCGTCGAGCACGCTCAGGGACGCATCACCGGAGTTGACCACGATCGCGAGCGCCGACGCGCTGGCCGGAATAGGTGCGAGATGCGCGAGTGAGACAACGGCGATGGTGAGGGCAAAGCGGCGCATGATGCTCGGCTGTTAAGAGGATGGATGCGGTATAGCATGCAAGTCTTTTGCGAGCCGCCCTTTTTCCGCGCGCCGTAACGCGGAGTGTGCCAGCTCGTCGGCATAAATTCGGCGTTACGGTTGATAATTTGATTGGCGCTCACAGGTTCAGGGTGAGTCGAAGCTCGTCCATAAGGGTTTGTTTTCCATGTCTACGTCGGTTGCGTCTCCGAGAGTCCTGGTCGTCGAGGACGAGTTCTTGATCCGCATGACCCTTGCCGAGGCGCTGGTCGACGAAGGTTTCGACGTGATCGAGGCCGAGAGCGGCGATGACGCTCTTCCGATCCTAAAGTCGGACCCACAGATCAAGCTGCTTTTGACCGATATCCAGTTGCCCGGAGTGCTCAACGGACGAACGCTGGCGACGCAGGCGCGCGAACATATTCCGAGCTTGCCGATCATCTTCATGACCGGGCAACCCGACCTGTCGGATCACGCCAACGATCGTGACGTTTTCATTTCCAAGCCCTATACCCTTCTCGACATTTGTGAAGCTGCGCGTCGCCTGACATCGTGACGCTCGCCGGCGACTCGTTGGTCTGATCCGGTGGTGACCAAGAGGAGCTTTCGACTTGCATTTAGAACGGCGTGTTCTCGTTACCGGCGGGGCCGGATTTTTAGGGTCTCATCTTTGTGAGCGGTTGATCGACGCTGGCTGTCATGTCCTCTGCGTTGATAACTACTTCACTGGAACGCGCAGCAACATCGCGCATCTCCTCGGCCACAAGAACTTTGAACTTGTCCGTCACGACGTGACGTTTCCGCTCTACGTCGAGGTGGACGAGATCTACAATCTGGCCTGCCCGGCCTCGCCCATCCATTACCAACGCGACCCGGTGCAAACGACAAAGACCAGCGTGATCGGCGCGATCAACATGCTGGGCTTGGCCAAACGTCTGAACGCTAAAATATTCCAGGCATCGACCAGCGAAGTTTACGGTGACCCGGCGGTTCATCCGCAACCGGAGGAATACTGGGGCAACGTCAATCCGATCGGCTCCCGCTCCTGCTATGACGAAGGCAAGCGGTGCGCAGAAACGCTCTTCTTCGACTACATGCGGCAGCACCGACTGCAGATCAAAGTCGCGCGCATCTTCAACACCTATGGACCGCGGATGCATCCACGTGATGGCCGGGTCGTATCGAGCTTCATCGTTCAGGCGCTGACCGGCCAAGACATCACCATCTTCGGGGAGGGGCAGCAGACCCGATCGTTCTGCTACGTCGACGATCTCGTGGAAGGTTTTCTGCGATTGATGGCGGCGCCGCGTGAGGTGGTCGGACCGATCAATCTCGGTAATCCTGGCGAATTTACGATTCTGGAACTTGCGCAGAAGGTCATCGAGATGACCGGAACGCGCTCCAAAATTGTTCATCGGCCGTT
>CBDASI010000002.1:617500-3040000 GCA_965199585.1 Acetobacteraceae bacterium | reverse complement strand
TTAAGGTCGGGTCTCGCGGTGATCGCGAGGTCTGATCTTAGCGTCGTGCCTGGGTTTCAGATCCTGGTATCTCGTTAAGGTCGCGGGCTGGTCTTTGGATCGGTTCGTTTGTGTTCTTTGGTATTGTTTATCAGGTTCTGTTGCGTCCTTTGGGGCGTGTGGGACAACTCGGGTGTTGGTGGTGATCGCAAGATCAGTCGCTGGCGTCGGGAAGATCTTGTGCGTGGTCCATGTTATCCCGGACCAAGTCTTGGCGAAATGCTGAGATACTGAGGGGACGTAGAGTGTGTATGTAAATTTATGTGTAAGTTGGTCTGTTTGACGCATCCACTATTCGGAGATGAATTGGTGGACTGACATGTGTTGGATGGGTCCTGTGAGAGGCTATCTGGGCGTAAGCCTGGTGGTTTTGAGCAAGAGAAGGGCATCTGGTGGATGCCTTGGCGCTAGAAGGCGATGAAGGACGTGGCACGCTGCGAAAATCTTGGGGGAGCCGCGAGCAGGCTTTGATCCCGAGGTATCCGAATGGGGCAACCCCCCTCTTTGAGGGATCGTGCACTGAATACATAGGTGTACGAGGCAAACCCGGGGAACTGAAACATCTCAGTACCTGGAGGAAAAGACATCAACCGAGATTCCGGCAGTAGTGGCGAGCGAACCCGGAGTAGGCCAGTAGTTACTTGTGTGTGAGTCGAACGGTCTGGAAAGTCCGGCCAAAGCGGGTGATAGCCCCGTAGATGGTAGTGCGCTTGTAATTCTTGAGTAGGGCGGGGCACGTGAAACCCTGTCTGAACGTAGGGGGACCACCCTCTAAGCCTAAATACTCTCTAGCGACCGATAGTGAACCAGTACCGTGAGGGAAAGGTGAAAAGCACCCCGATGAGGGGAGTGAAATAGACCTGAAACCTGATGCCTACAAGCAGTCGGAGCTCTTGATGGAGTGACGGCGTACCTTTTGTATAATGGGTCAGCGAGTTTCTGTTGGCAGCGAGCTTAAGCCGTTAGGTGTAGGCGCAGCGAAAGCGAGTCTGAATAGGGCGCATAGTTGCCGGCAGAAGACCCGAAACCGAGTGATCTAGCCATGGCCAGGCTGAAGGTGGGGTAACACCTACTGGAGGGCCGAACCCACGCCTGTTGAAAAAGTCGGGGATGAGCTGTGGCTAGGGGTGAAAGGCCAATCAAACTCGGAGATAGCTGGTTCTCCGCGAAATCTATTGAGGTAGATCGTCGGGTGGTCACCCTGGGGGGTAGAGCACTGGATGGGCTCGGGGGCCCCAAAGGCTTACCAACCCCAACCAAACTCCGAATACCCAGGAGTGCAGCCCGGCAGACAGACGGTGGGTGCTAAGGTCCATTGTCGAGAGGGAAACAGCCCAGACCACCAGCTAAGGTCCCAAAATCGTGGTTAAGTGGGAAAGGATGTGGGAATTCCAAAACAACCAGGAGGTTGGCTTAGAAGCAGCCATCCTTTAAAGAAAGCGTAATAGCTCACTGGTCTAATAGAAATCCTGCGCCGAAGATGTAACGGGGCTCAAACCACGTACCGAAGCTGTGGGTTACATGCCGCAGCGGCATGTAGCGGTAGCGGAGCGTTCCGTAGGCCTGCGAAGGCATACCCGTGAGGGGTGCTGGAGGTATCGGAAGTGCGAATGCTGACATGAGTAGCGACAAACAGAGTGAGAAACTCTGTCGCCGAAAGTCCAAGGGTTCCTGCGCAAGGTTAATCCGCGCAGGGTGAGCCGGCCCCTAAGGCGAGGGCGAGAGCCGTAGCTGATGGGAACCAGATGAATAGTCCTGGGCCTGCTGGAAGTGACGAATGCAATCTGTTGTTTGGTCTTATTGGATTGACCGGGCTTTGGGCGCATTCCAGGAAATAGCTCCAGCGTATAGACCGTACCCTAAACCGACACAGGTGGACTGGTAGAGAATACCAAGGCGCTTGAGAGAACGATGCTGAAGGAACTAGGCAAATTGCTCGCGTAACTTCGGGATAAGCGAGACCCCATCGTGGGCAACCATGGTGGGGTGGCACAGAGCAGGGGGTAGCGACTGTTTAGTAAAAACACAGGGCTGTGCGAAGTCGTGAGACGACGTATACGGCCTGACGCCTGCCCGGTGCCGGAAGGTTAAGAGGAGATGTGCAAGCATTGAATCGAAGCCCCGGTAAACGGCGGCCGTAACTATAACGGTCCTAAGGTAGCGAAATTCCTTGTCGGGTAAGTTCCGACCTGCACGAATGGCGTAACGACTTCCCCACTGTCTCCAGCATCGGCTCAGCGAAATTGAATTCCCCGTGAAGATGCGGGGTACCCGCGGTCAGACGGAAAGACCCTATGAACCTTTACTGCAGCTTTGCAGTGGCATTAGGAGAGCACTGTGTAGGATAGGCGGGAGGCTATGAAGCAGGGGCGCTAGCTCTTGTGGAGCCATCCTTGAAATACCGCCCTGTGCGCTTCTGATGTCTAACCGCGACCGGTCAGCCCGGTCCGGGACCCTGCATGGTGGGCAGTTTGACTGGGGCGGTCGCCTCCCAAAGTGTAACGGAGGCGCGCGATGGTGGGCTCAGGCCGGTCGGACATCGGCTGTCGAGTGCAATGGCATAAGCCCGCCTGACTGCGAGAGCGACAGCTCGAGCAGAGACGAAAGTCGGCCATAGTGATCCGGTGGTCCCGCGTGGAAGGGCCATCGCTCAACGGATAAAAGGTACTCTAGGGATAACAGGCTGATCTCCCCCAAGAGTCCACATCGACGGGGAGGTTTGGCACCTCGATGTCGGCTCATCACATCCTGGGGCTGGAGCAGGTCCCAAGGGTTCGGCTGTTCGCCGATTAAAGTGGTACGTGAGCTGGGTTTAGAACGTCGTGAGACAGTTCGGTCCCTATCTGCCGTGGGTGAAGGAGACTTGCGAGGCGCTGTCCCTAGTACGAGAGGACCGGGATGGACGCACCTCTGGTGGACCGGTTGTCGTGCCAACGGCACAGCCGGGTAGCTATGTGCGGACTGGATAACCGCTGAAAGCATCTAAGCGGGAAACCATCCTCTAAACCAGGTCTCCCTGAGGGCCGTGCAAGACCAGCACGTCGATAGGCCAGGTGTGCAACTGCGGTAACGCAAGCAGCTAACTGGTCCTAATCGCCCGAACGGCTCCAAACCAATCCCGTGACAACCCCTCAAAAGGATCACGGAATATAGCCTCCACAGCACTCATCCAACACACATACACAACACACACACTCCCGGCCGCGCCACACGGCGCCGACCGCAACAGAACCAATGCCTTGGACGACCTGGTGGCCATGGCGGAGGGACCACACCCGATCCCATCCCGAACTCGACCGTGAAAACCTCCAGCGCCTATGATACTGCAGCTCAAGCTGCGGAAAAGTCGGTCGCCGCCAGGTCCTCCAAGACATCATAAATAAATACCAAACAACAAATACCAACGCGGGGTGGAGCAGCCCGGTAGCTCGTCAGGCTCATAACCTGAAGGTCACAGGTTCAAATCCTGTCCCCGCAACCCAAAATACAGACTGTTTCAACACGGCGAACCGAAAGGGACGCCGTTAACGCGCTTGCGGACTCAACCCGGTGACTGCTCCGACGACACCCATTCGCCGACGAGCTCTTCTGACGGCTGCCGTTAATTGTCTGTCCTTACCTGCCATCGCGCGCATGTCTTCAGCGCAGGAGCCAATCGTCATCGGTCAGACTATGCCCTATAGCGGGCCTGCGTCGGCCTATGGCACCGTCGGTAGAGCGGAACTCGCGACGATCGCGATGATCAATGATCAAGGCGGCATAAACGGACGGACGATACGGCTCCTCTCAGCGGATGACGGCTATAGTCCGCCGCGAACCGTCGAGGAAACACGACGCCTAGTCGAACATGAACTCGTCCTGTTCATGTATCAGGGACTGGGGACTGCGCCCCAAGTGGCCGTACAGCGGTATCTTAATCAGCGCGGGATCCCCCAGCTATTCGTATCGAGCGGAGCGTCACGCTGGGCGGATCCCGAGCGATATCCGTGGACGATTGGATGGCAACCGAACTACCGCACCGAAGCGGCGATCTACGCCAGACACCTCTTGCACACAGCGTCGTCCGCGCGTCTGGCAGTGCTGTATCAAGACGATGATTTCGGGCGAGATTACCTCGCCGGACTCCGCGACGAACTTGGCCAGCACTATGATTCAGTCGTGCTCGGCGCGCAGTCTTATCAGACCACGGACTCTACCATATCGAGTCAAATTGCTTCTCTTCGCGCGTCTGGGGCGAGTGCGATGCTGACGGTAGCGACGCCGAAGTTCGCGGCGCAAGCAATCAAGATGATCGCCGACTTGGGGTGGCGCCCTTACCCCCATTACTTGAGCAACGTATCGGCGTCGGCGGCGTCCGTCATCGTGCCGGCCGGTGCTCGAAAGGCGGAAGGTATCATCACTGGCGCCTACTTAAAGGACGCCACCGATCCGGCGTGGACGAACGATCCCGGCATGCTCGGGATGCGGGCTTGGGCCGAGAGATGGGCGCCGGAGCTGGATGTGACCAGCTTCAGCACGGTGTTCGGCTACGGTAATGCGTTGTGCCTGGCCGAGATGCTACGCCGATGCGGCGGCGATCTGTCGCGCGAGCACATCATGCACGTCGCGGCCGGGCTGCGGAATGTCGAGGTGCCGGTGTTGTTGCCGGGTATCCGGATTCACAGCGATCCGACCGAGTATCAGCCGATCAAGCAATTGCAACTGATGCGCTGGACCGGCACGGCCTGGTCCCTGTTCGGTGACGTCCTCTAACTACGGTCCAGCCAGTAAGAGGCTGCCCAAACGACCAGGCCGCCGAGGCCTAGCACCACACCGACGGCGCCAGTCGAAGTCCAACCGTAGCCGGCCGAGATCGCGAGGCCACCGAGCCACGGGCCGAGGGCGTTGGCGGTATTGAAAGCGGAGTGGTTGAGCGCTGCAGCCAGGTTCTGCCCATCGCCGGCAACGTCCATGAGGCGGGCCTGTAGCACCGCGCCGAGACCACCGCCGGCGCCGATGAGCGTGGTGACAAAAAGCATCGACGCCAGATGATGGGCGGCGGGAGCATAAAGAGCCAGGACGATGGTGCTGAACAACAAACATAACCCGGCCGTCGGCATCAAGGCACGGTCGGCACCCCAGGCACACACGATGGTGCCCACGGTCATGCCGATGCCGAACAACACCAACTCGACAGGGAGCATCGACTCGGACGCGCCGGTGACTTGAGTGAGGGTGGTGGCCAGGTAAGTGTAGACCGCGAACATACCGCCGAAGCCGATCGCCCCCGTGCCGAGGGTGAGCCAGACCTGACGGCTTTTCAGAGCGCTTAATTCGCGGAGCGGGCTGGCGGCGGGGTCGCCGGGTTGGAACGGGATGAACCTGAAGATCAGGAGGGCGGTGGTGATGGCCAGGGCGGTGACGATCGCGAAACCACAGCGCCAGCCGCCCCACTGGCTGATGATGTTAGCAAGGGGAACGCCGACGATGGTGGCGGCAGTGAGCCCGAGTAACATGCGGCCAACGGCCTGGGTCCGGCGCTCTCGCGGGACAAGGGACGCTGCAACGAGTGCGCCGACGCCGAAATAGGCGCCGTGTGGGAGGCCACTCAAGAAGCGGAAAGCGAGCAAGAAGCCGAAGCTAGGGGCGAGGGCAGAGGCGAGATTTCCGACGGCGCAGAGAAGCATCAGCCCGACCAGGACGCGGCGCTTCGGCAGCTTAGCGGCCAGGATCGCCAGCGTGGGCGCACCGACAACGACGCCGAGCGCATACGCGCTTATGGCATGCCCGGCGGTCGGTTCGTCAACACCGAGGCCGCTCGAGAGTTGTGGCAGCAGGCTCATGGCAGCGAACTCGGTCGTGCCGATGGTGAAGCCGCCCATGGCCAATGCGAACAAAGCCAGGCGGATACCGGCCGGTGCGGCAGGTTGGCTGAGATGGGGCAGAGCCGGGCGTGGCGAAGCGACGGCGTGATGAGTCATGGCGAGAGTAGTCACGCATTTCATGCTGCAGTGCAACATAAGCCTGCTGGCGCCTGTGTCACATCTTGGTAGACCGGCGACTGCGTATTGACTGGCTTTTGTGCGAATGACTGCGTTCTGATCAAAGCTATTAACGAGTGAAGCTATACGCGGCCGCGCCCAGGTCGAGAAACGGTGTGGCGCGCGCATTGCATTGCTTAGCAAGCATGCCGCGACACGAGACTGAATGATCGACAAGAGCTTCCTAAAGGCCGGCCATCCGCCGACCCTGTTCTCCGCATTTTTCTATTTCGACATGGCCTTCATGGTATGGGTCATGCTAGGGCCGCTCGGGGTCCAAATCCAAAATACGCTGCATCTCGATGCCGGTCAGCGCGGACTGATGGTTGCCGTGCCGCTGCTGTCAGGCGCGTTGTTGCGGGTGGTCAACGGCGTGTTGGTCGACCGCATCGGCCCGTTGAAAACGGGGATGATCGGGCAGACGATCGTGATCCTCGGCCTCCTCACCGCCTGGTGGTTCGGGGTCGACACGTTCGGGCAGGTGCTGGCGCTCGGCGTCATCCTTGGGGTCGCGGGAGCCTCGTTCGCGGTGGCGTTGCCGCTGGCATCGCGATGGTATCCGCCGGAAATGCAGGGCGTGGCGCTCGGTATCGCGGGGGCCGGTAATTCGGGCGTGGTGTTCGCCGCGTTGTTCGCGCCCGGGCTGGCGCTGGCCTATGGCTGGACGAACGTGCTCGGGCTGGCGACGATCCCGCTGATCATTGCCTTTATCGTCTACCTGACCTTCGCGCGCGAGAGCCCGGAGCGGCCACCGGCCAAGACCGTTTCCCAGTATCTGGCCGTGTTCAAGATCTCGGACGCATGGTGGTTCATGCTGTTCTATGCGGTGACGTTCGGCGGGTTTGCCGGACTGGCATCGTCGCTGCCGTCGTATTTTCACGATCAGTATGGGCTCGACGTGAAGGTTGCCGGCTACTTCGCCGCCGCATGCGTGTTCGCGGGGTCGCTGGTGCGGCCGATCGGTGGGACCTTGGCGGACCGGATCGGCGGCGTGAAGGCATTGACCTTCCTGTATGCCATCGCGGCGTTGGCACTTGCGGTTGTCAGCTTCGGGCTGTCGCAGGCCTATGCCGCTCTGGCGGTGTTCGTCGTTGCGATGCTGGCCCTGGGTATGGGCAACGGCGCGGTATTCCAACTTGTGCCGCAGCGGTTCCGGCGTGAGATCGGCGTGATGACCGGACTGGTCGGAATGACCGGCGGGATCGGCGGGTTCTACCTGGCTTCCTCACTCGGATATTCGAAGCTGCTCACCGGGTCGTATCAGGCCGGATTCCTGGTATTTGCCGGGCTGGCGGTGATCGCGTTGTTGGGGATCATCGCGGTGAAGACGCGGTGGCGGACGACGTGGGGCGCTGTGGCCGGCGTGGGGCGGATCTAGCGCGTGGCGGTCGGCTCGCATTGCCCGTACTGCGCCCTGCAGTGTGCGATGCAGCTCGTCGCCGACCCGGATGATGCGCGTCGCGTGACGGTGGCCGCGCGTGATTTTCCGAGCAATCGGGGCGGGCTGTGCCGGAAGGGCTGGACCGCCGCGGACCCGCTGCAATCGCCGCGGCGGCTGACCACGCCGTTGATCCGCGAACACAAGGGGAACGCGCTGCGTCCGGCAAGTTGGGACGAGGCGCTGACGCGGGTGGCCGACGGGATCGTGGCGGCGCAGGCCAAACGTGGACTCGACGGCGTCGGCGTGTTCGGCGGCGGCGGGTTGACCAACGAGAAAGCCTATTCATTGGGCAAGTTCGCCCGCGTCGGCCTGCAGACTCGGCACATCGACTATAATGGGCGGTTCTGCATGGCGTCCGCAGCAGCGGCCGGCAATCGCGCGCTCGGGTTGGATCGTGGGTTGCCGTTCCCGCTGTCCGACATCCCCGACGTCGACACGATCCTCATCGTCGGCAGCAACCCGGCCGAGACGATGCCGCCGATCATGCAGTATTTCGACGCGCAGCGCGCGCGCGGCGGGCGGCTGATCGTCGCGGACCCGCGGCGCACGCCGACGGCGGCGCTGGCCTCGCTGTTCCTGCAGCCGGCGCCGGGGACGGACGCGGCGCTGGCGCTGGGATTGCTGCACATCGTGATCCGCGACCGGCTGATCGACGAAGAATACATCGCTGCGCGAACCGAGAAGTTCGATCCAGTGCGCCAGATCGCGGCGGCATGGTGGCCGGACCGGACGGAGCGGGTGACAGGCGTGCCGGCGGCGCGGCTGACCGAGGCGGCTCGGTGGCTCGGCAGTTCGCGGCGCAGCTTGATCCTGACCGGGCGAGGACCCGAGCAGCAAAGCCATGGCGTGGACAACGTGCTCGGCTTTATTAACCTGGCGCTGGCGTTGGGGCTACCGGGACGGCCGCATGCCGGCTGGGGCACGCTGACTGGGCAGGGCAACGGGCAGGGCGGGCGCGAGCACGGGCAGAAAGCGGACCAGTTGCCGGGCTACCGCTCGCTGGCCAACCCGGCGGACCGGGCGTTCGTGGCAGATATCTGGGGCGTGACGCCGGAAAGCTTGCCACAGCCGGGGCCACCCGCGGTCAAGTTGCTGGCGCAATGCGGCGAGGCGATCTCCGCCTTGCTGGTGTTCGGCTCGAACCTGCTGCTGTCGGCGCCGGATGCCGGACGGGTGCAGCGACGGCTCGAGGCGCTGGACATGCTGGTGGTGGCGGATCCGTTCATGTCGGAGACGGCGGCGATCGCCGACGTGGTGCTGCCGGCAGCGCAGTGGGCCGAGGAAGACGGCACCATGACCAATCTAGAGGGCAGGGTGATCCTGCGGCAGCGGATGGTCGAGCCGGCCGAAGGCGTGTGGACCGACCTGCAGATCATCAGCGGTATCGCCGAACGGCTCGGCCGGGGCCAGCATTTCAGCACCGAGCCGCGGGAGGTGTTCTCCGAACTGCGGCGGGCCAGCGCAGGCGGCGTGGCGGATTACGCCGGCGTGACCTGGGAGCGGATCATTGCAGAGGAGGGCGTGTTCTGGCCTTGCCCGTCGGAGGATCACCCCGGCACCGCGCGCCCATTTACTGAGCGGTTCGGCACCGAGAGCGGACGCGCGAAGTTCCACCGGGTCGAGCATCGGGAGACGGCGGAGGCGACGGATCGGCATTATCCGATGATCCTGACCACCGGCCGGGTGATGGCGCAGTATCAGACCGGGGTGCAAACCCGGCTAGTGGCGTCGCTGAACGAGGCCGATCCGGAGGCGTTTTGCGAGCTGCATGTCGACATGGCGCGCACGCTGGGCATTAAGCAGGACGATCGGCTGCGGCTGAGTTCACGCCGCGGCAGCGCAATCTTCCAGGCGCGGCTGAGCCGGACGATCCGCTTGGACACGGTGTTCATCCCATTCCACTGGGGCGGGGAAGCAACCGCGAACCTGCTGACCAGCACCTATACCGACCCGGTTTCCGGGATCCCTGAGTTCAAGGTTTGCGCCGTTCACGTCGCGCGGGCCGGGCCGGGCCGCAGCGCGGCTGCCATCACCACGGCCGACAATGCTCCGGCATAGTTTTCGCATTCAAATTTTGACATTCGACAAAGGGCGATAATGGAAACCACCCCACGCTTTCTCAACGGCGTCTATGCGTTCACCGGCACAGGGCTGGCGAGCCCTGCGCCGGTGTCGCCGCCGTTGTCCTACACCGTGTCGTCCGACAAGCGCTCGCAGATGATCTATCTGCGGGCCGGCAATTCGGCCGACGCGATGATCGCGGTGCATCTGGTGCGCGGTGGCACGCCGTTCCGCAGCTTCCCAGTCGGTGCACAAGGGGCGATCCACGTCTCGCTGGCGGTAGTCGAGGATCTGGAGCCCGATAGTTCGCTCGATGTCGTCGTCGCGGCGCCCGAGGGCGTGACCGGGCATGTGGTGCTCGACATCGGCTTCATGGAGATTTGAGAATGAACGCCATGAGCAAGCAAAAATTGGTGGTGGTCGGCAATGGCATGGCCGGTGCCCGCGCCGTCGAAGAGGTGCTGGCTCGTGGCGGCGCCGAGATGTTCGACATCGTCATGTTCGGCGACGAGCCGTACGGCAACTACAACCGCATCATGCTGTCCAATATCTTGAGCGGACAGCAGAATTACGACGAGATCTTCCTCAACACCATCGAGTGGTATGCGGAGAACGACATCGTTCTGCACACCGGCGCGCGGGTCAATGAGATCAACCGGTTCGGCAAGTACGTGGTGGCCGAGAACGGCGTGCGCGAGGATTACGACTACCTGATGATCGCGACGGGGTCGCGGGCATTCATGCCGCCGATCCCCGGGCTGCACATGGAAGACAAGTCGCTCAAGCCCGGCGTGTTCGGCTTCCGCACCATCGACGACACGACGGGAATGGTCGCGGCCGCACCGGGCAAGAAGGCCGTGGTGATCGGCGGCGGGTTGCTCGGGCTCGAGGCGGCGCGCGGGCTGATGACGCACGGGTGCGAGGTGACGGTGGTGCATCTCGGCAAGCACCTGATGGACCAGCAGCTGGACACGACGTCGGGCGCGATGCTGCGCACGGCGATGCAGAAGATGGGCATCACCGTGCTGACGGAGACGTCGACGGTGCAGGTGCTGGGCGACGAGAAGGTCGAGGGGCTGACGTTCAAGGACGGCACGTCGATCGCGTGCGAGGTGTTGGTGGTAGCCGCCGGCATCCGGCCGAACGCGGAGATCGGCACGCGGGCCGGGCTGACGGTGGAGCGAGCGATCGTGGTGGACAACCACATGCGCTCCGTCGACGATCCCAACATCTATGTCGTGGGCGAGTGCGCGCAGCATAGGGGGATGGTCTACGGATTGGTCGCGCCGCTCTGGGATCAGGCGAAGGTGCTGGCGGACCACATCACCGAGCGCAACAGCAACGCGCAGTATCACGGCTCCAAACTAGCGACCAAGCTCAAGGTGATGGGCGTCGAGCTGGCCTCGATGGGGATCACCGAGCCGAAGGAAGAGCGCGACGAGGTCATCCAGTTCCAGGAGCCGATGAAGGGCACCTACAAGAAGCTCATCGTGCGCGACGGGCGGCTGGTGGGTGGCATCCTGTTGGGCGACATCTCGAAGGCGGCATTCCTGATGCAGGCGTTCGACCGGGACTCACCGCTACCGGACGAGCGGCTGAGCCTGATGTTTGACCTAGGCGCGCCGTCGCAGAAGGTGACGATCGACGAGATGCCGGCCGAATCGCAGGTGTGCAACTGCAACGGCATCAGCAAGGCGACGATCGGCGCTGCAGTCGAAGCTGGGCATCGGACCCTGCCGGCGGTAATGAACGCGACACGGGCGGGCAAGGGCTGTGGCTCGTGCAAGGGGCTGATTGGCGAGGTGATCGCTTGGTTCGCCGGCGGCGCGGTCGAGGAAGACCCGTCGATCCACTACTACGTCCCGTGTATCCCGATGAAGAAGCAGGAGCTGATCGCGGCGATCAAGGCGCATGATCTGCGCTCCGTATCGTCGGTGTTCGAGGTGTTGGCTGGCGGCGTCGAGGACCCCGCCAGCAAGATTCCGCTGGCATCGTTGCTCAACACGATCTGGCCGGGCCGCTACGACGATCAGCGCGACGCGCGGTTCATCAACGACCGGGTGCATGGCAACATCCAGAAGGACGGCACCTTCTCCGTCGTTCCCGAGATGGCAGGCGGCGTCTGCACGCCGGCCGAGCTGATGCGGATTGCGACGGCGGCGGTGAAGTACAACGTCCCGCTGGTGAAGATGACGGGCGGACAGCGGATCGATCTGGTCGGTGTCAAGAAAGAAGATCTGCCCGGCATCTGGGCCGATATCGGCATGCCGGCCGGGCATGCCTGGGGCAAGAGCTACCGCACCTGCAAGAGCTGCATCGGGACCGACCACTGCCGGTTCGGGCTCGGCGACAGCATGGGGCTGGCAATCCGGATCGAGAAGACGTTCCGCTCGTTTTCCGACAGCCCGGGCAAGCTGAAGCTGGCAACGGCCGGCTGCCCGCGGAACTGCTCGGAGGCACTGGTCAAGGACATCGGCGTGGTCGCGATCGGCGACGACAAATGGGAGGTGCTTGTCGGTGGCGCAGCGGGGAGCACGGTACGCCGGGGCGATCTGCTGTGCACCGTCACGGGCGAGGACGCCGTCATGCAGGTGACGGGCCGGTTCATCCAGTTCTACCGCGAGGACGCGAAGTACAAGGAGCGCACGCATACTTGGGTCGAGCGGATCGGGCTCGAGCGCATCCGTGCCCTGGTGGTCGACGACAGCGAAGGCTGGGGCGAGCGGTTCGATGCCGAAGTCGCAGCGGCAGTGGCAGCGTACCGCGACCCGTGGACCGACGGTGTCGAGCCGGCGACCGAGAACCAGTTCCGCTCGCTCATCCCTGTGGAGGCCTGACGATGCCCAATGACATGTTCGCGCGGCACCAGGACTACGCGATCGGACCGGTGGATCAGATCCCGTTCGGCGAGGGCCGCGAGTTCCAGGTGATGGGACTGCGCGTCGCGGTGTTCCGCACGCGGGCGGACCTGGTGTTCGCGACTCAGGCAGCATGCCCGCACAAGGAGGGGCCGCTCGCAGACGGAATGCTGGGGGGCAGCACGATCATGTGCCCGCTGCATGACCGCAGCTTCGATCTCGTCAGCGGCAAGGAGCTCGGCGGCGGGTGCGACCTGACGACCTACCCAATTCGGCGGGAGCTGGACGGGACCCTGTTGCTCACCCTGCCGGCGCCCTACACGCCCGCATCGACATAGGCGCGGCGCCGACCGGCCGCGCCCGGCTGGAGGTCGCCGCCGGACTCGCGACGGCCTGCGGCCGGCGGCCGGACAACCAGGATTACGCGGCGTGCTGGACGGGGGACGTCTCCCGGCGCTCGAACCACGGTTCGGTCGCCGTGGTGGCCGATGGCGTTGGCGGCGCGAAAGGCGGCCGAGTCGCGGCGGAGTGCGCCGTTCGCAGCGTGATCGACGGGGTGTTGGGCCAAAGCGAGGCATTGCCGATCCGCCGGACCGCGGGCGCGGCCATCACGGCCGCCAATAGCTGGATCCACACGCTCGGCCGCACCGACCCGGCGCTGGCCGGCATGGCCTGCACATTGACAACCCTCGTCCTGCGCGGGCAGCGCATGCACGTCTTCCATGTCGGCGACACGCGGCTCTACCGAATGCGCGACGACGATCTCGAGCTGCTGACCAGCGATCACGTGCTCGGCCGGCCCGGCGTATCGCACGCACTAACACGGGCGATGGGGGCGGAAGACGAAGTCCGGGTCGACTACGCCGAGCACGCGGCGCGGGTAAACGACCGGCTGCTGCTCGTGACCGACGGGGTGCATGGGCCGCTGTCGGACCGGCAGATCGAGGCGGCGCTGCGCCGGCGCGAGGCCCCCGATGCGGCGGCGCAGCGGCTTGTGGATGCCGCCTTGTCCGGGGCAGCCGGCGATAATGCGACCGCGCTGGTGATCGACGTCCTGTCGTTGCCGCCGCCGGACCGGGCCGACATTGAGACCGTCATCGCCGGCCGCCCGATCCTCCCGCCACCGCGTGAGGGGGCCGAGATCGACGGCTACGTGCTGGATCGCATCCTGGCGGACGCGCAGTATAGCCGGGTGTTCCGCGGCCGCGACACGCGGGACGACCGGGTTGTGGTGCTGAAATTCCCTAAGCCCGGCACCGCCGAGGAAGCCATGTTCCGCCAGGCCTATCTGCGCGAAAGCTGGATCGCGGGGCGGGTGCGCAGCCCCTATCTCGGCGAGATCATGGAACCGCCGGACGGGCGCGGGAGCCAGCTCTACGCAGTGATGCCGTACTATGGTGACGAAACGCTGGAGCGGCGCCTGCTGCGTGGGCCGCCGCTGCACTTCGACGACGGGATCACGATCGCGATCCGATTGGCCAAGGCGGTGGCGGCGCTGCACCGGGCTGGGGTGATCCATCGCGACATCAAGCCGGACAACGTGCTGCTGACGCCCGACGGCCTGCGGCTGATCGATCTGGGCGTCGCCCGTCTGCCCAACCTCGAGGATGTCGCGTCCCGAGAGGTGCCGGGAACACCGAGTTACATGGCGCCGGAACTGCTGGCGGGCGCCGCTGGCGACGAGGGCTCAGACCTCTACGCGCTGGGCGTCACGCTGTGGCGGATGTGGAGCGGTGGGACGTATCCGTATGGCGAGGTCGAGCCGTTTTCGCACCCGCGATTCGGCAGGCCGGCCCCATTGGAGCGCAAGCGGCCGGACCTGCCGGCCTGGCTGACCAACGAGCTCAACCGGGCCATCGCCGTCGACCCGCGCGAGCGGCCGGCCGACATGGTGGAGTTCATCGCCACGCTCGAGGCCGGCATGGTGACGGGTGCGCCCTCGGTGCAGCAGCAGCGGTCGGCCTACACGGCCGATCCGCTGCGGTTTTGGAAGGCGGTCGCCGCTCTCCTGTTCGCGGCGCTGATGGGGAGCCTGGCCCTTCGCTAGCGCCTACATCAGGTCCCACGTGACGAGAACGCGGCGGTTGGCGGCGTCATCCGGATTAGCTTTATCAATCGGGTCGGACTGGCCGTACGCCCGCAACATGATCTGATTGGCCGGGATCCCGCGGGCGATGAGGGCCTGCTTGACGGTGCGCGCGCGCTTGGCCGAGAGGATCAGGTTTCCGAACTCGTCGCCCGATGCATCGCTGTAGCCGACCGAGAACATCGCCACCGGGCGCACGTCGCGGAACAGGCGCGCGGCGGTGTCGAGTTGGTTGCCGGCATCCGGGGCGAGGCGGTCGCTTCCATTGGTGAACTTGACCTCGATGCGGTTGCGCAGCGCAGCGCCCGCCTCCTTGGCGACCGGCACGTTGCTCACGGCCGGGGTCGGCGGTGGCAGCGGCGGGCTTTGCGCACAGCCGGCGGCGCCGAGCAGGATCACGAGCGTCAGGAACTTTGAGTATGTTGGCACGGGTGAGGTCCTCGGCAGGAATTCGTCTGAATAACGTGTGTTCGCCGTCCATTTAACGATCTTCCACCGTAGGTGTAATGTCCAATCAATGCGGAACGGAGAATGACGATGCATCGGAAATCGTTTCGGCGGGTAGCCACCCGCGGGTTGCAGTCGGTCTGCCGAGTGCTCGCGGCATCCATCGCCCTTGGTGCCCTGCTGACGCCGGTCTGGGCGTACAGCGCGCGCGCCGATACGTCGGGTGGGCTACAGGAGTTCCGGCACGGGCAGTTCTCTGAAGCTGTCGGCTCCTGGCACGAGGCGGCCGAGCACGGCGATGCGGCTGCAGCGCTTTACCTCGGTGTGCTTTACGACACCGGGTTCGGCGTGGCGCAGAGTCCGGCGCAGGCGCTGACGTGGTACCGGCGCGGCGGCGAGCGCGGCAACGTGACGGCAATGTTCAACACCGCCGTGATGCTCGATGCCGGCCGCGGCACGGCGGCGGACCCGGCCGGTGCGATCGCTTGGTATGAGAAAGCGGCCCAGGCCGGGTCGGGGCGCGCCGACTACAATCTGGGATTGATCTACGAGAGTGGCATCGGCGTGCCGGTCAACCGGCAGCTTGCCATCCGCGCCTATCGGCAGGCGGTGAGTCACGGCGTGTCGGAGGGGCGGGCGCACCTGGCGCGGCTCGGCGCCTCATACGCCGGCATGATCACGGCGCCGAAGGCCGATCCCGCGATGTCGATATTCCAACAAGCCCAGCAGGCGCTGCTGTCGCGCGGCCCTGGCGGCGACGCGACAGCCGCCGCGTTGTTCCGCAAATCCGCAGAGGCCGGGGACGCTTTGTCGGCCTATAACCTAGGTTATTGTTACGAGCACGGGATCGGTGTGCCGACCGACGCCGACCAAGCGGCACTGTGGTATCGCCGTAGCGCCACGGCCGCCAGCGATCCGATGCTCAAGGAACTTGCCGCCAGTGGCGAGCAGGGATTGCAGACCAGCAAACACGTTCAGCGCTGATCGCGGCCCCAGCCGCCGATCGGCTCAGGGAAGACGATGATCGCGCCGGGTTTGAACCGGCCGGGGTTAGCGGCCAGAATCGCGGACAAGGGCGGCGCGCGGCGGTCGCGATAAATATCGGCGTAGAGGCGCTGCAGCGTATCGCCGGGCCGGGCGACAAGGACCAGGCCGGCCGCACTCGGACGTGCCACGGCTGGAGTGGCAGGCAAGACCCCGCTCGCGATGATCGGGATCGCCACGGGTTTCGGGACCGCGGCGACCGTGATCCGGGGCGGTGCCTCGACCACAGGCGAGACGGGCCGAGGCATCGCGATCTGAGTGGGCATGGCGACCAACACCGGCGCAGCCGGCACCGCGGCCAGCAGCGGCTGCGCCACCGACACAGCCGCACTCGGTTCCGGCACGTTGGCAGCCTGCAACGGCGGCAACGAGTCCGCCGCTACGCCGGGAGGAGCGCTGCCGGACGGCGCCGGCGCGAGCCGGTCGGCAAGCATTGACGAGGCCGATGTAGCCGGCTCCTGGACCGCTCGTGACGCGGTCGTGACGGGAGGTGCCGCCGGCATCACGTCCGGCGCGGTAGTCTGTGCCGACTGGATCGGCGGCAGCGTCGGCGCGGGCTGCACCGTTGCCACCACGGGTGGAGCGCGATGCAGGAGCCCTGGCACCAGCAAGGTGGCGACCACGCAGGCCGCCAGCGCGGTTGCCGTCTTCGTGTAACGAAGCCTGACCCGCCGGGCCGGCATCGGCGACGACGGCAGCAATGGGGGCACTGCGACGACCGGCTCGGGAACGGCGGTGGCTACCGGCGCCTGCGGGATGACCTCAGGTACGATGTCGGGCATCGATGTGCCGAGACGGAACCCGGCTACCTGATCGATCAGGTTTGCGGTCAACCGGTCGATCCCGCTAACGCGAGAGACCGCGAGGGCGGCAGTAAGGAGTTGGCTGATGAGTCGGGCGGCGCCGCCGCTGTGTTCGCCCAGTCGCGCCAGTGCATCCGGCTCAACGACCACCGAGGGCATCTTCTCCTGCTGCAGCCAATCCATGACGAATGGGCCGATCTCGGCGGGCTTAAGCAACCGGAGATGGACAAAGACCGGCATCGGCGCCCCTTCGACCGGCGCGAAGGCGAACGGCCCGATATCGGCCAACACCACAACGCCGCGCTGCTGCACGGCCAGGGACGCGCAGGTCTCGTCGGGCATGTAGCTCGCCTCGTCGACGAGCACGGCGACGCCGTCGCCCAGCGGAACCGGCAAGTCGCCCCGCAGCAGCACCATGGTCGGGAATCCGTGCTGCCCGAGGCAGGCGGCGAGTTCGCGCAACAGCCAGGTTTTACCTGATCCGGGCTCGCCCGTGAGGAACACGGTAACCGGCCCCTCGGCCGCGCGGTCAAGCACGGCATTGCGCGCTGCTTCCCACGCCGGATGTTGAACCAGGGTGATCCCGCCCCGCGGCGCGGCTGGCCAAGAGGGCGCTTCAGACGGCTGATGCATGCCGGATTGATATCAGATTAACAGCGCTGACGCGACTGAAACGGCAAAGCCGTTTGGCGGATGGGGTGGGATTCGAACCCACGGTACGCTTGCACGCACGGCGGTTTTCAAGACCGCTGCCTTAAACCGCTCGGCCACCCATCCTCGGGCGCACCTAACCGCACAAACGGGTCGACCCGCAAGGGCAGGCCGTCATCGGCGCAAGTCCGGTAGGAACGCGGCGCAGATGCCAAGCGCGGGCAATACTGAGCAGAGGCGGTAGACGAACGTCAGGCTGGTCGCGTCCACTACCTGCCCGAGGACTGCGGCGCCAAGACCGCCCAAACCGAACGCCAGGCCGAAGAAGATGCCGGCGATCAGGCCGACCCGGCCGGGCAGCAATTCCTGTGCGTAAACCAGGATCGCCGACGAGGCCGACGCCAACACGAACCCGATCACCATCGTCAGCGCCGCGGTGCCCCACAGATTGGCATAGGGCAAGGCTAGCGTGAACGGCAGCACGCCCAGGATCGAGAACCAGATCACGCGCTTGCGGCCGATCCGGTCGCCGATCGGTCCGCCCACCATCACCCCGGCAGCGAACGCGCCGAGGAACAGGAACAGCAGCACCTGCGATGTCTGCACCGACACGCCGAAGGTCTGGATCGTGTAGAAGGTGTAGAACGTGCTCAGGCTCGAGACGTAGACGAATTTCGAGAACAGCAGCACGATCAGGATGCTCAGCACCCAGATCGTGCGGCCGCGGCTCAGCAACGGCACCGTCTCAGCGGCCACGGTGCGGCGGGGCGCCACGCGGGTAGCGTACCAGCGGCTCACGACGGCGAGCACCACCATGGCGGTCAAAGCCGCAATCGAAAACCAGGCCAGGCTCGACTGCCCGTGTGGGATGATGATGAAGGCGGCCAGCAAAGGGCCGATTGCCTGTCCGGCGTTGCCGCCGACCTGGAAGATGCTCTGCGCCAGGCCGTAGCGGCCGCCCGAGGCATGACGGGAAACGCGGGATGCCTCGGGGTGGAATACACTCGAGCCGAGGCCGACCATGCTGGCGGCGACCAGCAGCGACCAGAAATGCGCGGCATAAGCCAGCATCAGCAGCCCGGCCAGCGTCGCTAGCATGCCGAACGGCAGCGAATAGGGCAGCGGCCGACGGTCCGTGTAAAGGCCTACCAGCGGCTGCAGCATCGAAGCGGTGAGCTGGAAGGCCAGCGTAATGAGCCCGATCTGGCCGAAGTCGAGCGCGTAATTGGCCTTCAGGATCGGGTAGATCGCCGGCAGCAACGACTGCATCACGTCGTTGAGCAAATGCGAGAAGCTGATGGCGAACAGGATCGGGAACGCGGCCGCGGTGGTGTTAATGCGCCCGGGAACTGAAACGGTCGTGGCCATCGCTAAGTCGCCTTCTTCGGTGTGACACTATGGTCATCTACTCTGACCAGGAGAACCGGCGGGTTTCGACGGGGAGCCATTCATTTCGTGCTTGCTTCCGCGTCACGGCATCACTTTTGCTTGGGAGCGTTGATCGAACCAAGCGGAGACCACGCCATGAGGACATCCTTGTTTGCCGCGACCATCGTCGCCTTCGCCACGGCCGGGTCGATCGTGACGGCGCAGGCGAAAGAGTGGACCAGCGTCCGGATCGGGACGGATGCGACCTTCGCGCCGTTCGAGAGCGTCGATCCGCAAGGCAAGATCGTCGGCTTCGAGATCGATTATGCCAACGCGCTGTGCAGCAAGATGCATGTGACGTGCAGCTTTCAGAATCAGGACTGGGACGGGATCATCCCGGCCCTGCTCGGCGGCAAGTTCGATGCGGTGATCTCGTCGATGAACCTTACGCCGGCGCGGGCCAAGCGCGTGTTGTTCTCCGACGTGTATTACGCGACGCCGCCGGTGTGGGTGACCACGAAAGACAATGCGAGTAACGACGTGTCTGCGGCGGCGCTCAAAGGCAAGTCGATCGGGACACAGTCCTCGACCACCTTCGCCAACTATCTCGAAGACAAGTACAAGGGCTTCGAGATCAAGGTTTACCCTGGCGGGGACGAACCGCTGGCCGATCTGGCCAACGGCCGGCTGGATTACGTCGTGCTCGACCTGCTGGTGACGGAGAAGTTCATCGACAAGAACCCGGGCTGTTGCCGGATCATCTCGGAGATCCCGCGGGACCCGGTGAACTTCGGCCCGGGTGTGGCCGTCGCGATGCGGCCGGACGACGCCGAGTTGAAGGCCATGTTCGACAAAGCAATCCGCGAAGCGGCCACGGACGGCACCTTCGACACGCTGCAGAAGAAGTATTTCAAGGTCGATATCAGCCCTAAGAAATAGAGTCATGACAGCGATGCAGCTCCTGTTCGGGCAGGACGGGTGGGGGCCGCTGCTGCTGAAAGGGGCGGGGGTGACGATCCTCCTCGCGGTAGCGAGTGCGCCGTTTGGGTTCGGCGCCGGGTTGCTGCTGGCGCTGATGCGGATGTCGGGCAGTCCGGCCCTGCGCCGCGTGTCGACCTGGTTCACGACGGTGTTCCGCGGCATCCCGGACCTGCTGTCGTTGTTCATCGTCTATTTCGGGCTGCAGGCCGCGCTGAACTGGATCGGCGGCATCGTCGCACCGGGGCAGCCGGTGGCGATGGACGCCTTCGTCGCGGGCGCGCTGTCGCTGGCGGTGGTGGTGGCGGCGTATTCGGGCGAGGTCTGGATCGCGGCGCTGCATGCGGTGCCGTCGAGCCAGCGCGACGCGGCCGAAGCGCTGGGGTTGAGCCGGCGGCAAGCGTTCGCGCTGGTGACGCTGCCGCAGCTCGGGCGGGTGGCGCTGCCCGGCCTGGGCAACATCTGGACGTTGCTGCTGAAGGACACGTCGCTGATCTCGACCCTGGCGGTGTCGGACCTGTTGCGCGCTGCGTCCGAGGCGTCGCGGAGCACGTTGCGCCCCCTGCTGTTCTACGGTGCGGCGGCCGGCATCTACCTGGTCTTCAGCATCGCGTCGGGCGGGCTGCAATCCGTGCTCGAGCGGCGGGCGAACCGGGGCTACGCCTGATGCCGTCCTGGTTCGATCTGTCGCTGCTGCAGACCCAGGGATGGCGGTTGCTGGCCGGACTGCAGATCACCCTGGAGGTGGTGGGCCTGTCCTGCGCGATCGGGTTCGTACTGTCCTACCCGATCGCGCAGATGCGGCTCTCGCGTAGCCCGGTGCTACGGGCGGTCTCGTTGGCCTACGTAACGTTCTTCCGCGGCACGCCGCTGCTGTGCCAGTTGTATCTGGTCTATTATGGGGCCGGCGAGATCCGCCCGTTCCTGACGTCCGCCGGGCTGTGGTGGTTCTTCCGGGACGCGTTCTACTGCTGCATTTTCACCTTCGCACTCAACACCGCCGCTTATCAGGGCGAAATCATTCGCGGAGCGCTGATCTCGGTGCCGCGCGGGCAAATCGAGGCGGCGCGGGCGCTGGGCCTGTCGCGCTACCGGGTCGCGCGGCACGTAGTGTTCCCGCAGGCGCTGCTGGTCGCGCTGCGGCCGTTGGGCAACGAGCTGATCAGCATCGTCAAAGCCTCGGCGCTCGCCGCGATCGTCACGCTGCTGGACCTGATGGGGCAGACGCGATTCGTCTTCGCGCGCACCTTCGATTTCGCGATCTACCTGTATGCCGCGCTGATCTACCTGGCCATCACGGCAACGATCGCCAGGCTCTGGACGCTGGCGGAGCGTCGCTTGACGCGGCATCTCGCCCAGCCCGGCGCTGCCACCGAGCGACCCGAGATGGGGTTCGAGTCCTGCGATCCCGTCTGGCGCCCACACAGTGCGACCGGGAAAGCGCAATATGAGCAGATCGGATGAGCGGCGGGGTTGCCCAGCACGACGCCGACCCGGTAGATCATTTCCGTGAGGTCTAGGTGGCAGATGGTCGGTAAGCTCGGTTTCGCAGCGGTCGTG
Organism: Acetobacteraceae bacterium; assembly: GCA_965199585.1. Lineage (GTDB taxonomy): Bacteria > Pseudomonadota > Alphaproteobacteria > Acetobacterales > Acetobacteraceae > JAVVHH01. Next base: position 3,018,644 of record CBDASI010000002.1, on the reverse strand, counting down.
GGATCGGTTGCCATGGTGACGGCCACGGCGTTGGTCGGGGCATCTGACGCGCGCGCGGAGCCGCCGCAGGATCCGCACGGCATCCTGACGCTGCAGGTCGAGAACGACGCGGTGTCGACCCGCAAGGGCACGACGGACGAGTATTACACCAGCGGATTGCGCCTGGGTTACACAACCGGCACCAACGGGGTCCCCGCCTTCCTGGCCAATATCGGCCATTCCGTCTGGGGCGATGGCGTGCAGCGGATCAGCGTCGATCTCAGCCAGTCGATCTTCACGCCGCACAACACGCAGATCAGCCCGCCCGACCCGCGAGACCGGCCGTATGCCGGCTGGCTGCGCGGCGACGTGCAGTTGCTGACGGACAAGGACAACTCGCGCAGCGTATTGGGCGTTAGCCTCGGCTGGGTCGGGTCCGGCGCGCTCGGCCGTAACGTGCAGAACGGCTTCCACGACATCATCGGCGACAACGAGAACAAAGGCTGGGGGTCGCAGCTACCGAACGAGCCGACGCTGCAGCTGCTGGCATCGCGGGTCTACCGCCTGCCGATCGCGCGGGTTGCCGGCGTCGAAACCGACGCGCTGCCGTTCGCCGCCGTCGGCGTCGGTACGGTTCGGGATTATGCGCAGGCCGGCTTCGTGCTGCGGCTCGGCCAAGGATTGGACAGCGATTTCGGCGCGCCGCTCATACAGCCCGGCTTCAGCGGCGGCGATGCCTACACGCCGACGCGGCCGTTCGCCTGGTACGTGTTCGCCGGCGCCAACGGCCAGGCGGTGGCGCGCGACCTCTTCCTCGACGGCGACACGTTCCGCCACAGCCCGAGCGTCGGCCATCGCGGCCTCGTCGGCGCGTTCGAGGCCGGGGCGGCGTTCATGCTGGCCGGCGTGCGCGTGACCTATACGCAGGTATTCCAGACGCCGGAGTTCGGCCGTCAACGCGCCGGGTTGTTCAACTACGGGTCGCTGACGGGCTCCGTCAGGTTCTAATCCCACGCCGAGCGTTCAGTTGACGAAGGCCTGCATGGCCCGCTCGTAGCGGGTAGTCAGGCGATCGAACTGATCGAGCAGCCGCTCGCTCAGGTCGGCGACCATCGCCAGGCCGTCCGGTGTGCTGCAGCGTGACAGGGCGTCCTGGTAGGCGGCCCAGGTATTGGTCGCCAACGCAAGATCGGCGCTTATCTCGGCATTGGTGAGCGGCAGGTTGCCCAGGTAGTCGAAGCCGTCGATCATTTCTGCCGTTGCGCCCTGGGCAACGTCGTTGGCCGAGGCCGCGGCAGTGCCGGTCATGGTAGTGGCCAGTATCGCGGCCTTGGCCAGGCGCTGCGCTAGCATGCGCTGACGGCCGGCGACGTTGATCACATGTAGCGCGGTCGCGAAGCCGCTGACCTCGAGATTGTCGGTCAATTGCTCGCTGCGCATCAGGACGGCGTCGGCGGCGCAGTCGACGTTCTCAAAGCGATCGGCGGACGCGGGCGCTTCGAGCAGACGCTTGAGCACCAGCCAGGCCGACGCGACCGCTTCGACCAGATCGCCGAACGTCGCCTTGGACAACGAACGCACCAGGATCGCCAACGTGTCGTCGATCAGCGCGATCGAGTCCGTCATCAACCCGGCCGTTTCCGGCGCGCGCACGCCCAAGGCGGTCAGGGCGTATAGCTTGACCAAGCGCTGGGACAGCATCCGCAGCTGGCCGGCGCGGTTGATCGCCTCGCCGTAGCGAGCCGCGTCGATGACGCGTTGCGAGACCTGGCCGATGCGCTGTTTCGTGTGCATCGCGACCCGGCGCAGCACGCGATAGGCCTCCTCCTCGCGCAGTTGGCGGGCGCCCATCAGAATGCCCTTGGCGCGGTCGACCAGCTTGCGCTCCTCGAACCGCTGGTTCACCTGCGCCAGCTCGTCGCGGACGAGCTGGTCGCGCTGGAAGCGAGCCTGCGCGAGGTGAATGACGGAGCGGAGCCGGGTGGGGCTGTAACCGTTGATGATATAAGCGTGGATGCCGGCCCGCATCGCGCGGGCGATGTTGTCGGCATCCGGATCGAGGGTGAAGACGATGACGGGGCGGGGCGAGAGCTGCGCCACGTTGGCGGCTTTCTCGAACATCTCGGCGTCTGGCGTATCCTGATGCAGGATGATCATGTCTGGTGCATGGGCGATCAGGCTTTGCACAAAGTTTGGGCCGATGCCTGCATCGAGCACTGTCATGCCTGCGGCCCGGAGATCGTCGGCCAACGGCGGCGGCGTCAAAGCACCCCCCAACACGATCATCGCAGACGGCAAATCGGTCTCCAAACAGCTCGTTGTCTACCGGGGCTGCGCAATTTCCGCGCCACGATGAGCGTGGCACGAAAGCTGCTTTGCTGGATGTGAGGCACACCGGCGTGCCTCGACCCCGCTTACGCACTGCGCGTCATGTCCACGAAGCTGTGGGCAGTTTGTGCCTCAACTGTTCCGGCCCGACGGGCCGTACTCTTGCCGGAATGACCTCATGACCAGCGCCAAAGCTACCAGGATAAGCCTGTTCTCGTTCTCGACGCCGCAGATGCGGGCGTTTCACATGACGTGGATCGCGTTCTTCGTCTGCTTCTTCGCGTGGTTCGCCACGGCGCCGCTGATGCCGATCATCAAGGGCGACCTGAAGCTGACCAACGACCAAGTCTACTCGATCACCATCGCGGGTGTGCTGGCCACCGTATTGGCGCGCTGCATCATCGGGCCGCTCTGCGACAAGTACGGGCCGCGGGCGACCTACACGGCGCTGCTGGCGTTCGGCGCGTTGCCGGTATTCGCGATCGCCTTCGCGTGGGATTACAACTCGTTCCTGATCTGCCGCCTGTTCATCGGCATCATCGGCGCGAGCTTCGTCATCACCCAGTTCCACACCTCGGTGATGTTCGCGCCGAACGTGGTAGGCACCGCCAACGCCACCGTGGGCGGCTGGGGCAATGCCGGCGGCGGCGTGACGCAGTCGGTGATGCCGGTCTTGCTGGCCGGGATCGTCGCCTATGGAGCGAGCCAGAGCATGGCCTGGCGCCAGGCGCAGATCCTGCCCGGCATCCTGATGCTGATCGTCGCGGTGTTTTACTGGAAGTACACGCAAGACACGCCGGAGGGTAACTTCGCCGACATGCGCCGCGCCGGTATCTCGACCGCGGTGGGCAAGAAGGGCGGCTGGGACGTGATGAAGGAAGCGTCCAAGAACTACCGTGTTTGGCTGTTGGCGGCGTGCTACGGCGCTTCGTTCGGCGTCGAGCTGTTCGTGCACTCGATCGCGGTGACGTATTTCGTCGGGCGCTACACGATGGACGTGGAATCCGCCGGCTTCGCGGTCGGAGCGTTTGGGCTGCTGGCGCTGTTCGCGCGGGCGTTGGGCGGCATCCTGTCGGACAAGATCGCCCTGTCCAAGGGTCTCGATGGGCGCACCTGGTTGCTGTTCGGGCTGATGCTCGGTGAGGGCGTGTTCCTGATCGTGTTCTCGCAGGCCTCGGGCGTGGCGCTGGCAGTCTCGATGCTGCTGGTGTTCGGATTGTTCACCCACATGGCGTGCGGCTCGCTGTATGCGCTGGTGCCGTTCATCGACCGCAAGATCCTCGGCGGGGTCTGCGGCGTGATCGGAGCGGGCGGCAACATCGGTGGTGTGGCGGCCGGGCTGCTGCTGCGCGGGACCGGTAATCCGCAGCTGTGCTTCACGGTGCTGGGGATTTGCGCGCTGATCTGTGCCTGCGGAGCGGCGATGATCCGCTTCTCCCTCAAGCACAAGCAGGAGGAGCAGGTGCTGTATCAAGAGGCGGTCAACTCGCGGATGGCGACGGCCTGATCCGGTAGTCTGACGTCCCACCCTACGCGGTCGCGTCGTAGGGTGGGCTTCAGCCCACCAAACTCGCGCTAGCCGGCGGTCTCCGGGATCAGCGCCGCACTGGCCGCGGCACCCTCGGCCGCCTCGCTGTCGGTAAGCATGCGCCAGGTACCACCGACCAGGATTTCGCATGGGCGGAAGCGCGCCTTGTAGGCCATCTTGCGGCTTTCAGGCACCCAATACCCCAAATAGACGTAAGGCAGACCCTCCTCCCGCGCGCGGTCGATCAGCCAAAGGATCGAGAACGTGCCGAGCGACTGCCGGTCCAGTTCCGGCGCGAAGAAGCTGTAGACGGCCGATAGACCGTCGCCGAGGCGATCCGTCAGGCATGCGCCGATCAGCCGGTCGTCCATGCGGAACTCGGTGATGAAGGTGTCGATCGGCGTGTCTTCGACCATGGCGCGGAAGTCGTAGAAACTCATGGTCGCCATGTCGCCGCTGCCGTGGCGGCGCTGCTGGTAGCGCTGGAACAGCTGGAATTGCTCGGCCGTCGCCCGGGCCGGCACGTCGGCGGTGGTGACGGGCTGGTTGTAACGCGCAATGCGGCGCAGGCCACGGTCTGGCTCGAACGATGCGACCGGGATGCGGATCGGCACGCAGGCCTGGCAACTGGGGCAGACCGGGGCGTAGGCGATGTTGTGGCTGCGGCGGAAGCCGGCGCGCGACAGGCGGTCGTGCAGGCGCTCGGCCTCGGGCCCGGTGATCTCGGTGACCACCTTGCGCTCGGTGCGGCCTTCCACGTACGGGCAGGGCAGGGGCGCCGTGGTGTAGAAAAATTGCGGCCGTCGCGGTGGCTTATACGTCATTCGGTCAGCGTTCCTGCCGACAGCATCCGGGACGCAGCGTTTGCGGTCAACGCCTTATCGTCGTCAGGGGTGCAACTCGATGGTGCCGGCCACCGTCTCCGGCGCGGCTCCCAGCCGGATCGGCACGCCGTCGCGCCAGCGCTGCAGCGTGATCGCGGCATCGGGGCTGAACGGGTTGCCGGTCTCGCCGGGTGCCAGGCTGAACAGGCTCGCGTCGAGGTCGGCCAGGTCGTAGACGCCGCGATAGGCCGGCCCGTGCAGCGACGCGTAGCCCGGCGCCCGCATGGCGCCGCGGAAGACGGTGCCGTCGTCGCCGGGCTGCGGGATCGACCAGGTCGCGACGCCGCCGACCAGCGGCAGGTTGCCGAGCAGAGGATGCGGGAATACCGCCTGATGCACGCTGCCCCATTCCTGTCGTTCCCAGCCCGGCGGCAGTGCGGCCGCCGTCTCGGTGAGGCTGCGGGCGAGCAGTGGCGTGCAGTCGCCGTTGCACAATACCGCACCGCCGCGTGCGAGCGCCTGGCCGACGACGTCGATGGTGGGGCCGACCGGGGCGTCGGGGATGCCGAGATCGGCCAGCAGGTCGGCGCGGAAGCGGCGGATCCAGGCGTTGAAGACCAGCGGTTGCGGCAGCTCTAACCGCATCGAGCCGTCCCACCCGCGCAATAGCACGAGCACGCGTCCGCTGGCGGCGTCGAGCGGTGCGGTGCCGAGCATCGCGGGCAGGACCTCGTGCGCGAAGTCGCTGACGACATCGAGCTGCATGGCGGCGAAGCTGCCGCGGTCGTGCTTCGGATGGGCGTCGAGCATGGTGCGGATACGGCGGGCGCGCCAATCGCCGAACTGCTCGGCGCCCATGAAGACGGGAAAGCTCGGTGGCGCGACCGGCTCGTTGGCGTTGACGATGCGACCGCTCTTGGGCGCGACCACATGGGGCAGGTCGAGACCGCCCGCGAACCCGATCCAGTCATGCGCACCGTCGGCGCCATCGGCCGGCACGCTGCCATCGCCGCTACGACGGCGAGGCACGCGGCCGGTGGTATACTGCGCGATACCGGCTCGGTCGGCGACCAGCAGGTTCTGCACCGGCGCGGTGATCGCAGCGCCGGCGCGGCCGGCGTCGGCGGTGGTGTCGGCCCGGTTCAGCGCGAGCAGCCCGGCAGCCGAGGTATCCGGCACGATCAGGCTCGCCATCGCGACGGCCAGGATCCGAGTCGAACCCGGGTCGAGGTCGCTGAGGACCGGGCCGTGCCGGGTTTCGCGGACGGTGAGAATGTCGTCGGGTGCGCCTCTAACGCCGATGTGCTCCTCACGCGTGACGAACGGCTTGGGCCCGTCCGGCGTTGCGTAAGTGTCACCGACGGCTTGCGTCTCGACGAACACGTCCTGGGTGTCGGCGCCGGTGGTGGTGAAGGTCCAGGCAAGGTTGGCGTTGCGGCCGATGACCAGGAACGGCACGCCGGGCGCGAAGGCGCCGGCCAGGGTGTGGCCTGGCGTGTCGATGCGGGCGAGATACCAGATGGACGGGAAGCTGAAGCCGAGATGCGGATCGCCGGCGAGGAGCGGCGCGCCGGTCGTGCTGTGGGCGCCGTCGACGGCCCACTCGTTGCTGGCTTCGGTGGGCAGCGTGAACGGGGCGGGGAAGCTGGGCACCAGCGCGGCGAGCCGGTTGGTGGTGAGCGCTGCATCTGGACTGGCCGTGCCGGGCCAGCTGGGCCAGAGCGCGCGCTGCACCGCGGGGCTGAGCTTGGGGGCGAGCTCGGCGCGGTAGAGCTCCGTGCGCCAGTTGCCGGCGAGGTATTGCGCCATGGTCTTGCCCCAGAGGAGCGAGTCGACCGTCGTCCAGGGCTCGGGGGCGCCGAGCAGGATGAACTCGGGTGCGGCAAACCGGCCGCGGGCGGCGATGTAGGCGTTTACCCCAACGGCATAGGCCTCGAGCATGGCGCGGGCGGCCGGGTCGAGCCCGGCGAGTTCGGCCTCGGCGCGGCGCCGCAGACCGAGTGTGCGGTTGGTGCGGTCGAGCCGAAGCGTGATTGCGCCGGCCAGCTCCGACAGCCGGCCGGACGCGGCCCGGCGCATGAGCTCCATCTGGAACATGCGGTCGCGCGCGTGCATGTAGCCGATGGCTTCGGCAGCGTCGGTCTCGGACGTGGCCTTGATCCAGGGAATGCCGTCGGCGTCGAGTTGAACGGTCACGGGGCCGGCCAGGCCTGGCAGTCGAAGATCGTCGTCGCTGGCCGGGGTGGCCCACCAGAGCGCCAGCGCAACGCTGCCGGCAGAGAGACCAATGAGGCCGACCAGGCCGAGCAGCGTGCGGCGGGTCCAGCGAATGATTGACCGCAGCACCGGGGACCGGGCCCCGGGATCGACCGTCAATGGTGGCGCGGAGTCTTGAGGATGGTGGCGCGGTCCGTGCTGGGGATCATCACCGAGGTATTACGGTTACCACGCCCCACGCTCACCTGGACCGAGCAGCCTGCCGGGCCAGACGCCCACACCGCACGCCAGAGGCCGGCCAAATCCGGGACCTCGGTGCCATTGATCGCCAGGATGCGGTCGCCGGTGCGCAACCCGGCCTTGTCCGCCGGGCCATTATCGGCGAGCCCGCCCACAACCAACGCTTCGTCGTCCTCCATCGCGTAGAGGCCGAGCCAGGGGCGGGCGGGTCGGTTCACCTGCCCGAACTTCATCAGATCGTCCATGATCGGCGACAGTAGCTCGACCGGGACGACCATGTTCATGTCCTGCCGCTTGCTGCCCTCGCCGCCTTGCTGCAGCACGAGGCTGCCGATGCCGATCAGCGCGCCGTCGGCGTTGATTAGGGCGCCACCGCCCCAGAACGGGTGCGCCGGCAGAGTAAAGATGGCGTCGTCGAGCAGGTATTCCCAATAGCCGGCGAACTCCTGCCGCCCGGCGATCTTGGCCGCGACGCATTGCTTGCGTCCGCCGGCAGCGGCGAACACGACGGTGTCGCCGGGACGGGAGAGGGTGCTGTCACCCATCGGCATCGTCGGGATCTGCACTCGGCCCAGGGCCTGGACGAGACCGAACCCGGTCTCCTGATCGAATGCCATCGCATGGCCGGCGATGGCGCCGCCATCATAGGTGGTGAGCCAGAGGGTCTCCGCCTCGGTGATCAAGTAGCCGATGGTGAGGAAAAGGCCGGGCTGAATATGCACGGCGCTGCCGGCCCGCTCGGTTCCGAGTGTGCCGGCCGTAAAGGCATCTTCCGGCACCAGCGCCCGCAGGCCAACCACCGATCGCAACGCGTCCTCGAGGTCGAACTTGTAGTCCGACACCTTGGGTTGCTGCGCGGTCGGGATCGTGAGGTCGGATTTGGCCATGGCAGGTGACAATACGAAGGAGGAGTGTGGCGGCGGAAGGGCGGTGTTATGACGCGTAGTTAACCATGATGGTTTTCTTGTGCATGAAATGTTCGAGCATGGATTCTAGGCTGGCTTCCTTGCCGAGCCCGCTGCTCTTGACGCCGCCATAGGATAGGTTGGCCTGCACGACGAGGTTCTGGTTGATCTGCACCAGCCCGGCCTCGAGGCGATGTGCCAGGTCGAGCCCGCGGGTCAGGTTGTTCGTCCACAGCGAGGCGGCCAGACCGTAATCGGTGCCGTTGGCGTCGGCGAGCACCTGCTCGGCATCGTCGAACGGGAATACCACGGTGACCGGGCCGAAGATCTCCTCCTGCACCAGGCGGCTTTCGTTGGCCAGGTTGGTGAAGATGTAGGGGCGAATGAACAGCCCCTTCTTCAGTGCGGGGTCGGCGGGCATGGCGGAGCAGGCGCGGCCTGTGGCCCCGGTGGTCGCTAGGCCTTCGTCGATGAAGCCCTTCACCTTGGCGAATTGCTCGTCGCTGATGATGGTACCGATGTCGGTCTTCTCGTCGAGCGGATCGCCCATGACCATGGCATCCACTTTCGCGGCCATCGCCTCGACGAAGCGTTCGTAGATAGGGCGCTCGACGTAGATCCGGCTGGCCGCGGTGCAGCTCTGGCCCTGGCGGGTGAAGCGCATCGAGGTGATGGCGCCCATGACCGTCTTCTCGAAATCGCAGTCGGCGAACACGATCATCGGGCTTTTGCCGCCCAGTTCGAGCGTGACGGGGACCAGCTTCTCGGCCGCGCCCCTCGCGATGATGCGGCCGACCTCGACCGAGCCGGTGAACGTCACCTTCTTGACTAGCTTGTGAGCGACCAGCGGGCCGCCGCATTCGGGGCCGAAGCCGGACAGCATGTTAAAGCAGCCCGGCGGCAGCACGCGGTTCAGTAATTCACAGATCCGCAGCACGGTCAGCGGCGCTTCCTCGGCGGACTTGACCACCACGGTGTTGCCGGCAACCAGCGCCGGGGCGACCTTGAGCGCCATCAGCAGCATCGGCACGTTCCACGGGATGATCGCGCCGACGACGCCGAGCGGCTCGCGGACCGTCACGGACAGGACGTTTGGCGCGAACGGAACGCTCTCGCCCTTCAGCTCGCCGCCGAGCCCGCCATACATGTCGAAGATGTCAGCGACGGCGCCGGCCTCGACGCGGCTCTCGGTGCGCAGCGCCTTGCCGGTCTCGAGCGCGATGAGGCGGGACAGCTCTTCCTTGTGCTGGTTCAGCAGGGCGGCGCACTGGGCGACGAGAGCACCGCGCTTGCGCGACGGCATCTTGGCCCAATCCTTTTGCGCACGATCAGCGTCCTGCACTGCGGCCTCGACGTCGGCGGCGTCACCCTCTGCGGCGTGGCCGATGACATCGCCGGTGGCCGGGTTGATGACATCGAAATTCTTGCCCGAGCGGGACGGGACGAAGCGGCCGCCGATGAAATGATGGCCGGAGAGCGCCTTGGCGAGCGCCTTTTCGTCGAGGCTTGGCTCTGCTGGCGTGCGATGCGGCTGATCTAGCATCCGAATTGCCTCCCTGTGCGGCTCGGTTTACGTCTGTCGATCTTTAATGGGCCGATCGGCTGCGCTGGACAAGGTAGGGAAATGACCGAGAGAAGCGGGCCTCTGACAGGCCTTACCGTGTTCGACTTGACCCGCGTCCTGGCGGGACCGACCTGCGTCCAGATGCTGGCCGATCTCGGTGCCGACGTGATCAAGGTAGAGAAGCCCGGCAGCGGCGACGATACGCGCGGGTTCGCGCCGCCGTTCATGCCGGGTACGAAGGAAAGCGCCTACTTCATTGGCGTTAATAGAAATAAGCGCTCGGTCACGCTCGATATCGCTAAGCCCGAGGGCCAGGCGATCGCGCAGGAACTGGTCAAGCAGTGCGACATCCTGGTCGAGAACTTCAAGGTCGGCACGTTGGCGCGATACGGGCTTGGCTACGAGCAGCTGCACGCGTCACAGCCCGGGCTGATCTACTGCAGCATCAGCGGATTCGGGCAGACGGGGCCGTATGCGCCGCGGCCGGGCTATGACGGGCTGGTGCAGGCGATGGGCGGGGTGATGAGCCTGACCGGCGAGCCCGAGGGCCTGCCGATGAAGGTGGGCATCCCGGTCGCCGACGTGTTCGCCGGGCTGTATGGCTGCATCGGCATTCTGGCGGCGCTGCGGCACAAGGAGGCGACCGGGATCGGGCAGCAGATCGACATCGGGATGCTGGACACGCACGTGGCGTGGCTGGCCAACCAGGGCATGAACTATCTCGCGACGGGCGAGAATCCGAAGCGGCTGGGCAACGATCATCCGAACATCGTGCCCTATCAGGTGTTCGCGACGGCGGATGGGCACATCGTGCTGTCGATTGGCAACGATCCGACATTCTCGCGGTTCTGCAAAGGGTTCGGGCTCGATCATCTGTTGGAAGATGAGCGGTTTGCGACTAATGCGGCACGGGTGACGAACCGCGAGGTGGTGACCGACACGCTGACGCCGGTGCTGCTCGGGCAGACCACCGACTGGTGGGTCGAGCGGCTGGAGACGGCGAAGATCGGCTGCGGGCCGATCAATACGCTGGAGAAGGTGTTCGCCGATCCTCACGTGCAAGCGCGGGGCGTTGTGGTGGAGATGGCGCATCCGTCGTCGCCGGAGGGGGTCAAGGTCATCGCCAATCCGGTGCGGCTGTCGGAGACGCCGCCGGACTACAAGCTGCCGCCGCCGACGCTGGGGGAGCACACCGATAGCGTATTAGGCGAACGGCTCGGGTTCTCGGCCGAGAAGCTGGCCCAACTCCGCCAGGACGGCGTCGTCTAACGTCGTCATCGCGAGCCAAGCGGCGATCCAGGGTGGCCAGCAGAGCCCGTGCCGCTGTCGTGGATCGCCGCGCTACGCTCGCGATGACGTCAGAAGAACCTAGCGGGACTGCTCGAACACGAAGACCGGCGGCGTCCCGGCGTTCAGCATGTCGGGCGTCAGCTCCATCGACGAACCGCCGACCCGCTTGATGCGGGCAGGGTCGAGGCGGTTCAGGAAGCGGTCGACCGGCTCGATCTTGAGGACGCCTTTCGGGCTGAAATAGTGCATCGGGATGATCGCCTTGGGGCCGATCACCTCGATCGCGCGATCGAGGTCGTCGAGTGCGATGGTGGCGTGCTCGCCGGTGAGCGCCAGCAGGATGTCGACGGTGCCGCGGAGCTGCTCGAGCTGCGCGGGATCGACCGGATTGCCGATGTCGCCCATGTGCAGCACGCTCATGCCGCCGATCTCGAAGCGGTACAGCGCGTTTGCATCCGGATCGCGGCCGAACTCGCCCTTGAAGTCGAAGCTCTTGCTCTCGTAGGCCGGAAAGGAGCGGATCGGCACGCCACAGGCCTCGGTGCCCTCGGGCGGCAGTGCGAGCGCGTTGACGACGACCGGGTCGCCGCGGACATGGCTTGGGTCGGAGTGGAAGTCGTCGGTGGCGGAACTCATGATGACGAGGTCGGCCGGCTCGTCGATCCGGTCGAAGCCGCTATTGCCGGGCGCCGGGGTATAAGGGTCGGTAATCACCGCGATGTCGTCCGCCTCGAAGCGAAAGCTGGCATGGGCATAGAACGTGATCTTCATCAGGTCACCAGCTCGCCGACGAACAAGGTCCAGTTCTCGGTGAGTGCGCCCTGCTTTTCGCCGAACTCGACCAAATGCGGCGATTTCATGTGCGCGTCCCACAGCTCGCGGCTGGCCCAGCTTTCGGTGAAGACGAAGGTGCCGGGATGCTCGTGCGAGCGGTGCAGCTCGTAGTTGATGCAGCCGGATTCAGCGCGAGTCGGCGCGACCAGCGCTTTCAGCATCGGCAGCAGCTCGTCTTCCTTGCCGGACTTGGCAGTCAGCGTGGCCACAATGGTCAGCGGCTTCATGGTCGTTCTCCCGATTTATTGGTGTCCAACGCGGGCCATGCTACCGTGTTCACAGTATTCCAAGGAACCCCGCGGACACCATGAACGAGCAGACCGCCGCCACCGTTTCCAGCCGTTTCTTCGGCGCCTCGCTTGCGGAGACCGATCCGGCGCTCGCCGCCGCGATCCGTGGCGAACTCCATCGCCAGCAGGACGGGATCGAGCTGATCGCCAGCGAGAACATCGTCTCGGCCGCCGTGCTCGAGGCGCAGGGCTCGGTGCTGACCAACAAATACGCCGAGGGCTATCCGGGCCGGCGCTACTATGGTGGCTGCGCCGAAGTCGACATCGCTGAGACGCTGGCGATCGACCGGGCCAAGCAGCTCTTCGAGTGCCAATACGCCAACGTGCAGCCGCATTCGGGCGCGCAGGCGAACCAGGCGGTGTTCCTCGCGCTGGTCAAGCCGGGCGACACCATTCTCGGCATGAGCCTAGCCGCGGGCGGGCATCTGACGCATGGCGCGGCGCCGAACCTGTCGGGCAAGTGGTTCAACGCAGTGCAGTATGGCGTGCGCGCCGATGACGGCTTGCTGGACTACGACGAGCTCGAGAGCCTGGCGCGCGAGCACAAGCCGAAGCTGATCATCGCGGGCGGCTCGGCCTATCCGCGGGTAATCGATTTTGCGCGCTTCCGCCGGCTGGCCGACGAGGTCGGGGCCTTTTTCATGGTCGACATGGCGCATTTCGCCGGGTTGGTCGCCGCGGGCGTGTATCCGTCGCCGCTGCCGCATGCGCACGTGGTGACGACCACGACGCACAAGACGTTACGGGGGCCGCGCGGCGGCATGATCCTCAGCAACGACCTCGATCTAGGCAAGAAGTTCAACTCGGCGGTGTTTCCGGGCCTGCAAGGCGGGCCGCTGATGCACGTCATCGCCGGCAAGGCGGCGGCGTTCGGCGAGGCGCTGCGCCCGGAGTTCCGCACCTATGCGCGCGCCGTGGTGGATAATGCCCAAGCCCTGGCGGCAACGCTGGTCGAGCAGGGCTGCGCCATCGTCAGCGGCGGCACCGATAGCCACCTGATGCTGGTCGATCTGCGGCCGAAGCGGACGACGGGCAAGGCCGCCGAGGCGAGCCTCGAGCGGGCCAACATGACCGCCAATAAGAACGCGATTCCGTTCGACCCGGAGAAGCCGGCCATCACGTCCGGCATCCGCCTCGGCAGCCCGGCGGCCACCAGCCGCGGCTTCGGCGTCGGTGAATTCCAGGAGATCGGCCGCATGATCGGCGAGGTGCTCGACGGCTTGGCCCGCTCCAACGGTCAAGGCAACGACGAGATCGAGCAGGCGGTCAAGGCGCGGGTGCAGGCGATGTGTGCGCGCTTCCCGATCTACGGGAGCCGCATGGGCCGCTAACGGCGGTCCTGGATGCGCTGCCCGTTCTGCGGCTTCGACGACACACAGGTCAAAGATAGCCGCCCGGCCGACGACAACGCGGCCATCCGCCGGCGGCGGTCGTGCGGCAATTGCGGGCAGCGATTCACCACGGTCGAGCGGGTTCAACTCCGTGAGCTGACCGTGGCCAAGGCGGATGGGCGGCGCGTGCCGTTCGACCGGGACAAGCTGGCGCGGTCGGTGCGGATCGCGCTGCGCAAGCGGCCGGTCGAGGATGAGCGGATCGAGCGCCTGGTCAACCAAATCGTGCGGCAGCTCGAGGCGTCGGGCGACAACGAGGTGGCGAGCCATCAGGTGGGCGAACTCGTGATGGAGAAGCTCAAGGAAGTAGACGCCGTGGCCTACGTCCGTTTTGCCAGCGTATATCGTGACTTCCGCGAGGCGCGCGACTTCGAGGCCTTCCTGGGCTCGCTCGACCAACCTACATAAGTCGCAATGCAAGACGCCGCGCACATGCGGGCAGCGCTTGCTTTGGCCCGGCGCGGCCTCGGCAGCACCTGGCCCAACCCCTCCGTCGGCTGCGTCCTGGTGCGGGACGGACGTGTGGTGGGGCGCGGGACGACGGCGCCCGGCGGGCGGCCGCATGCGGAATGGGTCGCCCTTGACAGAGCCGGCGAGCGGGCGCGCGGGTCGACCGCCTATGTGACGCTCGAGCCGTGCGCGCATTACGGCAAGACGCCGCCTTGCGCCGACGCGCTGGTCGCCGCCGGGGTGAGCCGGGTCGTGGTGGCGTGCGGCGATCCGTATCCGGCGGTCAACGGGGCCGGCATCGCCCGGCTGCGGGCGGCGGGGCTCGAGGTGGTCACCGGCGTGCTCGAGGCGGAGGCGCAGGCCGAGCAGGCAGGTTTCCTGATCAGGGTCACGCAGGGTCGCCCGCTGGTCACGCTGAAATCAGCCAGCACGCTCGACGGCCGGATCGCGACGCGGACGGGCGAGAGTCAGTGGATCACCGGGGCGCCGTCGCGGCGGGCGGCCCACGCGTTGCGCGGCGAGCATGATGCAGTTTTGGCTGGGATCGGCACCGTCGAGGCGGACGATCCCGAACTGACTTGCCGTCTTGATGGGTTTCGGTTGGGCAAGGACCTGCGGATCGTCGTCGACACGCGACTACGCATGAAGCTGGCCGCGCGGGTCGTGTCCACGGCGAGTGAGATCCCGACCTGGGTGCTGCACGGCCCGCAGGCGGACCCGGCGCGAGCGGATGCGCTGCGGAACGCTGGAGTTCGATTGATCGAGGTTGCGGGCGGGGCGCATGGGGTCGATATGAACGCAGCGCTGCAGGCGCTGGGGCAGGCCGGGCTGACGAGGGTGTTGGTCGAGGGCGGGGCGCAGATCGCAGGCTCGCTGTTGCGGGCCGGGCTGGTCGACCGGATCGCCTGGTTCCATGCGCCGGCGGTGATGGGCGGGGATGGGCTGGCCGCGGCGGCCGGGTTCGGCGTAGCGGCGCTGGAGACCATGCCGCGGTTCGAGCGCATCGAGCAGCGCGCGCTCGGAGACGATTTGCTGACGATGTTGACGAGGATCTGAGATGTTCACCGGGATCATCACTGCCGTGGGCGCGGTCCGCAGCCTGGCGCCGTTGGGCGAAGGCGCGGACATGCGCCTCATCATCCAGACGCCGTGGCCGGATGCCGGCGCAATCCCGATCGGGGCGTCGATTGCGTGTTCTGGTTGCTGCCTGACGGCAGTCGAGGTCGGGTCGGACTGGTTCGCCGTCGAGGTGTCGAGGGAGACGCTGTCTAAGACCGGGCTCGGCGGCTGGGCCGAGGGCAGCCGGATGAATCTGGAGCGGTCGCTCAAGGTGGGCGACGAGTTGGGCGGGCACTTCGTCTCCGGCCATGTCGACGGGCAGGGTAAGGTCGTGTCGGTGACGGCGGAGAACGGGTCGCATCGCGTGAGCGTCGAGGTGCCGCGTGAGCTGGCGCGGTTCATCGCGCCGAAGGGTAGCGTCGCGATCGACGGCGTGTCGCTGACGGTTAACGAGGTGTCGGGCGCGACCTTCGGGGTCAACATCATCCCGCATACCTGGTCCGAAACCACGCTCGGAGGCTTGCGGACCGGGGACGCGGTGCATATCGAGATCGATATGCTCGCCCGCTACGTGGCCCGGGCCGCAGAGGTCAAATGAAGCAAGCTCTCCTTTCCGACTACCTGAGCAGCGCCGCCGACCTCGTCGAGGAGGCGCGCTCCGGCCGCATGTTCGTGCTCGTCGACGACGAGGACCGCGAGAACGAGGGCGACCTGGTGATTCCCGCCCAGTTCGCCACGCCCGACGCCGTGAACTTCATGGCGCGGCACGCGCGCGGGCTGATCTGCCTGGCGATGACGCAGCAGCGGGTCGACCAGCTCGGCCTGCCGCTGATGAGCCAATCCAACGCCACCCGGCACCAGACCGCCTTCACCGTCTCGATCGAGGCGCGCGAGGGGGTGACCACCGGGATTTCGGCGGCCGACCGGGCGCGCACCATCGCGGTGGCGATCAACCCCGAGGCCGCGCGCGACGCGATCGTGACGCCCGGGCACGTGTTCCCGCTGGTGGCGCGTGATGGCGGCACGCTGGTCCGCGCCGGACACACGGAGGCGGCCGTCGACATCGCGCGGCTGGCCGGGCTGACGCCCGCCGGGGTGATCTGCGAGATCATGAACGAAGACGGCACCATGGCTAGGTTGCCGGAGCTGGCCGCCTTCGCGCAGCGCCACAACCTAAAGCTCGGGACCATCGCCGACCTGATCGGCCATCGCCGCCGCACCGAGCGGCTGGTCCGCCGAGTCGAGCAAGGGACGATTGAGCATGCGGTGGGCGGTAAATGGACGCTGACCGTCTATGCCAGCACGCTCGACCCGGCCGAACACCTCGTGCTCAGCAAAGGCGAGCTCGATGGGGGTGAACCGCCGATGGTGCGGATGCACGCGGTCGACATGATCAACGACATGATCGGCAACCACGAATATTCGACGCTGCACGGCTCGATGCGCATGATCGCCGAGGAGGGCCGCGGTGCCGTCGTGTTGATCCGCGACACCCGGCCGCATGCGCTGTCGGACCGGGTCCGCCTGCTCGACCGGCATCCGGCGCCACGGCATTTTCTCCGCGATTACGGCATCGGCGCGCAGATCCTAGTCGATCTCGGCATCCATGACATGGTTCTGCTCTCGAACACACGCCGGACGGTGGTCGGGCTCGAGGGTTATGGGCTGAACATCGTCGAGCAGCGCTCGATCGACGGCGCCCCGCACGAATGAGCACAATCGACGCCCCGCCGCCCATCGCCCCCGCGGTGCCCGGCCCCGCCCCGCACCTTCTCGTAGTGCGCGCCCCGTATTATCGCGACGTCGTCGACGGCATGACGCGGGGTGCGCAGCGCATCCTGTCCGAGGCCGGCGCGACGCATGACGTGCTGGACGTCGCCGGCGCCTTCGAGCTGCCGCAGGCAATCCGGCTGGTGCTGCGCGGCAAGACGCGGTTCGACGGCTTCGTTGCGCTCGGCTGCGTCGTCAAGGGCGAGACAGACCATTACGAGTTCCTGTGCCGCGAAGCGATGGCCGGGCTGATGAACGTGGCGCTGCAGTTTGGGCTGGCCTTGGGCAGCGGATTGCTGACGGTGCATACGATCGAGCAGGCCGTCGCGCGCTCCGGCGACGACGATCACAACAAGGGCGCCGAAGCGGCGGCGGCGGCGCTACTGCAAGTGACCGTGACGCGCACGCTGGGAGCGCATTGATGCCGCGCCCAGCCAGGACCGGCCGGCCGCGCACGGCCGCACGCGTCGCCGCGGTGCAGGCCTTGTTCCAGAGCGAGCAGAACGGCGAGACCGCCGAGACGGTCATCGATCAGTTCGTGCGGCACAGGTTGGGTGTGACGCCAGGGCCGGAGGCGTCCGGTTTCGAGGAGGGCAGGGTGCCGGACGCGCACGTGCCGCTATTCACCCGCATCGTTCGCACAGCGGTGGCGCAACAGGATCGGCTCGACGGGCTGATCGCGACGGCGCTGCCGACGGAATGGCCGATGCTGCGGCTGGACCCGGTGTTACGCGCAATGCTGCGCGCCGGGGGGGCGGAGCTGACGATGGAGGACGGGCCGCCGTCGCGGGTGGTGATCAACGAGTATCTCGACGTGGCGCACGGTTTCTTCGCCGGCGAGGAGCCGCGGATGGTCAACGGCATGCTCGACCGGCTGGCGCGCGAGCTGCGGCCGCAGGAGTTCGGAGCGGTGCCGGCGGCGACGTGATTCCACGGGCCGAGTTCGATCTGATCGCGCGGCATTTTAGGCCGCTGGCCGGGCCCGGCGGGCTGGATTTGCTGGACGATGCGGCGCTGCTGGAGCCGCCGTCGGGTCGGACGCTGGTGGTGACGGTGGATGCCATGGTCGAGGGCGTGCACTTCCTACCGGACGATCCGCCCGACCTGATCGCGCGCAAATTGCTGCGGGTGAACCTGTCGGACTTGGCGGCTAAAGGTGCGGTGCCGCTGGCCTACCTGCTGACGGTATCGGCGCGACGTGGCATTGCGGACACTTGGTTGGCCGCCTTTGCCGCCGGGCTGAAGCAGGATCAGGATTACTTCAATATCAGTCTTTTGGGCGGTGATACGACCTCAACGCCGGGGCCGCTGAGCCTCACGATCACGGCGATCGGGCATGTCGCGCCGGGTACCATGGTGCGCCGGGCGGGCTCGGTCGTGGGTGACGGTGTCTGGGTCAGCGGAACCATCGGCGACGGGGCACTTGGCCTGCGGGCGATCCGCGGTGAGCTCGATGATCCCGAGGGCTTCTTGGCGGGTCGATATCGGCTTCCGCAGCCACGGGTCGGGCTGATCGATGCAGGTTTCGTTCGCGCCGCGATGGACGTGTCGGATGGACTGGTGCAGGACCTCGAGCATCTCTGCCGCGCGGCCGGGCTGGGCTCGACGGTCTGGGCGGACCGCGTGCCTGTCTCGGTGTGCGAGCCCGGATGGCTGGAGACGTGCCTGACCGGCGGGGACGATTACGAAGTGCTGATGACCGTGGACCCCGCGCGGGAAGCGGCGCTCCAGGCGCGCGCAGCGGCGCTCGGGATTGCGATCACACGCATTGGACGCATCGAGGCCGAGCCCGGCGTCCGGGTGGTAGACGCTGCCGGGCACCCCATGGCGCTGCAAACCGGCGGCTGGAGCCATTTTTGAGTTGAAGGACGGCGAGCGAGGGTGGGTTGAAGCCGACTCCATGCGGCGAGCGGTGTTGCGACCTTAGCGGGCGCCGGTGGTGGCTGCGCCGCTGCCGCCGACGCTCGAGTTGTCGCCGCCACCTAGATTGCCAACGCTGTATTTGCCGACGTTGCCGAGCAACTGTTGCAGGAACGAGGCCTCGCTGCCCGGCGACGGCGTTGCGCCGGAGGCTACCGAGATGTCGCGCGCATCTGCCTGCGTCAGGTTCTTGACCGACGTCAACGTGCCCGATGGCGCGAAATTCATCACCGTCACGTCCTGCTTCAAGACGCCCGGCAGGCGGCCGATGCGGGAGTAGTTGGTCTCGCTGATGTAGATCCACTCGTTGTCGTCGAACGTGGCATGTGCGGTCGGCGAGCCCACCAGCGACGTCACGTCCTTCTTGGTGCTGACGCCGGGTACCAATTCCTTAAGCGAATCGGCGTCGAGCTTGTTGCCATGCAAAATCCTCGGCGTCTGGACCAGACTGCAGGCGGAGACCGAGATGAGCAACATCGTCAAAGCAAGCGGATTGCGCACGCGCGTTCGTCCTATTGGGTGCCGCCGGTTAGGCTCAGCTGGCGGCGCACGCGCCGATTGACCCGATTTGGGGGGCGCCTATGTCTGGGCGGTGCTCTCACGCTCGCATGGGCGTGTCAATCAGCAGGGGCCCGGCGGGTCGGCCGGGTAGGAAGGTGTTCGATGGGTTTGCTCGGGTTGTTCAGCCGTAAGCCGCATGAGCGTGCCGGTTTCGCGCTCTACACGACCGCCGTGCGTGCCGCGCGGGACCCGTATTACTACACGGAGCTCGCCGTGCCCGACACGATGGACGGCCGCTTCGACATGATCGGGCTCTACACCTTCCTCTTGCTCGACCGGCTGCACCGCGAGGCGGAGACCGGCAAAGCGCTGGCCCAGGCGGTGTTCGATGCGATGTTCCTCGACATGGATCATACGCTGCGCGAGCTGGGGATCGGGGACATTACGGTCGGGCGGAAGAACAAGGCGATGTGGGAAGCGCTGAACGGCCGACGGCAGGCGTACGAGGACGCAGTCGCGGCCGACGACGAGGCGGCCCTGGCAGCCGCGCTGGGGCGCAACGTCTGGCGCGGGTCGCCGCCCGCGGCAGCGCCGGAGCTGTTGGCCAAGTCGATGCTGGCGCAACATCGGCATCTCGTGGCGCAAAGCCTCGAGAGTCTGGTTGCAGGCCGGGTCGACTTCCTTCCGGCGCCTGCCGCCGACGTGAGCGTGTCGGCATGAGCGAGATGACACGGCCGGTGGCGATCGACCGGATCGGTACCGCCGGTCTGGACATGGTGGTCGATGCAAGTGCGGCCGAACTGGCTGCCATTGCGATACGGCTCATGCTGCCCGACATCGAGCGGCTGCACTGCAGCTTTCGTCTGAGGCGACTGGAGGAGTCGATGATCGAGGCGTCGGGCACCCTGGCCGCGGCGGTCACGCAGACCTGCGTCGTCACGCTCGACGACTTCAAGCAGGCGATCTCCGAGGATTTCACCGTCCACTTCGTGCCGGAGGGGAGCGAGACGGAGGATGACGACCCCGAGTCGCCTGATCAGATCCCCTATCCAGCTGGCCTCATCGACCTGGGCGAGGCCGCGATCGAGCAGCTGGCGCTGGCACTCGACCCGTATCCGCGACGACCTGGACTGGCCGAACCGGAGGAAGAAGTGCCCGAAACCGCTAATAAATTCGCTGCGTTGGCGGCGCTGCGCCGACCGCAGTGACGCACGCGGGCTCGTCGGCTCTCTTGCTGACGTGGGCCGTCTCTGCTAAGGCCCGCGGCTCGTTCATCCCTAACCTTGTCGTGATCCAGCCCGCGCCCTCCGGTGCGCCTGAACTCACAGCCTTTTGGAGAGGCGTTTCCCATGGCTGTTCCTAAGAAGAAGACCTCCCCGTCCCGTCGCGGCATGCGTCGCGCGCACGATTTCCTCGTCGGCGAGGCCCATAACGACTGCCCGAACTGCGGCGAGCTGAAGCGCCCGCATCACGTGTGCAGCCATTGTGGTTATTACGGTGGGCGCGAAGTCGTCGCGGCCGGCAAGGATTTGAAAGGGGCCGTCCGCGCCTAATCAGCGACCGGCTTCAACAGGTGTCTTCCACAAGCGCGACGTTCTCCCTTGCCATCGACGCGATGGGTGGCGATGACGCGCCTCTCATCGTACTCGACGGCATTGTCGCCGCCGCCGAGCGTCATCCCACCGCGCGTTTCCTGCTAATCGGCGACGAGGCTAAGTTGCGTCCGCTGATGAGCGAGCGCAAACGCCTGGAGGAGTGCTGCACCCTGCGGCATGCCGAGACGACCGTGGGGTCAGATATGAAGCCCACGGCGGCCTTGCGGATGCGGACCTCCTCGATGCGGCTGGCCATCGATGCCGTCGCCAATGGCGAGGCAGACGGCTTGGTCTCGGCCGGCAATACCGGCGCGCTGCTCGCGCTGGCCAAGATTGTCGTCAAGACGCTGCCCGGCATCGATCGCCCGGCCATGGCCGCCATCGCGCCGACCGCGCGCGGCGACATCGTCATGCTCGATCTCGGGGCGAACATTCAGTGCGACGCGCGCAACCTGGTCGAGTTTGCGGTGATGGGCGACGTATTTGCGCGCACCGTGCTCGGCCTGCCGGCGCCGACGATCGGGCTGATGAACGTCGGCTCCGAGGAGTTGAAGGGTGACGAACGCGTGCGAGAGGCGGCGGAGCTGCTGCGGCTGAGCCATATCGCGCCGCAGTTCCACGGCTTCGTCGAGGGCCACGATATCGCCGCCGGCACCACCGACGTCATCGTCATGGATGGTTTTACCGGGAACGTCGCGCTCAAGACCGCCGAGGGCGCGCTGAAGCTGATGGGCGACCTGCTGCGGCCGATCTTCAGCGGCAGCCTCATGGGCAAGGCCGCCTACCTCCTCGCGCGACCCGGCCTCGACCGCATGCGCGAATGGCTGGACCCGCGCCGTTACAACGGCGCCGTCATGCTCGGGCTCAACGGCGTGGTGGTGAAATCCCATGGCGGCACCGACGCGACCGGCTTCGCCCACGCCGTCGACGTGGCGATGGACATGGTGGTCAACGGCTTCAACGCGAAGATCCGCGACGGTCTCGCGCAGATCGACGGGCTGAGCCTGCCGCCCGCCGTCGCCGTCGCGTCAGCTTAGGGAACCATGACGACGTGTCCTCGCGCCGTCTTGGCGGGTATTGGCGGGTATCTGCCACCACGGATCGTTACTAATGACGAACTCGCCCGCACGCTGGACACCAGCGATGAATGGATCCGTGAGCGCACCGGTATCGTAGAGCGCCGCATCGCCGGCGAGAGCGACACCTGCGCGACGATGGCGACCGCGGCGGCGCGACAGGCGCTCGAACGGGCAGGGGTGGAGGCGACCAACGTCGATGCGGTGATCCTAGCGACGGCGACGCCCGACCAGGCGTTCCCGTCCACTGCCGTCCGGGTGCAGGCCGCGCTCGGCATGACCGGCGGCTTCGGCTTCGACGTCTCGGCCGCCTGCAGCGGATTCGTCTATGCGCTGTCGATCGCGGACTCGATGATCCGCGCCGGCCAGATCCGCAGCGCGCTGGTCATCGGCAGCGAGGTGTATTCCCGCATCGTTGACTGGACCGACCGCGGCACCTGCGTCCTGTTCGGGGATGGCGCCGGTGCCGTCTATCTGCGGCGCGCGCAGGATGACGAGGTAGGCCGCGGCGTGCTGTCGACGCATCTCCATGCCGAGGGGCGACACGGCGACCTGCTCTACGTCGATGGCGCGGTAGGCCGGCGGGAACTGCCGGGTCATTTGAAGATGAACGGGCGCGAGATCTTTCGCCATGCGGTCGGCAAGCTCGCCGCCGCGGTGGACGAGGCGCTGACGGCCAACGGCCTGACGCATGACGACGTGGATTGGCTGGTGCCGCACCAGGCCAACCGGCGCATCATCGATGCGATGGGCAAGAAGCTCGGCCTGGCCGCTGAGCGCGTGGTGGTGACCGTCGATCGGCATGCCAACACGTCGGCAGCATCGATCCCGCTGGCACTGGCCGAGGCATTCGGCGACGGGCGCATCAAGCGGGGCGAACTCGTGCTGATGGAAGCGCTGGGCGGCGGCCTGACCTGGGGCAGTGCGCTCGTCCGCATGTAGCATCACGGCCACAGTAGAGGCGTGATCGCAATGCAACACCCGCCCGAACTTCTTTTATATCAAGAGGTTTGCTTGACCGCCGTGATGTCCACCCATAGCGTGATCGCATGAATACGGTTACGCGCGCGCAACTGGCGGAAACGATATATGCGCAGGTTGGGCTGTCGCGTAACGACTCGGCAGAGTTGTTGGAGACGGTGCTGGAGCGCATGTCGCTGGCGCTCGAGGCAGGCGAACCGGTCAAGTTGAGTGGCTTCGGGACGTTCTCCGTGCGGCAGAAAGGCCGGCGGATTGGGCGCAATCCTAAAACCGGGATCGAGGTGCCGATCCTGCCGCGCCGGGTGCTGACGTTCCGGCCGAGCCAGGTGCTCAAGGCACAGGTGAACGGCTTGGCCATCCCGGCCGTGGACGACGACGAATGAGCGAGATTCTGCCGGAGGACGGTGACGCCCCCCGCCTGCGGGCCAAGAAGGCACCGACGGCGTTCCGCACCATCAGCGAGGTTGCCGACGAGTTGCACATCCCGCAGCATGTGCTGCGTTTCTGGGAAACGAAGTTTCCGCAGATCAAGCCGCTGAAGCGTGGTGGCGGGCGCCGTTATTATCGCCCGGACGATATCCAGCTCCTTCGACGCATATCGGATTTGCTTTACATTCAGGGCTATACGATCAAAGGCGTGCAGCGCTTGCTGCGGGATGGTGGGGGCCAGTTGGCTGACGATATCCCGCCCGCGCCGCCGGCCGAGCGGGCCGCCGCCGAAGCCGAGCAGGCCGCACCGCCCACTTTGCCCGGCCTCGAACCCACGCCCGAGCCGCCGTCCTCCCGCACGGACGACGCTGCTGCGCTGCGGGCCGTGTTGGAAACCGTTTTGAACGAGTTGGTCGAGCTACGGGCGTTGCTCGACGTGGGCGACGCTGCTAAGACCCCGAACGACGGAGCGTAGCGCAGTCTGGTAGCGCATCAGTCTGGGGGACTGAGGGTCGTGGGTTCGAATCCCGCCGCTCCGACCAACCGTTCAGGCCGGCAGTAACACCATCACCGCCGCCTGCGCCGCGATACCCTCGCCGCGACCGGTGAACCCCAATTTCTCCGACGTCGTCGCCTTGATCGAGACCCGACTGGGCTCGACGCCCAGCAACTCCGCGATGCGTGCGATCATGGCGGGAGCGTGGGGCGTGATCTTGGGCTGCTCGCAGATCAGCGTGACGTCGGCATTCGAGAGGCGTCCACCCCGGGCCGCGATGCGCTCGGCGGCATGACGTAGGAAGCGGGCGCTGTCGGCATCCTTCCAGGTCGCCTCGCTCGGCGGGAAATGCCGCCCGATGTCGCCTTCCGCCAACGCGCCGTAGATGGCGTCACAGAGCGCGTGGATGCCGACATCGGCGTCCGAATGCCCGGCCAGTCCCTTTGCGTGCGGCACCTCGATGCCGCACAGGACGAGCTTGCGCCCGACCTCGAGCACATGGACGTCGTAGCCCGTGCCGGTGCGCGGCTCGAGGGCGGGGGCGAGAATGCGGGCCATCCTGACGGCGTCCTCCTGATAGGTGAGCTTGACGTTGTCCTCATGGCCGCGGACCAGCGCGACGGGCAAGCCGGCGCGTTCGAATAGAGCGGCGTCGTCGGTGGCGCCGGGGATGCCGGCCTGCTGGCGATGCAGCGCGAGGATGGTTTGGAAGCGAAACGCCTGCGGCGTCTGCGCCCGGTGCAGTCCCTCGCGCGCGACGGTCGCGGCAATCAGGCCGTCCGCTTCGCGCTTGAGCGTGTCGGCGACGGGAACGGCAGGAATCGCGCCGTCACATCCAGCCAGCGCTTCGAGCAAGGCGGGGATGGTGTCGTCGGGCAAATAAGGGCGGGCGGCATCGTGGATCAGCACGACGTCAGGCGCGAACGGCGCCAGCGCCTCGAGCCCGGCGCGCACGCTGTCCTGCCGGGTCGCGCCGCCGGCGACCACGGGGAGGTGCTCGAGCCCGGCGAGCGCTTCGGCGAGTGAAGCGGGATCGCCGACCGGTTGCAGCAGGCTGCCTGCCGGCGCGAGCCGCTCGGCCGCCCAGCGCACCACCGGCTTGCCGGCGCATTCGACATATTGTTTGGGCCGGTCGGCCCCGAAGCGCTGGCCGGAGCCGGCCGCCACCAAGATCGCTGCAATCCGCATGCAGGTTCCATGCTGGCCCGGGTGCACCCCGTCAACCCCGCGTCACGCACGCCGCAGAATGTTTGCACATGGGCAACACACGTTCTAGTTTGCACAAATCATGGGCAACACTGATCAAGCAACGGCTTTTGCACCGATCACGCTCGGTTCCGGCGCACAGCGCGTGCTGATCGAGCGACCGGTTATCCTGGCGCCGATGTCGGGCGTCACCGACCTGCCGTTCCGGCGGTTGGCGAAGCGGCATGGGGCCGGGCTCGTCGTGTCCGAGATGATCGCCTCCTGGGCAATGGTGCGCGAGAACCGCACCACGTTGCGGATGGCCGAGGTCGACGGCAGCGGCGGGCCGGCCTCGGTGCAGCTAGCGGGCTGTGACCCCGATGCGATGGCCGAGGCGGCGCGGATCGCTGTGGCGCACGGGGCCAATCTGGTCGACATCAATTTCGGCTGTCCGGTCAAGAAGGTGGCGATCGGGCAGACCGCCGGGTCGGCGCTGATGCGGGACGAGGTGGCGGCGGCACGGCTGCTCGAAGCGACGGTGCGTGCGGTCGACGTGCCGGTGACGCTGAAGATGCGCATGGGCTGGGATCATGCGAACCTGAATGCGCCGTCGCTGTCGCGGATTGCCGAAGCCTGTGGCATCCAGATGGTGACGGTGCACGGGCGAACCCGGCAGCAATTCTATACCGGCACGGCCGATTGGCGCTTCGTGGCCTCGGTAAAGGCAGCGGTCGGCATTCCTGTGATCGTCAACGGCGACATCCTGACGGTCGACCACGCCGCCGAGGCGATGCGGCAATCAGGCGCGGATGGCGTCATGATCGGGCGTGGCTGCTATGGCCGGCCCTGGTTCCCGGCGCAGGCGGCGGAGTTCCTGGCCACCGGCCGCCGCATCCCCGACCCGAGCCTGCTGGAGCAGAAGCACATCCTGCTCGAGCACTACCACGCGATGCTCGAGCATTGCGGGCGGGAGGCCGGCGTCCGCGTCGCGCGCAAGCACGTATCGTGGTATTCCAGCGGCTTGTGGGGCTCATCGGAGTTCCGCGCCTCGGTCAATCGCAGCGCTGACGCGGCAGCGGTCGAGACGCTGATCCATCGCTTCTACGACCCGCTGATCGAGCGGGCGACGGTCGCGGTCGCCGCATGAAGAACGTCGTCGCCCGCGGCCGCACCGCGCTGGTCGAGCGCTTGACCCGGCGCCCGCCGCCGGTCGACTCGCTGGCGCTGCTCGGCGCCTTGCCGATCCCGCTGCTGCTGCTCGATGCCAATAACGGCTTCCGTTATGCCAATCAGGCGGCCGAGCAGTTCCTCGGCATGTCGATGCTGCAGCTGGGCCAGATCCAGCTTGGCGCCTTGCTGCCGCACGACAACCCGCTGTTCCAGATCATCGCGCAGGTCCGATCCAGCGAGACGACGATCTCCGATCACGACCTCAACCTCGAAAGTCCGCGGCTGCAGAAACGGCACATCAGCGTGAACGTCACCAGCCTGGTCGAGGAGCCCGGCTGCGTGTTGCTGACGCTGCAGGACGCGTCGGCGGCCCGCGCGTTAGATCGGCAGATCGCCTATCGCGGCGCCGCCCGCAGCGTGAGCGGCATGGCAGCGATCCTCGCGCACGAGGTCAAGAACCCGCTCTCCGGGATCCGCGGCGCCGCCCAGCTGCTGGAGCCGAATGTCCTGCCGCAGGACCGAGAGCTCACCGATCTGATCCGCGACGAGGCCGACCGCATCCGCGATTTGGTGGACCGCATGGAGGTGTTCGGCGAGAAGCCGGTGGACCGGCGGCCCGTCAACATCCACCGCGTGCTGGAGCACGTGCGCCGGTTGGCGCAGAGCGGCGTCGCTTCGGGAATGCGGATCAACGAGACCTACGACCCGTCGCTGCCGCCGGTCTGGGGCAATCGCGACCAGTTGGTGCAGGTGCTGTTCAACCTGGTCAAGAACGCGGCCGAGGCGATCAGCAGCGGCAAGAACGGCGGAGACCGCGGCGAGATCGGGCTGACGACCGCCTACCAGCACGGCATGCGACTGGCGGTCGCCGGCAGCTCGCAGCGTGTGCACCTGCCTTTGGTGGTGACGGTGCGCGACAATGGGCCGGGCATCTCCGACGATATCCGGCCGCATCTGTTCGAGGCGTTCGTCACCAGCAAGGCGAGCGGCAGCGGCCTGGGGCTCGCACTGGTGGCCAAGATCGTCGGCGACCATGGCGGGCTGCTCGAGGTCGACAGCCGCCCCGGACGTACCGAATTCCGCCTGTGCCTGCCGGTGATGACCGAGACGGACTCTGACGGCCAATGAAAGTTCCCGCATGACGCTGCCGACCGTTCTCGTCGCCGATGACGATCGTTCCATCCGGACCGTGCTGACCCAGGCGCTCGGGCGATCCGGCTACCAGGTCCGCTGCACCGGTAATGCGGCGACGCTTTGGCGCTGGGTCGAGGATGGCGAGGGCGACCTGGTCATCACCGACGTGGTAATGCCGGACGAGAACGGGCTAGACCTGATCCCGCGCATCAAGCGCATCCGGCCGGAGCTGCGCGTCGTGGTCATGAGCGCGCAGTCGACGCTGATGACGGCGGTGAAGGCGGCTCAACGCGGAGCTTTCGAATATCTGCCCAAGCCTTTCGACTTAAAGGAATTGTTGGCGGTCGTCGGCCGTGCCTTGGAGGCGCCACCGAAGAACGAGCCGAGCGGGGTGCGCGAGGAGAGCGACAGCGAGGAGCGGCTGCCGCTGATCGGCCGGTCCGTCGCGATGCAGGAGATTTATCGCAGCATCGCCCGGCTGACGACGACCGACCTGACGGTGATGGTCAACGGCGAGAGCGGCACTGGCAAGGAGTTGGTGGCGCGCGCGCTGCACGATTACGGGCGGCGGCGGAGCGGGCCGTTCGTGGCGATCAACATGGCGGCGATCCCGCGCGAGCTGATCGAGAGCGAGCTGTTCGGGCACGAGCGCGGGGCGTTCACCGGGGCGTTGAACCGGGCGCAGGGCCGCTTCGAGCAGGCCGCCGGCGGCACGCTGTTCCTCGACGAGATCGGCGACATGCCGGCCGAGGCGCAGACCCGGTTGCTGCGCGTGCTGCAGGAGGGCGAATTCACCACGGTCGGCGGGCGGCAGCCGATCCGCGCGAACGTCCGCATCGTGGCGGCGACGCATCGCGACCTGCGGCAGGCGATCCGCGCCGGGCAGTTCCGCGAGGATCTGTTCTACCGGCTCAACGTGGTGCCGATCCGCCTGCCGCCGCTGCGCGAGAGGCTGGAAGACATCCAGGTGCTGGCGCGCCACTTCCTCGACAAGGCGCGCGAGAGCGGTCTGGCATTGAAGTCGCTGGATCAGTCGGCCATCGAGCGGCTGCGGCAGCATCGCTGGCCCGGCAACGTGCGCGAGTTGGAGAACCTGATGCGACGCCTGGCGGCCTTGTATCCGCAGGAGACCATCAATGCCGAGGTGATCGCCGCCGAGTTGCAGGAGACCGGGCAGGAAGACGAGATGCCGTCCGCCAGCTTCGGGCCGGAGCCGTTGTCCAACGCGGTCGAGCGGCACATCCGGCAATTCCTCGCCGCCAGCCGCGACGGCATGCCGATGCGCGACATTTACGACCGGGTCATCGCCGAGGTGGAGCGGCCGTTGATCCAGATGACGCTGGCGGCGACGCGCGGCAATCAGATCAAGGCGGCGGCGATGCTCGGGCTGAACCGCAACACGCTGCGCAAGAAGATCCGGGATCTCGACATCCCGGTGGTGCGCGGCATCGGCTGAGGGCGAGGCGATGAACGCCGACGTGCAACCGACGCAGCTGCGCCCCGCGCGCCGGCGTCGCCGCGTGGCCGACATCCTGCTCGGCAAGGTGGTCACGCTGGTGTTGGCGTCGATCGCGCTGGTACTCAGCGTGGTCACGTTCATCCTGCTGTCGAGCGGGATCACGCCGCGCGCGCTGCTCGGCTTGGTGCTGGCCAATTTGGTGGTGCTGCTGCTGCTGGGAGCGGTGCTGGCGGGCCGGGTGACGCGGGTATGGGTGGAGCGGCGACGGGGATCGGCCGGGTCGCGGCTGCATGTGCGGCTGGTGATGCTGTTCAGCGTGGTCGCGGTGACGCCGACGATCCTGGTGGCGCTGTTCGCGACGGCGTTCTTCACGCTGGGCATCCAGGGCTGGTTCAACGACCGGGTGCGGACGGCGTTGAACGAGGGGCTCGAGGCCAGCCGCGGCTATCTGGAGGAGCATCGCAATAACATCCGCACCGACGCGCTCGGCATGGCCAACGATCTGAGCCGGGCCGGGGCGATGCTGTCGACCGACCCGTATGCGTTCGCGCAGGTGCTACAGACGCAGACGGTGCTTCG
Organism: Acetobacteraceae bacterium; assembly: GCA_965199585.1. Taxonomy (GTDB): domain Bacteria; phylum Pseudomonadota; class Alphaproteobacteria; order Acetobacterales; family Acetobacteraceae; genus JAVVHH01. The sequence continues at coordinate 2,989,450 of CBDASI010000002.1, read as the reverse complement.
CGGGCTGACCGAGGCGATCATCTTCGAGCCGGTGACGGGGCAGGTCGTGGCCGGGATCGGCGCGATGGAGGGGCTCGGCGTCGAGCTGCCGCCTCGGACCGCGATCGACCAAGCGCGCAACGGCGAGGTGGCGGTGTTGGGCTCACCGGACGAGAACCGGGTGCGGGCGGTGGTTCAACTCGGCTCGACGCTGCCGCTGATGCTTGAGATCGGGCGGCCGGTGGACCCGGAAATCCTCAATCACATGGTGCGCACCGAGCAAGCGGTGGCGGAATACACACGGCTCGACGAGAACCGGACCAAGTTGCAGATCACGTTTGCGATGATCTTCGCGCTGATCGCGCTGCTGGTGTTGATGGCGGCGGTGCTGATCGGTTTGGTGCTGGCGAACCAGATCGCGCGCCCGATCGGCGGGCTGATCCGGGCGGCCGAGCGGGTGCGCAGCGGCGATCTGACGGTGCGGGTGCCGGAGACCGCGAGCGACGACGAGGTGGCCGGGCTGAGCCGTGCCTTCAACCGCATGACGGGGCAGTTGGGCTCGCAGCGTGGCGAGCTAATGGAGGCCTATAGCCAGATCGACGAGCGTCGGCGGTTCACCGAAACGGTGCTGGCCGGCGTGTCGGCGGGCGTGATCGGGCTCGACGCGCAGGGCAGGGTGGAGCTGCCGAACCGGGCGGCCAGCGAGCTGCTCGGAAGCGATCTGATCAACGCGATCGGCGCGCGGCTGGCCGACACGGTGCCGCAATTCGCCCCGCTGCTGGGTTCGGTCGAGGCGCAGCCGGAGCGGGCGCACACCGCCGAGGTTGAAATCGGGCCGACCCAACGCCGCCGCACGCTGCTGGTGCGGGTGGGAACCGACCTGCGCGGCGGGCGGCCGGACGGCTACGTGGTGACGTTCGACGACATCACCGAGCTGCAATCGGCGCAGCGGAAGGCGGCGTGGTCGGACGTGGCGCGGCGGATCGCGCACGAGATCAAGAACCCGCTGACGCCGATCCAGCTCAGCGCCGAGCGGCTCAAGCGTCGGTTCACCAAGGAGATCCAGTCGGACCCGGAGACGTTCGCGCAATGCGCCGACACCATCGTGCGGCACGTGGGCGACATCGGGCGCATGGTCGACGAGTTCTCCGCCTTCGCGCGCATGCCGCAGCCGGTGTTGAAGCCGGACGACGTGGGCCGGGTGGCGCGGGAGGCGCTGATCCTACAGCGGAGCGCCCGGCCGGAGATCGACTGGGTGACCGACATACCCGAACGCGGCCCAATGGGGTCGTGCGACCGGCGGCTGCTGGGGCAGGCGCTGACCAATCTGCTGCAGAATGCTGCCGACTCGGTTGCGTCCAGGGCGCGCGCGGGTGAACGGGTAGGGCAGATCGGGCGTATCGCGGTGGCGGTACGCGCGCAGGACGGCATGGTGGTGATCGACGTGATCGATGACGGGATCGGCCTGCCCGACGCGGATCGCGGGCGGCTGACGGAGCCGTATGTGACCCACAAACCCAAGGGCACCGGGCTCGGGCTAGCAATCGTCAAGAAGATCATGGAGGACCATGGCGGCGGATTGGCGCTGGAGGACCGGACCGACGGTCCGGGCGCGATCGTGAGCCTGTCGTTGCCGCTGATTGTGCCGCAACCCGTTCCGGCTTAGAGGACGGGCCAATGGCGCAGGAAATCCTAATCGTCGACGACGAGCCCGACATCCGCACGTTGATCGACGGCGTGCTCGACGACGAGGGATACTCGGTAAGACAGGCCGGCGACTCAGATGGCGCCATCGCGGCGTTTCGGCATCGGCGTCCGGCCCTGGTGATCCTCGACGTCTGGCTGCAGGGTTCGCGGCTCGACGGACTCGGCATCCTGAACGTGATCCACAACGAGGAACCGCATGTTCCGGTGGTGATGATCTCCGGGCACGGCACCATCGAGACGGCGGTCACCGCGATCCAGCACGGCGCCTACGATTTCATCGAGAAGCCGTTCAAGTCGGACCGGCTGCTTCTGATCGTGCGCCGGGCGCTCGAGGCGGCGCGGCTGGCGCGCGAGAATGCCGAGTTGCGGCTGCGGGCCGGCGCGGAGTCGGAACTGACCGGGCAGAGTGCGGCGATCTCGCAGCTGCGGGCCTCGGTCGACCGGGTGGCGCCGACGGGGTCGCGGGTGTTGATCAGCGGACCCGCCGGGTCGGGCAAGGAAGTGGCGGCGCGGATGGTGCATCAGCGCTCGCGGCGGGCAGATGGCCCATTCGTGGTGCTGAACTGCGCCACGCTCAACCCGGCGCGCTTCGAGGAAGAACTGTTCGGCGTCGAGGCCGGGTCGGACGCGTCGACGACGCCGCGGCGGGCCGGCGTGCTCGAGCGGGCACATGGCGGCACGCTGCTGCTGGACGAGGTGTCCGACATGCCGCTGGAGACACAGGGCAAGATCGTGCGTGCGTTGCAGGACCAGACGTTCGAGCGGCTCGGCGGCGCCACCCGCGTGAAGGTCGACGTACGAGTGCTGGCGACCAGCAACCGCGACCTGCAGGCGGAGATCGCCGGCGGACGGTTCCGCGAGGACCTGTTCTATCGGCTGGCGGTGGTGCCAGTGCGGATGCCGAGCCTGAAGGAACGGCGGGAAGACGTGCCGGAGCTGGCGCGATATTTCCTCGAGCGCTCGGCGGAGAACTCGGGCATCCCGAGCCGCGAGTTGTCGACCGACGCGCTGACCGCGTTGCAGGCCTATGACTGGCCCGGCAACGTGCGCCAGCTGCGCAACCTGATGGACTGGCTGTTGATCATGGCGCCGGGCGGGGCGGGCGACCCGATCCGCGCCGAGATGCTGCCGGCCGAAGTCAGCCAGGGTGCGCCGTCGCTGCTCAATTTCGATCCGTCGGCGGACTTGATGTCGCTGCCGCTACGCGAGGCGCGGGACATGTTCGAGACGCAGTATCTCCAGGCGCAACTCATGCGGTTCGGCGGCAACATCAGCCGCACGGCCGGATTTGTCGGCATGGAGCGGAGCGCGCTGCATCGCAAGCTGAAGCAGCTCGGGGTCAACTCGGACGACAGGAACGCCTCATGAGCCGCATCGCTTACGTCAATGGCGCCTACGTGCCGCAGCGGGACGCCAGCGTGAACGTGGAGGATCGCGGCTACCAGTTCGCCGACGGGATCTACGAAGTCGTCTACATCATGGGCGGCCGGTTGGTGGACGAGGCGCTGCATCTCGACCGCCTGGAGCGCTCACTGCGGGAGCTGCGCATCGACATGCCGATGAGCCGACAGGCGCTGGTGCACGTCATGCTCGAGGTGACCCGGCTCAACCGCATCACCGAGGGGCTGATCTACATGCAGATCACCCGCGGCGTCGCGCGGCGGGATCATGCGTTCCCAAAGGAGCCGATCCGACCCGCCTTCGTGGTGACAGTTCGGCGAACGGCGCCGTACCCGCGCGACGTCGATGCCTGGGCGACGACGGCGATCACGCATCCGGATCAGCGATGGGCGCGCTGCGATATCAAATCGGTGGCGCTGCTCCCCAACGTGCTGGCCAAGCAGGCTGCACGCGAGAAAGGGGCAGCGGAAGCACTGCTGATCGACGGCGACGGGTTGGTGACCGAAGGCGCGTCGACCAGCAGCTGGATCGTTGACGCGCAGGGCGTGCTACGGACTCGGCCGTTGGGCCACGAAATCCTGCCGGGCTGCACGAGGGCCGCGCTGGTGTCGCTACTGGCGGACGAGGGCATCGTGTTCGAGGAGCGGGCGTTCAGCGAGGCGGAGCTGCGCGCGGCGCGGGAAGTGTTCATGACCAGTGCGACGAGCTTCGTACGCCCACTGGTCAAGGTGGATGGCGTCTCCGTCGGAGACGGGAAGCCGGGCCCGATCACACGGCGGTTGTTCTCCATCTTCGCGCGGCATGCTCAGGGAAGCCTGTCTAACGCAGCGTAATATGCTCCGGCTGCTGCTCGGCGCGCTGCTCCTGGCCAGCGGCGCGGCACGGGCGGAGCCGTCGAGCTGGACGATCGAACAGAGCGAGCAGTGCAAGACGGCCATCGCCGCCGCCGAGACCGGCCGCGGCACCTTGCCCGGCTTGCTGTTGGCGATCGCGAAAGCGGAGAGTGGACGGCCGATCCCGCCGCTGCCGGGCTTGCAGCCTTGGCCATGGGCGGTCAATGCGGACGGCGCAGCCTATTACTTCGACAGCAAGGACGCCGCAGTGACTTGGGTGACGCTGGCCTTGGCGCGCGGGGTATCGCAGATCGACGTCGGCTGCATGCAGATCAACCTGCAATCGCATCCCAGCGCGTTCTCCAGCATCGACCAGGCTTTCGACCCGGCGGCCAACGCTGACTACGCCGCGCGCTTCATGAACCAGTTGCACACCGATGCCGGCGGCAATTGGTTCGACGCGGTCGGCTACTATCACTCCCGCACCCCCGCCCTAGCCGCCGATTACCGCGCGCGCGTCTCCGCCATCGCGCAGGGCAAGACGCCGCCCGCCGGTATCGGCGTGCCGTTGTATATGCGGGCGATCCAGCAGGGAACGCTGCGCATCCCGCTTGCCGGCGGCGGGACGATGCGGATCAACGTGCATCGGCAACCGACCGGTCGCGGCGCCAAGCGGATGACGGCTTGCCAAGTCGCTAACGTTCTCGGAGACTTCATGCCGGCACGCGCCCGCGCGCGTTGTTTTGCTACGCGCTGAGCTTGGCAGCGGTTGAGAAATACCGTTAGATTGCGCGTATGTCGCCCGTTGACGGCTTGGACCGCCGCAGGTGGACATTATGTGCGTTCCGTTCACCCCGTTTGAGACCAAGATATGAGCACTCCTGATCGCCGTTCCTTTGACAGCCCCCGCCGTGGGGCGCGTGGCGGAAAAGACCGCTTTGACGATTTCGGTGGCGGTGGCCGCGGCGGTCGCGATGAGCCCTACGTCCCCAGGGACGCTTACGTTCCGGCCGGTGGCGGCCGTGATCGCGGACCGTCGAACTTCGGTGCGGCCCCGCGTGGATTCGGCGCGCCCGGCGGTCCGGAAACCGGCGCGACGGTGAAGTGGTTCAACGGCGAGAAGGGCTTCGGCTTCGTCGAACTCGAGGGCGGCGGCGGCGACGCCTTCCTGCATATCAGCGTTCTATCACGGGCTGGCTATCAGACGGTGTCTCCCGGCGCGACGCTCCGCGTATCGGTGTCTCCCGGTCAGAAGGGGCCGCAGATCGCCGACGTTGTCAGCGTCGACGAGAGCACGGCAACGCCGGGCGCTAGCGGCGGCGGCGGCGGGGGGGCCGGCGGATATGGTGGCAGCGGTGGTCCCGCCGGTGGCGGCTACGGTGGTGCGAGCAGCGGCGCTGGATTCGACCGTCCGCGGTCGCCGGCGCGTCAGCCGGTCGACATGAGCACGGCCGTCGAGATGCGTGGGACCGTAAAGTGGTTCAATGCCGAGAAGGGCTTCGGCTTCGTGATGCCCGAGGGTGGCGGCAAGGATGTGTTCGTGCACATCTCGGCGCTTAACCGTGGCGGTATGAGCTCGCTGGAGCCGAACCAGAACGTGAAGATGTCGGTTGCCGATGGCCGCCGTGGCCCGGAAGCGGTTTCAGTCGAAGCGGGCTGAACTCTCTACTTCGTTTCGTTGACGGCCGGGCTTGCCCGGCCGTTTGCATTTCCGTCATCGCGCATTGCCTGCCGGGTGCATCGGGATAGTATCGGCCCAGGGACGTCCTGGAACATAAACGATGCCTGACACACACTCGCCGACCGACGCGCATCAAGCGGTCAAGCTGCCCTTGGATGGGATCGTCGTCCTCGACCTGACGTTGGCGCGGGCTGGGCCGACCGCCGTCCGCCACCTTGCCGATTGGGGCGCCAACGTGATCCGGATCGAGCCGCCCGACAGCGGCGGCGAGGAGATCAGCGGCGACCGCGACGGGCCGGATTTCCAGAATCTGCATCGCAACAAGCGGATGATCGAGCTTAACCTCAAATCGTCCGAGGGGCATGCGGCGTTCATGAAGCTGGTCGCGACCGCCGACGTGATCGTCGAGAACATGCGGGCCAACGTAAAGCACCGCCTGAACATCGCCTGGGACGATGTGCACGCCGTCAACCCGCGACTGGTCTATGGTAGTATCAGCGGCTTCGGGCAGACCGGACCGTATAGCGCGCGCGCCGGCGTCGACCAGATCGCCCAGGGGATGGGCGGGCTGATGAGCATCACCGGGCTGCCGGGTCAGGGGCCGGTGCGGGTGGGCATCCCGATCGCCGACCTTACGGCGGGCAACCTCCTGGCGTTCGGCATCGTCACGGCGCTGTTCGAGCGCGAGCGCACCGGGGTCGGCCGTTGGGTGCAGACCAGCCTGCTCGAGGTGCAGACGTTCATGCTCGACTTCCAGGCGACCCGGTGGCTGATGCGCGGCGACGTCGCTCAGCAGGCCGGCAACGACCACCCGACCGGCATCCCGACCGGCGTGTTTCCCACCAGCGACGGCCACATTAATATCGCCGCCAGTTCCGCCCGGCTATTCGAACGGTTCAGCACCGCGATCGGCCATCCCGAGTGGATTACCCGACCAGGCTGGACGGATCAGAAAGGCCGCAGCGCCAACCGCAAGGCCATCAACGCGGCAATCTCCGACGCAACGCGCACTATGCCGGCCGCGCACTGGATCGAGCTGTTCGAGGGCGCCGGCATCCCGTGCGGCCCGATCAACTCGATCGACCAGGTCTTTGCCGATCCGCAGGTTCAGCATCTCGGTATGGCCACTCCGGTCGAGCATGCGCGTCTCGGTGCGCTGTCGCTGGTGGCGTCGCCGGTCATGATGTCCGGCCTACCACGCGGCGTGCGGACGGCGACGCCGGAGCGGGGCGAGCATACCGAGCAGGTCCTGCGCGATCTCGGCTACGACGACGAAACGATCGACGACCTGCACCGGAAAGGTGCCATCTAGCAGTGCAACTCGGTAACAGCTGTGGCCGAAATGTTGGCTTAGTCTATGCGGCGCGGTCCCATGCACTTAACCTGGGGCTCTAACGGTGGGCAGGGTGCCTGCCCGGGCTGTTTGATCAGGAGAATTACGATGAAGTCGCTTATGTCCGTACTGTCGCTGGCCGCCGTTCTCGGCACGGCCGCTTGCGCCGGCAACAACACCCGCCCGACCGACACCGGCAACATGGCGTTCCCGACTCCGGTGCCGCAGGGCAACATCGGCGTCGCGCGTCCGGCCACGTTGGACACGGGCAGCATGAACACGCCGACCGTCAGCGGCGGCGCCCTGCGTCCGGCCAACCCCGGCTTCGATACCGGCAACATGGCGCTGCCGTCGCGCGCGCAGGGCAACTCGCGTCCGGGCAGCTACTAAGACGTCAACCCGGCCGGCGCCTCCCGCGCTGGCCGGCTATTCTGCCGCGTTCGCTTCCGCCTCGCGCGCCTCGGCTGCGATCGTCTCGGTCCGCACCGTGTCGATCGGCAGCAACTCGCCGCCTCGCTCGAAGTGCCAAAACGTCCAACCATTGCAGGCCGGCGCGTTCTGCAGCGTCGCACCGACCTTATGGATCGAGCCCCTTATGTCGCCAGCCGTCAGCGAGCCGTCGGCCGCGACGACCGCCCGAACCCGGCGCTGCCTGTCCATCAGCACGGTGCCCTCCGGCAACAATCCACGTTCCACGAGGCTGCCGAACGGGATCCGTGGAGCGTCGCGCTTCGTGGGCGAGGCGGCCGTCTCACCGAGCGCCGCCGGCCGAACCCGGCGCACCCGGCCGATCGCCGCCTCGGCATAGGCCGGATGCCGCTCGATGCCGATGAAATGCCGATGCAGTCGCTTGGCCACTGCCGCGGTGGTGCCGGTGCCGAGAAACGGATCGAGCAGCACGTCGCCCGGTGACGTGCTCGCCAGCATGACACGATGCAGCAGCGCCTCCGGCTTCTGCGTCGGATGCAGCTTCAGGCCATGCGCGTTTTTCAGCCGCTCCGGCCCGGTGCAAAGCGGAAACGTCCAGTCGCTGCGCATCTGCAGGTCGTCGTTGAGCGACTTCATGGCCTGGTAGTTGAAGCGGTAGCGGCTGTCGCGGCCCCGCGCGGCCCAGATCAGCGTCTCATGCGCATTGGTGAAGCGACGGCCGCGAAAGTTCGGCATCGGGTTGGATTTGCGCCAAATGACGTCGTTGAGGATCCAGAAGCCGAGATCCTGCAGGATGGTCCCGAGGCGGAAGATGTTGTGGTAGGCGCCGATCACCCAAATGGTGCCGTCCTTACGCAGCAATCGACGGCATTCGCGCAGCCAGTCGCGGGTGAACTCGTCGTAGGCGGCAAAGTCGGTGAACTTGTCCCAATCGTCATCGACGCCGTCGACGAGGCTGTCGTCCGGCCGGCGCAACTCGCCGCGGAGCTGTAGATTGTAGGGCGGGTCGGCGAAGACGCAGTCGACCGAGGCGCTCGGCAGCATCCGCATCTGCGCGATGCAGTCGCCGAGCAGCACTTGGTCGAGGGGAAGGTCGGGCGAGATGTCCATGAGTGGCCGCATCGTGACGATGCGCCCGATACCGCGTCAATCCGCAGCGTGGGCCGCAACGTGGGCCGCAGCGTCCCCCGCAGCGTCGGCCTCGACTGTGGTGAGCAAGAGCAGGTCGGCTTGCGCCAGGCGCCGCACCGTGCCGAACGCGGCACGATGATGGCGCGAGGCGCCGTGCCGGGCCAGCGCGGCGCGGTGCACCGCGGTGGCGTAACCTGCGTTCTCGTGCCAGCCATAGTCCGGGTAGCGCGCCGACAGGCGCAGCATGGCGCGGTCGCGGGTGACCTTGGCGATGATGGAGGCCGCCGCGATGGACAGCGAGGTCGCATCGCCGCCGATGCAGCATTCGACGGGGCAGGGCATGTGCGGCGGCGCCCGGTTGCCGTCTACCAGCGCCAACTCCGGCACCAGCCGCAGCCGCAGCACGGCGCGCCGCATCGCCAGCATCGAGGCATGCAGGATGTTGAGCCGCTCGATCTCGTCCACCGACGCCGCTGCAACGGCAATCTCGGCACAGCCGCGGATCGCGACTGCCGCCACTTCCCGCTCGGCAGCGGTCAGCTTCTTGCTGTCGTCGATCAGCGGTGCGACCCGGCGCGGCACCCCGTTCGGGAATACCACCGCGACGGCGACGACCGGCCCGGCCAGCGGACCGCGCCCGACCTCGTCGACACCGGCAACCCGCCCGCCATGCGCGCGCTCACGCTTGAAATGCGGCCTCATGCCCGAGTCGTATCATCGCGCGGCCGGAGTCGGCCATAACGCGGCATTCGGAAGGGTGACATCGGCGCGAAGCTGTGGGACAGGGCTGGCATGTCCGATACTCCTCCCGACCGGCTCTCCGCCGATGCCGATAGCCCGCACTACGATGCCGCCCTGCTCGAGCGGGGCGTCGGTATCCGCTTCAAGGGCGTCGAGAAGACCAACGTGCAAGAATACTGCGTCAGCGAGGGCTGGGTGCGGCTGACCGTGGGCACGACCACGGACCGGAAGGGCAAGCCGATGACGATGAAGCTGCAGGGTACCGTCGAGCCTTACTTCCGCGACGACGCCGCGCTTCCGAACAGTTAGCCGAACCTGGACCTGAGTTCGTCGACCTGCGCCGGGGTTAGCGGCCGGGTGCGATGGCCCTGCAACAACAGGAATAGCCGCGCGGTCTCCTCGAGTTCCTCGATCGCGCCGGCGGCGGCGGCCAGCGACGTGCCGGCGACCACCGGGCCGTGATTGGCCAGCAGCACCGCGTGATGCTTGCCGACGAGCGGGCGCACCGCTTCGGCCAGCCGGGAGTCACCCGGCGGGAAATATGGCACTAGCGGCAGCTTGCCGACGCGCATGACGTAGTACGCTGTGATCGGCGGCAGCACGTCGTCGGGGTCGATATCGGCCAGGCACGAGACGGCAACGGAGTGCGTGCTGTGCAGATGTACGACGGCGCCGGCATCGGGGCGGCCATCGTACATGACCCGGTGCAGGAAGCTCTCCTTGGTCGGCTTGTCGCCGCTCAGGTGCACGAGATCGTCGTCGAGCTTGGACAGGCGCGCCGGGTCGAGATCGCCCATGGACACGTTGGTCGGCGTCATCAGCCAGCCATCGTCGACACGCTGGCTGATGTTGCCCGAACTGCCGAAGCTGAGACCACGGGCGAACAGGCTATGCCCGAGACGGCAGATCGCCTCGCGGGCGGCGGTTTCATTCATGGAGCGAGACCGCCGCCGCCGTGACGCGCTAGGTGCCGACCATGATTTCGACGCGGCGCGACTCGGTCGGCATCAATTCGTAGGCGACGGGACCACGGGTCTCCATGCTGATGCGGCCCCGCGGGACGCCGGCTTGCGCCAGCGCATCAGCGACGCCTTGAGCGCGGGTATTGGCGAGGGCGTTGTTGAAGGCGGTCGAGCCGGCGTCGGGCGCGGCGAAGCCACGCACATGCACGATGGCCCCCGGGTTTTGCGTGGCCAGGCTCGAGACCTCGGTGATGGCGGATTGAGCGGCCGAATCCAGAGCGGCGCTGTCTGGGGTGAAGAAGACTACGACGGTACGCGCCGGGGGCGCGGGAGGCATCTGGGCGCAGCCGGCGATGGACAACAGGCAGACGGCGAACAGTGAACGGCGGAGCATGGCGACCTCGTCGGGGATGACAGAACGTCCATCACTCTTGCATAGCCGGCGCGGCGACGAAACACATGGCCAGGGCAGCGCACGGTCGTTCCGTCTGGAGAAGGTTCCCTGTTGCCTGGCGCGTACGCAAGATGACGAAAGCGCCGATGTTTTCGCGTTCGTGTGGTCCGGACAAAAATAGTCTGAGTTTAACCCGAAACGCTGACTTGGGCAGCATCCATACTGGTCGAGAAAGCCGACGGGATGGTCGAGCGGGAAAGTAAGGTGTCGCGAGTCGGTATTCGAGATCGGATTGATCAATTGCGGGAGCGCGGTTGACTTCGCAGGAGAGACGGCTGCAATCGCCATGACGATACCGGGTTTCGCGGTGTTGCTTTCGCCCTGGTTTGCTCGATTGAATTGAGTAATCCATCTCAGAGGTATAATGTCGCGCTCAGGGAGTATGTATTTATGTCTGATGAAGTTCCTCTCACCGTCTTGGATCTAACCGCGAAGATCGTTTCTGCTCACGTTTCCAAGAACCCCGTCGCGATCGATGCGCTCCCAGGACTAATCCAGGCCGTGTATCGCTCGTTGTCGACCGCCGGCGAGGCTGAGCCGCCGCCGGTGCCGACGCATACGCCGGCGGTGCCGATCAAGAAATCCGTATTTCCGGACTATATCGTTTGCCTCGAGGACGGAAAAAAGCTGAAGATGCTCAAGCGGCATCTGCAGACAAGCTATGGGATGAGCCCGGACGCGTATCGGACCAAGTGGGGCCTGCCGCGGGATTATCCGATGGTGGCACCGAACTACGCCGCGACTAGGTCCGGTCTAGCCAAGCAGATCGGCCTCGGGCGCAAGGCCGCGGTGCCGGACCCCGTCGTCGAAGCGACCACCGAGTCGAAGCCGGCCCGCAAGCCGCGTGCGGCCAAAGTAGCGGCCGAATAATCTTCTCGCAGTTAAGTGATGAAAGCTGAATCGTAACGGCAGCATTAGGGTTCGACGGCGGTGTAGGCGAGGTCGAAATGATTGAGCGTGTCGAGACCGCTGTCGAACCGGCAAAACAGCGGGCCGAGGCCGTCAAACAGGGGGCATCCTCGCTCGCTCTGCCCGTCTCCCGTGAACCGGTGCTGGGCATATTGCTCGGTGTCGTGATCTCGGCGCTGATATGGCCGGCTTTACTGATTATCTGGCTTTACGTTTGGCGGTGAGGGGCGGCCGCGAGCGCCCTTTGCACAGCATCGAAGGCCAATGTGGGCCTGAGGTCGGCATCAAACGGTAACGGCCTGCCTGGTAGCCCGTCAGGGCGGGCATAGCTCGGCCGGGCCGGATCGTTGAGCCATGAGTAACGATCGCTCAAACCCCAGAACACGACAGCACGTACCCTACGCTGCGTCAGTGCCGTCTCCAGGAATTGAGCATAGATGTCGGCGATCTGACGATCCCGTGCCGCGAGATCGCCGCTGGCGAAGTCATGCACGTCGAGTTCGGTAATGTAGATGTCCAGATTACGCGCCGCCAGTTCGTCCAGGAAACGTCGATATGTGGTAGCATTGAAACGATCGAACGAGCGCGTGCGCAGATGACACTGCACGCCGACGCCCTGGATCGGCACCGAACGCCGTAGCAGGTCGTCGAGCAGCCTGAGCAATGCATCCCGGCGCGCGCCTTCATCGCGCGTGTCGAGTTCGAGATCGTAATCATTATAGAGACGCACCGTCCCGGGCGCGGCCTGCCTGGCCGCCTCATAGGCGATGTCGAAGAAGGCGGTGCCGAACTTCTCCAGCAACGGGCTGCGGCGCAGACCGCCTGGTAGGCCATCGGCCGGGCGGATTGCTTCGTTGACGACGTTCCAGCATTCGGTTTGTGCGCCGAACCGGGCACCGATCGTCGCGACATGAGTCTCGATCGCCCGCTCCGCCGCGCCGCGATCGAGCGCCTCGAACCAACCCGGCAGCCGCTGGTGCCAGAGCAGGTGATAGCCGGTCAGGCGCAGGCCGGAGCGCTGGGCGAAGCCGATATTGGGGTCGACGCCGACGAGACTGTCCGCCGGCGTCGGGGACATGCGCTGCCAGCTCATGTTCGGCGCGAACAGCGTGCCGTTGGCGGCGATCAGGGCGGCATAGGCCGTGTCGCGAGCGAGGTCGATCTCGCTGGCCGATCCGATCTTCAGCCCGGCCGGGCGTGCCACGTCGCGCAGTGTCTGACGCTGGGCATGCGCCTCGTCCAGCATGGCGCTGCCGACCAGGGCAGGCCCGGCCAGCAGCAGGTCACGCCGCCTCATGCGGCACCGCCGGCAAACACCCCGGCGCGGCGCAACCGCGCCACCGCCGCGCCGCGTACCCCGGCGATGTCTACCGCCAGTGCGGCCGCGCCATAGCCCGCGACGCCGGCTGCAATCTTGCCGGCCAGCGCCGCGGACCCGCTTCCGGGCACCGCGAGAACACACGCCGCCAGGGCCCCGCAGCCGATCGCGGTCCGAGCCACCGGCATCGCCGGCAGCGGAATGGTGAAGGCTGCGCGCCCGGCAATCCCGGCATGGACGGCAGCGACCCCCGCCGCGACCGTGATCGCGACCGCGGCGCCCAGCGGCCCTAAGCGCGGGATCAGCAGCGCATCGAGCCCGAGTGCGATCACGGCCGCCACGGCCGTCACCGCCACCTGGCCGCGCATGCGCCGCCCGAGATGGAACGCATGATCCAGGTAGTGAGAGCGCAGCCCGGTCAGGAATGCGCTGGCCGCCAGCCACGGTGTCAAGCTCGCCACCGCGGGCCGGAAACCGGGCCCGACCAGGACGTTGGCGAGGTCGTCGGCCGTGAGTGCCATGCCGAGCGAGGCGGGAGCCAGGACGGCCAGCAGCAGCGTGAAATTGTCGGCGAGCTGGCGTTGCGCCATCTCCGGGTGGCCGGCCTCGAGCGCGTTGACCGCCAGCGAGAACCCGGCCGCCGACAGCCCGGAGGACAGCACCACGAGCGTGTTCTGCACCAGGACGAAAGCGGCGGTGAACAAGCCCAGTGCGACGGCACCGCCGATCGCGCCGACGAGGCCGCGGGTGAGGCTGTTCATTGCACTGTTAAGCGCCAGGCTGGCCGCCAGAGGTAGCCCGAACCGGATCGCGGCTGCGGCCAGAGCATGGTCGAAGCTGCCCGCCATCGGTCGCTTCACGGTCAGCGCCGCCAAGCAGGTCGCCGCCGCGGTGGCCAGCGCGGTGCAGGCCGCGTCCTGCGTGGCCCAGGCGGCCGCGACCGCCGCCAGCATGACGAGCGCGGCGCGGGCAAGGTTCATGCGTAGGTATGCGCCAGCATTGAGGCCAGCGACATGGAGGCGGGTGCGGAACTCGAACCAGGCGTAACTCACCATCAGCAGCAGCCCGGCCGCCATGATGCCGCGGTCGCCCACCGGCACCAGCGCCAGGGCCGCCCCACCGAGCACCGCGGCAACAGCCAATAACGCCACGAACAGGCGGTCGAACGTGCTGGCCGCGCCGGCCCCGCCGGCCGGCGCGAGGCGAAGATAGGCCAGGCCGAGCCACTCGAACCCGAGCGAGGCCCCGAAGCTCATGATCACTAGTGCGACCCCGTAGTTTCCGTATGTGTCCGGCGGTAGCAGCCGGGTCAGCCCAGCGGTGGTGAGCATGCCGAGTGCGCCGGGCAGCAGCTTGCCGGCGATATAGAGTGCACTGTTGCGGATCAACACGGCAGGAGCTCGCGGTGCAGCGCGGCGAGTTGGCGGGCGAGCGCGTCGATGTCCAGTTGCTCGGTGAAGACCGCATGCCCGGCCGCCGCAATCGATCGACGATGCGCGGGATCGTCGATCAGGCATGCGATCGCGGCGGCCAGGGCATCGACGTCGCCGACCGGGACGAACAGGGCGGACACGCCGTCCTGCAGCAGCTCGGGCGTTGCCCCGACCGGCGTGGTGATGACGGCGACTTCGGCCGCCAAGGCCTCGATGATCGAGATCGGGAAATTTTCGGCATATGAGGGCAGCACTAGGATGTCGGCCTGCGCCATGAGCGCTGCGGCGGCGTCGGCGTCGAGCCAGCCGGGCAGGGCGATCCGCTCGGCTTGCCCGGCGCGAGCGATCTGCGCACGCGAGATTTCGAGGTCGCCGTCGCCGGCGAGGGTGGCATGCCAGGCGCGCACGGCGAGCCGCGGGCTGCACAGGGCGTCGATGAGCTCAGGCACGCCCTTGCGCGCGCCGAGCCGGCCAAGAAAGAGGATACGGCATGCTCCCGCCGCTCGGGGCTGCCGATGCGGCCGGCAGACACCGTTATAGAGGACCGTGACGCGCTCCGGCGGCACGCCGGTGGCCGTAGTTACCCAGTCAGCCCAAGACCGCCCGAGCACGACGACCCGGTCGGCGCGTCGGAACAGCGCCGCGACGGGGCGCTGCAGGAGCGTGGGGAGGCCGGCGTAGAACGCGTCATAACCGCTGCCGTGCAGATGGATGACCAGCCGCATGCCGGTGAGCACCGTGAGGTAGGAGACGATGATTTTCCGCGCCGTGCTGCCACGCTTGGACAGGTTGGCGTGCACGATGCCACGTTGTCGCGCGTCCCGAAGTCGATAGAGCAGTAGCAGCGTGCGAGCGAAGGCTGAGATCGCACGGCCAGCATGGCCGACACCGCGGGTATCGACGATTTCTAACGGCGGTTGTAGCCGTTGGCGAGACCAGCTCACTTCAAGGTAGCCTGCCCAGCGCCCGATGCCACCGGCGTGCTCCAGACCACCTGGCACCAGCATTAACACACGATTTTGTGACCGCTCAGAGGCGCATCTTGGCATCGCAGCTGAGGATGGAGTGGCGGGAATGACCGTTCCCCCGCCCCGGCTACTTCTAGAGAACAACATGTTTTTGAACAGTTCCAGTGACTTATTGAGAGTACTTAACTGTCAAGCGTTCTACGGTTGTGGTCGTTGAGAGACTATCGCGCATTTAAGCTGCCGATGCACGTATAAGGACGCTCTGTTAGCTGTTGCTTTGCTCACGGAATGTTGTTAGCTGCGAGTCGCGGGGTCTACACCGAGCAATATTCGACCGCAGCCCGGTGCATCAGAAGGCAAAAAAGATGCAGAGTGGCACACGGAACGCATCTCCTTGGTCAGCAAAACCAGTGGTGCGCAATAAGATAAACCACCACGGTTCGAGATCTCGTATCGCGGCCGTCATTCCCGCCATCCTCGCCGACTTGCTTTTATTTTGGGATATTTGCGGAATCTTTGTCTGTGGTGTCGGTTCTGCTTCCCTCGACTCTGCGCTGAGCGACGGTTACGGCGCATTGTTCCTCCGGATCGGCTACTCGAGCGATGATCTGCTGCGGACGTCGCTGATCGGCGCACTGCTGTGCCCGATCGTCATCCGCGAGCGAGTGCTGCGGCGCCCGACTGCCGTGGCGACGAAGGCGCTGCTCGGTCGGCTCACCATTCTGGTCGCCATCGTGCTGACCGTGGCGATGGCAACGCGGCTACTCGCAGCGGTGCCGTCGTTCTGGGTCGCCGCTTGGCTGGGGTCGGCGGCGGCGACGATGCTTGCGGGACGGGTCGCAATGGCCGGGATGCTGCGCTGGGCGGCGGCGCATTTTGGCGGCGAGCGCATCGCCGTCGTCGGCAGCGGCGCCGATGCGGATTGGCTCCGCAGTTCGCTGCGCCGCGCGAGATCGTCGGGCATCGACCTGGTCCGCCCATTGAGCCGCGCGGCAAACATCGACGCCATCGTGGCAGACCTGATCAAGCGCGGCCGCCGTGGCGAGATTGACCGGGTCGTGCTGGCCCTCCCCGGAGTCGCCAACGAGCAACTGCCGCGAATCGCCCACGCACTTAAGGCGCTGCGGATCGAGGTCGCGTCGTTGTATCCGATGCTCGGCGCCGGCGCCTTGCAGCGCACGTCCGTCATCGCCGACATCCCGCTCTTCATCGTCACGCGCCGGCCGCAATGGGGGTATGGCGGCCTGTCCAAGCAGGTGATGGACCGGTGCCTGGCGCTCGCGCTGCTGTTGTGGATGACGCCGCTGCTCCTGCTGATCGCGCTTGTCGTGCGGCTCGACAGCCCGGGCCCGGTTCTGTTCCGCCAGCGCCGGCATGGCCTGAACGGCACCGAGTTCGAGATCTACAAGTTCCGCACCATGCACTGGCAGGGGCGCGGCGCCGGTAGCGGGGCGACGCAGACCGGGCGGCGCGACTGCCGGGTCACGCGGATCGGCGGGTTCCTCCGCCGCAGCAGCCTCGACGAGGTGCCGCAATTGCTCAACGTGCTGAACGGGACGATGTCGGTGGTGGGCCCGCGCCCGCATCCGACGGTGATGCGCACCGAGGAGCGGCTCGGCGACGAGATCGTGCCGGAGTATCCGCACCGGCACCGCGTCAAGCCCGGCATCACCGGCTGGGCGCAGGTCAATGGCCACCGCGGCGCGACCGAGACGGCGGACCAACTGCGCCAGCGGATCGAGCACGACAACTACTACATCGAGAACTGGTCGCCCTGGTTCGATCTGCAGATCATCGCGATGACGCCCGCGAGCCTGCTGCTCCGCCGCAACAACGCGTTCTGACGCCGATAGGAGGAGGCGTACCATGACATATGTCGATCGGACACTCACGACCACGCCGACCCTGTCCCTCGCCGCGCAGACCACGACGCGGCCGCTGCCGCCCGCAAACGACTACCCGGAGCTGGCACCGCTGCTGTCGGTGCTGTTCCTCATGCTCGCCGACAACCGGTCGGTGGTGGTCAACATCACCGCGGCCCATGCCGGCGCTGGAACGTCGACGGTCGCCCGCCGGGTCGCCGCGGCAGCGGCCGCGACGGGCTGGTGCCGGGTGGCGCTGCTCAATGCCGACCCGCACGCCGACGAACCCGGCGACGGCCTGCTCGACGCCGTCGAGCGCGGCCAGACCCCGGTGCTGGTGCCCGAACGCCTCGGCCCAGTCGAGGTCGATGCCGGCAGGCTTTATCTCGCGGGCCGGTCCTGCTCGCGGGTCGATGACGTCCGTAAGCTCTACGGCGCGTTGCGAGACCGATACTCGCTGGTGATCGTCGACTGCGCGCCCGTGCTGGCGTGTCAGCAGACGTTGACAGTGGCCGCGGCGGCCGACGAGACCGTGTTGGTCGTCGAAACGGAGCGGACGGCGCTGGCCGATGTCGGGCGGGCTCGGGCCGCGCTCGAACGGCGCGGAGCCGGGGTGTTGGGCCTGGTAATGAACAAGAGCCGCACGCGGGCGCGGCCGCCGTTCGGCCGCCGCGCATGAGCGTCACCGGGCGGCCCGCTTGGGCATCGCAGCCGTTCGACGACGAGGCACCGGCGAGCCCCGACGAGATGGCGGCGATCGCGTACCGGCATCGCTGGAAGATCATCGCGGCACTGGCGTCGCCGCCCCTGGCGGCACTCGCCCTGATCTTGCTGCTGGCGCCGAGCTACCGGGCGCAGAGCGACATCATGGTCAAGACAGGGCGCGAGTATATGGCGCAAGGCGATGGCGAGAGCGCCGCCCTGACGGCGCCGAGCTCGACCAAGCAGGAGGGCATCAACTCCGAGATCGCGATGCTGACCAGCCGGGCCGTCGCCGAGGCGACCATCGCGGCGATTGGGGTAGACCGGCTGTATCCCGAGATCGTCGCGGCCCCGCCCACGAGCGGCTCGATCCTGGATGCCGCGGTGCTGCAGTTCGGGCGCGACCTGTCGGTCGAGCCAGTCAAGCTGTCCAACGTCATCTCCACCTCGTTCGACGCTGCCAGCCCGGCGCAAGCGCGTCAGGTGCTCGACACGCTGGTCCGCCTCTATATCGAGCGGCACACGCAGGTATTCGCCGGCCGCCGCGCCGACGGCTATCGCGAGTCGGTCGAGACGGCGTTGGGCGAGATCCGCGTCCTCGAGCAGCGGCGGTCCGCGCTCAAGCTCGGCGACGGGGTGTTCGACGCCGACGCGCAGCGCCGCGCGGTGATCCAGCAGCGCGTCGACGCCGAGACCCGGCTCGAGGATGCTCGCATCAAGGCGGCGCGGGCGTCGGCGCGTCTCGCGTCGCTGACGCAGGCCCGCAGCAAGGCGCCGGTCACGACGGTGCTCGCGTCGACCGAGCGGAGCGATGCGCAATCGCACGCGGCCCAGGCGCTGATCGACCTCAAGCAGCAGGAAGCGGCGCTGCAGGACCGCGTCGGCGCCGCCAATCCGGACCTGCAACGACTGCGGGCGCAGATCGCCGCGGTCGGGCACGTCGCCGGGTCGGCACCCAAGGAGCGCAACGCCACCACGGCGCCCTCCGCGCTGCGTCAGCAACTCGAGCAGGAGGCGGTGATGGCCGGGGCCGAATTGGCGGCGTCGACGTCGGAGGCTGAGCGGCTGAAGGGCTTCATCGCCGCGCGCGACGCCGAACTCGCGCGGATGGAACGGGCAGATGTCGCGCTGCGCGATCTCGGGCTGCAGATCGACATGGTGACGCACAATCTCAAGGCGATGCAGGGCCGCTACGAACAGGCGCGCGCCGACGAGCAGACCGACATCGCGCACCAGGTCAGCGTGGTGCAGATCGCGCAGGCCAGCGGGTCGGAGCGGCCGGTATCGCCGAAGAAGCTGATCTACGCGGCGGCCGGGCTGATGCTGGGCGTGCTGCTGGCGGGCGTCACGGCGCTGCTGGCGATCCTGATGAACAAGACGGCGCTGACCGGGGAGGCAGCCGAACGCCGGATCGGGTTGCCGGTGCTGGCCGAGGTGCCGGTCTATCGCGACGAGGCCAAGCTGGCCTTCGGCGCCCGATGAACCTACGCCGATGAAGCTGAAGTGGTACGTCGACCGCCTCAGCCGCATGTCGGTGGGCGAGATGTCGTCGCGTGCAGGCGTCGCCGTCCGCCAGCGCTACTGGGCAAGCGCCCGGCGGCGACCCGGCGGATTGCGCAGCGTGGTGCCGGGCCCGCTTGTGGCGACCGTGGCGCTGGCGCGGCAGGCAATGGACGCGCCGGAGATCATCGACGCGGCCGAGGAGCTGCTGGCGGGGCGATGGCCGTTGTTCCATTTGCGCCCGGCGCTCATCGGCGAGCGGCCCGACTGGTTCCGCGACCCGGCCTCCGGCATCGCGTCGGACGCCGGCACCTACGCCTTCGACGTCCCGTATCGCGACGAGGCCGCGGTCGGCAACGCGAAATACGTCTGGGAACTGTCCCGCCATCAGGCCACGACCGTGCTCGCGGCGGCGTGGTGGCTGACCGGGGATGCGCGATATGCCGAGCGGGTCCGCGCGCATCTAACCGATTGGTGGGCGGCTAATCCGTTCCTGTGTGGCATGCACTGGACCGGCGGGATCGAGATCGGACTGCGGCTGATCTCCTGGGCGTGGATCCGCGCCCTGCTGGCGGAGTGGCCCGGCGTGCGCGCGCTGTTCGACGACAACGAGGCCTTCGTCGTCCAGCTCTACCATCACCAGCTCTCCCTACGCCGGCTGCACAGCCGCGGGTCGTCGTCGAACAACCATGTCGTCGCCGAATACGCCGGCATGGTGGCGGGCTGCGCCGCCTTCCCATGGTTCCGCGAGTCCGCCGCATGGGGTGCTTGGGGGCGTGCGGCTCTGAGCGCGCAAGCCGAGGCACAGACCCATGCCGACGGTTTCAACCGCGAGCAGGCCAGCGCCTATCACGGTTTCGTCTTCGAAATCCTGGCCGGCACGGCGCTGATCACGCGCCTATCCGGCAACCCGGCGCTCGACCGGGTAGAGGCGGTGATGCGGCGCATGGGCGACGCGCACGTCTCGAGCCTCGACGCGGCGGGGCGGCCGCCCCGTTTCGGCGACGATGACGACGGCCGTGGCGTGCTGCTCGACGCACCGGAGAAGACGGTCGATGCCGTCATGCTCGACGTCGCCGCCGCTTTATTCGGCCCGGCCCCATGGTGGCCGGAGCCGCAACCCACGCTGCTGGGCGCTGTCGCGCGGTTGATCTGCGGCACCGCCAGGACCCGCGACGTCCCGCGTGTCGACGGCTTTCCCGATGCCGGGGTGACGCTGCTGCGCACCGGCGCGGGCAGCGACGAGGTGTATGTCCGCTGCGACGCGGGGCCGCATGGCTTTCTGTCGATCGCCGCGCACGGCCATGCCGACGCGCTCTCCATCGAGGCACGGCACGGCGGCGTGGAGATCCTCGCCGACCCCGGCACCTATTGTTACCATGGGGAGCCCGCCTGGCGGTCCTACTTCCGCGGCACGCTCGGGCACAACACGCTGAGCGTCGACGGCCTCGACCAGGCGCGGATCGGCGGGCCGTTCCTCTGGCTCGACCGTCCCGCGACCACGCTCGGCGACCAGGTGCTCGACGGGCTGGTGCTCTCCTGGTCGGCGCATCACGACGGCTATCACCGCTTGGCCGATGGCGTGACGCATCATCGCACGGTGCTGCTGAACCGGGCCCGGCGCACGCTCGAGATCGAGGACTGGATCGATGCCAGCGCGGCGCATCAGGTAGCGCTGGCGTTCCATATGGGGCCCGAGGTCGAGGCCGAGCTCGAGGCCGCCAGCGTCACCCTGTGCTGGCCCGGCGCCAGCGGGCGCATGCGGCTGCCTGGCAGCCTGACCTGGCGGGCACATCGCGGCGAGACCGACCCGCCGCTCGGTTGGTATTCGCCGGGCTTCGGCCGACGCGTGCCGGCCTGGACTCTGATCGGCAACGGCCTGCTGCCGCCGGCGACGCGGCTGCGCACGGTGGTGCATTTCCCCACCGTCCATCTTTCTCCTGGCCTGGAGGTGCCGACGACATGCGACATGATGAACGCCGCGTTCTGATCGTCGTCGAGAACCTGCCGGTCCCGTTCGACCGCCGGGTCTGGCTCGAGGCCACGACGTTGGCGCGGAACGGCTACCGCGTCTCGGTGATCTGCCCCAAGGCGAAGGGCTTCAATCGCACGCGCGAGACGATCGAGGACGTCGAGGTGTTCCGCTACCCGATCCCGTTCGAGGCCCGTGGCGCGCTCGGCTTCGCGGCGGAGTTCGCGTGGTGCTTTGCGCTGACGTCGCTGCTGAGCCTATGGATCCAGCTGTTCGGCCGCGGCTTCGACATTCTGCACGCCTGCAATCCGCCGGACACGTTCTGGCTACTGGGTCGGTTCTGGAAGCTATTCGGCCGCCGCTTCGTGTTCGATCATCACGACCTCTGCCCAGAGATGTTCGCGGTCAAGTTCGGACGCAGCGACGGACTGCTGTACCGTGGCCTGCTCTGGCTCGAGCGGCGCAGCATGCGAGCGGCCGACATCGTCATCACCACGAACGAGAGTCACCGGGCGATCGCGACGGCGCGGGGCGGCCGCGACCCGCAGGACGTGATCGTCGTCCGCTCGGGCCCGGATCTCGGCCGCTTCCGCCGCTTCCCGGCCGACGCCGCCCGTCGGCGGGGCAAGCCGCATCTGCTGGTCTATCTCGGCGAGATCTGCGAGCAGGACGGCGTCGACCACATGGTGCGCGCGCTGAAATTGCTGCGCGAACGGTTTGATCGGACCGACTTCCACGCGATCTTCGTCGGCGGCGGGCCGCACCAGCAAGCGATCAAGGCCTATGCCGAAGCGCAGGGCGTGTCGGACTACGCCGACTTCACCGGCCGGGTCAGCGACGAGGAGCTATGCCGCATCCTGTCCTCGGCCACGCTGGGGATCGATCCGGACCCGAAGAACCCGTGGTCGGACAAGAGCACGATGAACAAGGTCATCGAATACATGTATTTTGGGCTGCCGGTGGTGGCCTACGACCTGCACGAGACGCGGGTGTCGGCCGCGGAGGCCGGCGTCTATGCCGCGCCGAACGACGAGGCGGCGCTGGCTACTGCGATCGGCACGCTGCTCGACGACCCCGATCGGCGCGCGAAGATGAGCCGGGCCGGCGCGGCCCGCGTCCGCGACGTGCTGGCCTGGAATCACTCGGTGGCGCCGTTGCTGGCGGCCTACGACCGGGCGTGGGGCAGGGCGTCGTCGCCCGTGTCGGCAAGCGACGGCGTGCCCGTCTTCGACGCGCGCTGAGCCCATGCCCGCACGCGCTGGCGCAACCCGGACGGCACCAGCCAGAACCCGGCAAACGCCGCCAGGTGCATCGGGCGCGGCGAACCGCGGCTGAACGCGTGCCACAGCAGGATCGGGATGGCGCGCCAGTCCCGCCGCCGCGCCGCCTGGGACCCCAAATGAATCAAGCAGAAGCCGCTATACGCGCGCCGGGTCAGCAACGGACGGCTCGCCTCGGCCCAGGCGAGGACGGTTCGCCACTCATAATTCGGCCCGAGCGAGTCCGGCGTCGCCTCCATGTGTACCACGACCAGCGTCTCGGGAAGCATCTCGAGCCTGATGCCGGCCTGCTTGGTGACGCGCAGGGCGAGCGTGGTGTCCTCGTTGTGCCGGCTGGTGCCGTATTGGGTTTGGGCGAACACGTGGCGGGGCAGGAACGTGCTCGACGTCGACATGTAGGTGGTGCCGCGGAACAAGCGCCGCCGGTCGAACAGGTAGTCGTCGACGGTGAGGTCCGGCCGGTAGAGCTCGATCGGCCAGACATAGCTGGCGCCGGGCAGCAGGACGCGGGCGCGGGCGCACAGCATGACGTCACGGCCATCGGCGACTGCCAGCATGCGCTCGAGCATGTCCGGCAGGTATTCGTCGTCATCGTCGAGGAAGGCGAGCCACGCGCCGCGGGCCAGCGCGGCGCCGCGATTGCGCGCCAGCCCCGGCCCACTGGGGCGCTCGTTCACCACGACGTGCAAGCGCGCATCGTCCATCGTGGCGAGCACTATTTCCGTCGCAGGATTGGGACCGTCGACGACCACGATGATCTCAAAATCCGGCATTGTCTGACGAATGACACTGCGGATCGCCCGTTGCACCAAGTCATGTCGACGCGTGGTCGGGATGATAACTGAGACGGACGGTGCTGAATGCTTCGATGTGAGTGCGTCGCTCATCCGCGAACCAAAGACCGGCAATAATCGCCTCGTCAAGGTCGAAACGTTTTACTTTGTGACTGGCATCGATCGCTTGTATGACGGAGCTGCCCCGGGGATCTCGCCAGTGCTGAACCGTCGTGTCGTTGGCCAATGGACGGCGAGTTCGTTCGCCTATTTCGGATTGGCTTACTACAGCCAGGGCGTGATCGCCGCGTTGCAAGCGGCCGGCGGCGACGTGGCGCGGACCGTCGCGGGTGAGACCAATTTGTCGAGCACGCTGGCGCAATCGTTGATCCTGGTCGGGTTGATGGTCGCGGTGGCGTTCGCGCCCGGTCGATACCTTGGGCTGTGCCGGCGGGTAGTGCCGGTGATCCTTATCGCCGGACTGGCGCTACTCTCGACGCTTTGGTCGGCCGACCCGCTACGCACGCTTCGCCGGGCCGTCGCGCTGGGCGAGTGCGTGCTGTTCGGCATCTTCCTCTACCGTACCGATGGCCTCGAGCGATCCATCGAGCGGTTCGGCCGGGTCTGCGTCGTGATGGCGGTGCTGTCGCTGCTGGCCTATGTCGCCGTTCCCAGTATCGGGCGTGAGACGGCGCTCGGCTATGACCGGGCCATGCGCGGCGTGTTCCCGCAGAAGAATACGATGGCAGAGTGCATGCTGCTCGGCCTGTGCTGCTACGCCTACCGCACGCTCGACGTTTGGCGCTGGCGCGACGCGGCAGCGGCCGGGTTGCTCGGCCTATGCCTGCTGCTGGGGCGGGGAGCGTCGGCGCTCGGGGTGGCGGGAGTCATTGGACTCATTGCGGTGTGGCTACGGCTGGAGGGGCGACCGGTGTTGCGGCTGGGATTGGCCTTCCTGGTCGGGTGGTGCGCCGTCGCCTTGGGGGCGGCGGCCCTCTGGTTTCCGCACGAGCTGTTCGCGCTGCTGGGCCGGGACGCCTCGCTGACTGGCAGGGTGCCGCTCTGGCAGGCGATCTGGCCAGAAATCTGGCGGGCGCCGCTGCTGGGATACGGCTATGCCGGCTTCTGGAACGCGGCGTCGCCCACCGTCCAGATGATCTGGCGCTACGCCGGCTGGCCGGCGCCCGACGCCCATAGCAGCCTGCTCGACATCCTGCTGCAACTGGGGCTCGTCGGCGCGGCGCTTTACGCCTGGACGTTCTGCACCTTGTTCGCCCGCGCACGCCATGCAGTGCGGACCGGCTTCGCAGCCGCGCGGTTCGGCATCCTATTCGGTGTCGCCTGGCTGCTGATCGGGCTCGACGAAGGCGCGGTCGCAATCCCAAACGCGTGGACCGCGCTCCTGCCGGTCGTTCTGCTCGCCACCGCTCGTCATCTGGCGCTGGCCCGGGCCGAACACCGCAGCATTGCCGTCCGAGCGACACAGGATTGCAATATTGCGTGAGGCTTTGGCATGATCTGCGTCACTCAACGAGGTCGCCATGAAATCCAATCGAATGACCACTTACATCATCGTGGCCATGATCCTCGGCATCGCGTTCGGCGCGATCGTCCACACCTACGTGCTGGACCCCGCCGTCCAGAAGACAATCGCCGGCTACGTGTCGATCGGCTCGATGGTCTTCCTACGCCTGATCAAGATGATCATCGGCCCGCTGGTGTTCTCCACCCTGGTGGTCGGCATTGGACATATGAGCGATGCCGGCGCGGTCGGCCGGGTCGGCGGCAAGGCGATGCTCTGGTTTGTCAGCGCCTCGCTCGTATCGCTGACACTCGGCCTCATCCTGGTCGACCTGTTCCAGCCCGGCGCTGGCGTCCACAAGGTCGCCGCCGGCCTGGCCACCGGCATCGACGCGCACGCCATGACGCTGGACGGCTTCATCAAACACGTCTTCCCCGACAGCGCCGTGCGCCCGATGGTCGACAACGAGATCCTGCAGATCGTCGTGTTCTCCATCTTCTTTGGCGTGGCCTGCGCCTCCATGGGCAGCCGCGCCAAGATCGTGCTCGAGACCGTCGAGGGCCTGTCCCACATCATCCTGCGCGTCACCGGCTATGTCATGAAGCTCGCCCCGCTGGCGGTGTTCTGCGCCATGGGCGCCACCATCGCGACCAACGGGCTCGGCATCCTGGTCAGCTACGCCAAGTTCATGGGTGAGTTCTACTTCGGGCTGGTCTGCCTCTGGTTGGTCCTGATCCTGGCCGGCTTCGTCATCCTGGGCCCGTCGGTCAAGCGCCTGATCATGCTGGTGCGTGAGCCGTTCCTGCTGGCATTCTCGACCGCGAGTTCCGAGGCGGCGTATCCCAAGATGTTGGAACAGCTCGCCAAGTTCCCGATCGCCCGCAAAATCTCGTCCTTCGTGCTGCCGCTGGGCTACTCGTTCAACCTCGACGGCACGATGATGTATTGCACCTTCGCATCGGTGTTCATCGCGCAGGCCTACGACATTCCGCTGCCGCTCGGAACGCAGATCGCCATGCTGCTGACCCTGATGCTGACCAGCAAGGGCGTCGCCGGCGTGCCGCGCGCCTCCCTCGTGGTGATTGCGGCGACGCTGAGCCAGTTCAGCCTGCCGGAAGAGGGGCTGTTGCTGATCCTCGGTATCGACACCTTCCTCGACATGGGCCGGTCTGCGACCAACGTGATCGGCAACTCGCTGGCAACCGCTGTGGTTGCCAAGTGGGAGGGTCAGCTCGTGCTGGACGCCGACGACGTCGCCACCATCGAAGACGTCGAGGGGATGAGTGCCGCACACGCCTGAGCATGCTGCAAAGCAGCAGCGAAATACGTTGACGGAAACGTGTACTGGGGCGCACTAAGGCGTTAGTCGCGATCTCAGGCCTAATCGGGTTTGGGGCTGAGTGGGTGGTCGGCTTAGCGCCGGGACGCCCCCGACCGTGAGCGGCGAGCCTCGATCTTGCCAACCCGTCCAAAACAGGAAGGCGGCGATGAGCGGAACGGTCTATCAGTCGACGGTCAGCGGTATGGAGGCGAGCGTTGCGGGCGACCTGCCCGGACCCATGTCGACGCTCGTTTATCGCAGCCGGGCGACCCGGTCGTTATTGCCGGTCGAACTGCTCGATCTCACCAAGGTAGCCGAGCGGCGCAACCGCTCCGAGGCGGTGACCGGCCTGATGCTCTACGACGATTCACAGTTCTTCCAATGGCTTGAGGGGCCCGACGACGCCGTCGACCGGGTCATGCACTCCATCGCCGCCGACCCGCGCCACACCGACATCGAGGTGCTGACCCGGCGCCCGACGGCTCGGCGCGCGTTCCACGGTTGGGACATGAAGTTGGCCTTGGCCGACGGTCTCCGTTCGCCCTGGACGCGCGAGGTGATCACGCCGGCGCCGACACTGTTGGACGCCCTGCGCCGCCGGCCCGAGCGGGCGGCCCACATCCTCGACCGGCTCGCGCCGACGCCCAGCTCGACCGGCCGCCTGACCACGCTCGAGGCGGTGGTCCGGGCTGAGGTGTTACCGCGCCTGCTGCAAGGCCGGATCGTCGCACGCCTCGCCGACCTGTTGCGGGCTGACGACGTGGACGCCGCGCTGACGCTGGTCCGCACCGAAACGGGTGTGGCCACGGGCCTGTCGGCCGTCCGAGCAGCATTGTTCACCGCGGCTGCGCGCGACCTCGGCGATGGCTGGTCACGCGACGACGATTCCGAACTGGGGGTGACCCTCGGCCTGCTGACGCTACACGCCGTGATGCGGCACCTCGACGGGCGTGCGCCGACCACACGGGGTCTGGCGGGTGTCGCCTTGGTAACGCCGCATGCTGGCGAGCCGCACGCATTGGCCGCGGCGATGTCCGCCCAGACACTGCGGGCGAGCGGATGGCACGTGCAGTGCGAGTTCGCCGCCGACGACATCGAACTTGGGGCATTGCTGGCGAATCGCTGGTTCGACCGGCTCGACCTCTCGCTCAGCCCGGCCCACGGCCGACTTGACCGGCTCGACGAGTTGGCCGCCACCATCGCCATGGCCCGGCTTGCTTCACCTAATCCCGACCTGACCGTTGCCGTCGCCGGCCGGGCGTTTATCGAAGATGCCGGTCTGATCGTCCGGGTTGGCGCAGATCCCGTTGCGAACGAGCGGATGTCACGTGAATGGCGGAGAGGGTGGGATTCGAACCCACGGTAGGGGTTAACCTACAACGGTTTTCGAGACCGCCACCTTAAGCCGCTCGGCCACCTCTCCGGACGGCCGCCTTATAAATGCAACCGCGGGCGGCCGCAACGGCGTCGCACCACTCTTTCGTGCAATCAGCGTCGTCGACTTGCGTCCGGCAACGGGCCCAGCAATGGATTGAACAAGTATCGGTGCCGAGCTCGGTAAAACGGCACGCGCGAGACACGCCGGATCGCATGACGGGCAACGTGGCGCCGCGCCGGCGGCGCAGGCCGATATACCGGCACGTAGATGATCGCGGGGGGCGGGTAATAGTACGGCGGAGGGTAGTAGCCGTAATACGGGGGATATGCCGGATAGCCGTAATACTGCGCCGAGGCAGGCCGGCCGGCGGCGACCAGCGTGGCCAACCCAGCGGCAATCAAGGCTATGGTTCGCATCGGCTTGTCTCCGCGTTCCATTGAGCTCCTAGATCGCCGCCGTAGATTGTTCTTAGACGGCCAATTCCTTGGCCGACGTGACGATGCGATCGCACATGCCGTAGGCTATCGCCTCTTCGGCGCCCATCCAGTAGTTACGGTCAGTATCGTCGACGATCTTCTCGAAGGGCTGGCCGGTCTCACGCGCGATGATGCGGTTGATCCGCTCGCGCATCTTGATGATCTCGCGCGCCTCGATGTCGATATCGGTCGCCGGCCCGCGCACGCCGCCCATCGGCTGATGCAGCAGGAAGCGCGTGTTCGGTAGGCAGACACGCTGCTTCTTCTCGGCCGCGAGATAGATCAGCGCCCCGGCGCTGGCGACCCAACCGGTGCCGATCATGCGGACCGGGACTGACGCGCCGACGAAGCGGATCATGTCGTGGATCGTGTCGCCGCTTTCGACATGGCCGCCGGGCGAGTTCACGAACACGTCGATCGGGCCATCGCCCTCGCTGGCCAATGCCAGCAGGCGGCCGGTGACGTCGCGCGCCAGCTTGTCGTTGATCGCGCCGAAGATCAGGACTTTGCGCTGCTTGAGCAGACGGCTTTCCAGCTCGTTGATCGGGGACGACAGGGTCTTGTTGTCGCTGGGCTCCTTGGGGTCGGGACCGCGCGGCTCCGGCACGTCGGGCTCGTCGGGCGAGTCCGGGGCGTCGGGTTCGTCTTCGTCATCCAATTTGGGGTCGAATCTCGGATCGAGACGGATCATGCTCACTCCTGGAAATCAGGTCCGCCGTAGTGCAGCCTTGAAGCCTCCTAGGTCAACCTGCCCGGACGGTTGGGGTAGATCGCCTAGGCGCCTCTCACTGCCGTAAACCATTTGGAAACATTCCATCGGCTAAATGGCGGTATGATCCCATCCACAGGCTGCCCGACGAGCGGCGACGTAAAATGGCCGACGACGGACGTGGAAGCTGCGCGGACGGCTGAACTGGTCAGCCTTAACATCGGCAGTGTCCCGGAAACAGACCTGAACCACATCGTCGAGCTCACCAGCGACTTGCTGGATGCACCTATCGCGCTGATCAGTCTCATGTTCGATGATCACATGCGGGTGAAGGCCCGGGTCGGGATCGATGTCGAGCTGCTCTCACGCGACACGGCGTTTTGCAGTCATACGATCCTACTGGACGATGGGCTCACGATACCGGATCTCCGTGCGGACGAGCGGTTCAGCCAAAGCGCGCTCGTCACCGGGCCGCCGAAAGCGCGATTTTACAGCGGTGTTCCGCTACGCACGGGGAGCGGCTTCAACATCGGCACGCTCTGCGTGCTCGATACCAGGGCTCGGGAAGCGCTGACCCCGAAGCAATTGCGGCTCATGAAGCGGCTCGCCGAATTGGTCGTCGATAGGCTTGAGCTCCGCCGCTTGCAGCGGACCGACATCATCACCTCGAATTTCGTCAACGCCACTTCTGAAGCCTTTCTGTGCGTCGGCGATGACGGGATCATCACCTACTGGAACACAGCGGCAGAGAGGATGTTCGGGCTGCCGCAGGAGGTCGCGGTGGGCAAGCCGGTTGAGATCATCGTGCCGGAGCGGTTTCGCGGGGCGCATGCGGTGGGGTTCGCCCGGGTCGCCAAAGGTGGCACGTCGAAACTGGCGGGCCGGCCGGTAGAGCTGGCGGCGTTGCGTGCCAACGGCAACGAGTTTCCGGTCGAGCTGCTGATCTCGGTGTGGGAGCACGAGAACCGCCGCGGCATGGGCGCAATCATGCGGGACCTATCGCTACGCAAACAGCATGAGAAGCGGCTGGATTTTCTGGCGCATTACGATCAGCTCACCGGGCTGCTGAACCGCTACTACTTTTGCGAGCTCGTCGACGAAGCGATCATGGCAGGCAAGCAGGTGTCGCTGCTGCTGATCGACATCAACGGCTTCCGCGTCATCAACGATGATTTCGGGCATGACCGGGGCGACATTCTGCTGCAATCCTTCGCCATCCGCATCTCCGCCTGCCTCGACCCGGGCATGCAATTCGCCCGCGTGGGCGGGGACGATTTTGCCGTGCTGGTCATCGGCTCCAGTGCCGCCGCCTATGAACTCGCGCTGGCGATCCAGATCGCCGTCAGCGAACCGTTCGACCTCAACGATCATGTGGCAAGTGTCGGGATCAGTGTCGGCGTGTCGACGGCCGATCCCAGCAGCAACAACGTTCGCCATCTCCTGGCGGCGGCCGACCTGGCGCTGTTCAGCGCCAAGGCCGACGGACGGCAGCATTGCCGCGTGTTCGAGCCGCACATGCGCGACCGCTCCATTGGGCGGCGCGAGTTGGCGCATCAGCTCCAGGCCGCCGCGACGGCCAAGCAATTCGTGTTGCACTATCAACCGCAAACGGATCTCGAAACCGGCGCGCTGATCGGCTGCGAGGCGCTGCTGCGGTGGAACCATCCGGAGCGGGGTCTGCTGCTGCCTGGCAGCTTCATCGACGCGCTCGAGCATGCAGAGTGCTCTGAAGAGATGGGCTGGTGGACGCTCGACGAGGCGTGCCGGCAGGTGGCCGCCTGGGATCGCAGCGGGCCGAAAGTGCCCTGCGTCGGCGTCAATCTGTTCTCGAAGCAGTTGCGCTCGCCCGATTTCGTCAAGCACGTGATGGAAACGCTCGCGGCGCACCAGCTGACGCCGGACCGTCTGGAGTTGGAGCTGACCGAGACGTTGGCGCTGGCACAGGGCGATGCGTCGCTGGCATCGCTGCGCGCCGTCCGGGAAAAAGGGGTCCGGCTGGCGTTCGACGATTTCGGAACCGGCTTCGCCTCGCTCAGCACGCTCAAGCGGATCCCGCTCACGCGGTTGAAGATCGACAAGAGTTTTGTCAGCGATCTCGACGGCTCGAACCACGATACCGCGGTCGTCCGCGCCGTGATCGGGATCGCGCGGGATCTACGGCTGAGCGTCATCGCCGAAGGCATCGAGACGCCGGAGCAGGCCAAGCAGTTGCGGCTCCTGGGCTGCCGCGAGGGGCAGGGCTTCCTGTTCGGGCGCGGTCTCCCGGAAGGCGAATTCGACGCGAAGTTCAGCCGCGATACGGTGGTGGCCTGACCCGCCTCAGGATGCCAACCCAAGTCGGTTTCGAGCGCCCGCGTATTGCATCTGCAATCGCTCGATCAGCGCGCGCGCGGGAATCACGCGATCGATAGCGCCGATTCCTTGGCCGGAGCCCCAGATATCCTTCCAGGCTTTCCGGCCGGCACCGAAATCCATCTTGCTCGCGTCCGAGACCGGCAGGTTATCCGGATCCATGCCGGCCGCTGCGAGGCTGGTCTTGAGGTAGTTGCCGTGCACGCCGGTGATGAGGTTGGTATAGACGATACCGTCGGCGTCGCCGGCGACCACCGCGTTCTTGTAGCCTTCGGCCGCGTTGGCCTCCTCGGTCGCGATGAATGCGCTGCCGATATAGGCGAAATCGGCTCCCATCGCCTGGGCGGCCAGGATCGCCGCCCCGTTGGCGATAGCGCCCGACAAGGCCAACGGACCGTCGAACCAGGCCCGGATTTCCTGAATGAGCGCGAACGGTGAGAGCGTCCCGGCATGTCCGCCCGCGCCAGCGGCAACGGCGACCAGCCCGGTCGCGCCTTTTTCGATCGCCTTGTGGGCGAAGCGGTCGTTGATGACGTCGTGCATGACGATACCGCCATAGCCGGTGACGGCCTCGTTGACCTCGGGCCGCGCGCCCAGCGACGTGATGACGACGGGGACCCGGTGGTCGACGCAGACAGCCAGATCGTGCTCGAGGCGCGCGTTGCTGCGATGGACGATCTGGTTGACCGCGAAGGGGGCTGCCGGCCGGTCCGGGTGATCGCGATCCCAGGCGGCGAGCGCCTCTTTGATCTCGTGGATCCACTCCGACAGCAGGCTTTCCGGCCGGGCGTTCAGCGCCGGGAACGAGCCGACGACGCCGGATGTGCACTGGGCGATGACCAGGGCCGGATTGGAGATGGTGAAGAGGGGCGCCGCGATCACCGGAAGGCGAAGGCGGGCGAGGGCGGGCGGGATCGACATGTGTCGATTAGGGCCGGTCTTGCCGATGGGGGCAAGACTGAGTACGTCCGAACCCAATAGGGGAGGACCGCGCATGATCGTCAACGTTCAGCGTCAAGAGGACGTCGCCATCGTCACGATGGACAGCCCGCCGGTCAACGCGCTCGGGTTGGCCTTGCGGTCCGGACTGCTGGACGCGCTGGCCGGGCTGCGTGGGCAGGCCGGCTTACGGGCGATCGTGCTGGCGGGGACGGCGCGGGCGTTCAGCGGCGGCGCCGACATCACCGAGTTCGGCAAGCCGCCGACCGAACCCAATCTTCGCGTCGTGATCGCGGCGGTCGAGGACATGGACGTCCCGGTGGTCGCCGCCATCCAGGGTGTCGCGCTCGGTGGCGGGCTCGAACTGGCGCTTGGATGTCATGCGCGGGTGGTCTGGGCGTCCGCCAAGCTGGGACTGCCGGAGGTGAAATTGGGGATCCTGCCCGGCGCGGGCGGGACCCAGCGGTTGCCGCGCGTCGTTGGCGTGGAGAAGGCGCTGGGCATGATCGTCACCGGTAACCCGATCGGCGGCGCCGAGGCGGCGCAGATCGGCTTGGCGGACGCGTTGCTCGAAGGCGCCTACCCGGATGCGGCGGTGGCCTGGGCGCGCCAGGGCGTCGAGAAGCGTCGCGTGCGGGACCGTGACGAGAAATTGCAGCCGGCGCGGGACGATCCGGGCCTGATCGACCGGATCGCGGCACCGTTGCTGAAGGCCAGCGGGGCGGCCTCACCGCGCGCTTGCGTCGAGAGCGTGCGCAATGCGGTGACCCTGCCGTTCGACCAGGGGCAGGCAGGCGAGCGGGCATTCTTCGAGAAGCTCGTGGCCGGCGACGAGAGCCGGGCGCAGCGGCATGCGTTCTTCGCCGAGCGGGAGGCACAGAAGGTCAAGCTGCCGGAGGGCACCAAGGCGCGGCAAATCGAGCGCGCGGCGGTGATCGGCGCCGGCACGATGGGCGGCGGAATCGCGATGTGTTTTGCGAACGCCGGCATCAAGGTGACCGTGATCGAGACGGAGCAGGCGGCGCTGGATCGTGGGCTCGGCCGGATCGGCGAGCTGTATCAGGGCTCGGCCAAGCGCGGCAGCATCACCGCCGCGCAGGCGGAGCAGCGGCGGGCGCTGATCGACGGCGCGCTGGACGTCGAGGGCGTGCGCGAGGCGGACATCATCGTCGAGGCGGTGTTCGAGGAAATGTCGGTCAAGAAGGAGGTGTTCGGCAAGCTGGACCGCCTGGCCAAGCCCGGTGCGATCCTGGCGACCAACACCAGCTACCTCGACATCGACGAGATCGCGGCGTCGACCAGCCGGCCCGGCGACGTGATCGGGATGCATTTCTTCAGCCCGGCCAACGTCATGCGCCTGCTCGAGATCGTGCGCGGCAAGCAGACCAGCCCGGAGACCATCGCCACCGCGTCCGAGGTCGGCAAGCGGCTGGGCAAGGTCAGCATCGTGGTCGGCAACTGCTTCGGCTTCGTCGGCAACCGGATGCTGTCCAAGCGCACCGAGGCGGCCGAGCGGCTGCTGCTTGATGGCGCGAGCCCGCAGGAGGTGGATCGCGCGCTGACCGATTTCGGCTTCAAGATGGGGCCGTTCGCCATGGCGGACCTGGCCGGGCTGGACATCGGCATGCGCATCCGCAAGGCGTTCGGCAAGGTGGCGCCGGTGGCCGACGCGATCACCGCGGCCGGGCGCTACGGGCAAAAGACCGGCAAGGGCTACTACGTCTACGAGGGGCGCACCGCCACGCCGGACCCGGCGGTGGACGCGATCATCGAGGAGCAGGCGGCCAAGCTCGGCATCACGCGGCGCACGATCGGCCAGGAGGAGATCATCGAGCGGCTGGTGTATCCAATGATCAACGAGGGGGCGAAGATCCTGGACGAGGGGATCGCCGACCGGCCCGGCGACATCGACGCGATCTGGCTGCACGGTTATAACTGGCCGGCGTGGAAGGGCGGCCCGATGTTCTATGCCGATCTGGTCGGGCGCGAGCGGGTGCGCGACCGGCTGACCGAGTTCGCCTCGGCCACGGGCGACGAGACGCTGCGGCCTGCCCCCGGCTTGACCGGGAAATAGCCGCGTGACCCGGCCCTGGGAGGTCCATTATCCAGCCGGGCTCACCTGGGAGACGGAGATCGCTTTGGGCACGCTGCCCGGCCTTCTGGCGGCTGCGGTGTCGCGGTTCGGGCCGGAGCCGGCGATCGACTTTCGGGGCCGGACGCTCAGCTATAACGAGCTGAGCGTGCGTGTTAGCCGGGTCGCGCGCGGGCTGCGGGCGCTGGGGATTGGGCCGGGCGATGCGGTCGCTCTGTTGCTGCCGAACACGCCGGTGCATCCGATCGCGTTCTTCGCCGTCGCCACGACGGGCGCGCGCATTGTGCATCTCACACCGCTCGACCCGGCACGGGCGAGCCTGCGCAAGCTCGCCGATAGCGGCGCCCGCACGCTGATCACGCTCGATCTGCCCGGCGTGCTGCCGCATGCGGTGGCCGCGTGGCGGGACGGCGGATGCGACCGGTTGATCGTCGCCGAAGACGCCGCCTGGGGTGGTCCGGGCGGGGCCGGGGTGCCGGCGGGTGCCGTCGCCTTCGACGCGCTGGACGGACCGGCGGCCGAGATGCTCCTACTGCAGCCGGCCGATCTGGCGCTGCTGCAATACACGGGCGGGACGACCGGGCCGGCGCGGGCGGCGATGCTCAGCCATGGCAACCTGACCAGCGCGGTGTCGATCTACAACGCCTGGAACCGCGGCATCGGGCGGCCGATCGGGCCGGGCTCGCGACTCATGTGCGTGCTGCCGCTGTTCCACATCTACGCGCTGACCGCCGTTATGCTGCGCTCGATCGAGAACGGCGCGATGCTGATGCTGCGCCAGCGCTTCGACGCGGATGCGGCGCTAGACGATATCGAGCGCGGCCGCTGCACGCATTTCGCCGGCGTACCGACGATGTGGATCGCGTTGGTCAACCACAAGCGGATCGGGCAGGCGGACCTGTCGAGCCTCAAGGTGTGCAGCTCCGGCGGGGCGGCACTGCCGCCCGAGATCCTGTCGCGGTTCGGCGAACTGACCGGCCTGTCGATCGGCGGGGGGTGGGGCATGACGGAGACGTCGCCGGCCGGGACCAACCTGGTGCCGGGCCGCGCGCCGGGCACGGGGGAGATCGGCGTGCCGCTGCCGGGCGTCGACATGGACGTCGCCGCCGTGGAGGATCCGTCGCACGTGCTGCCGCCCGGTGAGGTCGGCGAGTTGCGCGTGCGTGGCCCGAACGTCACGGCGGGATATTGGCAGCGCCCCGAGGAGACCGCGTCGGCGTTCCGCGACGGATGGTTCCTGACCGGCGACATCGGTGCGATGACGGCTGACGGCGTGTTCAGCATTGTCGACCGCAAGAAGGACATGCTGATCTCGAGCGGCTTCAACGTGTATCCGCGCGCCATCGAGGACGCGATCCATGAGCATCCGGACGTACTCGAGGCCGCCGTCATCGGTGTGCCGGACGCCTATCGCGGGCAGGCGGCCAAGGCGTTCGTCGCTCTGCGGGAGGGCGCGCCGCCGCTGACGTTCGAGGCGCTGCGGGCGTTCCTGGCGGACCGGCTGGGCCGGCACGAGATGCCGAGCGCGCTCGAGGTCCGCGACGCGCTGCCGCACACGTCGGTGGGCAAGCTGGCCAAGCGCGAGCTGATGGCCGAGATTGCGGACCCGGCATCCCACCCCAAATGATTGAAAAGACGAGGAGCGCTCCATGAACCTGTCGTTTACGCCGGAAGAAATCGCGTTCCGCCAGCGGATGCGTGAGTTCTTCACCACCGAGGTTCCGGCCTCGATCCGCGCGCACATCGAGCGCGGCGAGCACGTGCCGCGGGACGACCAGGTCACGGCGCAGCGCATCCTGAACGCCGCAGGGCTGGCGGTGCCGCATTGGCCAAAGGAGTGGGGCGGGCAGGATTGGTCGCCGGTGCAGATCTATATTTGGCAGGACGAGATGCAGCAGGCCTGCGTGCCGCCGCCGCTCGGGTTCAATGCCAACATGGTCGGGCCGGTGATCGCGCAGTTTGGATCCGAGGCGCAGAAGCAGAAATACCTGCCGGCGACCGCTAACCTAGACATCTGGTGGTGCCAGGGCTTCTCCGAGCCCGGCGCCGGCTCCGACCTGGCGAGCCTGCGGACCTCGGCGGTGCGCGACGGCGACCACTACGTCGTCAACGGGCAGAAGACCTGGACTACCCTGGCGCAATACGCCGACTGGATCTTCTGCCTCTGCCGCACCGACCCGGCGGCCAAGAAGCAGCAGGGCATCAGCTTCATCCTGATAGACATGAAGACGCCCGGCATCACGGTGCGCCCGATCGTGACCATCGATGGGGGCCGCGAGGTCAACGAGGTGTTCTTCGACGACGTGAGGGTGCCGGTCGAGAACCTGGTCGGCGAGGAGAACAAGGGCTGGGACTATGCCAAGTTCCTGCTCGGCAACGAGCGGACCGGCATCGCACGCGTGGGCGTCAGCAAGGCGCGGATCCGGCGGATCAAGCAGCTGGCGGCGCTCGAGTTCGTCGGCGATCGCAAGATGAGCGAGGAGCCGCATTTCCGCGAGAAGCTCGCCGCGGTCGAGATCGAGCTCAAGGCGCTGGAGATGACGCAGCTCCGCGTGGTGGCCGACGAGCGCAACCGCGACAAGGGCAAGCCGAACCCGGCCAGCTCGATCCTGAAGCTGAAGGGCTCGGAACTGCAGCAGGCCACGACCGAGCTGCTGATGGACGTCGTCGGGCCCTACGTCCTGCCCTATGACGAGAGCGAAGAGGGCAGCAACGAGCCGCCGGTCGGGCCGGACTACGCGGCCGAGGCGGCACCGATCTATTTCAACTGGCGCAAGATTTCGATCTACGGCGGTTCGAACGAGATCCAGCGCAACATCGTCGCCAAGGCGATCCTAGGATTTTGATGAAGGCAGCCATTTTCGACGTCGACGGCACGCTGGTCGATTCGGTCGACCTGCATGCCGCGGCGTGGCAGCGGGCGCTGGCGAAGTTCGGCCACCAGGTCAGCTTCATCGACGCACGCGGCCAGATCGGCAAGGGTGGCGACAAGCTGATCCCGCTCTTCCTGTCCGACGCCGAGCAAGCCGATCATGGCGAGGCGATGGAGGAGTATCGCACCAAGCTGTTCCGCAGCGAATACATGCGTCTGGTGCGGCCGTTCACGGCCGTGCCGGAGCTGTTGCGCCGTCTGCGGGATGCCGGGCTGAAGGTCGCGGTGGCGTCGTCGGCCAAGCAGGCGGAACTCGACGTGTATCTCGAGGTGGCGGGGATTACCGACCTGATCGACGCCAACACGTGCTCGGACGATGTCGGGCAGAGCAAGCCGGACCCGGACATCTTCGAGGCGGCGCTGGAGAAACTGGGGTGTGGTGCCGACGAGGCGATGGTGATCGGCGACACGCCGTATGACGCCATCGCGTCGAAGCGGGCGGGGATCAAGTCGATCGGCGTGCTATCGGGTGGGTTCCGCGAGGAGGATCTGCGCGGGGCCGGGTGCATCGCGGTGTATCCTGGCCCCGCAGCATTGTTCACGTGCTTTGAGAACTCTCCGCTGGCGCAGTGAACGCCGGCAGAATCACGCCGCGGCAATCGCCGAAGCCGATCGTTGCGGCGCCGTTGCGCCGCGCCCGAGCGCGGAAGCAGATCTCGTCGCCGTCTTCCAGAAAGCGGCGCACTTCGCCGGAAGGCAGGGTGATCGGCATGCGCCCACCTTGGCTGATCTCCAGCAGGCTGCCGGCTCCGTCGGGTGAGGACACCGTGCCGGAGCCGAGCATATCGCCAGGTCGGAGATTGCAGCCGTTACTGGCCTGATGCGTCAGCAGCTGGGCCGGCGTCCAATACAGGTCAGTCGCCTGGCCCAGCGATAGGGAGTGGGGAGCCAGACCCTGTTTCCTCATCGCCGGCGTGGTGATCAGGACTTCGAGTTCGATGGCCAGCGCACCAGTTGCCTGATCGGCCGCGTCGGTAAGATAGGGCAGGGGCGCCGGATCGCCATCGGGGCGCGGTGGTTGCGCGGTGCGGAATGGGGCGAGGGCCTCGGGGCTGACGATCCAGGGACTGATCGTGGTGTGGAAGCTCTTGGCCAGAAACGGGCCGAGCGGCTGCGCCTCCCAGGCCTGGATGTCGCGGGCGGACCAATCGTTGAGTAGGCAGTAACCAGCGATATGCGCCGGCGCGTCGACGATGTCGATCGGGGTACCGAGGGCGTTGCCGGTGCCGACCCAGATGCCGAGCTCGATCTCGTAGTCGAGGTTGCGGCTGGGGCCGACCGAGGGTGCGTCGTCCTTGGCCGGCTTGCGCTGTCCGTTGGGACGGCGGACGTCGCCGGAGGTGGTCACCGAACTGGAGCGGCCGTGATAGCCGACTGGGATATGCTTGTAGTTCGGCAGCAACGGGTGTTCTGGCCGCAGCATCGTGCCGGTGGTGCGGGCATGATGGATGCCGGCGAAGAAGTCGGTGAAGTCGCCGATGGTGGCCGGCAGGTACATGAGGCAGTCGGCGGCACGGTGCAGCAGATGCGGTCGCTCGTCGGAGCCTTCCTGCAACAGCGCGCTGATCGCATCCCGCAGCGCCTGACGGGGCGCGGCACCAAGGGCGAGAAAGCCGTTCAGCGTCGGCCCGGCGCAGAGGTCGCAGGCGGCCTGCGCCTCGTCGTCGAGCAGTTGCGCCTCGTGCAGCGCGCGCAGGTCGAGGATTTCGTCGCCGATGGCGATGCCGCCGCGCGGCGCACCGGCGAGCGGGCTGAACACGCCCAGCGGCAGGTTCTGGATCGGGAAATCGGCGTGGCCGTTGGCCGAGGTGACCCAGCTTTGCAGGGACGGGTCATGAGTGTGATCGATCATCGATGCATCCAGGGCTGAGGCGACAAGTCGCAAGTCGCGAGATATAGGGTCTGGCAAAACGACAGAAAGAGGAACGGCCATGCTCGGACTGATGCAGACGCAGCCCCTGCTGATCTCGTCGATCATCACCCATGCGGCGCGGCATCACCAGCGCGCGGAGGTTGTCTCGCGCACGCTGGATGGCAGCCTGCACCGGACGGATTACCCGACGATCGAGCGGCGTGCGCGCCGACTGGCGGTGGCGCTGCAAGCGCTAGGGGTGGGCCGGCACAACCGGGTGGCGACACTGGCGTGGAACGGCTACCGTCATCTGGAGCTGTATTACGGCGTGAGCGGCATGGGGTCGGTGATCCATACCGTCAACCCGAGGTTGGCGCCGGACGACGTCGCCTGGATCATCCGCGACGCCGGCAGCGTCGTGCTGTTCGCGGATCTGAGCTTCATCGGACTGCTCGAGACGATCGCGCCGCAGATTCCCGCGGTGCGGGCGGTGGTGCTGCTGGCCGACCGGGCGGAGATGCCGACGGTAACGCTGGCGCCGGGCCAGGCGCTGCTCTGTTACGAGGAGTTCCTGGCGGCGGCGAACGAGGATTTCGCCTGGCCGGTGCTGGACGAGAACACCGCCAGTGGGCTGTGCTACACGTCGGGCACGACGGGGCGGCCGAAAGGGGTGCTCTACACCCATCGCAGCACGCTCATCCACGCGTACGCGCTTAATACGGCCGACGTGTTCGGGCTGCGCGGGATAGATCGGGTGCTGCCGATTGTGCCGATGTTCCACGTCAATGCATGGGGGCTGCCCTATGCGGTGCCGCTGGCCGGAGCGAGCTTCGTGATGCCGGGGCGGCATCTCGACGGGCCGAGCGTGGCTGACCTGATGAACGGCGAACGCGTCAGTTTCAGCGCCGGGGTGCCGACGGTTTGGATGGGACTGCTGGCGCATCTGCAGAAGACGGGCGAGCGGCTGACGACGCTGAAGCGGCTGGTGACGGGTGGGTCGGCTTGTCCGCCAATGCTGGCGGAAGCCTTCGAGCGGGACTATGGCGTGAGCGTCATCCATGCCTGGGGCATGTCGGAGACGAGCCCGCTGGGAACCATCTTCGCGCCGCTGCCGGGCTTCGAGTCGTTGAGCGCGGCCGAGCAGCGGGCGCTTATGCTCAAGCAGGGACGGCCGGTGCCGGGGCTGCAGATCCGTATCGTCGACGACCAGGGGGCCGAGCTGCCCTGGGACGGCCATACCTTCGGCAACCTGCAGGTGCGGGGGCCGTGGGTCATCCAACGCTACTTTAACGCCGAGGCGGACGCGGCCGGTGAGGGCGGCTGGTTCGCCACCGGGGATGTCGCGACCATCGATGCCGACGGCTTCCTGGAGATCACCGACCGGACCAAGGACGTGGTGAAGTCCGGCGGCGAGTGGATCAGCTCGATCCAGCTCGAGAACATCGCCGTTTCGCATCCGGACGTCGCCGAGGCGGCGGTAGTGGCAGCGCGACATCCGCGCTGGGACGAGCGACCGTTGCTGATCGTGGTCGCCAAGCCGGACCGCACCGTCGACCCGGCAGCGTTGCTGGCGATGTATGACGGCCAAGTCGCGAAATGGTGGATCCCGGACGAGGTCGTCATCGTCGACGAGTTGCCGCATACAGCGACGGGCAAGCTCAACAAGCTGGCGCTGCGGCAACAGTTCCGCGGGTTCCAATTGGCCTCGATTGCGGCCGAGTAGCTACTGCAGGTAACCCCAGCGATCGACGGCCGGCTCGGCGGCGGCCCAACGCCAGACGTCGCCCTGGCGGCATAGCGTGGTGGTCAGGATGTCGCGGTCGTCGCCGTCGACGACGGTAAAAACGATATCGCGGCAGGTGGTCAGCGGGGTCTTGAACTCGCGGACCGCCTCGAGATTGCCGCGCTCGTTGCCGATCGGAATGGTGTGGCGGATCTCCCAGGCGCGGGGCTGGCCGATCGGGGCACTGCCGGCAGTGTCGGCGATGGCATCCTGCTCGCCGGCGGCGCGCTTGCGGTCAATGTAGTCCGTCACCACCCGCGTCGCCGACCTTACCGCGATGCCGACCGCGATGCCGACCGCCGGGTTGGCCGAGCCCGCGCCCGCGCCGGCACCGGCGGCAACGCCGGCGATGTCCGGGATGGCACGACATGCCTGCAGCGAAAGACCGGCCAACAGCAGCGCGGCGGCCCGCCTCACTGCAGATCGCCCCAGCGCCGCGTGGTGGGCTCGGCTGTCGCCCAACGCCAGGCTTTGCCGTCCGAGCAAATGGTCGCCGTGTAGAACTGCCGGTCGATGCCCTGCTTGGTCTTCGTGTCAACTGAGAAGACGATGTCTTTGCAGTGAAACCCCATCGCGCCGAACTCGCGGCTGACGACGACCTGGCCGGTCTCGTCACTCTCGATCGGGATGTCATGGCTGACTGACCAGAACCCGATCATGTTCGTCGTCAGCGGGCCCGCCGCTTCGGCGATCCGCTCCTGCTCGAAGCGGTGGACTCGGCGTTCCAGGAAGCGCAGTCCCTCGCGGGCAGCGGAATCCACCCCCAGGCCGACCGCGGCGGCAACGGTGGCATTGCTCGAGATCGCCGCGCCGGTCGCGGCGCCCGCGACGCCGGACAGGGTAGCGGTCCCTTCGGTCAACAGGCTGCTACATCCCGACATCCCGAACATGGCTAACAAGATTAGGCTTCGGCGCATCGCGACTCGGACTCCACGGTCGCTGCAACGATATCAGCTTCGGCGCGGGTTTCCGAACCAGGCGCCGCGGGCGAGTGCCACGGCGTTGACCACCCCGAGCACGAGCAGGCCGGCGGCCAATGCGATGAAGATCGGGGCGATCCGGCCGGTCCAGTTCAGCGCCGCGTAACCACCGATGGCGGCGAACACGGTGCGCAACATGGCGGCGATCAACGGCCAGCGCATGCGGCCGGCGCCCTGCGAGGCGAAATAGATCGCGGTACCGAGGCCGAAGAAGCCGTAAGCGGGGCCGACCAGATGCAGATACAGGCGACCGGTGTCGAGCACGGCCGGGTCATGGGCGAAGATGCGAAGCCAGAGGTCGGGGGCCAGCGCGGCGGTAATGCCGATGATCTCGGTCATGGCAAAGGAGAGCACCGCGCCGATCCAGGCGACCTGGAGCGCACGGTCGCGCTGCCCGGCGCCGATGTTGGTGCCGACCATGGCGACCAGCGGGGCGCCGAAGCCGAAGACCAGCGGGATGAGTAGGTATTCGAGCCGCGCGCCGATGCCGAACCCGGCGATGGCCGGAGTGCCGAAGCGGCCGACCAGAGCGGTGGCGACGCTGACGATGATCTGCGTCTGGATCGACACCAGGGCCGCGACCAGGCCGATGCGCAGAATGTCCCACAGTGCGCGCAGGTGCAGCCG
This sequence comes from Acetobacteraceae bacterium, assembly GCA_965199585.1. Taxonomy (GTDB): domain Bacteria; phylum Pseudomonadota; class Alphaproteobacteria; order Acetobacterales; family Acetobacteraceae; genus JAVVHH01. The sequence continues at coordinate 2,947,119 of CBDASI010000002.1, read as the reverse complement.
GGCCATGACCAGGGTGACGGCGGATCGCCGGCCGCGGAGGTAGCCGGCGAAGATGAGCGTGGCGCCAGTATAGTAGAGCAGCACCGCGATGCCGCCGCCGGCCACGCCGAAGGCGGGAATCGGCCCTAGGCCGAAGATCAGGATGGGCGAGAGCGGCACCAGCAACACCGCGCCGCCGCAGATGACCAAGGCCGGGACCAGCATGTTGCCGGTGCCGCGGATGCAGCTGGCCAGCGCGTTCATCGTCCACATCAGGATGGCGCCGCCGAACACGACGTCGGAATACTGCTTGGCGGCTGCCAGCGCGCCGGCATCGCCGCCGAGCGCGCGGTAGAAGGCGGGGCCGAGCCCCAACCCGACTGCGGTGAACAGCAGGCCGAGCACGCCGTTGATCACCAGCGCATGCAGAACCAGCGCGTCCGCGTCCGTTCGGCGGCCCGCGCCCAGCGCCCGCGCGATCGCCGAGGAGATGCCGCCGCCCATCGCGCCGGCGCCGATCATCTGCATCAGCATCACGCCGGGGAACACCAGCGACATGCCGGCCAGGGCGTCGGTGCCGAGCCGGCCGACGAAGGCGGTCTCCACCAGCCCGGTCGCCGATTGCGCTAGCATTACCAGGACGTTCGGCAGCGCCAGGCGAAGCAGCGTCGGCAGCACCGGCGCCTCGAGCAGGAGGCGGGTCCGGGCGTTCGGCGCCACTGTCGTGCTAGTCATCGACATTAGGCGTAGATGCACCGAATTTGTAGATCTGTCGAGCGGCCCGGCCAGAGATTGCAATTGCGCCGCGTCTGTGTCGGATGCTGCGCGACTGCTGACGAGAGTGCATCGACCCCATGAGAACCTCACGCATCGCAGAAGGCCTGCCGCATCCGCTCGGCGCGACCTGGGACGGCGTCGGCGTGAACTTCGCGCTGTTCTCGGCTAACGCTACCAAGGTCGAGCTCTGCCTGTTCGACCCGAGCGGCACCCAGGAGGTCGAGCGGATCGAACTCCCGGAATACACCGACGAGGTCTGGCACGGTTACCTGCCCGATGCGCGACCCGGGACGGTCTATGGCTACCGCGTGCATGGCCCCTGGGAGCCGCGGGCCGGCCACCGCTTCAACAACCACAAACTGCTGCTCGACCCATACGCCAAGGGCCATGTCGGCAGCGTCACCTGGGGGCCCGAAGTGTATGCCTACAAGCGCGAGACCGGCGACGACCTGACCTTCGACGACCGCGACAGTGCCGCCTTCGTGCCGAAATGCGTGGTCATCGACCCGGCCTTCACTTGGCTGCGCGACCGCCGGCCCGACGTGCCGTGGGAGCGGACGGTGCTGTATGAGGCGCACGTCAAGGGCTTCACCAAGCTGCATCCGGACGTGCCGCCCGAACTGCGCGGGACCTATTCGGGCCTGGCCGACAAGCACGTGGTGGAGTGGATCCGCAACCTCGGCGTCACCAGCGTCGAGCTGTTGCCGGTGCATGCCATGGTCGATGACGGGTTCCTGATGGAGAAGGATCTCGTCAACTACTGGGGCTACAACACGATCGGCTTCTTCGCGCCGGACCCGCGCTACAGCAGCAAGCCGGCCTTCGCGCATGCGGAGTTCAAGGAGATGGTGGCGCACCTGCATGATGCCGGGCTCGAGGTGATCCTGGACGTGGTTTACAACCACACCGCCGAGGGCAATGAGCTCGGCCCCAATCTGTCGTTCCGCGGCATCGACAACGACAGCTACTACCGGCTGCTACCGGACAACAAGCGCCTGTATATCAACGATACCGGCACCGGCAACACGCTCAACCTGTCCAACCTACGGGTCGTGCAGATGGTGGCCGACAGTCTGCGCTACTGGGTGCAGGAGATGCATGTCGACGGGTTCCGTTTCGACCTGTGCACCATCCTGGCGCGCGAATGGCACGGCTTCGACCAGGGCAGCGGCTTCCTGCACGTCTGTCAGCAGGATCCGGTGCTCAACGAGGTCAAGCTGATCGCCGAGCCGTGGGACCTCGGGCCCGGCGGCTATCAGGTCGGGGGTTTCCCGCCGGGCTGGGCGGAGTGGAACGACCGGTACCGCGACGAGATCCGCGCCTTCTGGAAGGGCGACGAGGGCAAGGTGCCCGGGTTAGCAGCCCGGCTCTGCGGGTCGGCCGAATTGTTCAACAAGCGCGGCCGCAAGCCATGGGCGGCGGTGAACTTCATCACCGCGCACGATGGGTTCACGTTGCGCGACACCGTCAGCTACAACACCAAGCACAACGCGGCAAACCAGGAAGGGAACCGCGACGGACACAACGCCAACCACAGCTGGAACCACGGCGTCGAGGGCGAGACGGACGAGGCCGAGATCGTCGCCCTCCGCCGGCGGCAGATGCGCAACCTGCTGGCGACGCTGCTGTTGTCGCAAGGCACGCCGATGATGCTGGCCGGCGACGAGTTTGGCCGCACGCAGAACGGCAACAACAACGCCTACTGTCAGGACAACGCGACCAGCTGGGTCGATTGGGACATCCCGGATTGGGGGCTGGAGCAGGCCGCCTTCGTGCGTCGCCTCGCCAAGTTGCGCCAGCAATACCCGATCCTGCACCGCGCCCGCTTCTTCACCGGCAAGGAGATCCCGGGATCCGGCGGCGTGAAGGACGTCACCTGGATCACCGCCGCCGGCCAGGAGATGGGGTACGGGGACTGGATCGACCGCCGGCTGCGCGCCCTCGGCATGCTGATCGACGGCCGGGCGCAGAGCAGCGGCATCCAAGCGGCCGGCAGCGACGTGACGGTGCTGCTGTTTCTCAATGCCAACGCGGACCTGTTGCCGGTGACGCTGCCCGCCTGCACCGCCGGCACGCGATGGGAGCGGATCCTCGACACGAATGACGACGAACTGCCGGACGGCGAGGCGTTCGCGATCGGTGCCGTCTACCCGGTGGCGGGTCGCTCGCTGGTGTTGTTCGCCCTGAAGTCGTGAGCGGTTACTCGCCCGAGAGCTCGCGGCGGCGTTTCTCGAGTTCGTCGGTGTAGCGCCGCAGCGCGTATTGCTCCGTCAGCGTGCCGATCACGCGCATCGATTCAGCCGAGTCGACGACGGCCAGCTCGTCGCTCTCGGCGGTCTCGAACAGGCCCACGGCCTCCTTGATCGTCATTTGCGGCAGCAGCACCGCCATCGAGTGATGCACCACGTCCTCGACGGTCGCATCCTCCTCCTCGTTAGCGTGCGCCTCGGAGACGGCCAGGATGCCGGCGTAGCGGCCGGCCTGGTCGACGGCGATGGCACGGCCGATGCTGCCCAGGGGGAACTGGCGGCGGAAGGTCTCGAGCGCCATGTCGAGCGGCACGCGGCGGAACTCGCGGCGCATCATCTTGCCGACGGTCAGCGTGCGGATCCAGCCGACGTCGACGGCGCTGCGGATCGCCTCGCCGCGGAGATGGAAGCGCCAGGTCGCGAAGCTGTAGCCGAAGGTGCGGCGGACCGTGATCGCCGAGACGACCGAGGCGGCCAGCACCGCGACCGTCATCGGCAGCGAGCCCGTGCTCTCGAGCGCCAGGAACGCCATGGTCAGCGGCCCGCCGACGACCGCGACCGCCAGCCCACTCATGCCGACCAGCGCGCACACGACGGCCGGCAGCGCCTGCACCACCGTGACCATCGCCAGCACCGCCGCAAACGCCTTGCCGAGCAGCGCGCCCAGGAACAGCGACGCGAAGAATAGCCCGCCGCGAAAGCCCGAACCGATGCTGATCGCGGAGGAGACGGCCTTCAGCACCATCAGCAGCAGGATGTGCTGCAGGGGATAGGGGGAGTCGAGCGTCGCCCGCATCGCCGAGTGGCCCGACGACAGCACCGCCGGCGTGATCAGCGCCAACGTGCCGAGCGCGAGACCGCCCACCGCCGGGCGCGCCCAGAGCGGGAACTTGCTGCGGCGGAACAGGTCCTCGACCAGGGTCACCCCGCGCATGATCGCGATGCCGACCAACGCACACAGCATGCCGAGCGCCAGGATCGGCACGTAGTCGATCGCCTCGATGACGGTCGGCACCCGGATGTCGAAGGTGTCGACGCCGTTGCCGAGCAGGACGCGCATGACGGTCACGGCCGAGATCGCCGCCATGACCACCGGCGCCAGTGTGGCTAGCGAGTAGGTGCCCATCACCAGCTCGAACGCGTAGAACGAGCCGGTGAGCGGCGCATTGAACGCCGCCGCGATTGCGCCCGCCGCACCGCAGCCGACCATCAGCCGCATATCCGACCGCCGCAACCGGAAGTAGCGCCCGAATTGCGAGGCCAGCGCCGACCCGATCTGCGCATAGCCCGCCTCGAGCCCGACCGAGGCGCCGACCCCGTTGGACCAGATCGTCTGCGCGACGACGACGAGGCTGTCCTTCATCGACATCGAGCCGCCGTACAGCGCATTCGCCTCGATCGGGTCCACGACCCGGCGCGCGATCCACTTCACCGCGCCCATGCCCGCCAACCCAAGCGCGAGCCCACCCAACGACGGCACCAGCAGCGCCCGCAGCGGATCGACGGACAATTGCGACGACAGGAACTCGCCGCGGCCGAGCGCATAGAAGAAGCGGTGCATGTGCTGTGCGATCGACGACATGGCTACGACGATGGCGCCAGCGATCGAGCCTACGAAGCCGGCCAGCACGACGAGCCAGATCTCGTCGGCGCGGACCAGGGCGCGCAACGTCGCGGGGGCATGCACCAGCGCGTGACCGATCTTCCGGCGCTGGCGCAGGACGCTGGCCGCCGCGGACTCTCTCAAGTGAAGGCTAGCGGTGAACGGACGCATGCAATGCCAGTCACGGAATGGCGCGACCCGTTGTGCGGCCAGATCATCGCGGGATCAACCCGGCGCGGCGCTTATTCTTTGACGATGAGTGCTTTGCCGCTAGGCGAGGGGGGAGCGGGCGATTATGGGGCGCTGATGCTGCGCTGGCTGCTCAACCGAACTCATGGCGCCCCCGGGATCGTGGCACTGCCCGCCGGGGGCTTTCGCCGCGCCAAGGCGGAGATCACCGGATGGGCGGAGTATGTGCCGACGCCGCTCGCGCTCTCGCCTGGGCTGGCGGCAGCGGCGGATGTCGATGCCGTGGCCGTCAAGGACGAGTCCGGGCGGTTTGGGCTGGGCAGCTTCAAGGCGCTCGGCGGCGCCTACGCGGTGGGCGAGGTGGTCAAGGCCGAGCTGGCGCGCCGCGGAGTCGCGGGCAATGCGACCACGGCCGATCTACTGGCGGGGCGCTACCCGGTCGACATGACGGTCGTCTGCGCCAGCGAAGGCAATCATGGGATCAGCGTGGCCTGGGGCGCACGCCGGGTCGGGGCGGCGTGTCGGATCTTCGTGCGCGAGGGTCTCGACGCCGGTCGGATCAAGGCGATTGAGGCGCTGGGCGCGACGGTGCACCGTGTTGGGGCGACGTACGACGATAGCGTGCGCGCGGCCAGCGCGACGGCAGCGGAGGCGGGTTGGTTCGTCGTGTCGGACACGTCGTGGCCGGGTTACACGGAAGTGCCGCGGTCGGTGATGCAGGGCTATCGCGTGATGGTCGACGAGGCGCTCGATCATTGGACGGGGGCAGCGCCGACTCACGTGATGATCCAGGCCGGGGTGGGCGGCGTGGCGACGGCTGTGTCAGTGCAGATGCGAGCGCGGTTGGGGCCGGCGCCCCGACTCGTGCTCGTCGAGCCGGCGACGGCGGCGTGTCTGCTGGCCAGCGCCGAGCAGGGTGCGCCAACGCCGGTTGCCGGCCCGATGGCGACGAGCATGACGTGCCTCGCCTGCGCCGAACCCAGCCTGCTGGCCTGGCAGGAGCTGGAGCGCGCCGCCTTCGCCTTCGTCGCGATCGGCGACGCGGCGGCATCCGACGCCGTGCGGCTGTTGGCGGCCGAGGGCATCGCGTCGGCGCCGTCGGGCGCGGCCGGCGCGGCCGGACTTCTGGCCATGGCGGCCGACCCGGAGGGGCGGGCGGCGCTGGGTCTGTCGCGCCAGAGCCGGGTGCTGGTGTTCAACACCGAGGGGAGCGCCGCATGATCCTGCACACGTCCGACATCGGCGCGGGACCGGCCTCGGTGATCCTACACGGGCTGTTCGGCACGGCGGGCAATTTCGCCACCATCCAACGCCGGCTCGCGGTCGGGCGCCGGGTCGTCACGATGGATCTGCGCAATCACGGCCGTTCCCCGCACGACCCGGCCATGGACTATCCGACGATGGCCGCCGACGTCGTCGAGACGATGGAATCGCTCGGGCTGGAGCGTGCCGCCCTGGTCGGGCACTCGATGGGTGGCAAAGTCGTCATGCAGGCAGCGTTGCGCCACCCGGAACGGGTCGCGCGCCTTCTGGTCGCGGACATCGCGCCGGTCGACTACCCGCCGCGATACCGGGTGATCGCCGATGCAATGCTTGCCTTGCCGCTCGGCGCCGGGCTGGCACGGGCCGCTGCCGATGCCGCCCTGGCCGATGCGGTGCCGGACGCGACGATGCGGCAGTTCCTGCTGTCGAATCTGCGGTTCGGCGCCGCGCCCGCCTGGCGGATCGGTCTGCAGGCCATCGCCAACGCCTTGCCCGCCATCGAGGGTTGGCGGTGGGACGGGGAGGGGGTGTATGCCGGACCGACCCTGGTGCTGCGGGGCGAGCGATCGGATTACATCAAGCCGGAGGACCGCGCGCTGTTCCGGCAGCTGTTCCCGGCGGCCCGCTTCGCGGCCCTGCGCGAGGCTGGTCACTGGCTGCATGCCGACGCGCCGGACGCGTTCGTCGCGACGGTGGACGCGTTCATTCCTCGGCAGGAGTGACGCACGGCGTCGAAAAACACCGGCCGTGACGAACCCTCGTGGCTCCGTGAGGTTTAAGCTCGACTGAAAAGGAGTTTTCGATGGGACGATATACCTCGGGCGGTGTTGGTCGCGACGTGTTGGCAGGAGCCATCGCTGGCGGCGCGGCGGTTTGGCTGATCAGCAAAATGGATTGGTCGTTGAGTCACGCCGGCCGTAAGTCGTCGACAGCGTCTGGTATGGACCCGGCGCATGCGGCCGCTGGCAAGGCCGCGGCAGCTGCCGGTGTTCGAGTCGGCAACCCGCGCGAGAATCCGGCCGGACTCACGGTCCATTACGGCATCGGCATCGGTGCGGGCGCGCTCTACGGCCTGCTGCGGGGCATGGCGCCGGCTGTGACGGCGGGGCGAGGCTCAGTCTACGGCATCGCGAACTTCATCCTAGGCGACGAGATCGGCGCGCCGGCGATGGGCTTGGCCAAGGGTCCGCTGGACTACGCCGCCCGCGACCATGCCAAGAGTGCGCTGGCGCACATCGTTTTCGGCGTGTTTACCGACCTCGGCACCCGGTTGTTGTCGCCGTGGAAAGACGAAGTTGTCATCCTGCGCGGCCCCCCGCTGAGTGAGCGATTGGACGGGGGACGCCAGGCATTGTCCGATGGGCGCGACTATCTCTATGAGCACGGTCGCGATTACCTCGGTCGGGGACGCGAACTGGCCGGCGAGTATGCCGAATATGCACGCGGTGCAATCGACGATCTGGACTTGCCGCGCATGGCCAAGAAAGGCCGTAAGAAGGCCAAGAAGTTGGCTGAGGCTCTTCGTTCTAACTTGCCGGACGTCGACGATATCCGGGAGACGGTCGAGGAGGGCCGCAAGCGGTCCCGGCGTTTTGCCGAGACCGTATCGTCGCGCCTTCCCGATCGCGACGATATCGAGGACGTGGTGGAGACCGGGCGCAAGCGGGCGCGCGGCTGGGCTAAGACGGCAGCCAAGCGGATGCCAGACCGTGACGACGTCAGTGATGCCGTCGACGAGGGACGCTCGCGGGCGCGCGGCTGGTTAAGTGCGTTGCTGGACCAATTGCCGGGCCGTGACGACGTCACCGACGCCGTCGAGCAAGGCCGGGCTCGGGCTCGCGGGCTGGCCAAGGATGCGCGCAAGCGCATGCCGGACCGCGACGACGTCGAAGACACCGTTGCCGATGGTCGTAAGCGTGTCGCCGGCTTGGCCGACGATGCGCGCAAGCGGGGCGAGGGTGCCGTCGACCGGGCGTTCCGCTGGCTGTTCGGCTAGCTTAATCGGCGGCTGGGCGATACGCTCAGCCGCCATTCCGGACGCTGGCGCTTGCCGCCGGACGCTGGTACAAAACGTGAATGGAGACTGTCAGCTTTCCGGAACGTGCGGCCGCGATTAGGCGGGCTACGGCATTGTTGTGTGTAAGGCTGGGATGGTCACCAGTTCATGAGGTTCCTTTGCCGAATAATCGCCGCGCCGACATCCTGGCGCTGCGCGCCGACGGAGGCTTCGCCTGCATCGAGGTGAAGTCCGGGCTGCGGGACTTTCAGACCGATGCGAAATGGCCGGAATACCGCGAGTATGCGGACGCGCTTTACTTTGCGGTCGATGGTGACTTCCCGTGCGATCTCTTGCCCAGCGATGCTGGCCTAATCATCGCGTGCGGGCGCGAGGCCGAGTTGGTCCGGGAAGCACCCGCGCACCCGCTGGCGTCAGCCCGACGGCGCGCGTTGCTCCATCGCTTCGCCGCGCTGGCCGCCCGGCGGCTGGCGTCGAGAGACGATCCCGATGGCATGGCCAGTCTGCGCTCGGCACTGCTGGCGGAGTAGCCTAGCCGGAGATTGCAGCGACCTTGCGGACCGGCGATCCCGTCGAGTAGCCCTTCAGCAACTCGGCCAGCCAGACCTTGCCTCCCCATTTCTGCATCTGGTCCGCGCCGACGACCCGGTCGATCGTGTAATCGGCGCCCTTGACGAGAATGTCGGGCCGGAGCGCTTCCAACGTCTCCAGCGGAGTATCCTCTTCGAAGATTACGACGAGATCCACGGCGGAGTTCCCCGCCATCACGGCAGCCCGCGCCGCCTCCGGCTGCACCGGCCGTGTATCACCCCTCAGGCGGCTGACGCTCGCGTCCGAGTTGAGGCCGACGACCAAGCGGTCGCATTGACCACGGGCTTGCTCGAGAAGATGCACATGGCCCGGATGCAGGAGATCGAAGCAGCCATTGGTGAAACCGATACGCCACCCCTTGCGTCGCCATCGCTCGACCTGCTCGGCCGCCGCCTCGCGGGTCACGATCTTGCGCAAGGTGCTCACCTGCGGCGTTAGCACGCGCAGGAGGTCCTCGCATCGCGCAACCGCCGTGCCAACTTTGCCGACCACCACGCCAGCGGCGACGTTGGCGAGACGGGCTGCGACTCGCATCGTCAACCCGGCCGCCAGCCCGGCCGCTAAGGCGGCCACCACCGTATCGCCCGCGCCGGAAACGTCGAACACGTCGACGGCCTCCGACGGGAAATGATGCGCGCCCTCGGCATCGACGAGCGTCAAGCCATCCTCGGAGCGCGTCACCAGAACGGCACCGAAACCATGCATTTCTCGCAGATACGTGGCAGCACGCACGAGGTCCGCCTCGTCGGCTACCGGCATCCCGGTGCCCTCGCCGAGTTCGCGTCGATTGGGCGTAATGACATCGGCACCGGCGTAGCGGGCGAAATCATGCCCTTTAGGGTCGACGACTATGGGCCGCCCCGCCTGACGCGCGAGGGCAATCAGTTGCGCTGGGATGTCGCCAGCCAATACACCTTTGGCATAATCCGACAGGACCGTGACCGACGTTGCGGCCAGCGTGTCGCCTGCGATGCGGAGCAGGCGTTCGGCCAGCTTGGCGCCGATTGGCTCTGCTTGCTCGCGATCAGCCCGCAGGAGTTGCTGGCCTTGGCTGACGAAGCGCGTCTTGACTGTTGTGGTCCGTGCGCCCTCGATCAGCATCCAAGGCTCGATGCCGGGTTGCCCGCCGACGAGCCCGGTCAGATCCGAACCGGCTTGATCGTCACCCACGACCGACACGAAGGCAACCGCAGCGCCGAAGGCGGTCAGGTTGCGTACGACGTTGCCCGCACCACCAGGGATCGCGGTCTCGCGTTCGACGCGTAGGATCGGGATCGGTGCTTCGGGGCTGACGCGGTCGACGACGCCATAGACATAGCGATCCAGCATTACGTCACCAATGACGGTCACACTGGTCCGGCCCAGCCGACGAACCGCGTCTGACAGGGCAGCGTCATCGGAGGAGAAATCAGCACCCGGGAGCATCGGCTCGGCCTGAGCAGATTGATCACCGGACTTTGCGTTATCCATACGTCACGGCTACCTTCTTGGCTTGCGTGTGGCAAGCAGTTGCCTGCTCGTCCAGCTCATCATGCTTGAAGAAAGTAAACGGAATCTGAGCTTAATGCAGCACAGGTGAGTTTTCCGCCGCGTGCGGCATTCGTATCGATGCCGAGGCGGTTTGGCCGCAACTCCGGTTGCAGGCTCGGCGTGTGGCCATGCACCACCCGGAGCGTTGGGACGTCCGGAAGCATGGTTCCTTGCCAGTCCAGGAACGGCTCTCTGATCCAGAGGAGGTCAGCCGGGTTCTGCAGCGCGAGTTTGACCCCGGGCCGAACGCCGGCGTGGACGAAGAAGTAACGTCCGAGTTGAAGAAACGGCTGTAAGCTCTTCAGAAGTTTAAGATGCGCGATTGGGATGTAGTCAATCCATTGCGCCGGGTCGGTATCCGGATCGATGCCCCAACTCAGCAATGAGACGATGCCGCCATTGCTGAGCCACAACTCGGCTTGGCGTCCATCGACCATCGCGTTCATCAACATCTGCTCGTGATTGCCCAGAAGATTGGTGCATTCGACTCCCGGAATGGGAGAGCCACGGACGAGGAGGTCGAGGCAGCCGGCCGAGTCCGGCCCGCGGTCGATGTAGTCGCCGAGGTGGACGATGTGCGCACGCGTGACGGGCCGCTCGGACAGATCCTTGCGGATCAATTCGTGGACGGCCTCGAGCCGAGCCTGCTGACCGTGGACGTCACCGATCGCGTAGATGCGGTCGGGCGTCGAGGCGTCGGCGGATGCGCCCGGTAACTCTTTCGTAACCATGGGACGGCATTCTATCGATGCTCATCGGAGACGACGACCCTGATATTGCCGGCACACAAAGTAGCCGCCCAGCTACAGGCGGCGCAGGAGGCCTCGCTTCCCTTGCGTGACGCCGTCACGCGCGCCTTACGCGGGAAGCAGGAGGGATGGATAGTGCTTACGTTGCACCTGTCGCGCCTGGCACCGCCCGCACCTCAGCCTCATCATCGCCGCATTGCGCGCGCGGTGCTGGACGATGCGGCCCTCTACCATCGCGGGCAGCTCTTCACGCTCGTCAACGGTGATTTGGCACTGCTTTTCCCGCCAGACGATCAGGGCATCGGCCTGGCGGCAAAGCTCGCAAATCTATTTGCGGCCGACGCACCCGATCCGGGCTTGCTTCTGAGCCGCTGGTCCATGCCGGATCATCTAGCGCAATTGTCGGCGTTCCTCGACGCGATCCCGACGCTTGTTGCCCCGGGAACGTCCGACCGGGTTTCGGGCCTTGCAGCAGTGACAGCGCTGTTCGACGCGGTCGAGGCGCGCCGCATTCGCGACCTGCTGGAGCGTCAGACCGGCGTGCTGGTCACGGTTAGCGGGCCGGAGCGGTTGGTGCCACTGTTCCGCGAAATCCGTTTCTCCTTGCCAGCCCTCGAGGCGCGAGCCGCGGCCCTGGGTCATGTGGCCGATCCATTCCTATTCCGCCATCTCGTCGCCAAGCTCGACATATTCATGCTTGCCGCTACGACCGGGGATCTCGAGCATGACCGCCCGATGCTGGGCGGCGTGCGAACCGGGATGTGGCTCCACGTCAACATGAGCGTCGAGGCCGTCATGTCGACGGCATTTGATCTGTTGGCCGACGCAGCTGCCCGAATACCCGCGCGCATCGCCGTCGAGATTGCCCTATTGGAAGCGTTCGCCGATACCGACGCATTCTTACGGGCGCGAGCGCGGGTTCAGCGGGCTGGCTTCAAGCTCGTTCTGGATGACGTGACGCATCACGCGCTGGCGGTGACCAAGCCTGCCCATCTCGGATACGACTGGCTCAAGCTGGATTGGTCCCGTCAGCTACTACAAGCCAACGATATGCTCGACCGCGCCATCCAGGGGATCGATCCGGGCAAGATCATCTTGCAAAAGGCCGACACTGAGGACGCAGTCCGCTGGGGGCTGGCGCGCGGCATCAGGTGTTTCCAGGGTCGTCACATCGATGCAATCCTTGCGGCAGGTCGTATCGCCGTTTGCCCAGCGGCAGCGGCGTGCACGCTGCGCAAGTGCATCGAACGCGAGAGTGCCGCGACGCAGGCGGGCCGGGTCGGGTGTCAAAATCTGCCGCTGCTCGACACCTCCGTCATCGATATGAGTCGTGCGGCGTGATGGCGTCGTCGCTTGGCATGAGCTCGCTTTCCGAGCTGGTCCGCACCAGCGCAATCTCCGGTGTTCAACGCCGTGCGCTGCTGCTCCGTACCGACCAGTTAGCGTCCATGCTGTCTCGTCCGGAACAGCTGAAACGAGCGGGAAACGCGGTCATTCCGCTCGAGGGCGCAGACCGCTCGCAGCGCTACGATCTACCGGGCGGCCGCATCGTGATAAGTTGGAAAGGCGAGCAGGCGAAGCTTGTCGAACAAACGATGGACGGGTTGGACCGTCTGTTACGAGAGAACCCGATCGATGCACCGCCACTGCACGCTCTCGCGCAGCTGTTCGAGCTGCCAGCAGAAGGAGACCAGCTGCTCTTCGCGGCGGTTGCCGGGCTGGACATGGCGGAGCCGGATCCGGTGCAAGCCTTGCTGGAGGAGGCCGAGCCGCTTGCGGCACCGTCGCAGCCGTTGCTGCCCGCCGAACTCGATCGGCTCGAGCAGAGCCTCGCTGGTGCCGATATCAGCCGTTTCGCCCGTCGCCGGCCGGTCAGCTACTACAACGGCCGAGCGGCGCAGCTTGCCTGGGAGGAGCGCACGCTTTCGATCCCAGAACTGATCGATACGGTAGCGCCAGGGCGGGACGCGCGCTCGGACGTTTGGCTATTCCGCCGGCTGACGCGGATACTTGATCGTCGGATGCTGTCGATCCTGAGCGAGCCGAAGGAGCTACGCGCGGCCAACCCGTTCAGCATCACGCTCAATGTCGCCAGCGTATTAAGTCCGGAATTTTTACGCTTCGATGCAGCTCTGCCGCTGGGATTGCGGAGCCGGGTGGTGATCAGCTTCCTACCAGCCGATATCGCCTCTGATGCCTCGGCATTCGCGTTCGCCCGCAACTTCGCGCGCGGACGCTCATATCGGATATGCTTGCGCGCTGTCTCGAGCGCGTTGTTGCCCGCGCTTGATCTCGCAGCACTCGACTTGGACTTGATCCAGCTGATTTGGTCGCACGATCTGTCGACGCTGCCGGCATTACCGGATGCCGGCAAGACGCGTTGGATCCTCGGTCAACCGCTGACCCCGGAGGGCATCAAATGGGGCGTCGAGCAGGGCATCACGCTGTTCACGATGAAGCCGATGACATGAGGCAGGTTTAACTGTCGCGCGGCGTGGTGGAGCTGAGGGGAATCGAACCCCTGACCTCCTCATTGCGAACGAGGCGCTCTCCCAACTGAGCTACAGCCCCGCCGTGCGAGGCCGGAAAATGCTCAGACGAGCCTTGCAAGTCAACCCCGCAATAGTGCGGTGCAAGTCGCAAGACGGCCCGATGCGCTGGTTGCGGCTGCATTGGGCGCCATGTAGGGTCCGCGCCGATCCAAGGAACTCACCGTGACGCTGCTGGCTGGCATCTACGAACTCATTCTCGTCATCATAAACCTGCTGATTTGGGCGCTGATCCTGTCCGCCGTGGTCTCGATGCTGACGTCCTTCGGCGTTCTCGACACACGCAATCGGCTGGTCTGGACGATCGGCGACTTCCTCTACCGCGTCACCGAACCGATGCTCCGACCGATCCGCAACCTGTTGCCGAATTTCGGCGGCATCGACTTAAGTCCGCTCGTCGCGATCTTGTTGCTGCAGTATATCGCCGTTCCATTGGTCCGGACCGTGTTCGGCGGCTTGGCGACCGGGGTCTGGAGCTTCTAGGTCGACAGATGACGGCAACGATCATCAGTGGCACCGCGCTCGCGGCATCGTTGCGCGCCGAGATTGCCGCGCAGGTCGGCGAACTTGGCTATCAGCCCGGATTGGCCGTCGTCCTGGTGGGCGAGGACCCTGCGAGTGCCGTCTACGTGCGGAACAAGGATCGGGCCGCTCAATCGGCTGGCCTCAATGCGACAACGCACCGACTAACGGTAGAGACGACGCAGGCCGAGTTGCTGGCGCTGGTCGCGGCGTTGAACGCCGACCCCAGCGTGGACGGCATCCTGGTACAATTTCCGCTACCGGGTCACATCGAGACAGGGGCCGTCATCGCCGCCATCGATCCGGCCAAAGACGTCGACGGCTTCCACCCTACAAACGTGGGCCGGCTACAGGAGGGCGACGCACTTTTGGCCCCATGCACGCCCCGTGCGGTCATCAAGATCCTTCGCGCTACGAACGCGCCTTTACGTGGCGCGCGGGCGTTGGTGGTAGGGCGTTCCAGCATCGTCGGCCGTCCAGTAGCGTCGTTGTTGCTCAACGAGGATGCGACGGTCACCATCGCGCATAGCCGAACGGTCGACCTGGCGGCGCGATGTCGCGATGCGGATGTCCTGATCGCGGCGGTTGGGCGTCCGGAGCTGATCCGCGGTGACTGGATCAAGCCGGGCGCGACCGTGATCGACGTCGGCATCAACCGGCTGGCAGATGGCCGCTTGGTCGGCGACGTTGCTTATTCGGAGGCCGTGGACGTCGCCGGCGCGATTACCCCAGTGCCAGGCGGCGTCGGACCGATGACGATCGCCTGCCTCCTAGAAAACACCTTGACCGCCGCGATTGCTCGGCGGGCCTAAAAGTCGGTGCAGCGGCCGGCTTTCTCCCAGTCGCCGTAGCGAGTGGGCTCCGGCCCTTTCTGGCCGCCAACCTCGGGCGCGAGCGAGTCGGGTGGAACAATGGGCTTCGCGGTTGGCTTCGGCGGCTCGGTATCGTCGATCATGCGACAGATTTGGTGCGCTTGCTCTCGGTCCGCAATTGGCCGCATGCGGCAAGGATGTCACGACCCCGCGGGGTGCGGATCGGCGAAGCAAAGCCTGCATCCTGCACGATGCGGGCGAAGCGGGCGAGTTGGTTGCCGCTACTCGGCTCGTATGAACTGCCGGGCCAGGGATTGAACGGGATGAGGTTCACCTTGGCGGGAATGCCGGCGATCAGGCGAACCAGCTCGTGCGCCTCGGCCTCGCTGTCGTTGACGTCGCGCAGCATGACGTATTCGAACGTGATCCGCCGTGCGTTGCTCGCGCCCGGATAGCGTCGGCAAGCTGCGAGCAGGTCGGCGATCGGGTATTTGCGGTTAAGCGGTACCAGTTCGTCCCGCAGGTCGTCGCGCACGGCATGCAGGGAGATCGCCAGATTGACCCCGAGTTCCTCGCCGCACTGGTCCATGAGCGGCACGACGCCGGAGGTGCTCAATGTGATGCGCCGCCGTGACAGGCCAATGCCCTCGTTGTCCATGACGATGCGCATGGCCTTGGCCACATTCTCGTAATTGTAGAGCGGCTCGCCCATACCCATCAGCACGATGGTCGAGAGCAGGCGCGGCGTCTCGCCCTGTGGGCTGGGCCATTCCTCATACGCATCGCGCGCGGCCATGAACTGGCCGACGATCTCGGCGGCGCCAAGATTGCGCACCAACTTCTGCGTGCCGGTATGACAGAAGCGGCACGACAGCGTGCAACCGACTTGGCTGCTGATGCACACGGCGCCACGATCTTCGTTGCGGTCGGGAATGTAGACGGTCTCCGCCTCTTGGCCGTCGCGGAAGCGGAACAGCCATTTGCGCGTGCCGTCGGTGCTCTCCTGGGCGATGGCGATGCCGGGTCGGCCGATGACGAACTGGGCGGCGAGCTTCTCCTGCAACGGCCTGGAAACCGTTGACATCAGGCTGAAATCGGTCACGCCCTGATGGTAGATCCAATGCCACAGCTGCTTGGCGCGGAACGGTTTTTCGCCGATGGCCAGAAGCTCGGCGGTGAGCTCCTCGCGTGACAGACCGACCAATTCGCGCCGGCCGTCGGGCAGCTGGACGGGTGGCGGATCGAACAGGGCAGACTTTGCGAGGACGCGGGCGCGTTCGTCCTCTGTCAGGATGACGGTCATCGCGCGGGACATGCCTTGACGATCGCGGCATAGGCCTGGGCAAAGCCTCGCAGGCTGAACGTGTCGCTGACGGCCTGACCACGCGGCCCTGGCGAGCGCGCGACCGCTTGCCGGCCCCGGTTGAACAAGGCGACGGCGGCGCGGCCGTCGCGGGCGAATGCCGATCGGCCCGCGGTGTAGAAGGGTAGGGTGACCCCCTCAGCCGACATTTCCATCTCGGCATTGGCCGGGTAGGCGAACCCGGCGGTCAGCGCCACCGCATCGCGGCCGCCGCTGCGCTCGGTCACGGTCAGCACGACATCGCCGCGGCCCGGGACCGCGGGAGTCGAGGCGGCGGGACGGCTGAACGCGTAACAGACGGGCTGGCCGGCCTCCTGATTGGTCGCCGCCTGCCAGTCATCGAACACGCCGATTCGCTTGGGCCCGGCAACCGACGGCTTCCGAACGGCATGCGGGGCGGCATGACTACCGCGCGGCTCGGCAGCGCCAACCGGCAGCGTCCAAGAGAGAGCCGGCACCGAGAGGAGTGCAGCCGCGATGAGCCGGATCGAGCGAGAGGACATACGTCAAAATATGTTGAGCGGCGCGACGGGACAAGCACGGATCAAGCTGATCTCCCCACCATCAGTCGCGCGCCATCCAATCCGGCACCGTGCGCCGGAACCGTGGATCACCATGGGAGCCCGGCGGCTCCAGCGGTACTACCGGGCCGCCGCTGGCGACGGGGCGTTCGGCAAAGCGGCCGTGCTGCAGCAGCCGATCATAGAGCACGATGGCACCGGCGATGGCGAGGTTGAGGGCGAAGCGAGTCGGAATGCGGATCACGTGCTTGCAGTGTGCCAGGACCGCCGGCGACAGGCCGGACCGTTCCGGCCCGAGGACGTAGGCCGCGTTGAGCGGGTGGCGGAAGGATGGCAGCTCGACCGCATCGGGGAGCAGTTCGATGCCGACGAGGGCACATTCGCGGGGCAGGGCGATGGCATCAGCGTCGGCGAAGCGCCAGAGCGGAACGTGGGCGGGCGTGTCGGCGGTGTCGGACCGGCGGCCGGCACGCGCGTCGAAACCGGCGCCGATGGTGAAGCAGAAGCTGGCGCCGAACGCGTGGGCCGTGCGGAGCAGGGCGCCGACGTTGGCGGATTTCGACACGCCTTCGGCGCCGATCCCGCAATAGCCGCGGGTGGTGTGAGGCGCTGTCCTGGCGGGATGCATCGGCGCGACGTATGCGTTCGTCATGGTTGATGCAACTGGAACCGATCGCGCCGACGTCACCGACGGGCGGCTCGCCGCGCAATACGAGGCGTATCCCTATCCGCAGCGGGATGCGCGGGACGAGGCCAAGCGGTTGATCGTCGGCAGCCCAAGCCACTTACGGGAGATCGACCACTGGGTATTCGGCGCGAGGCGTCCGCGGTCGGCGGGCTTGCGGGCGCTGGTTGCGGGCGGCGGCACCGGGGATGGGGCGATCATGCTGGCCGAACACCTGCGGCGCGATGGACGGCCCGGCCGGGTCACGCATCTCGACCGATCGCGGGCGGCGCAGGAGATCGCGCGATCGCGGGCGACGGCCCGAGGGCTCGACCTGGACTGGCGCTCCTCGTCGCTGCTGGATCTGCCGGGATCGGGGCTGGGACCGTTCGATTACATCGATTGCTGCGGGGTCCTCCACCATCTGCCCGACCCGGCGGCCGGGTTGCGCGCCCTGCTCTCGGTGCTGGCGCCCGGGGGTGGGCTCGGGCTGATGGTGTATGCCCCACACGGGCGCACCGGCGTCTATATGTTGCAGGACGCGCTGGCGATGCTTGCGCCGGACGGCGATCCACCGCCCGCGCGACTGGACGTGGCGCGCCGGGTCATGCGGCATCTGCCGGAGACGGCGTGGCTACGGGCCAATCGGTATTTTGGTGATCATATCGATGGCGGTGACGCCGGGTTGTATGATCTGCTGCTCAATCCGCGCGACCGATCGTACACGGTGCCGGCGCTGGCGGCGTTGCTGGACGAGGCCGGCCTTCGCGTGACGGCGTGGATGGAGCCGATGCGCTATGACCCGGCGATGTTCCTGCCGGATCCCAAGCTGCGGGCGCGGATTGCGGATTTGCCACCGCTCCAGCGGGCGGCCCTGGCTGAAGCGCTGAGCGGCAACATGAGCACGCATGTGGTGTATTGCGTGCGGGCGGAGGATGCGCCGATGCCGCCCGAGTGCATGCGGCCCGACTCGGTGCCGATCGCGCGAGAAATGGCGGCGCCGGAGATCGCGGCGGCGATCCGACCGGACGGAACATTGCCGATGTTGTTCGACGGGCTGCGCGTGCCGGTCGCGCTGCCGAAGCTGGCGGGCGCGATCCTCGGGCTGATCGACGGGAAGCGCGCGGTCGGGGCGATCCTGGCGACGCTGGAGGCGAGGGGAGTTAAGCCGGAGCTGACGCAGCGGGCATGGCGCGATACGGTCACGCCGCTGATGCAGGCCAACCGGATCCTGCTTGCCGCGCCGCCGTGAGATCGGTGCCCCCACGCCCGGCGGTGGTCATCTTCGGCGCGGCGGTGCGGCCGGACGGCACGGCGAGCGGCGTCATGCAAGCGCGAGTGGCGGCGGCATTGGCGACCGGCGAGCGGCTGGTGGACCCAATCTACATGCCGACGGGCGGGCAGGGTCGGTTCGGGCGGCCGGAAGCCGTGGTGATGGCGGACCTGCTCGCCGACGCCGGGGTTTCGCGTGGCTCGATCCTCGAGGAACCGACCGCGGTCAATACGCTCCGATCAGCGCTCGCCTGTGCCCGACTGCTTGGGCCGGAACAGCCCACCTATGTCGCGACATCGGCCTATCACATGGCCCGATGCGTGCTCCTGCTGCGACTGGCGGGAGTGCGGGCCAGGCCAGGCCAGGCACCGAGGGTGGCCGCGAGTCGGCGATGGAAGCGGCGGTGGTACTGGCGGCTGCGTGAGGTGCCGGCCATCCCGGTCGACAGCGTGTTGATGATCATGATGCGGCTGGGACGACGCCGCTGAATGTGACAACCGCGTGAGGCAGCATGGGCCTAAGACACGCTTAACGTTGTTACGATACTCTTAGAGGGTGGTTCGGATGCGCGCATTAAAGCTGTTGATCGTCGGTGGTGCCGGGCTGGCACTGACCGGGTGCGTGGCAGCCGTGCCGGTTGGTGCGCCGACCTACACGGTCATCCCGGGTCAGAATAAGACGGAAGCGGACCTCCGGGCAGATGATGCGGTATGCCGCACGCAGGTAGCGGTGTCGACGGGCACTACCACAAGTGCGACACAGGCGGCGCCGGTGACGGAGGAGCAGTATTACGGCTGCATGGCGTCACGTGGCGAGGCGGTGATCCAGCAGCAGGTCGCGGCATACCCGGCTTATAGCAGTGTGCCATACGCTTACCCGGCCTATGCCGGCTATCCCTATGGCTACGGGTATCCCTATGGCGGATACGGCTACGGCGGTTATCCATACGGCGGCTATTTCGGACCATATGTCGGCTTCGGGATCGGGTTTGGTTACGGCCGATTCTATGGCGGCGGATATCGGGGCGGGTATTACGGCGGCCGTGGCTACGGCGGCGGGTTCCGCGGCGGCGGCTTCCACCGCTAGTCTAAGGCACTAGGATCGGCACCGGGGGCAGTGGGCTCCCATGGATGAATTCAATCAGGCCGACGCCGTCGATCCGATGGAACGAGACCGGCACACCGCCGAACAGTCGCGCCGGTTTTGGTGCGCCGAGCGAAAATACACGTAACCCGTCGGCCTCGAGCGCCGCAATGGATGTATCGGCATCGTCGGTCTCGAAACACATATGGTAGATCATATTGCCGCGCTTGATCATCTGGTCGATCGGAGATGGGCCGTCTCCGGGCCAAATGACTTCGACGTCCGGCATCGTCACGTGATGCCGCATCGCGAGGTTTACGTTTTGAAGCGGATCAAATGTTTGTACGCCGGCGACATAGCCCAGTGTTGCGAGGAACGTGAAAGCCTGGTCAGGGCCGGGGACAGCGAGGCCGAGATGATGGAAGCGGAACCCATAACCCGCAGAAAGCTGCATCGCTCAATACCCGATAACTATAATTATGGAAAGTCAGGCTTACTATGACGCGTCGATCCGCATGCCGTCGAAAGCCGGCTCGATACCGGCTGGCAGCCGCTTCTTGAGCCAGGACCAGTCAAGGTCAAATCCCATATGGGTCAGGATCATGCGGCGGGGCTGCAGCCGTTCGAACCATTCGATCACCTGCGCGACGTTGGCGTGCGTCGTGTGCTTGCCCCGTTGAAAGCAGTCGACCACCCAGGTGTCGACACCGGCCAGGATCTCGAACGCGGCGTCGTCGAGGGTGGCGACATCGGTCGAATAACCGAAGCCGCCGGTGCGGAACCCGATGGTCGAGAGATAGCCGTGATCCTGCTCGAAGGTCGTCAACCTCAGGCCGCAGGTCTCGACGGTGTCGCCGAACGCGATCGGGCGCTTGACGAGCACGGGCCGGAAAAAATGCGGCTGACTGGTCCAGTCCTTGAAGGCGTAATCGAAACGACGGTCGAGTTCGGCGATCGTTCCAGCTTCGGCGAAGGCATCGATCGGGCGCTTGGCGATGCGGTTCAGGATGCGGATGTCGTCGATGCCGAGGACATGGTCCGCGTGCGCATGCGTAAACAGGATCGCGTCGATGCGCGGCACGGCACAGGCCAGGAGTTGCGCCCGCATGTCCGGCGAGCTGTCGATCAACAAGCGATCACCGCCCTCCCCTTGGATGACGATGCTCGACCGGGTCCGGCGATTGCGCGGCTCGGCCGGGTCACAGGCGCCCCAATCGCCGGTGCCATCCGCGCCGCCGAGTTGTGGCACGCCCGCCGAGCCACCGCAGCCCAGGATGGTGACTTGAACCAAGCTCAGGCGGTCCGCGCGAATAAGCGCCGGAAATTGGCTGTCGTGAGTTGTCCGAGATCGTCGAGCGACAGGCCACGCACGTCGGCCAGCACGCGCGCCGTATCGGCGACATACGCGGGTTCGTTGCGCTTTCCACGATACGGCACGGGTGCCAGGTACGGTGCATCGGTCTCGACCAGGACCCTGGCGGACGGGACCGATGCGGCGATCTCACGCAGTTCGACTGATTTCGGAAAGGTCAGGATCCCTGAGAAGCTGATGTAGCCGCCGAGGGCGATCGCAGCATCGGCCAGCGCACGCGTCGAACTGAAGCAGTGAAGAAGAAAGTTGAACGGACCGACGCTATCCCATTCTTCTTGCAGTATTCTGGGGATATCTTCATCGGCGTCGCGGGCATGGATCACCAGCGGTAATCCGGCGATCCTCGCCGCCCGGATATGTCGCCGAAAAGACTCCTGCTGCAGGTCCCGCGGCGAGCGCTTGTAGAAATAATCGAGGCCTGACTCGCCGATACCGATCACTTTGGAATGCCGGGACAATGCGACGATCGCATCCGTCTCCGCGAGCGGGTCCTCGCCCACGCTGTTGGGATGGACGCCTACCGTGCACCAGATCCGGTCCCGGCCTTTGACGAAGTCCACGAGGTGGCGGGATTGCCCCATGCGGGTTCCTATGGTGACCAACTCGGTCACGCCCGCCTCCGCCGCCCGAGCGATGATGTCGTCGCGCTCGGGCACCTCGAACATATCCAGATGGCAGTGCGAATCTATCAACATGAGTGGCTTATGCTTCGGTCTCGATGTAACGTGGGAAGATGCCCTGGGGCGCCGGCAAACTTACGCCACCAGGGATCGGCGTCTCCAGCGCGGCCAAGGAGCGCGCGTCGGCAGGAATGCCCAGTTGGTCCAGCATGCGCCCCATGCTGTCCGGCATGAAAGGCGTCAGCACCGTCGCTACTACACGAAGCGTATCGACCAACACACGCAACACAGCCGCCATGCGGGCGAGATCGGTCTTGCGCAGCGCCCAAGGTGCCTGGTGGTCGACATAGGCATTGGCCGCTCGGATCGTCTTCCAGACTTCCTCGAGCGCGTCGCCGAGCGCCATGCGATCCATCAGCGGACGTAAAGTGGCGGGTAACGCGCGCGCCGGCTCAAGCAAGGCGACGTCGACGTCGGTTGGTGGCGATGCTTCCGGCAAGAGGCCACCGAGGTTCTTGGCGATCTGCGACAGCGTGCGCTGCGACAGGTTGCCGAGGTCGTTGGCCAGCTCGGCGTTGAGCCGCCGTATGAGGGCGTCGTCGCTGAAATCGCCGTCGTTGCCGAAGGGGATCTCGCGCAGCACGAAGAAGCGGACGGCGTCGATGCCGTAGGTCTCGACAAGGGCGATCCCGTCGATCGCATTGCCGAGCGACTTGCTCATCTTCTCACCGCGCGCGGTCCACCAGCCATGCGCGACGATCCGCTGCGGCGGGGGTAGCCCGGCCGCCAGGCAAACCGCCGGCCAGATCACGGCATGGAAGCGGATGATGTCCTTACCGACGACGTGGATGTCGGCGGGCCAGAAGCGCCACAGGCAATCCGTCTCGTCCGGGAAACCGCACGCCGTCAGGTAATTCACCAACGCGTCGAGCCAGACATACATCACGTGGTCCGCGTCGTCGGGCACCGGCACGCCCCACGCAAAGCCGGAGCGACTGACCGCCAAGTCTTTCAGGCCGCCACGGACGAAGCTGATCACCTCGTTGCGGCGACCCGGTGGGAGGATGCGGTCGGGCAGGCCGTCATAGTACTCGATCAGCCGGTCACCCCATGCCGAGAGCCGGAAGAAGTAGCTGGGCTCGCGCATCCAACTCACCGGGGCACCCGTCGGCGCGAATTTCGTGCCGTCGGTGGCGGTGGTCAGCTCGTCTTCGTTGTAGAAGGCTTCGTCGCGGAGCGCGTACCAGCCTTCGTAGTGACCGAGATAGATGTCGCCGTTGTCGCGCAGGCGGCGCCAGACTTCCTGGCAGGCGCGGGCATGCCGGGCTTCGGTGGTGCGGATGAAGACGTCGTTGGACAGGTTCAGCACCGGCCCGAGCGCGCGGAACTTTGCCGACACGTCGTCGACGAAGGCCTGCGGTTCGACGCCGGCATCGCGGGCGGCCTGCTCGACCTTCTGGCCGTGTTCGTCCGTCCCAGTGACGAACAGCACGTCCACCCCGTCCAGCCGCTTCCAGCGTGCGAGCGTGTCGGTGGCGATCGAGGTGTAGGCATGGCCGAGATGCGGGGCGCCGTTCACGTAGAAGATCGGCGTCGTGATGTAGAAGGTGGGGGCTGGGTTCTCAGGGGGCATCAAGCAGTTCCAGGCTGGCCACGATCGCGTGGCGCTTATCCAAGTTGGAGCGCTCGGTTTCGTCTTGCAGGCGGCCCAGCGCGTGCCACACTTCGCCCCATTCGGCTAGGGGGCGACGGGACAGGAGGCGGTCTTGCCTGCCCTGCCCGCTGCTGCGAGCGGCGTCGCGGATGGCCGCACTCAGCCGTGTGCGGAGCATGTCCATGAAGGCCGAGTAACCGGAGTCGCTGCGGTTCAGCTTGTCGGCCAGGTCCCAGGCGCGGGTGATCGATGGCGGTGCGGCCGCCTGCAGCACGCCCTCGACGAGGGCCGCGATCGCCACTCCGCCCTCGTCGGCCAGCAGCGCCGCATGACCCGGCGCACCATCCGCCAGCGCTGCCAGGCCGGGATCGTGGCCGGGCAGGAGAAAATCCAGCGCCTGATCCATCGCCGCCGCATCCAGCGGATCGAGATGGAGCCGGCGGCAGCGGCTGCGGATGGTCGGCAGTAGCCGGCCGGGGGCGGCGCAGGTCAGCAACAGGATCGCGCGGGCTGGCGGTTCCTCGAGCACCTTGAGGATCGCATTGGCGGCGTTGCGGTTGAGGTATTCGGTGCCGTCGACGATCACGACTCGCCAACCGCCCTCGGCCGGAGTGAGGCGGAGGAAGCCGGCGACGTCGCGGGCGCCCTCGATGACGATCTCGGTGCGCTGCCGCTTACGCTTGTCGTCCCACTCGCGGGCGACGGTCAGCAGGTCGGCATGGGTACCTTGGGCAATGCGGCGGAAGCTGGGGTTGGCCGGGTCGTTCGGGTCGCCGGCCGTGGTCAGCAAGCGGCGCACCAGTCGGTAGGCCAGCGTCGCCTTGCCGACCCCGTCCGTGCCGGTGATCAGCCAGGCATGGTGCAGTCGGCCGGCGGACCGGGCGGCCTCGAACGCGGCTTCGGCAGCGTTGTGCCCGAACAAATGCGGGTTCTCGCGCGGGGCGATCATAGAAGGCGCGTGATCATGGAAGACGCGGGGCGACGGCGGCCCAGATACGGGCGGCGATGGCGGCCAACTCGCCTTCGCCATCGATGCGGGCGATGCGATCGGGCTCGGTGGCGGCGAGCGCCTCGTAGCCGGCGGCGACGCGGGCGTGAAAGGCGGCGTCGAGCCGTTCGTAGCGGTCGGGACTGCCGGGTCGAGCGGCGATGCGGGCGGTCCCGGTATCGGCGGCAACGTGCAGCAGGATGGTGAGGTCGGGCTGGCGCGGTAGCAGGCGGGTCAGGCCGGCGATCAGGGCGCGGTCGGCGCCGAGACCGTAGCCCTGGTACGCCATGGTGGAGTCGGCGAAACGGTCGCAAACGACGATGGTGCCCGCCGCGAGCGCCGGCAGGATGGTGCGCACCAGATGTTCCGCGCGAGCGGCGAAGTGCAGGTGCGTTTCCGCGGCCGACGACCAATCGACCGGACCGTCGAGCAGGAGGGTGCGCAAAAGCTCGGCCCCGGGGGCGCCGCCTGGCTCACGGGTGCGGTGAACGCGGTGTCCGGCGGCGGTCAGACGTTCGGCGAGCAAGGCGGCCTGGGTCGATTTCCCGGCGCCCTCCCCGCCTTCGAAGGTAATGAACAACCCGGGTTACGACCCCAGGACATAGCGCGAGACGACCGAGATCGCCCGGCCCGGCAGTCCCAATCGCGGCACGTCCAAGCCGGCCAGCAGCGGCACGTCCATCGCCGGCACGCCTTGGCCGGAGACGAGCAGCTTGCCCAACACGTCGCCGCGGTTGACCGGCGCAGTCACCGGCGTCTGATACTGGACCTCGATCTTGGCGGTCTGGCGCCATTGCCGGGGCATGGTGATGACCAGGTCGCGGCCGCCGACCAGCGGCACGGTGGGGCGCGTGCCGAGCCAGACCTTGGCGTCCTCGACCGTATCGGCCGCCGTGAACAGGGTGACGTTCTCGAACTCGCGGAACGACCACTCCAGCAGGCGCTCACTCTCCTCGCGGCGCGCATGCATCGAGGTCAGGCCATTGATGACGACGATGACCCGGCGAGTGCCGCGCAGCGCGCTGCCTACGACGCCGAAGCCGCCCGCATCGGTGTGACCGGTCTTGAGGCCGTCCGCGAGGCCCTTCTGGACCAGCGGGTTGCGATTCTCCTGCTCGATGCCGCCGTATTTGAACGAGCGCTCGCCGTCATAGTGATAGTATTCCGGATATTCGGAGATGACGCGCCGCGCGATGGTGGCGATGTCGCGGCAGCTCATGTGCTGCTCCGGGTCGGGCCAGCCCGTGCAATTCCGGTAGTTCGTGTTGGTGAGGCCGATCTCCTTGGCCTTCTGGTTCATCAGTTCGACGAACTGCTCTTCCGACCCGGCGATCGCCTCGGCGAAGACGATGCAGGCATCATTGCCGGAGTCGACGACGACGCCACGGATGAGATCCTCGACCCGGACCTGGCCGCCCAAGGGCACGAACATCTTGGAGCCCTGCATCCGCCAGGCCCGCTCGCTGACCGGGAGTTCCTGGTTGAGCGTCAGCCGTCCAGATTTCAGCAGGCCATAAACGATATACATCGTCATCAGCTTGGTCATCGACGATGGCGGCATCGTCGCATCGGCGTCCTTGTCCAGCAGCGTGGCGCCGCTGTTGAAGTCCATGATGAAGGCCCATTTCGCCGAGGTGTCGAGCGAGCCGATCGGCGTCGCGGCGGGAGAGCCGGTCGCAGCGGGGGCCGCGGGGGCGGCTCGGCCGCGCGCGGGCTTGCGCTGGGCCAGCGCCGGCGCGGCCGACGGGATTGCGAGTGCGGCACCGGCGAGAAGGGTGCGACGGTTCAACATCAATGCTACTCCACCACGATCGTGGCATCGGTTATTCCTGCCTGACGAACCCGGTCCAAACCCGCATCCGCCGCGGCCACGGACGCGAACGGCCCGGCCATGACGACGTAGCCCGCCCGGTTTCGTCCGCTCTCATGCTGCACGCGAACAGGGAGACCGAACAACTTGTTTTTCTGCGCTTCGGCATAGCGGGATAAGGTGAACTGACCGCCGCGGACCCAAAGTTGGCCGGGCTGGACGGCGACGGTGCGAACCGTCTCGGGTAAACGCTCGAGAGCGCCGGCCGGGGCGATGTCGGGCAGATCACCACGGTGCTGCGCGGCGACTCGGGGCGGGCCGGAGCTGATCTGGCCGGGTAGTGGCAGGGTCTCGGCGGAGACGCTGGCGACCGGGGCGGCCGTGACTCCTTTGGGGCCGCCACCGAGGCGGTCGCGCAAGATCTGGCTGGCGGTACCGTCCAACTCGATGCGGACGGGGATGGCGCCGCCCTCGGGTAGCCCGAGCAGGTCGGCGGCGCGCCGGCTCAGTCCGAGCAGGCGACCGGGATTGGCGGGGCCGCGATCGGTCAGCCGGATGCGGATCTGGCGACCCGTGTCCAGGTTGGTGACGTCGACGATGGCCGGCAGTTGCAGCGTCGGGTGCGCGCCGGCCATGGCGAGCGGATCGGCCAGTTCGCCATCGGTGCTCAAACCGCTCTGGTCGGCAGACCGCTCGGCCAGGCCAGTCGCGTCGTAATCGAATTGTTCCTGCGGATAGCGCCAGGTTCCGCCGAGTTGGTAGGCCGTGCCGGTGACGTAACGTGGCGAAGCTGCATGAGTCGGCGATGGAGCGCGATGGGCGCAGCCGGCCGAGACCAGCGCCAGTCCGAGCGCGAGGCCAAGCGCCAGCCTAGGCCGCATCAGACGACGGCCGCGTCGCCCAATAGGCCGACGGCAAGTGCGTAGAAATCCGATGGGTTGTACCGGCGGATGGCGTTGAAGTTCGGATATACCATGAAGCCCTGCCCCGGCGCGATGCCGGTGGGCATGATCAAAGCGCCCTGCACTTCGCTCCGACTGAACGGGCTACCATCCTCGCGGCGGACGCCCATTTCCATCCAGGTTCTAAGACTGCGTCGATTGTCACGGGTTGCGGTGGACGGGTCGATGGATGCAGGGACGCTGACGGGTTGGGCGGATGGCTCGCCGTTGCGCCAGCCGCTCTTGCTCATGTAGTTCGCGATCGAGCCAAACACGTCCGGCTTGCTGTCCCAGATGTCGCGACGGCCGTCGCCGTCGAAGTCGACGGCGTAGGTGAGATATGAACTCGGCATAAACTGCGGCTGGCCCATGGCACCGGCCCAACCGCCGGTGAGCTTGGCGGGGCCGACATCGCCGTTGTCGAGGATCTTGAGCGAGTTCATCAGCTCCTTGCGGAAGTAGCTGGCGCGGCGGCCTTCCCAGGCCAGAGTGGAGAGCGCCTCGACGAGCCGATAATTACCCTTGTTGGAACCGAAATTGGACTCGACGCCCCAGATGCCCATGACGATGGCTGGGTCGACGGCGAAGCGTCGCTGGACGTCGGTGAGCAGCGTGCGCTCCCGGGCGTAGTTCTGGCGGGCGAGCTGCAAGCGGGAGTCGGGCAGCACCTTGGCGCGGTATTCCGGCCAGGTCAGCTTGAACTCCGGCTGGTTGCGGTCGAGCTCGATGACCCGGCTGTTCGGCCCCACGCCGGCGAACGCCGCCTGCAACGTGGAGCTCCGGATACCCGCGCGGCGGGCCTCGGCCATGACGCCCTCGATGAAGCGGTCGAATCCTTGATCCTGTGCACGCGCCGCGTGCGACGCGAGCGACAGAGCGGCGGCGGAGGCGAGCAGGGATCGACGATCGAGCATGCGGTGCATCTGCCACATCGGCAGCCCGGCGCAAAGGACCTCTAGCTGAAACGCCCGGAGCGCGGGAACCCGTTGGGGGGCAGCTTGCCGGCTTGCGCGCGGTCACCGAGCCAGGCGCGCAAGTCCGTCTCGGTGCGCGTCTTGTCACCGAGGCGCCAGGTCAGGCCGTCGGCAAGGCGGAAGACCTTGGCGTCGGCAAGCGTCCCGTCGCGGTATTTCTGCAGCTGCACGCCGGCGCCGCGCGAGAGTTCGGGCAGTTGATCGATCGGGAACACCAGCAGCTTGCGGTTGGTGCCAATGACCGCGACGTGGTCGCCGTCGACCGGGATGCACAGCAATGCGCGTTCACCGGGCTTGAGGTTGAGAAGTTGCTTGCCCGTCCGCTTCTCAGCGAGCAGGTCGACCGAGGCGGCGATGAAGCCGCGGCCGACATCGCTGGCGAGGAGATAGCGGCGATTATCCTGCCAGACGAAGAGCGTGGTCACGTCGTCATCGTTGCCCATCTCGGCAACGATGCGGATCGGCTGCCCGTCGCCACGGCCGCGCGGGAGATCGCCGGCACGGAGCGTGTGGGCGCGGCCCGCGCTGCCGAGGAGGCAGAGGCGGTCGCTGGTCTGGCAGGGCACCAGGGTGCGAAGGGCGTCGCCCTCCTTGAACTTGAGTTCCGCGCCGTCGGCGAGATGTCCGCGAACGGCGCGGATCCAGCCTTTCTCGGACAGGATGACGGTGATGGGTTCGCGCTCGATCAGGTGATCGGCATTGATGTCGATCGGCTCGGGCACGTCGCTGATAGTGGTGCGACGGTCGCCAAGCGGGCCAGCACCGAACTTGGCCTGGGTCTGGACGAGTTCCGCCTCGATGCGCGACCAGCGGACCTTCTCGTCGGCGAGGAGTGCTTTTAGCTCCTTGGCCTCGCGGGCGAGGTTCCGGTGCTCCTTGCGGATTTCCATCTCCTCGAGCCGGCGCAGGGAGCGGAGGCGCATGTTGAGAATGGCCTCGGCCTGCACATCCGACAGCGTGAAGAAGGCGATCAGGGCCGGTTTGGGATGGTCCTCCTCGCGGATGATGCGGATGACCTCGTCGAGGTTGAGGTAGACGGCGAGATAGCCGTCGAGAATCTCAAGGCGGCGCTCGATGGCGGCAAGGCGGTGACGCGAGCGGCGCTCCAGGACGATGAGCCGGTGGTCGAGCCAGGCGCGGATGACGGCGCCGAGGCCGAGCACCATGGGCGTATGATCGGCCGTCAGCACGTTCATGTTGAGGGAGAAGCGGGTTTCGAGCTGCGTGGCGCGGAACAGCGTCTCCATGAGCACGTCGGGCTCGACGGTACGGGTCTTGGGCTCCAGTACGAGGCGGACGGTCTCGGCGCTCTCGTCGCGGACGTCGCCGAGGAAGGGCAACTTCTTGTCTTCCAGAAGTTCGGCGATCTGCTCGATGAGCCTGGATTTCTGCACCTGATACGGGATCTCGGTGACGATGATCTGCCACATACCGAGCTTGCCGCGCTGGACCTCCCAACGGGCGCGGGTGCGGAAACCCCCGCGGCCGGTCTCGTAGGCGTTAAGGATTGACTCACGGCTTTCGATCATGAGGCCGCCGGTAGGGAAATCGGGGCCTTTGATGTGTTCGAGTAGGTCGGCGGTGGTGGCAGCCGGGTTGTTGATCAGGTGGATCGCGGCGGCGCAGACTTCGCCGGCGTTGTGCGGCGGAATGCTGGTGGCCATGCCGACTGCGATGCCGGCGGCGCCGTTGGCGAGCAGGTTGGGGAAGCCACCGGGGAGGACGAGCGGCTCGCTCTCCTCGCCGTCGTAGGTCGGGCGGAAGTCGACGGCGTCGTCATCGATGCCGGCGAGGAGTGCCTGGGCGACTTCGGTGAGGCGGGCCTCGGTGTATCGCATGGCAGCCGGGTTATCGCCGTCGACGTTGCCGAAATTGCCTTGGCCTTCAACCAACGGGTAGCGGGCGGCGAAGTCTTGCGCGAGGCGGACGAGCGCTTCGTAGACCGAAGCGTCGCCGTGCGGATGGTATTTGCCGATGACGTCGCCGATGACGCGGGCGCATTTCTTGAAACCGGAGGTCGGGTCCAGCTTGAGTTGGTGCATCGCGTAGATAAGGCGGCGATGCACGGGTTTGAGGCCGTCGCGCACGTCGGGCAGGCTGCGCGACATGATGGTGCTGAGCGCGTAAGCGAGATAGCGCTCAGAGAGAGCGTCGGTGAGCTTGGTATCTTGGATCGCGCCGGTCAGGTCGTCTGGCATGGGTCCGCTTAACGGTAGGCGATTTACTCAGCAAGCGCGGCGACGCGATCGTCCAGGGCGATACGAGCGGGCGGCAAGGGCCGGTTCTGGTGACCGAAGGCGTCGCGGGCGAGGAAGTGGCCGGTCAGGCGCAGGCCGTCCCGCCAGTCGGCCGGGCCGTTGCTGTTACCGCCGATCAGGAAGCCCGGCAGGGGCAACAGCCGGCTCTGCCACATGCCGGCAGCTCCGCGCTCGACAGCACGGCCGGTGCGCGGCGAGACATAGGCGAGGCCGGTGTCGGCGCCGGTAACGGCGCAGGATGAGAGGTCAAGACCGTAACCGAGTTCGGCCAGAAGCGACGCCTCCCAGCTGACGAGCAGCGGTAGCGCGGTCTCGATCGGAGTGAGCGAGCCCAGGACGTGGATCAAGCCGATGAAGGCTCGCGGGCACGGTTCGCGTTCTGGCAACGCGCCTTCGGCGACGGCGCAGGCGGAGGCGAGGATGGCGAGCGGCAGCGGGTCGTCCATCGTCGCGGCGGCGCCGGCATGGAGCAGTTCGGCGGAGACGCTACCCAGTTGATCCGCCAGGCGGGCAATCCAACGCGCCTGAACGAGATTGCCGCGCTGCCATAGCGAGGCCTGCGCGCGGCCCCCGCCGCCACGGGCCAGCGCTCGGTAGGCGCCGTGTTCCTCGGTCAGCAAGGTGATCAAGGCACCGCCTTCGCCGTAGGCCTTGGCGTCGAGCACGATGGCGGGCGCTTCCCACTCCATTGATCAGTCGGGCGATCAGTCGGGATCGAGGCCGATCGCGCGGAGTCGGGCGCCCTCTTCATCCCAACCGGCGCGTTCCTTGACGTTGAGGAACAGGTGCACCGGGCGGTCCAGTAACCGGGTCAGCTCACGGCGGGACACGGCGCCGATCTGCTTGATGCGGCTACCGCCGTCGCCGATCATGATTGCCTTGTGGCCGGTGCGGGCGACGTAGACGGTCGCGTCGATGCGGACGGAACCGTCAGGCCGTTCGGTCCAGTTCTCGGTCTCCACCGTGGCGCCATACGGGATTTCCTCATGGGTCTGCATGAAGATCTGCTCGCGGACGATCTCGGCGGCGAGCAGGCGATCCGGCAGGTCGGTGAGGTCGTCTTCGGGATACAGATGCGGCCCCGGCGGCATGGCCGCAGCCAGAGCGTCGAGCAGGCGGTCGAGCCCGTCGCCGTTGGCGGCGCTGACCATGAAGGTCTGCTCGGCGGGCAGCTCGTTGTTCATCGTCGCGGTCAGCGGCAGCAGGTCCTGTCGCTCGATAAGGTCGATCTTGTTGAGGATGAGCCAGACGCGGCGCTTGCGCTCGGCCAGCTGGCCGGCGATGGCTCGGACATCTTCCGTCGCGCCCGCGCGGCTGTCGACGATGAGCAGCGCCAGGTCGGCATCCTCGGCGCCGGTCCAGGCTGCCTTGACCATGGCGCGGTCGAGCTTGCGCTTGGGGCGGAAAATACCGGGGGTGTCGACGAGCAGGATCTGCGCCGCGCCGCGCATGAGCACGCCCAGCACGCGGAAGCGGGTCGTCTGCGCCTTGGGGCTGACGATGGAGAGCTTGGCACCGGTGAGGCGATTCAGCAGGGTGGACTTTCCGGCGTTAGGAGCGCCGACGATGGCGGCAAAGCCGCAGCTTGTTTGTGTCATGAGGTCTTCGGCCCGGAAAGTTGTAGCCGCGCCAACAGATCGGCGGCAGCGTCGCGTTCGGCAATGCGCTTGCTGCCGGCCGACCCAGAACCTTCATGGCCGCCGCCGGTGACGATCATGTTGAACTCCGGCTGGTGGGACGGGCCGGAGCGGGAGCTGACGCGATATTCCGGCAGAGGCAGGCCGCGGGCCATCAGCCACTCCTGCAGTTCAGTCTTTGGGTCGGTCGGTGGCTCGGCCATGGCGTCGAGCTCGGGTCCCCAGATGCGACGCACGAAGGCGCGGGCCGGGTCGAGGCCGGCGTCCAAGAACAGGGCGCCAATCAGGGCTTCCATGGCGTCGGCGAGGACGTTGGCCAGATGGGCGACGCCGGCCTTGGCTTCGCTGACGCCGATGTCCAAGGCGCTGGCGAGTTCGGCCATGTCAGCCAGCTCAGCCAGCACGCGTCGCGAGACGAGGTAGGCATGGCGGCGGCCGAGGGCACCTTCGGGCTCCTTGGGAAAGCGTTCGATCAGCCATTCCGCGACGATGAGGCCGAGCACGCGGTCGCCGACGAATTCGAGGCGTTCGTTGGAGCTGACGGGGGATTTGCCGCGACGCTTCGGCTGTAGCGCGGAACGATGGGTCAGGGACTCCACGAGGAGCGCCTGGTTGCCGAACCGGTGGCCGAGCAGCGTCTCGGCCTGTTCGAGGCGGGTCAGTTTACCCCGTGCAGGAGACGGCTCCAGCGGATCTCAAAGGGCCACTCCCAGACCTGCCAGATCGGTGCCTGGGCATCGACGGAGAAGAACAGGAATTCAGCCCGGCCTACCAGGTTTTCGAGCGGCACGTAGCCAACCCCACTCCTGTCCATGACCCGGCTATCGCTCGAATTGTCGCGGTTGTCTCCCATGACGAACACGTGGTCCGCTGGCACGACGAACTCCGGCGTGTTGTTCATGTAGCCGACATCCTGTTCTTTCAGGATCGGGTGCTGAACGCCATTAGGAAGCGTCTCGATGTATTGGGTGGCGACGGTGCGGCGACCATCCTCATTCTCGACGTAGTCGCCGACGAGTTTGCGGGGGGCCAGGGTGCCATTGATGTAGAGTTGGCCGGCTTTGACCTGGATCTTGTCACCGGGCAGGCCGATGACGCGCTTGATGTAGTCGATGCTGGTGTCATGCGGGAATTTGAATACGACGACGTCGCCGCGGGTCGGCACGCGGCCGAGGATGCGGCCGTTGAACAGGTCCGGCGAGAGCGGCAGGGAGTAACGCGAGTAGCCGTAGCTGTATTTCGACACGAACAAATAGTCGCCGACGAGAAGCGTCGGGATCATCGAGCCGGATGGGATGTTGAACGGCTCGAATGCGACGGTGCGGATACCGATGGCGATGAGGATCGCATAGACGATCGTCTTGATGTTCTCAGCCAGACCAGCGGATTTGGTCTTGGCCACGGTCTTAGCCATCGCGTTCGGCGCCTGTTTCAAAGTTGGCGGATCAAGCCGAGACGGAGCGCCCGTGTCAAGGAAGCGGCACGGCGGAGATGACCACCTGAGCGAAAGCGTAGGGGTATTCGTCGGTCAGGGTGAGCGCGATATGGGCGCCCTGCCCGCTTGGCGTGATCCGGGACAAGCGTTCGGCGGCGCCGCCGGTAAGACGGAGCGTCGGCTGGCCGGAGGAAAGGTTGACCACGCCGAGATCGCTGTGGAACACGCCGTTGCTGAAGCCGGTGCCAAGGGCTTTGGCGCAGGCCTCCTTGGCGGCGAAGCGCTTGGCCAGTGTGCCGGCGCGGAGCGACTGGGTGCGCCGCTCGGCGCGGGCGCGCTCGGCGGGCGTGAAAACGCGCTCGAGGAAGCGCACGCCGTGCCGCTCAAGCACGCGCTCGATGCGGCGGATGTCGCAGAGATCCGAGCCGAGGCCGAGAATCATGGGATCATCATCCCTTGGCGCGCTCGACCTGGGTGATGCCGGAGGCCCCGCGTAGCCCGGCGATGACGTTGCCGAGATGACGGGTGTCGCGGACCTCGACGTCGACCAGCACCTCGAAGAAGTCCTGCTGCCGGTTGATGATCTTGAGGTTGGTGATGGCGCCGTCCTGCTTGGCGATGGCGTTGGTCATGGTCGCCAGCGCACTCGGCGCGTTGACCGCGATGGCGCTGATGCGGCCGGTATGAGTCGCGGCCTTGCCGCCGATGGCGTCGGTGTCCCAATCGACGTCGATGAAGCGCTCCGGCGTGGCGGCGAAGCTCTCGAGCGTCTGGCAATCCTTGGTGTGGATCGTGACGCCCTTGCCGGTCGCGACGATGCCGACGATTCGGTCGCCGGGAAGCGGATGGCAGCAGCCCGCGTAGTGGACCGTCATGCCAGTGATCAGCCCGGTGATCGGCATGTCGTCCCGAGCGGACATGCGATGCGTGCGGGCGGTCAGGTTGGGCGACATCCGGGTCGCGCGGGTGTTGCGCAGTTCCGGATAGGCAGCGTGAACGACGTCCTTGGGGCCGATGTTGCCGTTGCCGACAGCGACATAGAGGTCGTCGCGCGTGGCCATCTTCAGGCCCTTCAGCGCGGCGTCGAGAACCTTCTCGGAGCCGTCGACGCCTTCCTGGCGGAAGGCGCGCGCCAGGGCGGCGCGGCCGGCGTCGATGTGGTTCTGGCGTTGTTGCTGAGCGACGTAGCGGCGGATGCGGGCACGGGCCTTGCCGGTGACGACGAAGCGTTCCCAGGCCGGCGAAGGGGTGCCGCCGCGGGCGGTGAGGATCTCGACCTGGTCGCCGTTCTGTAGCTCGTGCCGCAGCGGCATGAGGCGGCCGTTGATCTTGGCGCCGACAGTAGTGTCGCCGACCTGGCTGTGGACGGCATAGGCGAAGTCGATCGGAGTGGCGCCCCGAGGAAGTTGGATCAACTGGCCCTTGGGCGAGAAGCAGAAGACCTGATCTTGATAGAGCTCGAGCTTGGTGTTCTCGAGGAAGTCGTCGGCGGCCTGCGAGTTGTCGAGGATCTCCAGCAGATCCTGCACCCAGCGAAACTTCTGTAGGTCGCTGGCGGAGGCATCGTCCTGCTTATACAGCCAATGGGCGGCGACGCCGGCCTCGGCGATCTCGTGCATGTCGGCGGTTCGGATCTGGATCTCGATCTTCTGGTTGCGCGGTTCGCGCAGCGTCACGCCGGTGTGGATGCTCTGGTAGCCGTTGGCCTTCGGAGTGGAGATGTAGTCTTTGAAGCGGCCGGCGATGACTGGAAATGCCGAATGAATTGCGCCCAATGCGGCATAGCAGGAGTCGCGGCTCGGCATGACGACGCGGAACGCCATGATGTCGGAAAGCTGTTCGAAGGCGACGTTGCGGCGCTGCATCTTCTCCCAGATGGAGAACGGCGATTTTTCGCGGCCGGTGATGCTGACCGGGCAGGCACCGTGCTCAGCACAGACGCGGATGAGCTCGCTACGGACTTCCTCGATGACGTCGGCGCCTTGACCGCGAAGGAAGTTGAGGCGGGCCTGGATGGTGTCGAAGGCTTCCGGCTCGAGTTGGGCGAAAGCGAGGCTCTGCAGCTCCGTCTTGATCGCGTCCATGCCGATGCGTTCGGCTAGCGGCGCGTAAATCTCCATCGTCTCGCGGGCAATCCGCTCGCGACGTTCGGCTTTCTGCACGTAGTGCAGCGTACGCATGTTGTGGAGGCGGTCGGCGAGCTTGACCAGTAGGACGCGAATGTCCTTGCTCATCGCCAGCACGAGCTTGCGGAAGTTCTCGGCTTGCTTTGTACGGTCGGATTGTAGCTCGAGCCGGGTCAGCTTGGTGACACCGTCGACGAGGCCACCGATCGTGGTTCCGAACAGCTTGTCGAGCTCGGCCCGGCTGACGCCGGTGTCCTCGATGACGTCGTGTAGCAGCGCAGTGACGATGCTGGCGGTATCGAGCCGGTAGCCGGCGAGAATGTCGGCGACCGCGAGCGGGTGCGTTATATAGGGGTCGCCGTTTTCGCGAGTCTGCGCGCCATGCGCCTTGGCCGCGATGACGTAGGCGGCATCCACCTTGTCCGTATCGGCACTCGGATCGTAGGCGCGGATTTTCTCAGTAAGTTCGAATTGGCGGATGACGTCGGCACGAGGCGCCTTCCCTTCGGGCGAGCTAGTGCCGTCCGGCGCGTATGCTGGGCTGGCGTGACGATGGATGAACCGCCCCTGCATGCGTTACCCGTGCGTCAGCGGCGGGAAGACCGGCCGCCGAGTTCCGCCTCGATCGCCGCTTCGAGATCGTCGGGCGACATTTCCTCGACCGGCATGGCGTTGGCCTCTTCTTCAGCCGAGATGTCCTGCAGACCGAAAATGTTCTGGTCGGTCGGGATCAGATCTAGAACTTCTTCGTCGGCGGGCTCGGGCTCGGGCGCGCGGGAGAGCGACTTGATCAGATCCTGCTCGAGCTTCGGCAGCTCGATGGTCTCGCCGGCAATCTCGCGCAGAGCGACGACGGGGTTTTTGTCGTTGTCGCGATCCAGGGTGAGTTCCTCGCCGCGGCTTAGATTACGCGCGCGCTGGGCGGCGAGCAGGACGAGTTCGAAACGGTTGGGGATGCGTTGGACGCAGTCTTCGACGGTAACCCGCGCCATGGGCTCAACTCCGGTATTTTTTGCAGTGCGGAATGCCTAGTTAAGCTCAACTGTGCTTGAGAGCAAGCAGCGATCACGGAACTAGTTGCTCGATCCGTTGCGGCGGCAGGCTATCGCGCAATTCTAGCACCGTGTGGCGCAAGATCGGGTGACGCCAGGTCGGCGCGACGTCGCAGAGCGGGAAGAGGACGAAGGCGCGTTCAGCCAGTCGCGGGTGCGGCAAGGTCAATTGCGGGGTGTCGATGACGAGATCGCCTATGGCCAGCAGGTCCAGATCGAGCGTGCGCGCGGCGTTCGGCAGGGTGCGTAGACGGCCGGTCTTGGCTTCGACGGCGTGAAGGATCGCGAGCAGGTCGAGCGGCTCTATCGCACCGGAGAAGCGGGCGACGCCGTTGATGAAGTCGGGCTGGTCGGATGCGGGGATTGGCGCGGTGCGGTACCAGGGCGAGACCGACTCCAGCGTCAAAGCGGTATGTGACGCCAGGCGGTCGATCGCCCGGTCGCAATTCTCGATGGACGAGCGGCCTGCCCGATCCGGAAGGTTCGATCCGATCGCGATCAACAACAACTCTGACACAGACACCTCTTTGCGTTGTCAACGCGGCAGCGTAGAGACTCGGGACGGCCCATCCGGGCGAGGTATCATTTTGACCATCAAATCAAACGAGCGCTGCGCGCTTTTCATCGACGGTGCCAATCTATATGCGGCGTCGCGGAACCTCGGTTTCGACATCGATTACCGCAACTTGTTGCATTTCTTTAGCAGCCGCTCCTATCTGGTTCGCGCATACTACTATTCCGCCTTGCTCGATACGGAAGAGTATTCGCCGCTGAAGCCGCTGACGGATTGGCTGGCGTATAACGGCTTCAATCTGGTGACCAAGCCGGCGCGCGAGTTTACCGACCAGCAGGGTCGGCGGCGCATCAAGGGCAATATGGACGTCGAGTTGGCGGTCGACATGATGGAGATGGCGCCGTCGTTGGACCATGTCGTTCTGTTCAGTGGCGACAGCGATTTTCGGCGGCTGGTCGAATCGGTGCAGCGGCGGGGGGTCCGGGTAACCGTGGTGTCATCGGTGCGGACGCAGCCGCCGATGGTGGCCGACGAGTTGCGGCGTCAGGCGGATACGTTCGTCGAACTGGCGGACATCGCGCCGGAGTTCACGCGCCGGGTCATGGATCGACCAGTACGGCCGGGCTTTCGGCCGGAGGATGGGACCGAGGATGCCGATGAGGATTGAGCCGCCGACGGATTGCTTGTTATGCCCGCGGTTGGTCGACTATCGACGAGCAAACCAGAGCACCAATCCGGATTGGTTCAACGGAGCGGTGCCGTGTTTCGGTCCGGTCGAGGCGCGGCTGGCGGTGGTGGGGATGGCGCCCGGTGTCCGGGGCGCCAATCGGACGGGACGGCCATTCACCGGCGATTATGCCGGGGTGCTGCTGTATGAAACGTTGCTGAAATACGGGTTAGCGCTCGGCCAGTATGATGCGCGGACCGACGATGGATTGAGCTTGGTGAATACGCGGGTCGTCAACGCAGTGCGTTGCGTGCCGCCCGCCAATCTGCCGACCCCGGCGGAGGTGCGGACATGCAACCAGTTCCTGGCGTCGGAGCTGGCCGGGCTGCCACGATTGCGGGTGGTGCTGGCACTCGGGGTGCTGGCGCATGCGGCAACGGTTCGAGCGGCGGGAATGGTTCCGAGCCGGGTCAAGTTCAAGCATGGGCAGATGCTGGACTTACCGAATGGCTGGACGCTCGCGAATTCCTATCACGTGTCGAGATACAACACGAACACGGGGGTACTGACATCGGGGATGTTCGAAGCAGTGATGGCCGAGATCGTGGCGCGACTTGCCTGATGACTTAGATGATCACGACCGTTCCGGCCGGAGATGTTCGTTCAAGAACGGTAGGATGACGCTCCAATACGCGTCGGGGTCGAAGCGTTCGAGATCGACATGGCCGGCAGCGGGAACCGGCCAGAAGCGCTTCGGCGAACGGACGTGATTGAACAGGTCATGCGCTTCGATCAGTGGAGTATCTTCGTCCTGGGTCCCGGACATGATCAGGATCGGGGTGGTCAGCGATCCGATCCGATTGATCGGGCGAAGCTCGGCCGGGGTGACTCCAATGATCGGCGGCAGAAGCAGCGTGAAAAGCGGCGCCAGGATCGGCGTGGCGATCGGGCCGACGATCGGACCCAATCTGGCGCGGAGGCGATCGGCTAGCGCAGAGTCGATGTCGGGGTAGACTGACTCGAGCACCAGGGCAACGATCTCTAGCGGCGTTGGTGCAAGCACGGCGGCTGCACCGCCAAGCGAGACGCCGATGAGGCCAATCCGCTCTCCTGCGGTTTGCGACCGGATGAAACGGAGGGCAGCTTCCGCGTCGAGACCTTCCAATTTGCCGAATGTGATACGACGGCCGGGGCTCTCGCCGTGCGCCTGCAGATCAATCAAAAGGACGGCGTAACCGTGCGTTCGAAGAAACTTGGCGCGGCGGACCATTTGGAGGCGATTTGCGCGGACGCCGTGAATCAAGAGGACGGCTCCGCCTCCGTGGACGCCACTGGGCACCCACCAACCGTGGATCGTGCTGCCGGAGGCGGATGGGATTTCAACGGATTTGGCGCCCGGCAGTGACGGCGGCGTGGGGCCGACGGCGGCTGGGGCGGGGGCTGAGAGGACCAGACCGACAATAAGTACTGCCGCGCATAGGGCCGTTACGATCGCAATGGCGATCGTAACGAGGAGAGTGAGCCGGTGGCGGCGCGGGATATTCATGGCGCGGAATACGATTTCCGGCGCTTTGGTGAAACGATTAGTGCTCCGGTCGGACGGCTTAGCATGTTGGCGGGCTGAGTTCGCTTGGACGCCTAGCCTTTATCGCGCATTACGCGGGCCTTATCGCGGGCCCAGTCGCGGGCGGCGATTGCTTGACGTTTGTCGGCCTTCTTGCGGCCTTCGCCGACGCCCAGGAGGACCTTCGCCATCCCCTTGTCGTTGAAGTGCACCTGGAGCGGGACGATGGTGTTGCCGTCGCGGGCGATGGCGCCGAGAAGCTCGCCGACCTGCTTCTTCTTGAGAAGAAGCTTGCGGGGGGCGCGTGGTTCGAAGCGTGACAACACGCCGGCTTGGTATTCCGGAATGTAGCAGTTGAAGAGGAACATCTCCCCTTCCCGCTCGCCGGCCCACGCTTCGGTCAAGGTGGCTCGGCCGTGGCGCAGCGACTTAACCTCCGGCCCTTTCAGGACGATGCCGGCCTCGACCGTCTGCTTGATGGTGTAATCGAAGCGGGCTTTCCGGTTCTGCGCGGCGATGCCGTGGGAGATGAGGCCGGACTTCTTCTTGTCTTTTGCTGCAGCCACTTAGTTGAGCAATCCAACGGTCTGCATGGCATCGCGGACGCGGGCGCGGGTGGTGTCGGCGACGGGCGCGAGCGGGAGGCGACAATGGTCGCTGCCATGACCGAGGAGGCTGGCAGCGACCTTGACCGGACCAGGGCTCGTTTCACAGAAGAGCGAGTCGTGCAGCGGCAACAAGCGGTTCTGGATCGACATCGCACGTTGAAGGTCGCCGCCCTGCCAGGCCGCATGCATTTCGGCGCAGAGACGGGGGGCGACGTTGGCAGTGACGCTGATGCAGCCGTGACCGCCGGCGGCCAGGAAAGCGAGAGCGGTGTGATCCTCGCCGGAGAGTTGGCGGAATTCAGGGCCGCAGACGGCCGTGGTGTGCAAGGGACGCGCAAGGTTGGCGGTCGCGTCCTTCACGCCGACGATGTTCTTGTGCTTGGCGAGGCGGGCCATCGTCTCGACTGTCATGTCGATGACACTGCGGGGCGGGATGTTGTAGATGATGATCGGCAAGTCGACGGCGTCCGCGATGGCGCTGAAGTGCAGGTAAAGTCCCTCCTGAGTCGGCTTGTTGTAGTAAGGCGTGACGATCAGAGTGGCGTCCGCCCCGGCTTGCTTGGCGTGCTGAGCGAGCTCGATCGCTTCGGACGTGCTGTTCGAGCCGGCGCCGGCGATGACGGGGACCCGCCCTGCCGCGACCTCGACGGCGAGTTCGACGATGCGCTTGTGTTCGGCATGGCTCAGCGTTGGGCTTTCGCCGGTGGTGCCGACAGGGACGATGCCGTTGGTGCCCTGATCGATCTGCCATTCGACGAAGGTCTTGAACGCCGCCTCGTCGATCGCGCCGTCGTCGCGCATGGGGGTGATGAGCGCGACGAGGGATCCCTTGAACATGAGCTGTAACCGTTCTGCAAACTCGAGCCGCCAACCTATGCATCCGGCGGGTGCCTCGCAAGACCGTCGCCTGGCGAGCGGGGCGCGGGTAGACTGATGGGCATGCGCCGCGCTCTGCTCTTGCTGTTGCTGCTGACGCCGGTGTCGTCCTGGGCGGACGATCTCGGGACGGCGGTGCGCGCCAAGAATTGGGCCGCGGCGGGGGTAATCGCGGGAACAGCGGCCGATCCGGTGGCTGCACGATTGGTTCGCTACTTGCGGGCTCTGTCGCCCGGGGCGGCGAGCGCGAACGACATCCTCGCGGCGATGGCGGAAGACGAGGGTTGGCCACAAAGCGGCGTGTTGTCGCGGCGGTATGCGGAGGCGTTGCTCAACGAGCGTGACGACCGGGTCGTGGCGGAGATGTGTCAGCGGCGCGTGCCGGGGGCGGCCCCTGCCCTGCTCCGGTGTGCCGCGCTGATCGCCCACGGTGAGGTGCTGGCGCGGCGGGCTTGGCTGACGGGGATCGTCGACGCGGCGGCGGAGGCAGCGTTCATGAAACGCTGGGGTGCGGTACTCGGGTTACCAGTACAGACGGAGCGCTTCGAACGGTTGGCTTGGACCGAAACTGCGGCGCCGGGCGGGAGCTTGGCTCGGCAGGCAGTACGGCTCGAGCCGGCGATGCGGGGGATGGCGGAGGCGCGTTTGGCGCTGAAGCGGGACGATGCGGCCGGGCCGGCGCTGTTTGCAGCCTTGCCGGCGGCGGCGCAAGCAGATCCCGGTTTGGTGTTGGAGTTGGCGCGCTGGTATCGGCGTGCCAACCGCGACGGCGAGGCTGCGCAGGTCTGGATAGAGCGTGGGGCGGTGGCGAGTGTTGCGGCGCCGGTGGAGCGGCAGGCGGCGTTCTGGAGCGAGCGCAACGTGTTGATCAGGCGGTTGCTGCGGGCGCGGGACGACAAGACGGCTTATGCGATCGCCGCCCTGCCGACTTTGGTGAATGGAGATTCGGCCTTTCTGGCAGGCTGGATCGCGTTGCGGCGACTGGGTCAGGCGGACTTGGCAGCGGCGCATTTCAGGGTTTTGGGCGGGCTGTCCGGGGCGGCGATCACACAGGGCCGGGCTCAGTATTGGCTTGGTCGGGCACTGGCGGCTGGGGGTCAGGCCGATGCGGCGAAGGAAGCGTTCGGCAAGGCGGCAGGTTGGACGACGACGTATTACGGTCAGCTCGGTGCGTTGGCTCTCGGCGACGATGCGGCCGGGCTGGTGCAGCGGATCCGGGCCGTTGGCGATCCCGTCTGGGATGAGGAGAGAGCGCTGGCGTTTGCCGGGACGGAGATGGCACGGGCGGCGACGATGCTGGTGGCGTGGGGGCAGAAAACGGCCGCCAAGGGGTTCCTGACGACGCTCGAAGCCCAGGAGAACGATGCGGCGGGGCGGTCGATCGTGGCTCGGTTCGCGGCGGCACTGGGGATGCCCGACCAGGCTGTCGCGACGGCGCGGTTGGCTGGGCGTGATGGAGTGATGGTGCCGGAGGCCGGATGGCCGGAGGGGGTGGAGATCCCGGCCGGCCCGGTCGAGCGCGCAGTGACGCTCGGGGTAATCCGGCAGGAGAGCAGCTTCGACGTCGATGCGCGGAGCCCGGTCGGGGCGCTGGGGTTGATGCAGCTGATGCCGGCGACCGCGGCGCAGATGGCGCGGTTGCTGGGCGGCGACGGCCAGGTCATGGATGCGGCGGCGAACGTTCGGTTCGGGACGGCGTACCTCGGCGTGCAGCTTGATCGGTTTAGGGCGCTGCCGCCGGCGCTGGCGGCGTATAATGCGGGCCCTGGTCGTGCGCGGGACTGGATCGGCACTATCGGTGATCCAGGGCTCAAAAAGATCGATCCTGTGGACTGGGTAGAGCTGATCCCGTTTGATGAGACGCGGAACTACGTTCAGCGCATCGTAGAGAACGTGATGATCTATCGAGCGCGAGAGGGTGTGGCGTTGCCGCATCCGGTGTTGGTCTGGGCGATGGGGAGCGGGATTTGATCGGAGATACGATACGGGCGGAGGCGGCCACGCTGTTGGCGGTCTTACGAGCGGCCGGTTTGATGGTGGCGACGGCGGAAAGCTGTACGGGTGGGTTGATCGCGGGTGCGCTGACGGAGATCGCCGGGTCGTCGGATGTGGTGGATCGGGGGTTCGTTACGTATTCGAACGAGGCCAAGACGGAGATGTTGGGGGTGCCGGCGGAGCTGATCGCGGCGCATGGGGCGGTCAGCGAGGCAGTGGCGCGGGCGATGGCCGAGGGGGCCATGGCGCGGTCGCGGGCGGGGGTGACGGTTTCAGTGACGGGGGTTGCCGGACCCGGCGGGGGAAGCGCGGAGAAGCCGGTCGGGACCGTCTGGTTCGGCGCGGCGCGGCGGAATGGGACGACGATCAGTGAGCGGATTGTGTTTGCGGGAGATCGATCGGCGGTGAGAGAGGCGACCGTGCGGTATGCTTTGGAATTGTTGGGGCGGGTTGGCAAGTGAGGTTTGGGGTGGTGGGCTGAAGCCCACCCCATGGGGTGGGCTTCAGGATCGTCAGGAGGGCTTCTTGGCTTCGCGGGCGGCTTTGCGAGCGGCGCGCTGTTCGGATTGGTGGGCTTTGATCTCGTCTAGAGTGACGTAGCCGCGCTTGGATTTGTCGATCATCGCGAAATCGCGGACGACGGCGC
Organism: Acetobacteraceae bacterium; assembly: GCA_965199585.1. Classification (GTDB taxonomy): domain Bacteria; phylum Pseudomonadota; class Alphaproteobacteria; order Acetobacterales; family Acetobacteraceae; genus JAVVHH01. The sequence continues at coordinate 2,903,648 of CBDASI010000002.1, read as the reverse complement.
GAAGGTGTCCGGCCTTGGCCTGATCGAGGGTGAGCTTGCCGTCATGGGTCGTGTTGGCCGCGGTGAAGCGTTCGTCCATATTGCGGCGGGCGTGCCGAGCCGGCGTTGTTGCCGGCGTCGCAGGAGAAGTCGGGGCGGTCGGAGGCTCGACAGTGGTCGGGCGCTGGGGCAAGGCCGGCGGGGTGCTGCCGGCATTATTGGTCGAGCCGCCAAGAGGGGAGATTGCCTGAGCGTGCGCTAGGCTGGTGGTCAACAAAAGCGCGATGAGGAGGGAGCGAATCCGCATTCTGCGTTCTCCGTTATGCTGCGGCGACAGCTTCGCGTATCGCGGCGGCGGCGTCCATGACGCCGGCGCGGTCGACGTCGAGATGGGTGCAGGCACGACCGCGGAACTTGTCCATGACGCTGATCAGAACGCCGTGTTCGCGGACGCGGGCGGCGAGTTGGGCGCCGGTCATGCCGGTCTGCTGAACGTCGAAGAAGACGAGGTTGGTGTCGGCGCGCTCCACGATGATGCCGGGGATCTGGGCGAGTTCGCGGGCGAGAATGCGTGCGTTCTCGTGATCCTCGGCGAGACGATCGACGTTGTGGTCAAGCGCATAGAGGCAGGCGGCAGCGCAGATGCCGGACTGGCGCATGGCGCCGCCCATGCGCTGCTTCCAGCGCCAGGCCTCGCCGATAAAGTCGGCCGAGCCGGCGAGGACGGCGCCGAGCGGGGCGCCGAGGCCCTTGGTGAAATCGAGCCAGACGGTGTCGTAGCCGGCGACCATCTCGGCGGCCGGCACGCCGGCCGCTACGACGGCGTTCATCAGGCGGGCGCCGTCCATGTGGGTGACGAGGCCGGCCTCGTGGGCGGCGTCGGCGACGGCGTCGAGCTGGGCGATCGGCCAGACGCGGCCGCCGCCGAGGTTGGAAGTCTGTTCGACCTCGACCATGCGCTGGGGTGGGGCGTTGCGGGTCTTGGGGCGGATGGCGTTGCGGACGGCGTCGGCGGTGAAGATGCCGTCGACGTCGGGGAGCGGGGTGATCTGGACGCCGGCGAGCGCGGCGGGGGCGCCACCTTCGCTGTGAAGGATGTGACAAAGGGGGTGGGCGAGGATTTCGTCACCCAAGCGACATTGCACGAGGATCGCGATCTCGTTGCACATGGTGCCCGACGGCATGAACACCGCGGCTTCCTTGCCGAGGAGGGCGGCCATGCGGTCGCAGAGTTCGTTGGTGGTGGGGTCGGTGCCGGATTGCTCGTCGCCGACCTCAGCCTCCATCATCGCCTCCTTCATGGCGCGGGATGGCTTGGTCTGCGTGTCGGAATAGAGATTTACCCGGAGGGGGACCGTGGTCTCGAAGCGTGGGGGAGCGTGAACCATCGATCTCTAGACTTTCTCGGGGGTGGGCGCGGGCGTCGGCATACGGGGGGCCGGGGCGCCGTATTTGTCGCGGGCGCGCTTAAGGAAAGCGTTGACCATGCGGCGGACGGCTTCATTGAAGACGACGCCGATAGCGGATTGCAGCAGGCGGGAGCGGAACTCGAAGTCGACGAAGAAACGGACGCGGCAGCCGACCGGATCGGGGTCGAACATCCAGTTGTTGTTCAGGTATTTGAAGGGGCCACGCTCGTATTTCACTTGGACCAAATGCGGGTGATCGAGAGCGACGCGGCTGGTGAAGGACTCGCGGAACGGGCCGAAGCCGATGGTGAGATCGGCGACGATCTCGGTTTCGGTCTGAGTGCGGACACGGGCGCCGACGCACCAGGGGAGGAATTGCGGGTAGGCGCCGACATCTGCGACCAGGCTATACATTTGTTCCTGGCTGTATGGAACAACTCGGTTCTCGGCATGGGTCGGCATCTATTCTGCGGCCATCAGGTGGCGCTCGCGGGCTTGGCGGAGCTGAGCGAAGTCAGCGTCGGCGTGATAGGAACTGCGGGTCAGCGGGGTGGACGAGACCAGCAGGAAGCCCTTGGCGCGCGCGAGGGTGGCATAGTCGGCGAACTCTTCGGGGGTAACGAAGCGGTCGACGGCGGCGTGCTTTACAGTGGGCTGCAGGTATTGGCCCAGGGTCAGGAAGTCGACGTCGGCGATGCGGAGGTCGTCCATCACCTGCCCTATCTCCTGACGGGTCTCGCCGAGGCCGACCATCAGACCGGATTTGGTGAAGATGGTCGGGTCCGCTCGTTTGACCTCGTCGAGGAGACGGAGGGATTGGAAGTAGCGGGCGCCGGGTCGGATGGTGGGGTAGAGGCGCGGGACGGTCTCGAGATTGTGGTTGAAGACGTCGGGGCGGGCGTCGACCACGGTCTCCATGGCGCCGGGCTTGCGGAGGAAGTCGGGGGTGAGGACTTCGACGGTGGTGTCGGGCGCAGCGCGGCGAAGGGCGCGGATGGTCTCGGCGATGTGACGGGCGCCGCCGTCGGGGAGGTCGTCGCGGTCGACGCTGGTGATGACGACGTGGCGGAGGCCGAGCTTGGCGACGGCGTCGGCGACGCGGGCGGGTTCGCCAGGGTCTAGCGCGTCGGGCTGGCCGGTGCGGACGTTACAGAAGGCGCAGGCACGGGTGCAGGTGTCACCCATGATCATCATGGTGGCGTGACGCTGGGACCAGCATTCGCCGATGTTGGGGCAGGCTGCCTCTTCGCAGACGGTGACGAGACGGTTCTCGCGCATCAGGGCGCGGGTCTCGTGATAGATCGGGTGATTGGGGGCGCGGACGCGGATCCAGTCCGGCTTGCGCTGGATGGGGTTGTCCGGGCGGTTCGCCTTTTCGGGGTGTCGATCGGTGCGGTGGTCGATGTCGAGGCGGATGGCCATTACCGACAAGTGGATTTTTCAAGCGGAATCGTCAACGGGGCGCCGGTAAATGGGCGCCCCGCCGGGCCGATTAGATGGTGCGCCGGCCGACGATCAGGCGGTAGACGAAGAGGATGATGATGGCGCCGACAATGGAGCCGATGAAGCCGGTCGACTGACCCGGCGCATACCAGCCGAGCGCCTGGCCGAGGTAGGTGGCGACAAGGGCGCCGACGATGCCGAGGATGACGGTCATAATGATGCCGCCGCCGTCACGGCCGGGCATGATGAACTTGGCAATCGCGCCGGCGATGCCGCCGATGATGATGGCGCCGATGAGAGAAAACATGTGCTGGTCCGTTCGTCGTTGGGGTGATCGTTCGGAGGTGTAAGCCCCTGCCCTGCGTAAAGTTTCGGTTAGGGGCGACCGTGACGATCGTTTTCGGCGAGCGTGGCGGGTGTGCCGCAACCTGCGTCAGCGCTGGTCGGGCGTGTCGGCCTCGGGGCGACGGTAGACGGCGAAGCGCGGAGCCGGGTCGGCGGTGCCGACGGGTGCGGCGGCGGGAGCGGCGGGGGTGAAGCCGGGCTCGAGGAAGGCGTCGGGGATCTTGGCGAGGTCGAGGCTGAGGCCGTTCTCGTTGGCGATGACCTTGGCGATCTGGGCGAGAGGGACGTCGTCGTCGAGGTCGGCGGCCATGGCGTCGTCGATGCGCAGGTTGATGCGCAGGCGGGTGGCGCGGCGGCGGGCCGGATCGGGCTCGGCGGCAAGGAGAGGGTGCAGCAGCTGACGCAGCGCGAGGGCGCGCGGGTCGTCGACGCTGAAGGGGGTGGATTGTTCGCCGGCGGCAATGCGGTTCTCGTGCGCGATGAGCAGGGTGACGGCGCGGGTGGCGCGGGCGAGTGCCAACGTGGGGTCGGCGCTGGCGGGGCCGTCGGGCACGGCGTCGGGGTCGCGAGTGGCGATGCGGTGGGCGGCGTCGCGGGCGGCGAGCATGTTGAGGTCGGTGAGCTCGCGGGTGAGGCCGAGTTGACGCTCGCGGCGCTCGACGTTGGTCTCGGGCGGGCTTGCCGGAGGTGCGGCGAGGTGGGCCGGGAGACGGCGGTGAAGGTGAATGGGTTCGGGCACCAGTGATTAGGAACATATTCTTTGGTGTGAGAGCAAGAGGTTTCGAGCGCGGCGCTGCGGCCGGGTCATCAGGATCGTGCTTGTTCATGATCTGTTCACGATGCTATGGTAGGGTCATGGGACGCGATCTGACGCTCAGGATGAGGCATTTGAGGCAGAACGCGCGGGGGAGCGTTTGGCTGGCGGTATGTTCGGCGTGTGGACACATGGGGGCGCTGCCGGTGGGGTTGCTGCTGGCGCGGTTCGGGGAGCTGGAGCCGGTGGATACGGCGCTGCACCGGCTGCGCTGCGACCAGTGCCGGGAGGTGGGGAAAGTGACGCATCGGCTGGCGCGGCTGTGCGAGCCGGGGTGTCATCGACAACGGGGGTAGGGTCTGGGCGGGCCCCTGCCCTGCCGCTGGGCCTGGCGGGCGTCCGCTTGACCGCGGGTGGGCGCGACGACAGGGTTGGTGCACGCCGAGCGGGAGAGTCGTGGTGGGTCGAGGTGCGGGCCCAGGCGAGCGGGCCGAGGATCGGGGTTGATAGTCTCGTGCGCCGTGGTCGGGCAGTCCAACAGCATCATCAGGGACGGATTCGTCGACCTGTTGCGGCGCAGAGGGACCGTCTCGATCGAGCGGATGGGGCGGATCGGTGCGAGCCCGTCGATCCTGGCGCCGTTCTTCATGTCGGACGAGTTCCTGTCGGGGTGCGATTACTGCCTGCTGGATTTCTGCGTCGTCGATGCGGCCGGGATCGAGGGCGGGACCTACTCGTCGCAGCAGTCGTTGCTGTGGGCGGAGTGGGCTTGTCATCAGGCGCGGCGGCATGGGTGCGAGCCGATCCTGGTGATGATCCCGCTGTCGCACGAGATCGGGGGATCGTCGGCGCTGGTGCGGATGTATCGGGAGATGGCGGGGCGGCTGCGCTGTCATTTCCTCGACGCGGGCGAGGTTGCCGTGCGGCTGCGCGGGGCTGGCGGCGGAGCTGCGCTGTATGCGGACGCTTCGCATCCGGGTGAAGCGTTGTCGCAGGCGATGGCGGCGATCCTCGAGCGGTTCATGCTGGAGGCGCGCGGGGCGCGGCAGGCGGCGCGGGTTCGGGCGGTGGTTCGGCGGGTGGAGCGGCTGTCGGTGGCGGCGTTGGCGGACGGTGCGACGGCGATCCGACGGCCGGGTTCGCTGGTGTCGTTCGTGGGGGTGGATGTGATGCGGGGCGCGGCGCTGCGGCTGCGGACGGGAGCGTTCGGCGGGCTGATCGGGGTGTTGGTGAACGCGGCGGCTTGTACGCACGATGCGGCGTTCACCGGGTCACGGCGGGTGGTGAAGCGGCTGACGCTGCGGCCTTACTCGCGGACGGAATTCGAGGCCCGGTTGGTGCCGTTCGGGGTTCCGCTGGGGGATGGGGATGGGTGGCTCGGGGTGTCGGCGAGCCGTGCGGGGGAGGCTTGGGAGGACGATACGTTGCAGGCGGTGCGGGGCGGGATCATGCCGTATCGGGTGGAGATCGCGGATCTGCTGGTGGAGCGGGGGGTGGAGACGGTGGCGTATGAGGCGGGGGTGACGGTGGGGCTGGAGGAGTTGGATTTGGTGCGGCTGTTCTAAGGGTGGCCTTTGTCGGTGATGCGGGTGGGGCGTTGCTCGGTGGGCGGGGGCTGGCGCAACTCGGGGCGGTGTTGCTGGCGCTGAGCAATGCGCGTGCGGTGGTGCCGTCGTGACTGCGGTGGAAGTCGGGAGGGGGAAGCGGGTTGTGAGTCGGGTTGCTGCGACGCCGGGTTAGCGGCGCCACATGTCGTAGAGGCGGTCCATCTCCTGGTCGTAGCGGCCCCAGAGCTCGCGGGATTCTTCGGCGGGGATGAGGCGCATGGCGCGTTGGAAGCCGCCTTCGTCGCGGATGATCTCGGTTTCGGACTGCCAGGGCGGAGTGGTGGCCTTGGCGAGCTTGCCGATGAGGACGCACATTCGGAGGCGGGCGGCGTTGGGCGCCATGTCGGGGGCGGACGCTTCGTCGGAGCGGGTTTGTTGGCAGGCGGGGAACTGCATGGCCTGACGTTAGCAGACGAGGATCGAGTCGGGACAGTATTGGAGAAATTTCGAGGGGCGAGGACTTGTTCTTATCTTGTTCTTGTTTGGATTTTTGGCGGTTTGGGTGGTGGATTGCGCTCTGTTTGTTCGTTGAGGGGGCGTGGGCGGCAGCGGGAGTACTACCGAGCTTAAGTCATTTCGCTTTACGCTCTGATCGGCGTGATTTGAGGAGGGTTCAATGCGGTCTGGTTTGGGACGGGCGGTGGTGGCGGCGGTGATGGTTTGCGGGGTGGCGCGGGCGGAGACGCGGGAGGGGGTGGTTCCGGCGGGGGCGACGACGGTGCTGCGGGTGCAAGCGGAGGGGGTGCAGATCTATGAGTGCGCGGCGGCGGAAGGCGGGACAGCCGGGGGTGGGGCGGCATGGCGGTTTCGGGAGCCGTTGGCGACGCTGATGGTGGGGGGCAAGACGGTGGGGCGGCATTATGCGGGGCCGTGGTGGGCGCTGGACGATGGGAGTTCGGTGCGGGGCCGGGTCGTGGAGAGTGCGGCGGGGGAGACTCCGGGGGACATTCCGTGGTTGCGGCTGGCGGTAGCGGCGCGGGGCGGCGATGGGGTGTTGGCTGGGGTGACGGGGGTGGCGCGGGTGGAGACGCGCGGGGGTATGGTGACGGGGGCGTGCGGGACGGTGGGGGCGCTGCGGCTGGAGCCTTATTCGGCGGTGTATCTGTTTTTGAAGGAATAGGGGTGGTGGAGGCCCCTGCCCTGCGGCCGGTGGATTTGGGGGTGGCGGATCTGGCGGGGGCGTTGGGCTCGCGGTTGCTGGCGTTGAACAATGCTCATGCGGTCGAGCTGTCGTGGTTGGAGGCGGAGGGGCTGGCGCGGTTGGTGGCGGGGGCGTTCTGGGCGGGGCGCGTGGGGGATGGGGCGATGCTGGTGTCGTTCGATCAGGACGCGGATTATGGGAGCCCGAATTTTCAGTGGTTCCGGGGGCGGTTCGGGCGGTTCGTTTACGTGGATCGGGTGGTGGTGTCGGCCGGGCTGCGGGGGCGCGGGGTGGCGCGGGCGCTGTATGGGGCGGTGATGGCGCGGGCGCGGGCGGCGGGGCATGAGCGGGTGGTGTGCGAGGTGAATGTGGAGCCGGCGAACGAGGGGTCGTTGCGGCTGCATGAGGGGTTGGGGTTTCGGGCGGTGGGGGATGGGGTGCCTATGGTGGGGAAGCGGGTGGTTTATTTGGAGTTGGGGTTGGGGGTGGAGGTGGTTGACGGGGCTGGTTGAGGCAGTCGTTGTTGGTGGGTGTTTGGTGCGTGGGGTTCGAGGGATTAGACGGGCGAACTGGCAGCGTTTGAGCGGTGTAGCGGCGAGATAAGGCGGTGGTCGGGGTGGCGGAATACGCTTCGCTTTTCCGCCCTACGCTTGCTACGTTCGTTAACAGATCTTTCCAAGACAATATTTTGCTGATCAACTCCATACGTTACTTGTATTGAGGCGATCGAGTTAATGGCAACTAAACTGCCTTACATGGCTTCACCGGGAGCTCTGCCGAAAATTCTGGCAAAAATTCAGGAAGCTCGACGCCCTGAACGGTTCACGTTGGACTTCCTCGAGACCAAACTTGGTTTCAGCGGAGGCAGTGCTCGCCCTATAATCCCGCTTCTCAAGCGGATGGGCTTTGTGTCCGCTGACGGGACACCAACACGCTTATATGATCAATTTAGAAATGCTTCGACGCAAGGCCAAGCAATGGCAAACGCAATACGTTTGGCCTATCCAGAGATATTCGAGCGAAATGAATATGCCCAGGACCTTGCAAAAGATAAATTAACGGGACTTGTAACAGAAATAACCGGTGCTTCAAAAGACGATACAACAACGAAATGCACGGTCGCAACCTTTTGTGGTAACTGCTCACGTCCCCTTTGCGGGTCAGCGGTGGCGTAGCACGGTTCGCGCACTCTGTTTTTCGCCGAACTGGGCCGCCAGAACCACGTTGGCACGTTCGTTGCTGAACTCGTTCGGGTCGAAACCTTCGCCGATCCAATCGACTTGGTCCGCGTGTTCAGGGTGGTTGGGGTCGGCCAGGACGGCCAATAGCTGCTCATAGCCCCAGGCACCCCCGCAATCCTCTGGCGGACAGTTGCGCTTTCCGCCGATACAGGCCGGATAGGATCGCCCCTCGACCGCGGGCTCGCTCTTTTCGAATGCGACCGCGTGCTCCCAATTATCGCCGAAGTCGTACGTGTAGCCAAAACGAACTACGCTGGATCTCAGAAGGCCGTTCAGGGTCGGACGCCGTTCGTCGGCGACGTCGTCGACACTGCGCCGGTCGCCAAACGCCTCGCCGCCGATATCGAAGACGTGGAGGTGGCAATCGTGCCAACCCATCGCCGCCTGGATCGCGACGTGCAACTGACCGAGCGTCATCGTGCCAGGCATCAACAGCCGGCGCCAAACCGGCGGCCTCACGCCGCGAAGCGTTACTTTGAGTTGGATAATGTTGGTCGCGGCTGGCGTCTTCGGTGCGCTCGTCCTGGCCATGATCTTTGCGTCCGTGCTGTCGGTGGAGTGTCGGTTATCATCACCCCGATCGCATGATCGGCACACCGGCCAGCGCCGCCCGAACCGCCTCGAGCGCGGTCAGCCCATGCAGCCGGCCGGTCGCGATCACGCTGCAAGCTGCCGCGTAGACCGTCGCTCCCCACTCGGCGCGGAAGCAGTTGGTGACTTTGCGGAAGATGACCGACGGCCGCAGCGCCCGTTCGCAGGCGTTGTTCGTGTAGGGCACGTCGCGACGCGTGACAAAGCGAAACAGATCGGCCCGATCGCGTCGCATCGCGCGAAACAGCCGGCGCGCGGAATCCTGCGTCGGTTCGGGCCCGGACAGCAGCTTGTCCAACTGCCGGTCCAAATCCGCGCGGTAGTGCGCAAGCGTGCTGTCCTTGAGCGCCTCGCGCCTTTTGCCGATCGCAACCGCGCGCAACAGAACCCGCTTGAACGTCGGCGCGAACACCGCGTCACCAGCCTCGATGGCGTATTTCGTATCGCGGAGCAGATGGGCCAGGCACATTTGCCGCACCGCGCCATGGCCCAATTGGCCGCCGTAGCGATCTGCCACCCAAATCTCGGGCTGAATGCCCTGCAGGAACGTGGTCACTACTGTTGCCGCGCGCGTGTCGGCGATGATGTGGCAGATCGCAGTCGAACTCAGCAGCACCCACTGCCACCAGGTCTTGCCGCGGACGCGCGCGGAGGTTTCGTCGGAGCCCACGACCCGGCTCGCGCGCACCGCGGCGGCAATCGTCGCCGAGGCGGCCACCAGCGCCGTTGTGGCGCGGGCGAGGATGTTGGCGATAGCGCCTTCGCTGATGGACAGGCCGAACACCTCGCTCATCAGCCGGGAGAGGCGCTCGAAACTGATCGCCTGGGTGACGCGCAGATGGATGATCAGCGCCTCGATACCGGGTCCGAATGGCGAGCCGGGCTCGAATCCTTCGGGGGCTGGCGCAGACACGGGCTTGCGGCAGCACGGACAGATGCCGCCATAGCGGTTGATGCGGGTGATGATCGGGCGGATCGACGGGAGATCGACGTGGTCGTAGGCGTGGGTGCCGGTGATGTCGGCTGGCCCGAGCGCATGATCGCAATGCGGGCAGGCGGCGAGCGTGGCCTCGATGACCGTGTCCGGGTGCTCGGCCAGAGCGCGGGCTACGCCGGGACGGCTCGGGCGGGGCTTTTTCTTGCCGGGCTGTGGCAGGTTTGATTTGTGACCCTTCGAGGGCGGCAGGCTGGAGTTGTCCGGGGTCTTGGGCGGGGCGACGAGCCTGCTTTCCAACTCGGCGATGCGCGCGGTCAACGCCGCGATCTGCTGCGCTTGCGCTTCGATCAGGGCGATCAGGTCGTCGCGGGAAACGGTGCGAAGGTCGACGCGGTCCACGCATGCCCGTGAATCGACCCCGCCGTGACCGTGTCAAGGGACGTCGTTATACGGGTGAGCAATTACCTTTTGTGCGCTCAAAGAATTAGCAGATTTTGATACAAAACCTGATATGGAACAGGTTGCAGTTGTTCGTTCTAACGAGGCATTTAATCAGTCGTCAGAAGATCGGAATTCAAATAGCAATTTGGACAAAAATGAAGAAGTAAGTTTTGCAGTATCTTATACGATCAACTTAAATTTGCCTGAAACAACAAATCCAGATGTCTTTAATGCCATTTTTAAAGCTCTTAAAGAAAATCTACTGGTGCGTAAGTGAGAGATATTGAAGCAATCAAACTATTTGGTCTTGATAATCTCCTTATTGAGTCAGAGATAAAGAGTATTGAGGATAAACTTGATATTGAGTTAAGACCACATCGAAAACTAAAAAGTCAGGAGGAAATTGCATATTTTCCTCAGTTTCAAGAACGCTTGCGCGCAGAGGCAACCTCAATGGCTGCACATTACGCAATTTTCTACTGTTTGGAAAACTCAATAAGAGAACTGATAGTTAAAAGATTGGAGGAAGTAAACGGTCAGAACTGGTGGGATATAGCTGTTCCTGAGTTAGTCCGAAAGAACGCTGAAGGTAACCGAAAGCGTGAAAAGGGAACAGGTATAACACCTCGGTCAAACGAGCTAATTGATTACAGTAATTTTGGTGAATTAGGCGAAATATTAAAAGCAAACTGGGCGATATTTGGGGATATGTTTACTGATATCCGCGCTGTCGAACGTATTCTTGGAAATCTAAATACGTTGCGAGCCCCAATCGCACACTGCAAAGCTCTTGCGGAGGATGAGGTTCTTCGTCTTCATCTCAGTTTGCGAGATTGGTTTCGGCAAATGGGGTAGCTAGATTGTATTATCTTAACTTATCCAACCGTCAATATATATCACACAGTATTGTATCGGAAGAATATTTAGCTTTGCTATTCAGGTTGGTTCCAAATATAAGTAGCAAACCAACCTGTTTCGCTAACACTAAATGTAGACAAATACCTCGATCAAAAATGGATTGCGCGGCCGTAAGCACCTAGGACGGCTTCATGCATCGTCTCGCTCACTGTCGGATGCGGGAAAACCGTGTGCATTAAGTCTGTCTCAGTCGTCTCTAGCGTGCGAGCAATCGTGTAACCCTGAATCATTTCGGTGACTTCGGCGCCGATCATGTGGGCGCCGAGGAGTTCGCCGGTGGTTTCGTCGAAGATGGTCTTTACCAGGCCTTCGGGTTCGCCCATGGCGATGGCTTTGCCGTTGCCGATGAAGGGGAAGCGGCCGACGCGGATCTTGTGGCCGGCGGCTTTGGCTTTGGCTTCGGTCAGGCCGACGCTGGCGATCTGGGGGCGGCTGTAAGTGCAGCCGGGGATGTTGCCGGCGTCCAACGGATGGACGTCGTTCAGTTTGGCGATGGCTTCGACGCAGATGACGCCTTCGTGGCTGGCTTTGTGGGCGAGCCAGGGGGCGCCGGTGAGGTCGCCGATGGCGTAGACGCCGGGCTCGCCGGTGCGGCACCATTGGTCGATCTCGACGTGGGTGCGGTTTACTTCCACCTTGGTGTTTTCCAGGCCGAGGTTTTCGACGTTGCCGACGATGCCGATGGCGGAGATGACGCGGTCGGCGGTGATGTCCTGGGTCTTGCCGTCGGTTTCGATCGTGCAAGTAACGCTGTCGGCGTTCTTCTTGGCTTGGGTGACCTTGGCGCCGGTCATGATCTTGATGCCCTGCTTTTCGAAGGCCTTGCGGGCAAATGTAGAAATCTCCTCGTCCTCGACGGGGAGGATGCGGTCCATGACTTCGACCACGGTCACTTCGGCGCCCATGTTGCGGTAGAAGCTGGCGAATTCGATGCCGATGGCGCCGGAGCCGATGACCAGGAGGGATTTCGGCATGGCGGTGGGGACCATGGCCTCGCGGTAGGTCCAGATCAGCTTGCCGTCGGCCTCGAGGCCGGGGAGCTGGCGGGCGCGGGCGCCGGTGGCCAGGATGATGTGGGGGGCGGTGAGTTTCTGGGCGGGCTTGCCGTCCTGGGTGACTTCGAGGGTCTGGGGGCCGGCTAGTTTGCCGTGGCCAGTGAAGACGGCGATCTTGTTCTTCTTCATCAGGTGGGAGACGCCCGACGAGAGCTGCTTGGCGACGCCGCGGCTGCGCTTGACGACCTTTTGGAGGTCGAAGCGGATGTTGTCGGCGGTGAAGCCGAATTCTTCCATGTTGTGGAGGAGGTGATTAATCTCGGAGGAGCGCAGGAGGGCCTTGGTGGGGATGCAGCCCCAGTTCAGGCAGATGCCGCCGAGGTTTTCGCGTTCGACGACCGCGGCTTTCATGCCGAGTTGGGCGGCGCGGATGGCGGCGACGTAACCGCCGGGTCCACCGCCGAGGACGATGAGGTCGAATTGGGTGTCCATGGGCGGGGGTCCTTTTTGGCGGGCGTTCGGCGGGCGGCGCGCGGCTTGTGGTTCTGGATTGCCGCGGCGCTGCGCGCCTCGCAATGACGAAGGAGGGTCGGGCTAGAGCATTAGGCTCAGGGGGTCTTCGATCAGCTTCTTGAATTCGGCCATCCATTGGGCACCGAGCACGCCGTCGGCAACGCGGTGGTCGACGGAGAGGGTGCAGGTCATGATGGTGGCGATGGCGAGGGCGCCGTTCTTGACGACGGGGCGCTGGTCGCCGGCGCCGACGGCGAGGATGGCCGCCTGGGGCGGGTTGATGATGGCGGTGAACTGCTTGGTGCCGAACATGCCGAGGTTGGAGATGGAGAAGGTGCCGCCCTGGAACTCCTCGGGCTTCAGCTTGCCGGATTTGGCGCGGGCGCCGAGGTCCTTCATCTCGTTGGAGATGGTGGACAGGCCTTTGCGGTCGGCGTTGCGGACGATGGGGGTGATGAGGCCGGTGGGCAGCGAGACGGCGACGGAGATGTCGACGTCATCGTAGATGGCGATGGCGTCGTCGGTGTAGCTGGCGTTCAGCTCGGGGATGCGGCGCAGGGTGGCGGCGGCGGCCTTGATGACCAAGTCGTTGACGGAGAGCTTGAAGGCACCCTTGCCGTCCTTGGGGGACTTGGCGTTGAGGTCGGCGCGGAGCTTGAGGAGGGCGTCGATCTCCATGTCGAGGGTGACGAAGAAGAAGGGGACGCCCTGGTGGCTTTCCAGCAGGCGGCGGGAGATGACTTTGCGCATCGTGCTGTTGGGCACGAGGGTGTGGGGGGCGGTGATGGGCGCGGCGGGCTTGGGGGCCGGCGGCGCGGTCGGTGCGGCGGCCGGGGCGGCAGCGGCGGGCTGGGAAGTAGCGGCCTGCGGGGCGGCGGCTTGCGGGGTGGGCTGCGCGGCGGCAGCGGGTTGGGGCTTGCCGGCGGCGGCCTCGACGTCGGCGCGGACGATGCGGCCGTTGGGGCCGGAGCCCTTCAGTGAGGTTATGTCGATGTTGGATTGCTTGGCCATGCGGCGCGCGAGCGGGCTGATGGCGATGCGGGATTGCGAGGAGTCGTGGCCGTTGGCGTGCACGGGGGCGGGGCCGCCGGAGGCAGTCTCGACGGGAGCCATCTTGGGGGCGTCGGAGGCGGCGGGGGCGGTCTTGGCGGGGGGTGGGGGCGCGGCCTCGGCGGATTCCCCATCCTCGATGAGGACGGCGATGGGGGCGTTGACCTTTACGTTGGCGGTGCCGTCGGGGACCAGGATCTTTCCTAGAACGCCTTCGTCGACGGCTTCGACTTCCATGGTGGCCTTGTCGGTCTCGATCTCGGCGATGACGTCGCCGGCCTTGACGGGCTCGCCTTCCTTTTTCAGCCAGCGGGCGAGCGTGCCTTCGGTCATGGTGGGGGAGAGGGCGGGCATGAGGATGTTGGTGGCCATGGCCGGGTTCCCCTTAGAAGAGCTTCTTGACGGCTTGGACGACCCAGTCGGGCTGGGGTAGCGCCAGCTTTTCCAGGTTGGCGGCGTAGGGCAAGGGAACGTCGAGGCCGGTGACGCGGGTGGGCGGGGCGTCCAGGTCATCGAAGCAGCGTTCGAGAATCTGCATGTTGATCTCGGCGCCGATGCCGGCGTAGGGCCAGCCTTCCTCGATGGTGACGATGCGGTTGGTCTTCTTGACGCTCTCGACGATGGTGTCGGTGTCCATCGGGCGGATGGTGCGGAGGTTGATGACCTCGCACTCGATGCCTTCGGCGGCGAGGGTCTCGGCGGCCTTGAGGGCGACGCCGACCATGATGGAGTAGGCGACCAGGGTGACGTGGGTGCCGGAGCGCTCGATTTTGGCCTTGCCGATGGGGAGGATGAAATCCTCGTCGGTTGGGACGTCGAAGGTCTGGCCGTAGAGGATCTCGTTCTCGAGGAAGATGACCGGGTTGGGGTTCTGGATGGCGGCGCGGAGCAGACCCTTGGCGTCGGCGGCGCTGTAGGGGGCGAGGACGAGGAGGCCGGGGCAGTGGGCGTACCAGGAGGCGTAGTCCTGGCTGTGCTGGGCGCCGACGCGGGAAGCGGCGCCGTTGGGCCCGCGGAAGACGATGGGGCAGCCCATCTGGCCGCCGGACATATAGAGGGTCTTGGCGGCGGAGTTGATGATCTGGTCGATCGCCTGCATGGCGAAGTTGAAGGTCATGAACTCGACGATGGGCTTGAGGCCGTCCATGGCGGCGCCGACGGCCATGCCGGTGAAACCGTGTTCGGTGATGGGGGTGTCGATGATGCGGCGGGGGCCGAACTCCTCGAGCAGGCCCTGGCTGATCTTGTAAGCGCCCTGATACTGGGCGACTTCCTCGCCGAGGAGGAAGACGCGGTCGTCGGCGCGAAGCTCGAGGGCCATGGCGTCGCGGAGGGCTTCGCGGACGGTGGTGGGCTTGGTCGGGCCCCAATCCTTCTCCGGCGCGGGCTGGGCAAGCGGGGCGGTCGGCGCGGGCGGGGCGGCTTGGGCGGTGGAGCCCGGCATGGCTTGCGCCTTCACGGTCGGCGAGGCGTCAGGGAGCGATGCGGCTGCGGGGACGGCGACGGGGCTGGCAGCGGGTGATTGCTCACCCCCCTCGCCTTTCATCTCGGCGATCGGCGTGTTGACGGCGACGCCTTCGGTGCCTTCCTCGATGAGGATCTTGCCGAGGATGCCTTCATCGACGGCTTCGACCTCCATGGTGGCCTTGTCGGTCTCGATCTCGGCGATGACGTCACCGGACTTGATCTCGTCGCCGGCTTTCTTGAGCCACTTGGCCAGCTTGCCCTCGGTCATGGTGGGCGAGAGGGCGGGCATCAGGATTTGGACGGACATTATTTCGTTTCCACCAGGATGTCGGTCCAGAGTTCGGCCGGGTCGGGTTCGGGGCTGGACTGGGCGAAGTCGGCCGCTTCCTGGACGCGCTTCTTGATGTCGTCGTCGAGCTTCTTGAAGTCGGCCTCGGCGACGCCGAGGGCCTCGAGCTTGTGGCGCGCGGACTCGATGCAGTCGCTCTCGGTGCGCATCTTCTGGACTTCTTCGCGGGAGCGGTATTTGGCCGGGTCGGACATGGAGTGGCCGCGGTAGCGGTAGGTCTTGACCTCCATGAGGTAGGGGCCGGCGCCGGAGCGGCAGTGGGCGACGGCGATATCGGCAGCGGCCTTGACGGCGGTGACGTCCATACCGTCGACCTGGACGCCGGGGATGCCCCAGGGGCTGGCGTTACGGGAGAGGTCGCGGGAGGCGGAGGAGCGCTCGACGCTGGTGCCCATGCCGTAGCGGTTGTTCTCGATGACGAAGATGACCGGCAGCTTCATCAGGGCGGCGAGGTTGAAGCTCTCGAAGCACTGGCCCTGGTTGCTGGCGCCCTCGCCGAAATAGGTGGCGCTGACGCGGTCGTTGCCGCGGTACCAGTTGGCGAAGGCCAGGCCGGTGCCGAGGGAGACCTGGGCGCCGACGATGCCGTGGCCGCCGAAGAAGCGCTTTTCCTTGCTGAACATGTGCATGGAGCCGCCCTTGCCGTGGCTGTAGCCGCCGGAGCGGCCGGTCAGCTCGGCCATGACGCCGCGCGGCTCCATGCCGCAGGCGAGCATATGGCCATGGTCACGGTAGGAGGTGATGACCTGGTCGCCCTCCCCCAGCGCGGACTGGATGCCGACGACGACGGCTTCCTGGCCGATGTAGAGGTGGCAGAAGCCGCCGATGAGGCCCATGCCGTAGAGCTGGCCGGCCTTTTCCTCGAAACGGCGGATGAGGAGCATGTCGCCATAGGCGCGCAGGAGGGCTTCTTGATCCATCGGTTCCGGCATGTTGGAGGTTTTGGGAGCGGTTTCCCGACGGTTACGCGCGGTCGCGGGCGCTTGTGCAGTTGGGGCCATACCGTCCTCCTTACTTGGTCAATGTCACGTAGCGTCACGTGTGGATGACGGCAAGGGCGGGTTGAATTGTCGTTATTGTGCAATGCGGTATAGACCGTAACCGGATTTCGGTTAAGGCGCTGGCGCGGGTTGATTCGTTGCGGGCCAATGAATACCGGTGAAGCGGGCGCAGGCGGCGAGCAGGATGGCGTGCCGGACCGGGTCGTGCATGGCGCCGCTCGGCTTGCGGGGTTTTTGGTGAAAGAAATAGCCGCCGGGCGTCGCGGCGAGGGGATCGTCGGAGGTGGCGAGCCAGGCTTGGGTCAGATGCGCCTGCGAGAGGTCGCCAGTGGCATGGGCGCCGCCCATCTTGGTCGCGACCCAGCCGGGTTCGAGAGCGGTGGCAATGGTGCCGGTGAAGCGGGCGGCGGCGGCGAACATGGCGACGTGTAGCTTGGTGTCGCTGTAGGCCTGGTTGCCGCGCCAGGGCCGGGTCTGCCAGTCGAGGTCCTGCAGGGTCTGGTCGCCGCGGCGGTGGAGCTCGGAGCTGACGAAGACGTGTCGCGCGGCAGGGACGAGCGCGGTGAGGAGATAGGGGGCGAGGGTGTTGACGGCGAACACGTGGGAGATGCCGTCCACCGTCTCGCGGCGCCGTCGCTCATGGAAGCCGATGGCGGCGTTGTGGATGATGGCGTCGATCGGGCCGGCGGCGCAGAGGTCGGCGGCCAGCGTGCGGATCTGGGCCAGGCTTTCGAGGTCGGCGGTCAGGATGGCGGCGGCGCCGGGGCTGGCCGCTCGTGCATCGCGGCGGCGGGCGTCGTTGCGGGCGTGCAGGATGACGTCGTGGCCTCGTTCGATGAGGAGGTCGGCGGCCATGCGGCCGAGGCCATCGGTGGAGCCGGTGATGAAGATGCGCGACATCGAGCGTATCTGGGCACCTATCCGGTGCATTGAACGGCAGAAAAGCGGGGCGGCACGATGAGTGATCAGGCGATGCAGGAATTGTGGGATTGGCGGCGGCGGATCGCCGGATCGTATGAGGCGATCCGGCGGTCGGACGATCCGGCGGCCGCATGGCGGGCGTGGCGGGCCGAGCGGGACCGGATGTTTCGCGAGCATCGGCAGTCGCCGATCGAGGACCGGGCGGCGTTCACCGGGTTGCCGTTCTTCGACTACGACCCGGCGCTCCGCTTCAGCGTCGGGTTGCGGCCGGCGGCGGGCGCGGCGTTTTCCGTGTCGGTGGGCGGCGATGGAGACATGCGGTTGCGGCCGTTCGCGATGACGGACGGACTGGCCGGGTTGGGCGGCGAGCTGACGTTGTTCTGGATCGAGGGGTATGGCGGGGGCGTGTTCCTGCCGTTCACGGACGCGACGAGCGGGCGGGAGAGCTATGGCGGCGGGCGCTACCTGCTGGACACGATCAAGGGGGCGGATCTCGGGACGGATGCCAGCGGGCGGACGGTATTGGATTTCAACTTCGCGTATAATCCGTCGTGCTCTTATTCGGACCGGTATGTCTGTCCGCTGGCGCCGCGGGAGAACCGGCTTTCGGCGCGGGTTGTGGCTGGGGAGCGGGTCGGGGCTTGAGGGCGGTGACTGGGCTTGGGGCGGCGGTGGGTGATGGTGGGTTTCACCCACACTACGGGGAGATGGGGCTTGGGGGCCACTCTCAGCCCTGCCCTCACCTGCCAGCGGGTGAGAGATCGGCGAGTTTGACGGGGTAGGCGTGGGAGCGGGTCGAGAGCATCGAGTCGATCAGGGCCAGGGCTTCGGGACGGCCGCTGTTGGCGGCTTGCTCGAAGGGGGTCCAGGTTTGGGTGAAGTCTAGTTGGGCGAAGACTTCGCGGTATTTGCGGAGTTCGTTGGGGGTCAGGGGAATCCCGCGGACGAAGGCCTTGTGGGCGGAGATGGTGGTGGCGCGGCGGGGGTTGGCCGGGTCGAGCTCGAACTTCAGGGCATCGCCGCAGAAGAGGATTTTGCGGGTACGGTCGTAGAGGACGGTGTGACCGTCGAAGTGGCCGGCGGTGAGGTGGAGTTCCAGGCCCGGGAGGGGTTCGAGGGTGTCGTCGAAGGGCCAGGACACCTGGAGGGCGCCGGACCATTCGAGGTCGCCGGGGTGAAGGGCGAGTTCGGGGTCCCAGCGTTCGGTGAGTTGCCAGAGGGCGCCGTAGCTGTGCGGGTGCGAGGCGGAGAGGACCTGGATGCCGCCGAGGGATTCGATGTGGTCCAGGGCGGCCTGGCTGAAGACGGGGCAGCCTTCGAAGCCTATGTTGCCGTCGGGGGTCTGGATCAAATAGTGGCTGGGGCCGATGCCGTCGACCGGGTCGTTCCAGAAGCGCCAGACGCCGGGCTCGAGTTCGGCCCAGTGGGTGGGCCAGCGGGATTGGGCCTCGGCGAGGGACCAGAACTTCCAGCCGGATTGCGGCACGACGTGACGGGCGTCCAGGCACATGGGGCAGTGCGCCGGGCGGTCGAAGTGACGCTGCCAGTAGTTGCAGTTGTCGCAGACGAAGGCGGGGAGCTTGAGGGCGCCGGCGAAGGGGAGATAGCCGGGGCTCATGGCGCGGGCTTGGATGCTGGCGGCGTTGGCATCGAGGGGTCGGATTCCATGATGTGCTGGAGCAGCGCGGTGGTCAGTTGTTCGATGCGTTCGGACAGTTCGCGGTTGCTCTGGGTAAGGACGGTGTTCTGTTCGACCATGCGGACGAGCAGCACGGTCTGTTCGCCGGTGCTGGTCTGGCGTTCCTCGCTGAAGCGGTTGAGCTCTTCGCGGTGCTGGGCCTCGGCGATGGCCATGGCCTTGTCGCGGTCGGCCTGGCGGGTCTGGGCGAGGAGGATCAGCGGGGCGGCGTAGGCGGCCTGGAGGCTGAAGGCGAGGTTGAGGAGGATGAAGGGATAGACGTCGAAACGCCAGATGTCGGTGACGTTGAGGAAGATCCAGATGGCAACGAGCACGGTCTGGCCGACGAGGAAGACAGGGGTGCCGAAGAAACGGGCGAAGGCTTCGGCCTTGAGGGCGAACCAGTCGTCGCCGAAGGCGGAGTTGAGGTGGGCGTGCGGGCGGTGGAAGCGGGCGAAGCGGCGCAACGAGGGATTCTTCTGGGGTGCCGGAGGGGTGTCGGTCATCGGGGCTTCCGGTTGAGATGCGTCGGGTGGCCCCACCCTGCCCTCTCCCATCGGCGGGAGAGGGTTCTAGGCGACGGCGTCGGTTAGGCGGTGCGGTCGATGCCGACGCCCAGGGCGGCTTGGGCGGCGGCGAGGCGGGCGACAGGCACGCGGTACGGCGAGCAGCTGACGTAGTCGAGGCCGACTTCCTCGCAGAAGGCGATGGAGGCCGGGTCGCCACCGTGTTCGCCGCAGATACCCATCTTGAGCTTCGGCTTGGTGATGCGGGCGCCTTCGGCGGCGAGGCGGACCATGCGGCCGACGCCGTCAATGTCGAGGGTGACGAAGGGGTCTTTCGGGAGAATGCCCTGGCTGACGTAGTCGGGCAGGAAGCGGCCGGCGTCGTCGCGGGAAAGGCCGAACACGGTCTGGGTCAGATCGTTGGTGCCGAAAGAGAAGAAGTCGGCGATCTCGGCGATCTGCTCGGCCATCATGGCGGCGCGGGGGAGTTCGATCATGGTGCCGACCAGGTATTCGATGGTCTCGCCGCGTTCGGCGAAGACGGCTTTCGCCACCTTGTCGACCTGGGCGCGGGTGATCTCGAGTTCGCGTCGAGTGGCGATGAGCGGGATCATGATCTCGGGGATCGGGGCTTCGCCGGCGGCGTTCTTGGCGTCCAGCGCGCCTTCGAAGATGGCGCGGGCCTGCATCTCGTAGATCTCCGGGTAGGAGATGCCGAGGCGGCAGCCGCGGTGGCCGAGCATGGGGTTTGCTTCGGCCAGCTCGGAGGCGCGGCGGCGCATGGTCTCGAGGTCGGTGCCGATCGTTTCGGCGAGTTCGGCCAACTCTTCGTCGCGGTGGGGCAGGAATTCGTGCAGCGGCGGGTCGAGCAGGCGGATGGTGACGGGGAGCCCGGCCATGATGCGGAACAGCTCGGCGAAGTCCTGGCGCTGGAACGGCAGGAGCTTGTCGAGGGCGGCTTTGCGGCCGGCAGTGTCGGTGGCCATGATCATCTGGCGGACGGCGCCGATGCGGGCCGGGTCGAAGAACATGTGCTCGGTGCGGGACAGGCCGATGCCTTCGGCGCCGAACTTGCGGGCGGTCTCGGCGTCGAGCGGGGTTTCGGCGTTGGTGCGCACGCCCATGCGGCGGACGCCGTCGGCCCATTCCATGAGCTTGGCGAAGTCGCCGGAGAGGCTGGGCTCGATCATGGCGACAGCGCCGATGAAGACCTCGCCGGTGGCGCCATCGAGGGTGATGACCTCGCCGGCGCGGACGGTGTGGCCCGAGGCGGTGAGGGTCTGGGCGCCGTAATCGACGGAGATGGCGCCGGCGCCGGAGACACAGGGGCGGCCCATGCCGCGGGCGACGACGGCGGCGTGACTGGTCATGCCGCCGCGGGTGGTGACGATGCCCTTGGCGGCGTGCATGCCGTGGATGTCTTCGGGGGAGGTCTCGATGCGGACCAGGATGACGGCTTCGCCCTTGGCGGCGCGCATCTCGGCTTCGTCGGAGTTGAAGACGGCGACGCCGCTGGCGGCGCCGGGGCTGGCGGGCAGACCCTTGGAGAGGAGCTTGCGCGGGGCCTTGGGGTCTAGGGTGGGGTGGAGGAGCTGGTCGAGGGAGGCCGGGCTGACGCGCTTGATGGCCTCGTTCTTGTCGATGACGCCGGCTTCGGCCATCTCGACGGCGATGCGCAGGGCGGCGGCGGCGGTGCGCTTACCGTTGCGGGTTTGCAGCATGTACAGCTTGTTCTGCTGCACGGTGAACTCGATGTCCTGCATGTCGAGGTAGTGTTTTTCCAGCTTCTCGCGGACGGCGACGAGGTCGGCGTAGGCGCTGGGCAGGGCTTCTTCCATGCTGACTTCGCCGGGCTCGGCGCGGAGCTTGGAGAGGGGTTGGGGGGTGCGGATGCCGGCGACGACGTCTTCGCCTTGAGCGTTCACCAGGAACTCGCCGTAGAAGATGTTCTCGCCGGTGCTGGGATCGCGGGTGAAGCAGACGCCGGTGGCGCAGTCCTGGCCCATGTTGCCGAACACCATGGCCTGAACGTTGACGGCGGTGCCCCAGGTGGCGGGGATGTCGTGCAGGCGGCGGTAGGTGTTGGCGCGGGGGTTCATCCAGGAGCCAAACACGGCGGTGATGGCGCCCCAGAGCTGCTCGTGCGGGTCCATCGGGAAGGGTGCGCCCTTCTCCTGGAGGACCATATCCTTGTATTCGCTGACGACCTGGCGCCAGTGGTCGGGGGAGAGGGCGGTGTCTTCGTGGACGCCGGCGTCGAGCTTGGCGGTCTCGATGATCTCCTCGAAGCGGTGGTGGTCGACGCCTAGGACGACGGAGCCGTACATCTGGATGAAGCGACGGTAGCTGTCCCAAGCGAAGCGGGCGTCGCCACTGGCGGTCTCGAGGCCTTGGACGGTGTCGTCGTTAAGGCCGAGGTTGAGGACGGTGTCCATCATGCCGGGCATGGAGACGCGAGCGCCGGAGCGGACGGAGACGAGGAGCGGCTTCTCGGTGTCGCCGAATTTTAGGCCGACGTGGTCCTCGACGGTCTTCAGGGCGGTGCGGAGCTGGGCGTCGAGGTCTTCGGGGTATTTGCTGCCGTTGTCGTAGTAGGCGGTGCAGACCTCGGTGGTGATGGTGAAGCCCGGCGGGACCGGCAGGCCGATGCTGGCCATCTCGGCGAGGTTGGCACCCTTGCCGCCGAGGAGGTTGCGCATGTCGGCGCGGCCGTCGTTGGCGTCGGCGCCGAAGCTGTAGACCCATTTCTGCATATTCAGACTCAGCCTTCGATACGGGAGAAGTCGGCAGCGAGCGCCATGGCTGCGCCGACACGGGAGAGGAGACGGAGGCGGTTTTCGCGCAGGGCGGGATCGGGTGCGTTGACCGTCACATCGTCGAAGAATGCGTCGAGAACAGGGCGCAGGCTGGCCAGCTCGGTCATGGCGTCGGTGAAATGTTCGTCGGCGAGGTGGGTGGCCAGGGCGGTCTCGGCATGCGTCAGGGTGGTGTCGAGGGCTTTTTCCTGCGGGGATTGTAGCAGGACCGGGTCGATGACGCCACGGTGGGGGCCGTCCTTCTTGTCTTCGATGCGCAGGATGTTGGCGGCGCGGCGGGCTGCGGCGAGGAGGTTCAGGCCGTCGGGGGTGGCGAGGAAGGCGGTGACGGCATCGGTGCGGGCCAGGAGGCGGACGAGGTCGTCGTCCTGGCCGGAGGCGAAGACGGCGGACAGGACGTCGTGACGCTTGCCCTCGGCGCGGAGCTGGACGCGAAGGCGGTCGGCGATGAAGTCGAGCAGGGAGCCGGTGGGCAACTCGGCGGGCAGGCCGACCGCGGCCTCGTGGAAGAGGCGGACGAGCGGGAGGCGGAGGTGGTTCTCGCGGACGATGCGGATGATGCCGAGGGCGGCGCGGCGGAGGGCGAAGGGGTCGCCGGAGCCGGTGGGGACCTCGCCGACGGCGAAAAAGGCGCAGAGCTGGTCGAGCTTGTCGGCGAGGGCGACGGCGATCGATAGCGGGGCGGTGGGGACCGGGTCGTTGGGGCCCTTGGGCGCGTAGTGCGTGCTGATGGCGGCGGCGATGTCGCTCGTGTCCTCTGGCCCCTCGCCTGCCGCATAATAGCCGCCCATGACGCCTTGCAGTTCGGGGAACTCGGCGACCATGCCGGTGGTGAGGTCGGCTTTGGCGAGCAGTGCGGCACGGGCGGCGCGGGCCGGGTCGGCATCGACGTAGGGGGCGATGGCGGCGGCGAGGCGTTCGAGGCGGTGGGCGCGGGCGCCTTGGGAACCGAGCTTGGCGTGGAAGGTGATGGCGTCGAGCGCGGGGATGCGGTCGGCGAGCTTGGTGCGGCGGTCGAGGTCCCAGAAATGGCGGGCGTCGCTGAAGCGGGCGCGGAGGACGCGCTCGTTGCCGGCGACGATGGTGGCGCCCCCGTCGGGGGCGTCGATGTTGGCGACGAAGGCGAAGTAGGGCGCGGCGTTTCCGGCCGGGTCGCGCAGGGCGAAGTAGCGCTGGTTCACGCGCATGCTGACCTGCATGACTTCGGGGGGCAGGTCCATGTAGGCGGCGTCGATGCGGCCGAGGAGCGGGACGGGCCACTCGACGAGGCCGGCGACTTCGTCGAGCAGGCCGTCATCGGGGACGAGCTGCAGGCCGTGCCCGGCCACGAGGTCGGCCAGGCCGGATTGGATCAGCTGACGGCGTTCGGCGGCGTCGACGATGACGCGGCGGGCGCGCAGGGTCGCCTGCCATTCGGTGGCGGAGGCAACGGCCACCGCGGCGGGCGCGTGGAAGCGGTGGCCCTCGGTGAGGTCGCCGGCGGACAGGTGGTGACCGGTGTCGCCGTCGGTGGCCAGGTCGATGGGGACGATCTGGCCGTCGAGGAGGCAAAGGATACGGCGCAGCGGGCGGACCCAGAGCAAGGCGCTGCCGGCGCCCCAGCGCATCGATTTGGGCCAGGGAAAGCGGCGGATCAACGGGGGGATGGCGGCGGCGATCAGGGCGGCGGCGGGGGTGGCGGAGGCCTGCTTTCGCAGGACCCAGAAGTCGCCCTCGGCGGCGAGCTGGTCGCGTTCGGCCCCATGCTTGCGGAGGAACCCGGCGAGCGCCGCGTCGGGCGCCGTGGTGCGGGGGCCGCGTTCGACGGTGGATTGGGCGGGCTGCTCGGCGGCCACCGTGGCGGTGAGCGCGATGCGGCGCGGACCGGCGAACGTCTCCACCGCAGTCGGGGTCAGCGGCGCGAGCGCGTCGCACAGCAGGCGCGCCAGGTCGGCGGCCCCGCGCGCCTGCATGCGGGCGGGGATCTCTTCGCTGAAAAGCTCGAGGAGGAGTTCAGGCATCGGGGCTGGTCAAAAGCCGGAAACAGGCCGGATTGTCCAGAGGCGCCGCTTCGGCCCCGATGAGCGATCCGGCCGGGCGCAGAAAATTTCCACAAATGTAGCTCGCCATTCTTGCTCGAGCCCGCGACCCGGCTATTGTCCCAGCCCGGCCCAGATCGTCGCAATTGCTGCAACCGTCCTGGCTTCAACGAGCAAGGAAAAAGAGGCAACGTGGCCGATCCCGAGAAGAATGCCTGGGTCCAGCGCGTGCTCGGTGTCGCGATGCCAGAAGCCGACGGCTTGGCCAAGCCGGGCACCGTCCAGTCACGCAAGCTGCTGATCAAGTGGCGCCAAGCGCAGCAAGATCTGTCGGCCAGTCTCCAGACGCTTGCCATCTCCGTGCTCGCCTATCCCGGGGTCCGCTCCGACCCGCGGATCAAGGCGGTGGAGCAGGCTGTGGGCCAGCTGCCGAACCTGGTGCCGACGTTCGGCGGCCGACTCGAAGATCTGCTCGACCAGGGCATCAACGCGGGCGGGCTGTCCGGCACGCTGGCCGCGGACGCGCTCGGCGTGATCACGGATTACCGCAGCCGGCTGCAAGCCGCGCCGCAACTTGCGGCCTTGGAACGCTTCGGGGCCACCACTGTCGGCGTCACCGTCCGGCTCGCCTCGGCGCTGGAAAGCGTGATGAGCGAGATGGAGACGGAACTCCGTAGAGCGGCTTAGCGGACGGTTCGTTTCGACGTCGTGCGCTGGCGCATCTCAGGCCGGGAAATAGTAGATGAGCGATAGACAGGCTGTCCAAGACGAGACCCAGGACAAATACTCCACCGTCGTCGACGAGTTGGCGCTCATCTTGACGACGATCCCGAAGCGGACGGCTCCGACGCAGCAGAACAGGCGCCGAAAGGTCGCCAAGCCGAGGCCGATGCCGCCGCCGCTCCCGCCGCCGCCGCAGCGTCCGGCCCAGTTGCAGCACGCCATCGACACCAAGCTGATGACCTTCGACGAGTTGGCCGGGAAGATCGGGCACCAGCCGCGTGCCGACAAGCTCGGCGGCCGGTGGAAGATGTCCAAGCGCTACAAGGTGCTGCAAACCCAGGTCGGCGGCAGCCAGGACAAGGTCGAGGAGCTCGAGGCGCGGCCGGCCACCGATCTGCAGAACACCCGCGACCAAGTCGAACGGGAGCTGACGGACCAGATCGACGCGCTGATCGCGGCAGCGTCGTCCTATCGCGATTCCAAGCGCAAGTCCGGCAAGAAGGATGCCGCCAGCGCCCTGATCGACCAGGCCAACACATATAAGACTGACTTGAAGGCCAATCTGGACAAGGTGCTGGCCGACCCGAAATTCGCAGACATCGCCGCGCACTGCACGATCGGCGAGGCCGTGGCGGCCAAAGTGCGGGGCCTGAACTTCAAGGACTGCAAGTTCGATGTGCACAACGACACCAAGTTGGACGCCGGCAATTCGGTGGAGAATTTCGGGTCGGGCGCGGTCAACAGCGTATCCAAGCTGGTACACGAGGACGGGACGCCGCGCGTCTTCAAGCCGGAGCCGACCGACGACAAGAAGATGAAACTAGGCCCGAAATTGGCCGGCATCGACCCGAATTCGCCGCACTACGGCAACCGCAACGTCGCCAGCAAGATCGCCGCGGACCTGCTCGGGCTGGACGTCATGCCCGACGCGAGCTTCGCCACCCATGGCGGCGAGGTCGGGCTCGTCATGAGCATGGCCAAGGGTAACTCGCCGCGCGTCAAGGTGTGGGAAGACTACGATCAGGCTTCCGCGGAGAACGAACCGGAGGTCAACCGCAAGAATTACGGCCTCGAGAAGCGCAACGGGGTCTGGAAGCGTGGTCGGGAAGTCATGCAGAAACCCTGGCAGGGCGATTTGTCGGACAACGCGAAAGCCAACCTGCAGGAGCAGTTGAACGGGCTGGAATGGACCGACTTGCTCACCGGACAAGTAGACCGCCACTCGGGCAACTACTTCGTCGACGTCCAGGGTGACACCGTGAAAGTCACTGGAATCGATAACGATTTCTGCTTCGGCAAACAGCAGACCGGGTTGCTGAAGTACGACACCAGCAAGGGCATCACGTCCGTCGGCCAGCCTCGCTTGATCGACAAGAAGACTCATGACCGGATGGTGCAAGTCGATTTTGACCGCGACATGCTGCCGAAATTGACTGGATTGCTGACCGACGACGAGATCAACGCCTCACGCGACCGGGTCAACAGGACGGTGGCGCTCGCCAGACAGATGCAGATCGACGGGTTGGTGGTGGACAATTGGAAGACCTGGCGGTCGCCGGGCGCCGCGCCGAACCTGTCGGCGAAGGAGTATCTCGACGGCGGGCCTCCTCGCAGCAGTCTGATGCAGCGCGACATGGCCGGCTGGACCTGAAGGATCATCGATCAATGAGCACGACGATCAGTACGGACGACGACGAGGACGACGCACCCGAGGCTGTCCTGGAGGCAGCTTTCGAGGATTACGCCGAAAGCGGGCTCCGGATGCCGCCGGTGCCGCGCGGCCTCGTGAGCCACCTAGAGGAGCAGGCCGAGTGGCTCTACGGCACCGAACTTCTGGATCTGAGCGATCGGGAGGAGTTCCTCCAGGCAGCCCGCGCAGCCGCGCCGAAGTCGCGCGTGGCGCTCGGGCACACCGGCCATGGTCAGGCGAGCTGGTATCTCGGCTATCAGCTCATTGATGGACCGCTCTGCGTGTTCGTGCGCCAACGATACGGCACGCCGTATGACGACGCTGAGCTGGCCCGGACCTTGGTGAACAACACGGTCGAAGGCATCGAGGAACTCGTCGTCCGTGCCGACGAGGCACGCGACTCGGGCCGGCTTGCCGCCGGTCAACGCCTTCTCGTGGTGATCGACGACCTCGAGCCGGGCGGGATCGATGTGATCGGCGGGACGGAGGGCTGGCAGGAAGACGAGTATCCGCTCGCTGCCGCGAGCCGGTGGCTTTCGGCTGAGTAGAACGACGACGACGTGGGAGAGCGGGTTCCAGAGTTCCTTAAGGAATAGGAACACGCAGACCAACTGGGCCACGATCAGGCCCAAATACAGGGACCTACAGCCAGCGTGAACTGAACACGAGAATGGGCAAGCGACCTATCGGCTTGATCGCTGCTGCGACGTCGTATTTGGTTTGCGTCGCAAGTTACCAGTATCGGCCCGTTGCGGTTACATCACGCTGGTCTTGCCGCCTCGCCGGTCAACCACGTGTCGCAACAGGCCTTGGCCAGGGTGCGGACGCGGGCGATGTAGGCGGCGCGTTCGCTGACGCTGATGGCGCCGCTGGCGTCGAGCAGGTTGAAGAGGTGGCTGGCCTTGATGGTTTGGTCGTAGGCGGGGAGTGCCAGGTCGGCGGCGGCTAGGCGGGTGCTTTCGCGTTCGGCGTCTTCGAACTGGCGGACCAGGAGGGTCGGGTTGTTCTGCTCGAAGTTGTAGACGCTGTATTCGCGCTCGTTGCGGAGGAACACGTCGCCGTAGGTGGTGCCATGATCGTTGAAGCGGAGGTCGTAGACGTTCTCGACGCCTTGGACATACATGGCGAGACGCTCGAGGCCGTAGGTCATCTCGAAGCTGGGGGTGACGACGGGGATGCCGCCGACCTGCTGGAAATAGGTGAACTGGCTCACTTCCATGCCGTCGCACCAGACTTCCCAGCCGAGGCCCCAGGCGCCGAGGGTGGGGCTTTCCCAGTCGTCCTCGACGAAGCGGAAGTCGTGCAGGGTGGGGTCGAGGCCGATGGCGCGGTAGCTGTCGAGCAGCAGCGCTTGGGCGTTGTCAGGGCTCGGCTTCATGATGACCTGGTATTGGTAATAGTGGCCGAGGCGGTTGGGGTTCTCGCCGTAGCGGGCATCGCCGGGTCGGCGGGAGGGCTGGACGTAGGCGGCGCGCCAGGGCTTCGGGCCCAAGGCGCGGAGCGTGGTGGCGGGGTGAAAGGTGCCGGCGCCCATCTCGACGTCATAGGGTTGCAGGATGACGCAGCCTTGCGCCGCCCAGAAGGCGTGCAGGCGGAGGATCAGGTCCTGAAACGAGGGGGCGATGCTGGAGGCTTCTGGCATGGCGCGGCACCATACGGGCGGGCGTGCGTTATGCAATCATGGACGAGATCGCAGACATCCTGACGACGACACGGCGGATCGCGGTGGTGGGGGCGTCGAACAAGCCGGAGCGGGCGGGCAATTACGTGTTCCGCTTCCTGGTGGAGCGGGGGTTCGAGGTGGTGGGAGTCAATCCGGGGTTGGCGGGCCAGGAGCTGCATGGGCGACCGGTGGTGGCCACGTTGGCCGAGGCGGGGCCGCTGGACATGGTGGATATCTTCCGGGCGTCGGATCAGGCGGGGGCGGTGATCGACGAGGCGGTGCGGTTGGGCGCGCGGACGGTTTGGACGCAGTTGGGCGTGGTGGACCGGGCGGCGGGGGAACGCGCGGCGGCAGCCGGGGTTAGAGTGGTGATGGATCGTTGCCCGCTGCAGGAGTGGCAGCGGCTGGGCTTGAAGCAGAGTTGAAACCGGGCCATTTCGATGCGGCCGCATACCTTTAGGGGCATGACATGACACAAGAAGAACGCGATCTGATCGCCCGTTTCGTTGCCCGCGTGGGCGGTTCGCCGCAGAGCGGGAGCTTTATCGGCAGCGGCGGCAGCGTGCCGCAGGCACAGGCGGCGCTGCCGCCGATCGACCGCGAGGCGGACAACTTCATCGCCGAACAAATGCAGAAGTATCCGGAGGCGCGGTATCGCATCACGCAGATGGCGGTGGTGCAGGAAGCGGCGTTGACCGAGATGAACAACCAGCTGCAGCGGATGCAGTGGGAGTTACAGCAGGCCAAACAGCAGCAGCAGGCGCCGCAGCAGCAGCAGAAGAGCGGCGGGTTGTTCGGCAGCCTGTTCGGCGGCGGGTCGTCGTCGCAGCAACAGCAGCGGCCGCAGCAAGGCGGGCCGTGGGGCCAGGCCGGCGGCGGGTATGGGCAGCAGCAAGGCTATGCGCCGCCTCCCCCGCAGCCGTCGCAGTATCAGCCCGGCATGTTCAACCGCGGCGGGTCCGGCTTCCTGGGCTCGGCGTTGACGACGGCGGCGGGCGTGGCCGGCGGCATGGTGGTCGGCAATGCGCTGATGAACGCGTTCAGCGGGTCGCATGGCGGCGAGGCGATGGCCGCCGGCACGGGCGGTTTCCTGGGTGGCGGCGGGGCCGATGCCGGGACCAATGCGTTCGATGGTGCCGGCACGGATCAGGCGGGTGATTTCACCAGCGGGTTCGGCGGCGACCAGGGCGGCTTTGGCGGTGATCAGGGTGGCTTCGGCGGCGGCGGGTTCGACCAGGCCAGCAACGATACCGGTGGCGGGTTCGATGGTGGCTTCGACGGCGGCGGTGGTGGCGGCTTCGATGGCGGGTTCGACAACAGCTAACATCCGGCGTTAGGCAGTGCGTTGGAGGGCGGTCCCGGTTGGGCCGCCCTTTTTCGTTTTATGGACGGCCGGTAGTTCTGGATTGCCGCGGCGCTTTGCGCCTCGCAATGACGGGGAGATTTCGATGGGTGGGTTCGAGAGTGGGCCATTCTTGGTGCGGCCGGAGTGGATCGATCACAACGGGCACCTCAACCTCGCCTATTACATCCTGCTGTTCGACGAGGCGACGGACGCGCTGTGGACGTCGTTGGGGCTTGGGGACGCCATTCGTTCGATCGGGTTCGGGACGTTCGCGGTGGAGACGCACACCCAGTATCGGGCCGAGCTGATGGAGGGCGAGACGGTGATGGTGCGGTCGGTGGTGCTGGGGGCGGACGGCAAGCGGCTGCATGTGGCGCACGAGATGCGGCGGGCGCGGGACCAGGTGGTCTCGGCACAGCAGGAGTTGCTCTACTTGTGCGTCGACATGGCGACGCGGCGGGCGGCGGGGTGGCCGGGGCAGATCGGGGCGCGGCTGGCGGGCCGGGTCGAGGCGGCGCCGGATTGGGTGGGGCGCCGGGTCGCTATGCCGGCTGCAGCGTCGCGGTAAGCCAGGGGGACGGAGACGGGGTCAGCGTGGCGTCGGCACAGGTGAGCCCGGGGGTGCCGATGGCGTCGAGGCGGAGGGTGGCGAGCGCCCTGCCCTCGCCGTCTTTCTGACGGCCGGAGCGGATGGTGCCGCATTCGACCTCGCCGTTGAAGATCGGGGTGCCGGGGGCCGGGAGCGGACCGTCGACGGTGACGGCGACGAGGCGGCGCTTGACCAGGCCGCGGTATTTGGTGCGGGCGGTCAGTTCCTGGCCCATGTAGCAGCCCTTGTTCCAGTCGATGCCGTGGAGTTCGTCGAAGCCCGATTCGACCAGGGTGCTTTTCTCAGATTCGAGGTCGCGGGAACCGTCGGGGAGGCCGAGGGCGAGGCGATGGGCGTCGTAAGCCACTTCGGTCGTGGTTGGGGTGACATCACCGAGGATGCGCCAGCCGGCGTCGGGGAGACGGGGATCGGGCGCTTGGAGCGGGGCGTCGGGAACGCCGTTCCAGGCGGCGTAGACCGGGAAGTCTAGGCGGCTGAGGGTCACTTTCGCGCGGAGGCGGTAGCGGGTCAGCAGTTTGATCAGCAGGTCGCGATGGGTTTCCTCGACGTCGAGGAGGAGGCGGTCGGGTTCGGCGAAGATGAAGAAGTCGGCGAGCCATTTGCCTTGCGCGGTGAGCAGCGCGGCCCAGACGGCGCGGCCGGGCGCGGCCTGGGCGACGTCGTTGGAGACGAGGCCCTGGAGGAAGGAGACGCGGTCCTCCCCGGCGATCTCGAGGACGGCGCGGTTCGGCAGCAGGGCGATCTCGGTCATGGCTCCGAGGTAAGAAGTCGGGAAACACGGTGCAAGGCATCTCGACGGGAGGCGGGGCTGCGCGCACCGTTCGGGAATGACCGATCTCGCCCCTGCTCCCGCCCCCGCTCCGGCCATCGACGCCCTCCGCCTTTGGTCCGACTTGATGACGCTTGGCACGATCGGGGCGCTGCCCCATGGGGGGTGCGACCGCTTGGCGTTGACGGATGCGGATGCGGCCGGGCGGCGGTTGTTCGCGGGGTGGTGTGCGGAGGCCGGGCTGGCGCTGACGGTGGATGCGATGGGGAACATGTTCGGGCGGCGCGAGGGCAGCGAGGCCGGGTTGGCGCCGGTGTTGATCGGCAGCCATCTGGACACGCAGCAGCCCGGCGGGAAGTTCGACGGGCCGCTCGGGGTGCTGGCCGGGTTGGCGTGCGTGCGGGCGATGGACGCGGCGGGGGTCGTGACGCGGCGGCCGGTGGTGGTGGTGAACTGGACGAACGAGGAAGGGGCGCGGTTCGCGCCGGGGTTGATGGGGGCTGCGGTGCATGCGGGGGTGCTACCGCTGGCCGAGGCGCATGCGGCGGCGGATCGGGGTGGGCACCGGGTCGGAGAGGAATTGCGGCGGATCGGGTTCCTGGGGGATGGGGCGGGGCCGGCGGAGGCGGCGGCGTATTTCGAGCTGCATATCGAGCAAGGGGATCGGTTGCAGAATGCCGGGCGGACCATCGGGGTGGTGGATGGGACGGAGAACAACCTGTTTCTGGTGATCGATTGCTGGGGGGAGAACGGGCATGCGCAAGCGACGCCGATGGGGCAGCGGCGGAATGCTCTGGTGGCCGCGGCGGCGCTGATCACGGCGGCGGAGGCGATCGGGGTGGCGGCGACGGAGGGCGGGTCGGCGGGGGTGGCGGCGATCGAGGTGCTGCCGAACAACCGGATCAACATTCCGCATCACGTCAGGCTGTCGTTTTCGGCGACGCATCCGACGACGGAGGGGATCGAGGGAATCCGGGCGGCGATCACGGCGGCGGCGGTGCGGGTGTCGACGGAGCGTGGGGTGCGGATCGAGGTGGAGGATGCACCGGTGCGGCCGGCGGTGGATTTCGACGCCGGACTGGGGGCGGCGGTGGAGCGGGCGGCTTCGGGGCTCGGATTTGGGACGATGCGGCTGCGGAGCCGGGCGGGGCACGACGCGATCCGGATGGCGCCGTTCTGCCCGAGTCAGATGATCTTCGTGCCGTGCAAGGACGGGATCAGCCACAGCGAGTTCGAGGACATGACGCGCGAGGATGCGGCGGCGGGGGCTGCGGTGTTGTTGCGGGTGGCGGTGGAGGCGGCGAACGCGTCGGATACGGTGACGGCGGAGGGGATCGCTTCAGAAGCAGGGATCGATCCCAAGGCGTTTCGCGAACAACTCCGACGTGCCAGTCTGGCCTGGCATGTCCACCAGCAACCGTGGGTCGCAGAAACCGGCAGCGATCGGCACCATGACATGCTGGCTGTCCTGCGACGTATGACCGAACGCGACAGGGTTTAGAGCGGTGGATGTTTGGCGTGGCTGGTCAGGGTGGTTGGGCGGTGCTTGCGGCTCTGGATCGCCACGTCGCTTCGCTCCTCGCGATGACGCGGTCTTGGGTCGGTGCGAGCGGTGGGCGGGGCTGGAGATGGCGATATCGTTGCGGGTGGTGATGGAGGCGGCGGGTTGAGGCTTGCGACGGTCAGCGATCTCCAGGCGGTCGAGGCGATCGTGCGGCGGGCCTACACGCCTTATATCGCGCGGATGGGGCGGGAGCCGGGGCCGATGCTGGACGATTACGGGGCGCTGATCGCGGCGGGGCGGGTGCATGTGATCGAGCACGAAGGGGCGGTGCGCGGGGTATTGGTGCTGATCCCGGAGGCGGAGACGATGCTGCTGGACAACATCGCGGTCGACCCGGCGGTGCAAGGGGCCGGGCTGGGGCGGCGGATGCTGGCGTTCGCGGAGGGCGCGGCCGGGGCAGCGGGGTATGGGGCGATCCGGCTTTATACCAACGAGGCGATGACGGAGAATGTCGGGCTGTACTCTCGGCTGGGGTGGGTGGAGACGCATCGGGGCGAGGAGAACGGGTTCCGGCGGGTGTATTTCGTCAAACGGTTGGGGTGATACCGGAGTTCGGACCGGGCTGTGCTAGAGCGCGGGGATGCGGATTGCTCATGTGATGGCGGGGGCTCGGACGGGCGGGGCGGAGTTGTTCTTCGAGCGGTTGAGCGCCGCGCAGAGCCGGGCGGGCGAGAGCGTGTTGGCGGTGATCCGGCGGGATGCCGGGCGGGCGGCGCGGATGGCGGCGGCCGGGTCGGCGCCGGTGGAGCTGGGGTTCGGGGGCGTGTTGGACTTCGCGACGCGGCCGGGGTTGCGGCG
Source organism: Acetobacteraceae bacterium (assembly GCA_965199585.1). Taxonomy (GTDB): domain Bacteria; phylum Pseudomonadota; class Alphaproteobacteria; order Acetobacterales; family Acetobacteraceae; genus JAVVHH01. The sequence goes on along the minus strand of CBDASI010000002.1, from coordinate 2,870,366 downwards.
GGTGCTGCGGGGGTTCGAGCCGGCGGTGGCGGTGGCGTGGATGAACCGGGCGGCGCGGGCGTTGCCGGCGGGTTCGTGGGTGAGCGCGGGACGGCTGGGGGGGTATTACGATCTCAAGTATTACCGGGGGTGCCGGCATCTGATCGGCAATACGCGGGGGATCGTGGATTGGGTGCGGGCGCAAGGGTGGGCGGCCGATCGGGTGCACCACCTGCCTAATTTCGCGCCGGACCTGGCATCGGGGGTGGCGCGGCCGGGGGCGCGGCGGGTGCTGGCGTTGGGGCGACTGCATCGGAACAAAGGGTTCGACGTGCTGATCCGGGCGATGGCGACCGTGCCGGAGGCGACGCTGTCGATCGCTGGGGATGGGCCGGAGCGGGCAGCGCTGGAAGGATTGGCGCAAGAAGAGGGCGTGGCGGCGCGGGTGAAGTTCTTGGGGTGGCGGCAGGATACCGGGGTGCTGCTGGCGGGGTGCGACGTGTTGGTGTGTTCGAGCCGGCATGAGCCGTTGGGCAACGTGGTGATCGAGGCGTTCTCGGCGGGGCGGCCGGTGGTGGCCGCGGCGGTAGCGGGGCCGGTGGAGCTGATCGACCCGGGGCGGACGGGGTTGCTGGTGCCGCCGGAAGATGCGGGGCGGCTGGCAGAGGCGATCCGGACGGTGCTGGATGACGGAGGGATGGCCGCACGGCTGGCGGCGGCGGCGCGCGAGGTTTGGGTGCGGCAGTATGCGGAGGCGCCGGTGCTGGCGCGGTGGCGGGAGACGTTGAGCGGGATGGTGGCTGGCTGATGTGTGGGATCGCGGGGATTTCGATGTCGGTGGGGTTTCCGGCGCCGGATGCGGGGACTTTGGCGGCGTTGAGCAAGGCGCTGGGGCATCGGGGGCCGGATGGCGGCGGACATTCGGTGCTGGGCCGGGTGGCGCTGGTGCATACGCGGTTGGCGATCATCGATTTGGCAGGGGGTGATCAGCCGCTGCATGCGGGGCCGGCGACGCTGATCGCCAATGGGGAAGTGTATAATTACAAAGAGTTGCGGGCGGGGATGCCGGGCGTGGCGTTCGCGACGCAGAGCGATTGCGAGCCGCCGCTGCATCTTTGGCTGCGGGACGGGCCGGCTTATGCCAACGAGTTGCGCGGGATGTATGCGATCGCGATCCATGAGCGGGCGCAGCGGTCGGTGACGCTGACGCGGGATCCGTTCGGGATCAAGCCGTTGTACGTCGCGTCAATCCCGGGGGGGATGGCGTTCGCGTCGGAGGCGCAGGCGCTGCTGGGGGCCGGGCTAGTGGAGCGCCGGGTCAATGCGGGGGCGCGGGACGAGCTGTTGCAGATGCAGTTCACCACCGGGGCTTCGACGATCTTCGAGGGAATCGATCGGGTGCTGCCGGGAGAGAGCATGCGGATCGTGGATGGGCATGTGCTGGACCGGTCGCGGGTGGCGAGCTTGCCGGAAGGGGCGCCGGTGGCTGCGGCGTCCGAAGACGAGGCTTTGGGGCGGTTGGATGCGGCGTTGATGCGGAGCGTGGAGCTGCATCAACGGAGCGACGTGCCGTATGGGATGTTTTTGTCAGGGGGCGTGGATAGTGCGGCGATCCTGGCGGCGATGGCGCGGTTGAACAGCGAGCCGGTGCTGGCGTTCACGGCCGGGTTCGACGTGAAGGGGGCGGCGGACGAGCGGGCGCAGGCGGCGGCCGTGGCCAAGGCGGCGGGGGCGCGGCACGAGAACCTAGAGATCAGCGAGGCGATGGTGTGGCGGCACCTGCCGGAGATCGTCGCCTGCATGGACGACCCGGCGGCAGATTACGCCATCATCCCGACCTGGTTCCTGGCGCGGCGGGCGCGGGAGGACGTGAAGGTCATCCTGTGTGGCGAGGGCGGGGACGAGATCTTCGCCGGCTACGGGCGATATCGGAGCGCGATGCGGCCCTGGTGGCAGGGTGGACGGGTGATGCGGTCGCGCGGCGTGTTCGACAAGCTGGAGGTGCTGCGGGCGCAGCCGGCGGCGTGGCGCGACGGGCTGGCCGCGGCGGAGGCGCAGGCTTCGGTAGGCGGGCGGACGCGGCTGGGCATCGCGCAGGCGACGGACATCGCGGATTGGCTACCGCACGACCTGCTGTTGAAGCTGGACCGTTGCTTGATGGCGCACGGGGTGGAAGGGCGGACGCCGTTCCTGGATGCGGAGCTGGCGGCGACCGGGTTTGGGCTATCGGATGGGGAGAAGGTGCGGAGCGGCCGGGGCAAGTATCTGTTGCGGCGCTGGTTGGAGCAGGCGATGCCTGAGGCGCGGCCGTTCGCGCCCAAGCAAGGGTTCACGGTGCCGATCGGGGCGTGGATCGCGGCGCGGGGGGCGGAGTTGGGGAAGCTGGTGGCCGGGTCGGCGGGAGTGATGGAAGTGGCGCGGCCGGAGCGGGTGGTGTCGTTGTTCAAGCATGCGGAGGGCAAGCGGGAGAGCCAGGCGGCTTGGACGCTGTTGTTCTATGCACTGTGGCACCGCGCGCATGTCGAGGGGGTGCGACCGACGGGGGATGTGTTCGAGGTGTTGGCGGCATGAGTGGGCGGCCGGTATTCGCGCGGCATGCGGCAAGTCTGTTGCTGTGGCGACAGGGAACGGACGGGCTCGAGGTGCTGATGGGGGTGCGCGGCGCGGGACATCGGTTCATGCCGAACCGACTGGTGTTTCCGGGCGGGGCCGTGGATGCGGGCGACGGGGTGGCGCCCGCGGCGAGCGAGCCGGATGCGGGGGTGATGGAGGCGTTGGGGCGCAAGGCGCGGCCGCGGTTGGCGCGGGGGTTGGTGATGGCGGCGGCGCGGGAGTTGGACGAGGAGACGGGGGCTAGCTTTGGGCGGCCGCCGCGATTGGCGGGGATCTCTTATCTGTGCCGGGCGGTGACGCCGCCGACGTCGCCGATCCGGTTCAATGCGCGGTTCTTCGTGGCGGAGGCCGGGTTGGTGGAGGGGGAGCCGGGGGATAGCGGGGAATTGGGGTCGGTACGGTTCTATCCGGTGCGGGAGGCGCTGGCGTTGGGGCTGATGGAGGTGACGCGGGCGGTGTTGGAGCGGCTGGAGGGGCATCTGGCGGGGCGGACGGAGGAGCTCACGGCGTTCAAGCGCAAGCGGTGGGAGCGGGACTAGCGGGGCGCGGCGGCGCGTGCCGCTACCCTGGATCGCCGCGCTGCGCTCGCGATGACGGCCAGCGGGAGGCTGGCGCCAGCGGTCGGGGTTGGCCATGATCGGTCGAGCCAATCGAGGGATACGATGATCCGACTTCTCGCCGTTGCGTTTGCCGTGCTCCCTGCCCTGCCCTGCCTGGCGGCGGATTTCCAGCCGGCGGTGGTGTTCGACATGGGGGGCAAGTTCGACAAATCGTTCAACGAGAGCGTGCACAACGGGGCCGAGGCGTTCAGCAAGGCCAGCGGGGTCGCGGTGCGGGAGTTCGAGCCGCAGAACGATACGCAGCGGGAGCAGGCGCTGCGGAACTTCGCGCGGCGGGGGGCGGACCCGATCGTGGCGGTGGGGTTCAACCAGGCGAGCGCGGTCAAGGCGGTGGCGGCCGAGTTCCCGGCGCTGCGGTTCGTGATCATCGACTCGATGGTCGAAGCGCCGAACGTGCAGTCGATCTTATTTCGGGAGGAACAGGGGTCGTTCTTGGCCGGCATGATGGCCGGGCTGAAGAGCGCGTCGGGCGTGGTGGGGTTCGTGGGCGGGATGGACGTGCCGCTGATCCGGAAGTTCGCGTGCGGCTACGTGCAGGGGGCGCAGGCGGCGCGGCCGGGGATCACGGTGCTGCAGAACATGACCGGGTCGACGCCGGCGGCGTGGAACGACCCGGTGCGGGGGGCGGAGCTGGCGCGCTCGCAGATCGAGCGCGGGGCGGACGTGATCTTCCAAGCGGCGGGGGCGACGGGCACGGGGGTGCTGCAGGCGGCGGCGGATGCGGGGAAGTTCGGCATCGGGGTGGATAGCAACCAGGACTACCTCCATCCGGGCCATGTGCTGACGTCGATGGTCAAGGAGCTGGACGTGGCGACGCAGACGACGCTGAAGGCGGCGCAGGGCGGGAGCTGGAAAGCGGGCACGCTGGTGCTGGGGGTCAAGGAAGGCGGGGTGGGCGTGTCGTTCGACGAGTTCAACCAGGCGCTGGTGACGCCGGAGATGAAGGCGAAGGTGGAGGCGGCGCGGGACGCGATCGGGGCGGGCTCGCTGGAGGTGCATGATTACATGGTGGATTCCCGCTGTCCGCTTTGAGCGTCGGGGGGCTTGGGTGGTGGGCTGACGCCCACCCTATGGGACTGAGTTTTGGTTGAGAGTGCGGTCGAGCTGCGGGGGATCTGCAAGCGGTTCGGGGCGGTGGTGGCCAATGATGGGGTGGACCTCGCGGTGCGGCGGGGGGAGATCCATGGGATCATCGGGGAGAACGGGGCCGGCAAGTCGACGCTGATGGCGATCCTGCACGGGTTCCAGCAGCCGGACCGCGGGGAGATCCGGGTCGATGGGCGCGCGGTGACGATCCGGGACAGCCGGGCGGCGATCGGGCTGGGGATCGACATGGTGCATCAGCATTTCATGCTGGTGGAGCGGTTCACGGTGCTCGAGAACGTCATGCTGGGGCGCGAGGGCGGGACGCTGCTGCGGCGGGGCGCAGCGCGGGCGCGAACGGCGCTGGCGGAGCTGTCGGCGGCGTATGGGCTGCGGGTCGATCCGGATGCGGCGGTCGGGAGCCTGCCGGTGGGGACGCAGCAGCGGGTCGAGATCCTAAAGGCGCTGTATCGCGGGGCGCGGACGCTGATCCTGGACGAGCCGACCGGGGTGCTGACGCCGCAGGAGGTGGAGGAGCTGTTCCGCGTGCTGCGGGCGCTGCGCGACCAGGGGCGGACGGTGCTGCTGATCACGCACAAGCTGCACGAGGTGATGGCGATCACGGACGCGGTCTCGGTGATGCGGGCGGGGCGGATAGTGGCGCATCTGCGGACGGCGGAAACGGATGCGGGGGCGCTGGGCGAGGCGATGATCGGGCGGCGGGTGGCGCCGGTGGCCCGGTTGGGGATCGGGGATGCGGGTGCCGTGCGGCTGGAGGCCCGGGGGCTGCGGGTGCGCGACGATGCGGGGGTGGTGCGGGTCAAGGGCGTGAACCTCGCGGTGCGCGGGGGCGAGGTGGTCGGCATCGCGGGGGTGGCGGGGAACGGGCAGAGCGAGCTGCTGGAGGCGCTGGCGGGGATGCGCACGGCCGAGGGCGAGATCGCGGTGGATGGGCGGGTATTGGACGGCGACGTGCGGGCGTTCCGGGGTGCGGGGGTGGCGCACGTGCCGGAGGATCGGCTGCGGACCGGGCTGCTGCGGCGGGAGAGCGCGGCGGCCAATGCGGTGCTGGGGTATCAGGGGGAGCGAACGCATCGGGGGTGGCTGGGGCTGCTGTCGCTGCGGCGGATCCGGGCGCATGCGGCGCGGCTGATGCGGGACTACGACGTGCGGCCGGGGGATCCCGGGTTGCGGGCCGGGCTGTTCTCGGGCGGCAACCAGCAAAAGCTGATCATGGCGCGGGAGATGGATCGGGAGCCCGGCGTGCTGCTGATCGGGCAGCCGACGCGGGGCGTGGACATCGGCGGGATCGCGGCGATCCATGCGCGGATCCTGGACTGTCGGGCGCGGGGCCAGGCGGTGTTGCTGGTGTCGGTGGAGCTGGACGAGATCCTGGCGCTGTCGGACCGGGTGCTGGTGATGTCGGACGGGGTGGTGACGGGGGAACTGGCCGGAGCGGCGGCAACGGGGGAGCGGCTCGGGGTGCTGATGGGGGCGGCTTGAAGGCATTGCCGGGGTGGGTGGAGTTGGGGGTGCTGCCACTGCTCAATCTGGCGGTGGCGCTGGGGCTGACGGCGCTGCTGGTGGCGGTGACGGGGCACGATCCCGGGGAGGCGCTGTGGGCGCTGGCGGTGGGGAGCGTCGGGTCGGCGGATGCGTGGGGGTACACGCTGTATTATGCGACGGACATCGCGTTCACCGGGTTGGCGGTGGCGGTGGCGTTTCAGGGCGGGTTGTTCAACATCGGGGCGGAGGGGCAGGCTTATGTGGCCGGGTTGGGGGTTACACTGGTGGCGCTGGGGGGTGGTGGGCTGACGCCCACGCTACTGGTGCCTTTGGCGGTTTTAGGTGGGGCTTTGTTTGGGGCGGTTTGGGGAGCGGTGCCGGGGTGGCTGCAGGCTCGGCGGGGGAGCCACATCGTCATCACGACGATCATGTTCAATTTCCTGGCGGCGTCGCTGATGGTCTACCTGATCGTCAACGTGTTGATCGCGCCGGGGTCGATGGCGCCGGAGAGCCGGGGGTTTCCGGCGGGGGTGATGCTGCCGCGGGTGCATGCGGCGGGCGTGTCGGCGCCGTTGAATGCGGCGGGGCTGCTGGCTTTGGCGGCGGCGGGGGCGGTGTGGCTGCTGATCTGGCGGACGCCGTGGGGGTTCGGGCTGCGGGCGATGGGGCAGAGCCCGGCGGTGGCGCGGTATGCGGGGGTGGATGCGGGGCGGACGGTGGTGGCGGTGATGGCGTTGTCGGGGGCGCTGGCGTCGGGTGTGGCGGTCAACGAGCTGATGGGGGCGCAGGGCAAGCTGCTGCTGGGGTTCACGGGCGGGTATGGCTTCACGGGGATCGCGGCGGCGCTGATGGGGCGGAACCATCCGGTGGGGGTGCTGCTGGCGGCGCTGCTGTTCGGGGCGCTGACGCAAGGCGGGGCGGAGCTTGCGTTCGCGATGCCGGACATCCCGTCGGAGATCGTGGTGCTGATCCAGGGGGTGGTCATCCTGCTGGCGGGGGGGATGGGGGCGTTGTTGCGGCGGCCGTTGGCCTGGGTCATGGGGCGGGCTTGACCGAGCTGGTGCTGTCGCTCGTGTCGGCGACGCTGCGGACCGCGACGCCGCTGCTGCTGGCGGCGTTGGCCGGGTTGTTCTCGGAGCGCGGCGGGGTGATCGACGTCGGGCTCGAGGGCAAGATGCTGGTCGGCGCGTTCGCGGCGGCGTCGTTGGCGGCGGTGACGGGGTCGGCGTGGTTGGGGTTGGCGGCGGCCGTGGTGGCGGCGGGGGCGTTCGGGCTGGTGCATGCGGTGGCGAGCGTGACGCTGCGGGGGAGCCAGGTGGTGTCGGGGATGGCGATCAATATCATCGCGTCCGGGCTGACGGCGACGCTGGCGCTGCTGCTGTTCCGGCAGGGCGGGCAGACGCCGATGCTGGCGCCGGGGGCACGGTTCCTGCCGGTGGCGGGCGGGCTCACCGGGGTGACGCTGGGGGCGTTCGCGCTGGTGCCGCTGTCGGCGTTCGTGCTCGGGCGGACGCGGTTCGGGCTGCGGCTGCGGGCGTGCGGCGAGCATCCGGCGGCGGCGGAGACGGCGGGAGTGAACGTGGCGGCGATGCGGTATGCGGGGGTGATGATCGCGGCGGTGCTGTGTGGGGTGGCGGGCGCGTCGATCGCGACAGCGCAGGGCGCCGGGTTTACGCGGGACATGGTGTCGGGGCGGGGCTACATCGCGCTGGCGGCGATGATCCTGGGGGGATGGCGGCCCTGGCCGATCATGGCGGCGTGCCTTGGGTTCGGGTTGTTGGATGCGGTGGCGATCCGGCTGGCGGGGGTGGCGGTGCCGGGGATCGGGGCGTTCCCGACGGAGGCGGTGCAGGCGTTGCCGTATTTGATGACGGTGTTGTTGCTGGCGGGCGTGGTGGGGCGGTCGGTGCCGCCGGACGCAGCTGGCCAGCCGTATGTGAAGGAGCGGTGATGGACGAGATCGTGTCGGCAGCGGTGGCGGCGCGGGCGCGGGCCTATGCGCCGTATTCGCGGTTCCTGGTGGGGGCGGCGGTGCGGACGGAGACGGGCGCGGTTTTTGCGGGGTGCAACGTGGAGAACGCGGCGTATCCATTGGGGGTCTGTGCGGAAGCGGGGGCCATCTCAGCGATGGTGCTGGCGGGTGGGCGGCGGATCGTGGAGGTGGTGGTGGCGGGCGCCGGGCCGGCCGCGGTGACGCCGTGCGGGGGATGCCGGCAGAAGCTGCGGGAGTTCGCGGCGCCGGGGATGCGGGTGCGGATGGTGGATGCGGCGGGGGTCGACGTGGCGGTGGCGACGCTGGAGGCGCTGCTGCCGATGTCGTTCGGGCCGGAGAACCTCGGAACGGAGAATGGGAGTTGATCACGGCTTATTTGGCGGGGCCGGACGTGTTCTTGCCGGAGGCGGTGGCGCATGCGGGGCGGAAGATCGCGATCTGTGCGCGGCACGGCATCGTGGGGCGGGCGCCGCTGAACGAGGACCTGGCGGCGCTGGCGGCGATGAGCGCGGACGAGGCGTGGTGGACCATCTACCGCAAGGACATGGAGATGATGGCGGCGTGCGATATCGTGATCGCCAATCTGACGCCGTTCCGCGGCGCCTCGGCGGATGCGGGGACGCTGATCGAGGTCGGGTGGTTCCTCGGGCAGGGTCGGCCGGTGTTCGGCTACTCGAACGTGGCGGCCGGGTTTGCGGCGCGGTCACGGGCGCAGGTGGCGGCGGTGCCGGACCGCATGGCCGGAGTGGCCGTCGAGGGGTTCGGGCTGGCTGACAACCTGATGATCGAGGGCGCGGTCAAGGATGGCAGCGGCGGCGGGGTGATGCGCCCGGAGGGCGGCCACGACCTGGCTTTCGACTCGCTCGAGTTGTTCGAAGCCTGCGTGGCCACCGCTGGGCGAGCGATGGCGCGGCGTTAGCGGCCGGCTGCGGCGTCGTCGAGCCCGGCGTTGATGAAGTCGGGCGTCAAGGCGGCGCATACCTCGGCCTTGTTGGAGCCGACCTGGGCGCCCGCAGCTTTCATCATCTCGGTGAAATCGGCTTCGGAGAAATCCTTCTGCGCCGCGGCGGCCTTTTCGAGACCGGCTTTCATCTTGGTGGATTGGTCGGTCGTCAACGGGGTTTTACAGGCGCCGGTCATGACGGCCATGGTGCCGTAAGCGAGCATGCGCTTGGCGTCGAGCGAGAGCTCGGTGTCCTGCGCTCGGGCTTGCGTGGTCAGCAGGAGGGCAGCGATGGCGAGAAGCGTCGTCTTCACGGGAACTTCCTTCGATTGGAACCAATGAAGAACAGGATACCCCGAAAAATTGCTCGCGCATAGGTTGTATTTTGACCCTCCGACTCAATCGGCCTGGCCGATGTCGTTGAGGCCGAGCGTGCGGCGGAAGGTGGGGAGGCCGACGCCGGTGGCTTCGAAGCCGCCGTCGTTGGCGAGGCATTGGCCGGTGAGGTAGCTGGCGGCCGGGCTGCAGAGGAAACCGACCAGGGCGGCCATCTCGCCGGTGGTGCCGTAGCGGCCGAGCGGGATGACGTCGTGGTAGTCCGAGCGGATGGCGACGGAATGGACCAGCTTGGCCATCTCGGTCTCGACCGGGCCGGGGCAGACGGCGTTGACGCGGACGCCGTAGCTGCCGAGTTCGACGGCGAACTGCTTGGTGAGGTGGATGATGGCAGCCTTGCTGGTGCCGTAGGCGACGCGCAGCGTGCTGGCGCGCAGGCCGGAGATGGAGGCGATGTTGACGATGGCGCCGCTGCGCTGGGCGGTCATGGTGGGGGCGAAAGCCTGGGTGCAGAGGAAGGCGCCGTCGAGGTTGGTGCCGAGGACGTGGCGCCATTCGGCTAAGGAGGTCTCCATGGCCGGCTTGAAGACGGCGACGCCGGCGTTGTTGACCAGCGCGTCGGCGCGGTCCCAGCGGGCGAGGATCGCGGCGGAGGCGGCGGCGACCTGGGCCTCGTCGGAGACGTCGCAGGGAATGGTCAGCAGGCGGTCGGGTTGGGCGAGGTCGGCCTCGGTGGCGGACAAGGTGTCGCGGTCGATGTCGAGCAGGGCGACGGCGTAGCCGTTGGCGAGGAACCACTCGCCGACCGCGCGGCCGATCCCGCGGGCGCCGCCGGTGACGATTGCGACTGGTTGGGACATCGGGGTTTCCTCGCGCGGTTGACCCGGTGGTTACGGCCGCGTGGTTTAGCTTTTGTCAACGTATGTCCGGCATGATCAGGCTCTCTGGACCGAGAACGTCATGCTGACCGATGTCGCTCACGCCTATGCACGGTTCGGGTTCGGGCGGGGGCCGCAGGATCCGGCACCGGCGGATGTGCGGGCTTGGCTGGCGGGGCAGTTGGACGGGCCGGATGCGGGGCCGCAGGGGGCGTCGATCGCCGATGCGTTCGCGGCATTGGAGGAGGATCGGGAGGACAGGAAGGACCGCAAGGAGGGGATGGTCGCGACGGAGCGGCCGCATCGCGCGCGGGACATGTTCCAGGCCGAAACGGCGGCGCTGCAGGACTGGGCGATCGCGACGCCGGCACCGTTCCGCGAACGGCTGGTGTGGTTCTGGGCGAACCACTTCACGGTGAGCACGCGGCAGGGCCAGGTGACGCCGATGGTTGGCGATTACGTGCGGACCGCGATCCGGCCGTATGTGACGGGCAAGTTCAGCGACATGCTGCTGGCGGTGATGCGGCATCCGGCGATGCTGCTCTATCTGGACAACGCGCAGTCGTTCGGGCCGGCGAGCAAGGCCGGGCTGCGGCAAGGCAAGGGGCTGAACGAGAATCTGGGGCGGGAATGCCTCGAGCTGCATACGGTTAGCCCGGCGGCGGGGTATTCGCAGGCGGATGTGACGGCGTTCGCGACGGTGCTGACGGGATGGAGCATCGAGCGGCGGGAGGGCGCCGGGTTCAAGTTCCGGCCGATGATGCAGGAGCCCGGCGACAAGGTCGTGCTGGGGCGGCGGTTCCCGGAGGGCGAGGACGGCGGACGGCAGGCGCTGCTGTTCCTGGCGAACCATCCGGCGACGCAGATGCATCTGGCGACGAAGCTGGTGCGGCATTTCGTGGCGGATGCGCCGCCGGCGGAGGCGGTGCGCCGGGTCGCGGGGGTGTTGCGGGACACGGGTGGGGATCTGCGGCTGGCGGCGCTGGAAGTGATCAAGCTGCCGGGGGCTTGGGTGCCGGGGGCGAAATTGCGGAGCCCGCAGGAGCTGGTGCTGGCGGCGGTGCGGGGGGCGGCGTTGCCGGCGGAGAAGCGGCCGCCGATCAACGGAATCGTCAGCGGGTTGGGCCAGGGCATGTTCAACGCGCCGTTTCCGATCGGGTGGCCGGACACGGCGGCGGAGTGGGCGGGGCCGGAGGCGATGATGCGGCGGATCGACTGGACGTATGGGTTTGCGGGGCGGCCTGAACTGGCGGAGCCGATGACGCTGGCGGACGCGACGATGGGGCCGCTGTTGGCGCCGGCGACGGCGGAGGCGATGCGGCGGGCCGGGTCGCGGCGGGATGCGATCACGTTGTTGCTGGCTTCACCCGAGTTCCAGAGGCGATGAGCATAATCGGATTGGTGTCACGCAGGTCGGCGCTGCTCGGGTTGGGGGCGGCGGTGTCGTTGGGGCGGGTGTCGTTGGCGATGGCGGCGGCGCCGACGGAGCGGCGGTTCGTGGTGGTGTTGCTACGCGGCGCGCTGGATGGGCTGGCGGCGGTGACGCCGTATGGCGACCCGGCGTTTGCGTCGTTGCGCGGGGAGACCCGGCCGGGTGGCGATGGCGGGTTGCTGGATCTGGGCGGGTTCTATGGGTTGCACCCTGCCCTCTCCGGTCTGCACGCGATGTATGGGCAGGGTGAGCTGCTGCCGGTGCATGCGGTGGCCGGGCCGGTGCGGACGCGGAGCCATTTCGAGGCGCAGGACCTGATGGAGAGCGGGGCCGAGCAGCGGATGAACAGCGGCTGGTTGAACCGGGCGGTGCAGGGCATGGCCCCGGCCGGGCCGAACGGGATGCCGCTGTCGGTGGGGGTCGCGTTGCCGCTGCTGTTGCGGGGGCCGGCGATGGTGGGGGCGTTCGCGCCGCAGGGCTTCCAGCAGCCGCAGCCGGATCTTTATGCGCGGTTGGTGGCGCTGCACGAGCGGGACCCGGTGACGGGGCCGGCGATCCGGGAAGGGTTGCAGGAGCGGGGGTTCGCCGGGTCGACGCTCGGGGTGGACAAGAGCCCGGAGCGGTATGCGTTCCCGGCGCTGGCGGCGGCGGCGGGGCGGTTGCTGGCGGCGGCGGACGGGCCGCGGATCGCCGCAATGGAGCTGGGCGGCTGGGACACGCATGCGGCGCAGGGGGCGCGGCTGGTGGGGCCGTTGCGGCAGCTGGACGCGGGCTTGGTGGCGCTGAAGGAGGCGCTCGGCCCGGCGTGGCGGCAGACGGCGGTGCTGGTGATCACGGAGTTCGGGCGGACGGTGCATCTGAACGGCACCGGGGGCACGGACCATGGGACCGGGGCGGCGGCGTTCGTGGCGGGGGGTGCGGTGGCCGGCGGGCGGGTGTTGGCGGATTGGCCGGGGCTGGGGGCGGGGCGGCTGTTCGAGGCGCGGGACCTGCAGCCGACGATGGACGTGCGGGCTTTGGCGAAGGGGCTGTTGGGGTCGCATCTCGGGTTGCCGGCGGCGGTGGTGGCGCGGGCGTTTCCGGGGAGCGATGGAGTGGCGGGGGTGCGGGGGTTGGTGCGCGCGTAATTGAGGTGGCGCTGGATTGCCGCGTCGCTGCGCTCCTCGCAATGACGATTGAGTTGAGGGTAGAACGGCTGACGTAGGGAGTCGGCAAAATGGACGTGGCAGTGAACGACGGGGGCGCCGTTTCGGCGTTCGAGCGCGAGACGATCCGGACGGTGACGTGGCGGATCCTGCCGTTCCTGATGGTGTGCTACTTCATTGCCTTCGTGGATCGGGTGAATGCCGGGTTCGCGGCGTTGCAGATGAACCACGACATCGGACTGTCGCCGTCGGCGTTCGGGTTGGGCGGCGGGTTGTTCTACATCACCTATGTGCTGCTCGAGGTGCCGAGCAACATCGCCATGGCCAAGGTGGGGGCGCGGCTGTGGATCGCGCGCATCCTGGTGACGTGGGGCATCGTGTCGGGATGCATGGCGCTGGTGGTGGGGCCGAACTCGTTTTACGGCGTGCGGATGCTGTTGGGGGCGGCGGAGGCCGGGTTCTTTCCGGGCGTCATTCTCTACCTGACCTACTGGTTCCCGCGGGCGTATCGGGGACGGATCGTGGCGATCTTCATGGTGGCGATCCCGCTATCGAGCTTCCTGGGGTCGCCGATTTCGGCGGCGCTGCTGGAGACGGATGGGTGGATGGGGCTGCATGGGTGGCAGTGGATGTTCATCCTGGAGGCGATCCCGGCGGTGCTGCTGGGAGTCGCGGCGCTGTGGGCGCTGCCGAACGGGCCGGCGACGGCGCGGTGGTTGCGGCCGGAGCAGCGGGCTTGGTTGACCGAGCGGCTGGCGGCGGACGCGCCGGCCGAGACGGTTGCCGCGCCGCATCGGTCGCTGCTGTCGGTGATGACGGACAAATACGTGCTGGCGGCGTCGTTGATCTATGCGGGGGCATCGGGGGCGAGCCAGTGCCTGTCGTTATGGCAGCCGCAGATCATCAAGTCGTTCGGGATGAGCAATATGCAGACCGGGCTGCTGAACATGCTGCCGTTCGGCATCGCGTCGGTGCTGATGGTGCTGTGGGGGCGGAACTCGGACCGGATGCGGGAGCGCACCTGGCATACAGCGATTCCGCTGGCGCTGCTGGCGGGCAGCTTGATCGTGGCGATCGGGTTCACCTCGCTGACGGCGACGATGGTGCTGCTCTGCGTGGCGGTGACGGCGACGTATATCGTCAAGGGGCCGTTCTGGGCGCTGTCGACGGAGTGGCTGTCGGCGGGCGCGGCGGCGGCGGGAATCGCGCAGATCAACGCGATCGGCAATCTGGGCGGGTTCGCGGGGACGTCGTTGCTGGGGGTGATCAAGGACCACACGGGGAGCTATCCGCTCGGGCTGCTGCCGTTGGCGGTGCTGTCGGGCGTGGGAGCGGTGTTGGCAGTGAGCTTGCGGCGGAAGCAGAGCTGAGCTGGGTGCAGCCGGGAGCGCCCTCGCCCTGCTCTCTCCCGGAGGGAGAGAGTTCGAGGGAGAGCGAGGCGTCGCTGGCGGCGGTGGTGGATCGGTTGGTGGCGCTGGTGCGGGAGCAGGAGGCGCAGATCGAGGCTTTGAAGGCGCTGGTCGAGACGCTGCTTTGACTTGGACGGTGGCGCTGGCCGAGGGGGTCGGGGTCGGAATGCGGGCGTTGGTCGCGGGGCGGGCGACGGCGGTCGAGGCGGACGTGGTGGTGTGGCCGGCGCAGCGGGGCGTGGCGATCGAGGGCGGTGGGCTGAACGTCGTGGATCTGCGCGGGGTGGAGCCGGCGGACGATGTGCGGCTGGACGGGGCCGGGCTGCTGCTGGTGGGGTCGGCGGCGGGGTTCGGGGCTTGGGCGGCGCGGACGGCGCTGCCCATCGCGGTGGTGCCGCCGGTGGTGACGGTGGCGGCAGGGGTGTCGGCGCGGATGGAGGCGCTGCACCTGCTGTTGGGAGAGGACGAGAGCGAAGCGCAGGCGGCGGCGGATTGGGCGGCCCTGCGGGGGATGGCGTGCGGCGTGGCGGAGGGGTCGCTGGCGGCGGTGGCGCGGTTCGGGACGGCGCCGGTCATGGGGCCGGGGGCGGTGGTGCTGGACCTGCGGACCGGGGCGGGGCGGATCGAGGCATCGGCGGCGTTGCTGGGGCTGCTGGCGACGGGCGCGCCGGTGTTGTTCGGGGAGGATACGCCGCTGCGCTCAACGCTTGAGGGCGCGGGGGCCGGGTGGCGGTTCGACGATATGGTGGCCGGGCTGGAGCGGCTGGCCGGGTTGGGGGCGGCAGCGTTCGAGCGGGCGTCGGGGGCGGCGCTGGGGTTCGTGGCGGCGCGGTTCGGGGCGGAGGGCGCGCGGGTGGCGTTCGAGCGGGCGGTGGACGGTGCGCTGGCACTGCGGCGGCGGCGGGCGGCGAATTGGGCGCAGCGCGGGCCCGGCGGGCATGTGCTGGTGATCACGGACGAGGCGCCCAACCTGCAGGCAGTGCGGGTGCGGCAGCCGTTCGATGCGCTGGTGCGGGCCGGGGCGATCGAGGGATACAGCGTGCTGTCCGGCGGCGCCGTCACCTTCGGGGCGGCGGCGCGGTTCAGCGCGATCTGGGCGCAGCGCAGCGTCGATCCGCAAGTGCAGCTCCTGTTGCGGGTGCTGGGGCGAGGGTTCGTCTACGATCTGGACGACAATCTGCTGGTGTCGCCGTCGTATCGGCGGGCGTTTGCGGCGGAGACGATGGAGACGGCGGCAGCGCTGGTGCGGGACTGCGCCGTGCTTTCCTGCGCGACCCGGCGGTTGGCGGTGCAGTTGGGACGGGATGCGGTGGTGACGCCGAATCTGGCGTTCGGTGCGGCGCGGCACGTGGCGGGGCCGGCGCGGACGGTGGTTTGGGCGTCGAGCGACGTGCCGGCGCTGGCGGGGTCGCGGGCGGCGGTCGAGCGGGCGGTGCGGGATTTCGCGGTGGCCCATGGATTGCCGGTGCTGTGCATCGGAGCGCGGGCGCCGGAGGCGTTCGCGGCGGCGGGGCTGGCAGTCGAGACGAGCGGGCTGCTGGAGTATCCGGCGTATCTGGCGCGACTGCGGGCGGCGGCGCCGGGGATCCTGGTGGGGCCGCTGGAGACGGCCGCGGATGCGGCGACGCAGCGCTTCGTGGACGCGAAGAGCGACATCAAGGTGATTGAGGCGCGGTTGGCCGGGCTGCAGGGGGTGTTCAGCGCGGCGGCACCGTATGCGCAGAGCGACCTGGCGCCGGAGATCCTGTGCGAGAACAGCTATGACGGGTGGCTGGCCGGGTTGGAGCGGGCGCGGCTGGCGTGCGAGCGGCCCGGGCCGGAGACGGCTTGGCCGGCGCGGCGGGATGCCGGGCAGAGCGGGCTGATGCCGTGGGCGGAGGCGCTGCGGCAGGCGGCGGTGAATGTGTCGGGTGCGGAGGTAATGGCGGCGGTGGCGTTCGTGGCGGCGCAGGCGGCGACGCTGCTGGAGGCGCCGGCGGCGTTCGACGAGGCGGATTACCTGCGACGGCATCCGGACGTGGCGGCGGCGGTGTCGGCCGGCGTGGTGGCGTCGGGGTACCGGCATTTCGTGCAGTCGGGGTTCGGCGAAGGGCGCGCGGCGCAGCGGCGGGCGAGTGCGGCGGGCGCGGAGTCGTTCTGGTGGACACGGTTGCTGCACGAAGTCGGCGGGCTGGAAGCGAGTGTGGCGGCGCGGGGAAAGGAGATCGCCGGGCTGCGGGAGCGGGTGGCGCTGCGCGGACGGGTGGCGCGGGCGGACGAACCCCGGGCCGAGGCGGGGTGGTTGCGATGGGGCGGCGGGACGCGCGCCCTGCCCTGCCCGGTCTGCGATGCCGGGGGGCCGCATGCGGTCGTGGTGCGGGCGGGGCCGCATGTGCTGGTGCGGTGCGACGGGTGTGGAGTGCGGTTCTATGTGGACCGGGTGGAGCACGCCTACGAGGGTGAGGCAGCTTCGGTCGGGCTGCAGTTCGCGCTCGAGCAGAATGCCAGCGTGCATCACCAGACCGGGCTGCTGTTCGGGCGGGCCGGCGGACGCAGCGTGCTCGACGTGGGGTGCGGGTTCGGCTTCGCGGTGGATCTGGCGCGCGAGGTGCTGGGGTGGCGGGCGGTGGGGGTCGATCCGTCCTGGGCGGCGGCGGCGGGACGGGCGCAACTGGGGGCGGACATCCGGCAGGCCTATCTGAGTGCGGAACTGGAACTGGGGGCGCCGTTCGACCGGGTGATCGCGTCGGAGGTGATCGAGCACGTGGCGGACCCGTATGCGATGCTGGCGCTGCTGCGGGCGCGGCTGGCGCCGGGGGGCGTGCTGGCGCTGACGACGCCGAATGCCGAGGCGATCCGGGCGGGGGAGGATCGCGGGCGGCTGACCGGGATCTTGGCGCCGGGCGTGCATCTGACGCTGTTCACCGAGGGGTCGCTGGGATTGGCGCTGCGGCGGGCCGGGTTCGGGCATGTCGCGGTGAAGGTGACGGCGGATACGCTGGTGGCCGAGGCGTCGGACCAGCCGTTGGGGCCGACCGCGGACGGCGAGCATGCGGCGGCGTATCGGGCCTATCTGGAGGGGCTGATACGGCG
Source organism: Acetobacteraceae bacterium (assembly GCA_965199585.1). Lineage (GTDB taxonomy): Bacteria > Pseudomonadota > Alphaproteobacteria > Acetobacterales > Acetobacteraceae > JAVVHH01. Next base: position 2,853,357 of record CBDASI010000002.1, on the reverse strand, counting down.
GGCGGAGGTGGGGTCCGCGTTGTGGAGCGGCGCGGCGGGACGGTTGCTGACGCTGCTGATGCCGTCGGCGGAGATCGCGGTGCTGGAGGCGCTGATCGGGGAGATCGCAGCGGCGTGGCGGGAGCCGTTCGGCTTCGATTTCGCGCGCTTCGAGGTGCCGGCGGCGTTGAGCGAGGCGGAGATCCGCACCGTGGGGGCCGCCGGGCTGGGGGCGCTGCAACCGTTCAACCTTGCGGGGGTGCTGGCCCATCGGGCGGAGCTGGCGCATCGGCGCGGGGATGCGATGGCGGCGGTGCGCGACGCGGGGGCGGCGCACCGGATCGCGGTGGAGACGCGGCGGGTGCTGCAGTCGGAGAACCTGATCGACCTGGAGCTCAAGCAGATCGCGTGGCGGTCGCGGGTGATGCTGGCGATGGGCGTGAGTGCGTTGGCGCCGGGCTTGTCGGCGACGCTGGCGGCCGGGATCGCGGCGGGATCGCCGGGGGCGTCGGCGGATTGGGAGGACGCGCCGGAGGCGGCGGTGATCGAGATGGTGGCGGGCGTGTTCGTGGAGGCGGTGGCGGCGGAGCGGTTCGACGAGGCGCGCCGGGTCGAGCGGTGGCTGGCGGACACGGACCGGGTGGTGGAGGCGCTGTCGGGGCGGCCGGCGCTACTGTTGCGGACGCTGCTGATGCGCGGCGTGCAGCGACTCGACGGCCATGACGACCCGGCGGGCGCGCAGGACGCGTTCGAGCGGCTGGCGCGCGAGGCGCGGCGGCTGGAGTCGGCGGAGTATCTCGACCTGGCGCGCGAGCATCGGGCGGTGGCGGCGAGCCGGTCGGGGGTGACGAGATGATACCGTGGCCGGTCCGGGTGTTGATCGGGCATCGGCGGCTGACGCTGTCAGTGCTGTTGGGGCTGATCGTCTATTCGCTGCTGCCGGCGGAGATCGGCGGCGCGGCGCGGCTGGTGTTCGCGTGGGATGCCGGGTCGGTGGCGCTGCTGCTGCTGATCGGGACGCTGCTGGTCCGCAAGGTGGACGACCGGGCGATGGCACGCCACGCGGTGGCGCAGCAGGAGGGTGAGTGGACGGTGTTCGGCATCACCATCGCGGGCGTGGTGGTGAGCTTCGCGGCGCTGACCTCGGTGCTGTCCATCGCCAAGGACATGAAGCCCGGCGGCGAACGGGACCTGTACCTCGGCGCGGTGGCGGCGACGCTGCTACTGTCATGGCTGGTGACGCACATGGTGTTCGCGCTGCGGTATGCGCACGAGTATTATCAGCAGGACGAGAAGCCGCCGGCGATCGATGGCGGGCTGGAGTTCCCGGGGGGGCTGGCGCCGGACTACTCGGATTTCGTGTATTTCGCCGTGGTGCTGGGGATGACGTTCCAGGTGTCGGACGTGCAGATCACGTCACGCAAGCTGCGGCGGCTGGCGACGCTGCACGGGCTGATCGGCTTCCTGTTCAACACCGTAATCGTCGCGCTGACGGTCAATATCGCGGCTAGTTTCCTGTAAGGGCGACGAGTTGGTCGCAGAAGCTGCGGCCCGACATCAGGCAGTCCTCGATGCGGGCGGCGTCGTGCAGGTGGTGGATGACGGTCAGGCCGACGACGACGAACAGGAGGGCCGCCGCCAAGCCGGCCAGGCTGGCGGAGACGCGGTTGGCCTCTGCCTTCTCGTCGTCGGGTGAACTGACTGGAGCTCTCGAGGGCGGACGCATTCTGGTCGCCACGGCGTTATACTCTTGTTCGTTGGGGCGTCGGCGTTAACGGATACTAGGCATCGGCCGCGCAAACGGGAAGTCAAACATGCATCAAGCCGCCCATCTGGCCGCGATCCAACCGGAGTTTGCCGGGCTCATCGCGCGGATCGGGCCGTGCACGGCGGCGATCGAGCGGCGCGAGCTTTACGCCGCGCTGGTGCGGTCGATCGCGCATCAGCAGTTGCACGGCAACGCGGCGCGGGCGATCCTGGGGCGGCTGGTGGCGCATGGCGGCGGGACGATGCCGTCGCCGGATGCGCTGGCGGCGATCCCCGACGAGGTGTTCCGCGCGTTCGGGTTCTCGGCGAGCAAGGCGGCGGGGATCCGCGCGATCGCGGCGGCGGCGCTGGACGGCACGATCCCGGGGCTCGACGAGGCGGACGGGCTGGACGACGAGGCGCTGGTCGCACGATTAGTGACGATCCGCGGCGTGGGGCGCTGGACGGTGGAGATGCTGCTGATGTCCACGCTCGGGCGGCCCGACGTGCTGCCGGTGGACGATTTCGGGGTGCGCGAAGGCTGGCGGCTGATCACCCAGGCAGAGGCGCAGCTGAAGCCGAAGGCGCTGGCGGCGGTCGGGGCGGCATGGGCGCCGTATCGCTCGACGGCGGCGTGGTATCTCTGGCGGGCGGCCGATGAGGGCAAGAAGATCAAGCAGACGCCGTTGTGATCCGGGCGGGCAGAGTTCCTGACTTTGTAATGTCACATCGTTATGCTTGACTCCTGCCATGAAAATTCAAACCACGATGCCGGCGGAGCGGCATGACGCTTTGGCGGCCGAGCAGCACCGTAAGATGGCTGAGTCCGCCCACGCCTACGTCCGCGGCAGCACCGTCCAATTCTACCAATGGCTCGATGGCTCGACCCGGCGGGCGCTGCCCGAGGGTCCGCCGGTGTGGATCTGCGGCGACTGTCACGTCGGCAATCTCGGCCCGATCGCCGGCGCGGACGGGGAGCTGGCGATCCAGATCCGCGATCTCGACCAGACCGTCATCGGCAACCCGGCGCATGACATGATCCGCCTCGCGCTGTCGCTGGCGATGGCGGCGCGCGGATCGGACCTGCCGGGTGTCACGACGGCGCGGATGCTGGAGCGGATGGTGCACGGCTACGAGGCCGCGTTTCAGCCGGAGGCGGATCGTGCGTCGGGCGCACCAGGGGGCGGGATGCCGCGGATGGTGCGGCACGTGATGCGGGCGGCGGCGGGGCGGTCGTGGCGGCACCTCGCGGACGAGCGGATCGAGGGCGTGGCGCCGAACATTCCGCTCGGCAAGCGGTTCTGGCCGCTGACGCCGGATGAGCGGCACGCGGCGGCGTTGCTGTTCGAGCAGGACGACCTCCGCCACCTGGTCACGACGCTGCGCAAGCGGAGCGAGGATGCGCCGGTCCGCGTGTTGGACGCCGCGTATTGGAAGAAAGGGTGTAGCTCGCTGGGGCGGTTGCGATGGGCGGTGCTGGTGAGCGTCGGCGAGGGGCGGCATGCGCGGCACTGCCTGATAGACATCAAGGAGGCGGTCGCTGCGGCGGCGCCGCATCAGCCCGGGTCCGACGTTCCGGCCGATGAGGCCGAGCGCGTGGTGGCCGGCGCGCGCCAGCTGTCGCCGCTGCTGGGAGAACGCATGATGGCGACCAAGCTGCTGGGACGGTCGGTGTTCGTGCGGGAGTTGCTGCCGCAGGATCTAAAGCTGGAGATCGAGCATCTGAACCAGGCCGAAGCGATGGAGGTCGCCGAGTTCCTGGCCCATGTCGTCGGCACCAGCCATGCGCGGCAGATGGATGCCGAGGCGCGGGCGGCTTGGTTCGAGGAGTTGGGGCGCAACCGGTCGACGACGCTCGATGCGCCGTCATGGCTATGGGACAGCGTGGTCGACCTCGTGGGGCTGCACGAGGCAGCGTATTTGCGGCATTGCCGGCGCTGGGCGATGGCGGCGGCGGCGTAGGCCTTCCGTGGGCGCCGCCCTCGCCTACCCGCTCGCCGCGCTGTGTGAGATCGCCGGGTGCTTCGCGTTCTGGGCGTGGTGGCGGCTAGGGCGTTCGGCGCTCTGGATGGTGCCGGGCGTGGCGGTGCTGGCGCTGTTCGCGTGGCTGCTGGCGCAGGTGCCGAGCGACACGGCGGGCGTTCGCGGCCTATGGCGGGGTGTATGTCGCGGCGTCGCTGCTGTGGCGGTGGGCGGTGGAAGGCGCCATGCCGGATCGGTGGGACACGGTCGGCGGGGCGGTGGTGCTGGGCGGGGCCGGGCTGATTCTATTCGGGCCGCGCGGCTGACGAGCTACCGCTTCGGCAGCGTGCGGCCGGTGCCGATCGAGGGGTCGCCGAACTTGGCGCGGATGGCTTCGACCGCACGCCAGCGGGCGCGGCGGCGGCCGGCATCGGGGTCGGCGAGGTCGCCGGCATCCGCACCCTCGGCCGGCAGCAACGGGTTGGCGCCGATGCCGACCAAGCGGAAGGCGGTGCCGTCCGCTTCGCGGGCCAGGAGTCCTTGCGCTGCGTGGAACAGGGTCTCGGGCAGTTGCGTGGGCGTTGGCAGGCGCATGTTGCGGGTGCGGCTGGCGAAGCGCGCGGTCTTTAGTTTCAGCACGACGCCGCCGGCCGCCAGCTCCTTTTCGCGCAGGCGGCGGCCGAGTTTTTCCGCCATGCGCCAGAGATGGCGGCCGATCTCGGCCGGGTCGACGATGTCGGTGTCGAAGGTGGTTTCGGCGGAGACGGACTTGGTGTCGCGCTCGAGCGTCACGATGCGGACGTCCTCCCCGCGGGCGCGGCGGACCAGGCTCGGACCGTCATCGCCGAGGCGGGTGCGGGCGGCGCGGTCGTCGAGCGCCTGCAGATGCGCGATGCGGGTGATGCCGAGCGCGTGCAGCTTGCGCTCGAGCACGGGGCCGACGCCGGGCAGCAGCGCGACCTTCTCCGGCGCGAGACGTTCGGCGGCGTCGCGCCCCAGCACGGAGAAGCCGCGCGGCTTGTCCTGACCGGCGGCGATCTTGGCCAGCAGCCGATTGCTGGCCAGGCCGATGGAGACAGTGATGCCCACGCTTTCCTCGACCCGGCGGGCGAAGCGGGCCAGCACGGCGGCGGGCGGGGCACCGTGCAGCGCCTCGGTGCCGGACAGGTCGAGCGCCGCCTCGTCGATCGAGAGCGGCTGCACCAGCGGGGTGAGTTCGGCCATCAGCGTGCGGATCTGCACGGCGGCCGCGGTGTACTTGCCGAAATCCGGCCTGACGATCACCGCATCCGGGCAGAGTTTCAGCGCCTTGAACATCGGCTGCGCGCTGTGCACGCCATACAGGCGGGCGATGTAGCACGCGGTGGTGACGACGCCGCGGGTGCCGCCGCCCACGATGACGGGCACGCCGGCGAGCTCCGGCCGATCGCGCTTCTCGACGCTGGCATAGAAGGCGTCGCAGTCGACATGGGCGATCGCGAGGTCGAACAAATCCGCATGCGCGACGACCCGGCGGCTGCCGCATTGGCTGCAGACCGTCTGGGTGGTTTCGCGGAAGCAGTCGCGGCACAGCGCGGGCATACTCGACATATGGTGGCGTCGGCCGCCGGTTCGAGCGCAACCGACGCCGGGCTGCGTCGTTGTGGGAACTCAACGAAGGGAGTCCGACCATGCGTTTGATGACGACGCTCGCCTTGGCGATGGCGCTTGCCGCGCCGGCGATGATGCAGCCCGCGATGGCGCAGACCGACGGGGCGCCGGCCGCGCACCGCACGATGCGGCATCATCCGACGGCGATGCGGCATCGCGGCACAGCGCCCCAGCGCGAGACCTTGGAAGACAAGGGCCCGTACACGCCGGAAGCCAACCGCGCCTATAATGGCGGTGGCGCGATCCTCGAGGGTGCGCCGGGCGGGCCGCCGCCGCCGGCCTCGGCCGTGCTGTCGATGCCGCAGGGCCAGCCGCTGCCGCCAGCCCGCTGATCGGCTGACGCATCAAGGGGGCGCTCCGTCGGAAGGCGGGCGCCCTTTTTTTATGCGGTGACGAGCGGCCAGAGCCACGCGGCGCCGCGGACGCCGGAGCTGTCGCCGTGATGGTTGCGCAGGATCGGCGTGTCGACGACGTCGCTGAACACGTAACGGCTGAGCAAGCCGGGAACGACATCATACAGATGCGGCAGGTTGGAGAGGCCGCCGCCGAGCACGATGACGTCGGGGTCCAGCACGTTGACGACGACGGCCAGGCCGCGCGCGAGTCGGTCGGCGTGATCGGCCAGGGCGGCTGAGGCCGCCGGGTCACCGGCGGTGGCGCGGGCCAAGACGGCGTGACCGGAGGGCGCATTACAGGCGCGGGCGAGGCCCGGGCCGGAAAGGTAGAGTTCCAGGCAGCCGCGCTGGCCGCACCAGCAGGGTGGCGCCGGCAGCTCGTCCGCGCGGGCGTAGGGCAACGGGGTATGTCCCCATTCGCCGGCGATCCGGTGCCGGCCGCCGAGGACCCGGCCATCCACGACGATGCCGCCGCCGCAGCCAGTGCCGATGATGACGCCGAAGACGCAGCGCGCGCCCTGCCCGGCGCCGTCGGCGGCCTCGCTGAGGGCGAAGCAGTTGGCGTCGTTCTCGACCCGGACGTCACGACCGATCGCGCTGCCGAGGTCGCGGTCGAGCGCCTGGCCAATGAGCACCTGGGTATTGGCATTCTTGACCAAGTTGGTGGCCGGGCTGACGACCCCGGGGATGCCGACGCCGACGGTGGCGACGCCGTCGAGCGCGGCTTCGGCCGCCGCGACCAGGCCGGCCATGGTGCGGATGATGTCGGGATAGGCGGCCGGAGTCGGCTCGCGGTGACGCCAGACGATGGTGCCGGCCGGGTCGAGCGCGGCGAGTTCGGTCTTGGTACCGCCGAGGTCGATACCGATGCGGTAGAAGGGCGATTGCATGGTGGCGTGGATAGCAGGGGTCGGGCGCTTGCCCAATCCGGGCGGGCGGGGGAGATTGGGCCGATGAGCGATACCGTGCTGGACGTGAAGGGAATGCGGTGCCCGCTGCCGGTGCTGCGGGCGAACCGGGCGCTGCGGACCTTGCCGGGGGGCGCGCGGTTGCGGGTGCTGGCGACGGATCGCGCCTCGGTGGCCGATTTCAAGGCGTTCTGCCAAGAGACCGGGCACGCCCTGCTGGCCCAGGGCGAGGAGGCCGGCGTGTTCAGCTTTACGATCCGGAAAAAGGAGGATGCCCCGGCATGACGGTCGCGTTGTTCACGCACATGGCTTGCCTGGACCATGATACCGGGCCGGGCCACCCGGAGCGGCCGGAGCGGCTGCGGCGCGTGTTGCAGGCCCTCGAACATCCGGATTTCGTGCCGCTGATCCGCCAGGAAGCGCCGGAGGCCACGGTGGAGCAACTCGAACGCGCACACCCGGCGGCCTATGTCGCGGCGATCCTGGCGACCCGGCCGGCGCAGGGCGACTATGCGCATCTGGACGGCGATACGCTGATGAGCGCCGGTAGTCGCGCGGCGGCGCTACGGGCGGCCGGTGCGGGGGTGGCGGCGGTCGATGCGGTGATGGAGGGCTGGGCGCAGGCGGCGTTCGCGGCGGTTCGGCCACCGGGTCATCATGCGGAGCGCGACACGGCGATGGGATTTTGCCTGTTCGCCGGGGCCTCGATCGCAGCGTTGCATGCCCGATCGCGATGGGGCCTTCAGCGGATCGCGGTGATCGATTTCGACGTGCATCACGGCAACGGCACGCAGCACATCCTCGAGCACGATGCGGACATGCTGTACGTCAGCTCGCACCAATCGCCCTGCTATCCCGGCACCGGAGCCGCATGCGAGCGGGGCGTGGCGGACAACGTGGTGAACCTGCCGTTGCGGCCCGGGACCGGTAGCTCCGCGTTCCGGCAGGCGTGGGAGACGCTGGCGCTGCCGCGACTCGAGGCGTTCGCGCCTGAAATGCTGATCATCTCGGCCGGGTTCGACGCTCACAAGGCGGACCCGTTGGCCGAGTTGCGGCTGGAGACGGACGATTTCGCGTGGATCACCGACCGGCTGCTCGAGATCGCCGACCGGTGCTGCCCCGGCCGTGTCGTCTCGATCCTTGAAGGCGGCTATGACGTGGACGCGCTCGCGGCGTCCGCTGCCTTGCATGTGCGGCGGCTGATGCGGCAATAGGGCGCCCGATAACCGTAAAGGGGCCGCACTTGCCCGAACCGATCGCCCCCCTCCCCGCCGACATCGCCACGCTCTCATTCGAGGACGCGCTCGCCGAACTCGAGCGGATCGTCCGCGGGCTCGAGGGCGGACAGCAGAAGCTCGAGGACGCCATCACCAGCTACGAACGCGGCGCGTTGCTGCGGCGCCATTGCGAGCGCAAGCTGTCCGAAGCCGAGACGCGCGTGCAGGCAATCGTGGAGCGGGCGGACGGCTCGCTCGGGTTGAAGGCAGTCGAATGAGCGCGGTGATGGACACGATGGACCTGCCCACGGCGTTGGCGGCGCATGCGGCGACCGTCGAGCAGGCGATCGACGCGCTGCTGCCGCAGCCGGAGGGGCACGAGCGCAACCTGCTGGCGGCGATGCGGTATGCGACGCTGAACGGCGGCAAGCGGATGCGCGGCTTTCTGGTGATGGAAGTCGCCGGGCTGTTCAAGGTGGCGACAGCGTCGGCGGCGCGGGTGGCCGCCTCGGTCGAGATGTTGCACGCCTACTCGCTGGTGCATGACGACCTGCCCTGCATGGACGACGACGATCTGCGCCGCGGGCAGCCCTCCACGCATCGGAAGTTCGACGAGGCGACCGCCGTGCTGGCCGGCGACGCGTTGCAGGCGCGGGCGTTCGAGATCCTGGCCGAGCCGGACACGCATTCGGACCCGGCGGCGCGCTGCGAACTGGTGATGGCGCTGGGCCTGGCGAGCGGGGCGCGCGGCATGTGCGGCGGGCAGATGATCGACATGGCGACCGAAGGCCAGACGCTGACGGCGGTCGAGGTCGGGCGGCTGCAGGCGCTGAAGACGGGGCGGCTGATCCAATACAGCGCCGAGGCTGGCGCCATCCTCGGCCGCGTCCCGGCGCAGGTCCGGACGCAGATCCTGGGGTATGGGCGAGACATCGGGGCGGCGTTCCAGATCGCCGACGACGTGCTGGACGCGGTGGGCACGACCGACGGGATCGGCAAGACGGCGGGCAAGGACGAGGCGGCCGGCAAGGCGACGATGGTGGCGCTGCTGGGCGTCGAGCGGGCCCGGGCGCAGGCGGAGATGCTGGCGGATCAGGCGGTCAGTCATCTGGAGGCGTTCGGGCCGGAGGCGGATCGGTTGCGGGGGCTGGCGAAATACGTGGTGCGCCGGGTGAACTGATGGCCAAGCGCCGGGTCGATCAGGCGCTGGTCGATCGGGGACTTGTCGAGAGCCGGACGCGCGCGCAGGCACTGATCATGGCCGGCAAGGTTTGGAGCGGGGACCGGCGCGTCGGCAAGGCCGGCGATCTGCTGGGCGAGGACGCGCCGCTGGACGTGCGCGGGCAGGATCATCCCTGGGCGTCCCGCGGCGGATTGAAGCTCGATGCCGGGATGCGTCGGTTCGGTTTGTCAGCGGCCGGACGGGTCTGCCTCGACGTCGGCGCGAGCACCGGCGGTTTTACCAGCGTGCTGCTGGCCGGCGACGCGCGCCGGGTCTACGCGGTCGACGTTGGGCATGGGCAGCTCGCCTGGGCGCTGCGGACGGATGAGCGCGTCGTGGTGCGCGAACGGGTCAATGCGCGGCACCTGACGGCCGAGATCGTGCCGGAGCCGGTGGAGGCGCTGGTGTGCGATGCCAGCTTCATCGGGCTGCAGACGGTGCTGCCGGCGGCGATCGAATTGTGTGCGCCGGGCGCCTGGGCGGTGGCGCTGATCAAGCCGCAATTCGAGGCCGGGCCGGGCCAGGTCGGCAAAGGCGGCGTGGTGCGTGACCCGGCGGTGCATCAGGCGGTGTGCGCGCGAATCGAGGCGTGGTGGGGCGGGCTTCCGGGCTGGCAGGTGGAGGGAATCGAGGAGAGCCCGATCACGGGGCCGGAGGGCAACCGGGAGTTCCTGATCGCGAGCCGTTACCAGCCCGTCGCTTGATAAATGATTAACCTTATCGCAGCAGAATGAACGTGACGGTGCCGGCTTCCGTTTAGTGCCCCCCGCCGGTATCGTCGCCCGACAAAGCCGGGCGCCGTGTGCGCTTACGGAACAATCGGGGAAAGTCTCATGGTCCAGCTACGACGTCGCGACATTTTGGCAGGAAGTGCCGCGCTGGTGATGGCCGGGGCTGCACGGGCGCAGGTGCCGAAGCCGAAATCGCCGCTCGCGATCACGGTGGTCGACGTCGCCGGGAATCTGGCGCTGACGCAGAAGGCGTTCGAGAATTATCGGCAGGCCAAGCCGGAGATGGTGTCGAAGTTCACGTTCTCCAAAGCGCCGGCGCCGGAACTGCCGGCGAAGCTGAGGGCGCAGCAGGCCGCCAACCGGGTCGACATCGACCTGGTGCTGACCGGGACGGACGCGCTCGCCGCCGGCATAGACAGCAAGATCTGGTCGCCGCTATTTCCGGAGCACGCCGGAAGTCTGCCTAACCTGCAATCCATCCTGCTCGACCCGGCATGGCAGATGCAGAGCCTGGCGCAGAACCAGGCCGCGCTCATCAGCTACTATCCGTCTGGCCCGCTGCTGGAATACATGCCCGACCAGGTCAAGACGCCACCCACGTCCGCCGCCGACTTGCTGGCATTCACAAAGTCCAAGCCGAATCGCTTCATGTATGCGCGCCCGGCCAATTCTGGCCCGGGCCGGACGTTCCTGATGGGCCTGCCCTACATTCTTGGCGATAGCGACCCGAAGGATCCGGTGAAGGGGTGGGACAAGACGTGGTCCTATCTGAAGGAACTGGATGCCGGCATCGAATACTACCCGACGGGCACGGGGGCGACGATGAAGGAACTCGGCGAAGGGTCGCGCGACATCATCGTCTCGACCACCGGGTGGGACATCAACCCGCGCGCGCTGGGGATCGTGCCGAAGGAGGCCAAGATCGCGACGCTGGCCGGGTTCCACTGGGTGATCGACGCGCATTACGCCGCGATCCCGAAGGGGCTCGACCCGGAGCGGGTGGCCGTGCTGCTCGACATCATCTCGTATCTGCTGACGCCGGCGCAGCAGGCCTATGCTTATGACGACGGCTATTTCTACCCGGGACCGGCGGTCAAGGACGTGCCGCTGTCGATGGCACCGGAGTCGAGCCAGAAGGTGATCAAGGAGTTCGGCCGGCCGGAATACGACGCGCTGATCGCGAGCGTGCCGAAGGAGATGCCGCTGGATGCGGATAAGATGGTGATGGCGTTCCGGCGCTGGGACGAGGAGATCGGCGCGAAGAAGTCCAAGTGAGCCTGCATCCGACGCCGTTCCGCCAGCTACGGCTCGACGGCCTGGGAAGGGATTTCGGCAACCTCAATGCGCTGCGCGACATCACGCTGACGATCGAGCAGGGGGAGTTCATCGCCCTGCTCGGCCCGTCCGGCTGCGGAAAGTCGACGACGCTGAACTGCATCGCCGGGCTGCTCTCGGCGACGGCGGGGTCGATCTGGCTGGACGAGCGGCGGATCGACACGCTGCGGCCGGAGCAGCGCGGCTTCGGCATGGTGTTCCAGAACTACGCGCTGTTCCCGCACATGAATGTGCGCAAGAACATCGGGTTCGGCCTGATGATGCGCGACGTGAAGCGGGCGGAGATCGACCGCCGGGTCGCCGAGGCGGTAGCGCTAGTGCGGCTGCAGGGGCAGGAGCACAAGCTGCCGGGGCAGCTCTCGGGCGGGCAGCAGCAGCGGGTCGCGATCGCGCGGGCCATCGTGATCGAGCCGCCGCTGGTGCTGATGGACGAGCCGCTCTCGAACCTGGACGCTAAGCTTCGGCTCGAGATGCGCGCCGAAATCCGGCGCATCCATTCCAGCCTCGGTGCCACGACCATCTACGTGACGCACGACCAGGAGGAGGCGCTGTCGCTGGCGGACCGCATCGTCGTGCTGAAGGACGGCACGATCCGCCAGGTCGGCGCGCCGGCGGAACTGTTCGCGCAGCCGCGGGACAGGGACGTGGCCGAGTTCATGGGCTTCCGCAACGCCGTCCCCGGCATCGTCGAGCAAATCGAGGGCAGCCTTGCGATGGTTCGCGCCAGCACCGGCGTGGTGAGAGGCCAAGCGCAAGGCGGGCTGTCCGTCGGCCAGCCGGCGATGCTCGTCGTTCGTCCGGAGGATTTGTTGGCCGAGGTCGGCGGTGCCCTCGCCGCGACGGTCGTCTCGAGCGAGTTCCGCGGCCACGGCCATACCGGCTTCGCCCGCATGGGGGACGGCACCGAGTTGGTGTTCAGCGCCGCCGACAGCACGCCGCCCGGAGGCGAGGTGCGCCTCACCGCCCAGCCGGACCGTGCGCTGGTCTACCCGGCATGAGTACCGCCCCGCTGAGTCATCGATTGCAGGCGCGCGGACTGGATGGGACGACGTTGCTGGTCCTGCCAGCGGCGATCGTGATCCTGGCGATCTTCGTCTATCCGTTTCTCTACGGGCTGGTGCTGTCGTTCCGGCCCAAAACGGGCGGCGTGCTGGCCAATTATGTCACGTTCTTCTCGGACCCGTTCCTATACCAGACGATCTGGACGACGATCGCGCTGTCCGTCCCGGTGACGCTGCTCAACGTGGCGATCTCGGTGCCGATCGCGTTCCGGGTGCGGCTGATGCGGCGGCAGCGGCTGCTGACCACCATTCTCGTGGTGCCGATCACGCTCGGGACCGTGCTGGTGGCCGAGGGATTGCTCAACTACCTGGGGCCGCAAGGCTGGTTCAACCGGGTGCTGATGACGGTCGGGCTGATCAGCTCGCCGGTGCGGCTGCTGCATAATTACTGGGGCGTGTTCCTCTCGCTGCTGATCACCGGGTTCCCGTTCAGCTTCCTGCTGACGCTGTCCTACCTCAGCGGCGTCGACCCGGCGCTCGAGCGGGCTGCCGCCACGCTCGGGGCCGGGGCGCGATCGCGCTTCTGGCACGTGCTGCTGCCGCTGATGCTGCCGGGGTTGGCGATCACGTTCTGCCTGTCGTTCGTGCAGGCATTCTCGGTGTTTCCGTCGGCGGTGCTGCTCGGGGCTCCGGCCGGACCGACGCGGGTCATCTCGATTGCGGCGTATCAGGCGGCATTCGAACAGTTCGACTATTCGCTCGCCTCGGCGATCGCGATGTTGATGGGCGCGATCGAGTTGGGCATCGTGGCCGCGGTGCTGGGCGCGCGTGGCCTGGTGTATCGCGGGCCGGCGGGCGGAGGGAAAGGCTGATGCAGCCTACGACGATCGACCGCACGCTCGGAGAGCGGCTCTGGGCCGGCGCGGTTTGGACCTTCGTCGGGTTCTTCGTGCTCAACGTCATCGCCATGATCGCGGCCGTGATCACCAGTTCGTTCGCTACGCGTTGGCTACGCTCGTGGCTGCCGAGCGGTTGGACGCTGAACTGGTATGGCTCGGCCTGGGACGAGTTCCAGCTCGGCGACGTGCTGCTGGTGACGTTCCAGGTGGTGTTGCTGGTCGTGGTGCTGTCCGGGCTGCTCGGCGTGCCGGCGGCCTATGCGCTGGCGCGGCGCGAGTTCCCGGGCAAGAGATTGCTGATGCTAATGTTCCTGATCCCGCTGCTGGTCCCGCCGATCACTTACGGAATCCCGCTGGCGACGGTGCTGTATCAGGCCAATCTGGCGGGCTCGATGGCCGGCGTTGTGATCGCGAACTTGGTGCCGACGGTGCCGTTCGTGATCCTGATCATGATCCCGTTCATCGAGCAGATCGACCCGAAGATCGAGGCGGCGGCGCGGGTGTTCGGCGCCAATACGCCGCGGCTGTTCAGGCACGTGCTGATCCCGCTGCTGCTGCCGGGCGTGTTGGCGGCGCTGCTGCTGGTGTTGGTGCGGACGATCGCGATGTTCGAGCTGACGTTTCTCACGGCTGGGGCGACTAGTCAGACGCTGGTCGTCTCGCTGTATTATGCGGTGTTCGCCGCAGGCGTGCGGGCGGTGCAGTCCATCGATGCGATGGCGGTGATCTACATGGTGACCACGCTGTTCTGGCTGCTGATCGCGCTGCGGTTCGTGAACCCGACCCAGATCGTCGGGCGGGCACGCACCTGATGATTGAGTTCGGGCGAGCGAGGGTGGGTTTCACCCTCCCTACGAGGGTTGCGCCACGCTGGGAGCGGTCGGCTTTAGAATAGCCTCGATCGCACATTGAACGTCCAGTGCCTCGGCCAGGGTCGCCAGATGATGTGGCTTCCCTCGAGACATGGCCGCGACCCCTTCCAGTTGACGCTGCAGCACCAACGGTCGCGCCCGTTCTTGCGGGATGGCCGCCGGGTCTGGCTGCCAGGTGCCGGCCACCAGCCGTTCCGCTATGGACCAGTTACGCAGCCGCACCATGCCGTCGACGGTGAAGCTGTTGCTGTCGTCCATTTCCGTGGTCCCGACACCGCCGGTCACGCTCACGGCGACCGTGCCAGCCCGCAACCTGGCCGTGACCCGGCGTTCGCTCCGCCCCGGCTCGGGAAACTCGGCGGTCGCCGTCTCCAATACCAAGGGGCCGAACAGCCGCCGCGCCAGGAACAGGAAATGCGACAGCACCTCGCGCGTGAAGCCGCCTTGGGCCGGGCCGTCCAACCAGCCGGCCGCCGCATGTTGCCAGCCGCGCGGCCAGGTTGCGAAATCCACTTTGATTTCGACGGCGACGGGCGAGCGTCCGATCAGCCATTCCGTCACTGTCGCGACTGCGGGCGACGAGGCGAACGGGAAGTTGACCGCCGCCCGTGCCGATCCGGCGCCGTCGACGAAGGCCTGGGCTTCCGCGACGTCGACCGCGAGCGGCTTTTCGCAGAACAGCGCCTTGCCGGAAGCCACGATGGCGCGGGCGTGGGCCAGATGCGTCGCCGGCGGGGACGCGACGTAGACACAGTCCGAGGCGGCGATCACTTCGGCCGCGGACCCCATCACCTTGACCGCCGGCAACGCCGACGACAGGCGCGACAGCGCCTCGCCCGACGGGTCCCACACTCTGGCGATCCGCACCGCGCCCTGCCCTGGCGCAGCCCGCAACAAGCGCTCGCCCATGATTCCGGCGCCCAACACGCCCATTGCGATCTCGAGCATAGCGGGATTTTCCTAATTCAACGTGAAGAGACGCTCGCGGACGGTGGCGTCGCGATCAAGGTGCGGACGGAGTCGACCTCGCGGCCGGCCATGGCCGCGGCGAGGTCGCGCGACAATTGCGCCGCGGGCTCGGGCCGCATGTGCACGGCGTCCCACCAGCGCGACTCGTCCGACGTCATCGGGTTCGGAATCGATAGATCGTACACCGCGGTGTTGGCGCGGCCCTTGGCGAAGGCGACGACCCGGTTCTTGCAGCCTTGCATCATCGCCGCGCCTACCGTGTCCGGCGCCGGGTAGAGATGGTGCCGCGCAACGAACACCAGGAGCAACCGGGTCGACGGCGGCAGCGTGTCGACGCGGGCGCGGAGCCAGTCCAGCGAGACGTAGTGCCAGGTTGCCGGGTCCGGATCGGCGGGCGGCAGCCAGTCTTCGGCGAGGTTCTGCGCAATGAGGGCTTTGGCCAACACCGGGTCGAATTTATGGAAGTCGACGTCGAGGAGTTGGTAGCCATTGGCGCCGAACGGGCGCGCCGGGCCGGCGAGGAGGGAGGCCGCCGAGCGCCAGGCGGTCTCGATAGCATGCATGTTGAATAGGTTGGCCAGCGTCTCGAGGGTCCAGAACGAGTGGTCGTCGCGGTACAGCCATTCCGGCAGCGGTCCATAGCCGAAATGCTCGAGGTCGTCGCCGCGTTCGCACCAGGTCCGGTCCAGCCCGACCATCAGCGCGCGCGGCTTGGGGTGAGCGCGGAGGTAGACATCGAGCAGCTGCATCTGCTCGTAGGCGAAGGAGTGCACCATGGCGAGGTTGACGAAGGTCGCGCCGATGACCGGGTCGAAATCGGCCGGATCGAACAAACGGGAGGTCGAGTTGCCGATGATGGCGGCGTCGAACTTGGGCGAGCGTGCGAGTTCGGGGTAGGCCCAGCGCTGGCTGTGGTCGGCCGGGGTGCGCGGGATCGGGCTGGGAAACGGCAGCGTGCCCCAGGGGTCCGCCACTACCAGCACGAGGAACAGCAGGACGCTGCCGCCGAGGAAGACGCCGAGCAGCTGAAGGAAGAATTTGCGCCAGGCCATGGTCAGAACTGGAAGTAGAAGAAGACGCTCGGCACCCGGCCGCCGGCGAGGAGCACGATCCAGATTGTCGCTAGCCCGACCGGCCAGGCCAGCCACGGCCGCGGCTTGAGCCAACTCAGCGCGATCTCCTGGCTGGGCCGCCCGAAGAAGGCCAGCGCCGCCGCGCCGAAGAAGGCCAGCGTGTGTTCACGGTCGAGAGCCACGCGCCCCCAGCCATGGGCGCCGGTGAGCGACCAGAGGAACCGCCCCGCCGTCTCGAAACCCGGCGAGTGGAACACGATCAGCGTCAGGTGGAAGAAGCCGAAGGTCATGAACCAGCCGAGCAGGCGCGGCACGCGGATGCTGGTCTTGTCCCAGACGTGGTTGACCGCCAGGCCGAGGCCCTGCAGGCCGCCCCAAACCACGCAGTTCCAGTTTGCACCGTGCCAGAGGCCGCCGAGCAGCATGGTCAGCGTTACGTTGACCACCTGCCGAGTCTCGCCGAGGCGGCTGCCGCCGAGCGGGATGTAGAGATAGTCGCGCAGGAAGCGGGACAGGGTGATGTGCCAGCGCCGCCAGAGGTCGCGCACCGAGGTGGCCTGGTACGGCGCGTTAAAGTTGATCGGCAGCTTGAGGCCGAACATCAGCGCCAGGCCGAGCGCCATGTCGGAGTAGCCGGAGAAGTCGAAATAGAGCTGGAAGGTGAAAGCGAGGCTGCCGATCCAGGCGTCGGCGCCGGTCAGGCCGTTCTGGGCGATGATGGCGTAGGCCGGGTCGGCGAGATGGCCGAGCGTGTCGGCGATGGCGATCTTCTTGGCCAGCCCGATGATGAAGAGCACGAGGCCGCGGCCCAGGTTCTCCCACATGGCGGGGCCGCGCGGGTCGCGCTCGAGTTGCGGAATGATCTCGTTGTGCCGCACCAGCGGCCCGGCGATCAGCTGCGGGAAGAAGGTGACGAAGCTCCAGAACTCGAGGAAGCCATAGATGTGCCGGTCACCGCGGCGGAGGTCCATCAGGTAGCTGATCTTCTGGAACACGAAGAAGCTGATGCCGAGCGGCAGGATGAGCTGCCAGGGCTGCCAGTCGACGCCCGCGACGCCGAAGACGGTCCCGCGCAGGAAATCGGCATACTTGAAGAGGGCCAGGACGCAGAGGTTGAGCACGACGCCCGTCAGCGGGATCCAGCGCTGCCGGGTGCGGCCGAACCATTGCGCGATCAGCCAGTTGGCCATCGTCAGCGTGGCCAGCAGCGGGACGAAGCGCCAGTCCCAATAGGCGTAGAACGCCAGCGAGATCAGCACGATCCAGGCCTGGCGGAGCTGCCGGTTCGCGGCCAGGGCGTAGTATCCGAGCAGCGAGACCGGCAGGAAGGCGAAGATGAAGATTTGCGAGTTGAACAGCACGCGCGGGCTCTAACCCAATTCGCGGCGGGGTAAAATCACCCCATCATGTACGCACCGACCTTGTTGCCGTCGAGATCGCGGAAGAAGCCGATGTACAACCCGGTGAACCGTTCCCCCGGCGGCCCCTCATCCGTCGCGCCGAGCGAAAGCGCCAGGTCATAGATCCGGTCCACCGCGGGACGGTCGTCGGCGATTAAGGCGATCATCACGCCGTTGCCGGGCGTTGCGGGCTGCCCGTCGAACGGGAGCGTGACGCCGAAGCCGGGGCTTCCATCGGTGGGTCCCCAGGCGATGAACTGGTCGCTTTCCATGATGCGCCGCCCCCCCATTTCCGCGGCGATCGCGTCGTAGAACGCCGTGGCACGGGGCAGATCGTTGGTGCCGATGGTCACGTAACCGAGCATGGAAGTACCTTCTTCAATTCATCACGCCGAAGACGCGCGAGCGGCCGGTTTCCGATGCGGTGCGGAACATCCGCAACTCGCCGCCGCCGGGCAATTCAACGATCTCACGGCCGTCGGGCGCTTGCACCACCGAGACGGGCGCACCAGCCCAGACGGCGGCGATGAGCTTAGCATACTGCGCCGCCGGCCCGGGCGTGAAGGAATGGTAGGCCGCCGCCGCGGCCGGCCAGTCGCGGGTGCGCGCGTAGAGCGCGGTGAGGAAGCGCGCGGCGTAGCGAGCGTTGGGCGCCGGGTCGAACGCCTCGTCGAGCGAACGGAAAGCGGTCGGGTGATAGAACAGGTTCACCTGCATGCAGCCGACATCGATCGAGCTGATCCCGCGCGCCTGCAGCGCCTGCACCGCGGTGATGGCGTCGGCCTTGTTGGCGTAATAGGTGCCGATGCCTTCGGCGCTGACGGTCCAGGGCCAGGGCCGGCGCTCGCCGGTGCGGGGATCGCGCCGGCCGCTTTCGACCAGGCCGATCGCGTGCAGCAAGCCCGGCGCAGTGTTGGCGC
The DNA here is from genome assembly GCA_965199585.1 of Acetobacteraceae bacterium. Classification (GTDB taxonomy): domain Bacteria; phylum Pseudomonadota; class Alphaproteobacteria; order Acetobacterales; family Acetobacteraceae; genus JAVVHH01. The sequence continues at coordinate 2,835,078 of CBDASI010000002.1, read as the reverse complement.
CGAGTTCTGCGGCCTCGATGGCCGTCTCGCAGGTGACCGGCCGCGGCGCCGGCCGGGCGGCGAGCGCTGGGGGAGCAACCAGGCCGGTCAGCAAGGCGAGACCGGCCATTCTCCAGCGCTGGGGCGTCGCGGTCAGACCTTGCCGTGACAGTGCTTGAATTTCTTGCCGGAGCCGCACGGGCATAGCGCGTTGCGGGGAACGTTTTTCCAGGTGGTCGGGTCCGCCGGGTCGATGCCGATTTCGGCGGGCCGTTCGGCTTCGATGACATCGCCGCCGGCGTATTGGGCGGAGGCGGCCGGGTCGGAGTATTGCAGCGTGACGGGAGAGGGTTCGGCGGGCTGGAACATCGCCGCCGGCGGCGCTTCCGGGCCGATCTCAACGCGGGCGAGCATGGCGGTGACACGCTCGCGCAACTCGTCGAGCATGCCGTTGAACAGGTTGAAGGCCTCGCTCTTGTATTCGTTGAGCGGGTCGCGCTGGCCGTAGGCGCGCAGGCCGATGCCTTGGCGCAGATGATCGAGGGCGAGCAGGTGCTCCTTCCAGACGGCATCGAGTACCTGGAGCAGAAGGTTCTTCTCGACGAAGCGCATCAGTTCGGGGCCGAAATTGGCCGCCTTGGAGGCCATGTGCTGGTCGGCAGCGGCCTCGATGCGCTCGCGGATGCCGGTCTCGTCGATGCCTTCCTCGCGGCCCCAGTCGACCACGGGAAGGTCGAGGTTCAGCAGGCGCTTGAGGTCCTCGGCCAGCTCGGCGGTTTCCCACTGCTCGGCATAAGCCTTCTCGGGGATGCGGCGGGTGACCAAGTTGGAGACGATCTCGGCGCGCATGTCGGCGACGGTCTCGGCGACGTCGTCGGCGTTCATGAACTCACGGCGCTGGGCGTAGACCTCGCGGCGCTGGCTGCTCATGACGTCGTCGTATTTCAGCACGTTCTTTCGCATGTCGAAGTTGCGGGCTTCGACCTTCTTCTGCGCCTTCTCGAGGGCCTTGTTGATCCAGGGATGGACGATGGCCTCGCCGGGCTTGAGGCCGAGGCGCTGCAGCATGCCGCCCATGCGGTCGGACCCGAAGATGCGCATCAGGTCGTCCTCGAGGCTGAGGAAGAAGCGGGAGCCGCCGGGGTCGCCCTGGCGGCCGGAGCGGCCGCGGAGCTGGTTGTCGATGCGGCGGCTCTCGTGGCGCTCGGTGCCGATGACGAGCAGGCCGCCGGCCGCCTTGACGACCGGGTGGTTGGCGGCGACCTCGTCGGCGATGGCCTGGCGGTGCGCCTCGTCGTCGATGGCGGCCTCGATCTTGATGCGCATGTCGGCGTTGCCGCCAAGTTTGATGTCGGTGCCGCGGCCGGCCATGTTGGTGGCGATGGTGATGGCGCCGGGGGCGCCGGCCTGCGAGACGATGGCGGCTTCCTGCTCGTGGAAGCGGGCGTTCAGCACGGCGTGCGGGATGTTCTTCTGCGTCAGCAGCGCGCTGATGATCTCGCTCTTCTCGATGCTGGTGGTGCCGACCAGCACCGGCTGATGCCGGGCGCGAGCCTCCTCGATCAGGGTGGCAACCGCCTCGTATTTCTCGGTCGCCGAGCGGTAGACCTCGTCATCCTGGTCGAGCCGCTTGACCGGTACGTTGGTCGGGATGTCGATCACGTCGAGCTTGTAGATCTCGGCGAACTCGTCGGCCTCGGTCAGCGCGGTGCCAGTCATGCCGGAGAGCTTGGGATAGAGGCGGAAGTAGTTCTGGAAGGTGATGGAGGCGAGCGTCTGGTTCTCGGGCTGGACCTCGACGCCCTCCTTGGCCTCGAGCGCCTGGTGCAGGCCTTCGGAGTAGCGGCGGCCTTCCATCATGCGGCCGGTGAACTCGTCGATCAGGACGACCTTGTTGTCGCGCACGATGTAATCGACGTCGCGGGCAAACAGCGTGTGCGCCCGCAGGCTCTGCTGGACGTGATGGATGACGGAGACGTTAAAGGAATCGTAGAGGTTGCCCTCGGACAGGATGCCGGCATCCTTCAGCATCTGCTCGACGGTCTCGGAGCCCGGCTCGGTCAGGTGGACGGAGCGCTGCTTCTCGTCCTTGTCGTAGGTGGAGGCGTCCTTGACCAGTTGGATCATCACGGCGTCGACGCTGCGATAGAGTTCGCTGCTGTCCTCGGCGGGACCGGAGATGATCAGCGGGGTGCGCGCCTCGTCGATCAGGATGGAGTCGACCTCGTCGACGATGGCGTAGGCGAAGTCGCGCTGCACCATGTCGTCGAGGCGGTATTTCATGTTGTCGCGCAGATAGTCGAAGCCGAACTCGTTATTGGTGCCGTAGGTGATGTCGCAGGCATTGGCGGCCCGGCGCTGATCGTCGGTCAGGCCGTGCACGATCACGCCGGTGCTCATGCCGAGGAAGCCGTAGACCTGGGCCATCCACTCGGAGTCGCGGGTGGCCAGGTAGTCGTTGACGGTGACGACGTGCACGCCCTTGGCCGGCAGCGCGTTGAGATAGACCGGCAGGGTCGCGACCAGCGTCTTGCCTTCGCCGGTCTTCATCTCGGCGATCTTGCCCGCGTGCAGCACCATGCCGCCGATCAGCTGCACGTCGAAATGACGCAGGCCGAGCACGCGACGGGCGGCCTCGCGCACGGTGGCGAAGGCTTCGGGCAGGATGTCGTCGAGCGTGACGCCCGTCTCGAGCCGGGCGCGGAATTCGGCGGTCTTGCCGGTCAGCGCCTCGTCGGACAGCGCCTGCATGGCCGGCTCGAGCGCATTGATCTGCGGCACGCGCCGCTGGAACGCTTTGAGCGATCGATCGTTGGCGGAGCCGAACACGGCGCGGGCGATGCTGGCGAGCATAAGCGTGGGCTTTCAGGTGACGCGAACAGCGTGGAGATAGGATCAGGGCGGCACCGGGTCAACGCGGCGCGGCCCGTCGGCACGATTGCACCTCCTTGTGGCGGCTTTCGGGCGCACCTATTGTCCGGCCGCCGTGCCTGGCAACCCGGGCCGTCTCAATCCAAGGGAATATCCCATGCGCCGCGCCAGCCTTGCCACCGTTGCCACGATCGCCCTCTTCGGCCTGCCGGCCTTGGCACAACCCGCGCCGCCCCCCGCCGCCCCCCAGGCCGCCACGCCCCAGGCTGCCACACCCCAGGCTGCCGCACCCGAGGCGGCCGCGCCGGCGCCAGGGACCGTGATTGCTAAGGTCGGTTCGGACGAGATCCACTACTCCGACCTGCAGGACGCGATGCAGACCCTGCCGGACCAGCTGCGCGCGATGCCGCCGGCGATGCTGTATCCGATGCTGCTCGACCAGCTGATCGACCGCGACGTCATCGTCCAGCAGGCCAAGAAGGAGAACATGCAGAGCGATCCCAAGGTGCAGCAGGCCATCAGCCGCGCCACCGATCTGGCGCTGCAGAACGCCCTCCTGACCCGCGACATCCAGCCTCTGCTGACGCCAGCGGCGATCAAGGCGCGCTACGACGCGGAATACGCCGGCAAGACCGGCGACGAGCAGGTGCATGCCGAGCACATTCTGGTGCCGACCGAAGCCAAGGCGAAAGACATCATCGCCCAGCTGGGCAAGGGCGCCGATTTCGGCAAGCTGGCTAAGGAGAACAGCACGGACCCGTCGGCCAAGGAGAACAACGGCGACCTCGGCTGGTTCAAGAAGACCGACATGCTGCCCGAATTCTCCGACGCCGCCTTCGCGCTGAAGCCCGGCCAATACACCCAGAAGCCGGTGCAGACCCGCTTCGGCTGGCACGTCATCAAGCTCGAGGGCACTCGCACCGCCCCCGCCCCGACGCTCGACGAGGTCGGCGACCAGATCCGCCAGCAGATCATCCAGGAGGGCGTCGCCAAGGTGCTCGCCTCGGCCAAGACCGGCATGACCGTCGAAAAGTTCAACCCCGACGGCACCCCCTACACACCGCCGGCGATGCCGATGCCGGGTGCAGCGCCCACACAAGCCCCAGCCAAGTAGTATACAGATGGCCATCCCGACCTCGCCGCTCGCCATGCCGCTGCCGGCGCTGCCCCCGATCGACGGGGTGCGGCTCGGCGCCGCGCAGGCCGGCATCCGCTACAAGGATCGCACCGACCTGGTGATGATCGAGCTGGCGGCGGGCACCCGGGTGGCCGGCGTGTTCACCCGCAACAAATGCCCGGGCGCCCCCATCGACTGGTGCCGCGAGCACCTCGAAGGCGGCCGCGCCCGGGCCGTCGTCATCAACGCCGGCAACGCCAACGTGTTCTCCGGCCGCGCCGGCGCCGACGCGGTCCGTGCCACCGCCGAGGCCGCGGCCTCCATCGTCGGCTGCAAGCCCGGCGAGGTGTTCGTCGCCAGCACCGGCGTCATCGGCGAGGCACTGCCGCACGCGAAGATCACCACCGCCCTGCCCGCGCTCTACGAGACGCTGGGCACCAACCGCTGGGAAGACGCCGCCCGCGGCATCATGACTACCGATACCTTCCCCAAAGGCGCCACCCGCACCGCCGAGCTCGGCGGTGGCACAGTCCGCATCAGCGGCATCGCCAAGGGCAGCGGCATGGTCGCTCCCGACATGGCGACGATGCTGTGCTTCGTCTTCACCGACGCCAAGCTACCCGCCCGGGTGCTGCAGGAAGCGCTGGAATACGGCGTCAAGCGGAGCTTCAACTGCACGACGGTCGACAGCGACACGTCGACCAGCGACACGGTCCTCCTGTTTGCCACCGGCACCGCCGATCACGACAAGGTCGACACCGATGACAAGCGCGAACTGCGCCGTTTCCGGGACGCGCTGGAGGCGGTGCTGCACGACCTCGCCTTGCAGGTCGTGCGAGACGGCGAAGGGGCGCAGAAGCTTGTCCGCATCGACGTCACCGGCGCGGTGTCGAAGAAGTCGGCGCACCGGGTCGCCATGGCGATTGCCAACTCGCCGCTGGTCAAGACCGCGATCGCCGGCGAGGACGCCAATTGGGGCCGCATCGTCATGGCCGTCGGCAAGGCCGGCGAGCCCGCCGACCGCGACCTGCTCTCGGTGGCCATCGGCGGCACCTGGATGGCGCGGCACGGCACCGTGGTACCCGATTACGACGAGGGCCCGGTCGTCGCGCACATGAAGGGCCGCGAGATCTCGATCGCCGTCGACCTCGGCCTCGGCAAGGGCGTGTCGACCGCGTGGACCTGCGACCTGACGCACGGCTACATCGACATCAACGGCAGCTACAGAAGCTAGGCCCGGTGGCGCTCCAACTCACCGCCAGCCCCAGCTTCGAGCCGCTCTCCACCGAGCGGCTCACGCTCCGACCGCTCCGCCCCGCCGATGCCGAGGAGATCCATCGCCTGGTCAACGATTGGGAGGTGGTGCGCATGTTGTCGCAGCTGCCGTTCCCCTATCCGCGGGACCTCGCCGGCAAATGGATTGCCTCAACGCTCGAGCAGATGGAGCGCGGTAGCGGCTACCACCTCGCCATCACCGGCCAGGAAGACGGCAAGGAGATGCTGATCGGCTGCATCGGCCTCCGCCTCGACCTCAAGCCCCGGATCGGCAACCTCGGCTACTGGATCGGCCGCCGGTTCTGGCGCCTCGGCGTGGCCAGCGAGGCCGCCGCCCGACTCGCCCGCTGGGCGCTGGCCAACCTCGACATCGACCATCTCGAAGCCAGCGTCGCCGTCGACAACCCGGCCTCGTCCGCCGTGTTGCGCCGCGCCGGCTTCCGCGAGGTCGGGCTCGGCGAAAGCAACTTCCTCGCCCGCGGCGGCAAGCACCCCGTTACCCTGTTCGAGGCCACCCGCGACGATCTGTTCGACGCCCCGCCCGTCGAAGCCGATGCCGAGCCGGGCCGCAAGCTCCTGCTCGTCGCGGCCTGTGCCCTGATCGACACCGACGGCCGCATCCTCCTGACCCGGCGCCCCGAGGGCAAGGCCATGGCCGGGCTTTGGGAGTTCCCCGGTGGCAAGCTCGAGCTCGGCGAGTCGCCCGAAGAGGCCGTGATTCGCGAGTTGCAGGAAGAGCTCGGCATCGACATCGCCAGCAACTGCCTAGCCGCCTTCGCCTTCGCCTCGCACCAGTACGAAACGTTCAACCTGCTGATGCCGCTGTTCCTGTGCCGCCGCTGGTCCGGCCGGCCGCAGGGGCGCGAGGGTCAGGCGCTGGCCTGGGTCCGCCCCGACAAGCTCGCCGACTACCCGATGCCGGCGGCCGACAAGCCGCTGATCCCCCTGCTGAGAGACTTCCTATGACGAACCCGGTCGCCTGCATCCTGGTCATCGGCAACGAGGTGCTCTCGGGGCGCACGCAGGACGCCAACATCAAGTTCCTGGCCACCGGGCTGGGCGAGATCGGCATCCCGGTCCGTGAGGTGCGCGTGATCCCGGACGTGCCGGAGACCATCATCGCCACCGTCAACGAATGCCGCGCCAAGTTCGACCACGTGTTTACCACCGGCGGCATCGGGCCGACGCATGACGATATCACCAGCGAGTGCGTCGCCGCCGCGTTCGGCGTGCCGTGGGAGATCCATCCCGAGGCGTTCGCGCGGATGGAGAAGCACTACCAGCCCGGCGAGTTTAATGCCGCCCGCCAGCGCATGGCGACAATGCCGCGCGGGGCGACGCTGATCGACAACGCCATCTCGGTGGCCCCCGGCTTCACCATCGGCAACGTGCACGTGATGGCCGGCGTGCCGCGCATCATGCAGTCGATGTTTGGCGCGCTGGCGCCCACGCTCGAGGGCGGCGCCCCGGTGGCGTCGGCGGCGGTGCATGCGACCGGGCTGCTGGAGGGCGCGATCGCGGCCGGGTTGGAGGCGATCCAGAAGCGGTACCCGGACCTCGACCTGGGCAGCTACCCGTATTACCGCTCGACCGGCAACGGCGTGTCGTTGGTCGCCAAGGGGCAGGATACGGATGCGGTGACGGCGTGCATCGCCGAGGTGACCACGCTGGTGCGGGAGATGGGCAAGGAGCCGATCCAGGGAGAGCCGCCCGCCTAAAGCATCAGCCGATTTCGGTTGATGTGCAGCGTGGCGATCAGGCCGCCCTGCGACCAGTCGTAGTCGATCGAGCCGCCGAGCTGCCCGGCGACGCTGCGCTTGAGCAGCTGGCTGCCGAACCCGGCCGCCCCATCGGGTGCGTCGACCGCCGCGCCGCCTCGTTCCAGCCAGGTCAGCACGATCTGCTCGTCCGCCGCCGTGCTGGAGATGTCGAGCGTGCCGGTCGGCGCGGAGAGCGCGCCGTATTTCATCGAGTTGGTCGCCAGCTCGTGGACCACGAGCGCGATTCCCGTCGCGGACGCCTCGCCGACGCCGGTGCGTTCGACCGCGACCCGGATGCGGCCCTTGAAGGCGCCGAGATCGTCGTAGGGCGCCAGCAGGATCGAGAGCAGGTCGCCCAACAGCGCCGCCGCCTCGCGCCCGGGCGAGAGCGGACGCACCAGGTCGTGGGCGCGCCCCAACGCCGACAGGCGCGCGGTCAGGTCGTGCGCCATGTCTTCGATGCTGGTCGCCGAGCGCGAGGTGATGGCGGTGAGTCCGGTGGCGATGGTGAGCAGGTTCTTGACGCGGTGGCTCATCTCGCCGGCGAGCAGCTCGTTGCTCTCCTCGGCATGTTTGCGGCCGGTGACGTCGAGGAAGATGCCGAACATCGTGCGGCCGACGATGTCGGCGTCGTCGCCCTGCCCGCACGCCGCCACCCAGCGGATCTCGTTATCGACCGTGATGCGGAAATCGGTCTCGTACGGGCCCAGGATGGCGCGCGTGGCGTCGAATGCCGCGCGCACTCGGTCGCGGTCGGCCGGGTGAATGTGGGAGGATAGCTGCTCGAATGTCGACTTGTCGCTCCACGGCATGCCCCACAGCTCGAAGCCACGCGCATCCATGGCGAACACGTCCGTGTCGACGTTCCACGACCAGAGGGCCACGCCGGCTGCCTGCACCGCCCGCCGCAGCTGTTCCGGCTGCCACTCGCGCGCGGTCGGCGGTTGCGTGGTCACATCGTTCACCTCGTCGACTCCTTCACGAACTTAGACGCCGTTCGCCGTCCGGCAACCACCGCGGGCCCAGCCGGTTGTCCGGCCGGTCCGCCGCCAACCTGGTCCGTCGCCAACATGGTCCCCGCGACTTGCCATCCGGTGCTGAAGCAGGCCTGCATCAGGTAGCCGCCCGTCGGTGCGTCCCAGTCCAGCATCTCCCCGGCTACGAACACGCCGGGTCGTCCCGGCAAGGCCGAGCCCGGGTCGAGCCGCAGCCCGCCCGCCGTCGAGATCGCGCGGGCGATCGGCGCCAGACCGGTCAGCTCCAGCACCACCCGCTTCGGGCTGCCACCCGTCTCGCGCAGTAGGCCGGCGGCGGCCGGGGACAGACCGGCGCGGCGCCAGGCATTGGCGCGGGAAATCCCGGGGCCGCCCATGCGGCGCTGCAGACTCGCCTCGTCCAGGTCCGGCCGCAGATCCAGCGTCAGGCGCGCGACGCCGTCGCGCTCGAGAGCCTCGCGGATCGGGCGTCCCAACGCGTAGATCAACCCTCCCTCGAGCCCGGTCGCGGTGACGACCGCCTCGCCATGCGCCACGTTCGGACCGACCGTGCCGATCAGGCGCTTCAACGGCGACCCGGCGAACCGCTCGCGGAAATGCTCCGACCACGTCCGCACCACGCCGACGTTGCTCGCGCGCAGCGGCGCGACCGCCACGCCGTCGGCGCGCAGGATGTCGGCCCAGGCGCCGTCGCTGCCGAGGCGTGGCCATGACGCGCCGCCCATCGCCAGCAGCGTCGCGCCCGCCTGGATGCCGATCTCGCCCGCCGCGGTCTCGAACCGGAGCGCGCCGGCGGCGTCCCAGCCGATCCAGCGATGGCCGACGCGGAAGCTCACCCCCAAGCCGGACAGGCGCCGCAGCCAGGCCCGCAGCAGCGGCGTCGCCTTGAAGGAGGCCGGGAACACCCGGCCGGAGCTTCCCACCGTCGTGGCCTCGCCCAGGCCGGCGCACCAGTCGCGCAGATCCTGCGGCCCGAACGCCTGCAGCGCCGGGGTCAGTGCCCCGGCCGCTTCCCCATATCGCCCGACGAACCGCTCGAGCGGCTCCGTATGCGTGATGTTCAGCCCGCCGCGGCCGGCCAGCAGGAACTTGCGCCCTACCGACGGCATCCGGTCGAACACCGTGACGTTCTGGCCCGCCGCGGCCAGCCGTTCCGCCGCCATCAGCCCGGCCGGCCCGCCGCCAACGATGGCACAATCGATCGTTTCCATGATCGCGGCAGATGCAGCCAGGGTTGCCCTGCGCGCAAGGGGGCGGCAGGCTCGCGCCCATGTTGACCCCCCGCACCATCGCCCAGGCGCAGCACGCGCTCGACTCCGGCCAGGCCACCGCACGACAGTTGGTCGATGCCTGCCTCGACCGCATCGCCCTGCCCAACGGCGAAGGCAGCCGCGTGTTCGTCCGCGTTTACGAGGATGCCGCCCGCGCCAGTGCGGACGCGATGGACGGGTTGCGCCGGGTCGGGCGGGCGCCGGGTCCGCTGGCGGGGATCCCGATCAGCATCAAGGACCTGTTCGACGTCGCCGGCGAGACGACCGCCGCCGGCAGCAAGGTCCTGGCGAACGCCAAGCCCGCCGCCGTCCATGCCACCGTCATCGCCCGCTGCCTGGCGGCCGGGCTGATCCCGGTCGGGCGCACCAACATGACCGAGTTCGCCTTCTCCGGCATCGGCATCAATCCGCATTTCGACACGCCGCGGAGCCCCTGGGGACGGGGGGAAGGCCACGTCCCCGGCGGCAGCTCCTCGGGCGCCGCCGTCTCGGTCGCCGACGGCATGGCGCTCGCCGCCTTGGGCACCGACACCGGCGGGTCCTGCCGCATCCCGGCGGCGTTCTGCGGAATCGTCGGCTACAAGCCGACCGCGCGGCGCGTGCCCATCACCGGCGTGCTGCCGTTGTCGCCCTCGCTGGACAGCGTCGGCCCGCTGGCCAACTCGGTCGCCTGCTGCGCGGCGATCGACTCCGTGCTGGCCGGCGAGCCGCAGCGCCCGCTCAAGCCGCTCGAATTGCGCGGCCTGCGCCTGGCCGTGCCCGGCAATTTCGTGCTCGACGGGATGGAGCCCGGCGTCGCCGAAGCCTTCACCCGCGCGCTCAACCGTCTCGGCAATCTCGGCGTCCGCATCACGCACCTGAACTTCCCGCAATTCGAGCGCATCGCCGAGGTCAACAAGACCGGCGGGCTGTCCGCGGCCGAGGCCAGCGTCTGGCACCGCGCGCACCTCGCGGCCAATGCCGACGGCTACGACCAGCGCGTCCGCACCCGCATCGAGCGCGGCGCCACCATGAGTGCCGCCGACCTCATCGGCGTGCTCGACGCCCGCAAGGCCCTGATCGCCGAGATGGACGTCGCCACCGCCCCGTTCGACGTGGTCGCCCTGCCGACCGCGCCGATCCTGCCGCCGTCCATCGCCAGCCTGGCGGCCGACGCCGACTTCACCCGCATGAACGCCCTGGCGCTGCGCAACCCGTCGCTGGCCAACTTCCTCGACCGCTGCAGCATCAGCCTGCCGATGCACCGGCCCGGCGAGGCGCCCGCCGGCTTCATGCTGATGGGCGAGACCGGCGGCGACCATCGCCTGTTCGCCATCGCCGCCGCCATCGAAGCCATCCTGAAGGAATGATCCGCATGAAGCATCTCCTGGTCTGCCTCGCCTTGCTGGCCGCCGCGCCCGCCTATGCGCAGTCGGCGCTGAGCGACATCCTCGCCCGCGGCACGCTTCGCGTGGGCCTGACCGGCGACTACCGCCCGTTCTCGATCAAGGAGGCCGACGGCAGCTTCAGCGGCATGGACGTCGACGCTGCCGGCGCGCTGGCCCAATCGATGGGCGTCAAGCTCGAGATCGTGCCGACGGCGTGGCCGACCCTGATGGCCGACCTGCTGGCGCATAAATACGACGTCGCCATGGGCGGCATCACCGTCACGCTGGACCGCGCCAAGACGGCGTATTTCTCCACCCCGGTGATGCTCAGCGGCAAGACCCCGATCGCGCGCTGCACCGACAAGGACAAGTTCGGCACCCTCGCCCAGATCGACCAGCCCGGCGTCAAGGTCATCGTCAACCCCGGCGGCACCAACGAGCGCTTCGCCAAGGCCAACATCAAGCAGGCCGAGATCGTCGGCTTCCCCAACAACGCGACCATCTTCGAGGAAATTGTCGCCGGCCACGCCGACGTCATGATGACCGACGCCGTCGAGACGCGGCTGCAGCAGAAGCTGCACCCGGAGCTCTGCGCCATCCATCCGGACGAGCCGTTCGACCACTCGCAGCTCGCCTACATGCTGCCGCAGGACATGCCGCTGCAGCAGTATGTCGACCAGTTCCTCGCCATCCAGCAGACCACCGGCGCCCGCGACAAGCTGCTAGCCAAGTGGCTCCCGTAACAGCCCCGTCAGAGCCGCGGCGGTCCGCGTCCACGGCACCGGCACGAACCCGGCGCGGATCTCCGCCTCCCACGCCGCCAGCCCGGCCCGGTCGTCCAAGACCGCCGACACCGCCGCATAGGCCGATCCGACACTCCCCGGATCGAAATACCGGCACCACGTCCCGCCGGCTTCCGGCAGCGAGGCGGCGTCCGAGCTCACGCAGGGCTTGCCCAACGCCAGGCTCTCCGTCACCGGCAATCCCCAGCCCTCGTGCCACGACGGAAACACGGTGAACAGGCAGCCCGCATAGAGCGCCCGCAACTCGGCATCGTCCGGGTCAGCGACGAACTTGATGCGCCCAGCAAGCCATCGCGTGTTCTCCAGCTGCGCCAACAGGTCGGCCACCAGCCACCCGATCCGCCCCGCGAACACCAGATCCGGCACGCTCTCGGCCGAACGCGCACCCTCGGCCACCGCATCGAGCAGCTTGCTCCAGATGCGGAACAGCAACGCATGGTTCTTGCGCGCCTCCAGCGTGGAGACGAACAGCACGTAGCTGCCCGGGGCCGGCAATCCCGGCATCGCCCGCGCCGGCGCCGCCGCCCCGAAGCCGCTGCCGATCGGCAGCACCTGCACCGGCCCGTTGAGCACGATCCCGCCTTCCCGCGTCCACGCCGTCACGTCGGCCGCCGTATGCCGTGAGTTGGCGAACACCACGTCGCAAAACGGCAGCACGTCGGCATACCACTCGCGGAACATGCGCGGCACGCCGCGATGGCACCATTCCGGATGCCGCACCGGCACTAGGTCGTGCACCAGCACCCCGAAGCGCATCCGCCGCTCGTCGCGCAGCCATCGGGCCATGTCGCCATACCGCTCGCGGTTCCACGGCGCGCCCAACACCAGCAGGACGTCGCCGGGCTGCGATAGCCGCGCGAACGACCCGGCGTGGGCCAGCTTCGGCGGCGGCGGCGGCGGGCGCTTGGCCAGTCGCCGCGCCGCACGCACCGACGCCGCCGCGCCCCGCCGCGCCGGGTAGGCCGCCGACGCCGCCGTGAACCGGGCCAGCGCCGCCACCACCTGCACCTGCATCACCGCCGCCAGCACCAGCGGGCCTCGAACATTGGGCGGCAGCCGGTCCGCCACGCGCCGCGCCAGCGTCCGCGCCGCCCCGCGCGGGCGCTCCCTGGTCACCGCGGGGACCGCCGGCGCTTCGGCAACCGCCAACGCTTCGGCAACCGTCGGCGCGCGCGGTGCCGAAGCCGGGCCGTCGCCGCCGAAATCGGCCAGCAGATCCGCCCACGCCACCGGGATCAGCGACGGCGCCCGCGCCCCGTGCCGCACGAAGCCGATCGCCGGCCCACCCTCCGCTTCGAGCGTCTTGGCAGCGCGGAAGATCTCGAAGCTCACCCGCTGGATGCCGCTGATCCGCCGGTTGCCGTTGCGGAAATACTGGACCATGTCCTCGACGTCGAACCAGATCGTCATCCCGCCAGCTCCAGGATCGCCGCTGCCGCGCCGGTCCACCCCGTCGGCCGGTAGCGCGCCCGGACATCAGCCTGCCAGGCCGCGATCGCGCCCGGCGTGTCCAGCAGTGCCGCCACCGCGCGGTGTGCGTCGCCGACATCCTCCGGGTCGAAATACCGGCAGAGATCGCCCCCGGCCTCCTCGAGCGCCGTCCCGCGTGCGGCCAGGCACGGCTTGCCGAGCGCCAGGCTCTCCCCGAGCGGCAATCCCCATCCCTCGAACAGCGACGGCAGGATGCTGAACAGGCAACCTTCGTAGAGCGCTCTGATCTCGGCGTCGTCGGGCTCCTGCAGGAAGCGGACGCGGCCGCCCAGCCAGCGCGAGTTGTCGAGCTTTTGCAGCAAGTCCGCCACGCCGATCCCGACCCGGCCGGCAAACACAAGTTGCGGCACCGACTCCGGCGCCCGCCGCCCGGCCTGCACCTCCGCCATCAGACACTGCCAGACCTGCACCACCAGCGCGTGGTTCTTGCGGGCTTCGAGCGTCGAGACGAACAGCACGTAGCGCCCGGCCACCGGCGGCGGCCCTCCGTCGCCCGCCGGCAAACGGCTGGTGCCCGCCTGCAGCACCGTCGGCGCTGCGACCGCGATGCCGGCGCGCGCGGCATGGGTTGCCACGTCGCGGGCAGTGAAGCTCGAGATCGTCAGCACGTATTCAGCGGCGCGCAATGCCGGGTCTAGCCAGGCGCGGAACTGCCTGACCCGGCTGGCCGGGAACCACTCCGGCCGCCGCACCGGGATCAGGTCGTGGATCAGCACCGCCGGCCGCTGGCCGCTGGCGCGCAACGCCGCCATCCGCGGCCCGGCGCCGCGCACCGACCAAGGCGCGCCGAGGACCAGGACGAGGTCGCCCCGTTGCGGCCCAGCCGCGTCCGCCGGGGCGGCGCCGGTAGGCAGCTCCCGCAGCGTCACCGGCGGGGGCGGTCGCACCAAATGCAGCAGCGCCTGCGCGTTCCGCAGCACCTGGCCTTGCAACACGCCCGCCCGCACCAGCGGGTCGCGCACCTCGGGCGGCATCCGGTCCAGCGTCCGCTGCAGCCGGGAGCGGTCCAGATCGTCGTCCTCGTCGTTCGCAGGCGGCTCGACCTTCGGCGAGGCGACGACCGCCGCGACCTCCGCCCAACTCACCTCGCGCCAGGCTGCCTCACCGCCATGCCGCCCGAAGCGCACCCGGTCCGGCGCCGCGTCGACCAGGGCCGCCATGATGTCCAGCGCCACCCGCTGGATGCCGCTCGGGTGCGGGTTGAACCGGAAATAGTCGAAGATGTCCTCGACATCGACCCAGATCGCCCTGCCGAGACGGTCGGTCCCGGCCGGGCCGGCGCTCAACCAGCCAGCTCCAGGATCGCGCGCACCATGGCGTCCGGCCGTTCCTGCGGCAGGTTGTGCCCGGCGCCGGGGACGATCTCGCGTCGTCGCAGCGCCGTGAACCGCATGTCGTCGCCGGGCTTCGACGGCGTGACCCCATCCTCCGCCCCGTCCAGCAGGATGCTCGGCACGCCGATCGAGGGTTGCCGGGCCAGCGCCGCCTCGATGGCGTCATAGGCCGGGTCACCCGCGGCGTAGCCGAAGCGGTGACGGTAAGAGTGCACCACCACGTCGACGAAGTCGGGGTTGTCGAATGCCGCCGCGCTCGCCTCGAAAGTCGCGTCGTCGAACGCCCAGCCCGGCGACCACAGCCGCCAGAGCAGCCGCGCGAACCCGCGCCGATCCGCGGCCAATCCGGCCGCCCCGCGCGGCGTATGCAGATAATATTGATACCAGACTCGGTATTCGGCCTCCGCCAAGGCCGGCGTCGTCGACGCCGCGATGTCCTGGACGTTGTAGCCCATCACGCTGACCAGGCCGCGCACCCGCTCGGGCCACAGCGCCGCCACGATGCAGGCGGCGCGGCCACCCCAATCGTAGCCGGCCACGATCGGCCGATCGAGCCGCAGCGCGTCGATCAGGTCACGCAGATCCGCCCCGAGCGCTCCCTGCTGTCCGGAGCGTGGCGTCGATGGATCATGGAACCGCGTCCCGCCATAGCCGCGCAGGTAAGGCACCACCACGCGATGTCCCCGCGCCGCCAGCGTCGGCGCGACGGCGTCATAGGCCCGTGGCGCATACGGAAACCCGTGCAGCAGGACGACCGACATCCCGGTCCCATCGCCATGCTCCTCATAGGCGACGCAGAGCGTCTCGGTGTCGACCGTCTTCACGCGGATTAAGCCGCCGGTCGGTGCGCCAGGAGGTCGCGGATCTCGATCAGGGTTTCCTCGGTCTTGCTCAGGGCCTCCGGCGCTTCAGCCTCCTTGGCCTTGAAGCGGCTCAGCACTTTGACGACCCAGAACACCACGAACGCGATGATGAGAAACGAGATCACCGCGTTCAGAAACAAGCCGATGTTGATGGTGACAGCGCCAGCCTTCTGCGCCGCATCGAGCGTCGCCAGATGCTCGCCCTTGAGCGTGAAGAACAGATTGCTGAAATCTACACCGCCGGCCAGTAGGCCGAGCACGGGCGTGAACACATCCTTGACCAAGCTGCTGACCACGCCGGTGAACGCCGCACCGATGATGATGCCGACCGCCAGATCGACCACGTTGCCGCGCAGAATGAATGCCTTGAACTCGGACACCCAACCGGGCGCGTGCGGTAGCCGAACCGGAACTTGCATGACGACCTCGTTTTTAAGACCGTTCTCGTTGTATCTAGGTCAAAACGGATCGGCTAGCCTGCGGAAGGCTCAGTGCGCGCCGCTGCCGCCGCGGCTACCAGTGATGGGATTGACGTCGGTGGTGGGCGCGCGGGCTGGCGTGTTACCGTTACAGGCAGCGACGGTGATGAGCAGCAAGCTGACGGCGACGGCGCGGATAAACGATGACGTCATGAACGATCTCCTGGGAACCGAGATCTGACGTCGACTCGTCGCGATAGTTCCGCCCCAGTCAGATCACCTTGATCGCCTCAGTCGCAGGCGTTGCCTCGCAGAGTCCACGACGTGACGCGGCCGCCGTCGATTTCCAGCGTCGTCTCGCAGCTGCGCACGACCGGGATCGCCGCCGGGTAGTAGTAGCCGTAGCCGAACGGGCTGAACGGTGCCGCCGGTACATAGCCGACGCCGGCATCCTCATACGCGATGAACCGGTGGCCGTTTGCCTCGATCATCCGCTGCGGCGCCCCGAACAGGCGGATCGCGTCGCTTTCCGGCCGCCCGACCAGCGAGGCCAGCACCTCCTGCCGGCTCGGCCCGGTCTGGCAGCCCGCCAGCATCGCGCCAGTCATGATCGTCAGTCCGAATCTACGCATGCGATTGATAATGGCCGCCCGCCCCGTGAGTTCCACGCGGATTAGCCGGACCCGCCCTGCGGCAACCAGAGCACCTGCTCGATCCGGTCCGCACCGGCCGCCAACATCGCCAGCCGATCGAACCCCAGCGCGATGCCCGACGCCGGCGGCATGCCAAATCGCAGCGCGGCCAGGAAATCCGTGTCCGTCCCCCAGCCCGGCCCGTACAGCGCCTCGCGCCGGGCCCGATCCGCCGCGAACCGCGCCGCCTGCTCCTCGGCATCCGTCAGCTCCTCGAAGGCGTTGGCCAGCTCGATCCCGTCGACGAACAGCTCAAAGCGCAGCGCCACGCGCGGATCGCCCGGGTCGCGCCGCGCCAGCGCCGCCTGCGCCGCCGGCCAGTGCGTCAGGAACGTCGGCCGGCCCCGCCCCAGCTCAGGCTCGATCCGCTCCAGCAACAGCCGGAAGAACAGGTCCTCCCATCCCTCCCCGTCCCGCAGCGTCGCACCCGCCGATGCTGCCAGACCCGCCGGGTCGTCCGCCGTCCCCAACACATCCGCGCCGGCCCATCGCGCGAACGCGTCGGCCACGGTGATCCGATCGAACCCGTCCTCCCACGTGGACGGCGGCAGCGTCGCCCGCAGCAGCGCCTCCGTCTCGTCCATCAGCCCGGCCATCCCCAGGCCGGGCCGATACCACTCCAACATGGTGAACTCGCCGAGATGCCGCCGGCTCCCCTCCCCGTCGCGCCACACCCGCGCCAACTGGAAGATCGGCCCGGCCCCCGCGACCAGCAGCCGCTTCATCGCCAGCTCCGGGCTCGTATGCAGCCACAGATCGCGCCCCGTCCCGTCCGGCGCATGCTGCCGGGTCCGCCACGCCCGGAGGTGCACCTCCTCCCCCGGCACCGGCACGGCGTAAGCGGTCTCGACCTCCGTGTAGCCCCGCCCGACGAAGAAGGCCCGCGTCGCCTGCGTGATCAACGTGCGACGCTGCAGGAACGGCAGGCGGTCGGCAAAGCGTTCCGGGTGCCACGGCGGGAGAGACATCCCGCCGCTCTACCCGAGCCGCGCCGCCTGCGTAAGCCGGCTCAGGCCGCGCGCTTGCGACGAACGAAGCCCAGCCCGACCAGCCCGGCCCCGAGCAGCACCAGCGACATCGGCTCCGGCACCGCGACCTGTAGGACCGAGGGAGTGCCGTTCTGGCGCGAGTAGCGCAGCACCGTGTCGGCCGTGCTGCCGATCCGCACCGTATCGGTCACCGCCGCAGTCGCGCCCGAATTCGTCGAGCCGATCTGCTTCGAGCCCTGGAACAGCGAGATCCCGTCATCGTGCAGGATCGTCAGCACCGTGCCGGCCGTCACCACGCCGAGGTCGAACGTCATGTAGGTGCCATATTTATAGCTGCCTGCGCTGGCCGACGAGGCCAGGAAGCCCGCCAGGCTGCTATAATTGGCGACTTGGGTGCTGAAAACGGTCGGGGTGCTGACCGTGTTGGAGCACAGGAAGCCGCAGCTGCCGTTGTAACCACTGATGTTGCTGTTGCTGAAGCCGAACAACGCGTTCGTGTCGCCGGCGCCGCTGTTCTGCGCTGCGGTGTTGCTGAAATTGAGCGGGCCGCTGTAGGTGAAGGTCGCCGCGGCCGTGTTGGACAGGAAGCCAGGCGTCGCGAACGGGTTGCCGGCAGTGGTGTCGAACTGGCCGCTGGTCAGGCCTTCGCTGGCGGTCACGGCGAACACGTTGTTGTAGATGCTTGCACGCGCCGGTTGTGCGGCGATGACCACCGAGGCGGCGGCGAGAGCGATGCTGGTGATGCCAAACTTGCTGAACATGGTTATCTCCGTGGTGGCGATTGCAACCCTTAGCTGCATTGATCGGAATAATGCATGTCCTATGCCAACCTGAGATTTCAAGTCGTTAGATAATTCTCGGAAATGAGAGTGTAAAGTTTTCGAGACACAATCTCGTGAGTCCGAGAGTGCGACCGCCTGGTTTGACCTTCGCCGCGCAGCCTCTATGTGTGGCAGCGAATGGGAACATTACCCGAACCCTTCGCGAGCTGGTTCACCCGCCGCGGCTGGACTCCCCGCCCGCACCAGCTGGACATGATCGCCACCGCGCGCGCCGGCCGCAGCGCCCTGCTCGTCGCTCCCACCGGCGGCGGCAAGACGCTCGCCGGCTTCCTCGCCAGCCTCATCGATCTTGCGGAAACCCCGCACCAGGGCCTGCACACGCTTTATGTCAGCCCGCTCAAGGCGCTGGCCACCGACGTCGCCCGCAACCTCGTCACCCCCATCGATGACATGAAGCTGGCCATCACCGTCGAGACCCGCACCGGCGACACCCCGCAAAACCGCCGCGCCCGCCTCAAATCCAACCCGCCCGATATCCTGCTGACCACCCCCGAGAGCCTGGCACTGCTCCTCTCGCAGAAGGACGCGCCCGAGTTCTTCGCCAGCCTGCGCACCGTCATCGTCGACGAGGTCCATGCCCTGGCCGGCACCAAGCGCGGCGACCAGCTCGCCCTCGGCATTGCCCGGCTCGCCACCCTCGTCCCCGGCCTCCGCCGTGTCGGTCTGTCGGCCACCATCGCCCATAAACGCGCCCTGCTCGACTGGGTCGGCGGCGGATGCGAGCTCGTCGAGGTCGCCGAGGGCGCTCCGCCCGCGCTCGCCGTCATGCTGCCCGAGGAGCGACTGCCCTGGTCCGGCCACATGGGCCTCACCGCCGCGTCGCGCATCCTCGAGCGCATCCGGGGCGCCGACATGACCATCGTCTTCGTCAATACCCGCGCCCAGGGCGAGCTGATGTTCCAGGCGCTGTGGAAACTCAACGACGAGACACTCCCCATCGCCGTCCATCACGGCAGCCTCGACATCGGCCAGCGCCGCCGGGTCGAGGCCGCGATGGCGGCCGGCAAGCTCCGCGCCGTCGTCGCCACCTCCTCGCTCGATCTCGGCATCGACTGGGGCGGTGTCGATCAGGTCATCCAGGTCGGCGCGCCGAAGGGCGTCAGCCGCCTGCTGCAACGCGTCGGCCGCGCCAGCCACCGTATGGACGAGACCTCGAACGCCCTGCTCGTGCCGGCCAACCGCTTCGAATTGCTCGAATGCGAAGCCGCCATCGAGGGCGTCGCCGCCGGCGAGCAGGACGGTGATGTGCCACGGCCCGGCGGCCTCGACGTCCTCGCCCAACACCTCCTGCTCACCGCCGCCGCCGCACCCTTCGACCCCGAAGCGATGTTTGCCGAGATCCACGCCGCCGCCCCCTACGCCATGATTACGCGGAAGGATTTCTATGACGTGCTTGGCTTCGTGGAGAATGGCGGCTACGCCCTGCAAGCCTATGATCGATATCGGAAACTCTTCGTCGATAGCGACGGTGTCGTGCATATCCGCAGCGAGGCCATCGCCCGCCTCGCCCGCATGAACCTCGGCACCATCGTCGAGGCCCCGCTCCTGAAAGTGCGCTACGCCGGGCGCGGTGGCCCCAACCTCGGCGAGATCGAGGAGAGCTTCGTCAACATGATGCCTCCCGGCGCCACCTTCATGTTCGCCGGCCGCCTGCTAAAGTTCGTCCGCATCCGCGAGACCACCGTCGAGGTGAAGGACGGCGGCACCGGCGAGCCCATGGTCCCCGCCTACGCCGGGTCGAAGCAGCCGCTCACCACCAGCCTCGCCGCCCGCGTCCGCACCATGCTGCACGACCAGGACTCGTGGATAAACTTTCCCGAGCCGGTCCGCGAATGGCTCACACTCCAACTAGAACGCTCCGAGCTCCCCGGCCCCGACGACCTCCTGGTCGAGACCTTCCCGCGCAACGGCCGCTGGTTCCTGGTCGCCTACTGCTTCGAGGGCCGCAACGCCCACCAGACCCTCGGCATGCTGCTCACCCGCCGCATGGAGCGCGCCGGCTACGCCCCGCTCGGCTTCGTCGCGACCGACTACGTCATCTCCGTCTGGTCCGCCCATGAGCCCACCGACATCGGGATGCTGTTCCAGGAGGACATGCTGGGCGACGACCTCGAAGCCTGGATGGCCGAATCCTCCATGCTCCGCCGCACCTTCCGCAACGTCGCCGTGGTCTCCGGCCTCGTCCAGCGCAACCAGCCCGGCGCCGAGAAGACCCGCAAGGCCGTCACCGTGAACACCGACCTCATCTACGACGTGCTGCGCCGCCATCAGCCCGACCACGTCCTGCTGCGCGCCACCCGCGCCGACGCCGCCTCCGGCCTGACCGATGTCGGCCGCGTCGCCGGCATGCTGTCGCGCATCGCCGGCCGCGTGCGCCACGTGGCACTCACCCGCGTTTCACCGCTGGCGGTGCCGGTGCTGCTGGACATCGGCCGCGAAACCGTGCGCACGGAAGGCGGCGAGGACGCCATGCTGGCGGAGACCGAGGCGCTGGTCGCCGAGGCCACCGGCCTGCTCGAGACCAGCAGCAAGCCGATGCGCGTGCACCCGGTGCACCGCTCCAACCTCGCCATCCTGCAGCGCCAACCCGGCGCCAAGCGACGCCGCGCGGCACCCTGATGAACACCGTCCCCATCCGCTTCGGCGGTCACGACCTGCTGCTCGACTCCGACGGCGGCGTCTACTGGCCGGCCGAGCGCGTGCTCGCCGTGGCCGACCTGCACTTCGAGAAGGGCACCGCCGCAGCCGCGTCCGGCAGCCTGATCCCGCCCTGGGATACCCGCATCACGCTGGACCGCGTGGAACGGTTGCTGATGCGCTATCGGCCGGCCACGGTGGTCGCCCTCGGCGACAGCTTCCATGACCGATACGGCTTCAGCCGGATGGCCCCGGCCGATGCCGGCCGCCTGCTCGCCTGGGTCGAGCACATCGATTTCGTCTGGGTGCTCGGCAACCACGACCCGGCGCCCGCCCCAGGCCTAGCTGGCCTGTCGACGCTATGCTGGTCGCATCTCGGGCTTGAATTCTGCCACCAAGCCCGCTCGGGCCGTAGGGGCGGGGATCCCGAACTCGTCGGCCATCATCACCCGAAGGCGACCGTCCCGACTCGCGCCGGCCACGTCACCCGGCCCTGCTTCGTGGTCGACGAGAACCGCCTGATGCTGCCGGCCATCGGCGCCTTCACCGGCGGGCTCGACGTCGCCAACCCGGCCATCGCGCGGCTGTTCCCCGACGGCGGGCGGGCCTACCTCCTCGGCCGCGACCGCCTGTTCGGCTTCCCGCTCCACCACGTCGCCGAGACCGCCTGAACCGCAAGGTTTGAACCCTGACGCGGGATTGTGCGTTGCCGTTCCGTTCAACGGCCAACATATCTTCATTCGATGAGCACGCCACCACCCCCTGCGATCGTCTGGTTCCGCTCCGACCTGCGGCTGAGCGACAACGCCGCGCTGACCGAGGCGGCCGCGGGTGGGCGCCCGATCTTGCCGATCTATATCCTCGATGACGCGGCGGCGGGCGGCTGGGCGCTGGGCGGCGCGTCGCGCTGGTGGTTGCACCACAGCCTGAGCAGCCTCGCGGCGTCGCTGCACCAGGCCGGCGCGCGATTGATGCTCGCCCGCGGCAAGGCGGCCGAGATCCTACCGGCGCTGATGCAGGAAACCGGGGCCGTCGAACTGCACGCGGGCCGCGCCCATGAACCCTGGGCCCGCGCCGTCGAGGCGAGCCTGGCCGAGACGCTGGGCGACCGCTTCGTCCTGCATCGCACTGCGACGCTGTTCGACCTCGACGCCATCAAGACCGGCGGCGGCACCCCATACGGGGTCTACACGCCGTTCGCCAAATCCTGCCGCGCCCGCGGCACCGTCGGCGACCCGTTGCCCGCGCCCGTCGCGCTGGCCGGCATCGAGCCGCCCCGCTCCGACTCGCTCGACGCGTGGGGCCTGTTGCCGACTGCGCCGAATTGGGCGGCCGGGTTCCGCGAGACGTGGGAGGTCGGCGAAGATGCCGCCCAGGCGCGTCTGCACGACTTCCTACAAGAAGCCGTGGCCCGCTACGGCACCGGCCGTAACCTCCCCGGGGAGGACGGCACTAGCCGGCTGGCGGCCCACCTGCACTGGGGCGAGCTGTCCGCCCGCCAGGTCTGGGCGGCGAGCCGCACGCTGCCGCCGGGCGACGGGCTGGACATCTTCGTCGGCGAGATCCTGTGGCGCGAGTTCTCCGCGTACCTGCTGTGGCACCATCCGACGATGCCGGAAGCGCCGCTCCGCCCGGCTTTCGGCAAGCTGCCGTTCCGCGACGCCAAGCCGCAACTGGCGGCCTGGACCCGGGGACGGACCGGCATCCCCATCGTGGACGCGGGGATGCGCCAACTCTGGCACGTCGGCTGGATGCACAACCGCGTCCGCATGGTTGCCGCCTCGTTCCTGGTCAAGAACCTGCTGATCGACTGGCGCGACGGCGAAGCCTGGTTCTGGGACACGCTGGTCTGCGCCGACCTGGCCAGCAATGCCGCCGGCTGGCAGTGGATCGCCGGCTGCGGCATCGACAGCCAGCCCTTCTTCCGCGTGTTCAACCCGATCACCCAGGGCCAGACCTGGGACAAGGCGGGCGACTACGTCCGCCATTGGATCCCCGAACTGGCCGGCCTCCCAGAGCGCTACCTCCACGCCCCCTGGACCGCACCGGCCGCCATCCTGGCCCAGGCCGGCGTTGCGCTCGGGCAAACCTATCCCCACCCAATCGTCGACCTCGGCCAGAGTCGCGAGCGGGCGCTGGACACCTATCGCACCACGGTCCGCGGGGTGGCGGCATGATTCCGAGCGGCCCATTGCGCATCGTCGGCGACGTGCATGGCGACCTGCGTGCCTTTGCCGCCGCCGCCGCCACCGACCGCTTCCTGATCCAGCTCGGCGACCTCGGCGACCATGGCCCGGATAGCGCAGGCGTGCTGCGCCGCATGTTCGAGCTGATCGACGACGGCCGCGGCCTGTTCATCCTCGGCAATCATGACCGAAAGCTCGGCCGCGCGCTCGCCGGCTTCGCCGTCCGCTCCGACGCCGCGTTGGAAGCCACGCTCAATTCGCTCGACCCGGCCTTGCGCGACCGTGCCCTGCTCGAGATCAACCGTGCGCCGGCCTGGCTGGTCCGCGGCGGCACCGCCTTCGTCCACGGCGGCTTTCACCCGGCGATGCTCAGTGAGCTCCCACCCCCCGCGCTCGGCCGGGTCGACCCCCTGCTCTCCCGCGCTCTGTTCGGCGAGACCACCGGCCGCATGCAAACCGACGGCTACCCGGAGCGCGTCGTCCGCTGGGTCGATCGCATCCCCGCCGGCATCACCGTCTATTGCGGCCACGACCAGCGCAGCACCGACGGCCGACCTTACGTCAAGACCGGCAGCGCCGGCGGCCGCGCCGTCTTCCTCGACACCGGCGCCGGCAAGGGCGGCCATCTGTCGTGGATCGATCTTCCCGCCGAACCCGTGTTAACCCAACCGTAGGGTGGGTTTCAGCTCACCAGCCAACAACGCAAGGTTTCCCATGTCAGACAACCCACTCGACCCCTCGCCCGCTTTCAAGAAGCGTGTCGAAGCCCTCGCCAAGGAACTCTCCGCCGCCGACGGCGACCCCGAGGGTCGCATGGACGAATACCGCGAGCGTGCCGATGAGCTCGCCCGCATGGAAATGGCCGGCGCCGCCGGGTTGCGCAATGTCGAGGATTCCAAGGCGGTCATCGTCGAGGAAGCCTCGATCCAAAAGAACCTCGGCGAATTCCCGTCAGGTCAGCTAGGCGATGAGGGCCGGTTCATGGAAACCCCCATGACCCGCGAGGAAATGAGGAAGACCGACGACGGCGATTTGCCGGAAGGCGGCAAGGCAGCCTGACGTAGGTAGGCTGAAGCCCACCCTACGCCTCGGGTCCCGGAGGGTGGGCGTCAGCCCACCATCCTCAGACCCAATCCGCCCGCCGCACTAGCCCCACAGGCAAATGCTCGTACAGATGCGGAAATGGCGGCATCCCCGCCTCGCTCACCTCCCACCACACATCCAGCTCTTCCGCATCCACATGCAGGACTACCAACCGTGTCCGCCCGGCGAAATGCCGCTCGAGCACGAACGGCAACTGTGCCTCGGTGCACAAATGGATGAACCCATTGGGCGGACACGCCAGCCCGTCCGGCTGTGCGGCATCCCACTCGTCAATCCCGATCACGTGCAACAACCAAGCCATTTGTAACGCTCACTCCCCTTGCCTATGCAGTCCAGCATGTCCCTCATCTACCTCATCGCCGGCGAGGCCAGCGGCGACGTCCTTGGCGCCCGCCTCATCGCGGCCCTCCGCCGTCAGCGACCCGGCCTCACCTTCGCCGGCGTCGCCGGCCCGCGCATGATCGAACAGGGCCTGACCAGCCTGCACCCGATGTCCGACCTCGCCGTCATGGGCCTGGTCGAGATCCTCCCCCGCCTTCCCCTCATCCGCCGGCGCCTGGCGGAGACGATGGCCGACATCGACCTCAAGCGCCCCGACCTGCTCATCACCATCGACTCGCCGGGTTACACCAAGCAGGTCCTCCGCCGCGCCGCCAAGCTAGGCCTGAAACGCGCACACTACGTCGCCCCGCAAGTCTGGGCCTGGCACGAGAACCGCGTCCGCACCTTCCCCGGCCTGTGGGACCGCCTGCTCTGCCTGCTCCCCTTCGAGCCCGCCTGGTTCGCCGCCCGCGGCGTCGAGGGTGTCTTCGTGGGCCACCCCGTCCTGGAATCCGGCGCCGATCGCGGCGACGGCGCCCGCTTCCGCGCCCGCTACGGCCTGGCCGAAGAGCGCGTCCTGATTTTGATGCCCGGCAGCCGCCGCTCCGAGATCCCCCGCCTGCTGCCCATCTTCGAGGAAGTCGTGCACCGCCTCGCCCAATCGGCGCCGACCGTCCGACCGGTCCTGCCCGTCTCCGCCGTGGTCGCCGAGATGGTCCGCCAGGCGACCGCGCGCTGGAAGACCCGGCCCATCATCGTCACCGATCTCGACGACAAGCACGACGCCTACGCCGCCGCCTCGGTCGCGCTGACCAAATCCGGCACCTCGACGCTCGAGCTCGCCTTGGCCGGCATCCCGATGGCGGTCACCTACCGAGTCAACCCGATCAGCGCCGCCATCGCGCGCCGAGCCATCAAGGTCCCGCATGTTGCCATGCTGAACCTGCTCGCCGGCCGCGAGGTGGTTCCCGAATTGCTGCAGGAGGAGTGCCGCGCCGACCGGCTCGAGCGCGTCGTGCTCGACCTCCTCGGCAACCAGACCGCCGCCGCCGCGCAGAGGGCGGCCTTCACGGACATCCTGGCCAGCCTGCGCCCGCCCCCCGAAAGCGACGTCAGCGACCCGTCAGACGCCGCCGCCCGCGAAGTGCTGCAGCTGCTGGACCAAGCCTGACGCCACCGCGACCCGGCGCGATTCCGCGATGCTATCCCCCACCGCAATCGCCGCCGCCAACGCCCGCCGCCCCGCGATCGCATCTACCAGCACCGGCGCCCCATCCAGGCATGACGCCGCGAACGCCTCGTGCTCGGCCGCCATGCTATCGCTCTCCGCCCAGCTCACCGCCTCACGCTTGAACCCGCCCGTCCCCGGCAGCGGCAACCCCCGCTCCCGCCCGATCATCACCAGCTCACGGGCCACGAAATCCGCCGATAGATAGCCCTCCTCCGAGAACAGCCGCATCCGCCGCTCCGTCTTCAGCGAGATGCGGCTCGCCGTGATCGTCGCCACGCAGCCGTTCTCGAACCGCACCCGAGCATTGGCGATGTCCTCCAACGGACTGGACACCGCCGCCCCCAGCGCATCCACGCTCTTGATCGGCGCATTCACCAACGCCAACACCAGATCCAGATCATGGATCATCAGATCCAGGATGACTGAAACGTCGGTCCCCCGCGGCTTGAACGGCGCGATCCGCGTCGCCTCGATATACAGCGGCCGCGTGATCCGGCTCGAGATCGCTCGATGCTCCGCCGAATACCGCAATAGATGCCCCACCTGCAGCACGACGTTGTGCTGTGCGGCCAGCGCCGCCAGCCGATCCGCCTCTTCCACCGTCGCTGCGATCGGCTTCTCGACGAGCACATGCCGCCCCGCCGCCAAAGCTCGCCCCGCCAGCTCGAAATGCGTCTCCGCCGGGCTCGCCACCACCACGGCATCACAGGCCGCCAGCAGTGCCTCCAGCCCCAACGCTGGCGCTCCCGTCTCCCGCCCGATGACGCCCGCCCGCGCCGCATCCGGATCATATAACCCGACCAACACCGCCCGCCGGCTAGCCTTCACCTTGAGCGCATGAAACCGCCCAAAATGCCCCGCCCCGATGATCCCGACCCGCAAGGTGTCCATGAGCAGGCACGTAGCAGCTACCCCCTTGGCGTCAACCGGTCTCCCGCACTCGGCACCGTCTAAAAAGCCCAGGAGATTTGTTGCCCTAGCATATCAATCCCGCTATAAATTTTACTCTGTAATAATGACAGATAACGCAGGGCTAACCTTGAAAAACGTTTTCATGACGCTCGGCCTCATGTTTCTTGCTTTCAGGACAAGAAACTTTCGCAGCCTCAAAGCTCGAGCGCGTTTGAAACGCGTCCATGATCTCTTAAGCCATCCGTTACGTCACAAGAAAATTCTTCGAACACTCTCCCATCGCAATCTTCGTCCGCTCTTGGTACGTCAGCCCTACGCTTCTATCAAATATCTTCATCCCCACTACCTTGCCTTGAATTTCAACACCTTCGACCGAGCCGACGCATTCTGTCACCACTACGCGTTCATTTGCGATATGCTTCCCAGTACTGCGATTCAATCTCTTATCGAGACGGAACTGCCGATGTGGAGTCAGCAGGACGCGGATGCCATGCACCAAGTTTCAATGTCTCTCTCGCACCCGACTGATAACGAGGGAGAGTTATCGCTGAATTACACCTTCAATTCGGCGCAGATCTACGTGCTCTCGTTTACGATCGTGAATGGGTCGACGCTGAAGCTTGGACCCGGGGTGTTTGCGTTCGTTACCCGGCTCCAAGGTGATCAGAACAATTTCGACGCAATGCGGCAAGCCACGAGAGCCCTCAAGGATATATCCCCTGCCTTCGTCTTGAGTGCCGTTCTGGAAGGATTGGCCATCGCGTTGCGAATTGATGGGCTCGTCGGGATATCAGCAGCAAACCAGGCTTGTCGTGAGCGCAGCATTCGAGACAACACCGCGACATACGACGGCTTCTTCACGGTGTTAGGGGCGGCACCTGAGCCCGCAAACGACGATCGACCAACATACTACAAAGCGGGTTTTCCATTGCCCGAAAAATCGATCCTCGAAGTTAAACGTGGCCATCGATCGCGCACGAAGTCGAAGCGGAGACTAAGACGCGCAATCTCTCAACAAGCTCTGACGACCATGGAAAACGTCATCGCTCGGCGGTGAACGGCAAGCCATCCGCACGGACGTGGCACAGAACGAAGCCCCGCCGTGCTCCACCTCGACTGCGCTTCCACCTGCTTCCCCGCACCCGCTTCCCCAACCTCCCCTGAATCGCCTAAACCATCCTTCTCTGGAGTTCCCCGCCTCCCCCCAGAGCGCCAGGAAACCGACCCATGTCCGAAGCGGCCCACAAGAGCCTCCCCACCATAACGCTCGCCGCCCTCGGCATCGTCTTCGGCGACATCGGCACCAGCCCCCTTTACGCCGTCCAACAATGCTTCACTGATCAACCCGCCTTCGCCCACGACCCGGCCCTCATCACCGGCGTCCTCTCCCTCGTCATCTGGTCCATCATCCTCGTCGTCTGCGTCAAATACGTCACCTTCATCCTCCGCGCCGACTACGACGGCGAGGGCGGCACTCTCGCGCTCCTCGGCCTCATCCATCGCGAACGTCCCCCCACCCGCTTCGCCCGCCCCGCCGCCCTCACCCTCCTCGTCCTTTTCGGCTCCGCCCTCCTTTATGGCGACGGCGTCGTCACCCCCGCCATCTCCGTCATGTCCGCCGTCGAAGGCATCAAGGTCGCCAGCCCAGCCCTGGCCGCCTACGTCGTCCCCATCTCCGTGACCATTCTGGTCGCCCTCTTCCTCACCCAGCGCTTCGGCACCGAGAAGGTCGGCCGCCTCTTCGGCCCCATCATGCTGCTCTGGTTCGCCGCCATCGCCCTCCTCGGCCTGGTCGCCGCGCTCCACAACCCGGCCGTCCTCGTCGCCTTCAACCCGCTACTCGGCCTGCGCCTCCTCTTCGGCCAGGGTTGGGCCGGATACGCCGTCCTCGGCGCCGTCGTGCTATGCTTCTCCGGCACCGAGGCCCTCTTCGCCGATCTCGGCCATTTCGGCCGCCGCCCCATCGTGCTGGCCTGGTACGTCGTCGTCCTGCCCGCCCTCGGCCTCAACTATCTCGGCCAGGGCGCCCACCTGCTCGCCGACCCCGCCGCCGCCGACAACCCCTTCTTCGCCATCGTCCCCTCCTGGGCCGTCATCCCCATGGTCGCGCTCGCCACCGCCGCCACCGTCATCGCCTCCCAAGCCCTCATATCCGGCGCCTTCTCCCTCACCCAGCAAGCCATCAACATGGGCTTCGCCCCCCGCTACGAGGTCATCCACACCTCCGAGGAAGAGCGGGGCCAGGTCTACATGCCCACCGTGAACTACGCTCTCATGGTCGGCTGCCTCGCCCTCGTTCTCGGCTTTCGCTCCTCCGCCGCCCTCGGTTCCGCCTACGGCCTCGCCGTCATCGGCACCATGACCGTCACCTCCATCACGTTCTTCGTCGTCACCCGCCAGGTCTGGGAGTGGCCGCTCTACCGCAGCGTCCTGCTGGTCGGCCTCTTCCTCCTCATCGACGCTGCCTTCCTCGGTGCCAACCTCGCCAAGCTGTTCTCCGGCGCCTGGGTGCCCCTGCTCGTCGGCGCCCTCGTCTTCCTCGTCTTCTTCACCTGGACCGAGGGCCGCGCCCGCTTCCGCCAAGCCCTCGCCGGCTGGTCGATGCCGCTCCCCGAGTTCCAGGCCCTCGCCAAGGATTGGAAGCAGCGCGAGGGCGGCGGCGCTGTGTTCCTCACCGAACAAGCCGACCGCGTCCCCCTCGTCGGCCGACAGCCCTGGCTGCGCGACCACGTCCGCCACGAGCAGGTCCTCCTGCTCCGGGTCGAGACCTCCAGCAGCCCGCACATCCCGGCCGACGATCGCACTGCCATCGAAGACCTCGGCAACGGAATCTACCGCGGCACTGTCCGTTTCGGCTTCATGCACACGCCCGACATCCTCACCGCTCTAAAAGACGCCTGTCCCTTCGACAGCGACAAGGCCGTCTTCTTCCTGCCGCAGATCACCGCGATCGGTGTCTGGCCCTGGTGGCGCCGCGCCCTGCGCCGCATCTACCTATTCCTCGGCCGCACCGGTCTGACGCCCGTTGAATACTTCAACCTCCCCCCAGACCGCATCGTGTCGGTCGGCCTAGAACTGAAAGTCTAGAACAACCCGAGAACCCGTTTGGTGGGCTTCGAATCCCCCGACTGAATGCGCCCGGCCTTGCCTCAGCCTGCCCGGGTCGGCATACCGCGGCAGCGTAAGGAGCACACCGGTTCGTCATGATCTACTTCAGCAAGCTCAAGACCGCGCTGATCGCCGGCGTGTGCGTCCTGGGCGTGCTCCTCTGCATCCCGAACTTCTTGCCCGCGCCCGCTTCCTGGCTGCCCTGGCGCTCGATCCATCTCGGCCTCGACCTTCGCGGCGGCTCCTACCTCCTGCTCGAGGTCGACATGGCCGCCGTGACCAAGGAACGCCTCGACAGCCTCGCCGACACCACCCGCACCGCCCTGCGCAACAAGGTCCAGTTCCAGCCGCCGCAGATCCAGGCCGCCCAGACCCGCGTCCTCCTCCGCCTGCGTGACCCCGCCCAGTCCGACACGGCCATCAACCTCCTTCAAGACGCCCTGAAGGACCCCTCCGGCGCCGCCCCCGAATACGCGGTCGCCGCCACCGCCGGCACGCCCGGCGAGATCACCATCTCCCTCTCCGAGGCCGCGCTCCGCGCCCGCGCCGACGCCGCCGTTCTTCAATCCATCGAGATCGTCCGTCGCCGCATCGACGAGACCGGCGTGCTCGACCCGCAGATCGCCCGCCAGGGCGCCGACCGCATCGTCGTCCAGCTCCCCGGCGTCGACGACCCGAACCGCATCAAGGAGCTCATCGGCAAGACCGCCAAGATGACCTTCCGCCTCGTCGACGAGACCGCCAACCCAGCCTCTCCCACCCCGCCCCCGGGCGACGACTTCCTCCCCGTCGAGGGCCAGCCCGGCGTCAAGGAAGCCGTCCGCCGCCGGGTCGAGGTCGACGGTGCCAACCTCACCGACGCCCGACCCGGCCAGGACACCCAGAACAACCGCTGGGTCGTCAACTTCACCTTCGACAGCCTCGGCACCCGCAAATTCGCCGACGTCAGCACCGCCAATACCGGCAAGCGCTTCGCGATCGTGCTGGACGACAAGGTGATCTCCGCCCCCGTCATCCGCGAGCCCATCACCGGCGGTCGCGGCCAGATCAGCGGCAACTTCACCGCCAGCTCCGCCCAGGACCTCAGCGTACTCCTCCGCGCCGGCGCCCTTCCCGCGCCCTTGACGGTCGTGGAGGAACGCTCCGTCGGCCCCGAGCTAGGCGCCGACAGCATCCGCGCCGGCGCCATCTCGCTCGGCATCGGCCTGCTGCTCGTCATGGCCTATATGGCCATCTTCTACGGCCTGTTCGGCTGGTATGCGAACATCGCCTTGGTCTTCAACCTCATCCTCCAGATCGCGGTCCTTTCTCTCCTGGAAGCGACCCTCACCCTCCCGGGAATGGCCGGAATACTTCTGACGTTGGGCGTCGCGGTCGACGCAAACATCCTCATCAACGAGCGCATCCGCGAGGAAGTCCGCCACGGCCGCACCCCGCTGAACGCGCTGGAGACCGGCTTCCGCCGCGCCTACGGCACCATCGTTGACAGCAACGCCACTGCCTTTCTCGCCCACGTCATGCTGTTCGTGTTCGGCTCCGGCCCGGTCCGTGGCTTCGCTGTCACCATCACCGTCGGCATCGTGACGACGCTCTTCACCGCGACCCTGGTCGCCCGCCTCCTGATGGTCCGCTGGTACGTCAGCACCCGCCCCACCATGCTCCCGGTGTAGATAGATGTTCATCCGCCCCCTATTCCGCCTCGTCCCCGACGAGACAAACATCAAGTTCATGCGCGGCCGCTTCGCCGGGCTGGCCACGTCCGCGATCTTGTCCATTGCCTCGCTGATCCTGTTCTTCCACCCCGGCCTGCATCTCGGCATCGACTTCCGCGGCGGCATCATCATGGAAGTCCGCACACCGGGCCCCGCCGACTTCGCCAAGATGCGTCCCGCCCTCATCGCCGCCGGCGTGCCCGACGCCGGCCTGCAGCGCTTCGGCGCCGACGACGACGTCCTCATCCGGCTGGATCCCCAGGGCAACGAACAAGCCACGCAGCAGACGGTCGGCAAGATCCGCGGCGCCCTCGAGGCCGCCCAGCCCGGCATCAAGGTTGTCCGCACCGACGCCGTTGGCGCTTCCGTCTCCGAGGAGCTGTTCCGCAACGGCATGCTGGCCCTGGGGATCAGCCTGCTGATGATCCTGGTCTACATCTGGTTCCGCTTCGAATGGCAGTTCGCCGTCGGCGCCGTCGTCACCCTTATCCTCGACGTCACTAAGGCCATCGGCTTCCTCGTCATCACCCGCGTCGAGTTCGACCTCGTGATGGTCGCCGCCATTCTCACCGTCATCGGCTACAGCACCAACGACAAGGTCGTCGTCTACGACCGCGTCCGCGAGAACCTGCGCAAATACAAGACCATGCCGCTGCGCCAACTCATCGACCTGTCGATCAACGAGACCCTGAACCGCACTCTCGGCACCTCGATGACGGTCTTCCTCGCCAGCCTGCCCCTCGCCCTCTTCGGCGGTGCCTCCCTCTCCGGCTTCGCCTTGATGATGTTGTTCGGCATCGTCGTCGGCACCTCGAGCAGCATCTTCATCGCTGCCCCGATCCTGCTGCTACTCGGCGAGAACAAGCTCCGCCGTGACGCACAGCCGGTTCCCGACAAGGCGCTGCCGTCGGCCAAGCGGTGAGGAGCCTAGAAGTAGCGCTCGATCACCTGCACCACGTCGCCGGGCGCCAGGAAAGTGTTGCTCGTGACCCGGCCGGTGACCGCGACGTCCTTGTCGGACCGCACCACCTCGCCGTACTCCTGCACCGCGCGATAGGTGAAGCCCCCGGCGACCGCGACGGCGGTCAGGAACGTCATGCCGGGCTGATACGGAAACTGCCCGGGCTTGGCGACCTCGCCCAGCACGAAGATCGGCCGGTAGGCAGCGACCTCGATGCTGATGTGCGGGTTCTTGAGGTAGTCACCCTTGACCAGTGCCTGCGAGATGTCGCTCTCGAGCTGCTTGGCCGTCCGACCGCTCGCGCGTACGTTGCCGATCAGCGGGATGCCGACCTGCCCCTGGTCGTCCACACGGAACTCGCCGGTGAGCTGCTCTTCGCCGAAGGTCAACACGCGCAGCACGTCGCCGACGCCGAGCCGATAGGCACCGGGCTGATAGTTCGGCAGCGGCGGCAGGTCATGCCCGGCGGTGCAGCCCGCGACCAACAGACTGACGCTCCCGAGCAACGCACCACGGCGCCCCACGCCTAGCGATCCGAACTCGGTAGCGTTCCAAAGCATCCACTCTCTCCGTCGACGGTGACGCCGGGCTGTTCACGATATCGCGACGTGCATAATCCCAGACATGTAGCGCAAATGTGATAAGCACGCTATGGCCATGTTAACACTATCGAAGGTGAGTTTTCGATGCTGTATCGATACGGATTTTTTGTTTCGGTGACTTTGCTGGCGAGCGCTGCCTGTGCGCAGGACGTGCCGGTGCGTCGTTTGAAGCTCGGCACCGTGTGCAAGGCGTCGCTGGAGCGGTTCTGCCCCGACCTGGAGTCCTCGCCCGGCCAGACACGCAACCAGATCATTTGCCTCAAGCCCTACCGCAGCAGCCTGCCGCTTGCCTGCCGGTCCGCGGTCACGGCCGGCCTACGCTGACAGAGTGACCCTCCAGTTCTGGACCAATTTCGCGGACGGCGCGGTCATGTTCCCGCTCGGCATCGCGATCGGGCTGACACTATGCCTGTTGCGTCAGCGCCGGGCTGCCTTCGCGTGGGCCGTCGGGATCGGCTGCGTGTGGGGATTGATGCTCATCCTCAAGCTGGCCGGCTACATGATCGAGGGGCTCGACCCGGCCTCCCCGCTTAGCGCCATCGACCTCGTCACCCCCAGCGGTCACGTCGCGTCGGCCTCGGCCATCTACGGAGGCCTGGTCGGACTGCTGTTGCTGCAGCGCCGCGTCTTGATGCCGCACACCTTGCTGGCCACCGCCGGCATCGCCGCCGCAATCGGTATAACCCGGGTTGAACTCGGCGAGCACTCGGTGTCCGAGGTCTTGATCGGCGCCGCTGTGGGAATGCTGGGCGTGTATTGGATGAGCCGATTGCTCGGCGGGTCGCTCGATCGGCGCGCGCGGCTGCCGCTGCTCGTCGTCGCGGTGCTCGTCGTCGCGGTCCGCTATGGCGAGCATCTCGACTGGGAGCAGGCGATCCATCAGCTCGCGGTCGGCGCGATCGTACGGTGGCGCGGGATCGCTTAATCGGACCGTCGCGGCGGCAATGATGCGCCGATCGCGGCAAACGACCAGAACAGGAAGCCGGTCTCGCTGGCCGAGATCACCGCCAGCGGCATCTGCACCATCATTCCCGCGACGATGCCGGCGACCGCGATCCCTTCCAGCGTGTCCGACCGCCAGGCCCCGCGGATCGCCAGCACCGACACCCAGAGCAGCGACGCGACGCTGACGATCCCGACTACCAGTCCCATCGAGTACCAGGACACGACGAACTGCCCATCCTGCGCCATGGCGCCGGCCTGCATGACGTCGGTGCTGCTGAAGCCGTTGCCGATCAGGGTGCCGCCATCGGTGCCGAGCAGTTCGGCGTATTCACCAAGGCGCTCCTGCCCGCTGGCGTCGTCG
Organism: Acetobacteraceae bacterium; assembly: GCA_965199585.1. Taxonomy (GTDB): domain Bacteria; phylum Pseudomonadota; class Alphaproteobacteria; order Acetobacterales; family Acetobacteraceae; genus JAVVHH01. The sequence continues at coordinate 2,800,930 of CBDASI010000002.1, read as the reverse complement.
CTGACGGCGCCGAACGTGCCGAGTCGCTCTGACAGCGCGTCGCCCGCCGGGCTGAACAGGACGACCGCAGCACCGAGGATCGGCACGGCGACCAGCAACATCGCCGCGCGTCGCACGGTCAAGCGGTGAAACAGCCCGAATACCATCCCGATCGCCAGCGCGATCCAGGCCGTCCGATACATCGACAGCATCAATCCTAGCACCGAGGGCGCCGCTGCGATCAGCAGCGAAAATCGCGCACGCCCGAAGCCGAACAAGAGTAGCGCCGCCGCCGTGAAGGTCGCGTAGCCGGCCGGCGCGTTCATGGTGCTGAACACGCGGACCATGAATGGCTCGGGCTGCCCGATCGACGCGATGCTCGTGTAGGTCATCCAGAACCGGTCCCATACCGGCGGATCAACATATTGCAGGAAGCCATACAGCCCGAGCGCAGGCGCCAGCAGCATGACGGTGCGCGAGGCCGCGCGGACCAGGCCGGGGGCGCGTCCGGCCTCGCCGTAGAGCCAGGTGCCATAGGCGATCGGCGCGATCCATTTCAGCGCGCCGGACGCGGCCTGCGTCATGTTGCCGCCCGCCATCGTCAGCACGGTGGCATACAGCACGCAGCCGCCGGCGAAGAGAAAGGGCCACAATGCCTGATCGAGCCGGCGACCGTCCGAGAGCCGGGCCATCAGCCGCGGGATGACGACGAGCAGTCCGAGCAACGGCCCGGAAATCATGATGCCGGACGGATCATAGCCGGCCGAGACGTCGACGATGCGGCGCAGGAAGGGTGCAAGGCAGAACAACACGAGGCTACTTGAGAAGTGCGCGGACGCACCGAACCGGAGCAGGTCCCCCATGACGATGACCGAGCCCAGGATGAACACGGGCCGGGCGGCGCCCTGGCCAGCCAGCCCGAGCACAAGGGTGACGGCCAGCAGCAAGGTGATCGGCCCGGCACGACGCAGCCAGAAGCCGGTGGCCAGCCGCATCGACCCGGCTAAATCGCTTGAGGCGCTCACCGACGGGCTGGTAAAGCCTCGGCAACCACGGCCTCGATCCCGACGCGCATGCGCTCGGCGGAATAGAGGCTGCGGGCGCGCGCTTCTGCCGGGTCGAGCAGGGCGTCGGCGGCGCCTGCTTGTACCTGACGTAGGCAGGCGGCCAACGCGACATGGTCACCGGGCGGGAACATCAGGCCGACCCGGCCGTAATCGAGGATCTCCGGGACCGCGCCCGCCTCGGCGGCAATCACCGGGCGGCGGGCGAGCATGGCTTCGACGAGCGTGCGACCGAACGGCTCCGGCTCGGTCGAGGGATGCACCACAGCATCGACCGACCGCATCAGCGCGGGCACGTCCCCGCGATGGCCGAGGAAGCGCACGCGATCCGACACACCCAATTCGGCGGCGAGATCGACCAGGGAACGCGCGTAATCGTCCTCGCCGAACATGGCGCCGCCGGCGACGATGCATCCGGCCTCCGGCACGGCCTGCAGCGCCCGCAACGCGACGGCCTGCCCTTTCCAGGGCGCCAGGCGGCTGAACACGCCGAAGATGACCATGGTGTCGGGCGGCAGGCCGAGCGCGGTGGCGCTCAATGGACGCGCGTCGGCGTGGATGTCGTCCAGGCCGTTCGGGACGACCCGCAACGCCGCCGTGCCGCCAGCGGCTGCGAAAGCATCGGCGCAGGCGCGCGACGGGACGATGACGCGGGTCGCGAACCGGTTGGCCAGTTGGACGGTCAGTCTGATCTGGCCCGCGCCGAAGTGACCGGCCGCGAGGATGTCGTGCAGGTGCCAGATCAGAGGTCGGCGGGCGATGGCGCAAGCGGGTCCGGCCAGGGCAAACGCCTTTTGCGAGTTGGCGTACACCACGTCGAAGCGCCGGGCCGTCCGGGTCAGCCGCGCCAGCATGCCGACGAGGCCGCCGAGATGCGGCAATGCACGCCAAAGGCTGCGGTCGCGCTTGATGCTGGCAAACCCGCCAGCTGCGCGGGGCAGGATCGGGGTGATGCCCACCGCGGTCAGGGCCGCGCGCAGCGGACCATCCTCGAACAGGAAGGCGCTGCCGCCACGGAAGGCCTTCACGGTGTCCAGCAACACGAGCTCGGCGCCGGACAGGCGGCTCGCGTGGTTGACGAACAGGACCCTGGCGGCCGAGCCCATGATCAGGCGTGCCCGGCCTGCAGCTGGCGTTGAGCGGCGATCTTGCGTGGCTGGCTCGTGCCAGGCAGCGCGATCCGTTGATCCGGCACGAAGGTCAACGTCAGGCCGACAACGTTGCCATTGGCGCGCTGCATCTCGGGCAAGCTGTTGAGCGCGTTTGCCGCCGGCGGGCGATTGGCGCGCAGGCAGAACACCACGCCATCGACCCGCGGCGCCAGCAGGGCCGCGTCCATCAACTCGGACACCGGGGCACTGTCGATGATGACCAGGTCGTAGCTCGCCGCCCAGTCCAGCAGTGAAATGAAGCGCGGTCCCGACAGCAACTCGGTGCTATCGGGCATCATGTCTCCGGCAAGCAGGAAGTCTACCCCCGGCACGGCGCCGAGTTGCACCGTCTCCGCCGGGCCGCCACGGAGATAGCCGGCGAGCCCGGCACTCGGCGGGCCGTGCAGTGCCTCCTCGAAGAAAGGTTGCCGAAGGCAGGTCTCGATGACCAGCACCCGGCGCCCGGACGCCCGTGCCATTCGCGCGAGCGCAAGGGTGACGAATGACTTACCCTCGCCGGCGACTTCGGACGCGATCAACAAAGTGCGGAACTTACCGCCGAACCCAGCCAATGTGAGGCGCGCATGCAGGATGCGCATGGCTTCAAGCAGCGGCGGATGCGTATCCAGAAACGAGATGGCGGCCGCGAGCGGGAAATTGTGCTCACGGCGGGAGATCTCGCGCTTGCCTGCACGGCGCAAGCGCAGCTCCGGGATTTGTGCCAGGATCGGGATACGCGTGTAGGTGCGCCCGAGCGCGATCTGCCCGGATCGCGCCGGCTTGTAGGTCAATAGCCCGGCCGCCGTCGACAAGACGGTCGCCAGGGTCAGGCCGCCGATCAGAAATGGGGTGCGCTGCGGGAAGGCTGGCCGGGGTGGCAGTTCGGCCATGTTGACGAGCTGCGTGCTCGGCTCGAGGATCCGTCGCTCCGTCTCGAGCTGACTCAGGCGTTGCGACAAGTCGATATACGAACCGCGCTTGATTTCCAGGTCGCGGACCATGCTGGCAATCTGCGTCTCCGCCTCGGCCGCCTGGCTCGCTCCGACCGTGCGGTTACTCAACTCACGCTGCGCTTCCTCGACCCGCGCCTTGGCCGCGTCGAGATTGCGGAGCGCCGCCTCCCCCACGCGACCGGTCTCAGCCGCCAACCGGGCAGCGATATCGGTCTCCTGCTTGCGATACGCCAGCATCATCGGGTTCTGCGCACCGAACCGTTGTGCCGAACTCGAGGCTAAGGCGCTGGCTTGGGCGAGTTGCTGCTTCAGGTCTGCGATCGCCCGCGACTCCAGAGCCTGGCGCGAAGCGCCACCGCCACGGGATTCCTGCAAGCGAAGCTCCGCCTCGGCCTGCGCAGCCTTGGCCTCGCTGAGTTGCTGCGCCGCCTGCGTCAGGCGCTCGGAGCTGAGCGGCCCGCCGATCCCGCGCACGAGCCCATGCAGGTTGCGGTACGCTTCGATGCTCGCGGCGTCGCGTTGCAACTCGGTGTCGAGTTGAGCCAAGCGCTGACGCACCCAGTCGACCGCCTCGTCGCGCGAGTGACGAAGTTTCGCGTGCTCGTCATCCAAGAAGGTTTGCAGCAGGCCGTTGACCATCGCGCGCGATATCTCGGGCGCCGGCGACTTATAGCTTACGGCGATGACCCGACTGCGGCCGACTGCCCCGACTGAGAATCGGTCCTGCACCCATTGCAATTGCGCGTCAGCGTCGCCGACCAGACGCGAGCAGTCGATCGGGCGAAGACGGTTCATGACCTGTCGCGCGGTGCCGGCGCATTCCGCCTCGACGGCACCGCTTAGAGCCGGGGCAGCAATCAGCATACGAAGCAGCCGCGGCGACCGGATGAGCAAGATGGTGCTCTCCATGTCGGCGGGATCGCCCACCTTTTGTGCCCAGGCTGGCGAACTCGAGCCGACAATCGGCTCGCGATCCGCCACGATGATTGATCCGGTCGCGAGATAACTGACGGGTAAGACATAGAGAAGTGCGAGAACGAGGCAGAGGGTGATGCCGAAGGTCAGCGCCACGATCAGGCGCTTGTGCCACAACTGCCCGAGCAGGCCGGGTCGCGTGCCCTCGCTGCCTGACGCGTCAGCAAGGCTGTCGGCTGTCGCGTCCATGACGGTCCTTCTATTGCCGCTCCTTAATAACACCTTTTCCAGGCATGATCAAACTTCGATGCATGTCTTTGATTGCTTTGTTATCCGGATTTGCTAGTTTAAGTTGTGTATTGAAGGTCTGTTGCGCCTTGAAATTCGGCCTTATCGCAGGTATAATCAATATCCAAGAATTTAGACGAACGTCTGCCCGGATCGCGCGAGCCGTGATCGGCCTCGTTCGGTAGCGCAACAATGCGGCCGACGAATAACCAGTTTTCGAGTTCCTCGTTCTGCGTGACCGATCCCGAGACATGACGACTGATGTGATCCTCCCGAGCCAACCGACCGCGGCGGCGGCGCCGAACGCTAAGCGTTTGGCCGGCCTGCTGATGGGCGGCGCGCTGCTGAGCAAGGTTCTCGGCCTTGTACGGGAAATTCTGATCGCGCGGGCTATCGGCGCATCGTTGGTCGCCGACAGCTTCCGCGGCGGACTGACGGCGGTGTTGCTGCCGTTGGCGATCCTGCAGGGCGAGACGGTACCAGCCATCCTGATCCCGGTGTATCGCGAATGGAGCCGCACCGGCGATGCTGCGCGACGCTTCGGCGCCCTGACGATGGCGCTGACCCTGCTGGCGACGTTGATGTTCGGGATCGTCGAGCTCACCGCGCCGCTCTGGATCGACGTGCTGCTCGGCGGCTTCGGCACCGCTGCGCGCGACCTGACGCTCGCGTTCACCCGCGTCATGGCGCTGGCGATGCCGGCGTCGGTCTTACTCTGCTGCTTGTCGGCCAGCGAGATCGCCCGTGGCCGTTCGCGGATCACCTCGATCAGGGCGACTCTGGTCAACGTCGCCGTCATCGGAGGCGTCCTGATGCTGCTCGCCACCGGGCAGACCATCGCGTTGGCGTGGAGCTTCACACTGGCGTTCAACGCGGTCGCGGTCTGGGCCGTCGGTGCGGCGGCGCGGGAAGGCGCCGTCGACTTCCGCGGCATCGGTCCGGGCGAGATCGCGGCCACGTTCATGCTCTACATGCGGCGGCTGCGCCCGTTGCTGCTGCAGCCGCTCGCCGAGCAGGGCGAGATCTGGATCGAGCGGCTGCTCGCCTCGGCGCTTGCGGTCGGCACGCTCGCCTCGCTCGACTATGCGCGGACGCTGAGCGATAGCGCGACCCTGCTGATCGGGCAGCCGCTGGGCCTGGCGGTGCTCTCCGCCGGCCCCGGGCAGAATGCGCCGGCGCAGATGGAGGCGCTGGCCCGGCCGGTGCTGGCGATCTCGCTGCCGGGGTCGGTGTTCCTGGTGTGCTTCGCGCCGGAGATCGTCGAGCTGGTGTTCCATCGTGGCGCGTTCGGGCCAGAGGCCATCGCGCTGACCAGCAACGCGTTACGCGGGATCGCGGCCGGGCTGTGGGCGACGACGCTGGGCTACATCCTCGTTCGCATGCTCAATAATGTCGGGCGGAACCGGCGCGCTACTGCGATCGTCGCGACCGGCTACATCGCCAATGCGCTGACCAGTGCGCTGCTGGTCCATACGTTGGGTGGCTTCGCGCTCGGCTTCGGCGAGGCGGTCCGTGGCGTGGTGGTGCTGACCGGCGTCACGGTGGCGCTCGGCTGCACCGGGGCGTTGATGCGGGTGCTGCGCGACGCGGTGCCGGGCCTCATGCTGCTGGTGGTGCTGTCCGGCCTGGTGATGAGCGAGATCCACGGCACGTTGCCGCGCCTGTTTCTCGGAGGCGCCGCCACCGCGTTGGCGGCGGCACTATCGATGTTGATCATGGTCCCGCGGGTGCGCGCGATGGCCGCCACCACCATCTGGAAAGCCCGTTAATGTCGTCTCACAATCTGGAGCGCAGCGAGCATCAGACGACGAGCCGCGACCGTCATGTCGACCGGGGATGCTGCCTAATCTTCCATCGCGCGGTGGCATCGGCGGAGTGGGCGGGGTTGCCCAATCGGGGGTTCTACCTCGATCTGGCCTATCTCGAGCGCCTGGTGCGCTTCATACAAGCTCGAGGTTGGGACATCGTCTCGATGGACGAGGCGCTCCGCCGCACCCGCGAGCGCGGTCATCGCCGGTTCGTCAACTTCTCGGTCGACGATTGCTATCGCGACACTGCCGAGCAGGTGGTGCCGCTGTTCCGGCGCCTCGGCGTGCCGATTACGCTGTTCGTCACCACCGACATTCCGGACGGTCGGTTGCGGCTGCGCGATGCCGGGCTGGAAACCATCCTGTCGACAGCCGAGAGCGTCACCGACGAAGGGCAGCTGTACTGGCTGAACAGCGCTCGGCGACGTCGCAAAGCCTACGCGGTCATCAGCGCGCGTTGGCAGCAATCAGGGGGAGACGACGCGTATCACCGCTTCTGTGCACGGCACGGCGAGGACCCGGACCGGCTGGACGACTTGCACCGCATCACCTGGGCGATGCTCGAGCGGGTGCGCGACCTGCCCGGCGTCGAGATCGGTGCGCACACCGTGACGCACCCGCACGTCGCGCGGCTCGATGCCGACAGCGCCTGGGCGGAGATCAGCGGCAGCCGGGCCCGGCTCGAGGAGCGGTTGGACATCTCCGTCCGACATTTCGCGTTTCCCTATGGGCAGCGCGTCGATTGCGGTCCGCGCGACTTCGCCTTCGTCCGCGATGCCGGCTTTGCGACCGGCACCACCACCCGCAAGGCGCTGATCCGACCCGGCGCTAACCCCCACGCGCTGCCGCGACACATCGTCAACGGCAACCATCGGCATGTCGCGTTCGCGCAGGCGCATCTGAGCGGCCTCTCCGCACTGGCGACGTCGTTGCTGCGCCGTGGTTGAGCGCGCCGGCCCGTTGCGCGTCCTGTCGATCGCGCACACCGCGGTCAGCCGCGCCGCGGGCCGGTTGCGCTATCATCCGCTCGCGGGCGATCCGTCGCTCGACGTGCATCTCGTGGTGCCGTCGCGCTGGCATCAGTTCGGCCGCTGGTACGACGCTGACCCGGGGCCCGATCTCGGCGTTACGCTGCATGTCCAGCCGATCCGGCTGCCGAAGGCGGGTGCGGCGACTTGGTACCTGCATCACTACCCAGACCTGGCGGCGCTGGCGGACCGCTTGCAGCCCGACGTGATCCATTTGTGGGAGGAGCCCTGGAGCGCCGTCGCGCTGCAGGCCAGCCGGACGGCGCGGCGGCTAGGGGCGGCGCTGGCCATGGAGGTGGACCAGAACATCCTCAAGCGGCTGCCGCTGCCATTCGAACTGGTCCGGCGCCACGTTTTGCGCCGGACCGACCTCGTGATGTCCCGTTCCGACGACGCGACCGACGTCGTGCGGGCCTGCGGCTACGCCGGGCCGACGGCGACGATCGGCTATGGCGTCGATCAGGCCGTCTTTCATCCAGGTGAGCGGGTCGCTGCTTCGGGGGCCGTCGAGCTGGGCTATGTGGGCCGTCTGGTCGAGGAGAAAGGACTGGACGACGTGCTCGACGCGATGGCGATCGCCTCGGTCGAGACCCGCCTGACGATCGTGGGCGAAGGCCCGTATCTGGCGGCGCTCAAGGCCCATGTGGCGCGGCAAGGGCTCGACACGCGCGTCCGCTTCCTGCCGTGGTGCCAGCCGGCTCAGGTCGGTGCGTTTCTGCGCGGGCTCCACGTGCTGGTGTTGCCGACGCGGCTGACGTCCGCGGTCAAGGAGCAGTTCGGCCGGGTCATCATCGAGGCACAGGCATGTGGCACGCCGGTGATCGGCGCTGCCACCGGCGCGATCCCGTCCGTGGTCGGAACTGGCGGGTGGATCGTGCCGCAGCGTGACCCGGCGGCGCTCGCCGGCCTGCTCACCCGACTGGCCGACGATCCCGGCGAGATCGACGCGCGGCGGCGGGACGGGCTGGCGAACGTCGAGGCGCGCTTCACCTATGCGGCGGTTGCCAGGGACCTGGTCGACAGTTGGCGCCTGGCCGTCTCGCAGCGCACCGCCGGACTGACCAAGGGCGGCACGCGGCCGTTGCGGCTTTCGCGCGCATGAGCGGCAGGTCGACCACAACGCCGCCTAGCGGCTCGGCCGGGTTCCGGATCGTGCAGGCGGTGCAGGAGTTCAGCCAGGCCGGCGGCACCGAGACGGTGGCGTTTGAGTTGCAGCGGGCGTGGGAGGCGGATGGCACGCCGGCCTCGGTGCTGGCAGCAATCGTCGGCCCGGACGTGCCCGCCGCGTCGCGCACGCGAGTGCGTTTTGCGCTGCCGCGCAGTGTGGAGCGGATCCCGACGCGGGGCCGGTGGCGGCATCTCGGGCGATCGCTGCTGATCCCGGCCTATACGCTGGCGGCCTCGCTCGCGCTAAGGCGCGGGCAGCGCCCGTCCGGATGGGTCGAGGACGCCGTCGTGCTATCGCATGGCGACTCGCTGGTCGCCGACGTGGTGGTGTTGCACGCGGTCAACGCCGCCAACCTGGCGCAGAAACGCGCCGACCGGGAATGGCGATGGGCGATGAACCCGCTGAACCTGTGGGTTGGCGCGCGCGACCGCGTCATGTTGCGGGGGTTGCGGGCACGACGATATGTCGCGGTGTCCAACCGGGTCGTCGGTGAGTTGGAACGTTTTCATGGCGTTCCACGCGACAGAATATGCGTCATTCCGAATGGTACAGACATTGCGCGCTTCTCGCCGGAGGGGCCGACGGCCGGGTTGCGGGCGGCGTTCGGGATCGGTGCAGACGATACGATGCTGTTGTTCGTCGGGCATGAATTCGACCGCAAGGGACTGGCGCACGTGATCGCGGCACTATGCCATCCCGGATGCGCGGAGTTCCGCCTGATGGTGGTCGGTGCCGGCGACGTGGCGCGATATGCGGCGTTGGCGCAGAAGCTGGGCGTGGGCTCTCGCGTGCATTTTGCCGGGCCTAGGCGGGATCTGCCGGAGATTTACCGCGAGGCGGACGCTTTCGTATTTCCAACGGCTTACGAGACGTTCTCGCTGGTGTGCATGGAGGCGTTGGCGTGCGGTGTGCCGATTTTCGCCACGCGCGTGGGCGGGATCGAGGACTACCTGGTCGATGGGGAGAACGGGTTCGCCATCGAGCGCGACGGCGCGGCGATCGCGGCCGTGCTTGGAGACGCGTTGGCGGATGCGGACGGGCTGGCACGGTTGCGGGCGGGCGCGCGGCGCTCGGCGCTGACCTACGGGTGGGAAGCCGTTGCGCAACAATACCGAGCGTTGTTGTTCCAGGTCTGGCAAGAGAAGAGGACTTGCCTTGAACGCCGACTCGACGGCTAAATATTTCACTTATTTGCAAGTTTAAGGGACAGTTGCGGATGTGCATTCTCCGTCTGCCGCTGGTCGGACCGGCCAACGCGAGCCCGCCATGAGTGCCAGCTCGAACCCACGGTTCGACAGCCGTAGCTGGCCGGCTATGAAGCGGCCGGGCGGTGAGCTGCGGCAGTTGCCGGCCTTGCCGCGTCCCGCGCCGGCGGCCGGGCTGACGCTGCGGATGGCGCAGAATGCTTGCTACGAGGCGTTGAGCCTGGCGCTCAAGGAAGGCCAGGTGTTCGCCGCGCTGACGGGGCCCGAAGGCTGTGGCAAGACGGTGGTCTTGGACGCGGTGATGGCGGACCGCAAGGAGCGGGCAGTACGGTTCATCCGGATCAGCGACCCGGACAAGGTGCCGGCGTCGTTGGCCGATCAGATCGAGCAGGTTGCCTACGCCGAGGCGGGTAAGGCTGAGAACCTCGAGCGTCACGTCGTGCTGACGGTCGACGATGCGCACCAGGCGTCGCACGAGCTGTTGCAGTGTCTGTCGCGGCTGGCGGCGATGCGTGAGCCGGGCCGGCGGATCCCACAGATTCTCCTGGTCGGCCGGCCGGAGCTTTGGAATCGGCTGGCCGACGACGAGTACGAGCCACTGGCGCGCCGCCTGGCAATCCGGGCGGCACTCCCCGCGGCAGAGGACGATTCCGACCCATGGGCGTCGGTGGAGAACGACGTCACGCAGACCATGGCGCAACTCCGGGCCGAGTCCGAGATGATGCCGGTCGTGCGGGATGCGCCGGGCTCGGACTATGACCGCGAGCTGCATTTCGAGCCGGAGTATGGGTTCGGCAGCGCTCCCCGGGGCGCGAACGGCTCGGACACGGTGCACGACAGCGAGGTCCCGCCGCCGGATATGTTCGCCCTCTTCGCTGATCCGCCGCCTAAGGCAGCTCGGTCGGCAGCGCGCGATACGCGGCGGCGGTTAGTCATGCCGCTGGTCAGCCTGTTCGTGGGTGTTGCGGCGTTCGCGTTCGCGCTGTCGTTCTACGACTGGCCCGACTTGCTCGGCGATATGCCATGGTCGGAACCCAAGCCGTCGACGCCGTTCGTGATTCAGCATCCCGAGCAGGCACCGAGCTTCGGCCTGCCGCAGCCACCTGTAGCGTCTCAGAGCGCCGCGCCGCCGGTAGCCAAGCCGATACAAGCGACCCCCAAGCCGGCAGCCGTCTCCCCGACGGTCCAGCGCGCGCCAGCGCCAGCCGAAGCGCCGGCCAAGCCAGCCGAGCCGCCACCCGCCCTGGCTAAAGCTGTCGCCCCCGAACCTCCGGCACCGCCCGTACTTGCCCCACCAACACCGCCGGCCGTGGTAGCACCGCCGGCCTCAGTAGCACCACCGGCCACGGTAGCGCCGCCGGTGCCTAGCCGAGCCCGGCCTCCGGTCAACGCCGAAGCGTCGCTCGCGCCGGCCGTCGTCGCGTTGCTGCTCAAGCGGGGGGACGAGCAGTTCGCCATCGGCGACATCTCCGCCGCGCGTCTATATTACGAGCGCGCCGGCGAGGCCAACAGCGCCGCCGCTGCCCGCCTGATGGCGCGCACCTTCGACTCCGCGTTCCTCCCCGCGGCGGTCGACGGAGCGCTTGCCGACCCGGCCCGAGCGCGACAATGGTATCAGCGCGCAGCCTCCCTCGGCGACTCCGAGGCGGCGGCACGCCTGAAGGCTATCGGTCAAGGAAAGTAGATTTGCGACTCCAAACCCTAGCGTGCGCCTGCCTCCTAAGCCTCTCGCTGACCGGCCCGATGGCAATTGGCCCTGCCGTGGCCCGCGAGTTCTTGCCGCCACAACCGCGCAATGCGCTGCCGGTAATCCCGGATACGCAGGTGGTGATGCCGACGGCCGTTCTCGGCATCATCTCGGGCGGCCTGTCCGGGACATACATCCGGATCGCCGCTGACATCGCCAGCGTGTTCAGCGCCAAGGTGCCGGATTTCCGCGTATTGCCGATCGTCGGCAAGGGATCGCTGCAGAACATCTCGGACATCCTGAATGTGCGCGACGTCGATATCGGCATCGTGCAATCCGATGTGTTGTCCTACCTGCGGCAGAAGCCGGGGCTGATCGGGCTGACCAACAACATCTCCTACCTGGCCAAGCTGTACGACGAGGAAGTGCACATCCTCGCCCGCACCGAGGTCGCCAGCGTCACCGACCTCACCGGCCTGCGCGTCGCCGTGGATGCCAAGGGGAGCGGCACGGCGCTGACGGCGTCCGTCATCTTCGCCGCACTCGGCGTGCAGCCGACCATCATCAACGATGATCCGGAGACGGCGCTGGCGGAAATGAAGCGTGGCGAGATCGATGCGCTGGTTTACGTCACCGGCAAGCCCGCCCGGCTGTTCTCCGACGTCGGGACGAGCGGGCTGCACTTCCTGTCGCTGCCGCTCAACCCGGCACTGCTACAGACCTACCTGCCCTCTCGCCTCACCCATGCCGACTACCCCGCCCTGATCGGCGATGACGGTTCGGTCGAGACCGTCGCGGTCGGCGCCGTCATGGCGGTCTACAACTGGCAGCCCGGCTCTGAGCGGTTCACCCGGCTGTCCCGCTTCGTCACTGCATTTTTCGATAATCTATCCGAGCTGCAACAGCCGGGCCGGCATCCGAAGTGGAAGCAGGTCAGCCTGACGGCGCAAGTCCCCGGATGGAGCCGGTTCCGCGAGGCGCAGGTTTGGCTACAGCGCCATGGATCGACGCCGATCGAGGCGCCGAAGTAGAAGCGGCCGGGTCGGACCCGGCCGCCAGTGTCAGCTCGCTTGTCGCTCGAGCGCGTTGAGCAAGGCGTCGACGTTGTTGTTGTTGCGCGAGATGAAGGCGGCGTAGTCGGATCGCTGGGTCAGGCGTAGGCTGGTGCCTTCGGCCAGGACGTCGACGACGGCGGGGCGGCCGGATTGGAAGCTGACCACCCATTGCGCGTTGTTGGGCTGTTGATTCGGGCGGCTGATCAGCGTGCCGACGAGGTAGTCGCCGTCGCGCATCGTGGTCTGCGTCAGGCGGAAGGCGACGCCGCGGAAGTCACCGAGCTTGCTGGTGATGGTGTTGACCAGCACCGCGTGGAATAGCTGGATGAAGCGCTGCTGCTGGGCCGGCGTGGCGATCCGCCAGTAGCGGCCCAGGACGAAGACTCCGATGTCGTTCACGGCCAAGGCCTGCTCGACGAGGGGCTGCATTTGCTGGCGCTTGCGGTCCAGCGACTCGTCGGCGTTGACGATGCCGACGAGCTGACTGCCGAATTGTTCGATGAAGCGGCTGGCCTCGGCCGAGCGGTCTGCCTGGGCCCAGGCGCGCATGGGCGTGACGGAAAGCAGCAGAGCCGACGCGGAGGTCAACAGGACAGCGCGGCGTGTGATGAGGGACATGCGATACTCTCTAGCGGCTGAACCAGGCCGGGATCGTGGTCTTGTCGTCCACGCGGATCTTCTCGATCTCGGCGGCCCGGTTCTGACGATATAGGCTGCGGAACGTCGCGTAGGGATCCAATGCGGTCTTTTTGATCGAGTCGATCACGTCGATGTTCCGCTCGCGGGTATCCAGCGCGGTCAGGGCGTAGCGGCTGTAGCCGAGCGTGGCGCTGCCGCCGAAGCTGGCCCAGGTCAGCGGGTCCAGCACGATGTTGCCGGCGAAGCCGGACAGGTCCCGCGGGTTGCTCGGGCCGAGGATCGGCAGGAACAGGAACGGATCGCCGCCCACGCCCCACAGCGCCAGCGTCTCGCCGAAATCGGCATCGTGCGACGGGTAGCCAAGGTGGGCCGCGACATCGAACAGGCCGCCGACGCCGGCGGTGGTGTTAATCAGGAAGCGCATCATCGTGGTGCCGGCGCGCTGGGACCGGGTCTGGAAGACGTCGTTGGCGAAGATCACCGGGCTGGCCATGTTGGACAGCAGGTTGTGGATCGGGCGCCGCACGGCACCCGGCACGACGGCGCGGTAGGCCACCGCGGCGGGGCGAAGCGCGTAGGTGTCGATGCCGTCGTTGACCCGATAGAAGAAGCGGTTGGTCGGCTCGAACGGATCGTTCGCCTCGTTGTACTCAGCCAGCGCGAGCTGATCGTTCGGCGCCGGCTTCGTGGCGCAGGCGCCGAGACCGAAGATCGTGGCCGCTAAAAAAACCCGGGGCAGAACCCAACCCATCGTCATTCCTCTTACGTCGTTAACCGGGCACCGTTGATCGGGCGATGTCCCCTTTATGCTAGCGCCCAACCCTGAACACAACATTGACGGACAGCGTGGCGAAAGCGGCGGGAAGGCTTATACTCTGTTTGATCGCGAAAACGGCGCACGTCACAACCCGGGTAACAGTCCGATGAACCAGTTCACATCTCGCCCTCCCCAGCTCGCCGCGCCGGAAGCGACGCTCGAGCGTTGGCTGACCGGGCCGCGTTTCGCGCCGTTGCCGATGCGCTCGGCCGCGACTCCAGCGCCGGCGCTGTCATTCGAGTTCTTCCCGCCCAAGAACGACGCGCTCGAGGCGCAGCTCTGGACCTGCATTCGCCGACTCGAACCGCTGGCACCCCGCTTCGTCAGCGTCACCTATGGCGCCGGTGGCACGACGCAGGCCCGAACCCACTCCACTGTCACCCGCCTCGTACGCGAGACCAGCCTGATCCCGGCGGCGCATCTAACCTGCATCGGCGCGTCGCGGGCCGAGGTCGATGCGGTGGCACAGGATTATTGGGACTGCGGCGTGCGCCACATCGTGGCGCTACGCGGCGATGCGCCGGCCGGTGAGGACTACGTGGCGCATCCGGACGGGTATGCCTATGCGTCGGACCTAGTGGCCGGGCTGAAGCGGATCGGCGATTTCGAGATCTCGGTCGCCGCGTATCCGGAGACGCATCCGACGGCACAGAACGCCGATCTCGACATCGACAACCTCAAGCGCAAGCTGGATGCCGGGGCGACGCGGGCGATCACCCAATATTTCTTCGATGGCGAGGTGTTTCTCCGCTTCCTCGACCGGGCGCTGGCGGCCGGGATCACCGCGCCGATCGTGCCGGGCATCATGCCGGTGACGAACTACGCACAGGCCAAGAAATTCAGCGCCATGTGCGGCACCAGCGTGCCGGACTGGATGGGCGAGCTGTTTGCCGGCACCGAGAACGACCCGGAGACGCGCCGCATGATCGCCGCCATCGTCGCCGCCGAGCAGGTCCGCCTGCTGCAGGCCAACGGCGTCGACGAGTTCCATTTCTACACGCTCAACCGGGCCGACCTGACCTATGCTATCGCGCATCTGCTCGGGGTAAAACCCAGCGTCGGTACACCGGCCGCAGCAGGAACGGACTGAGGAAGAGCGGGAACTGGCAGAGGCCGAAGAACAGTGATAGCCGCGGATCGGTATTGCTGGGCAGGACGGCGATGAAGAGAGCCATGTTGCGGTTGCCCGCCATGAGCCCGCCGGACGCGGCGTCGCGCAGGCCGAGCGGCAGCAGCGCCAACGTGGTGAGAACGTTCAGGGCGTAGTTGGCGGCGAAGGCGGCGACGAGGGCCGTCGCGACCCAGGCCGGATCGGCCGTGATACGGGCCTGAAGTCCGTCCATGACGCCGAAACCGTAGAGGAACAGCAGCAGCACGAGTGTGCCGTCGACCGCCTCGCCCCAGCGGCCGAGCGCGTCGCGGCCAGTGACCGCTCGAATACCGAGGGATAGCACCGCGGGCAGCCCGACGTAGAAGAGCAGCCTGAGCATGAACGCGCCGGTGCCGATCGGCAGGCCCACCCCGGCGAGCCAGGCGGAGAGCGGCGGCGCGGTAAAGGGCACGAGCAGCGTGCTGAGCAGGGAGACGACGAGGGAGAGGTCGGCATCGAGGCCGACCATGCGGGCGAAGGCCGGCGACGAGGTGGCGGCGCAGCCAGCGGCAAAGATGACGAGGCCGGCGGCGATACCGGGGTCGAGGTGGAACGGGGCGATCAGCGCGGCCATCACCAAGGGGGAGACGATCAACTCGCCCGCGACCATGAGGGCGGCGGGACCGGGCTTGGTCAGGCGCGCGAGCGTGGCGCCGAGGTCGACCCGGAGGAAGATGAGCACCATGAGGCCGAAGACGACGGGCCCGAGCAGCGGGTGCGCCGCGGCGGCGAGCGGCGGCAGCAACGCACCGCCGAAGATGGCGATGGCGAGCAGCGCCGAGCCATGGCGGGCGAAGACGGCGAGGGATCGGTTGGCCCAATTCATGAAGCGCTCTATATCGCGGGAGTGATGCCAAGCTGCCAGACACCTTGCCAGAAGCTCTGACCGACTATCTGGTCCGCTTGAACCCCGAACAGCGGCTGGCCGTCGAGAGCGTCGATGGGCCGGTGCTGGTTCTGGCGGGTGCGGGCACCGGAAAAACGCGCGTTTTGACCACGCGGTTCGCCCATATCCTACTCACCGAACGGGCGTTTCCGAGCCAGGTGCTGGCGGTGACGTTCACCAACAAGGCGGCGCGCGAGATGCGCGAGCGAGTCGGCGCCATTCTTCAGCAACCGGTGGAAGGATTGTGGCTCGGCACGTTCCATGCGCTGTGCGCGCGGATGCTGCGTCGGCACGCGCCGCTGGTCGGGCTAACCTCCAACTTCACCATCCTGGACACCGACGATCAGCTAAGGCTGCTCAAGCAAGTGTTGGAAGCGGAAAAGGTGGACGCCAAGCGCTGGCCGCCGAACCAGCTGATGGGCATGATTCAGCGCTGGAAGGACCGCGGCGAGATGCCGGCGACGATCAAGGCGGCCGATGCGGGCGACTATGCCGGCGGCCACGCGCCGGCCCTGTATGCGGCGTATCAGGAGCGGCTGAAGCAGCTCAACACCGCCGATTTCGGCGATCTGATGCTGCACGTGGTGCAGATCTTCCGCACTCATCCGGACGTGCTGGCCGAGTATCATCGGCGGTTTCGTTACATCCTGGTCGACGAGTATCAGGACACCAACGTGGTGCAATACCTCTGGCTGCGGCTGTTGGCGCAGGGACATCGCAACATCTGCTGCGTCGGCGACGACGATCAGTCGATCTATTCGTGGCGCGGCGCGGAGGTGGAGAACATCCTGCGCTTCGAAGTGGATTTCCCCGGGGCCGTGGTGGTGCGGTTGGAGGCGAATTATCGCTCGACGGCGCCAATCCTCGCTGCGGCGGCCGGGCTGATCGCGCATAACGAAGGGCGACTCGGCAAGACGCTGCGGCCCGGACGCAACGACGCCTCGGGCGACAAGGTCGAGGTCGTCAGCTTGTGGGACTCCGACGAGGAGGCCCGTATGGTCGGCGAGAAGATCGAGCAGTTGCAGCGGCAGCAGAACTCCATCGGCCAGATGGCGATCCTGGTGCGGACATCGGCGCAGACGCGGGCGTTCGAGGAGCGGATGATCTCGCTCGGCATCCCGTACCGCGTCGTGGGCGGGCTGCGGTTTTACGAGCGGCAGGAGATCCGCGACGCGATCGCCTACATGCGCGTGCTAGCGCAGCCGCAGGACGACCTGGCGTTCGAGCGCATCGTGAACCTGCCACGCCGAGGCGTCGGCGACGTGGCGCTGCGAACGATGCGGGCGGCGGCGCGCGAGCAGGAGATCCCGCTGGCGCTGGCGGCGGCGCAGCTGGCCAGCAACGGCGTGTTGAAGGGCAAGGTGCGGGACGGGCTGAACGTGTTCTTCATGGACCTCGCCCGCTGGCGGCGTGGGCTGGAGGGCGATGGGCACGTCGTCACGGTGTCGACGATGCTCGACGAGAGCGGCTACACCGGCATGTGGCAGGCCGACAAATCGCCGGACGCGCCGGGGCGGCTGGACAACCTGAAAGAGTTGGTCCGCGCGCTGGCGGACTTCGAGACTCTCGGCACGTTCCTCGAGCACGTCTCGCTGGTGATGGAGAACGATGCCAACTCGGAGGGCGAGCGGGTCAGCATGATGACGCTGCACGGCGCCAAGGGGTTGGAGTTCGACACGGTGTTCCTGCCGGGCTGGGAAGAAGGGCTGTTCCCGAGCCAGCGGACGTTGGACGAAGGCGGGTTGAAAGGCCTCGAGGAGGAGCGGCGGCTGGCCTATGTCGGGCTGACCCGGGCGCGCAAGCAGGCGATCGTGAGCTTCGCGGCCAATCGGCGGCTCTACGCCAACTGGCAGAGCTCGATTCCGAGCCGATTCATCGAGGAGATGCCGGAGGAGTGGATCGAGCGGGCCGGAACCGGGACGGCGCAGCGGCGCGAGATGATGTCGGCGCCGAGCGTCTTCCTGTCGGGGCCGCTGGTGGCGCGGCGCAGCCCGGGTGCGCTGCACAGCGGCGAGGCGCTGCCGTGGGAGCCGCCGGTGCGGCCGAAGCAGACGAGCACGATCGCCGTGGGGGCGCGGGTGTTCCATCAGAAGTTCGGCTACGGCGAGGTGTTGAGCGTGGAGGATGACCGGCTGGACGTGCTGTTCGAAAAGGCCGGGCAGAAGCGCTTGCTGGACCGGTTCGTGGAGCTCGCATCGTGAGGCGTCGGGCGGGACCGTTGGAGACGGTCTCGGTGGTGGTGCCGGAGGATGCGCTGGAGATGTTCGAGGCGGCGCTGCTCGAGCATTGCGACACGGTCAGCTTCTTCCTGGCCGACGAGGACAAGAAGACCTGGCAGGTCGAGGGCGTGCGCGACGTGCCGGAGGACGACGGCGCCCTGCGCGGATCGCTGGCGCTGGCCGCGGCGGCGACGGGGGTGCACCCCGAGCTGGTGCGCACGCCG
Source organism: Acetobacteraceae bacterium (assembly GCA_965199585.1). Classification (GTDB taxonomy): domain Bacteria; phylum Pseudomonadota; class Alphaproteobacteria; order Acetobacterales; family Acetobacteraceae; genus JAVVHH01. Next base: position 2,782,694 of record CBDASI010000002.1, on the reverse strand, counting down.
ACGGAGGCGGATGGCTGGCTGGTGCGGACGCAGGAGGCGTTTCCCGATCAGCTGGTGGGGCGACGCTTCCTGGTGCGCGGCACGCATTCGGACGCCGTGGTGCCGGGACGCCATACGCTTGAGCTGGATGCCGGATTGGCGTTCGGGTCGGGGGAGCATGGGTCCACGCGTGGCTGCCTGCGTGCGCTCGAACTCGCAGCCCGGCGGCGGCCACGGCGCGTGTTGGATCTGGGCACCGGGTCGGGGATCCTGGCCATGGCAGCGGCCAAGCTGCTGCACGTGCGTGTGCTGGCAACCGACATCGAGCCATGGTCGGTGCGCGTGTCGCGGGAGAACGCCTGGCGCAACGGCGTCGGTCGCCGGGTGCGGGTCGAGTTGGCGGATGGGTGGCGGAGCCAGGCGATCGTGCGGGCGGCTCCGTTCGATCTGGTGCTGGCCAACATCTTGGCGCGGCCGCTGTGTCGGATGGCGGGTGATCTCGCCGCGGAACTGGCGGAGGGCGCTACAGTGATCCTGGCCGGCTTACTGGTCGAGCAGATCCGGATGGTGCTCGCAGCGCATCAGCGTCATGGGCTTCGGCTGGACCGGGTCCTCACCGAAGGCAATTGGGCGACGCTGATGCTGCGGGCAGGCAATTAGTTAGCGAGCGCGGTCGAAGACGTGCGAGATTTCGCTGCGCGACAGGCCGATATCGGCGAGTTCACGATCGGACAGGCGCGACAGCTCGCTCTTGACTGCCTGGCGATGCGGGATCGAGGCAACGAAACGCAAAGCCTTGACGAACACGGCTTCCAGGCCGCTCGGACGGCTGGTGCCGGTCGGGCGCTTTACGGCCGTGTTGCTGTAGCTCATCGTGGTGGGGAGATAGACGACGTGGTCGTTGGTGTGGGCGCTCATGGTAAGTCCGTTCTTCAATTACTTCGGCAGCGCTGACTGCTGCATCGGTGAAACGGAATATGCGCTTGAAGGCTCGATGCTGCATCTGCGAAGTCCCTTTCGCTGCCATGCGTGAGGCGCATGGACATCGGAGAAGCTATGCAATTGTTAACGAATTATGAAGACCAGCCTTGAGCGACTCGCAGCCGTCCGCGCCGTAATACGGACTCAATCGGTCGAGGGCTTCCTGGTGCCGCGCGCCGACGAGCATCTCGGCGAATACGTGCCGCCGAGCGCGGAGCGGCTGGCCTGGCTAACCGGGTTCACCGGCAGCGCCGGGCTCGCGGTGATCTTGCCGGAGCGGGCGGCGGTGTTCACCGATGGGCGATACACGTTGCAGCTGGAGCAGCAGACCGACGGCGCCGCCTTCGAGCGACGGCATCTGGTCGACGAGCCGCCGGTGCAATGGTTGGCCGACGCGGCGCCGGCGGGCGCACGGATCGGCTACGATCCGATGCTGATGAGCGCCGACGCCGTGGCGCGCTACACCGATGCCGGGCTGGAGATGGTGCCGCTGGCGGTCAATCCGCTGGATCAGGCCTGGACCGACCGCCCTGCCCCGCCGGTCGCGCCGGCCGTGCCGCATCAGTTGCAGTTCGCCGGCAAGGACTCGGCCGAGAAGCGGTCCGACGTCGCCGCATCGCTACGCGCGGCCAAGCAGGATGCCGCGATCGTCACCGATCCGGCCTCGATTGCCTGGCTGCTGAACATCCGCGGCGGCGACATCGATTTCACGCCGTTCGCGCTCGGCTTCCTGCTGATCCGCGATGATGCGTCGGTGACGCTGTTCATGGAGCCGGCCAAGGTGTCTGCGGCGGTGCGCACCTGGTTGGGCAACGACGTCTCCGTGCAGGCGCGGAGCGGACTGGCCAGCGCGCTGAGCGGGCTGCGCGGTCAGCGTGTGCGGGTGGATGAAGCCGGGTCGCCGGCGTGGTTCGGGCAGCATCTCCGGGCCGCCGGGGCGACGGTGGTTGATGCGGCGGACCCGTGCGCGGCGCCCAAGGCGCGCAAGAACGCCACCGAGCAGGACGGCGCCCGGGCCGCGCATCGGCGCGACGCGGTGGCGGTGTGCCGCTTCCTCCACTGGCTGGATGGGGCGGTCGGTCAGACCACGGAGATCGGCGCGGCGACCCGGCTGCTGGCGCTGCGCGGCGAGCAGGAGGGGTTCCGGGGCGAGAGCTTCCCGGCGATCTCGGGTGCCGGTGAGCACGGGGCGATCATCCACTACCGGGTCTCCCCAGAGACGGACCGCCCGATCAAGCGGGACGAGGTCTACCTGATCGACAGTGGAGCCCAGTATCCGGACGGGACGACGGACATCACGCGCACGGTCTGGACCGGCGACGGGCCGGCGCCGGCGGCGCTGCGCGACCGGGTCACGCGGGTGATGCGGGGGCACATCGCGCTGGCGACGGCAGTGTTCCCGCAAGGGACGTGCGGGCCGCATCTGGACACGCTGGCGCGGCGGGCGCTGTGGGAGGTCGGGCTCGACTACGATCACGGCACCGGGCACGGCATCGGCAGCTATCTGGCGGTGCACGAGGGGCCCGTCAGCATCTCGCGGGCAGCGCGGATGGTGCCGCTGGCGGAAGGCATGATCCTGTCGGACGAGCCCGGTTACTACCTGCCGGGGCACTATGGCATCCGGCTGGAGAACCTGCTGCTGGTGCAGAAGGCGGAGCTGCCGGACGCCAAACGACCGTTCCTGCGCTTCGAGACACTGACCTTGGCGCCGTTCGACCGGCGCCTGCTCGACCCCGCGATGCTGTCAGACACCGAGCGCGGTTGGCTCGATGCTTATCATGCGCGCGTGCTGGCCGAGGTCGGTCCGGCGCTGCTCGGGGCGGAGCTGGAGTGGCTGACGGCGGCGTGCCGCCCGCTCGACTAGATGAACTTGATGGCCACGATGCCGAGGACGATCGTGGCCAGGAATAGCGTCGTTACCAGGGTGAGGCGCTTCTCGATGAAGTGCCGGGCCGAGTCGCCGAAATGGCGGAGCAGCGCGGCCAGGATGAAGAAGCGGGCACCGCGGGTGATGACGCTGGCGGCGACGAATAGCCCAAAGTCGAAATGCGCCATGCCGGACGCGATGGTCACGATCTTGTAGGGGATCGGCGTCAGGCCTTTGGCCAGGATCACCCACAGGCCGTATTGCTGGAATTGCAGCACCAGTGAGTCGGCTCGGGCTTCCATGTGGTAGGCGTGGATCAGCGGCAGCGCGACCGCGTCGTAGAGGCCGTAGCCGATCCAGTAGCCGAGCATGCCGCCAATGACGCTGGCGATGGTGCAGACCAGGGCGAAGCGATAGGCGCGGTCCGGCCGCGCGACCGACATCGGGACGAGCAGCACGTCGGGCGGGATCGGGAAGAAGCTGCTCTCGGCAAACGCGATCACCGCCAGCCAGACCGGCGCGAAGCGGCTCGCGGACAGGACGATGATACGATTGTAGAGCGAGCGGAGCATGCGGTCCTCTGCCACGCTTGGCCGGGTCGTTCAATCGCCCTAGAAGGAAGGCAACCACCTCCCTGCATTTTCGAGGACGATGAATGCGTCGCGCCGTGTTGCTCAGCCTGGCCCTTCTCTTGGCCGCCCCCGCTCCGTCCGCGTTCAGCCAGGGGCAGCCGCCGCATGCGTGGCTGTTCGGCACCTGGACCGGCGGCTTGTTCCCGCCGCCGTCCAGCATGTCGACGCAAGCGTGCTTCTCGCAGCCGACGGTGATCTTCACGCGTGACCTGGTGATGCGGGCTACGCTGACGGATCAGACGCTGGTGCAGCGGGTGATCGAGTCGGCCCGGGCCACACCGGGCGGGTCGGAGTTTCGGTTCGCGGCGGCGGCGGCGGCCACGTCGCGGCTGTTCGGCGGCAGCGACGTGCCGTCCGTGGGGTTCGGTTGTCCGACGCCGGACGATCTGGTGGTGCAGAAGCGCGGCGAGAACGAGATCGCGTTTCCGGGCTGCGCCGACTTTCCGTATCCGTTGGTGCGCTGCCACTGATTCAAACCGGGTTTCCGCATCCGCCGGCGGCGATGCGGGCGCGGTTGGATGCGTTGATTGAACTCGATCCTCGGTTGGCGGGGATCGAGATGGCGGCGGGACCGTTGCCGTGGCGGGTGCGGCCACGGGGGTTCGCCGGGTTGCTGCAGGCGATCACGGGGCAGCAGATCAGCAATCAGGCGGCGTCGGCGATCTGGCGCCGGGTCGCGGCGCTGCCGGGGGCGCTGACGCCGGCGGGCATGCTGGCGCTGGCGCCGGAGGCCCTGTTGGGCGCCGGGTTCTCGCGGCCCAAGCTCGCGCATGCGCATAGCCTGGCGCGCGCCTATGTCGACGGGCGGCTGGACGACGACGCGATCGGTAGCATGGACGATGCGACGGCCATCGCCACGCTGGTAGCGGTGCCGGGGCTCGGGCCGTGGACGGCGGAGGTGTATCTGCTGTTCGCGCTGCAGCGGCCCGATGTGTTCCCGGCGGGCGATATCGCGATCGCGGGTGCGGCCGCGGATCTGCTGGGGCTCGATAAGCGTCCGTCGCCTGTGACGCTGCGGGCATTGGCGGCGCGGTGGCAGCCGCATCGGGCGCTGGCGGCGCGATTGCTGTGGCACCACTGGCGATATCGGACGGGTCGGCCCAGCATGGATGACATCGTGGTTCAGGAGTGACGCAATGGCGGTGACGATAGCGGTGGTGGCGCCGGGTGCGATGGGGTCGGCGGTGGGCGCGCGATTGGTCGGCCACGGGGCGCGGGTGCTGACGTCGACCGCGGGTCGGAGTGCGGCGACGGTAGCGCGGGCGGAAGCGGCCGGCATGGAGCCGTCGCCGGACGAGGCGATCGCGGCGGCGGACGTCATCCTGTCGATCGTGCCGCCGAACGAGGCCCTGCCCCTGGCGACGCGGCTGGCGACGGCGATCGGGCGAGTGGAGAGCGCGCCGGTCTACGTCGACCTGAACGCGATCAACCCGGTCACGGCGCGCGCGGTCGGTCAGGCGCTGGCGCCATGCCGGGCGCAGTATGTGGATGGCGCTATCATCGGGCTGCCGCCGGTGCCGGACGGCAAGGGGCCCACCTTCTATCTCGCGGGCAACAGCGGGACGGCAGTCGACGCGCTGGAGAGTCATGGGCTGACGGTCAAGACCCTGGCGGGCGGGATCGGCGCGGCGTCGGCGCTGAAGATGACCTATGCCGGAATGACGAAGGGGCTCACCGCACTAGCGTCGGCGATGATCCTGGCGGCGCAGCGGGAGGGCGCGGCGGAGGCGCTGGCGGCGGAGTTGGGCAGCAGCCAGAAGGAGCTGCTGGCGCGGCTGACCAAGAGCGTGCCGGACATGTTGCCCAAGGCGTATCGCTGGGTGCCGGAGATGGAGGAGATCGCGGCGTTCCTGGGCGAGGACGACCCGGCCAGAGGGATCTACCTGGCGATGGCGCGGTTCTATCAGCGCGTCGCCGATGACAATGAGGCGACGGGGTCGGCGTTGAAGGGCTTTTTCGTCGCTCCGTGAGAAGCCCCTCCCCCGCGTTGCGGGAGAGGGTTCTCGAGTAGCGGCTCAGATGCCGGTTTGGGTGACGAACTTAATGCTCAAGTAGCTTTCGATGGCTTCGCTGCCGCCTTCGCTGCCGTGGCCGCTCTCCTTGACGCCGCCGAAGGGAACCTCGGGGAGCGCCAGGCCGATGTGGTTGATGGTCAGCATCCCGGCCTCGACGCGGGACGAGAGGGATGCCGCGGTCTTGGCGGAGCCGGTGAAGGCGTAGCTGGCGAGGCCAAACGGGAGGCGGTTGGCTTCGTCGATGACCTCGTCGAGCGTATCGAAGGGGGCGATGACGGCCAGCGGGCCGAACGGCTCCTCGTTCATGACGCGCATCGCCGGCGTGACGCCGGTCATGACCGTCGGCTCGAAGAAGTTGCCGACGTTGCCGATACGCTTGCCGCCGGTGCGCAGATCGGCGCCTTTCTGCACGGCATCGCCGATCAGTTCTTCCATGGCGGTGATGCGGCGCGGGTTGGCGAGCGGACCCATCTGGACGCCGGCTTCCATGCCGTTGCCGACCTTGATGGCCTTGGCTGCGGCGGTGAACGTGTCGACGAACTGGTCGTACGCCCCGGCCTGAACCAGGAAGCGGGTCGGGCTGACGCAGACCTGGCCGGCGTTCCGGAACTTAGCGGCGGCGAGCATCTTGGTGGCCGACGCGACGTCCGCATCGTTGAACACGATGGCCGGTGCGTGGCCGCCCAGCTCCATGGTGGCGCGCTTCATGTGCAGGCCCGCGAGCGCGGAGAGCTGCTTGCCGACCGGAGTCGAGCCGGTGAACGAGATCTTCCTGATCACCGGATGCGGGATCAGGTATTCGGAGATCACCGACGGGACGCCGAACACGAGCTGGACGACGCCCGGCGGGAGCCCGGCGTCGATGTAGCAACGCACCAGCTCCATGCAGGAGGCCGGGGTCTCTTCCGGGCCCTTGACGATGATGGAGCAGCCGGCGGCGAGCGCGATCGCGATCTTGCGGTTGGCCTGGTTGATCGGAAAGTTCCAAGGCGTGAAGGCGGCGACGGGGCCGACGGGCTCACGCAGGGATAGCTGATAAACGCCCTCGGCCCGGGCGGGGATGACGCGGCCGTAGGTGCGGCGGGCTTCCTCGGCGAACCAGTCGATGACGTCAGCGCCAGCCATCGCTTCCATCTTGGCCTCGCCGACGGGCTTGCCCTGCTCCATCGTCATCAGCGGCGCGATCATCTCTGCGCGCTCACGGAGCAGGTCGGCAGCCTTGCGCAACAGCTTGGAGCGATCGAAGGCCGAGATGCGGCGCCAGGTCTCGAAACCCCGCTCGGCGGCCTCGAGTGCCTGGTCGAGGTCGGGGATTTCGGCATGCGCCAGGGTACCGTTCACGTCGCCAGTCGCCGGGTTCATGACCTGGAGGGTCTTGCCGGATTTGGCGGCGGTCCACTTGCCGTCGATGTGCAGCAGCACGTCGGGATAGGTCATAGGTTTCCTCTTTCGACTTCCAGGCCAATATGGGTGCCACTGCCACAGACCGGCAAGGACACCCATGCCCGCCCTAAACCCATTGCTGACCCGCGTCGAGTTGCCACCGATCCCACAGGCGCACGGATGGGCGGCGCGCTACGACGGATCGGCGGGCACGCCGCTGGATCTGTGCCAGGCGGTGCCGGGCTGGACGCCGCATCCGGAGATGTTAGCGCGGCTGGCCGAGGCGGCGAGCGACCCGGCCAACGCCCGCTACGGCCTGATCGACGGGGACCTGGCGCTGCGCGCGGCGTATGCGGGCGAGATGAGCGCGATGTATGGCGGCCGGGTCGGGGCGGATCAGGTGGCGATCACGGCGGGATGCAATCAGGCGTTCTTCCTGGCGGTGATGGCGGTGGCGCAGGCGGGCGACGCGGTGCTGTTGCCGGTGCCGTGGTTCTGGAACCATCAGCAGAGCTGCACCATGCTCGGGATCGAGCCACGCCCGCTCGCCTGCCGGGCGGAGGACGGCTTCGTGCCGGACCCGGCGGCGGCCGACGCGCTGATCGATGACCGTGTCAGGGCGATCGTGCTCATCTCGCCCAATAACCCGACCGGCGCGGTGTATCCGCCGGCGGTAATCGAGGCGTTCTTCGAGCTGTGCCAGCGGCGCGGCATCTGGCTGATCCTGGACGAGACCTATCGCGACTTTCTGCCGGCCGGGCAGGACCGGGCGCACGGCCTGTTCGCGCGCGACGATTGGGCGGAGAGCTTGATCCAGCTCTACAGCTTCTCGAAGGCCTATTGCGTCCCGGGCGCACGGATGGGCGCGATCACCGCCGGGTCGGCGCTGGTGCATCAATTCGTCAAGGCGCTGGACTGCCTGCACATCTGCCCGCAGCGGCCGGCGCAAGCGGCGCTGGCGTGGGGCATCGGCGCGCTCGGGGCCTGGCGGGCGGAGAACCGGGCGCGGATCAACGACCGTGCGGCGGTGGTGCGCGCCGCGTTCGAGACAGTGCCGGCGTGGCGGCTGGAGTCGCTGGGCGCCTATTTCGCCTATGTGCGGCACCCGTTCGAGCAGCCGGCGGCGGCGGTCGCCGAGCGGCTGGCAAGCGAGTTCGGCGCCGTGTGCCTGCCGGGCCCAGCGTTCGGGCCCGGGCAGGAGCAGCATCTGCGGGTGGCGTTCGCCAATACGGACCAGGCCGGGCTGAGCGAATTGGCCGCGCGGCTCGAACGATTGTCGCTCTAGCCGCGTCTGCGGTTGCGCCAGCGGTCCCACCGGGTTTGCACCGCGCCGAGCAGGGCGAGCGTGGCGCGATGCACCGGCGGGATGTCCTTGCCGATGAGGATGAGGCCGAGCGGCAGCATCCACAGCCCCAGGACGGGGAGAAACCACAGGAACCCGCCGGCAATGAACAGCAGCGCGACGGGCCAGCGCACCCAGTGCCGGCCAGGTTCGATCAACCAGGCATAGCTGTGGGCGACCTTGTCCGGCAGCGCGTCGAGCAGGCGTTGCAGGCGGGGGTCGTGGCGGGTCTGCATCAGCTCTCGGTCTCCACCGTCGGTTCGCGCTGCGCGCTCACCTTGGCGACCCGGCGGCCCTCCATCGCCAGCACCTCGAAGCGCCAGCCGCCGAACACGATGCGGTCGCCATCCTTGGGCAACCGCTGCAGCAGCGCCAGAATCAGGCCGCCGAGCGTGTGGTAATCGCCTTCGGACGGGAGCGGCGGCAGGTCGAGCCGCGCCTTGATCTCGTCGACGGGCATGGCGCCCTCGAGCAGCAGCGGGGCGACCGGGCCGTCATCGCCGGCAACCGGCGCGGGCGGATGGTCCTCGGCCTCGCCGACGATGGCGGAGAGCACGTCGGCGGCGGTGACGACGCCCTCGAAGCTGCCGTATTCGTCCATCACCAGCGCCAGGCCGACCGTGTCGCGCTTGAGGCGCTCCAGGGCGTCCAGCGCGGTGACGGTGTCGGGGATAACCTGCGGGTGGCGCAACGCGTCGGCCAGCGAGAGGCCTTCGCCGGCGAGCATGCGGCCCAGCAGGTCCTTGGCCTGCACGACGCCGACGACGTTGTCGACGGAGCCGTCGCAGACGACCAGTCGAGAGTGAGTTGCCTCTCGCACCGCGGCGGCGATGTCGCTCTTGGGGTCTGAGCGGTCGATCCAGGCGAGTTCGGTGCGGGGCGTCATGATGGCGCGGACCGGCTTGTCGGCCAAGCGGAGCAGGCGCTCGATCATGTGCCGCTCCTCGGTCTCGAACACGCCGTCCTGCGCGCCCTCGGCGAGGACGGCCTTGAGCTCCTCCTCGGTGACGCCCTGACGCTCCTCGTCCTTAAAGCCGAACAGGCGCAGGATGCCGGTCGAGGAGCGGCCGAGCAGCCAGACGACGGGGCCGCCGATCCGGGCCAGGCGCTGGAGCCAGGGGGCGACCAGGATTGAGATGCGTTCCGGATTGCGCAGCGCTGCCTGCTTGGGCACCAGTTCGCCGATGACGAGCGTCAGGTAGGTCGTGATGACGACGACGACGACGAAAGCGAGCGTGCCGGCGAACGGGGCCAGGACGGGAATGGTGCCCAGCCAGTTCTCGACGTGCTGGGTGATGCGGGCACCGCCGAACACGCCGGCCAGCACGCTGACCAGGGTGATGCCGATCTGCACGGTAGGTAGGAAGCGCTGCGGGTCTTCCGAGAGGGCCAGCGCGATGGAGGCGCCGCGGACGCCCTGCCGTTCGAGCACGGCCAGGCGGGCCCGCTTGAGGGAGACGAGGGCCAGTTCGCTCATGGCGAAGATGCCGTTGACCAGGATCAACAGCAGGACGATGACGATTTCGAGGGTCAGACTCATGGGGGTGCTTAACAGTTTGGCCGGTTGCGCGGAATTGGGTTGGAGCGTACGGGGTCGTCGAGGTTCGGCTGGGCCCCACCCTCTAGTTGAAAGAATGGATTTCGGGATGACGCGGAAACTGCCGTCGATCGCGCTGCTGTTGGGGATCGGGGGGCTGATCCCGTTCGTGGTGTGTAGCCTGGGTGCGCTGGCAAATCCGCCGCCCAACGATGAACTTTCGCTCATGGCACTGGTCGCCTACGGCGCGGTGATCCTGGCGTTCCTGGGCGGGGTGCATTGGGGCTTCGGGCTCGAAGGTGCCGGGACGGCGGCGTCGGGAGTGCAGCGGGCGCGGTTCGGGCTGGGCGTGTTGCCGTCGCTGCTCGGGTGGGTGGCGCTGCTACTGTTGTTCCTCAGCTACGGCCGGGTCGCGCTGGGGCTGCTGGTGCTGGGCTTCTTCCTGACCACGATGGTCGAGGCGCGGGCGAGCCGGGCCGGGCACATGCCGCGCGGCTACATGGGGCTGCGCTGGGTGTTGTCGGCAATCGTGGTGATCTGCCTGGTCACGGTCTGGCTGGTGCTGATGCTGCACGGGCGCGTCGTACTGTGGTGATCGACCTATTGTGCATGGGGGAGCCCATGCTCGAGCTCAATCAGCATGCGCAAGGGCAAGAGGCCGGAGGGCCGCCGACTTACCGGTCCGGACATGGCGGTGACACCAGCAACGCCGCTATTGCGGCAGCGCGGCAGGGCGCGCGCGTGGGTTACCTGACGGCGGTGGGGCGAGATGCTGGGGGCGACAGCTTCATGGCGCTCTGGCGCGCCGAGGGCATAGACGTGACCCACGTGCGGCAAGACCCGGTCAACCCGACGGCAGTTTACCTGGTACATCACGGCGCCGCGGGGCATGCGTTCCAGTATTACCGTCAGGGCTCTGCGGCCAGCATCTACGCTCCAACGCACGTGCCGGACGATGCGATCCGCGGGGCAAAGATCCTGTATGCGTCGGGGATCAGCCAGGGCATCTCGAACAGCGCCGCCGACGCGGTGTTTCACGCCATCGACGTCGCGCGCGGGGCCGGGGTGCGGGTCGCCTACGACACGAACTACCGGCCGTCGCTGTGGCCGGCGGCGCGGGCGTCGGCGATCATCCACGCGGCGATCGCGCAAAGCAGCATCGCGCTGCCGAGCCTGGAGGATGCGACGCTGCTGACCGGGCTGAGCGATCCGGACGCGGTGGCGGATTTCTACTTAAGGCTCGGGCCATCGCTGGTCGCGTTGAAGATGGGCGCGGCGGGGACGCTGCTGGCCACGCCGGATGAACGGGTGCTGATCGCGCCGTTCCCGTGCAGCCCGGTGGATGCGACCGGTGCGGGCGACACGTTCTGCGGCGCGTTCCTGGCGCGGCTGATCGCGGGCGACGACCCCACGCTGGCGGCGGGCTACGCAGCCTGTGCAGCGGCGTTGTCGACCACCGGATATGGCGCGGTGCCGCCGATCCCGCGGGAAGCGGCGGTACGGGCGGCGCTGACGGCGGCGCCGTGATGCGGCGGCGGGGGTTGCTGGCGGCCGGACTGGCCGCCGGGCTCGGCGGGTGTTCGCCGGCGGACTTGCTGAACGCGACGGTGTCGGACGACGACGTCTCGGACACGCGTGACGTCCGCTATGCGCCGGGGGAGCGGCATACGCTCGACGTGTATCGGCCGCGATCGACCGGCGGCGGGTTGCCGCTGGTGGTGTTCATCTATGGCGGCGGTTGGACCGCCGGCGACAAGGGCATGTACGGGTTCGTCGCGCGGCCGCTGGCGCGGCGCGGGATGGTGGTGGTGGTGCCGGACTACCGGCTGTCACCGCAGGTCGCCTATCCGACTTTCCTGCAAGACAACGCTGCCGCGGTGGCGTGGGCGTTCGCGCATGCGCGGGAGCTCGGGGCCGATCCGGACAGGGTCGTGCTGATGGGGCACTCGGCAGGCGCGTTCAATGTGGCGATGCTGGCGCTGGACCTGCGCTGGCTGGCAGCGGCAGGGGTGGATCGCGGGCGAGTGGCCGGCGTCGTGGGGCTGGCGGGGCCGTATCGGTTCCTGCCCAGCCGGGACCCGGACGTGATCCCGGTCTTCGGCGCCGACAACACGCCGGCGCATGAGCCCTACGCGTTTGCCGACGGACGGGGGCCGCCGATGTTCCTGGCGGCCGGCACCGAGGACACGATCGTGATGCCGCGCAACACGACCGAACTCGCGGCCCGGACGCGGGAGCGGGGCGGCCGGGTCACGTCGAAGCTGTATCCCGGGGTGGGACATATCGGGCTGATCACGGCGTTCGCACCGGTGTTCCAGGGGCGGGCACCGGTGCTGGACGACGTGACGGCCTTCGTCCGCGGGCTACGGGGTTAATCAGCGCCCGCCGACGGATTACAGGACTTGGTCGAGCGGCTTCGCCTCGACGACCGCGCTGGCGGCAATGGGGTGGGCCAGCGCGGCGACCAGCTTCGAGCGATCCAGCTCGCCCTCCCATGCGCTGACGACGATGCAGGCGACGCCGTTGCCGACCAGGTTGGTCAGCGCCCGGCATTCCGACATGAACTTGTCGATGCCGAGCACGAGCGTCATGGCGGCGACCGGAACCGGGTTGTCCGGGATCGCGGCGAGCGTCGCGGCCAGGGTGATGAAGCCCGCGCCGGTGACGCCGGAAGCACCCTTGGAGGTCAGCATGGCGACGGCGATGATGGTCGCATACTGGCCGATGCTGAGATCGACCCCGACGGCCTGGGCGAGGAAGAGGGTCGCCAACGTCATGTAGATGTTGGTACCGTCGAGGTTGAAGCTGTAGCCGGTGGGGACCACAAGGCCAACGACGGATTTGGAGGCGCCGAGGCCCTCCATCTTCTGCATGATCTGCGGCAGCACGGTCTCGGACGACGAGGTGCCCAGGACGATCAGCAGCTCATCCTTGATGTAGGCGATGAAGCGCAGGATCGAGAAGCCGGCGAGCTTGGCCACCGTGCCGAGGACGACGAGCACGAACAGCAGGCTGGTCAGGTAGAAGGTGCCGACCAGCCCGGCCAGGCGGCCGAGGCTGCCGAGGCCATACTGGCCGATGGTGAACGCCATGGCGCCGAACGCGCCGATCGGGGCGAGCTTCACGACGATGGCGATGATGCGGAAGAAGATCTGGCCGGCGACGTCGACCACGTGGCTGACCTGCGGCGCTTTATCGCCGAGTCCGGCGACGACCACGCCGGTCAAGATCGAGATCAGCAGGACCTGGAGCAGGTCGCCGGAGGCAAACGGGTTGAGGAAGCTGGTGGGGATCAGCGCCATGATGTGGGCGACGGTGCTGTCCTTGGCGGCGGCGGCGGCGTAGCTGGCGACGGCCTTGGGGTCGAGCGACGCCGGGTCGGCACCGAAGCCAGCACCGGGCTTGACGAGCTCGCCGACGATCACGCCGATCAGTAGCGCGAAGGTGGAGATGACCTCGAAATAGAGCAGCGCTTTGATGCCGACGCGGCCGACCTTCTTGAGGTCGCCCATCGACGAGATGCCATGGACGATGGTGCAGAAAATGATCGGCGCGATCATCATGCGGATCAGGCCGATAAAGGCGTCACCGAGCCATTTCAGCGACTTGGCGAAATCGGGGGCGACTACGCCGAGAACGACGGCGAGCGCGATGGCGATCAGGACCTGGATATACAGCACCTTGTACCAAGGCTCCCTAACCTTGGTGGGTTGAACCAGATTAGCCATGCGATGTCCCCCCGGCGTTCACCGCATTGTCACGGCCCGCGTCGGCCCCGCTATATAGGTTCGCTCGGCAATCTCAAGACTTAGTGTATCTCGCCGGATTGCTTGAGAGCGGTGCGCAGTTTGTCGGGCGTGAAGTCCGGCGCGTTGACGACGTCGAGAATGACCTTCTCGCGCCGTGAGACGAGGTCGATGGCCGCCGGCAGCTTCTTGACCGCGTCGGCCGGGATGACGACGGCGCCGTGGAAGTCGGCGTGGATGACGTCGTCATGGACGGCGTGCATGCCGAAGATGTCGACCGGCTTGGCGAAATCGACGATGTGGATGTACGCGTGGCTGGGGCCAATGCGGCCCCCGACGATCTGGAAGCCCGGTGCCAGCATGTCGCAGTCACGGAAAGAGCCGTTGGTGACGCAGCCGAGGGCGCCGAGAGCCTTGTGGATGGCGGAGTTCACCTCGCCCCACCAGGCGCCGTAGCCGGGGTGAGCGTCCAGGTCCTGCAGGACGACGACGGTGGGCAGGTCGGCCTGCGCAACGTAGTCGTACCAGTCCATCCGCTCAGCGACAGTAGAGCGTGGGGCTTCCTTGGCACGAACGTAGCCGACGCGGGCGAGGCCGACGATCGGCTTGAGGCTACGGTCGGCGGCGACCATCTGCTCGGTGGTAAAACCGATGGCGCGGCGGTCGGGGACGATCACCTCGAGACCGTTGCAGATGGTGGGCGTGTCCCACTGCTTTAGGATTTCGAGGTCTTCGGCGGTAAAGGGGTGAGTCATCTTCGACTTTCTGCTTGGGGTCCCACCCTCACCCCTGCCCTCTCCCGCCAGCGGGAGAGGGAGACGAAAGGGGGTTTTAGATTAGGCAGCAGCGACGCAGCGGCGGGCCATGACGCCGATCAGATGCGCCCGGTATTCCGGGCTGGCATGGATGTCGCCGTTGAGGTCGGCGGAGGGCGTCTTGATGTCCTTGATGGCGTCGGCGCTGAAGTTGGCGGCCAGAGCCTGCTCCATCTCGGCGTGGCGGAAGACGCCGCCCTGCCCGGCCCCGTTGACGGCGACGCGGATGCCGGCGGGTCCTTTGGCGACGAAGACGCCGACCATGGCGTAGCGGCTGGCCGGGTTGCGGAACTTCTCGTAGTTAGACTTCTCCGTCTTGGGGAACTCCACTGCGGTGATGAGCTCGCCGTGCTCGAGTGCGGTGGTGAACATGCCCTGGAAGTAGTCGTCGGCCTTGATGCTGCGCTTGTCGGTGACGATGGTGGCGTCACAGGCGAGAACGGCGGCCGGATAGCAGGCGGCCGGGTCGTTGTTGGCGAGGGAGCCGCCCATGGTGCCGCGGTGACGGACCTGGGTGTCGCCGATCCAGGAAGCCATCTTGGCGAGGCCGGGTACGTGCTGCTGGACGAGTTCGCTCGACATGATGTCGTAATGGGTCGACATGGCGCCGATGCGGATCTTGTCGCCGGCCATGCTGATACCCTTCAGGTCCAGCGCGCCGAGGTCGACGATGGCGGTCGGCTTGGCGAGGCGCTGCTTGAGCACCGGGATGTAGGTCTGGCCACCGGCGAGGGCCTTGGCTTCCGGATCGGCGCCGAGGGCCTGGATGGCGTCGGGGATCGAGGTGGGCTTGGTGTAAGTGAAATCGTACATCTGGGCTGCTCCCGTTAGGCGTGTTCGGGTTGCTTGTTGTGCATCAGCGGCCAGGCGGCCGCGATGGCCTTGACGATGTTGTGGTAGCCGGTGCAGCGGCAGAGATTGCCCTCTAGGCCATGACGGATCTCGTCTTCGGTCAGGCCCTCAGGGTGCAGATTCACCAGGTCGACCGCGCTCATGACCATGCCGGGCGTGCAGAAGCCGCATTGCAGGGCGTGATGCTCGCGGAACATCTCCTGCATCGGGTGCAGCGTGCCGTCGGGCGCGGCGAGGCCCTCGATGGTGAGCACGTTCGTGCCATGGGCCTGGATCGCGAGCATGGTGCAGGCCTTCACGGAGTGGCCGTCGACATGGACGACGCAGGCGCCGCACTGGCTGGTATCGCAGCCGACATGGGTGCCGGTAAGCGCCAGTTTCTCGCGCAGGAGTTCGACGAGGAGGGTTCGGCCCTCGACCTCGACGTCGTGTTTCTTGCCGTTCACGGTCACCGAAATTGCCGGCATCGCATTCCTCGTCTGTTCGGGTCGGGGCGTTGGTTCGCGGCGCCATCTGAGGCGGCCGGCGTCCACGGGTCAAGCCAGCGAACCGGTGCCCCGCTGGAGCGTCATTATAGAATGATGATGATCCGCGCGTTGGCAATTGTTGGACTGGTCGGTTTAGCGGCGTGTAACGGCCCGGGCGGCAACACGGCGCCACCGCTGACCGCCCCGCAGGCGACAGCCGACCCTGACGACCTGAACACACCGAACAATCTGCCCGCCAGCACCCGGCAGGGAACCACAGTGAGCGTCGAGACGGATGTGGTCGGGGTCACGCACCTACCGCCGTAAGGCCGGTCGAGTCGGTCAGGCGCGGGACACCGGGCCGCACCAGCCGGGGAGGTAGCTGGCCTCCTCGAGTTTGGCGAGAGTCAGCGCCTGCGCGACGGCGGCATCGAAATCGTCCGCCACTGACCTGGACTTCATGCGATGACGCAGGAAGTCGGCCCAGAGGAACTCGCTGAAGGGCGTCGTGTCCTTGGCGTAACCGCCCTGAAGCCGGAGTTCGCCGGCGAGCGAGCGGAACGGATCGTCGACTAGGTCGGCAATGCTTTTGGGGATGGCATCGATGCTGCAGCGGCGGCCGTCGGCGTCGAATGGATGCATCCAGCCACGGTTGTCGAGCACGAACCAGAACGAGTCCTTCGGCAAGTGACTGAGATCCGCGATGGTCGTGATGGCGACGGTTTCCTGGCCTTCCTCCATCAGAGCGCGGACGAGATGGTGGTGATCGGTGACATACAGCTTGTCGCCGGGGCCGCGGATGACCGGGACGAGGTGGCTGCCCAGGAAATGCGCCGCGCTCTTCTTGCTCTCGTCGCGGTCACGCCAGGCCCGGCGTTTGGCTTTGACCTCGCGCAAGCCGACGGTGATCTGGGTTGGGCGGAGAGTGGCCGGGTCGACGGTGTCTAGGAGCGGGTCACGGATGCGCATCCGGGGGGATTAGAATTCTTGGTGGGCGACCTGCAAGGCTGATGGGTTTGCAACGCGCTACACCCATCTCGGCCTTCTCACCAACCAGCGCGGGACGCTTCAGGTGGGAGCGTAAAAAGCAACGCCTTCGGGTGTGAGGTCAGACCGCGTGGCGAGGATTGTCGCGCGTTCGCTCTCGCTGCCAGTGTAGAAATGAGTGCCGGCGTGGGTATCGAAAAAACGATAGACGGCCGATGAGCCGGATTGCTGGTTCGCGTACTCATAGAAGCCGACGCCCTCGTAGGTGAGATCGGCTCGGGTAGCGATGATGGTATCGCGTTCGTTGCCACTCGATGTGAAGAAATGGGTGCCGTAAACTTTGTCGAAAAAGCGGTAGACGGCAGAGGCGTTCGGGTCGTTGGTGGCCGTGGCCTTGAGGCCGACTCCTTCGTACGTCAGGTCCGGGCGGGTGGACATGACGGTGTTGCTCTCCGGTCCACTCGAGGTCAGGAATTGGGTGCCGCTGTTCGTGTCGAAGAAGCGGTAAACGGGGACGGAGGGAGTGGGAGGCGTGGGAGACGACAGTGTGTATGTGCCAATACCATCGCCGTTGTAGGAAGAGACTGCGAGGTAGTAGGTGCCGCTGGTCGCTGGCGTGTAGGAGATGGTCTTATCGGCAGAGTATGCATTTCCCGCGACGCTAGCGCCGTTTACACTTAGGAGTGTTAGGTCGAGGCCCGCCGGATTACTGAACCCGGTCGTTGCCGCGAGATTGAACTGGTATGTCGAACCTGCCGATAAGGTGACGGCAAACCAGTCAGTGTCGCCAGCGCCTTCGAGCTTTCCGGTCGTGCCGCTGCCGACCATCAACCGGCCAGTCGTCGACGAATTGGCTACGTAGTCGTCAGCCGAGGACTCGGTCACTGAGTAACCGCCGACGCTTGTGCCACTGGCGGAGCGAACGATCAGGTAGTCGGTGCCTGTCGCAGTTGGAACATAGTTGAATGATTTCGTCGAGTTGTAGCTAGCAGTTCCCCCTGCAAGCCCTGTCCCGTTTACATTGATGAGATATTCATCGATTTGAGCGGGGTTCGTCATCCCAACAGCGGCGGTCAATGTGAATTGTGTGTTGTAGCCGGCTCTGACCGCCACGGCGATCCAGTCGCTATCGTCCGTGCTTTCCAGCGTTGCCGACAGGCTACTGCCCGCAGCCAACACAGCTGGCGTCGTCGAATTGGATGGATAGTCGTCCGCGTGCGACGATGTCAGAACATAATTTCCGATCGAATTCGATGTATTCGATGTTACTGCGATGTAATCGGTGCCGCTCGTTATCGGCTGATAGTCAAAGGTCTTTACTGCGTTATAACTGGCTGTACCCCCCGCCAATTTAGTGCCGGAAGCATTGATGAGATATTCGTTGATGCTTGCTGGATTCGTAAATCCTGGCGTAGCACTCAGATCGAATTGGTATGTGTAGCCAGCGAGAACGCTCACGGCAAACCAATCGGTATCATTGCTCGACTCAAGACTGCCGTTAGCGGTCCCGCCGATCGGGAGAACTCCATTAGTTGTGGAGTTGTTCGGATAGTCGTCAGCCATTGAACAATCCCTCTCTGGAAGCGGGCAGCTTTTTCCAAAACATTTTTTGCGATGATCAGATTCAAATGTCAAATACGTAATTATTGCGTTTATGCAAATGAGGTTTGGTGACGCTCGGTGGATCCGATTTGCCCCCCACCCTTTAATCGCCGTAGCCAGGACGAAGCTCGCGACGATGCCGCAGCAGTTCTATTCGATCGGTTCAGATGCGGGCGCTTGGACCGAGCTAATCAGTTCGATGAGCAGTATCGAAAGTTGCCCTGGGTTAAGTGACTCCGTCGTCACCCCCCTCCCCGATCGACGGAGAGGGTTCATTGATGCGCTTGGTCAGGCGGCTTTGGGAATCGTGTCCAGCGCCGGGAGCGTGTCCAGGTGGCAGGCGGCAGTCTGGTCGTCGGGGGCGCCGGGCATCTGGCGGAGGATGGGTTCCTCGACCCGGCACCGGTCGAACACGTAGGGACAGCGCGTGTGGAAGCGGCAGCCGCTGGGCGGGTTGATCGGGCTCGGCACGTCGCCGGTGAGGATGATGCGGTCGCGCGCGGCCTTCGGGTCCGGCACCGGGACGGCCGAGAGTAGGCAGCGCGTGTAGGGGTGGCGGGGGTTGGAGAACAGGCTGGCGCGGTCGGCGATCTCGACGATCTTGCCGAGATACATCACGGCGACGCGGTGGGTCAGGTGTTCGACAATGGCGAGGTCGTGGCTGATGAACAGCAGGGCCAGGCCTAGTTCGTCCTGGAGGTCGGAGAGCAGGTTGACGATCTGCGCCTTGACCGAGACGTCCAGGGCGCTGACGGCTTCGTCGCAGATGATGAGGTCGGCGCCGGGGGCCAGGGCGCGGGCGATGCCGATGCGTTGGCGTTGGCCGCCGCTGAATTCGTGCGGAAAGCGACGCACGGCGTCGCGCGGGAGGCGGACGGTGTCCATCAGTTCGGCGACGCGTTTGTCGAGACCCTGGGTCATGCCGAAGTTGCGAAGGGGTTCGGCGATGATGTCGCCGACGCGCATTCTTGGGTTGAGGGAGCTGAACGGGTCCTGGAAGACGACCTGGACGCGTTGGCGCAGGGTGCGGAGCTGCGACATCGGGGCACTGTCGATACGTTCGCCGTCGAGTTTCACTTCGCCGGCGGTAGGGTCGGTGAGGCGGAGGATGGCTTTACCGACGGTGGACTTGCCGCAGCCGGATTCGCCGACGAGGGAAAGGGTTTCGCCGCGGGCGATGGAGAAGCTGACGCCGTCGACGGCGTAGACGTAGCCGGTGTTGCGGCCGAGCAGGCCGCCGTGGAGGGGATAGTGCTTCTTGAGGTTGGTGACTTCGAGGAGGGTGGTCATGCGGCGGCCTGATCCATGCGGTAATCGGCGTAGTGGCAGGCGACGGAATGGCCGGGTCGCTTTTCTTCCACGGCGGGGGCGATCTCGCGGCAGATGTCGGTAACGGAAAGGCAGCGGCCGGCGAAGGGGCAGCCTTTGATGCGCTGGCGCAGGCTTGGAACCTGGCCGGGGATCTCGGCGAGCTTGGTGCGGCCGGCACCGACGAGCGAGGAGCCTAGTTTGGGAACGGCGCCCAGGAGGCCTCTGGTGTAAGGGTGTTGGGGGTCGCCGAAGATCGCGTCGACAGGGCCTTCCTCGACCTTGCGGCCGGCGTACATGACGACGACGCGCTGGGCCATCTCGGCGACGACGCCGAGGTCGTGGGTGATGAGCATGATGGCGCTGCCGAGGCGGGTCTTCAGGTCGCGCATTAGATCGAGGATCTGAGCCTGGATGGTGACGTCGAGGGCGGTGGTGGGCTCGTCGGCGATCAGGAGCTTGGGGTTACAGGCGAGCGACATGGCGATCATAACGCGCTGGCGCATGCCGCCGGAAAGTTGATGCGGATACTCGCGCACGCGGCGACCCGGCGCCGGGATGCCGACCAGGGTGAGCATCTCCACGGCGCGTTCTTCGGCCTGCTTGGCGTTGAGGCCTTCGTGGAGGCGGACGGTTTCGCCGATCTGGCGACCGATGGTGAGGACCGGGTTCAGGCTGGTCATCGGCTCCTGAAAGATCATGGCGATGTCGTTGCCGCGGAGCTTCCGCATCTCGGGCTCGGACAGCTTCAGGAGGTCGCGACCCTGGAAGCGGATGGCGCCGGCCAGTTTGCCGGGTGGCGTCTGGATGAGGCGGAGGATGGACATGGAGGTGACGGATTTGCCGCAGCCGGACTCGCCGACGATGGCCAGGGTTTCACCGGGGTCGATGTGAAAGGAAAGACCCTCGACGGCGCGGACGACGCCGTCCGGGGTGCCGAAATGGGTCTGCAGGTTTTCTACGCTGAGAAGCGGGGTCATACGCGCTTGGCCATGCGGGGATCGAGGGCGTCTCGGAAGCCGTCGCCGAGGAGGTTCACGGCGAGGACCGTCAGGGACAGGAAGACGGCGGGGAAGAAGACGATGTGCGGCTTGACCTGCCAGAGGGCGCGGCCCTCGGCCATGATGTTGCCCCAAGACGGAATGATCGGCGGCGTGCCGGCGCCGATGAAGCTGAGGATCGCTTCGGTGATCATGGCGGAGGCGCAGATGTAGGTGGCCTGGACGGTGATGGGGGCCAGGGTGTTGGGCAGGATGTGGCGCCAGATGATCAGCGGGGTGCGGGTGCCGCAGGCGATGGCGGCTTCGACGTAGGGCTGTTCGCGAAGGGAGAGGACGACGCCGCGGACCAGACGGGAGACGCGCGGGATCTCGGCCACCGTGATGGCGAGGATGACGTTGCCGACGCTACCGCGGGTTAGTGCCATCAGCGCGATGGCCAGCAGGATCGGCGGAATCGACATCAGGCCGTCCATGATCCGCATGATGAGGCCATCGAGCCAGCGGACGAAGCCGGCGACCAGGCCGATGGTCATGCCGATGGCGCTGGCCAGGATGGCAACGGCGAACCCGACCTCGAGCGAGATGCGGGAGCCGTAGAGGACGCGGGAATAGATGTCGCGGCCGAGGGCGTCGGTGCCAAACCAGTATTGTGCCGATGGCACGCGGGTGCGCCGCGCCGGGGCGAGCGCGGTGGGGTCCACGGTCCAGAGATACGGGGCGGCCACCGCGCAGATCAGGATCAGCAGCAGCAGAACGCCGCCGATCACCATGGTGGGGTAGCGGCGGATCAGCGTGACGACCCGGCCGCGCGGCTTCACCGGCGGCAGGACGTCCGGCAGTTCGACCGCCGGAGTGATGTGCGGGGTTTTCGCCGCAGCGACGGGGGCTTCGATTGTCAGGCTCAATATCTGATCCTCGGGTCGACGAGGCTGTAGACCAGGTCGACACCCAAATTGACGAGCACGTAGACGAACGAGAACATCAGCACGACGCCCTGGATGATGGGATAATCGCGGCGCAGGATGGCATCGACCACGAGGCGGCCGAGGCCGGGGATGGCGAAGACGCTTTCCGTGACGACGGCGCCGCCGATCAGCAGGGCGATGCCGATGCCGATGACGGTGACGATGGGAACGGCGGCGTTCTTGAGGGCGTGGAGAAAGAGAATGGTGCTGTTGCCGACGCCCTTGGCGCGGGCGGTGCGAATGTAATCCTGGCTGAGCACCTCGAGCATGGTGGCGCGCGTGATGCGGGCGATGAGCGCGATGTAGACGCCGCCGAGAGTGATGGCGGGGAGGACGAGGTTGGAGAGCCAAGGGCCGACGCCGCGGGCGAGCGGGGTGTAGCCTTGAACGGGGAACGTCATGCCGGCGACCGTGTCACCGGCGGCTTGGCCGAACCAGGCGGTGACGGTGTCGGCGATGCCGAGGCCGTCGAGCGCGAAGACGTAGGCCAGAAGATAGCCGACGACGAAGACGGGGATGGAGAAGCCGAAGACGGCGAGCATCATGATGACGCGGTCGATCCAGGTGCCGTGCTTCCAAGCGGCGAGCACGCCCATGGGGACGGCCAGGCCGATGGAGAGGATCAGGGTCAGGATCATCAGCGAGATGGTCGGCTCCAACCGCTGCTGGATCATAGTGGTGACCGGCAGATTGGTGAAGATCGAGGTGCCGAGGTCGCCATGGAGGACGTTCCAGAGCCATTCGATGAAGCGGACCAGGAAGGGGCGGTCCAGGCCGAGTCCGGCGCGGATGCGGTCGACGTCGGCCGGGCTGGCCTGGTCGCCGGCGATGATCGCTGCCGGGTCGCCCGGGGCGAGGTAAAGCAGGCTGAAGACGAAGAGGGCCACGATCGCCATAACGGGGATCGTGGCGACGAACCGGCGTCCGATATAGCTCAGCATCAGGCTTTGGTCACATCCCAGAAGACAGGGAACGGGGCTTTGACGACACCGGAGAGGTTCTTCCGCCAGGATTGATATTGCAGGAAAAATCCGGTCGGGGCGTACGTCACGAACTCCATCGAGTCACGGTTGATGGTGTCCATGGCCGCCTTCTCTGCCGCAGCGTCCGGCGCGTCGTACCAGGCGGCGATGTCGGCCTGGATTTTGGGCGAATTGGGCCAGCCGAACCAGGCCTTGTCGCCGCCGGCGTCGAGCGCGGTGTAGGGCGCTGGGTTGATGCAGTCGGCGCCGGCGTGCCAGGTGTGGAAGACGTTCCAGCCGCCTTCGGCCGGGCTCTCCTTCTTGGCGCGGCGGGCGCCGACGGTACCCCAGTCCAGCGCCTGGTAATCCACGTTCATGCCGAGCTTGTTGGCCATGAGGTCGGCGCTGACGTCGCCCTCGGCTTTGGTGATGGCGATGTCGGTGGCGACTAGGAGGACGATCTTCTCGCCGTTGTAGCCGGCATCCGCGAGCAGCTTCTTGGCGGCGGAGTAGTCGCGGGGGCCTTCGAGGATTTCGCCACCGGCGGTGGTGCTGAACGGGGTTCCGGGGGTGAAGTAGCTTGGCAGCTTCTTCCACAGCTCGGGGTCGTCGCCGACGACGGAGCGCATGTAGTCCTCCTGCGCCATGGCCATCATGATGGCGCGGCGGGCGCGGACGTCGCTGAACGGTTTCCAGAGATGATTCATCCGGAAGGTTCCGATGTTGCCGAAATCGTCGGAGATGTCGACGTTGAGGTTGCGGTTCTTCTTAAGCAGCGGGACGAGGTCGGGGATCGGGTTCTCCCACCAGTCGATCTCGCCGTTCTGCAGGGCGGCGGCCTTGGTGGCGTCGTCGGGCAGGATCTGCCACTCGATACGGTCGAAGTTCATGCGCTTGCCGCCGGCGAGCCAGTCGGCCTTTTCGGGGCGCGGCTGATAGTCGATGAAGCGGGTGAAGACGGCCTTGCTGCCGGGGACCCACTCGTCCTTGGCGAACTTCATGGGGCCGGAGCCGACGTATTCGGTGATGAGCTTGAATGGATCGGTCTTGGCGATGCGTTCCGGCATGATCTCGGCGACCGGGGCATTCTGCTTGCCGAGGGCGAACAGCATCTTGGGGAACGGGGCGCTGAGCTTGAGAACGACCGTTCGATCGTCGGGGGCGCGGAAGTCGAGGATGGTGGCCTTGATGCGCTGGCCCATGGTGTCGCGCACCATCCAGCGCTCCAGGCTGGCAACGACGTCGCGGCCGAGAACGGGCTCGCCGTCGTGGAATTTGAGGCCGGGGCGGAGCTTGAAGGTCCAGTCCTTGAAGTCGGGCGAGTTCTCGTAGGCTTCGACCATCTGCGGCCGGGCGGTGATGGTGTGATCGAGGCCGAACAGCGTGTCCCATACCAGCAGGCTGGCGTTGCGCACGACGTATTGGGTGCCGGCGATGGCGTCGAGGCTGGAGAGATTGGCCTGCGGCACGAAGCGCAGCACCTTGGCGTCCTGCGCGCGGGCGATGCGGGGCGCCGACAGGCCAATGGCCGCAACGGTGCCGCTGGCGAGGAAATCGCGACGCTTCATAGGCTCGTGCTCCAGGTTGCCGGAAGGCCGGTTGCGTTACTCAAGCACAATCCGGACCAGTTGCGCGGATCAGCTTTTCTTGACGTTCCAGAAGATCGCAAAGCCGCTCAGCACGCCGTCGAGCGAGGTGCGGTAGGCGGTCGGCTGCAGGTATTGGCCCATCGGGATGTAGGGAACCGAAACGAACGCTTCCTGCTGCATTTCTGCGCATATTGCCGCTTGAGCCGCCACATCGGGGGCGTCGAACCATTTGGTGCGCAGCTCTTCGAGCTTAGCGTCGTCGGGCCAGCCGAACCAGGCTTTGTCGCCGTTGGCGCGGAGGCTGATGTGTCCGGCCGGGTTGATCTGGTCGGCGCCGGCCCAGGCGGTGCAGAACGCGCTCCAACCACCCTTGTCGACGGGCTCGCGGCTGGCGCGCCGGGTCACGACGGATCCCCAGTCGGTGGCGACATAATCGACGTTCATGCCGGCCCGCTTGAGCGCGTCGGCGGCGACGTCGGACATCGCTTTCAGCACCGGGAAGTCGGTGGCGGCGAGGAGGACGACGCGCTCGCCCTTGTAGCCGGCGGCTTTAAGGTCCGCCTTGACGCGATCCATGTCGCGGGGCCCGGTGAAGACGTCCAGCCCGGCGGTGCTGGCCATGGGAGAGTTGGGCGCGAAGTAGCCGACCGGCGTCTTGTAGAGTGTCGCATCGGTGCCGACGACCGCGGTGACGGTGTCCTCCTGGCTGATGGCGCCGAGCAGGGCGCGGCGGATGGCCGGATTGTCGAACGGCGGCTGCAATTGGTTGAAGCGGATCTGGCTCATTTGGCCGGACGGCTCCTGCACCAGCGCGCGGACGCCGCGACTCTTCTGCAGCAGGCCGACCAGGTCGGCGCTGGCGTAATCCCACCAATCCTGCTCGCCGTTGATCAACGCCTGCGCCGCCGTGGTCGGGTCCGGGATCGTGGTCCACTCGACTCGGTCGACATTGACCACCTTGGGACCGGCGGTCATGTCGGGGGTCCCATCGGCGCGCGGGATGTACTCCTTAAATTTCTCGTAGACGGCGCGGGCGCCGGCGATCCGCTCGGCGGCGACGAAGCGGAACGGCCCGCTGCCGATCATCTCGGTGACCTGGGTCGCAGAGTCGGTATTGGCCAGGCGCTCCGGCATCATGACTGGCGCATAAGTCTGCGTCTTGCCCAGCGCGGTCGGCAGCAGCGGAAATGGGCGGTTGAGGCGGAACACGATGGTGCGATCGTCCTTGGCCGACAGATCGTCGGTCGCCGC
Source organism: Acetobacteraceae bacterium (assembly GCA_965199585.1). GTDB lineage: Bacteria > Pseudomonadota > Alphaproteobacteria > Acetobacterales > Acetobacteraceae > JAVVHH01. The sequence goes on along the minus strand of CBDASI010000002.1, from coordinate 2,757,413 downwards.
CATTAGCGCCTGGCCGAACGCGTCGCGCTTGGCCCAGCGCTTGATGCTGGCCACGCAGTCATGGGCGCGGACGGGCTCGCCATCGTGGAAGCTCAGCCCCGAGCGCAGGCCGAGCGTCCAGAGCTTGCCGTCCTCCTCGGTCTTGAACCCGGCGATCATCTGCGGTGACGGGCGATACTGGCTGTCCATGCCGAACAGCGTGTCGAACACCATGAAGCCGTGATTTCGGGTCACGTAGGCGGTGGTCCACATCGGGTCGAGCACGGTGAGGTCGGCCTGCGGGATGAAGCGCAGCACGCGCGGGTTGGATGGGACGGTCGATTGCGCCAGGGCGGAACGGCCCGAGAAGGCAGCGGACAGTGCGGCGGACCCGGCCAAGAGAGCGCGGCGCTTCAGATGCATGCGAGTTCCTCGTCCCAGTCCGGCGAGAAAACCACGCGGGTTCGTCAAGCGCCAGGGTTTCGTGGCACGCGCAAAGATTGTAGGTGCCGGCCATGTCTGCCGCACTCGACTCCGGCCCGATGCTCCATGCAACGGCCTCCCCGGCCCGTCCGGCACCGCGCATTGCCGTGCTGATGCCGTGCTACAACGAGGAGGTGACCATCGCGTCGGTGATCGCCGATTTCCGGGCCGTGCTGCCGGACGCGACGATCTACGTTTACGACAACAACTCGAAGGATCGGACGATCGAGGTCGCCCGCGCCGCCGGTGCCGTGGTCGGGCGCGAGACGCTGCAAGGCAAGGGCAACGTGATCCGGCGGATGTTCGCCGATGTCGAGGCGGACGTGTTCGTGCTGGTCGATGGCGACGCGACGTATCACGCGCCGTCCGCGGCCGAGATGGTCGAACTGCTGCTGGCAGAGCGGCTCGACATGGTGAACGGGACGCGGGTGACCGAAATCGAGGCAGCGTATCGGCCGGGTCACCGGCTGGGCAATTTGGTGCTGACCGGCATCGTGCGGACCATCTTCGGTGATCGCATCAAGGACATGCTGTCGGGCTACCGGGTGTTCTCGCGGCGCTTCGTCAAATCCTTCCCTGCCCTATCGGTCGGCTTCGAGACGGAAACCGAGTTCACCGTGCATGCTCTCGAGCTGGGCATGCCGATCGGCCAGGTAGAGACGCCCTACCGCGAGCGGCCGCCGGGCTCGCAGTCCAAGCTGAACACGGTGCGCGACGGCATCCGCATCCTGCTGACGATCGTTCGACTGGTGAAGGAAGGGCGTCCATTGGGTTTCTTCGCCGTGAGTGGCGGCGTCCTGTTCCTGGTTGCCTTCCTGCTCGGCTTGCCCTTGGTGGCGGAGTTCGCGCGGACCGGGCTGGTGCCGCGGCTACCGACGGCGATCCTGGCGGCCGCCGCGGTCGGGCTGGCGTTCCTTTCCTTCACGTGCGGGCTGATCCTCGACTCCGTGTCGCGCGGCCGCACCGAGGTGAAGCGCCTCGCCTACCTCTCGGTGCCGCTCTACCCGCGCTATGAGTCGTAACCGGCGGGGTGCGCGATCCGCCAGTCGGCGGCGGTGCGCACGATCGTGTCGAGATCGTTGAACTCGGGGGTCCAATCGGTCTCGCGCTGGATGCGGTCGGACGAGGCGACGAGGATGGCAGGGTCACCGGCGCGGCGGGGGCCGAGCTCGTGCGGCACCTTGCGGCCGAGGACGCGCTCAACCGAGGCGATGACCTGCTTGACCGAGTACCCGGCGCCGCAGCCGAGATTGTAGATCACGCTGCAGCGGTCGAGCTGATGCAGCGCCAGCAGATGCGCTTGAGCGAGGTCGTTGACGTGGATGTAGTCGCGCACTGCGGTGCCGTCGGGCGTCGGGTAGTCGGTGCCGAACACCACCAGCGGCGGGCGCCGGCCCAAAGCGGCGTCGATCGCGAGCGGGATCAGGTGCGTCTCGGGGTCATGGTGCTCGCCGATACGGCCTTCCGGATCGGCGCCGGCGGCGTTGAAGTAGCGCAGGCAAGCGAAGCGGATGTCGTGCAGCTCGCCGGCCCATTGCAGCGCCTTTTCGATCGCCAGCTTGCTCTCGCCATAGGGTGAGCCCGGCGCGATGCGGGCGCTCTCGGTGATCGGCACCTGGTCCGGCGTGCCAAACAGGTTGGCGGTGGACGAGAGCACGAATTTCGGCACCTGGTGGCGGATGCAGGCCTCGATCAAGCGGTATCCCTGGCCGGCATTCTCGATCATGTAGCGCATCGGCTCGCGCATGCTCTCGCCGACAAGGGAGAGTGCCGCGAAATGCAGCACGCCGGCCCATTTGCCGCGGGCGAGCACCTGGTCCGCCTCGGCAACGTCGGCCTCGATCAGCGTCACACCCTCGGGGATCGCCTGCCGGTGACCCTGGCGGAGATTGTCGAGCACCACGACGTCGGCGCCGGCCTCGATCAATTTTAGGACGCAGTGGCTGCCGACGAAGCCGGCGCCGCCCGTCACGAGATAACGACCTTCCAGAGGATTCACGCGGTCTAGCCCTTTCCCGACGCCGACCCTTCACTTGGCGGCCCCGCTTCCGCTAGGCCATACTCCGGGTCATGCGCCTGTATTGCCTGTTGATTTGTTTGTGGCCGGTGAGTTTTGCCTTGGCCCAGCAGCCAGTCCGCATTGTTGGTGGACCCGGCGCGGGATGTATCGCAGGTGCGGTGGAACTACCACCGTCCGGTGTCGGCTTCATGACAATTCGGCAGAGCCGCAGCTGGTTCTGGGGAGCGCCGTCGACCGTCGCGGCCCTGGAATTATTGGGCCGGCGCGCCGATACGGCCGGTCTGGGCACGCTATATATGAACGATATTTCACGTCCGCAGGGCGGCCCGATGGCCGGACTTCACGCCAGCCACATGCTCGGCCTGGATGCCGACGTCTGGCTGGACGTGCGGCCGAAGCCGCCGCTCAGCCAGGCGCAACGCAACGACGTCGAGGTTGAATCGCTGGTGACGCCGGACGGGCGCCGGATCGAGCCAGGGCTGTGGTCGCCGGGGACCGAGCGCTTGATCCGGATGGCGACCGAGCTGCCGGGGGTAGACCGCGTGCTGGTGAACGCGGCGATCAAGCGGCAGCTGTGCCAGACCAGCGCGGACCGCAGCTGGCTGCATCTGGTGCGGCCCTGGTACGGGCACACCGCGCACATGCACCTCCATTTCCGCTGCCCGGCCGGTCAGGTGGAGTGCCGTGACCAGAGCCCGCCGCCGCCCGGCGACGGGTGCGACGCCACGCTCGACTGGTGGTTCGCCCGCCTCGACCAGACGCCGTCGCCACCGGGGCCACCAGGGCCACCGCCCAAGCTGCCTGCCGCGTGCACCGCCATCCTCGCGGGGCGATGACGCGTCTTCATATCGCGGCGGCGGCGGCGGGCTTTGCCACCTTCATCAACCTCTACGCCCCGCAATCCGTGCTTACCTTGCTGGCGGCCACCTACGGCAGCAGCGCCGCCCAGACCGGGCTGACGATCACGGCCACGCTGGTCGCGGTCGCCCTCGTCGCCCCGTTCGTCGGCGGCATCTCCGACGCGGTCGGCCGCCGCCGCCTCATCCTGCCGGCCTGCTTCGCGTTGGTGGTGCCGACGATCCTGGTCGCGCTAGCGCCGAGCCTGCACTGGTTCCTGGTCGGCCGCTTCCTGCAGGGCTTGCTGCTGCCGTTCATCTTTACGGTGTTCGTCGCCTACATCGCCGACGAGTGCCCGGGCCCGGTCGCTATGCGGGTCACCGGCACCTATTCGATCGGCGCCATCGTCGGCGGCTTTGCCGGTCGCTTCATCGCTGGTTGGACGGCGCATTTCCTGGACTGGCGGGCGAGCTTCCTGCTGCTGGCGGCCATGACGCTGATCGCAGCCTTCGTCCTGGTCGCGACCCTGCCGCCGGAGCGCAATTTCCGGCCGATGCGCAGTTGGCGCGGCACGGCGGCAGCGTTCGCACTGCAGTTGCGCAACCGACAGGTGCTGGTCACCTGCGCCGCCGGCTTCGCCGTGCTGTTCTCCATCGTGGCGACTTTCACCTTCGCCAACCTACTGCTGGCCGCACCGCCCTACGATCTCGGCCCGGCCGAGCTCGGCAGCATCTTTATAACCTACTTGCTCGGTGCCCTGGTCACCCCGGCCGCGACGCGATTTGCCACCCAATACGGCCGCCGCTGGACGATGCTGGCCGCCGGAGTCGTCGCCGGCAGCGGCATCCTGCTGACGCTCGTCCCGTCGCTGGTGGCCATCGTCGCCGGGCTGTCGCTGGTGGCGCTCGGCGTGCTGACGGAGCAGATGCTCTCGATCGGCTATGTTGCCATCGCGGGCGAACGGGCGCGCTCGACGGCGGTCGGGCTCTACGTCACCTCCTACTATATAGGTGGCAGCCTGGGCGGTCTCGCGCCGGCGTCGATCTGGTCGCATGCGGGGTGGCCCGGCTGCGTCGCGCTGGTTTTCGTCGTCCAAGCCGCCGCCGTCGCGCTGACGTGGTTGGCGTGGCCGCGCAGCATGGCTTTACCTTCGTGAGCGTCGCCCAATGTTACGGATAGCGGACAAGGATACCGAAGCAGCATGAACGTCGCCTCCAGACCGGAATTCGAGAAATTCGCCGTCGGCCAGCCGGTCTCCCGCAAGGAGGACCCGGTTCTGCTTCGCGGCGAGGGGCGGTATTCCGACGACATCAACCTGCCCGGCCAGCTCTTCGCCGTGTTCGTGCGCAGCCGCTACGCCCATGGCGTGCTCCGCGGCGTCGACGCATCCGAAGCGCTGTCAATGCCCGGCGTGAAGGGTGTCATCACCGCCGCCGATCTCGAGGCCGGCGGTATCAAGCCGATGCCGGCCGCGGGCGGCACCAATGCCGATGGCACGCCGACGACCAAGCCGCGGCAAATGGCACTCGCATCGGCGAAGGTGCGTTATGTTGGCGACCCCGTCGCCGTTGTGGTCGCCGAGACCGCCAAGCAGGCCAAGGACGCCGCCGAGACCGTCATGCTCGACGTCGACGCGCTGCCGGCCGTGACCACCGCGCGCGATGGCGTCGCGCCGGGCGCGCCGTTGCTGCACGACGAGGTGCCGGGCAACGCCTTCATGCAGTATCACCACGGCGACACCGCCGCCGTAACTGCCGCCTTCGCTGCGGCCGCACATGTGACCCGGCTGTCGATCCGCAACAGCCGGGTCGTGGTCGCTCCGATGGAGCCGCGCTCGGCCGTCGGCGTATTCGACCCGGCCAGCGACCGATTCACCCTGCGCCTCGGCTGCCAGGGCGTGTTTGGCATGCGCTCGTCGCTGAAGGACGTGCTCGGCGTGGAGAAGGAGAAGCTGCACATCCTGACCTTCAACGTCGGCGGCTCGTTCGGCATGAAGGCGTCAGTCTATCCGGAATACCCGTGCCTGCTCCTGGCCTCGAAACTCTACGCCGCCCCGGTCAAGTGGACCGACGAACGCTCCGAGAGCTTCCTGTCGGACAGCCATGGCCGGGACCACGAGACGGACGCTGAACTGGCGCTCGACGCGGACGGTAAGTTCCTCGCCGTTCGTCTGCACGTGCTGGGCAACCTCGGCGCTTACCTGAGCAACGCGACGACCATCCCCTCGACCGCCAACACCACCAAGAACACGATCGGTGTCTACACGACGCCGCTGATCGAGGTGACGAGCACCTGCGTGTTCACCAACACGACGGCGGTGGGCGCCTATCGCGGCGCAGGCCGGCCCGAGGGCAACTACTACATGGAGCGGCTGATCGACACGGCCGCCGCAGAGATGGGCATCGACCGCATCGAGATGCGTCGGCGCAATCATATCCGGCCGGAGCAAATGCCCTACACCGCGCCGTCTGGCATGAACTACGACAGCGGCGACTTCCCTGCCCTGCTCGACCATGCCCTGGCGATGGCGGATTGGGATGGCTTCTCCGCCCGCAAGATCGAGAGCCGCAGCCGCGGCAAGCTCCGCGGCCGCGGGATTGGGCAGTATCTCGAAGTGACCGCGCCGCCGGCCCCGGAAATGGGCGGGCTTCGCTTCGAGTCGGACGGCACGGTGACCATCATTACCGGAACGCTCGACTATGGTCAGGGTCACGCGACGCCCTTCGCGCAGGTGCTGTGCGACCGGCTCGGCGTCCCGTTCGACAAGGTCAAGCTGCTGCAAGGCGATAGCGACCAGCTGATCGCCGGAGGCGGCACCGGCGGATCGAAGAGCATGATGGCGAGCGGCACGGCGATCGTGGCGGCGTCGCAACTCTGCATCGAGAAAGGCAGGCAAGCGGCGGCTCACATGCTTGAGGCGGCGGTGGGCGACATCGAGTTCGAACGCGGCCGCTTCGTCATCGCTGGCACCGACCGCGGTATCGGCATCATGGAGCTGGCCGCCGGGCTGCGCGACTCGGGCGGTTTGCCGGAGGGCGTGCCGGGCTCACTCGACGTCGAGACGATCGACGAGTTCGGCGCCTCGGCCTTCCCGAACGGCGTCCATGTCGCCGAGGTCGAGGTGGACGAGGAGACCGGCGAGGTCGAGGTCGTGTCCTACAACATGGTCAACGATTTCGGCGTGCTCATCAATCCGAAGCTCGTCGAGGGCCAGGCGCATGGCGGCGTGGTCCAGGGTATCGGGCAGGCGCTGCTCGAGGCGACCGAATACGACTCCGACGGGCAGTTAATGACCGGCTCGTTCATGGACTACGCGCTGCCGCACGCCGTGCATGCGCCGGACATGGCGATCCAGAGTCATCCGGTGCCGGCCAAGACGAACGTCCTGGGCATTAAGGGCTGTGGCGAAGCCGGGTGCGCCGGGTCGCTGCCAGCGGTGATGAACGCACTCGTCGACGCGCTGCGGCCGGTCGGCGTCACCCACATGGACATGCCGGCGACGTCGCAGAAAGTTTGGGCGGCCATGCAGTCGGCCTAATCGCTATCGAAATGTTTCGTCCTGCGGTTCTGTCTGGCGTGGGACGAGACATTTCGCCTAAATAAAACCATGGATATTTCTGCCGTTCTCGCCCGAGCCGACAAGAACCTTGGTGAGGCGCAGCAACGTTGGTTCAAGCTGCTGCGCATTCCGTCGATCTCGGCGCAGCCGGCACACGCGGCCGACTGCGCGACCGCCGCGGAGTGGCTGCGGGCTGAATTGGCAGGCATAGGCTTTGCGGCCGCCGTACGTCCGACGGCAGGACACCCCGTCGTCGTGGCGCATCATGCCGGGCCTGGCGACGGCCCGCATCTCCTGTTCTATGGCCATTACGACGTTCAGCCGGCCGAGCCGGTCGCCCTTTGGGATCACCCTCCGTTCGAGCCGACACTTGTCGACGGCCCCCACGGGCAGCGCGTCTATGCGCGCGGTGCGGTCGACGACAAGGGCCAAGTCATGCTGTGGCTTGAGGCGTTGCGCGCCTGGCACGACGAGACCGGCTCGCTGCCGGTGCAGGTGACGGTGCTGATCGAGGGCGAGGAGGAGATCGGCAGCCCGAGCCTCGACGCGTTCATCGAGGGGCACCGGGACGAGCTGATGGCGGACGTCGCCGTCATCAGCGACACCGGCATGTGGGACATCGACACACCGGCACTGACCACGCGGCTGCGCGGCATGGTGTATTCGCAAGTAACGCTTAAGGCCGCCGAGCGGGACCTGCATTCCGGCATCTTCGGCGGATCCGCGCTCAACCCGATCAACGCGCTGACGCGGATCGTCGGCCAACTGCACGACGATGCGGGCCGGGTTCAGCTGCCGGGCTTCTACGATGGCGTCGACGACATCTCGGCCGAGCAGCGCACCGCCTGGGACTCGCTCGGGTTCAACGAGAGCGCTTTCCTCGGCGCCATAGGATTGTCGCAGCCCGCCGGTGAGACCGGTCGCGCCCCCCTCGAGCGGCTCTGGGCCCGGCCGACCGCTGACATCAACGGGATCTGGGGCGGCTACCAGGGACCCGGCAGCAAGACCGTCATCGCGGCCGAGGCCGGCGCAAAAATCTCGTTCCGCCTCGTACCGGGGCAGGATCCGGCGACGATCGCCGAGAGCCTGCGCAGCTTCGTCGCCGCCCGCGCGCCCGAAGGGGCCCAGGTGGAGGTCGAGATCTTCAGCGCGTCGCCAGGCATCGAGATCGCCAGCGACGGCGCGTTCGTCAAGGCGGCGGAGCGAGCACTGGCTAGCGAGTATAGCCGGCCGGCAGTGCTGATTGGGTCAGGGGGCAGCATCCCCGTGGTCGAGAGCTTGCGGCGCCTGCTGGGGCTGGACTCGCTGCTGATGGGATTTGGCCTGGATGACGACCAGGTCCACAGCCCGAACGAGAAGTTCGAGGTCAGGTGTTTCCAGCACGGAATCCGCAGCCACGTGCGGCTGCTGGGCGAGTTGGCGCATGGCGGATAGCGCCACACCGGTCACGGTTCGGGCCGATCGCCGATCCGTTCCAGCCAGACCCTCTTGATGCCGCGACGGGACTGATACGATGCCTCAACCAAGCGCCGAGAACATCTTTCAACTGCCGAACACGCGTCGTCCCGCCCCCGCCGCACCGGCGCGGGTCACACGGCCGCAGCCGCTCGCGATCATCCCGTTCGAGGCCTGGGTCACGATCCGCGACCGTGCGACGGCGGCGCTGCTCGGCGGCACCCGCTTCGTGTTGATCACGGGGCCGGCCGGAACCGGCAAGACGGTCATGCTCGAAGATGTCGCCCGCGTGTTACGGGCGGCAGGGCGGACCGTGCTGGTGCGGCAGGCCGACACCGACCCGGCACCCCCGCAACGCGGCGAGACACTGTTCGTTGACGAGGCGGACCGGCTGCCGCAGGCCAGGCTGCGGCAATTGATCGACGCCTCCGCTGGGACCCTGATGCTGGCCGGGCTGGGCACGTTGGCGCAACGGGCGAGCGGCAAGCCGCTGCACTTGACGCTGGGGCCGCTCGGCCAGGAGACGGCACGGGACTACGTCGCGCAATGGCTGGCCTCGACCGGCCGAGGAACGGAGCAATTGGACAGTGCGGCCTTGCGACAGGTCGTCGAGGCGTCGGGCGGCGTGCCGCGGCTACTGTCGACCTTGCTGGCGGCCGGTGCATGGCTGGCGGAAAGTAGCAATGCGGCAACCATCACGGCAACGCACATCCAGGAGGCCGCGGATCTACGCTCGGTGTTGTCCCCGCCAGCGATCCAAGTGGGCCGGGCGCGCCGGCGCCGTAGCCGGATCGTCGTGCCGGCAACGGTGGCCGTGCTGGCACTCGTCGCAGCCGTCGGAGCGCTGGCATCGAAGCTTTACCCGGACGAGTCCGCCGCACTTCTTGGCACGGCCAGCGATATCACCCTGCGCACGCGGCAATGGCTTGGCGGTGCACCTGACGCGCCAGCGAGCGTGACCGCGGCACTGCCACCCATCAGCCAGCACGTGATTCCGCGGCCGGAGGCGGCGGTGATCACGCCGGCCGGCGCACCAGTCGAGGCGGCGTTGCCGAGCTTGGTAAATCGTGCGGCGCCGACATCAGTCGTTCAGGCGACGCCAATCGCGACAGCGACGCTGCCGCAGGCCGGGGCGGCGCTTCCGATCGAGACTCAGGCATTTCTGATCCGGCGCGGGCATGAGATGGCCGCGGTGGGCGACCTCTCGGCCGCACGGTTGTTGTTCCGCCGCGCCGCGGAGGGCGGCAGCGCGGAAGCGGCCTACGAGCTCGGACGCACGTATGACCCCTCGGTGATGACCGGGCTGTGGCAGTCGCAGGCGGACGGGGCCGAAGCAACCCAATGGTATCGCCGGGCCGCGGCGGCCGGCGACGCTGCCGCGAAGGCCGCGCTCGCAACCGAATAATTTGCCGCGCTTAGGGTTTCGTTAACCGAAACGTCTCACAATCGGAGACGGTTCGGGTCTCAAACGAAGGATATCCTAAGAGACGGGCGATGCAGGCAAGTGGTCCCACCTTTCGCGCGCGCGACGCGTCAACCCGCCATGTCCAGCACCGGCGTCAGATTGGACGGCAGCGGGGAAACATAGGGCGTGACGGCCAGACGAGCTTTGTGCTCGGCCTTCGCTTGCTCGAGCAGCCCTGCGTTCGCGAGCACGTCGATGGCGGTGCCGGCCATCGTCTTGGCCGCGTGGACCATCCCTTTATGGGCCAGCGCGCTCTTACCCTGACCGGTGAGCTGCCAGGAATGGCCCGGAGTCCCGATCGCATAGGTTGCCCCGCGCATCTGAACGGTAGGGACCGCCCAACTCACGTCACCCACGTCGGTCGAGCCCACGCCGCCGTTGCCTTTGGCGTCGAGCGGGACGATGCGGTCGCACAGCGGGGCGTCGGTGAGCGATATGCCTGCGCGCTCGTGCGCTGCAGTGATGTCCGCGCTGTCGACCGTTTTGCGGAATTGCTCGGCCAGCGCCCGATCGGCCGCGTCGAACGGCGGCGGGCCCAGGCGTTGCAGGTTGTCGAACATGGTTTGCTCGAGCGGTCGGTTCCCCAGCAGGTTGCTCATCCCACTCACAACCCGGCGCTCCATCCGCGTCTCCGTCATCAACGCCGCCCCTTCGGCGATGCGATCGACCCGGGCGGCCAGCTTCATCAGCGTCGGCAGGTCCGCGGCCCGGACGATGTAGCGCAGCGTCGTGGTCGCCTGCACCACGTTCGGTGCGACGCCGCCGGACTCGAGATGAGCGTAATGGATGCGCGCCGAGGACGGCATGTGCTCGCGCATATAGTTCACGCCGATGTTCATCAACTCGGCTGCGTCGAGCCCGCTGCGGCCGAGTTCCGGCGCTTCAGCGGCGTGCGACGCGCGCCCGACGAAGGCGTAGTCGACCTGCAGGATCGCCAGCGAGTAGGCGTCGTTGACGCCGGCGAACGCGGCGGGATGCCAGGAGATCGCGATGTCCACGTCATCAAACAGGCCATCACGCACCATGAAGGTCTTGGCCGCGCCGCCCTCTTCCGCCGGGCAGCCGTAATAGCGGACGCGGCCCTCGATCCCCTGCTGGGCAAGCCAATCCTTGACGGCCGTTGCGGCCAACATGGCGCCGGCGCCCAACAGGTTATGGCCACAACCATGACCGGGTCCGTTGCCTGGCAACGGGGCATGCTCGGCGACACCGGCTTGCTGACTAAGCCCGGGCAGCGCGTCGTATTCGCCGAGGATGGCGATGACCGGCCCGCCCTGCCCTGCTTCGCCCATCAGGGCAGTCGGCATTCCGGACAGGCCTTCATGCACGCGGAAACCTTCGGCTTGCAGCATTTCGGCGTGGGCGCGAGCGGACTTGGCTTCCTGAAAGTTCAGTTCGGGAATGTCCCAAATCCGGTCGGAAAGATCGATAAAGGTTTCCTGCTTCGCCTCGACAAGCCGCCAGATCGTTTCCGTATTCTGCGTATCGGCCATGTCCAACCATCCCAGCGTAAAAAGCTACGCTAACCCGTCTTCCGTCAGTCGAAAAGAAATTGGAGTTCCTGGCATGCAAATCACTCCCACGTCCGCCGTCCCCTCCGTGAGCGCCGTCGAGAAGCCGGACCCGTCTCCCATCCAAGCCGCCGTCGCCGCGTTGAAAGTGCAGAAGCAGGCAACGGCCGCCAAGCCCTACGAGCCCGCGCCGGAGCTTCGCCCCAACATCCAGGATTATGTGGACATCAACCGCACCCTGCTGATGCTGCGGAAGGCCGGCGGCTAGGCGGCGAGCTTCTCCAGCTCGCGAATAACACTCTCGCCCATGACGGAAGTGCCGACCTTGGCCGTTCCGTGCGCCATCACGTCGGCGGTGCGCAAACCGCTGGCGAGCACGTTGGTGCACGCACGCTCAATCAAGACGGCATCTTCCTCCATGCCGAACGAGTAACGAAGCAGCATGGCAAAGCTCAGGATCTGCGCCATCGGATTGGCGATGCCCTTGCCGGCGATGTCGGGCGCACTGCCGTGGATCGGCTCGTAGAGGGCATTGCGCTTGCCCATCGAGTCCGGCGCGCCGAGCGTTGCAGACGGGAGCATGCCGAGGCTGCCGGTGCACATGCTGGCAAGGTCGGACAGCAGGTCGCCAAAGATGTTGCTCGTAACGATGACGTCGAACTGCTTGGGGTTACGCACGAGCTGCATGGCGCAATTGTCGGCATACATGTGTGAAAGCTCGACGTCGGCATATTCGCTGGCTTGCAGCGCGGTGACGGTCTCGCGCCACATCAGGCCCGAGGCCATGACGTTGGCCTTCTCCACCGAGGTGACGCGATTCCGGCGCTTGCGGGCGAGGTCGAACGCGACTCGGGCGACACGCTCGATCTCGTGCGTGGTGTAGACCTCGGTGTCCACGCCGCGACGGGAGCCGTCGGGCAGCGTTTCGACCCCACGTGGCTCGCCGAAATAGATGCCACCGGTGCTCTCGCGCACGATCATGAGATCAAGCCCACGAATGACGTCCGGCTTCAGCGTGCTGGCGTCGACCAAGGGGTCGAGCACGATGGCAGGACGAAGATTGGCGAAGAGGCCGAGCTCCTTGCGGAGGCGCAGGATGGCGATCTCGGGGCGTTTGTCGAAGCCGAGCTTTTCCCAGCGGGGACCACCGACAGCGCCGAACAGGATGGCGTCGGCATCCTTGGCGGCCTGAATCACGTCGTCGGTGATCGGCTCGCCGTAATGGTCGATCCCGGCACCGCCGACATAGTCCTCGCTGAAGGAGAAGCTCACGTGGCGGCGACGGTCCATCCAATCGATGACCCGGCGCACTTCGCGCATGACCTCGGGGCCGACCCCGTCGCCGGGCAACACGAGCAAGCGCTTGTTGGACGCCATCAGACGGAAATCCCCGGGAACCAGGGTTGGCTGTCGACGCGGGCCGACTCGAAACGGTCGATGGCCGGGGCTCGCTGCATGGTCTGGCCGATGTCGTCGAGACCGTTGAGCATCAGGTGCTTACGGAACGGGTCAATCTCGAAGGCGATCGTCTCCCCATTGGGACGGACGACGACCTGTCGCTCGAGGTCGATCGTAATGCGAGCGTTGCCACCGAGATGGGCGTCCTCCATCAGTTGGTCGCAGACCTCACGCGGGAGTGTGACGGGAAGAATGCCGTTCTTGTAGCAGTTGTTGTGGAAGATGTCGGCGAAGCTGGGAGCGATGATGCAGCGGATGCCGAAGTCGAGCAGGGCCCAGGGTGCGTGCTCGCGCGAGGATCCGCAGCCGAAATTCTCGTGCGCGAGCAGGATCTCCGCATGGCGGAACGGCGGCTGATTAAGCACGAAATCCGGCCGTTCGGCCCCGGCAGGGTCGTAGCGCAAGGTGTCGAACAGGTTCTTGCCGAGGCCGGTCCGCTTAATGGTTTTGAGGAAGCGAGCCGGGATGATCTTGTCGGTGTCAACGTTGGCGAGCGGCAGGGGTGCGGCGACGCCGGTCAGTTCGGTGAAGGCTTGCATCAGGTGAACTCCCTCACGTCGGTCAGGTGGCCGGTGATGGCGGCGGCGGCGGCCATGGCGGGCGACAACAGGTGGGTGCGGCCGCCAGGTCCCTGACGGCCTTCGAAGTTCCGGTTGCTGGTGCTGGCGCAGCGTTGGCCGGGGGTGAGCTTGTCCGGGTTCATGCCGAGGCACATGGAGCAGCCTGCCTCGCGCCATTCGAAACCGGCATCGATCAGGATACGGTCGAGTCCTTCGCGCTCGGCCTGTTGCTTCACGACGCCGCTGCCGGGCACGACCATGCCGCGGACGCCAGGGGCGATCTTCCGGGTGCCGACGACGGCGGCTGCGGCGCGGATGTCCTCGATGCGGCCGTTGGTGCACGAGCCAATGAAGACCACGTCGACCGGGATGTCGGTGAGCTTGGTGCCGGGCGTCAGCGCCATGTAGTCGAGCATGCGAAGCATCTGCGCGCGCGCGGCGTCGTCCTCGACCTCGGCCGGGTTGGGGACCACGCCGGTGATGGGCAACACGGCCTCGGGGTTGGTGCCCCAGCTCACCATCGGCGCAATGGATTCACCGTCGAGGTGGATGACCGTGTCGTAATGAGCGCCTTCGTCGGACGGAAGCGTACGCCAGTAGGCGACGGCGTGGTCGAATGCCTCGCCCTTGGGAGCGAACGGGCGGCCCTCAATGTAGGCGAAGGTGGTGTCGTCGGGAGCGATCATGCCCGCGCGGGCACCGGCCTCGATGCTCATGTTGCAGATCGTCATGCGGCCCGCCATGTCGAGCGCGCGAATGGCCTCGCCGGCGTATTCGATGACGTGGCCGGTGCCGCCGGCAGTGCCGATCTTTCCGATGATGGCCAGGACAATGTCCTTGGCCGTGACCCCGGCGCCGAGCGTGCCGCTCACCTCGACCAGCATGTTCTTGGCCGGCTTCTGCAGCAGTGTCTGGGTGGCCAGGACATGCTCGACCTCGGACGTGCCGATGCCGAAGGCCAGGGCGCCCATCGCGCCATGCGTGCTGGTGTGGCTGTCGCCGCAGACGATGGTCATGCCTGGCAGGCTGATGCCCTGCTCGGGGCCGATGATGTGGACGATGCCCTGGCGCGTGTCGGTGATGCCGAAGAAGGGCACGCCGAAATCGGCGACATTGCGCTCGAGGGTCTCGACCTGGATGCGGCTATCTTCCTCGGCGATGCGCGCGCCCCGGTCGGTGGTGGGCACGTTGTGATCGACCACGGCGATGGTGGCGTCGGGACGCCGGACCTGGCGGCCGGCCATCCGGAGACCTTCGAACGCCTGCGGGCTGGTCACTTCGTGGACGAGGTGCCGATCGATGTAGAGGACGCAGGTGCCGTCCTCCATCCGGTCGACGACGTGGCTTTCCCACACCTTATCGAACAGCGTCTTAGGCATCTCGTCCCCACATTTTTATACAAAGCCCCCCGCGGGACGACCGCCCGCGGGTTATCGTCGTCGAATTATTCGGCCGCGGCAGCCGGCGCAGAATCGGGCGACGTGGCCGGCGCCTTGGGTGCCACGTCCTTCGGGACTTCGCGGGCGCGCTCGGCAATGCGGGCGGACTTGCCGCTGCGGCCGCGCAGATAATACAGCTTGCTGCGACGGACGTCGCCGCGACGGACTACCAGGATTTCGGCGATGGTCGGGGCGTAGAGGGCGAACACGCGCTCGACGCCTTCGCCGTAGCTGATCTTGCGCACGGTGAAGTTGCTGCCCATGCCCTTGTTGGAGCGGGCGATGCAGACGCCTTCGTACGCCTGTACGCGGGTGCGCTCGCCCTCGACGACCTTGACCATCACGCGGAGGGTATCGCCGGGCTGGAAGACCGGAACGGCGCGGGCCTCGGTGAGGCGAGCGATCTGCTCGGCCTCGAATTTCTGGATGATGTTCATCGTGTCGTCCTTTCGATCGGCTGTGTTACGGCCCGGCCTGCGCCGAGTCCATGAGGGGTTGCGACAGGGCGGGCTTGCCATAAGTCCGGCCTGCGGCGTTGGGTGAGTTCCTCGGCCTGCTGGCGACGCCAGGCGGCGATCGCGGCATGATGGCCGGACAGCAGGATTTCGGGCACGGCCCGGCCGCACCAGTCGGCAGGCCGGGTGTATTGCGGGTATTCCAGCAGCCCGGCGCTGAAGCTTTCCTCGTCGGCCGAGGCTGCGGCGCCCATGACGCCCGGCAGGAGCCGGACGCAGGAATCGAGCAGGACCAGGGCGGGGAGTTCGCCGCCGGAGAGGACGTAATCGCCGATGCTGATTTCTTCAGCGTTACGGGCGTCGAGAAGACGCTGGTCGACGCCTTCGTAGCGACCGCAGAGCAAGCGGACACCGGGGCCGGCCGATAGGGCCCGGACACGGGATTGAGTGAGTGCTGGTCCTCTGGGGGATAGGTAGATCAGAGGCCGGGCGTCATCGGGACCAATGGCGGCATCCAGGACGTCGGGGCGCATCACCATGCCGGCACCGCCACCGAACGGGGTGTCGTCAACGGTGCGGTGCTTGTCGGACGCGGCATCGCGAATGTCGCGCACGTCCAGGGACCAACGGCCTTGGTCGAGAGCCTTGCCCGCCAGGGATTGACCGAGGGGGCCGGGGAACATGGCGGGGAACAACGTGTAGACGGTAGCTGTCCAACTCATGAGGATGCCTCCGCCGGTTCGTCTGCAGACATGCTCTCGGGAGAGACTTCGATCTCGTCGGGCGGCAGAACGGTAAGTGTCCGGCCGGCGAGGTCGATCGTGGGAACGCAGGCCTTGGTGAACGGGACGAGCAAGGAGGGCTTGCCGTCGCGGGCGATCTCCAGGCTCGGTCCGGCCCCGTAATCGTGAACTTGGACGACACGGCCCAAGGACTCGCCGCCTGCGGCGACGGCCACCATGCCGACCAGGTCGGACCAGTAGAAATCGTCGTCGGCAGGCGCGGGCAAGCGGTCGCGCTCGACGTAGAGCTTGACGTTAACCAGTCGCTCCGCGGCGGTGCGATCGGGCAGCGGGGTGCCAGCGGCATCCCGAAGCTCGGCCACGCCGTCTCCGCGCCAAACAAGCGACCAGGCGCGGCCCTGCTCATCGAGCAAGGGCGCGTAACCAGCCAGGTCCTCGTCGGCGTAGGAATGGACGTTCACCAGGCCGCGCACGCCGTGCGGTCGGCCAATGACGCCCATCAAGATGCGCTGGTCCGTCACTAATTACGCCGCTGCGTTGGCCTTGGCGCGTTCCTGCGCCTTCTTCTTCGGAGCGGACTGGATCGGCTGCTCGCGATAGGCGGGCATCGGGGCCAGGCCGGCATGGCCGAGGAAGCGGGCAACGCGGTCGGTCGGCAGGGCGCCCTCGTCCATCCAATGCTGGATGCGCTCGTTCTGCAGGCGGACGCGGTCCTCGTGCTCAGCGGGAAGCATCGGGTTGTAGCTGCCGACCTTCTCGAGGAAGCGGCCGTCGCGGGGGCTACGGCTGTCGGCGACGACGATGTGGTAATACGGACGCTTCTTGGCGCCGGCGCGGGAAAGGCGGATTTTCAGACCCATAGAGAGCTTCCTTGTAAAGTGAGATTAGTACGGGCGACGACCGGATCCACCTTGCATGCCCTTCGGCATCAAGGCGCTCATGCCCTGCCGCATCAGACCCTTCTGACCCAGCTTGCCCATGCGCTTCATCATGGTGGACATGTCGTCGAACTGCTTGAGGAGGCGATTGACCTCCTGCACGGTGGCGCCCGACCCGGCGGCGATCCGCTTCTTGCGGCTGGCCTTGATGATGTCGGGGTCTTGCGTTCGGCCTTGGTCATCGAGGAGATGATCGCGCCCTGACGCTTGAGGACCGTGGTGTCGAGCTTGGCGTCGTCGATCTGGGTCTTCATTTTGGCCACGCCCGGCAACATGCCGAGAATGCCGGAGATGCTGCCCATCTTGGTGATCTGCTTGAGCTGGCTGGCGTAGTCCTCGAGGTCGAACTTGCCGGACATCATGCGCTTGGCGAGGCGCTCGGCATCCTCCTGCTCGAAGTGTTCGCTGGCCTTTTCCACCAGGCCGACGACGTCGCCCATGCCGAGGATGCGGCCGGCGACGCGCTCGGGGTGGAAATCCTCCAGCGCGTCGAGCTTCTCGCCGGTGCCGGTGAGCTTGATCGGGGCGCCGGTGACCTGGCGCATGGAGAGGGCGGCACCGCCGCGGGCATCGCCGTCCATGCGGGTGAGCACGATGCCGGTGATGCCGAGAGCCTCGTTGAAGGCCCGCGCAGTGTTGACGGCGTCCTGGCCGGTCATGGCGTCGACGACGAGGAGGGTTTCGACCGGGTTGGTGGCCTCGCGCACGGCGCGAACCTCGTCCATGAGGGCCTGGTCGATGGATAGGCGGCCGGCGGTGTCCAGGATGACGATATCGAAGACTTCGCGGCGACCAGTCTCCATGGCGCGGCGAGCGATCTGGACAGGGGTCTCGCCGGCAACGATCGGCAAGGAAGCGACGCCGGTTTGCTGGGCCAGCTGCTGCAGCTGCAATTGGGCGGCGGGGCGCTGGGTGTCGAGCGAGGCGAGGAGCACCTTCTTGCGCTCGCGCTTGGACAGGCGCAGCGCCAGCTTGCCGGAGGTGGTGGTCTTGCCGGAGCCCTGGAGGCCGACCATCAGCAGCGGGATCGGAGCGACGGCGTTCAGGTTGAGGGGAACGGCCCCTGCCCCGCCGAGCGCTTCAACCAACTGGTCGTTGACGATCTTAATGACCAGCTGACCCGGGCTGATGCTTTCGAGAACTTCGGCGCCGAGAGCGCGTTCGCGGACGCCGTCGATGAAACTGCGCACCACGGGCAGCGCGACGTCGGCCTCGAGCAGGGCGAGGCGGACCTCGCGGAGGGCGTCGGCGATGTCGTCCTCGGACAGCCGACCGCGGGCGCGGAGGCGGTCGAACACATCGGAAAGCTTGCCCGACAGCGTGTCGAACATGGGTGCACGTCCTTACAAAACGCAAATGCGCCGCTGCGCGGGCACGCGGAGCGACGTTTCGACGATGGGTGCCGGATACCGGCGAGGGGCATCCTTGTCAACCCCGAGCCAGTTCGCGCGTTAGTTGTGCACGATGCGGGTAGAGCCCGCGCCGCACAACGAGGAGGAACGATGCGTCATCCCTTACCGCTCCTGGCCATCACGGCTGGGCTCGCTTTTCTCGCGCCGTCGATGGCGCGCGCACAAATCCCGCAGGGACTATTGCAGCAATTGTTGCCGGGCAACCAGGCGCAGAACCCGGGTGCCGCGGAACAGGCCGTCCGTGAAGCCTACGAGCGCGGTTATCGGCAGGGCCGCCAGGATCAGGAGCGGTCCGGGGAACGGACCAACCGGCAGCAGAATGGCAACTATCAGTCCAATCAGCAAAATGGTGGCTACCCGGACCAGCAGCAGCGCAACCAGTATAACCGGTAAAGAGGTCTGAATGGGTCGGCCGGAGAGTTCGCACTCTCTGGCCGCCAGACCTGAGCCGTCGGCTCGCTCTACGCGGGGCGGCCGGGGATGCGGTGCCGATAAGCGAGCGCCTCGGCCACGTCGGTGCGGCGGACATGGTCGACGCCGCCCAGATCGGCGATGGTGCGCGCAACGCGTAGGACGCGGGTGAAACCGCGGGCGGAGAGCCGGAGCTTATCGGCGGCTCGCTCCGCGAGCGCGCGGGCTTCGGTCTCCATCTCGATCGTGCCGATATCGGCTTCGGCGTTGGTGCGCGCACCCGCTGCGCCGAAGCGGGCACGCTGCCGTTCGCGGGCGCGACCGACCCGGACCGCAACGTCGGCGCTCGGCTCGCCGAGGGGCGCACGGGAGAGCTCGGCGGGCGCAACGGGTTGGACGTGGACGACGAGGTCCATGCGGTCGAGCAGCGGGCCACTGATGCGGCCGAGATAGTCCTCGCCGCAGCGCGGGGCTTTGTTGCACTCGCGGGCGGCGTCTCCGAGATGGCCGCAGCGACAGGGGTTCATCGCGGTGACGAGTTGGAAGCGGGCGGGATAGGTCACGTGAGCGGCGGCGCGGGAGACGGTGGTTTTGCCGCTTTCCAACGGTTGTCGCAGGGCCTCGATGGCTTGGCGAGGGAACTCGGGGAGTTCGTCGAGGAAGAGCACGCCGCGATGGGCGAGGCTGACCTCGCCGGGTCGGGCGCGAGCGCCGCCGCCCGCCAGGGCGGCTTGCGAGGCGCCGTGATGCGGCTCGCGGAAAGGCGGGCGGAGAACCAGGCGGCCGCCCTCGAGCATGCCGGCGACGGAGTGGATCATGCTGACTTCGAGCGCGTCCGCGGCGGTGAGGTCCGGGAGCAGCGCTGGGAGCCGGGCGGCGAGCATGCTCTTGCCGGCGCCGGGTGGGCCGACGAGCATGAGATTGTGGTTGCCGGCGGCCGCGATCTCGAGGGCGCGCTTGGCGGTCTCCATGCCACGGACCTCGGCGAGATCCGGGAAGTTTTCGGCTTCTTGGGATTGTGGTGCGGTGGCTTCCGGCAGGAGTTGTGTGCCGCGGAAATGGTTGACCAGCGACAGCAGGTCCGGCGCCGGGATCACGAGGACCTTGCCGGCCCAAGCCGCCTCTCCGCCTTGTGCCGCCGGGCAGATAAGACCGAGGTTGCGCTGGCCCGCCGCCATCGCGGCCGGGAGTACGCCGGAGACGGCGCTGATGGTGCCATCGAGGGAGAGTTCGCCGAGGGCGGCAAACTCTCCGACATCCTCGCGCGGCAGCACGTCCATAGCGGCGAGCACGGCCAGGGCGATCGGCAGGTCGAAATGGCTGCCCTCCTTGAGAAGGTCGGCCGGCGCTAGGTTGATGAGCACGCGCTTGGGCGGCAGCGACAGGCCCATGGCGGTCAGGGCGGCACGGACGCGTTCTCGGGCCTCGCCGACTGCTTTGTCGGGCAGGCCGACGACGAGGAAGGCGGGTAGGCCTGAGGATATCTGGACCTGAACCTCGACCGGAACCGCTTCTATACCGCTGAATGCAAACGAAAGGATGCGGGCGATCATCGACCGTAGGCGGTGAGGAAACGCTGCAGCAAGGTGCCGAGCAGGTCGGTGTTGTAGCCGCCTTCCTGGACGATCGCGGCGGGCAGGCCGAGCGCCGCGATCCGCTCGGCAGCGCGGGCGAAGCCGTCGGCGGTGACGGCGAGGTAGCTCAACGGCTCCGCCTCGGAGGCGTCGAAGCCAAGGCTGACGACGATCGCGTCCGGCGCGAACCGCGCGATGGCGGCCAGGGCGGTGTCGAGCGCGGCGAGCCAGGGCGCGTCGGCGCTGCCGCGGGGGAGCGGGAGGTTCAGGTTGAACCCCTCGCCCGCGCCAGCGCCGCGCTCGGCGGCGTGGCCGACATACCAGGGATAGTAGCCGCCGGGGTCGCCATGGATGGAGGCGAAGAAGACGTCCGAGCGATCCCAGAAGATGCCCTGGGTGCCGTTCCCGTGATGGCTGTCGATGTCGAGAATGGCGACGAGGGAGGCGCCGGCGCGGCGCAAGCGCTCGGCGGCCAAGGCGGCGTTGTTGATGTAGCAATGGCCACCGGCGCGGGCGGGATAAGCGTGATGACCCGGCGGACGCACCAAGGCGTAGGCGCTGGTGCCGGACGCGGCGGCGTCGGCGGCCGCGAGGGCGCAGGCGGCGGCGGCACAGGCGGCCTCCCAAGTGTGGGGGCCGATCGGGCATGCAGTATCGGCCGAGAACCAGCCGGCTTTGCCGATGATGGGGGTGCCGAGTTGAGCGTAGGCGAGCATCTCGGGCGCGGGATGCATGTTGGCGACCACTTCGGGGCCGGCGCCGTCCATGGTGGACCACTCGGCATGGGCGGTGCGGAGGAAGTCGAGGTAGTCAGCCGTGTGGACGGTCGCGAGGGCCGCCGGGTCGAGCGGTGGCGGGGCTTGCGGGGCAAGCCCGAGCGCGCTCACGCCGCCGAGCAGCGAGAGCGCGCGGGCCGGGACCTCGAAATGCGGCCGGACCTGGCCGCGCTGGAGGAAGAACGCAGGCGTGTGCTGGAGCTGCACCTCGTCCCAGAACACGTCCATCGCGGCTTCCTTTCGCGGCCTTGGCTCAGTAGCCGATCGGCGTGGTGCGCAGCGCCTCGAGGAGGTAGGGCGTCGGCGCGCCGTCGGGCGCGAGGCCGTGGGTCTGCTGGAAGGCCTGGATGGCCTGAGTCGTCCCCGGGCCATCGATGCCGTCCGGGCGGCCGGCGTAGAACCGGCGACGCCGCAGCTCGAGCTGGATGTCGCGCACCAGCGGGTCGGGGCCTGGCGCCGCGTAGGTCGCCGGTTGATACGCCACCACGGGAGTTACGCCGGGCACCTGGTTGCCGCTGGCGTACATGCACTGCGTGTAGACGGAGTCATACTGGGCCTGGATGCCGCCCTGTGCGCCGGAGCTGGCGCCAGCGCCGATGCCGGTCCCGATGCCGGCACCGGCCACGGAGCCGACGGCCGCCCCGCGGCCACCGCCGACGATCGCGCCCAACCCGGCCCCGAGCGCCGTGCTCAGGACGGCGCCGCCGATCGCGCGGTTGTTGGCGACTTGGGCCTGGCCGGCGACTGCGCTACTCGCCGTCGCGCGGCACTGGTTGTCCTCGGCGACGAACTGCGCGTACGGCTTACCGGGCGCCGGCAGCACCTGCACGAGGGGTCCCATCGGCGGCGCGGCGCAGCCGGATACGAGCGCGGCGCCAGACGTGGCACACACAAGCGCGAAGTGGGTCAACCGCATGGGCGTATTCTCCATCACTAGTTGCAATGAGCATGCGTGGCGCCGCGCGATGTTGCAACGCCGGTTCCGCTGCATCAGAAGGCAGCATGAAGCTGACGCTCCACGATAGCATGACCCGCGCACGAGAGGAGTTTGTGCCGCTCGACCCCGGGCATATCCGCCTCTACGTCTGCGGCCCCACCGTCTACGATCTTGCCCATATCGGCAATGCGCGGACGTTGACCGTGTTCGACGTGTTAACCCGGCTACTCCGACATCTGTTTCCGCGCGTGACGTATGTGCGCAACATCACCGACGTGGACGACAAGATCAACGAGCGCGCGGCGGCCAGCGGCGAGCCGATCGCGGCGGTGACGGCGCGGACGACGGCGCAGTTCCATGCCGACATGGCGGCGCTGGGCAATTTGCCGCCGGACCGCGAGCCGCGCGCCACCGAGCACATCGCCGAGATGATCTTGCTGATCGAGAGCTTGATCGAGCGGGAGCATGCCTATGTGGCCGAGGGGCACGTGCTGTTCGCGGTGTCGGCCTTCGAGAGTTATGGGGCGCTATCGGGGCGCAACCCGGACGAGCTGTTGGCGGGCGCGCGGGTCGAAATCGCTCCGTATAAGCGGGAGGCGGGGGATTTCGTGCTGTGGAAGCCGTCGCCCGCCGAAGTGCCAGGGTGGGAGTCACCATGGGGCCGGGGGCGGCCGGGGTGGCACATCGAGTGCAGCGCGATGAGCTGGAAATACCTGGGCGCGACGTTCGACATCCATGGCGGCGGCGGCGACCTGATCTTTCCGCATCACGAGAACGAGCGAGCGCAGAGTTTGTGCGCGCTGCCGGGGAGTGGCTTCGCGAAGCTCTGGATGCATGCGGGGATGCTGCTGTCCGGACATGAGAAGATGTCGAAGTCGCTGGGCAATTTCTACACGATCCAAGACGTGCTGGAGCGGGCGCCGGCCGAGGCGGTGCGGCTGCTGCTGCTGCGGGCGCAGTATCGCTCGACGCTGGAGTTCAGTTTCGAAGCGCTGCGCGAGACGCAGGGGGAGTTGGACCGGTTCTACCGAGCGGTCGGCGATGCCGAGCCAGGCGACGTGCCGACGGCGGTGTTGGACGCGCTGTGCGACGACCTGAACACCCCGGCGGCGTTCGCGGCGATGCATGAGTTGGCCGGGCGGGCGATTGCGGGAGATCGACCAGCAGCGGCGGAGCTGAAGGCGGCGGGCGCATTGCTGGGGCTGCTGACGCAGCCGGCGAGCGCATGGTTTCAGCGCGGGGCCGATGCGGACGCGGTTGAGGCGGCGATTGCCGAACGGATTGCCGCGCGCAAGGCGCGGAATTTCGCCCGGGCGGACGCTATCCGCGACGAATGGCTGGCCAAAGGAATCGCCTTCGAGGACCGGCCGGGCGGCACGACGGATTGGCGCCGGGTGTGACCGGGCGCGATGGCGGCGCCGTGCTGACGCCCATTGAGGGCAGCCCGGTGGTCATCCTGGTGCGGCCGCAACTCGCGGACAACATCGGCTCGGTAGCGCGGTGCATGGCCAACGGGGGCTTGTTCCATCTGCGGCTAGTGTCGCCGCGGGATGGCTGGCCACAGGACCGGGCCTGGCGGACGGCGTCGGGCGCCGATGCGATCCTCGAGGCGGCCACGCTATTCGAGAGCGTGCCGGCGGCGGTGGCGGATCTACACCGGGTGTATGCGACGTGTCCGCGCCCGCGGCACATTATCAAGCCGGTGCTGACGGCGCGGGCGGGGGCGGCGGATATCCGCGAGGCGGCGGGGCGGAACCTGGCGTGCGGGATCTTGTTCGGGCCGGAGCGGACCGGGCTGGACAGCGACGACATGGCGGCGGCGGACACGTGGATCCGGTATCCGCTCAATCCGGAGTTCGACTCGTTGAACCTGGCGCAGGCGGTGATGGTGATGGCGTACGAGTGGTGGACGGCGGCGGAGCTGACGCCGGGTCGCCGGATGCAGATGCACAAGACCGAGGTCGCGACGAAGGGGGAGCTGGACGGGCTGCTGGATCACCTGATCGATCAACTCGACGCCTGCGGGTTCCTGCGCAATGCGCCGAAGCGGCCGGGGATGGTGCGGAATTTACGGCACTTATTCGAGCGCGGGGAGATCACCGAGCAGGAGGTGCGGACGTTGCGGGGGGTGGTGACCGGGTTGGCGTTGGGGCGGCGGCGATTGGGGCGGCTCGAGGATCTGGAACCTACGCTGGAGGAGTGAGTTGGCGGGCCAGGCGGCGGGCCATGAGCCAGCCGATCAGGGCCGAACAGGGGCCGCCGACGGAGACGAGGAGGATGCCGATCGGGGCACCTTGCGTGGCCAGCATCATGCCGACGCCGAGCATGCCGCCGCCGATGAGACCGCCGGTGACGCCGGATGCGATGCCGAGCCAGAGAATGTCGCCGCGAGAGATCATCTGTAGCACCTAGCGCCTGATCCGGCCGGGTCAAGGTTGACGTTTTCGGTGTAGCCGCTTACAGGGCGCGCACTGCCGGGAACGAGGACATGCGATGGTCGCGTGCGCCCGCCGCAACGCTGTGCGGACTACCGGTGCAACAAGCCCAATGCGGCAAGAGATGATGGAGTACGCGCATGACCAAGCGCGCTGAAAGCAAATACAAGATTAACCGCCGCCTCGGCGTAAACCTCTGGGGTCGGGCGAAGTCGCCGATCAACAAGCGCGAGTATGGCCCCGGCCAGCACGGGCAGCGCCGCAAGCAGAAGCCGACCGATTTCGGCATTCAGCTCATGGCGAAGCAGAAGCTGAAGGGCTATTACGGCAACATCGGCGAGAAGCAGTTCCGCAAATATTACGACGAGGCCGTGCGCCGTAAGGGCGACACCTCGCAGAACCTGATCGAGCTGCTCGAGCGCCGGTTGGATGCGGTGATCTACCGCATGAAGTTCGCCATCACGCCGTTCGCGGCGCGGCAGTTCGTTAACCACGGACACATCACCGTCAACGGCAAGCGGGTCAACATTCCCAGCTACTCCGTCAAGGACGGCGACGAGATCGAGGTTCGGGAAAAGAGCAAGCAGCTCGCGGTCGTGCTCGACAGCGCGCAGAGCGGCGAGCGCGACGTTCCGGACTACATGGAAGTCGATCACCGCACGATGAAGGGCCGCTTCGGCCGCGCGCCGACGCTGACGGACGTGCCGTATCCGGTGACGATGGAACCGAACCTCGTGGTCGAGTTCTACTCCCGCTAAGACGACCACCCTCCCCCGCTCGCGGGGGAGCGTTTCCAAACTAACCTCCTCCTGCCCTGCGGGAGGGGGTTTTTTGTTGTATGAGGGGTGCATGACTCCCAGCGAAGAAATCAATCGGCGGCGCACGTTCGCCATCATCTCGCACCCGGACGCCGGCAAGACGACGCTGACGGAGCGGCTGCTGCGGGCGGGTGGCGCCATTCAGCTGGCCGGCAACGTACGGGCCAAGGGGGAGCGGCGGCGGACGCGGTCGGACTGGATGGGAATCGAGCGGGACCGCGGGATCTCGGTGGTCACCTCGGTGATGACGTTCGAGTATGGCGGGTGCGTGTTCAACCTGCTGGACACCCCAGGTCATGAGGACTTTTCCGAAGACACGTACCGGACGCTGACGGCGGTGGACTCGGCGGTCATGGTGATCGATGCGGCGAAAGGCATCGAGGCGCGGACGCGGAAGCTGTTCGAGATCTGCCGGCTCCGGGACATTCCGATCCTGACGTTCATCAACAAGATGGATCGCGAGGCGCGGGACCCGTTCGAGATTATCCAGGAGGTCGCCGACACGCTGGCACTGGATACGGCGCCGGTGACGTGGCCAATCGGGCGGGCGAACACGTTTGCCGGCACGTACGACGTGCGGACGCGCGACCTGCACCTGATCGCGCCGCTGGAGCAGAGCGACGAGCGGATGATCCAGCTGGGCGAGGAGCTAGAGCTGGTGCAGGCGGCGTTGCCGGAGTTCGATCGGGCGGCGTTCATGGAAGGAACGCTGACGCCGGTGTTCTTTGGGTCAGCAATCAAGGAAATTGGCGTGTCGGACCTGCTGGACAGCCTGGTGGCGTTCGGGCCGCCGCCGCGGAACCAGCCGGCGGATAGCCGTGTGGTGGAAGCGACGGAGACGAAGCTAACGGCGCTGGTGTTCAAGATCCAGGCGAACATGGACCCTAATCACCGCGACCGGATCGCCTTCGCGCGGGTGTGCTCCGGGCGGTTGGAGCGGGGCATGCGGCTGAAGCAGGTGCGGACGGGCAAGCAAATCCCACTACATGCGCCGCAGTTCTTCTTCGCGCGGGACCGGCAGATCGCGGAGGAGGCGTTCGCGGGCGACGTGGTGGGGATACCGAATCATGGGACGTTGCGGATCGGCGATACGCTGACGGAGGACGAGACGCTCAATTTCGTCGGTGTGCCGTATTTCGCGCCGGAGATTCTGCGCCGGGTTCGGCTGGACGATGCGATGAAGGCGAAGAAGCTGCGGCAGGCGTTGCAGGAGCTGGCCGAGGAAGGCGTTGTGCAGTTGTTCCGGCCGCAGGATGGCAGCCAGCCGATCGTAGGCGTGGTGGGAACGTTGCAGCTGGACGTGTTGCAGGCCCGGTTGATGGGCGAGTACGGGGTGGGAATCGGGTTCGAGCCGATCCCGTATCAGCTGGCACGGTGGATTGGAGGCGACAAGGCAGCGATCGCGCGGTTCATCGGGGAGAACCGGTCCAGCATCGCCGACGACGTCGATGGCGACCCGGTATACCTCGCCAGTTCGGTGTTCATGATGCGGCGGACGGCGGAGATGAACGGCGACCTTACGTTCCGCGACATCAAGGATGTCAGGGCCGACATACTCGCGGCCTAAAACCCCGGATACGGACTACCCATCGCTCATCGCGCTCCTGTCCTGCAGCGGATGCGCGATGGCGATGACGTGGTTGCCGATTTTTCGCCTGGGCGGACGCACCGCCCAACCATGCGACGCGCCGGGATCGTGATGGTCATCAGCCTGTTCGCCAACCGCGATGGGCATCCGAGCATCGACGACCTGATCGACCAGATCGGCCCTTACTTGTACATCGGCATGCGGGAGGCTGTCGCTGTTCGTGGCTATGACACGAACCTGCTGCTTGCCGGTGTCATGTGGACGTTACAATACGAGTGGTTCATCTACGCCTGCCTGCCCGTCCTGGCGCTCTTTACGCAGGATGCGTGGGATGCACCTGCCCTGCGCCGCCATGCTGTTCGCCTGGCCTTTGTACGCAGTAGCAAGCGGCACATGGCCAGCGGGCATTTCCTGGAGCCGGTCTACCTCGCCATGGTCGGCGCCAGCGCCCTCACGGCCTCGCTGCAGGTCGGCGGGATGGTGCTCCGCTCGGACGGGCTGGTCGAATCGGTGCTGGCACTGCTCATCGCTGCGCTGTTCGCATTCGACCGTTCGTCGTCGCCGCAGGCGATCCTCGTGTTTGCCAGTTTGTTCTATGTCATCACCACTGGATGCAGTCTGTTCGGCGTGCTGCGGACAAGCACGGCGCACCGGCTAGGACATCTCAGCTACGGGATTTATCTCATGCAGGGATTGGCGCTGGCTACCGTGCTGCGGCCGTTGCAGGGCATTTCGATCGCGTCGCCGGCGCTGCACATCGTGATGCTCACGGCTGCTACCGCCCTGCTGACGATGATGGCGCTAGTGGCGCATTGCTATGTCGAACTGCCCGGCATGCGCATCGCCGATCGGATCGCGCACTGGGTGTGCGGCGGTCGCAACTGGGCACTGGCGCTGGCCCGGCCGGGTGCGGAGCAGCCCTCGAAGGAGTAGTTTCCGTTTCCGGCGGTTCCGCTCTACAGCAGGCTCATGGATAAGACCGACCTCAAACTGTTGGCGTTACTGCAGGAAGACAGCACGCTGTCGATCGCGCAGCTGGCCGACCATGTGAACCTATCGCAAACGCCGGCGTGGAAACGGGTGCAGCGGCTGGAAGCGACGGGGGTGATCGAACGCCGTGTCGCGCTACTGTCGCCGGAGAAGCTGGGGCTGGGGCTGACGGTGTTCGTGTCGATCGAGTCGGCAGATCACTCGCCGGAGTGGCTGGAGCGGTTCGCGACCGCGGTGTCGTCGTTCCCGGAGGTGGTGGAAGTCCACAGGATGGCCGGCGACATTGACTACATGCTGCGCGTCGTCACGCGCGACATCCCGGCCTACGACGCGTTCTACAAGCGGTTGATTACGGCGGTGCCGATCAAGAACGTCAGCTCGCGGTTCAGCATGGAACGGGTGAAATACACCACGGCGCTGCCGCTCAGCGAGATGGGATGACCCGGCCCGGCGTCATTTCACCGCCTGTTGCGTCGCCGGACCTTGCGGGGCCGGGGCTTGTTGGGCCGCGCAGGTGATGTCGTCGACGTCGATGCAGTAGGCGATGACCGAGGGACCGGCGCCGCGATAGGCATCGGAAGACCGGCTGCCGACCTGGGTATAGACGTAGAGCAAGCGGCCGTCGTTGTTGTGGAGTTGGAGCTTGCATCCGGATGACGAGCAGTCCTGCACCTCCATGATGCGGTGGTCGATGAACCATTGGCGCGCGTCGCGATCCTGATCCGATAGGGACGCGTTGCTGAAATACTGCGTCTGCCAGCCGGCGGCGGACAATTTGGACCGCGCCAACGCATAGGGCATGCCCTCGCGCATCCCGCCGACGATGTCGCTCGGCGCTGCGGGAGCGGCCGGTGGCGGGGGGGCACTGACGGGTGCGGCGGCTTGTTGGGTCACGGCGGTTTGCACGAATGGCGGCGCGCTGCTGCCGGTGACCAGTGCGGCGACTTCGTCGTTGGTCAGCACACCGGTGGCCGACCGGCCGTTGCGGGCTTGCCACATGGAGATCGCGCGGCGCGTGCCGTCGCCATAGACGCCGTCGGCCGGGCCGGACAGCAATCCCATTGCCCGCAACCGTTGCTGGACCTCGACGTGGAGCGACACGGGCCGGGCTGCCTCGTCGGCGAAGGTTCCGGTCAGGCGGGCTACGACTGCATCGTGCTCGCGCGACAACATGCCCGAGACGCAGTCGACCTGCGACTGGTAGCCATAGGCACTGCAGGAACTACGCGTGCCCTGCAGGAAGCTGGTATATTCGGCCCGCAGTGCGCCAGCGTTGTAGGGCGCCTGCTGGATGGCGGCATAGAAGGCCTGCTGTACGCCCAGTGCGGCGGCCGAGAGGTCCTCGCTGCCGCAAATCGCCCGGTTGACCGCGTTTGGTTCGGGTTCGTAGCAGGCGAAGCCCGGGCCTGGCCAGGGATGGAAGGCCGCGTGCATCGCCGGCGGCACGTAGACCGGCGGGGGCGGCGCGACATAGACGCGGCGCTCGTACACCACGGGCGGCGGGGCATAGTAGACGGGTGGTGGCGGGCTGTAGACCGGGGCGCGCGGCTGCACGAGAGCACCGCCGACGACACCGCCGATGACCCCGCCCAGCAGCCCGGCGCCGAAGCCGTTGCGTTCGGCCAGAGCCGGCTGCGTTGCCAACGAAACGAGACACGTCGCGGCGAGGATCACGGCTCTCATGGCGCACCTGGAATGTTACACAAAACGTTATACGTCTCGTTTCGGCGGTCAAGAGGTTGCCGGATGAGACAGCGATAATCGTTCCGGCTATACGGGACGTATGCTGTCCAATACCGAGGCGTTCGTATCCGGCCCGCGCGCGACGATCGCGGGCGCAGCGAGCGGTCCGCTGGCCGGGTCGAGCTTCGCAGTCAAAGACCTGATCGACATCGCCCGTGTGCCGACCGGCGGCGGTAGTCCGGACTGGCCTGCCTTCGCGACTCCGCCGACCCGGCATGCGGCGGTGGTGCAGCGACTGCTCGATTCCGGCGCGTCGGTCATCGGGAAGACGATCACCGATGAGGTTTCGCTCGGGATACTCGGCGAGAATGCGCATGACGGCACGCCGCTCAACCCGGCCGCGCCCGATCGCGTCCCGGGCGGATCGTCCAGCGGGTCGGCGTCGGCGGTGGCGAGCGGGGTGTGCGATTTCGCGCTCGGGACCGACACGGGCGGGTCGGTGCGGGTGCCGGCGAGTTTTTGTGGGTTGTATGGATTACGGCCGACGCATGGGCGGATCGACTTCACCGGCATCGCCGTGCAGGCGCCCTCGTCGGATACTTGCGGCTGGTTCACGCGGGATGCTGCCACGTTCGCCCGGGTCGGGACGGTGCTGTTCGGGGCTGCGGTGCCGGACGCGTTGCCTCACATGCTCCTGGTGGCGGTGGATGCGTTCGGTTTTGCCGACGAGGCGGTGGCCGCCGCTCTGGCACCGCTGGTGGATCGGCTGGCCGCGCTGATCGGGACGCGGCGGGACGTGACGCTGGCGCCGCCGGGCTTGTCGGTGTGGCAGCGGGCGCAGCGGGTTCTGCAGGGGAGCGAGGCGTGGCAGACGTTCCAACCCTGGCTCGACCAATGCAACCCGCGGCTCGCCTGGACGGTCTCGCGCGGGTTGCTGCAGGGGGCGGCGTTCACTGAGGCGGAGCGGATGACGGCTGGGCTGATGCGCGAGGAGGCGCGGGCGCGCCTGCGGCGGCTGCTTCCGGTAGGGACGATCCTGTGCTTGCCGACGACGCCGTTCCCGGCGCCGCGCAAGGGGTTGCCGGTCCATGCGCTGACGCCGTTGCGCGAACGGATCTCGTGCCTGACCAGCCATGGCGGGCTCACGGGCGTGCCGCAGCTCAACATCCCCGGCTGCAGCGTCGATGGCGCGCCGGTCGGTCTGTCGATCGTCGGGGCGCGCGGCGCCGATCTCGACCTCATCCGCGTCGCGCTCGCCTTGGAGGCATGATGGACACCACCCCGAACCGGCCCGAGATCGTCGCCGAGCTTGCCGCGCTGTTCGAGCGCTACGAACAGGCGCTGATCGACAAGGATGTCGGTTTTCTGGACGCCTGCTTTTGGGACAGTCCGCACACGATCCGGTATGCGTTGAAGGATAATGGCTACGGCTTCGACGCAATCCACGCCTCGCGCGTCGCGGCGGCGCCGGGGGGCACCAAGGGCGAGTGGATCCGGCGGGAGATCCTGACGCTAGGGTCCGATCTGGCGACGATCAATCTCGAATACCAACCCAAGGGTCGAGAGGGGATCGGGCGGCAGAGCCAGACCTGGGTGCGGTTTCCCGATCTCGGGTGGAAGATCGTCTCGGCGCATGTGTCGCTGATGCCGATCGGAGGCTGGTAGGATGTGGGAACGGGAGGTCGGCAGTTTCGCGCTGGGCGATTACGCCGTCGAGCGCGGTGGGGTCATCAAAGACGCGCAGATCGGCTGGGAGCGGCATGGCACGCTGAACGCGGCGCGCGACAATCTGATTGTGTTTCCGAGCAGCTACAGTGCGCAGCATGCCGATCTGGCGTGGCTGATCGGGCCGGATAAGATCCTGGACCCGACGCGCTGGTGCATCGTGGCGATCGACATGTTCTCCAACGGGGTCTCGTCGGGGGCGGCGGAGACGCCGGATTACCCGGCGCTGGTCACGATCGGCGATAACGTCAGGGCGCAGCATCGGCTGGTGACGGAGCAGTTCGGGGTCGACCGAGTGGCGGCGGTGTACGGGTTCTCGATGGGTGGGATCCAGGCATATCACTGGGCGGCGCGGTATCCGGCGATGGTCGGCCATGCCTTCGTCATCTGCGGCAGCGCGCGGACGGCGGATCATAACAAGGTGTTCCTATCCGGCTTGTTGGCCACGCTGGAGGCGGCGCCGGAGCACCTGGGCAACGGACGGTTTTCCAGCGAGCCCAAGGCGGCGCTGCGGGCGTTCGGCACGATCTATGCGGGCTGGGGATTGAGCCAGGATTTCTACCGGGCCGGGCTGTATCGGACGGTGTTGGGAGCGGCAGACCTGGAAAACTTCGTCCAGGAGCAGTGGATCGAGCGGTTCTCGGCACGGCGGGCGGCGAATTTGTATGCGCAGGCACTGGCGTGGCGGGACGCGGACATCGCCGATGGCGGGGATCTCGAGGCGGCGCTGGGCCGGATCGAGGCCGGGGTGACGTTGCTGCCCTGCACGACGGATCTGTATTTTCGGGTGGAGGACAACGCTGCGGAGTTGCCGTTCCTGCGCCATGGCGAGCTACGGCCGATCGAGAGCATCTGGGGACATCGAGCGGGTAATCCCAACGTCATTCCGGAGGATATGGCTTTCCTGGCAAAGGCGGTTCGGGACGGGTTGGGCTGATCCGGATCACATCTCCTGTCGCCAGGGCTCGGGCACTAGGACGAACTTCTCGCCTGCGCGGGTGACATGGGCGTAACCGGGGAAGTGTAGGTGCATGCCGGCGACGAGTTCACCGCTGGCGGCGACCTCAGCAAGGATGTGGCGCCGGGAGGCTTCGGCCTGCGCCGGGTCGACGTCGTAGATGACGGTGACGTCGGGACGGGGGATCTGGACTTCGGGGACGTGGGCGATGTCGCCCCAGATCAGCAGGCTGTCGGCGCCGGCGGCGATCCGGTAGCCGGTGTGACCCGGCGTGTGGCCCGGGAGCGGCACGGCGGCGATGCCGGGGGCGATTTCGCCGGACTCGAATAGCTCGAGGCGGTCGAGATAGGGAGCCATCTGGCGCTGGGCCATGTCGAAATACGGCACGCCTCGGCCGCTGCGCTCGACCTCGGCGAGATTCGCGCGGTCCTTCCAGTAGGCCCACTCGGCGGCGTGCATCGCGACGGTGGCGTTCGGGAAGAGTGCCTGGCCAGCGGCGTCGGTGAGACCGTTGGAATGGTCACCATGCATGTGGGTCAGCAAGATGGTGTCGACGGAGGCGAGCGGCACGCCGGCAGCGTCGAGGTTAGCGAACAGGCGACCGCTGGTAGGCTGCATGGTGGTGCCGCAGCCGGTGTCGATCAGGACCGTGCGATCGGCGGTGCGGACCAGGAAGCAGTTGACCGAAGTGCGGCGCGGGATCGGGCGGAAGGCGGCGCGGACGAGGTCGGCGGCCTCGGCGGTGTCGATGTTGCGGAGAACGTCGAGGGAGCCGTCGAGATAGCCGTCGCTCACCGCGGTCACGACGATGTCGCCGACCCGGCGGTGAATGATGCCGGGGATCTGCTGGACAGGGATCACGGAGGTTCCTCTCAGGGTTGCGCAGCCTCGTCGACGGCGGCCCAACCGAAGCGGAGCAGCGGCAAGGCCTGTTCGGCGAGATCGACGATCTTGGTGGGGAGCGCCCTGCCCTGCACGGTCTTGTCAGTGAGGTGGCGGCGGACGATGAAGTCCTTCAGCCGAAGGGCCGGGTCGATCGGGGTGTTCTTGAGGTCCTCGAAGCCTTTCGGCATCCGGGTCAGCCGGCCGGCGTCTTCTACGCGGAGACCGGCGGCGGCCAGCGCGGCTTCCATCTCGGCGAAGCGATTCGGGTGGACGCGGATGCGTTCGCGGATGCTATCGAGGATGTCCGGCTCCGGATGCCAGAAAGCGGCGCCGACGAAGCAGCCGGCGGGGCCGAGGTGAAAATAGAGCACGCCGGGTCCGCCCTTCGAGCTTCCCTGACGATACCAGACAACGCCGATATTGGTCTTGTAAGGGCTCTTATTGTGGCTGAAGCGCACGTCGCGGTTGATGCGAAAGGCCGACCGCTTAGGGTCACCCTCGAGCGGGAGGCCGCGCCGCGTGAGCTCGGTGGTCACGGCGGCGACCAGCGCGGCGACGGGTTGTTTGACGGCGGTTTCGTAGGTGGAGCGGTTCGCCTCGAACCAGGCCCGCTCGTTGTTGGCCGCCAACCCTCGGAGAAAGTCGAAGGCGGCGGCCGGTATCAAAATCAGGCTTCGGCTTGGTGCGGGACGCCCTTTTCCTTCATCAGGCCCTCGAGCTCGCCGGACTGATACATCTCGGTGATGATGTCGCAGCCGCCGACGAACTCACCGTCGACGTAAAGCTGCGGGATGGTCGGCCAGTTGCTGAATGCCTTGATGCCCTCGCGCAGGCCGGCGTCCTCGAGAACGTTGGCGGTCTGGAACGGGACGCCCATGTGGGTGAGAATCTGGACGACGCGGGCGCTAAAACCGCATTGCGGGAACATCGCGTTGCCCTTCATGAACAGCATCACCTTGTTGGTGCTGATGTCGTTCTGGATGCGTACGGCGGCGGTATCGGACATGGGGGCTCCTTATTCGGGAAGGTTGGTCGTCAACGCGAGGGCGTGCAGCACGCCGCCCATCCGGCCCTGGAGCGCGGCATAGACCATCTGATGCTGCTTGACGCGGGAGATGCCGCGGAAGGCTTCGCTGACGACGGTGGCGGCATAGTGATCGCCGTCACCGGCGAGGTCCTGGATCGTGACCGAGGCGTCCGGGAGGGCCGCCTTGATCATCGCTTCGATATCGCTCGCCACCATCGGCATCGGCTTAGCTCCGCATCCATTCGGGGAAGAAACGCTCATGCGCTTCCCGTAGGGTGACGACCGATATGGGTTCGTGATCCCCCAGTGTCAAACAAGCCGTCAAACCGGGGCCGCCGGCCTGGCCGAGGCGGCGGGCGGGGATGCCGGCTGCCTCGGCGGCGGCAACCGTGGCGACCGGGTCGGTGACGGCCAAGACGTAGCGGCCCTGATCTTCGCCAAACCAATAGGCGTGCGGCACAGTTCCGTCGGGAGCGGCGGTGAGGGTGGCGCCGACGCCGCTGGCCAGGACCATTTCTACAACTGCGACCAGGAGGCCGCCATCGGAGACGTCGTGACAGGCCAGAACGTGGCCGGCACCGATCTGGGCGCGGACGAAATCGCCGGCGGCGCGTTCGGCCTGGAGGTCGACGGCAGGAGGTGGGCCTTCTTCGCGGCCGGCGATCTCGCGTAGCCAGAGAGATTGGCCGAGCCAGGTGCCGTCGGCGCCGATGGCGACGAGGGAGGCACCTTCGGGGAGGGCGATGCCGGTTGCGGCCGCGGCATCGTCGAGGACGCCGACGCCGCCGATGGCTGGGGTGGGGAGGATGCCGGTTCCTTCAGTCTCGTTGTAGAGGCTGACATTGCCGCTGACGACGGGGAAGTCGAGGGCGCGGCAGGCGTCGCCCATGCCTTGGATGGCGGCGGCGAACTGGCCCATGATCTCGGGCTTTTCGGGGTTGCCGAAATTCATGTTGTCGGTGATCGCGAGGGGGCGGGCGCCGACAGCGCAGAGGTTGCGCCAGGCTTCGACGACGGCTTGCTTGCCTCCCTCCTCCGGGTCTGCCTGGCAGTAGCGGGGGGTGCAGTCGGTGGTGAGGGCCAGCGCGAGGTCGTGGTCGTCGATGCGGACCACGGCGGCGTCGGCGGCGCCGGGTCGGCGGACGGTCTGGCCGCCGATGGTGCTGTCGTACTGGTTCCAGATCCAGGCGCGGGAGCAGAGGTCCGGGCAGGCGATCAGTTTTAGGAGTGCGGGGCCGATGCCGATGGGGTCGGCGATATCGCCGAGGGGGGCGCGCTTCGGGGTGGGCGTGTGGGGGCGGTGGTAGAGGGGGGCTTGTTCGGCCAGGGGGTCGAGCGGGATGTCGGCTTCGATCTGGCCGTTGTGCTTGACGACGATGTGGCCGGTGTCGGTGAGGTGGCCGATGACGGCGAAGTCGAGCTCCCATTTGTCGAAAATGGCGCGGGCGACGTCCTGGCGGTCGGGGCGGAGGACCATGAGCATGCGCTCCTGGCTCTCGGACAGCATCATCTCGTAAGCGGTCATCTCGGATTCGCGCTGGGGGCACTGATCGAGGTTCAGCTCGATGCCGACGCCGCCCTTGCCGGCCATCTCGACCGACGAGCTGGTGAGGCCGGCGGCGCCCATGTCCTGAATGGCGACGATGGCGTCGGTCTGCATCAGTTCCAGGCAGGCTTCGATGAGGAGCTTTTCGGTGAAGGGGTCGCCGACCTGGACGGTGGGGCGCTTCTCCTCGGAGTCGGCACCGAATTCGGCCGACGCCATGGTGGCGCCGTGGATGCCGTCGCGACCGGTCTTGGAGCCGACGTAGATGACCGGGTTGCCGATGCCGGCGGCGGCGCTGAGGAAGATGCGGTCCTTGGGGGCGATGCCGACGGTCATGGCGTTGACCAGCGGATTGCCGTTGTAGGCGGCGTGGAAGTTGACCTCGCCGCCGACGGTGGGGACGCCGACGCAGTTGCCGTAGCCACCGACGCCACGGACGACGCCGTCCACGACCCGGCGCGTGCGGGGGTCGCTCGGCAGGCCGAAACGGAGGGCGTTCAGGTTGGCGATCGGGCGGGCGCCCATGGTGAAGACGTCGCGCAGGATGCCGCCGACGCCGGTGGCGGCGCCCTGGTAGGGCTCGATGAAGCTCGGGTGGTTGTGGCTCTCCATCTTGAAGACCGCGACGAGGCCCTGGCCGATATCGATGACACCGGCATTCTCGCCGGGACCGTGGACGACCCAGGGGGCGGTGGTGGGAAGTTGCTTCAGCCAGACGCGGCTGGATTTGTATGAGCAGTGCTCGGACCACATGACGCTGAAGATGCCGAGTTCGGTGAGGCTCGGGGTGCGGCCCATGATGGCCAGCACTTTGGCATACTCATCAGCGCTGAGGCCGAAGGAGCGGGCCAGTTTTTCGTCAACGGTCTTGGTCATGCTGAGATCTTTTCGACCATGCCTTGGAAGAGCGGGAGGCCGTCAGTGCCGCCCATCAGGGGGTCCACGAGGTCCTCGGGGTGCGGCATGAGGCCGAGGATGCGGAGGTTGGGCGAGTAGATGCCGGCGATGGCGCGGGCGGAGCCGTTGGGATTGGGGCCGTCATAGCGGAAGGCGACGAGGTTCTCGCCTTCCAGGCGGTCCAGGGTGGCGTCGTCGGCGAAGTAGTTGCCATCGCCATGGGCCATAGGCGCGCGGAAGATTTGGCCGGGTTGGTAGTGGCTGGCGTATGGCGTGTCGGACCGCTCGACCTTTAAGTTGCAATCCTGGGAGAGGAAGCGCAGCGCGGCGTTGCGCAGTAGCGCGCCGGGGAGAAGGCCAGCCTCGGTGAGGATTTGGAAGCCATTGCAGATGCCGAGGATGTGGCCGCCTTTTCGGGCGAAATCGTGGATCGCGCCCATGACGGGGGAGCGGGCGGCCATGGCGCCGCAACGGAGGTAATCGCCGTGGCTGAAGCCGCCGGGGAGGACGATGAGGTCTAGGCCGTCGAGATCGGTTTCGTGGTGGAAGATCATGCGCGGCGGTTGGCCGGTGACGCGCTTGAGGGCGATGGCGACGTCCCTCTCGCGGTTGGTGCCGGGGAAGACGACGATGCCTGCTTTCATAGGACGCTTTCTATTCGAGGTGTCCGGGTGGTCGGTTCGGGCCCGACCACCCTCATCCTCACCCTGCCCTCTCCCGCCGATGAGAAAGGGGTTTGGGAGGTGCGGCGTTATTTCTTCTGTTCGCCCGCACAGGCGAAGCTGTCGTTCAGGGCGCGCATCGCAGCCTGGGCGGCGGGCTGCTTCTGTGCCTCGCTGTGGCCGCGCAGCCAGGTGACGTATTTCTCGCGAAGTTGCGGGCCGGTGGTCGCGCCAGGAACGCAGACGTAGTCGGGCAGTTTGCCCTTGTCGCCATCCTTGGGCATCAGGTGCTGATAGAAGCTGATCGCGTCGGAGATGCCGTCGAGATAGGCGCTGCAGGCTTCCAGTTGGGCGGCAGACTTGCTGATGCAGATGTCGCCGAGCTTGGCGCCGCTGATGTTGGACACGCGCTGGGCGTGGGCGTTGCCGGCCAGAGCGAGGATGCCGGCAGCGGCGAGAATAATCGTTTTCATGCGGATACCTCTACGCGGAAGCTTTCGATGACCGTGTTGGCGAGGAGCTTGCGCGCCATGTCCTCGGCCTGGGTCTTGGCACGCGCCGGGTCGGTCTCGGCCAGGTCGAGTTCGATAATCTTGCCGACTCGGATCTCGGCGACGCCGTCAAAGCCAAGGTTGTTCAAGGCGTGGCCGATGGCCTTGCCTTGGGGGTCCAGCACGCCGTGCTTCAGCATCACGGTCACGGTTGCCTTCATTACTGCATCAACTCCGGGCCTTTGAGGTCGCTGTTGCCGGCTTCCGGGAGGATGCCGAGTCGGCGGGCGACTTCCTGATACGCCTCCTCGACCCGGCCCATGTCGCGGCGGAAGCGATCCTTATCCATCTTGTCGTTGGTGCGGCTGTCCCATAGGCGGCAGTTGTCAGGGCTGATCTCGTCGGCCAGGACGATGCGCATGTCCTCCTCCTCCCAGAGGCGGCCGAATTCGACCTTGAAGTCGACCAGGGTAATGCCGACGCCCAGGAACAGGCCGGACAGAAAATCGTTTATTCGCAACGCCATGCTGACCATCTCGTCGAGGTCCTGCGTGCTGGCCCAGCCGAAGGCGGTGATGTGCTCCTCGGCGACCATGGGGCGGTTCAGCTGGTCGTTCTTGTAGTTGTATTCGATGATGCTGCGCGGGAGGCGGGTGCCTTCGGGGATGCCGAGCCGGGTCGACAGGCTACCGGCAGCGACGTTACGGACCACGATCTCGAGCGGGATGATCTCGACTTCGCGGATCAGCTGCTCGCGCATGTTAAGGCGGCGGACGAAATGGGTCGGAACGCCGATATCGGCAAGCTTCATCATCAGGTATTCGCTGATGCGGTTGTTCAGCACGCCCTTGCCGGTGATCGTGCCCTTCTTGGTGCCGCCGCTCGCGGACGCGTCGTCCTTGAAATATTGGACGAGGGTGCCGGGCTCGGGGCCCTCGAAGAGGACCTTTGCCTTCCCCTCGTAGAGTTGCCGCCGGCGTGCCATCAAACCTGATCCTTAAAGCGGCGGCCCTAAACGGGCCGCTGGGTCTCGCGCCACCAAAGTGGGTGACGGAGGGCTTCCTATAGCAAGGGTACAGCCACTCCGCCACGTCGCGTCGTCAGGACAGGGTCAACCTTCTCGGGTCAGTAGCGCGGGTAACCGTACGGCGGAGGCGGCGGGCCGCGGCGGAATTCGTGGGCCTCGCGCCAGGCCTCGCGGCGGCGCCATTCCTCACGGCGACGCCACTCCTCACGCCGGCGCCACTCCTCGCGTTCGCGCCAACCCGGCTCGTAATACTGAACCGACTGGACGCTGGGCGCCCATTCCTGCGGCATTGGCTGCGCCGCTGCGGGCTGCGATGCCGCGGACCCGGCGATGGTGCCGAACGCCACCAGAGACAGAAGAAGTTTACGCATCGTGTTGGGCCCTCCTCGTTGGCCTTGAGAGCAATAAAGCCCCCGAAATTGGCGAATTCAGGCCGCGACTGCGGCGGAAGCGTGGCGTGGAAAAACGCGATCGAAGATGCTGTCGATGTATTTTAGATGCCGTTCCGAGCGCATGGCCTCGTCGAGCGACTCCGGCGGGATGCGTTCGGCAACCTGCAGGTCCGCGTCGAGGTTGGCGCGGAAGTTGCGGGCACCGGGCTTGCCCAGGCCGGACCAGGTAGCCATGGCGCTGCGCTGGACGATGGCATAGGCGTCTTCGCGGGAGATGCCGGCGCGGGTGAGCACGAGGAGGACCTCGCCGCTGTGGACGACGCCGCCGAGGCTGTCGAGGTTGGCCTGCATCTGCTCGGGATAGACGGTGAGTTGGTCCATCATGCCGGCCAGGCGGTGCAGCGCGAAGTCGAGGGTGACGGTCGCATCGGGGCCGATGAAGCGTTCGACGCTGGAATGGCTGATGTCCCGCTCGTGCCAGAGGGTGACGTTCTCCAGCGCCGGGATAGCGGCAGCGCGGACGACCCGGGCGAGGCCGGTGAGATTTTCGGACAGCACCGGATTGCGCTTGTGGGGCATGGCGCTGCTGCCCTTCTGACCGGCGTGGAAGAATTCCTCGGCCTCGCGGACTTCGCTGCGCTGCAAGTGACGCACTTCGGTGGCAAGTCGTTCGATGCCGGTGGCGATGACGGCCAAAGTGCAGAAAAAGGCGGCGTGACGGTCGCGGGGGATGATCTGGGTGGAGACGGGTTCGATGGCCAGGCCGAGCTTGTCGGCGACGTAGGCTTCGACGGCCGGGTCGAGATGGGCGTAGGTGCCGACGGGGCCGCTGATGGCGCAGGTGGCGATCTCGGCGCGGGCCTGTTCGAGGCGGACGCGGTTGCGGGCGAACTCGGCGTAATGCCCGGCGAGCTTGAGGCCGAAGCTGGTGGGTTCGGCGTGAATGGCGTGGCTGCGGCCGATGGTGGGGGTGTATTTGAATTCGAGGGCACGCTTTTCGAGAGCGGCGAGGACACGGTCGACGCCGGTCAAGAGGAGGTCGGCTGCCTGGGTGAGTTGGACGGAAAGGCAGGTGTCGAGCACGTCGCT
This sequence comes from Acetobacteraceae bacterium, assembly GCA_965199585.1. GTDB lineage: Bacteria > Pseudomonadota > Alphaproteobacteria > Acetobacterales > Acetobacteraceae > JAVVHH01. The sequence continues at coordinate 2,717,188 of CBDASI010000002.1, read as the reverse complement.
GCTGGTCATGCCCTGGTGCACGAAGCGGCTGTCAGGGCCGATGCCTTCGGCGAGCCAAGTGAGAAAGGCGATGACGTCGTGCCGGGTCTCGCGCTCGATGGCGTCGATGCGTTCGAGGTCCTCGGCGGTGATGTTGGCAACCTTGGCGGCGCCGCGTTCGCGGATAGTGCGGGCGGCGGTCTCCGGAATGGCCCCCTGGGCGGCCATGGCCTCGGCGGCGAGCGCTTCGATATCGAACCAGATGCGGAAGCGGTTCTCAGGGGCCCAAATGCGGCTCATTTCAGGGCGGGCGTAGCGCGGAACCATCGTTCTTCCTGCGGTTTATCGGACTACCATGCGGTTACGCCGGGGTCACCGATCTGACAAGAAAGACTTCCCGGAGCCACCTTAGACGTAAATCGGAAATGATTTGTTAATTAGCGCGCAGCTATGGCCGGAATTCATCGCCCTTCTCCAGGTGCTGCTAATCGACCTGGTGCTGGCCGGCGACAATGCGATCGTGGTGGGGCTGGCGGTCAACGGGCTGCCTGTCGAGCAGAGGCGGCGGGCAATCGTGTTCGGCGTGGCGGCGGCGACGCTGCTGCGGATCGCGTTCGCCCTGGTGACGCTGCAGTTACTGGCGATCGTCGGGCTGTTGCTGGCCGGGGGGCTGCTGCTGCTGTGGGTGTGCTGGCGGATGTATCGCGAGTTGCGGCGCGGCGATGCCGGTCACGAGGCATCCGAGGCAGCGCCGAAGACCATGCGGGCGGCGATGTTCCAGATCGTGCTGGCCGACCTGTCGATGAGTTTGGACAACGTGCTGGCCGTCGCCGGTGCGGCGCGGGAGCACCCTTGGGTGCTGGTACTGGGGCTGGCCATCTCCGTGGTGCTGATGGGGGTGGCCGCAAGCTTGGTGGCACGCCTGCTCGAGCGCTATCGCTGGTTGGCGTGGGTCGGGCTGGCGATCGTGCTGTATATCTCGTGCAAGATGATCTGGGAGGGAGGCCACGAGGTATTCGCGGCCCTCCACTAAACGTCCGCGCCGGGCTTAGCCGGCGCGGATCAGGCGATGCTGCTTTCGGCCGGCGGATAGTTTCACCGCCCCGTCGCGGAGGTCGGTCGAGGTGACCACCAGTGCCTCGTCGGTGACGGCGACGTCGTTGACGCGGGCGCCGCCGCCGCGGATCAGGCGCCGGGCCTCGCCGTTGCTGGTGACCAGCCCGGACTCTGTCAGGAGACGGAGGACAGGGATGCCCGCGACTAGGGCTGATCCCTGGACGAGATGGGTCGGCAGGTTGGCGGCGGCCTCCCCGTCCTCGAAGGCGCGGCGGGCAGTATCGGCTACCTGCTGGGCGGCTTCCTTGCCATGCGCGAGCGTGGTGACGGCGGTGGCCAGGACCTTCTTGGCCTCGTTGATCTCGGCGCCCGGCAGCGCTTCGAGGTGGGCGATCTCGTCGAGCGGAAGATCGGTGAACAGACGGAGAAAGCGTCCGACGTCGGCGTCCTCCGTGTTGCGCCAGAACTGCCAGAACTCGTAGGCGCCGAGGCGCTCCGGGCGGAGCCACACGGCCCCGGAGGCCGACTTGCCCATCTTGGCGCCGGAGGCGGTGGTGAGCAGCGGCGTGGTGAGGCCGAAGCCCTGCTTGCCGTCGGTGCGGCGGATCAGCTCGGCGCCGGAGACGATGTTGCCCCATTGGTCCGAGCCGCCCATCTGCAGCACCACGCCGTGGCGACGCTGGAGCTCGCGGAAGTCGTAGCTTTGCAGGATCATGTAGTTGAATTCGAGAAAGGTCAGCGGCTGTTCGCGGTCGAGGCGGAGCTTGACGCTGTCGAAGGTCAGCATGCGGTTGACCGTGAAGTGCGGGCCGACGTCGCGCAGCAGGTCGATCCAGCCGAGCTTGTCGAGCCAATCGGCGTTGTTGAGCAGCAGCGCGTCGGTGGGGCCGTCGCCAAACTGCACGAAGGGGGCGATCGAGGCCTGGATGCCGGCGATGTTGGCGGTGATCTGCGCGTCGGTCATCATGCGGCGGGCTTCGTCCTTGCCGGATGGGTCGCCGATGCGGGTGGTGCCGCCCCCCATGAGGACGACGGGCTTGTGGCCGTGCCGCTGCATGAGGCGCATGAGCATGATCTGCACCAGGCTGCCGACGTGGAGGCTGTCGGCAGTAAGGTCGAAGCCGATATAGCCCGCGACGATGCCGGCCTCGAGGGCGGCCGAGAGCGCCTCCTCGTCGGTGCACTGGAACACAAAGCCGCGGGCGCGGGCTTCCTGTAGGAATGGGCTGGTGGGCATCGTCGGCGTCCTGAATTGACGGGGTCGGGCTAACACCGCTTTGCTGCGGTCGTAAATGGCGCTTGATCCTAAACGACCGCGGCCGGTTCCGCGCACGCGCGGCGAGACGATCCGCCGGCTAAACCTGCGGCATCGGTGGTGGCAGGACATCTACCATGAGGCCCTGACGATGGGCTGGGGGCCGTTCTTGCTGTGGAGCGTCCTGGCTTACGTGTTGATCAATGCCGGGTTCGCCGGGCTGTATCTGCTGCAGCCCGGCAGCCTCGCCAATGCCCGGCCGGGCTCGTTCGCGGATGCGTTCTTCTTCAGCGTGCAGTGCATCAGCACCATCGGGTTCGGCGGACTGGCGCCGGCGACGCTGTATGCCAATCTGCTCACCACGGCGGAGGCCATCGTCAGCCTGGCGATCGTGGCATTGGCCACCGGATCGGTGTTTGCGCGCATCAGCCGGCCGCGAGCGCGAGTGATGTTCGCGCGGCACGCGGTGATCGGGAAGTATGATGGCCGGCCAACGCTGTTCATCCGGATCGGGAACGAGCGGTCGACGCAGATCCTGGCCGCCGAGGTGCAGGTAACGGTGCTGCGGTATCAGACGACTGCGGAAGGCCAGGTGTTCCGGCGATTCTACGACGTCGCGTTGTCACGAAGCCGCACGCCGATCTTCGCGCTGACGTTCACCGTGATGCACACGATCGACGAGAACAGCCCGCTATTCGGAGCGTCGACGGACAGCATGGTGGCCGACGACCTGGAATGCCTGATCACGGTGACGGGCATGGAGGAAACGACGTCGCAAACGGTGCACGCGCGACACTCGTACGACGCGGCCGCTATCCTGTTCGGGCGCCGCTACCGCGACATATTCACCTCGGACGAGCAGGGTCGGCGAACAATCAACTACGGCTGGTTCCACGACACGGAACCAGCCGCTTGAGTGCTTAGTCGGCGGCGAGCGCCATGGCCTTGCGGGCCATGATCTGGCCGACATGCTCTTCAATGGCGGTGCCGACCTGTTCGGCGTGAGTGGCGAACACGTGGTCGACGCCGGGATAGACGCGGTAGTCGACGACGACGTTCTTCTGCGTGTTCAACTTGTCGACCAGTTTGCGGACGGCAGGCTCGGGGACGAGTTCGTCGTTATCACCATGCAACATCAGGCCGCTGCACGGGCACGGCGCGAGGAAGCCGAAATCGTAGTGATTGGCGGGCGGGGCGACGCTGACCCAGCCGGAAATCTCGGGACGACGCATCAATAGCTGCATGCCGACAAAGGCGCCGAAGGAATAACCGCTGATCCAAAGGCCGCCCGAACTCGGGTTGACCATCTGCATCCAGTCCAGCGCCGCGGCGGCGTCGCTGATCTCGCCGAACCCGCCGTCATACTTGCCCTGGCTACGGCCGACGCCGCGGAAGTTAAAGCGCATCACCGAGAAGCCGAGCTTCTGGAACGCCTGATACATCGAATAGGTAATGCGATTGTTCATCGTGCCGCCATGCATCGGGTGCGGGTGCAGGATCAACGCGAGCGGAGCACCGGCCTCCTTCGAATGATGGTAGCGACCCTCCAGGCGGCCGTCTGGGCCGGCAAACAAGATCTCGGGCATGGCATTCCAATCCATTCTCAGCCGACTTCACTGGCCGGCGTTCAATTCATTCCTCCAATGCCGGGCCCAAATTGACCGAATGGCATGGAGCAGGTTAGCGTCCGTTGAAAGCTCGGGCCCACGTCCAACATTCGAGTTCGACGGACAGACCTTCTTAGGCGACACGTCGGGAATATAGGCAGCCACCCTGCCGATTCATAATGGATTTGTCGCATGGCATTCATGTTTCTGCGGGAAATCATTGGCGCCTACCGCCAACGCGACCCGGCAGCACGCTCATCCCTGGAAGTTTTGCTGTGCTATCCCGGTGTCCACGCGCTCGTCTGGCATAAACTCGGCCACTGGCTGTGGTCGCGCGGCCTCCGTCTCCCGGGCCGATTCGCGTCTCACCTGGGGCGCTGGTTCACTGGAATTGAGATCCATCCGGCGGCCCAGATTGGGCGCCGGCTCATCATCGATCATGGCATGGGCGTCGTGATCGGTGAGACCGCCATCGTCGGCGACGACGTCTATCTCTATCATCAGGTGACACTCGGCGGGACCAGCAGCGAGCGGGGCAAACGGCACCCGACGGTCGGCAACGGCGTCATCGTGGGTGCCGGCGCAAAGATCCTGGGCGACATCGTCATCGGCGACGGCGCACGGGTCGGCGCCAATGCGGTGGTCGTGCAGCCGGTCGCGCCGGGCGAGACCGTCGTCGGCATCCCCGCGCGGCCGATCGAACGCGATCCGCTGAAGAAGGCGCAGCGCCTGCCTAGTTTCATCGCTTACGGGACACCGTGCGAGGGCACGATGGACCCGATCGTCTGTGCCGTGGAAACACTGCGGGCGGAGATGCTGATGCTCGAAGCACGCGTCTCGACCCTACAACGTTCACTCGCCCGCGAGTAACGCTCCCGCGCGATGATCTATCTCGACGCCAACGCGACCGAGCCGGTGCGGCCCGAGGCGCGGGCGGCGATGTTCAATGCGCTCGACCTCGTGGGCAATCCGTCGAGCATTCATGGGCCCGGCCGTGCCGCGCGGCAGTTGCTGGAAAGCTGCCGCCGGGTCGTCGCCGGGCAATATGGCGCTCCGGTCGGCGGCGTGGTGTTCACCTCGGGCGGCACCGAGGCTGACGCGCTGGCAGTGGCGAGCCTGGGGCGAGGACGCCGGGTGCTGATCGGCGCGACCGAGCACGACGCTATCCGTGCCGCCGGCATGCACGACACCATCCCAGTCGATAACGCGGGAGTGATCAATTTGGCGGCTCTCGAGCACGCGCTCGCCGTCGGTGGGCCGGCGTTGGTCTGCGTAATGCTGGCCAATAACGAGACCGGGACGCTGCAGCCGATCGGTGACGTCGCCAGCATGTGCCGACGCTTCGGCGCGCTGCTGCATGTCGATGCGGTGCCGGCGGCGGGGCGGATCGCCGTCGATCTGGCCGCCCTGGGCGCGGATGGCCTGGCGCTATCGGGGCACAAGCTCGGCGGGCCGAAAGGGGCTGGGGCGTTGTTGCTGGCCGATGATGGGCATCTCGCGCCGCTGATCGCGGGCGGCGGCCAGGAGCGGGGACGGCGCGGCGGCACGCCATCGCTGCCGGCGATCGCCGGGTTCGCGGCGGCGGCGCAGTGCCCCCTGCCCGACCTGCGCGCGCTGCGCGACGAGGTCGAGCGGATCGCGGTCGCGCATGGGGCTGCCGTGCTGGGCGGCGATGACCGGCTGCCGAATACCAGCTGCCTGGCGCTGCCCGGCGTGCGGGCGGAGACGCAGGTGATCGCGCTCGATCTCGCGGGCGTCGCGGTCTCGGCGGGGGCCGCGTGCAGCAGCGGCAAGGTGTCGCGCAGCCACGTGCTGGACGCCATGGGCTGTGGCACGCTGGCCGGCGAGGCGATCCGGGTCAGCCTGCCCTGGACGGCCACGACGGACGACGTGGCCGGGTTCGCGGCAGCTTACAGCACGATGGCCTCGAGATTGGGTCGTTTGGTGGCGGCCGGCTAGCTTCCTATATCGGAGACCATGCGTCCGAACCGGCCCGTCTATCTCGACAACCAGGCGACCACGCCGATGGACCCCCGGGTGCTGCAGGCGATGCTGCCGTGGTTTACCGAGCGGTTCGGCAACCCGCACAGCGCCGAGCATGGCATGGGTTTGGAGGCGGAGGCGGCGGTTGAGGCGGCGCGGAGCGAGATTGCCGGGCTGATCGGCGCGGAGGCGCGGGAGATCGTGCTCACTTCCGGTGCGACCGAGAGCAACAACATCGCCATCAAGGGGGCAGCACGGTTCGCGCGGGCTGCCGGGGATGCACGGCGACGCCTGATCACCGTCGCGACCGAGCACAAATGCGTGCTGGAGAGCGTGGCGGACCTGGCGGCCGAGGGGTTTGAGCCGATCATGCTGCCGGTGCAACCAGACGGCCGGCTCGACCCGGCGGTGCTCACCGAGGCGCTTTCAGTGCCGACGCTGCTGGTCAGTGTCATGGCGGTAAACAACGAGACCGGCGTGATTCAGGATGTCGGCGCGATGGCCGCGCTGGCGCGAGCGCATGGCACGTTGTTCCACACGGATGCGGCGCAGGCGGCCGGCAAGATCGCCCTCGACGTCGCGGGCATCGACCTGCTCAGCCTCAGCAGTCACAAACTCTACGGCCCCAAGGGCGTCGGCGCGCTCTACGTGCGGCGGCGTCCGCGGGTGCGGCTGGCGCCGCTGTTCTCCGGCGGCGGTCAGGAGCGCGGGTTGCGGGCGGGCACGCTGCCGACGCCGCTGTTGGTCGGCTTCGGCGAGGCGTGCCGGTTGGCGCGGGCGGAGATGGCGGCCGACGAGGCGCGAATCGCCGGACTTCGGCAGCGTTTGTTGGACGGCCTGGCGGTGCCGGTGACGGTCAACGGCTCCTGGCGCGATCGGGTGGCCGGCAACCTCAACCTGACGTTCGAGGCAACGGCGCTCGACATGCTGCGCGCGATGCCGGATCTGTGCGTCTCGACGGGCTCGGCCTGCAGCTCGGCGGCGATCGAGCCGAGCTATGTTTTGCAGGCGCTCGGCCTCGACAGGAGTGCGGCGCAGCGTACCTTGCGTATTGGGTTAGGACGATTTACCAGCCCCGCGGACGTGGATTTCGCTGCCGGAGCCCTGAGCGAAGCTGCACGCGCCGTCGCCCTCACCCCCGTCACCGCCGGAGCCGAACTCTAGATGCCGAAGATGACCTTTATCGAGAAGAACGGCGCCCCGCGCGAAGTCGACGCGCCGCTCGGGCTGTCGGTGCTCGAGATCGCGCACAAATACGATATCGACGTCGAGGGTGCGTGTGAGGGCTCACTGGCGTGCTCGACCTGTCACGTCATCGTCGACCCGGCCTGGTTCCCCAAGCTGGCCAAGCCGACCGAGGACGAGGAGGACATGCTCGACCTGGCGTTCGGCCTGCAGGAGACCAGCCGCCTGGGCTGCCAGATCGTGATGACGCCGGCGCTGGACGGCCTCGTCGTCAAGTTGCCGGCCAGCACGAAGAACGCTGGCGGCTGAACCATGAAGCCGGCGTCGCGGAGCGCGCGATGCGCATAGTCGCCGCGATGTCGGGCGGCGTCGACAGTTCGGTGGTCGCCGGCCTATTGGCCGAGCAGGGCCACGAGGTCATCGGCGTCACCCTACAGCTGTATGATCACGGCACGGCGGCGGGGCGTAAGGGCGCGTGCTGCGCCGGCCGCGACATCGGCGATGCACGCGACGTGGCGGACCGGTTGGGCATCGCCCATTACGTGATCGATGCGGAGGCGCGGTTCCGCGCGGCGGTGATCGACGACTTCGCCGACAGCTACGCCCGTGGCGAGACGCCGATTCCCTGTGTGCGCTGCAACCAGAGCGTCAAGTTCACCGACCTGTTGGGGCTTGCGCGCGACCTCGGGGCCGAGGCGATGGCGACGGGGCATTACGTGCGCCGGGTCGAGGGCGCGGCCGGGCCCGAGCTGCATCGGGCGCGGGACGATGCGCGGGACCAAAGTTGGTTCCTGTTTGCCACCACGCGGGATCAGCTGGCGTTCAGTCGATTCCCGCTGGGCGACATGCCGGACAAGGCCGCGGTTCGGGCGGAAGCAGTGCGCCTGGGTCTAGCTGTCGCCGAGAAGCCGGATAGCCAGGACATCTGCTTCGTGCCGAGCGGCAAGTATACCGACCTGCTGGCCAAGCTACGTCCAGACGCCCTGCAGGCGGGCGACATCGTCGACGCTAACGGTGTGGTGCAGGGGCGACACAAGGGGCTGGCGCATTACACGATCGGGCAGAGCAAGGGGCTCGGCACCGCCAGCGCGCTGGATGGGGCACGGCAGGCCGTGTTGGGGCTGGACGCCGCACGCAACCGAGTGACGGTGGGGCCGCGCAGCGCGGGACGGCAGACGATCGCGATCCGCGATCTCAACTGGCTATCCGACGAGCCCGCCGGGTTCCGCTGCGAGGTCAAGCTGCGGGCGCGTGAGATGCCGCATGCGGCGACGGTGCGACGAGGTATGGCGGGAGCGGTCGTGGAACTAGACGAGCCGTCCTTTGCGGCGCCGGGCCAGGCCTGCGTGATGTATCGCGGGTCGCAGCTGATCGGCGGTGGATTCATTGTTGCCGACGGGCGTTCAGCGGATTGACGCCAGGCGGTTGGCGGGGCATACGGTGCGCCCCGCGACCGGTTGGAAACGACGGCGCCGGGTCGGTTTGGCAGCGTAGCTCAGTGGTAGAGCAGGAGAATCATAATCTCTTGGTCGGCGGTTCAAATCCGTCCGCTGCTACCAACCGCCTCTAAGATTTCAGCGTCCGGTAAAAGTGGGCGTCCGCTTCTCGAGGAACGCCGTCCGCCCTTCGGCGTGATCGGCGGTCAGGAAGAGTGAGGCTTGCACTTCGCGCTCCCAATCCAGCGCGGCATCCAGTCCGGCGGCGAGATACTGCTTGGTCATCGCGATCGGGATCGGGGCTGACGTTGTGAACAGGCGCGCGCGGTCCAGCGCGGCCGTGAGCGCCTCGCCTTTGGCGACGACGTGATCCACTAGGCCGATGCGCTCGGCGGCCTCGCCGGTCATGGTTTCGCCATAGAGGAGAACCTGGCGCGCCCTGCCCTGCCCGATGCGAGCCGGCAGCGTGTGCAGCAGACCGAGATCGGCGATCAGCCCGACCCGGCCGAAACCGGCGGCTAGCTTGGCGTCGGCGGCGGCGACGATGGTGTCGCAGCACAGCGCGACCGACAACCCGGCGCCCACGGCATAGCCTTCAACGGCGGCGATGATCGGCAGGCGTGACTTGATGAGGAGACGGACCAGCCTGTGCGTGGTGCGGAACCGCTCCCGCCCGGCCTGCAGATCCGGCATATCCATGCCGCTGATATCGCCACCGGCGGAAAACGTCCCGCCGGAGCCGGTGATGACGACGGCACGGACGGCCGGGTCGCTCTCCATGGCTTCGAAAGCGTCGATCAGCGCCATGCGCATCGGCATCGCGAGCGCATTGCGCCGCGCGGGGTAGTCGAGGGTGAGTATGGCGACTCCGCCGTCACGCTCTTGCGTCAGCATAGGACACGTCCGGCGACGGCATCGAGCTTGGCCATGAGCCGCGGGTCACGGTGCTCCGGGCGCGTGATGAGGGCATACTCGAGTGCCCGGTCGCATCCTGCGGGGCATGGCCCCCGTAGAGCACCGAGGGTCGGCACGACTTCGGCCACCAGCGAGCGCGCCTTGTCGGCGTTGCCGAGCAGCACCTTGACGATCTGCTCGACCGTGACGGCTTCATGGTCCTCGTGCCAGCAATCGTAGTCGGTGACCATGGCGACGGTGGCGTAGCAAAGCTCGGCTTCGCGGGCGAGCTTCGCCTCCGGCATGTTGGTCATGCCGATGACGCTGCATCCCCAGCTGCGGTAAAGGTGGCTTTCCGCCCGCGTCGAGAATTGCGGGCCTTCCATGACCAGATAGGTCCCGCCGCGGGTGACGGGTAAATCGAGGCGCTTGGCGGCTGCCTCGAGGGCGTCGCCTAGACGCGGACAGACCGGGTCGGCGACCGAGACGTGGGCAACACATCCCTCGCCGAAGAAGCTCTTCTCGCGGGCAAAGCTGCGGTCGATGAACTGGTCTACGATCACGAAGTGACCCGGTGGCAATTCTTCCTTGAGGCTGCCGACCGCGGAGAGTGACAACACGTCGGTGCAGCCAACCCGCTTGAGGGCATCGATGTTGGCGCGGTAATTGAGATGGCTGGGAGAGGTCGTGTGCCCGCTGCCATGCCGCGGAAGAAAGACGCAACGGACACCGCCCAGCTCGCCGAACAGCAAATCGTCGGATGGGGCACCCCAAGGGGTCTCGATCCGCCGCTTCTCGCGACGCTCGAGCCCTGGAATATCGTAGAGGCCGGACCCGCCGATGATGCCGATGACGGGCTTGATTTGAGGCATCATCTGGTCCGGCATTTCGACTAGTGGAGGTCTTTCCAGACCTTACGCTTAACACCGTAGGTCAGGCCGGTCATCAGTGCGAGGAACAGCACAACTTTGACGCCGAGCTGCTTGCGACGCTCCATATTGGGCTCCGAGGCCCAAGTCAGGAACTGCACGACGTCCTTTGACATCTGCTCGACCGTCGACTTGGTTCCGTCGACGTATTCGACCTGGCCGTCATGCAGCGGCTGCGGCATGGCGAGGTAATGACCAGGGAAGTACTCGTTATAATACTGACCGGCGGGAACGACGGTGCCAGCCGGCGGATCGACGTAGCCGTTCAGCAACGCGTGAACGTAGTTAGGCCCGTTCTCGCGCGCCTTGATGATCAACGACTGATCCGGCGGTAACGCGCCGCCGTTGGCGGCACGAGCCGCCTTGTCGTTGGCGAACGGTGCCTTGAAGCGATCCGCGGCCGTGCCGGGACGCTCAACCGGCTCGCCAGCATCGTTGGTGCCACCCGGCACCGTCACGTCAGCGGCGATCGCCTTGATCTGCTCGGCGTTCAGACCGATCCCAGTCAGGTCACGGTACGAAAGCAGCTTCATGCCGTGGCAGTTGGAGCAGACCTCCTTGTAAACCTGAAAACCGCGCTGCGCCGAAGCGTAGTCGTAGGAGCCGAACGGGCCGTTAAAGCTCCATTTGACGTTCGGGACCTCGGGATGTTCCTGCGCCAGGGCCGGCGCCGCGAGAGCGGCCGACGCTAGCAGGGTGACGAGTAGTTTACGCATCATGCCCGATCCATCGGCTTGGCAGCCGCGCCTTGAGGAAGCGGACCGCCACCGCCGGACGAGGGCGGACGGACGCGGAGCACCGGGTTGCTGATGCTCTCCGGCAGTGGCAACGGCCGCTCGATCTTACCGAGGATCGGCAACACGACCAGGAAGTGCAGGAACCAGTAAGCGGTCGCGACGCGGCCGATTACGACGTAGGCGCCTTCAGGCGGCTTGCCACCAACGTAGAGCAGCGCGAAGAACGAGACGACCAGCAAGGCGACGAACGGCTTATACATCGGGCGGAACCGCGTGCTGCGGACCGGCGACGTGTCGAGCCAAGGCAGGAAGAACAGCACCAAGATTGACGCGAACATGACCATGACGCCACCGAGCTTCCACTCGACCGCACGGAGCATCGCGTAATAGGGCCGGAAATACCATTCCGGAGCGATGTGCGCCGGCGTAACCAGCGGGTTCGCGGTGATGTAGTTGTCGGGGTCGCCGAGCAGGTTGGGCATGAAGAAGACCAACAGCGCGAATACGAGCAGGAACACGCAGAGACCGACGCTATCCTTGGTGGTGTAGTAAGGGTGGAACGGGATGGTGTCCTGCGGCGACTTAACGTCGATGCCGAGCGGATTGTTCGAGCCGGTGATGTGCAACGCCACGACGTGTAAGAACACCACGCCAAAGATCATGAACGGGAGGAGGTAATGCAGAGCGAAGAACCGGTTTAACGTCGGGTTGTCGACGCTAAACCCGCCCCAGAGCAGGGTCACGATGCTGTCTCCGACCAATGGAATGGCTGAGAACAGGTTGGTGATGACGGTAGCGCCCCAGTAGGACATCTGGCCCCATGGCAGCACATAGCCCATGAACGCGGTCGCCATCATCAGTAGGAAAATGACCACGCCAAGCATAAACAGGATCTCGCGCGGCGCCTTGTACGATCCGTAATACAGCGCGCGGAAGATATGGATGTAGACCACGATGAAGAACATCGAGGCGCCGTTCGCGTGGGCGTACCGCAGCAGCCAACCGTAGTTGACGTCGCGCATGATGCGCTCGACGCTATCGAACGCCAGGCCGGTATTGGCCGAGTAGTTCATCGCCAGGAACACGCCGGTGGCGATCATGATGACCAGGTTGACCGTGGCCAACGCGCCGAAGTTCCAGAAATAGTTGAAGTTCTTCGGCGTCGGGAACGAGCCGTATTCCTTCTGCATCATCGTGAACAGCGGCAACCGGGTATCGATCCAGTTGATTACCGGGTTCTGGTAGGTGCTCTTGTGCAGGCCCGCCATCGTGGTCGCTCCTTAGCCGATCTTGATTTTAGTGTCGGTCGTGAACGCGTAGGGCGGCAGCACCAGGTTTGCAGGTGCCGGCCCAAGGCGAATACGCCCGGCAGTGTCGTATTGGCTGCCGTGACAAGGGCAGAACCAGCCGCCGAACTCGCCCCGCGGATCCGTCGGCTTGTTGCCCAGCGGCACGCAACCGAGATGGGTGCAGATGCCGATGACGATGAGCCATTGCTCGTGCCCGGCCTTGACGCGGGCGGCGTCGGCAATCGGGTCCTTCATGGCGCTCAACGGCGTGTCGACGGCTTCCTTGATCTCCTTAGGCGTGCGGTGCCGCAAGAAGACCGGCTTGCCACGCCAGACGATGGTGATGCCCTGCCCCTCGACTACCGGCGTGAGATCGGCCTCGACGCTGGAGAGCGCGAGCACGTCGCGGGCCGGGTTCATGCTGTCGATGAACGGCCACACCATCGACCCGGCGCCGATGACGACGGCACTGCCGGTGAGCAGCTTCAGGAAGTCACGCTTGGTGACGTCTGGGTTCCCCACCGTCGTGATCGCCTCGCGGACATTCGCGGTAGCGGTTGCAACTTCAGTCATGCCCGTCCTCGTTCCAGTATCGACAGCACGCGCGAACCGCTGCCTCGCCCGACCTATCGGTCCTATACGGGCGCATGCAGGCCCCTGCAACTCGCGCCCGACTCGTTCTATGCTGAACAGGAGATTGGAGTGAATCGAAATGTCGCAAGCCGTGGAACTTCTGCCGCCGCCGCATGCCGCGCTGCTGACCGAGGCACGCGCCTGGTTCGAGACGCTGCGGGATCAGCTCTGCGCCGGTTTCGAAGCGATCGAGGCGGAAAGCGACCTGCCGCTCGGGGATCGGGCGCCGGGGCACTTCGCGCGAACCGAATGGCAACGCCCGACCGAAACCGGCGACGCGGGCGGCGGCGGCGTGATGAGCGTGATGAAGGGCCGGGTGTTCGAGAAGGTCGGGGTCAACGTGTCGACCGTCTGGGGCGAGTTCAGCCCAGAGTTCCGCAAGCAGATCCCGGGCGCCGAGGAGGACCCGCGCTTCTGGGCGTCGGGCGTCAGCCTGGTCGCGCATCCCTGGAACCCGAGAGTGCCGACGGCGCACATGAATACCCGCATGCTGGTGACGACGCGCGGCTGGTTCGGCGGCGGCGGCGACCTGACGCCGATGGGCACGGACCAGGCCGAGATCGCCGAGGACGAGGCGAGTTTCCATGCGGCGTTTAAGGCGGCCTGCGACAAGCATGACCCAGGCTACTACCCAAAGTTTAAGAAATGGTGCGACGAGTATTTCTACCTGCCGCACCGGGGCGAGACGCGCGGCGTCGGCGGTATCTTCTACGACCATCACGTCACCGATGACGTGCGGGACGATCTGGCCTTCACGCAGGATGTCGGGCGGGCATTCCGGGATGGCTACACCGAGATCGTCCGGCGGCGGATGCGCGAGGCCTGGTCCCCGGAGGAGAAGCATCACCAGCTACTGCGGCGCGGCCGATACGTGGAGTTCAACCTGCTGCACGATCGCGGGACGCTGTTCGGGCTGAAGACCGGCGGCAACGTCGAGGCGATCCTGATGAGTTTGCCACCGGAAGTCCGCTGGCCGTAATTCCGCCGCCGATCACGACGAGAGGACGATCTGCGTCACACATCTTGAGGAGGATCAGATCATGAAACTCATGCGTTCCACGCTCGCCGCCCTGACGGCGCTGGCTCTGTTCACGCCCGCCTTCGCGCAGGCGCCCGCCACCTCCCCGGCCGCCCGGTCGGCGCCGGCGCCGACCCTGCCACCAGCGACGTCACCCACTATTCCGACCCGCATCGCGCCGAGCGCGGCGCCGACGACGCTGTCGACGAAGAAGATCGACATCAACGCCGCCAGCGAGACCGAGCTCGCCAGCTTGCCCGACATCGGGCCGGTGACGGCCAAGGCGATCGTCGACGGGCGCCCGTGGGACGATCTGAGCGCCCTTTCGACCAAGAAGGTGATGACGCAGCCGACCTTCGCGAAGAACAAGGACCGCCTCGCGCTGGCCGACATCAACACGTCGTCGGCGACCGACATCGCCAAGACGCTGCCGGGGATCGGCGACAAGACGGCGCCGAAGATCGTGGCCGGGCGGCCCTATGCGACGCCGCAGGACCTGGTGACCAAGAAGGTGCTGACCGCGGCGCAGTTCGCGAAGATCAAGGACTTGATCACGTACTGATCTCGTCACTAACTCGACGAGTGAGTTGATGACGGCTGTCTGAGAGCACCTCCCGAGCCAAGCGGCTCGGGAGGTGCTCTAGGCTAGTCTCTTCCGCCGTCGCTGGATGACCGCGAGCAGCACGCGGACGTCGAATGCCCCCAGTAGCTGCCCGGCCAGGGCGTATGCCGCCAGGCCGGCGCCCACCAGCAGGGCCAGGGCGGCCCAGCGTAGCCCGGCGGCCATCTCGACGCGCACGAAGACGTAATGCTGCATGGCGATCAGCGTCGCAGCCATCGCCAGCGACGCGCCGGCCATGCGCAGCAGCCGCAGCCGCAGCCGCTGGTCGACCACGAGCTGACCGCGCCGGCCGAGCATGACGCCGAGGGCGACGACGTTGAAGATGGCCGACAGGCTGGTCGCCAGCGCCGGGCCCATGTGCCGCAGCGGGATCATGAACAGCAGGTTCATTACCAGGTTGAGCGCGATGGCGATGAAGCCGATGCGGACCGGGGTCGACGTGTCGCCATGGGCGAAGAAGGCCGGGATGAGCACCTTGACCGCCACGAAGGCCGGCAGGCCGAACGCGTAAGCCGCCAGGGATTGCGCGCTCAACTCGGCAGCGGCGGCGGTGAACTCGCCGCGGCCGAACAGCACCAGCATGATCGGTTCACCGGCGACTGCGAGAGCAAGGGCTGCGGGCAGGGTGAGCGCAAGGCTGACCTCGAGGGCGCGGGCCAAGGTGTGCCGGGCCTCGTCGGTCTGGCCAGTGCGGGCCTGGCGCGAGAGCAGCGGCAGCAGCGCGGTGCCGACGGCGGTGCCGATGACGCCGAGAGGCAGTTGGTTCACGCGGTCCGCATAATACAGCAGGCTGGCGGAGCCCGGCGGCAGCAGGCTGACGATGAAGATGTCGACGGCTAGGTTCAGCTGCGTGACGCCGGCGCCGAGCAGGCCCGGGGCCATGCGCCGGAACAGGTGCCGCATCTGCGGGGTCAGACGAGGTCGCGGGATGCTGAGCCGCATACCGGCGCGACGGACGGCCCAGGCCAGCAGCGCGAGCTGCAGCACGCCGGACACGGTCACGCCCCAGGCCAGCGAGAAGCCGACGTTCGGCAGATAGGGCGTCAGCACCAGCATCGCCGCGATGGAGGCGGTGTTGAACACCAGCGGTGCGGCGGCCGCCGCGGCGAACTTGTCGAGGCCGTTCAGGATGCCGGAGAGCAAGGCCGCCAGGCAGATCAGCAGCACGTAAGGAAAAGTGATGCGCGCCAGCGCGATGGTCAGCTGCTCTTTGCCCGGCACGTCGGCGAAGCCCGGCGCCAGCACGCGCATGATCTGCGGCATGAACACCTCGCCGATCACGGTGAGCAGCAACAGCCAGAACGCCATGACGGCGATGGTCTGCTGGGCGAAGTCGCGGGCGGGCTCGGCGCCTTCGGTGGCGTAGATGCCGGAGAACTCGGGGACGAATGCGGCATTGAAGGCGCCCTCGCCGAACAGGCGGCGGAACAGGTTGGGCACCCGCAGCGCGATAAAGAACGCGTCGGCGATGGGGCCGGTGCCGGCCAGGGCGGCGATCAGGATATCGCGCGCGAAGCCCATGATCCGACTGGCCATGGTCCAACCACCGACGGTCAGTATTCCACGAAGCATCTAGCGTCCCGTCCTATTCGTCACGCAGCGGCCGGGACAGCAACGCCGCGGCGGCGGTCGCCACCGTCAGCTCGCCCGCCAGCAGGGCGGCGACGGCGGTGCAGATTGGCAGGTCGACCCCGGCCGCGCGAGCGAGCAGCGCGGGAGCCGTGGCGACGCCCTCGACCACTCCCGGCGACGCCGCCAGCGCGTTGGCCAGCGTCGTACCTCGGCCGAGCGCCAGGCCGCAGCGGTAGTTGCGGCTGGCTGCGCCGGTACAAGTCAGCAATAGATCGCCCAGGCCCGACAGCCCGGCGACCGTCTCGGCGCGGCCACCGAGAGCGACGACGCAGCGGGTCAGCTCGGCCAGCCCGCGGGTGATCAGCGCGGCGCGGGCGTTCTCGCCGAGCCCGGCACCGGCGACGATGCCCGCGGCGATGGCGATCACGTTCTTGGCGGCCCCGCCGAGCTGGGCGCCGACCGGGTCGTCGTTGCCGTAGAGGCGGAACGCGCTGGTCCCGAGCAGCCCGATGATCGTGGCGCGGATCACCGGGTCGGTGGCGGCGACGATGGCCGCCGCGGGCAGCCCGGCGACGATCTCGGCGGCGAAGTTCGGCCCGGACAGGACACCGCCGGCCACATGCGGGTGCAACGCGGCAACGATCTCCAGCGGCAGCATGCCGGTCGCGGCCTCGATCCCCTTGGCGCAGACGATGACGGGGGCTGCCGGGCGGAAACGGGCGAGCACGTCGCGCAGGTGCTGCACCGGAACGGCGAGGAGGATCGCATCGTGGCCTGACCCGGGCAACTCATCGGTGACGGGCAGCGTGGTGCGCGCCCGGGCCGGATGGCGTGCCCAGAGGGTGACGGCGGCGCCGGCGCGGACGGCTTGAGCCGCCAGCGCGCAGCCCCAGGCGCCGGCGCCGACGATGGCGACGCTACTCATCGGTGAGCCGGATCACGGCGCTGCCGGCATCGTCGCCACCGAGCCGCTCGGCCAACGCGGCGAGCATCTCGGCGGCGGCGGCCTCGAAGCCATAGGGAGCGTTGCGCACAAGCAGGCCGCAGCCGTTCAGCACGGCCGGGTCGAGCGGACGGCGGAGCCAGAGCTCGGCGGCCACCACGTCCGCCAGCCCGGCGTGGCGAACCGCTTCATGAAACGTCGTCACCGGCGCGCGGTGCTTGATCGGATACCAGGCGGCATAGACGCCGTGACCGAAGCGGGCGGCCCCGTCACGTAGCGCGGCGACTACGCGCTCGAACTCGCCCGGCGCCTCGTACGGCGGATCGATCAGCACCAGGCAGCGCTTCTCCTTGGGCGGCAACAGGGCACGGATCGCCTCGTAGCCGTCCCGCAGATGAACGCCGGCATGCCCCTCGCCGCGGAACAGATTTTTCAGGGCTGCGGCGTCCTCGGGGTGCAGTTCGCAGCAGGCGAGCCGGTCGGCGTCGCGCAGGGCCTGGTAGATCAGCAGCGGGGAGCCCGGATAGATGAACTCGCCGTCGGCACCGATGGCGGAGACCGCGTCGACATAGCGCCTGAGGCAAGCGGGCGGCTCGTGCAGCAGCCGCGCGATGCCGTCGCGCCACTCGCCGGTGCGGGCGGCGTCGCCGGCGATGAGGTCGTAGCGGCCCAGTCCGGCATGGGTGTCGAGGACGAAGACCGGGGCCGGCTTGCGCTGCAGGGCGTCCAGCATCCAGAGCAGAAGGGCGTGCTTCATGCAGTCGGCGAAATTGCCGGCATGGAAGGCGTGGCGGTAGTTCACGCCGTCATCTCGGCCAGCGGCCAGCGCGGGCGCGGCTTGAAGCCGAGATCGTCCGCCAGGCCGAGCCTCAGGCGCTCGAGCGTGGCCCAGGCGACCATCACCGCGTTGTCGGTGCAGAGGCGGATCGGCGGGGCAAGCAGGCCGATCCCGTGGGTGCCGGCGACGGCGGTCAGCGCCGCGCGCACGGCGCCGTTGGCCGCGACGCCGCCGGAGACGACGATCGAGCGCGCTTCCGGCATCATCGCCAACGCATGCGTCGCCCGATCCGCCAGCACGGCCGCCACCGCCGCCTGGAACCCGGCGGCGATATCGGCAGCGTCGGCCGCCGGCAGCGGCCCGTCGGGGTAGGTCGCCACACGCTTCGCGACCGCGGTCTTGAGGCCGGAAAAGCTGAAATCGCAGCCGTCCCGACCCAGCAGCGGGCGGGGGAAGCGAATCTTCGCCGCGTCGCCGTTAGTGGCGAGGCGCTCGACCTCGGGGCCGCCGGGCCAGGGCAGGCCGAGCAGCTTGCCAACCTTGTCGAACGCCTCGCCGACGGCGTCGTCGATGGTGCTGCCGAGCAGGCGGTAGTGGCCGACCGCCTCGACCGCGACGCACTGGCAGTGTCCGCCGGAGAGGAGCAGCAGGAGATAGGGGAACGGTGCGCCGTCCGGCACCAGACCGGGCAGCCGCGGGGTCAGCGCGTGGGCTTCGAGATGGTTGACCGCCACGAACGGGATGTCGGCGGCCAGCGCAATGCCCTTGGCGACGCCGGCGCCGACGATGAGGCCGCCGATCAGGCCGGGACCACAGCTTGCCCCGATGCCGGCGAGGTCGCCGACGGACACGCCGGCCCTGGCCAGAACCTCGCGCACCAGCCCCGGGAGATGCGCCAGATGCGCCCGCGCCGCGATCTCCGGCACGACGCCGCCGAAACGGCGATGCTCCTCGAGCTGACTCAGCACGACCTCGCTCAGGACCCGGCCCTCGGCGTCCAGCACGGCGGCGGCCGTCTCGTCACAGGAGGATTCCAGCCCGAGGACCGGCCCCGTTAATCCCATTGAAAGGGAACGAGCATAGGAGGGGTGCATGCGGTGTCTTTTCCTCGAACCGGCGATCCCATAGAGCAATCCGATGCCCGACGCCCAGCCCACCCCCGTTCTCGACCAAGCCATGCCGCACAGCCAGACGCATGCGCGGCGCGGTCTGCCGTTGCGGGTCGGCACGCGCGGCTCGCCGCTGGCGCGGGTGCAGACGCACATGTTCATCGGGCTGCTGGCCAAGTTCTGCCCGGTATTGGCGCCGGGCTTCAACAATGACGAGGTGTTCCAGGAGCACGTGATCCGCACCACCGGCGACGCGGTGCAGGACCGGGCATTGGCCGAGATCGGCGGCAAGGGTTTGTTCTCGAAGGAGATCCACGAAGCGCTGGCGGATCGACGCATCGATTTCGCCGTGCATAGCCTGAAGGATCTGGAGACCGACCTGCCGCCCGGCATCGTGCTGGCCTGCACGCTGCGGCGGGAGGATTCGCGCGACGCGCTGATCCTGGGGCCCGGCTGCATGACGGCGGACCCGACGGAGTCGTTTTCCATGCTACCGGCCAACGCGGTGATCGGCACCACCTCGCTGCGGCGGCAGGCGCAGCTGCTGCATGCGCGACCGGACCTCGGCATCACGCTGATGCGCGGCAACGTGCAGACCCGGATCGACAAGGTGATGGCGGGCCACTGCGCCGCCAGCCTGCTGGCGGTCGCCGGGCTGAAACGGCTGAAGATCGAGACGCCCTACGTGCCGATCGATCCGGAGGCGATGGTGCCGTCGGCCTGCCAGGGCATCGTGGGCGTCACGGTGAGGGAGGAGGACGTGACGCTGCGGCAATTGCTGTCCGGGATCGAGGATCCAGAGGCGCGCGCCGTGTCGTTGGCCGAGCGGGCACTGCTGGCCGCGCTCGACGGATCGTGCCGCACGCCGATCGGCGGGCATGCGCGGCTGATGCCGGACGGGCGGCTGCATCTGACCGGGCTGGTGGCGCGGCCGGATGGCAGTTTTCTGCTGAAGCGGAGCACGCACGGGCTGCCGACGGATGCCGAGCGGTTGGGCACGGCGTTAGGTGACGAGTTGCGCGCCGATTCGCCACGCGACCTCTTCGCCTGAGATGGCGGCGGATCGTCGCGGCGTGTTGATCACCCGGCCAGCCGCAGATGCGGCGGAGACGGCTGTGCGGGTCGTGGCGCAGGGGTTCGCGCCGGTCATCGCGCCGGTGATGACGCTGCACCATCGCGAGATCGCGCCGCGCGGACGGTTCGACGCGGTGGTCACCACCAGCCGCAACGCAGTGCCGGCGCTGCCGGACGGGCTCAAGCGGCTGCCGCTGCTGGCGGTGGGCAGCGCGACGGCGACGCGCGCGCGGCAAGCCGGCTTCACCCTGGTAATGGACGCGCAAGGCGACGGCGCCGCACTGGCCAGGCTGGCGCGGCGGCGGCTCGACCCCGGGTCGCACATTCTATTCGCGCACGGGTTCCGTCAGGGTGACGCGCTGGCGGACGCGCTGACAGGTTCCGGCTTCGCGGTGACGCGCGCCTGCGCCTATGAAGTCACCCCGGCGCGACGCATGCCGCAGCCGGCCATCACCGCGCTCGAGGCGGGTACGCTGGGGGCGGCGATGTTCCTGTCGACCGAGACGGCGGCGGCGTTCGTCGCCATCATGCCACCCCGCTTGCGCCCCGCGCTCGCCGACGTCGCCGCCCTGGCGATCGGCCAGCGCGCGGCCGACGTTTTGGCCCCCTTGCCCTGGCTCGGGGTCCATGTGTCTTTAACGCCGACCTTGGACGGAGTATTGGCGCTACTATGACAGACGAACCGGCGCTGCCGACCCCCGACTCCACCAAGCCCTTGATCGGCGGCACGCCCCCGACCGCTCCGCACACCAGGGTCGACCCGTCCGACCCGACGCGCAAGCTCGACCTGCTGCCCGTGCTCTACGTCGCGGGCTTCATCGTGCTGGCCGGCAGCCTGTTTTATCTGTGGCAGAACCCGCCCCCCTCGCCGCTGGCGACACAGCAGGCTGGCCGGGTCGACACGCTGCAGACGCAGACAACTGCCTTGCGCGATCAGGTGACCAGACTGTCCGAACAGAAGCCGGCCGGCCCGAGTGTCGCGGACTTCGCCAAGCTGCAGCAGCAGGTCGGCGCACTGGAGAGCCGCCCGACGGTGACGCCGGACGCGCTGCAGGCGCTGGCGGCCAAGGTAACCGCGCTGGAGGCCAAGCCCGTAGTCGACCCGGCGAGCATCACGCAACTTTCCGACAAGATTGCCGCGCTGGACAGCCGCAAGGTCGTCACGCCGGAGCAGTTGTCGCTGCTGTCCGACCAGGTGCAGGCCGTCGGCCGCCAAATCCCCGACGTCGCCCCGCTGACGCAACGGCTGTCCACGCTGGAACAGCGCCCAACCTTCGATCCGGCCAAGCTGAGCGACCTGGCGAGCAAGCTGCAACAATCCCAAGATAGCGAGGGCAAGCTCGCGACCCGCCTGGATACGCTCGAGAAGCAGAACGCGGCGCAGGCCGAGCAGCTCAAGGCGTTGACGCAGAAGGCGCAGATCACCGCACGGCTGCAGGGAATGGCCGCTGCCCTGGCCGCCGGGCAGAAGCTTGGCGAGATCCCCGGTGCACCGCCCGCGCTGGCCCGCTTCGCTACCGAGTCGCCGCCGACGGAGTCGTCGCTGCGGGAGAGCTTCGATCGCTATGCCGATGCGGCGCAGAGGGCCAGCCAGCCCGCCATTACCGACAAGCAGGATTTCGGCGCCCGTCTTTGGACGCGGGCACAGCAGGCCGTCACCGTCCGTCAGGGCGATCGCGTGCTGGTCGGCGACCCCATCGCCGGGGTGATCGCGCATGCGCATGAGAAGCTCGACAACGGCGACCTGGCCGGATCGGTCGAGGCGTTGAAGGGGCTCGCCGGCCCGGCCGCGGCGGCTATGCAGCCTTGGACGGACAAGGCGCAGTCGCTGGTCGCGGCACGCTCGGCCATCGCCAGCCTGGCGGCCAACTGATGTTCGGCGCGATCCGTCTTTTCCTCGCGGCGGTCGTCGCCGTCGCCGTCGCCTGGTGGGTGTCGCTGCTGCCGGGCTCGATCACGGCGACGATCGGCGCCACGACGCTGCAGACCTCGACGCCGTTCGCGGTGTTGCTGGCCGCCATCGCCTTCGTCGTGCTGTATGCCGTATTCCGGCTGATCGCCTGGGTGCTCAGCGTCCCGCGGCGCGTGCGCCAGGGCAGCGGCACCCGCACGCGGATCAAGGGCGAGCTAGCACTGAACCGGGCGCTGATCGCGCTGGCGGCCGACGATTCCGGCGGCGCCCGACGTGAGGCGGACAAGGGGCGCCGCCTGCTCGGCGATACGCCGCTCACCTTACTGATCGCGGCGCAGGCCGGGCGACAGGCGGGCCGCGAAGACGAGGCGACGGCGCTCTACGAGCAACTGGCGGAGCGGTCGGACTCGCGCCTGCTCGGGCTGCGCGGCCTGATGCGGGTCGCGGTCGAGCAGGAGGATTGGGAGCGGGCGACCTCCCTGGCGACTGAGGCGGAGAAGGCGCATCCAGGCGCGGCCTGGCTCCGCGACGAGCGTCGCTACATGGCGCAGGCGACCGGCGACTGGAACGAGGCGCTGCGCTTGTCCAGCGCGGACAACAAGGCGGCGCTGGCCGTCATCGCGGCACAGAACGAGACCGATCCGAAGGCGGCGCTCGCGCTGTCCAAGCAGGCCTTCGAGGCCGAACCGACGCTGGCCCCTGCAGCAATCGCTTACGCCAAGGCCCTGCGTGCCAACGGCAAGCAGCGGCAAGCGCAGGACGTCCTGCGCAGCGCCTGGTCGGCTGCGCCGCACCCGGACCTGGCCAATGCCTTCGTCGCCGACGCTGGCGACAAGCTGGCGCAGGCTCGCGAGATGGCGGTCCTGGTCCGCTCCAATCCGGACAATGTCGAGGCCTACCTGGCGATTGCCCGCGCCGCGCTCGACGCCGGGCTCACCGGCGAGGCCCGACGGCAGCTGCAGCGAGCACGCGAGGAGGGCTTCAACCAGCGCCGGCTCTGGTCGCTGCTGGCCGACGTGGCGATGGCCGAGGGCAAGACGGACGAGGCGCAGGAGGCATTGCGCCATCTGCCGGACGCCGATGCGGATCCAAGCTGGCGCTGTTCCTCATGCAGCAGCAGCTACGATCAGTGGCAGCCCGTCTGCGAGAACTGCCGCTCCACCGGCGCGATCAGATGGCAGCTGCCCGGCCACGTGACCGTCGTCCCACGCCGGCGTCTCACCTCGTCGTTGGGCGCCGAGGGTCTGGCAATCTGATTGCACGACAGCGTGCAACTAGCGGGCCGAACTCCGGTTGGGGTCAGGTGGCTATGACGTGGAGTTCAAAATGAAAGTTCAGAACGGGATTCGGCACGGACGTGCGATCGTTGTCGCTGCGGCGACCTTCGGGATCGTCGCGCTGGCGGGATGCTCGAGCAATCTGCCGCCGGCGACGGTGCCGGCCAGCGGAGTCACGTCGTCTAACGGTGGTGGCATGCGCGCCACCGGCGCGATTCCCGACGTGGGCGTGAGCAACGGCACCGCGACCGTCGGCACGATGTCGCCCAACCCGCGCGTTCCCCGCTACTGAGTCCGTCGATGGGATGCGAGCCTCGGCCCGCATCCCATCTCGTCACCCTTCGAACGGATCGCGCATCAGGATCGTGTCGTCGCGCTCCGGGCTCGTGCTCAGCAAGGTGACCGGCGTCTCGACCAGTTCCTCGATCCGCTTGACGTATTTGATCGCTTGGGCCGGCAAATCTGCCCAACTACGCGCACCGCGCGTGCTGCCAAGCCAGCCTTCGATACTCTCGTAAATCGGTGTCGCCGCGGCCTGTGCCGCCTGCCCTGCCGGCAGATGGCTGAAGCGTTGGCCACCGATCTCGTAGCCCACGCCGATCTTCAGCTCCTCCATCCCGTCCAGCACGTCGAGCTTGGTCAGCGCCAGGCCCTGGATGCCGCCAACCTTGCAGGCCTGGCGGACCATTGTCGCGTCGAACCAGCCGCACCGGCGCGGACGGCCGGTGACAGTGCCAAACTCGTGCCCGCGGGTGCCCAGCTGCTGGCCGATATCGTCGGTCAGTTCGGTCGGGAACGGGCCGGAGCCGACCCGGGTAGTGTACGCCTTCGCGATGCCGAGGACGAAGCCGATCGAGGCCGGGCCGACGCCGGAACCGGCCGCTGCCGTCGCGGCGATAGTGTTGCTGCTCGTCACGAATGGATAGGTGCCGTGATCGACATCGAGCATCACGGCCTGCGCCCCCTCGAACAGGATGCGCGTGCCGGCCCGGCGGGCCTCGTCCAGGCGCATCCAGACCGGCTCGATATGCGGCAACAGCCGCGGCGCGAGCTCGAGCAGGCGGTCCAGCAAGACCTGCTTCTCGAACGTGTCGGCGCCGAGCCCCTTAAGGAGGGTGTTGTGATGCAGCAGAAGCTCGTCGAGCTTGTGCGACAGGGTCTCGGGCTCGGCCAGGTCGCAGGCGCGGATCGCCCGGCGGGCGACCTTGTCCTCATAGGCCGGGCCGATGCCGCGGCCGGTGGTGCCGATCTTGTGCTCGCCGCGGGCGGCCTCGCGGGCCCGGTCGAGGGCGCCGTGGACCGGCAGAATCAGCACCGCGTTCTCGGCGATGCGCAGCGTATCGGGCGAGACGTTCAGGCCTTGCGCGCGCACCCGGTCCATCTCGGCCAGTAGCGCTTCCGGATCGACGACTACGCCATTGCCGATGATGCCCAGCTTGCCGCGCACCAGGCCGCTCGGCAGCAGCGACAACCGGTAGGTCTGGTTGCCGACCACCAGCGTATGTCCGGCGTTATGGCCGCCCTGGAAGCGCACGACGATCTCGGCCCGGCTGGCGAGCCAATCGACGATCTTTCCCTTGCCCTCGTCGCCCCACTGGGCGCCGATGACGGCGACGTTTGCCATGAACCTTGTCCTCTTCTCTTTAAAGCGCAGTGATCGAGATTGCGGCGCCGTCCCGCACGATGTGCGTGCACCCTAGTCGCCGAGCCTCGGCCACACCATCCGTGGCACCCTCCGGCGGCGCCTCCAAGGCCGGCACCGTCGCAAAATCCTGCGCGCGAAGCGCCGCGCCGATCGCCCTGGCCGTGCCCCACGGCAGATACACCCGATGCCGCACCGCCGGCGCGGCACGGGCGCGCAGGACGGCGTCCGGATACAGCGTCAACCCGGTCGCAGGCTCGTTCTCGCCGGAGACATAGCGCCCGCCACGCCCAATCTCCTCGTAGTGACCCGGTGAGAACACCGTCATGCACAGCCCGGTGTGATAGCGAAAGCCGCGGAACTCGATCGGGTCCAGCGTCAATCGTAGCCCGGGAATCTCGGCGCGGATGGCCGCGATGCTGGCGGCCAGGCGCCGGCAGAGTGCGCGCGAGACGGGGCCGAGCGCGGCGCCGTCGAGCAGTGCCAGGGCGCAGTCGGCGGGACCGGCCGCCAGCAGCAGCTCGGCGAGCAGGTCCGCGATGGGGCCGCCCGCGTTGGCGACGGCAGCCGCGTCCTTCCGGTCGAGTGCGCGGACCAGCCTGTCGCGGGCGACCCCGACGATGCCGGCCTCGTCGAGCAAAGCGGGCGCTAGGGACGGCATGGTGATGTCGAAGCTGACACGATCCAGCCCGACGGCCGCCAGCGCCTCGGCCGCGAGCAACACGACTTCGGCGTCGGCGGCCGGGTTGTCGATGCCGATCAGCTCGATGCCGGCCTGGGCGACCTGGCGATCCGGCGCGAGCTGCGTCGCATGCACGCGCAAGCACTGGCCGGCATAGGACAGCCGCAGCGGACGGGGCTGGCCGGCCAGGCGGGTGCTGGCAATGCGGGCCATCTGCGGCGTCATGTCCGCACGCAGCCCCATCATGCGGCGCGACTCCGGGTCCATCAGGCGAAACGTCTGATCCGCCATGGCGGCGCCGGCGCCGGCGAGCAGGCTGTCCTCGAACTCCAGCAACGGCGGCTTGACGCGTTGGTAGCCATGGGCGGCGAAGACCTGCATCACGGCCGAGACGGCGTCGGCCTCGATCTCGGCGCCGGGCGGCAGGAGATCGACGAGGCCGACGGGAAGCAGCGCCAGGTTGGGCGGCTCGCCGTTCATGCGGCGGCTGCGTCGGCGTAGGCCCAGTCGAGCCAGGGCAGCAGCGCCTCGACGTCGGCGGTCTCGACCGTCGCGCCGCCCCAGATGCGCAGGCCGGGCGGGGCGTCGCGATGGGCCGCGATGTCGTGGGCGACGCCCTCGCGGTCGAGCCGGGCGGCCATCCGCTTGACCAGGCCGGCATCGGCGCCCGGGAGGACGAGGGAGATGCTGGTGGGGGAGCGCGCAGCCGGGTCGGTGCAGAGGAATTGGACCCAGGGGGTGCGCTCCACCCAAGCGGCGATGGCGGCCAAGTTGGCTTCGCTGCGGCGGATCAGGCCGGGCAATCCGCCGGCGGACTCGGCCCAGCGGAGACCGTCGAGCGCGTCCTCGGCGCAGAGCATCGAGGGAGTGTTGATGGTCTCGCCGCGGAACAAGCCCTCGTTGAGCTTGCCGCCGCTGGTCAGGCGAAACAGTTTTGGGAGCGGCCAGGGCGGCGTGTAGGTTTCGAGACGCTCGACGGCGCGGGGGGAGAGCGCCAGCATGCCGTGCGCCGCCTCGCCACCGAGCGCCTTTTGCCATGACCAGGTGACGACATCGAGCTTGTCATATGGCAGGTCCATCGCGAACGCGGCGGAGGTGGCGTCGCAGATCACCAGGCCGGTGCGGTCGGCAGCGATGAAGTCGCCGTCCGGCATGCGCACCCCCGAGGTGGTGCCGTTCCAGGCCAAGACGAGGTCGTGCACCGGGTCGATGGCGGTCAGGTCGGGCAGCGCGCCGTAAGGCGCCGACAGGATGCGCGCGCCTTCCAGCTTGAGTTGCTTGACGATGTCGGCGGCCCAGGTAGCGGAAAACGTCTCGAACGACAGGATGTCGACCGGGCGGGCACCGAGCAGCGACCACATCGCCATCTCGACCGCGCCGGTGTCCGAGCCCGGCACGATGGCGACGCGCCAGTCGGCCGGCATCTGCAGCAAGGCATGGGAGCGGTCGATGATCTCGGCGAGCCGTGCCTTCGGGCCGGCGGCACGGTGCGAGCGGCCGAGCAGTGCACCCTCGAGCGCGGCAAGCGACCAGCCCGGTCGCTTGGCGCAGGGGCCGGAGGAGAAATCCGGATTGTTGGGGCGGCGCGCCGGACGCGTCTGCGCCGTCGCCGAAACGAGCGTATCTGCCATGGGGGCGTTTTAGCCCCGGTCGTGCCTTAGGGGAACAAGCGCCGATCGGGGAAGACTTCCAACTCGCCACATTCGCCGCCGCTGCGTGCCGCGAAGGTCCAGCGTCCGTCATGAAAACGATAGGTCCGCAGGTAGAGAGTTCCCGAACCGTTCGCATCCCGCCCGCACGTGGCCTCTTCAATCTCCTCAGTGCCTCCACTGCGCGCGGGAACGATCCGCCACATCGCGACGATCGTCGCACTCAGACTGATCGGACCGGGTCTCCCACCGCGATCTCCGGTCGCCTGAACGGGGTCTAGGCCTTGTTGAACGGGTGCAAGCAACTCCGTCACCGGACCGGTACTACCCGTGCCGGCACTCTCGTCGATCTCGAACAGGAACGTCGGGGCCGACATGCCATGGAGCGGGGCCGGCTTGATCGTGGCAAATGGATAGTCGAAGGGTCTGCGGCCGATCACCTGCCCTTCACCGGACAGCAGCAGCAATTGCCCGTTGCGGATCGGTCGTGCGGTGAATTCGTTGTAGAGCGCGCCACGATCGGGAAACGCCATCACCGGTTCCCCACCTGACGACTCCATCGCGCGCCGGATGGCCGGCGTGAGGCGGGCGTCTTGGAGAAGGACGAGCGTCTTGCCGCCGCCGGCTGCGACACGCTGGGCGATGGCGAGACCAGGTGGCACCAGGATGGCCGCGGCGGGTGAAGCAGTGTCGGTGTCGGGTCGAAAGTCGATATTGGGGATCGTCATGAGGCCGTCCGCCGGCGCGCCTGGCCCGGCGTAGACGACGCGGGACGTGTTGCGGAACGCTTGCTGGACCTGCACGCGTGCGCCCGGCGGGATGTCGATGCAGCCGCCGGCCGAAGCAGCGGCGAGGTCGTCGGGCCTGGGTCCGAGGGCGTGCGTGCGGCTATCGCCGTTCGGCAACGTCAGGCGGCCGAGCGCGTCGGTCGAAGCGCACATGAGGCCAGGCCGGGTCGCGATGAGTTGCTGGGCCAGGGCGGAACCGCTCGAACCGACGATCATGGTTGCCGCAAAGATCTTTCCCAGATGCCGCATCGCCTGCCCCACCGTCACTGCCGGATGCTGGCGCAACGGCGCCAGTCGATCAATGCGAGATCGTTGCGGATTCGCCACTGGGCTTGCCCCCTTCGGGTCGGGGGTGCTCAGTGCGCGCAGTCTCAGGAGAGAGCCGCATGCGACAGATTACCCTCGTTTTTGCCGCCACCCTGCTGGCCGGGTCGGCGATGGCACAGTCGGCACCCGGCGGTCATGCCGCCATGACGATGCCGCCCGCCGGCAACACGGCCGGGCCGTCGATGATGGAGTCGATGGACAAGATGAGTAAGGCGATGAGCAGCGCGCCGATGACCGGCGACACGGACCACGATTTCGTCGTCATGATGCTGCCGCATCACCAGGGCGCGGTCGACATGGCCAACTACGAGCTCGCCCATGGCAAGGACCCGGCCTTGAAGAAGCTGGCCCGCGAGATCATCGCGGCGCAGGACAAGGAGATCGCCTTCATGAAGAGTTGGTTGGCCAAGCACCCGGCGAAGTAACCGCCCGCTTCGTCACTGCTAGTGTTGCTTGGCAGTCCAGGATGGCGGCATGAGCTCTGCTCGCTGCCCTGGATCGCCGCACTTCGCTCGGGATGACGTCAGCCCTCTTGGCGGAAGGCGTCTTCGATGCGGCGGACTGCCCCGGTGGCGTCGACCAGAAGAACGTCGAAGCGGATTCCGGCGCCCCCCCAGTCGGGATGCTCGGCGATGACGATTTCCGCGGCGGCTAGCAAGCGGGCGCGTTGTTTGGCGCCAAGCGACCAGGCGGCGCCGGCCAGCGTGGGACGCGCCTTGACCTCGATGAAGGCGAGGAGACCAGCACGCTCGGCGATGAGGTCAATCTCACCGGCGGCGGTGCGGTGGCGCCGGGCGCGGATGGTCCAACCAGCGGCTTCGAGCGCAACCGCGGCCGACGCTTCGGCCGTGATGCCGAGACGCTGCGCCGCCCTCCCCCGCGCTGGTCGCGGGCCGATCACGCGAAGGCGGCGATACCTTCCCGGGCCGGCAAGCGCCCTTCCTCCACCGCGTGGCATGCCGCGCTGACCTCGCCGACGACGGTAAAGGCCGGGCGCTCGGCGCTGCAGCGCGCGTTGGCGAAGGCGCAGCGGGGATGAAAGGTGCAGCCGGAGGGCGGATCGATCGGGCTCGGCACCTCACCGCCCACGGGCGTGCGCTGGCGGCCGGTCATGGCCAGGTCCGGGATCGCGTCGAGCAACAGGCGCGTATACGGGTGCAGCGGGTTGGAAAAGATGGTCTCGCCCGGGCCGATCTCGACGATGCGGCCGAGATACATCACGCCGAGCTGGTCCGAGACGTGGCGCACCACGGCCAAGTTATGGCTGATGAACAGGTAGGTGAGCTGCATCCGCTCCTGCAGCTCACGCATTAGGTTGAGGATCTGCGCCTGCACCGACACGTCCAGGGCCGAGGTGGGTTCGTCGGCGACTAAAAAGTCGGGCTCACTCGAGAGGGCGCGCGCGATGCTGACGCGCTGACGCTGGCCGCCGCTGAACTCGTGGGGAAATTTCTCGCCGTCCTTGGCGGAAAGACCGACCTGCTCGAGCAGTTGGCCGACGCGATCGGTGACATCGCGCTTGCTGGTCAGGATCTTGAACGCTCGCAGCGGCTCGGCGACGATGTCGCGGACGCGCCAGCGCGGGTTGAGCGAGGCGTAAGGGTCCTGGAAGATCATGTTCATGCGTCGACGCAGCTCGGGCTGCGCGCGCGCGGCGGAGAGCGGCTGGCCCTCGAACGACATCGTGCCGCCCGTCGGCGGATAGAGGCCGACGGCCAGGCGGGCGATGGTGGATTTGCCGCAGCCGCTCTCGCCCACCAGCGACAGGGTTCGGCCCTTGGGAATGCGGAACGACACCTCGTCGACAGCGCGCAGCGTCTGCTTCCCCTCGCCCGACATCTTGCGCTGCAGCCAGGGGCGCGAAACGTCGAAGTGACGCGAGACGCGGTCGGCGACCAGAACGTCAGACGTTCTTTCAGACATGGGCGGCCTCCGGAGCGTAGAGCCAGCACGCTGCCTGCGTCGCCTCCGCGTTCATCAGGCCGGGACGCTCGGCGATGCAGCGGTCGAACACTCTCGGGCACCTCGGATTATACGGACAGCCCGGCGGGATCGCGTTCAGCCGCGGCATCGCGCCGTCGATCTGATGCAGGCGCGCCAGGCGGCGATCGAGCGCGGGGATGCTGTCCATCAACCCGCGCGTGTAGGGATGCGACGGGCGATGCACGATGTCGGCGACCGGGCCGATCTCGATGATGCGCCCGGCGTACATCACGGCAACCCGGTCGGCGGTCTCGGCGATGACGCCCATGTCGTGCGTCACCAGCATCACCGAGGTGCCGTGCTCGCGGGTCAGTTCCTTCAGCAACGCGATGATCTGCGCCTGAATCGAGACGTCGAGCGCCGTGGTAGGCTCGTCGGCGACGACCAAGCGCGGCTCGGTGCACAGCGCCAGCGCGATGACGACGCGCTGGCGCATGCCGCCGGAAAATTCGTGCGGGTAACTGTCGATTCGGCGTGCCGCGGCGGGGATGCCGACGCGCTCGAGCCAGGCAATGGCGCGCGTTCGGGCGGCGGAGTCGGACAGCGGAAGATGGGTCTGGATGGTTTCAACGAGCTGGCGGCCGACCGTGTACAGCGGGTTGAGCGTGGTGAGCGGGTCCTGGAAGATGGCGCCGATCTGCTTGCCGCGAATATGGCGCATGGCTTCGGGCGAGAGATCGTCGATACGCTTGCCGTTTAAGCGGATCTGGCCGGAGCGGACCCGGCCGGGCTTCTCGAGTAGGCCGATGATGGCCGCGCCGGTAAGCGATTTGCCGGCGCCGCTCTCGCCGACGACGCCGAGGACCTCGCCGGGCGCGATGGCGAAGTCGACGGCGTCGAGGGCCAGGAGGGTGCCGCGCCGGGTTACAAACTCGACGGAGAGGTGGTCGACTTCGAGCAAGCTGGTCATCAGCGAAGCCTCGGGTTCATGGCGTCGCGCAACCAATCGCCGAACAAGTTGATCGACAGCACGATGAGCAGCAGCGTGACGCCGGGGAACACGGCGATCCACCACTCGCCGCTGTAGAGGAAATCGTTGCCGACGCGGATGAGCGTGCCGACCGAGGGTTGGGTCGGCGGCAGGCCGACGCCGAGATAGGAGAGCGTCGCCTCGGTGATGATGGCCAGGCCGATGGTCAACGTCCCGATGACCACGACGGGGCCGAGCACGTTCGGCAGGATGTGCGTCAACATGATGCGGCTCGGCGACAGGCCGATGACCTGCGCGGCCAGGACGTATTCCTTGCCGCGCTCCACCAGCGTCGACCCGCGCACAGTGCGGGCGAATTGCGGCCAGAGCGAGATGCCGATGGCAAAGATCAGCACGTAGATCTGCACGTTCTCGCGCACCGCAATCGGCAGCGAGACGCTGACCACGCCGTCGATCAACAGCGCGATGAGGATCGCCGGAAAGGAGAGCTGCACGTCGGCCAGCCGCATCAGGGCGGCGTCGACGGTGCCGCCGACATAGCCCGCCAGCAGCCCGATCGAGACGCCGACGACGACGGCGAACAGAACTGAGGAGAGGCCAACCGCGAAGCTGAGCCGAGCGCCGTACAGGATCGCCGAGAGCAGGTCCCTCCCCTGATCGTCGGTGCCGAGCGGGTGCAGCGCGGTGCCGTCGGTGATGAAGGCTGGCGGCTGAAAGCTGTCCATCAGGTTGAGGCTGGCGAGGTCGTAGGGGTCGAACGGCGCTACCCAGCGGCAGAACACGGCGCCTAGCAGGAGAGCGAGCAGGATCGCCGCCGAGATCATTGCGATCGGGGTGCGGCGGAAGCTGTAGAGGATGTCGCTGTCCCAAGCGCGGGCGATCGCGCTCATGCGCGCGCCTTGCCGCGAGACATGCGCAGCCGGGGATCGACAGCGTAGTAGAGCAGGTCGACGCTGAGGTTGATCAGCACGAACACCACCGAGATCAGCATCAGATAGGCCGCCATCACCGGGATGTCGGCGACCTGAACCGATTGAATGAATAGCAGCCCCATGCCGGGCCACTGGAACACGGTCTCGGTCACGATCGAAAAAGCGATGATACCGCCAATCTGCAGGCCGATGATGGTGATCACCGGCACCAGCGTGTTCTTCAGCGCGTGGCCGAAATAGATCGCCCGGCTCGAGATGCCGCGGGCCCTGGCGAACTTCACGTAATCCGACCGCAGCACCTCGAGCATCTCGGCGCGCACCAGCCGCATGATCAATGTCATCTGGAATAGCCCAAGCGTGATCGATGGCAGCACCAGCGCCACCAAGCCCGAGCTGGTCAGGAACCCGGTGGTCCAGAACCCGATCCGGACCGTCTGGCCGCGCCCGAAGCTCGGCAACCAGCCGAGATGCACGCTGAACACCAGGATCAGCAGGATCCCGATCAGGAACGTCGGCAGGCTGACGCCGATCAGGCTCACGACCATGAACAAGCGCGATAGTGGGCGGCTGCGGTAGATGCCGGTGTAGACGCCGGCCGGCACGCCGATCAGCAGCGCGAACACCGAGGCGCATAATGCGAGTTCGAGGGTCGCCGGCGCGCGCTCGACGAACAGGTCCATCACCGGGCGGGCCAGGCGGTAGCTGACGCCGAAATCGCCGTGCACGGCATCCCACATGAAGCGCGCATATTGCACGATGAACGGCTGATCGAGGCCGAGCTTGTGGATCAGGTCCACCTTCTGCTGTGCGGTGTAGTCGGTGCCGAGCATGATGGTGACCGGGTCGCCGACGAACTTGAACATACCGAAGGCGATGAGGCCGACGATCAGCAGGACGGGCACCGCCTGCGCGAGACGGGACAGGATCAAGGTAAGCATCTGCAGCAACTATCCCGGCTAATTGGCGCCGTGTCTAACGGTCAGATCGCGTCGGCTGGGCGCGGGCCGCCGAGGGGGAGAAGGCGGCCAACGCGGTCGAGGCTTCGCCCGAGAACTCGACCACCAGCGTGAAGGCGACGCCGAGCAGCACCGGGCCGAGGAAGATGCCGAGCAGCCCGAAGGCGAGCGCACCGCCGAGCACGCCGAGGATGGTGAGCAGGAACGGCAGCTTGGCGCCGCGGGCGATGAAATACGGGCGGATGACGTTGTCCGAGCCGCTGATGATCAGCAATCCGTAGGCGCCCAGCACGATGCCCCACGCCGTGTGATCGGTGCCGATGAGCCAGAGTGCGGCGGGGATCCAGATCACCGGCGCGCCGATCGGCAGCACCGAGATGAACCCGGCCACCGCGCCGAGCAACACGGGGCGCGGCACGCCGGACATCCACAGCCCGAACGCGGTCAGGAACCCCTGCACGATGGCGGTGCCCAGGATCCCGTAGACCGTGCCGCGGATTGTCGCGCCCGTGACTTGGATCAAGCGCGGCGCCCGCTCGCCGGCGATGCGGTTGACGATGCGGGTCAGGCTCGCGGCCAAGACGTCGCCGGACGCGTAGAAGAAGAACGCCACCACCAGGGCCAGCAGGAACTGCAGCAAGCCGCCGGCGATGCTGAGCATGATCTTGAGGCCGTTCTCGACGATGGCGCCGAAATAGGGCCGCAGCGTATCGCCGATGGCGCTGAGGTCGGCCGCCCACGTGTTCCAGTATTCCGCCGCCGTGATGCCGATCAGCGGGACGCGCTCGAGCCAGGCCGGCGCGTTCGGCAGGCCGCGCGCGATGGCCGCCTCCACCGCCGCCCGCAGCAGTTGAATGTCGTCGGCCCCGGCCGGCGCCACGAGGGCGAGCGGCAGCACGATCAGCACCGCCGTCAGCAGCACCATCCCGCCGGCGGCCCACGTGTCTCGCAGCCGCAGGCGGCGGGTGATCCACCGATAGACCGGCCAGGTGGTGAACACGAGGATCGCCGCCCACAGCACCGCCGAGAGGAACGGCGCGATCACCAGCCAGCAGCCGATCGCCAGGCCGGCGACCAGCAAGCTCATCAGGATGCGCTCGGTGCTTACGTCGGTGGGGGATCGCATGCGGCCGCGGTAACACCCGCCGCCCAACCCCGCAACGCCGCCGCGCGACATTGCAGGCGGACGTCCCCGACGGTGGCGTCAGCCTACGACGGACGGTAGCGTCGGACGTCCAATGGAGGATCGCCCGATGCGCCTGTGTGCCAATCTCTCGATGATGTTCAACGAAGTCGCCTTCCTCGACCGCTTCGAAGCCGCGGCCAAGGCGGGCTTCAAGGGCGTGGAGTATCTCTTCCCGTTCGATCACGACGCGGCCGAGATCCGCCGTCGGCTGGACGATCACGGCCTCACCCAGGTGCTGTTCAACGCCGCGCCGGGTAACTGGGACGGCGGCGAGCGCGGCCTGGCGAGCCTGCCCGGGCGGCAGTCGGAGTTCCAGGACGGCATCCATCGCGCGCTCGACTATGCCGCGACCCTCGGCAATCGGATGATCCACGTCATGGCCGGCATCCCCGGCGCCGACGTGCCCCCGGTGACCGCGGCGGCGACCTATGCCGCCAACCTCGCCTGGGCTGCCGAGCGCGCCACAACGGCCGGCATCCGGCTGGTGATCGAACCGATCAACCATCGTGACATGCCGGGCTTTCACCTCAACACGATGGAGCAAGGGGCCCAGATCGTCCGCGCGCTCGGGCCGGACCGCGTCGGGCTGCAATTCGACGTCTATCACTGCCAGGTCACCCAGGGCGACATCACCAAGCGGATGGCCGCGCTGATGCCGGTGATCGCGCACATGCAGATCGCCGACGTCCCCGGCCGGCACGAGCCCGGCACCGGCGAGATCGGCTGGGAGTATGTGTTCGGGCAGATCGACTCGCTCGGTTATACCGGTTGGGTTGGCTGCGAATATCGTCCCGCTGGCGATACGGTGGCCGGACTCGCGTGGATGAGTCGCTACAACGTGTAAGAAATCATGGTTCAGGATCAAAAACCGGCAATTCTTCCGAACCGTTTGACGTGGTAGTCACAATTGCAAAACCACGCAGGTTTACGATGTTTTCTGTTGGTTGTTGGGAGGCATCATGCGTTTCGCCGAAATTGGGCAGCAACTTCGCGCTTACCGGCTCGAATCTGGTTTGCGTGCTGAAGAAATCGCGGCGCGTCTTGGCGTCTCCCGGGCAGCCCTCTACCGCTACGAGAAGGGCGAGGTCATCAAGCTCGACACGGTCAAGCGGCTGGCCGAGCTGCTGAAGGTCTCGCCGCTCTCGCTGCTAGGGATCGGGGTCGAATATTACAGCCGGGCCGCCGGCTATTTCGAGCGTATCCGCCAAATCGAGGAGACGGCCGAGCAGATCCTGCAGGCCTATGGCTCGATCTGCTTCCTGACCACCACGGAGGCGTTCGACTCCGCCTTGGCAGAGGGCCTGCTCGCCGCCGCCGACCAGGCCGAGACCGACCGGATCGCGGCTCGCT
The DNA here is from genome assembly GCA_965199585.1 of Acetobacteraceae bacterium. Classification (GTDB taxonomy): domain Bacteria; phylum Pseudomonadota; class Alphaproteobacteria; order Acetobacterales; family Acetobacteraceae; genus JAVVHH01. Next base: position 2,681,474 of record CBDASI010000002.1, on the reverse strand, counting down.
CGGCGGCCGAACAGGTGCTGACCCTGCTGATGGCGCGCAAGCGGGCCTATCAGCAGCGTCGGCCCGGCATCATCGCGATCATTTCCGAAGCCGCCGTGCGCACTTTCATCGACACCGGGTTGGTGGGCGCGGCTGCTTTGCCGGCCGTGCTGCGCGAGAAGACCCAGCGCGTCGCGATCGGCGAGATTGGCAACATCGCCGACATCATGGACGCCGAACCGATGGGCCTGCAATTCGGCCTGTTGCCGGATGGCGGCTCCACCAGTGAATTCAGCATCATACGAGCCGGCGACCGCGCGACCCTCGCCGTCAACGCGTTCCGTGCCGATGGATTGCCGACTAGTCAGACCGGCGTGGCGATGATCACTGGTGCCGACGAAGCGGTCGCGGCACATCAACGCGTGGCCGAAGCAGTCTGGCGCGAGGCGCTCAAGGGCAAGGCGGCGGCCAACAAGCTCCGCGAAATCCTCGGCAAACGGCCGGCTGTGTTACAAGCCGCGTAAGCCGGGTTCCAGAACGATCGGCCGCGGCCTATGGTCGCGGCCGATGAGTGTGTCCAACGTTCCGCCCCATGCAGGCGTCGATATCGTCAGCGAGCGCCGGGCCTGGGCCGGGCGCTACTCCAACCTCGACCTGATCACGTTCCGCCACACGCGCTTCGACGGCACGCCATCGGCAGCCCGCACGTGGGAGCTGTTCCGCCGCGGCCGCGCCGCCGCGTTGCTGCCGTATGATCCCTGGACGGACTCGGTGGTTCTGATCGAGCAGTTCCGGCTACCCGCCCTGGCCGGCGGCGTCGAACCCGTGATGGTCGAGATTCCCGCCGGGCTGTGTGACGACGGGGAGGATCCGGCCGAGACCGTGCGGCGGGAGACCCAGGAAGAGACCGGCGTGAGCGCCGATCGGTTCGAGACGATCGGCGATTTCATTCTCTCCCCCGGCGGCAGCGACGAGCGCTGCGCGATGTTCGCTGGCCGGGTGCACGCGCCGGCCGTCGATGCCGACGGGCTCTCCGGCCGCTTCGGCCTGCTCAGCGAGGACGAGGACATCCGGGTCCGCGTCTGGCCCGCCGAGCGCGCCATGGCGGCCGCGATTGCCGGCGCTTTCCCAAATTCGGTGACCACCATCGCCCTACTGTGGCTCGCCGCCCGCCGAGACAAGCTCCGCACTGCCTGGACCGCCACATGACCGAGCGCCTCTTCCTCGACGATGCTTACCTGCAGTCCGCCGACGCCGTCGTTGTCGCGGCCGAGCCCGGCGTCATCGTCCTTGACCGCACGCCGTTCTACGCCCGCTCCGGCGGGCAGCCCGGTGACCGCGGCACCCTCGCCTGGACCGGTGGCACCATCCCCGTCACGGAAGCGACAAAAGGGGAAGGTGACACCATCCGGCATCTGATAGCCGCGGACGCTACCCTGCCGGCGCCGGGCACCCAGATCCAAGCCAGCATCGATTTCGGCCCGCGGCACCGCCTGATGCGCATGCACACCGCGCTGCACCTGCTCTGCAGCCTGCTGCCGGGCATCGCCGTCACCGGCGGTCAGATTGGCGCCGACAAATCCCGGCTCGACCTCGACATCGCCGAGCCGCCGGACAAGGCCATGCTCGAAGCCGGTTTCGCCGCGCTGATTGCCGCCGCGCATCCGATCAGCACCGAGTGGGTCGACGAGAGCGTCCTTGACACTAACCCCACCCTCGTCCGCACGCTGTCGGTGCAGCCGCCCCGCGGCACCGGCCGCCTCCGCCTGGTGCGCATCGGGGCCGAGACGGCGCCGGTCGACCTGCAGCCCTGTGGCGGCACTCATGTTCGCTCCACTGCAGAGATAGGCGGGATCACCGTGCTGAAGATCGAGAACAAAGGCCGCCAGAACCGCCGCATCTCGCTCGCTCTGGTCGACGCCTGATGGACGCGCTGGTCTCGACGGCCTGGTTGGCCGATCATCTCGATGACGTCCTCGTGTTCGACGCCACCAAATACCTGCCCAACGAGGGCCGTAACGGCATCGACGAGTTCACCGCCGCGCACATCCCGGGCGCCCGCTTCTTCGATATCGACGTCGTCGCCGATCCGGACAGCGCCCTGCCCCACATGGTCCCGACGCCGGGACGCTTCGAGCGTTTGATGGGGGAACTCGGCGTCGGCAACGACAGTGCGGTCGTGTTCTACGACCAAAAGGGCATCGCCTCGTCGGCACGGGGCTGGTGGCTGATGTCCCTGTTCGGGCACGACAAGGCCGCGATCCTCGATGGCGGCTTGCCGAAATGGGTCCGCGAGGGCCGACCGGTGCAGGCCGGAACGCCGCCGTCGCCCACCCCGGCGAGCTTCCGCGCGAGCTTCCATGCCGAACGCCTCCGCGGCATCGGCGATATGCTCGCGCTGCCGGCTGGGAGCGTCGTCATAGACGCGCGGCCGGCCGGGCGCTTTGCCGGCACTAGCCCGGAGCCCCGCCCCGGCCTACCGAGCGGCCACATGCCGGGCAGCACTAGCCTCCCCGCCGCCGACCTGCTGACGCCCGAAGGCACCATGCTGCCGCCCGACGCGCTCCGCACCCGCTTCGCCGCGGCCGGCGTCGACGGCACCCGCCCCGTGATCACCAGCTGCGGCACGGGCGTGACCGCGACGATCCTGACGCTTGGGTTGATCAGGGCCGGGTTTCCGCCCGGTGCGGTGTATGATGGCTCATGGACCGAGTGGGCCAGCCGCCCCGACACCGTCAAGGAGACCAGCGATGCCCGATGATTTCTCAGCCAAGGGCGACCGCTTCGCCACCCGCTTGTCGCATGCGGGCCGGGCCGGCACCAAGATCCGCGGCTTCGTGAATCCGCCGGTCCATCGCGGCTCGACCATGCTGCACGTCGATTGCGCCGACCGCTTCGCCGGTGGCAACCGCCTCGCGCAGGACCCGATGTATGGCGTGATGGGCAACTCGACGCACCACGCGCTCGAGACCGTCATCGCCGAGGTCGAGGGCGGAACGCACTGCCAGATCGTCTCCTCGGGCCTCGCCGCCGTCACTACGGCGTTGCTCGCCTATCTTCGAGCCGGCGAGCACTGCCTAATGCCCGACAGCGTCTATGGGCCGGCCCGTATCTTCGCCGACGGCATGCTGCGCGCGCTCGGCATCGAGACCACCTACTACGACCCGACAATCGACGCGGCGGGCCTACAGAACCTGCTGCGGCCGAGCACCAAGGTCCTCTACCTCGAGAGCCCCGGCAGCCACACCTTCGAGGTCCAAGACGTCCCGGCCCTCGCCGTCGTCGCGCACCGACACGGGGCCAAGGTGCTGATGGACAACACCTGGGGCATCTATCACTTCCAGCCCTTCGCCTTCGGCGTTGATGCGTCGATCCAGGCGCTGACCAAATATCCGGTCGGCCATTCCGACGTGCTGCTCGGCTCCATCACGGTCGCGGACCCGGCCGAGTGGGACCGTGTCCGCACCGCGTCATTGGCGCTGGGTCAATATGCCAGCCCCGACGATTGCTGGCTGTGCCTGCGCGGCCTTCGCACCATGGGTGTGCGGCTGGCGCAGCAATCGAAGTCCGCCCTGGCGGTGGCCGAATGGCTGCAGGCGCGCGATGAGGTCGAGCAGGTGCTGTTCCCGGCACTTCCCGGCGCGCCCGGGCACGAGATGTGGAAGCGCGACTTCACCGGCGCGTGCAGCCTATTCGGCGTCGTGTTCGCCGAGGGTATCTCGGCCAAAGCCACTCACGCGATGATCGACGCGCTGCGGCTGTTCGGCATCGGTGCGAGTTGGGGCGGCTTTGAGAGCCTCGCCTTGCCGAGTACGGGCTTCCTTTCACGCACGGCCGGCACCGGCGACTTCGGTGGTGCCGCAGTGCGCTTGCACATCGGGCTCGAGGACACGGCCGACCTGATTGCCGATCTCGACCAAGCCTTCACGGCGCTGCATGGACACTGACGTGCTAGCGGGCCTGCGCTTCGACGGCGCGGGCCTGGTCGCCGCGGTCGCGCAGCAGCATGATACCGGCGAGGTGTTGATGCTGGCCTGGATGAGCCGGGAGTCGATCGAGCAGACCCTGGCAACTGGCCGGGTCTGCTACTTCAGCCGCAGCCGCAACGCGCTGTGGCGAAAAGGCGAGACGTCCGGGCAAACGCAGCGCTTGATCGAGATGCGGCTCGACTGCGACGGCGATGCCGTGTTGCTGCTGGTCGACCAAGTCGGGGTCGCCTGCCACACGGGCCGGCGGAGTTGCTTCTACCAAGCCGTGCGCGAGGGCGGACTGGTAGAGATTTCGGAGCCGCTCGTCGACCCGGACGCGCTTTACGGCTCGAAATCGGCGTTGTGATTGAGGGGGCCGTGCCCGGCCCCAAACCCCGGCGCGGTGAGGATCGCCGCTTGCACGTAACCCCGTGCCCGATTGACGGCATCGTCCAGCGCCATTCCCTGCGCCAGCCCGGCCGCAATGGCGCTGGCCAGCGTGCACCCCGTACCATGAGTGTGACGCGTGTCGATGCGCGGCATCGTGAAACTCCGCACGCCGTCGGCGTCGGCCAGCACGTCGGTGAGCTCGGGTCCGTCTCCGTGCCCGCCTTTAAGCAGCACGGCTTTCGCGCCGGTGCTCAGTAACTCGACTGCCGCCTGAGCCGGATCCGAGATGGAATGGCCGAGCAACACTTCGGCTTCGGGCAGGTTCGGCGTGATCAGCGTGGCCAGCGGCAACAGCAGCCGACGCAGCGCATCGAGCGCGTCGTTCTGCAGGAGCGACTGTCCGCCTTTCGCGACCATCACCGGGTCGACAACGAGCGGCACCCGGCGCGATGAGCCTTCAAGGCAAGCCACGACCTGCCGCACGGTCGCGGTCTCGCCGAGCATACCGGTCTTGATCGCGTCCGCCCCGATATCGTCGAGCACTGCCTCGACCTGCGCCTGCACCAGATTAGGCGGCAGCGGATGCACCGCGTGGACGCCGAGCGTATTCTGCGCCGTGATGGACGTCAGCGCCGTCGCCGCGTAGGCGCCCATGGCCATGATGGCCTTGATGTCGGCCTGGATGCCCGCGCCACCGCCGGAGTCGGATCCGGCGATAACGAGCACCCTGCCCTTCAACCGATCAGGCAGCCTCGACCGCCGCCGTCGACTGGATCATCTCACACAGGCCTGACACGATCTGCCGGACCGCAACCTCGTCCTCGCCTTCGGCCATCACCCGGACTAGCGGCTCCGTCCCAGACAGACGCAAGAGGACACGGCCCGAATCGCCCAATCGGGCTTCGGCGTCCGCAACCGCCTCCAGCACGCGCGGATCCCTTAGCGGTGAGCCACCCGCGAAACGCACGTTCTGCAGCAGTTGCGGAAACGGCTCGAACAGCTTGCAGACCTCACTGGCGGGTCGGCCCGATTGAACCAGGACTGCCAGCACCTGAAGCGCGGCAACCAATCCGTCGCCTGTCGTCGCATAATCGCTGAGGATCACATGACCCGATTGTTCGCCGCCCAAATTCATTTGTGTCGCACGCATGCGCTCGACCACGTAGCGGTCGCCCACCTTTGTCCGTTCAAGCGTCAGGCCCACACCTTCCAGCATCCTCTGCAGGCCGAGGTTCGACATGACTGTCGCCACGACGCCACCGCCAACAAGTTTGCCGTGTTTGTGCCAGGAGGCGGCAATCAGGGCGAGGATCTGATCGCCATCGACCACGTCACCTCTCTCGTCCACCAGGATGAGGCGGTCGGCATCTCCATCGAGCGCAATGCCAAGATCGGCACCATGTTCAAGGACTTTGCTGCGGAGGTGGTCCGGCACCGTCGAACCACAGCCCTTGTTGATGTTGAAGCCGTCTGGCTCGACACCGACGGTGATTATCGACGCCCCCAACTCCCAAAGCACGGTGGGCGCGACGCGATAGGCGGCGCCGTTCGCGCAATCGACGACGATCTTGAGCCCGTCGAGCCGCAGGCCTCGCGGAAACGTCGCCTTAGCCGCTTCGATGTAGCGCCCGCCGGCGTCTTCCAGGCGGCTCGCACGGCCCAGACGGTCGGAGGCGGCCAAATGCCCCGCCCGGTCTTGGCCCATCATCTCCTCGATCTCCATCTCCGTCTCGTCCGACAGTTTGAACCCGTCGGGGCCGAAGAGCTTGATCCCGTTGTCTTCGAACGCGTTGTGCGACGCCGAAACCATGACGCCGAGATCGGCGCGAAGGCTCCGGGTCAGCATTGCGATGGCCGGGGTCGGTAACGGACCGACCAACATCACGTCCATACCTGCGCTGATGAACCCTGCGACCAGCGCTGGCTCGATCATATAGCCAGACAGTCGAGTGTCCTTGCCGATGACGACACGATGCCGATGACTGCCGCGGACGAAGCGCAATCCGGCGGCTTGCCCCAACTTAAGAGCTGTTTCCGCGGTCATGGGATGGACGTTGGCTGTCCCACGTATGCCGTCGGTCCCGAACAGGCGTTTCTTCGTCACGTCGACCCCTCTCGAACTGGCCCGGCATCCTGCCGAACCGCTGTCCACACGCGCAGTGCTTGCACGGTCATGCGGACATTGTGGACCCGTAGCACAGACGCACCCTGGCTTACCGCGATCAATCCAGCAGCAACGGATGCTCCGTCGCGATCCTCCGGTTTGACGATGTCGGCAAGCTGCCCGATGAACCTCTTACGAGATAATCCGGCAATTATAGGGCAAGAGAAGTTAACGAAGAGTGAGAGATGTCGCAGCAATTCGACGTTTTGGCTGACGTCCTTGGCAAAGCCGAAACCAGGGTCGATCGCGATCGCCGATTGTGCGACCCCGCCGGCGATCGCCGTCTCGATGCGGCGCCGTAGCTCGGCGGCGACTTCGGACGCGACGTCGACGTAGGACGCCAGCCCGTCCATTGTCTCCGGCGTTCCCCGCATGTGCATCAGGATCACGGGACAGCCACGGCGCGCCACCGTCGCGACGGCGGCCGGGTCGAAGGTGAGAGCTGAGACGTCGTTGACGATCGTGGCACCAGCGTCCAGGGCACGCTCCATCGTCGATGCGTTGCGGGTGTCGACGGAGATTTTCGCGCCCTGGCGAGCCAGAGCCTCTATGACCGGTAGAACACGACGCTGCTCTTCCGCGGCCGACACAATGGACGCGCCAGGTCGAGTGGATTCACCCCCAATATCAATTACAGTCGCGCCGTCCTCGAGCATCTGAACGCCGAGTTCGACTGCCCGAGACCCTGACTGACCGCCGTCGCTGAAGCTGTCGGGCGTGACGTTGACGATGCCCATCACGTGCGGACCAGGCGCTAATCCGGCCCAAACAGATTTGAGATCGCTCATCCCAATACTCTGTACATAGAAATGGCCCGCCGTTGAACGACGGGCCACCTATCCTGGTAACCTGGCGCGTTAGCCGGGCTGCGGTGCCGGCCCGAGACCACCAGTCGGCGGCACCATCGGCCGAGTAGCTGTCGGCACCGAAGCGCGACGAGCGTCAGCCGCGGGCTCGTCGACCACCTTACGGATCACTGGCTCACCTCGAAGCACAGTCCGGATCTCGTCCCCAGACAACGTTTCATATTCGAGCAGGCCCCGTGCTAGACGGTGCAGCTCTTCCAGACGTTCGGTGATCAGCGACTTCGCGTTCGAGTAAGCGGTGTCGATGAACAACTTGATCTCGCCATCGATGTCACGCGCCGTCAGCTCGGAGACATTCTTGTTCTGGGTAACGGAGTGGCCGAGGAACACCTCTTGGCTGTTATCGCCATAAGCGATCATTCCAAGCTTGTCGCTCATGCCCCACTCGGTAACCATAGTGCGCGCGATGCTGGTCGCTTGCTTGATGTCACCAGCGGCACCATTGCTGACCTTGTCAGGGCCGAATACCAGTTCCTCAGCAACCCGACCGCCCATGGCCATCTTCATGCGAGATAGCAGCCGAGCACGGTTCTCGCTCAGTCGATCCCCTTCCGGTAGGCTCATCACCAGCCCGAGCGCACGACCACGAGGAATAATGGTCGCCTTGTGCACCGGGTCACATTCCGGATCGTTAATCGCAATGAGCGCGTGACCGGCCTCGTGATACGCCGTCATCCGCTTTTCGGCATCGGACATCACGAGGGACCGACGCTCGGCGCCCATCATTACCTTGTCCTTCGCGTGCTCGAACTCGTTCATCGCGACGACACGCTTGCCGAGTCGCGCCGCCAAGAGAGCGGCCTCGTTGACGAGGTTCGACAGGTCCGCACCGGAGAAGCCTGGCGTGCCGCGCGCGATCACCTTTGGATCGACGTCGGAAGCCAGCGGCACCTTTCGCATATGAACCCGCAAAATCTTCTCGCGGCCGTTCACGTCCGGGTTCGGCACGACAACTTGGCGGTCGAACCGACCGGGACGCAGCAGGGCCGGGTCGAGAACGTCGGGCCGGTTGGTTGCAGCAATGAGGATAACGCCCTCGTTGCTCTCGAAACCGTCCATCTCGACCAGCATCTGGTTGAGTGTCTGCTCACGCTCGTCATTGCCACCGCCTAGGCCGGCACCACGATGGCGACCGACCGCATCGATCTCGTCGATGAAGATGATGCATGGGGCATTCTTCTTGCCCTGCTCGAACATATCGCGCACCCGGCTCGCGCCGACGCCTACGAACATCTCGACGAAGTCAGACCCGGAGATGGTGAAAAACGGAACGTTCGCTTCGCCGGCGATCGCACGCGCCAGCAACGTCTTGCCGGTGCCGGGCGGGCCTACAAGCAGCACGCCTTTCGGAATCTTGCCGCCGAGCCGTTGAAACTTCTGAGGGTCCTTCAGGAACTCGACGATCTCCTGCAGTTCCTGCTTGGCTTCGTCGATGCCAGCAACGTCTTCGAACGTTACTCGGCCCTGCTTCTCGGTCAGCATCCGGGCGCGGCTCTTGCCGAAGCCCATGGCACGGCCACCACCGGACTGCATCTGACGCATGAAGAACACCCAGACGCCGATCAGCAGCAGCATCGGGAACCAGCTCAGTAGATAGTGGAGCAGCGGATTGTCGCTCTCCTCCGGCTTAGCGATAACACGGACGCCCTTGTCGGTGAGGCGGCCAACCAGGGCCGGATCTTCCGGCGTGTACGTCTGGAACGTGCGGCCGTCGGTCAACTGACCGCTGACGGTGCGACCCTGTATGACTACATCACGCACGCGCCCGCCGTTCACTTCGGACACGAAGTCCGAGTAGGCGACCTGCGTCGCAGCGCGGGTGTTGCCGCCGGGCTGAAATAGATTGAACAGAACCACGAGCAACAGGGCGATGATCACCCAAAGTGCTAGGTTACGACCGAAATTGCTCATCATGCTCGTCCAACAATCCAGTCCCATTTGCGGCCGGTCGATCGGCAGCCTTGATCGTCAACATAAGGTCGTCACGATCACTCTACACCCCCCCGCCATTCAGAGGGTTAACACCTGTAAACTCAGGTGCTGGGCGCAGCTTGTCGTCGCGGCCATAGTTCCACCGACACGCTACGGCACGCCTCCCGATCAGGAAAGGCCAGATGCGGGACAGCGACCACTGCACTGCCTCGTCGCAACGCCGGTACGGTCGCCAGGACCACGGCGGGTAAGTGCGAGTGGCGGCGTAGGGACGACGCCTCGGCACCCAACGCCCCAATCGTCAGCCCGGCGGCGGCACCGCGCACGCGGAAGCGGCCGTCCCACCATGCGTCGTCGCTGACGCCGATCGGCTGCGCGACCGATGCGGGCTCACGAGTTAGCAACGTGCCCGGGCCGAGACGGCCAGCAGGCCGGACCAACACACCGTGGAGCGTCCGCGGCGCCAAACCGGGCTTCATAGATTCGAACGGCGGCGGGTAGGCGCGGCCGGAGACCATCCAGATCAGCGCGGACAGCGCCGCGCCGCCAAGTTCTGCTTTCGCCACGGCGAATCCCTCGGGCGCCAGCCGCACGTCGGCCAGCGCGCAGGCGATCTCGCACAGGTGACGTCTGCGCTCGACCAGACTGACCTCGGCCAGCGCGAGCGCTTCGACACGATCCGCCGCCGTCATGTCGCGCCGCAGCCTGCCGCGTGCCGTCCTCACATCCTGGTTGGTCGGATCCTCGACCCAGTCCACCCCCGCCCGGCGCAACGTGGCACGGAGTCGCGCCGGATCGATGGCCAGCAAAGGCCGGGTCAGGCGCACCGCGTTCCGATACGAAACCGGCACCATGCCGGCGAGCCCGGCCGCACCACTTCCAGCGTCCAAGCGCATGCGGACGGTCTCGGCCTGATCGCCCGCGTGATGGCCGAGTAGCAGATCGGGCAGCCCGAAACGCGCGGCCGCCTCGTAAAGCAGGTCATACCGCGCCACCCGGGCGCGCTCCGCCAACGCCGGCCCCGTCGCCACCGCGGTAGTCAGGACATGGTTTTCGACGCCAAGCCCGGTGAGCCGGGCCGATACAAGCGCTGCCTCAGCCGCCGACTCAGAACGCAGCCCGTGATCGACGACCGCCGCTACCGGCTGCCCCCATCCGGCGAGCAATAACGCTAACGCCATGCTGTCGGCCCCGCCGGAGACCGCCACGAGGACCCGGCGTTCGCGGCCATATGGCCCGGTCGCCGCCATCAAGGCCGCGAATTCGTCGCCCGAGATCGGCGATGCCGCGTCGCTCACGGCAGCATCGACGACGATCGGTCAGCTACAGCCGTTACGCGCCCTCAGCGTCGCCGACGTCTCGCGCACCGCCGCGCGCATGGTCGGGAACTCCCGCCGCAACTTGTCGAGCGTCGCGCATGAGGCGTTGCGGTCGTTCAAGCCGGTCAGCGCGTTCGCCAAACCAAGCAACGCATCCTGCGCCCGGCTGCCAGCCTTGTTGCGCGAGTAGGCATCGTCATAGGAGATGGCCGCGCCCTGGAAGTTACGCTGGCCCATCAAAGATTGCGCCAATAGGAAGTTGGCATCGCCCGCCCGCGGCGAGTTCTTCGATGCCAGGACCTCGCGGGCGGCGCTTTCGGCGGCACTGTAATCGCGACGCGCCAGGGCAGCGTTTCCGTCCTGTAACGCGACCTCTGGGGTGCGCCGGGCCGCGGCTGGCGGAGCGGCATCTGGCACGGCCGCCGCGCGCGGCGCAGTCAACTGGGGCGGGCTGGAAGTCGCGCCGCCGCCGGCATTGCCGGCGCGGAAATTCATGTCGTCGACCTGCTTGGCCAAGCTTTCCTGCGACCGCCGCAACGTATTGGACTGCTCATCCAATTGGCCGCGCAACCGGCGAACCTGCTCCTCGAGCGTCTGCACCCGGTCCAGCAACTGCGCCTCGAGCCCTGACGATCCGCCGCCGCTCGGTGCGGCATAGGACGGGCCACCGGAACCTCGCTGCTGCATCGACTGCATGTCACGCCGCAACTCGAGGATCTGGTTCTGCAGCATGATTCCCTCGCGGGAATCCATCTGCGCCCGCGCCGGCATTGCCGCGCAGGACAGAACGACGCCGGCCGCCGCGGCTACTCGAACGAGGCGCATCGTGGCTTCGGTTTACTGAACGGAGGTGATCGCGTTCCGGTCCTGCGAGTAGGCCTGCTCGTCCGAACCGGTCGCCGCCGGGCGCTCCTTGCCGTAGCTGATCGTCTGGATGCGGGCGCTGCTGATGCCCTGGGCCACGAGATAGTCGCGCGCCGCATTGGCCCGGCGCTGACCGAGGGCCAGGTTGTATTCCTCGGTGCCGCGCTCGTCCGTGTTGCCGGCCATCTGGATGGTGACCTGCGGATAACGCTGCAACCACTGCACCTGGCGGTCCAGCGTCGCGCGGGCATCGCTGCTCAGCTGCGACTGATCGTAGGCGTAGAACACGCGGTCACCAACGTTCGCGACTAGGTCCTGCTGACTGCCGGGAATGGCACCGCCGTTGCTGGAGGCGCTGGCGCCGCCGCCCGACGTCGCGCCCGTGCTGGCGCCCGTGGTGTTGTCCGAGCAGGCGCCGAGGAGAGCGAGCGCCGCCAGGAAGCCGATAGCTTTGTAGTTCATCGATGCCGATCCAATACGTCTGTCGCGCGATACGCCGGGGGTGCGGCCGGGTCAAGCGAATGAAGGGTGACCCTTGCAGGGTCGGGCCAACGAAAGATGACCCTTGCAAGGTCAGGCAAGCAAGGGCGACCAGGCCGGGGCCGACGCGTCGGTCGGAGTGGGAACGACGCGCTCGTTGAAGCCGGTGATGTCGATCGAGACCAGCCGCGCGCCCCCGCCCTGCCCGGCCCGGTAAAACATCAACACGCGGCCATTTGGGCAGAAGGTCGGGCCCTCGACGTCGAAGCTCTCCGACAGGATACGCTCGCCCGAGCCGTCCGGCCGCATGACGCCGATGGCAAAACCGCCGGAGCCGAGCCGCGTGAAGGCGATCAGGTCGCCACGCGGCGACCATACCGGGGTGGCATAACGGCCCTTGCCGTAGGAGATGCGCCGCGCGCTGCCGCCACCGGCGCCCATGACGTAGAGCTGCTGATCGCCGCCGCGGTCCGAGTTGAACACGATCTGGCTGCCGTCCGGGCTGTAGCATGGGCTGGTGTCGATCGAGCCCGAGCTGGTCAGCGTCCGCCGCCCGCCACCCGAGACGCCGACCGTCACGATATCCGACCCGGAGCCGCGCGAGACCGACATGACGATGGTGTTGCCGTCCGGCGCATAGCGCGGGGCGAACGTCATGCCGTCGAAATCGCCGAGCACGGTCTGCCGCGCCGAACCGAGATCGAAGGTCCAAACCCGGGGACGGTTGTTGTAGTACGACATGTAGACGATCTGATCGCGCGTCGGGTGGAAGCGCGGCGTCAGCACGAGCCAGCTGCCGTCGGTAAGGAAGCGATTGTTCTCGCTGTCCTGGTCCATAATCGCCAGCCGCTTGGTCCGCTTTTCACGCGGCCCGGTGTTGGAGACGTAGACGATGCGGGTGTCGAAGTAGCCCTTTTCGCCGAGCAGGCGCTCGTAGATCACGTCGGCGATGATGTGGGCGATGCGGCGCCAGTTGGTCGAAGTCGTCGTATACGCGGTGCCCTGGATTTGCTGGCCGGGCAACACGTCCCACAGGCGGAACTCGACGCGGACGTTGCTGCCGCCACCCTCGACCTTGCCGGTCACCAGGGTCTGGGCGCCGATCGCCTTCCAGTTCTGGAAGTTGGGGGTGTCACCGGCGTCGTTGGCGCCGATCTGCGCGGCGTTGCCGATGGGGCGGAATAGGCCGGAGCGGGCGAGGTCGTTGCTGATCACCTCCGCCATCTGCGCGCCGAGCGCGGTGCCGGCCAAGGCGGGGATCGCGATCGGGATCGGCGCGGTCCGGGCGCGGTCGACGGTGATGGCGGTATCGGCGCCCTGGGCCAGGCCCGGCGTGCTGCCGAGCAGCGGAACGGCAGCGATGCCGGCGCCGAGGAGCGCCGAGCGGCGGCCGAGCATAGTGAGCGTGTCGGTCATACAAAACTCCGGTCGTCAGAAGCGCGAAGGCGCAGATGGCGCAAAGCGGCGGCGATTACCATTGCGGCATCGCTCATGGTTTGAAATTAATCTCGAACGTATGTGTCTGGCCGAGCAGCGTTTTCGGCAACGGGATCGGGTTGCACTGCGCATCCAGCGCAGCCCGGCGCGCCCGCTCCGCAAACGCCACTCCGCCGGGCCCCTGACCCGGGGTGAGGATCTTGACGTCGCGCACGTTGCCCGCCGAGTCCGTGGTGACCGACAGCACGGCCGACATCTTGTCCGCATCGCGGGCACCGGCGTCGCGGGTCCAGCACTCGCGGATGCGGTCACCGATGGCGCCGCGCTCGCTGCCCGACAGCTTGGCGTTGTCGACGCCGTTGGGGCTGCCGCCGCCGGGCGCGCCGCCGCGGGTCGGGTTGGCCGGCCGGGTTGGCGCCTGGCTCTGCCGCTGCAGCGAGCGAAGTCGCTCGAGCGTGGCTTCCAGCGTCTTGCTGTCGTCGGCGGTGTTCTTGGTCGGGTTCTGCTGGCTGGTCGTGCTGGTGGTGCGCTGCGTCGGCGTCGGGCGCTCTGGCGCAGGACGGGCGGCCGGCGGTCGCACGTCCGGCTTCGGCGCGGCGGGCGCGGCCTGCGGCGTCGGCTTGGCCGGCGTCGGCGTGGGGGCGGGCGCCGGCGGTGGCGGGACTGGCGGCACGGGCAGCGGCGTCTCCGGCGCCAGGATCGGGGCCGGCGCCGTCGTGATCGGTGCCGAGGGGGCGGGCGCCGGCGCGGGTGGCGGCGGGATCGGCGGGGCCGGCACCGGCAGCGTTTGCGGCGATGGCGGCGGCGGCAAGGGCGGCGGTGGCGGCGGTGCCGGCATTTCGGTCGGGGTCGGCTTGGGTGGCTCGACCGATGGCAGATCGGCCGTCGGCACCTCGGCGGGCGACGGCGACGGCATCGGCGCCGGTTTTTGCGCGCGCTGGACCTCGCCGGGCTCGGTGGCGAACTCCATCGTCACCGATTGCTCCTCCGGCGTGGGCGTCACCGTCGGCTTCAGCGTCACCAGCAGCGCCAGGAGTAGCGCGACGTGGAGTGCGGCCGAGATGGCGCCAGTGCGGCGAAGGTCGACGATCATGGCCCGGCCGCGGTCAGCGTCCCCGCGGGCGCGCGGCGGGTGCTGTCGGAGCCGCCGGCGCAGTTGTCGTCGGCGCCGTTGTCGCAGGAGCCGTCGCCTGGGCGGGCGCTTGCGGCGTGGGTCCGCCGGCCTGCTCGGCCAGCAGCGCGACTTTGGTGAAGCCACCCTGGGTGATGGTCGCCATGACCTCCATGATCTTGCCGTAGCTGACCGATTTGTCGCCGCGCACGAAGATGCGGCGGTCCAGCTTGTTGTCCGCGATGGCGGCGAGCTTGGTCGCCAGATCGGTGAGCGGCAGCTCATTCTCCTGCAGGTAGATCTTACCCTCGGCGTTGATGCTGACGGTGAGCGGCTCGCTGTCCTGGTTGACCGGGTTGGCACTCGCCTTGGGCAGGTCGACGTTGACCCCTGACGTCATTAGCGGTGCCGCGACCATGAACACGATCAGCAGCACGAGCATCACGTCGACCAGCGGGGTGACGTTGATCTCGGCGAGTGGGCGGTAACGGCCGCGGCGCCCGCGTCCCTGCATCGGCGGGCCCATGGCTCAGGCCTTCTCTTCGGATTGGCGCGACAGGATGGCACCGAACTCGGTGCCGAACCCCTCGAGCCGGGAGGCGAAGCGCGACAGGTCTGTGCTGAGCTTGTTGTAGGCCAGCACCGCCGGGATCGCGGCGACCAGGCCGATCGCAGTGGCAAATAGCGCCTCGGCGATGCCCGGTGCGACGACGGAGAGGTTCGTGTTCCGGCTCGAGGCGATGGCCGAGAACGACCGCATGATGCCCCAGACCGTGCCGAACAGGCCGACGAAGGGCGCGACCGAGCCGACCGAGGCCAGAAACACCATCCAGCGCTCCATCCGATCCATCTCCCGCGTCACCGTGACGACGACCGCGCGGTCGATGCGTTCGCGCACGCCGCCGCGGCTGAGGTCGATGCCGGCCATCTGCGCGCTACGCTTCCACTCGCCCATCGCGGCGCCGAACACCGCGGCGATCGGGTGCCGCGGTCTGACACCCTCGACCTCATAGAGCTCGTCGAGGCTGCCACCGGACCAGAACCGGTCCTCGAACAGTGTCGCATCGCGGTTGGCCCGACGCAGCGACGTCACTTTTTCGAAGACGATCGCCCATACCCACACGCTCGCCGCCAGCAGCAGCAGGATGACGAATTTAACCACCAGATCGGCCTGGAGAAACAGGCCGAGGATGGAGATCTCACCCCCGCTGCCGCCGCCGGCCAGTGTCGTGGCTTGAACAGGATCCAACTCGCACCCCCAAAACTATTCCGCCCCGCCGAGCGCATCCCGCCATCGCTGCGGGATCCGTGCGGGGCGGCCGTCCGACGTGCGGATGCAGGCGAGACCGACCGAGAGCCGGCCCGTCTGCTCGCCGTCCACCGTGAATGACTGCTCGACATCGACCGAGGCGCCTCGCAGCGACCATGGCCCGGTCTCGACAATTATTTCGGCGTCCAACCGCACGGGGCGCAAATAATCCATTTTGATGCGGTGCACCACAAAGATCAGGCCAAATCGCGTGACTAGTTCGTCATGAGGGACACCCGCCTCACGCAAGGCTTCGGTGCGCGCACGCTCGGCAAACGCCAAGTAACGCGCATGATACACGATGCCGCCAGCGTCGGTATCCTCGTAGTAAACCCGCAATCTCAGTCGATAAACCATCGTCGCTACCGTTCTGTGCTGGCCGTCACTCCGAATCCGCCAGCAAGTCGAGCTGCGGCTGCATCCGCGGCGGTGCCAGGCCGAGATGCCGCCACCCTTCTTCGCCCAGCATCCGCCCACGACTCGTGCGCAACACCAGGCCTTCCTGGATGAGAAACGGCTCGATTACGTCTTCCAGCGTGTCGCGCGCTTCGGCCAGGGCTGCAGCCAGGGTCTCGACGCCGACCGGGCCGCCATGATGGTGCTCCGCGATACGCCGCAGGTAGCGCCGGTCCATCGCGTCGAGGCCGCGCTTGTCCACCTCGAGCCGGGTCAGCGCCGCGTCGGCCATGACGCGATCGACCGGTGATTGCCGAAGGACGGCCGCGAAGTCTCTGACACGTCTCAACAATCGTCCGGCGATCCGAGGTGTGCCCCGCGAGCGCTTGGCGATCTCCGCCGCACCGTCGGGTGCGAGATCGAACCCGAGCTTGCCGGCGCCGCGCGACACGATCTGCTCCAACTCGGCCGCGGTGTAAAAAACGAGGCGAAGCGGAATGCCGAAACGGTCGCGCAGCGGCGTCGCCAGCAGCCCGGCCCGGGTCGTGGCGCCCACCAGCGTGAACGGGGCCAGATCGATCCGCACGCTGCGCGCCGCCGGGCCCTCGCCGATGATGAGGTCCAGCTGGAAGTCCTCCATCGCCGGATACAGGATCTCCTCGATCGCCGGCTGCAGGCGGTGGATCTCGTCGATGAACAGCACGTCGCGCGGCTGCAGGTTGGTCAGAATGGCGGCGAGGTCGCCGGCGCGCTGGATGACCGGGCCGGAGGTGGCACGAAAGCCGACGCCCAACTCGCGGGCCACGATCTGCGCCAGCGTCGTCTTACCCAGGCCCGGCGGCCCATGAAACAACACATGATCAAGGGCTTCAGCACGATCTCTCGCAGCTTGGATGAAGATGGAGAGGTTCTCGCGGCTGGCTTTCTGCCCGACGAAATCGGACAGCACCTGTGGCCGCAGCGTGGCGTCGGCCGCGTCCTCCTCGGTCCGTGCGGCGCTGATCGGACGGTCGCTCATTTGATCGCCAGCTCGCGCAGGCTCTCACGCAGGATGACGTCCAGCCCGGCCTCCTCGCCCGCCGCCGCAATCACTGCCGCCACCACGGGCTGCGCCTCGGCCCGGCGGTAGCCGAGATTAGCCAGCGCCGACAGCGCGTCCTGCTCCGGCCCTTGCGGGGCGAGCCCGATCGGCAACGACGTGCCGCTCGGCATCGCGCCGGCTTTCTCCCGCAACTCGCTCAACAGCCGGATCGCCAGCTTAGCGCCGACGCCCGGGGCCCGCATCAGGCTGCCCTTGTCGCCGGACGCGATGGCGCCGATCAGCTCACGCGGTCCCAGCGCCGACAGGATGTTGAGCGCGACTTTCGCGCCCACTCCCTGCACGGTCAGCAGCAGCCGGAACCAGTCGCGCTCTGCCGACTCCGCAAAGCCGTACAACGTGATCGCGTCTTCGCGCACTTGCGTCTCGACCAGCACCCGGGCGATCGCCGGCGGGGATGGCAGCGCCGCCAGGGTCCGTGTCGAGGCCTGGACCAGATAGCCGACGCCAGCGACGTCGACGATGCAGCGGTCGGCCTCGATGCTGTCTACCCGGCCCATCAGCAGCGCGATCATGCCATCACCGTGGCAGCCGCGATGCGCTGCCGGGTCTGACGGTGGTGGGCGTGACAGATGGCGACCGCCAGCGCGTCGGCGGCGTCCGCCCGCTTCAGCGTGGCGGCCGGCAGCAAGCGGCGGACCATGGCCTCGACCTGCTCCTTCTTGGCCGCACCGGTGCCGACGACGGCGCGCTTGACTTCCATCGCGCCGTATTCCGCCACCGAGATGCCCGCCAGCGCCGGCGCCAGTAGCGCCACACCACGGGCATAGCCCAGCTTCAGCGTCGCCGCGCCGTTCCGGTTGACATAGGTCTCCTCTACCGCGGCTTCGGCAGGCAAATACTGCAGGAACAAGGCGGTAAGAGCATCGTGGATGAACTTCAACCGTGCTGGCACTGCCTCCGAGTTATCTGTTGCGACAACGCCGTCGGCAACGTGCCGCAGACGGTTGCCCTCAGCTTCGATGACGCCCCAGCCGGTGAACCGCAAGCCAGGGTCGATGCCCATCAGCCGGATCATGGAGTGGCTCGCGGAACGCTAGGATAGCCGCTGCGCGACATCGTCGGGGATGTCGAAGTTGGCATAGACGTTCTGAACGTCGTCATTGTCTTCGAGCACGTCCAGTAACTTGAGCAGGCCGATGGCCTTCTCCTCGTCGAGCATGATCGAGTTGGTCGGCCGCCACTCGAGCTTGGCGCTCGTCGGCACGCCGAAGCGCGCCTCCAGGGCATCGCGCACGGCAAAGAAATCCTCGACCGGACAGGTGATCTCGTGACCCTCCGCATCGTCGGTCGCGTCGTCGGCGCCGGCCTCGATCGCCGCCTCCATCATTTCGTCCGCGGATGCGGCCTTCGCCGGATACCGGATCACGCCGAGACGGCTGAACATGAAGGAGACGGAGTTCGTCTCGCCCATCGCCCCGCCATACTTGCTGAATGCCGAGCGCACGTCCGACGCCGTCCGGTTGCGATTGTCGGTCAGCGCCTCAACGATCACCGCGACGCCGGCGGGGCCGTAGCCCTCATAGCGCACCTCGACGTAATCGTCCCCGCCCCCCGCACCGGTAGCTTTCTTGACCGCGCGCTCGATGGTGTCGCGCGGCATGTTGGCTTCGCGGGAGGCTGCCATCGCGGCGCGCAGGCGGGGGTTGAACGCCGGGTCGGGGAGGCCTTGGCGCGCCGAGACGGTGATCTCGCGGATCAGCTTGGCGAATTGGCGCGCGCGCTTGGCGTCCTGGGCACCTTTGCGGTGCATGATGTTCTTAAACTGGCTATGGCCGGCCACGGGCTGGTCTCACTTTCGAGTCGGGGCTCAGGAGCCCCTTTCTATAGGACCGGCGTCGCCTGCGACAGCCGCCCGCCTCGCCGCACCGCTTCGACGCTGTTGGCCAGCCCGGTCTTGTCGTCAGTGACGACGAAGATGCCGCACAACGTCGCCGCACCGTCGGCCGGCTGCATGCGCTCGCCGGGCATCTTGGTCCAGAACCGCGCCGACGCGCCCTGCTTGGCCATGCCAATCACGCTGTCGTAGTCGCCGCACATGCCGGCATCGCTCTGGTATGCCGTGCCGCCTGCGAGGATCTGGTGGTCCGATGTCGGCACATGCGTGTGCGTGCCGACGACGAGGGACATCGTGCCGTCGAACGAGTGTCCGTATGCGAGCTTCTCGCTGGTCGCCTCGGCGTGGAAGTCAGCGACGATCGCCTGCACGCTGGCACCAAGCTTGTAGCGGCCCAGCAATTCGGCGGTGGCGCGGAACGGGTCGTCGAGCGCGTCCATATACAAGCGGCCCATCGCGTTAATCACCAGCGCGCGGCGGCCATCGACCAATGTGACCTCGACGAAGCCCGCCCCAGGAGTGCCGGGCGGAAAGTTTAGCGGGCGGATCACCCGCTTCTCCTGCGCGATGTAAGGGATCAGCTCGCGCCGGTCCCAGGCATGGTTGCCGAGCGTCACTGCATCCGCACCGGCGACGAAAATGGCTTCAGCCATGTCGGGCCCAAGCCCGAACCCGTGGCTGGCATTCTCGCCGTTGACGACCACGAGGTCAGCGCGCAGCTCGAGCTTGAGCGCCGGCAACATCGCCGAGATCGCATCCCGCCCGGAACGGCCGACAACGTCACCCAAAAACAATATCCGCAAACGCCGTCCTAACCCACCCAAGCGGAGCCGTTATGCCCCGGACCAGTGCCGAAATGCGAGTGGGGTGCTTCCGAACCGCCGCACCGCCTCGACGAGACCGCATGTTGCCGCGCGTCGGTAAAGCGCAAGCCGATTAGGCCGGTACGGTCCTCCGGGCGTCGGTCGCCTCGGCCTCCGGTGCACCGGACAGCCGCCGAGCGCCCTGGCCGGTGCCGTCCTGTGCCGCAGGGATGTCAACACGCCGGGCGATGGCCATCGCGGTCGACATGTCGGCCGAGATGGCCTGCGAGAAATAATGACCTTGGAGCTCGTCGCACCCAAGTTCAGCGAGTAGCTCCGCTTCAGCCAGGCTCTCGACTCCCTCAGCGACTGATTTGGCACCCACGTTGCGGGCGAGCTCGACGATGGTGCGGATCACCCGCTTGGTGGTGTCGTTCGTCGTGCTCTGCGCGATGAAGCAGCGGTCGATCTTGATCACATCCGGCGCGAAGACGTGAATGTAATTCAGGCTGGAATAGCCGACGCCGAAATCGTCGATCGCGATCTTGCAGCCGGCCGCCCGCACGATCTCGACGTTGGCGCGGATCAGTTCGATGGATTCCGCGATGATGGTCTCGGTGATCTCGAACATGACGCGGCTCGGATTTACGCCCGAGAGACGAACCATGGCGACGAGCGCCTCGGTCTGCTTGCTCGACATCAGATCGCGGACCGACAGGTTGACCTTCAACCGCATCGACACCGGCCATGTCTCGGCTTGCAGGAGCGCGCTGTTGAGGACGTGGAGCGAGATTCTGAAGATCAGGTCCGTGCGCTCGGCAATCGGGATGAATTCGTCGGGCGCGACCTGCCCAAGGGCCGGGTTGTGCCATCTCACCAGGGCCTCGAACGCTACAATCCCGTGGTCGGCGGAGGCGACGATCGGCTGATACACGACGGTCAGCTCGTCTTCAAAATCGGCCATGAGCAATTGGTGCGCAACGGCGCTGTCGCGGCGCATGGAATTCTGGTGCGCCGCGTTGAAGGCCTCAACCCTGCCGCGCCCGGCGCGCTTGGCGTGGAACAGCGCGAAGTCGGCACATTCATAGACTCGGATCGCCTCGCGCACGACGCTCGAGGGGCACATGCCGGCCGACGCGCCGACCATCGCAGTAGACGTCGACATCACGATCGGGTCTGCGCAGGCGGCGATCATCCGCTCGGCCACCTCGCCGGCCTCCTGCATCGATGCACCGGATAGGACGCAGCCGAACTCGTCTCCGCCGAGCCGGGCAACGCAACATCGCTCCGGTGCCAGCGCCACGAACCGCGCCGCGACCTGGCGCAACACCTCATCGCCGGCATGATGGCCATAGACGTCGTTGACCGGCTTGAAGCCGTCGAGGTCGAGGACGATCACGACGAACGGCTCGTCACTCTCGCCAGCCGCCTCGATCTCGGCGAAGAACTGCCGCCGGTTGGGCAAACCGGTCAGGGCGTCCGACACCGCCAATCGCGCGTTGGACGCGCTCAGCTGCACCAAGTCGAGCGCCGCGGCGACCGAACGTTCGAAGTGCCGCGAGAACGTCACCGCCACGTAGAGCATCGCGGACGAGACCAGCACGACGTTCGTCGCGATGGCGATCTCGATCAGACGACCGGTCCAGACAAGGTAGCTGGTGAACGGGATCACGATGCAGACGCAGAGCAGGACGGCCGCGAACCGGTGATGCATCAGCAGGAAGATGCAGCTGACCAAGGTGATGCCGACGAAGAAGATCGAGTGACCCGCGCTCGTGACGCCCGTCGGCGACCATGGATCATCATGCAGCGAGAGTGCCCAGATCAGGATGACGAAGCCGATCGCCCCGCCGACGACCGACAGGTTGCGAAGCGTGAGATGGATCTGCTCGTCGCTGAGCCGATCGGGATCGAGCCTTACCCACCAGAGCATACGCACGATGATGAAGGCCACGATGATCGCCGGCATGCCGACGGCCTGCCACGCCGGGTTGGCGGCAACGTGCGTGCAGGCCATCGCGGCGATGTTCACACTCAGCGTCAGATAGAGTGCGGGGATGCGCGAGCAAAGTTCGTTGACCCGCGCCCGTTCGATTTGCGGGCAGGTCTCCGAGCCGACCACATTGCGGAGAGCCAACCAGATCGACAAACTAGATCCCGAACCAAGCCACGATGCCCAGTATCGACCTGATTGGTTAACGAATGCTCAAACGCTGAACGATACTTCCAGCGTCCGCATCCGCGTGAATCGGCCTCAGCCCGGCGGTGTCGATTTAAACGAGTCGAGCGCGCTCACCGCGTCCCACCAAGCGGCAAGGCCGGAGACGCCGAACACCGCGTCCTTGTCCGGGGTCATCGAGACATAGGCCATGATCGGCGCCAGATAGAGGTCGGCCAGGCTGAGCTCGCCGGCGATGAACGTCGAGCTGCCGCGGATCTTCATTAGGTATTCCAGCAGCGTGCGGCCTTTCTCGAGGCCGTCCCGCCGCATCTGCTCGTTCTTGCCGCCGACGAAGTCAGGGAACAGGTGGAACGCGGCCACGCCGCCGATTAGCGCCGCGTAGCCGTAGGAGTCGATCAGCCCGATGGCCATGTCCATGCGGGCGCGATCATGCGCCGAGGCCGGCACGAGCGACTTGCCCAGCAGTTCGTCGTTCAGGAAACGCGTGATCGCCGACGTCTCGAGGATGCTGAAACCGTCCCAGTCCAGCACCGGCACCTTCCCGAACGGGTGCCGCGCGAGGTGCTCCGGCTCCTGCGGTTCGCCCTTGAGGACGTTGACCGGCACCTGCTCAAAATCGGTGCAGCCCTTCTCGGCCAGCAGCATCTTGACGGTCCGCACATAGGTGGAACCGTCGAAACCATAAAGCGTGATCTTGGGCATTGGATATCCTGTCTGACTATTCCGCGGCGATGCGGTTCCGGCGCGACGCGTCGGGCGTCGGCGGTGCGTGATCCA
Organism: Acetobacteraceae bacterium; assembly: GCA_965199585.1. Classification (GTDB taxonomy): domain Bacteria; phylum Pseudomonadota; class Alphaproteobacteria; order Acetobacterales; family Acetobacteraceae; genus JAVVHH01. Next base: position 2,658,561 of record CBDASI010000002.1, on the reverse strand, counting down.
CCGGCGGGGTCAGCGCGGTCAGCAAGGCCTGCCGCAGCACGGCCAGCTTGCGGTCGTTCTCGACCTTTAGGCCAAAGATGTCCTTGACGTAGAAGACGTCGACCGCGCGCACGCCATATGTGGTGACGTGCGCGCTAGCGATCTGCAGCCCCTGCTCGCTGATCGCGGCCGTCACGTCGTGCAACAGGCCGGGCCGGTCGCGACCGTTGACCTCGAGCACGGTGTGGGTGTGGCTGGCGCGGTTGTCGACGACGACGCGCGGCGAGACGTGGATGGCGCGCATCCGCCGGCCCAGCAGCGCGGCCGAGGCGCGCTTGATCTCGCTGGCGATGGCTAGCTGGCCGGACAGCGCCTGATCGATCAGCACGTGCAGCCGGGCCAGGCGATGCGGCGCGTCGAACATGCCGCCGGCAGCGTCCTGGATCCAGAACGTGTCGAGCGCGCTGCCGTTGGTCAGCGTGTGGATCCGTGCGTCGACGATGCTGGCGCCGGCGACGGCCAGCGCGCCGGCGATGTGGCTGAACAGCCCAGCGTGGTCGGCGGTATAGACCGTCACCTCGGTAACCTCGCGGGCCGGCATCGGCTGCGTATCGACCGTCAGCGGCGCCTTCCGGCCCTCGGCCTCGCGGATCAGGCGGGCGTGGCGCGCATGAGTCTCCGGGTCGAAGCTGAGCCAATAGCCGGGGTAGCCGAGTTCGAGGTAGTGCTGGATGTCCGGCTGCGGCCAGTCGTCGAGCAACGCGACGGCGGCCTCCTTGGCGCGCGCGACACGCACGTCCCGCTCGGTGGTCGCCAGCCCGCCGGCCAACACGTCGGCGACCCGGCCATACAGCTCGCGCAGCAGCATCGCCTTCCAGCCGTTCCACACTTTGGGGCTCACGGCGCGCATATCGGCCACCGTCAGGATCAGCAGCAGCTTGAGGCGCTCGGGCGACTGAATGGTATCGGCCAGGTCGAGGATGGTCTTAGGATCGTCGATATCCCGCTTGAAGGCGGTTTGGCTCAGCAGCAGGTGGTGCAGCACCAGCCAGCTGACGGTCTCGGTCTCCTCCCCGGACAAGCCCAGCGCCGGGCCGACCTCGAGTGCGATTTCGGCGCCGAGCTCGGAATGGTCGCCGCCGCGGCCCTTGGCGATGTCGTGCAGCAGGGTGGCGACGTAGAGCGCGCGGCGGGATTGCAGGTCGTCGACCAGCGAAGTCGCGATCGGCGCGACGTCCTTGAGGTCGCCGCGCTCGAGCGAATCCATGACGCGGAGCGCCTCGATGGTGTGCTCGTCGACGGTGAACACATGATAGGTGTCGAACTGCATCTGGCCGACGATGCGGGCCCAGTCGGGGATGAAGCGGCCGAGGAAGCCGGTCTCGTTCAGCACCGCCATCCAACGCGCGCCGTCGCCGGCGGTGCAGAGCAGATTGGTGAACAGGTCGGCGGCCGCCTTCTCCGAGCGGAGCCCGATGGCCTGTCGTTCGTGCCGGATCAGCGCTCGCAGCGCCAGCGGATGCAGTTGCAGATGCCGGTCCCGCGCCGTCTGCAGGATGCGTAGGATGTTGAGCGGCTCGCGCTCGAAATCGCGGCCCGGCGCGCTCATCAGCTTGCCGTCGGCCAGGATGAAACCCTGCTGGAACAAGGCGAGGTCGGTCTCCGGCTGCGCGGCCGGCGGGCCCAGGGCAGCGCGGACCAGCGCCGGCTCGAGCACGACCGTGATGCGGGTGATCTCGCGCGCGGTCAGGAAATAATGCCGCATGAACCGCTCGACGCCGTCCTGACGGCCATGCCGCGTGTAGCCCATCCGGGCGCCGACGACGGGCTGCAGGTCGAAGGTCAGGCGGTCCTCGGCGCGGCCGGCGATGTAGTGCAGGTGAAACCGCACGGTCCAGAGAAACGACCAGGAGCGGCGGGTGTGCTTGGCCTCGCTGGCAGTCAGGATGCCGCCGCCCGGGCTATCGGGACCGACCAGTTCGCCCATCACCTGGGTGCCGAACACGTAACGACTCATCCAGTAAAGCGTCTGCAGGTCGCGCAGACCGCCCTTGCCCTCCTTGATGTTGGGCTCGACCAGGAACGGGCTGTCGCCGTAACGGCGATGTCGTGCGTCCCGCTCGGCCTGCTTGGCGGCCAGGAAGGCGCCGGCGCCGTCGGCGCGGCAGAAGGCGACGAAGCGGTCGCTAAACTCGGTGAACAGCGCCTCGTCGCCGGTCAGCAGGCGGGCATCGATCATCGAGGTGCGGACGACCATGTCGCGCTCGGCGTCGTGCAGGCAGTCCTCGACCGACCGGGTCGCGTGCCCGACCTTGAGCCCGAGGTCCCACAGGAAATAGAGCATGAACTCGACGACCGAGAGCGTGCCCGGCACCGCCTTCTCGGGCGAGATGAACAGCAAGTCGATGTCGCTGAACGGCGCCAGCACGCCGCGGCCGTAGCCGCCGGTCGCCACCACCGCAAGCGGCCCCGGCAGGCCATGCGGCTCGTCGCCGTATTCCTGTTCGAGCGCGAAGCCGTGCAGCGCCGCGATCACGCCGTCGGTCAGCTCACCGAGCAGGCGGCCGGCGCGCAGGCCGGGCATGTTGCCGGTCTCGAACAGCTCCTGCACATGGTGCTGCACGCGGGCGACGTATCGCCGGAATGCCGACAGGGCCGCCTCGCGCGGGACCCGGCCGCCTTGCGGCGCAAGGTCGAGCAGCGCGGCTTTCAAGATGTGGAGCGCATCCTCCGGATGCTCGGGCAGGGGCGAGGGCAACGTCATCAGACGGTAGTCTACGGGTTATTCTTTGAAGGTGGAACCAAGTCCGCACACTATTCAGGCGGCTCGGCGGCGAGCGCCTTGAGCGCGTAGAGCGCCTCCAACGCCTCGCGCGGGGTCAGCCGATCCGGATCGATGGCGCCGACCGCATCGCGCAGCGCGTCCGCCTCCGGCCCCACCGCCTCCGACCGCTCATCCTCGAGATGCGCGAACAGCGGCAGGTCCGCCGGCATGCCGTGGCCGTTCTTCTCCAGCGCCGCCAGCAACCCGCCGGCTCGCTTGACCGTCGCCGCCGGCACCCCGGCGAGCTGCGCCACATGCACGCCCCAGGACCGGCCCGCTGCCCCCTCGGCCACCTCGTGCAGGAACACCACGCTGCCGCGCCACTCCTTCACCCGCATCGTGTGGGCGCACAGATGCCGCATCTGCGACCCCAACCGCGCCAATTCGTGGAAATGCGTGGCGAAGATGGTGCGGCAGCGGATCTGACCGTGCAGCGCCTCGAGCACGGCCCAGGCGATCGACAGCCCGTCCAGCGTGCTGGTGCCGCGGCCGATCTCATCGACCACCACCAACGAGCGCGGCCCGGCCTGGTGCAGGATCGCGGCGGTCTCGGTCATCTCGACCATGAAGGTGGAGCGGCCGCGGGCCAGGTCGTCGGCGGCGCCGACGCGGCTGAACAGGCGGTCGACGATCCCGATCTCGGCGCTCTCCGCGGGCACCGGCAGCCCGGCCTGCGCGAGCACCGCCGCCAGCGCGTTCTGCCGCAGAAAGGTGCTCTTGCCGGCCATGTTGGGGCCGGTCAGCAGCAGCAGCCGCTTGGCCGCCGACAGGTCGCAGTCGTTCGGCACGAACCGCGCCGCACCGCCACCGGTCTGCCGCTCCAGCGCCTTTTCCACCACCGGGTGGCGCAGCGCCCTGACGCAGAACGCCGCGTCGTCCGTGACGCGCGGACGGCACCAGCGGCCGCCCTCGGCCAGCCGGGCGCAGGCCTGCAGCACGTCCAGCGCCGCCAATGCGCCGGCCGCGGCGGCGATGGCCTCGCCTTCACGCATCGCGGCGGCAACCAGGGTGCCGAACACCAGCGCCTCGCGTGCCGCCGCCCGCTCGGCCGCCTCGCCGATGCGCCGGTCGAGGTCGGCCAACTCGGCCGTGGTGAAGCGGGCGCCGTTGGTCATCGCCTGGCGCATCTGCAGCGCCGGGTCGGCCCGTAGCTTCTCGACCGCGGTCGCCGGCGCCTCGATGACGTAGCCGAGCTGGGCGTTGTGCTTGATCTTCAGCGAGGCAACGCCGAAGCGCTGCGCGTAGTCCAGCGCCATTCCCGCCACGACCCGGCGGCTATCGTCCCGCAACGCCCGCTCGGCATCCAGCTCGCCGTCGTATCCGGCGGCGACGGCCCCGCCATCGTCGAGCCGCGCCGGGACCGACTCGGCCAGCCCACGCTCCAGCACGGCCTGGACCGCCGGGTCGACCGCGAGGGCGGCCAGCGGGAGTGGCGCGCCTTCGAGCAGCGCACCGATCGCGGCCGCCGCCTGCACGCCGGCGCGGATCGCTGCCAGGTCGCGCGGCGTGCCGCGGCCGACCCCCAATCGGCCTAGCGCCCGCGCCAGGTCCGGCACACCGCGCAGCTCGGCGCGCAAGCGGTCGAGCGGGCCGGCATGGTCGAGCAGCCAGGCCCAGCCATCCTGCCGCCGGGCGATCTCGCCGACGTCGAGCAGCGGCCCGGCCAGCCACTGCGCCAGTAGCCGAGCGCCCGGCGCTGTCAGCGTGCGGTCGATCGCGGCCAGCAGCGTATGCCCGCCGCCGTCGCGCGCCCGCGCGATCTCCAGGCTCGCCCGCGTCGCCGCATCGAGCATCATCTCGCCCGCCAGCCCCGCAGCCACCGGGCGCGACAGCCGCGGCAGGTTGCCCGCCTGCGTCAGCCGCACGTAGTCGAGCGCCAGCGCCGCCGCCACTGCCTCGGCGTCGCTGAACACCCCGAACGCGTCCAGGCTCTGCGCCCCGAACGCCTCGGCCACCCGCACGCTGGCCGCCAGCGGCGCTGGCGCCGCCAGCTCCGGCCCCCGCCGCACTGTCCACTCACCCAGCTCCAGCCCGGCGGGCGCCAGGATCTCGGCTGGCTCCAGCTTCCCGAGCAGCGCTGTCAGCCCCGCCGCGTCCGGCGCGGCCGTCTCGAACAACCCGGTCGACACGTCAAGCCAGGCCGCCCCGAGCCGGTCGCCGAGCCGCGCGATGGCCAGCAGCAGGTTGGGCCGGTGCGCTTCCAACAGGCTGTCCTCGGTCAGCGTCCCCGGCGTGACCAGGCGGACGATCTCGCGCTTGAGCGGGCCCTTGCCGGCGCGCCCCTTGGCCGGCTCCATCTGCTCGGCGACCGCGACCCGGAAGCCGCGCCGGATCAGGCGGGAGAGGTAGGCCTCGGCGGCGTGGACCGGGACACCGCACATCGGGATCTTCTCGCCGGCATGCTCGCCGCGCCGGGTCAGCACGATGTCGAGCGCCGATGCGGCGGCTTCGGCGTCAGCGAAAAACAGTTCGTAGAAGTCGCCCATGCGCAGGAACAGCAGCGCATCCGGATGGACCTCCTTGAGCCGGAACCACTGCGCCATGGTGGGCGACGCGCCGGCCGCGTCCGGTGTCGGCGAGAGGCTGTCCATCGTCGTCAGGCGGCGGCCCTGAACGTGGGTGGGAGGCCGGCGCGGGCCACGCCGCCATGGCGTGCCTCGTCGGGTAGCCCTTGCTCGAGATACGCGCGCGCCGCCACCAGCCGCTCCAGGTCGATCCCCGTGGTGAACCCCATGCTTTCCAGCATGAACACCAGATCTTCGGTCACGATGTTACCCGACGCGCCCGGCGCATAAGGGCAGCCGCCCAGCCCGGCCAGCGAGGCGTCGAAGCTGCGGATGCCCTCCTCCAGCCCGGCTAGCGCGTTAGCCAGGCCGAGGCCCATCGTGTCGTGCAGGTGCAGCCCTTCGAGCCGGTCGCCGACGGCGCCGCGCACGGCCCGCACGACGTCGCGGATCTGCGCCGGATGCGCGTAGCCGACCGTGTCGGCCAGCGCGACCATGTCGGCGCCCGCCTCGGCCAGTGCCGCGGCAACCATGACGACCCGCTCCGTCGGCACCACGCCGTCGATGGAGCAGCCGAAGGCTGTCGAGCAGGCGCCCTCGATCTCGATGGCGCGGCCATCCGCGCGCGCCCAGGCCACGATGCGGCCCACCTCGGCGATCGCCTCGTCCGTCGTACGGTTGGTGTTGGCTCGGCTATGGCCTTCGCTGACGCTGACCGGGATCGTGATTCGCCGGGCGCCAGCCTCGACCGCCATCTGCGCACCTTTCAGATTCGGCGCCAGCGCGACGATGACGCAGGGGAGATGCCGCACGGCGCGCACGACCTCGCCCGTGTCGGCCATCGACGGGATCACTCTTGCCGGCACGAAGCTGCCGACCTCGATCTCCGGCACGCCGGATGCGGCCATCGCCTCGATCCAGCCGATCTTGATGTCGGTCGGCATCCGGCTCTTGGCCATCTGCAGACCGTCACGCGGCCCCACCTCGCAAATCGTGATACGCTCGCCCATCCCGAATCTCCCGCCTTGCGCGCACCTCCGCATGACAGGCTCGCCCGATGCAAGAGCGAGCGTTTGGCGCGGTGCAGCAAACGCGGTAGATCGTAACGATGCGCGCTGCCTCGGTCCTGCTCCTCGTTCTCCTGGTCTGCTCCGCCCAAGCGCGGGCGCAAACCGCGCCGCCGCCGCCCGCTGTCGGGGTCATCTCGGCCAAGCGCACCTCGGTTATCGAGGAAGTCGAGTTCGTGGGCCGCATCCAGGCCATCAACCGGGTCGACCTCGTGCCCCGCGTCACCGCTTTCATCGAAAAGCGCCTGTTCGTCGAGGGTTCCGAGGTCAAGGCGGGGCAGCTGCTCTACCAGCTGGAGCGCGGCCCCTTCGAAGCGCAGGTCGCCGCCCAGGCCGCCTCGGTCGCCCAGGCCGAGGCCACGGTGCAGAATAACGGCCTCAAGCTCGGCCGGGTCCAGTCGCTGCTCAACACGCCGGCGGGCCAGCGCAGCCTGGTCGACGATGCCATCGCGGCCCAGCGCACCGGCCAAGCCGTCCAGCTCGCCGCGCAGTCCCAACTCCGGCAAGCCCAGATCAACCTCGATTACACCGACATCAAAGCCCCGATCGACGGCCTGATCAGCCGCACCAGCGTCACCGTCGGCAACGTCGTCGGCCCCAGCACCGGCACGCTGGCGACCATCGTCAGCCAGGATCCGATGTACGTCGTGTTCCCGGTGTCGCTGCGGGCCGCGCTGGATTTGCGCGACAAATACGCCAGCAACGGTGGTTTCAGCGCGGTGACCATTAAGCTGCGGCTGCCGACCGGCAAGATGTACGAGGTCCCGGGCAAACTGAATTACGTCGACAACACGGTCGCAACCACTACCGACACCGTCGTCCTGCGCGGCACCATCCCGAACCCCATCCGCGCCGGCGCCAAGCCCGGCGAGTCCGGCTCGCGCGAGCTGACCGACGGTGAGTTCGTCAGCGTGCTGCTGCAGGGCGTCGCCCCGATCGATGCCATCGGCATCCCCCGCGCGGCCATCCTGTCGGACCAGCAGGGCAACTATGTCTGGGTGGTCGGCGACGGCAACAAGGCCGAGCAACGCCGCATCGTGCTCGGCCAGAGCACGCCCGATACCGCCATAGTGTCGTCCGGCATCAAGGAAGGCGACATGATCGTCGTCGACGGCGTGCAGCGCGTCCGGCCCGGCGCCGTGGTCAATCCCGGCCCGGCGGCAGCCGCCCCTACCCTCACGCCGAAGACCTGAGATGATCTCATCCGTCTTCGTCGACCGTCCCCGCCTGGCGATCGTCATCGCCATCATCATGACGCTGGCCGGCGCACTGGCCATGCTGCGCATCCCGGTGGCGCAATTCCCCGACATCGTGCCGCCGCAGGTGCAGGTCACCACCCGCTATCCCGGCGCCTCGGCCTCCGTGGTCGAAGCCACCGTCGCGCAGCCGCTGGAGGCACAGGTCAACGGCGCCGACCGCATGATCTACATGAAGTCCAACTCGGGCAACGACGGCAGCTACGGCCTGACCGTCAGCTTCGAGCTCGGCACCAACCCGGACATCAACACCGTCAACGTCAACAACCGCGTCCAGGCAGCGCTGTCCCGGCTACCGCAGGAAGTGCAGCGCCAGGGCATCACCGTCCAGAAGCGTTCCTCGGCGATCCTGGAATTCCTGGCGTTCAGCAGCGAGGGCGCCAAGCAGGCGCCGCTGTTCATCAGCAACTACGTCACCATCAACGTGCTGGATCGGCTGAGCCGCGTGCCCGGCGTCGGCTCGGCGTCGCTGTTCGGCGCACTCGACTATTCGATGCGCATCTGGCTCGACACGGCGCGCTTGGTCAGCCTCAATTTGTCGCCCAACGACGTCATCACCGCGATCCAGCAGCAGAACGTGCAGGCACCGGTGGGCCGGGTCGGCGGCCGGCCGACGAGCGACGACACGCAGTTCCAGATCAACCTGCAGACCAAGGGCCGCCTCACCTCGCCGGAGGAATTCGGTAACATCGTGCTGCGCGCCAACCCGGACGGCTCGCTGCTCCGCGTGCGCGACGTCGCCCGCGTCGAGCTGGGCGCCGCGACGCAGGACAGCGAAAGCCGCCTCAACGGCAACCCGGCCGTCACCGTCGGCGTGTATCTCGCGCCGGGCGCCAACGCGGTGCAGACCAGCCAGCGCGTGCAGGCTGCGTTGAACGACCTGCAGACCCGGTTCCCCGAGGGCCTAAAATCCACCGTCTTCTACAACAGTTCGGACTTCGTCTCCGACACGATCGAGGAGGTGATCCATACGCTGGGCGAAGCCTTCGTGCTGGTCGTGCTGGTGGTGTTCGTCTTCCTCGGCAATTTCCGCGCGACGCTGATCCCCACCTTCGCCGTCCCGGTCAGCCTGATCGGCACCTTCGCGGTGCTGCTTGCGATCGGCTACTCGGCCAACACCGTCTCGCTTTTAGCGCTCGTGCTGGCGATCGGCATCGTGGTGGACGACGCCATCGTCGTGGTCGAGAACGTCGAGCGGGTGATGGAGGAGGAGCCGCACCTCACCCCCAAGCAGGCGACGAAGAAGGCGATGGGGCAGATTACCGCGCCGATCATCGCCATCACGCTGGTGCTGCTCTCGGTGTTCGTGCCGATCGGTTTCATCCCCGGCATCTCCGGCACCCTGTTCCGCCAGTTCGCGGTGACCATCTCGGTCGCTATGCTCGTCTCGGCGATCAACGCGCTGACGCTGTCGCCGGCGTTGTGCGGCGTATTCCTACGTCCGCATCATGGCCCTCGCCGCGGCATCATGGGCCGTATCGGCCGTGGCATCGACCGGGCCCGCGACGGCTATGCCAATATCGTCACCCGGCTGATCCGCTTCTCCGTTATCTCGTTGGTCCTGGTCGGCGCATCGGTCGCCGGCATCTTCGCCCTGAGCCTGCGCACGCCGACCGGCTTCCTACCGGATGAAGACCAGGGCGCCTTCTTCGTCGCCGTCCAGTTGCCCGACGCTGCCAGCGTCACCCGCACCCGCGCGGTGGTGCAGCGGATCGAGGGAATCGCGCGCGAGATTCCGCAGATCCAAAACGTGCTGGGCATCGTCGGCTTCTCCCTGCTCGACGGCAGCAACCAGTCCAACGCCGCTTTCATGGTCATGCGGCTCAAGCCGTTCGCCGACCGCGCCGCGGCTGCCGACAAGGTGCAGGTGGTGATCGGCCGCATGTTCGGCCAGCTGCAGCAGATCCGCTCCGCCAACGCGTTCCCGTTCAACCTGCCGCCGATCATCGGCCTTTCCACTTCGGGCGGCTTTGAATACCAGCTGCAGAACCTCGAGGGCGCCGACCCGGTCGCCATGGGCGGCGTGCTCAACGGCCTGCTCGCCTCGGCCAACGCCGACCCGGCGCTCGCCCGCGTGTTCAGCACCTTCAGCGCCACCACCCCGACCATCTATCTCGACATCGACCGCGAGAAGGCGCAGGCGCTCGGCCTCTCGATCAGCAACGTGTTCACCGCCCTGCAGGCCACGCTCGGTGGCATCTATGTGAACGACTTCAACTTGTTCGGCCGCATCTGGCAGGTCAACATCCAGGGCGAGGCGGCGGACCGCACCGACATCCCGTCGATTTGGCAAATCCAAGTCCGCAACGACCGCGGCCAGATGGTGCCGATGCGCAGCATCGCCTCGGCCCGCATCGTGCTCGGCCCGCAGACCATCAGCCGCTACAACAACTACCGTTCCATCGGCATCAACGGCACGCCCAAGCCCGGCGTCTCGTCCAGCGCCGGCCTGGCGGCGATGGCCGCGGTCAGCAAGTCCGTGCTGCCGGCTGGCTACGCCTATGAATGGACCGGCACAGCATATCAGGAGGTCTCGGCCTCTGGGCAGACGGCCTATATCCTCGGGCTCGCGGTGCTGTTCGCCTACCTGTTCCTGGTGGCGCTGTATGAGAGCTGGGTGATCCCAATCCCGGTGCTGCTGTCGGTGACGGTCGGCGTGCTGGGAGCGTTCGCCGGGCTGCTGATCGCCGGGCTGTCGTTGGACCTGTATGGTCAGATCGGGCTGGTGGTGCTGATCGCGCTGGCGGCCAAGAACGGCATCCTGATCGTTGAGTTCGCCAAGGAGCAGCGCGAGGCTGGCAAATCCATCCGCGAGGCCGCCCGTCTTGGGGCGCAGACCCGGTTCCGCGCCGTGATGATGACGTCGATCGCCTTCATCCTGGGGCTGATCCCGCTGATCACGGCCAACGGCGCTGCTATGATCAGTCGCCGCTCGGTGGGGACACCGGTATTCGCCGGCATGCTCGCGGCGTCGGCGTTCGGCATCTTCCTGATCCCGATGCTGTACGTCTGGTTCCAGGGCCTGCGCGAATGGTCCAAGGCGCGCTTCGCCGGCTCGCCCAGCCGGGAACACGCCGACGCCGCCGAGTGACCCCCGGAACACAAGCGTCGCCTTATGCATTCAGCGCGTGAACCTTTCCGGCCGGCCCGGCTTTGCACCCCCGCGACCTCCCTTCGGATAGGACCTGACGAATGCACACCATGTTAACGAAAGTGGCGACCACGATCTGCACCGTCGCCATGATCGGGCTAACGACCGCCTGCACCCAGGGCGAGCCCGGCCACGTCAACCCGGCCTCCATCGGCACGGCATCGTCCGTCTCGCGCACCGAGCAGCGCGCGCTCGCGCCGGCGCCCACCCCGTCCTTGAGCACCGTCGGCGCCGCTGACGCCCCGAGTTTCGGCCCCGGCGTCGGCGCGGAACTCAACACCGGCATCGGCGTGCAGCGCTACAATCCCCTGGTCCCCTGATCCGATCGCGCCAAGGGGGCACCGGTCCCCCTTGGCGCGCGCCGTTCCGGCCAGATATGATGTTCCATATCGGAGGAGCTCGTCCCATGGCTAAGTTCGGCATCGCACAACCGGTTCGTCGCGTCGAAGATCCTCGCCTGTTGCTCGGCAACGGCAACTACACCGACGACATCGCGCTGGCCGACACCGCCGTCGGCATCGTGCTGCGCAGTCCACACGCTGCCGCGACCATTTCGCGCACCGACGTGACGGCTGCCAAGGCTGCCCCGGGCGTGCTGGGCGTCTACACCGCCGCCGATCTGAATGCTGACGACATCGGCCCGCTCCCGTGCGGCATCCCGCTGAAGAACCGCGATGGGTCCAACCGGGCGGACCCGCCGCACAAGGTGCTGGCCGACGGTGCCGTCCGCCATGTCGGCGATCCCGTCGCCTTCATCGTGGCCGAGACGCACCAGCAGGCGCGCGACGCGGCCGAGCTGGTCGAGATCGACTACGAGATGCTGCCGAGCTGCACCGATCTCGGCGCTGCCATGGACTCGGACGCCGCGCAGGTCTGGCCGGACGCGAAGAACAACGTCGTGTTCGACTGGGAGACCGGCAACAAGGCCAAGACGGAGGAATTCTTCGCCAAGGCCGCGCACGTCGCCAAGCTGACCGTGGTCAACAACCGCATCGTCGTGAACTCGATGGAGGCGCGTGCTGCCCTGGCTGACTACGACGGTGAGCGTTGGACGCTGCACACCAACACGCAGGGTGGCTGGGGCATCAAGGGCCTGCTCGGCACCGTCGTGTTCAAAACCGGCGCCGACTCCTTCCGCGTCGTCACGCCGGATGTCGGCGGCGGCTTCGGCATGAAGCTGTTCCTCTACGCCGAGCACGCGCTGACCTGCTACGCCGCCCGCAAGCTGGGCCGCCCCGTCAAGTGGACCTCCGAGCGCTCGGAGGCGTTCCTGTGCGACACCCACGGCCGTGACAACATCACTCAGGGCGAGATTGCGCTGGATGCGGATGGCAAGTTTCTCGCCATCCGCAGCCGCAACGTCGCCAACATGGGCGCCTATCTCAGCACCTATGCGCCGTTCATCCCGACCGGCGCCGGCACCAAGGTGCTTGCCAGCGTTTACAATTTCCAATCGGCCTACGTGAACGTCATCGGCGTGTTCACCAACACCGTCCCGGTGGACGCTTACCGCGGCGCCGGGCGGCCGGAGAGCAACTACCTGGTCGAACGCCTGATCGATACCGCCGCTTACGAACTCGGCATCGACCGCATCGAGCTGCGCAAGCGCAACATGGTCCTGCCGGCGGCGATGCCATACGTGTCGGCGATGAACCAGACCTATGACAGCGGCGATTTCCACCAGGTGCTGGACGCAGCCATGGCCAAGGTCGATTGGGCAGGCTTCCCTGCCCGCCGCGCGCAGAGCGAGGCTCGCGGCCGCAAGCGCGGCATCGGCACCGCCTACTACCTCGAAGCCACCGGCGGCGCCGATACCGAACGCGCCGAGATCCGCTTCGCCGGCGACGGCTTCGTCGACGTCTTCGTCGGCACCCAGAGCACCGGCCAGGGGCACGAGACCGCCTACGTCCAGCTGATGGTCGACCAACTCGGCATCGATCCCGACAAGATCCGCATCAAGCAGGGCGACACCGACACTATTCCGACCGGCGGCGGCACCGGCGGCGCACGTTCGCTCTACTCCGAAGGTCAGGCCATCCTGGTTACCGCGGCCTCGGTCATCGACAAGGGCAAGCAAGCGGCATCTGAGGCGCTTGAGGCTGCTGTGGCTGACATCGTGTTCGAGGCGGGTCGCTTCAGCATCACCGGCACCGACCGCGGCATGGACATTCTGGCGCTGGCCGCCCACCAGCGCGGCAAGGAGGGCGCCAGCCAGCTCGACGCCGCCGAGATCGCGCAGATCAGCGTCCACACCTTCCCCAACGGCTGCCACATGGCCGAAGTCGAGATCGACCCGGACACCGGATCCATCGCCACGGTGCGCTACATCGTGGTCGACGACGTCGGCAAGGCGGTGAACCCCATGATCGTCCGCGGCCAGGTCCATGGCGGCGTCGCCCAGGGGCTCGGCCAGGCCGTCATGGAGCGCACCGTCTATGACAAGGACTCCGGCCAGCTCCTGTCTGGCAGCCTCATGGACTATACCCTGCCCCGCGCGTCGGACCTGCCGGACATCGAGGTCGACCTGATCGAAATCCCGTGCACCAGTAACCCGCTCGGCGTGAAGGGCGCCGGTGAGGCCGGTGCGGTCGGCAGCCCGCCGGCGATGATCAACGCCATCGTCGACGCCCTCCGCAGCGCCGGCGCCAAGACAATCGACATGCCGGCCACCCCGGAGCGGGTCTGGCAGGCATTGCACCAAGCCGCCTGATGCCGCCGGGCAGGCGCGCGGCAATGACGGCCTTGGCCGCCTCCGCGCTCCTACCCGTCGCGTCGGCGACTGCCGCTTCCCGTCGGTTGGGCGGTTCGATCACCGACGTGCCCGGCATCGAGGTCGGGCACTACACCGAGACACGTCGGCCCACCGGCTGCACCGTTATCCTCGCCCGGGCGGGCGCCACCGCCGGAGTCGACGTGCGTGGCGCGGCACCCGGCACCCGTGAGACCGACCTGCTCGACCCGAGCAACCTGGTCGAGAAGATCCACGCCATCCTCCTCTCCGGCGGCAGCGCTTACGGGCTCGACGCCGCGACTGGCGTCATGCGCTACCTCGAGGAGCACGGCATCGGATACAGATCCGGCCCGGCCGTCGTGCCGATCGTGCCCGCCGCGATCCTGTTCGATCTCGGCGTCGGCGACCCCTCCATCCGCCCCGACGCGACTGCGGGCTACGCCGCCTGCACCGCTGCCAGCGCCGGCTCCCCGGCCCAAGGCTCCGTCGGCGCCGGCACCGGCGCCACGGTTGGCAAGCTGTTCGGCATGGCGCGGGCGATGAAAGGCGGGATCGGCACCGCCTCCGTCCGAGTCGGCAAGGTGACGGTCGGCGCCATCGTAGCCGTCAATGCAGTCGGCGACGTCCGCGACCCCGCGACGGATCGGCTAGTGGCCGGGTTGCGGAACGCGGACGGCTCGCGGGGCACCGGCGCAACCGAGGCGATCCTCGCCGGCGACGCTCCGCCTGCGCTCCAGGCCGGCATGGCCACCACCATAGGAGTCGTTGCCACCGATGCGACGCTGACCAAGGCCCAGTGCCGCAAGCTCGCCCAACAAGCGCATGACGGCCTCGCCCGCACGATCGATCCGGTGCACACCATGTACGATGGCGACACGATGTTTGCCGTGGCGACCGGGGCTAGCACGCTGCCGGGCAACATGCTGACCCTCGGTCTCATGGCCGCCCGGGCCACGGAAGCGGCCATCCTCAACGCGATCCTGGCCGCGACCGGCTTGCCGGGCTTGCCGAGCGCGACCGATCTCAGCTAGAGGCCGCCAAGCTCCATGCCGTCTGCCGTGATCGGGTCCTTGACCACGAACAGGTAGGACAACGCCGACGCAACTCCGATCGCCGCGCCCACCACCAGCGCCCAAACGAACGAGCCGGTCGCACCCACGATCAATCCTGTCACCGTCGGCGCCAAGGCACCGCCGAGATAGCCGCCGAAATTCTGCATCGCGCCGATCGAGGCCGTGCAGTTGGTCGGTGCGGCCACCGAGCTCAACGCCCAGGCACAGGTGCTGGTGACGTAGACCAGGAACAGGCTCGCCGAGATGAACGCGATCGCCAGCGTGTTGCTCGTCACGTAGGCGGCCGCCAGCGTGCAGGCCGACGTGCCCAGCAGCGCGATCGCCGCCGGATACTTCCGGCTATTGACCGGCGACACCCCGCGCCGCACCAGGATATCGGCCAGGTAGCCGCCCGAGATGCCGCCGACGACGCCCCAGGCGAACGGGATTGCCGCCGCGATGCCCGTCGCCTTCACGCTCATGTGCCGCTCGATCTCGAGATAGCCCGGCAACCACGCCGTGTAGATCCAGGTCAGATAGATGCAGCCGAAATAGCCGGTGATCATCCCCCAGGTGGTGCGGAACCGGAACAGCGCCTTCCACTCGCGGAACGTCACCTCGGTGCGCTGCCCCGGCGGGTCGCCGGCTGTGCGGTATGCCGTTTCCGCCGCGGTCAGGTCCACCGATTTCGGATCGCGGTAGACGAAGAACCACAACGCCCCGACCAACAGCCCGACGACCCCCATGATGACGAACGTCGCCCGCCAACCGAAACTCAGCATCAAATAGGTCAGCAGCGGCAGCGCGATGGCCGTGCCCAGAGTCGAGGCCGAGTTAAAGATGCCGGTGGCCAGGCCGCGATCGCGGGGATTGAACCAGTCGCGCACAACCCGCGCCCCGGTTGGGAACTGCGGCGCCTCGCCCACGCCGAGCAACAGCCGCGCGGCGAAGAACTGCCCGAAATTCTGCACCAGTCCGCCGAGCAGCTGCGCGAACGACCAGAGCGTCAGCCCCATGGTCAGCAGCCGCCGCGGCCCGAGCTTGTCCACCATCGCGCCGGTCGGCAACTGCGAGAACGCATAGGCCCATAGGAACGCGGACAGCAGGTAGCCCATGTCCGGGATGGACAGGCCCAGCTCCTCGCGAATGAACGGATTGGCCACCGCCAGGGTCGCCCGATCGATGTAGTTGACGGCGCCGGCGAGGACGAGCATCGCCAAGGCGGTTCGCTGGATCTTCTTGACCCGTGGCGTAGCAGTAACCACTGCAGACATCGGTCGGCCTCCCACAATTCTTGTTGCGGTCAGCTTAGGATCGTTCCGGCAACCCTGGCCAGGGCTCTATCGCTCCGTATTGGCGCGGGTGGGTCAGTGCGTCGGATTTGGTGGCGTGATGAACACGTCGACCTTCACCGGATCTCGCACGGCCCCCCGGAACGCATGCTGCAACGTGAGAACGGAGTGCCGTGTCTCGGCATTTCCCCATCTTTCGGCCTGCGCGTAACACGCCGGGTCGTCCGGCACGCAGACCGCAAGCAGCCCATCGCGTTGCAGGATGCCAGAGGTAACCCACGGCGCTTCGTGGAAGCTGAGGAGGACGAAGCCCGAGGGTCGGTCCTTGCTGTAGAATGCCACCGCGTTGCCGATGTATTTGCTGCCGCCGACCAGGCGGAGCGGCGCCTTGGTTTCGCTCCGCCACAAATCGGTCGCCGCCTCGGCAAGTTCTTTCTGCGGCAAGAGATAAGCCGGATCCCGCGTCGAGACCTTGAACGTATAAGCTGTGATCGCAGGCGCGAGGGCGATGGCGCCGACGGTTGTCGCGACGGCAATGCCGCCAGCGAGCCTGAAGCAGCGCCGCGCGTTGACGCCAGGGATGACCAGCAGCAGCCAGACCGGCAGGAGGGGAAAGATGCCGATCGTCATCTTTCCCCCGACTTTCAGCTCCAGAACCAGGCCGAACAGAACCGTGAGCGCCACCGGGGCGAAAACCAACGCCGTCAGGAATCGGCTGCAGGTCGGAGAGACAGTGGCCACCCATCGGGCGTCGACGGTTTCCTTCTGCCTCGAGAGCAGGACGATGATGACGACGGCCACATGAAACGCCGTGATTTCGAGCAGGAAAGCGAAGCTGTTTTTGACGACGACCGCCAGCCCCTGCCCGGTGATACCGAGTGCGTAATCGACCGAAGGTGCATGCGACGAGATCGCCCAAACCACATGCGGCATGAACAACAGCGTGGCGACTGCGATGGCGATCCACGGGCTGGCGGAGCGATAGTAGAGGCGCCAGTCGGGATGCGCGAACGAAGCCCCGAAACAGGTTAGGATCAGGACGATGGCGTAGTATTTGGACAGCAGACACAAGCCGACCATCGCCCCGAACAGCACCGACGGGGTCGTACGCCGATTTTCGATGGCTTCGACGAAGAAATAGTACGTCCACGGCCAGAGCGACAAAAAGATCGAGTTCGCGTTGAAGTTGTAGCTTTTGAACGTGTAGAACGGCGTGCAGAGCAGCAGCAGCATGGCCGCCTGCCGTGTCCAGCCGGCGGCGAACAAGCCGATAAGCCGCCATGCGCCCACCAGGCCGATCGCGGCGTTCAGGACGGCAAGCAGAACGAACGGCCAATCCGTTCTGGGAAAAACCATGAACCAAACGCCGGCGATCCAAGCCCAGAACGGCGGGTGCTGATTGTAGCCGAACTGGAACTCCCGGCCCCACACATAGGCCTCGGTCATGTCGTTGTGCAGCGCCTTGCTCATGCTGCTGATGTCACCGAACGCGAACCATGCCGCGGTGAACCCCGCGAACCATAGGCAAAGGATCGCCGGGCTCACCCCGATCGCGCGACGGGGTGGATCACCCGCTGAACCGGCATCGTGCGCACGGTTGAACAGGGCAGGCACGGTCGGAAGGGCGCTCACCGGATGCTGATGCCCTATTCCGCGTAATTTATGAAATCGCGGATGGCCGTGCGGGGTGATCGGGCTACCCGCCCGCGACACCCCGCGTGTTGACATACAGCGCGTAGATCGACTGGCTCGCGGCCATGAACAGCCGGTTCCGGTGCAGCCCGCCGAAGCACAGATTGGCGCAGCGCTCCGGCAACGCGATTCGCCCGATCGGTTCGCCGGCCGGGTTGAAGATCATCACGCCGTCCAACTCCGGTGTGCCCATCCCCCAACCACACCAGAGATTACCGTCCTCGTCGACGCGGAACCCATCCGGCGTGCCGCTTGGGCCGGCATCGATCAACACCCGGCCATGGCTCAGCCGTCCGTTATCGCTGACATCATAGGCCACGATCTCGCGCGGCGTTGCCCGGCTGGCGACCAGATACAGCGTTTTCTCGTCCGGCGAGAACGCCAGCCCGTTCGGGCCCGGCACGCTGTCCTCCAGCACCATGACCTGGCCGGTCGCCGGGTCGAAGCGGTAGACGCAATCCGGCCGCTCCCGCTCGGCTCGCTCGCCCTCGTAATCGCTCAGCAGCCCGAATGGCGGGTCGGTGAACCAGATGGTGCCGTCCGACTTGACGACGACGTCGTTGGGCGAGTTCAGCCGCCTGCCCTCGAAGCGATCGACCAGCGTCGTGATCGCGCCACCATGCTCTGTCCGCGTGACCCGGCGCCCGCCATGCTCGCACGTCACCAACCGCCCCTGCCGGTCCCGCGTGTTGCCGTTGGCGAACCCGCTCGGGCGGCGGAAGTCGCTGAGCAGCCCGGTCTGCTCGTCCCATTTGACGATGCGGTTGTTCGGAATGTCGCTGACCAGCAGATGCCGCGAGTCGCCGAACCAGACGGGCCCCTCCGCCCACCGCAGCCCGGTCGCCAACCGCTCGACCGCGGCCAGCATCACCCGGTATTTGGCGAAGCTCGGGTCCAGGATCTGCACGGCCGGGTCGGGGTAATAGCTCGCTGGCGTCCACATCGATCGGGTTCCTCCCTTTGTGATCCCACCATAACGTCCCTTTCGTCATTGCGAGGAGCGCAGCGACGCGGCAATCCAGGATCACGAGCCACGCCTCGCAACCGAAAGGCCTAACGATGAGCGAATTTTCTGGCAGAAGAGTAGTCGTCATGGGTGGCAGCCGCGGCATCGGCCGGTCCGCCGCCCTCGCCTTCGCCCGCGCCGGCGCCTCGGTCGCCATCTGCGCCCGCGGCGCTGAGGCGCTCGAGGCCACCCGCAAGGAGCTCGAGGCCGCCGGCGCGCCGGTCGCCTATGCCGCCCCGGTCGACCTGGCCAAAGCAGAGGACATCGCGCGCTTCATCCCGCAGGCGGCCGACGCGCTGGGCGGCATCAACGTGCTGGTCAACAACGCGTCCGGCTTCGCGGCGGCCGATGACGAAGCGGGGTGGGCGGCGAGCTTTAACGTCGACATGCTGGCCACCGTCCGCGCCAGCCAGGCTGCCCTGCCCTATCTCGAGCGCGCCGGCGACGCCGCCATCGTCAACGTGTCCAGCATCTCCGCCCTGCGCGCCTCTAAGCGCAATCCGCCCTACGCCGCCATCAAGGCCGCCATCGACTCATACACCGCCAGCCAGGCCCGCATCCTGTCGGACCGCGGCATCCGCGCCAACGCCGTCGCTCCTGGCTCGATCGAGTTCCCCGGCGGCGTATGGGACCAGCGCAAGACCGACAACCCGCCGCTCTACGACGCGACCCTGGCCTCGATCCCGTTCGGCCGCATGGGTCAGCCGGAGGAGGTGGCCGAGGTCATCCTGTTCCTCGGCTCCCGCCGCGCCAGTTGGATTACCGGCCAGAGCATCGTCGTCGATGGTGGCCAGCTCCTGGGAACCTAATCTGCGACGTGGACCAGCGTTTTGCCGAAGTTGGTTCCCGTCAGCATGCCGATGAACGTCTCGGGCGCCGACTCCAGGCCCTCGCTGATGTCCTCGCGATGCTTGATCGCGCCGCTTTTGACCAGCGGCGCGATCTCCTCGATGAACGCGCCTTCTTGGTCGGCGAAGTCGTAGACCAGGAAGCCCTGGATCCGCAGCCGCTTGGTCAGCGTGGCGCGGAACAGCAGCGCCGTCCGATCCGGCCCGGGCGGCAGGTCGGTCATGTTGTAGTTGGCCACCAACCCGCACACCGGCACGCGCGCGAACGGGTTGAGCAGCGGGAACACCGCGTCCCACACCGCGCCGTTGACGTTCTCGAAATACACGTCGATGCCGTTCGGGCAGGCTTCGGCCAGCTTGGCGCCGAGCGCCGGGTCACGATGGTCGATGCAGGCGTCGAAGCCGAGCTCGCCCGTGACGTAGGCGCATTTATCCGCCCCGCCGGCGATGCCCACCGCCCGTGCCCCGCGCAGCTTGGCGACCTGGCCAACCATCGAGCCGACCGGACCGCTCGCGGCGGCGACGACCACGGTCTCGCCCGCTTTCGGCTGCCCGATATTGTGCATGCCCACCCAAGCGGTCATGCCGGGCATGCCCAATACTCCCAGCGCCGTCGACGGGGGTGAGCCGGTCTGGCTCAGCTTGCGGACGGTCTTGGCATCGCCGACCGCCCATTCCTGCCAGCCGGTCCGGCCCGCCACGAGATCGCCCTCGGCGAACCCCGCCGCCCGCGACGCCGTGACCCGGCCCACGACCTCACCCGTCATCACCTCGCCGATCCCCACCGGCGTGGCATAGGAGGCGGCGTCGCTCATCCGCCCGCGCATGTAGGGGTCGAGCGATAGGAACAACGTCTCGAGCACGATCTGCCCGTCGTCGGGCTGCGGGATCGGCGCGGTCTCGAGGCGGAAATTGCCCGGCGTCGGCGCGCCTTGCGGCCGGCTGGCCAGGACGATGCGGCGGTTCTCGGTCATCTCGATCTCCTTAGTAATTTCTTCATCTATGGACCCTAGCCTGCCCCGGAGACGAACCAGGGCAAAACGCCGCCATGCCGACGACACCACGGCCGATCCTGACGATACAGACGTCGAGCCTGTACGCCTCGGCGGACGACAGCACCTTCACGGGAACCGGCGGCCCCGCCGCATTCAGCCCATATACCGGCCAATTCGCCGACCTCGTCAGCAGCCAGGGCATCGCGGGCGAACCATTCGACGACGAGGTCTACGACGTCGACGCCGGCGATCAAGTCACATTTGTAATCGCGATCCAGAACTTTGGCAGCGTTGCCGGCTACGACATCAAGCTCCGCGACACGCTTCCGCTCGGCTTCGCCTACGCCGGGTCGGACCTGACGGTGGTCGACGGCGCCGGCAACACCCTTCGGTACGGCGGCAACCTCTTCGACCCCATGAGCGGACTGACCATCGTGTCGCCCGTCGCCGCCTACAGCGACGATGGGGGTACCAACGTCGTCCTCGTCACCTTCACGGCGACGGCCACCAACGCCGTCGTGCTGCCTGGCGCGACCGTCAGCAACACGGCCCAGATCGTCAGCTACGCCGCCTCGCACGGCGGCACCAATCTCGCCCCGAGCGCCACCGCGTCGCTGACCGCCAGCACGCCGGTGCAAACCGGGCCCTTGCTGATCGAGAGCACCCCGGACCAGCCGGCCGCCACGCTGCAGAGCAACCAGACCGCCTCGTTCGACATCACCGTCACACTGCCCGAAGGCACCGTGACCGATCTGCGCATCGACGAGATCCTGCCGCAGATCGGCTCCTCCTGGCTGCAGCTGGTCTCGACCGAGATCGTGTCCATCGGCAGCCATTTGACCACCAGCGGGCCGGCCACGGTCCAGCCCGGCGGCTCCGTCCAACTCGGCACCGTCGTCAACGCTGCCGACAACCTCGTCACCGCCGACGACACGGTCGTGCTCCGCGTCACGGTCGCCGGCGGCGGCACGACCGCGGGCCAAGGCACCATCAACACGACGGTCAGCGCTGCCGATCCATACAACAACGGCGCCCGCATCTCGCAGACCGTGAGCAACACGCTGACGCTCGGCCCGGTCGATCACCCTCCGACCATCGCCGGTGTCAGCGGCGCACAGAGCGCCACCAACACCGTTTTCGTGCTGCCATTCCAGACGCTCACCCTCGCCGACCCCGACGCGGACCAGGTCGAGACGCTGACCGTCCATCTCGCGGATCCTACTCTCGGCACGCTGTCCGGTCCGTCCGGCCTGACCATCGACGCGGCCGGCGACTACGTCCTCACCGGTCCGGTCGCCACGCTGCAGGCCACCGCCCGCGCGCTCCTGTTCACGCCGTCCGCCAACGCAAGCGGCACGGAGATTTTTGGCCTAACGCTCGACGACGGCGCCGGCGCCACCGCGAGCGCCTCAGCCGGCCTCACCCTCGCCGCCCCTGCAATCCCCTCCACCTACAGCTCATTCCCGATCTCGACCCAGACGGTCCTGACCTCGACCGCGACCGGCAGCAGCACGTATTCGTTGGTGCAGAACTATGCCGGCGCGGTCGACAACCTGACCACGCAATTCATCAACGACGGCGCCGCGACGCTCGCCATCGTCGCCCAGCAGACCGGCATGCTCATCAACACGACCGCCGCCGATGCCACTGCAGTGCAGCTCCTCGGCGGCGTGAACGTGCTCGACATGCAGCATGGCTCGAGCTTCCTGGTCAGCGGCACCGGTAACGACACTATTCTGCTGCACGCCGACCAGGCGGTGACGACGTGGAACACCGTCGCCAACTTCCACGCCGGCGACACGATCATCGTTTACGGTGTCGATGCTGACATCTCGACCCGCGCGTGGGACCCGAACGCCGGCGCGATCGGCTATACCGGCGCGACGCTCCGTTTCGACGTCGACGGCAATGGCTCGATCGACAGCAGCCTGACCTTCGCCGGCAAGTCGCTGGGCGACACGGCAGCGTTCAAACTTCAGTCCGGCACCGTCGGCGGCGCCGGGTTCCTGTCCATCACCACCAGCTGAGGTTCGGTATTACAGCGCGCTGCGTCGATCAGCGCGGCCATCCGCACCCAGATGCCGTCCCACGACATCTCGGCCAGTCGTGCATCCATCTCGCTCGACCAGTCCGGTGGCAACGTCCGCAACGCATCCGCCCCCGCCATGAACGCCTCGGCGTCGCCGGCGATCGTCACGCAGGCGCTGTCGCCCCAGTTCCGCGCCACGTCGGCCACCGGAGTCGACACCACCGGGCAACCGGCGGCCAGGTACTCCGGCGTCTTCGTCGGGCTGATGAAGCGCGTGGCGTCGTTGAGCGCGAAGGGCAGCATCGCCACGTCCCAATGCGCGATGTAGGCCGGCAGCTCCTCATAATCCTTAGGCGGCAGGTAGTGCAGGTTCGGCGCCGACGGCAGCTCGTCCGCGTCCAGCTTGGAGAGCGGCCCGATGAGGACGAAATGCCAGTCCGGCCTCAACGCCGCCGCCGCGCCGAGCAGGTCGCGATCCAGCCGCTCGTCGAGCACGCCGAAGAAGCCGATGCGGGGCGAGCCGATCGCTACCTGGTCCGCCGGCTCCGCCAGGCCATGCCGCGCCGGCATGAAGTGCGCGAGGTCGACCCCGCTCGGGAAGGCGAAAACCGCGTCGTGCTGCGTCCGCTTGGCCTCGAATAGGCTGAGCCCGCCGGTGAACACCAGCGCGGCCCGCCGCATCAGCTCGCGCTCGCGCTCCGGCAAATCGGTCTCGGCGCCGGCGAACGCCGACAGCTCGTCCATGCAATCATAGATCAGCGGGTGGCCCGTCAGATGGTCGGAAAACGCCAGCGCCATGGGCGTGTAATACCAAAGGACGGGATCGGCGATCGCTCGCGCCTGTATCACCTCGTCGAGCATCTGGCGCTGGACGGCGACGGCATCCGTGCCCCACGGCATGATCGGCTGCACCACCATCACGCCCTCCGGCGAGATGCGCGTCGCGAGGCGATGGCCGGGCTCGTTCGTGTAGAGCGGCTCCTCCCAGAACGTGACCCGGTAGTGCTGCGCGGCCCTGCCAATCAGATGTTGAACGCGCTGGTAAACGAAATCCCACCGGAGATGCGAAAAACAAACCAGGTCGGGCATGGCGCGGCGAGGCAATGCCGCGGAGCCGTCGAGCATTGAAATTGTCTCCTAACTATCGTCCTGAGGTATCAGGCGAATGCGATCAAAAGGCGAGTATCGATCACGCCCGGTTCAGACCGGAAACCGGCATGGACATCACGTGTTGCTAACCCATGACAAAGACGAGCAGCAAGCCGAAGGCGCGGATCGACCACGGCGAGAAGGCAGCCGCCCGCGCCGCCAAGCTTCGTTACGTAACGGACCGGACACCCGGGATCAGCCGCATCAAGACGGACGAGGGATTCGACTTCTACAATCCCGACGGCTCGAAGGTCACCGACGAGGAGGAGATCACCCGTCTCCGCAAACTGGCGGTGCCGCCTGCCTACACCGACGTCTGGATCTGCCACGATCCGCGCGGGCATCTGCAGGCAGTGGGTCGCGATGCCCGCGGCCGCAAGCAGTATCGCTACCACGCGAACTGGCGGATTGTCCGCGATGAAGCGAAATACGGCAAGATGTTAGTGTTCGGAGCGGTGCTGCCGAAAATCCGGGAGCAGGTGCAGCAAGACCTGCGCCTGCGCGGATTGCCCAAGCGAAAGGTCGTCGCCGCCATCGTGGCGTTGCTCGAAAAGACCATGATGCGGGTCGGCAACGAGGAATATGCGCAGCAGAACAAGAGTTATGGGCTCACGACGCTGCGGGACCGGCACATCAAGGTGAAAGGCGGGCACGTCGAGTTCGACTTCCGTGGCAAGCACGGAATCGATCATCACATCGATCTGGACGATCGCCGCCTGGCACGCATCGTCGAGCAGTGCCGCGACATTCCCGGGCAGGACCTGTTTCAATTTCTCGACCATGACGGTGAGCGCCATCGGATCGGCTCGGAAGACGTGAACCACTACCTGCACGAGATCTCCGGCGAGGCGATCACGGCGAAGGATTTCCGGACCTGGGCCGCGACCAACCTCGCCGCCGAGGTCCTGGCCGAACTCGAGAAATTTGACAGCCATGCCGCGGCTAAAAAAGAGGTCCTCAGAGCGGTCGAGACGGTCGCCAAGAAGCTTGGCAACACGCCGGCCATATGTCGCAAATGCTACATCCACCCGGCAATTTTCGAAGGCTACCTCGACGGCAGCCTGGCCGAAGGCCTAAAGCAGCGCGCCGACGAGTTGCTGGACCACCCGTCGGCGGGCCTGACGGCGCAGGAGGTGGCATTGACCGCATTCCTCAGCCGACGGCTCGGCGAGGCGATTAAGAGTGAGCCGAAATCCAAGAAGTGATGTCTGAACCAACGATGGAAGCCGTCCCAGTACTCGTCTCGCGCGACGGCGCGGTCACGACGATCGCATTGAACCGGCCGGGCCGTCTGAACGCCTTCGACGCCACTCTGCGGTCCGCTCTGCTGGACGCGTTCTCCGCGGCGGCTGCAGACCCAGCCTGCCACGCCGTGGTGCTTCGGGCCGAAGGCCGCGGCTTCAGCGCCGGCCAAGACTTGGCTGACGTCGAAGCCGACGCTGATCTCGGTCAGTTGCTGACTGACCAATACGTCCCGCTGATCAACTGCATCCGCACGATGCCGAAGCCGGTGGTCTGCGCCGTGCAGGGCGTGGCTGCTGGAGCCGGAGCCAACCTCGCACTGTGCTGCGATATCGTGCTGGCCGGCGACACCGCACGCTTCATCCAGGCGTTCATCCGGATTGGCTTGTTGCCGGATGTCGGCGGGACCTGGGTGCTGCCGCGGCTGATCGGCCTAGCCCGCGCGCGCGCCATCTCCATGCTCGGCGATCCAGTCGGTGCCGCACAGGCGGAGGCGTGGGGCATGATCTATCGTGCCGTGCCCGACGACGATTTGATGCAGGTCGCCTTGGCGCTGGCCGTCCGTCTCGCAGAGCTCCCCACATCGGCCCTTGCCGCGATGAAGCAGGCGTTCGCTGCCTCGGCGGCCAACACGTTCGACCAGCAACTCGCGCTCGAGAGCGAGCTGCAAGGTAGATTGGGCAAGGCAGCCGATTTCGCCGAGGGTCGCCGCTCATTCCTCGAAAAGCGCCCGGCGCGCTTCAACGCCGGCTGAGGCGACCCACTCCTTCGTGACTCCAAGCTGGATCAATCGGTCCCCTCACGCTCCCTATTTCATGACCGAAGACGGGCGATCCTGGACCCCCATCGGCCAGAACGATGCGATCTGCTGGGTTGAATTCGCCGGGCTGCTGCATCGGCGGGACCTGCCAGCGGTCGAACGCCATCTGGCCTGGCTGGCCGAGCATGGCGTGACTTGCCTGCGCCTGATGCTGGAGTATGCCGAAGACGGCGCGCATTTTTTCGAAACGCCGGCCGGCACGTTCAACCCGGTAATGGTGGACCTCTGGGACGATCTGTTCCGTCTGGCCGAACAGGCCGGGCTGCGCATCCTGCTCACGCCGTTGGACACGTATTTTCAGTGGGTTCGCTGGGATCTACACCCATACAATGTGGCCAATGGCGGCCCCTGCTCCGACCGCACCCAGCTGATGACCTGCCTTGCGACCCGCGCGCTGATCAAGGCCCGCCTCGCCTTCGTGACCCGGCGGTGGGGTGGCAGCGGCGTGTTGTTCGCGTGGGATCTCTGGAACGAGATGCATCCGGTGCAGGGCGAGAACCGGCCTACCTGCTTCGCCGACTACATCGACGATGTCGGTCCGTTCCTGCGTAACCTCGAGATCGCGACGCACGGCCGGGCGCACCTGCAAACCGTGTCGGTGTTCGGCCCCGAACTGCGCTGGAAGCCTTGGCTCAACGAGCCGATCTTCCGCCACCCGGCGCTCGACTTCGCGAACAGCCACTTCTATGCTGAAGGCACCATCGACGACCCGCAAGATACCGTCGCGCCTGCTCTCGCCGTGGCCGAGCTCATGCGCGAAGCCCTGCACGAGATCACCGACGGTCGCCCGTTCTTCGATACCGAGCATGGACCGATCCACACCTTCAAGGACCACCGGATCACGCTGCCGGACGCCTTCGATGACGAATACTTCCGACACATTCAGTGGACCCATCTGGCGTGCGGCGGCGTTGGCGGCGGCATGCGGTGGCCGAACCGTCACCCGCATACACTGACCGCCGGCATGCGCCGCGCGCAGAAAGCGATGTCGGCCTTCCTGCCCTCAGTAGACTGGACACGCTTCGATCGGCACTTACTTACAGACGAGCTGACGTGCAGCGACGATGATATTGCGTTGTTTGGGTGCGGCGATGGACGATCGGCGCTGATCTATGCGCTCCGATTGCGCCCGATCTTGCCGGACGGCCAAATCGATCCAGCCGTAAGATCGACGGTGCAGGTATTTCTCTCAAAATTTGAAGCAAAGTATGTAGATGTATCCATTTGGGATCCGATTGCTGGTGTCGAGACGGGTTCGCAATATTTAGAAGCCAAAGAAGACACAGTAGAAATCCGAATAGCGGATTTGCCCGCAGAGATCGTAATAAGCGTTCGTCCACCGCGGTAACTTGTGCTTAAACATTTGGTGATAATGTTGAGTCGGCGGTCAGAGCGGCGTCACGGGAGCTGCCGTCCGGCATAGCGTATTGATTGGTTTGTAAATGATCGAATGCCATCCGCTCCTACGACCCGTCGTGCAGTTGGCCAAGCCGATCGTACATGCCGTCCGTCATTGGCATCCGCAACGTCACCTTGTCGGCATTCAGCATCACGTGCGGGTGGCGGGACATCACGTACATCGTGCTCTTGCGGCCGTGACGCCACCGCCTGGTGTGATGACGGTGTGCCAACGCGTTGCTGGCCCGATCGTCGCCGGCGGCCTCGTGCTGCTGCCGCCTGCCAGCGCCGTGCCGCCAGTTGGCGGCATTGGCGGATTTCCGGGTGCTGCCTTCCCTGAATACGGTGCGCCAGCGTTCGTTGGGCCAGGCTTCGCCGGCTACGGCGGCCCCGGCTATGCCGGCGGCTACGGGCCGGGTGGCTTCGGGGGACCCAGCGCAGGCTTCATCGGGCCGGGCTTCATCGGCGGTGGACCGGCACTCGGACCTTCGGGCGGCTCGACCGGCCCCGTTGCACTAGCGTCCAACACGCCGGCCGGCGTTCCAGGCGGATCGCTTGCCGGAACGTCCACGCCGTCGACCGTGTCCGTCACCACGCCTGGAACCAGCGTTCCCCTCATGGCAACTGGCAGAACGACCGACACGTCTTCGCCCGGCGGCAACACGCCCGGCACGAGCACTCCTGGTGGGAATACGCCGGGTGGAAACACACCGGGCGGCACTACGCCGGGCGGCACTACGCCGGGCGGCAGCACGCCAGGGGGTGACACCCCCGGGGGGAGCACTCCCGGCGGAAACACGCCTGGTGGAAGCACTCCCGGCGGCGACACGCCCGGTGGAAATACACCTGGAGGGAATACGCCTGGTGGCAATACGCCTGGCGGAGGCACCCCGGTGGTCGACACACCGGAGCCAGCGACCATCGCCCTTGTCGCCAGCGCGCTCGCCATCGTCGGCTTTTTGCGTTTCAGGCGCCGCAACGCCGGCTAGGGATGACGAGCACGCGGCCGGTCTTGCACTAAGCCTCCCGCAACGGTCGCCAATCGCGGAAGAAAGCGGTGCCGATCTCGTCGCCGAGGCTGCTGAAATCCATCTGCAGCTTGTCCAGGAATTCGTGCAAGTGGCCGTCTGGACGGATCATTCCGGATGCGGGATGCAGCGCCTGGCGTAGCTCGTCGACCTTCTCCAACGGCCCCGCCGTATCCCGCAGGCCGTAGCGCGAGCGGAGCTGCTCCAAGTGCATCGCGATGTCGCGTACGCACAGCGCCGCGCTGCGCGCGAACGTGGTGTCGGATAGCAGGAACGACACGACGTCCCACGGCTCGAACCCGGCCTGCGCGACTCGGCGGAAAGCGTGGTAGCCGGCAGCCGCCCGCAGCACCGCGTTCCACTGCGTCAGATCCACCAACCGGCGTTCCTCACCGGAGCCGCTGACCAACAGGTGGTACTTGATGTCCAGGAGCCGCGTGATCTGGTCGGCACGCTCCAGCAAACGGCCTAGCTGATAAAAATGCCATCCCTGGTCGCGAGCGAAGGTGCCTTCGGTGATGCCGGTATGGGACTGCACGCCCTCTTTGAGCCGTCGGCACAAGCGCGACAGCGCATCTCCCTCGAGATCGGCCGGCGTCGTGGCCAGGACCGAACGGTGGAACATGTTGAGCTGCATCCACATCTCTGTGCTGATCAACGGCCGCAGCGTGCGCGCGTTGGTCCTGGCGAACTCAATCGACGCTGGGACGCTGGTCGGATTGCGCGGGTCGAGCAGATAGAAGCTCTTGACCGTCGTGCCGTCGATCATGCGCCCTTCGAACCGGTCGGCATCGGCGTTGATGGCGACAAGCGCGGACCAGGAGCCCGCTTCACCGCCAGGTCCCTCGAAGGTCTGGGTGACATCGATGAGCCGCGCCAGGTTTTCGACCCGCTCGAGATAGCGCGCCATCCAGAACAGCCCTTCGGCATCGCGCGTGAGGAGGAGGTCGCTATGCAGACTCATTCGGCCAACACCCAGGTGTCCTTCGAACCGCCGCCCTGTGACGAGTTCACGATCAGACTCCCCTCTTTCAGCGCGACCCGTGTCAGGCCGCCGGGCAAGACCCAGGTCGATCGTCCCGTTACCGCGAAGGGACGTAGGTCGAGATGGCGCGGCTGCAGCCCGGCCTCGGTCAGCGTCGGGGCCACCGACAGGCCGATCATCGGTTGACTGATCCAGTTGGACGGATCGGCGACCAGGGCCGCTCGTGCGGCGTCGAGCTCCGCCCGAGTCGCGCGTGGGCCGACGGTGATGCCGTAGCCGCCGCTCTCACCGACCGGCTTGATGACCAACTCGTGCAGATGTGCCATCGTGTAGTCGAAGCCTTCCTTTTCCGCGCAAATATGCGTTTGCACGTTCGGCAGGATCGGGTCCTCGTCGAGATAGTATTTTATGATGCGCGGCATGTAGGCGTAGATCGCCTTGTCGTCGGCGACTCCGGTGCCGACCGCGTTGGCCAGGCTCACCGTCCCTTTGCGCCAGGCGCCGATCAGCCCGCGGACGCCGAGCGCGCTGTCGGGGCGGAACACGGCCGGGTCGAGGAAATCGTCGCTGATGCGGCGGTAGATCGTGTGCACCGGGCGTAGACCGGACGTGGTGCGCATCCAGACGCGATCGTCCTCGACGGTGAGATCCGCCCCTTCGACGAGCGGCACGCCCATCTCGCGGGCA
This sequence comes from Acetobacteraceae bacterium, assembly GCA_965199585.1. Taxonomy (GTDB): domain Bacteria; phylum Pseudomonadota; class Alphaproteobacteria; order Acetobacterales; family Acetobacteraceae; genus JAVVHH01. The sequence continues at coordinate 2,628,826 of CBDASI010000002.1, read as the reverse complement.
AGGAACACATGCTCGAAATAGGCCGAATTGTAGATGCCGGGGGAGAGCAGCACGACCTGCGGGTCCTCGACCCCTTCCGGCGCGATCTCGTCCATCGCGGCGCGGAGCCGGCGCCCGTAATCGTCGACCGGGCGCAGCTTGATGCCGCTGATCAGGTCGGGGAAGTTGCGGAGCATGAGGTGCCGGTTCTCGACGACGTAGGACACGCCCGAGGGAGTGCGCGCATTATCCTCGAGAACGCAGAAGGCCCCATGCTCGTCCCGCACGATGTCGACGCCGCAGATGTGGACATAGGTCCCGAACCGCACGGGGAAGCCGATCATCTCCGGCCGGAAATTCGCGTTTCCGAAGATGAGCGGCCCGGGGACGACGCCATCGTTGACGATCTTGCGGCCGTTATAAATGTCGGAGAGGAATAGATTGAGCGCTTGAACCCGCTGGCGCACGCCGCGCTCGATGCGGTCCCACTCTCGATTGGGGATGATGCGCGGCACGCAGTCGAACGGCAGGATGCGGTCAATGGCGGTGGCATCCGAATAGACGGTGAAGGTGATGCCGAGCGCCATCAACTCGCTCTCGGCGGTCTCGGCGCGGGCGCGCAGCGTGTCGAGCCCAATCTCGGCAATCTGCCGGCGCACGTGTTCGCCAGCGGAACCGGCGGCGCTCGGGCCGGTCAGTTCGCAGTAGTAGGCTCCGGGGTCATAGGCGCTAAAGGGATCAAAACGTGTCATTTTAAGCGTCCAAACATCGTCGCGGATACAAATCCCAGCATGACGGCTGCGATGGCGAGAGGAAAGAGGTCGCGGCCACATCGATCGGAGAAGCGACGTTGTAAAACGCCATTTCGGTTGCATTTCCACGCGCTAGCCGGTTTACCTCAGCCGCAGGATGACGAGGCTGGGATCTCGTCTCGCAAGGAGAATACGATGCGGATGTTGATTTCCGGCCTGGTGGCCGCCGGGTTGCTCGCCAGTCATGCGGCCGGCGCCGTCTGTGTGTCGCCGGCCGACCGCGATGCGCTCGACGTGGCGGCGCTAAAGACGCAGTTGATGGTGCAGACACTGACCTGCAAGAACGACACGGAATACAACGCGTTCATCACCAAGTTCAAATCCGAGCTAAACGCAGACGAGCGGACCACAAGCAGCTATTTCTCGCGGACCTATGGCCGGAACAGCCAAAAACGGCACGACGAATACGTCACGTTGCTGGCCAATGCGAATGCCGATGCCAGCCAGAAGGACGGTAGCCTGTTCTGTTCACACAACGAGCAGGTGTTCAAGGAAGTCCTGGCGCTAAAGAACGGCAACGAATTGGACCAATACGCTGCCGGACGGGCCGCTGGCCAGCCAGTCTCGTTCCAGTCGTGTGAAGCGACGCCGGCACGAACGACTCGCGCCAGCAGCACGCACACGACGCACACGACGACGCGCCACAAAAAGTAAGCTCGACGGGCTCGCGCTGGCCGGCGCGAGCCCGGGTCGTTACCGCAGGATGATTTCGACCCGGCGGTTCTGCGGCTCGCGAACCCCCGCTGCCGTCGGGATCAACGGATTGGTCTCGCCGAAGCCCTGCGTTCCGATCGCACCGCGCGGCACACCGTTGCGCACCAACTCGTTCGCCACGGCCTGGGCACGGCGCATCGACAATCCCCGGTTATACGCGGCTGTGCCGGATGCATCGGTATAGCCGTTGACCTCGATACGCGTGACCTGCGTGCGCGTGGTGGCGCGGGCCGCTTCGGCGACGACTTGTCGCGCGCGCGGCGTCAGGTCGAAGCGGTCCCAATCGAAGAACACCAGATAGGTCCGCGCCGCCTCGGCGGCCGGAACCGGCGCAGCTGCAGCGGCTGCAGGCGCCGGCGGCGGCACGACGTTGAAGGCATAATGAAGCCCGAGCATCAGGGCATGATTGTAATCACCGCGGGTTTTATAGCCGCCGTAGCTGTGGTCACCTGCCACCGCATAGTATCGGTACTCAGCAACGGCCGACAGACCTACGACCGGTGCGATCGGGAACGACAAGCCGGCGATCGCTTGATATGCGAATCCGTTATCGTCACCATCGTGAGTGCCGAAATAAGGCGGCAGTCGATAGCTGAAGTCTTGGTGGATGCGCGCGTAGCCGCCACCCACGCCGACATACGGGTAGACGTATGGGCTGCCGACGTCCAGGTCGAACAGCGCGTTAAACATCGCGCCATATTTCTCTTCACTGCCTCTGGTCTGGAATGCGGCACTACCGCGGCCATAATCGTTACGGCGATAGTTTCCTTCCAGTTCGAGCCGAAGCCCGTTGCCGAAACCATAGCCGACGCTGCCGATGCCGACATAGCCGGTCTTGAAGGTGCTGCTGCCGTAGGCCGGTCCCGGCGCTGCAGGTAAGGCGACGCGAATTTGCTCACGCTGCTTGAAGTTGGCGCCACCGACGGCGCCGATATAAAGGCCGGTCACGGGTTGAGCGACGGCAGCGCCAACGCCACCGAGCGATCCCGCGAGGATCGAGGCGACAAACAAATTCCTACGGTGCATCTAGATCCCTTCCGAGCGGCTCAGAGCGACGCTTCCTGTATGAAACCCATCAAACTCAGAGACTGCCGTCTACCAAAACTTTGACAAACAAAAAGGCTGGCCCGTTGCTGGACCAGCCCTTTGTAACAGGCCCGTTGCGACAGAGGAACCGGCTAGCCACTAGGGCTAGCCGAGTCCACCGACGACTACTGAAGGATGATTTCGACGCGACGGTTCTGCGGCTCGCGCACACCGTTAGCGGTCGGAACCAGCAGGCGGGTCTCACCGAAGCCCTGGATGGAGATCGCGCTGCGCGGCACGCCGTCACGAACGAGCTCGTTCGCAACGCTGGTCGCACGACGGACCGACAGGCCCTGGTTGTAGCGCGGCGTGCCCGACGTATCGGTGAAGCCGTTGACCTGGATCCGCGTAACCTGGGTCCGGGTGGTCGCCTGAGCGGCCTCGGCAACGACCTGACGGGCGCGCGGGGTCAGATCAGACTTGTCCCAGTCGAAGAACACGAGGTAGGTGCGCGCGATTTCACGCGTGGGCGTGCCCGCGATCGGGGCGGCCGGCGGCGGCGGCGGCGCTGCGTTGAAGGCGTAACGAACGCCGAGCATCACGGAGTGGTTATAATCGTCGTCAAAGCGAACGTTCGCACGGGTGGACACGCCACCACCGAGCTGCGGGCGGTTCGACGCATACTGGTAGGTGTAGGTCCGCTCGCCGACGAGGCCCATGAAGCGGTATTCCGCCGTGAGGGACAGGCCGGGGATGGCAGTGATCGGGAACGCGACACCGGCGATGGCCTGGTAAGCGAAGTCACCCTCGCCATCGTTGCTGCGGAACTGATACTGGCCGAACGGGGTGTTCACGCCCGGGGTGGCCGGGACAAAGCCAAGGATGCGAGCATTCTTGTGCTGGGCCCAAGCGTAGCCGACGCCGGCGCCGACGTATGGGATGACCGGCAGGGTGCCGAGGCCGAACACGGCCGGGTCGATGTCATACAGGGCATTGACCATGCCGGTGTACTTGTATTCGTCGCCGCCGAAGTTAGCGACGCCGACCTGGGCGTTGCCGCCGACTTTCTTGAAGCGGTTCTGGATGAAGCCGCCTTCGACTTCGAGGCGAAGACCATTGCCCAGCCCGTAACCAACGCTCACGACGCCGGTGAAGCCGGTGCCCATGTTAACGCCGCGGTTACCACCGAGGTTGAGTGCGGAAACCGGGGTCGCGACCTGCGGGAAGGTCGTGCGGGTGATGGTCTGGTCCTGCATGAAGTTCGCACCGGCGCCGGCGCCGATGTAAAGGCCGCTGACGGCTTGGGCCTGGGCCGCGACCGGGGCCGCTGCCAGGACCGTGGCGGCGAGTAGCGCGCTACGGAGGTTCATAACTTTCTCTCCTCAAAATTCAATTCTGCGGTTCGACGCAGCCGGGGGCTCGGCAGCTGGTAAGTCGCTCCCCCGCCTCTCGGTGAAAAGGACAATACCACCATCCGCCGCAAGTGCGAGATGGATAAGGTGGTTTCGATGCCCCCTGTGGCGCATCGGCCACAAGGAGCTGAGCAGATTTGACACACAAGCCCGTGAACGTCTGCAACCCGGCCGGTCACCCTCATCCAACCAGCTTGGTCTCGAACGGCGGCAGCAAGTCTGGCGCGGTGAATTCGACCACCCACAGGTCCGGATCGCGTTTGACCTGACGCGCGATGTAGGCGTCGGCCGTCGACTCGTCGACCGGGTCGGGCCCGGTTGCCCGCATCCAAGCGCTCTCCGTGCTGGTCCGCACTTGCGAGAGCACGCTGACCTCGTCGCGCCGCCGCAGTACCAGCAGGATGCCGCCCGCATCCGGGTCGCCGCGCCGCACCACCACGCCGGGCCGCCCATCGATGTCGCCCATGCGCAACGCTGCCTGCACCCACAGCCCGACCTTGATCCGCGGCTCTTCCATCAGCGCGCTCCGACCATGGCGCGCCGGCGCGATCCTGTGCAGGATCGTGGGGTGACCTTCTGGAGACGGCGTCCGATGCTGCGTTTGTTGGCCATGCTGCTCCTCTTCGCCGGGCCGGCGCTCGCGGCCGACAAGGTGGCGTTCGGGTTGGATTGGAAGGCCGAAGCCGAGTACGGCGGCTATTACCAGGCCGTCGCGACCGGCATTTACGCCAGGCACGGGCTCGAGGTCAGCATCCGCCAAGGTGGCCCGCAGGTAAACCAGACCCAGCTCCTGCTCGCCGGGCGACTCGACTTCGTGCTCTCGTCCAACAGCTTCCTGGCGCTGAACTTCGTGCAGGAGCAGCTACCATTCCGTGCCGTCGCGGCGATGTTCCAGAAGGATCCGTCCATCCTGCTGGCGCATCCCGGCCAGGGAAACGACAGCTTCGAAGCTCTGCGCGGCAAGCCGATCATGATCGGCGCCGATTCGCGCGCGGGCTGGTGGCACTTCCTGCAGGCACGCTTCGGTTACACCGACGCCCAGATCCGTCCTTACACCTTCAATCTCGCGCCGTTTCTGGCCGACAAGAGCGCGGTCCAGCAGGGTTATCTCGGCTCCGAGCCCTTCGCCATCGAGCAGCAGGCCGGCTTCGCGCCCGTCGTGCTGCTGCTCGCCGATGCCGGCTTCAGCGGCTACGGCAGCCTCATCAGCACCAGCGACAAGCTGATCGCCAGCCATCCGGACCTGATCCAGCGCTTCCTCGATGCGTCGATCGAGGGTTGGTACTCCTACCTCTACACCGACCCGGCGCCCGCCGACGCGCTGATCAAATCCGACAACCCCGAGATGACCGACGCGCTGCTCGAGTTCGGCCGCCGCATGTTGAAAGAGCGCGGCATCGTCGACTCCGGCGATGCCGGCACGCTCGGCATCGGCGCGATGACAGAAGCGCGCTGGGCCGAGTTCTACCACTCGATGCTGCAGCAAGGGCTCTACCGGCCCGACCTCGACCTCTCGGCCGCCTATACGCTCCGGTTCGTCGACAAGGGTATCGGGGCGTCGATGCGCCCGAAATAGCGTGCTGCGACTCGACGGGATCGACCGCCGCTTCGCCAACGGCACGGAGGCGCTGCGGGACGTCACGCTCGCGGTTGGCGAGCAGGATTTCGTCGCCTTGCTCGGCCCGTCCGGCTGCGGCAAATCGACGCTGCTGCGCCTGATCGCCGGGCTGGATCGTCCGGATCGGGGGAGTGTCGCTTGGGACGGTGCCGCGCCGCAGCTGGGCGTCGTGTTCCAGGAGCCGACGCTGCTGCCCTGGGCATCCGCGCTCGACAACGTCCGCCTGCCCTTCCGCCTACACGGACAGGACGGGCGAGCCGAGGCGCGGGCCGCGCTCGCCCGGGTCGGCCTGTCCGGCTTCGAGTCGGCCCGGCCGCGCGAGCTGTCCGGCGGCATGCGCATGCGGGTCTCGCTGGCCCGCGCCGTCGTGACCGCGCCGCGGCTGCTGCTGCTCGACGAGCCGTTCGCCGCCTTGGACGAGTTCACGCGGCACACGCTGCAGGCCGATCTGCGCCAGCTCTGGCGCGACGTCGGCGGCAGCGTCGTTTTCGTGACGCACTCTATTTACGAGGCGGCCTACCTGGCGCGGCGGATCGTCGTGATGTCGGCCCGGCCCGGACGAGTCGCCACCGAGATCACCTCCCCGCTGTCGGACGAGGACGATCCGGATGAGCGCCGACTCTCGCCGGCTTATGCCGCGCTGGTCGCCGAGATCACCCGCGCGCTTCGGGCGGTGCATGCGACCTGACCGCGTCTTGCCGGCGCTGTTCGCGGTCCTGTTCCTGGCGCTGTGGGAGATCGCGGTCCGGGTCTACGGCGTGCCGTCTTATATTGTGCCGGGACCGGTCGCGATCGCGACCGCGTTTGCCGCCGCCCCTGCCCTGTTGCTCGGATCGCTTGCCTCGACGCTTCTGGTCACGTTGGCCGCGCTCCTGGCCAGCTGCGTGCTCGGTGTCGGCCTGGCAGCGTCGATCGCCGTCAGCCGGTGGGCGCGGGCGGCGATCCTGCCCTGGGCGATCGTGCTGCAGGTGACGCCGGTGGTGGCGATCGCGCCCTTGATCATCGTTTGGGTGGGGGACCCGTTCGCCTCGCTGGTGGTTTGCGCGACGATCGTGGCGTTCTTCCCGGTGTTCGCCAACACGTTGACCGGGCTGGGTGCGGCCTCGCCGGAGTTGCGGGACCTGTTCCGGCTATATCGGGCCGGCACGTGGCGGTCGTTGCTGCTGCTGCGGGTGCCGGCCGCGTTACCCTACTTCCTGGCCGGGCTGCGTGTCTCGGGCGGGTTGGCGCTGGTGGGGGCGGTGGTGGCGGAGTTCGTCGCCGGGTCGGGCGGGGTGGCGTCGGGGCTGGCCTACCGCATTCTGGAGGCCGGCTACCGGCTACAGATCCCGCGCATGTTCGCCGCGCTGGCGCTGCTGTCGGTGGCCGGGATCGCCATCAACGCCGCGCTCGGCCGGCTGGAGACATGGGCGCTGCGGCGGTATGGCGCGGGCTCTTGATGCAGGGCGGGCGCCCTGTCAGAGAGACGGCGATAGCTCAGAGGAACCGATGGCTGACTCCAAGCGCATGACCGACGGCCAGCGCGCCTATGAACAGAAGCGGGCCGCCAAGGCGGGCAAGTCGCTCGACGGCTGGCTGGACGAGAAGCGCAAGCAACAGGAGGAGGTCGCCAAACAGGCTGCCCCGCCGCCACCGCCGAAGAAGCTGGGGCTGATCCGCCGCCTGATCGATCGGGGTCACAAGCCGCTTTGATCCCACTGGTGGCCCACGCCGACTGGAGCGTGGCGGCCACCAAACGCTGGATGTGCGTCGCCACCCCGCAGCGGAGCGGCTGGACGGTCGAGATCGAGAAGGTCGGCCTGCTTGATACGCTGTTCGCCCGCCTGCGCCGCCGCGCCGACCCGGCCCCGGTGGCGCTGGGGGTCGATGCACCGATCGGCCTCCCGCACGCTTATCATCCATCGCCGCACGACGATTTCCCCGATTTCCTCCGCGCACTCACGCACGGAGCCACCTTCTTCGACGTTTGTAACGACCCGGCCGACATCTCGCTCGCGCGACCGTTCTATCCGCGGCTGTCCCGCGCGGGCGTCCGCCGCCACGACCTGCTGAGCCGTCTCGGCATCGCCGCGGGCGAGCAATTGCTGCGCCAATGCGAGCGCAAGCTCGGCCCGCAACCCGCCGCATCGCCCATGTTCTGGACGCTCGGGGCCAATCAGGTCGGCAAGGGTGCGATCTGTCTGTGGCGTGACCTCCTGCTGCCGGCGCTACACGCGCCCGAGCCGCCGGCACTTTGGCCGTTCGACGGCGCGCTCGCCGACCTGCTGCAGCCCGGCCGCGTCGTCGTCGCCGAAACTTACCCTGCCAACGCGATGCGGCAGCTCGGACTCGGCTTCAAGGGCAGCAAGCGGCGCCAATCCGACCGCCGCACCGTCACCGTCGCCCTCGGCGCGCATCTTGAGGCTCTGAACGCAACGCCCGATGCCACGCTTGCGGCCAAGCTCGAGGACGGCTTCGGCAGCGCGGCCGATGGCGAGGATCAGTTCGACAGCCTGATCGGCCTCCTCCGCATGCTCCAGATTGTCCGCGATCCGGCGCTCGATCACCGGCCGGACCCGGCGATCTACCGCTGGGAAGGTTGGATCCTCGGTCGGCCGCTAAGTGTCTGTTAGGGTTTACCTGGTATCTTCCGAGCCGATCGGGCATGGAGGCGGCTGGAACGGTGGCGGAACTCTGCGTGTCTGAGCCCAAGAGTATCGCTAGTCGCGCGATTACCGGTGCTGCCTGGATGGTCGCGTTCCGCATGTTCTCGCGCGTGCTCGGCATCGCTAGCACGCTCGTCCTGGCGCGCATCCTCGACACGACCGATTTCGGCATCGTCGCCATCGCCTTTACTATTTCGGCGGCGCTCAACTCGCTGTCCAACGTCGGCGTCACCGAGAACCTCGTCCGCCATCATCAGGTGGGCCGTGCGGAACTCGACACCGGGTTCACCATCCAGCTCATGAAGGGCGCGATCACTGGCCTTCTACTGCTTGTCGCCGCGCCGCTGGCGGCCGCCTGGTTCTCCGAGCCGCGGCTCGAAAACGTCATTTACGTGCTGGCCTTCGCCTTCGCCCTCAGCGGCGTAGAGAATATCGGCATCATCCATTTCCGCCGCGACATGCGGTTCGACCGCGAGTTCCAGCTTTCGGCCTTCGAACGGGTGCTGACCTTCGTCACCACGCTGACGGCCGCGTTGCTACTGCATAGCTACTGGGCGCTAGTGATCGGCACGCTGGTCGCCAAGATCGCCCGCGTGTTCGCCAGCTACGCGATGCACCCATACCGGCCACGGATCGGGCTCGCGGCGTGGAAGGAACTCGCCGGGTTCTCGATGTGGATGTGGCTCTCGAGCCTGGTTTATATCGTGTGGTTCCGCGCCGATCCGCTCGTGGTCGGCGCCTTGGTCAGCAAGGCCGATCTGGGCGTCTTCGTGGTCGCGCTCGACATCGCGCTGCTGCCGGCGACCGAGATCATGGAGCCGATCGGGGCGGTTCTGTTCGCCGGCTTCGCGGCCGAGCGCAATGCCGGGCGGGACCCACGAGCCAGCGCGTTCAGCTTGGCGGTCTCGCTCATGGCAGTGATGGCGCCGATCGCGATCGTGTTGTCGGCGGCCTCGAGCGACGTCGTCGGTGTCCTGCTCGGGGCGAAATGGAGCGCTGCGGCGCCGATCGTGGCGATCCTCACCCTGTCCGTCCTGCTATCGCCGTTCAGCAACACTGCCGCCCAGGTCCTGACGGCCACCGGCAAGGTGCGGTCCAACTTGGTCGTCGTGATCTGCGCGTCGATCGTGAAGGTGGGCGTGCTCTATGCGGCTGGGAGAACCGGCGATCTATACATCGTCGCCACCGCTGCACTCACCATCACGTCGGTCGAGTCGGCGTTGTTCATCGTCATGCTGCGCCGGAACGGCAGCCGCATGTCGGGGATGGTCGCTCCGCTGCTGCGCATCCTGTGCAGTCTCGCGCTCGCCGCATTGGCGCTCAAACTGACCGGGATCGCTTGGGCCGGCGACGTCACCCTGCCGATCGTCGCTTGCTTGGTCCGTGGCACCGCGCTCGGGATCGTCGGCTTCGGCGTCTATGCGGGCGCGCTGATGGGGCTCTGGACGCTGGCCGGCCGCCCTGCCGGGCCGGAGCGGCAGATCGTCACCGTCGTGCTGCCGATGCTGACCCGGGTCGGCCAGCGCACCTCAATCCTTCTCGGCCGCAAACGGATCGACGCAGCCTGATCCGGTGTCACGATCGCGGCCGTTCCAGCACGGGGTTCACCGTCGCCCGCAAGGTGTCCGCATCGACAGCAGAAACGATAGCCGCGTTCGCTGCATCCCTGATGTGGTAGCCGGCGTTCCGGATATGAGCATATGGTGGCCATGACCTTTTCCGTACCGCGACGTTTGGAGCGGCTCCGTGCGGCGCCGTCTCGCGGCGCTCCTGCACCGACGGCCCGGCTACCATCGGCGCTGCTCGCCGGCCTCCTGCTCTGCTCGGGTTGCACCCCAACCACCTACTCCGTCATGCGCGACCCGCCCGACTACGTCGATCACGTCATTGAGGACGTCACCGCGATCGTGGAGGGCATGGCGCGGGCGCATGCTACGGACCGTCCGATCTACCGCGACCCCGGTATCCGCTCGTCGCTGGAGCCCGGTTTGAAGTGACGCTGCCGATCCTCTAGCGTCTTAAAAAACGGGAGGTTCTGTCATGCTCGACCGTCGTGGGCTCATTGCCACCACTCTCGCGGCTCCCATGCTCCTGACCGCCCGCGCGCGCGCGCAACAACTGCCGACCCTTCGGCTCGGCGTGCTGACCGACCTCTCCGGGCAATATCGGGATAACTCCGGGCCGACCTCGGTGCTGGCGGCCAAACAGGCCGTGGAGGATTTCCGGCCGGAGGCGCACGGCTTCCAGGTCGAGATCATCGCGGCCGACCATCAGCAGAAGCCCGACATCGGCGCGGCCGTGGCACGCTCCTGGTTCGACCGCGACTCGGTCGACGCGATCGCCGACGTCAACAACACCGCCATCGCGCTCGCGGTCCGCACCCTCGTCATGGAACGCGACAAGACCCTGCTCATCAGCGGCGCGGCCTCGGCCGACCTGACCGGCAAATGGTGCAACCCGAACACCATCCATTGCGCGCCCGACACTTACGGCAACGCGCATTCGACCGGCAACGCCGTGCTCAAGCTGGGCAAGAAGAAGTGGTTCCTCGTCGTCGCCGACTACGTGTTCGGCCAGACGCTAGAGGCGGAGGTGCGCAACGTCGTGCAGACCGGCGGCGGCCAGGTGATCGGCAGCGTGCGCTACCCGTTCCCCGGCACGACGGATTTCGCCGCCTATCTCCTCGAAGCGCAAACGAGCGGCGCCGACGTAGTCGCCATGTGCAGCACCGGCGGCGATATGGAGAACGCGGTCAAGCAGGCCCATGAGTTCGGCCTCGGCACGTCAGCCACCATCGCGGCGATGTTCGGCTTCATCACCGAGGTGCATGCCATGAGCCTGCCCATCGCCGAAGGCCTCTATCTGTCGGAGCCGTTCTATTGGGACCTGAACGAGCGCACCCGCGCCTTCACCAGCCGGTTCGTACCCAAGACCAACGGCAACTATCCCTCCAGCCTGCACGCCGCGTGCTATGCCGCGACGCTGCATTGGATGAAGACGGCCCAGGCGAACGGTCCGGAGACGATGCGCTCCGGCCGGGCCGCGATCGCCGCGATGAAGGCGATCCCGACCGACGACGACTGCTTCGGCGCCGCCAGCATCCGCGCGGACGGCCGCTTCCTCGCCGACCTGCACCTATTCCAGGCCAAGACGCCCGCCCAGAGCCGAGCGCCGTGGGACGTCTACAATACCATCGCCACCATTCCGGGTGCCGACGCCTACCGTCCGCTCACGGAGAGCGCATGCCAGATGGCCCGAGGCTGACATGGACGGGATGACGCCAACGGCCGAGAGCGCGGTGCCGGATAGCGCCGGCCTCAATCTCTTCCGCGCCGACCCGGCGCTCGCATCCCTCGCCCGGCTGTATCTGCCGCCGGCGCTCGCCGATTACTTGCTGCCGCATCTGGACCGGCTCGGCGGCCTGGCCGGCTCCACTCTGGACGACCTCGCCGGCGAGGCCGACCGCAACCCACCCGTGCTCCGCCCGCGCACCCGCCGCGGTGAGGATTTGCAATCCATCGACAAGCATCCGGCCTACCGCGAGATGGAGCGGCTGGCGTTCGGCGAGTTCGGCCTGGCCGCCCTGTCGCATCGCGGCGGCGTGCTCGGCTGGCCCGACCCTATGCCCGCGGCGGCCAAATACCTGCTGACCTACCTGTTCGCGCAAGCCGAGTTCGGCCTGCTCTGCCCCGTCAGCATGACCGACAGCCTCAGCCGCACGCTGCGGAAGTTCGGCTCCGACGAGCTCATCGCCCGCCACCTGCCCGCCCTACTGAGTGACGACCTCGACGGCATGACCCAGGGTGCGATGTTCATGACCGAGCAGGGCGCCGGCTCCGATGTCGGCGCCACGACCGTCGCCGCCGACCCGATGCCGGACGGCAGCTGGCGCCTGACCGGCGACAAATGGTTCTGCTCCAATCCGGATGCCGGGTTGGCGATGGTGCTCGCCCGCCCGGTCGGCGCCGCGCCCGGGCTGAAATCCGTCGGCTTGTTCCTGCTGCCGCGCACCCGGCCCGACGGCACCCACAATGCGTACCGAATCGTGCGCCTGAAGGACAAGCTCGGCACGCGCTCGATGGCGTCGGGCGAGATCCGCCTCGACGGCGCGCTCGCCTATCTCGTCGGCGACGATCCGCGGGCGGTGCCGGGCGCCGGGTTCCGTCAGATGGCCGACATGGTCAACAACTCGCGCCTGTCCAACGGCGTGCGCGCGGCTGGGCTGATGCGCCGGGCGCTGACGGAGGCGACTTACGTCGCCGAGCACCGCCGCGCTTTCGGCCGCCGCCTGACCGACATGCCGCTCATGCAGCGGCAACTGGCCAAGCTGGCCCTGCCCACCGAGCAGGCCCGCACGATGTTCCTGCAGGCTGCCGACGCGCTGCGACGCTCCGATGCCGGCGAGCCCGGGGCCTACGCGCTGCTCCGCATTCTCACGCCGCTGCTGAAGTTTCGCGCCTGCCGCGACGCCCGCCGAGTCACGGGCGACGCGATGGAGGTGCGGGGCGGCTGCGGCTACATCGAGGAGTGGCCCGACGCCCGGCTGCTGCGCGACGCCCATCTCGGTTCGATCTGGGAGGGCACCAGCAACGTGGTCGCCCTGGACGTGCTCCGGGCCGCCGCGCGCGAGGGGTCGTTGGACGCGTTGCGCGCCCATGTCGCCGGACTGCTCGAGATTGCGCCGCTCGAAGGGGCGCAGACCGCGTTCGACCGGGCGGCCGCACTCGCCGCCCGTGCCGCGACCGACCCGGCCCTGGCCCGGCAGGCCGCGTCGGCACTCTACAACATCACGTCCGCCGCCGCCCTCGCTTGGGAAGCCGCGTCGCTCGCCGACCCGGCGCGGCACGCCTTGGCGTCCGACGTGCTGCGATACCGCGTCTTGCCAAACGATCCGCTCGCGTAGGGTTTTGATCGCCCTTCGCACGGCTTGGGCCTATGGTGCGCCCATGCTGCAAGTGCGAAGTCGCCCGCTCCGCCCGCGTCTCCTACCGATCCCGGATTGGCCCACGCTGCGCGACCGGCTGGCCACCAGCGACCAGGGGCTGCTCCGCCTGCAAATGGCAGCGCGCGGCACGTTATCGGTGTTCCTGACCACGCTGGCCGCCGTCATGGTCGGACGTTGGCTCGGCTTCAACCCCGTCGAGTGCGCCGCCGGCATCACGCTCAGCATGATGGCACCGTTCCTCATGCGCGAACCGACCCGGCAGCAGCGGCAGCGCACCCTGCTGATGCTGGTGATTCCGGCGCTGGCCGCGACGGTCGGCACCACGCTGCTGCACGGTCACGGCCCGGCAGGCGACAGCGTGTTCCTCGTTTTGGTCTTCCTCTGCTTCCTGCTCGGCCCGCTCAGCCCGCGCGCCATCGGCGTCGGCCTCGTCGCCGTCATCACCACCTATGTAGGCCTCTATCTGGAGCTGCCGCCGACGACGTTGCCGCTGCAGGCCGCCTCGCTGCTGCTCGCCGTGCCGATCACCGCCCTGGCCTGCTTCGTCATCGTGCCGATGGACGCCGCCGCCACGCTCCGCCGCAGCCTCGGCGCCGTCCAGGCCAGAGCGGCGCAAATCATCCGACAGGCCGACGAGTTCAGCGGCCGCCCCACGCCCGAAGCGGGCGCCCGGCTGCGCCGCGCCGTGCTGCAGCTCAATCAGGCCGCCCTGGTCGCCGACGATCAGCTCGCTTTCTTCGAGCCGGCCGCGGCGGGCGCGGTGCGCTCACGGCTGGTCGACGTCGAACTCTGGACCGCGCGCCTCGCCCATCACCTGGAAACCGCCCATCTCGCCAATGCCAGTCCCGACAAGCGCTGGTCCAGCCGATTGTCGCTGCACGCCCGGCGCATCGCGCGCGGCGGGCGCTACAGCACGGAGTCGAGCCATTTCCAGCCCGGCACGCTGATCGGCACCATCGTCGGCCTCGGCCAGGCGGTGCACGGCCTCGGCGACGCGCTCAGGCAGCAGCGCCCGAATCGGCCTACGCCGGCCAAGCCACCTCCGCCGGGCCCCCTCGCCTGGCGCCTGGCCACGCGCGTCACGCTGGCGGCCGGGATCGCGATGGTCGGCGGCATGGCGCTGTCGCCGCAGCGCTGGTTCTGGGCCGTCATCACCGTCTATGTCGTGTTCCTGAACGTTCGCTCCCGCGGCGAGACGATCTACAAGGGGATCCAGCGGCTGGCGGGCACCCTGCTCGGCATCGTCAGCGGCCTGCTCATCGCGTTGGCCTTCAGCGGCGACGGCGTGCTCGAGACCGGCACGCTGCTGCTGTCCATCTTCGGCATGTATTATTTCTTCCTGATCTCGTACACGCTCGGCATCTTCTTCGTCACCGTCATGCTCGGCCTGCTCTACGGCATGCTCGGCGCGCCGCTGGAGACCGTGCTTCTGCTTCGGCTGGAGGAGACCGCGATCGGCGCCGGCGCGGCCATCTTCGTCGCCGCCTTCGTGCTGCCTGATCCCACGCGCGCACAGATCCGTCGGTCCGGCCAGTCCGTGTTCGCCGCTCTGGCCGCTGCCATGAAAGCCAGCGCGCGCATGCTGCAAGGCGACGAGAGCGCCACCCCGACCGTCGCGATGCGGCAAGTCGACCGCAGCGTCGCCGACCTCAAGCTCGCGCTGGCGCCGCTGGTGGCCACCCGGCTGATCATGCGTCGCCCGACGCTCGAGCGTCCAATCTCCGCGTTGCTGGACTGCGTCACCTGGGCCCGCGTCGTGGCGGCCGAGGCGCATGCCAGGCACACGGCCAGTGCGGCGGAGCCACCGCCGGTCGACCGCCTGCTGGACGCCGCCGAGCGTCTCGAGGCGCTGGCCACCGGCACCGAGCTGACGCCACGGTCACCGCCGGCGGACGGCACCCCCGGCCCGCTCGCTCAGCTGGAGCGCGCCATCACGACGATGGAGGAGCGCCGGACGCTTGGCGCGCACGAGGCGTTCGCGATCGACACCTGACCAGGCCGCCGTCTTGCATGGCGTGTTAAACTGAGCATGTTGGCCCCATGTCCGACGCCGAGCCCGAGCACCAATTCGCCGCCTACGTCCGCACGTTGGGCCGCGGCCCCGGCCGATCCCGCGCGCTGACCCGCGCGGAGGCGCGCGATGCCCTGGCCATGGTGTTGCGCGGCGAGGCAGCGCCGGAGCAGGTCGGCGCATTCCTGATGCTGCTGCGATATCGCGGCGAAGAAGCCGACGAGATCACCGGGCTGGTCGAAGCCGCGCGCGACACCTTCCATGCAGGTCCGGCGCCGGAGGGTCCGGCGGTGCAATTGGATTGGCCCAGCTACGGCGCCGGGCGCACCCGTGGCGAGCCTTGGTTCCTGCTGGCCGCGCTCGCGCTTGCCGCCGCTGGCGTGACGACGCTGATGCATGGAAGCAACGAGTTCTCCAAAGGCACCGCGGTCGAGGCCGGACTTGAGGCGCTCGGCCTGCCGGTCGCCCGCTCCCGCACGGACGCCGCCGCGCAACTCGGTCGGTGCGGCTTCGCCTATCTTCCGCTTGCCGTGCTGAGCCCGGCGCTCGATCGGCTGCTGACGCTGCGCAACCTGCTGGGCCTGCGCTCGCCCATCAACACCGTCGTCCGCCTGATCAACCCGTTCGATTCGCCGCACTCGGTCGGCGGCGTGTTCCACCCCGCCTACATCGAGGTCCATCTCGGGGCCGCGGAGCGCCTCGCCCGCCACCGTCTCGCGGTGGTCAAGGGCGGCGGCGGCGAGGCCGAGCGAAACCCGGCCAAGTCCATCGCCGTCCATGTGTGGGACGCCGCTGCCGGACGCAGCGAGCTTCTTCTCCCGCCCTCCCCGCTGCCGGGCGAGGCCGGCACGCTCACGGAGGCCTGGCACAGCGGGACCGGGGCCGGGGCCGCTACGGCGCGCGCCACGATCGCGCTGGCATTGCTCGCTCTGGGCCACGCCCATGATCCGGAGACCGCCGACCGGCAGGCCGATCTCGTCTGGGCCGACCGCCTGCGCGTCGCCGCGGTCGCCTGATGCGCTACCTGCCCGTCTTCCTCGACGTCCGGGGCAAGCGTGCCCTCGTGCTCGGCCGCGGCGAGGTCGGCGAGCGCAAGGCCGAGGCGCTTCGCCGGGCTGGCGCCGAGGTGGTTTTTGCTGACCGTTACGCGCCAGAGCTGCTCGACGACGTCGTGCTGGCGATCGGGGCGGAAGCGACGGACGCCGAGTTCGAGGCGCTCAGCGCTGACGCGAAAGCGCGGGCGCTGCCGGTCAACGTCGTCGATAAGCCCTGGCTGTGCAGCTACATCACGCCCGCGGTGGTGGATCGCGACCCGCTGATTGTCGCCGTCGGGTCGGCGGGGGAAGCCCCGGTGCTGGCCCGGTTGATCCGCGCCCGGATCGAGGCGATGCTGCCCCCGTCGCTGGCCCGGCTCGCGTCGATGCTCGGGAGCCTGAGTGGCGCCCTGCGCGAGAAATTCCCGACGCCGGGGCCGCGCCGCCGGGTCATCGAACGCATTCTGGACGGCCGCGCCGCCGATCTCGTGCTCGCTGGCGACGAGGTGGCGGGGATGGCGGAGATGCGCCGCGAGATCGAGGCGGGCAGCACGACGCCGCCGGGCCTGATCTACATCGTCCATCCCGGTCCGGGCGCACCCGACCTGGTCACCATGCGCACCCAGCGCCTCTTGGGCGAGGCCGACGTCATCGTGTGGGACCCGAGCGTGTCGCCGGCGATCATCGATCTAGCGCGCCGGGATGCGGACCGACTCGCGGTCGAACCCGACGAGGTCGCGCAACTCAGGAGGCTCGCAGCGGAGGGTAAGCGCGTCGTCCGCCTCGGCACCGGCATGGACGCTGCCCACCTCGTCGCCGCTCTGGCGGGCGTCGCGGTGGAGGTCGTTCCAGGCTTGCCGAGATGCTTCTGCGGCGACGCTTTCCCGTGCTCGCTCTGCCGCTGGAGCTGACTATTCTGCGGCGAGCAACTCCGGCGCCGTCAAGGTCAGAAGCTTCTCGCGCCCTAGCCGGTGGCAGAAATCACCGAAGCCCTCGTTCGCGAAGCGTCCAGCGGCCCAGGCGGCGACAATCGGGGCCAGCTTGCCGGTGATCTCCGCTTCCTTAATACGCTCGAACAGCAGGAAGTTGAGGCGTGTGCCCTCGAAATCACCGCCGACGAAGATCGCGTAGGCACCGGGTGCCCGCCCGACGATGCCGAGATCGCCATCGTACGGCCGCGCGCAGCCATTAGGGCAGCCAGTGATGCGCACGCTGATGCGCTCCTGCTCCAGCCCATGCTGACGCAACAGGCCCTCGATCCCGGCGACGATCGGCTCCCGAGACCGCTCGGCTTCCGACAGGGCCAGGCCACACGTGGGCAACGCCACACAGGCCATGGCCCAACGCGCAATCGGGGTCAGGTCCTCACGGAATGTGACGCCATGCGCGCGCAACAGCGCTTCCAGGCCCTCACGCTGCGCCGGCTCGATATTGGTCAGCAACATGTCCTGCAGTGTGGTCATCACCGGCGCGACGCCGAACTGGACGACGGCTTCCCGCAACCCGGTCCGTAGCCGTGCCGTGCCCACATCGGCGATGCGACCCGACGGCAACGGCAGCCCGAGCCACCACTTGCCGTCGCCCTGCTCGTGCCAGCCGAGCAGGTCCGGCACGGTCAACTTCGGCATCGGCCCCGGCGTGTCCAGTGGCGCACCATAATGCTCCTCGACCCGCGCCTTGACCCAGTCCAGCCCGTGATCGTCGACGACGTATTTGAGCCGCGCCCGCTTGCGGTTGGTCCGATCGCCATGGTCGCGCTGCGTCTTGACGATCGCTTCGACCAGCCGCAGCAGGTCTGCGTGATCGACCCGGCACAGCGCCGACGCCACGCGCGGGTAGGTCATCGGCTTGTTGTGCGTCATGCCCTGCCCGCCGCCGACACAGGCGATCCATCCGGTAACCTGGCCGTCCGTCACTTCGGCAATCAGCCCGAGGTCGTTAGACAGCACGTCGATCGTGTTGTCGTCCGGATGCGCCAGCCCGATCTTGAACTTGCGTGGCAGGTAGGTCGGCCCGTACATCGGCTCGACCTCCCCTTCCTCGCCATTATCTTCGCCGAGCACGAAAATCTGGTGATGCGCGGTGGAGCGCGGCAATAGCACCGACGAAAGGTATTCGGCCGTGTCGCGCAGCGTCTGGTGAACCGCGTCCTGGATCGGCGCCGCCGTGGTCACGACGTTGCGCACGACGTCGCCGCAACTCGCCATGGTGGTTAGCAACATGCGGTCGATCTCGGCGATCGTCTCACGCAGATTGCGCTTGGCGATGGCGTGGAACTGGAAGGTCTGCCGGGTCGTGACGCGCATGGTCCCGTTACCGTAGCGGCCGGCCAAGTCGTCGAGCGCCAGATACTGCGACGGCGTGACCCGGCCCGCGGGGATGCGGGCGCGGACCATGAAGTTCCAGTCTTTCTCGAAGCCGGCCTGCTTCAACTCCGTCGCGGTATCGCGGTCATATTGCTCGTAGGTGCCGTGAAACTTTAGCAGGCTGTGCGACGCCTCGCCGACCGTGCTGGTCGTGTCGTCGGCCAGCTCGGTCGAAATGGTGCCACGCAGTCCGCGGCTGACGGTCTTGTAACCTTCGACGGGGGAGAGTGTCTGAGCCATCGACCGAATCTGGCGATCGACGCTCCGGCCGGCAAGAGAAGCGGGTCCCCAACTTACCCGGGCTACGAGCACAGGCCTCTACGCAGCTCTCGTGCGGGAGGTCGTTATCCTTCTACCCTGAAAGGCCGAGAGCCTCGCGAGCTTCGGCTGCCGTCGCCGGGCGGCGGCCATGTCGGGCGCACGCCTCCGCCGCCAGCGACACCAGCTCCGCATTGCTGCCCGCCAGCCTCTCCTTGCTGAGGCGCACGTTGTCCTCCAGGCCGGTCCGTATCCCATCACCCTCGCGCGCCAGCACCCATTCCATCACACGCGCCTGGTTCACCCCGATGCCGGCAGCCGTCCAAGTTGCTTGGGGCAACTGCCTGCGGATCTCGCCCAGCATCAGGTCAAGCAAGTGCTCCTCCGCCGGCAGCGCGTTCTTGACGCCCATCACCACCTGCACATGCGGCCGCGCATCCATCAGCCCGGCCTCGATCAGTCGCCGCGCGCCATGGATGTGGCTGAGGTCGAACAACTCTATCTCCGGCCGCACGCCGAACTGCTGCATCTTGGTGGCCAGGTCGGTGACCAGCGAGGCCGAGTTCTCATAGATGATGGTCGGAAAGTTCACCGACCCGGTGCTCAGCGACGCCATGTCCGGCCGATGCTCCAACGCGTTGCCGCGCGCTGCCGGGTCGCGCCCGCGTCCACCGGTGGAGAACTGCACGATCATCCCCGGGCAGTGCGTGCGGATGCCTGCCTGCACCTCGGCGAAGCGCGCCGGATCGCTCGACGGGTTCTCCTGATCGTCGCGCACGTGGATATGGACCAACGACGCCCCGGCCTCGAAGGCCGCATGCGTGCTCTCGATCTGCTCGGCCGGCAGGGTGGGCACGGCCGGGTTGTCCTTCTTGCGCGGGACAGAGCCCGTGATGGCGCAGGCGATGACAATCGGTGTCATGATTGGTCCCTAGATGTCGAAGAAAACGGTCTCGTTCTCGCCCTGCAGCCGGACGTCGAACACGTAGACGGCCATCCCGTCCCGCTCCTCGCGCCGTGCGATCAAGGTGTCGCGGCGCAGGGCCGGCTCGATCATCCGCAGCACCGGGTCGGTGGCGTTGAGCGCCGCCTCGTCGTCGAAGTAGATCCGCGTGGACAGCCCGATGTTGATGCCTCGCGAGACCAGCCAGAGGTTGGCATGCGGCGCCATCCGCTTGTGACCGTGCCGTCCGGCAACCGCACCGGGCTTGATCGTCTCAAACCACCACAGCCCGGTCTCGAAATCCGTGCCCGCCCGGCCCCAGCCGCGGAAACCGTCCTGCGCCGAACTCGCGTAGTTACCCGCCGCATCCGCCTGCCAGATTTCCAGCAGCACGTCGCGGCAGGGCGCCCCGAGCCCGTCCAGCACGCGGCCTTCGATGCGGACGCGCTCACCTTCCCCGGCCAGGACGTTGGAGAAATTGTTTTCGAATATGTCGAAGCCGGCCTGTTGCGGCAGGAGCCCGATGTGCACGTAGGGGCCCGCCGTCTGCGAGGCCGTTTCCGGCAGGTAGTTCAGCGTCGTCATCGCCTCAGCTCCCGTGCAGCTTGTTCTCGAATAGCGTCGAGCGTCGCCCGCGCAGCACGATATCGAACCGGTAGGCCAACGAGTCCAGCGGCACCGACGCGTTGAAGTCGAGCTTGGCCACCAACCCCTCGCGCGCCGCCGGGTCCGGAATGGTGTTCAGGATCGAGTCCTTGGCGATCAGCGGGTCGCCTTCGAAATACATCTGCGTGATCAGCCGCTGTGCCCAGCCGCTGCCCATCAGCGAGAAATGGATGTGCGCCGGTCGCCAGGAATTGACGTGGTTACGGAATGGGTAAGCTCCGGGTTTGACGGTGCGGAACGCGTAATAGCCGGCCGCGTCGGTGATCATGCGGCCGCAACCGCCGAAATTCGGGTCGATCGGCGCCAGATAGGTGTCGTTGCGGTGCCGGTAGCGCCCGCCCGCGTTGGCCTGCCAAACCTCGACCAGCGTATGCGGCACCCCGCGCCCGTTCTCGTCCATGACCCGGCCATGGACGATCGTGCGTTCCCCGATCGGCTCGCCGGTCTTGGCGTAATTGAGGATCATGTCGTGATCCAACGGCCCCAACTCGTCGGCGCCGAACACCGGGCCGGTGACCTCGGACAGCGAGTTCTGCAGCGACCATAGCGCCAGCCTCGGCGACCGCAGCACGCTGGTCTTGTAGCCCGGCGTGTAGCCCGGTGGCTGCAGCGTGCGGTCACGCTGAAAAAACTCGTCGATCGGCGTCTGGGTCATACTCACCTCGATGCTACGCCGCCCGCCTTGGACAAGGCATCCACCCGGCGCAGGGCCAAGGTATACCCCTGCGTCCCCAACCCGGCGATGACCCCGTCGGCCCGCAGCGAGACGTATGACACATGACGGAATGCCTCGCGCTTATGCACGTTGGAGATGTGCACCTCGATGACGGGGCCCTCGAACGCTGAAAGCGCATCGAGCAGCGCGACTGACGTATGTGTAAAGGCGGCCGGGTTGATCACGATGCCGGCCGCGGAGTCGCGGGCCTCGTGGACCCAGTCGATCAGCTCGTACTCGCGGTTGCTCTGATGGAAGCGAAGCTCAAGGCCCAACTCGGCGGCTAAGGATCGGCAGTCCCGCTCGACGTCGGCGAGGGTCTCATGCCCGTAGATGTGCGGTTGCCGCTTGCCGAGCAAGTTCAGGTTCGGACCGTTTAGCACATAGACGAGCCGCATGCCGTCCGCTCCACCCATCTTGTCGTCGGGCCGTCCCACGGCCGCGTTGACGGCCTTTGTAAGTAGGCGCTTACTTCAAGTCAAGCAGCTCGATCGAGAGCCCACATCATGGAAAATACCCACAAGAAACGGGACCCGGAGGCGACCAAACGCCGCATCCTTGACATCGCCGAGCAGGAGTTCGCCGCCCTCGGCCTGACCGGCGCGCGGGTCGAGGCGATCGCCAACGGCTCCGACACAAATGTGCGGATGATCTATCACTACTTCGACAATAAGACCGGGCTGTATCGCGCCGTCATCGCGCGCGCCTATGGCCGCATGCGCACGGCTGAACAGGCCCTGGCGCTAGACGCCCTGACGCCGTCCGACGCGATCCGCCGCCTGACCGAATTCACATTCGATTACGGATCCGCGCATCCCGAGTTCGTCCGCCTCATCGCCATCGAGAACATCCACCATGCGGAGCATTTGCGCGACCTGGCGCCGATCCATGCCCTGAATGGCTCTGTCATCGACACGATCTCCGACATTCTCAAGCGGGGCAAGCGCGCCGGCGCGTTCCGGGCCGATGCGGAGCCGATCGGCGTGCACCTGCTGATCTCCGCGCCGTGCTTCTTCCGCGTCGCCAACCGCTACACGCTGCGCACGGTGCTCAGCGTCGACCCGCTCGACCCGTCCTTGCACGACAGCCATCGCCGCATGCTGGTCGATGCCGTGCTGGGCTATCTCGGCTCCGGCGCCGTTCCGGTGCTACAAGCCGCGTCAGTTCAGGAGGAGACATAGAATGCCCCATAAACCGGTCATGACGCTCGAGGTCGCCAGCAAGATCGTTGACGCCGCCCTCGCCGCCGGGCGCGAGCACAAATTCCTGCCGCTCACCGTCGCCGTGCTCGACGCCGGCGGTCATCTGGTCGCCTTCAACCGCGAGGACGGCTCCGGCATCCTCCGGTTCGACATCGCGTTCGGCAAGGCATGGGGCGCGCTGGGCATGGGCTTCGGCTCACGCGAATTGTTCAACCGCACGCAGGCCAACCCGACCTTCATGGGCGCGCTCAGCGCGGTGGCGGCGGGCCGCCTGGTGCCGGTGCCGAGCGGCGTGCTGATCGTCGAGGAGGGCCACGTCATCGGCGCGGTCGGCATCTCGGGCGACAATTCTGACAATGACGAGAAATGCGCCCTCGCCGGCGTCGCCGCCGTCGGTCTCGAGGCCAAGACCGGCCTCTAGATGAGCGAGGCGTCGCTCTACCCGGCGGTCAAGCGCTTCCTCGAGAGCCAGGGCTACGAGGTCAAGGGCGAGGTTGCCGGGTGCGACGTCGTCGGCATCAAAGCGGGTGCACCGGCTCGGCTCGTGGTTGCCGAGATGAAGCTATCGTTCACGCTCGAGCTGGTGCTGCAGGCTGTCGAGCGGATGGGGGCGGCCGACGAGATCTGGCTGGCCGTCACCGCGACCCGGCGCGGTCGGGACCGCGACACCCGCGCCCGCAAGCTATGCCGCCTGCTCGGCTTCGGCTTGATCGCCATCCATCCGCGCCATCACGTCGAAATCCTCGCCGAGCCTACGCCCTACCAGCCGCGCCGCGACACCCGCGCCCGCCGTAGGATCACCGTCGAGCACGTCGCCCGCCACGGCGACCCCTCGCCCGGCGGCACCGGCGGCATCCCCGTGATGACCGCCTACCGCCAGGAAGCCCTGCGCTGCGCCAGCCGGCTGCAACCTGGCCCGCTGCGCCCGCGCGACTTGCGCCCTGATGCACCGCGCGCGGCAGCGATCCTGCATCGCAACGTATATGGCTGGTTCGCCCGCGTCACCCGCGGCCTGTATGCGCTGACCGCGGACGGTGAGGCGGCGCTGCAGCGCTGGGCTCCGGCGGAGATCGCCAGCGTGGCAGGCGGGCCGCCCGTCTCGTCCCCCGACGGTCCGGGCGGCCCCTAAAACCACGCCATAGCGTGTCGACGCCACATGAAAGCAACATGATGGAGATGCGCTTCTGGTAGCAGCATAAAAATACTACGCAACCCAAGATTGCACAACGTCTAATTCAGCGCGTTGCGCCCCGTGACGATGCCAGCCACATGACGCCCAATCGCCAGGGATGAGGTGAGACCCGGACTCTCGATCCCAAACAGGTTCACCAGCCCGCCCAGCCCGTGCTCCGCCGGCCCTGAGATGCGGAAATCCGCGTTCGCCGCATCCGGCGCGCTGATCTTCGGCCGGATGCCGGCATAGCCGGGCGACAAGGCGCCGTCCGTCAGCGCCGGCCAATAACGGCGAATCGCAGCGTAGAAGCCGTCCGCACGCCCGATGTTGACGTCATACTCTTCCGAGTCGACCCATTCGGTATCCGGCCCGAACCGCGCCTGCCCGCCCAGATCCAGCGTCAGGTGAACGCCAAGCCCGGCCTTCTCGGGCACCGGATAGATCAGCCGTGAGAACGGTGCGCGACCCTGCAACGAGTAGTAGCTGCCTTTGCACAGATAACCCGTCGGCACCGTCTCCGCCGCGAGTCCCTCGATCCGTCGTGCCACCGCCGGCGCCGACAGCCCGGCCGCGTTGACCAGGATTTCGCAGGCCAGCGTCATCGGCTCCTCGCGGCCCACCTCCAGCACGAACCCGCCGTCCCGCGCCACCACGCCGAGCACCGGCGCATGCACCACCACACCGCCGCCGGCATTCTCGATGTCACCTTGCAACGCCAGCATCAGCCCGTGGCTGTCGACGATGCCCGTGCTCGGTGACAACAGCGCCCCGGCGACCCGCAACGCAGGCTCCAACGACCGCGCCGCCCCGGCCGACAGCATCTCCATGTCGTCGACCCCGTTCGCCGCCGCCTTGGCCCTGATCTCGTCCAGCACCGGAACCTCGGCCGCGTCGGACGCGACGATCAGCTTGCCGAGCCGTCGGTGCTCGACACCGCGGGCGGCGCAGTATTCATACAGCATCGCCTTGCCCTCGACGCAGAGCCGCGCTTTCAGGCTGCCCGCCGGATAGTAGATGCCGGCGTGGATCACCTCCGAGTTGCGCGACGAGACGCCCGTCCCGATCGCGTCCGCCCCGTCCAGCACCAGCACGTCGCGCCCGGCCAACGCCAGCGCGCGACCCACTGCAAGCCCGACCACGCCGGCCCCGATCACCACACACCCGACTTGTTCCATCACTTGTGCATCCGATTCTCGTCTTCTCGATCGCTACTGACGCCGACGGTGCGGATCAGCGGCGGATGCAGCACATGGGCATCCAAGCGCTCGACCCGGCCGATCGTCGCCCCGATCCGGTCCAACCATGGCCCGGCGTGACTAGGCCGCGGCAATCCGCCGATGGCCGCCGGGCTGAGCCCGTAGGCGATCAGCCGCCAATCCACGTCGTCGCCGAACCCATCTTCGGCTACCCAGTCGAGCAGTTTGCGCGCACCCGCGCGGCTCAGGATGTATCCGTCACCGCCCGGCGCGTTGTCGTCGGCCGGGAACGCATGCATCGCCGTTTCCAAGGGTCGTGTGGTGAAGTTGGTGGTCGCCGCCGGGTCGAGCCGCGGCGCGATCCGGTCGTTGACGAACACGAGGTCGAACCCCTCCGGCAACGCCAAGCCGTCCAATCCGGCCGGTAGATCCAACAAGGGGATCACGTCGTCCTCGACGATCAGGCAGTGGGTGTCGTCTCGCTGCAGCATGGCCTCCCAAGCGCCGGCATGGCTCAGGAAACAGCCGAGCGTTCCCCGCATCCCCTCGTCTCCACCGAGCCGCCTTACCGCCGCTACCGGCAATCGCCCGCCTTCGACCGCGGCGCAACGATGCAGCACCGGCGCCGATCCGGCAAATTGCCGCCGCAACTCCGTCTCGCGCTCCGGATTGCGATCCAAGTTCACGAAAGAGATCGAGTATCCGCTTCTCATCTCCCTCTCCCGCTGACGGGAGAGAGCCGGGGTAAGGATGGTGGACAGCCGGAGATACATCTGCGCCGTCGCGCGCTTGAACGGATCCACCGCGAACGCCGCCGCCGCTGCCCAGTCTCGCCGTTGCGACGCCACGTCACTCAGGATCGTCAGCACCACCGCATCGTCCGGCCGCCGCTGCAACACCGCCCGCGCCCGCCGATCCAACACGTCGAGGTCTCCGCCGTGATACGCGTACAGCGCCGCGTAGTGCGCCACCCACTCGTCGTCCGGCAGCGACGCCGCCGCCCGGCGGAACTGCGGATCGCTCTCCGGGTAGTGCCAGCCCGCCTTCAGATCGTGCTTGAGTTCCAGCGCCAGCCGCCAGTCGTTCGGCCGCTCCGCCAGCGCCGCCCGCCACAGGGCGACGGCCCTGCCGTGGTCCCCCGCCGCGCGCGCCGCCAGCGCCTCGATCACACCATCTCCCCCGCATCCATCCGCGCCAGGAAATCCGCCGCCCGCCCGCGCAGCGCGGCGACGCGGGCCGGCTCCATCTTCTCCAGCGTCCGGATCGGCATGGCCATGCGATTGTTGCGCGCGAACCGCTCCCGATGCCGCGCCATGAAATCCCAATACAGCGCGTTGAACGGACACGCCCGCTCGCCCACGGCATCCTTCACATCGTAGGAGCAGCCCCGGCAATAATCGCTCATCCGATTAATGTAGGCCCCGGAGCCGGCATAGGGCTTTGACCCCATCAGCCCGCCATCCCCGTGCAGCGCCATCCCGCGCACGTTCGGCATCTCCACCCACTCATAAGCGTCCGCATACACAATCAGGTACCACTCATCGACGTCGTCGGGATCCAACCCCGCCAATAAGGCGAAATTGCCGATGACCATCAGCCGCTGGATGTGATGCGCGTAGGCATGCTCCTTGGTCTGCCCGATCGATTGCGCCAGGCAGTTCATCTCGGTCTCGCCGGACCAGTAGAACCAGGGCAGCTTTCGCGTCGCCTGCAGCCCGTTGAGCCGCCCGTACTCCGGCATCTTCCACCAGTAGACGCCGCGCACGAACTCGCGCCATCCCATGATCTGACGGATGAAGCCCTCCACCGCGTTCAGAGGCGCCGCCCCGGCGCGGTAGGCCGCTTCGGCGGCCCGACACACCTCCTCCGGCAACAGCAGCCCGGTGTTCATCGAGGTCGAGATCAGCGCATGGAACAGCGCAGGCTCGCCCGTCTTCATCGTGTCCTGCCAGTCGCCGAACTGCGGCAGCCGGTGCTCGATGAAGTCGGCCAGCGCCACCTGCGCCGCCTGCGCCGTGACGGGCAGGGCGAAGCCGTCTACGTTGCCGAAATGGCCGCCGAACCGCTCGGCAACCATCGCCATCACCGCCTGCGTCGTCTCGTCCGGCTCGAAACGCGGCGTCTCCGGCACCGAGAGCTTCTTGGGCAGCGGCTTGCGGTTCTCCGGATCGTAGTTCCATTTGCCGCCCTCGGGCTGCCCGTCATCCATCAGGATGCCGTAGCGCTTTCGCATCTCGCGGTAGAAGAACTCCATCCGGATGCCTGCCCGCCCGCGTGCCCAGGCCAGGAACTCGGTAATCCGCCCCATGAATCGCGTGTCGTCGCGGATGTCGACTTCCAATCCGATCTCGTCGTGCCAGCGGCGCATGTCGTCCAGCAGCCGCCACTCGCCGGGCTCGGTCAACACGACGCGGTCAGGCTTGTGCCGTGCGACGGCGCGCAGCATTTCCCCCTTCAGCGTGCCGGTATTGTCCGGATCGTCGAGCCGAATGTAGTCGACCTTAATTCCGCGGGCTTCGAGGGCGGCCGCGAAATGCCGCATCGCCGACAGCACCAGCACGATCTTCTTGGGATGATGCTTCACGTAGGTGCATTCGGCCATCACCTCGGCCATCAGAACCCGGTCCTGCGCCGGGTCGAGATCCTCGAGCGCGCTCAGGCTGCGGCTGCACTGGTCGCCGAGGACCATTCGTAACGTTCCCATCCCCACGAATTGGTCACAACCCGCCGGCGCACAAGGCAGCTTACTTGCGGCCCACCGCGCGGACGGGCAGACTCGCTTCATGCGCCAGCTCCTCCTCCTGCGGCACGCCAAGTCCTCCTGGGACGATCGCGAGCTGCCCGATCATGAGCGCCCGCTCAATCCGCGCGGCCGACGCGCGGCGGCGACGATGCGCGACGCGATGGAGCGCCTCGGCCTGGCGCCCGACCTCGTGCTGGTGTCGAGCTCGGTCCGCACGCTGCAGACGCTGGAAGCGCTCGAGCCATGGGCCGACACCCCGCTCGTCGACCGCATGGAGACCCTCTACAACGCTTCCGTCCCGGCCCTGCTCGACACGATCCACACGGTCAAGGAGACCGTCCGCAGTCTGCTGGTCATCGCCCATAACCCGGGCATCCACGAGCTCGCCATCACCCTGGTCGGCCCGCAAGCGCTCGACGAGAATTACGCCAACGCCGATTTCCGCCGCCTGGCCGACGGATACCCGTCCGGCGCGCTGAGCGAGTTCACCGTCAACGGTCCCTGGCAAGGGCTCGGTAGAGGCGGCGGTCGCCTAGTCCGCTTCCTGTGCCCGCGCGATTTCGCCGCCGAACATGCGAGCGATCCCGAGTGACCCTGGATGCCGGCGGCGAGACGACCCTCCTCGCGCCACCGGCAGCGGCTGAAGCGCAGTCCAGCCAGAGACTTTCCTCCGACCCGGCCGTCACGCTGGAATTCACCCTCGCGCCGAGCGATCTGACCGCGCTGGCCCGCCTTCCCGGCATGAGCCGCACGGGCCCCGGCTTGCCGACCCGTCTGCTCTGGCATGACGATGCCGAGCACGGCATCGCCGGCCGGAACCTGAGCCTGTTCCGGGACGGAGCGGCATGGCAGCTCGACCGCCTTGCGCCCGACGGGCGACACGACTGGCCCGCCTGCGCCCCGCCGCCGCCGCTCGCCCGCGCCGACGATCTGGCCTCGCTCGCCGAGGCCGACGCGTCGGTCGGCAGCATTCCGTTCGACGTCGTGCCGGTCAGCGCCTTCGATGGCCGGCTCCGCGCCTACCGCGCCGGCGACGTCGCGGTCGCCGTCCTGCACGGCGAGGTCCGCGGCGTGGTTGAGACCCGGCCCGCTTGTCGCGTCGCTTTGACTGGGCCACCCGTCGCCCTGGCGGCGTTGTTGCCGGCTCTAGCCCCCCTTGGCCTGGCGGTTCCACGGGCCAGCCTCGCATGCGAAGCTTTCGCGGTGGCCGCTGGTACGGCGTTCCCCGCGCGGCATCTCGGCGCTCCCGCCCTCGACGGCGAGGCCACCGTGGGTGATGGGCTCGCCACCGTCATCAGCCACTTGCTCGACGTCCTGCTGCACTGGACCGACGACTTCCGCCGCTTCCGGCAGCCGGAAGCCATCCACCAGGCCCGCGTCGCCACCCGGCGCCTGCGCTCCGCCCTCTCGCTCTACCGTCCGGCCGCATGTCCCGAACTCACCGCCGTGAAGATCGCCGTAACACAGTGCGCCGACACCTTGGGCGCCGCGCGTGATTGGGACGTGTTCCTCGCCGGCACAGGGCGCGCCCTATCCCAGGCCAAGCCCGGCGATGCCCGTGTCGCATCCCTGCTCCGCGCCGCCGCGCGTCAGCGGGAGGCCGCCTATGCCGGACTGGACGGCTATCTGGCCGACCCGGCCTTTCGCCTGATGACCGTCGATCTCGCCGCCGCCGCGGCGCTCATGCCCTGGCAACGCACGCCGTCGCCCGACCCGCTGCTGCACTCGCCGACCGCGACGTTCGCCGCCACCGTGCTGAGCCGTCACCTCAAGCGAGTCCGTCGCCGGGCACGAGGCCTGGCGTCGCTGCCGATCGAGGCGCTGCACGAGCTCCGTAAGGACTGTAAGCGCCTGCGCTACGCCGCCGAGTTCTTCGCGCCGGCCTTTCCGGCCCGATACACCAAGCCGTTCCTCCGCCGCCTATCGTCGTTGCAGGAAGAACTTGGCACGCTGAACGACACGGCGACCGCCGGGCTGCTCCTGGCCCAGCTCGGGCGCATCGGGCGCGGTTATGCCGGCGGCGTGGTCGACGGCATGGCCGCCGCCGCCGCCCTTCCGGCCCGCGCGCGCATCGAGGCAAACTGGAAACGCTTCAAGCGGGCCGCCCCGTTCTGGACCTAATGATGCCGTCTTTGTGTTGCGTCGACGGAACCCAGCCGGTAGGCAGCATCATGCGCAACAGCACGGCACTCCATTGAAGCCGCCTCGCCGCATCTTCCGCGGCAGCGCGGCACGCCGCCTTCCGATCGGCCGCAGGCTCCTTGGCGTCACGATCGGTCTCGCCGGGACCGCCGCCCTCGCCGTCACCGCGCTGTCGTCCGACCTGTTCGGGCACGCCGCCCCACCGCTGACCCATGTCGCCGCCGAAGCGCACAACATCGCGATCATCGATGGCGACACGCTGCGGCTGGACGGTCACGTGATCCGCCTTCGCGGCGTCGAGGCGCCGGACCGCGGCGACCGGTGCCTTGACGGGATGGATTGCGGCGGAGCGGCGACGACGGCGCTCGCGGGCCTGGTGCGCGGCCGCCGGGTCGAGTGTTCACTGAAGGATCATGACGCGGCAGGCCGGCCCTATGCCGACTGTAACGCCAGCGGCACCGACCTATCTCGCGCTATCGTGGCCAGTGGCTGGGCCCGCGCGCAGCCCGGCGCGCCGGAACTGGCGGACCTCGAACTGCGCGCTCGCCGGCAGCGGGCCGGGCTGTGGGCCGATGTTGCAGTGCACTAGGCAGGTTGCCTAGTTGGGGA
Organism: Acetobacteraceae bacterium; assembly: GCA_965199585.1. Lineage (GTDB taxonomy): Bacteria > Pseudomonadota > Alphaproteobacteria > Acetobacterales > Acetobacteraceae > JAVVHH01. The sequence goes on along the minus strand of CBDASI010000002.1, from coordinate 2,598,616 downwards.
ACAGCGCCTTAATTTAGCCTACGATCAGATAGGACCATCCGATGGACGCCCCTGCAAAAACTAACGTCACCCTGACGATGGACGGCACCAACCAATCGTTGGCGCTGCCGATGCGAAGCGGCACCATCGGCCCGTCGGTCGCCGACATCAGCAAGCTCTACGCCCAGCTCGGCATCTTCACCTACGACCCCGGCTACGGCATGACCGCCGCGTGCGAGAGCAAGATCACCTATATCGATGGCGACGAGGGCGTCCTGCTCTATCGCGGCTATCCAATCGAGCAGCTGGCTGAAAAGTCCACCTTCCTCGAAGTTGCCTACCTGCTGCTGAACGGCGAGTTGCCGAACAAGGCGCAGGAGCTGGAATTCGAGCACGGCGTCATGCGCCACACCATGCTGCACGAGCAGCTGCGCAGCTTCTACAACGGCTTCCGCCGCGATGCGCATCCGATGGCGATCATCTGCGGCGTCGTCGGCGCGCTCTCGGCCTTCTACCACGACAGCCTGGACATCAATAACCCGGAACACCGCCGCATCAGCGCCTTCCGCCTGATCGCCAAGCTGCCGACCATCGCCGCCTGGGCCTACAAATACTCGGTCGGCCAGCCTTTCGTGTATCCGCGCAACGACCTCAGCTACGCCGCCAACTTCCTGCACATGATCAACGCGGTGCCGGCCGAGCACTACGAGGTCAGCCCGGTGCTCGAGCGCGCCATGGACCGCATCTTCACGCTCCATGCCGACCATGAGCAGAACGCCAGCACGTCGACCGTGCGCCTCGCCGGCTCGACCGGTGCGAACCCATTCGCCTGCATCGCCGCCGGGATCGCCAGTCTGTGGGGCCCCGCCCATGGCGGCGCCAACGAGGCCGTGCTCAAGATGCTCGACGAGATCGGCGACGTGTCGCACATCCCGGCCTTCATGGAGAAGGTCAAGGACAAGAACAGCAAAGTGAAGCTGATGGGCTTCGGCCATCGGGTCTACAAGAACTACGACCCACGCGCGAAGATCATGCAGCAGACCTGTCACGAGGTGCTGAAGGAGCTCGGCATCAAGGACGACAAGACGCTGGATCTCGCGCTCGAGTTGGAGCGGATCGCCCTGCACGACGAATACTTTATCAGCAAGAAGCTATACCCGAACGTCGACTTCTACTCGGGCATCATCCTCAAGGCGATGGGATTCCCGACCTCGATGTTCACCGTGCTGTTCGCCGTCGCCCGCACCGTTGGCTGGATCAGCCAGTGGAAGGAGATGATCGAGGATCCGAGCCAGCGCATCGGCCGTCCGCGTCAGCTCTATATCGGCTCACCGCAGCGCGATTACGTCGCCATGGATCAACGGTAGTCATCAAATCGGCATTTCGGCAACATAGCTTGTTGCCGAGATGCCGCGCTGCTCCCGCGTTTTGTGCAGTGCAGCAAATCGGGTCTTGTCTCCAGCCTCGTCAGTGTCATCTTATCGAGCATGGGAAGCGTCCTCCACAGTCTGCCCGCAATCGGGCATCCTTCAGGAGGTTTTTTCGATGACGACCACGACTTCTACCCGGGTCCTACCCGCGCCCGCGCCGATCTTCTCGCTGTTCTGGCGGATGATCAGCTTCCTCGAGCGTAATCAGGAGCAGGCCCGCATCCGCGATGAGCTGTCGCACATGAGCAGCCGCGAACTGGCCGACCTCGGCCTGATGCACTCCGACATCGCCGATGTCGCCAACGGCACCTACCGCCGCGGCTAAAAATCCAGGTTCGTGTAATGCGCCGGGGGAAGCACCCCCGGTACCTGGTCCTGCAGCAACGGACGGAAGCTCGGCCGTGATTTGACGCGGGCATACCAGTCCCGCGCCGGCTCCGAGATCGACCAATCCACGTCGGACGCGAAATCGAGCGCCGACAGATGTCCCGCCGCCGCGAAATCCGCCAGGCTCAATTCGTCGCCCGCCAGCCAACGCCGGGTCTCGGCAAGCCAGCCAATGTATTCGATATGGTGCCGCAGGTTGGCGTAGCCGGCCCGCAACGCGCCCGCATCCGGATTGCCGTGCCCCAGCACCCGCTTCATGAACTTCTCGCCGAGCAGATTGCGCGACACGTCGCCGGCGAACTTACCGTCGAACCAGGCCACGAGGCGTCGTGCCTCGACCCGCTCCGGCATGCTCCGGGGCAGTAGCGCCGGCGCCTCCGGGTAGGCCTCTTCCAGATACTCACAGATCACAGCCGAATCGGCCACGGCGAGGCCATCCTCGTCGACCAGGGTCGGCACGGTAGCGGCCGCGTTTAGCGCCAGATATTCCGGCCGCCGCTGCCACACCTTCTCGACCTGCAGTTCGAACGGCAGCCGCTTCTCGGCGAGGACGAGCCTTACCTTCCGAGCAAAGGGCGACAGCGGAAGATGGTAGAGCAAGCGCATCGCAGGCTTATCGCACCATGCGCCATGCTCGCCAATCCGCCGCGCCCTCTTCTAAGCCCGCAGTGCGGTGCTCTCCACCATCGGCACCGGTAAGTATTTGGCGTATTCCTTCGGCACCACCTGCCAGAACTGCGGCAGTATCCGTCCCCAATCCACCAACATGTTCGCAGCATAGCGGCTATTCGTTTCCGCCACATGCCGCTCCACCAGCCCGCGCAGCATCTCGGCCCAATGCGGGTGCTCGACCCGCTGCCACAGCAGCGTGTCCGGATTGATGCGATGCTCGAACGTGCCGTCGGCGTCGAAGATGAACGCCTGGCCGCCCGTGAACCCGGCGCCGAAATTGTCACCGACCGCGCCGAGCGACACCACCGTCCCGCCAGTCATGTACTCGCACCCGTTGCTGCCGCAGCCCTCCACCACCGCCGTGGCTCCGGAGTTGCGCACCGCGAACCGCTCGCCCGCCTGCCCCGCCGCGAACAGCTCGCCGGCGGTGGCGCCGTAAAGGCAAGTGTTGCCTATGATGGTGTTGTCCTGGCTCACCAGCGCCGAACTCGGCGCCAGCCGCACCACGATCGTGGCCCCGGACAGCCCCTTGCCGACGTAGTCGTTGGCGTCGCCGATCACCTCGAGCTTCAACCCCTGCACCGCGAACGCGCCCAGGGATTGGCCTGCCGTTCCGCGCAGCCGCACCGTGATGTGCGCGGGCTGCAGCCCGGTCATCCCGTAGGCCCGCGTGATCTTCGATGACAACTTCGTCCCGATCGCCCGGTGCGTGTTCCGGATCGTGTACTGAAGTTGCATCTTCTCGCCGCGCTCGAACACCGGCACGGAGTCCGCGATCATCTGCGCGTCCAGCGTCTCCGGCACCTCGTTGCGGCCGTCTTGGTTGAAGTAGCGTGGATGCGGCCCGGGATCGGCCTGCGCCAGCAGCGGGTTGAGGTCGAGATCGTCCAGCAGTTCGGACCCCCGGCTCACCTGCGCCAGCATGTCCGTCCGGCCGATCACGTCCACCAGCCGTCGCACGCCCAGCGACGCCAGGATGTGCCGCACGTCCTCGGCGATGAAGCTGAACAGGTTGATCACCTTCTCCGGCGATCCCTCGAATTTCTGCCTGAGCTCCTCGTCCTGCGTACACACGCCCACCGGGCACGTGTTGGAGTGGCACTGCCGCACCATGATGCAGCCCATCGCCACTAGGCTCGCCGTGCCGATGCCGAACTCCTCGGCGCCAAGCATCGCCGCGATCACCACGTCGCGCCCGGTCTTGAGCCCGCCATCCGTCCGCAGCTTCACCCGATGCCGCAGCCGGTTGAGCATCAGCACCTGATGCGCCTCCGACAACCCCATCTCCCAGGGCAACCCGGCGTATTTCACCGAGCTTTGCGGGCTCGCGCCCGTGCCGCCCGAGTGGCCGCTGATCAGGATCGCGTCCGCCTTGGCCTTCGCCACGCCGGCCGCGATCGTGCCGATGCCGCTGCGCGACACCAGCTTCACGCAGACCGTCGCCTCCGGATTGATCTGCTTGAGGTCGTAGATGAGCTGCGCCAGGTCCTCGATCGAATAGATGTCGTGGTGCGGCGGCGGGCTGATCAATGTCACCCCCGGCGTCGAGTGCCGCAGCCGCGCGATCAGCCCGGTGACCTTGAATCCCGGCAACTGCCCGCCCTCGCCAGGCTTGGCGCCTTGGGCGACCTTGATCTCGATCTCGCGGCAGGCGTTGAGATACTCCGCCGTCACGCCGAAGCGGCCGGACGAGATCTGCTTGATGGCCGAATTGGCGTTGTCGCCGCCGGGTCGCGGGGTCGCCCGCTCCGGATCCTCGCCACCCTCGCCACTGTTGCTGCGGGAGCCGATGCGGTTCATCGCGATCGACAGCGTCTCGTGCGCCTCCGGGCTCAAGGCGCCCAGCGAAATGCCCGGCGCCAGCAGGCGCTTGCGGATCTCGGTGATGCTCTCGACCTCGTCGACCGAGATCGCCGTCACGCCGTCGAACTTGAAGTCCAACAGGTCACGCAGCGCGACTGGCTTCTGCCGCCGCACGCCGTCGGCGTAGCGTCGATAGGTCTCGAAGCTATCCGTCGCCACCGCCGTCTGCAGCGTGTGGATCAACTTGCCCTCGAAGGCGTGCACCTCACCCTTCTGCCGGAACTTGTAGACGCCGCCCACGGGCAGCACCGTCGAGTCCGACAGCCACGCCGCCTCGTGCAGCGCCAGCACCTTGCGGGCGATACCGGACAAGCCGATGCCGCTGATGCGCGACTGCATGCCCGGGAAGAATTCGCCGACCAGCGCCCGCGACAGGCCGATCGCCTCAAAATTGTATCCGCCGCGGTAGGACGACAGCACCGAGATGCCGATCTTCGACATCACTTTCAGCAGGCCCTTGTCGACCGCCTTCTTGTAGTGCTTGACCGCCTCCTTCAGCGATAGCGAGCCGAACAGCCCCCTCGCCTGCCGGTCGGCAATGCCTTCCTGCGCCAAATAGGCGTTCACCGTCGTCGCGCCGACGCCGATCAGCACCGCGAAATAATGCGTATCGAGACACTCGGCCGACCGCACGTTCAGGCTGGTGAACGTCCGCAGCGACTGCCGCACCAGATGCGTGTGCACCGCCGCCGTGGCCAGGATCATCGGGATCGCCGCCCGCTCCGGCCCCTGGTTCTCGTCCGACAGGATCACGTGCATGCAGCCGGCCCGCACGCCCTCCTCTGCCTCGCGCCGGATGCGCTCAATCCCCGCCCGCAGCCCGGTCTCTCCATCGGCGACCGGGAAGCAGCAATCCACCCGGCAGGCCGCTTGGCCCATGGTCGCCACCATGGCGGCGAACTCGGCCGTCGACAGCACCGGGCTCTCGAGCTGCAGCAGGTCGCACTGCCCGCTATCCTCGTCGAGCACGTTGCCAAGATTGCCCAGCCGCGTCTTGAGCGACATCACCCGTGTCTCGCGCAGGCTGTCGATCGGCGGGTTCGTCACCTGCGCGAAGGCCTGGCGGAAGAAATTGTGCAGCCCGCGATACCGTTCGGACAACACCGCCACTGGCGTGTCGTCGCCCATCGAGCCCACGGCTTCCTGGCTGTCCTCCACCATCGGGTGCAGGATCATCTCCAGCTCCTCGTGCGTCGTGCCCACCGCCAACTGCCGACGACGCAAATCGCCGCCGGTGTAGAGCACCGGCTCGGGCGCGTCGGTTTTGATGACCTGGTCGATCTCCGCAATCCGCTTGACCCAGTCACCGTAGTTCTGCCGTGACGCCAGCAAATCCTTCATCGCGTCGTCGGTGTAGAACTTGGCGTTGTCCAGATCGACGCCGATCGTCTGCCCCGGCCCGACCCGGCCCTTGGCCACCACCTCCGTCTCGGAGAACTTCACCATCCCGGATTCCGACCCGACCACGAGCAGGTCGTTGGTGGTGATCGTGTAGCGCAGCGGCCGCAGCCCATTGCGGTCCAGGCCGCCAATGACCCAGCGCCCATCCGTCGCCGCGATCGCCGCCGGGCCGTCCCACGGCTCCATCACCGCGTTGCAATACAAGAACATGTCGGCATGCGACTTCTTCATCGTCGCGTCCTGCCCGACGCTCGCCGGGATCGTCAGCGCCTTGGTCATCGGCGCATCGCGCCCGGCCCGCACCAGCAGCTCGAACACCTGGTCCAGCGTTGCCGTGTCGGAGCTTCCGGCCTGAACCACCGGCTTGACGTCCTCGATGTAGGCGTCGAGCTCACCCGCGGCCAAGCGCGTCTCGTGGCTCTTCATCCAGTTCACGTTACCGGACAGCGTGTTGATCTCGCCGTTATGCGCCAGCATCCGGAACGGCTGCGCCAGCCGCCAGGTCGGGAAAGTGTTGGTCGAGTAGCGCTGGTGGTAGATCGCGAACCGGCTGATGAAGCGGTTGTCGAGCAGGTCCGGATAGAAATCGGTCAGCGACGCCGCCAGGAACATGCCCTTGTAGATGATGCTGCGGCACGACAGCGAGCACAGGTACAGCTCAGCCACCTGCGCGGCGATCGCCTGCTTCTCGATGCGGCGGCGGATCACATACAGATCCCGCTCGAAGCGCGCCGGGTCGACGTTGCCGCCGTTGATCATGATCTGCTCGATCTCGGGCCGCGTCGCGTTGGCCTTTTCGCCGATCACGCCGACGTCGATCGGCACCTGCCGCCAGCCATAGATGCCGTAGCCGAAATGTAGGATCTCGGTTTCGACGATCTGCCGGCACCGCTCCTGCGCACCGAGGTCGGTCTTGGGCAGGAACACCATGCCGACGGCGAGCGCATGCGCCGGGTCGACCTTGTGGCCGGAATGCTGAATCGCGGCGAGGAAAAAGTCGTATGGGATCTCGAGATGGATGCCGGCGCCGTCGCCCGTCTTGCCGTCGGCATCGACCGCGCCGCGGTGCCACACCGCCCGCAGTGCCTCGATCCCGGCCTCGACCACGTCGCGCCGCCTCTTGCCGTCCAGCGCAGCCACCAAGCCGACGCCGCAGGCATCATGCTCCTGCGAGGCATCGTAAGTGCCCTGGAGCCGAGCAACGTTGTCGTTCCAATCGGCGACGTAGTTCATGTCCGCGCTCTCCATCACTCTGCTGCCGCCGCCATCGCGTGCTGCTGCATGTATTCGTGCATCCGTGCCGCCGCGTCCCGCCCGTCGCGGATTGCCCACACCACCAGGCTAGCCCCGCGCACGATGTCGCCGGCGGCGAACACGCCCGGCAGCGTCGTCATCGCGGTGCGATGATCCGTCTTCAGCGTGCCCCAGCGGCTGACTTCCAGCCCCGGCTGGTCCCATAGCGCCGGCAACTCCTCCGGATCGAAACCGAGCGCCTTGACCACCAAATCGGCCTCGATCGTCAGGTGCTCGTCACCCGGCAGGATCGACTGCCGCCCGCTCGCATCGGGCAGGCCGAGCCGCATCTTCTGCACCCGCACTCCGGTAACGCTACCCTCGCCGTAGAAGGATTCCGGCGCCGACAGCCACACGAACTCGACGCCCTCTTCCTCGGCGTTCTTCACTTCGCGCATCGAGCCCGGCATGTTCGCCTTGTCGCGCCGATACAACAGCTTCACGTTCGCCGCCCCTTGGCGCACCGCGGTCCGCACGCAATCCATCGCCGTGTCGCCGCCGCCGATCACCACGACGCGCTTGCCCTCGGCGTTCAACGCTCCGCTCTCGAACTCGGGTACGGCGTCGCCCAGCCCCTGCCGGTTGCTCGCGGTCAGGAAATCCATCGCCGCCACGATCCCGCCCAGCCCGGCCCCGGGCCCGCCGATGTCGCGCGCCTTGTACACGCCGGTGCCGATCAGCACCGTATCGTGCTTGGCCCGCAGCTCGGCGAACGACATCGTCTTGCCGAGCTCGACCCCGAGGTGGAACTGCACCCCGCCCTCCTCGAGCCACTTCCAACGCCGTAACACGACGTCCTTCTCGAGCTTGAAGCCGGGGATGCCGTAGATCATCAGCCCGCCGACCCGGTCGTATCGATCGTAGACATGCACCTGGTAGCCCAGCGTCCGCAGCCGCTCCGCCGCCGCCAGACCGCCCGGGCCGGCCCCGATGATACCTACCGACTGCGCGCGCTCCCGGACCGGCGCGATTGGCTGAATCCAGCCATTCTCCCACGCGGTATCGGTGATGAACCGCTCCACCGCGCCGATGGTGACGCTGTTGAAGTCCTTCTCGATGACGCAGTTGCCCTCGCACAACCGATCCTGCGGGCAGATGCGGCCGCAGATCTCCGGGAAGGTGTTGGTCGCGCTGCTGAGCTCATAGGCTTCCTGCAGCCGGTTCTCCGCCGTCAGCTTCAGCCAGTCCGGGATGTTGTTGTTGAGCGGGCAGTGCACCTGGCAGAACGGGATCCCGCATTGGCTGCACCGGCTGGCCTGCATACCGGCCTCGGCGGGTGCGAAATCCTTGTAGATCTCGGCGAAATCCTCGCGTCGCGCTGATACGGTCCGCTTCGGCGGCGGCTGCTGCTCGAGCCGAACAAACTGCAACATCCGACCTTCGGCCATGACCCGCTCCGTTTCCAATACTTATCCCAGTAAGAGATATCGTATCGGGTGCAAAGCGGAATATCGAGTATAGGCCCATTTCGGGCCTTTTCTCAGATCACATCTGCCGTGATCGTAACGCGTACCTTGCGTCAGGTCGGAATTAGGTCCGTTCCGGCCTAAACCGGAACTTCCTCCCGCTTCCCACCGCCGGGTCGATAACGGTCCAAATATCCTGGCACGACCAACTCGACCGGCGTCGGCACGATCCCGAGCGCTGCCAGACCCGATGCGCCCGCCGCCACCACGTTGTCTCGCTCCAGCATGGTGAGCTGGTCACGTGTGAACGGCTTGCCTGGCACCATCTCACCGATCCGCGCCTGGAGCCGCGCAACGCCCGGCGGGATATCGATCAGCGCCCGATGCCGGCGAGTCTCATGCAAAATCCAGGCCAGCAACTCACGAAACGTATAGACACGTGGTCCGCCCAACTCGTAGGTCTTCCCCGCGGTATCGTCCCGTTCCAAGCCGGCCATGATCGCGTCGGCGACGTCGCCCACGTAGACCGGCTGAAACCGGCTATCGCCCGAGATCACCGGCATGATCGGCGAGTACATCGCCATGGCGCCGAACCGGTTGAAGAACTTGTCCTCCTCGCCGAACACCAGCGACGGACGCATGACCACCGTGTCCGCAAACGCCGCCCGTGCCGCCTGCTCGCCCGCCGCTTTGGTGCGCGCATACAGGCTCGGACTGCCCGGATCCGCGCCTATCGCCGAGATCTGCACGACCCGCCGCGCCCCGCCCTCAGCCGCCCCACGGGCGATCAGCCCGGGACCCTCGGCCTGCAACCGCTGGAAGTCGCCGTCCCGCTTCTCCGCCAGAATGCCGACCAGGTTGACGATCAGATCCGCCCCCTCGGTGGCCCGCAGGATCGTCGCCGGGTTGGCGAACGAACCGTAGAGCGGCACCACCTGCCCCACCGCCCCGGTGAGCACCAGGTTCTTCACCCGCTCGGTGTTGCGCCCGACCACGCGCACGATGTGTCCGCGCGCCGCCAGGCGCTGCACCACGTAGCGGCCGATGAAACCGCTGCCGCCAAATACCGTCGCTACGTTGCGCGCCATCATCTCGTCCTTGAACCTCGCTCCTCTACTATGGCGTGCACTCCGCCCCCTCAAGGCCCGGCGCTCGCCAAAGCGGCTTGACGCGGTCGTCATCGACCGTTAGTTCCCGCCTCCACCGCTCGGTGCCCAGGTGGCGGAATTGGTAGACGCGCAGGTTTCAGGTATCTGTGGCCGCAAGGCCGTGAAAGTTCGATTCTTTTCCTGGGCACCAACGGTTACTCGACAATAGAACAGTTTAGCAGGGTGCGATCATCCAACTCCATCGCAACGACCTGCCTGACGGCCTGAACCTCGGCCCCGTCGTCGCCATCGATACCGAGACGATGGGCCTCAATCCACACCGAGACCGTCTCTGCCTCGTCCAGCTTTCCAGCGGTGACGGCACCGCGCATCTGGTCCAGATCATCCCGACCTCCGCCGGCGGTCACGGCTACGACGCGCCGAACCTCGCGCGCCTGCTCGCCGACCCGGCCGTCATCAAGCTGATGCACTTCGCCCGCTTCGACGTCGCCGTCCTGCAGCGCGCCTTCGGCATCACAGTCGCCCCTACGTGCTGCACCAAGATTGCCGCCAAACTGGTCCGCACCTTCACCGACCGGCATGGACTGCGCGATCTCTGCCGCGAACTGCTCGGCGTCGAGATCTCCAAGCAGCAGCAGACCTCCGATTGGGGCGCCCCCGAGTTGTCGCCCGAGCAACTCGCCTATGCGGCATCCGACGTGCTGCACCTCCATGCCCTGTGGGCCAAGCTCGACGCGCTGCTCGAACGCGAAGGCCGCCGCGAGCTAGCGCAGGCGTGTTTCGACTTCCTGCCGGCCCGCTGCCGCCTCGATCTCCTCGGCTACGAAACGCCCGACATCTTCCAGCACTAGATCGACCTTTGTTGACCCGGCCTGCAGCCGTACTCATACAAGAGAGATGAGTGTCGCGTTGGCCATCGAGAAAACGTCGGACGTCGACGTCGCCCAAGCGGTGATCGACGCCGAGATCGCCGGGTTGCGTGCACTGTCGAGTGCGCTCGACGGCGACTTTACCGCCGTGGTCGAACGGCTCGCGGCCTGTAGTGGCCGGGTCGTGGTCAGCGGCATGGGTAAATCCGGGCATATCGGCCGCAAGATCGCCGCCACCCTGGCGTCGACCGGCACACCCTCGATGTTCGTCCACCCCGCCGAGGCATCGCATGGCGACCTCGGCATGATCCTGCCTGGCGACGCCATCCTGGCCCTGTCCAACAGCGGCGAGACTGCCGAACTCGCCGACCTCGTCGCCCACGCCCGCCGCTTCGGCCTGACGCTCATCGCCATCACCGGCCGGCCGGACTCGACGCTGGCGCGCGCCGCCGACCACCTCCTGCTGCTCCCGCCGGCACCCGAAGGCTGCCCGCTCGGCCTGGCGCCGACCACCAGCACCACCATGCAGCTCGCCTTGGGCGACGCCCTGGCGGTAGCACTCCTGACCCGGCGCGGCTTTACCCCCACCGAGTTCTCCGTCTTCCACCCACGCGGCTCGCTCGGCGCGCAACTCCGCCTGGTCAGCGACCTGATGCACACCGGCGACGCCATGCCGCTGGCGCCGCAGGACACGCCGATGGACCGCGCCCTCATCCTGATGACCGGCAAGGGCTTCGGCTGCCTCGGTGCGACCGACGCGGATGGCCGTCTCTGCGGCATTCTCACCGACGGCGACTTGCGTCGCGCCATGGGACCCGGCCTTCTGACCCGTAAGGTGTCCGAGGTCATGAACAGCGCGCCCCGCACGATCGCTACCGACTCCCTCGCCGCGGATGCCCTGCGCGCGATGAACGACGGCGCTCGTCCGGTCACCAGTCTGTTCGTCATCGACCGCGCCGGCCTGCCGGCGGGCATCGTGCACGTCCACGATCTCCTGCGCGCCGGTGTCGCGTGATGCCGTCTTGAGCATGCCCGACTTCCGTGCAGACCTCCGCCCCGACCCGCGCGAGCATCTGAGCCTCGAGGGCCGCCGCGCCCGCCGCGAGATCAACCGCCGCCGCATCCGCCTGCGCCGCTTCACCGTGCTGGCGGCCAAGCTGGGACTGCCCCTGCTCGCGGTGCTGCTGCTGAGCGCGATCGTGCTGTGGCCGGAGTTCGATCGCCTGAGCGACCGCACGCGCACGTCGTTCCGCCGCGTCTTCGCGCTCGAGGCCGAGAGCGGCCGCATGATGGATCCGCATTACCGCGGCGTGGACCAGCGCAACCGCCCCTATACCATCACCGCCGCCTGGGCGACGCAGGCCACCCCCACCCGCGTCGATCTCGGCGACCCCAAGGGCGACCTCGTGCTCGAGAGCGGCAATTGGCTACAGGTCGAGGCACGGGACGGCGTGTTCATCCAGCGTGCCGAATTGCTCGATTTGAGCCACGACGTCGTGATGTATCGCGACGACGGCACCGTGCTTCGCACCCAGACCGCCGCGGTCGACATCAAGCAGGGAGCGGCCAGCAGCAACGACCAGACCCACGCGGAGGGCCCATTCGGTGTTCTCGACTCCCAGGGCTTCACGTTGACGGACAAGGCCGGGACGGTCCAATTCCAAGGCCCGGCCAAGCTGGTCCTCAACGGAGCCAACAAGTGATCCGCGTACTCGTTTCCGCCGTCCTGCTCGCCCTGGCACTGTCGACCGCCGCCCACGCCCAGGGCAACGGCCTCGACATGTCCAAGGGCGGCCCCATCGAAGTGACGTCGCGCGACGGCATCGAATGGCGGCAGAACGAGCAGGTCGTCATCGCCCGTGGCGACGCCCGTGCCGTCCGCGGCGACGTCACCGTGATGGCCGATACGCTGACCGCCCGCTACCGCCGCAAGACCGGCGCGGCCGCTCCGACGCCGACGAAGGTCTCGACCGGGTCGGTCATCTCCGGCGGCGATACCGGCGCCAACGAGATCTACCGTCTCGAGGCGGACGGGCACGTCAAGATCTTTAACCCGACCGACATCGCCGTCGGCGACCATGCCGTGTATGATATCGATCAGGCGGTCCTGGTGATGACCGGCAAGGCCCTGAGCTTGACCACGCCCAACCACGTCATGACTGCGCGAGATACCATGGAGTGGTGGTCGCAGAAGCACATGGCGGTCGGCCGCGGTCTGGCGACCGTGACCACGGCCGACGGCAAGCGCCTGGCTGCCGACGTCCTGGTTGGCTACACCGCGCCCGACAACGCGCCCGCCGCCGCCGCGCCCGCCGCCAAGCCCGCCAGTTCGTCCGCCGCGACGGCTGCGGGCAAGCTGCAGAAGGTCGAGGCATTCGGTCACGTCGAGGTCCGCACCGCGACCGAGACCATCACCGGCGACCGTGGCGTCTACGTCGCCGATACCGAGATCTCCCGCATCCTGGGCCACGTCCACATCACCCGCGGCATGAACCAGCTCAATGGCGACGAGGCGCTGGTCAATATGAAAACCGGTATTTCGACCCTGGTCCGCAACCCCGGCGCCCGCGTGCAGGGCTTGGTCGTGCCGAATTCCACCGGCAGTGACGGCGCCCAGCCCGCGGGCGGCGAGACCAAAGCGAAGCCGGCGAAGAAATGAACTTCTCGCGCCGGATCGACCCCACGGAGAAAGGCCTTTCGGCCCAGGCTGTCGGCAAGACCTACAAAAAGCGGCCCGTCGTCCAGAACGTCTCCATCAACGTTCGGCGTGGCGAGGCCGTCGGCCTGCTCGGACCCAACGGCGCTGGCAAGACCACCACCTTTTACATGATCGTCGGCCTCGTCCGCCCCGACCACGGCAAGATCAGCCTAGAAGGCCACGACATCACCGCGCTGCCGATGTATCGCCGCGCGCGCCTCGGCATCGGCTACCTGCCTCAGGAAGCCAGCGTGTTCCGCGGCCTGACCGTCGAGGGCAACATCATGGCGACCCTCGAAGTGGTCGAGCCCGATCCGGACCGCCGCGACCAGATGCTCGACTCGCTACTGGCCGAATTCGGCATCTCGCATCTGCGCCGCACCTCGGCGCTGGCGCTGTCGGGCGGCGAGCGTCGCCGGGTCGAGATCGCGCGCGCCTTGGCGACCCAGCCGCATTATATCCTGCTCGACGAGCCGCTCGCCGGCATCGACCCGATCGCCGTCGGCGAGATCCGCGACCTCATCTCACATCTGAAGGACCGCCGCATCGGCGTCCTCATCACCGATCACAACGTCCGCGAGACTCTCGAGATCGTCGATCGCGCCTACATCCTGCACGATGGGCAGGTCCTGATGGAGGGCGCGCCCAACGAGGTGGTCGAGAACCAGGACGTGCGGCGAGTATACCTTGGAGAAAGGTTTAGCCTGTAGTCTGCACCCATGGCAGCAGGTCCACGCTTAGAATTCCGGCAGACGCAGTCCTTGGTGATGACGCCACAGCTGCGTCAGGCCATCAAACTTCTGCAGTTCAGCAATTTCGAGGTCGCCGCCTTCGTCGACGGCGAACTCGAGCGCAACCCCATGCTGGAGCGCGACGAACGCTCCGATGCGGCGCCCGAACTGCCCGCGCCGGACCAGCGTAGCGAGACCAACGCCAATCTCGACTCGTCCGACCTCGTGCGCATGGAGAAATTGCCGGACGCGGTCGAGGCTGATCACGCCAATTCCTACGACCAAGGTGGCGCCTCGGATGGTTTTTCCGGGGCGATCGGCTCCGGCGGCCGCGACGGCGCCCGCGATTTCGGCGACGAGCGCGGCATCGACGAACTCGCCGCCACCCCACGCAATCTGCGCACCCATCTCGGCGAGCAGCTCCGCCTCAGCATCGGCGACCCGATGCATCGCATCATCGGCGCCCATCTCATCGCATTGATCGACGGCGCCGGCCGTGTCTCGGCCACGGACGCCGAGATCGCCGCCGCCATGGGCGTCGAGCCCGGCCTGGTCGGCCAGGTCAGGCAGGCGATGATGCGCTTCGATCCGCCGGGCCTGTTCGCCGTCAACCTGCGGGACTGCCTCGCCGCCCAGCTCGCCGACCGCAATCGGCTCGACCCGGCCATGGAGGCCCTGCTCGACAACCTCGAGCTGCTCGCTCGCCGCGATCACCGCGCGCTGATGGCCGTGTGCGAGGTCGACGGCGAGGACCTCACCGAGATGATCGCCGAGATCCGCGCGCTGGACCCCAAGCCCGGCGCCGGCTGGGACGACGGCCCGTTGCAGCAAGTCATCCCCGACGTACTGATGCGCGCGCTGCCGGATGGCGAGTGGTTCATCGAGCTCAACCCCGAGACCATGCCTCGCGTGCTGGTCAACGAGAGCTACCACGCCCGGGTGAGCGCCAAAGCCGGCCGCGAGGAGAAGAGCTACATCAGCGAGAACCTCTCCAGCGCGAACTGGCTGGTCAAGTCGCTCCAGCAGCGCTCCAACACCATTCTCAAGGTTGCCGCCGAGATCGTCCGCCAGCAGGACGGTTTTTTCCGCGGCGGCGTCGGCCATCTCCGCCCGCTGATCCTGCGCGACGTCGCCGGCGCGGTGGAGATGCACGAGAGCACCGTCAGCCGCGTGACCGCCAACAAGTACATCGCCACCCCGCGCGGCACCTTCGAGCTAAAATATTTCTTCACCACCGCGCTCAGCGCCGTCAGCGGCGGCGACAGCCATAGCGCAGAAGCGGTGCGGCACCGGATCCGCGCGCTGGTGGGCGCGGAAAATCCGGAAGATGTGCTCTCTGATGACGCTATTGTTGCAGTGCTTCGACGCGAAGGCGTGGACATCGCGCGCCGGACCGTGGCCAAATACCGCGATGCCTTGCGCATACCGAGTTCAGTCCAACGCAAACGCGAGAAAAGCACCGTTGGATCAGCCTCACTCGACCGCGTGGGGTGACTTGGGCAATCGAACGGGGGAGCATCGATGCAAATCACAGTGTCAGGCAAGCAAGTCGACCTCTCCGACGCGCTTCGCACTCGCGTGTCGGACCAGCTCGATATCATCGCCGGTAAGTATTTCGACGGCGCTCAGGACGCCCATGTGACATTCGGCCGCACCCGCAGCTTCTTCACCTGCGACATCAACGTGCATGCCGGCCGCGGCTTGACGCTCCGCGGTGAGGGCGAGGCGGCCGACGCCAACAGCGCTTTCGACGATGCGGCCGAGCACATCGCCAAGCGCCTGCGCCGCTACCGCCGCCGGGTCAACGACCATGCCCGTGACCTCGCGAACCGCGCCCGTCCGGAAGCCGCACGTCAGTATGTGCTGCGCGCCGAGGAGGAACCCGCTCCTGATACCGGCGACACCGTCCAGGCGCAGACCTTCGCCACCGTCATCGCCGAGAGCAACGCCGAGATCAGCACCCTCTCTGTCGGTGAAGCCGTCATGCGCCTCGACCTGGCCGACCAGCAGGTGCTGATGTTCCGCAACAGCGCCAGCAGCGAACTCAACGTCATTTACCGCCGCCCCGACGGCAACATTGGCTGGATCGACCCGACCGCACGCCAATAAAGCTCCGCGTAGGGTGGGCTTCAGCCCACCGTAACCACCCTCACAACGCTAGCGCCCGGGCATAAACCGCCCGGCGCGGCAACCCCGTCGCCCCCGCCACCAGGGCTGCTGCATCCTTGACGCTATGCGTCTCCAGCGCCCGCCGTAGCAACTCGTCGACCTTCTCGGCATCTACCTGCTCGGCCGGCGCGGGCCCGACCAGCAGCGTGATCTCGCCCCGCGGCGCCTCCGCCGCGTAATGCGCTGCCAGTGCGCCGAGCGTGCCGCGCCGTACCTCCTCGAACCGCTTGGTCAGCTCCCGCGCCACCGCCGCGTCGCGGTCGCCGAACGCCTCGGCCATGTCCGCCAGCGTCTCGGCCAGGCGATGGGGTGCCTCGTGCCAGATCAGCGTCGCCGTCAGCCCGGCCCGCTCCGCCGCCCGCAACCCGGCGAATGCCGCCCGCCGCCCCGCCTCCTTGGGCGGTGGGAAGCCGAGGAACACGAACGGCTGCGGCGGCAAGCCCGACAGCGTCAGTGCCATCACCGCCGCATTCGCCCCCGGCACCGCCGACACCGGCACCCCCGCCTCGATCGCGGCCCGCACCAACCGGTAGCCCGGATCCGACACCAACGGGGTCCCGGCATCCGACACCAGCGCGATCAGCGCCCCGGCGTGTAGGCGCGCCAGCACGGCCGGGATACGCGCGCTTTCGTTGTGCTCATGCAGCGGCGCCGTCGCCGTGCCGATGCCGTAATGTCCCAGCAGCACCCCGCTGGTCCGCGTGTCCTCGCACAGGATCAGCTCCGCATGCCGCAGCGCCGCCACGGCACGCGGCGAAAGATCGGCGAGGTTGCCGATCGGGGTCGCGACCAGGATCAGTCCTGATGCTATATGCGGCGCGCGAGCGCCGGCCGACTCGCCGACAGGAGAGTTGCATGCAATTCCGAGGGCCTTCTTATCTTGGTCTAGGTCGGGCACTCGCCTTGCTCCTGGCCTCCTGCGGCCTCAGCGCCTGCGTAGCGCAGGGAGGGCCGCCCGGCTACGGACCGAACGGCGCCTATCCCCAGCAGCAATTTGCCACCGCCCCTGCCGGACGCCGCATTGCCGTGCTGCTGCCGCTCTCCGGCGCCAACGCGTCGCTTGGCCAGTCCATGCTGCTGGCCGCCAAGCTCGCATTCGAGCCCAACGCCACTAACGCGTTCGACACGCAGGACACCCGCGGCACCCCCGACGGCGCCGCCACGGCCCTGCGCGCGGCCATCACTGCCGGTGCCGGCATTGTCGTCGGTCCGCTCACGGCCGGCGAGACCGCCGCGGTGGCCCCGATCGCCAGGGCACGGAACGTTTCCGTCCTCGCGCTGACGTCCGATGCCACCAAGGCGCAGCCGGGCGTCTGGCCCCTCGGCCTCACGCCGGGGCAACAGGTCCGCACCCTCGTCCGTGCGGCCGCGGCCGACTACAAGCGTCGCATCGGCGCCATCCTGCCGTCCAACCCGTTCGGCGATTCGCTCGTTGCCGAGCTGATCCCGGCCGCTGCCGAGGCCGGGCTGCCGCCGCCGTTGGTGCTGCGGTTCCAGGGCCAGAGCGGCCTGGACGCCGCCATTCGGCAGATGGGCACCCCGTCCGACGTCCCCGGCAGCTCGCCCGGTAACCCGCTGGCGATCGACGCGCTCCTCCTCGGCACCCCGGCCGACACGACGCTTAAGGTGCTGCCGGACCTGATCCGCCTCGGCATGGGCCCGGACCGCATTCGTATCCTCGGCACCGCGCTATGGGCGCGTGACGCGGCCAAGCTGTCCCCGCTCGCCGGCGCCTGGTTCGCCGGCCCGCCCGCCGAAACCCTCAAGGTGTTTTCAGACAACTACATCTCGCATTACGGCACGCCCCCGCGTGACGTGGCCAGCATCGCGTTCGACGCCGCGGCGGCCGCCCATGCCGTGAGCGGCCCCAATGGCGTCGACGCGTCCGTCCTGCTCAACCCGTCCGGCTTCGCCGGCGCCAACGGCGTGTTCCGCCTGCTGCCCAACGGTCAGGTGCGTCGCAACCTCGCGCTGTTCGAGATCGGCTCGACCGGGTTGCAGTCGCGCCCGGCACCGCCCGAAGGCTCGGCCTCTCCGATGATGTGATCGATCGTGAGTTCCGCCGTCGCGATCCTGCTGCTCATCCTCGTCGCGGCGGCTTGGGTCGGCGGATCTTACCTGGGCATGCGTCGCGCGACCCGCGCCCAATTACGTGGACTCGTGGCCGAGACCGCCGTCCGCAATCTGATGGCGGAGATCGAAGGGCTCCGCGCCGAACTCGCGACCGAGCAGGCCCTCCTCGAACACCTACCCGACCCGGTGATCTTGTTCGGACCCGACCGCAACATTCGCCGCCTCAACCTCGAGGCACGCACCATCCTGGGCGCCGGGGCCTCGGCCCTGCTCCGCATGCCGGCCTTTCGCGCCGCGCTCGACCAAGCCGTCACCGATGGCACCGAGGCGACCGTCGACCTCACGCTGCCGGTCCGCGTCGCCCGCGAGCTCCACGTCCGCATCCTTCCCGTCGGCGCCGCGCAGAACCAGCTGCTCGCCTTGCTGTCGGACCGCACCCGCGAGCGCGCCGTCGAGCGGATGCGGGCCGATTTCGTGGCCAACGCCAGCCATGAGCTACGCACCCCGCTGGCCAGCCTGATCGGCTTCATCGAGACGCTGCAAGGCCCCGCTGCCGACGACCCGGCGGCGCAGCATCGCTTCCTCGGCATCATGGCCGAGCAGGGCCAGCGCATGAACCGGCTGATCGACGACCTGCTCAGCCTATCCCGCATCGAGCTGATCGAGCACGTGGCACCCTCCGGCCGGGTCGACCTGGCCGCGCTCGCCGAGACCATCGCCGCCGGGCTCGCTCCTCTATTCACTGCCCGCAAGGTGACACTCGACGCGCAGCTCGACGGCGGGCTGCCCAGTATCGTCGGCGACCGCGATCAGCTCGGCCAGGTGCTGCAGAACCTGCTCGAGAACGCCATCAAATACGGCCGCGACGGCGGCGCGATCCATGTCGACGCCCGCCTGGTCCGCCGTGCCGGCATCGACGGCGTCGCCATCCGCGTGCGCGACGAGGGCGCCGGCATCCCCGCTCTGCACATCCCACGCCTGACGGAACGCTTTTACCGGGTCAACACCCGCCGTTCCCGTGAGGTGGGCGGCACCGGCCTCGGCCTGGCCATCGTCAAGCACATCGTCAACCGTCACCGCGGCCAGCTCCGGATCGAGAGCATCGAGGGCGAGGGCACCACGGTGACGATCTGGCTGCCGACGGCGCGGGAGTCGTCGCGGGAACTTGGGGAGCCCGCCAGGGTTTGATTAGCCACACTAGGTGGAGACGATCGATGGACGAGAACAGGTTCGAAGGCACAGCGCGCGACCTCGGCGGCAAGGCGCAGGAGATGGCCGGCAAGCTCACCGGCGACACCAAGATGAAGGCCGACGGAAAGGCCGACCAGGCGGCAGGCAGCGCTCAGAAGGCCTTCGGCCAGGTCAAGGATGTCGTCCGCGAAGTCGGCGGCGATTACGGTTCACAGCTGCTGGACCAGATCGAGAACGCCGGCGACGCCATCGCCGACCAGATTGATCAGCGCCCGATCACCGCCGTCCTGATCGCCGCCGGCATCGGCTTCCTGCTGGCACTGGCGACTAAGCCGGCGCCGCGGGTCGTCTACCGCCGCCGCTAGCCTACGGTTTGAGGAGGCCGACCAACCGCTCGGCCTCCTCGACGATCGGGTCGGCGATCGCCGCCGCTCGCGCGGCACCGTCCCGCAAAATCCGGTCGATCTCTGCCTTGTCGTCCAGCAACCGCGTCGTCTCCTGCGCCAGCGGCACGATCTTACCGACCACGACCTCAGCCAGCGCATCCTTGAACGCGCCGAAGCCTTTGCCGCCATGGTCGTTCAGGACACCCGCAGCGTCGGTGTCCAGCAAGGCCGCCATGATCCCGACCAGATTGCGCGCCTCCGGCCGGTTGGCCAGCCCCTCGACACTGTCGGGCAACGGCTCCGGATCGGTCTTGGCCCGGCGGATTTTCAACGCGATTGTGTCGGCATCGTCAGTCAGGTTGATCCTGCTTTGATCGGATGCGTCCGACTTGCTCATTTTCTTGGTGCCGTCGCGCAGGCTCATCACCCGCGTCGCCTCGCCCATGATCAATGGCTCGATTGGCGGAAAGAAATCGGCTCCGAAATCATGGTTGAATTTCTGGGCGATGTCGTTCGCTAGTTCGAGATGCTGCTTCTGGTCGTCGCCCACCGGCACCCGCGTGGCGTGATAGGCCAGGATGTCGGCCGCCATCAGGTTCGGATAAATGTAGAGCCCGGCCGACACGTTCTCCCGATCCTTGCCGGCCTTGTCCTTGAACTGCGTCATCCGGTTGAGCCAGCCAAGCCGCGCGACGCAGGTGAAGATCCAGCCGAGCCGGACATGCGCCGGCACCGCCGATTGCAGGAACAGGATGTGCTTGGCCGGGTCGACGCCGCAGGCGATCAGCGCCGCCGCCATCTCGCGCGATGAGCTCGCCAGCGTCTTCGGATCCTGGAACTGCGTGAGCGCGTGGAGGTCGACCACGCAGTAGATGCATTCGTGGTCGCGTTGCAGCGTCACCCAGTTGCGCAGCGCGCCGAGGTAATTGCCGAGCGTCGGCACGCCCGAGGGCTGAATTCCGGAGAAGATGCGCTGCATGGCGCCCCTATGTGTCCGCCTCGGCTCGCGGTCAAGCCGCCAGCGCTTGCGTCTTCACCAACCGCGCATAGAGCCCGTCCAGCTGCAGCAGCTCCGCATGCGTGCCCATCTCGACCGCGGCACCGTCGGCGATGACGACGACCAGATCGGCATCACGCACCGTCGACAGCCGGTGCGCCACCACCACCGTCGTCCGCCCGCGCCGCAACTCGACGAGGGCGGCTTGCACCGCCGCCTCGCTTTCCGCATCCAGCGCGCTCGTCGCCTCGTCGAGCAGCAGGATCCGCGGTTCCCGTAGCAGCGCCCGCGCCAACGCGACACGCTGCCGCTGACCGCCGGAGAGGCGCCCGCCCCCGGGCCCGACCGGCGTGTCGAACCCTTGCGGTAGCTCCTCGATGAAGTCCGCTGCCGCGGCGTGGGCCGCCTGGGTCATCTCGGCATCGCTCGCGCCGGGCCGCCCCATGCGGATATTGGCGCCAACCGTGTCGTCGAACAAAAGCGCATCCTGGCCCACATAGGCGATGGCATCCCGCAGGCTCGCCAGCGTCACGTCGCGAATGTCCGATCCGTCGATGGTGATCCGCCCCTCGCGCACGTCGCTGAGCCGCGGGATCAACGACAATGCCGTGCTCTTGCCCGCGCCCGACGGCCCCACCAGCGCCACCGTCAGCCCCGGCGCCGCAGCGAAGCTCAACCCCCGCAACCCGACGCGACCGTCGGGATACGCGTACGACACCCCGTCGAACTGCACCCGCCCCGGACCCGGCGGTAAGACGGCCGCCCCGCTCCGCTCCCGCACCAAGGGCTGCTCGTCGATGATGTTGAAGACGCGCGCCAGCCCGGCCAACCCTTCCTGCAGCGCCGCATTCAGCGATCCGAGCGAGCGCAACGGCTGCGATGCCAGCAGCAAGGCTGCAATGAACCCGGAGAAGTTACCGATCCCGCCCGCCCCTGTCGCGGCACGCCAGCCCGCGAAGCCGATGACCAGCGCCACCGCCGTGCCGCCAAGCACCTCCAGCATCGGGTCCAAGATCGCCCGGCTTCGCGTCATCCGCAGCAGAGCCGAATAGAGTTGCTCGAACGCGGCGCGAGCGCGTGTCGACTCGGTTGCCTCGAGACGGTACGCCCGCACCGTCCGCGCCTGCGCGAAGCTCTGGTAGAGGAACGCCGCCGTCTCGCCCATCTGCTCCTGCATGCCGCCCGAGGCCCGCCGGATGCGCTTGCCGAGCCGCTGGATCGGCACCGCCGCCAGCGGATACATCACCGCCGCGATCAGGAACAACGTCCAGTCCAGGTACAACATCGAGCCCACCAGCCCGACGATCGTCACCCCATCGCGCAACCCGTTGACCGCCCGGGTCAACGCCTCGCGGATCAGCGTGACGTCGGTGGTGAATCGCGTCGCCAACTGCGCCGGCGGCTCCCGCTCGACCTGCACCAGGTCCGCCCGCGCTAGATGCACGAACATCCGATCCTGCAGGTCACGGATCACCATCAGCACGAGCTGCTGCACCGCGACGGTCTGGAAATACTGCGCTGCCGCCTTGGCCATCGTCACGATGATGACGATGATCGGCACCTGGTAAAGAATCCGCGTATCTCGCGCGACGAACATCGAGATCGCCCGGTCGATCACCACCGGATACAGCCCGGTGAGCCCCGCCGTGAGCGCCGTCAGCACCAGAATCCACAGCAGCTTGGCGCGATGGAACCGCAGATGCTCGCGCCACATGCGCCGCATCAGCGTCCGCGTGCCCGCCTCGTCGGCAATCGCTGCAATGCCCTCCATCAGGGCCGTCTACCGCTCTGGCGCCGCCAAGGCTACCCGCCGCGCCAACTCCGCCCGGCACGAGGCGGCCGATGCGACACACCCGCCTTGCATCCACCAGGCCCGTACGTCCCTGATCAACGCGCCGACCGCCGGCCCGGGCGGCACGCCCAACGCCAGCGCATCGCGCCCCGCCAGCGTGAAGACCGGTGTCGCGGCGTCCAGCAACCGCGCCCGAACCGCCGCACCGGCTTCGCCATCCCGCAACCAGGATCGCCCGACCAAGATCTCGGCCGGTGCCTCGGCCAGTGCGCGGCTGACATCCGCATCGTCGGTCCACGTCGGGTCGGGCGCCGGGCCGGCCAGCGCTGACAGCTGCTCGCGCTCCGCCCCCGACAGCCGCCAGCGCTCCGCTATGCCCGCATCGGGCCGCAGCGACGCCAGCCGCAGGATCGGGTCGGCCGGTCCCGCCGCGACCCGGTCGAGCCCGGCGACGTCGGCGACCGGCAGGATCGCCGACAGCACGCCGAGCGACTCCATCAAGCGGACCGACCGGCCGGGCGACGGCGCCATCAGGATGCGCTTGAACTCGCTCCAGACCCGCTCCGGCGACAACCGGGCGAGCCCGTCGATACCGCTCCGCAGCGCCACGATCGTGGCCGCATCAGGCTCCTGTCGCCCATACCTCGCCTGAAAGCGGAAGAACCGCAGGATACGAAGATAATCCTCGGCGATCCGCGCCGCCGGCTCGCCCACGAACCGCACCCGTCCGGCCGCCAGATCGTCCCGGCCGCCGAAATAGTCGAACACGGCCCCGTCCCGCTCCATCGACATCGCGTTGATGGTGAAGTCCCGCCGCGCCGCGTCGACCGCCCAATCGTCGGTCCACTCGACTTCCGCATGCCGCCCGTCCGTCGTCACGTCGCGCCGCAAGGTGGTCACCTCGAAGCCGCGGTGGTCGCTGATCGCGGTCACGGTGCCATGCTTGATCCCGGTCGGCACCGCCTTCAGCCCGGCCGTCGCCAGCGCCGTCATCACCGCATCGGGCAGTTCGGGCGTCGCCAGATCGACATCGGCGACCGGCCGCCCCGCCAACGCATCGCGCACCGAGCCGCCGACCAGCCGGGCCTGTGGCAGAGCAGTCAGCACGGCGCCCAGCGCCGGATCGGCGAGCAACTCAGCCGGCGTCACACCCCATGACCCGGCACGATTCGTCCATCCTGCATCGACGCCGGTACGTAGTGGGACCCCTCGGCATGCCGCTCTTCCAGCCCGGTCCAGGCCAACCCGGCGCCTGCCACCACCAGAGCGACCAACAAGGCCACCAGCGCGTACCGCGGTGGCGCCAACTGACCGCTCGCCGCGAAGCGCCGCCACACGAAATAGGCCACCAAAGGTGTTAGAAAAATCGACAGTTCGACGGCGCGGATCACGCCGCCGCCCTGACCTGCTCGCGCAAGCGCGTCGCCAAATGCACCAGGATCGCCGCGGTGGCACCCCAAATGTAATGTTCGGTATGCGGCCAGACCCAGAATTCCCGCATCCGCCCACGGAACTCGCTCCGCCGGCGTTGCGGGGCCGCCGGGTCGAGCAGGACGTCGAGCGGGAGGGTGAAGATCGCCTCGACCTCGTCGGGACAGGGCGTCAGCGCGACGGGCGCAGGCAACAGCGCCAGCACCGGCGAGATACGGAAACCGGTTCCCGTCAGGTAGTCCGGCAACCGCCCCAATATTTCCGGCTGCTCGGGCATCAAGCCCACTTCCTCGAACGCCTCGCGCAACGCTGCCGCTTCGATGGAGGCGTCGCTGGCTTCGATCCGCCCGCCAGGAAAGGCGACCTGCCCGGCGTGTTTGGTCAGAGTCGACGTGCGCTTGGTCAGCAGGATGCCGGGCTGCTCGCCATGCACGATCACCACCAGAACCGCCGCCGGGATCGCCGCGATCGGCATCAGGTCCGCCGCGTCGTCCGACGTCGCTAGCACGCCGATCGCCTCGGCCGGCGCGTCACCCGCCGCCAGCCGCGCCCGTATTAGGTCCAAATTCAATTAGGTATCGCCGCACGCCGACAGGTCGCCCAGCGAGAAAAACTTATGCTGGCTCCACACGCCCAACACGCGCTTGCCGCACACTTCGCCTGGCACTGCCAGCGCCACCAGCTCGTAATACACCGCCCGCGACACCCGAGCGTCGATCGGCATGCCGCCCACGGTATTGCGGATCCGGATGTATGGGATCGGCGAACAGTCCAGGCAGCCATGACGTATCGCGATCGGGTGCTCCGGCCCGGCCGTTACCACTTGGTCCACGTTGGTCCGGAACGACAGCACCTGCCCGGGCCCGTCGCCACTCCAATCCATCTCGACGGCGGTCCACGGCACGTCCTCGACCTCGATCTGCCCGCGCTCGGCCGGCGTCTCCAGCCAATAGCTACCATCTGCCTCGCGCTTGAGCACGGAACTGAACAGGCACACCATCTCCCGCCGCTGGATCGGCGAGCCGCGATACAGCCACGTGCCATCGCGCTTGATCACGAACGGCAAGCTGCCACACTCGACCGGGCGACGCCCCTCGCGCCGCTCGAGCCCTGCCATCAACGGCGTGGCGAGACCTTTTTTTGCAAGAACATGGTCGTTCAAGGCTTCATTCACGTCTTCGTCTCCGAGGCGCTCGTGCTTCCTTCCTCTCGCCGGATATAGGAAGCTGACCCCCGTTGATGAAAGACCCAGCCGACCACAGATCGAAGCTCGACGCTGCTTCTCGATAGGAACGCGCTAAATGAGTGACGCAGCCGCCACCAATCTGATCGGCGACATCGAACGCCTCGGCAGCCGGATCGCCGCGGCCAAGGCGGAGATCGGCCGCGTTATCTTCGGCCAGGTCGACGTGATCGAGCAGGTGCTGGTCACGATTCTGTCCGGCGGCCACTGCCTGCTGGTCGGTGTCCCCGGCCTCGGTAAGACCTTGCTGGTCGACACGCTCGGCACCGTGCTCGGCCTGCATCCGACCCGCATCCAGTTCACCCCCGACCTGATGCCGGCCGACATAACCGGCTCCGAGGTGCTCGACGACGACGGCACCGGGCGCCGCAGCTTCCGCTTCGTACCCGGACCCGTCTTCTGCCAGCTTCTGATGGCCGACGAGATCAACCGCGCCAGCCCGCGCACCCAATCCGCCCTTCTGCAGGCGATGCAGGAGCGCAAGGTGGCCGTCGGCGGCGTAGAACACGCGTTGCCGAGCCCGTTTCACGTGCTGGCGACGCAGAACCCGCTCGAGCAGGAAGGCACCTATCCCCTCCCCGAAGCTCAGCTCGACCGCTTTCTGCTACAGGTCAACGTCGGCTACCCCGATCGCGACGCCGAACGCGCCATGCTGCTCGCCACCACCGGCGCCCGCAAGGATCGCGCCGGCCCGATCCTGACCGCCGACGAACTCGTCGCCGCCCAGGCGCTCATCCGTCGCGTGCCGGTCGGCGAGAAGGTGGTCGATGCCATCCTCGGCCTGGTGCGCGAGGGCCGCCCGGAGCTGACCAACCAGGAGTCCATCCGCCGCCACGTCGCCTGGGGACCCGGCCCGCGCGCCGCTCAGTCGCTGATGCTCGCCACCCGCGCCCGCGCCGTGCTCGACGGCCGGCTCTCGCCTAGCCTCGACGACGTCGCCGCCCTCGCACCCGCCGTCCTGCGGCATCGCATGGCGCTGAACTTCTCCGCCCGCGCCGAGGGCGTCGGCCTGCCCGAGGTGATCGACACCCTCATCGGCCAAGCCGTTTGATCGCACCCAGGACGCCGGACCCGACCACTTACCAGAGCGCCCGCCGGGCCGAGGCGCTCGGCGCCCGCCTGCCGCCCCTCCTCGTCGCCGCGCAGCGCGTGGCCAATACCGTCGCGCAGGGCGTCCATGGCCGCCGCCGGGTCGGTCAGGGCGACAGCTTCTGGCAGTTCCGCCCGTTCGCCCAGGGCGACGCCATCGCCCGCATCGACTGGCGCGCCTCGGCCAAGTCCGACCGCAACTTCATCCGCGAGACCGAGTGGGAAGCCGCGCAGACCGTCTATCTCTGGCGTGACGGCTCGCCCAGCATGGATTGGCGCTCCGGCACCGCCGCGCCATACAAGCGCGAGCGGGCCGACTTGCTGCTGCTGGCGCTCGCGGCGCTGTTGCTTCGCGGCGGCGAGCGCGTGCGCCTGCTCGGTGGCCCGCCCCGGCTCCGCGGCGGCCGCTTCGCGCTGGAGGACCTGGCCGAGGGTCTCGCGCGCCTACCGCCCGGCGACGGCATGCCGCCGGAACTGCCGGTCCCCCGCCATGCCAGCGTGATCCTGATCGGCGACTTTCTGCATCCGCTGGAGCAGATCCGCCCCGTCATCGCCGCCCTCGCCGCCACCCCCGCCTCCGGCTACCTGCTCCAGATCCTCGACCCGGCGGAAACCCTCCTGCCCTATAGCGGCCGGGTCCGTTTCCAGGGTCTCGAGCGTGAGGCCGACACCTTGATTCCCCGCGTCGAAGGCATCCGCGACGCCTACGCGACGGCGCTTCGGGAGCAACAGGCCGGCCTGACCGCCCTGGCCGCCGCCGCCGATTGGCGCTTTGCCACCCACCGCACCGATCATTCGCCGGAGGCCGCCCTCCTCGCCGCCTACACGGCGCTGTCGGCCACATGATCTTCACCGCCCCGCTCCTGCTGATCGCCCTGGCCGCGCTGCCGGTGCTCTGGTGGTTGCTCCGGGTCACCCCGCCCGCGCCGAAGACTCAGAGCTTCCCCGCGATCGGCCTGTTGCTTGGCTTGCGCGCCGATCAGCCGACCTCGTCGCGCACGCCGTGGTGGTTGCTGCTGCTGCGCCTGGTCGCCGCCGCGCTCGTCATCGTCGGCCTGGCCGGCCCCATCCTCGATGCAGCGACCGGGTTGCACGGCAGCGGCCCCGTCCTGCTGGTGATCGACGATGGTTGGGCGTCCGCCCCGGACTGGTCGACCCGCATGCGCGTGGCTGAACAGGTGCTCGACCGCGCCGACCGCGCCGGCCGACCCGCAGTGCTGCTCACCACCGCGCGCACCGAGACCGACGCGGCACCGGCAGCGACGCCCGTCATGCCGGTGCCCGAGCTGCGCACCCGGCTCGCAGCCCTTCACCCCAAGCCCTGGCCCACCGACCGCGCCGCCGCCGCCGCCGCGCTCGCCAAGATACAGGCCGGCGACGTCATCTATCTTGCCGACGGCCTGGCCACCCCGTCCGACCCGGTCTTTGCCCGCGCGCTGGCCGCCATCGCGCCGGTCGACGAACGCCGCCCCGACCCGGTGGACCTGCTGGTCAGCCGTCCGCCCCGGCTCGAGGCGGACCGTCTGGTGGCGCATGTCGAGGCACTTCCTCAACCCACCGCCCGCGCCGTCTCCGTCCTGGCGCAAACCAGCGACGGCCGCACCCTGGCCCGCGGCGACGCCACCATGCCGGCGGGGACCACGACGATCGACACGCCCATCCTGCTGCCTCCCGAGATCCGCAACGACATCGCCCGCCTCGTGGTCTCAGGCGGCACGGCGACGGCCGGCATCGCCGACTCCGCGGCCGGCACGATGCTACTGGACGAGCGCTGGCGCCGCCGCCCGGTCGGGCTCCTCGCTGAAGCCGAGGGCGCCGACACCCCGCTGATCGGCCCCCTGTTCTACCCCCGCCGCGCCCTGGCCCCGTTCACCGAGCTACGCGAAGGCACGTTGACGGAACTGCTCGCCCGACCCTTGTCGGTCCTCGTCCTGGCCGACGTGGCGCTCGAGACCGCCGACGCGGCCGCCCTCATCACCTGGGTCGAGAAAGGTGGCTTGCTGATCCGCTTCGCCGGCCCGCGCATGGCCGAGGCCAGCACCGACCCCGATCACGACGATCCGTTGCTTCCCGTTCGCCTCCTCGCCGGGGACCGCCAGCTCGGCGGCGCGCTGTCGTGGAGCGAGCCGGCCGCCCTGGCACCGTTTCCGCCCGGCTCCCCTTTCGCCGGCCTCACGATCCCCGACGAAGTGAAGGTGAGCCGCCAGGTGCTCGCCGAGCCGTCCGGCGACCTGGTCGGCCACACCTGGGCTTCGCTCGCCGACGGCACGCCGCTGGTCACCGCGGCGTCGCGTGGCGCCGGCCGGGTCGTCCTGATCGGCACCACCGGCAATGCCGACTGGTCCAACCTGCCGCTCTCCGGCCTGTTCGTTGACATGCTGCGCCGCCTCGTCGACCTGTCCGCCGGCGTCGCGACCACCGACGAGACGGCCCAGCTGCCCCCGTTCGAGACCATGGATGGCTTCGGCGCCTTGACGGCCCCGCCCGCTGCCGCCGCCGCGCTGCCGGCCAAGGATCTCGATCAGCCCGCGGCGACACTGGTTTCCCCCAAGCACCCGCCCGGCCTCTACGGTCCGCCGAGTTATCGCCGCGCCCTCAATCTCGGCAGCGTCCTCCTCCCTTTGTCCGCGGCCTCACCAATCTCCGGCGCAACCCAGACCGCCCTTGCGGCGCCGAGCACGGAGCGGGTCATCGGCCCGAGCTTCCTCGCCGCCGCGATCCTGCTGCTAGCGATCGACCTGATCGTGTCCCTCGCGCTCCGCGGCAAGCTCGCTCTTCGGGCGGCGGCAGTTGCCGCTTTCATATTCGTCCAACCCGGCGCTCACGCCCAAGATTACCCCTCGCTGCATGCGCAACTCGCCTACGTCGAGACCGGCGACCCCGGCGTCGACGCTATCTCGAAATCCGGCCTCGCTGGCCTGTCCACCTATGTCAACCGCCGCACTGCCGTCACCCTCGGGGACCCCGCCCCGATCGTCCCCGGCCGCGACGACCTCAGCTTCTATCCACTACTCTACTGGCCCATCACGACCGATGCGGTCATGACCCCGGCCGCCATCGAAGCTCTCAACGATTTCACCAACAAAGGCGGCATCATCCTCATCGACACCCGCGACGGCGGCAGCGGCGAGGGCTTCGCCCCGGGCACCGAAGCCGCCCTCAAGCGCCTGACCACCGGGCTGGCGATTCCGCCGCTGACCCCGCTCACCGGCGACCACGTCATCGCCCGGTCGTTCTATCTGCTGCAGAATTTCCCCGGCCGCTTTGACGGCGATACCGTCTGGGTCCAGCGCGCGCAGGATCGCGCCAACGACAGCGTCAGCCCGGTCATCATCGGCGGCCACGACTGGGCCGCCGCCTGGGCCACCGACGCCGCTGGCCGTAACCCTTACGCGACCATCCCGGGCGGCAGCCGCCAGCGCACCCTGGCCTACCGCTTCGGCGTCAATCTCGTGATGTATGCGCTGACCGGGAACTACAAAGGCGACCAGGTCCACGTCCCTGCCATCCTCGAGCGTCTCGGCCAATGAAGCTCGCACAGGCCTACGCCGCCCTCCGCTTCGACCCGGCCATCCCACTCTGGGCCCTGGCCGCCCTCACGGTCATCTGCCTGGTCGCCCTGGCGCCCGCGCTGCTCAATCGCGCCCGCGGCGCCCTCTGGCGAACACTGGCATTTCTGACGTTGCTGCTCTGGCTCGCCGGTCCGCGCCTGGTCGAAGAAACCCGCGATACCCTGCCGGACATCGCCCTCCTCGTCGTCGACAAGACCGACTCCATGCGCGTCGGCGACCGTGCCGCGCTGCGCGACGCCGCCGCCGCGCAACTCGCGCAACAAGCCGCCCGGCTCCCCGATCTCGAGCTCCGCACCGTCGTCATCCCGGAAGCCACCCCCGGCGCCGGCACCAGCGGCACCGCCCTGTTCGCCGCCATAGACCGTGCGCTGGCCGACATCCCGCGCGCCCGCCTCGCTGGCATCGTCGCGCTCACCGATGGCCAGGTGCACGACTCCCCCACCTCGCCGCTCCCGGCCCCGCTCCACGTCTTGGTGCCGGCGAAGGGTGAGCAGACCGACCGCCGCATCCGCATCGTCGAGGCACCCAGCTTCGGCCTCGTCGGTCACAACGCCACCCTCCGCGTTGCCGTCGACGACCTCGGTGTGGCGCCGTCCAACACGCTGGCCCGCCTGACCATTCGCCGCGACGGCGAGCCCCCGCGCACTCAGCCTGTCCCGGTCGGCCAGGAGACCGCGATCGACATCCCGATCACCCGCGCTGGCCCCACCATCGTCGAACTCCAGGCCGACGCGCTGCCTGGCGAGGTCTCGCCGCTCAACAACCGTGCCGTCGTCTCCATCAACGGCGTCCGTGACCGTCTCCGGGTGCTGCTCGTCTCCGGCGAGCCGCATCTCGGCGAACGTACCTGGCGCCGGCTCCTCAAGGCCGACCCGGCGGTTGACCTCGTACACTTCACCATCCTGCGCCCACCGGATCGCGACGATCTCACACCGACCAACGAACTCTCGCTGATCGCCTTCCCGGTCCGCGAGCTGTTCCAGGTGAAGATTCGCGACTTCGACCTGATCATCCTCGATCGGTTCTCGAACCGGAACAATATCTTGCCGCCGCTCTACCTCCGCAACATCGCCGACTACGTTCGCGGCGGAGGCGCGCTGCTGCTCAGCGCCGGGCCGGAGTTCGCCGGGCAATTTTCGCTCGCCGCCACCAATCTCGGCACCGTCCTGCCCATCCAGCCCGGCCCCCGTGTCGCGCCGTTCGCCGTCGTCGACGGCCCGTTCCGTCCCGTGGTGACCGATCTCGGCGCGCGGCACCCGGTGACCGAAGGCCTGCCGGGCACCAATGTCGGCGCGTCCAACGGCGCGCCGCACTGGGGCGACTGGTATCGCTACGTCGGCGCGGCGGCGACCGGCGGGCAGGAGCTGATGAGCGCGGACGGTGCGCCGTTGCTCCTGCTCGACCGGGTCGGTGAGGGCCGGGTCGCGCTGCTGCTGTCCGATCAGATTTGGCTGTGGTCCCGCGGCCACGAAGGCGGCGGCCCGCAAGCCGAGTTGCTCCGCCGCATCGCCCACTGGGCCATGAAGGAGCCCGCGCTGGAGGAAGAGGCTCTCCGCGCCAGCATCGACCGCGACCGTCTACACATCGAGCGCCGCACGCTCGAGACCCTGCCGGGCGTCACCGCCACCATCACGTCACCCTCCGGCCAGGTCGCCCGCGAAAGCCTGACCCAGACCGCCCCCGGGCTCTGGCAGGAGGACCGCGACGCCGCCGAGCCCGGTGTATGGCAAGTCTCGGACGGCACGCACACCGTTTTCGCCGCCGCCGCCAACCCCAATCCGTTGGAGATCGCCGACCTCCGCGCGACCACCTCCGTGCTGGCCCCGGTCGCCCGCGCCTCTGGCGGCAGCGCGCGGTTCATCGCCGGCAGCGACGGCGCGCTCCGCCTGCCCGACTTACGCCGCACCGAGCCCGGCCGCGACGCCGCCGGCAGTACCTGGATCGGCCTGCCGCGCCGTAACGATCATGTTGTCACCGGCCTGCGCGCCATCCCCCTGCTGCCTGCTTGGGCCGCGCTGCCGCTGCTGCTCGGCCTCGTCCTCATCGCCTGGCGCCGGGAGGGTTCCGCCTGAAGGCGGTGCCGCAACGCCGAACCGGAGTGCCGTGCCTTCCAGCCCATCGAACCTCCCCGCCGCCGTGCCGCCCGCGCCAGTCTTCTCGCTTTGCTCGGCTTCGTCGGCCTGGCCGCGCTGGTGCCGTTGACCCGTGCCGCCATCCCGCGCTTGCCGGCCGGCTTCGTCAGCGTCGAGGCGTTTCTGTGCCCGTTGACCGGCTTTGCCGCCTGGCTGGTCTGGCGCCGGATTGACGTCGGCCTGGATCGTAAGCGCGCCGCACTCCGCTGCTGGGGCTGGTTCCTGCTCGTCGGCGGCCTTTGGCCCACTCTCATCCCCGCCATTCCCAGCCCGGCCTTCCCCGCCGCAGGCCTCCTGCTCGGCCTCGGCCTCGGCACCTGGACGGCCTTTTGCTTCCGTAAACTGCAGCCTAACGCGAGCTTTCTGATGCTCCCGTACCTCGCCTGGAGCATCGCGAGCGTTGTCATTGTAACCACTCGCTTTTGAAGCGCCCCGAATTGCGCTATATTGGCCCCCATGGTCAGACACATCTTCGCGGCCGCGGTCATTTCTCTCGCCGGCATCACCGCCGCCCATGCCCAGGCGACGGTCCCGAAGCCCCTCGTCACGCCCGACGGGCAGCCCACCGTGCGGGGCCGGCGCCAGACCGAGGCACCGCCCGCCGCCGTCCCTGGCGCCCGTGCCGATACGTCGCTCTCGGCACCGGCCGACCGGAGCGGCATCGACATGCCCCCGACCGAGGCGTTGTTCGACTCCATCAACCGTGGTGACATCGTCGCTGCTCGTGAGGCTATCGGTCGTGGCGCCGACATTCACGGCCGCAACATCCTCGGCCTGACCCCGCTCGAACAATCGGTCGACCTCGGCCGCAGCGACATCTCGTTCCTGCTGCTCTCGCTGCGCGGCGGCCTCGGCTACAGCACGGCCGCCGGTGGTGCCAGCCAGCCCGCGCCGCCGGCAGCCGATCGTCGCACTGCCGCTCGCGAGAACGCCCGGGAAGCCGCCCAAGCGCGCCGCGAGCAACTCGCCGAGGCGCGCGCCAACAAGATCGCCGCCAAGCCCGTCGCGCCCCGCACGGCTCGCCTGTTCGCCGGCGACGGTGGCGCCCCGGTGCCGCAGGCCGGCTTCCTCGGTTTCGATTCTGCCAGATAGTTTACCCGCGACGGCCCAAGCGGCCGTCGCTGTCCTGCCCAAAGACAAGCGCCCGCGTTCGTCGAGCACGGCGCGCGGCTACTGGCGCTTGGCCGGCGGCTTCTGGCGCGGCAGCACCGCCAAGGTGGCTTGGAAGCTGACGGCGGCCGCACTGTTCCTTGTCTGCGCCAACACAGCCGTCCAATACGGCGTCAACAAATGGAACGCCTATTTCTTCGACGCCTTGCAGCAGAAGAGCGCCAAGGGCGTCGCCGGCGCCGTGTCCCTGTTCGCCGTCCTCGCCGTCGCCGCTTCGACGATCAGCGTCTTCTCGCTCACCTCGCGCGTCAAATTGCAGGTGTTCTGGCGCCAATGGCTAACCAAGCGCCTGACCAAGCAATGGCTCGACAACCAGCGCTTCTACCGCCTCAGCATCGCCGCGCCTGATCTCGACGCTCCCGAGTTCCGTATCGCCGAGGACGCCCGGGTCGCCACCGAGCCTGTCGTCGAGTTCGGCACCGGCATCCTCAATGCCATCCTCGCTGCCCTGGTCTTCTTCGTCGTCCTCTGGTCGGTCGGCGGCGACATCGAGGTCTACGGCGTCACCATCCCTGGCTTCATGGTCCTCGCCGCGGTCCTGTATTCCGGGGTCATGTCCGGCTCGATGCTGATCTTCGGTCGCCCGCTGATCCATCGCATCGAGGAGAAGAACGCCTCCGAGGCCAAGCTGCGTACCGAGATGAGCCGGGTACGCGAGAATGCCGAGAGCATCGCCCTGATCGGCGGCGAGGCCGACGAGATCAAGTCGCTGCACGACACGCTGCATTCGCTCGTCGAGAGCTGGATGCGCATGCTCAAGCAGTGGTCGCGCATGATGTGGCTCATGGGCAGCAATTGGGCCGTAGCGCCAGTGGTGCCGTTGCTGCTCGAGGCACCCAACTTCCTCGCCGGCAAGATGACGCTCGGTGCACTCATGCAGACCGCGGCCGCCTTCGCGCAGGTGCAGGTCGCGCTCAACTGGATATTCGATAACTACCCGCGCATCGCGGAATGGATGGCGTCCGCCGGCCGGGTCACCGGCTTGTGGGCCGCGTTTACCAACCTGGACAATTCAGTCGGCACGGAAGAGCAGGACCGTATCGTCATCGGCGACAGCCCCGACGACATGGTCCGCCTGGAGAACCTGTCCGTTGCGCAGTTCGATGGCCGGGTCATGATCGACGAAGCCACCACAGAGATCGGCCGCGGCGAGCGCGTGCTGCTCACCGGCGAGAGCGGCACCGGCAAGAGCACGTTGATCCGTGCCATCGCCGGTCTCTGGCCTTGGGGCTCCGGCCGCGTGCTCATCCCGGTCGGCGCCCGCGTCGCCTTCCTGCCGCAGCGCGCCTACATCCCCAACGGCACGCTGCGGCAGGTGCTGCACTATCCCGTCACTGCGCGCATCCCGTCCACCGAGGAACTTGAGACCGCGCTCCGCCGCTGCGGCCTCGCCCACCTCGTCCCCCGCCTCGACGAGGAGGATCGGTGGGACAAGCTCCTCTCCGGCGGCGAGCAGCAGCGCATCGGCTTCGTGCGCCTGCTGGTCCAGCAGCCCGACGTCGTCATCCTCGACGAAGCCACCGCCGCGCTCGACGTCGACACCCAGGCTTCCATCATGGGCCTATTCCGCAACGAACTGCAGCACGCCACCCTCATCAGTGTCGGCCACCGCCCCGAACTCGCCGAGTTCCACAACCGCCGCCTCTCGCTCCGCCGCAGCGCCACCGAGGTGAACATGGAGGGCGAGCGCGTCCGCCGTCGCCGCCTCTCGCAACTCCTCCGCCGCACCCTGCGCCCGCGACCCGGTCCCGACGCCTCCCGCCCCTCCGGATCGCCGCCGATCTAACCCCTATTCCTCGCGGACCGGCGACCGCCGCATCTGCTTGGTCTCCCCTCGCTGCACCTTCCCCTCGACCCGACGCTTCTGCGATCCCATCGTCGGTCGGGTCTTGAACCGCCGCGCCGGACGATCCGCCGCCTCCTGCAGGAACTCGACGATGCGCGCCACCGCATCCTCGCGGTTCCGGTCCTGCGAGCGAAACCGCGCCGCCGTGATCACCAGCACCCCCTCGCTCGACACCCGCTTGCCGCCCAGCGCCTCCGCCCGCGCCCGCAACCACGCGGGCAACGACGCGCTCCGCCGCAGGTCCAACCGCACCTGCACCGCGGTCGACACCTTGTTGACGTTCTGCCCGCCGGGACCGGACGACCGGATGAAGCTCTCCTCGATCTCCCCCGGGTCGAACGAGATCGTGGGCGTGATCGGAATGGGCATCTTGATGTGATCCGACCTTGAGACCTGAAGGGCGGCGGATGGACCGCCGCCGCCCATTGGCCTGATGCCTCAGCGTTCCGCAATCGCTGTCGACGACGTCGCAGCTTGACGCCGCCAGCCGCGCGCCGCATGGCCCCGCGACGATGTCGCTCCTTGCCACCGGTCTGACCGGCCTTTCCCACGCTACCCTCGTCTTCCTCGTCGCTGCCGCACTGACGCTGGTTCTGGACGCCACCCGCCTACTCGATCTCGGTCAAGCTGCCCTCGCCGGCCTTGCGGCCGCACTCGCGCCCAGGCTCCCGCTCGACCCGGTTCTCACGCTCGTGGCCCTCCCCGTCGCGCTGGCGGCCCTGGGCGCGGCGTTGGACCTCACGCTCTACCGCCGCCTCAGCCGCGAGCCGCTGACGTCGCAGCTCATCGCCGCGCTCGGCTTGTTCCTGCTGTTTCACGATGCCGCCGGGATGCTGCGAGCGAGCCCCGCCCCGCCATGGCCCCGACCCGACGTCACGATCGGCGCGCTCCACCTCCCAGTCGCCACCCTCGTGCTTCTCGCCATCGGCCCGGCGATCTTCGGCCTCCTTCGCGGCATCCCCGTCCGGCGACGTCGCCTCCTCGTTCCGATCGCGACCGCCCTGTCCGGCCTGGCCGGCACGCTCGCGCTGCTTACCCAGCCCGCGGCACCGGCCGGCTTCGATCTGGAGCTCCTGACCGACGCCTGTCTCGCGGTCGTGCTGGGCGGTCTCGGCAGCCTCGGCGGTGCCTTTCTCGGCGCGGTCGTCGTCGCGCTCGCTCACACCTTCACCGCCGACCTGTTCCCGGGCGCAGCGCTCGCGATCACCGGAGCCGTTCTCCTCCTCCGCCCACAAGGCTTCCTCGGTCATGCCCGCCGCCCCGCTCCCGCCCAACCGGCACCGCGTCTAGTAATCCGCCCCGCCCCCGGATCGGCTCGCCTCCTGTTCGCCGCCGGTCTGTTGCTGGCCCTGGCTACCCCGTTCATCGCGCCCGGCGCGCTGCCGCTGATGGTTGGTGCCGCCCTGGCGATCCTGTTCGCGGCGAGCCTCCATCTCCTGATCGGGCCCGGCGGCATGCCCAGCCTCGGTCACGCCGCCTTCTTCGGCATCGGCGCCGCCGCGGCCGCCCTCTTCGTCCAGAGTACCAATGCAACGCTGCCGATGCTCGCCGCCGCCCTCCTCGTCGGCGCCGCCGCCGCCGGGCTGGCCGCGCTTCCACTAGGCTTCGTGCTGGCCCGCCTGTCTGCCCAGGCCGTCGCCATGCTCACGCTGGTCGTCGCACAGCTCGTCTGGACCATCGGCGCACGGCCCGGCTTTCTGCCCGCCATCGGGCCTCCGTCCTGGCCGGCGACGCTTGGCTTCTGGCTCGTCCTGGCAATCTGCCTGGGCGTCGCCCTGCTGCTGCGCCGGGTGATCTTCGCCCCGTTCGGCTATGCCCTCCGCGCCGCCCGTGATGACCCGGCTCGCGCCGCTGCCAACGGCCTGCCCGTCACCGCCCTGCGTTTGGCGGCCATCGTGGTCGCCGGCGTGACGGCCGGGCTCGCCGGCGCCCTGACGGTGATCGCCACCGGCACCGCCGCGTTCACCCCTTTGCTCGACCGCTCCGCCGACGCCCTGCTGATGCTCGCCACCGGCGGCGTGCAGGCCATCGCGGCGCCCATCGTCGGCGCCCTTGCCTATAGCGGCGCGGCAGCCCTCCTGCCCGCGTCGCCGTCATGGCCCCTCTTGCTCGGCTCGGCCCTCGTCGCCGTCCCCCTGCTACTGCCCGACGGCATCGCCGGCGCCTCGATCCGCGCCTGGCGCCGTGCCCGATGACCCTGCTCGTCGCCGACCGCCTCTGCCGGACCGTCAGCCCGGCCCTCACCATCACCGACATCAGCCTGCATCTCGACTCCGGCGAGATCCTCGCCCTAGTCGGGCCCCCCGGCGCCGGCAAATCCGCGATCCTCGACATGATCGGCGGCCAGACCCACCCCGATCGCGGCCGCATCCGCTTGGGCGCCGACGAGATCGGCGGCACCGATCCGCGCGCCCGCTTCCGCCTCGGCGTCGGCCGCACGTTCCAGCGCCCGGCCGTCTTCACCTCCATGACGGTCCGCGAGAACGTCCAGACCGCCTTCCTCTCCGCCCGCGATCAACTCGCCCGCTGGTGGCGGCCTGCCGTCCGGCATCACCGCAGCCGCGCCGACATGCTCCTGCAGCGCGTCGGCCTACTCGATGATGCCGAGCGCGCGGCCATCGCGCTTACGCCCGCGCAGCTTCGCCGCCTCGACCTTGCCTTGGCGCTGGTCCACCGCCCGCGCCTCCTCCTGCTCGACGAACCGACCGCCGGCCTCCCCGTCGCGGAAGCACTCTCGCTGCGGACCCTCATCCGCGACCTCGCCACCCGAGACGGCACCGCCATCCTGTGGACCGAAGCAGACATCGATGCCGTCTTCGGCGTCGCCGACCGCATCCTCACGATCCGCGGCAGCGACAGTCAGCCCGTCAGCGCCTGATCCAACATCACGACCGAATGAACCGCGCGCCGCCCGGTCAGGTCGCGGATCTGATGCCGGCAAGACGTTCCGTCCGCCACGATCCAGTCTGCCGCGCCGGCCGCCCTCACCGCCGGCGCCAGGCTACGCTCGCCCATCGCCCGACTGACATCCTGCGTCTCCGCGCCATAGCCGAACGCCCCCGCCATCCCGCAACAGGAGCTCTCGATCGGCTGCACCGCGAGACCCTCGACCTGCCGCAGCGCCGCCAACGTCCCCTCGAACGCCCCGAACGCCTTCTGATGGCAGTGTCCGTGCACATGCGCCCGCGCCGTCTTCGCCAGACCCGGGAGCTCCTTCCCGGCCAGGAACTCCCCGACCAGGACCGCGCGGCCCGCCAAGTCGTCGGTCGCTGCACCGGGCAGTAGCGAGCGGAACTCGTCGCGCATCGTCAGCAGGCAAGATGGCTCGAGCCCCACCACCGGCAAATGCCCGGCCAACGCCGCGACTGTCCGCTTCGCCTCCGCCCGCGCCCGCTCCACCAGCCCGGCCGCCAGGTAGGTCCGCCCGCAACAGAGCCGCTTTGTCGGCACCACCGCCCGATACCCCGCCGCCCGCAGGACGCGCTGCGCCGCCAACAGGTTCTCCGGCTCGAACGTCTTGCTGAACGTGTCGGCGAACAGCAGCACGTCGCCCTTCGGCGCCGGGTCGCCCGCATCCCATCGCCGCGCCCGCGCACTCCAAGCCGGCAGGTCCCGCCCGGCCGCGAACCCGAGCCGCTCCCCCGCACGCCGCATGAGCCCCGACCGGTTCCGCAAATTCAACAGCGGCGCGAAATGCCGCGCGATCCCCGCGTAGCGCGGCAACTCGGCGACGATCCGCTCCCGCGCACTCACCCCGTGCGTCCGCACCCGCGCCGCGGTCGCCTCGATCTTCATCTTCGCCATATCGACGCCCGTCGGGCATTCCCGCCGGCACGCCTTGCACGATACGCACAGCTTCAGCGCCTCTTGCACGTCGTCCGACGCCAGCGCCTCGTTCCCCAACTGCCCCGTCAGCGCCAGCCGCAGCGTATTCGCCCGCCCCCGCGTCAGATGCACCTCGTCCCGCGTCACGCGGTAGCTCGGGCACATGCTCCCCGCCTCGAACGCGCGGCAGGTGCCGTTGTTGTTGCACATCTCGACCGCCGCCAGCATGCCGCCGACCGGCCCGGCGTGCTCGCTCCAATCCAGCACCGGCTCGACCGGCAGGGCCGCATAGTCCGGCCCGTAGCGGAACAGCGCGCGGTCATCCATGCGCGGCGGATGCACGATGCGGTTCGGATTGAGCACCCCCGCCGGATCGAACGCATCCTTCACGGCCTCGAACGCCCGCACGATGCGCGCCCCGAACATCTCCTCATGGAACTCGGACCTGACGATCCCGTCCCCATGCTCCCCGCTATGCGACCCCTTGTACTCCCGCACCAGCGCGAAACATTCCTCCGCCACGGCGCGCATGGTCCGCACGTCCGCCGAGTCCTTCATATTGAGCACCGGCCGCACGTGCAGGCAGCCGACGCTGGCATGGGCGTACCACGTCCCTTTCGTCCCATGCCGCGCGAATACGTCGTTCAGTCGCTCCGTGTAGTCCGCCAGATCGTCCAGCCCGACCGCGCAATCTTCGATGAACGAGACCGGTTTGCCGTCCCCCTTCATGCTCATCATGATGTTCAGGCCCGCTTCCCGGACCGCCGCGATCGCCGCCTGGAACCCGGTCTCCGTCGCGCGCACCACCGCGCCGGGATAGCCGAGATCCGCCATCGCTTCGTCCAGCTCGGCCAATTTCCCGAGCAGCACGCTCTCATCGTCACCGTGGAACTCGACGATCAGCAGCGAGTCCGGCTCCCCGATCACCATCCGGTCGATCGTCGCGCGATAGAGCGCGATGCCCCGCCCGAGATCGATCATGGTGCGGTCCACCAGCTCGACCGCTTCCGGCCCCAGCTCGACCAGATGCCGCGTCGCCGCCATCGCCGCCCGGAACGTCGGGAACTGGCAGATGCCCAGCACCTTGCGCGGCTTGATCGGCTGCAGCTGCAGCGTGATCGCCATCGACAGCGCCAGAGTGCCTTCCGACCCGACCAGCAGCCGCGCCATGTTCTGCTGCGCACCCGGCACGAGGGTCTGAATGTTGTAGCCGCCGACCCGGCGCAGCTGGGTCGGGAACCGCGTCGCGATCTCCGCCGCCTCCGCCGCCCCGATCACCCGCAGCCGGTCCAGCAATCCCGCCGGCGCCGTCTCGTCGCCGAACCCGCAGCGCGTCCCGTCCGCCAGTAGCGCGTCGATCGCCCGCACGTTGTCGGCCATCAGCCCGTAGCGGATGCTCTTCGAGCCGCAGGAATTGTTGGCCGTCATCCCCCCGATCGTCGCCCGCGCATGCGTGCTCGGGTCCACCGGAAAGAACAGGCCGTCTTTCTTTAGCGCCGTGTTCAGGTGATTGAGCACGATCCCCGGCTCGACCCGCACCGTGCGCCCCGCGACATCCAGCTCCAAGATCGACCGCAGATGCTTCGTGTAGTCGATCACCAGCGCCCGGTTGACCGTCTGCCCGCACTGGCTCGTCCCGCCGCCGCGCGCCAGCACCGGCACGCCATGCTCCCGCGCGATCGCCAGCCCGGCCTCGACGTCGGCCGGCGTCCGCGGCACCAGCACGCCCACTGGCTCGACCTGATAGATCGACGCGTCGGTGGCGTACCGTCCGCGGTCACCGCGCGTGAACAGCACCTCGCCGGAGGTCTCCCGCCGCAAGTGCTGCGCGAGCCGCACATCCCCGACGGGAACCCGCACCCGATCCAACATCGTGCGGGCCTACGCCGCCTTCTGCCCGGCGGTCGTCACTTTGCGGCTCGCTAGCACATCCATCGCCGCCGCCACGCCCGCCTGCCGATGCGGCACGCCCGCGACTGACAGCCCCATCTCCACGCCCGCCAACGTCCCCATCAGCATAAGATCGTTGAAATGCCCGAGATGCCCGATCCGGAACACGCGCCCTTTCACCTTCCCCAACCCCGTTCCCAGCGACATGTCGTAGTGCTCGAGCACCACCTTGCGCAGCGCGTCCGCATCGTGGCCCTCCGGCATCAGGATCGCCGTCATCGCCGGGCTGCACTCGCGCTCATCGGCCGCCAGCACCTCGAGTCCCCACGCCCGAACCGCCGCCCGCGTCGCCGCCGCGTGCCGCTCATGGCGGCCGAACACGTTGTCGAGCCCCTCCTCGTGCAGCATCGCGATCGCCTCGCGCAGCCCATACAGAAGGTTCGTCGCCGGCGTATAAGGAAAGTAGAACGTCTCATTGCTCGACAGCATCGCCCGCCAGTCCCAGTAGGACCGCCGCATCCCGCCCCGCTCCGACGCTGCCCGCGCCTTCTTCGAGATGGCATTGAAGCTCAGCCCGGGCGGCAGCATCAGCCCCTTCTGCGACCCGGCCACCGTCACGTCCACCCCCCACGCCTCGTGCCGATAGTCGACGCTGGCCAGCGACGAGATCGTATCGACCATCAGCAGCGCTGGATGCCCGGTCCTGTCCAGCGCCGCCCGCACCGCCGGCACGCCGGTCACCACCCCCGTGCTGGTCTCGTTGTGCACCACCATGACCGCCTTGATCGCGTGACCCGCATCCGCCGTCAGCCGACGCTCGACGTCGGCCGCGTCCACGCCCCGGCGCCAGTCGCCCGCCACGAACTCCACCTCGAGCCCGAGCTTGGCCGCCATGTCGCGCCACAGCGTCGCGAACTGACCCGTCTCGTACATCAGCACACGGTCGCCCACGTCGAGCACGTTCACGATCGCCGCCTCCCAGGCGCCGGTGCCGCTGCCCGGGTAAATCACCACGTCACCGCTGGTCTGGAACACGCTCCGCATCCCATCCAGCACCGCCCGCCCCAATTCGGCGAACTCCGGCCCCCGATGGTCGATCGTCGGCATGTCGATGGCGCGCAACACCCGGTCCGGCACGTTCGTCGGCCCCGGAATTTGCAGAAAATGGCGTCCCGTATGCTGGGCCATGGCGCGGCTCCCTGTTTTGCCGGAACCACACACCCTTTCCCGGCACCTCGCAACCACCGGCGGCGCTGGTCGCCTACCAGTGACCGTTCCGCCGGTTCCACGCGTAGAGGATGTCGGCGAACCGGTCGTAGCTCCACTGTGCCAGCCGATGGACACCGCTGGTGCTCATCAGTCCGGCGAGCCAGGCCTCCCCGGGCGTGCGACGCCAGATCTCGATCGCGCAATCGATGCCGACGACCAGCCGCCCAGACGGCTCCAGGCCGTGCAGTCGCCGCCGAATCGCTTCGAGGCCGATGCCGACGTGAGCCAGGGCGTCCGGCTCGAGATTGATGTCGCGAAACTCGATCGCTCCCGCCCTGACCGCTCGGAACAGGCGGTTCCGCTGCCGATCGATCCCGGTGCGGCAGACGGGACAACGAGTGTTGTAATAGACGATCAGCGGACGCGCCACGCCGTCTCGCCCTTCTGCGCTACCTTGCACTTATGCCCCCTGACGATAAATCCTCGAATACCCTGGGTCGGTTGCCGCTCGGCCTCATTCTCGCCGGTGGCCTCTCCCGCCGAATGGGCGGCGGCGACAAGACGCTCCGGACGCTCGCCGGCCGACCCATCCTCGTCCACATCGTCGCCCGCCTCGCCCCGCAGGTCGCCGGCCTCGTCCTCAGCGCCAACGGTGACCCGGCCCGCTTCGCCGCGTTCGGCCTAGACGTCCTCCCCGACGCGCTCGCCGGCCATCCCGGTCCCCTCGCCGGTCTCCTCGCCGGCCTCGATCATGCGGCCAGTCTTGGGCATCGCTGGCTCGTCTCGGTGCCCGCCGATGCGCCGTTCCTCCCGCTCGATCTGGTCGCCCGCTTGCAGCGTGCGCAGTGGGAGGCCGATGCGCCGATGGCGGTAGCCGCCAGCGCCGCCCGCATCCATCCAGTCGCCGCGCTCTGGCCCCTCGACATGCGCGAGCCGATCCGCGCGGCATTGGCCGCCGGGCAACGCCGGGTCATGGCGCTGACCGAGCACGCCGCGGTCGCCGCCTGGCCCGACACGCCGGTGGACCCGTTTATGAACATCAACACGCTCGACGACCTCGCCGCCGCCGAAGCCGTCATCGACCATGTCCAGAGACCAGCGCCCCTGCCTGCGGCGGGATCGTGAGCGCCGCGGCGGCCAGCCCCAGCATCAACACGCCGAGCCCGGCGAACGCTGCGTGAAACGCCCCGAGATCGGGCCCTCCGCCCAACACCCCGCCCGCAACCTGCAGCAACAACGCCCCGACCCCGACGCCGAACCCGGTGCCGAGTTGGAACGACACGCTGAACCATGTATTGGCCGGCGCCATCCGCTCCTGCGGCACGTCGGCGAACGCCAGCGTCCCCAGCGCGGTGAACTGCATCGACCGCGACGCGCCTGCCACGGCCAGCAACGCCAGGATCGCCGCCAACGGCGTGCTCGGCCCGATCGCCGCCAATCCGAACATCGCCGCCGCCTGCACCACCGCGTTGCCCGCCAGCACCGTCCGGAAGCCGAACCGTCGCAAAATCGCCGACGTCCCCGGCTTGATGCCGATATTCCCCGCGAACAACGCGAGCACCAGCGCGCCGGCATGAAACGGGTCGTAGCCGAACCCCAACTGGAACAGCAGCGGTAGCAGGAACGGCAAGGTGGAGATCACGCCCCGCATCGATGTGCCCACCAGCATCACCAAGCGGAACGTCTCGACCTGCCACGGCCCTGGATCGATCAGCGGTGCCGCCGAGCGTCGCAAATGCCGCGCCGCGCCGACGCCGCTCACCACACCAACCGCGATCAACGATCCCGCCGCCGCCCAGGCCGGCGGCTCGTGTCCCAGTAGATCCATTGACAGCTCGGCGCACAGGCAGGCCGTTCCCGCCAGCACGAAGCCCAGCCCATCGAAGCGCCGCCGCACCCCGCTCACCCCCGCCGGCGTCAGCCACAGCGACAGCGCGAACGCCACGATCCCGAGCGGGAGGTTGACCAGGAAGATGTATCGCCAGTCCAGGTGCTCGGCGATGAACCCGCCCAGCGGAGGTCCGATCAATGGCGCCGTCAGCCCCGGCCACGTCAGCAGCGCGATCGCCCGCATCAGTCCGGCCTTCTCGGTGCCGCGCAACACCACGAGCCGCCCGACCGGCACCATCATCGCGCCACCCACGCCCTGCAGCACCCGCGCCACCACGAAGCCCGCCGGCGACCCGGCCAGCGCACACAGGCCCGAGGCGACGGTGAAGATCACGATCGCAAGCGCGAATACCCGGCGGGCGCCGAACCGCTCGGCCGCCCATCCGCCCGGCAGGATCATCACCGCAACGGTCAGCAGATAGGCGGAGATGCCGACATGCAGGTCCACCGCCGTGGAACCCAGTGATACCGCCATCTGCGGCAGCGCCGGGGCGATGATGGTGCCGTCCAGAAACTCCATGAAGAAGCATCCGGCGACCAACAGTGAAAGCGGGTTCATCCCGCCATCAACCTAAACTACGCGGCCCGGCGCAAGCACCGGGCCACGCGTGGTCACTCGGCGGCGTGCAGCTGCTTGCCGTCCATAGTCGGGTAGTCGGTGTAGCCATGCTCGTCGCCGCCGTACCACGTCGCCTTGTCGGACTCCGCGAACGGCACCCCGGCCTTCAGCCGCTCGACCAGGTCCGGGTTGCTGATGAACGGCCGCCCGAAACAGACGAGGTCGGCCAAATCTTCCGAGCGCGCTTTGAAGGCCAGATCGTGATCGTAGCCGTTGTTGGCCATGTAGAGGCCCTTGAACCGCTTGCGCAGCCCCTGGTACGACACGCCCTGGACCTCGTCCCGCGCGCCCTGCGTCGCCCCTTCGATGAGGTGCATGTAGACCAAGCTGAACTTGTTCAGCTCGTCGATCAGCGTGCCGTAGGTGGTAGCCGGGTCGCTATCGAGCGGCGTATTGCCGACCTGCGGCGTGATCGGCGACAGCCGGATGCCCACGCGGTCGGCCCCCAACACGCCGGTCACCGCCTCGGCGACTTCGAGCACGAT
Source organism: Acetobacteraceae bacterium (assembly GCA_965199585.1). Classification (GTDB taxonomy): domain Bacteria; phylum Pseudomonadota; class Alphaproteobacteria; order Acetobacterales; family Acetobacteraceae; genus JAVVHH01. The sequence goes on along the minus strand of CBDASI010000002.1, from coordinate 2,553,769 downwards.
GCGGATCCGGTTCTCGACCGACCCGCCATACCGATCCGTCCGCTTATTGGTGCTGTCGCGGATGAACTGGTCGAGAAGGTACGCATTCGCGGCGTGGATCTCGACGCCGTCGAAGCCGGCCTTAGCGGCGCACTCCGCCGCATGGGCGTAGTCCTTGACGATGCCCGGGATCTCGTCCGTTTCGAGGGCGCGCGGCGTCACGTGATCCTGGAAGCCGGTTTCGGTGAAAGCCTTGCCATCGGGCTTGATGGCGGACGGCGCGACCGGGAGTTGACCGCCGGGCTGCAGGCTGGGGTGGCTGATGCGGCCGACATGCCAGAGCTGGCAGACGATATGCCCGCCCTTGGCGTGCACCGCATCGGTGACCTTGCGCCAGCCGGCGACCTGCTCGTCGGTATAGATGCCGGGCGTGAAGGCGTAACCCTTGCCCTGCTGCGAGATGTTGGTCGCCTCCGTCACGATCAGACCGGCGCTCGCCCGCTGCGCGTAATACTCGACGTTCATCGGGCCCGGCACGCCGCCTTCGCCCACGCGGCTGCGGGTGAGCGGAGCCATGGCGATGCGGTTGGCAAGGATCAACTTGCCCATCTCGACGGGCTGGAACAGGTCGCTGGACTTCGCGTCACTCATGAAACGTCTCTCGATTGTGGTCTGCGCGACATGGGGCATTGCCGCAGCGCAGCAAAGTCACTCGCCCGTGATGATCAGGCGCTCCCGACCCGTGCCGGCCTGCGGAGTGCCAGCGCCAGAAGGTCTGCCTCCGGTCCGCCCGGACGCCCGCACGCCAGCCACAATCCCAGCAACACCAAGCCGTAGGCCACAGCCCCCAGCAGCACCGCGGCGATCATCGCCGGCACCCCGATGCCCTGCCATCCCAGGCCCGACAGCCACAGCACGGTCGCCATGGCGCCGGTCGCGATCACGCAGCGCCACATGCGCGGCCCCAATCCCCGCACCGGCGAGAGCCCGAGCCGCCGCATCGCCCAGATCGCCGACAGACTCTGCTCGACCGCGATCCCTCCTCCGGCCGCCAGCGCGGCGCCGAACAGCCCGAAGCGCGGGATCAGCACCCACAGCAGGAACAGCCGTAGTAGCGTCGCCCCCAACGTGATCGCCAGCGATACCCGCATGTGTCCCTGCGCCAGGAACAACGTCTGCCCGACCATCCCGAACACCGTCAGGCACAACGGGATGCCGAGCACTTGCATCACCGGCACCGCCGCCTCCCACCCCGGGCCGAACGCCAGCATGATCAACGGATACGCCACCGCCGACATGCCGACTCCGGCCGGGAACGTCAGCAGCGCCATGCTCGAGACCAGCCGCAGCCACGTCTCGCCGGCATCCTCCTCCTCCCGCCAGGCCGCGGCGAAGCCGGCGAAGGCCGCCCGTGTCAGCGGCGAGATCAGCTCCGTCACCGGCAGCCCGGCGATCTCATAGCCGAGCGCGTAGAAGCCGACGGCGGCCGAGTTCATCGCCCGCCCGACCATCATGGTATCAACCCGGTCGCGCAGCGCGCCCGCCCCGGCGATCACCGAGTTCCACACCGAATAGCCGGCGATCTGCCGCCAGGCCGTCAGCCGGAACCGCGGCCGATACGGATGCATGGCGTAGCTGAACAGCACGCGGAACAGCTGGTTGGAGACGATGCCCGCGATCAGCGCCCAGTAGGTATGCAGCACGGCCGCCGACGAAACCGCCACCACGATGCTCAGCACGCGCGGCAGGAGGTAGAGCTGGAACTCCCGCCGAAACTCGAAATCTCGCCGGAACTCGATGGTCCCCACGTTGACGAAGTTCTCGATCAGCACCGTCGCCCCGAGTGCCACCAACACGCCGGCAAGCCGCGGGTCGCCGAAGAAGCGCGCCGCCGGCATCGACACGGCAGCCACGATGAGGAACACGGCCGCGCCCCGCAGCACGGACAGGGTGAACGCCGTGTCCATCAGCGCAGGCGTCGGCTCCTTGTGACGGATCACGCCTTCCTCGATGCCGATCCAGGAGAAGGCCTCGATTGATACCGAGAAGCTGGAGGCTAGCGCGATCAGCCCGAAATCAGCCGGCGCCAATAAGCGCACCAGCGCCAGCGTGCTCAGCAGCCCCAAGGTGCGCGTCATCATGCGCCATGCGACGACCCACCCGGCGCCGCGCGCCGTCTTCTGTAAGATCGTGTCGCCGTCCTGGCTCACCGGTGTGTCCCACTCACGCATCCGCACTGTAGCGGAAACAGCTTACTCGAAGTTTAATCCTTGCGGGTCCATTGCATGAACCCGATACAACCTACATGGAGTGTTCGAAGCGTACCGACACGTAACGCGTTAAGGAGATCATGCGTATGCAACCTACGCGAGTTAACGGCCATGCCATCCGCGGTTGACCCACTTGCCATTCTGGTCGTCGACGACGAACAGCCGGTCCGCGAGTTACTGTGCTGGATGCTCGGTGATGCCGGTCACGTCGTCTACGAGGCATCCAACGGTGCGGATGCGCTGAGCTTCCTGCGCAGTCAGCACCGGGTCGACATCGTGCTGTCCGACATCAATATGCCGGGAATGGACGGAATGGAACTGTGCAACCAGGTCACGACGGAGTGGCCGGGGCTGCCGGTCTTGCTCATCAGCGGCCGTCCGCCGCCGGCCGGCGTGCGCGCGTTCATCGCCAAGCCATTCAGGTGGGACGTTCTGGCCACCGCGATCGCGGCCTTGGCCGGGCCGGACCGGAGCCGATCCGGCCACGCCTGAGCCGCTCTTGTTGTGCAGGGCCGACCGCCTTCGCTAGAAGGTCGGCAAAGGGGACTGGCATCATCGCGGCATCGAAGACCTCCACCGGACTGTTCGGCCTGCCGATCTGGACCATCGCCGCGCCGATCCTCGCCGCCGGTGCGTTGCTCTTCGGCGCACCAACCCAGACCTGGCTCGCCGTGCTCGACGCGGTGTTGCTCGGGGCTGCCGTGATCGCGGCGGTCCACCATGCCGAGACCATCGCCCATGCGGTCGGCGAGCCCTACGGCTCCCTGCTGCTCGCACTTGCCGTCACCGTCATCGAGACGGCGCTGATCGCGTCGATCATGATCAGCGAGGGCGCCGGCGCCAGCGACCTGGCCCGCGACACGGTGTTCGCGACCATGATGATCGTCCTGAACGGCATCATCGGCCTATGCCTCCTGGTCGGCGGCCGCCGGCACCATGAGCAGAGCTTCACCCAGTATGGCGTGAGCGCCGGCATGGCGATGATCTCGACGCTGACCGTCGTGGTGCTCGTGCTGCCGAACTACACCGTCTCGGCTCCCGGCCCGGTCTATGCTCCGACCCAGCTCGTCTTCGTCGCCATCGTCTCGCTCATCATCTATGCGGCCTACGTCGTCGCGCAGACCATCCGGCATCGGGACTACTTCCTGCACGAGAACGGCGCGGCCGCCGAGCATCACGGGGCCATCTCGGCGCGAACCGCCGGGGTGAGCTTCGCGTTCCTGATGCTCGGCCTGATCGCCGTCGTCTTACTCGCGAAATCCCTATCGCCCACCGTCAAGCGAGCCGTCGAGGCGGCGGGCGCGCCGCAGGCGATGGTGGGCATCATCATAGCGCTGGTGGTTCTGCTGCCCGAGGCCATCGCCGCCGTCGGCGCCGCGCGGCGCGACGACCTGCAGACGAGCCTCAACCTGGCGATCGGTTCCGCATTGGCCACCACCGGGCTGACGATCCCGGCCGTCGCCGCCGTTTCGCTCTGGCTACACTTGGACCTGGTGCTAGGACTCTCGGTTCGCGAGATCGTACTGCTCGCGCTGACCCTGCTGGTAACCTCGCTCTCGCTCGGCACCGGTCGCACGACGATCGTGCACGGCGTCATCCATCTGGTCCTGTTCGCGACGTTCCTGTTCACCACGCTGGTTCCCTGACGGCCGCACCTCGGCAACGTATCTTGCGCCGCACCACCGTTTCACGGTTCTGTCGCAGTCATCGTTGGAGGAATTTCCTTGAGCAGTCCGAGCGCCATACCGCCCGCCGTTGAGCGGCCCGAAGACATCAAGCGGCGCCTGAAGAACATCTTCGGCGGCTCGATCGGCAATCTCATCGAGTGGTACGACTTCTATGTCTATAACGCCTTCGCACTGTATTTTGCGAAGTTCTTCTCCAGCAGCAGCGACCCGACGGCGCAATTCCTCACCGTCTTCGGCATCTACGCCATCGCCTTCTTCATCCGCCCGGTCGGCGGCATCCTGCTCGGCAGCTACGCCGACCGCGCCGGCCGCCGCGCCTCCCTGACGCTGTCGGTGATGCTGATGTGCGCCGGGTCGTTCATCATCTGCATCATCCCGACCTATCAGCAGATCGGCGTCTGGGCGCCCATCCTGCTGCTCCTCGCGCGCCTGTTGCAGGGCCTCTCGCTCGGCGGCGAATACGCGACCTCGGCCACCTACCTGTCCGAGATGGCCGTCTCCCGCCATCGCGGCTTCTACAGCTCGTTCCAATACGTGACGCTGATCGGCGGCCAGGTGCTCGCCGCCCTCGTGCTGCTGATCATGCAGGGCCTGTTCACCGCCGGGCAGCTCGAGGCTTGGGGCTGGCGCGTGCCGTTCTTCCTCGGCGCTCTGTGTGCGGTCTATGGCCTGTATCTGCGCCGCAACCTCGAGGAGAGCCCGGAGTTCCTGGCCGCACAGGCCCGCCGCACGACCCGGCGCCGCCCCCTCGCCGAGCTGTTCGCCCACCCCCGCGAGCTGCTGCTGGTGTTCGGCCTCACCATGGGCGGCACGGCCGCTTTCTACACCTTCAGCACCTACATGCCGACCTTCCTGGCCAACACGGTCAAGCTGCCGCGCGACCAAGCCAATCTACTCTCGTTCATCACGCTGTTCTATTTCGCCGCCATGCAGCCGTTCATGGGGGCGCTGAGCGATCGGGTGGGTCGCAAGCCGGTGCTGCTCTGGTTCGGCATCGCCGGCACGCTGTTCACCTACTGGATCATGACCACCATGGCGCAGAGCCGCGACTTCACCAGCATCCTGCTCCTGCTGCTGTTCGCGCTGCTGATCGTGTCGGGCTACACCAGCATCAACGCCGTGGTGAAAGCGGAGCTGTTCCCGGCTGAAGTCCGCGCCCTCGGTGTCGGCTTGCCCTACGCGGTGGCGGCCAGCGTGTTCGGCGGCACCGCGCCCTACATCGCGCTCTGGTTCAAAGACCAGGGGCACGAATCCTGGTTCTTCATCTACATCTCGGTGCTGATCTTCGGCTCGCTGCTCGTCTACGCGACGATGCGGGACACCAAGGCGACGTCACGCATCCAAGGCTGACGCGCCCGAGACATCCGACCGAACCGGACCGGTTCGGTCGGATGCATCACGTCAGGACTCGGAGGGCTTCGGCTCGGAGGCCTTGGCGGCGTCCAAGGTCATCATCTTCAGCTCGCCGGTGATCTGGCCACCGTCCTCGACCTGGAGGCGACGGTAATGCGCCGTGCCCAACACCTTGCCGGTGGCGCGGACGATCAGGTTGCTGCGCGCGGTCAGCGTGCCGTCGATCACGCCGGCGATCTCGGCCTCCTCGACCTCGACGGCGCCCTTGAACACGCCGCCCTGGGCGATCGACAGCTCGGTCGCCCGGATCATGCTGGCCTCGACCGTGCCCTCGACGACGAGACGCTCGGCATCCTGCACCGTGCCCTGCACCGAGATGCCCTGGCCGACGACTAGGGTGCGGCGCTCGGCCGGCGCGGCGGGACGCTGCGGCGGCTGCATGCCGGGGCGCGGCGGCGCGCCGGGCAGGCCGCCGGGGCCGGGCGGGGTGCCCGCGCCGGGTGACGTGCCCGGCATTGCGCCAAGCGGGGCGCCGGTCGGGGATTGCGGCTGAGGTGATCCGGGGAACGGCGTACGGCCCATGGGTTGGGGCTCCTTTGATGAAAGGCTTGCGGACGAAGGATTGGCGGGGGACCCGGCCGGCATACCGCCGGCAGGATTGGCGAACGAACTGGCCGACGGAATGCCGACCGCCACTGGCTCTGCCGGCGGGGGAGACGTCTCGGGCATGCCATCGGGTTTACGGCGCTTGAACACGGGGCCTCCTCCAAGATCGGGCGCCGCTCAGGCCGTCGGTCGACCGTGCGCGGGGGCCAGGGGATACATCACCGACGCCTAACGATTCGGCGCCGGAGCCATGAGCTCCGCAGAGCGAGCCTGTCGCCTTACACGCCGCGCTCGCCGCTCACAACCCGACTAGCGGTTGCAAAACACATGAACCATCGCGGCGATCCCCACGACGGGCACGAGCAGATTGAGCGGCGGCAGGCTACTCGCCAGCGCCAGAACGATCCCTGGCACCACCACCGCGAGCCATCGCTGACGATACAGCGCGAGTGCATCGGGCCGGCTCATCCGCCGCATCGCCACGCCCACGAACAAGCCGCGCCCGATCGCCCACCCCGTCACTAGATAGCCGAGGATAAGCCCCACCCCCGGCAGCAGCACCGACGCGATCAACGTCGCCACCTGCAGCACTAAAACCTGGCCCGCCAGCACGACGCCGTCCCACCCCTGCTCGGTCAGCGGCGCCCAAACCGGCGGCGGCAGCCCGGGATAATACCGCCGCTCCACCGCTCCGGCGATCCGGTCGAGATAGAAGGTGGCGATCAGCAGCGCGACCGGCACGTAGAGCCAGACCGCCAGCAACAGCACCGCGACGCCGCCGAGCAGCCCCACGGCCCAGCCCAGCCACCCCCCCTGCGCCGCCCACAGCTGCACCAGCCACACCGACCCGGCCAGCAACCCGGCGAACGCCACCAGCGACAACAACAGGCTTCGCCACACGACGCCGAGGAACACGCGGTCGTTCAATTGGGCGATGGCGCGGAACAACGGCTCGATCATGCGGCGACGTTGAACCACAGGACACCTTGGCGGAACACTCCGCGGGTGATAGGCGCGGCCCGGTTTGCAGTCAGGAGCGCCCATGTCCCCCGCCCGGTTCGACGTCTTGGGTATCGGAAACGCCATCGTCGACGTCCTCGCCTCGACCGACGATGGCTTCATCGCCAAGCACGACATGGTCAAGGGCGGCATGCAGTTGATCTCCGCCGAACAGGCCGAGGCGCTGTATGCGGCCATGCCGCCGGGTCAGGAGACCAGCGGCGGTTCGGCCGCCAACACGGTCGCAGTCGCCGCCGGCTTGGGCGCGCGGACGGCGTTCCTCGGCAAGGTCGCCGACGACGATCTCGGCCGCGTCTTCCGGCGGGACATCACCGCCGTCGGCGTGCATTATCCGACCAGCCCGCTGTTCGGCGCCGCGCCGACCGCCCGCTGCCTCATCCTCATCACGCCCGACGCGCAGCGGACGATGAACACCTATCTCGGTGCCTGCGTCGGCTTCGACGTCAGCGACCTCGACGAGCCGACCATCCGCGACAGCGCCGTCAGCTACCTCGAGGGCTACTTGTTCGATCCGCCGCAGGCTCAGGCGGCCTTCCAGCGCGCCGCCGTCATCGCGCACGAGGCGGGCCGGCTGGTGGCGCTGTCGCTCTCGGATGCGTTCTGCGTCAATCGGCACCGCGATGCCTTCCGCGCCCTCATCCGCGACCATGTCGACATCCTGTTCGCCAACGAGACCGAGATCTGCAGCCTCTACGAGGAGAACGAGTTCGAGGCCGCCGCTGCGCGCGCGCGGGAGGATGTCGGCCTCGCCGCGCTGACCCGCAGCGCCGATGGCAGCACGATCCTGCGCGGCGCCGAGCGCGTCGACATCGAGGCCGCGCCGGCGACGCTGGTCGATACGACCGGCGCCGGCGACGCCTATGCCGCCGGCTTCCTGACGGCGTATGTCGGTGGCCAGAGCCTCCGCGCCGCGGGAGAGCTCGGCAGCCGCGCCGCCGCTCTCGTCATCGGCCAGTTCGGCGCACGTCCGCAGTCCGACCTGCGGGCGCTTCTGCAAACCGCAGGCTGATCCGCCGCATTTAGGGCGTCCGAACGCTCACACGATGCGCGAGCAGACCGGCGCCGCACCGGCCGAACCCGCGATAAGCGTCCATGCCGGGCTGCTAGGCGTAAAATAGCCTCGCAACTCGGCGCCAACTCGCCTATTTACCGCGCTGCAGCATTCCAACAGTAGTCAACGGGACGGTTCCATCGAGCCGCCCCGTTGCTCATTTTGCGCCGAGCGAGCCATGGACATCCGGAACATCGCCATCATCGCCCACGTCGACCACGGTAAGACGACGTTGGTGGACCAACTTCTACGCCAGTCCGGCTCGTTCCGAGACAACCAGCAGGTCGCCGAACGGGCGCTCGACCGCAACGACCTCGAACGCGAGCGCGGCATCACGATCCTGGCCAAGTGCACCAGCGTGATGTGGAAGGACAGCCGCCTCAACATCGTCGACACGCCCGGCCACGCCGATTTCGGCGGTGAGGTCGAGCGCATTCTCGGCATGGTCGACGGCGCCATCGTGCTCGTCGACGCGGCCGAGGGCGTGCTGCCGCAGACCAAGTTCGTGCTGACCAAGGCGCTGGCCCGCGGCATCAAGCCGATCGTCGTCGTCAACAAGGTCGATCGCGGCGACGCGCGCGCCGACGAAGTTCACACCGAGATGTTCGATCTGTTCGCCGCCCTCGGCGCGAACGACGAGCAGCTGGATTTCCCGATGCTGTTCGCCTCGGGCCGCCAGGGTTGGGCGGACACCACGATGGACGGGCCGCGCAAGGACCTAAGCCCGCTCTTCGACCTCGTGATGTCGCACGTGCCGCCGACGGCGCTCGACAAGGAAGCGCCGTTCGCCATGGTCGCCTCCATCCTGGACTACGACAACTTCCTCGGCCGCGTGCTGACCGGCCGGGTCGAGCAGGGCCGCGCGCGCTTGAACATGCCAGTCAAGGTGCTGCGCATTGATGGGACGGTCGTGGAGACCGGGCGCCTGACCAAGCTGATGGGCTACCGTGGTCTCGACCGCGTGCAGGTCGAGGAAGTCGAAGCCGGCGACATCATCGCGGTTGCCGGCTTGGCCGAAGCTACCGTGCCTGACACGGTCGGCTCCCCGGAGGTGTCCGCACCCTTGGAAGCCATCCCCGTCGATCCGCCGACGCTGGCCATGACGTTCCGCGTCAATGACGGCCCGCTGGGCGGAAAGGAAGGCAAGAAGGTCACCTCCCGCCAGATCCGCGAGCGCCTGTTGCGCGAGACACAGGGCAACGTGGCCATCAAGATCACCGAGAGCAACGAATCCGACGCTTTCGAAGTCGCGGGCCGCGGTGAACTCCAGCTCGGCGTGTTGATCGAACAGATGCGCCGCGAAGGCTTCGAGCTCACCATCGGTCGTCCGCGGGTGCTGACGCGTCAGAACCCGGAGACGGGCGAGCGCGAGGAGCCGTTTGAGGAAGTGCTGGTCGACGTCGACGAGCCCTATTCCGGCGTGGTCGTCGAGAAGATGAGCAAGCGCAAGGGCGTGATGCAGGACATGCGGCCCTCCGGCGGCGGCAAGGTTCGCCTCACCTTCCACATGCCTAGCCGTGGCCTCATCGGCTATCACGGCGAGTTCCTGACCGACACGCGCGGCTCGGGCATCATGAACCGGATCTTCTCCGGCTATGAGCCCTGGGCCGGGGTGATCGAAGGTCGCCGCAACGGCAGCCTGATCAGCAGTGAAGGCGGCGAAGCCGTGCATTACGCGCTGTTCTACCTGCAGGAGCGCGGCACGATGTTCGTCGATCCCGGCGAGAAGGTCTATGTCGGCATGATCCTCGGCGAGCATAGCCGCGGCTCCGATCTGGAGATCAATCCGATCAAGGAAAAGAAGCTGACCAACATCCGCGCTGCCGGCAAGGATGACGCGATGCTGCTGATCCCGCCGCGCCGCATGAGCCTCGAGCAGGCGATCGCCTATATCGAGGACGACGAGCTGGTCGAAGTCACCCCGAGCGCCGTCCGTCTCCGCAAGCGCTACCTCGATCCGAATGAGCGCAAGCGGTTCGAGCGCAAGTCGGACAGTACTGCAGCCTAATCCACCTTGCGGACGCAATCATCACGTGCTTGCGTCCGCACCTGGCGAGGGAATGTCCAGCCGGTGGAGTCTTTCAAAATGATCACTCGTCGTTCCATGTTCGGGATCGTTGCGGCGGCACTCGCCGCTGCCCCTCTGGCTGCCGTTGCGCAGGTCGGCGCCATGCCGAGTTCGACCGCTCCGAGCAACTCCGAAGGCACGCCGTCCGGCGGTACCGGCATCGTAGGCCGGACGCAAGTTGAGCCAGCCCCCCGGGCCGCGACCCGTCGGCATCGCCGCCGCCGCCACCACCGCGCTCACCACTAAGCCGTCCCGACGAGCCGGCTGCGCAGTTTCGCAGCCGGTGCGACGCTCCACAGCATGACGAACGCCGAGCCGATCCGTGTCCAGACATCGTGGCGCGATCCACGACTGATTTTGATGGGTGCGTTCGGCTTCTTCGCGGGGCTGCCGCTGCCGTTGTCGGGCTTCACGCTTCGACAGTGGTTGACCGAGGGCGGCACGTCGCTGGCGGCAATCGGGCTGACGGCAAATATCGGCCTTGCCTACACGCTTAAATTTCTTTGGGCGCCGATCCTCGATCAGGTTCGCCCGCCAGGCTGGTTCGCGAGGCTCGGGCGGCGGCGCGGCTGGCTCATGACGATCCAACCGCTTCTGGCCGGCGCCTGCGTGCTGCTGGCGACGTCGGACCCGGTGCATGCGCCGGTGCAACTCCTCACCGCCGCGCTCGCGATCGCGTTCCTGTCGGCCAGCCAGGACATCGTCGTCGACGCGTGGCGGATCGAAAGCTTCCCGCAACGCAATCAGGGCATCGCGCTCGCCAGCTATGTCTGGGGCTACCGCCTGGCACTCCTGATCGCCGGGGCCGGCGCGATTGGTCTGGTTGGCGATCTCGGGTGGCGGGGCTCGCTGCTTGTCATGGCGGCCTTGGTGTTGAGCAGCATCGCCGCGACGTTCCTCGCTCCTGAGCCGCCTCGGCCGGCGACAATCTCGGATGCTGCCGGGCTGGCCACGCGCTTCCGGGCCGCGGTCGTCGACCCATTCACCGATTTCTGGCAGCGAGCGGGAGCGGGCCACATCCTGGCGTTCGTCATGCTGTTCAAACTGGGCGAGGCCCTCGCCCACACGATGGCCGTGCCGTTCTATAACAGCCTAGGATTCGACCGAGCTCAGATCGCGCTGGCGACCGGCGTCCCAAGCCTGGTCGCAAGCCTGGCCGGCGCCATGGCCGGCGGCTGGCTGGTGATCGCCATCGGCACCGGCCGCGCCTTGATCTTGACCGGCTTCGTGCAGATGGCGTCGATGACGCTATATTTTGCACTCGCGGTCTCGGGCGGCGACGCCCGCATCCTCTTGGCCAAAATCGTGCTCGAAAGCTTTGCCGAGGCGATGGCAGACGCGGCCTTCCTGACTTACCTGTCGTCGCTTTGTTCGACTGCGTTCACTGCAACTCAATACGCGCTGCTCTCTTCGCTGGCAGCAGTCGGGCTACGAACGATCGGTGGCTTCTCCGGCGTGCTCGCGGCGGCTTTGGGATGGGAACGCTTCTACGCACTGACGATATTCGCGGCCGTCCCCGCGATGCTCCTCATGGTGACTCTGCTGCGCCGTTTCCCGCCCGAACCGACTCGGGCGGCGGCAAGTTGAGCAACCGCGGTCGCCGGTGACCGCGTCTTAGTGGTTCGCCAACTTCGTGTAACTTGCCATCTTGGCGTCCAACCCGGTCTGCGCACTCACGAGCGACACTACTCGCTGCAACACGACCTTGCGGGCCGCAGGCGAGCTTTTCGCGGGCTCGGACGACGTCACCGTGATCAGCGCCGCCGCAAAGTCACCCCCGATGAGACTATCCTTGGCCTGCGCGATCCGTCCCGCCGTGCCGCTTCGCACGGGCTCGCCGTCCACCCAACTGGCATAGGCCGTGACCCGATCGGGATCGGTCGTTTGTGCGATCGTCCATTGGCCGATACCCGCAGGCACATCGGCCGGCGCCACGGCAACATCCTCTGCCCCAATCTCCTGTGTCACGCGCCGCCGTTCCAACACCAAGGCGCTTGATGTCGACCGAGCCGCGAAGAGGTTCATGCTCAACTCGAGCGGAACGCCGTCGCAAGCCATGGCTGTCGTGCGCCGATTGGTCGGCCCGGACTGCCCCGTGACCACACACCCAGCCGGCACCGTGAAGGTGAGCGCATCCCGAAACTCCGGCGCGCTCACCCGAGCGTCGATCGCCATCGCAGCGACAGGCCCAAGCACGACGAGTACGACGGCAGCCCCGACGGCAACGAACGCCGACCGCGGCCGAACCGTCTGGCCGGCGGACATCGAGGAAGGTGCGTGCGTCGGGTCTTCTCGAAACAACTGGCCGCCAGCGATGAGCAGGAGCATAACGACCGAGAAGAACAACCATCCATAAATGATGTGGTCCGCCGCCGCTGCTTCCGCGCTGCCGAGGATCTGCCCCAACACGACGATCCCAAGGGCACGAAACCCGTTCGCGATGATCGGCACGACGATCGACGCCGCGATGAAGCCCGCTCGCCGAACCGGGCTCGTGTAGTTGAGGATTGCGTAGAATACGCCAAAGGCGATCGCCGCGATCAAGAATCTCAACCCGGCACAGGCTTCTGCCACGAAAAAGATGCCGGCCGGAGTTTCGATGGTGAACCGATCGGAAAAGTTTGGAATCCCGAGCAGATCCAACCCGGCGATGCTGAAAGCGGCCGTGAACCGCTGCAGCGCTGGCGTCAGAAACGCGCCGAATGGAACGAGGAAGAACAGGAACAACAAAGGCCCGGACAGCTGCCAGAACAGTCGCCGCCCCAGAACGGCACACAATAACAGCTCGATGGCAGCGATCGCAGCGAGTTGCCGCCCCTCCATGAAGCCGAGTCGCTCGGCAATCAACCAGACAAGCGCGATCGGCAACGCCGCCAACGCGATGGCGGATTCCGGCCTCGCCGTGACATTTTGTAACAAGCGCCGGCGCTCCCAGAGCAGGTAGAGCGCCATCGGCAACACGAGATAGCAATGACTATACGCCGTCGACGCATTCCACACCTCGATGGCCGCGCGTCCCTCAGGCAGGAAAACGATACCCAATATGGCGAGCCCAATCGCCAACGCGATGAGAACGTTTCGTTGCTCCCTTACGGGCGTGACAGGTCCAACCACCTGCTGCTTGCGCTCGCCGAGCGTTGCCTGGCTCACAGGTGCATCATCCGACCCCGCGCACGATCATCGGGCCAAGGATGTTAGCAACCGGTAAAGGCAGCTTCTTCCATCCCGCTATGAACAGCCGGTATTTGGGGTTGAGCGGGTTGTGGTCGGGAATCGAAGCCCCCTTACTGAGCCGAAATCGGTGATAGAGCGGCTGCGGTGTGAAACCCCAGTTCTTTTTGAAGGAGAAAGCGCCGGTCCCAACCTTACTGCGGCCGAAATCGAAGCTGCTGCAACCGCGCTCAGCAGCACGGCGCATTACCTCCCAGTACATGAAATCGTTCCCCGCAACGGCTCGTGCGGCGAATGTTCCCCCGCCATAGTACGGGAGAACCTCCCCGCGATCGTAGAAATTCAACACCGACGCGACCGGATTTTCACCATCCAAGATCGTGACGACGTCCATCTGGTCAGGAAACGCCTCCTTGAGGATGGAAAAATAGCGGCGACTGAAAACCGGCGTCCCCAGGTTTCGGACACTCTCTGCGTAAATCGAATGCAGCGCACCGACATCGGTATTCGCGACCGACGTAAGCCTGCGATCGATCGCCTTACGGATCATCGCGCGCTGTTTGCGCGGGATCGCCTTCAGGTTCGCGTCGTCATCGGGGAGGATCGGTTTCCTGAAGGTGACGTATAGATCGTCCTTGCGCTGCCACTCGCCAGCACCGTCCGCCGGGTCAGGCTGATCGCGAAATCGATATTCGAGCGCGGTCGCCTTCGTGCGCTTCAGCTCCCCGAGCGCATACTGATCGAGCGCGGCCCGACTCTCAGCATCTACGCTGAGTGGGCCTCCATACACGCAAAACGGAGCGGAAATCAGCGTGTTGCCGAACAACGCTGTCTTCACCTGTAACAACGGAAGGACACCGGTGATGGCACCGTCACGCTCAGCATAGACGTACAGCGAAGGATGCCTGAACGCCTTCGTCAGCACGGTGGACCATGCCGATCGGTGAAAGAAGGTGCCGCTCGCATGCTCCGCAACGAAGCGGTCCCAAGCAGCCGCCGATTCTGCGGCTAGTGGACGTATTTTGACTGACATCAGTGGCAGCTACCGCAATGCTGCAAGTTCGTTTGCGAAGACATGGTCCATGCGTGTCCAGCGAAAGTCCTTGAGAAGGCTGTCGAGGCGTCTCGGGACCGAAGCAATGTTGACGTAGTGCCTGAATTTCGCCATCGGCCGGACGCCTCTGATCCGCGGCTGTTTCGCATCGATCTCCCACGGGTGAAAATAGAAAATCCCGGGTTTCCGCTCTAGCGCATTGAACCGCCGCAAGGCTGCGCGATAAATCGTATACGGCACCAATCTGAAATACCCGCCGCCGGCGATCGGCAGGTTTTGCTGCGCTAACTTCAGCGTAGTGAGCGGAAACTCGAGCAACGGCCCGGTCCCGACCTGGTGCGGAAAACGATCCGCGCCGGGCGCGCCATATAGATCGTGCCTCACTGGATACACGCTCGAGCTGTATCGATGGCCAGTCTCTGCCAGCACGTCGAACGCCCACGGATTCTGGGGTCCGATTGAAAAGGTCGGGGCGCGATATCCTTGCACACGCACGCCTCCGAGATCCTCGAGGATACCCTTGGCACGAAGCAAGTCGTCCCGGAACGCGGCGGGAGTGAGTTGATGCACGAGCTGGTGCCCATAGCCGTGGCTGGCTAGCTCATGCCCGGCACCGACGATTTTGCGAACGATCTCAGGATACCGCTCCGCGACCCACCCGAGCGTGAAGAAGGTTGCCAGCGTATCAGTCCGGGCAAATTGTTCGAGGATCAAGTCTGTGTTCGCCTCGACGTGACATGGAAACTTGTCCCAATCGTCGCGAGAAATACATCCGGCGAAGGCCTGAACCTGAAAATAATCCTCGACGTCGACGGTCATCGCGTTCAGCTGAGCCGATCTGGCCATAGGTCTTACTGAACGCCCAACATCTGGGTCAACTTGCGAAATACCTGCTCACGCCGTGCCATCTGCATCTCGAGCGCCTCAACACGATTGAGCAAATCCGCGCTCATCGCGTTCAGCTGAGGATCGGTCCCCCGTGACGATGATTGCTGAGACTCGACAAACGTGTCCGGGCCATTGGCCCATTCGGCTTGCGAACCCTCGAGATCATGCGCGAGTTCTCCAGCCGTATTGTCGACCACCTCCGCAGTGATACGATGGGTCTCCTCCAGCACACCATACAGAAGCACCCGCGAGCATAGCCGGTTGATGCGGCGTGGGATCCCACCCGTTTGGGCGAAAACGGCGGCGAACGCGTCCTCATCCCAGTGAGGATCGTCGATCCAGCCCACGGCATGAAGTCGATGTTCAATATAGGCGCGGGTCTCGTCTTCACTGAGCGGCCCGAGATGATACGATGTGAGCACGCGCTGCCGCAATTGGTCCAAATGCGGGCTGGCAAGCATGCGCCTGAACTGCGGCTGACCAAGCAAAATGGTCTGCATCGACGTATGACCGTCGACGGTGATGTTCGACAGCATCCGAAGTTCCTCCAGTGCCGCCAGCGACAGGTTCTGCGCTTCGTCCACAATGAGGAGGCACCGCCGGCCGGCCATGAGATGCGACCTCAACACCTCGTCGAAGCGCTGCAACAGTGCTGCCTTACTGAGACCTTCGTCGTGCAATCCAAAGCCGGCCATCGCCAGCCGAAACAAGTCTTCCTCAGATACCTGGGTCGTGTTGACCCGTGCGATGGTGTAGGCGTCCGGATCCATCTGTGACCTAAGCCACTCGACGAGCGTCGTCTTTCCAGCGCCGACTTCACCCGTGACGATAATGAACCCCTCGCCTTGCGCGAGGCCATAGTTCAGGTGAGCGATCGCTTTGCTGTGCCCACGACTGCCAAAGAAGAAGCGACTATCCGGCGTAAGCTGGAAGGGCATCGCAGAAAGATTGTAGAAATTTTCATACATGGGATTAGCTCAAAAGCTCTTCCGAAGGCCGACAAGGAAAGTGTTTTGGGTCGCACTGCCACCGAACGCTGCTGGAAGATTTCGTGTTGCATCTCCAAAACGCTCTGAGTGACTGTATGACAGACTGCCAGATAGCGTATCCGTGAACACATGGTTGAGCGACGTGTAAAGCTGCAACGTGTCCTGAGACGCATTAGATAACCCGTAGAACACGCCGTTATTGCTTTGTGCATACGAGATGCCGCTGGTCAGGCTGGTGCTAGGGTTGAGATCGTGCTGCCAATTGACATTGCCGTAGGTCGTGTCGGTATTGAGGCCCGACGCTGTCGCAACACCAAAGATGCTGACTGATCCGCCAAGCTGCTCCAGTTCGGAATGTCCAACCGTCGCCGTCACCGTGTCTCGATCCAGGAGCAGCGACCCGCCAAACGTGAGCGTCTTCACGCGAGACAGAGGCGATTGGCTAGCCAGATAGGTATTCGCGAGCGTTGGCGACCCGGTGAGGTTGTCCAGCAAGATACCACCAGGTCCCACACCCGTGGTGCCAAGGAGGCCTTGTCGCGCGCCTAAGCCCGTCTGGATATCAACGGTATAGCTGCCAAACACTCTCGTCCGAGCTGTTGGTGCGTAATTCCCATTTGCCAGGATCGTGTTGACGCCAGCGACCTGACCATATTGCACGGTGATTGAGCTTGTCTCGTTTGGCGAGAGCGTAGCACCGACGGTCCAGGTTGGCTCATTCAACGCATAACCGCTTCTTGGATAGTTGTATTCCTGGTAACCAACGGTCCCGAACACGGTGAGCCAACGATACAACACATAAGACAGACGGTTCGATACCGAGAAAGTCGAGGCGCCCTGATAGTAATAGCTTCCTGAGTATTGAGACGCTGTCGCCGAAATAGAATCTTGTATACGACCAAGATTTTCACCAGTCGTAAACGATCCATATTCCGTATTGGTCTGAAGGTTGCCGGTCGTGCCAAAGCCGGCAAGTTGCCCAGCATTGGGGGCGAAGTAGTTTTGGCTGAATTGGTTATCACTGTCCTGAAAAGTTTGTGCGTAGCTATAGCCGGCCGTGACCGTGCCGAGGCCGCCAATGGTGCGCTGCAGATATGGAGATACGCTGAAGCTCGTTGTTTGAACTGCTTCGCTACGGCTGACAAAGGAGTTTGAAAGTAGTGAAGTATTACCAAATCGCGAACTAACATCGCTAATGCCGCGCGCGTTGATATAAAGCAGATCAGGCACCAGAACGGCCGTCGCAGAGCCATTGAATGATTGCGACAGCAAGGTTTGGCTGGAGGTACTCGGGTAGTATGCGACCCGTGGACTGTAAGTCAGTGCAACGTTGAGGCGTGACGTCACGCCGTTAAGGATGAAGTCCGGCGCAACCAGAATGACAGGTTGCCAGCCACCTTGACCGATCCCACCGGGGCTGTCTGTCGCTCCAACTTCGACATCGACATCGCCACTGAACGTCCAGGGACGGACGGAACTCGTCGATGGTCCAGCAAGCAATGCACTCACAGTGTCTCGTACTGAGGTTCCACCGACTGCATACCCAGTATCGGACAACCCTCCCCCAGCTAGCTGAGCGATCGCAGCCGCACTTTCCAGCAAGAGTCCACCGGCAACACCGCCTACCCCGGCCACAAGCTTGCCAGGCAGCATAAACGGGCGCCATTTTAGCCGCATTAAGCACTCTTTCAGTGGTTTTGACATCTTAGGTGTATGAGCCGAAATAGTCGTAGGAGCCGAATGTGTGACCTGATGTCATTCGCACCTTGTTAAGCAGCATGGTGATATTCGGGCACACCTTGACCATGTCGATAGCTGCCTCAACCTCGTTGCGCTGAGTGCGTTCAGCTTCAACGATCAGGACAACCTGACCGACGGCAGGCGACAATGTGTGCGGATCGCTAGTCGATAGACAAGGCGGTGCATCAAGCAGCATCAAGCTTTTAGGAAAGCGTCGTGCGAGAAGCTTGATCACGGGCGTGAGGCGCCGCTCCTCAAAGCCGATCCCGTCATCCGCATCTCGCGCGATAGACCGCGTCCCAAGCGGGAGGAAATGCAGATTTGGCAGTTCGCTGGGAACAATCATGTCATCTGGAGAGAGACTGGGGTCTGCAACGAGGTCCAAAAACCCTTTGCGGCCCGACAAACCCAGTAGATCAGTAAGAGAATTGTTTTTAGCATCCACATCCACGATGAGAACGCTTTCTCCCGCGTTTTGCGCGACGCTCCCACCCAGGTTCAATGATGTGAAACTTTTTCCCTCGCCGGGTCGTGCACTTGTCACCATAACGACGTTCGACGAGGCGTCCGGACCAAGCACAACGTCAGCCTCTTGCCCATCGTGCATTGCACGAAGGACACGCCCGATAACAATTCTATATTCCTCAGTCGTCCGTGTTCGGTTTGTCCTTGCGACCATCAGGCCAGCTTGCTCGAGCGCAGCAATGCCTATCGAAGTGTGGATGGATTTCGCTCTCAACTCCGCAAGGCTCGGTCCTTGAACGACCGCAGTTTTCGACGGGCGAGCTGGCTCCTTGATCGGCCGAGGAAGTGTCAACGACGAAGTCGGGAGCGACCGTGGCAACACGGACTCAGCACCCGCAGGGCGCGTGGAAGCTTGAGATGCATCTCCCAAACCGTCGCTCCGATCTACAACATGCCCGGCGTTCGCATTGCGGAGCAGTGCCGCAGCGCGTTCAATCAGGTGGTCCGAGCGATCAGACATAGGTCACTCCGCGCAAGATAGAGGCGCAGGCACTCATGATTGCATCTCTTTCGTCTTCTGCCTGCAACGCGCAAGCGACCCCAAGCCCACCATACTAACTCCTACGTCAAGTTCATGTCCTAGTCGAGGCACTGGGATCTGCGCCCCACAAGGATCGGAGCCGGTAGTGAGGCGTTTGCAATGTGTCATTTTCGAGCAGGCCCTCTTCTGCTATAACGCCTCATGCCGCGGTTTCGCCACACTACAGTGGCCTTGGTTAAGAATTTGCTTAGGAGATTGGCGTAAGCTGATCTCGAGAGAGTGTGTCGAGGATTTTATGGTCGTGGTTGCGTCATGAGGGTTCAGTTCGTCGGTCGCCATGTCGCGCCGGAGATGCTCGCGCTCTGGATCGTTGAGCTGGTGCTCACGTTTACGCTTGCGCTAATTTTGGTGACCCCTGCCACAGGACCGATCGGCCTCGCGTCGATCAATCCGGCTATCGTTTGTGCACTAACAGTGGGCTTCACAGCGTTCATCATCGGTGTTTATCGCCCTCAAATATTCTCCAAGGTGCAGACCCTTTTCAAATCGACCGCTCTCGCCGCACTGCTTTCATTTCCAGCAGTGTGGTTGGTCTGCAAGGCTGCGGGACTAAGCACGTATCTTCCGGTTGGATACGATTCGTTCCGTCCTCTCAAGATTATTATGTTGTGGTTTGCAGGGCTGCTGTTGACCAGGCTCCTATTCCTGACCGCAACGCGATGTGGCTTTTTCGCCCATCGAGTGGCTGTTATTGGATCAGAGATTTCGCCAAGCGTTGCTGCTACCATCCGGGCTGAGAAAAAGAATTTTCTCGAAATACGTCACTTTCGTCCCGAGGAAGCATCCGCATCGCTTCTAGGAGCGTCAAAGATCAGAACGCTCGTTCTGGCAAATGGAAGTCGAGCGGTCGTCCCCGCGATCGCCATGGAGTACGATGTTCGAGGCATCAAGCTTCAGAGTGAACCTGAATTTTGGGAACAGCATTTACGGAGGGTTGATATCTTAAGCGCCGACGAAACCGAATTTAGTCAGCATCCGTTCTCGACATCGAAGTTGAGGGCAGTGCTCACGCGGATTTTCGACATTCTGTTGAGTATTGCCTTGCTGATGGCAACACTTCCAATAATTCTTCTTGTATCCGTGCTTGTCCGTCTCGATAGCACCGGAACAGTTTTTTACCGGCAAGAAAGAGTGGGTTTGGACGGAACCGTTTTCACATTGTTTAAGTTTCGAAGCATGAGAAGCGACGCTGAGGCGAGTGGTCCCAGATGGGCCCAGATGCGCGATCCCCGCGTCACACGACTAGGATCGTTCATGCGCAAGACGCGCATCGATGAACTTCCGCAGCTTTTTAATATTCTCCGTGGCGAAATGAGCTTCATCGGACCACGCCCCGAGCGTCCTCACTTTGTTGAGCAACTTGAGAGTGTGATTCCTTGCTACCGTCAAAGGTGTCGTGTCAAGCCGGGACTTACCGGCTGGGCACAAGTCAATTACCCCTATGGAGCGTCGGTCGAGGATGCCCGCGCCAAGCTTTCGTTTGATTTATATTACGTAAAGCATCGCAGCTTTTTTCTCGATATTCTGATCCTTCTTTCAACCGTCCGCGTCATTCTTCTACAAGAAGGCGCACGCTAAGACCGAAGAGGGAGGTTCGGTCTATGCAGCTTCCTTTTTATCTCGCAATGACTTGTAGCGCGATTTACGGCGTATTATCGTTTCTGATACTGTTCAAATCTAAGCAGAATACGAATATTGCTCTTTCGATCTGTTGTGGTATTACTGCTGTCTGGGCGTTTGCAGGGAGGAACGCTGAACAAAGCCCGATGGAAGGTTGGTTCGGGCTTTGGGATCTGATGCGTCTCACATCATGGTACACTTATCTACTCTTTTTGTATCGTAAAACTGAGGTCAGCCCCCGAGCACACCTTGTCGGTTTCTCAAGTGTTGCAGTAAGCTCTATTATTCTCGGAATCGTATATTTAGGTTTGGTAACTCATCACCAGCCTTATGTTCTGTATTCACTGCCGATCGTAATTAGACTAACGATTTGTATTTTCGAGCTTCTGCTCATTGAGAACCTTTATCTCAATCTGCCCGAAACGGCTCGCTGGCATATAGCGATCCCGTGCGTGCTTCTGGGTGGCCTTGCCTGCGTCGATATATTTATGGCGGCTGACGCTGTACTGTTTTCATCGGCTTCCGTCTCACTCACGAGCGCAAGGCTGGTTGCAATGATCATCATTGCACCATTGCTGGTCATAGCGGCCTCTCGAGGACTACGGTGGCACGAACCAGTTCGCCTGTCTCGCACGGCAGTCTTTCATAGCGCGACGTTAGTTCTTAGTGGTTCCGTCTTATTTGCGCTCGCTCTAGCCGGCGAGGTCTTACGGCGCTTCAACGATACGGTTGGCTGGATAGCCGAGTTAAGTCTTCTATTTGCGGGCATAATCGGAACCTTATTGATTCTGAGCTCGAAGTCAGCGCGTTCCATTATGCAGCGTATAATCACCCGACATTTCTTTGCTGACCGATATGACTACCGTCTACAGTGGCTAGAATGCATCGGAACACTATCCGGTACTCGGACGATCGAGCGTACCAGCCTGCCTCATCGGGCCATCCGAGCCGTCGCTGATATTGTAAATAGTCCGTGTGGAGCATTGTTTCTCCTCGATCAAAAGTCCTCTACGATGTTGTGGGCTGGTTCGTGGAACATGCCATCTGCGACAAGTGTTGATACGTCAAACGACTTAGTATTTTTATCCACCTCATTAGGCCAGGTTGTTGAAGTCACGTCGGCGACCCTTCCAGCACAAGCAACAAACCCCTTTAAAGCGCTCGGCAGTATCTGGCTTATAATACCCCTTCTGCAACAGAAGGAGACGATTGGATTGGTAGTCGTCGGTCCTCCCAGAACATCGTTTTTTCTTGATCAGGAGGTGTTCGATCTACTCCGAATTGTTGGTCAGGAGGTCGCAACCTACATTGCCGAGCAGCGAGCGACCGAGATCATTCTACAGACAAGAAATCTGCATGATTACGCAAAGCGCTTCGCTTTCGTCGCTCATGACATCAAGAATGTTTCCAGTCAGCTCTCTCTGCTTCTAAATAATGCTCGAAGTCACATTAAGAATCCTGAGTTCCAACAAGACATGCTTGACACCATTCGTGCTTCAACCGAGAAAATCGATGGGCTGTTAAGGCGATTGGATGAACCGGAGACCATCCAAGCACCTGCTTCAATAACGCCACTCCCACGAGTGGAGGCGTTAGTCGCAGCATATATGAGAGTTCGTAAAACAAATTTGACCGTAACGCACGACGGATCCTTCGGTACGGTCGCAATGAGTCCAGACGCCTTTGACACGGCTGTAACGCACCTGCTGAACAATGCAGTCGAGGCCTCGCCGGGTAAACTCGTTCAGGTTAGGGTGCACCATGAAGCCGGACAAGTCGTGATCGAGATCCAAGATCATGGCCCTGGAATGTCCCTCAATTTCATCCAAGACGCCCTATTTAAACCTTTCAAGACTGACAAGAAGGGCGGGTCAGGCATCGGCGCGTTCCAAGCACGAGAACTCATCGAGGAAGCCGGAGGGCAACTTTTGGTAACGAGTGAGCAAGGTATCGGCACTACAATGCGGTTAATCCTTACCCGTTCCGACCAAACGCTCGCCCAGCCAACGACGCGAGCTCTTTCAAATGCGATTGGAGACGACCGTGGCTGACAAGCCAAAGCTTCTCATTGTCGAAGACGATATCGGTCTTTGCAGCCAGTATCGTTGGGCCTTTCCTGATTGTCAGGTCTTGTTGGCTCATACCCGCGCACAAGCTCTCACCATAGCCGAGAAAGAGCGCCCCCCTCTTAGTATCATCGATTTGGGCTTACCGCCGGATCCCGACGGTGTCAGCGAAGGTTTTGCGACATTAGACGGATTGATGCGTCTCAGCCGCGACATGAAGGTCATTGTCGCGACTAGTCACGACGACCGCTCCCATGCCTTACGTGCAATCGCTGCAGGTGCTTACGACTTCTGTGAAAAGCCTATCGACATACAGGTCCTAAGCACGATTGTACAACGCGGCCTAAAGCTGCGCGCTCTTGAAGAAGACAATCGGCGTTTGATAGAAGCGGTTGCTCCTTCACCGATCAAGAAGATCGTCACCGCTGATGAAGGTATGCTCAAAATCTGCCGCGACATTGAAAAGCTCGCCAGCGCAAACGTCTCAGTCCTCCTCCTTGGAGAGAGTGGGACTGGAAAGGAGGCGCTTGCCCGCGCTCTTCACGATCTCGGTTCTCGAGCACGTCATCCCTTCGTGGCGATCAACTGTGGTGCTATTCCTGAGAACCTTTTGGAAAGTGAGTTATTCGGGCACGAGCGTGGGGCCTTCACTGGCGCGGTCAAGCAAACCCAAGGTCAGATTGAACTAGCAAATCGCGGCACGCTCTTTCTTGACGAGATCGGCGATCTTCCACATCAACTGCAAGTCAAGCTTCTAAGATTTTTGCAAGAGCAAGTCGTACAACGTATTGGAGGAAGGCAGTCGATTCAGGTTGATGTCCGCGTTGTATCGGCGACAAACCTTCAGTTGCAAGAGAACGTTGATGCGGGACGGTTTCGCGGTGACCTCTTCTATCGTCTGAATCCGATCACGCTGAAAATTCCGCCACTGCGTGATCGTGGCAGTGACCCAGTACTGCTCGCCCGGTTCTTTCTTGGGCAGTACAATCGCGAATACGGTCGGAATATACGAGGTTTCACAGACGCAGCACTGGGCGCTCTTTCAAGGCACGGCTGGCCAGGAAACATTCGAGAGCTGGAGAACCGGCTAAAGCGCGCTGTATTAATGTCCGAGGCAAAACTAATCACGGAGAGTGATCTTGAGCTGTCGGCTTCGGAAGAGGATTTGTCTTTATTCGACCTCCGGACAGCGCGCGCCAAGGCTGAACGGGAAGTCATACAAAAGGCCTTAGCACGTAGTGATGGGCAGATGTCGGCTGCATCGCGACTTCTCGGCGTGAGTCGCCCAACGCTCTATGCATTGCTCGAAACACATGGCTTAACCGCCAGCGTCATTGATCACGGCTCAAACGCCTCTATCGAAACAACGACAACCTAAGGCATACCATGAAAAAGACTCTGCTCGCGTCCACTGTCGTGTTGCTGATCGCAGTGGCAGGTGGGGGATGGTACATCGTTGAACATCGCGATTCGCTTCAACAAGCTAAATCGCTGCTTGCCAAGGGCGATTACCGAGGTGCAGGACTTCAGTTGCGAACCGCGGTACGCGACAACCCGGCCAGTGCTGAAGCTCATGCCTTGCTCGCACAACTATACATTGCCAGCAATGATCCGATCGCCGCCGAGCACGAGATCAAGCAAGCGATGGATCTGAAATGGGATCAGGCAAGCTCGCTCGCTGTTCTGAGCCAAGCTTATATGCGGCAAGGTAAGTGGCATGAGCTTTTGCAGGAAGTCCCCGAGCAAGGCTCCACACCAGAGCAAACAGCTTACTACCTAATGACCCGTGCGGTCGCACAGCGTGGAATGAAGAACATCGATGCGTCTGCAGCGACGCTTGCCGACGCTGAGCGACTCGCCCCACAAAACGCCGAAGTACATCTCGTGGCAGCTCGTTTTGCGCAACAAGATGGTCATCTCGATCATGCGCTTGACGAAGTCAATCGATCGCTCACGATTGAGCCTGCCCGCACTGATGCTCTGCAGTTGAAGTCGAGTTTGTTGTTGGCCAAGGGAGACAGAGCTGGTGCGCTCGCCGAATTAAACCAGGCGGTCAGCGGTGCTCCGGCAAGACTTGATCTTCTAGTTGAACGAGCAGCACTTCTTTTGGCGATGAATGATGATGCCAAAGCCAAAGCGGACATCTCATCAGTTTTAGGGCGGGATCCGAAGAATGTCGCAGCACGTTTCGTCGGTGCCGTGCTCCTCATTCGAGATAATAAATTTTCCGAGGCTGATGCTGAATTGCTACAGATCGATCCGATTATCGAACGGTTTCAGCGAGGCTTGTATTTTAAAGCCATGGTAAAAGCTCGCTTAGGACAAAACAGTCAGGCTGAGGACGCCGTTACGACGTATCTCAACCGAGCCCCGAACGATCAGGACGGCGTTCGCCTGCTCGCTCAGATTGAGTTGGGGACACAGCACCCTGCCCGCGCAATTCCTTATCTTGTCAAGGCCATACAAAATGGCCAACGCGACCCAGAGACATTGGATCTGCTCGGCCGTGCTTATGCCATGAGCGGGAACACCCGGGACGCGGAGGCGACTTTTCAACAGGCCTCACAAGTCGCCCATACCCCATCTGATCTTACTCGCCTTGCTTCCGCTCGTCTGCAAGTCGGCGATCTATCCGGTGCTGCAGCGGATCTTCAACGCTCCCTGGATGTCGCACCCACTCAACCCGGTGCCGGTGAGGCACTAGTCGCTACCGCTCTCCGTCTTGGTCAACTGGACCGGGCGCAGCAAGCTCTCGACCAATTACGTCAGCAGACTGGAGACACCGAAGCAGTTGGCAACCTGACCGGACTATTGCAGCTTGCTCGGCTTGACCCGCAAGGCGCACTGACCGCTTTCAATGAAACGAGCAAGCGGTTTCCTGACGCGATCGGCCCGAAGCTGAACCAAGTCAAAGTCCTTATGCAGCTTAACCGGCCCAATGATGCGATACCGGTCCTGCAAGACATCCTACAGAAGACGCCGACGCAAGCCGACGCACTCTCGCTTTACGTTCAGCTGCTGATCCAACAAGGAAGAGGCCCGGAAGCCGTCGACGTGGCCGAGAAAGCGCGAAAAGCTGACCCGACCAATTTGGGACTGATCAACGGTGAAGCCCAGCTTTATGCCAGGATGCAACAATACGCCAAGGCGCTGGAGGTGATCGATACGGCGGCGGTTGCTGGCAAGACGCCGGTCCCTCTTCTAGCAACCCTAGGCAGCATTCAACTTGCGTCAGGTCAGGGAGATGCTGCAAAGCGCACATTTGCAGACCTGGTCGCCGCCGATCCAACAAACGTTAATGCGGTGTTGAGCGACATAGATCTTCTAGTTCGTCTGAAGGATTTCGACGGTGCCCGTCAAACGCTAGACACGGCTCTACAACGCCAACCTGGCAATCTCCCTCTCCTGCAGGCCCGTGTTCGGGTCGATCTTATCGATAAAGGATTAGATGCCGGCGTAGAGACCGCAGATAAATTGAGGTCAAACGCTGCTAATATGCCCGCAGCAGCAACCCTCAAAGGCGGCGCCTACATGGGCGCGCAGCGGTTCAAAGAAGCTGCATCAGCTTTTCAGGACGAATTCCAAAAGGGTCCGACATCAACACTCGCGGTGGTTCTAGCTCAGGCCTTGAGTGCCGCTGGGGATACGGCTGGTGCAACCTCTGTGTTATCACAGTGGCAAAGCGCGCATCCCGATGATCCGAACGTCGCGCAACTACTCGGAACCCTGGACATCGCCGCTCGTCGCCTTGATGCTGGTGAGAAAAACCTGCAGATTGCGCTGAAGGCGCAGCCGACAGACATCGTGGCGCTCAACAATCTTGCGTGGATCTATCAGCAAAAGGGGGACAAGCGCGCTCGAGAGTATGCGCAACGCGCATTTGAGCAGGCGCCCACGCCAGAGGTCACGGATACACTGGCCTGGATACTGACTCAACAAGGTGAGGCACCGAAAGCTCTCCCGTTATTGCAATCCGCCGCAGCGGCGAGACCACAAAACGGATCGATTCAATATCATCTCGCTGTCGCGTTGAAGGACACAGGCCATCCCGCAGAAGCCGCTGGAGTCCTACGTCCACTTCTGGCGAGCGACCAAGTGTTCGACGATCGAGCATCTGCTCAGAATATGCTCACCGACCTTAGCAAGCCAAAGCCGTAAGGATCACGAGGCGAGCTAACGCAATGCTCCCGTCTTTGCGCGCTCGTGGTTTACAAGCTGTTCGTCTCCTGACGTTCACCACCTTGTATCCACATGACAGTCGACCGAACCACGGGATCTTCGTCGAGAATCGGCTACGACACTTAGTCGATTCCGGCGAAGCGACCAGCACGGTTATCGCGCCGATACCGTGGTTTCCAAGCCAGTCGCCACGATACGGCGAGTGGGCAAAACATGCTCGAGCGCCCCGTCAAGAGCAACGCGGGGGTATCGAGATCTATCATCCAAGGTTTCCGCTTCTGCCGAAAATCGGCATGTCGATGACACCGGCGACGCTTTTCATGGTCGGTGCAGCCGAATTGAGGAGACTCGGCCGAGCTGGGATTGAGATCGATGTGATTGATGGACATTACCTGTATCCGGACGGGGTTGCGGCGGTTGCCCTTGGTCGCGCCTTCCGCAAACCGGTCGTGTTGACCGCACGAGGCTCAGACATCACGCAGTATCCCGACTATCAACTGCCGCGGAGAATGATCCGTTGGGCGATGCATCGCTCTGCAGCATTGATTTCGGTGAGTGCCGGGCTGAAGACAGCGATGGTCGCGCTTGGGGCACCTCCCAACAAAGTCACGGTGCTGCGAAATGGAGTAGACCTCGACGCCTTTACACCACTCGATCCTAGCCTTGCCCGTCAAGTCTGGAGACTTGCCGGGAAGATCATGATCTCGGTTGGACATCTCATCGAGCGCAAGCGCCACGATCTCACGATTGAGGCGCTCGTCCTCCTGCCGGACTGGACCCTTGTCTTGATCGGTGACGGGCCTGAGAAGCCTCGCCTTCAAGCTCTAGCAACCCGCCTCGGCGTCAGCGACCGGGTGCGTTTTGACGGGCCGAGACCACATGCTGAATTAGCGAAGTATTACTCCGGTGCCGACATCTCCGTCCTCGCCTCGAGCCGAGAAGGCTGGGCCAACGTCCTCCTAGAATCGATGGCCTGCGGCACTCCTGTAGTTGCAAGCAATATTCCGGGAAATCCAGAAGTCGTCACCGATATATCGGCTGGACGCATCGTCACCGAAAATACACCGGCATGCTTCGCTGAAACGATCGATCAGCTATATGCAAAACGTCGGTCGAAAACGGAAACGAGAAGCTATGCCGAACGCTTCAGCTGGGACGCAACGACTGCAGGACAATTAACTATCTTCCGCAATGTTCTGGCTGCGTTCGGTAGCACCGGTGATCAAGACTCCGACTGAGACTTTGTACGTGCGGAAAGCTCGTACGCGTCTGCCAGCAAACTGAGCCGCTCCATATTCGGCAGTTGCCGAAACGCGTTCAGCAGAAGAGCCTCCTCATTCGAGGAGACGCCAGGCATCGCCGAACCGTGCAACTCGACTTCGAGGAGATCGCCCACCGTAACATTAAGGGTCTGTGCCAACTTGATCAGTCTTGAAGTTTCCGGAAAACATGTTCCCCAGATCCAGGCGTGAACTGCAACGCGAGATACCTGCATGGTGCGAGCCAAGCTGGCCTGTGTGATGCGTTGCTCGGCCATAATACGACTGAGGTTCTGACGGAACCTGTCGCGTGACGGGTCCGTAGTTCTTCCGTTTACCCACTTAGTTGCGCCGGCCGTTGGTGGCGAGGCCATCCACAACTCCCAAAATCGTGTCCTAAGCTCATATCATGTTCACCTCACGAAGCAATGTGCAATTTAGAGACTTATACTCATGCAGCGAGCGCGGTTTCCGGGAGGCTTTGGGAATCAGCGTTCATTAAAAAACCTTCGAAGGTCAAAAGCAGCCACAACAGCCCAGCATGATCAACCCGTCCTGAGACGTGCTCGTTCAAAGCACGCTTCAGAGCGTGTAGATCGAAAAGGCCGCAATCGCGCATCAACGGCCCAAGTAGTCGCTCTAGGACAACTTCATGGTTGTCTCTGAAGAGCTGCGCCAGCGACGTGGCAAAACCTTGCTTAGTTCGATACAAGATTTCATTAGGCACGAGTGGCTCGAGTGCTTTCTTCAGCACCCATTTGCCGTCGCGCCCTCGCAATTTGAGAGCTGCTGGCAAACTCATTCCCCACGTCACCATCTCATGATCGAGAAATGGCGCTCTTACTTCGAGCGAATGCGCCATGCTGGTACGATCGACTTTCGTCAGTATGTCGCCTGGAAGATACAGGCCGACGTCAACATATTGGCCCTGAAGAAGGCTGTCATCTCCATCGCAGCGATCCATCAGAGTCTTCACTCGATCAGCCGGGTCATACCCCTGGAGCGCGTTTCGAAGCGATGGTGAGAACAATGCACGGCGCTGTTCATGATGAACTTTTGCGATCGTTCGGTAAAAACCGAGTGCGCTATCGAGGCTTAACTCGGTCAACGTGTGCTTCGCCCTCAACCAACGCGGGGCCCGGTCCATCTTGGGATAGATACGCGCGAGTTCACCGATCACGCTTCGCCGTAATCCAGCCGGCACGAACGAGCGAACCGACTCGGCCAGCTGATGGAAGCGGTATCGCCGATACCCGGCGAAGACCTCATCGCCCCCATCGCCAGAAATCGCCACCGTCACATGACGGCGCGCAAGCGCACAGACCGCCTCAGTGGGAACCGACGATGAGTCACCGAATGGCTCACCAAACACCCGCGCCTGGCGCCTAACCGCGTCGAGATAATCGGGCCTGGCAACCTCTTCGTGTTGATCCGTCTGATATCGGGTCGCCATGAGCCGCGCTAATGGCGTTTCGTCCTCCGCTCCAGGAAATCCGATCGTGAATGTCGCAAGCGGCTCCTGCTGCAGCTGAGATGCGGTGGCAACGACCGCGCTACTGTCGACCCCCCCAGAGAGAAAGGCCCCGAGTGGCACGTCCGCCATCAACCGCTTTTGCGTGCACGAGGCAAGAAGTGCTCGCATCTGCTCGATGGCCGCACCTTCCTCGCAAGGCACAGAATGCGTTGGCGGCTCCCAATAGCGCGTTGGCTCAATCGGATCGCCGTGACGAAGCAGGAGATAATGGGCTGCCGGCAACTTACGGATCGCCGTATAAATCGTTTGCGGATCCGGCACATAGCCCAAGGCGAAGAAGTCATCGACCGCTTTGGGATCGATCTGCCGTGACAGGCCAGGCACCGCTGCCAAGGCAGCGAGTTCCGACCCGAAAACCAGATCGCCCTGACGTGTCACGCCGTAATGGAGCGGCTTCTTACCCAGTCGATCTCGTGCGATGAACAACACCCCTTGGCGTCGGTCCCACAATGCGAACGCGAACATTCCCGACAGATGAAGGAGACAGTCCGGCCCCCAACTCTCCCATGCGTGGATCACCGCCTCCGTGTCGCAGCGGTTTCGGAACACATGACCTAACGATTGCAGTTCCGGGCGGAGCTCCGGGAAATTATAAATCTCGCCGTTGAAGACGATGACCACCGTCTCGTCCTCGTTATACATCGGCTGCCCGCCACCCGCGACGTCGACAACGGACAAGCGGCGATGCCCGAGGCCCACGCCGGGCTCAATGTGAAAGCCATCGCCGTCAGGGCCGCGATATGCGATTGCATCGTTCATGCGACGTAGCAGCCCGGCGTCGACATCGCCCCGCGCCTCAGAATGAAGGATACCGGTAAAGCCGCACATGCTGCTCTCCTAAATGCTCACACACCACAACCCGGCAAAGCCCTAAAAAGGGTCTCGCCGGATCTTCTTAAGTCTCTATAAACCCGTTTGGATTAACCTGAACCTAAGATGCACGGGACTGACCTCCATTGGCTGCCTGAAAATCCACGCTGGGCTGAGCAATTAGCTGACGTGGGACCGTCTCCTGATGCACAGGCGTCGAACTGGAGTGCTGTCGTCGCCTTGGCGCGGAATCGGCTTTCCGCGTTGCAGACGATGCAGCTCGACCGCCGCCGAGCGAAGGCGCTCCCAACTCTTCCGAGCCAGGTTGTCACAAAGCCCGTTCGCCTCGCCATCCTGGGGTCCTCGACGGTCGAGCACCTCGCAGCGGGCATCAGAGTCGGCGGGCTTCGTCGGTCAATCTGGATCGATACCTACACGCCGGAATATGGCCAATACACACAGGAGCTGATCGACCCGAATTCCGGCTTCTATAACTTTGCGCCGAACGCCGTCCTATTCGCTCTCGATGCATACCATTTGATGCAGGGTCTAGAACTAAACAGCCCGGGATCAGTGGCGAGCGCGTTGGACGGCATCCTCGATCGGCTAGAGGCTCAATGGCTGACCGTAAAGCGGCAGGTTCCGGCTCAGATCATTCAAAATGTGCCGCTTCCAGTGTTCCTGCCGCTCATCGGCAGCAACGAACATCGGCTAGCTGGCTCGAAACTTGCCGGTCTGCGGCAATTCAGCACGCTGTTGCGCGACCGCGCGGATACGGCGGGTGTCGACCTGGTCGCGCTCGATGATCGTGCTGTATCAGACGGAATATCGGCATGGCACGATCCCGCCTTGTGGCATCGCGCAAAACAGGAAATCCATCCGCAGGCATCTGCTTTATACGGGGATCTGGTCGCCCGACTTTTAGCTGCCGATCAGGGACGATCGAGCAAATGCCTCGTTCTGGATCTCGACAACACGCTATGGGGTGGCGTGATCGGTGACGACGGGCTCGGCGGTATAAAGTTAGGCCAGGGTAGCGCGCGCGGCGAAGCGCATTTGGCGTTCCAGCACTATGCCCGTGACCTCAGTCGCCGGGGTATCATTCTTGCCGTCTGCTCGAAAAATGATGAAGCTAATGCATTGGAACCCTTTGCCATGCATCCCGAGATGGCGTTGAAGCGTGCCGACATCGCGTGTTTCGTGGCAAATTGGACTGATAAGGCGACCAACCTCCGCGAGATCGCACGACGCTTAAATATCGGTCTCGACAGTCTGGTCTTTGCCGATGACAACCCGGCCGAACGAGCCGTCGTCCGACGGGAATTGCCGATGGTGGAAGTTCCCGAACTGCCGGAGGATCCTACGGGCTATGCCGCTTGCATCGCCGAGGCAGGCTTCTTCGAAGCCGTTAGATTGACCAGTGAGGACGGCCAGCGGACCCAACTCTACCAACAGAATGTCGCACGCGAGAGCCTCTTGGAGACGGCCACCGACATGGAAGGCTACCTACGTAGTCTCGACATGCAAGCGATCTGGGATCGCTTTACTCCCGTCAGCCAGGCGCGTGTGGTCCAGTTGATCAACAAGACCAACCAGTTCAATTTAACGACCTGCCGGGTAACTGACGACGAGATCAGCGCCTTGGCGTCAGACCCCTCAGCGTTGACTTTACAAATTCGGCTTATTGACCATTTCGGCGACAATGGAATTATCTCCATCGTTGCCGGTAAGCTTGAGCTTTCGACGAGACTGATGAAGCTCGATATATGGCTGATGAGCTGCCGCGTTCTCGGGCGCGGAGTTGAGGAAGAGACTTTAAATCTGATTGTGTCCGAGGCACGACGCGTCGGGGCACTTGGCCTTATCGGGCGATACATTCCGAGCCCAAAAAATGGCATGGTCCGTGACCACTACATGAAACTTGGCTTCTCACTCATTGCAGAGGAGCCGGATGGCACGACGAACTGGGCCCTCGATGTAAATAGCTTCGAGCCACGACCGACATTCATTAAGAGCAGTCGCGCGTGATAGGCGAACTGAGCTTGTCTTCGAGAGGAACCTAAATGACTGACGCCGAGATCGATAATACACTGAATGATGTTTTTCGTCAGGTTCTTGAAGACGACACGATTGAATTGACACCACTGACCACCGCCGAAGACGTGGATGGCTGGGACTCTATGAACCACATCTTTATCGTCGTCGAGTTGGAGAAACGGTTCGGTGTGAAATTTCAGGCCGCAGAGATGGAAGAGCTCAAGAATGTCGGCGAGCTTAAGTCGCTTATCAATCAGAAATTGGCCAAGAAGGCTTAGCTGTCTAAGTGGTTTTTAGTTCATTTCCATTTATATTTGTTTTTCTTCCTGTCACCTTGATCGGATTTTTGCTCGTTGCACGTAAGAGCAAGACTCTTGCGGGGCTATGGTTGATCCTGGCATCGCTTACCTTTTATGGATACTGGCGCATCGACTTCGTGCCCATGCTCTTGGGATCCATCGCATTCAATTATCTTGCCGGAATGGCCTTATATCGCTTACGCGACCGTTCAGCTTTGCAATCGATAGTCCTGATAAGTAGCATTGCACTAGATATCGCCGCTCTATTCTACTTCAAATACATTACAGGGCTTGCAGAGTTCTTCGGCTTTCAAACCGTGGCCGGCAAACCGTTTTGGCAAATTGTTTTGCCTTTAGGCATCTCATTCTTTACCTTTACCCAAATAGGATATTTAGTTGATGTAAAGCAAGGTGTCGCAAAGACACGTGACTTACTTAGCTATGTCCTTTTCGTTACCTTTTTCCCACATCTCATCGCTGGTCCCATATTGCATAACCGCGAGATGATGCCGCAGTTCTCCGATCCAGATACATTTCGCGTCAGCAGCAGCAACCTTGCCATTGGCATCTCGATCTTTGCGATCGGATTAACAAAAAAAGTGATTCTAGCAGATCCACTCGCAGCAGATGTTGCTATAAACTTCTCACACACTGAACAACTAGGTCTCTTTAGCGCCTGGTATGCCGTAATTGGCTACTCGCTACAGCTATACTTCGACTTTTCAGGCTACTCCGATATGGCGATCGGTCTAGCCCGTATGTTCAACATACGCTTTCCCTTAAACTTCAATTCGCCCTACAAAGCCACTACTGTGATCGATTATTGGCAGCGTTTCCATATCACGCTGACCCGCTTCATCACGATGTACATATTTAGCCCGATTGCATTGAACGTCACTCGTTGGCGCGATCGTCACGGGTTCGACAATTCGCGGCGCGCGTCAGCTAAGCCCGGCGGCTTTGTCTCTCTTGTAGCAGGTCCAACGCTAATCACGATGGCCCTTGCCGGTATCTGGCATGGAGCAGGTTCCCAGTACTTCATATTCGGATTGCTTCACGGAACCTACATCACGATCAATCATGCCGCCAAGATCTTCTTCCCAGCATCGAAGAAGCCGGCTTCGCTGACGCCCGCCTACATATCTTTCACTCACATTGTCAAAGTGCTCGCGGTGTATGTCGCCGCACTCGTCGGCTTCGCTTTCTTTCGCGCAGCCTCGACCAGTTCGGCACTACACTTGCTGAGCGGAATGGTCGGAGGTCACGGTATCGGCGACATGATTACGCACACGACCTTACTTCAGCTTTCATTTCTTTTCGCCATCGTGTGGATCGCGCCAAATACGCAGCAGATCATGAGCAAATACCAACCCTCCCTCGGTCGTGTAGTCACCAATCCTCATAATCGGCTGAATTGGGTGCCATCGCCTAAATGGGGTGTGGCGGCCGGTGTCCTGGTCGTCTTTGGCGTCCTCGCCCTTGGTGGGACGACAGAATTCCTCTACTTCCAGTTCTGACGTGCGTCCACTTCTTCTCTCGATCTTCCCGTCCTTTGCCGTTGGCGGTGCGCAAATTCGATTTACGATGCTTGCAAATGAGTTTGGCCCACGCTGGAAGCATGCAATCATCTCAATGAACGGCATAACATCCGCACAAGAGCGGCTTAACAGTAACGTGGATGTGTCGTTCCCAAGCCTTCGTATTCAGAAGGGGGACTTACTCGGTAATGTAGCCCGGTTTCGCAGCTTCATCGAGAAGCTTTCACCAACGACGATGCTGACCCACAACTTTGGGTCGATCGAATGGGCTCTCGCTAACCGGTTTCGCTCAACACATCATGTTCACGTGGAAGACGGCTTCGGGCCCGAGGAGCGCAACAAACAGTTGCGACGGCGAGTTTGGCTTCGTCGGGTAGCACTTCAAGGTCGGTCGATCGTTCTTCCATCGAAGACGTTGCTGACCATTGCGACGCATAGCTGGAAGTTTAACCCAAAGCAGCTCCACTACATACCGAACGGTATCGACGTAACACGGTTTTCATCGCAAGAAGTGTCCTACGACCGACAACCTAACGGTGGTGCGAGCGGACCCATCATCGGCACTGTCGCAGCACTTCGACCTGAAAAGAATGTTGGTCGTCTAATAAGGGCATTCTGTGTCGTCGCAGCCCAGGTGCCTGCGCGACTGCTCATTGTCGGTGACGGCCCTCAACGTGCTGAATTAGAAGAGTTGGCCGAAAATCTTGGTCTGACGGAACGTGTGCATTTTGCCGGGCACGTCCAAAAGCCCGATAATCTATTAAGATCTTTCGACATCTTTGCTATTTCATCAGATACCGAACAAATGCCCATATCACTTTTGGAAGCTATGGCTGCCGGCAAGCCAACTGCCGCGACGAATGTTGGTGACATCGCTCAGATGCTACCAGCGAACGGGCGCGCCTTCGTGACACCGTGCGACGACGTTAAGCTGGGGCAAGCACTGCTCACCCTCGCCGTCTCGCCCGAACTGAGGGAAGAGCTAGGACACGCCGCTCAGCTCAAAGCGCAGGCCGAGTTCGACCAATCCGAGATGTTCCGAAGATGGTCTGCAATCCTTGAGAGAGGGTCTGTTTGACGATGGCAGTAATATCTTTTGAGCTCGAGCGAGATATCGCCACCGTGACCATGCTAGATGGCGCTCGACGGAACGCTTTGACAGCTGCAATGCTTTCCGAATTGATTAGCATCTTTGATAATCTATCGCCAGAAATCCGCGTTTTGATACTACGGGCCGAAGACGACCAGCCTGTCTGGTGTGCTGGCTTCGACATCCACGCTTTGTCTCCCGGCGTAGATCCGCTGGCGCGCGACGGCCACTTGCAGAAGTTGTTCAGCCGAATAGCTGAGTGCCCAGTTCCCATCCTCGCGATGGTTCGAGGATCGACCTGGGGCGGTGGCACTGACCTCGCCCTACGATGTGATATGGTGATTGCCGACACAAGTTGCCAGTTCGCTTTCACACCGGCGCGACTTGGCCTGCCCTACGACGCAGAAGGCCTTCTGAATGTTTTGTTGCGCGCCGGACCGGCAATCGCGTTAGAGATGTTCGCAACGGCTGAGCCAATTTTGGCAGAACGCGCCTTATCGGTCGGGATCGTCAATCATCTTGTTTCCCCAGATGAGCTTCAGCAATTCACGGTGCAGATGGCTAAACGTATTGCGAGTAACGCGCCACTTTCGGTGTCGAGCGCCAAACAGCATTTGCGCGCACTTGCGACCATGATGTCATTGACTGCGACAGTCGAGCACTCGCTCAATGAAGGAAGAACTCGTGCGCTGCAAAGTCAGGACTACGCCGAGGGGCTCGCAGCTTTTGCGTCGAAACGTCCGCCGAACTTCAACGGCTGCTGACAGCAACATCCATGAGACGTCGGATGTAGGGTGGTAGTGCGAAGGCGGCATAATGAACGTCTGGAGCCCAGTACAGTGACGTTTGAGTTAACCCGGCCTGATCTGCTCGACGGGCCAACTCGGCAACCGATACCTTGTCTAATCCATCAGTGTTCGATGCGAACCCCAACGTCATAAAGCCACCCACATATGTCGGCACGGCTGCAACGTAAGCGGTTACGAAGGCGAAAGCAGATAGCCTTCGCTTCGTGCCCTGCATCAGCTCATCACCTTGCATGAATGGCACGCCGGCCTGATTGACGACGATACCTCCTACGTCAAGGACCCGGGCGCAATCCTGATAAAACGCTGCGGTAAATAGCGCCTCACCAACCCCGACTGGATCCGTGCTGTCGACGATCACTACATCGAATGAGGCTGTCGCTGCGGAGGATACGTAGGCTAAGCCGTCACCAATGATCACGGTCGCTCTCGGATCTTCCCAGGCATGCCCAGAGATCGTCGGCATATACTCGCGTGCCAGGCGGATCACATCACCATCGATCTCGACCATGACTACTTGTTCGATCGTTTGATGCTGCAACACATGCCTGAGCACGCCGCCGTCCCCGGCACCGATTATCAACACGCGCTTTGCATGCCCATGCGCCATCAACGGCACATGCACAAGCATCTCTTGATACACGAACTGGTCTGCGTCTGTAATTTGGACTGCACCGTCCAAAACCAACACCCGTCCGTGACCGACGCTGTCAAAAACCAAGATGTCTTGGTATTTCGACTTAACCCTTGCAAGCTCGCGCGTTTGTTGAAAACGCTGCCCCCATCCGGGGTACAGCGTCTCATTAACCCACTCAGTCAGAGTAGTTGACCGCGTCGTTCTTCGCTCAGCGTCACTCGCTTGGGATGGAAAGCGGCGCGTAACACCGGCATTGCGTCATGCGGATCGCACGCACCACACATGAATATGTCAATCGCAGCAAATCCACGTTCTGGCCAGGTGTGGATAGTGATGTGGCTCTCCGCCAACACGACCACACCTGAAACCCCGCCGTTGGGCGTGAAGTGGTGAAAATGGCTGTGCAATATTGTGGCGCCAGCACGCAATGCAGCGTCTCGCAACGCGACATCAATTAGGGCGGGATCACTGAGATTTTCAGCGTCCCAGAGATCGATCAGAAGATGGGTTCCCGCGAACCGCATTCCGTCACGTTCGATAAAGTAGTCCTTACGCTCCTCAGCCGCAGCGTCAGGAACAAGTGCAATCGTCGTCTGGTTTTCGCTCGGAAATTCCGAGACCATCCCCAGTTGAGCAAGTGCGTTCATCACGTACCCCCAAACCAGTAGATAGCCTGTTGGGCGGGATCGCCCCCTTCGGCCAAGAGAGCGGGAAATAAAGCTAAAAACTCTGCCTGACAAGTGAAATTACGGTTCCTCAGCGCAGCACCTCTCGTTTCGTAGGCTTGCAAACCGTCACCAACTTCTTCTTTGCCTATTTCTTCAGGGCATTGAGCCGGTCTGGAAAGCTTCTCGACATCGTCAATTCACGGGCAGCGCGGGGCAAATCTTCCGGGCCTTTGACATCAGTCAAGGTCAGAACCCGAAACAGATCCGCGCGCGGCGAGGTAAGACGACCATCGTATTTGGCCAACCGCTTGAGCGCGGTGGCATTGCCGGCCTGAACGGCCGCAGTCACCTCGCGCAAGAGTAACTCCTGCTGCTTGTCATCAAGCACTCCCGTGACGGGTAAGGTGCCCGCAGCCATGGCATCCAACGTTTCGAGGCTTCGCTGCCAATCGCCAGCCCGAGCATAATAGTTCGCTCGCATATCGTTGGCCTCAGTCGAGTTGAGCGTCAGGAGCACCGTGGCAGCACCAGCGAAATCCCCCCGGCTGGCCTTTGCTTGCGCCAGAAGCATTGTCCGCCGCTCTTCGCGATCAGGCGCTGAGTCGGACAAGTTTATGTCAGACAACAACGCTTCAGCACTCGCCGGATCCCCTGCATCGATCTTCATCTGCGCGAGACGAAGGCCGTATTCGGCCCGTGCCGATGCTGATTGGCTCTTGTCCATCAAAGTTCTTAGCACTG
The DNA here is from genome assembly GCA_965199585.1 of Acetobacteraceae bacterium. GTDB lineage: Bacteria > Pseudomonadota > Alphaproteobacteria > Acetobacterales > Acetobacteraceae > JAVVHH01. The sequence goes on along the minus strand of CBDASI010000002.1, from coordinate 2,515,542 downwards.
GTATCGCCCGCTGAGGCAGGTCGAGCGCCATAAGCTTTTCAGCAAGCAGCCCGGCCAATCGATCGCCGTCGGGCCCATCAGGCACGACGTCAGCGAAGTCGCCAGCTACGGAGACCACCTCAAGTGGGGCAATGCTCGAACCCGGTCTAGACAGGAGCGCACGAAAAACGCCTGCCTTCATCTCTTTCAATTGATTTTTACTCGCCGGGAAGATCGTTTCCGTCTGCGCGAGACCGTCGAGAGCTGCACGCCACTGACCCGCTTGCGTCCGCAGTTCCGCGACCCGGCGACGCAGTGCCAATTCCTGAACACCACCACGCCACCGAAGAGTTTGCCGCTCTAGTATCTCGGCGGTGTCGGCCGGGGTGATTGCGCCCGTCCGCAGCCGTAATTCCGCCGCGGCGATCGTCGCTCTAACGGACGCCCGCTCGTCCCGGCTGTCTTTCACCGCATCGAACGCAGCAAGCGCGGGGGAAACCTGACCGTCGTGAGCCAATTTCAGGGCGCGTGCCAACGCAAAATCCGGCCCCTCCATCTCTTGAGCCGGAACGTCTGCACCATTCTCGGCAGCGGCTTCGAGAACAGGCGGCGCAATTTGCCGCTTGATCGACTCTGGATAGGCCGACAGGAGCGGCCACGCGCCAGCAAGCGCCGGGGCCGGCTTTCCCTCGGCTACATCCCTCAAACCGCGCCAAAGGGCGATGTCTCCGCCAGTGGGCAAAGCCGGATTATCGAGTCCAGTCGCTTCGGCCGGCCGGCCGGCCAACACCGCGGCAACTCCGGTCAACGCTGCGGTGCTCGGATCACGAGCGATCGCCGGATCGTCCGTCGCGGCAAGGTTAAGCAGAGCTTCCGATTCGGCGGACATGCCGAGCGCAAGCATGGTCCGAGCGGCAGCGACGCGCTCCGGGCCACGACCTCGTGGAGGAGCAGCGGCTGCACTGGCCATCTGCGCGCTAAGTTGCCGAACCAATATCGGCGTTGGAGCGACCGGAAGGCTGAACCGGTTCTCTTGCTGAGCTGCCGCGGTCGTATTGGTGGAGGCTTTGTCGGCAATGAGAAGTGTGTAGCCGGCCAGCGATGCCTTGAGATCGATGTTCTCCGAACTGATCTCGACGACGATCCCGAGCCAAGTCGGTAGCATCACACAGCCTGGTGCCGAACGAGGTGTCTCGATCCTCGCCTGCTCGCCGTTGACCTGCCGCGTCGTGCCGACCAACATGGTTTGGCCCGAAATCGGATCGCTTACCGCCATCACTCGGCCGGGTCGACTAAATTTGTATTGGATGCCGCTTGGGATGGCAGTCGCGACAGCCGGCGTACCGGTCGAGGCCGCTATCGTCACGGTGACGTTCGTTTCCGTGCGGCGTACGGCAAGCGTTTCGTCATCCGACAACGGCAACGTCATCAACGTGCCTCGCTGGATCTGTTGCAGGGTCGGGGTGATCGTCCTGTCGTCGCTATCGTCAAGTGCGACGGGATCATCGAAGACGACCACGCCCATGGCACCTTGTCGAAAAGCTGCGACGCCGACATCCGGCCCGGTAACGACGGTGAATTCTCGCGGAGCAACGCGGCGGGCTGCAGCAGGTGGGGGTGCTGCTGGTGCGTCTGCGTGCGCGCTCTCGACGGGCTGCGGCAGTGGCGGCGCAGGCCGCTCAGGAGCGGCCGGCACCGGAGCGGCGCCTTCTGGAACGGTAGCAGGCTGAGCAGTCACGGTGCTCTGTGGCACAGGCTCGGCCAAGGGCACTGACGTTGGCGGCTGCGGCGACGTCAGTGCCTTGGCCGCTTTCGGCGGCATCACGGCGGTAAGCTTGCTTGGATTTGGCCGGGCATCGCTAGTCGCCTCGGCCCCTTTCGGCCGCGTTGCCGGGTCCGGCACGTCAATGATCAGCGTATCTCCCTCTCGCCTCGAGCTGATCAACGAGCCCGGCACGATCTTGAACGCTGCCGTTCCATGTCCGCCAATGAAGGATGTGACATTGCGCGGCACCATGTCCGGCGTCGCGATGTCCTCGCCTCCCTTGATCGTCACGTCGACGGAGGTTCGCCGTTGCCGGACGATGGGCTTCGTAGCCCCATTGAGAGGGATGACGATGCGGCCGAACGATGGCGCTTTGCTAGCGGTCGGCGCTGGCTCAGCCCAAGCGGACGCGGAGACGAGCAACGCCGCACCGAGAACGGCATACCTCATGGTTTCTGCACCGTATCCTTGACGTCGAGCCGAGGTGCGGCGCTCGCTTGGGTGCGAAACTGCGCGAGTTGTGCCGTGATCGCGCGCGCCCGTTCGGGCGTCATGGCTGCCAGGATCGGTGCTGCCTTAGCGTCCTTCATGCGATCCAACACCTGTATCAGAACCGCGCTGTCCAGCTCATTGAAGATGGTCGCAGCGTCACGCGGTCGCATGTCCTCGTACGTGCGGACGAGACCGCGCCAATTGGCGTCCTGCCGATCCTGGCGGTCCTTTTCGAGCTGCTCCAGCTTGGTCTGCAAAGCGGTAAGCTGCTGCACCCGTTCGGAAAGGCGGCGTTCGGCAGCCGTCAGCATCGCCTCACGCTCGTCCAGGCGCACGGAACGATCGTCCAGTTCTTTGCGACGAGCGCGCAAATCCTGAAGGGTCGCTTTCTCGGCCTCGCTCATCGGCGGATCCGTTGGCGTCTCGACCGCCTGCTTCTCTGGCGCTGGCTGCGGCGGCGGTGCGGGTTCGGATTTGCCGCCATGCGAACCGACCGGCTTACTTTCTGACTTCTCCGGAGCACCTTGCGTGCTCGCCTGCGCCGCCGAGCCAAGGCTGACGGCGTTCACCAAACCAACCGTCTTGACGCCCACCAGCAACGTCATGACCGCGATCGCGTATGGCAGCGAACGAGCGTGGTTCATCATTGGGCAGCCTGCAATGCAATAAGGAGATCTCGTTCAGCTTTGCTGCGGACCTTCGGAGTTGAATTCGTCTGAGACTGAGCAGGCACCCCGGGCGCCGCCGGCGCGGCTTGCGCGATCGGACGCCCGATACGGACCAAGGCGTCGAGACGATCGGCCAGCGTCTCGCCACGTTGGATCAAGAATGCCAGGTCGTCGTTCAACGACGCCCCCTTCTCCAGGCTTTCCGTCAGCCTTTGGGCGCTCTCGGCCGATGCCGAGTGAAGCCGGCCGATCCCGGCCTCGGCCTGCCGAGCACTGTCGTCGAACCCGGCGATCGCATCGCCGAGGGCCGCACGATCGGTGCGGAGCAACTTGAGCGCGCGCTCGAGCCGAATGGCGTGCACCAACGTCACCGCCAAAAGCACGACGAGAACGAGTTCGAGACCCCAGTCGAGGTTGACCATGACTAGCGCTCCTCGCCAGGATCGATCGTCGGGAGACGACTCAATGTATCCTCGATCCGAACCGCGACCTGATCCTTGCGCCGACCGACCCGCCCATCGAACAGCGGGATATTGCCGCACCGCAGTTGCACCGCGCCGCCCGGACCAGCGTTCAGCATGATGCGGCTGCCGACCTTGAGCGACATGACGTCGTTCAGCGACATGATCGTCTCATCCAACACCACATCCAACTCGACCTCCGTTCCATGCAGCTGCTCGGCCAAGTGGGTCTCCCAAATGCTGTCGCGGCCGAAACGCTCGCCCATGAATTGCTGCAGCAGCAGCTCGCGCGCCGGCTCCAGCGTCGCGTACGGCAACAGCAACTCGAACCGGCCGCCACGATCTTCCATGTCGACCCGAAAGCGCGCCACCACGGCCGCATTCGAGGTGCGTGAGATCGTCGCGAATCGCGGGTTCACCTCGAGCCGCTCGAATTTGATCGTCACGGTGCAAAGCGGATCGAAACTGGCGGCGAAATCACGCAGCACGAGTTCGACGAGGCGCTCGACGAGTTTGCGCTCGATCGTCGTATAGGGCCGGCCCTCGATCCGCATCGCAGCCGTCCCGCGCCGGCCGCCGAGCAGCACGTCGACAATGGAGTAGATCAGCGCGGAGTCGATGACCATGAGACCGTAGTTGTCCCACTCTTCGATCTTGAAGACGGCGAACATCGCCGGAAGCGGGACACTGTCGAGGTAATCGCCGAAGCGGAGCGAGAGGATATTGTCGATTGTGGCTTCCACGTTGTCGCTGGTGAAATTGCGCAGGGTCGTCGACATGATGCGGATCAGCCGATCGAAGACGATCTCGAGCATTGGCAGCCGCTCAAACGATACCAGTCCGGAGCTGATGATCCGTTCGACAGCTTGGGTCCTGTGAGCTTCGGATTCATCGACGCCGAGAAGGCTGTCGATCTCGGCCTGATCGAGGATACGGTCGCCGCTCATTGGACCAGCAGCTCGACCAGCAACACGTCCAGCACCTTGGCCGGCGCCGCCGCGATATTGGTCCGTGCGACGAGCTCTTCGCGCAGCCGGTAGGTGCCCGCGGTGCCGCGAAGCTCCTCCGGACGCATCTCACGGAGATAGCCTTGGAATAGATCGACCACGCGCGGCATGGCGTTCTGCACTGTGGCGACGTCCTCTTTCTTACTAAGCTCCAATTTGGCTTTCAGCTTGATGTACGCCGCCCGCCGACCGCCGCTGTTCAGGTTGGCGATCATCTCGGGGACGTCGATAAACACCGGCGCGTTTGCCGCCAGGGCACCGCCTTCGTGCCCTTCGGCCGACGCCGACGCCTCGTGCTCCTTTTCCTTTCCGTGCAGCAAGCCGGGAATGACTCCGGAGAACCACCCACCAGCGCCGAGAGCGACGAGCGCACCGAACACGATGATGATCAGCTTTTTCTTGCCGCCCTTCTTGGCTTCCTTGGGTGCGTCAACCGCCGCTGTCGCGCTCATTTTGGTGCTCCTAGCTAGGCGGAGCTTGCACAGAGGCTGGTTAATTAACTCCTAACAGGAAGCGAACGAACGAGCGTTCACCGACCGAGGCGCGTTCTCATCGAGCGTTGCCGGACCATACGACGTTATAGAGCGCGACGATCTCCGCTTCCGTCGGCACGCGCGGGTTGTTCGCCGGGCTACCCGATGCGAGCGCTTGCTGAGCCATCACCTGCAACCGACCGTCCCATTCGTGTTTGACGATGCCGAACTCCGCCGGCGTGGGGACGTCGAGGTCGCGGTTCAGCGTCAGCAAGCCATCCGCAAGACTGTCGGCCGCTTGCTCGTCAGTATCACTGGCCGACGCGAAGCCGATCGCCCGGGAGGCGTCCGCATACCGTGCGCTGGCTGCAGCCAGCCCGAAACGGGTGATCGCCGGCAACAGCATGGCATTGGAGAGCCCGTGAGGCACATGGAAATGTGCCCCGATCGGACGCGACATGCCGTGCACCAGGGCGACCGAACTGTTGGTAAACGCGATTCCCGCCTGCATGGCCCCCAACATCATGGCCTCCCGCGCCTTGGCATCGTGCGGCGCCGCGTAGGCCGTGCGGATGTTCGCCCCGATAAGGCGCATGGCGGCGAGCGCCTGCGTGTCCGAGTACGGGTTGGCACGACGCGACACATACGCTTCGAGTGCATGGGTCAGGCTATCGACGCCGGTGTCGGCGGTGATCCGTTTGGGAACGGTGAACGTCAGCTCGTAGTCGACGATCGCAGCCAGCGGCAGTGCAGCCATCCCGGCGATCAGCATCTTCTCGCCGCGCTCGGTGTCGGTGACGACGGTGAAGCGGGTCGCCTCGCTGCCGGTGCCGGCCGTGGTCGGGATCGCGATGATCGGCAGCCCGGCCGAGTCGGACGCCACGGGCACCTTGAAGTCGCGCATCAACGAGCCGGGCGCCGACAGCCGCCCCTGTGCCAGGATCGCCATCGCCTTCGCCGTATCGATCGGCGAACCGCCGCCGAAGCCGATCAGGCAGTCATAGGCATGGCCCGACAACCGGGCGACGCCTGCTTCGATCACAGTGTCCGTCGGCTCCGGTACGGTATCGCTGAACACGTCGGCGACGATGCCAGCGGACGCCAGGGGATCGAGGCAGCGACGCACCAGACCCGAGCTGACCATATATGGATCGGTCACGACCAGCGGCCGGGCCAGTCCAAGCTTTGCAAGCAAGTCAGCAACTTGCGCGACGGCACCACCGCCCACGAGCATGAGCCGCGGCGACACGAGGGAAGCGATCATACAGTCTCCGGGCGATTGAGCGCGCGGCGCTCGGCATAAAGGGCGAGGCGCCGTGCCGCCTTTGGCGCCGGCGTGGCGACCTCCTCGAGCGAGGCCACGGGGGGCAGATCCTCGGCTCGATGACACGCAACGCCGTGGTTCGGCGCCACTGGGTGGAGCGCCGGGTCGTCGACCCGACACCGGTCGATCACGAACGCGCACCGCGTATGGAAGCGACAACCCGGCGGCACGTTGGACGGGCTCGGCACGTCGCCGCCCGCGACTTGAACCGCTCGCGTCCGGTGCGGGTCGGGCCGCGGGATCGCCGCCAGCAGGACGCGCGTATAGGGGTGCCGCGGGTCGGCGAAGACCTGCGCCCGCGTGCCGATCTCGACAATCCGGCCGAGATACATGACCGCGACCCGGTCAGCGACATGCTTCACCACGGCGAGGTCGTGCGCGATGAACAGGTACGACAGGCCCAACCGCACCTGCAGATCCTTGAGCAGGTTGACCACCTGCGCCTGAATCGAGACGTCGAGCGCGCTGACCGGCTCGTCACAGACTACGAGAGCGGGCTCAACGGCGAGCGCGCGGGCGATGCCGATGCGTTGCCGCTGCCCGCCGGAGAATTCGTGCGGGTAGCGCGCCGCCTGATACGGCGCCAGCCCGACCAGGCTCAACAGTTCGGCGACCCGCGCCCGGCGGGACGTGCGGTCGCCGATGTCATGAACGAGCAACGGCTCCTCGAGAATGTCGCCGACCGTCATTCTCGGATTGAGCGAGGCGAACGGGTCCTGGAACACGATCTGCATCCGCCGCCGCAGCTTGCGTAACGCAGCGCCGCCCAGGCCGGTGATGTCCTCGCCCTCGAACCGAACCGACCCCGCCGTCGGCTCGATCAGGCGAAGCACCAGCCGCGCCGTCGTGCTCTTGCCGCAGCCGCTTTCGCCGACGAGCGCCAAGGTTTCGCCATGCCCCAGCGAAAAAGAGATCCCGTCCACCGCCCGCACCGCGCCCGTCTCGCGTGGGAACAGCACCCCGCGGCGGATTGGATACAGCTTCGCGAGTCCGTCGATCTCGAGCAAGGGCGTGGTCAAAACGCCAGTTCCTCGACCGGTGCGCGGATGCAGGCCGCGCTATGGTCGGCCTCGATCAGGCGGAGCGCCGGGTCGGTGGCGGTGCACTCGGGCGCGGAAAAGACGCAGCGCGGATGGAAGCGGCAGCCGCTCGGCAAAGCGAAAGGCGGCGGCACCGTGCCCTCGATGGCGAGCAAGCGGTCCCGCTCCTCCTCGATCTTGGGAATGCTGCCCAGAAGGCCGAGCGTATAGGGATGCTGCGGATCGTCGAAAATCGCCGCGCCCCCGCTCCGCTCGACGACCCGGCCGGCGTACATGACGGCCACCTCGTCGGCCATCTCGGCGACCACGCCCAGATCGTGCGTGATCAGGATGATCGCCATCCCGCTCTGAGCCTGCAAGTCGCGGAGCAGGTCCAGGATCTGCGCCTGCACCGTGACGTCCAGCGCCGTCGTCGGCTCATCCGCGATCAGCAAATCCGGACTGCACGCCAGCGCCATAGCGATCATCACACGTTGACGCATGCCGCCGCTCATCTGGTGCGGGTAGTCGTCCAGCCGGCGCGCCGCCCCTGGAATGCGAACCCGGTCCAGCGCCTCAATCGCCCGCCTGCGCATCTCCGCAGCGGGGTGCGAGCGGTCATGCGCCCGCATCGCCTCGGTAATCTGATCCCCAATGGTGAACACCGGGTTAAGCGACGTCATCGGCTCCTGGAAAATCATCGCGATCCGGTTGCCGCGGATGTCCCGCATCGCCCGCGGGCTCAACCCGAGTAGATCCACCCCGTCGAACACCACCTGCCCTGCCGTCACCCGACCCGGCGGCGGCACCAGCCGCATCACGCTCAATGACAGCATGCTCTTGCCGCACCCGCTCTCGCCGACGATACCCAGCGTCTCACCGCGACGCACGGCGAGGCTGACGCCATCGACGGCTGGCACATCGCCGCGCTCGCCCCGGAACACCGTCCGCAATCCATCGATCCGCAGCAGCGGCGCACTATCGGGCGAAGCATCCATGCTGGCATTAAGGCCCTGCGCCCCTCACCACGCAACGGCCCATGCCCGCCACCACGCCCGACATCGCGATCCGCACCGCCCACGCGCACCTGCTCGCCCGCCGCTTCGAGGCGGCGCGCCAGGCCGCTGCCCCATATCGGACCAGCGCCGCGGGCGGCTTGCTCCATGCGCTCGCGCTGGCCGGCACCGGCGCGGTCGCCGCCGCCGCGCCGCGCCTGGCCGCCATCGCCGCCGCCAACCCGGCCAGCCGGCATCCGGTGCTGGACCTCCTGCCGCTGATCCCGCCTGCTGCCGCGGCGGCCCATCTCCGCGCCGCCGCCCAGTTCCGCCCGCTCGACCCGGCATTGCCCGCCGCCCTCGGCACTGTGCTGGCCGAGATCGGCCCCGTGCCGGACGCCATCGACGCCTTCGCGCGCGCAACCAGGCTCGCCCCCAGCGACGCGGCCGGCTGGTCCAACCTCGGCAAGGCCCTCGCCGCCGACTCCCGCGTTGACGAAGCCGACGCGGCCTTCGCCACCGCGCGCCGCCTTGCCCCCGACGACGCGCAAATCGCCTATAATCACGCGATCGCGCTGCTCAAATCGGGCCGTCACGCTGCCGGGTGGGCCGCGCTCGCCGTGCGTCACGCCCTCCCCGGCCGCCCACCGCCGATGCTCGGCCCTCGCCTCACCGATCTCGACGTCGCGGGCAAGACGATCCTGCTCAGACATGACGAAGGCTTCGGCGACACGCTGCAGTTCATCCGTTACGCCCGCCCCCTCGCCGCGCGGGGCGCCACGGTCGTCGCTGCCATGCCGCCGGCCCTGCTTCGACTAGTCGCCACGGCGCCGGGCGTGTCTCGGGTGGTGCCGCTGAATTCGGGCTCGAGTTTCGACCGCTGGGCCCCGTTGCTCGACGTGCCGGCGCTGTTCGGCGACGAGATCCCGGTCGGCGTACCCTATCTGAGGGCGGTGTCGCCGGGGCCGACGCTGCCGCCGGGTCGCCGGGTGGGCCTGGTGTGGGCCGGCGATCCACGTGGATTGTTGGACCGGCAACGCTCGCTGCCGGTCGCCGCGCTGGAGCCGCTGCGGGCGCTGCCGGGGATCGTTTGGATCAATCTGCAGAAGGACGTCGCCCCGCCCGCCTGGATGCACGATCCGATGCGCGCCGTCCGCGACTTCGCCGATACGGCCGCCATCGTCGCGCAGCTCGACCTGGTGATCAGCGTAGACACGGCGGTGGCCCACTTGGCTGCGGCGCTCGGCAAGCCGGTCTGGCTGCTCGACCGCTACGATGCGTGCTGGCGCTGGCTCACCGGCCGCGCCGACTCGCCCTGGTATCCCACGGTGCGGATCATCCGTCAGACCATCCCGGGCGGCTGGCCCGACGTGATCGCGGCGGCGGCGCAGCGGCTTGGGGCGGCGGCGCCCGCATGACGCAAACTCAACACATTGCAGGCGATCTTTCGCCTAAGTTACAGCGTTACTTGACCATGCGGCACGGAACCCACCGCATTCGTCAGGAGCCTTCCCCAATGCCCGTTCGCCCGATCCTCAGTGGCCTGGTTGCCGTCGCGTTCACCGCGCTGAGCACCGCCTCCTTCGCCCAGACCTCCCCGAACACCTCCCCCAGCACCACGACCACCAACCCGCCCGGCACCGCTGCAACCCGCGCGCTCGACCGCGCCGCCGGCACCGACACCAGCGGCGCCTACCCGGCCCAGCGTGACGGCACGCCCGCCAACCCGTCCGGCACCGCCGCGACCCGCGCGCTCGACCGCGCCGCCGGCACCAACACCAGCGGCGCCTACCCGTCGCAGAGCGACGGCACCGCCGCCAATCCGCGTGGGACGGCGGCCAGCCGCACCGCGCATCACGTCAAGCGCAAGGTCCAGCAGCACACCAACTAAAGGCCCGGCGGCGCGCCCATGTGGTGCGCCGCCTACCTCTCCCGTGCCTCCAGCACGGCAACGATCCGGTGCATCTGCCGCCGATGCTCGTGCAACTGGTCCAGCAGCGACAACACCACCGGCATCGCCGCACCCCCGACGTCCATCTGGTCCAGTTCCAAGATCAGCCGCACACGCGCCTGATCGATCTCCTCGAACATCGGCTCCCCCCCGCGCTGCGTCGGCCGCACCCAGTCCTGGTCGATCCACAGCCGCAGCCGGCGCTCGTCCAGACCGGGAACCCGCGCCAACAGCATCGCGACGGTGATCATACCGACCTCCTGACCGCCTCGCGCGGATCGAAGTCGGGATGGCGCGCCTGCCACTCCCGCAGCGCCGTCTCCAACGCCTCGTCGCGCGGCCCGGCCACCAGCGTCAGCGTGACGAACATGTCGCCCGCCGCCGCGCCGCTCGCCTCGGCCACGCCCCGCCCCCGGAGCCGCAGCCTCGACCCGGCCTCCGACCCCGCGGGAATCATCAGGTTCACCTCCCCCCGCGGCGTCGGCACCGGAACCTTGCCGCCCAGCGCCGCCTCCGCCAGCGTCACCGGCAGGTCGAGCTCGACATCCCGCCCGACCCGGCGAAACGATCGATGCGGCAGCACCCCGATCTCGATCAGCGCGTCGCCGTCCGCCCCGCCGTTGCGGCCCGGGTCGCCCTTGCCGCGCAGCCGAAGCGCCTGCCCGTCCTCGATGCCGGGCGGGATCCGAACGTCGACCGTCTCGCCGGCCGGCAGGGTCAGGCGCTCGGTCGCGCCATTGATGGCCGATAGGAACGGCACGTCGAGCCGGTAGCGACGATCCGCCCCCTTCCGCGGGCGAGAGCCGCCGGCCTCACGCGACGCGAAGTAATCGCCGAAGATGTCGCCGAGATCGTCGGGGTCCACCCCCGCGCCGTAGCGCGCACCCGCGCTCCCTTGCGCGAAGTCGCGGTAATACTGCCGGTCCGGCCGCTGTGCCTGCCGCTCCTGGCCGGCAGCGTCGATCTCGCCGCGGTCGAATTTGGCGCGCCGATCCGTGTCCGAGAGAATCTCGTTGGCCGCATTGGCCGCCTTGAACCGCTCTTCCGCCGCGCTGTCGCCCGGGTTGAGGTCGGGATGGTTCTTCTTGGCAATCTTGCGGAACGCGCTGCGGATCTCGTCCTGCGTCGCCGTCCGGCTCACGCCGAGCGTTTGGTAGGGGTCTGTCGCCATGCCACCTATTTAGGAATTGCCGCCGCCGCCTGCAAACGTCGTTCGCATGAACGGGCCCCATGCTTGCAGCCCTCGGCGCGGCTTCCCTTATGCGAACGGCATCATCACGGCGGTTCTCATGCCCAAGCAGCTTCACCTGGGTGCCTTCATGCGCCCCGTCGGCATCCATACCGCCTGGTGGCGTGTGCCCGGCGCCTACCCGGACGCCAATTTCAACCTCGAGCACATCGTCCGCTTCGCCCAGACGCTCGAGCGCGGCTGCTTCGACGCGTTCTTCATGGCCGATCATCTCGCGGTGCTGAACATGCCGATGTCCGCGCTCCGCCGCAGCGGCACCGCGACGTCGTTCGAGCCGCTGACGCTCCTGTCCGCGCTTGCGATGGTCACCCAGCGGATCGGCCTGGTCGCCACCGCCTCGACCACCTTCGACGAGCCGTATCACATCGCCCGCCGCTTCGCCTCGCTCGACCACATTAGCCATGGCCGCGCCGGCTGGAACATCGTCACCACGTCCAACCCCGACGCCGCGCTGAATTTCGGCCGCGACGATCAGATGGACCACGACGAGCGCTACCGCCGCGCCGGCGAGTTCTACGACGTGGTCACCGGTCTATGGGACAGTTGGGCCGACGACGCCTGGCTGCGCGATCAGCAATCGGGCCTGTTTTTCGACCCGGCCAAGCTGCACCGGCTCGACCACAAGGGCGAGTTCATGTCCGTCGCCGGGCCGCTCAACATCGCCCGACCGGTGCAGGGCTGGCCGGTGATCGTCCAGGCCGGCTCGTCCGAAGCCGGCCGGGCCTTCGCCGCCGCGACGGCCGAGGTGATCTTCGCCAGCCAGCGCACGATCGAGGAAGGCCGCGCTTTCTCCGCCGATATGCGCGCCCGCATGACCGCCATCGGCCGTGACCCGGCCTCGCTCCGCGTCCTCCCGGCCGCCCTGGTGATCGTAGGCGGCACCGAAGCGGAGGCGAAGGCCAAGAAGGCCGAACTCGACGCGCTGGTGCATCCCGACAGTGGCATTCCCAACCTGTCCATCCGCCTCGGCGTCGATGCCTCGAAGTTCGACCTGGACGCCGAACTGCCGGAACTCCCGGTCACCAACCAGAGCCAGAGCGGCCAAGCCGCCCTCGTCGCCCAAGCCCGGCGCGAACGGCTCACGGTCCGCCAGCTCGCGCAGATGGCCGGCGGCTACTCCGGGCTACAGATGGTCGGCACCGCGGCCCAGATCGCCGACCAGATGCAGGCCTGGTTGGACGCCGACGCCAGTGACGGCTTCAACGTCATGTTCCACACCGTGCCGGCCGGGCTGGACGATTTCGTCGACCAGGTCGTCCCCGAGTTGCAGCGCCGCGGCCTATTCCGCACTGCCTACGAGGGCACCACGCTCCGCGACCACCTCGGCCTAGCCCGTCCCCCAAACCAATTCTTCACCCCGTAGGGTGGGTTTCAGCCCACCACCCCAACCAACGACCCCGCCCCTCAAGCCGCCATCGCCGCTGCCCGGGCCGCCGCCTTCTCCTCCTCGGTCCAGATCTTCCGCTCCTGCTTGACCTGCGGCTTGATCTGCTTGACCGGCCCGCCGCCCAGGACCGGCGCACGCATCGTCGAGGTCCGCGCGGCTTCCGAATGCCACGGATGATCCGCGCGCACCGTCAACGCGCGGCCGATCTCGCGCTCCACATCGCGCAGCCACGCCCGCTGCTCCGCATCGCACAGCGTGATCGCGACCCCGTTGCGGCCCGCCCGCCCGGTGCGCCCGATCCGATGTACGTAGCTCTCCGGCAGGCTCGGCAGATCGTGGTTCACCACGTGCGTGACGGTGTCGACATCGATCCCGCGCGCGGCGATGTCGGTCGCGACCAGCACCTGGACCGTGCCGCTGCGGAACGCGTCCAATGCCCGCTCGCGCTGGCCCTGCGACCGGTTGCCATGCAGCGCCTCGGCCGTGATGCCCGCCTCGGTGATGACGGCGCAGACCTCGTTGGCGATGTTCTTCTGCAGCGTGAACACGACGGCCTGGCCCATGCCGGGCGTGCGCAGCAGCGCCAGCAACGCCGCTTTCTTATCGGCCGCGTCGACGAACATGACCGATTGCTCGATCCGATCGACCGTCGTGGACGGCGGCGCGATCTCGACGCGGACCGGGTCGCGCAACAGGGTCTCGGCTAGCGAGACGATCGAGTTCGGCATCGTGGCCGAGAACAGCATCGTGTGCCGATCGGTCGGCAGCGTCGCGACGATGCGCTCGATCGGCTTGGCAAACCCCATGTCGAGCATCTGGTCCGCCTCGTCGAGCACCAGCGCCTCGAGCTGCGACAGGTCGCACAGGCCTTGCTCGATCAGATCGAGCAATCGACCCGGCGCGGCCACGATGACGTCCACCCCGGACGACAGCGCCTTGACCTGATGCACCTGGCTGACACCGCCGAAGATCGTCATCACGCTGACGCTCTGGTGGCGGCCGAACGTCTCGAAACCATTGGCGATTTGCGACACCAGCTCGCGCGTGGGCGCCAACACGAGCACTCGGGCCCCATGCCTGGCGCGAGGTGACGACGCCAGCCGATGCAGCAGCGGCAGCGCGAAGGCGGCGGTCTTGCCGGTGCCGGTCTGCGCCAAGCCGAGCAGGTCGCGGCCTTCCAGCAGCATCGGGATCGAGCGGGCCTGGATCGGCGTCGGGCTGGTGAACCCTTCCTCCGCCAGCGCGCGCAGAAGGCTCGGCGCCAAAGCGAGATCGGCAAATGTCATGGACATGGTCAAGCAGCGCCTCCGGCGCTCGATAGGGTGCGCCGGGTTGGCTAGCGTGATTGCAGCGGGTGCTACGGCTTATGCTGCACTGCGTCAATCTGACCAAAGCGCCGGACGGCTTTGCAACGGGCCCCGATCGCCATACCCTCGCCGGCGATGCCGAACCCCGTCTTCAAGCCCAAGCCGCACGCCCTGGAAGCCATCTTCGGCCGCCGCAAGGTGGTCGTTGGCGTGATCCACTCGCTCGCTCTGCCCGGCAGCCCGGCCTATGACGGCCGCCCGTTCGCCGACATCGTCGCGTTCGCCACCGACGAGGCCAAACGTTATCAAGATGGCGGCGTCGACGGGCTGATCGTCGAGAACCATGGCGACATCCCGTTCAGCAAGCCCGAGCATCTCGGCCCCGAGACAGCCGCGACCATGGCCGTCATGACCGATGCGGTCCGCCGCGCCACCGGATTGCCGCTCGGCGTCAACGTGCTCGCCAACGGCGCGATGCAGGCGCTGGCCGTCGCCAAGGCCGCCGGCGCCGACTTCATCCGCGTCAATCAATGGGCCAACGCCTATGTCGCCAACGAGGGCTTCGTCGAAGGCCCCGCCGCGCTCGCTACCCGCTACCGCTCGATGCTGCACGCGCAAGGCGTCCGCATCTTCACCGACGTCCACGTCAAGCACGGCGCCCACGCCATCACCGCCGACCGCTCGATTGCCGAACTCGCCCGCGACGTTGAGTTCTTCGACGCCGACGTCGCCATCGCCACCGGTCAGCGCACCGGCGACTCCGCCACCATGGCCGAACTCGAGACCATCGCGTCCGGCACCTCGCTGCCGCTCATGGTCGGCTCCGGCGTCAATCCGGACAACGTCGCCGACATCTTCGGCATCGCCGACGGCGTGATCGTCGCCTCCTACCTCAAGCAGGACGGCGTCTGGTGGAACCCGGTCGACCCCACCCGCCTACGCACCTTCATGACCGCCGCCAACCAAGCCTGCCCCAAACCAACCCCGTAGGGTGGGCTTCAGCCCACCAGAACCACCCGCAACCCAAGCCCCATCAAGCCAACCTCAAGCCGGCACCTCCTCCGCCATCTTCAGCATCTGCGACGCCAGCTTCGTCTTGTCGGCGTAGATCTTCCACGCCGAGTTGCGCGCCACCTGCTGCCAGGCATCCACCGCGTCGTTGGCCATGGGCGTCACCTCGATCCCGGCGGCGGCATACACCCGCGCCAGCTCCGCATCGTCCGCCTTGGCGCCGGCGATGTTGAACGGGATCATCTCCTCGCCGGCCGACAGCATGGCCTCCTGCTCCGCCGCGCTGAGCGTGACCCAGACCGCCTTCGACACCATGATCGGCTCGAGGATGAAGAAGAAGCTCCGCTCGCCCGGCGTCGTCAGGTATTTGCACGTCTCCTGCAGCTTGAACGACAGAAACGAGCTCGAGCTGGTGCACGCGGCGTCCATCACGCCCGTCTGCATGCCGACATAGACCTCGTTGGACGGCATCGACGACACCGACGCGCCCGCCGCGGTGAACATCTCGTCCATCTCGCGCGACCCGCCGCGGATCTTCATCCCTTTCGCATCCGCCGGCACGATCAGCGGCCGCGTGCGCGACGCCATCCCGCCCGATTGCCACATCCAGCTGACCAGGATGATGCCCCTCTCCTCCAGCAGCGAGACGAGCGCCTTGCCGACCGGGTGCGTGCGCCAATTGTAGCCCTGCGTGTAGCTGGTCACGACGGCGGGCATGAAGGTGATGTTCATCTCGTGGATTTCGCCGCCGGCATAGGTCAGCGGCACCAGGCCCACGTCGAGCGCGCCTTTGCGCAAGCCGCTGATCTGCGCGAACGTCTTCATCAGCGACGCATTCGGATAGACCTGGAACTGCAGCGACCCGGCGGTCTTCTGCGACACCAGATCGGCCCAGCGATGGCAGATGCGGTCGCGGAAATCGCCGGTGTCGCCCGAACTTGCAGGGAAATGGTGTGAGATCTTCAGCACCCGCGGCGCTGCCTGCGCACGCCCGATCAAGCCCGGCGCCGCCAACGCCGCAGCGCCGCCAGCCACCGCACTGAACGCCCTGCGCCGCGTCAAACCAGCCATCGAGTCGCCCTCCCGAGCCGGCCGTGGTCGGCCGTGCATCGCGGCGAACGTTACATTCGGCAGGACCGAGGGCAAGGCAGGGCTCCAGAATCAACGAAGGCCCCGGAGGTTTCCCTCCGAGGCCTTCCATTGATCGACGGCCGTAACCGCAGACGCTTGGGTTAGCCGGCCACCAACATGGAGGCGGCCGATGTCCAGGTCACGATTAGGGACCGTTCCGAGCAATGAGACACTGGATCACCTCCTTTCAATAAGTTGCAGGACACAGTGTGGGTCTACCCGCGAGTCGATTCAAGCTAAAACAGCCGCTTCACCCGAATCTCGATCCGCCCGCCCATCGCGCCGACCTGGAACGCCGCGTCGCGATAACGCGGCGCCGACAGCCGGATGGTAACGTTGTTGCTGAACCCCAACGGCTCCACCGGCAAGCCGAGCATGTTCTGTGTCAGCACCGTATTGCCGTCCTCGTCCTGATAGGCCTGCGCGGCATACGTCCCGGGCGGCACCTCGATCGTCACCACGACCGGGCCGGGATGCGCCTTGGCCTGTCCATTATAGGAGCAGTGCGGCTGCAGGAACTCGCGCTCGCTACACACCGCGACCATCACGTTGCCCTTGCTGCTCTCCACCCCGTCGACCACGATCTGCAACGGCGCAGCGCTCGCCGCTCCCGCGGCCAGCACGCTCAGGACTGCGCCGTATAGGCCCGCCCGCGCCAGGTCGCCTTGCCGCCCGCCAACGAGCGCCCCAGGCTCCACCACTGCATCACCAGCAGCCCGGCGACCCCCAGCGGATGCAGCACCGCCGACGCGATCGGCTGCACGAACCGCCGCGCCAACACCAGCCGCAGCCCGATGCCACAGGCGAACGCCGCCCCGGCCGGCCAACTCGGCGCCACGAGCAGCAGCACCAGCGGCAGCACCTGCCCGATGAACAGGATCGCGGTCCAAATCGGCAACGCGCCCGGCTTGGCCATCCCCTCCGTCGCGTTCTTGCATAAACCCTCCCAAACCTGGGCCGCGTTAACGTACATCCGGCACCGGGCAAACCCGCCCGCATCGAACAGGTCCGTACGCTCTCCAACGCGGCGGAAGGCCCGCGGCAGCATGATCCCATCGTGAAGTGATGCCCGGATCGCCGCATGGCCGCCCGCCGCCCGATACGCCCCGCGTCGCGCGATGAACAACTGCCCGCAGCCCGCGCCCAGCCCGGGCGAGACGGACGACCGCATCACCGCCATCGGCAGGTAGCCGAGTAACAGGAAGTGGATCAGCGGCAGCAACAGCACCTCGGACCACGTCACCGTCACCTGCCGGGGAAAGCCGCTGCCGAGGCCGACCGCCGGGTTGCGCTGCATGAACCCGGCCATCCGGCTCACCGCGTCGGGCGCCAGCCGGACATCGGCGTCGACGAACACCATCAGCTCGTGCGTCGCCCGCTCCGACAATCGCTGGCAGGCATGCTGCTTCCCCGACCACCCCGCCGGCAGCGGCGGCGCCGACGCCATCACCAGCCGCGCATCCCCGATGCCCGCCAGGATTTCCGGAGTCCGGTCCGTGCTACCGTCGTCGAGCACCACCAGCTCGATCTCGACCCCCTCGCTGGCCAGCACCGCCGCGCAGGCCGCCGCGATGTTGGCCTCCTCGTTGCGCGCCGGGATCAGCACCGACACCGCCGGACGACCCTCGGCCCGCGCCGGCGCGCGCAGCAGCCGCAAATTCGCCAGCGCCAACCCCAGCGGCAGAGCCGCCAGCACCAGCGCGATCCAGCCCCACACTACTCCCTTCCCCCATGCGACACGTCGATCACCCGGCCGGTCAGCACCGACCGCACGCGCCGATAGGCCGAGTAGATCGGCCCGATCGCCGTGCTCCCCCGCATCACCCGCTCGAACGCCCGCAGGTCGCGCCGCTGGCTGTCGGCCGCCAACGCGTCGACCGTCTGCGTCAGTTCCGCCTCGAGCAGCGCCGTCCACTCGGCGACGCTCCGCTCACGGTTGGCGGCGATCGGCGCCCCGAAGCGGGCCAGCGCCTCCGGCTTGCCCTCGTTCCAGAACGAATACTCCAACGCCAGCGGCAGCACCGTCACGCCCGGCACTCGCCGCAGCAGATGCGCGATGCCCGGCCGCAACCGGATCGGCCGGCTCCGAACGTCGGCAAATGCGCCCTGCGCCGTGATCC
Organism: Acetobacteraceae bacterium; assembly: GCA_965199585.1. Classification (GTDB taxonomy): domain Bacteria; phylum Pseudomonadota; class Alphaproteobacteria; order Acetobacterales; family Acetobacteraceae; genus JAVVHH01. Next base: position 2,497,203 of record CBDASI010000002.1, on the reverse strand, counting down.
ACAGCACATGGTTCGGCGTCGCCAGCAGCCGCCCGCAGACCTCCATGAACCGCGCTGCCCCGCGCGCGCTACCGAGTTCGATCCCGAACACCCCCATCCGCTCGAGCAGCCCGTATTTCCCGAGCGCTTCCGCGTCCATCGGCCCGTACCCGACCCGGCCCGACATCAGCGTGCTCTGCAGCAGCATGAAGAACGCCGGATCCCACCAGGAAGGATGGTTGGTGCAGATGATCACGGGTCCGGCCGGCAACGCGGGCATCCCGGCCCGCGCCACCCTCACCGCATTGAACTTACGCCAGAACAGCCATCGCAGATACCAGACGAACACCCCGAACAGAAAGGGCGACCGCCGCCCAACCGGGTCGATCCCTTTAGGCACTAACGGTCGCCGACACGTCCTGACTGAGGCTGTCCGCCGCGATCCACCCGCTCATCAGCACCATCGGCATCCCTGGCCCCGGATGCGCCGCACCCCCGGCCAGATACAGCCCGGCCAGGTCGCGCGAACGATTGCCCGGCTTGAACGCACCGTTCACCTTGCCGTGGCTCGCCAGACCGTAGATGGCACCGTTCAGCACCTTGTATCGATTATGGATGTGCTGCGGCGTCAGATGCTGCTCGAACACGATCCGCTCTTCCAGATCCGGCATCCCCGCGCATCGCTTCAGCTTGTCCAGGATCACCTGGCGATACGCCGGAAACATCTCGTCCCAGTTATGATGCGGCCGCAGGAACGGCGTATGCACCAGCACATACAGTGCCTCGCCACCAGGCGGCGCCACCCCCGGCTCCGTGCGCCCGGTCGCTGCGATGTAGCAGGTCGGGTCCGGCGCCGGCTCGCCTTTGCCGTAAATCCAGTCGAACTCCTCCTTCGGGTCGCGCGAGAACACGAAATCATGGTGCGCCAGATGGTCGTACGCGCGGTCCAGCCCGAGATACAGCACCACGCCCGAGCACGCCGGGTCGCGCTTCCAGCGCTTGGCGAACTTCTTCGCCGGTGCCCCGCCGACCAGCTCGCGCATCGTCCGCACGCTGTCCATGTTCGACACCACTGCCGACAACCGCACGATTTCGCCCGTCGCCGTCTCCACGCCCGTGACCCGGCCGCCATCGGCGATGATCCGCGTTACCTCGGTGCTTGGCCGCAGATCGACCCCGAGCTCCCCGGCCAATTTCTCCAGCGCTTCCGGCACCGCACGCGTCCCGCCCATCGGATACCAGACGCCCCGGTCGGTCTGCATGTGCGCGATGCTGCAGAGCACCGCCGGCGACTGATACGGCGAGCTGCCGACATACTGCACGAAATGGTCGAGCATCTGCGACACCCGCCCGTCCGGCACCCGCTTGCGGATCTGCGCCGCCACCGACGTCCCCATCCGCAAGCTGAGAACCTCTTTCAGCGTCTCGAGGTTCATGCCCTTCATGCTGAGCGTGTCGCCGATCCCCTCGACCGACTTCCAGAAGAAGAACTTCTCCGACACCTGGTGCAGCTTTTCGCTCATCGCCGAAAAGTCGCGGTAGCCGGCCGAGTTACCCGGCGAGAACGCGTCGAGCGTCTCCACCATGGTCTCCATGTCCTCGCGAAGGTCCAGCACGCTGCCGTCGTCGAAGAAGCAGCGCCATTGCGGGTCGAGCCGGCGCAAATCGAGGTAGTCGGACATCTTCCGCCCGGCCTCGGTGAACACCCGCTCGAGGTTCCCCGGCACCGTCAGGATCGTCGGCCCCATGTCGAACCGGAACCCCGCCTCGTTCAGCACTGCCGCCTTGCCGCCCAGCCACGGGTTCTTGTCGAACAGCACCACCTTGTGCCCGCGCGCCGCCAGCGTGCACGCCGCCGCCAACCCGGCCAGCCCGGCGCCCACGACGCCAACCGGCAACCGGCCCATATCCGAAATCGCGTTCATCGCCGATCGCTCCTATTCACAGCGCTTCGGCGATCGCGGGAACATAATGGTCCTCCGCCATGGCCGACGGCGCACTCCAATCCGCATCAATCCCCATATCTTCGGTCAACAGCCGCGACGTGATGCGTGCGCTCTCGAAGATCACCGGCAGCCCGCTGCCCGGATGCGTCCCGCCGCCGACCAGATAGACCGAGCTCAGATCCTCGAACCGATTGCGCGGCCGCCAATGCAACATCTGCCGGATATTGTGCGCCAGGTTGAACGTCGCGCCGCGATAGACCGACAGATCGTCCTCCCAGTCCCGCGGCGTGATCACCTTCTCGAACCGGATGCGGCTCTCGATGTCTTTGATGCCGATCAGCTCCAGCCGCTTCATGATCAGCGCACGATACCGTGCCTGCTCCGCCGGCCAGTCCACCCCGCCCTCCACCCGGTGCCCGACTGGCACCAGCACATACAGCGTGGAGTGCCCGGGCGGCGCCAGCGCCGGGTCCGTGACGCAGGCATTCTGCACGTAGAAGCTCGGCTCCCCCGGCGCCTGCCCGGCCTCGATCTCGGCGAGGTTCCGCCGGTAATCCGTCGACAGGAAGATGGTGTGATGCGCCAGGTCGGGGATCGCCCCCTCGATGCCGAGATACATCATGAACGTCGAGCAGGAGAACTTCTTCTTGGCGATCTTGCGGTCGGTCCAGCGCTTCCGCTTGGCGTCCGGCACCAGCGTCGTCATCGTCTGCGCGAAATCGCTGTTCACCACGAGCGAGTCGTATCGGTGCTCGACATCGCCGATCCGCACGCCGACCGCCCGCTTACCCTCGAACAGGATCTCCTCTACCCGGTCGTTCGTCCGAACCTCGGCCCCCAACTCGCGCGCCACCTTGGCCATCGCCGCAACGACGGCCCCGGTCCCGCCACGCGGGTGATAGACGCCGTATTCGTATTCCATGAACGACAGGATCGTGAACAGGCTCGGACACCGGAACGGCGACATGCCGAGGTATTTGCTCTGGAAACTGAACGCCAGCCGAACCCGCGGATCCCTGAAATGCGACGCCAGATCCTGGTCCACGCTTCGATGCGGCCGCAACATGCCGAGTCCTTTCAGCACGTCGGGCCGGCCCAGATCGCGGATGCTGTTGAACGCGGACTCCAGAATCGGTCGGAACACCGCCAGCTTGGCCCGGTTATCCGCCATGAAGCGCGGAAACGCGTCGGCATCCGTCGGCGACAACCGCGCAATCTCCGCCGACATCCGCTCCGGATCACCCGTGGCCGCGATCGTCGCGCCGTCCTCGAACACCAGATTGTACTGCGGATCCAGCCGGATCAGTTCGACCTCGTCGGCCAGCTCCCGCCCGCACGCCGCAAAGATATCCGCCAACACGCGCGGATACAGGAAGAACGTCGGCCCGGTATCGAAGCGGAACGTGCCCCGCTCGGTTCCCGCCGTGATGGTCGCCGAGCGACCCCCCAACACCTCGCGCGATTCGTGCACGGTGACGTCGACACCAGCCTTTGCCAACAACATCGCGGTGGCGAGCCCACCCGGCCCGCCTCCGATTATCCCGACTCGCTTGTTCATGCGATCAACTTACCCTTGGCGATCCGGTTCGGCATACGCGACCCTAACCTCATCCTCACGACGCCGGTAGAGTTGGCCCCATGAACGAAAATGTCATCAATCCCTTTCTCGTGAGGGCGCGGCAAGCCGGCGCACGCTGGGCCGCGACGCCGATCAAGCAGCGTCTCGCCATCATCGCCCGCTGTCGTCACGCCATCGCCGCCAATGCCGAAGGCCTCGCCGCCACCAATCCGCGCCCGCTGGCCGACACGCTCTCGGCCGAGATCCTGCCGCTCGCCGAGGCCGCCAGCTTCCTGGTCGGCAACGCGGCGGCCATCCTGGCCACCAAGCGGCTCGGCCTCGGCCCGCTCTGGCTGACCGGCCTGCGTCAAGAGATCCGCCGCGAGCCCCGCGGCGCCGTCCTGATCCTCGCCCCCGGCAACTACCCGCTCTTCCTGCCCGGTGCCCAGGCCCTGCAGGCGCTCGCCGCTGGCAACGCCGTCGCCGTCAAGCCCGCCCCCGGCCGCGCCGAGCCGATGCATGCGCTGGCCGCCATCCTCGACCAGGTCGGCCTACCCGACGGCTTGCTGCAGATCCTGCCCGAAGAGTCCGGCCCCGAAGCCATGCGCGCCGGCTACGACTACGTCGTGCTCACCGGCAGTGCCGAAACCGGCGTCGCCGTCGCCCGCGCCGCCGCCGAGACCCTCACGCCCTCGGCCATGGAGCTGTCCGGCGTCGATGCCGTCTTCATCCTCCCCGGCGCCGACCTCGCCGTCGCCGCCGCCTCGCTCGCCTACGGCCTGCGGCTCAATGCCGGCGCGACCTGCATCGCGCCCCGCCGGGTCTTCGTGCCGCACGCGATGGAGGCCGACCTGCTCTCGCGCCTGCTCGCCCAGTTACCGCCCGCCGCCGCCATCCCGCGCGCGACCGAAGAGCGCCTGGTCACTTTGCTCGCCGACGCCGAGAGCAAGGGCGCCCGCATTGCGGCGCGCAACCCGGCCATCCTCTCCGGCGCCACGCCTGATCTGCCGATCCTCAACCAGGATGTCTTCGCCCCCTGGCTCGCGCTGATCCCCGTCGCCGATGCCGACGCCGCGCTCGAGGCCGCCGCAAACTGCCCCTACGCGCTCGGCGCCAGCATCTTCGGCCCTCCCGCCGCCGCCTACGCCCTCGCCGCCCGCATCGACGCCGGCTCCATCTGCGTCAACGACCTCATCATGCCCACCGCCGACCCGCGGCTCCCCTTCGGCGGCCGCCGCCGCAGCGGCTTCGGCGTCACCCGCGGCGCCGAAGGCTTGCTCGAGATGACCGTCGTCAAGACCGTCAGCACCCGCCGTTTCGGCCCCCGCCCGCATCTGGACGGCAAGCTCAACAGCGACCCGGCTCAGCTGCTCACGCTGCTGCACATGCTCCACGGCAGCCGCACGCAGCGCGTCGCCACCCTCAGATCCTTCGTCAGGAAGGCTAAGCCTCCGTCGCCAGCGGCGCGTGATTGAGCATCGCCACCAGCGTCACGCCGCCGATCGTGTTGCCGAGCACGGTCGGGATCAGGAAGACGACGAAGTAATCGTAAAACCCCTTCGTCCCGGTGATCACCGCAAACGCCGCCTCGCACGACCCGGCGATCGAGTGCGAAAAATGACCCATCGCCACCGTGTAGGTGATGATCACGATGATCCACATCTTGGCAGGGCCCGAGCTGGGCAGCACCCAGACCATCAGCGCGATCAACCACCCCGCGAGAACCGACTTGAACAACATCGGCCAGAACGGCTCCTGAACCGCCCCGACCGCGATCGACTCCAGGCTCTGCCACACCGTCGGCACGAAGAAATGCTCGTGCGAGATCCCCCAGGCAAACAGCCAGGTACCCACGAGATTGGTGCTCAGCACGATGCCCCAGAAGCGGAACAGCTTGCCGACCCGGCCTATCGAGAAATTCGTTAGGATCGGCAGCACCGGCGTCAGCGTCGTCTCGGTAAACAGCTGCTGCCGCCCGAGGATCACGATCAGGAAGCCGAGCGTATACCCCAGGCTGGTGACCAACGGCGTCCACTGCTCGTCGGGCAAGCGCCCTTGCAGCAGCGCCATGGTCAGGAACGAGAACCCCATCGAAAGCCCGGCCGCCAGCCCGGACCACGCGATCGCGCCACCATGTCGCTCGAGTTGCTCCTCGCCCTCCTTACGGATGACGGCATGGATCTGGCGCGGGGTTGGTGGGGACGCGGGTGCACTACTCTCGGACAAACGGATCACTCCATGACGAAAACGCCCGCTTCGGTGGCAACGGCGTCCAATACGCAATCGTGCGTCTCGGTCGGCACCCTGTCCACCTCTTGCACGGCGAACCCGCAGCCGATGCCCAGAGCGCCCGTATCGGCCAGCGTCCGATCGTAATACCCGCCGCCGTACCCCAGCCGACGCCCACGCCGATCGAAGGCCAGCAGCGGCACTAGCAGCACCGTCGGCACCACCGCCTCCTCCGTCACCGGCTCCAGCGTGCCGAACCGCCCGGCTCGAAGCCCGGCGCCCGGCCGCCACCGGCGGAACGACAACCCCTCCCCCCGCGCCGGCGTCACCGGCAACCCCACGCGATGCCCCCGCCCCACCAGCGCCACCAGCAATGCCCGCACGTCGATCTCGCCGACCAACGGCCAAAATCCACCGACGACCACCCCCGGCCGCACCAGCCCCGCCGACAGCACCTGCCCCGCCAGCCGCACCCCCAACCCCGGATCGAAAGACGCCCGCCGCACCCGCATCGACCGCCGAAGCTCAGCCTTCGTCATAGTACTCATGAGGACGAGCCCGTCTGTAAACGCGTTCTGGGGAGTCAGAGGCGCTCTTCAGCGCCGCCCGGCGTGAGTTTACGAGCACCGGAGCGCAGCGGACGTAAGTCCGTGAGCACCGGAGCGCAGTAAACTCGCGTCGGATGACCACCAGAACGCGTTTACAGACGGGCTTGGGAAGTGGAGCCACCCTGGCCGTTGGCGTTAGCATCCTCCCGAGACCTATTTGCATAGGTGGGCGCCGGTTATCTTGACCACGGCCAAAACAGAGCCAGCTCCCGCAGGAGTGCTTATGGCCCCGGGGATGTAGAACCTGACGCACCGGGTAGCCCCACACCCTACGTAAGCGCCCGACGCGCCGTTCGCAATCGGCATGAACCCAGCTATTCACAAAACTTCTGCGCCCTCTGCACCGTTGAGAGATCATGCCCGACACGCACTACGACCTCATCGTCATCGGCAGCGGACCCGGCGGCGCCTCTCTCGCCCAGGCGCTCGCCCCGACCGGCAAGCGCATCCTCATGCTCGAGCGCGGCGACTACCTGCCGCGCTCGCGCAAGAACTGGGATTCCAAGACCGTATTCGTCGACGGCGAATACCAGGCCAAGGAGACCTGGTTCGGCCGTACCGGCGAGGAATTCCACCCCGGCCTGCACTATTACGTCGGCGGCAACTCCAAGGTGTACGGCGCCGCTCTGCTCCGCCTCCGCGAGCGTGACTTCGGCGCGCTGCAGCACAAGGACGGCCTCTCCCCGGCCTGGCCCGTCGGCTACGACGAGTTCGAGCCCTACTACACCCAGGCCGAAGCGCTGTTCCACGTCCACGGCCAGCGCGGCGAGGACCCGACCGAACCCTGGTCGAGCGCGCCCTACGCCTATCCCCCCGTCAAACACGAACCCCGCATCCAAGAGCTCAGCGATGTACTGACCCGCGAAGGCCTGCACCCGTTCCATCTGCCGCTCGGCATCAAGCTCGACCAGAACCCAGACGGCTCGGCCACCACCTACAGTCCCTGCATCCGCTGCGACGCGTTCGACGGCTTCCCGTGCGCGATCAACGCCAAGGCCGACGCCCAGGTCATCTGCGTCGACCCGACCAAGCAGGCACACCCCAACTTCACCTTGCTGACCAACGCCTACGTCACCCGCCTCGAGACCGGCGCGTCGGGCCGCAGCATCAGCCAGGTGCACGTCACGCGGAACGACCAGCCCGAGCAATATTCCGCCGACATCGTCGTCGTCGCTTGCGGCGCCCTAAGCTCGGCGCTGCTCCTGCTGCGGTCGGCGAGCGACGCGCACCCGAACGGACTGGCCAACGGCTCCGGCCAGGTCGGCCGCAACTACATGCGGCATAACATGTCGATCGTGATGGCGATCCTGAAGGAGCCGAACCACACCGTCTTCCAGAAGACGCTCGCCATCAGCGACTACTATTTCAACGCGCCGGATTGGGAGTTCCCCCTGGGCCTGATCCAGATGTGCGCCACGTCGCACGCCGAACAGATCCGCGGCGAAGCGCCGCTACCGAAGCTGATGTCCCTCGTCCCCGAGATGCCGTTCGAGAAACTGGCCGAGCACTCGATGGATTTCTGGATGCAGAGTGAGGACCTGCCCAACCCGAACAACCGCATCTACTACGACGGCGCCAAGGTCGTCCTCGACATCCACGAGGGTAATCTCGAGGCCGCGACCCGGCTGACCGGCAAGCTCAAGGACATGCTCGGCCCGATGAACGCCTGGCCGACGCTGATCAAGCGCGACCTCTACCTCGGCAAGAACATCCCCATCGGCGGCACCGCCCACCAGGCCGGCACCCTCCGCTTCGGCACCGACCCGGCCACCTCCGTCCTCGACGTGAACTGCAAGGCCCACGAGATCGACAACCTCTACGTCACCGACGCCAGCTTCTTCCCCTCCATCGGCGCCGTGAACCCGACCTTGACCATCATCGCCAACGCCCTGCGCGTCGCCGAAACGATAAAAGCCCGCCTAGTCTAACCCTCGCCTGCACAGCCGCGCCCTCGTCCCAAAACCAACTCACCCGTAGGGTGGGCTTCAGCCCACCACCCCCACGCCCCACCCCCAACACCTCTTGACTCCCAACCTCCATAAGTTCCCTTTCCGTTCTATGCCGCGCGCCGCCAAACCCACCCCGGCCGACCCCATCCAGCCAGCGCCCGCGTCCGCGCCCGAGGACGCGACCGAAGACGCCCAGCACCGCCGCGTCCTATCCCTCCTCATCGACCTAGGCGCCGCCCTAGCCCAAGAAATCGCCCAAACCCCATCCGACCCCGTCACCGACCGAGCCGAAGCCTTCGAGCGCGTCAGCCGAGCCACCCGCCGCGCCATCCTCGTCGCCCGTCACGTCGCCCAGCAGATCGCCCACCGTCCCGCCCCCGCGGCACCCCTGACCGCCGCCCAGCGCCGCACCACCGCCCGCGCCCGCCTCCTCCGCGAGGTCCAGGACACCATCCAGACCAAAGCCCGCCCCGCCGACGCCGACGCCCTGCGCGCCGAACTCATCGACCGCATCGACGCCCCCGAGCTCGACGCCGACCTCCTCAACCGCCCCACCGCCGACCTCATCGCCGAGTTCCTTCGCGACCTCGGCCTGGCCCACCCGCCCGGCGCCCGCCCCATCGGCCGCCGCACCCCGGCCGACATCGCCCGCCTAAACCTCCTCGCCGCCCTCCCTCCGGGCCAGGCGAAAGCGCTGGCCGCCACCTTCCCTCGCCCCAAACCCCCGCCAAAACCGACCCCACCCCCTCCGGCCCCGCCAAGGACCTCCTGGCGCGACAAACCACCCCCCGATCCGGACATCCGCCCCGACTCCCTCCTGGCCAACCTCTTGAAAGCCAACGAACGCTAAGGACGCACGCCCCGCCTCCAGAGCGGCAACAACTCGCCGCCCTGTCGCGCTCGCGAAGCGGCTAGAGCACGTCCGCGTCGCGAGCCAAACGCGCCGACCCGGGACGATGCGTCGAGCCATGCCACCACCGTGCGTTGCTCCGCGGCATCCATCGGTTTACCTCGACGAGAACGAACGCCACTCGCCGAGGAAGCCAGATGCCCGCCTACCGTTCCCGCACCACGACCCACGGCCGCAACATGGCCGGCGCCCGTAGTCTCTGGCGCGCCACCGGCATGACCGACAGCGATTTCGGCAAACCCATCATCGCCGTGGTCAACTCGTTCACCCAGTTCGTGCCGGGTCACGTGCACCTGAAGGATCTCGGCCAGCTCGTCGCCCGCGAGATCGAGGCGGCGGGCGGCGTCGCCAAAGAGTTCAACACCATCGCGGTCGATGACGGCATCGCCATGGGCCATGGCGGCATGCTCTACAGCCTGCCGTCGCGCGAGCTGATCGCCGACAGCGTCGAATACATGGTCAACGCCCACTGCGCCGACGCCATGGTCTGCATCAGCAACTGCGACAAGATCACCCCCGGCATGCTGATGGCCGCGATGCGCCTCAACATCCCCGTCACCTTCGTCTCCGGCGGCCCGATGGAAGCCGGCAAGGTCCTCAAGGGTGGCACGCTGCGCAAGGCGGACCTCATCACCGCGATGGTCTCCGCCGCCGACCCCACCGTCAGCGACGAGGAGGCCGAAGCCCAGGAGCGCTCCGCCTGCCCGACCTGCGGCTCCTGCTCCGGCATGTTCACCGCCAACTCGATGAACTGCCTCGTCGAGGCGCTCGGCCTGGCGCTGCCCGGCAACGGCAGCGTGCTCGCCACCCATGCCGACCGCCGCAAGCTGTTCGTCGAGGCCGGCTGGCTCGTCGTCGACCTGGCCCGCCGCTGGTACGAGCAGGACGACGCGACCGCCCTGCCCCGCACCATCGCCTCGCTGCAGGCGTTCGAAAACGCCATGTCCCTCGACATTTCGATGGGCGGGTCGACCAACACCGTCCTGCACCTCCTCGCCGCGGCCGAAGAGGGCGAGGTGCCGTTCAAGCTGGCCGACATCGACCGCCTGTCGCGCAAGGTGCCCAATCTGTGCAAGGTCGCGCCCTCCAAAGCCGACGTCCACATGGAGGACGTGCACCGCGCCGGTGGCATCATGGCGATCCTCGGCGAGCTCGACCGCGCTGGCCTGATCGACACTTCGCTACCGACCGTTCACGCCCCGACGCTGGCCGACGCGCTAGCCCGGTGGGACATCAAGGCCCCCGGTCGCGAGCCCGGCGACACCGCGAGCACCCTTTTCAGCGCCGCCCCCGGCGGCGTACGCACCACCCAGGCCTTCAGCCAGGACAATCGCTTCGAGGCGCTCGACCTCGATCGCGAGGCGGGCGTGATCCGCGACCGAGCCCACGCTTTCAGCCAGGATGGTGGCCTGGCCGTGCTGTCCGGCAACCTCGCCATCGACGGCGCCATCGTCAAAACCGCCGGCGTCGACCCCTCGCTCCTCGTCTTCGCCGGCCCCGCTTGCATCTTCGACAGCCAGGACGACGCCGTCTCCGGCATCCTCGGCAACAAGGTCAAGCCCGGTGACGTCGTCGTCATCCGCTACGAGGGCCCGAAAGGCGGCCCGGGCATGCAGGAAATGCTCTACCCGACCAGCTACCTGAAATCGAAGGGCCTGGCGACGAGCTGCGCCCTGGTCACCGATGGCCGCTTCTCGGGCGGCAGCGCCGGGCTGTCGGTAGGACACATCTCACCTGAAGCGGCCGAAGGAGGACTGATCGCGCTCCTCGAGCAAGGCGACCGCATCGAGATCGACATCCCGGCCCGCAGCCTTCGCGTCGTTTTGTCCGACGAGGAACTCGCCGCCCGCCGCGCCCGCATGGACGCGCGCGGTGCCGAAGGCTGGCGGCCCGCCCGCACCCGTCAGGTCTCGTCGGCGCTACAGGCCTACGCCGCCCTGACCACCAGCGCCGCCCGCGGCGCCGTCCGCGACGTCACTCAATTGCGCCGCTCCTAGGCCAGCCATCGCCGGATGGGTCGCCATCGGCGGCCGGTCCACCGCGAAAATTCCCCAGCCCGGCGCACGACGCCTCCTAAGCGGTAGCGTCCTCCGCCGCTGCCGCCAGCGCTTCAGCCCGGGCCGCAAGCCGCGAGATACGGTCGGACTTGTTCCGCTCCGTGCTTCCCGGCTGTCCCCGCCGCGCACTCTCCAGATCGGCCGCCATGTCGTGCAGCTCGTCGGCCAGGAAAAGTGCCGCCATGGCCAGCACCTTCGATTCGCCGCTGTTCATCCCGAGCGCCTTGACGCGCTCGATTCGTTTCTCGACTTCGGCGCCCATCGCCGTCAGATGCGCTTCCTCACCGTCCTTGCAGCCGACGGTGTGCATGTGTCCGTTGATCTTGAGTTGAACTTGCGCCATCTACCGGCACTCCTCTTACTTGGCCAGGGCGTCTCGGAGAGTGGCAATGATGCCGTCGAGCCGTTCGGCAACCTCCGTCGCAACCGGGTCGGGCGCGTCCAGCACCTTGGCGATCCGGTCCAGCGCCGCTTCCAGCCGATCTTCCGGCGTGTCATCTTCGGCCATAGTGCTCCCGCCCCGTCCTATTCAGCGTGAACACAAAGCGCCCGGCCGTCCCAACGTCAAGCATGTCGACGCACTCCACACCTCCGCCCACCTCGCTTCCTCCCGCGATCTGCGTCCATTCCCGCATCCACGCCACTTTTGCGCTCGCAGCCGGCCGCCCCGTCACGCTGCTCTCGGCACGCGCTGCCGCCGTGTTCGCCGGCCCGGCCTGGTGGCGCGCGCTCATCGACTCGTGCGAGACCGATCAACCCGACATCCTCGACTGCGCCGATGCGCCGGGCCGCGCACTCGAGGCCATCGCGCTCCGTTGTCGCCGCATCGTCCTCCGCCCCTGCCCCGCCTGGACCGAGATCGCCGACCGTGCGGCCTGCGCCGGCTCGGTTCTGCTGGCCGACCGACCCGTTAGTATCGACCTCGCCGACCCGGCCGCCGCCCGCCACATTGAAGCTTGGCTCCAGGTCGGCTAATCGCGCGCTCTCCCTCCCTCTCTGCATTCGATCGACTTCGAAGAGGCTCCAATGTCCACTCGCCTCTACCTCGTGACACCCACCACCGCCGGCCCGGACTTCGCTGATACGCTCGCGGCCGCTTTAGACGCGGGCGACGTCGCCGCGCTGCAGCTCCGCCTCAAGGACGCCACCGACGATCAATGGCGCCGCACGATCGACGCTCTGCGCCCGGTCGCCCAATCGCGCGGAGTGGCGTTCCTGCTCAACGATCGGCCCGATCTGGCAGCCGCGATGGACTGCGACGGCGCCCATGTCGGCCAGACCGACACGCCAGCGGCTGACGCGCGCAAGCTGCTCGGCAAACTCACCCTCGGCGTCACCTGTCACGACAGCCGTGATCTGGCGATGCAGGCCGGCGACGACGGTGCCGACTATGTCGCCTTCGGCGCCTTCTTCCCGACCACGACCAAGGATGCGCCAACTCAGGCCGACCCGGAGCTGATCGAATGGTGGTCCGACATCATGGAACTGCCCTGCGTAGCAATCGGCGGGATCACGGCAGCAAACTGCGCGCCCCTGGTGACCGCCGGCGCCGATTTTCTGGCTGTGGTCGGAGCGGTATGGGCTCATCCCGAGGGACCCGCTGCCGGCGTCCGCGCCCTCAACGCTGCAATTGCGGCAGCACCGCCAAAGCCGTCTTTAGACGATAAGCCGGCATGGGGTTGACGCCCGACACCCCTTCCACAAACGCCTCCGACGCCTCATCTTAGCGTTAATTCTACATCGCCGCGGGCCGCCCCGCCGATATCCTTGAAAGCATTCACAATGGTAAAGCGCCGCAAAGTCGAAGAGATCGTCGGTGTGCTCGAATTCGAGGGCAAGACACCGGAGTCGCCCGAGCTCCTGTCGTGGCTCGCCGATCACAAAGCGTCCAACGGCGGCAAGATCCGCGTTGGCCAGGGTGGCAAGGGTGTCCGCGTCGCGTTCAGCAAGGAGGCTGACATGGCACTCTGGCGCGCTCGGTCGGAGCAGGAAGCCAAAGCCAAGCGCACGGCCTGATCGCGTCTCGCCGTGACCAAAGAAGATCTGACTGCCTGGGCATTGGCGACGGGATGGCGCGTGTTAGCGGGCCATCCCAGCCTCACCAAGCCGAACGCGCCCAAGGATCCGATCGTGCGCTTGGTGATGAAGGCGACCGTCGCGAACCTCGAGGTTCGTAAGCCCTCCGGCAAATGGGAAAAGGTCGGCGGAGCCGCTTACGCCAGCATCACCCAGTCCGACGAGGAGGACTCGTTGCCGACCGGGCTCGGCTTCGAGCAAGTCCCCAGCATCACGTCGCTGATGCAGCAGAACCGCGACGCGATGGTGTTCAGCCGCCTGGGTGGCTGACTCCTTCTATTCGACTATCAATGAACGGCGGCCCCTGCAGTTTGACAGGGCTTCGCTAAGAAATCGCTAACGGCCGAACTGCCAAACCAACAGAGCGCTGCCGCCAACGATCAATTCGCGTAGGCGCTTGAGCACCGAGAGTGCCAGCGCCGTCTCGGCGCCGATCCCGAACAGGCCGCAGGCGAGCACGAAGCCGCCTTCCTGGATCCCGACCGCGCCAGGGATCGCGAACCCCGCGCTCCGCGCTGCCATCGCCAGGCTCTCGATCACGAAGCAAACCTCGACGCCGGGCTCCACGCCCAGCGCGCGCAGGATGACCCAGACCTCGAGCGTTCCCAGCGCCCAACTCGCGATGCTGAACAGCGTCGAGCTCAGCATCGCGCCTCGGTCCGCCTGACGTTCCAGCAGCGTCGCGTGCAGCCCCTCCATCGACCAGCCACCGGCGCCGGGCCAGCGCGCCGCCGCACGCTGCAGCCCAGCCTCCACCGCCCGAAGCGCCCCCAACCGCAAGGCGATCACGATGAGCCCGACCGTCAGCGACAGCGTGCCCAGGCCTGCGCCTGCCCAGAACAGCCATTCACGCCCTCCGTCCCGCCGCAACAGCAGCAACACGATGGCCGCCACCACCACGACCAGTTGCGCCAGCGCCTCCAAGGTCAGGTCCAGGATGGTCCCGACCACGGCGCGCACCGGCGGTGCGCCCGCTTTGACCAGCAAGCGCACGCCTACCACCTGGCCGCCGATATGCGCCGCCGGCAGCATCGTATTGACGCCCTCGCGGACCCAACGGACGCGAGCCACGAACAGCCGGCTTAGCGATGCAGTCCCGATTGCCGCCCACCAGGCGAGCCCGGCCAGCACGAGTTGCCCGGCGTGAATGACCAATGCCGCCGGCAGTGCTGGGCCGCCGATCAGCGCGGCATGGGCAATACCGTTCCAGCCCACCGCGCTCAGCATCCAGGTGAGCGCTGCCGTTCCAGCGACCAATGCCGCGACCTGCGCCCACCGCATCAGGCTGCGACCGGGCCCGCCTGAGCGCGAGAGAGGACCGAAGCGAGGTAGAATGGCCGTTGCCGCGTCGACACCAGGGTCAGACTGGGAGACCAGGTAAATGCGTCGTGGATACGGCGCGTGAGCCGCGAGTCCCTGTCGCCCGAGAAGAAGTAGTGGTTCGCCAGCAAGCACAATCCGCCCGGAACCAATAAGTCGGCGACGAGCGTCGCTGCGACCTTGAGGCTCGTGTCGTCCAACTCGCTCAAATAATACAGCGTGTCGGCGACCACCACGAGATCGAACTGGCGGTTGAGCGCCGGGTCGAGCGCGTTGAGGTCGCCTTGTGCGAAACGCAGGCCAGCTATGGCCCCAATCCGCCGCCGCGCCTGCGCCACCGCCGCTTCCGCGATGTCGAGCCCGAGCACGTCGTCCGACACTTTCGTGAGCGCGAGACTCATCGCGCCCATGCCGCATCCGAGATCCAGGGTGCGCTTGTAGCGGCGGCCCTGGGGCAAGGTGCCCATCAGCGCCTCATACTTCCAACGCTGGTAAGAATACCGCGCGTTGTCGGACTCCCAGGGGTCCTCCCGCTCCGAATAGGCGGCCTCGAAGGCGGCGCGGGCGCCCTCGGTCGCGCGAACCTCGGCGATCCGCTGGTCCGTCTTGGCGCTGCGTAGAAAGAGGCCGATGTCGCGCGGCATCATGAACAGCCACCATGGCCGTCTCGGGCGCGTCTTCGCAGGCATCACCGTTCTATTCCATATCAGTCAACGGACCTGCCGCACGTGACGCCCTACCATGACGGGCCGGCTGCAAACAAATCCAGCGCCGATCAGCCTGGATCGGCACTCACGCCCGAGACGCCGCCGACGCCGAGCCTACCGGTCATACCGCCGGGTCGGAGCCGCGCCAGGCTGCGCAGCCAGAGGCCGACGAAGCGCGACTTCATGTCCCCCGGCAGGCTGTCCTGCCGCAGGCCCAATCGTGCCGCCTCGCGCATGGCCCGCCACTGCCCGGCCGCGCCCGATACCGTGGCCGCCGACCAGGCGCGCCCGATGATCGCGTGGGCGACCTCCTCCTCCGCCATGCCCATGCGGTGCAGCATGGTCCGATCGGCCGGCGTGGTCCGCTCGCCATGGTCCGGCCGCCCGACTTGGCGACGGTCATATGCCGCGACAGCCGCCATCTCCGAGAGGATCGACTGCTCCAGCGCCTGCCAGCTCGGCACCGTCGATGGCGCCTTGAACTCGACCAGGGCTTCCGGGATCGACGCCCCGCGATGCCGGTCGAGCAACCGCAGCAGGAGATCGTAATCCTCCATGCCGACGAATGCCGGCCGCCATCCGCCGACCTTCATCACCGCCTCGCGCCGCATCATCGCCACCGGATGGCCCACGGCATCGCCCGTCGACATCGCCAGCCGCAGCCCGGCGTCGGCCGCCGGCGGCGAGGCGCGCCGACCGGTCTGCCCGTCAGACGCAGCAGACCGCCACCCCGTCACGACAAACGCCAACTCCTGCGCCGTCCCCAGCACACCCACCTGCCGAGCGAAGCGATCCGGTGCCGACGCGTCGCCTGCCGCCACGCGGACGACCAACTCGCCCTGCGCCATCTCCAACCCGCGATTCAGCCCAGCCGCCCCGCCCGCCTCGAGCCGCACAAGACGGACTCGGCGGTCGTCACAATCCCAATCGACCGCCGCGCCCGACATCGGCGCCGCGCCGTCGTCGAGCACCAGCAGCTCAAAATCGCGGAAACTCTGCGCACACAGGTCGCGCACCGTCAGCAGCGTGTCGGCAACGTCGCTTCCCGCGAGCAACAGGACGGTTAAGGCCGGCACGCCGCACGACTATTTTCGTCGCTCACAAGATTCACTCCTTCGATAGAAGGATTATCGCCGGCGTCGGTTAACGCTTCGCAAACGGGACGGCCCCTTTGCGCACCGGCCGACAAATCGTAACGTCGGCCCATGATCCACACGATCGATGCCGCCGGACACTCCCTCGCCGTCCACGACACCGGCCCGGCAGACGCGCCGACACTCCTATTGCTGCATTCGCTCGGCGCGTCGGCGGCGATCTGGGACCCGATCTTGCCCGCGCTGACCGGCTTTCGCGTCCTGCGCCCCGACATGCGCGGTCATGGCCGGACGCCCGTCAGCCCGGGCCCATACAGCATCGACGGCCTCGCCCGCGATGCGCTGGCGGTGCTGCAGCAGCTCGACGTCGACCGGGTCACCGTCGTCGGCCTGTCGATCGGTGGCCTGATCGCCCAGCAACTCGCTCACCTCGCCTCGGACCGGATCGGCGCGCTCGTGCTGATGGATACCGCACTCGCGATTCCGCCCGCGAGCCTCTGGTCCGAACGCGCCGCCACCGTCCGCGCCAGCGGCATGGCCGCCCTTGCCGACGGCATCCTCCCTCGCTGGCTCACCCCGGCGGCCCCGGCCCACACGGTCGACGCCCTTCGGCACTTGATCCTCGCCACCCAGCCGGAAGGTTACGCCGCCTGCTGCGAGGCCATCGCCGCCGCCGACCTCGGCTCGCAAAGCGCGACGATCGGCATCCCCACCTTGGTCATCGTCGGGGCCGAAGACCCGTCCACCCCCGTCGCCGCGGCCGAAGCCCTCCGCGACACCATCCCCGGCGCGCGCCTCGAAGTGATCCCGAACGCCTCCCACATCCCCACTGCCGAGCAGCCCGCGGCCGTCGCCGGCGCGCTGCTCCGTTTCCTTGCGCCCGATGCGTATGGCCTCGGGCTACGGACCCGGCGCCAAGTTCTCGGCGATGCGCATGTCGACCGTGCGCTGCAAGGCGTCACCGATCTCGATCGCGACTTCCAGCATTACATTACCGAGTCCGCCTGGGGCGGCGTCTGGACCCGGCCGCACTTCGATCGCCGAACCCGGTCGATCGTGACGCTGGCACTGCTGGCCGGGCTGGGGCACGAGGAAGAGTTCAAGTTGCATCTGCGCGCGACGCGCAACACCGGCGCGACGGCCGAGGATATCACGGAGATGCTGATGCACGTCGCCGTCTATGCGGGCGTCCCGGCCGCCAACTCGGCGATGCGCTTGGCCAAGCAAGTATACGCGGAAGGCTGAGCCATGGCCGTCAATCCCGCCGATAGCCCGGTCTTCGGCACGTTGTATGGCGAAGACCGGATGCGGGCGATTTGGGACGAGCGTGCCTTCTTCCAGCGTATGTTGGACGCCGAAGCGGCGCTGGCCCGGGTGCAGGGGCGCCTCGGCATCATCCCCGCCGACGCCGCCGCCGCCATCACCGCCGCCGCTACGGTCGACAAACTCGACACCGCCGAGCTCGCTGCCAGCGTCCGCACCGTGGGCTATCCGGTGATCGGCGTGGTCAAAGGGCTCTCGCGCGCCGCCGGGCCGGAGGCGGCGCGGTGGACCCACTGGGGCGCGACGACCCAGGACATCCTCGACACCGCCATCGTGCTGCAGATGCGCGACGGGCTCGCGCTCATCCGCGCCGAACTGGTGGCGTTGACCACGGCGCTCGCGGTGCAGGCCGACACTCACCGCAACACCGTCATGGCCGGCCGCACCCATCTGCAACATGCCTTGCCGACCACGTTCGGGCTGAAGGTCGCAACCTGGCTGATGCCGCTGCCGGATCACATCGAGCGGCTTGACCAGCTGCTACCGCGCGCGCTGCGGGTCGAGTTCGGCGGTGCAGCTGGAACCCTCGCCTCGCTCGGCGACCAGGGGCTGGCGGTCATGCAGGGCCTGGCGGCCGAGCTCGGGCTGCATGAACCGCCGGGGCCGTGGCACGTCGTACGCGACGGGCTGGCGGAAACGGTCGGCCTGCTCGGCCTGATCTGCGGCAGCCTCGCCAAGATCGCGACCGACCTGATCCTTCTGTGTCAAACCGAGATCGGCGAGGTCAGCGAGCCCTACATCGCCGGGCGCGGCGGCTCCTCGACGATGCCGCAGAAGCGCAACCCGATCGCCTCGGAATATGTCCTAGCCGCCCAGCGCGGGGTCCAGGCGCTGGTGCCGCTGATGCTGAATGCCATGGCCGATGATCACGAGCGGGGAACCGGCCCGTGGCAGGCCGAGCTGCTGGCGCTGCCGCAGGCCTTCGTGCTGACGGCCGGTGCTCTGATGCATGCGCGCACGATCGCCGAGGGCATGGTGGTAGACCCGGTGCGGATGACAAAGAACCTGTCCATCAGCAACGGCGGCATCATGGCCGAAGCCATCATGATGGGCCTGGCGCCGACGCTGGGACGGGAAGCGGCGCATCACGCGGTCAAGCACGCGACCGACCGGGCCAGCGAAACAGGCTCGACGCTGCAGGAAGCGCTGATGTTGGAGCCGGAAGTGAGTGCTGCTCTATCGTATGAAGACATTGCGCGCCTGGCCGACCCGGCCGGCTATCTCGGATCCTCGCACGCGTTCATCGACCGTATCTTGGCGACGACGAAGGCGGTCGCCACCGCAGTCTAACCCGCGGCGGCGACCGACCCGCTTAGGCCAGCGTGCGAACGTTAGGTTCGCGATCCCAGTAGCGCTTCTTGGCAGCCTCGACGAAGCCGCGGAGATCGGTCACGCCTTCGTCCTTCTCGACGCCGGCCTTGTCGAGCAACGGCTTGGACGCCGCGTTGTGACCGATCGCCTTCAGATGGCCGAACGCGTCCATGACCCACTGCACCGCTGCACCTTCCTTGAGCAGCTTCTTGCACGCCGTTTCCGACAACAGCACGGCGCAGGCATCGACCGTAGCTGAGGGTTGCCCGGCCAACTGCGCGTCGGCCTTGACCGTGCTGCCGTCCGACAGCCCGATCGTCCCGACCTTCGGCGCGATCAGCTTCGGATGGCCACCGGCCTTGGTGACGGCTTCCTTCACCTGCTTGAGCTCGCCCGCATCGGTGCCCTCGGCAAACAGGATGCCCACTGTCCGACCCTCGAGCGTATGCTTCTCCTGCGCACCCCGGATGATCCGCAGCGCCGGCGACAACGGCAGGTCCTGCACCGGCGCCGCCGGCTGCGAGGCCCGCGGCAGATCCATCGCCAAGCCGTCGGCAACCCGGCTGGCCAGGTCCTCGTCGACGTTGCGCAGATTTGCCAACACCGCCGTGCGGATATGCTCGATCGACACCTTCGACAGCTCGAACACCAGCGCCGACGCGATATGCGCCTGCTCGGCCTTGTCCATCGAACGGAAGAACATCCGCGCCTGGCTGTAATGGTCGGCGAAGCTCTCCGGACGGATCCGCAGCTTGTTGCCTTCCTCCTCGGCTGGGAACGTCACGAAGCCGGACTGCCCAACCTCGCGCGGCCCACCGACCTCGCCTGCCTTGGACAAGCTGTTCGGCTCATAATTGGCCCGGCCCTTCGGCACTTGCATCTGCATGTGACCGTCGCGCTGCATGTTCATGAACGGGCAGCCGGTCGCCGTGCCCTTGGCCTGGTTGACCGGGATCTGGTGGAAATTGGTTGAGCCGAGGCGGCTGAGCTGCGTGTCCTGATAGGAGAACAGCCGGCCCTGCAGCAACGGATCGTTGGAGTGATCGATGCCCGGAACCAGGTTGGTGGGCAGGAATGCCACCTGCTCCGTCTCAGCGAAATAGTTGTCCGGGTAGCGGTTCAGCACCATGCGGCCGACCGTGCGGATCGGCAGGATCTCCTCAGGAATGACCTTGGTGGCATCCAGCACGTCGTAGGGCAGGCTGTTGGCGAACTCGTCGTCGAACAGCTGCACGCCGAGCTCCCATTCCGGGAAGTCGCCACGGCCGATACGCTCGAACAGGTCACGGCGTTGGAAATCCGGATCGGCGCCAGCCACCTTGACGGTCTCGTCCCAGATCGTCGATGCCAGCCCAGCCTTCGGCTTCCAGTGGAACTTGACATACGAGCTCTTCCCCTTCGCATCGACGAGGCGGAACGTGTGAATGCCAAAGCCCTGCATCGTGGCGAACGAGCGCGGCAGCGTCCGGTCCGACATCGCCCACATGATCATGTGAGTCGATTCCGGCATCAGGCTGATGAAGTCCCAGAACGTGTCATGCGCCGTCGCAGCCTGCGGATAGCCGCGGTCGGCCTCCATTTTGGCGGCATGGATCAGGTCGGGAAACTTGATCGCGTCCTGGATGAAGAACACCGGGATGTTGTTGCCGACGAGGTCCCAGTTGCCTTCCTTGGTGTAGAACTTCACTGCGAACCCGCGCACGTCGCGCGGCGTGTCGGCCGACCCGGCGCCGCCCGCCACGGTCGAGAAGCGCACGAAGACGTCGACCCGCTCGCCCTTCTTCTGGAACAGGTCCGCCTTGGTCACGTCCGACAGCGAGTCCGTCAGCTCGAAGTAACCATGCGCCCCCGTGCCGCGCGCATGCACGATCCGCTCCGGGATGCGCTCGTGGTCGAAGTGATTCATCTTCTCGCGGTAGACATGGTCCTCGAGCAGGACCGGGCCGCGCGGACCCGCCTTGAGCTGGTTCTGGTTGTCCGAGATCGGCATGCCATGGTTGGTCGTCAGCGGCGGATGGTCCGCGTCCGAGCGCTGGTGCGTCTCGCCGCCGGTGCCGATCTCGCGTTCGAGCTTGCGTTGGTCGTCCATGAATTGTCTCCTAGGTGGAGGTCCAACTCTGAACGCTCGACAATGTTCCCTACCCCGCGGCGAGGGTCTGCACTGCTTCCTTGCGTTCGAACAACCGCATAAGGATCCGCACCGCCCGTCCTCGCTCGCCTTCCAGCCGCGGGTCGCGCTCCAGCAGCATCGCCGCATCCTGGTGCGCGATGTCCAGCAGCCGATCCTGCTGTTCCGTATCGGCTAACTTGAAGCCGGGCAGCCCGCTCTGCCGGGTCCCGAGCCCGTCGCCACCGCCGCGGATGCGGAAATCCTCGTCGGCGATCGCAAAGCCGTCCTCCGTGTCGCGCAGCAGCACCAGCCGGCGCCGCATGGTCTCGCTCAGCCCATCGTCGTGCAGCAACAGGCAGAAGCTCTGTGCACTCCCCCGCCCGACCCGGCCGCGCAGCTGATGCAGTTGCGCCAGGCCGAACCGCTCCGCATGCTCGATCACCATCACCGTCGCGGCCGGCACGTCGACGCCGACCTCGATCACGGTAGTGGCGACCAGCAGCCGCAGCCGGCCGGCGGCGAACTCGGCCAGCGCCCCGTCGCGCACGGCGGCATCCTGCTGCCCGTGCGCGAGCCCGACCCGGTCGCCAAAGCGATCGCGCAGCACCGCGAACCGCTCCTCGGCCGCCGCCGCATCGACCGTCTCGCTCTCGGACACCAGCGGACACACCCAATAGATCTGCTCGCCCCGCCCCAGCGCGCGCTCGATCCCGTTCAGCACGTCGGCCAACGTCGCCAGCGAGTGCAGCGTGGTGCGGATGGCGCGCCGCCCGGCCGGCTTGCCGTGGATCCGGCTGACCGCCATCTCGCCCCATTGCGTCAGCAGCAGCGTGCGCGGGATCGGCGTGGCCGTCATCACCAACACGTCGGTGCGCGCCCCCTTGCCGCCGAGCTGCAGCCGCTGTTCGACGCCGAACCGATGCTGCTCGTCGATGACCGCCAGCCCGAGATCGCGGTATGCCACCGCGTCCTGGAACAGCGCATGGGTTCCGACCACGAGCGAGCACCGGCCGGAGCCGATGCCCTCCAGCGCCGCACGCCGCTCCGCCCCCTTGACCGAACCCGTCAACATCATCACCGGCACCGGCGAGAGCGCCGAGATGGTACGGAAATGCTGCTTGGCCAGCAGCTCCGTCGGCGCCATCAGCGCCGCCTGCAGCCCGGCCTCCGCCGCACGCAACATCGCCAGCAGCGCCACCAGCGTCTTGCCCGAGCCGACATCGCCTTGCAGCAATCGCAGCATCCGCACCGGCGCCCCGAGATCGGCATCGATCTCGGCCATCGCCTCGGCCTGCGCCGGCGTCATCGCGTGACCGAAGCGCCGCAACGCTTCGGCGCGCAACCGCCCATCGCCCCGGATCGCCCGGCCCAGCCGCTTGCGCTCCCGCTGCCGCGCCCAGCCGAGCGCCACCTGCTGAGCCAGCACCTCGTCATAGGCCAGCCGCGCCCGCGCCCCCGGCGGCGGCATCGCGGCCGGAATCTGCACCGCCAGCAACGCGTCGCGGAACGGCAGCCATCCCTCGCGCGCCATCAGGCTCGGCAGGTGCCATTCCGGCAGGGCGGGCACGAGCGCCACCGCCGCCCGCATCGCGCCGCGCACCTGCCCGGGAAACAGCCCGCCGGTCAGCGGCCACACCGCCTCCAATCCGGCGATCGACGACACCTGGTCGGCCGGCGCCACCCGCTCCGGACGCAACTGCACCCGCCCATTGAAGCGCTCGATCTTGCCCGACACCGCCAATTTGGCTTCCGGCTTGAAGGCCGTCGGCGGCCTCCGCCCGAAGAACGCGATCTCGCCGAACCCCGACCGGTCGCGGATGATCACCTTTGTCGGACGTGGCGGTTGGCCTTGTTCGATCGCGACCACCTCGATCATCAGCGTCACGATCGCCCCCTCCGGCGCATCGGCCATCAGCGGCATCGACGATCGGTCGAGATAGCCGTCCGGCAGGTGGAACAGGAGGTCCAGCACGCGGTCACCCCCGGCCACGCGCGCGATCTTGGCCGCCAACGCCGGGCCGACGCCCTTGAGGCTGGTGAGGTCGGCGAACAGCGGGAGAAGTGTGGACTCTGCGGCTGACAGCTTCATTGCCCCTCTTATATGAGCGCCCTAAACACACTGCAGCCCGAAGCGAAAGTCATCCTGCTTGCCCAACCCCGAAGATAGCTCCAGGCGCCGCCGTATCCTGTTTCGCGCCACCCATCGCGGCACCTATGAGAACGACATCCTGATCGGCCGCTTCGTCCGCGCTCGACTCGACACGTTTACCGAGGCCGAGCTCGACGAGGTCGAGCAGCTGATGGATCATACCGAGGCCGCTCTCGGCGACTGGCTGATGGGCCGCCAGCCGATTCCGGAGGGCGCCGAGTTCCGCCTGCTCAGGCTCATGCGCCAGGCCGCCATCGACGGCGAGGGCCGCATCCTTTGACCGCGGTCGTCTACGGCGCGCCGGAGGGCTTCGACGCCCTGTTGCTCGCGCGCCGCCGGGTCGAGCACAAGGGCAGCATCGTGCACGTTGCCCGCGACGACGCCCGCATGGCGCACCTCGCCGAAGCACTCGCGGTGTTCGCCCCCGAGATCGAACTGCTGCGCTTCCCGGCCTGGGACTGCCTGCCCTACGATCGGATCTCGCCCAATGCCGAGATCGTGTCCGAGCGGATCGCCACCCTCGCCCGCCTGATCGAGCCCGGCACCAAGCCGCGCATCCTGCTCACCACCGTCAACGCCATCGTCCAGCGCGTTCCGCCCCGCGAGGCGTTCCGCGGCGCCGCCATGACGCTGCAGCAAGGCCAGGATGCGCCGCTCGGCGAGATTATCACCTTCCTGGAGGCCAACGGCTACAACCGCGCCGGCACCGTCATGGAGCCCGGCGAATACGCCACCCGCGGCGGCATCCTCGACCTGTTCCCCGCCGGCGAGCCCGAGCCGGTCCGCCTCGACCTGTTCGGGGACACCATCGAGAGCCTGCGCCGCTTCGACCCGACGACCCAGCGCAGCACAACCAAGATCAACGAGCTGATCCTCCGCCCCGTCTCTGAAGTCCCGCACGACAAGGCGAGCATCACCCGCTTCCGCGAAGCCTGGCGCGACCTGTTCGGCCCCGGTGCCGCCAACGATCCGCTCTATCAATCCGTCTCCGAAGGCCGCCGCTACCCCGGCATCGAACACTGGGCGCCGCTGTTCCACGAGACGATGGAAACCCTGCTCGACTACACCGAGGACGCCTTCGTCAGCCTCGACCACCAATCCGTCGAAGTGCTCGAAGCCCGCCTCGAGATGATCGCCGACCACGAGGAAGCCCGGCGCACCCCCGGCCGCGACGGCGAAGTTCCCTACCGGCCGCTCGCCAAGGAGCGCCTCTACCTCGACCGTGCAGAGTGGGACGAGCTACTTTCCCTCGGCGCCAGCGCCATATTCAGCCCCTACAGCCAGCCCGATGGCGCGCCCGGGATCGATGCCGGCGGCCGCCCCGGCCCGGTCTTCACCAAGGCCGGCGCCGGCATCGGTGAGACCATCTTCGCCCAACTCAAGGCCCAGGTCGCCACCGCCGCCACCCAGAAGCGCCGCACCGTGATCGCCGCCTGGACCCGCGGTTCGCGCGAACGCATCACCCACCTGCTGCGGGAAAACTACGTTCCGGTCGAGCCGGTCGACATCTGGGCCGACGCGCTTCGCCTACCGCCCAAGACCCCGGCCATCATCACCCTCGGCCTCGAACGCGGCTTCGTGGCCGGCAACGTCGCCGTCATCGGCGAGCAGGACCTGCTGGGCGAGCGCATCAGCCGCCCACCCCGCCGCCGCAAGCGCGCCGACCAGTTCATCGCCGAGGCCACCGAAATCGCCGAAGGCGACCTGGTCGTCCATCAGGAATACGGCATCGGCCGCTACGACGGCCTGGAAACTCTCCGCGTCGGCCCCGCCCCGCACGACTGCCTGCGGCTGATCTACGACGGATTGGAAAAACTCTACCTCCCGGTCGAGAACATCGAGCTGCTGTCCCGCTTCGGCGAGGGCAACGGCGTTGCCCTCGACAAGCTCGGCGGCGCCGGCTGGCAGTCGCGCAAATCCAAGATGAAGCAGCGCATCCGCGACATGGCCGGCGAGCTGATCCGCGTCGCCGCCGCCCGCCGCCTGCGCGAGGCGCCATTGCTCGCCCCGGCCGACGGCGAATGGCAGGAGTTCATCGCCCGCTTCCCCTTCGTCGAGACCGAGGACCAGGCCCGCGCCATCTCCGACGTCCTCGAAGACCTCGCCTCCGGCCGCCCGATGGACCGGCTGGTCTGCGGCGACGTCGGCTTCGGCAAGACCGAGGTCGCGCTCCGCGCCGCCTTCGTGGCCGCGATGTCCGGCGCGCAGGTTGCCGTCGTAGTGCCGACCACGCTGCTGGCCCGCCAGCACACGCGGACGTTCACCGCACGGTTCGCCGGGTTGCCGATCAAGATCGCCCAGTTGTCCCGCATGGTGACGGCCAAGGAAGCTGCCGAGACCAAGCGCGGCCTGGCCGATGGCACCGTCAACATCGTCGTCGGCACCCACGCCATCCTGGCCAAGGGCATCGAGTTTGCCGGCCTCGAATTGCTGATCGTCGACGAGGAGCAGCATTTCGGCGTCTCCCACAAGGAGAAGTTGAAGGCGCTGAAGGCCGACGTCCATGTGCTGACGCTGACCGCCACGCCGATCCCGCGCACCCTGCAGCTCGCGCTGACCGGCGTTCGCGAGATGAGCCTCATCGCCACTCCGCCAGTCGACCGCCTGGCCGTGCGCACCTTCATCGCGCCGTTCGACAGCGTCATCATCCGCGAGGCCGTGCAGCGCGAGCGCTTCCGCGGGGGGCAGATCTTCTGCGTGGTACCCCGGATCGAAGACATGGACCGCATGGCCGAACGCATGCGCGGCATCGTTCCCGAAGCCCGCATGGTCCAGGCCCATGGCCGGCTGGCACCCACCGAGCTCGAACGCGTGATGACCGAGTTCAGCGACGGCAAATACGACATCCTGCTGTCGACCAACATCGTCGAATCCGGCCTCGACATCCCGTCGGTCAACACGCTGATCATCTACCGCGCCGACATGTTCGGCCTGGGCGCGCTGTATCAGCTGCGGGGCCGGGTCGGGCGGGGCAAGCAGCGCGGCTACGCCTATCTCACTTGGCCGACCAACCATCGGATGTCAGGCTCCGCGCAAAAGCGCCTCGACGTGATGCAGACGCTCGACCAACTCGGCGCCGGGTTCACGCTGGCGTCGCACGACCTCGACATCCGTGGCGCCGGCAACCTGCTCGGCGACGAGCAGAGCGGCCACATCCGCGAGGTCGGCATCGAGCTGTATCAGCAGATGCTCGAGGACGCCGTGGTCGAGATGCGCGCCGAGAAAGGCCGCAAGAAAGCCGACGACCGCGACTGGACGCCCAACATCCAACTCGGCCTGCCCGTCCTCATCCCGGAAACCTATGTCGCCGACCTGCCAGTCCGGCTCGGCCTGTATCGCCGCATCGGCACCCTCGCCTCCGACGCCGAGAGCGAGGCCATGGCGGCCGAACTGGTCGACCGCTTCGGCAAGCTGCCCCCCGAGGTCGAGAACCTGCTCCAGGTCGTCACCCTCAAGCGCATGTGCCGCCAGGCCGGCGTGGAGAAGCTCGAGGCGGGGCCGAAGGGTATGGTGCTGCAGTTCCGCGGCAACACTTTCCGCAACCCGGCCGGCCTCATCGCCTGGGTCGGCCGCTCCAAGCACCCGATCAAGATCCGCCCGGACCACAAGCTCGCCCTCGTCCGCGACATGGGCGTTTCCGAGCGCATGAAGCTGGGTCGCGACGTGCTGGCCAACCTCAACCGTCTCGCCGCGGAGGCGAAAGCCGCCTAGACCACCGCCGACCATGACGATACTCGCCACCCCCGCCCGCTTCGGCTGGCATGTCAGCGAAACCGTGCGCATCGGCCTGCCGCTGGCCGCCGCTCAACTCGCCCAGATCGCCATGGGTGTCACCGACACCGCGCTGCTCGGCACGATCGGTCCCGAGGCGGTGGCGGCCGGCGGCCTCGCCGCGTCCATCGAGATCAGCACGCTTGTCGTGTTGCAGGGCGTATTGGCGGCGCTTAGCGCCCTGGCTGCCCAAGCCATTGGTGCCGGCCGTCGGCGCGACCTGCCCGTGCTCTACTGGACGGGTCTGCTCCTCGCCCTCATCCTCATGATCCCGGCCTTTATCCTGTTCGACAACGGGGAAGCGCTGCTCCTGGCCGTGGGTGAGCCGCCGGCGCTTGCCCACGCCACCGGCCAGTTCCTGGCCTATCTCAAATGGTGCATTCCCGGCGCCATGATCGGCACCGGGCTGCAGCGGGCGTTTCTGCCGGCGGTCGATGCCGGCTGGATCATCTTTCCCGTCACCCTGGCCGGGGCCGTCCTCAACTTCGTGCTCTGCTACGGGCTCATCAACGGCCGGTTCGGCCTTCCCGCCCTAGGCTTCATCGGCCCGGCCGTAGCGACCTCGATCGTCCTGACCGCGACGGCCGTCGCGCTGACGCTCTTTGCTCATACGGGGTCGCGCGCCTGCTTGATCCGCTGGACGCGGCCAAGCCTGGCCACCATGCGCGCATTGCTGCGCCTCGGGCTTCCCATCGGGGCCACCTATGCCGTCGAGACCACGCTGTTCCTGGCGGTGGCGCTGCTCCTGGGCCTGCTCGGCCCCGTTGCCCTCGCCGCGCAGCAAGTCGCCCTGATGACCGTGTCGGTGGCGTTCATGATCCCGCTCGGCATCTCGCAGGCGGCCAACGTCCGCGTCGGCCATGCCGTCGGGGCACGTGACCCGGTCGCTGCCCGCCGGGCCGGCATCGCGGCGATCACCCTCGGGGGCGCTGCCGAGATCGCCTTTGCCGGCCTCGGCCTGCTCGCGCCCGGTGTCATCGTCGGGCTGTTTCTCGCGCCGGGCGCGGCGTTCACGACCGCGACCGTTCTGCTTCGAGTCGCCGCGGTGTTCCAGATCGCCGATGGCGTGCAGGCCGTCGCCGCCGGAGCGCTGAGGGGTCTCGGCGATACCCGCACGCCGTTTCTGCTCGCGGCATTCGGCTACTGGATCGTGGGGTTCCCGGCCGCCTGGTATCTGACGCTTCACACCGAAATCGGTGCGGCCGGCGCGTGGTGGGGCCTTGCCCTCGGCCTGATCACGGTGGCGATCCTGCTCACCGGTCGTTTCTTGACACGGACCGCCCGCCTCAGGCTTTGAGGCCGCCCCGCCGACCCCATCTGTTCGCCATGCATCCCACACCCATCCCACCCGGCCCCAACCAGGAAAGCGTGTGGGACTACCCGCGCCCGGCGATCGCCGTCCCGACCGCGGCGCGGATCCAGATCATGCACCGTGGCGTGACGGTCGCGGACACGCGCAACAGCGTCCGCACGCTCGAGACCAGCCATCCGCCGAGCTACTACATCCCGCGCGCCGACATCGACCCCGCCGTGCTACGCTCCTCCGCCCGCCGCTCGATGTGCGAATGGAAAGGCGCGGCGAGCTACTTCGACGTGGTGTTGGCCGGTCAGACCTTCCGCGACGTCGCATGGTCCTACGGCCACCCGACGCCCGAGTTCGCCGCCATCGCCGGCCATCTCGCCTTCTATGCCGACCCGTTCGACACGGTTCTGGTCGATGGCGAACAGGTCGTCCCACAGCCAGGCGGTTTCTACGGCGGCTGGATCACGTCGGCCGTCGCCGGGCCGTTCAAAGGCATCCCCGGCAGCACCTTCTGGTAGTCACTCCGCCGGCACTGCCACCGTCTGCCTGTGGCGTTTGGCCACCAAGGCCAGCCCACCCGAAATCAGCGCAAACGCGATCATGGGAAGCAGGCTCAGGGTAAAGCTGCCCGTCGCGTCCTTGATCGCGCCGATAGCGAACGGCCCCGCGAACCCGCCCAGATTGCCGATCGAGTTGATCGCCGCGATACTCGCCGCCGCCGTCGCGGTTGGGATCTGCTCGGTCGCCATGGCCCAGAACGGCCCCTTGAGCATGAACACCCCACAGGCCGCCAGGGTCAGCGCAAGCAGCAACGGCACCAGCCCGGTCAGCACCGTGCCGCCGATGAGTCCGAGCGCCAGCATCATGAACGACAGCGACAGGTGCCACCGCCGCTCCCCGGTCTTGTCGCTGTGCTGGCCCCACATGATCATCGCCACACAGGCGACCCCGTAAGGCAGGCTGTTGAGCAACCCGGTCTGCCAGTTGGTCAGCCCGTAATCCTTGATGATCTGCGGCGTCCATATCGTCAGGCCATACGAACTCGCGCTCGACCCGAAATAGATAAAGGCGAATAGCCAGACTTTGCTGTCCGACAGGATCTGCCCCAGGCTGGGATGTGCGACCGGCTTGGACTGGCTCGCCTCGATCGCCAACGTGCGCTCCAGCCAGGCCCGCTCCTCCGGCGGCAGCCAGCGCGCGTCACGCGGCCGGTTCGGCAGGATGAACGGCGTCGCGATCGCCAGCAGCAGCGCCGGCGCTCCCTCGATGATGAACAGCCACTGCCATCCCTTCAGCCCCAACCCGGTGATCCCCAGCAGCGCCCCCGAGATCGGCGAACCCAGGAAGGACGAGATCGGGATCGAGATCATGAAGATGCCGACGATCCGCGCTCGGTAGGTCGATGGGAACCAGTAAGTCAGATAGAGGATCACCCCAGGAAAGAACCCGGCCTCCGCCGCCCCCAGCAGGAAACGCATGACGATGAACGAGGTCGCGCCCCCGATGAATGCCATGCCGATCGCCAGCACGCCCCACGTCGCCATGATCCGCGCGATCCAGATCCGCGCGCCGAACCGCTCCATCGCCAGGTTGCTCGGCACCTCGAGCAGGAAGTAGCCAAGGAAGAAGATCCCCGCGCCCCAGCCAAACACGGTCGCCGTCAGCCCCAGCTCCTGCCGCATCTCCAGCCCGGCAAACCCGACATTGACCCGGTCGACGAACGAGATGAAGTAGGCCAGGATCAGAAACGGCACCAACCGAAACCCGATCCGCCGCATCGCCGAGCGCGCGATCCTGCTGTCGTCCAAAGCACTTCCCCGTTTATCGTTGTCCGACGCTAACAGGCCCCCCGCCATGCCGCCAAATGTTTCGACTGGCGCGCCGAGAACGACTTGCGATGGCGGATGCCGTGATCGGGCCTAAATAGGCGGGAATGATCCGGCTCGTCATCCTCGCTACCCTCGTCGCCTGCGCTGCCCGGGCCGAGACCTGCCGCTTCTCCGGCACCACCAGTCATGATGGCCGCGTGACCGCCCGCGTCGAAACCGTCGAGACGGACGGCCTGCTCACCGTCGATGTCACGCTCGAGTTCAGGATCTCCGCCTGGGTGTCGGAGTACCGCTATCTCGGCCAGGAGATCAGCACGTGGCGCGGCGGCGATTTGCTCTCGCTGGCCGTCAACCAGCGCAGCCTCTCCGGAAGCGACATCGTCCGCCAGCAATGGGATGTATTCACGCGCAGCGGCGACACCCTCCTGGCCAGCCGCGTGCAGGCCAAGCGCCTCGCCGAGTTCCGCCAGCGCCATCCGGGGTTCGTGCGCCACTGGCCGACCGCCAATTTCGGACAGGCCTGGCTTGCCGATTATGCGCGCGCCGCGCCGGAACGCCGGCCCGACCTCGACCTGCCTGCCGCTGGCATCACCACGCCGTTCGCCTACGCTTTTTACTGGAGCCGCTTCCTGCCCCTGAGCGGCACGACGGCGACGGTCGTGTTGCCGGGCTTCAAGCAGAACAAGCTGACCCGGCTTGCCTTCGGCCCGGCCGCAACCGGCGACGGCTGGCACCGGTGGGCGACCCCGCTGCAGCATCCGGGCCTCGACAGCTCACCGCCATCGCTCGCCGCCGCCTGGGTCTCGCCGAGCGGCTACTTGCTGAAACTCGGGATGGACGTCAGCACCGCCTGGGCCACCGGCCGTGCCACGATACAGGCCGATGGCTGCACCGGCGTTCAGATCAGGCCGCTATAACCCCGTTTTGGGGCGCAGTGACGTCTCGCCGCGGTTCAGGCGGACTTGCGACGGGAGCGGATCAGGCCGATGCCAGCCAGCCCGGCGGCGAGCAGGCCGAGCGTCGCCGGCTCAGGCACGTTGGTCGGCACCGCGTTGAGCTGGACATCGTCGAGCAGCGCCATCGGCGGCAGACCGGTGGGCGTGCCGTTCGACAGGAAGCTCAGCACGGCGCTGGTCGACGCGGCGGTGAAGGTGAACGTCTGGTGCATCCAGCCGGTGAACGTCCCGGTGGTGTCGCTCAGCGCGGCCGTGGAGAAGGTCTGGCCGCCGAGCGAGACCTGCAGCTGGTCCGTCGTCGCGCCGGTGCGGCTGCGCATCTGGCTGCCACCCCAGTTGAAGTCCAGTTGATACTTCGTGCCCGCCGTCAGGCCCGAGATCTTCTGGCTGATACCGCCCTGGACGCCGCTGGTCTGATCGCCGTCGAGGCCGATGAACGCACCGCCGCTGCTCGGGCTGGCCGTGGCGGCCCAGAGCTTCTCGTTGCCGGTGTAGGTGTATTGGCCAGTGGTGTTGACGGTCGTCGCGGCGGCGGCGCTGCTGAACCAGATGTCGTAGCCGTTGTTGCCGGTCCAGCCCCTGACGCCTTGGGTGGCGGCGAAGCCGCTGCCCGAAGCGGAGCCGAACTGCGTGTTCGTCGAGTAGGACGCGGTGCTGAAATCACCGTTGGTGACGAGGTTTGCATGCGCGGCGGTCGCGAACAGCGAGCCGGCAACGGCGGCGACAACGGCGAAGGACGTGACGTTCATGATGGCTTGCTCCAAGTTGTCAGCGTGTGCTGATGTGACGATACACACGCAATACGCGAGCCAACTTGAGCAGAACGCCCGATAAAAATTTATGTCTCATTTTATACAACCGGTTAGCAGCATGCTCGATCGAGGCTGACGCCGCAGTCCAGCCGGACTCGGAACCCAGATGTAAAAAAATCTGACGGTCTACGGTGTCCGGCCGCGGAAGTGACACGCCACCGCGTGCCCCTGCACGTCCGACACCAACGGCGGCGCCTCCGCCGCACAGACCGCTTGCGCTAGCGGGCAGCGCGTCCGGAAACGGCAGCCGGACGGCGGCGAGCGAGGGTTCGGCACGTCGCCCTGCAACACCATGCGCTGCCGTTTCAGCGTCGGGTCCGGAATCGGCACCGCCGATAGCAGCGCCTCCGTGTAGGGATGCAGCGGATTGGCATACAGCTCGCGCGCCGGCGCTACCTCGACCACCCGGCCCAGGTACATCACCGCGACCCGGTCGCTGATGTGCTCCACCACCGACAGGTCATGCGCGATGAACAGATAGGCCAGTCCCAGCCGGGCCGAGAGGTCCTCGAGCAGGTTGATCACCTGCGCCTGCACCGACACGTCGAGTGCGCTGACCGGCTCGTCGCAGACGATCAGCTTGGGCTCGACCGCCAACGCGCGCGCAATGCCGATCCGCTGCCGCTGCCCGCCGGAGAACTCGTGCGGGAACCGGCTCATGTGGTCCGCCCGCAGCCCGACCGTCTCCAGCAACTCGACGACGCGCTGCTCCCGTTGGCCCTTGGCCAATCCATGGATCACTAGCGCCTCGCCGACGATGCCGCCGACCGTGTGACGCGGGTTCAGCGAGGCGAACGGGTCCTGGAAGATGATCTGCATGTCGCGCCGCAGCCGCCGCAGCGCCTCGCCTTTCATCTCCATCACGTCACGGCCCTCGAACCAGACCGTGCCGTCCGACGGCTCGATCAGCCGCAGGATGCACCGCCCGGTGGTCGACTTGCCGCAGCCGCTCTCGCCCACCAACCCGAGCGTCTCGCCGGGCCGCACGTCGAAGCTCACGCCATCGACCGCGCTGACCGACGCCACCTCGCGTCCCAGCACGCCGCCGCGAATCGGGAACCGCTTGGTCAGCCCCCGCACCGAAAGCAATGGCGCGGTCTCACTCAAGGATGCACGCCATCGCATGGCCGGGTCCAACGCTCCTGAGCGGCGGCGGCGCTGTCAGGCACGCATCCATCACGTATTTGCACCGCGACGCGAACCGGCAGCCCGGCGGTGGAGTCAGCAGGTTCGGCACCGATCCGGGGATCTGCTCCAGCCGCTCGCGACGCATCGCCGCGCGGTCCACCCGCGGGATCGAGCGGATCAGCCCCTGCGTGTAAGGGTGTCGCGGCGTGGCGAACAACGCTTCGACTGGCGCCTGCTCCACCACCTTGCCGGCATACATAACCACAACGCGCTGCGCCCGCTCGGCGACTACGCCCATGTCGTGGGTGATCAGCATGATCGACATGCCGAGCTTGGCCTTCATGTCGTCCAGCAACTCCAGGATCTGCGCCTGGATGGTGACGTCGAGCGCCGTCGTCGGCTCGTCCGCGATCAGCAGCTTCGGGCGGCAGGCCAAAGCCATCGCGATCATCACACGCTGCCGCATGCCGCCGGAGAACTGGTGCGGGTAGTCGCGCACCCGCCGGGCGGCGTCGGGGATCTGCACCAGTTGCAGCATCTCTACCGCCACGGCCTCGGCCGCCTTGCGCGACAGGTTCTGATGCGCGCGGACCGCCTCGCCGATCTGCTCGCCGACCCGGTAGATCGGGTTCAGCGAGGTCATCGGCTCCTGGAACACCATACCGATCTCGCGTGAGCGGATCTCGTCCATTGCCTTGGGCGACAGCGGCAGCAGGTCGCGACCTTTCCACAGGATCTGCCCGGCCTCGAAGCGTCCTGGCGGCATGTCGATCAGCTTCAGCACGCTGCGCGCTGTCACCGTCTTGCCGCAGCCGCTCTCGCCGACCACGGCGAGCGTCTCGCCCTCTTGAATAGAGAGGCTGACGCCATCGACCGCGCGCAGGACGCCTTCGTCGGTTCGAAACGCCGTCACCAGATCGCGGATTTCCAGTAGCGCCGTCAAAGAACGCGCTCCTTACAGTACACGACGGGGGTCCAGCGCGTCACGCAGCCCGTCGCCGATGAAGTTGATCGCCAGCACGGTGATGAAGATCGCCGACCCCGCCGCTACCGCCCAGTGCGGCGCCACGTCCAGCGTGTCCTTGGCGTCGAACAGCACGCGCCCCCAGGTCGGGATGTCGGGCGGAAAGCCTAGCCCCAGGAACGACAGCGTCGACTCCGCGATGATCGCCGACGCCACCTCGATCGTCGCCGCCACGATCACCGGGCCTAGCGCGTTCGGCAGGATGTGCAACGCTACCAGCCGCAGCCGCGACGCCCCGAGTGCCCGCGCCGCCTCGACGAACTCCTTCTCCCGCAGGCTCAGGAACTGCGCCCGCACCAGCCGCGCTACCGGCATCCAGCGGAGCCCGCCGATGACGATGACGACCATCAGGAACACGCCACCCTGCACGCCGAACAGCTGCTTCAGCGAGTCCCGGAACAGGTAGATGATGAGCAGCAGCAACGGCAGTTGCGGCAGCGACAGGAACAGGTCAGTCAGCCACATCAGCAGCGTATCGAGCCACCCGCTCGCCATGCCCGACACCGAACCCACCACCACGCCGACCACCACCGAGACCAGCATCGCCGCCAGCCCGACGGCCAGCGAGATGCGGCCGCCATAGAGCAGCCGCGCCAGGATGTCCTGCCCGAGATCGTCCGTCCCAAGCGGATGCGCCGCTGTCGGCACCTGCAGCATGGCCCCGAAATCGATGTCGTCGATCGCCACCCGCCACACCAGCGGCCCCGCCGTCACCGCCAGCACCATGGCGCCCAGGATGAATAGGCTGACCAGCGCCAGCCGATGCCGGCGAAACCGCCGCCACGCATCCTGCCCCGGCGTGACCCGGCGCTTCGATCCGGCCAGCGCCGCGCCGGTCTCGAGGGCTGTCTCAACCGAAAGCGATACGGGGGTCGAGCCAGCCATACAGTAAGTCCGCAACGAGGTTGAAGAACACGACCAGGATCGCGAACACGAAGGTGACGCCCATGACCACGGGCGTGTCGTTGGCCAGGATCGACGAGATCAGCAGCGACCCGATTCCCGGCACGCGGAAAATCTGTTCGGTGACGATCGCGCCGCCGAACACCACCGGCATCTGCAGCGCCACCAGCGTGACCACCGGTATCAAACCGTTGCGCACGATGTGCCGCAGCACCACTCGCGCCGAACCAATCCCCTTGGACCGCGCCGTCGTCACGTAGTCCAGCCGCACCACGTCCAGGATCGAGGACCGCACGTAGCGCACCAGCGACGCGCCCTGGAATAGGCCGAGCACCAGAACCGGCATGATCGACTGCTTGATCATCTCGCCCCACCAGGCCCACCCGCTCGCCTGCAGGTCGGCGCGGAACACTGTAGGCAGCCAACCGAGATGCACGCTGAACAACAGGATCAACAGTAGCCCGGTGAAGAACGTCGGCAGCGAGAAGCCCATGAAGGCCAGCGTGTTGGCCACCTGATCGAACAGCGAGTACGGTTTGAGCGCCGCCAGCACGCCGACCGGCACCGCTATTACAATCGCCAGCATCTGCGCCGCGCCGATCACCGCCAGCGTCACCGGGATACGCTGCTTGATCAGCACGTCGACATCCATGCGGCTGACGAACGAGAAGCCCCAGTCGCCCTGGGCCATCGCCGCCAGCCAATGCAGGTAGCGCGACCAGACGGGGTCATCGAGCCCAAACTTTGCCCGCAACGCGGCGCGGACGGAGGCGGGCACGTTCGGGTTGGTCACCAACTCGCCGAACGGGTCGCCGGGCGCCAATGCCAGCACGGCGTACAGGATGAGACTGATACCGAGCAGGCTCGGGATGGCGATCAGCGTGCGCCGAAGCAGATAGGCAGCTGACAAGACTCAGGCGTCTTTCCACCAATCGGCCAATGCCCAGAAATCGCTGTCAAACCCGCTTGGGAACGCATGCAGCCCATTGATCAGGCCGCGTACGATCGGCCGCGCCACCAGCGGCAGCACGACATGGTTACTGCACACCATGTCGTTACAGGCGATCAGGATCTGTGCCCGCTTGATCGGGTCGAGCTCGTATTGCTGCGTGGCCCAGAGGTCGTCGTATTCCTTGCTCTGCCAGCGCGTGATGTTGCGGCCCTGCCACTTGTTCTCTTTCTGCGCCGCCGTGCTCGACAGATAGTTCTGCATGAACAGCGCTGGGTCGGGCGTATCCGACGTCGTGTTGTACATCTCGAGGTCGCAGTAGAACTTCGAGTAGGTATCGGGATTGCCGACGTCCGACGAGAAGAATACCGAGGCGGTAACCGATTTCAGCTCGAGCTCGATGCCCGCCTTTTGGCAGGCCTGCTTGAAGATCTGCTGCGCCTTCTGCCGCGGCTGGTTGATCGACGTCTGGAACACGAATTTCAGCTTCTTGCCGTCCTTGGCGCGGATGCCGTCCGAGCCGGGCTTCCAGCCGGCCTTGTCCAACGCCTCGATCGCCTTCGGGACGCTGAACTCATATTTCATGTTCGGCGAGCGATAACGGTCCGGCACGTTGAACACCGACGCGGTAGCGATGCCGCCGCGGCCGTAAATGTATTTCTGGATCGAGTCGCGGTCGAGCAAGTAGTTCAGCGCCTCGCGGACGGCCGGGTCGGTCAGCGTCGGGTGCTTGGTCTTCAGGCTCGACTTCTCGCCGTCCACCTCGACGTTCGGGTCGGTGAAGTTGCACAGCACGTGCTCGATGCCGGTGCTCTCCATGATGACGACCCGGCCCTTGCCGCTTTTCTCGAGGCGCATCAGCACCTCGTCCTCGACCTGAAGCGTCCACGCGTAATCGAATTCGCCGGTCTGCAACACGGCGCGGGCAGCCGAGACCGCATCGCCGCCGCCCTTGATCTCGATCGAGTCGAAATACGGCTTGTTCGGCTCGTAGTAATTCTCGTTGATCACGCCGGAGACGATGTCGCCCGGGCGGAATTCCCTGAACTTGTAGGGTCCGGTGCCGACCGGGGCCAGGTTGGTGGGTGCGTCGCGGGACTTGGCGCCGGTATAGGCCTCGAACAGGTGCTTTGGAATCTGCATCCCATAATTGCCGACGAAGGCATCCGCCCAGAACGGGCGGCTGTCGGGGAAGCTGACCCGTATGCTGTGTTCGTCTATCTTCTCGACCGTCACGTCCTTGTATTTGGCGATCGTCACGGCCGCAGTCGCCGGGTCGCGGCCATACTGCCAGTTGAACACGCAATCGTCGGCGGTGAACTTCACGCCGTCGTGCCAAGTCACGTCCTGGCGCAGCTTCCAAACCACCGACCGGCCGTCTTTCGCCAGGCCGCCATTCTCCAGCGTCGGCAACTCCGCCGCCAGCGTCGCGACCAACTCGCCTTTCTCGTTCCAGCTCGCCAGTGGCTGGTAGAACAACCGCGAGGCGTCCTGGTCCTTGGTGCCGATCGCAAAATGCGGGTTGAGCAGCGTCGGGCCCTGCCACCACAGCGTCTTGAGCAGCCCGCCGCCGCCGCGCTTGGTCGGCGTGTAGCCGTTGCCCGCCACGCCCTGTGCGTGGGCGACGCCACCGAGCGTCAGCAATTGCGTCGCCATCGGCGCGGTCAGCCCAGCCAAGACGACTCGTTGCACGAACGAGCGGCGCGAGATCGACCCGTGTTTCACGTCATCGATGAGCGCCCGTAGGTCAAGGCTCAAGACACTCTCCATCGAACCACTCGTATCACAATGGCCAGTCCATGCCGAGGAATCAACGCCGATCCGCATTGAACGCATAGCCGGCCTACCTCTGCCCTTCTGTCGCTTGCGCCCCATATCTGCGTCACACCACGGACGATCACCTCGGATGGCCTATCCAACGCCCACTTTGCCGAACTCGCCGTTCGGGCTCTCCCGCGTCATGGCGCCCGTCAAACAGGCCATCGCCGCCGAGGTCTCGGCCATTTTCAACGACCGCAGCCGCGGCGAGAGCCCGGTCATGCGCCGCGGCGACGGTTGGTTCAGCCCGGACTCCGTCATCTGGCGCGTGCACGGCGACATCACCGGCATGATGGTGGGCGGCATCGCCGCGCTGATGCTGCAGATGTTGCATCCGGCCGTGCTCGCCGGCGTGTGGGACCATTCGCAATTCCGCGACGACCTGAACGGCCGTTTGCGCCGCACCGCCCGCTTCATCGCGCTGACCACCTACAGCAGCGCCGAGCAGACCGAGACCGCCATCGCCCGCGTGCGCAAGATCCACGGCTTCGTCGGCGGCACGCTGCCGACCGGGCTGCCCTACCAAGCCAACGACCCCGAGCTGCTGGCCTGGGTCCACGTCACCGAGGCGACCAGCTTCCTCGAAGGCTGGGTCCGCTACGCCGAGCCGCGCATGACACTAGCCGACCAGAACCGCTACTTCGCCGAGATCGCCCGCGTCGGCCGCGCCCTCGGCGCTGACCCGGTGCCCACCACCAAGGCCGAAGCCCGCCGCCTGATCAACGACATGCGGCCGGCCCTGCTGGTCGACGACCGCACCCGCGAGATCGCCCGTATCCTGCTCAACAAGCGAGCCGACAACCCGATGGCCGAGCCGCTGCAGCAGCTCACCATGCAGTCCGGCCTCGACCTTCTACCCGACTGGGCCCGCCGCATGCACGGTCTCCCGGCCCCGCCGTTCCGCCCCCTGCTGCGGGCCAGCACCATGGGCGTGGCCCGGACGCTTCGCTGGGCGTTCGCTTAGACGTAGATCATCTTCCGCGTCATCCCGCCGTCGACCACGAACTCGGCTCCGGTCACGAAGCCACTTTCCGCACTGAGCAGGAACGCGACCATCGCCACCACATCCTCCGGCCGCCCGACCCGGCCGACCGGGTGCTGCGCCGCATCAGCCTCGCTCAACGCCTCTCCCGCGACGTCGATCCAGCCGGGGCTGATGCAGTTCACCCGTACATCCGGCCCGAGGCTGATCGCCAGCGCGTGAGTCAGCGCCACCAGCCCGCCCTTGCTGGCCGAATAGCTCTCGGTATTCGCCTCGCTCTGATGCGCCCGCGTGGAGGCGATCGCGACGATGCCGCCCTTGGCCGCCCGCAGCATCGCCTCACCGGCACGCGCGAGCAGGAACAGCGCCGTCAGGTTGGTCGTCAGCACGCTCGACCACTCCGCCAGCGTGAGCTCGGCGATCGGTTTACGCACCATGAACCCGGCATTGCTGACGATCGCGTCCAGCCGCCCTTCCTGCGCCGCGACGCCCGCGATCACCGCGCCGATTGCCGCCTCGTCGCCGACATCGGCCACCACCCCACGGATACCGGCGGCCTCGACCGGGTCGCGGTCCACGCCGACGACGCGCCACCCGTCATCGGCCAGCCGACGCGCGATTGCTTGCCCGATACCGTGTGCCGCGCCACTCACGATCGCAACTTTCCCGTCCGGCATCATCTCTCCTCTCTTGGCGTAACCGCGCCTGCCTGCTGTTCTGTCCGGACGAACGTCCCAGGAGACGCGCCATGGCCTCTATTACGCGCCGCACCGTCCTCGGTGCCGCCACCGCCGCCGCGCTGGCACCGCGCGCGCATGCGGCAGCACCGGTCAAGATCGGCTCCAAGCTCGACACCGAAGCCGCCCTGCTCGGCACCATCGTGCTGCAGGTGCTCAACGCCGGCGGCGTCGCGACGGAGAGCCGCTTGCGCCTGGGCCCGACCAAGATCCTGCGCGCCGCGATCCTGTCCGGCGACGTCGACCTGTATCCGGAATACACCGGCAACGGCGCCTTCTTCTTCAACCAAGAGAGCAACCCGGCCTGGAAGGACGCCAAGACCGGCTACGACCTGGTCCGCAGGCTCGACGCCGAGGCGAACCACCTCGCCTGGCTCCAGCCGGCGCCCGCCAACAACACCTGGGGGCTGGTGGTCAACGGCAGCGTCGCCGCCAAGGAGAAGCTGGCGACGATGGAAGATTTCGCCCGCTGGGCCAATGCGGGCGGGGTAAAGCTCGCCGCCTCCGCCGAGTTCGTCGAGAGCCCGGCCGCACTGCCCGCCTTCCAAGCCTCCTACGGCTTCAAGCTCTCGTCCAACCAGCTTGTGGTCCTAGCCGGCGGCGACACCGCGGCGACCGAGCGCGCCGCGGCCGAGGGCACCTCCGGCGTCAATGCCGCGATGGCCTACGGCACCGATGGCGCCATCGCCGCACTCGAGCTGCGCCTGATGGAGGACAGCAAACATGCCCAGATGGTCTACGAGCCCAGCCCGGTCATCCGCCAGGCCGCGCTCGACGCCAACCCCGCCATCCCCGGCCTGCTGGCGCCCGCCTTCGCCGCGCTGGACGGCCCGACGCTGCGCACGCTGAACGGCAAGATCGCGGTCGACGGGCAGGATGTCGGCGCGGTCGCCACCGCATGGCTGAAGAAAAAGGGGCTGCTGAAGTAAGTGCGCCGGGTCCAGCTTCCCCTGCTGGCGTTGGCCGCGGCCGCGCTGGGCCTGCTGCCGTTCCTGCGGCACGCGCGCAACCGCCTGCTGTCCGGCCAGTCCGTGGACACCTACGTCGCATTCGGCCTCTCCAACCCACTCTGGACCCTCGGCCTCGTGCTCGGGCTCGCGCTGCTGACGCTGCCGCTGATCCGGCCGACCACGCCCGCGCGGTGGGCGAGCCTGCTCGGCGCCGGCCTCGCACTGGCCGCCGCGGCCGCGATCGGGGCCGACGCGGCCGCTCACTTGGCCATTTCAGCCTCGCCGGCGGCACGGACCTCGTTGGGGTCCGGCGCCTGGCTGTTCGCCGCCACGCTGCTGCTGCTCGCGTCCGATACGGCGCGGCGGCTTCGCTACGGGCTGGCCGCTCTGCTGCCCGTGTTCGCCCCGCTTGCGCTGCTGCTCGCGCTCGGCACGCTGGCCCCGCTCTCGCTGCTGCGCGAATACGCCACGCAGCATGACGCGTTCCGCGCCGCCCTGGCCCAGCATGTGGCGCTCGTGCTCGGCGCGCTCGGCCCGGCCTTGCTGATCGGCGTTCCGCTCGGCGTCGTGGCGCAGCGATGGGCGGGGGTGCGCCGGGTCGCGTTTCCGGCGCTGAACCTGATCCAGACCATCCCGTCCATCGCCCTGTTCGGATTGCTGATCGGCCCGCTTGCCTGGCTCGGCACTATCGTTCCGGGCGTCTCCGGCATCGGCGCCGTCCCTGCGATCCTGGCGCTGGTGCTGTATTCGCTGCTGCCGATCGTGCGCAACACGGTCGAGGGCCTCGACGGCGTGCCCCGCGCCGTCCATACCGCCGCCCGCGCCATGGGCATGAGCCCGGCCCAGACCTTCCTGCAGGTCGACGCCACGCTTGCGCTGCCGGTCCTCCTGTCCGGCCTGCGCGTCACCGCCGTGCAGGCCGTCGGCCTGGCCGCCGTATCGGCGCTGATCGGCGCTGGCGGCTTGGGCGCGATCATCTTCCAGGGCCTGTTCGCCAATGCGCTCGACCTGGTGATCCTCGGCGCCCTGCCCGTCATCGCCCTCGCCGTCGCGGCAGACCTCGTCTTCCGCCTGCTGACCGCCTGGTCCCGCACCGCCCTCGGCGCCGCCGCATGATCGCGCTGGATCACGTCTCCCGCCGCTACGAGGGCTTCTCTGCCCTCGAGGACGTCACGCTGACCGTGGCCGACGGCGAGATCCTCGTCCTCATCGGCACCTCCGGCTCCGGCAAATCCACCCTGCTGCAGCTCATCAACCGCCTGCAGGACCCTACCTCCGGCACCGTCTGCGTCGACGGCGAGGACATCGCCAGCGTTCCCCCCGAGCAGCTCCGCCGCCGGATGGGCTACGTCATCCAGGGCGGCGGCCTGTTCCCGCACTGGACCGTGGCGCGCAACATCGCCACCGTCCCCCGCCTGCTCGGCTGGGATCGCGCCCGCATCGCCGCCCGCGTCGACGAGTTGCTCGACCTCCTGCGCCTCGACGCCGCCCGCCTTCGCGACGCATACCCGCACATGCTCTCGGGCGGCCAGCAGCAGCGCGTAGGCGTCGCCCGCGCGCTGGCCGCCGGCCCCTCGATCCTGCTCATGGACGAGCCGTTCGGCGCTCTCGACCCGGTCACCCGCGCCGAGCTGCAAGCCGAGATCCGCCGCATCCATGCCGAGACCGGCTGCACCATCGTCTTCGTCACCCACGACATGGACGAGGCGCTCGGCCTGGCCACCCGCATCGCGGTGATCGACCGCGGCCGCTTGGTCCAACTCGGCACCCCGCTCGAGCTGCTGACCCGGCCGGCCACCGAGCAGGTCGCCCGCTTCATCGGCACCACCGATCGCGGCCTCAAACTGCTCGCCGTACAACGTGTCGCCGACCGTCTGCGCCCGGGCGAGACCGCCCCCGGCGAACCCGTCAGCGCGGACCTTCCGTTGAGCAGCGCGCTCTCCGCAATGGTAACCCGCTCGCAGGATCGTCTCCCCGTCAACGACCCGGCCGGCGCCCCGCTCGGCACCCTTCATCTGGCCGACCTCGTGGCGCCCAGGTGATCGCGTTCGTCGTCCTGCTCGCGCTCCTGCTGATCGCCACCTTCGGCCTCGGCCACACCGCGCCGCTCTTCGCCGCCCTGTTCCCCGGCCTGGACAATCCGGTCTATCGGCAGGACGGCTTTCCGGCGCTGCTGCTCGGCCATGTCGAAATCGTCGCCGCCGCGAGCAGCGTCGCTATTATCCTCGGCATCGCGGCCGGCATCGCCGTCACCCGCCCCGCCGGCCGCGAGTTCCGCGGCCTGCTGGAAACCGTGGCCGCCACCGGCCAAGCCTTCCCGCCCGTCGCCGTGCTGGCCTTGGCGGTGCCGGCGATGGGCTTCGGCGCCGAGCCAGCCATCGTCGCGCTGGCGCTCTACGGGCTGCTGCCGGTGGTGCAGAACACGATCGCCGGGCTCGAGAACGCGCCGGCCGACGCCCGCATCGCTGCAGCCGGCATGGGCATGACGCCGTTGCAGATCCTGCTGCGGATCGAGCTGCCGCTGGCGGCACCGGTCATCCTGACCGGCATTCGCATCAGCGTCGTCATCGGCATCGGCACCGCCGCCATCGCGTCCACCGTCGGCGCCCGCACCCTGGGCCTGCCGATCATCGTCGGCCTCAACGGCTCCAACACCGCCTACGTTCTGCAGGGCGCCATGCTGGTCGCCCTCCTGGCGGTCACCCTAGACCAAGGCTTCAATGCGATGACGGACGGCCTCACCCGCTGGCGACGGATCATCTGACATGCGTCCGCTCATCCCCGTCGCGATCTCGGCCATGCTCCTGGGCAGCGCCCTGCCGGTAGCCGCGTCGGCGGCCCCGTTCGACACCTACGAGCTCATCATGTGGCAGGAGCGCACGCCCGCCCAGCTCGCGGGCCTGGCGCGGCTCGGCTTCACCGGCACCAAGCTGCGCGCCACCGGCGGCACCGTCGACCCGGCCGAACTCGCCATCCACGTCGCTTCCGGCCTGCCGTGGTTCCTCGAGAACGTCGCCACCGACTTCTACGCCCCGTATCACCGCTACACGCCCGGTAAATCCGTGACCTGGCTGTTCGACGCCGCCAAGGCGCAGCGCCGACGGGACCCGGCCGATACCAGCGTCTTCTTGCGCGA
This sequence comes from Acetobacteraceae bacterium, assembly GCA_965199585.1. GTDB lineage: Bacteria > Pseudomonadota > Alphaproteobacteria > Acetobacterales > Acetobacteraceae > JAVVHH01. The sequence goes on along the minus strand of CBDASI010000002.1, from coordinate 2,453,579 downwards.
GCCCAGCCTCTCGGACCCGGTTTGGCAGACCCGCATCGCCGACCGCCTCGCCGGCCTGGTGGCCGCGCAGTCCCGCTATCGCCCTCTTTATTACAACCTGGCCGACGAAGCCGGAATCGGCGACCTCTCCGCTGCCTGGGATGCCGACATCTCACCCGTCTCGCTAGCCGCCTTTCGCGAGTGGCTGCACACGCAATATCCCAGCCTCGGCGCCGTCAACGCGGAGTGGGGCACCGATTACGCAACATGGGATGCGGTGCAGCCCATGCTGACCGACGCCGCGCTCGCCCGCACCGACGGCAACTACGCCGCCTGGAGCGACTTCAAGCAGTTCATGGATGGCGCTTTTGCCGGCGCCGTTCGCGCCGGGACCGACGCGCTCCACCGCGCCGACTCGTCCGCCCGCGCCGGGCTCGAGGGCGGGCAACTACCGGGCTGGGGCGGCTACGACTACTTCCAGCTTGCCCCGGCGGTCGACGTGCTGGAGATCTACGACGAGGCCAATAACGTCGCCATCGCGCGCGCCGCCAGCCCCGACACCATCATCCTGCGCACCAGCTTTGTCCCCGGCGATGGCGCCGAAGCCTGGCGGAGCCTGCTGCAGGGTGGCCGCGGCACCGTCGTCTGGGACGACGGCGACCAAGTCGTCCACCCCGACGGCAGCCCGGCCCCGCGCGGCGCCGAACTCGCCCTCCTAATCGACGCGATGCGCACGGTCGCGCCCGCCATCCTGGCCAGCCAGCCCGACCGTGATCCCGTGGCGGTGCTGGTGTCGCAATCCAGTTTCCGCGTGCAGTGGCTTCTCGACCGCCGCAATGGCGCGCCCTGGTCGGACCGCGACTCCGGCCGCGAATACGAGGACAATGCCTGGCGCGCCGGCCGCCGCGAGACGCTGCAGATCCTCTCGGCCCTCGGCGTGCAGCCGCACCTCCTATCGTCGGCGATGCTCGAAGCCGGCGCCCTGGCGCGTGACGGCATCCGGGTGCTGTTCCTGCCGGACGCGCTCTCGCTGTCGGACGCCGAGATCGTCGCCATCCGCGCCTTCGCCGCCGCCGGCGGCACCGTTCTCGCCGACACCGAGCCGGGACTGTTTGATGGTCACGGCCGGCGCCGCGACGCGAGCTCTCTGGCCGACATCGCCAAGGTATCCGAAGCGGTCATGCGCCGCGGTGGAGTCGCCGATACGCCGCGCTTGGACGCGGTGGCCGCTCTGCTGACCGCCGCTGGCGCGTCACCCCGCGCCGAGTTCCGCGCCCCGAATGGCAGCCGCGCCGCCGGGCTCGAGGCCCGCTGGTTCCGCCATGATGGCGGGCTCATCCTCTCGCTCCAGGCTGCCGCTCCCTATGCCGCGGCCGACCGCGTGACGATCGGCATGCCCGGCCTTGCCGACATCCACGACATGCGCACGCCCGGCCCTGTCATCACCGGCGCGATCTCTCTCGCCCCGGCCGATCCGTCGATTCTGCGGCTGACCGGTCCGACGCCGACCGGCCGCTGATCTACGTCCGGCGCGAGACGATCTCGACCTGGCACTGAAGCGACTGCCCGGCGCGACGGTACCGGATCGGCACCAGCGACCCGAGCACCCGGCCTGCCATCGCGGCCACGACGTCGGACGCGATATAGAGATCCTGTCCGTCGATCGACTGCAGGAGATCGGTGGCGCGAAGCCCGGCCAGCGACGCCGGGCTGCCCTTGGCGACGCTGAGCACGATCAACCCGGCGGCCCGGCCGCGCTTACCCTCGTCGGTTTGCAAGGTCCTCACCCCGAGCCATCCCTGTACCTTCGGCCCAGACGGCACGTCTGCTGACGCCGACCGAGGCGCCGACAGGAATTCGCCCACCAACCCGGCCAGCGCGCTCAGATCATTCAGGATTCCGCGCCCGAACGCCGCCGGCTCGGTCGAGTAGGTTGCGACCGTTCCCAGCGTGTAACCGCCGGGATCGACGAGCGGCGCGCCGGCATAGCATCGCATGCCGGGGGCGCCGCACACCATCGGATGTTGCCAGAACCGCGGGTCCGCCCGCCCGTCCGGCACCAGCAACGGGGCGTTGCTCCGCACCACCGCGTCGCAGAAACTGTGCTCGCGGCTCGTCTCGGCGCCGGCGAACCCGAACGCGCCGCCGAACCAGACCTTGGCATGACCCACGAAGGACACCGCCGCATGCGTCGCGCCAAGACTTCGCGCAGCCTGACCGGCCAGGCGGGACAGGCGGTCAGTCTCATCTGGAGACAGCACGCCGTAGGGCCGGAGCGCGACGAGGCGCGCGTCCTCGATGACGGCGTCGAGCGACCTTGGCCTCAGTGTCGGCGGCTCGTCGATTTTCTCCAAATTGCCGTTATCCCGGATACGCAACCTCAAATTGTAATCTATGTTCGCTAGACGACTACCGCAAGCAGTGAGCCGATCATTACCCTTCAACTCCAGTGGTGCACGGCGGGAAAAATGGTGACGGATGAGGCCGCCTCCCGTAGGCTCGCGCCGTGAACAGTTTCGCTCCCGCGAAGGCGCGCTTGCAGATTGAGGTCGTGCACGACCTTGTCTGCCCCTGGTGTTACCTCGGCGTCCGTCGCCTGTTCCGCACCATGCGCCGGCGGCCGGACCTGCTGTATGAGCTCACCTGGCGGCCATTCCTGCTCAATCCGGATATGCCGCGCATGGGCATGACCCGGTCGGACTACGTGATCCGCAAGTTCGGCGGCGAGGATCGGGCACGCCGGCTTTACAGCTCGATCACGGAGATCGGCGACGCCGAGGGTGTCTCGTTCCGCTTCGACCGGATCCGCCGCACTCCGAGCAGCGTCGACGCGCATCGCCTGATCCGTTGGGCGACGCCGCTGGGGCGCTCGACCGAGGTAGCCGAGGCGTTGTTCGCCGCGCACTTCTCCGACGGATACGACATCGGCGACCATGGCGTGCTGCGCGCCATCGCCGGCTCGTGCGGGCTGGATGCGTCGCAGGCAGCGGCGTTCCTGCGCAGCGAGGACGAGATCGACGCCGTCCACGCCGACAACCTGCGGGCGCACCGGCTCGGCATCAACGGCGTGCCGTGCTTCGTCGTCGCGGGCCGGCACGCCATCGCCGGCGCACAGGAACCTGACGTCATCGAGCGTCTGCTCGACGTCGCAGCGGTCGAGACGGCTGACTGACGATAACCGGCAGCGCTGAACGGTTTGTTAACGACCCTAGTGTTGTTATGCTGACGTGAATCGACATAGGACCGCAGTGATGCTGAGACGTGCCGCGATCGTGGCTTTTGTACTGGCACCGACCCTCCCAACGATCGCTTTGGCGCAGGTCACGCCGGATCGCGCGGCCGCGCTGCAACAACAGATCCAGGGCTGGCTGCAATCCACGCTCGGTATCACGACGACATCCGGCACCTCTCCGGTCCGCGTCACCGCGGCCGGCGACCACTACGACGTCGCCGCCCCGCTCGGGAACACGCCCGACGCGCCGGTGATGACGGGTAAGATGACCGATACCGGCGACGGTCGCTGGGCGATGGACGATCTCTCACTCCCGTCGCCGAGCGTGTTCCGCTACCGTCTGCCGCCGAGCAAGACGCCGGGCGCACCGGAGGGTGACGTTACCAGCACCGTAACCATCGGCAGCCAGACGCAGCACGCCGTGTACGACACCACCTTCGTCACTCCGTCGACCTCGACGTCCACGCTCAAGGACATGTCGATAACGACGGAAGGCAAAAACCTTACCCAACTGACGCATGTCGATAGCGGTAATGGCACGGCGACGATGACGCCGGTGAGTGATGGCCGGGTCGACGTGGCGGTCAATTCGACGTTCGATGGCTACACGCTGAAGATGTCGTCGGGGGCCGCGACGGCGCCGGTCGCGGTTGCCATGGGCAAGGTATCGGTGATCGCCAACTTCGCCGGCGTGTCGCGGGCAGGAGCGCTGGAGATTGCGCAAAAACTGTCGGCCAAGCTGCCGAACGCGGCGCCGGCCAACCCGACCGCGCCTAAAGCGGCGCAAGACTCCGAGAAGATGGTCGCGTTGCTGACGTCTCTGGCCGATCTGGCCAAGGGCGTTACCCTCGACGAGAAGGTCGACGACCTCACCGTCACCACCTCGAACCTCACCGGCACGCTCAAGACGCTGTCGATCGGCCTGAACTCGACGGCGGCGGGAGGCAAGTTGCAGGCTCGCATGCCGCTAACGGCAGAAGGATTGACGTTGCCCGAGTTAGGCCTGGGCAGCATGGCCACGCTGATTCCGTCCAGGCTTACGTTCACCCCCTCGATCGGCGCGGTGCCGACCGACGCCTTGCTGCGCGTCGCCCGCGGGTACGGCAACAAGCAGGAGCCGACGAACGACGACATCGCCTCTTTGTTCAGCCAGGGCCCCATCACGGCAGGCCTGCAAGACATGAGCGTCGACATGGCCGGAGCAAACTTCAGCGGTAACTTCAACACGTTGGTGACGTCACCGAGCCAGTTCAGCGGAACCGGTACGATTACCGCGGTGAACATCGACAAGCTGCAGCAAGCCATGGCGGCCGACCCGCAGACGGCGCAGTTCGCACCGGTGATCATCTTTCTAAAGGGCATCGGCCGGTCCGAGCAGAGTCGCCTGGTGTGGGACGTGATCTACAATGACGGTCGCCTGCTGGTGAATGGCCAGGACATGGCGGCGCTGATGGGCCCCCCTAGCCAACCAGCCCCAGCCCCGACCCGCCCTCGACCGGCACGACCCGCGCCAGCGCGCCCCTGAACCGTGGTGGATGGCTTCGGGCACCGCATCAACGGATTGAATCAGCCGTGGTAACGAAGTTTCATCGGATCGTCGGGACTAGGCTGTCGAACGCAACGCTGGCGTCGGTTCTCGTGGTCTCGGCAGCGCCGGCGCGGGCCCAATTGCTGGACCAGTTCCTGCCTGTCGAGGTCGTCGGCACCGACGTCGCACCTGACGTGACCGTCACGTCACGCCGACAATCCGCATATCGATCCGACGGCATCCGCGCTGGCGGCTACGTGATCCGCCCGCATGTGAGCGAGGCCGTTGGTTACGAGAGCAACGTGCTCGGGACCACCCAGGCCACTGGTAGTTCGCTGATCAACACGACCGCCGGCATCGATCTCGCCTCGGACAATTCGCGCTACAATGTAAACGCCGGCGTGAACGTCGCTGACACGCGCTACCTGGACCTGCCGAACCAGTCTTACACGAACTGGAACGCCCATCTCGGTGGCTCCTACGATATCGGGCGGGATACCGCCTTCGTCGTCCTGTCGCATGACAATCTGAACCAGACGCAACGCGATCTCGACGTCCCACGACTGGCGACGCCCCTGCCCTACCAAGTCGACACGCTTCGGACCGGCTACCGGGCGGCCTTCAGCCGGCTGTCGCTTACGCCGTCGCTCGAGGCCGCCCGCTTCGCCTACGATAGTGGCTTTGCTGGAACTTCGGTCTACGACCAGAGTTACCGCAACCGGGTTACGCTGACCCCGGCCCTCGTCGCGGCATACGAGTTCGCCACCCGGCGCAGCATCGTCGTAATCGTCAGCGATACGTCGGCCTGGTACTCGAACAACAGCGGCGGGCTTCCAAGACGAGACTTCAACGATCTGTCGTTTCTGGGCGGTCTCGATTACGACCTGAACGGCTTTCTTCGCATCCGCGCCCTCGCCGGCTACGAAAGCCGCTCCTTCTCCTCCTCCACCTTTAAGACGATCCAGGCGCCGATCGGCGAGCTGACGCTCATCTACAGCCCAACCGGCGTGACGACGATCAGCGGCACCGTTTCCCGACGCATCCAGGACTCATCGGATGAGACGACGGCCAGCGCCACCACGTTACTGGCCCGCTCGCGCGTCGATTACGAGTTGAAGCGCAACGTGGTGCTGTCGGTGAGCGGATCGGTGGCGCGCAACGATTACGCCCTGGGCGGATCACAGCTTCGATACGGGGGCGGCTTAGGCGCCACCTATCTTCTGAACAGGTATGCCGCGATCAGCGCGACCTATGACTTTCTCGCTCGACAGACCGACAACCCCAACCTGCTCAACCTGAACGGCTTTTCGGCTGCGAGCAATTTCCGCGACCACATCGTTCAGCTACAGCTGCGCCTGGCGCTTTAGCGAAGCCTCAGTCCGCATTCGGCGACGCGAACCGGCCCAGCGCCGTCATGACCAGTATGCGCAAGTCCAGCATCAGGGACCAGTTGCGGACGTACCAGAGATCTTTGTCGACGCGCTCGAACGCTTTCTCGATCGTCGCGATCTCGCCGCGCGACCCGGTGATCTGCGCCCAACCGGTGATCCCCGGCTTGACGCGATGGCGGATCCGATACCCTTGCACCGCCTCGAAGTAATAATTGCCGTCCACCTTCATATGCGTGGCATGCGGCCGCGGACCGACCAACGACATCTCGCCGCGCAATACGTTCAACAATTGCGGCAACTCGTCGATGCTCGTCCGCCGCAGGATCCGGCCGACCCGGGTGACCCTCGGGTCTCGCGCCAGGGTCCGCGCCTCGCCCGTGAGGTCGCCGCGATCGTGATACATGGTGCGGAATTTCAGGATCTGGGTGGGTTTGCTGGCTAGTCCGAAACGCCACTGGCGGAACAGCACCGGGCCCGGCGACTCCAGCTTGATCGCCAGTGCGGCACCGACCAGGACCGGCGCGATCATTGGCAGCATCACGACGACGACGACGACGTCCAACGACCGCTTGAGGAAGCAGCGCCAGTCGCTAATGGGGCTCGGCAGGAGCGGCAGAAACGGTGGATGCTGCGTCGCATGCACGCCGCCAGACATCAGCGACGACGTGGCCGGCGTCGCGAACCCGATGCACACCACCGTCGGCGTGTCGCTCAGCGCGAAACATATCTCTTCGACCACCGTCTCGTTGCAGCCGACGATGACGACCTTGTCGACCATGCCGAAGGTCGCCATGCGCTCCAGTCGATACATTTCGACGGCCTCGTGCGGGTCCACCTGCGCGACGACGAGGTGGGTCGCTTGTCCCGACAGCATCGCGCTCATCAGGTGTGCGCTCGAGGCGCTACCGACGACCGCAACGGTCGGCTGGATTGCGCGCGTCGTGACGCGACGGAACGCAGGCACCGGAAGCGTCCGCCCCACGAAGGAGATCGTCGCGGAGACGACGCTCCAGATCGCAAACCACGGCAGCAGATGCCCCATCCTGGTCAGGCCGCCGACGAGCGCGGCGATGATCGACATGATCAAGCCGGCTGCCAGGATCGCCATGGCGGCGCGCCGGGCGACGACGGTGACCGTCACGCGCTGGAAGCTAGTAGTCGGGCGCGCGCCACGGCGGATCAGCACGGCCAGGCAAGACCCCAGCACACTCACGCCGGCAGCCTCCAGGATCGTGCCCGGGGCAAAGAACGAGCCGGTCACGATCCCGACGAGCACAACCTGTGTCGCATCGATGCACGCGACGATGAACCGCATCGCCGCGTAACCGCGCATTACGGTCACCGGACGATCGACGAGCTCCGGATTCGACATGAAATGACGGAGCAGGACATCCCGCTTGAACTCTCCCGTCCCGTCCATCGACCGCTCCAATCTCGTAAATCGTCCCGATATTTAGACGAAAATGAGGTGAAAGCCAAGCTGATTACTGCCTTAGGTTGTGCTATAAGTAGTTTCATAACGTGACGACGAGCGGCGACAAAATTCGCGGTGCATCGTGAGTGCCAATCCGCGGCGTGGAGTTCGCCCCTTTGCCTGACACGATTCCTTTCAAAGGCGATCGAACCGCCTCAGACCTGCACTCATCGGCCTCGGTCTCTCGCGCCGACCGGCCAGGCCGCTTTAACGGTAGCGTCGCCATCGTTTCGGACTCGATGTCGGCCTATGGCGGAGCCGAACGGGTCATCGAACAGATGCTGCTGGCCTATCCGCAGGCCGACATTTTCACCGTCATGGACGCCCTGCCGCCCGGCGATCGCGCGTTCCTGGGCGGCCGCGGGCTCACGACGTCTTTTCTCAACAGGATGCCCGGCGGGCGACGCTTCTACCGCCAGCTCTTCGCGCTCTGGCCGCTGGCGGTCGAGCAGTTCGACGTGACCGGCTACGACCTGGTGATCAGCAGCCATCATAGCGTCGCCTATGGCGTGCTCACGCATCCCGATCAGGTGCACGTCGCCTATGTCCACTCGCCGATGCGCTACGCGTGGGACCTGCAGCACGAATACCTGCGCGAGGCCGGCCTGGTGCGAGGCTTGAAGGGGTGGGTCGCGCGCCGGCTGCTCCATTCCGCCCGGATCTGGGATTTCTGCGCTGCCCAGCGTCCCGACGCCATGGCCACCAACTCGTCGTTCGTCGCCGCACGGTTGCGCCGTCTCCATGGCCGGACGTCGACTTGCATCTACCCGCCGGTGGCGGTCGAGGCGTTCCCAGCGCCAATCCCGCTGCAAGAGCGAGAATCGTTCTATCTCTCGGTCGGTCGGCTCGTCCCCTATAAGAGAACCGAGTTGGTGATGCGGGCTTTCGCGCGCATGGACCGTACGCTCAAAATCGTCGGTACCGGGCCCGATTTGGAGCGCCTGCGGGGCATCTGCCCCCCAAATGTCGAGTTGTTGGGCAACGTCGCGACCCGCGAGGTCCATCACCTGATGCGGACGGCGCAGGCCTTCGTCTTCGCCGGGATCGAGGATTTCGGCATCACCGCGGTCGAGGCGCAAGCCGCCGGGACCCCGGTGCTGGCGTACGGCCGCGGCGGTCTGGCCGAGACGGTCCGCGACGTCAGCCTTCCTGCGCCGACCGGCTTGTTTTTCCATGAACAGACCGAGGACGCGATCATCGACGCCGTGCAGCGGTTCGAACGTCCGGAAATCCGCGCGCTCTTGCAGCCGGGCCACTGCGTCGAGAACGCCGCCGCATTCGCGTCAGCCCGCTTCCGCGACGAGTTCGTCGACTGGATCGAGACGGTGATGGCAGACGCGACACGAGTACGGCCGCGAGCCACCCCGGCCAAGGTCTCATCCTGAATCCTCTACTTATTGACGCACGCCATCGAGCATCAACGCCGTCGACACCATCGCCACATGGCTGAATGCCTGGGGAAAGTTGCCGGTGAACCGTTTGGCGCGCGGATCATATTCTTCGCTGAGCAAGCCGACATCGTTGCACAGGCCGATCAGCCGCTTGAACAAGGCCCGTGCCTCGTCCGCTCGCCCGCAGAGGAACATCGCCTGCGACAGCCAGAAGCTGCAGGCGAGGAATGCGCCCTCCTGACCCGGTAGCCCGTCGCTCTGGGCGCTCGCCCGATAGCGCAGCACGAAACCATCCTCGAGCAGCCCGGCCTCAATCGCCTTCACCGTCCCGATCACGCGCGGATCGTCTCCCGGCAGAAAGCCGATCACCGGGATGAGCAGCAGGCTCGCATCCAGCGATTTCTCGCCGAACACCTGCGTGAAGCTGTTCAGCTCGGCATCGAAGCCTTTGGTACAGACGTCGTGGAATATCTCGTCGCGCGTCGACCGCCATGCCGCCAAGGGCGCCTCGAGCCCGTTCAGCTCGGCATCTTCGATCGAGCGCGCAAAGGCAACCCAGGCCATCACCTTGCTGAAGGTGAAGTGTTTCGCCCCGCCCCGCGTCTCCCAAAGCCCGCTATCCGGTTGCCGCCACAACGTCTCCAAGTGCGCGAGCAGCTCGCACTGCAGCGGCCACGCGAAATCCTTGCTCAGCAGATTGCCGCGCCGCGCCTGGTTCAGCGCCGTACAGACCTCCCCGTAGATGTCGAGCTGCACCTGACTGGAGGCCGCGTTGCCGATGCGCACCGGCTTGGATCCCTCGTAGCCCGGCAGGTCGATCTCATATTCTTCCAGCCGCCGCTCGCCGGCCAGGCCATACATGATTTGGATCTGCTCCGGGCTCCCCGCCACGCTGCGCTGCAGCCATTCGGCCCATGACCCGGCCTCTTCGTAATAGCCGGCATACATGAACGCGAACAACGTGATGCTGGCATCGCGCAGCCAACAGAACCGATAGTCCCAGTTCCGCACGCCGCCGATCTCTTCCGGCAGCGAGGTCGTCGGCGCCGCCACGATTCCACCCGTCACGCGGTCGGTCAGGCATTTCAGCGTTAGCAGCGAGCGGCTGATCGACACCGCCCACTCGCCTTCGTAAGTCGATCTGGCGGACCATTGCTCCCAGAACTGCCGGGTCTGAAACAATGCGTCGTTGTGATCGATCGCCATGGGCACTGGGAGGTGCGACGCGCAATGGCTAAGGACGAACGGGATTCGCTCACCGGCGGTGATCGCGAAATCGGCGACCGTCATCATGTCCTCGCCGCGCAAAACGACGTCGGTGCGCAAGACCACCATGTCGGGCCCCGACACCGCGACGATGCCGTTGCCGCCCTTGCGCTTGGTCACCCACGGCACCGATTTGCCATAGTCGAACCGCAGGCACAGCTCCATCCGCATGTCGAACCGGCCTTCGCGGCATTCGACCACCCGCACCAGCGTGCCGAACTCGGTCTCCGGCACCATGAAGTCGACGATGGCGACCGTGCCTTGGGCAGTCTGCCACACGGTCTCCAGCACCGCGGTCGGCCCGACATAGCTGCGCAAGGTCGCCGGCCCGATCGCCGCACCGTTGTCGACGGGCGCGATATGGAACCGGCCGTTGCCGCTATCGCCCAGCAGCGCCGAGAAGCACGCGCCGGAGTCGAAGCGCGGCCAACAGAGCCAATCGATGCTCCCATCCCGGCCGACCAGCGCCGCGCTTCGGCAGTCGCCGATCAGGGCATAATCTTCGATGGGTAAGGAATGGTCGCGCTTGATGCTCATGCTGCAGACGACGCGAGAGGGGAAGGTAAGTTGCCCGATGCATTAAGGTGACAGTTGAGCGCGTGGAAACCCGCCGCGCTTGACTTTCAACTCCCGTTTACCGATATGCGGCATGGAAACGCGTGGTTCTGACGCGCGTTTCTCCCGTGGCGGCGCTCTGCCGCCCGCATCCGGATGAGACACGACGCTTGATGAACACCGTAGTCGCGCCCGCGGAAGCCGACGCACACTCCAACGAAACGCCTGCAAACCAATCGGTTGGCGAGGCCGAAATCGTTGAAGTCGCCGTAGAAGCTCCCGAGCCGGCCGACGACGCACCGCTCAGCGCGAGCGAACTTGTTGACGCGTCGATGCCGGAGGCCATTGACGATCGGCCGATCGAGGCAGTCGAGCCGGAGCTGACAGCAGACAGCGACGAGAACGGGTTTGAGGGCCTTGGCCTGTCGCCCGAAGTCGTGCGTGCCGTTGGCGAGAAGGGCTACCGTCAGCCGACGCCCATCCAAGCGCAGGCGATCCCCAGCATCCTCATGGGCCGCGACGTCCTCGGCACGGCCCAGACTGGCACCGGCAAGACCGGCAGCTTCGTGCTGCCGATGCTCGACATACTATCGGGCGCGCGGTCGCGGGCCCGCATGCCGCGCAGCCTGATCCTTGAGCCGACCCGCGAACTCGCGCTGCAGGTCGCCGAGAATTTCGTCCAATACGGCAAGTATCTGAAGTTGACGCATGCCTTGCTGATCGGCGGCGAGAGCATGGCCGACCAGAAAGAAGCGCTGATGCGCGGCGTCGACGTGCTGATCGCAACGCCGGGTCGTCTGATGGACCTGTTCGAGCGCGGCGGCCTCATGCTGAACGATACCAGCCTGCTCGTCATCGACGAGGCCGACCGGATGCTCGACATGGGCTTCATCCCCGACGTCGAGAAGATCGTCGGCTTCCTCCCCGAGCGCCGGCAGACCTTGTTCTTCAGTGCGACCATGGCCCCTGAGATCCGGCGCCTAGCTGACGCCTTTCTGCGCGAGCCGAAGGAAATCTCGGTTAGCCGCCCGTCCAGCGTGGCGACGACGATCGTGGCCGGGCTCGCCGTGGTCGACGATCTCGACAAGCGCGAGGCTCTTCGTCGCCTGATCAAGACCGACGAAGTGCAGAACGCGCTCATCTTCTGCAATCGCAAGCGCGACGTGGATATCCTCTACAAATCGCTCAAGCGTCACGGCTTCAGCGTCGGTTCGCTGCACGGCGACATGAGCCAGCCCGAGCGTTTCGCCACGCTGGCGAAGTTCAAGGCCAACGAGTTGCGCCTGCTTGTCTGCAGCGACGTTGCGGCCCGTGGCATCGACATTGGCGGCCTCAGCCACGTGTTCAATTTCGACGTGCCGATCCATGCCGAGGATTACGTCCACCGTATCGGGCGCACCGGCCGCGCTGGAATGACCGGGCACGCATACTCCTTAGCGACGCCCTATGATCGCGGTTTCGTCGAGGCGATCGAGAAACTGGTCGGCGCGCCAATCCCCCGCATCACCGTCGAAGGCTTCGATCCAGTCGAGTTCGCCGAGGATGACGGCAAGAAGCGCCGCGGCCGCGCCCGCACCTCGGCCAAGCCGGTCAAGCCGAAAGCCAAGGCCGAGACGCTCGAAGATGCGACCGCCCTGGCGATCCCAGTGCCGAAGCGCCGCAGCCGCAGTAAGAAGGCGACCACGGCCGAGCCGATGCCGGTCGACCAGCCACAACCCGAGATCGTCGAGGCTCGTGCGGAGCCGGAAGCACGCGAGCCGGCGCGGGAACGTCAGCGCGACCGCTCGTCCCGCGACACGCAATCCCGTGACCGCGACGCGCAACCGCGCGAGACCCAGGCCCGCGACAGTCAGTCGCGTGACAATCAGTCGCGTGACTTCCGCGATCGTCAGCCGCGCGATCGGGACCGGGACGTTCGGCGTGAGCGCTACCGTCGCGACGATGACCTCGGCCCGGCGGTGATCGGCTTCGGCGATGACGTGCCGGCTTTCATGCTGCTGCGGGCACGCATGCCGAAAGTGGCAACGGCTGCCGAATCTGATTAAATCGATCCCACCAGAGATCGAAGTAGGGAGAGCGCGATGAACGTCATTTCACCGGTTCAACAACCGGAAGACGCCGAAGCCTACGCCACGCAGGACAAGCCGTCCAAGCCCCGCAAGCTCGGTCCGTTCAAATGGGACGACGCGCTGCTGATCGATGACGTACTGACCGAGGACGAGCGCGCCATGCGCGACGCCGCCCGGGATTACTGCCAGGACAAGCTGTTCCCCCGCGTGCTGCTCGCCAACCGTCATGAGCGGTTCGATCGCGAGATCATGAACGAGATGGGCGAGATGGGCTTTCTCGGCGCCACGCTCGACAGCCATGATTGCGCCGATGTCGGCTACGTCGCCTACGGGCTGATCGCCCGCGAGGTCGAGCGTGTCGACAGCGGCTACCGCAGCGCCTTCTCCGTCCAGTCCTCGCTGGTGATGTATCCTATCTGGGCGTTCGGCTCCGAGGACCAGAAAGACCGGTTTCTGCCCAAGCTCCGCACCGGCGAGTTCGTCGGCTGCTTCGGCCTTACCGAGCCCGACGCCGGCTCCGACCCGGCCAGCATGCGCACCCGCGCCAGGAGCGTCGATGGCGGCTTCCTCGTCAGCGGCTCCAAGACTTGGATCACCAATTCGCCCATCGCCGACGTGTTCGTCGTTTGGGCCAAGAACGATGCCGGCGAGATCAAGGGCTACATCCTCGAAAAGGGTATGCCGGGCCTGACCGCGCCGAAGATCGAGGGCAAGTTCTCGCTCCGCGCGTCCATCACCGGCATGATCATGATGCAGGACGTGTTCGTCCCGGCCGGTAACGAGCTGCCCAACGTCAAGGGCCTGCGCGGGCCGTTCTCCTGCCTCAACAATGCGCGCTACGGCATCGCCTGGGGCGCGCTCGGCGCCGCCGAGTTCTGCTGGCATGCCGCCCGCGACTACACGATGCAGCGCCAGATGTTCGGTCGCCCGCTCGCCGCTACCCAGCTGGTGCAGAAGAAGCTCGCCGACATGCAGACGGAGATCACCCTCGGCCTCCACGGCGCGCTCCGCCTTGGCCGCCTGATGGAAGAGGGTCGCGCCGCTCCCGAGATGATCAGCCTGCTCAAGCGCAACAATTGCGGCAAGTCGCTCGACATCGCCCGCGTCGCCCGTGACATGCATGGCGGCAACGGTATTGCCGACGAGTATCACGTCATTCGTCACGTGATGAACCTCGAGGCCGTCAACACCTACGAAGGCACGCACGACGTGCATGCGCTGATCCTTGGCCGAGCGCAGACGGGCCTCTCAGCCTTCGCCGGCTAAAACCCTCGCCGTCAGCGTCGACCCCGTTCGCATCGAACGGATCGGCGCCGACGGCGACGGCATCGCGGAACTGTCGCCAGGGAAGTCGTTGTTCCTGGCGTGTACCTTGCCCGGTGAGCTCGTGCAGCCGGGTCCCGCGGTCAAGCGTGGCGATGGCTTTGCGGCCGACGCCGAGATCGTTGAATCATCCCCGGACCGCGTCACACCGCCTTGCCCGCATTTCGGCCCGTGCGGCGGCTGCTCGCTGCAGCATTGGGCCGACGCGCCCTACGCCGCTTGGAAAGCTGGCCGCGCCGCTGCAGCCATCGGCCTGCCCACCATCACCCTCGCCCGCACCCCGCCCGCGACCCGCCGCCGCATGGACCTTGCCATCCGCCGCGTCGGCCCGGCCATCCAGATCGGTCTGCATCGCCGCCGCTCGACAGACATCGTAGACATGCTGGCCTGCCCGATCCTGCATCCGACCCTGTTTGCGCTGGTGCAGGCGCTGCGCCCGGTGCTGCTCCGCCTTGAAGGCCTCAAGCGCCTCGGCGAAGCCAGCGTCAACCTGGTCGATAACGGCCCCGACCTGCTGTTGCGCACCGACGCCCCGCTCACCTCCCGCGACCGCACCGCCCTGGCCGCTTTCGCCCAGGCCAACGGCGTGCCCCGTATCAGCGCCACCAAGATCGGCAGCATCGATATCGAACCCGCCGCCACGCTGAGCCGCCCGAGCCTGGCCTTCTCCGGCTATGCGACCGCGGTCCCGTCCGGAACCTTCCTGCAGGCCTCCCGCGAAGGCGAGCGCGCCATCGTCGACGCGGTGCTGCGCCTGCTGCCGGAGAAGATCAAAGGCCCCGTCATCGAGCTCTACGCGGGCAGCGGCAGCCTGACCCACGCCATCGCGACCCGCGCCCGTGTGGTCGCCTATGAAGGTGATGCCGCCGCCGTGGCCGCCGTGCGCGGCGCCGTCAACGGCCGGGTCACGATCACGGTGCGGGACCTCGCGCGCCAGCCACTGGTCGCGGCCGAGTTGAAGAATGCCGCCGCCATCGTGCTGGATCCGCCTTATAACGGTGCGATCGCGCAGATGCCGGCCCTGGCCGCGTCCGGCGCACCGATCGTCTACGTCAGCTGCAATCCGGGCGCGCTGACCCGCGACTCCCGTATCCTGCTCGCCGCCGGCTACCGCCTGATCGCCGCGGAAGCCGTCGACCAGTTCCTCTGGTCGTCCCAGGTCGAGACGATCGCGCTGTTCCGCCGTCCCGGCTAACCGGCCGCCGCGACGATCTCGGCTACCGTTTCCGCGACGTCCCGTGTCCGGCTGGTTCCCCCGACATCGTAGGTCGACAGCCCGCGGGTGCTAAACGCGGTATCGACCGCTGCCTCGATCGCCAACGCCGCCTCGCGGCAGGCTTGGCTCGAGCGCGTCGTGCCCAGCCAGTCCAGCATCATCGCTGCCGAGAGGATCGCCGCCGTCGGATTGGCCACGCCCTGCCCCGCGATGTCCGGCGCGGTGCCGTGGCTCGGCTGGAACAACCCGTGCGCGTCGCCGATGTCGGCGGACGGCGCAAACCCCATGCCGCCGATCAACCCGGCCCCGAGATCGGACAGGATGTCGCCGAACAGGTTCTCCATCGGCAACACGTCGAATTCCCAAGGCCGCCGCACCAGGTCAAGCGCCATCGCATCCACGTAATGCACCCGCGCCTCCACATCCGGCGACACCGTCTCGAGGAACACCTCGCGCATGAAGGCGAACGAGCGGAACACGTTGGCCTTATCCACCAGCGTGACCCGGCCTGGCGTCCCGCGGCTCGCCTTGCGCTGCAGTGCGAGGTCACAGGCGAACCGCGTCAGCCGCTCGGTAACGGACCGAGTGATCACCATCGTGTCGCTGGCCTGGTCCGCGGTCACCACGCCCTCGTGCCGGCGGGCGAACATGCCCTCGGTCGACTCGCGCAGGATCACCAGGTCGATCGTCGCCGCGCGCGGATCGGCCAGCGCCAGCGGAACGCCGGGGATCGCGCGGATCGGCCGAACGCCGGCGAACAGCTCGTATTCGGCGCGGATGTCGATCTGCGGTGTGATCTCGGTCCCATCCGGGAACCGGATCTCCGGCCACCCCATCGCCCCGAACAGCATCGCATCGGCCGCCCCGGCCCGCCGCATCCCGTCCGGCTCGAGAGTCGTGCCGTTCTCCTTATAATAGAGTGCGCCGCCTTCGATCCGCTCCTGTCGCACCGCGATGCCGAATCGCTTCTCGACTGCGGCGAGGACGTGCACGGCGGCCGCCGTCACTTCCAGGCCGACCCCTTCGCCCGGGAGCACGGCGACGTGGAACGAATTGGCCATCTAACCTCCTGTCGAGCCGAAACCGCCGGCGCCGCGCGCCGTGGAGCCGGTGAATGCGGAAACCAGCGTCAGCGACGGCCGCAGCACCGGCACGAAGAGAAGCTGGGCGAAGCGCTCGCCGGGCTGCAGCACGATCGGCTCGCCCGACTGGTTACGGTTCCAGGCGCTGACCATGATCGGGCCGGTGTAGTCCGGATCGATCAGGCCGACGGTGTTGCCCAGCACCAAGCCCTTCTTATGACCGAGGCCCGATCGCGGCAGGATCAACGCCGCGACCGACGGGTCGGCGATGTGCAGGGCGAAACCGGCCGGGATCAGCACCGCCGGATCGCCGGCGTCGATGGTCAATGGACCGTCGAGACAAGCGTGTAGATCGACCGCGGCCGCGTGGTCGGATTGGTAGCGTGGCAGGCCCCAGTCGCGCAGCCGCTCGTCGAGCACCATCAACTCGACGTTCATGACAGCGCCGCCGCGATCCGCTCGGCCAGCCGCGCCGCGACGTCGGCCTTGCTCATTCGCGGCCAGGCCTCGGCGCCGCCCTGGTCGATCAGCTGCACCTCGTTCGCCGCGCCGCCCATGATGCCGGTCGCCGGGCTGACATCATTGGCGACGATCCAGTCGCAGCCCTTGCGCATCCGCTTGGCCGTGGCGTGCTCGACTACCCGTTCCGTCTCCGCCGCGAACCCGATCACCAGGCGCGGCCGGCGCGGCCCGGGCTGCGACAACAGCGCCAGGATGTCCGGGTTCGGGATCAGCGTCAGCGACGGCGCGGCGGCACCGGCCTGCTTCTTCATTTTTTGCGCTGCCGCCTCGGCCACCCGCCAATCCGCCACCGCCGCCGCGCATACCGCCACGTCGGCTGGCAGCGCCGCCTCGCACGCCGCCAGCATTTCCGCCGCTGTTTCGACCCGGCGCACCGTCACGCCTGCCGGGTCCGGCACCGACACCGGCCCGCTCACCAACGTGACCCGCGCGCCCAGCCGCGCCAGCGCCGCCGCGATCGCGTGGCCCTGCTGGCCGGACGAGCGATTGGCGATGTAGCGCACCGGGTCGATCGGCTCATGCGTCGGCCCGCTGGTCACGAGCGCGTGCTTGCCCGCTAGGCGCCCGACCCCGGTCAGCATCGCCTCGATCGCGCGAAGGATCATCGGCGGCTCGGCCAGCCGCCCCGGTCCGAACTCGTTGCACGCCATCGCCCCCTCGTCGGGCCCGACCACCGCGACGCCGCGCCCCGTCAGCGTCGCCATATTCGCCGCCGTCGCTCGGTGCAGCCACATCCGCACGTTCATCGCCGGCGCCACCAGCACCGGCTTGTCGGTCGCCAGCAGCACAGTGCTCGCCAGATCGTCCGCCAGCCCGGCCGCCATCTTGGCCAGCATGTTCGCGCTCGCCGGCGCTACCACCACCAGATCGGCGCTGCGGCTGAGCTGGATGTGCCCCATCTCGCTCTCATCCGTAAGCGACCAGAGCGCCGAATAGACCTTCTCCTCCGTCAACGCCTGCAGGCTCAACGGGGTGACGAACTGCGCGCCCCCCTCGGTCAGCACCGCGGTGATCGCGTGGCCACCCTTACGCAGCAACCGCACCAGCTCGAGCGACTTGAACGCCGCGATGCCCCCGCTAACGATCAGCAGGATCCGAGACATTACAGTCGCCAACCACGATGGATCGCCGCGATCCCGCCGGTGAGGTTGCGGAAGCTCACCCGCGACAGCCCGGCCTGCCGCATCATGCCCGCCAGCGTCTCCTGGTCCGGAAAGGTGCGGATGCTCTCGGCCAAGTAGCGGTAGCTCTCGCTGTCGCCGGCCACGACCTTGCCGAGGAACGGCATGACCTGGAACGACCACGCATCGTAAGGCAGCTGCAGGGCCGAGACCTGCACGCGCGAGAACTCGAGGCAGTGGAACTGCCCGCCGGGCCGTAGCACGCGATGCGCCTCGCGGAGCACGGCGAGCTTGTCGGTGCAGTTGCGCAGGCCGAACGCCATGCTCACCCGGTCGACGCTGCAATCCGGCAGCGGCAGGATCTCCGCGTCGGCGACCAGGAAGTCGAGCTGGCCCAGCCGCTTGGCCGTCGCTCGCTCGCGCCCGACCGAGAGCATCGCCGGGTTGATGTCCGACAGAATGGCAGGGCCGCCCCCCTTGGCGAGCCAGCCGAAGCTGATGTCGCCGGTGCCGCCCGCGAGGTCCAGCAGCGTCCGGTTCGGCCGCGGGTCCAGCCCGGCGATGAAGTCGCGCTTCCAGCCGCGATGCACGCCGAGCGACATGAGGTCGTTCATCAGGTCGTAGCGGGGCGCCACGCTCTGGAACACCTCGCGCACGAGGTCTTTCTTTTCCGCCACCGGCACCTGCCGGTAGCCGAAATCCGTCTCGGGATTGCCGCTCATGATGTCGATCTATAGAGCAATCCGGCCATGCCGGAACTCCCCGAAGTAGAGACCGTGATGCGCGGAATGCGGGCGCGGCTAGACGGCCGCGTGATCGTCCGTGCCGAGGTGCGCCGGCCCGACCTGCGCTGGGCGCTGCCGGAGCACCTGGCCGCCCGGCTGACCGGCGCCCGTGTCACCAGCTTCCGCCGGCGGGCCAAATACATTCTCATGCGATTGGACGGCGGCGACAGCGTGCTGCTGCATCTCGGCATGTCCGGCCGCATCACGCTGCGCCCCCGCGGCAAGAACGATCCCGAGCGACACGAGCACGTCGTGCTGGAGACGGAGGACGGGTGGGAGGTCGCCTTCGTGGACCCCCGCCGCTTCGGCTCGATCGACCTGGTGCGGACCGAGGCCGAGGAGCAGCACCGCCTGCTGGCCGGCCTCGGGCCGGAGCCACTATCGGACGCGTTCACCGCCAAGTTCCTCAAGGCCGCGCTGGCCGGCAAGCGCACGCCGATCAAGGCCGCCCTGCTCGACCAGACGCTGGTGGCCGGGCTAGGCAACATCTACGTGTGCGAGGCCCTCTTCCGCGCCCGCATTCCACCGACCCGCTTGGCCGGCGCGGTCGCGACGCGCACGCTGGTGCCGGAGATCAAGGCGACGCTGAACGAGGCCATCGCCGCCGGCGGCTCCACGCTGCGCGACTACGTCCAGCCCGGCGGCGAGCTCGGCTATTTCCAGCACGCCTGGCAGGTCTATGGCCGCGAGGGCGAGCCCTGCCCCGCCTGCCCCGGCAAGCCCGAGTGCGACGGCATCGCGCGCATCACCCAATCCGCCCGCAGCACATTCTATTGCCCAAAGCTCCAGCGCCTTGCACCCACGTAGGGTGGGCTTCAGCCCACCAACTTGCATCGGCCATGGTGGGCTGAAGCCCACCCTACGATGCCACTTTCAACGAACATCAGGATAGTCCCGCGCCAGGCGCGTCCGTCGCCCCAATCCCCAGCGCACGCCGACGCTCAGATAGATCCAATTCGCCCGCCACTCCCCCCAGGCCGCGACCCGGCGATCGCTCGTGATCACGATCCGGTTGACCAGGCGCACCCGCCCCAGCCGAGAAAGCCGCAGGCAGAGGTCGGCATCCTCCATCACCGCCAGCGTCTCGTCGCAGCCGCCGACGGCGAGGAAGTCGGCGCGGCGGAAGAACATCGCGTGATCGCCGAACAGCAGCCGTAAGCCGCGCCGGAATAGACGCGGCCGGAAGAGCATCGGCGCATACCATGTCTTGAGCCAGTTATGCGCCGTGGTCGCCCAGCGCACGGTGTCCGGCCCGGAGATCACCGGCGTGAACCCGGCCAACGCCACCGCGGGATCGGCCAGCGTGCGGCGGATTACCGCGACGGCGTCGTCCGCCAGCAGCGTGTCGGCATGCAGCACCACCACCAGCGGGCCTGCCGCGGCGGCGACGCCGAGATTGATCGACAGCGCCCGCCCCCGCGCACTGCGCAGCACGGTGAAGCCGGCCTCCGCCCCCGCCGCCGCGGTGCGGTCGGTGCTGCCGCTGCAGACGAGGATGACCTCGGCCGGCGCCGGATCGAGCAGGTCGAGATGGCGGCGCAGGCGGGGAAGCGTCGCGGCCTCGTTGAACGCGGGAATCACGATCGAGACCGCCTCGCTCACGGGGCGAGGTGCGGCCAGCGCGCCAGGTCGGCCGGGGTGTCGAGGTCGGACAGCGTCGGCAGCCGCAGCGGCGCGTGGCCGGCGGCGCGCAGCCGCTCGAGCGTGGCGGCGAACACCGTCTCGGTGCTCCAGGCGATGCCGTCGAACACGCCCGGCACCGCGCACGGCAAGCCGAGCAGCCAGTAGCCGCCATCCTCGGCCGCGCCGATGACCGCGCGTCCCGAGCCGACCGCGTCGGCGGCCGCGCGCAGATGGGCCGGCACCAGGTCCGGCGCGTCGGTGCCGATGAAGACGACCGGGTAGGGCGAGGCAGCCGCGAGTAAGCGGTCGCCGAGACCGGCTCCTTGCTGCTCGCGGACGTCGATGTCGCCGAGCCAAGCGCGGAAATCGGCCGGGTCGGCGCCGGTGGTCCAGAGTTCGAGCGGCATGTCGGCAACCCGCGCGGCGGCGACGGTCTGCTCGGTCAGCCTGCGGTGCAGCTTGGCCGCGCCCTCCGGCCCGATCGCCGGGATCAGCCGCGTCTTAGCCGCGCCGGGCGTGGGATAGCGGGTGAAGATGACCAGGCGGGCCGAGTGCATGGCGGGCGCATAGCCCGGAACCGCCACGCCGCGAAGCGGTTCAGTCTAAATGGCCAGATTGCGCGCGCTGCTCCCCCCGGCCCTGATCGGCGCCGCCGCCCTCGCCATCGTGCTGGCCGAGCGCCGTTGGCCGTTGCGGGCGCCGACGCAGCGCGAGCCGACGCGCAGCTTCCGCAACGCCGTCCTCGGGGCCGCGTCGTTGGCGGTAGTGCAACTGGTCGAGGCGCCTCTGGTCGTGCCGCTGTCCCGCGCGGTCGAGCGCCGACGGATCGGCCTGTCGCAGCGGCTGCCCCTGCCCGGCTGGGGCCGCGACGTGGCCGCCTTCCTGATGATGGATTACGGCATCTATCTCTGGCACGTCCTGACGCACAAGCTGCCGGTGCTGTGGCGCTTCCATCTGGTGCATCACGTCGACCTCGATTTGGATGCCAGCACCGCGCTGCGGTTCCACGCCGCCGACATGGCGATCTCCGCCCCCTACCGCGCGCTGCAGGTGCTGGTCGCCGGCACCAGTCCGCGCGCGCTCGCCGCGTGGCAGGGCTTCTTCTTCCTCTCCGTCCTGTTCCATCACAGCAATCTTCGCTTGCCGCCGCACCTGGAGCGCATGCTGTCCCGCGTGTTCACCACACCGCGCATGCACGGTATCCATCACTCCGCCGCTCGGGACGAGACCGACAGCAACTGGTCCTCCGGCCTGTCGCTGTGGGACCACGTGCACCGCACCTTCCGCCTTGACGTGCCACAGGAGGCAATCGCCATCGGCGTGCCCGGCTATCGCGACCCGGCCGAACTCGGGGTGGGCGCCTCGCTCGCCATGCCGTTCGGGCCGCTCCGCGATGCCTGGGCCCCGATGAACCCGGCCTCGAGCGCGAAGGCGACCAGCCGCTTCCAGTAGCCCGTATCCACCGGCGGACAACTCAGACCGGTCAGCGCGCGGAACGCCCGGTCGTCGAACCGCGGACTCCGCAGGAAATACGGCGCATACGGCGTGATCAGCCGCGTGAACGCCCGCCCCTGCGGCCCCAACTGAGCGGGCGGCACGAAGGCCGGCACTGCCAGTCCAGGAAAGGTCGCGAGCGTATCGGGGAATGCCTGCAGCGGTGTCGGCGCGCCGGAGACAAGGTGAAAGGTGCCCCCGGTCGCGTCGTCGAACCGCTCAATCAACGCCATCAGCCCGGCCGCCACATGGTCGACCGGCACGAGATCCAGCGTCGCGCCGGGCTCGGCCGGCATCCGCTTCACCCAGCCATCGGCCAGCGCCTTCAATAGATAATAGAAGGTGCCGAACTCGCGGACCCCGCCAGTGGCCCACTCGCCCAGCACGATGGACGGCCGCGCGATCACCGCGCGCAGCCCGGCGCCCCGCACCGCGAGTTCGCCCGCGGCCTTGCTCGCCTCGTAGACGTTGGTGAACGGCCCCGTCGGAAGATCGCTCTCCAGCACCGTGCCGTCGCGCCCGCCGTTCACGTATGCGGTGCTGACGTGCAGCATCCGGCCTGCCCCGGCCTTGGCCAGCGCGGCGATGGTCGCGGTGCCGTTCACGTTGACCGCCTGCGCCAGCTCCGGCTCGGCGGCAAATTGCGTCAGCGCCGCGCAATGCACGATCAGGTCGAACGACCCGGCCGCCTCCGCCCATGCCGCCGGGCTCCAGCCCAGCGACGGCGCCGCAATGTCGCCGGTCAACGTGCGCGCCAGCGTCACCAGCTGGCCGTCATTGCCGCGCACCTCGGCCCGGCGATGCACCAAGCCGGTGACGACCGCCCCCGACGCCGCCAACCGCGACGCCACTTCGCCGCCCAGCCACCCGCCCGCACCCGTCACGAGCACGCGCTTGCCATTTTCAGATCTTGCCACGCGTGGGCATAACACGCCGATGCAAGACGACCGTCACGACGTGTTGGTGATCGGCGCGGGTGCCGCCGGGCTCACCGCTGCCGGCGGATGCGCGCTGTATGGACTGCGCACCGCCTTGATCGAGCGTGGCCGCATGGGCGGCGAGTGCCTCAACACCGGCTGCGTTCCGTCCAAGGCCCTGCTCGCCGCCGCCGCCGCCGCACAGGGCGTGCGCGATGCCGGCCGGTTCGGCATCCGGACGGCGCCGCCCACCGTCGATTTCGCGGCGGTGCGCGCGCATGTCCGCGGCGCCATCGCGGCCATCGCTCCGCACGACTCCGCGACGACCATGCAGGGCTACGGCGTCGAGGTGATCACCGGATCGGCGCGGTTCGTCTCGCCTCACCGCGTCGCGGTGAACGACCGCGTGCTGACCGCGCCGCGTATCGTGCTGGCGACCGGCTCGCGCCCGGCGGTGCCGCCGATCCCCGGCCTGGGTGAGGTCCCATTCCTGACCAACGAGACGTTGTGGGATCTGGCGACGCTGCCGACGCATCTAACAATTCTCGGCGCCGGCGCCATGGGCGTTGAGATGGCGCAGGCGTTCCGCCGCTTGGGGTCGGCGGTGACGCTGATCGACGCCGGGGCGCCGCTCGGCCGCGCGGATCCGGATGCCGCCGCGATCGTGCTGGCGGCGCTGGCGGCCGAGGGCGTGACTATCCGGGCGCACACGACGGTGACGCGCGTGGCTGCCGGGCCCGTAGTGCACTGCGACCGCGGCGACCCGATCGAGGCCAGCCACATCCTGGTTGCGGCCGGACGGCAGGCGGTAACCGATCTCGGCCTCGAGCAGGCCGGTCTGACCGCCGGGCCGGAGGGGCTGAGAGTCGACGCACGCTGCCGCACGGCGGTCAAACACATCTACGCCATCGGCGATTGCCGCGCCGGGCCGCGGCTTACCCATGTCGCGGGGCACGAGGGCGCCGTCGTCGTGCAGAACATCGCCCTCGGCCTGCCGGCCCGGGCCGAACGGCGACGCCTGCCGCAGGCGGTCTATACCGATCCCGAACTCGCCCAACTGGGCCCGACCGAGGCCGAAGCGCGCGCGGCCGGCGGCCGGGTCGAAATCGACGTCGCGCCGTTCGCTGACGACGATCGCTCGGTGAGCGAGGGCACGCCGGCCGGCTTCGTCAAGCTCGTCCGCGTCGGCGGCCGCACCGCGGGCGTGACCATCGTCGGCACCGGCGCCGGCGAGCTGCTGCTGCCCTGGACGCAGGTGCTCGCCGGGAGCAGCTCGCGCTTCAGCCTGTCCGGCGCGGTAGTGGCCTACCCGACCCGGTCCGAACGGTCCAAGCAGGCCGCGTTCGCAAGTCTACGCGCCAAATTGTTCAGCCCGGCCCTCCGGCGCTGGGCGCGTCTGTTGGCACGCACCCGGCGCATCCCCTAATGCTCGGGATGCTCGCGCCATCGCCCTTCCGGCCCGCCGCCCCGGCCCTCGCCGCCGGCAAATTCCGTGATCCCGGCCTCACCGCCACCGGCGACATCCGCGCCCGGGTCGCGCTGATGGCGCTGCGCACGCTCTGGTTCAACACCGGCACCCTGTGCAACATCGCCTGCGCGACCTGCTACATCGAGAGTTCGCCGAGCAACGACGCGCTGGTCTACCTGCGGGCAGCCGACATGGTCGGCTACCTCGACGAGATCGCCGCACTCGGGCTGCCAACCACGGAGATCGGGTTCACCGGCGGCGAGCCGTTCATGAACCGCGACATCGTCCGCATGCTGGAGGCGTCGCTGTCCCGCGGTTTCCGCACACTGGTGCTGACCAACGCCATGCGCCCGATGCGCCGCTTCGAGGCCGATCTTCAGCGCCTGATAAACGCCTATGGTGATCGGCTCACCTTCCGCGTCAGCCTCGATCACCACCGCTCTGAGATCCACGAGGCCGAGCGTGGCGCTGGCACCTGGCCGATCGCGGTCGACGGGGTACGCTGGCTGGCGGAGGCGGGCGCCCGCGTCGCCATCGCGGCGCGGCGCCTGCCCGGCGAGAGCGATGCGGCGGCGCGGCTTGGGTTCGCCAGACTGCTCGCCGGGCTCGGCGTGACGTTGGACGTCGGCGACCCGGAGCGGCTGGTGCTATTCCCGGAGATGGATGCCGCCGCCGACACGCCGGAGATCACCGAGGCCTGCTGGTCGATCCTGCACAAATCGCCGGACTCCGTGATGTGTGCGAGCAGCCGCATGGTGGTCCATCGGCGCGGCGAACCCGGTCCCCGCGTGGCGGCCTGCACGCTCTTGCCTTACGATCCGGGCTTCGACCTCGGCGCCAGCCTGGCCGACGCCGCCGGGCCGGTCGCGCTCAACCATCCGCATTGCGCCCGCTTCTGCGTGCTCGGCGGGGCCAGCTGTAGCGCCTGACCCGGTTTGCTAGTACCAGGCCGCCAAACGACGCTCGAACAACGGGAGTGCACATGGCTGAGATGATACTCGTCGAGACCCACGGCCGCGTGGGCCTGATCCGGCTCAACCGGCTGCAAGCGCTCAACGCGCTGTGCGACCAATTGATGGGCGAACTCGGCGACCAGCTGCTCGCCTTCGACGCCAACCCGGCCATCGGCGCCATCGTGCTGACCGGCTCGGAGAAAGCGTTTGCCGCCGGGGCCGACATAAAGGAGATGCGCGGTCGCAACTACCCGGACGTGTTCCTCGACGATTTCATCGCCGCGCGGTGGGAGACGGTGCTGCGGGTCAAGAAGCCGGTGATCGCGGCGGTCGCCGGGTTCGCGCTGGGCGGCGGGTGCGAGCTGGCGATGATGTGCGACTTCATCATTGCGGCCGACACGGCGCGTTTTGGGCAGCCGGAGATCAACCTCGGCGTGATCCCCGGGGCGGGCGGGACGCAACGCATGACCCGGGCGATCGGCAAGGCCAAGACGATGGACCTGTGCCTGACCGGGCGCATGATGGACGCGGCGGAAGCCGAGCGCAGCAGCCTGGTGAGCCAGATCGTGCCGGCAGCCGAGCTGATCGAGACGGCGCTGAAGGTCGCCGGCAAGATCGCGGCGCAATCCCCGGTCGCAGCGGCGATGGCCAAGCGCGCCGTCAACGTGGCATTCGAGACAACGCTGGCCGAAGGTGTGCGGGCGGAGCGGGCAATGTTCCTGTCGCTGTTCGGCACGTCGCATCAGCGCGAGGGAATGGGGGCCTTTGTCGAGAAGCGGACGCCGGATTTCACTGCCTGACGCGGCACGATGCGGGTCAGGCCGGCCTCCGTTCGGCTTGACACGTTTCTGCCTCGTCCATAGAACAGCGCGCTCCGAGGGGCCGTTCCCCTGTCGCATCCTTGTTACAAACGATCGAGATTTCATGGCGAACACCGCATCGGCGCGCAAGCGCATCCGTCAGACGGCCAAGCGCACCGCGCGCAACACGGCTCGCAAGTCCCGCCTGCGCACCTTCATCAAGAAAGTCGAGACCGCCTGCGCCTCCGGCGATCATGAAGTCGCTCGGGCGGCGTTGCGCGAGGCGCAGCCGGAAATGCACCGCGCGGTGACCAAGGGCATCGCTCACCGCAACACGATCTCGCGCAAGCTGTCCCGCCTGTCGGCCCGCATCAAGGCGCTCGCGCCGGCTTGATCGCTTGCGGCCAGTCAAATGGCCTCTTAGCATTAGTTGCTGACTGACTACTGAAAAGCACGGAAGTAATACTTCTGTGCTTTTCTTTGTTTATACCGACTTCGTTCGGACAAGCAGATTTTCGTTGCCATCGGTCGGCGTCCTAACTTAGTTTAGGCCATCGCGTTACTGCCGAGCCTGTCTCGGGGGATCAGTAGGCCGGTTTCATGGAAGTAATATTCGCGTGGCGCATGAACAGCAGCAATCCAGTAGCGCCGTGCGATCTTCGGTAGACAGTCAGACCAGTTTGGCGCAGCAACTGACGACACAGTGGGGCCGTATTCGTGGCCGCCTGCAGCGCGAAGTAGGGGACGTGGAGTATCGTAGCTGGCTGCGCAACATGGCGCTTGCTGGGATCGACGGCGACGAGGTGACGATTCACCTACCGTCCGGCTTCATGCGTGATTACGTGCGTAACAATTATGCCAACCGCCTGAACGAGTTGTGGCAGGAGGAGGATTGCGGCATCCGCCGCGTCGATATCCGGGTCGGGTCGGTGATTTCGGTGACGCCGGTCGAGCCGGTTGCACCGCCGCCGGCGGCCGAGATCGTTCGGCCGGCGGAGCCCAAGGCCGAGGCTCGGGCGGAGGCGACCGATGAGCCCCTGTATGGCCGCGAAGGCGCCTCACCGCTCGACCAGCGCTTTTCGTTCGAGCAATTCGTCGTCGGCAAGCCGAACGAGTTCGCCTATGCCTGCGCCCGCCGCGTCGCCGAGCGGCCGTCGAGCCCGGGGTTCAATCCGTTGTTCCTGTATGGCGGCGTCGGCCTCGGCAAGACGCATCTGATGCATGCCATCGGCCTCGAGCTGGTGCGCCGCGAGGGGAGCGGCATCTCGGTCAAATATATGTCGGCCGAGAAGTTTATGTATCGCTTCATCGCCGCCATCCGCAGCCAGTCGACCATGGAATTCAAGGGCGAGCTGCGCGGCGTCGACGTGCTGATGATCGACGACCTGCAGTTCCTGATCGGCAAGGACAACACGCAGGAAGAGTTCTTCCACACCTTCAACGCGCTGGTCGACGCCGGCAAGCAGATCATCGTGTCGGCCGATAAGAGCCCGTCCGACCTGTCCGGCATCGAGGATCGCCTGCGCACGCGGCTTGGCTGCGGCATGGTCGCCGACCTGCATGCGACGACCTACGAACTGCGGCTGTCGATCCTGGAATCCAAGGCGGCCACGGCGTCGGCTCCCGTTCCTTCAAAGGTTCTGGAGTTCCTGGCGCATAAGATCACCGGCAACGTGCGAGAGCTCGAGGGCAGCCTGAACCGGCTGTTCGCGCATGCCGACCTGGTCGGCCGCCCGATCACGCTCGAGAGCGCGCAGGAAGTGCTGCAGGACGTGCTGAAGGCGCATGACCGCCGGGTCACGATCGAGGAGATTCAGCGCAAGGTCGCCGAGCATTGGAGCATCCGCCTGACCGACATGACGTCGGCCCGGCGTGCCCGCGCCGTCGCCCGGCCGCGTCAGGTGGCGATGTATCTGGCCAAGCAGCTCACCAGCCGCTCGCTGCCCGAGATCGGCCGCAAGTTCGGCAACCGTGACCATACCACGGTGATGCACGCCGTCTCGCGGGTGGCCGAGCTGATGGAAGGCGACACCGAGTTCCAGGAGCGCGTCGAGTTGCTCCGCCGGATGCTGGAGAACTAGGGTCCGCAGTTGCCCTCACCCACGCTTCGGCTAGACTGGCCAGCCCTGGGTGCTGCCGAGTCTCGGCGAAAAGTAGGAATAGTCGAGCCATGAAGTTCAAGGCAGACCGTGCCACGCTGATGAAGGCGCTGGCTCACATCCAGAGCGTTGCCGAGAAGCGCAACACCATCCCGATCCTCGCCAACGCGAAGATCGAGGCGGTCGATGGCAAGCTGATGTTTACCGCGACTGACATGGAGATCGCCGTGGTCGAGGACATCGCTGCCAGCGTGTCCCGCCCCGGCTCGACCACCGCGCCAGCCGCGACGCTTTACGACATCGTGCGCAAGCTGCCGGACAGCGCCGAGCTCGAGTTTGAGGCGACCGGTGACGCCGGCCAGCTGAAGCTGCGCGCCGGGCGGTATTCGACCAGCCTGGTCACCCTGCCGGTCGAAGACTTCCCGAGCATGACGGCAGGTCAGCTACCCTACCGTTTCCGCATCGGCAGCCTCGCCCTGCGTGGCCTGATCGACCGCACGCGGTTCGCGATCAGCACCGAGGAGACGCGCTACTACCTGAACGGCATTTATTTTCATTGCGCCGAGGGTGCAGTCGGCCGCGTGCTCCGCGCCGTCGCCACCGACGGTCATCGCCTCGCCCGCGTCGAGGAGCCGGCGCCCGAAGGCGCGGACGGCATGCCGGGCGTCATCATCCCGCGCAAGACCATCGCCGAGCTGCGCAAGCTGCTCGACGAGGACAGTGCCGAGATCGAGGTCGGCTTGTCCGACACGCGCATCCAGTTCAAGTCCGGCTCGGTGACGCTGACCAGCAAGCTAATCGACGGCACCTTCCCGGAATACGAGCGGGTGATCCCGCGCGACAACGATAAGGTGATGCGCGTCGGCAAGAAGGATTTTGCCGACGCCGTCGCCCGGGTGGCCGCCATCAGCAGCGAGCGGTCGCGCCCGGTGAAGATGTCGCTGGCGACCGACTTGCTGACGCTGTCGGCCGCCAGCCCGGAGCAGGGCACCGCCTCGGAGGAGCTCGACGCCGACCGGGTCAAATACGCGTCCGACCCGCTCGAGATCGGCTTTCAGGCGCGCTACCTCAACGACATCACCGACCAGATCGAGAACTCGGTCGAGTTCCACTTCAGCGACGGCGCCGCCCCGACCATCGTCCGCGACGCCGACAACGGCAACGCGCTCTACGTGCTAATGCCGATGCGGGTGTGACATCGTCTCCGCCTGGACGATAACGCGCCCGCGCGGTCCTTTCTCTCGCGGGCGCACCCGACAGCGTCGTGAACTTGGACGGTCGCTTCCCCTGATCCCGCCCACAGACCGGTGACGCTCCGTCTTACCCGCCTCACGCTCACCCGCTTCCGCAACTACGAAGCCCTCACCTGGCGGCCTGGCGCCCGCATCAGCGTCATCACCGGGCCCAACGGCTCCGGCAAGACCAACTTGCTCGAGGCCATCTCCCTCCTCGTCCCCGGCCGCGGCCTGCGCAACGCCCGCATCGGCGAGTTCGGCCGCAATGGGGCGGCCTGGGGCGTCGTCGGCCGGATCGAGCGCGATGCGGCCGAAACCGAAATCGCCACCGGCACGCCCCCTGACGGCCCTCCCGATCGCCGCATCTTCCGCCTCGACGGTGCCGCCATCCGATCTCAGGCCGACATCGCCGCCCAGATGTCCGCCGTCTGGTTGACGCCGCAGATGGAGCGGCTGTTCGGCGAAGCCGCCTCCGGACGGCGGCGCTTTCTCGACCGCCTCGTCTGGGCGCTCGAGCCCGGCCATGCCCGCGAGGTCGCCGCCTATGACACAGCCATGTCCAGCCGCGGGCGCCTCCTCGCCGCCGGCGGGGCCGACCCGGGCTGGCTCGCCGGGCTGGAGGACAGCATGGCCCGGCACGCCATCGCCGCGACAGCCGCGCGGGCCGACCTGGTCACCCGTCTGAACGCGATCATGGCCGCAGGCGTCACCGGCCGCTTCCCACCGGCCCGCATCGGCCTCGAGGATGCCATTGCCGACCGCCTCGCCACCGACCCGGCGCTCGCCGTCGAGGACTGGCTCCGCGAGCGACTGGCCGAGTCGCGACAGGCCGATACCGGCACCTCGGCCCGCTTCGGCGCCCACCGGGCCGACATGACGATGGTCGACCGCGACTCCGGCCTGGCCGCGGGCTCGGCGAGCACCGGGCAGCAGAAAGCGATGCTGATCGGCGTCTTGCTCGGCCACGCCGCCCTCATCGCCCGCACCCGCGGCGCAGCACCGTTCCTGCTGCTCGACGAACCCGCCGTCCACCTCGACTCCGAACGCCGATCGGCCTTGTGGTACGCCCTCGCCAACGGCACTGCCCAAGTCATCCTGACCGGCACGGATGACAACGCTTTCAACGAGTTGGACGGCATCGCCGACTTCCTGCTGACCGGAGGCGGCACCTTGCGCGCCAACCCGGAGCGTGAGCCCGCTAGACCTGTCCATTGAGGGCCGTTGCGCCTATATAAACAGTCTATTCTTCTCTATCCGAGGTAGTCATCCGGCATGTCCGAGGCCGTTCCCCTGCCCGATCGCCAGCCCATTTCTCCGGCCCCGAGCGCGCCTTCCGAACCGGAGGCTTATGACGCCGCATCGATCTCCGTGCTTAAGGGCCTGGAGGCCGTGCGCAAGCGGCCCGGCATGTATATCGGCGACACCGATGACGGCTCCGGCCTGCACCACATGGCCTTCGAGATCATCGACAACGCCGTCGACGAGGCGCAGGCCGGGTTCGCCACCAAGTGCTCGCTGACCCTCAACGGCGACGGCAGCGTCACCGTGCGTGACGATGGCCGCGGCATCCCGACCGACATGCATGTCGAGGAAGGCGTCTCGGCCGCCGAAGTCGTGCTGACCCGGCTGCACGCCGGCGGCAAGTTCAACCAGAACAGCTACAAGGTCTCGGGCGGCCTACACGGCGTCGGCGCCGCCGTGGTCAACGCCTTGTCCGAATGGATGCTGGTTCGCATCTGGCGCCAGGGGCAGGAGCACGTCATCCGCTTCGAACATGGCGACACCACCGAGCCGCTGCGCATCGTCGGACCGTCGAGCGAACACAGCGGCACGGAGGTCACCTTCAAGCCATCGTCGGGCACTTTCACCAAGACCGAGTTCGACTTCAACACGCTCGAGCGTCGCCTGCGCGAGCTGGCGTTCCTCAACTCCGGCCTCAGCATCACGCTGCGCGACGAGCGGCACGCGCCGGCCGTCGAGAGCCTGCTGCACTACGATGGTGGCCTGATCGCCTTCGCCGAATGGCTCGACCGCAGCAAGACCCCGGTGCTGTCGGAGCCGATCTCGGTGACCACCGAAGAGAGCCAGATCGGCATCTGCGTCGAGTTCGCCGTCACCTGGAATGACAGTTTCCACGAGACGATGCTGTGCTTCACCAACAACATTCCGCAGCGCGACGGCGGCACGCATCTGGCCGGTTTCCGCCAGGCGCTGACCCGCATCGTGTCGAAATACGCCGAAGGCATCGGCAAGAAGGAGAGCCTCGCCCTCATCGGCGAGGACATGCGGGAAGGCATGACCGCGGTCCTCTCGGTCAAGGTGCCGGACCCGAAATTCAGCAGTCAGACCAAGGACAAGCTGGTCAGTTCCGAGGTGCAGCCGGTGGTCCAGGCCGCCGTCGCCGACACGATCGGGCACTGGTTCGAGACGCACCCGAAAGAAGCCAAGATCATCATCGGCAAGGTGATGGACGCCGCCTCCGCCCGCGAGGCCGCCCGCAAGGCGCGCGAGCTGACCCGGCGCAAAGGCGTGCTCGACGTCAGCAGCCTGCCCGGCAAGCTCGCCGACTGCCAGGAGCGTGACCCCTCGAAATGCGAGATCTTCATCGTCGAGGGTGACAGCGCCGGGGGGTCCGCCAAGCAGGGGCGTGACCGCAAGTTCCAGGCAATCCTGCCTCTGAAAGGCAAGATCCTCAACGTCGAACGCGCCCGCTTCGACCGCATGCTCGGCTCGGCCGAGATCGGCACGCTCATCACCGCGCTCGGCACCGGCATCGGCCGCGGCGAGCCGGAACAGGGCGGTTTCGACATCCGCAAGCTGCGCTATCACCGTATCAACATCATGACGGACGCCGACGTCGACGGCAGTCATATCCGCACCCTGCTGCTGACGTTCTTCTTCCGCCAGATGCCCGAGCTCATCGAGCGCGGCCACCTCTACATTGCCCAGCCACCGCTCTACCGCGCCAAGCGGGGCAACGAGGAGCGCTACCTCAAAGACGACGCGGCACTCGACGACTACCTGCTCGACAAAGCGACGGCGGAAATGCGGCTGCGTTACGTCGATGGGCACGAATACGCCGGCGCAGAGATGGGCCCGGAGTTGGCCTGGTTGCGTGAGGCGGCGGCGCGGATCCGCGGTCTGGCCGTGACGGTGCCGAGCTGGATCATCGAGCAAGCTGCGATCTCCGGTGCATTGCTGACCGACCCGGCCGATGCAACGCGACACACGTCGGACCTCGTAAATCGGCTCAACGCCGCTTCCGTGGCGACGGAGCGGACCTGGGTCGCCACGGCCGACGAGCGCGGCCTGCACTTCGCCCGCGTGGTACGTGGCGTCGCCGAGCGTTACCTGCTCGACGCCGCCGCGCTCCGCAGCAGTGAAGCTCGCTGGCTGGCCGAGCGGGCCGACGCGCTACGGACCCGCTTCAGCGAACCGGCGACGCTGCTGTTCGACAAGAGCGAGATGAAGGCGGCCGGGCCAGCGACGGCGTTCGACCGCGTCTTGGGTCAGGGCCGCAAGGGACTGGCCATTCAGCGCTTCAAGGGCCTGGGTGAGATGAACCCGGACCAGCTGTGGAAGACGACGCTGGATCCGGACATACGCACTTTGTTGCAGGTCCGCGTCGGCGACGTGGAGGATGCGGCCCAAATGTTCTCCACCCTGATGGGCGACGTGGTCGAACCTCGCCGCGATTTCATCGTGGGCAACGCGCTTAAGGTGGCCAACCTCGACGTCTGACCCGTCCTGTAGGGAGTCGAAATATCGGCCCATTTCGCAGGTTATCGACCCCCACACATTCTGATTGCGTTACGATTTAGAAGACTGGAGCACCGTAAATGGCCTCCAGCCTTCTCTTTGATGGCATTTCTATCCGCTGGCGAAATGTATTTCGCGATTCAGATCGGTTCTTAAAGATTATTCAGTTTGATCGAACTTTTTCTTTGACTCGCTTCTACCGATTCATATCCTTGACTCCTGTAACAACGTAGGAGTCCAGCCATCGAGTAGTAGCCATCCCAACCCCAAGCAACATAGCCAGCACTCGATCCGAGCGCTGGGCAGAAGATTTGTGCGTTTGATCCTGAGCGGTAATTGCTCACCCCGGTGATGCGGCGATCTGACGTGTTGAGGCCGTTGCGAGCACGGCGCGGAGTTCGCCGAGGACGGAACGGCCGTTAGCCTTGGCGGTGCTGACCACGGAGCGGAAGGCGGCGTAGGTTTGCGCGCCCCATTCGGAGCGGAAGCCGTTGGTCACCTTGCGGAAAATCACGCTTGGCCGCAGCGCACGCTCGCAGGCGTTATTGGTGGCCGACACAGCGCGATCGGTCACGAATAGGAATAGGTGCGCGCGGTCGCGGGCGATGCGGCGGCGTAATTTCTCGGCGGCGTCGCCACGTCGCGGCAGCGCCATCACACGCGTCAACCTTCGTTCCAGATCGGCTTGGTATTGCGCGAGCGTGGTGTCGCGCAGCGTTTCGCGTCGCCGCCCGATGGCGATCGCGCGCAACAGCAGGCGCTTGAATGCTGGCGAGAACCCGTCGTCGCCGCAATCAATGGCGAATTGCGTGTCGCGCAACAGATGGGCGAGACACATTTGCCAGAACTCGGAATGGCCGCGCTGGGCGCCGAAGCTGTCGGAGATCCAAACGCGCGGGCGATGGTCGCCGAACAGCGCGCGGACCACACCGGCGCCCCGGCTGGGGCGGATGATGTGCAGCACGTGCAGGGCGGTCACGAAGACCCATTCCCACTGCGTCTTCTTCATCACTCGCACCGAAGTCTCGTCGGACGCGACCACGTCGGACGCGGTGACCGCCGCCGCAACGGCCAAGGCGGCCGCTTCCAGCGGGGCTTGCGCGCGCGCGAGGATGTTGCACAGCGCGCCTTCGCTAATCGACAGGCCAAACATCTCGGCGAACAGGCAGCGCAGCCGTTGGAGGCCAATTGCCTGGGCGTAATGGAGGTAGACCGCGATGGCCTCAATGGATTTGCCGAACGGCGAGCCCGGCTCGAGACCTTTCGGCGCGCCGGCCACGGCGCGCTCGCCACAACAGGCGCAGCGACCGCCGAACAGGCGCACACGGGTTACGTCTGGCCTGACCGGCGGCAGTTCGATGCGGTCATAGACCTGTTGCGGCGTTTGAGGGTCAGCCGTCCAGGCGGCGGCGCAATGCGGGCAGGCATCAAGCCGGCTATCGACGATGCGGTCGGGATTGGGATCGAGCGCGCGGCCGAAACCGGGGCGGCTCTTGCGCGGCGGTTTCGTGCCGGTCGGCTGACCGCTGGACTTCTGGCCCTTGGACGGCGGCAGCGAGGAGTTGTCCGGCGTCTTGGGCGGCTTCTCCAGCCGCGCCAGCCGGGCTTCCAATTCGGCGATCCGCGCCAGCGCCGCTTCCAGCTGGCCGACAAGCGGCAACAGAGACAGGATCAGCGCGTCCTTCTCCGCAACCGTCAGCTTGGTGAGGTCGATCTCGCGGGTCACCCCGGTGTTGAATCGAATCTCCCGTGATCGCGTCAACCACCTTCGTCATCAGACCGACGGTCGGGCCCGAAACCGCCAGCGGTTACCCAGGTGAGCAATTACGTGGTTGGTGCGATTTCGCATAATACGTCACAGCACGGAGGCCTCTGTCTAGGCCATGGGCTGGATAGACGCGATCGCGATTGTCGAGAGTGCTGTTAGTCTCTCGCTCCAGCGCACAATCCTGCGTGACGCAAACTCTATAGCCGCCGAAGTCTATATTCGGGAGCCAGCCGTCCCTATTTTAGAAGCCATTACAAATGAACCTTGGATTCTCTTTTCGGTGTACGAGACGCTCAAACGGTTGGAAATAGGCCAATAGCTCCGCTCCCCTTCCAGGCTTTCATGGTGCAATCTGCCAAAGCAATGATCCTTTACACTCCTGGCCTAATGTGTGCCCCGTGAAGAGCATCTACTATGTTGGCATGCTTTTGTTTGACGAATTGCTGCGCTCCAACGTCGACTTGCCCTACCACGGTGAGACCAGCTTTGCTTACCTGAACAGATCTGGCAGACCTGAAGCCCACTTTGTCCGGGCACTCGCTGATAGATGGCTGGCCCTATATCCGGCGTGAAATCGTGATGCGCTGATTGCGAGACTCAGGTCGTCAGACAACAATATGCACACGAGCGCATTCTTCGAGCTTTTGATCTGCGCCTTGATGATGACACGCGGTCATAAGGTGCTGGATGTCGAACCGAGACTTTCCCACACGGGCAAGTCGCCGGACTTTCTGATGGAAACCAGCGAAGGTTGCCGGTTCTACCTAGAGTGCGCGGTAGCTACCGGACGCTCCGCTCAGGACGTAGCAGCGGACAATCGATTGAACCCTGCATTACGGGTCATCGACGAGATAGACTCGCTCCACCATTTTCTCGACCTATCGATTGAAGGTGCACCTACCGCATCGCTTTCGACGAGCCGACTGAAGCGTCAGCTTGCGACTTGGCTCGCGGGATTGCCGCAGACTGAAAATGTGTTCGAGGAGGCCGCCTTCGAGTTCGAGGAGCACAGCGTCAAGATCGTCATCCGTCCCTGGCTCCGTCAACGCCCAGAACGACCCGCCAGAAGCATCGGCATCAGGCATTTTTCGGTCGTGTCTGTCACCCCGGATCAGGATGTGAGAGGAGCACTGAAGGGAAAGGCAACCCGCTACGGAGCCCTGGACCAACCTTATATAGTAGCCGTGAACGCTCTCGAACGCTTTGCCGATCAGGATGCTGCAGTGGATGCGCTGTTCGGCACACCGGCGACTGTTAATCGCCTTGGCCGTGATGGACGGGTCACGACGGAGCACGGGCGTCTCTGCGATGGGCTTTGGCACGGAAGAACCCAGCCGCAGCGAACAGGTCTCAGCGGTGTCATCTCAATGCAAGGTGTTGACCCCTGGAACTTCGCCAGGCGCGTGCCGCGTTTGATCCTTAATCCCTGGGCAGCGCAGCCGCTTCCTCCGCTCGATCTCGGGATACGGTTGATCCAATTTGAGGATGGTGTGCGGAAAGATACGATTGGATCGACACTTGGCCAGGTGTTTGACCTCCCGGAAAGCTGGCCGGAGGAGACCGCCGACTTGCAGTCATAGGGGCAAAGCTTAGCCACTACAGGTCGTGCGTGGCACAAAGGCAACAGATTTGTTGTGGAATAAGAACGTCTGAGGGCGGATATTGCGTGGTTTTTGTAGGCTGAGGGCCGTTATTCCCTCCGTGTGAGGGTCGATATACCGCTAGCGACTTTCGTCACTTGGGTTTAGAATCAATGGGTTGGTTTTTTGGGAGAGGGCCGATATTCTGATGCCCTACATCCGGCGGCGAGAGCGCTGCGTGGGCTGTCGCACGGAACAATAAATCGTGAGCTTTACGGCTGGCGCGGCGGAGAATGCTGCGTCGGCGGTCTGCTCAGGCTTCTCAGCGGCATGGATCGCGCGCGCTTCGCAACAGCATGGATCGATCGGTTGCGCTGAAAGCAACTGCCTCGCAGTTCGTTTCAGCGCCTCGCAGTAAAATCGCAATGCTCGAAACAGTATTAAAATCATAACCAGACATAGCCAGAGTAATAGCTGTCGACGACGTTGAAAGCGGTTCGCAACTAAGTATAATTGCAACTGACTCGCAATCCACGGCACATCGTCTTTGTCTTAGTCACTTGCCCGATGGCAGCGTTTCAATGTATATTTGGTCATCGCCCGATCTGGGCAGTCCCACTTTAGGAGACAGCGATGTCCTTCGCTCAGAGCCATGACGTTGCCTGCACCAAGTGCAAGTTCTTCGACGACCACACCGCCAAGCCGCAGGCCGACGAAGGCCTGTGCCGATTCAACCCGCCCGTGTCGCAGCCGAGCGCGGATACGCACGGTCTGTGGCCCGTCGTGTCAGCCGCTGATTGGTGTGGCCACTTCAGCAAGGATACCGTGACCGCCGGCAACGCCGACTAAGTCGAGACATTCCGCGCGACAGAAAGGGCACCTCGATCAGGTGCCCTTTCTTGTTGGAGTGTCGACGCTAGACGGCCGAAGTGACCGTCAAGAATTTGGTGCTGACGCTCGAGCCCAGCGATCGGAGTGCGACAGAAGCCACCATCGCAATCAACGCTGCGAGGAGCGCGTATTCCACCATCGCCGCTCCACGCCGACACCAAAGTGCGGGAGCAATGGCGCTGATCAGCCTTGTTGCCATCCTACGATCCCATCAAGCATTTGCGCCCCACGCATCCGCCTGCAGCAATCAAGCTCCAATAGGAGAAGAAATGCTCGGCTTAGGATACGATGTGAAAGACTAGCGTTGAAACGTTAAGACAACGCTAACGTCTCGTCTCCGACTACTGCGGTCTAAACTCGCGTCGTCGGAGATGGTGGCGCGCCCGGAAAGACTCGAACTTCCAACCCCCAGATTCGTAGTCTTAGGTTTTAGGCTGTCAAGAACAGTCAGAGAACGCCATCAGTCGCCATAACCCACTGATCGCGTTTAGCATTCCACATTGGCTCTTGCCATCAGTCGCCAGTAGTCGTCAGAAGCATGCCATGCAAATGAGTCCGCAGAGAGTCCGCCAGGGAGGCCCGATTCGGGCATCTGGTGCTTGAAACTGACCGACGCGACGATCGACGCCCTTCGCTGCCCAGAGGGGAAGAAGGACGTCATGTTCTTCGACGACCAGCTGAAGGGTTTCGGCATCCGGGTCATGCCCGACCACAAGGACGGCCGCGCCCGCAAGGTGTTCCTGCTGCAGTACCGCGCCGACGGTAAGGTCAGGCGGGAGACCATCGGCGACTGGGGGAGCGAGTTCAGCACCACCCAGGCCAGGCGACGAGCCGAAGCGCTCCGCGGCCAGGTGCGCGACCGGCGCGACCCGGTTGCCGAGCGGAAAGCGGCCGCGGCGGCAAGGCGGACCGCTGAGGCTGAGGCAAGGCTAGTCGAGGCGGCCAATGCGTTCACGCTGCGCAAGCTGGTCGACGCGTGGGAGACTCGATCCCTGTCGCTTCGCCGGGAGAGCTACCGGAAGGAGGCGACGGCCCGGGTCCGGCAGGGCCTGGCCACGCTGCTGAACCGGCCGGCCGACAAGGTGAGCCGGACCGAGGCGGCAAAGGCGCTGCAGGAGATCTCCGACGAGCGCGGGCCCATCTCAGCCAATCGCGTCATGGCCTACGCCCGCGCCTGCTACGGCTGGGCGATCAAGGCGAACCTGCTCGAGGTCAACCCCTTTGCCAATCTGGCGGCGCCGGGCCGGGAGAAAGCCAGGAATCGAGTGCTGACCCGGCTCGAGCTGCGGGGCATCTGGAACGCTTGCGATGCGCTCGGCCCGGTCCAACGCGACTACGTCCGGTTTCTCCTGCTGACGCTCCAGCGCCGTCAGGAGGTCGCCGGCGCGACATGGTCGGAGATCAGCCCGGATCTGATGACGTGGACGATCCCGGCCGAGCGAGCGAAGAACGGCCGCGCTCACCTCGTCCACATGGCGCCGGCAGCCCGCGCCGTGCTGAAGCTGGCCGGCGAGGAGCGAAAGAGGCGGATCCGGATCGCGCCCAAGCCGGATGCGCCTCCCCTGCCCGACTTCGTGTTTGCTACGCCGATCGGCACGAAGCTGTCAGCCTTCTCCGTCATCAAGGCTGACCTCGACGCGGCGATTGCGCTGCAGGAGGGCAAGGCGGCCGCCGAGGCAGGACGTGAGCCGGTCGAGATGCCAGGCTGGGTCTTCCACGACTTCCGTCGGGCTGGCGTGACCGCGCTGGCTGAAGCTGGGTTTCCGCCGCATGTGTGTGATCGGCTGCTGAACCACGTCACTGGCGCTATTCAGGGCGTGGCGGCGGTGTATCAGCGGGCGGAGTTCCTTGCGGAGCGGAAGGCGGCGCTGGAGGCGTGGGCCAGTCTCGCAAGTGAGGCGGAGTAGGAGACGGCCACACTATTGGTGTTTGTTTTATATCTTGCATAAATGCATCTATAGTAGTCCGGAACGCAACGCGCCCTTTGGAAGCTATTTCACCGATCTTTGGTTCGTAAGCTATCTCAAGATCGATACCAAGCTCTAAACGAACGAGTGAAATTGCTCTTGCAGATAAATTGCCCAGGATAATACCTTGCGCCAAGCAGCTATCACTAAAAAGTATTAATTCTTGAAGTAAGTTGAGTTCACTTTTTCTTTTTGAGCTTTCTTCGTCCGGACTATTAGGACGGATGCCACTTAACCTCAGTCTTTCATTCTCGATCGGTATTCGAGAAAAACTTAAAACAGTTATAGCTCGCGTGATCATGGACTGAAGCTCGGCTATGGCCTCTGACGTTGCTGGAGACGCGACAATATGAACTTTTGCGATCTGCCCAGCCTTTTCTCCGATTGGTAGGAGTATTTCGCTTGACGTTCGCTCAATATCGCTTAGCCGGCCAATACAAAATGCGGCAGTAGCGACCGCATCAATGGCATCTAGGTATATCTCTCTACGGCTTTCAAACTTACGCTTTAAGTGTTCCTTTGCACGATCTTCCGAAAACTGCTTGTATAGCCTTGCATTAGTTGCGCGATTTGAAAGATTGATAGCGGCAACAGTCCCGACGAAAGCTACTACACTGGCAACGATAGTAGCTAGTGGCGGATTTTCTTTCAGGAATTCGGCGACGTGGCCAAGGGGACCAGTCATCCGTCTTGCCGAAGCCGCACACTCGGCCCGCCGCTGTTCTCGTCTACGAATTCGACGCAGGCCATCTCGAGGGCGGCTCGGATCAAAAACATTCTGGAGCGTCCTGGAACAGCGCGAAGAACCCGGTCACGATCCCCCTCGCGTCGCCGCCAGCTTTGCACGCGGCCGTCGCCGTATCCGGCCGTGCCTGCGCTAGCTGCGGCTTTGGTGTTGGTGCGCAGGTCGTTAGGCAGAGCGCGACGGTGGCGAAAGCGATGATGCGGATCATGCCTCTTGCTTCCGCAGCTTGACCCCCGGCTCGCCACCGTTGGTGAATTCGACGCCAGCAGCCTCGAGCGCGGCCCGGATCGCGGCCAGGGTGGCCGGACGGAGGGTCTCGCCAGCCTCCAACCTCGTCACTGTCTGCAACGACACTCCCGCGGCTGCAGCCAACTCGCGCAGTCCCAAGCCGGTTGCCGCCCTGGCCATCTTGCATTGAACAGCTAGCAAATCATAACCCTGTTGCCAATTAGGAGGCGTCGAGTTATCATAACCCTGTTGCCAGTTGCGGGCAATGAGAAGCGGTCGAGCGAACGTCTGGAACACGGGCGCCCGACCTTACCACATCGACCCTATGGAGGCCGAAAATGGCTGACTATGCCTGTAGCACACCCGCGTCCGATGTCCCGGCGACGCGTGACGATTTCGACGAAGCGCTTTCACAGGCGCAGACCATAACCTTGATCATCAGCTACCTCGCGGATGTGAGCGCACCACTCTCGACGATCGGATGGCTGGCTCAGGAGTTGGACGCCCGGCTCGAGCGCATTGAGGTCGCCGACATGACGATGCGGAGCGCACGGGCATGAGCGTCGCACCAACCCGTCGCATCCTGTTTGCCGGTGCCAGTGCCGTTATCCTGGGAGCCGGCATCACCGCCGGCGCCGCGGCCAGTGTCGCGGATCTCGTCCCAACCGATCCCGACGCGGAGTTGATTCGGGTCTGCGGCGAGATTGTCGCGGTCGAGCGCGCGTGGAACGCCATCTACGACGGGCCGAGCGCGATCGTCGATGACACGGCTGCGAAGGCGGCTTCCGCCGGGTTCGATGCCAGGATGGGCGTGCTGCTCGACGAGATGGAGAGCATCCACGCCGTGTCCGCAGCGGGTGTCCTAGCGCGAGCGAAGGCCCTCGCCGTCCACAACGGCGACTTCGCATCGAGCTTTGACTGGCCGGAGTCGATCACCGGCCGGCTTCTCGCGTGCCTGATGCGCGACGCGCTGGCTCTGGCGGGGGAGGCGTAGAGATGGCCCGCAAGCGCCCACCAGCCCCGCCGGAGATGCCCGCCACCACGACCGAGGAGGTCGAGATGGAGCGGCAACTCCTGATTAAGATGCAGGGGCTCACCGCCAAGCTTCGACAGCGCAATCTCGACAATGCGGTGCTCCTGGCCCAGCAGGCTGCGCGTGGTCATGGGCCGCTGGTCGACCACTTTCAGGAGCTGGGGCGGCGGTTTGGCGAGACGCTGGATGCGCCGCCGCCGAAGACGAAGCTGCGCGTGGTAGCGGGCGGTGCATCGTGACGGTGCTTGCTGACTTTTCCCGCGTGGCGGAGATCGTCCGTACGCTCCCGCCGGAGCGGCTGGAGGCTTGGCTTACCTGCGGCCGGAGGATCGTCGCTGGAATGCCGCCCTCGGAGGCCGAGGCGCTCATGCGGCGCGAGCTGGCGGAGACGGCTGTATGAGGGCGTTTGTCTGGCCGCAGTCGACGCTCTCGCCCGCCACTGCCAAGCCGCCTCCCTGGAAGCCGAAGCCGGGGAAGCCGTCATGATGGCCGCCTCGAAACAGAGACTCGACTCTAGGCCAGAGTTCTGGATTTGTTCTCCAGATGCGCGAGCCACCCTACGACCGATCCCTCGCCCTGGCCGCCCAGGTCCAGACGATGCGCGACCACTTCCTCGAGGTCTCGTGCGGCTGCGGCGATCGGCGAGTGATTGCGCTGGGCGTCATGGCCCGGGATCGGAAGCTCGCGGCCGCCACGCTGGCCCATGTTGCCCTGAAGATCACGTGCCACGGCTGCCGCACGGGGCCCGACGAGGTGCACCTCTGCGCAACGATCCACGGCCGAGTGCCTGCACCAGTTGGAGGCGGCGATGCGGTTTGGACGATGGCGCTGGTCGAGCGCGGGCGGCAGCCGTCGTATCATCTTCGACATCGGGACTGAACTTGCGGTCTGCAATCTGCGGGCCCGTGCTACACTTCAAATCGGCGCGGCTAGGTTTGGCCGCCGAACGCCCGAACCTCCGTGCCGGGCTGCCGCGCCGACCCCCGCACGGGGAGTGCTGCACGGAGGCACAGGTTGAGCGACGACGGCGGAGAGGATCCGCGCGCCAAGGCATTGGAGCGCTTGACCGAGACTCTTGCCCGCCTCGAGGTGCTCTACAAGACAACCGAAAATCCGATCTATGTTTGGGAAGCGATCTCGGCTCAGAATTTTCTCTGGAAATACCCTCAACGGTTTGGAAGCGAGCACTTCAACTTGCTCACCCCGCAATGGGTGGGGGACTACCTGATGAGGTCGGCCAGCGGCATGACCGTGCTGAACTCCGGGCACATTGCCACCGATCGCAAGAACGGATCGCAGGAGCTCGCCAGGATCAACTCCAACGCTCCAAGGTTCTCGATCGATCCTGTCGACCGCAAGAAGCTGAACGACAAGGTGAGTGCAGTGCTGGGCTTGGCTGTAGGCGGGGGAAACGCCTTCAAGAAGTATCAGTCTACTCGACGAGATCTGGCGATCTCGAGGCGGGTTGCGGAACTGCGAGACTCTGGAATGACGAGGCAGCAGTCGATAAACCGATACATTGCGGAGTCGAAGGAGATCGACTTCAGCGTGTTAGAAAAGCGGCTTGCGCGCGGCGACAAGCTTCTGAAGTTGATCAACACTGCCCGGCGGAGATCACACTCCGCCGAGTAGAGATACCCGCAAAACCTACCCCCCAGGTTTTGCGGGGCAAAACCTACCCCCTAGGTTTTGCTGTTACTCTGATGATCTCGCAGCGATATTTGAATGGCTCCAGCGACGAACGCAGTCGCAACACTTCGGAGCGTCAAATGTCCAGTGATCGCTATTTCGACGAAGACGAAGCTGCAGCTCGCCTTTCTGTATCGGCAAGCACGATGCAGAGGATGCGACGGGAAGGCTGGGGCCCCGAGTATGTCCGGGTCGGCCTGCGCCGGATCGCTTACTCCGAGGCAGCGCTGAGCGCCTACGCTGCCGGCCGTACCCACAAGAGTCGCGCCGCCGAACTGGCTGCCGCCTAAACGAAAACTCCCCGACACGCGGCGGCGTGCGGGGAGCGGATCGGAATAGGCACGCGGTCTCGACACCCGCGATATGCCCTGTTTTAGCCCGTTCTTCAAGCACCGCCGCTCCTGAACTTGGAGCGAATATGCCAACCACCATCAAGCGCCGTCGTCCGAAAGGCATTGCTCTAACAGCAATCCCTGCCCTCAATCACCGCGCCATCCTCGCCCGGCGCCTCGATTTGATGGCCGACCTCGAGCTGCAGCACGGTCACCACCGCCAGGCCGAGCACCTTGCGCATCGAGCGGCGCAGCTGCGTGAGGGCGCACAATGAGCGCCGTCATCACCGTCCGCGAGATGCTGGCCCTCTGCCCCTATCAGAGCCTGGTCGGCCCGATCGACGCGAGCCTCGCCCAGAACCCGCCGGCGGCAATCATGGCGGTTCCGAAGCCCGGGTTGATCGATCACGACGCCGACGACATCGCCGCGATGCGTGACCTCCTGGGATCTGGCGCGACAGTGCTCGTGATGGCCGCGACATACCCGGATCGGGAGGCGCTGCTCGACCTGCTCGGGATCCGGGTCGCGGATCGCATTCGCGAAGGGGGCCGGGCGTGAACAGCATCTCCAGCCGCGCCGAGATCGCGGAGATGATCGCGCGCAGTCATACGATGGGGTGCGGCTACCTAGCCCATCTGCTGCGGCCCGTGATGGCCGGCAACATCAACTTGATCATGCCGTTGCGGGATACGGCGATGCCGCCGTTCTACCGCATGCAGAAGCAGGGCAAGCCGGTGGTTGTCCTCGTCGGAGATGATGACTACCAGCCCGCCGGGCCCGACACGTGGGCGTGCGCCGCAAAACTCCGCAGCTGGGCGACGTTCGCGATCGTGCACGGCACCGGTGCGCAGGATCATCACTACAAAGCCGCCGCCGCTTTAACCTTCGTGCACAAGCGGCTGCTGA
This sequence comes from Acetobacteraceae bacterium, assembly GCA_965199585.1. GTDB lineage: Bacteria > Pseudomonadota > Alphaproteobacteria > Acetobacterales > Acetobacteraceae > JAVVHH01. Next base: position 2,409,157 of record CBDASI010000002.1, on the reverse strand, counting down.
TGATCGAGACAACCAGCGCGGCCGCTCAGCTTTGGGCCGGGTTCCTAAAGCAGCGGGCTGATCTGCCGTTTATGGGGTTCCTGCCCACCGACGGTTTCCACCCGGTTATGCCGCCGCGGGAAGATCTGCATTGACCGCCTACGAGCGCATCGGCGCCGGCCGGGTCAAGACAGCCGACGAGACAGCCGAGTCCCGCAAGCGAGTCCGCGGCTTCTGGAACATGTGCGACATCGCGCGCGGGACGCCGGTGGCCAAGTATCTCGCCAGCCGGGGCCTGTCCTGGCTCACGCGCAATGCCAGCATCCGATACCGCGCCGAGTGCCCGCACCCGTCCGGGCGGCGGCTGCCGGCCATGGTGGCGCTGATTTGGGACGGCAACGGCGATATCGCCGCGATCCACAGAACCTATCTCAACCTCGACGGCACCAAGGCCGACGTCGACCCCGTCAAGGCCAGCCTTGGCAGCTTCGTGGGTGGCGCGATCCGGATAGGGCCGGCCGAGTCGGAGATCGTGGTCGCCGAAGGCTTGGAGACCGCGGCCAGCGCCGGGGCGATGATCGGACTGCCGGCCTGGTCGGCAATCGCGTGCGGCAATCTCCGCTCCGCCATGGTGCTGCCGGAGATCGTGCGCTTGGTCGTAATCGCCGCCGACCATGATGGGCCCGGCCGGCGAGCTGCAGCAGGCGCCGCCCGGCGCTGGCAGGCTGAAGGGCGCAGCGTCCGCATCGTCCAGCCCGATGGGCGCGGCCGGGACTTCAACGACCTCTACCGGATCCGCATGGAGGCGCTCCATGCCTGACGATGGCAGCGCCGGGTTCTCGACGGTCGACGCAATCCCTGCGGAGTTCAGCGATGAGAACCTCGCGCTCCGGTTCACGGCCGAACACCGAAACAGCCTGCGGTATGTCTCCGGATGGGGGCGCTGGCTGGAGTGGGACGGCTCCGTCTGGCGGAATGACGACACGCTCCGGGTCTATGACCGAGTCCGTCGCATCTGCCGCGCCGCCTCGTCCGAGTGCGAGAAGGATGGCGTCGCGGCCAAGGTCGCCAGTGGCAGCACGGTCGCCGCCGTTGAGCGTCTGGCCCGTGCCGATCGCGCTCACGCCGCGACGGTCGGCCAGTGGGACACCGATCCTTGGCTGCTCAATACGCCTGCCGGACCGGTCGACCTCCGAACCGGCCACGTCCGGCCGGCAATGGCGACCGACTACATGACCAAGTCGACGGCCGTCGCGCCGTCCACCGACCCTTGCCCGCTCTGGCTGCAGTTCCTCGACCGAGTTACGGCCGCCGACCGAGAACTGCAGGCTTATCTCCAGCGGGTTGCTGGCTACTGCCTGACAGGCAGCACCCGTGAGCACGCCATGTTCTTCGCGTTCGGCACCGGGGCGAACGGCAAAGGTGTCGCGCTAAATACGTTGACCGCCATCCTCGGCGACTATTCCAGCGTGGCCGCGATCGAGACCTTCACGGCATCGCAGACCGAGCGGCACCCGACCGACCTCGCCATGCTTCGCGGCGCCAGACTGGTGACGGCGCAGGAGACCGAGGAAGGCAGACGCTGGGCCGAGAGCAAGATCAAGTCGCTTACCGGCGGCGACCCGATCAGCGCCCGGTTCATGCGGCAGGACTTCTTCACTTTCCACCCCGCGTTCAAGCTGCTGATCGCCGGCAATCACCGGCCCGGCCTGCGCAACATCGACGAGGCGATCCGGCGCCGGTTCAACATGCTGCCATTCTCGGTCCGCATCCCACCGGAGCAGCGCGACAAGACGCTGCAGGAGCGGCTGAAGGCCGAGTGGCCCGGAATCCTGCGATGGGCGATCGATGGCTGTCTCGATTGGCAGGATATCGGCCTGGCGCCGCCCAAAGCGGTCACCGACGCGACGGAGGAATACCTCGAAGCGGAGGATGCGTTGGGCGGCTGGATCGCCGAGCGCTGCACGACGGCGAGCACCTTCCACACACCGTCGAGCGTGCTGTTCGGCGACTGGCGGACATGGGCCGAGCAGTCAGGCGAGCAGCCGAGCTCGCAGAAGCGGTTCAGCCAGGCGCTAAGCTCACGTGGTTTCTCAGCTGAACGACTGCCGCACGATGGCCGGGCTGGATTTCGAGGCATCGGTCTGAAGCCTCAACTCCCGAGAAATCCCTATGCGGATTAGGCGGGTGAAGGATGGTGAAGGGTTACCCGTATATCCCCGTCACGCGTGCGCGCGCGTAACAGGGATAACCGGAGGAAGGTTCACCATCCTTCACCCGCTATGCGAACCCGTCGACCAAGCGGCACGGGTCCGGCGTGGTAGTGTCCACCTGCTCGGAGCTCACGGGCGCTTCCGCCCGCTTCAAGGTCGCGTCGGCAACTTGGCTGGCGGACGCATTTGGGTCGCAGCTTGTCAGCGTGACGTCACCAGTAGCGTCGGTCATGGCCTTGGCTCAGCTACGACCCGTCTTCAACCGCGTGCGTTGCCGCTCGCTCCAAGCAGCCGCCAGAGCTTCCAACTCGCGCAGCGCCTCATCCGCGATGTGTCGGGTGGGAGCCTGGGCGGTCTCGTCGGTCGGCTTATCGGACATTCGTCTCACTCCAATGGCGGCCTTGATGATGTCAGCCATTGGTTAACAAAGCGTTCGGTCAGAGCAGCCGCGGCCAAGTCGCCAGTCACCCCAAAACCGGAGCCAATGCCGTGACCGACCTCGCCAGCCTTTACCCAACTGACGACACCCCGGCCGCATTGGCCGCGGCCATCTGCCGATGCGGCATCGCCGGCCGTGGCGCCCTCGCCGAGATCGATCGGCTGAAGGCAACCCGCGCCGGCCTGCTCCTCGCAGGGCACCCGTCGCAACTTGAGCACAACCTCTCCGAACTCGTCGCTGCGATGGGGCATGCCACGCGGATCAGCGAGTTGCTCGACCAGCTGCAGGCCAAGGCGGCGAACCCGGATCCGGTGACGATTACTGACCCCCGCGTCACTGCCATTGCCGCAGTAGCCGAGGTTTCTGCTTGGTGGAAACAGCACGGGCCGACTGTCATTGCCGGTGCCGAACTCGCGGTCGCGGCCATCGCCGCCGTCGCCACCGTTGCCAAAGCCGCCACGCCGCAGGCGCCCATGCCGCCGGGGGCCAACGTCACGCCCCTGCGCCCTCAGCCCGCGGCCTGACACCAGCTTGCCGCCCGCGCACCCGCCGCGGCCCGGCCTGACCATCAGCGGGAGGAGAACATGACCATGGGTATTTTCGACATCTTCACGCTACGGCCGACGGAACAGACGGCCGCCGGTATCAGCGACGCACTGGCCCGCGCCGTGGCAGCCGACGCCCAGCAGGCGGCCATGCTGCAGCAGGCACTGGAACAGCGGGATGCGCTGTTGTTGGACGGCACACCATCGGCGTTGAAGGCAGCAGAGGCGACCTTGGCAGCAGCGCGCGAGCCCGCCGAGCGCGTGGCAACGATCAAGCGCCAGCTAGAGCAGCGCCTGAAAGAGGCGACCGAACGCGAGACCATGGCAGCAGCCGAAGCCGCCCGGGTCGAGGTCGAGGAAGCGCTTCGTGTCCGCGCCGAGTGGTGGCTTGCCCGGCGCGAGCGTCTCGCGTCCGAGTTCGCGGAGGGGATCAAGCTATCGGACGATGTCGGCAGCGCGACCTGGCGGTGGCAGAACGCGACGCGCATCGCCGCAGAGCGGTATCCGGGGGTGACGTTCGCACACCCTGCGGTTCACCCCAATGATCCCGGCAATTGGCAATACGACGTCGGTTCGGCACTCAACTCCGACGATCCGGCCGGCATCGCGCGCATCGGCAATCCGCAGCAGCCCGGCGCCTTCTGATCACCCGCATCACTGGAGACCAACAATGACGCATGCCCCATTTCCTGCGCCCGTCGTTCATGCCGCGGCGCTGGCTGTCCATACCCGCTTGCGCGCCGAGGCCGACGAGAACGGTATCGGCACTGTGTCACCTGGCGCACTGCATGGGTCAGGCGACCTGGCCCGGTTCGCGGCTTCGGCGGGGGACGCCACAATGTCCCTCAGCCTCGACGACTTCGGCCTCATCGCGAGCGACATGCCGGCGTCCGGCGTCACGGGCTGAGAGCTGGGGGCCCCCATGAGCGGCGGCGGAAAGAGGGTGGCCATGGCGCATCAGCAGCCTAGTCGCTGGGGTGCAAAAGGTGTGCGCGCACAGAAAGTGTGCGCGTCGCCGCCCGGCAAACCCTTGTGTCTAACGCATGACTTCAGCCTTCGCTATGCGTCCACGGGGCCCCTGGGGATCTGCCAGCAATGAGGGTGGCTGGGGCCCAACATCTGTCCTGCTACGAGCATTCCATAGGTGACATCATGATCCAATTGACGGCGACGTCTGGCGAACTGGCGAAAGCCCTCGGCGTGACGGAGCGCGTCGTGGCTGGCCGCCGACAAGACGGCCGGCTGCCAACCACCGAGGACGGCCGCATCGATCTGCATGCGGTGCTCAGGGCTGGCGTTGCGGCATTGGCGGTCAAGCCCCAGTCGAGCGACGCGCGCCCCGATCTCGACACCGAAAAGGCGCGCCTGGCCAGCGAACAGGCCGATCAGATCGCAATGAAGAACGCGGCGATGCGCCGCGAGCTGGTGCCGCTTGCCGAGATTGGGCAGGCGGTCATGGGGATGATCGAGGTGACGAAGCGCCACCTGGCCCGAGTCCCGGTGAAGGCGTTCCCGACCGATCATCCGAGCCGAAAGCGAGTTGCCGACGCGATCGAGGCCGCGCTGATCGATCTCTCCGGCGAGCGGGCGAAGTTGAGATGAAGGCGCCGGGCGAGGAGCATTCGGACTGCCGGCCGATCGCTCGGCTTCGCCGCCTTGTCGCCGCGCTGAAGGCGGAGCGTCAGCCGACGCCACAGGATCGCGCGTGGTTTCTAACCTCGGTCCAGAAGTTTGAGGCGGCGGCCAAGGCCGATGGCTCGGTCAGCTTGGAGCAAGCCCTCGGCCTTGGCCGGCGTGGACTGCACGCGTGGTGGAACAGCGACGCCCGCGAACGCCGGGACGAACTGCTGCTCGAGCTGCGCGCCAAGCATTTCCCAGACCTCGGCGGCGCCGAGGCGGCGAGCGCAATCTCATCGCTGGCGGCTCGAGCATCTTCCCGCGCGGGCCGCCCGGCACCGGGTCGGGTCGATGGTCCGGCAGCGATGATGGCGGCCGTGCTGGCCACCGGGCAGGGCATGCCGGGAGCGCGGCAACTACGCCGCATTCTGGCGCGTGGCCATCTGACCCCCTGTCCCAAATGTCCGTGCTCAGATGGCCAAGCGACTAGGGGATAGTGCCCCCATGAAGATGCCTCCCGTCACCATCTCCCCTGACCTCCGCCTCACTCTGCCAGCAGGAGGCGTCGTGTTGTCGACAGCGCAGGCGATCCGTCTGGCCGATGAACTGGCGTACCGGGCCTATCTTCGCCAGTCCACCGAACGCCACGAGCGCCGGGCTGCAGCGCGTGCTCGCCGGCATCAGACCGAGAGGAAGGCCGCATGACCATTATGAGCACTCGCACCGCGCCGGCGGGCGCCAGGTTCAGCCGCCCGTCCGCCGATCGCCTGGCCACCATCGACACGATGATCGCTCGCGCCGCGGCGTTCGGTGATGCCTTCGGCGGTGGCGGACGCATGACGGCGACCGACATCGCGCCGAACTCGACCAGTCCCGCGCCGGCCGCGCCGAACACCGCGCCCGACACCGGCGCCCGCCTCGACGCGCACGATGCACAGCTCCGAGATCTCGAAGGGCGCGTCTCGGCACTTGAGGAGCGGTCCTCGCCGCCGGCCGTCGACACCGGAGCGCAGGCCGCTCCGCCCGCAGCCTCCGCCGCCGCGCCGGTCAGCGCGATGCTCAGCGGAACGGCGATCTACGCACGGATGAATGCCCGGCCGACCAGCCTGAAAGCTGCAGCCGCCACCACCGCCGCACCGACGCCGGCCATGATCCAGACCAGCGCAGGTCCAATCTTGAATGCCCGGGCGATCCACGACCGCAACAACGCCGCCGCTGCCGCCCGCGTGGGCCAAGGCGGTCGCTGCTGATGCAGCCGGGCCCGGCCAATTTGCGCGATAGTCGGAACGGAGCCGCTTCGTAAATGGCTGGCTCGATCTCGATCAAGCTGAACCTCGACGGGGCGCTGCAGCTGAAGCAGCAACTCGAGGAAACCGGCAACACCGGCAGTGCGGCCTTCGACAAGCTTCGCGCCGGCCTGGAGCGTCTCGGCGCTCAGGACACCGGGTCCGTCGTGCAGGCCCTACAGCGCATCACTCAGGCCCAGCAGCAGGCGGTCGCCGCCACCGCACAAGCTCAGACCGCGGCGTTCGCCGGCATCGGATCGCAGACCGATTACAAAGCTCGTGCAGCTGACATCGCTGCCTATGCCGCATCGATGGATGCGGTGCGAGCCAAGTTCAACCCACTTTTCGCGGCGTCGAAGCAGTATGAGTCCACGCTCGACGAGATCACCAACGCCGAGAAGATTGGGGCAATCAGTGCGACCGAGGCTGCAGCGGCGCGCGATCGACTGACAGCCTCGTATGCTCAAGCCAACGCGCCAATGGTCGCCGCGTCGGCAGCGCTGAAGAAGGTCAACACGGACGGAGACGCAGCGGCCAAGTCGCTCAAGGGCGGCCAGATGGCGCTCAACGCGCTGGCGCTGCAGAGCCAGGACTTCTTTGTCCAGGTCACCAGCGGCGGCGGTCTACTTCGCCCCTTAATCCAGCAGGGCAGCCAGGTCGTTCAGCAACTCCAGGCATCCGGCCAGGGGATCGGTGCGTTCGGCTCGGCCGCGAAGATCGCCATCGGGGCCGTTCTGAGTCCGATGGGCCTGCTGGTCACCGGTGCGGCGGCTGCCGCGGGCGCCATTACCATCCTGGGCGCTACCGCCGAGCATGAGTCCACCCGACTCGGCGATCTGCGCCAGCAGTTGCGCGCGACCCGAGACGACTACGTCGGCCTGACAGACTCGATCGATCTCGCTGCGAAGAAAGCCGCGGCAACAGCGACCATCTCGCTGCCAGACGCCCGGGTGGCCGCGCAGACAATCGGCGCGGCGAAGTATTTCTCAGGCACCACCGACGACATCCTGCAGCTGACGCGGATGTCGGTCGACTTGGCGCGGGTATGGAACACCGACATCCCGACGGCCGCCGCCCGGCTGCGAGACGCCATCAACGATCCGGCTGCCGCTGCGGCCAAATTCGCCAGCGAAGGGTTGCCGGCGTTCAATAACGCTCTGGTGACCAACGTCACGCTGCTCGAGCGCGCCGGCCGCGCCGGCGAAGCTCAGAAGATCGTTCGGGATGCGCTGAGCCAAAGCAGCAGGGGCGCAGCCACCGACGAGAGCGCGCTATCGAAGGCGTTGCGTGAGCTGCAGCAGGCGTTCACCGGGGCCGAAACCGGCGGGAAGTCGTTCGGCAACACGCTCGGCACCTTTATCAACGACCAGATCGCCGCAACGATCAAAGACGTCACGTCCGTCGTAAAGGAGCTGAACGACGTCGCCGACTTCATCCGGCGGAATGGGTCGAAGGTGGTCTCGGCATTCACCGCGCCGCTGATCGACCAGAACACGGGCAAGGCGCCGACCGGGATCACGCTGCCGAACGGCGCCAGCAACGACATCTACCGCGTCGCCGAAGCCAACGGCATCTCACCCGAGACGGCGGATTTTTTCACGCGGATCATCGGGCGGGGCGAGAAGAGCCCTGGTCAATACGCGGCCAATGGCAGCGTGCTGACGTCGCCAGCGGGCGCGATCGGCCTCAGCCAGCTCATGCCCGCCACCGCGGCCGACAAATCGATCAACCCGACCGGCAGCCTCGACCCCACCAAGCTCGACGACAACATCCTGCTCGGCCTGCGCTACCTCGCGCAGCTGAGCAAGAGCTACAACGGCAACGAGCAGCTGACCGCCGCGGCTTACAATGCCGGCCCGGGCCGCACCAATGACGTGCTCGCCGGCAAGGCGAGCCTGCCCGACGAGACGGCGAAATACGTTCAGAACGTCACCGGCTCGGCGTTCGGGGCGGCCAACGCCGTCGACGACCGCAAGGACCATCAGGGGGCGACCTCGGCGGCCAACGCATCCCTCGCGGCCGACAATCGCCGCCTCTCGGACAGCATCGGCGCGGACACGGCCGGTACCCGTGCGGTCAGCTCCCTGGGCAACGCCGCGGACCTGGAGAAGACCGCCAAGGAACTCCAGCTAGTCAACAGCCAGATCGAGGCACTGAAGGCCAACGGCGACACATCGTCCGATGCTTTCAAGCAAGCGACGGCACAAGCTGACGGTCTGAAGCAGAAGACGCAGGAGCTTCTCGCGGCCGAGCGCAACCGCCTCGACCCGCAGCAGCAGTTCCTCCGCGGCTTGCAGGATCAGGTTGCCGCCAATGCCGGGCTGACCGAGGGTGAGCAGCGCATCGTTCAGCTTCGCCAGCAGATGGCCGACATTGAGCGCAGTTCGGGCGGCTCGTTCACTCCGGAGCAGCGCGCTGCGGCGCTCGGCCTGCTGAACACGCAGCAGCAGCAGGAGTTGGCCCGCCAGGTCGACACCATGCGCATCGCGACTGCCGGGCAGGACAACCTGTCGGCCGCCTATGGCCTGGGTTACGACGCCGTGGCCAAGGTGACGGCGCAGACTGCCGGCTACACGGCCTCGCTGAAATACGGGCTGCCTGGCTCCGATCAGCAGCGCGCGGCGGCCGACAGCCTGACCGCGGCTTACGAGCGGCAGGCAGCTTCGGCGAACAAGGTGGCCGTCGCGCAAGCCACGCGCCAGAACTCCGACCAGCTCACGTATATCGACGCCGAGACGAAATCGCTCGGCATGAACGACAACGCCAGAACAGCCTACCTGGCTCACCTGCAGGCCGAGCAGTTCCTGCTCAGCAAGAACATCGACCTGACCAGCGCGCAGGGTCAGGCATACCTCGCCAGCGTAGACAAGATCAGCGCGGCCAGCGCGGCCCTAAAGGGGCAGGAAGCTTCACTCAACGAGCTGACCGGCTTCTTCGACAACACGTTCTCGACGATCTCGGACAGCATCGTCTCAGCGTTCGCCACGGGCGAGCAGAGCGCGGTCAAGTTCAAGGATGTCGCCGCCTCGGTGGTCAAGGCGGTTGAGGCCGAGTTCATCAAGCTGGCGTTGATCAACCCGCTGAAGGACCTGCTGCTGGGGAGCACGTCTCCGAACTTGCTTAGCGTTGGCGGGATCATCGGGGGCCTGCTCGGCAACACCTCATCCACCAGCATAGGCAGCAGCGCGCCCAGCACCGGTGCCGTGTCGGCGGTTGGGGCTCTCGGCGCCACGGCAGCCGTCTCGCAGACGTCGCAGGCCAGCGCGGTTGGGTCCGTAGCGGCCGCCGGCGCGGAAAGCATCCTTGGCCGGCTCACGGGCGGCTCGATTACAAACCTGACGAGTCTCGGTTCCTACATCGTTGGCGGCGTCACGAGCGCGTTGGGGAATACCGCGGCTGCGACGAACATCGCGCTGGCCGGTGAAGCTGGTGTTGCGGGTGCTGCGACGGCGCCAGTAGGCTTCGCCGTGGCAAACCTTGGTCAGGGCGCCTCAGGCGTGGCGACCGCAAGCGAGGTCGGCGCGGCCGCTGCAGCAAACGCGGCCGGAGCATCCAACGCGACCGCGGGCGTCATCTCGCAAGCCGCCGGCAAGGTCGCCGACGCGCTGCCCTACATTGGCACGGCGATCACGATCATCAGCGACCTCGCCACCGGGAACTACCGTGGCGCGGGCCTTGTCGCCGGCGGCGCGGCGACCGGTGCGGCGATCGGCTCGATTATCCCTGGCATCGGGACGGCGGTAGGCGCGGCGGTCGGCGCTACCATCGGCGGCCTCATCGACGCCTTTCTCCCGAACCATCCCAAGCACCCCTTCGAAGACGTCGAGCTTAACGTCGCCGGCGGCCGGCTCGCCACCGGCAAGTCCGACGGCCAACTCGCGGACGTTCAGGGCCTCGTCGCGGGCACACAGAAATACGTCGACAACATCAACAACTACCTCGACAGCGTCGGCGTAAAGATTGCCACTGCCGACGGCAACATCGGCCGGATCGGTCAGGGCATCACCGGCCTGGCGCAGACGCTGGACCCCAGCACCACCTTCAACCGGCTCGACTTCACCAACGCCACGCCGGACGATCGGTCCAACTTCAGCATCGCCAAGGGCGCGCTGGACGGGATGAAGTTCGACACCCCGCAGGCGCTGGCGGACGAGCTGGGCAAGATCGCCGGGTTCGCCGACGCCGCCTCGACGCTCGGGATCCAGCTGGCCTCGGTCGGCAGGGACGTCACCAACATCGCGGTCGCGTCAGTGTCCGGTGCCAACGCCAAGACGACCACCACCGTTCAGGACGCCAGCGGCCTCAGCGTCACCTTCCTGTCGGATCTCCGCACGGCGCTGAACGCCGACCTGCCGAAGCAGTCCTATGCCGACACGGCGGCGCTGGATGCCGAGATGCAGAAGGTGTCCGACTTCCTCACCGGCAGCCTGCCGTCGCTCCTGACGCCGATCAAGGTCACGCAGTCGACGATCCAGGACCAATACAATGCCATCCGCCGGCAGTATGACGGGGCCGAGCAGCAGTCCAAGGCCTACGGGCTGAACAACGATGGCGTGCTGAACGACGCCATGAACCGGGCGCTGGCGATCTTCATGGAGCCGACGACCCGGGCGCTGAATACCGCCGCTGCCGCCGTTGCCGGCCGATTCGCGAACCTGGCTCTCGGGACGTCCGGATCTGGCGCGGCCGCGAACAACAACCTGATGTACACGCAGGCGAACGAGCGCGCGGCGTTCGACGACAGCTGGCGTCAGGCCTGGGGCGACAGCGTCACCGCCAGCGACGCCTACAAGAGCGCGCTGCAGCAGCTGATCAGCACGCAGAACCTCGAGGCCGAGGCGACGCGGCAGCAGATGCAGCTTCAGCAGGAGCAGGCCGTGGCCTCGCTGGCAGCGTCCGAGGCAGACTTCGCTAAGCGGGCGGGCATGGACAGCCTGGCGCAGCAGCTGTCGGCCTACGACACCAAGGCGCAGGTCGAGACCGACACGTTCATCGCGTCCTGGCGGGCCTACTACGGCGAGTATTCTGCGACCGGCGAAGATTTCCAGAACCAGATGATCGCGCTCTACAAGGCGCATTACACCGAGCGGCTGCAGATCGAGAGCGATTACGCGACCACGTCGAACGCTGCGCTGAAGACGGCGCAGGGCAGCGTCACGTCGCTGTTCGGGTCGATCAAGGATTACGCGCTGAAGCTGCAGACGGGTTCGCAGAGTGCCTTGTCGCCAACGGCCCAGTATGACCTGGCCAAGAGCCAGTTCCAGGCAGTTGCGGGCGCCGCACAGGCCGGTGACGCGACCAGCGCCTCGCAGCTCACGACCTACGCAGATGCGCTACTGACGACCAGCCGAGCGATGTTTGACACCGGGATTGGTTACGCGAACGACTACAACAGCGTGATCGACGCGATCCAGGGCATCAGCACGGCCACCGATAGCCTCACACAGAGCTTCATCACCCAGAACACGCAGAGCCAGACCGACCAGCTCGTGCAAACCCTGCAGGGCAACGCTACCAGCCTGCAGAACGAGATCACGGCGTTGCGTCGCGAGGTGCAGGGGCTGACACGGCAGATGGCCAGCTAGCCTGTGACCGACACGAGCATCGTTTCCGTTGAGGTGCTCGAGGTCACCATGCTGCCAGGCCGGCGCCGGCTGATGGGCTTAGCGCAGGTCGAAGTGATCCTCGACGGCGTGGCGATCGTGCTGCAGGGCGTGCGGATCCTGCGCCGGGCGGACGGCCTCAGCTATGTCGAGCCGCCCTGCTACCGGCACACTGACGGCGACATGGTGCCGGCCGTGCTGTTGCCGGTGGAGCTGGAGGAGGCGGTTGCGTGGGCGGTGTTGCATAGAGCAAGGCCGGCTCAGTTATCGCTTCCAGCTGTGTGAAATGCTCCCTTTGAGTGATCTCAACTTCTAGGTATCCGTCTCTACGGTTTTGCCAACGGGTTTCCAACTCGGAGCCGGCATGTGCAATCCGGAGATAAAGTCCGGATCTACCTCAGGCGATGGAACCATCGGTAAGCGCTCAACAAGGAACCAGATGCCGAGCATTGTGGTGCAAAGCATGTTCCAAAAGGCTAGAGCATAGATAGAGCCTGAAATTAGGCGAATAATTTGAAAAGTTGATTGTGATATAGATGCATGAAGACTCGGTGCGACCACATCTGCCAGGATAGCGCCAAAGAAAAGGGCAAAAGAAGTGACTGACAGGTAGCCAAAAAGCATGCAGATAAATTGACGACGAGTTAGCGACTTACCATTTAACAGCGGTGCGGCACCATACATCTGTGCATCAAGAACCTTGCGCTCTACAGTCGCGACCGCTGCCAGGGCTGCTACAAAGAACGCCGCGAGAAGGCCAATCAGGTTCTGAAGACCCCGAAGAAAGCCTTTGTCACCTAGGATGGCTGGACGAACAGGCAGCATGATGAAAACGGCAACGGTTATCGCCGTGAGTACGAGGGGCCACCAAAGGTCAAATGCCGGCTTGGTGGGTTGCTTGATAGACAGGTAGCGGAGCGGCGCTACCATCTGACGCCAGGCTGGTGTGTCCGAGCGAAAATATCCCAAGATCATTTCCACAGGTCCGGCCGATTCAGCATTGCCTGCATCTTGACCACTATCGGCTCGACAATCTCCTCGGGGCACTGCACGAGTCGATCTTTGAACCCCTGGATGGGCTCCATCCGTGCATAGATGACATCCTGGGCGTCAGCGTAATCCATAGCGAACCTGGGCGACATCGCCTTGTGCCCCTTCGAGCCACGGAGACTGACCTCAAGATCGTTATAACCTTTTGCGACTCCGAACTCCCGGATTTTCTCAATTAGCTTTAGGTTGTTCGTGCGCGGATAGGCGGGATCGACGGTGCACCGCAATGTTTGAACCTGCGGCATGACACCTTCTACATCCAACCCGGTTTCTTTTGGCTTACGCTGAGTGAGAGTAAGTCCCCCGATTCGTCCAGCCTTTATGTCTTTTTCCATGCTGGCAGATAGAGGTTGCGTAGCGCTCAGCTTCGGATTGTAGCGGTAAAGCTTACCCTCGGTCGGATCCAGATATTGTAGTTTGTTGTGGCGGCTGATGCGCCTCATGAGCGAATTTAAAAATACTACAATTGAGCTTCTGCCGAGGTTCGGCGAGCGCTCAAGCAAGGCGCGCGCAGAAACGGGCTTCGCGTCTCCAGTGCCCGTCTCAATTACTAAATGTGCACCATGAGCCAGACCGTGCTTGTCGCCCTTGGCTGTAGTGGTGATCTCTCCAGTCTCGAGATGCATGTGAGCGGGATCGCTGGCGCGCCGATCCCCGTGGGCTAGCAGGATGGTCACCGTACCATCACTGCCTGTGCGCATGGCAACGATCCGCATAAGACCATCTTTGCTGACCGCTACACCCGGCGGAGCTTTCATGGCGGCGGCCGTCTCTGCTGGATCATCCATCGAATTCAGAACGGGCCCGACCACAACCTCCCCGTCCGCGTCTTCCGCTTCGTCTTCCTCTGTTTCCAGAGCCATGCCTTCCGAGACTTCGAGGCTACCACCCTGTTCGTTGTAGAGCTTCTGGATTGCGCTGAAGAAAGCTGAAGGAGTCCATAGAGGTGCACCTTCAGGGCTTTTTACCTCAAGGCGCAGAAGCATTGCCTGACGTTCGTAGGCACTCACCGCCATTCGTTATTCTCCCACGGCTCAGCCGTGATGCGAGCGCGTGCGCCGACTTTGCCCGGACGCTTAAGGGCGCGAAAGAGGAACGAAGCGTGCGCAATCCTACGCAGTGGACAGGTTCCGAGTTGCAACTATCGACCGACCGACCTGCAGGGCAGCGCAAAAACTTCGTCGAGTGCCTGCGCCATGAGATCCAGGATGATCTGATAAAAATTTCTATAATTCACTGGCAGCTTTGGGCAGCTACCGTCGCCGCATACCTAACACGCTGACTTACTATATCGGTTGAGTCCGCCATGAGTCCGCAAAAGCAAAAATCCATCGCAGCGCGCAACGAGACCAACTAAGTCATTGGAAACATGGCGCGCCCGGAAAGACTCGAACTTCCAACCCCCAGATTCGTAGTCTGGTGCTCTATCCAATTGAGCTACGGGCGCCGCAGGCGGCGGGTAGTAGCCCACGGTGGCGCAGGTCGCAACCCCTATTGCTTCGCGAGCGGTGGAACGAAGAGCGGTGCCGTGTCCCACGGGAACAAAATCCAGGTTTCCTGCGGCACTTCGACGACGAAGCTGTCCGTCACGGGCTTGCCGGCCGGCTTGGCGTAGAGGCAGGCGAAGTAGGCGCGCGGCAGCAGCTCGCGCACCAGGCGCGCGGTGACGCCGCTATCCACGAGGTCGTCGACGATCAGAAAACCTTCGCCGTCGCCTGCGGCCGAAGCCGGCTTGACGATGCGCGGCTCGCCTTGCGTCTCGTCGTCGTAGCTGACCACCGAGATCGTCTCGACCAACCGGCATTCCAACTCACGAGCGATGATGGCAGCCGGGATCAAGCCGCCTCGCGTGACGGCGACGATGCCCCGGAACGGGCCGAGCGGCATCAGCGACGCTGCCAGCGTCCGCGCATCACGGTGGAGCTGGTCCCACGTGACCGTCGCGTAAGCCCGGCCGCTCAAAACAGCCGCCCTCCGACCGGAACTTCATGATCCGGCCGGATCAGCACGACGGCCCCCGAAGCATCCGGCATGCCGAGCGTCAGCACCTCGCTCATGAACGTGCCGATCTGCCGCGGCTTGAAGTTCACCACGGCGCAGACCTGCCGCCCGATCAGCGCCTCGGGCGTGTAATGCACGGTCAACTGCGCCGAGGAACGCTTGACACCGAGGTCGCCGCCGAAATCGATCCAGAGCTTGATCGCGGGCTTGCGCGCCTCCGGGTAGGGCTGGGCATCCCGAACGATGCCGACGCGGATGTCGACCCGCTCGAAATCGTCAAAGGTGGCAATCGTGGTGGGGTCTGGCGAGGCGCTGGTCATGGTCGCGTCTACCATGCCGGCACGCGTTGCCAAGCCGGAAGCACCATGCCAGCGTTTGCGGGACTTCGAGGATGACTTCCATGGCGCTCGGCGCTCCCCGCGACTTCCATCTCCCCGGCCGTAGCCCGGTCTATGCGACCCACGGCATGGCCGCGACCAGCATGCCGGCGGCAACGCTGACGGCTCTGGACACATTGCGCGCCGGGGGCAACGCGCTGGACGCGGCCATCGCGGCAGTCGCCGTGCTCGGCGTCATCGAGCCGCAATCCACCGGCATCGGTGGCGATTGCTTCTGCCTCTACGCCCCGGCTGGCGAGAACCGTGTGATCGCGATGAACGGGTCCGGCCGGGCTGCCGCCGCTGCGGAGATCGGCTGGTTCGAGGAGCGCGGCATCGCGGCGCTGGAGAACACCTCGCCGCATACCGTGACCATCCCGGGCGCCGTCTCGGCGTGGGAGACGCTGCTGGCGGCGCATGGGCGCAAAGGGCTCGACGAGCTGCTGCAGCCGGCGATCAAGTTCGCCGAGGAGGGCTGGCCGGTGCACAGCCGGGTTGCGAGCGACTGGGCGGAGGTGGAGTACAAGTTGCGGCTGAACGGCGCCGAGGCGTTCTTGCCGAACGGTGCGGCGCCCCGAGTCGGCGACCTGTTCGTGCAGAAGCCGCTGGCCGAGACGCTGCGCCGCATCGCCAAGGACGGTGCGCGCGGGTTCTACGAAGGACCGGTCGCGGCCGACATGGTCGCCGCGCTGCGCGCCCATGGCGGATTGCAGACTGAGGCGGATTTCGCCGCCGCCCGGACCCAGGCGCATTTCGTCGAGCCGATCCGCACCGGCTGGAACGGCTACGAGGTCTGGCAGTGCCCCCCGAACGGCACCGGGCTGATGGTGCTGATGCTGCTCGGCATCCTGAAGCATTTCCCAACGTCGGACGGCGGCCCGCTCGGCGTCGAACGGCTGCACCGGCATCTCGAGGCCGCGCGCCTGGTCTACCGCGACCGCGATGCCTTCGTGGCGGACCCGCTGCAGGTCGACGTTCCGGTCGACCGCCTGCTCGACCCCGCCTACCTCGCCGACCTGGCCGGCCTCATCGACCCGGCGCGCGCGTTGCAGACCCTGCCGCAGCCGGGCGAAGCCGCCGTGCCGGTTCATCGCGACACGGTCTACCTCACCGTCGTCGACCGCGACGGCAATGCGTGCAGCTTCATCAACTCGCTATTCCAGAGCTTCGGCAGCGGCATCCTGGCGCCCAACAGCGGCGTGATGCTGCACAATCGCGGCTTCGGATTCCGGCTGCAGCGCGGGCATCCCAACTGCATCGCGCCGTTCAAGCGCCCGATGCACACCATCCTGCCCGGCATGCTGACCAAGAACGGCCGCGCGGTGATGCCTTACGGCGTGATGGGCGGCCATTTCCAGCCGATGGGCCAGAGCTGGTTCCTCACCAACCTGCTGGAATACGGCCTCGACATCCAGCAATCGCTCGACCTGCCACGGATCTTTCCGTTCGCCGGCAAAGTCGAGGCCGAGCGCGGCATCGCTGCCGAGTCGGTGCGGCAACTCGCGGCCATGGGCCACGACATCATCGCCGTCGACAAGCCGCATGGCGGCGGGCAGGCGATCTGGATCGATCACGACAGGGGCGTCCTGGTCGGCGGCTCGGAACCGCGCAAAGACGGCATGGCACTAGGATATTGAGCATGAGCGAACCCTGCGAACTCACCGCCATCGACGCGCGCCGCCTGATCGGCAGCAAGCGGCTCTCGCCGGTCGAACTGCTTGACAGCTGCATCGCCCGCATCGAGGCGATCGACCCGGCCGTCAACGCGATCCCGGCGCGGGATTTCGAGCGCGCGCGCCGGGCGGCCAGCGCGGCGGAGGCGGCGGTGATGCGCGGCGACAAGCTGCCGCCGCTGCATGGCCTGCCGGTCGTCATCAAGGACCTCGAGGATGCCGAGGGCCTGGTCAACAGCCAGGGGAGCCCGATCTACGCCGACGATGTCCGCCCAGCCGATCAGCGCTCGGTGGCCGCGGTGCGGGCCGCCGGCGCGCTGATCATCGGCAAGTCCAACGTGCCGGAGTTCGGCGCCGGCGCGAACAGCCGCAACCGCGTCTATGGCGCGACCGGCAATCCGTTCGACCCCACCAAGAATGCGGCGGGCTCGTCGGGCGGGTCCGGCGTGGCGCTCGCCTGCGGCATGGTGCCGCTCGCCACCGGGTCGGACACCGGCGGCTCGCTGCGCAACCCGGCGGCGTTCAACGGCATCGTCGGCTTCCGACCCACGCCCGGCCTGGTGCCGGACGAGCGGCGCGGCCATGGCTGGTCCGGCCTGCCGGTGCTCGGCCCGATGGCGCGCACCGTGGCCGACGCCGCGCTGATGCTCGGCACGATGGTCAGCGACGACCAGCGCGACCCGCTCGCCACCACCATCCGCGGCCGCACGGTGCGGACCGCGTCCGAGTTCTACCCGTTACCGGAGCTCGACCTCGCCTCCCTTCGCGTCGCGCTCACGCCCGATTTCGGCCAGGCGCCGACCGAGCGCCACATCGCCGAGGTATTCGGCGAGAAGACCGCGCTGTTCCGCAACCTGTTCGGCCGTGCGGAGGACACCACGCCGGACTGCACCGGCGGCGACGAGGCGTTCGAAGTGCTGCGTTCGCTCGGCGTGCTGTCCAAGCATGCCGAGCACCTCCGCACTCGTCCGGACGACCTCGGCCCCAACATCCACGCCAACTATCAGGAGGGCCTCGGCTACTCCGCCGTCGACGTCGCGCGCGCGATGAAGCTGCAGACCGAGATGTATCGTCGCTGGCAGCGTTTCTTCGGCGAGCACGACCTGATCCTCTCGCCCGCGATCACGACCAGCCCGCGCGACTGGACCGAACTCTATCCGGCCGAGATCGACGGCAAGCCGACCCGAACCTACTTCCATTGGTTGTCGCTGGCCTACTACCCGACGCTGGCCGGCCATCCCGCGCTGTCGCTTCCGGTCGGCCGCGACCGTAACGGGATGCCGTTCGGCCTGCAGATCGTCGGGCCGCGCGGCGGTGACGCGTTGGTGTTGGCGACGGCGGCGGCCCTGGAGCGCGCCCTGGCCCAAGATGCCCGTACCGCCCGGCCGGTGCCGGATCTCGACGCGTTGCGACGGACGATGCCGATGCGGGACCGGCCCAACTTCAAGGTGCTGGTTTGAGCGGCCGGGACGAGGCGCGCCGCTTCCGCTTCTACCAGGTCGACGTCTTCAGCGCCGAAGCGTTGCGGGGAAATCCGCTGGCCGTCGTCGTTGGCGCCGACGGCCTGTCCGACGCCGACATGGCGGCGTTGGCAAACTGGACCAACCTCAGCGAGACCAGCTTCCTGCTCCGCCCGACGCAGCCCGGCGCCGACTACCGGGTCCGGATCTGGACGCCGACGCGCGAGTTGCCGTTCGCCGGGCATCCGACGCTCGGCTCCTGCCATGTCTGGCGTGCGGCCGGTGGGCAGCCGGCAGCGTCGGCGATCGTGCAGGAATGTGGCGTCGGCCTCGTTTCGCTCCGACGCGAGGGCGGGACGCTCTCGTTTGCCGCGCCGCCGCTGCTCCGCGCCGGGCCGCTCGACCCGGCGCTGCGGGCGCAGGCGATCGCGGCCGCCGGGCTGCGCGCGGACGACGTGGTCGAGGCACAGTGGGTCGATAACGGCCCGGGCTGGCTGGCCCTGTTGCTCCGGTCCCGCGCCGCAGTGCTGGCGGTGCGCCCGGATGCGGCGTCGTTCGGCGATCTCAAGCTCGGCATCGTGGGTCCATGGAACGCAGCAATCGACGGCGATGAGGCGGCTTGGGAGGTGCGCGCCTTCGTGCCCGGCTACGAAGACCCGGTGACCGGCAGCCTTAACGCGAGCATCGCCCAGTGGCTGATCGGGAGTGGCCGCGCCGGACCGCGCTACGTCGCCAGCCAGGGCACCGCGCTGGGCCGCGCAGGCCGCGTCCACATTGCAGCGGTCGACGGCGAAATCTGGGTGGGCGGAGCCATTCGCACCGTGATCGAAGGCGAGTTGAGGCTCTAGTGCACGTCCCGAGCCAATTGGCTCGGGAGTGGCCCTATCTCGTTGTCCTAGCGACCGGTCGCGAACGCGTTGAACGTGATCAGCGTGTAGGTGTCGGCGACGCCCTTGATGGTCTGCACACGCTCGGTCACGAACAGGCCGGTGTCCTGGTCGGAATCGAGGTAGAACTTGCCGAGCAGATCGTATTGGCCGGAGGTCGAGTAGATCTCCGACAGCTCCTCGATCGTGTCGACCGCTGCCTGCGCCACCGTGTAGGCAGCGCCCATCTCGCATTTGATCTGAACGAATATCGGCCGCATCCTGCCGTCCTAGCCGAAACAACGCCAGGAAGCGACGGACGATGTCAGCAGCAGCCCAACCAAACCGGCCCACGCGCCCCGGCGGACGCGTCTTGGCCGACGCACTGGTCGCGCAAGGGATCGACACCGTGTTCCTGGTGCCCGGCGAGAGCTATCTCGACGTGCTCGACGGGCTCTACGAGATCGGCGACCGAGTGAAGACGGTCACCTGCCGCTTCGAGGCCGGTGCGGTGAACATGGCCGAGGCCTACGGCAAGCTCACCGGCCGCCCCGCCGCCGCCTTCGTCACCCGCGGGCCCGGCGCCTGCCACGGCTCGATCGGCGTCCACATCGCGATGCAGGACAGCACGCCGATGCTGTTGTTCGTCGGCCAGATCCCGTTTGCCGAGACGGATCGCGAGAGCTTTCAGGAGGTCGACTACCGCAAGATGTTTGGCCCATTGGCCAAATGGGTCACCCAGATCGACGATGCCAGTCGCATCCCCGAGCTGGTCGCGCACGCCGTCGACGTCGCCACGAGCGGCCGCCCGGGCCCGGTGGTGATCGCGCTGTCGGAGGAGATGCAGCGCGAGATGGTCGACGTGCCGGACCTGCCGCGCATGCCGATCCACCCGCCCGCGCCGGACCCGCGCGCGATCGCCGCCTTGCCCGCCCTGCTGGCCAACAGCCGGAAGCCGCTGGCGATCGTCGGCGGCTCCACCTGGACGCCGGAGGGCCGCGCCGCGATCCAGCGCTTCCTCAGCGAGCGCGACATCCCCGTCGCCGTCGCCTTCCGCCGCCAGGGTGCTTATGACGGCCATCGGGACAATTTCATCGGCGATCTCGGCGTCGGCTCCGACCCGGCGCTGCTCGCCCGCGTGCGCGAGGCCGACCTCATCCTGGCCATCGGCACCCGCCTGCCGGAATCGGTGACGCAGGGCTACACCCTGTTCGACAAGGCCGGCAGCGTGCCGATTGTGCATGTGTATCCCGACCAAGCCGAGATCGGCCGCGTCTATCGCGTCGCCCTCGGGATCCCCGGGGACGTCAACGCCTTCGCGGTCGCCGCCTGTGCACTCGAGGCGCCGCCGGCGCCATGGTCGGACTGGACCAAGGAGCTACGCGCCCTGCGCCAGGCCGGCCGCACGCCGCCCGCGTACGATGGGCTCAACCTGGCCCGCGTGATGCGCGAGCTCGAAGGGCTGGCCGCACCCGACGCCGTATTCACGAGCGATGCCGGCAATTTCGCCACCTGGCCGGCGCGGTTCATCGATTTCGGCGAGCACCAGCGCTTCATCGGCCCGACCAACGGCGCCATGGGCTACGGCGTGCCGGCCTGCGTCGGCGCGGCCATCGCGTTCCCGGGCCGGCAATCCATCGGCTTCGTCGGCGATGGCGGCATGCTGATGACCGGTACCGAGATCGCCACCGCTTTCCAGTATGGTGCTGCCCCGATCATCATCGTGTTCAACAACGCGATGTATGGCACGATCCGCATGTATCAGGAGCGCACCTACCCCGGCCGCGTGTCCGGCACCGCGCTGACCAACCCCGACTTCTCGCAGTTCATGGCCAGCTTCGGCGGCCATGGCGAGGTGGTGACCACCAACGACGAGTTTTCGCCCGCCTTCGAGCGCGCCGTGGCCAGCGGCAAGCCGGCGCTGATCGAGCTGCGGCAGAACCCGGACCAGATTACGTCGCGCGCCACCATCACGCAGCTCCGGGCCGGCACCGGCGTCGTCAAGCCGCGCACCTGAGACGGAACTAAGCGCGCGGGTTGGGCTTGCAACTACTCGACTTCTGGAACGATCCGCATGCCCCGCTCCTCGCGTCCCGTCTGGGAAGGTCATCTCCGCCTATCGCTGGTGACCTGCCCGGTCGCGCTGTTCAAAGCGACGTCGGAGGGCGGCGGCGTGCATTTCCACCTGCTGCACCCGGAGTCGCATAACCGGGTCAAGCAGGCCTGGAAGGATCCGACGTTGCCGGAGGGCGAACAGGAGATACCGCGCGGCGAACTCCTGCACGGCTATGAGGTCGAGAAAGGCAAATACGTCATCATCGAGGACGAGGACATCAAGGCGATCCGCCTGGAGAGCACCAAGACGATCCAGATCGAACGCTTCGTCGACGCCGAGACGATCGACCGGGTGTATTGGGACACGCCCTACTACATGGTCCCCACCGGCCGTGCCGAGCTGATCGAGCCCTTCGCCGTCATCCGCGATGCAATGGCAGGGGCAGGCCGGGTTGCGCTGGGCCGGGTGGTGATGACCGGTCGGGAGCGGATCGTCGCCGTCGAGGTGCGGGGCGCCGGGTTCCTGCTCAGCACGCTGCATGCGCAGGACGAGGTGCGCGCCGATGCCGACCTGTTCGGCGACATCCCGCAGACCAAGCCCGACAAATCGATGATCGATATCGCCCGCGCGATCATCGACAAGCAGGAGGGTCCGTTCGACCCGGCGATGTTCGACGATCGCTACGCCGAAGCGCTGCACAAGCTGGTGGCGGAGAAATCCAAGGGGCTGGTGATCGAGGAGAAGGAGGCCGTCCCCGAGAGCAACGTGATCGACCTGATGGAGGCGCTGCGGCGCAGCCTACGCGGCGGTGCGGAGCCCGAGGCCGCGCCGGCCGAGCCGGCCAAGAAGAAGGCTCCAGCCAAGGCAAAGGCGGCGAAGGCCGCGCCGCCGTCGCCGGAGCCCACCGCCGAGAAGAAGCGAGCGTCGGCACGGCGGCGATAAGGAACTACCGGCCGCACCCGACGCTATGAACCGTTCACGCCTTCCCAATTCTAGGATCAATCATGTCGCGTTCGTTCCTTGCCCTCGGGGCCGCCCTCCTCATCGCCACCAGCGGCTGCGCTGCCTATGACCGTGCCGCCGGCACCGACACCAGCGGCGTCTATCCGCGCCAGGCGAACGGCACGCCCGGCAACCCGCGTGGCACTGAAGTGACCCGCACGTTCGACCGCGCCGCGCAGACCGATGTCAGCGGCGCCTACCCGAACCAGCGCGACGGGACGGCGGCCAACCCGAAGGGCACCGCTATCAGCCGCACGTACGACCGGGTCACGGGCAGCGACGTCAGCGGCGCCTATCCGCAGAACCAGCGCCCATAGGCCGACTCAAAAATAAGGGCGGCCGCACGCCGGTCGCCCTTTGCCTGCGCTGGCGCTCCTCGTTTACCTTTTGCGCATGACCACCAGTTCCCGCCGGCCCCACATCAAAAGCTATTGAGCGGTGCAGGCGCTTCTAGGCTTTCCGCTCCTGCTTGCACTGGCCTGGGCGCTCAGCGAGGACCGCCGCGCCATCCCCTGGCGCACCGTATCGGCCGGCATTGCGCTGCAGGTCGCCGCGGCCGTCCTGCTGACCCGGTTTGAAGCCGCCCGCGATGCCATTCTGCTGATCGACCGGGCGGCCGACGCGCTGCAATCAGCGACCGATCAGGGCACCGCGTTCCTGTTCGGCTATCTCGGCGGCGGTCCGCTCCCCTTCCAGGAGACACGGCCCGGCGGCGCGTTCATCCTCGCCTTCAAAGTCCTGCCCCTAGTGCTGGTGATTAGCGCCATCTCCGCGCTGCTGTTTCAATGGCGCGTGCTGCAGGCCGTCACCGCTGGGCTCGCCGCGGTGCTGCGACGGACGCTCGGCATCGACGGCCCGCTCGCGCTTGGCGCGGCGGTGCACATCTTCGTCGGCATGATCGAGGCACCGCTGCTGGTGCGCCCCTATCTGCGCGAGATGCAGCGAGGCGAGTTGTTCGCGTTGATGACCTGCGGCATGGCCGGCGTGGCAGGCACCGTGATGGTGATCTACGGCGCCGTGTTGGCGCCGGTCGTGCCGGATGCGCTCGCCACCATCATCGTTGCCTCCGTCGTCAGCACACCCGCGGCATTGGCGGTGGGCGCGCTCATGGTGCCATTCGCCCGCCCCGTGCGCGGGGCTGCGGCAACGCTCAGCGAGGAGAACCGCGCCTCCGGTAGTCTCGACGCGCTGGTCCGCGGAACCGCCGCAGGCGTGGCGCCGCTGATCGGCATCACCACCAGCCTGCTCGTCACCATCTCCCTCGTTGCGGTGGTCAACGGCTTGATCGGCCATGTGGCGACGGGGTGGACGCTGCAATCGATGCTCGCCGTGCCGCTCCGCCCCGTGCTGTGGTTGATCGGTGTCCCCTGGAACCAGGCCGATGCTGCCGCGCTGCTGCTCGCCACCAAGACGATCCTCAACGTCTTGGGATGTGGCTGACAACTTTTCTGAGGTTGGGGCGCATGCCGCCCGTAGCCATTCAGTAACGCCGAGCCCAAACGCAACAACGCCCGCAACGAGTTGGAAGCTCATTGCAGGCGTTGCCGGTAGATCAAGGCAATCTGAACAGTTGCTTGATCGCAAAATCTGACCCGACCGTCAATTCGCAGATGCGCAGGGGGCGGATCAATCGTGTCCAGATCACGGGAGCGTGACGCCCGGCGGGGAAAAGCCCCGTGTCCGTTTCCATCGCCACCACCGACAACCCCACCGCCATCCCCGAGACTGCCCCTCGCCGTCAGCGGCCCCGTGACTCGTACTCGTGGTCCGGTCACCGGATCGTCTGGTCGCTATCCGACCAGGTCGCGTTCCTCGGCATGCTCAAAGACTTGCGCATGCATCCCATGGCGGCCCGGCGTCCTTCTGCCAACGTCGAGAAAGTCCTGCGCCACCTGGTCGTCCTACAGTGCGGCGAGAACCCGGATCATTGTCCGCGCGTGCTCAACATCGCCATCGACTGCAACATGTCCGAGCGGACTGCCCAACGGTGCTTCCGCGATGCCGAGACGCTTGGGCTCTTGGAGGTGCGTCCCCGCCATCGTCTGACGAAGAACAAGCGGGCGACCGCGCCGACCACACAGACCACAAACCGGTACCTGCTGCTGCTGCCGAAGCGGGATGAGATGGGCTCTGTCGAGCGGAAGGTTCAGCCGGTCGAGCCTGTGGATACGTGCTCTCAGGGGGTGACAGATTGTCACCCCACAACGGACAAGTACTTAATCCCGCTTCCTTCTACGAAGGCAGAAGGG
Source organism: Acetobacteraceae bacterium (assembly GCA_965199585.1). Classification (GTDB taxonomy): domain Bacteria; phylum Pseudomonadota; class Alphaproteobacteria; order Acetobacterales; family Acetobacteraceae; genus JAVVHH01. Next base: position 2,384,741 of record CBDASI010000002.1, on the reverse strand, counting down.
GCTCGGGAAGGAAGAAGGGCAGGTAAGGCGGCGACGGCGGACGAACTGAGGATCATCAGGGACGAGCGGAACGGCGTCGCAACCAGGAAGGAAGTCGTCCCGGTGGCGGGACAGGCGGTCGTGCAACAAACGCCTCCGCCAATAGGACACGAGACGCCTCTAACGCCTGCTCTTTGGCTGGCAAGGACGAGGGCGTCTCGACCCGGCGGTGTCGTCTCCACAGGATCACCCCGATGACGAACGCGACGATCAGGGGCGAGGATCATGTGTCGGATGGGTCCACGTCGATGCTGCTGATCGAGGTGACCACTGCGGCAGCATCACGCACGAGCGTGGCGGCGACTTCGGCTGCCGCGATCAAGCGGTCGGCTGCTTCGAGCAGCCGAGCGATCTGCCGCCAAATTAGCAGTGACAGTCGAGATGGTTGATCAGCGCCACTCAGAACGCCTCACACGTCCGCTCAACGTCCTGCCAGGCCGTTTCTACTATCCGACCTCAACACTGGCGTAGCGGCTGCCTGTCGCGCTGCCATCGGCAAGCAGCCGCGACATCCTAGGCGTCCTCACCAGCGGCACATCAGGAAACGCTAATGTTGAATGCAACTTCGTTCAAACTGAATACCGGCTATATTCCCTACATCCCCAACATGGTGACGGGAGGCAACAACAGCCCGGAAGCCAAGCTGACCGCGTTTCTTGGCGCATATGCATCGCGAGCGTCTTTTCGGGTCGTGGCAACGAACGACCCGACCATCCTGTTGGTCCGCTGTAAATCCGTTCGCTTGGCAAGACGGCTATACGACGCCTCGATGAAGGGAGACGTGACCCCGGTCGAGCAGCAGCATGGCATCTTGATCCGCTCGATCTGTGACGCCGGCTCCCTGGCGCGCGGAAGCAAGGACCAGGTGCAATACTTCAGTCGATCGGGACCAAAGCATACGGCAATGCGCAATCAGGCGGAGCGGTGGCTGAAAGTTAACGGCTACACGTTCGAGCACAATCGCCGAAACGGAATGTTCCGGCGTTACGGCCTTCCGCTCACCTCTGCCACGATGCTCAAGGTAGCTTTCGCCCCCGAACTCGCCCTGGTCACCTGGGACCGACCCGGCGTACCGTGGTGAGTTCACGGGTGGCGGACCAGCATCTGATTTGGCGTTTGGCGGATGTCGAAACCGGCCCCATCAAGCGGTCGAAGTCTGTTCCGGAACGACTAGGCCGAACTTCTCCCGCATCGACGCCGCATACTTGTGGTTCAACTCGATAACGCAACTCGTTCGACCTAGCTGAGTCGCGGCCTTGGCAGTCGTGCCCATGCCGCCAAATGGATCGAGCACCACCTGCTTTGGCAGCGTGCTACTCAAGATGCACCGTTTAGCGAGTTCGAACGGCATCCTGGCTGTATGGGCCTCGCGCTCTCGCGACGGTGTTATCGCCCAAACGTTGTTCCACCCATGGCTGATATAGGTGTAGCCGTTTGCCGCCTTGGTCAGCATGAAGACCGGTTCGGTGACGGTCTCCGGCACCATCCGCGCGGCCTTGGGCACACGAACGTTTTTTACCCAGGTTATCTCGGCCCGATACAGCCACCCCTGCGCCCGCATTGCTTCGACGAGCAGGTGCGGAATGTTGAACTTCTCGCCCTCGCGGATGCCCTCGCCCCGGAACTGTGACGTGCCAAGCATGTTGCGCCCGGTGTTGCGATTGGCGGCCCAGCTAGGCATCGGTCCGCGCAATACCATCGACCGTAGCCCATCATCGCGGACGGTCTTCCGCGTGCAGATCGAGTCAGCCAGATTCAGCCAGAGCGTGCCGGTGGGCCGGAGCACCCGATAGAGTTCCGCTGTCACCGCCAGAAGTCGGTCAAGGTATGCCTGGCGCGTCCGTTCAAGGCCGATCTGCTCGACGTGCTGGTAGTCGCGTTGAAAGTAGTAGGGCGGACTCGTGACTATACAGTCGATGCTATCGGCTTCCATCTCGCGCAAAGCTACCAGCGCGTCGGAGCAGATCACCTCGACTGTCGGCCTGGTTGTTGGCTCCGCTGCCGTCTCGTTGTCGTCTACGAAAGCTTGCACCTGCTCGATCGTCAGCCCCGCGCCCGGAAAAGTCCCGGCCACCGGATGCGCTTGTTGCTCGTCGATGATCACAAACTTGCCGGTGTCCAAGCCCTTCGGGTCGCGCTGGCGAGACTTGTTCAGCGTTAGACCACGCCTGAGAAGCACCCGGCGCAAGCGATACTCAACGGTTTTTCGATCACGGTCCACGAAGTTGTCCCGAAGATTGTCTGGAACGATTTGTGCGCTCCATCTCCTGGCTTGTCAGCCGCACGCCAGGTGTATCGGGCCGGACAAACTCGTCGGGCTTCCTGCGCGGCGTTCCTGCTGACGGTCTTGGCGGTTGTCCGGACGACAGCGCTGGCGTCGGAGCGAAGGTGTTCGTTAACTCGCATCGATTACAGGAGTGGGAATGACGATACCGCCAATTTTGTCTTTCCTGGCCGTTGCCGGAGGCATCCCGTTCCTGGTCGGGCTTATCGCGCGTACCTGGATGCGGACCCTCCTACTTGTCCTTATCACCTGGGCGGGTCTGGCTTGGCTCAGCATTCCAGATTTGCAAGATAAAGGCCCTTTATACGACTCCGGTCTTGCTTTTCTTGGGGTGGTGTTTCTGGCCGTTGTCATACTCGTCGGCGCACTTGCTGGACGAACAGGACACGCACTCTGGATGAAACTGCGAAGGCGCAGATAACCAAGCCGAGGTCGCAGTGCGCCCCCTGGCCAACCAGCCAGCAATGCGATGAACAGGCTTGTGGCGGCCAGGACGGTCACGGCGTAGCGATTGAGATCGACTATGTCCCCTGGACGATCATGGCGGTGTTCGTCATTGGCAGCCGGAGCCGAGTTCACGGTCTACAGGCCCGCAGGAAGGCCGCCTGGATGGGGCCGCCGCCACTCGGTGCAATGGGCCAGACGAACTCGTCAGGCTCCCTGGGCGGCGTCGTGGACGGTCCTGGCGGGATTGTCTCGACGATGATCGGCGGGCGCGGTACAGAGTTTCAAGGCGTATGCGGAGGTGGCTCTGCTACTGACAAGGCAGAATTGAGCGCAGTGAGCGCCCGCAGTGGAAAACCAGAAAGTCCAATCCAGGCTGAATTGTAACCATCAGCGCCGCATTCATCCCATATCGTTTGCGCAGCATCTCGAACAGCCCTGGCAAACGAGTCTGCTGTGCTGCACCCCTCTAGCAGCTTCTCGCCGTCCCAATTTGGCTGGGTTGGGAAGCGCGCCGGGAATAGGCGGATGCTGATCGAAACCTTTGGCTTCTTCGGTGAGTCAACTTCGATGATCAACCGCCACTCAGTAGGCTCTCCGTCAAACGAGACTTCCGCGCGGTCCCCCGAAGTAGCAATGATTAGAGCCGCACGTAGGAGATCGCCGAGCGCATCTGTGCAATAGCCGAATGGCCCCACCACCGTTGATGCATCTCCCACGGTTAACCGAAATTCGGACCACCCGTGCTGACCAAGCTGGTAGTTGATCGCAACGTCACTCGCCATGTCCGATGTCCGGTGCTCTTGCTCCGCAGTTTAGACAGGTTGTCCCAGCCGGTGCCAATCGAGTTCGCCGATAAGGCTAGGCCAGACGAACTCATCAGGCTTTCTGGCGGCGTTCTGTGGACGGTCGAGCGGGATTGTCGCAACGAGCGGCACTAGGCCATGGCCGAAGGTGACCCGGCCATCTCCGGCGCGGGTCGGGCATCGCGGGTCGGGAAGCGGCCTGCACCGGGTGTCTCCACCACGCCGGTGCCCAACGTCGGGACGAACTCGTCAGGCTTCCTGGGCGGCATCCTGGACGGTCGAGGCGATGATCCCGGCGACGCTGGTGCTCGACGAGATCGGCGACGTTGCTTGCGCAGTTGGTCATCAGCAGCCGCCAGGGGGGGGTGTCGTCACCAGCAGGTGCCATCGGCTTGGACGAACTCGTCAGGCTTCCTGGAAGGCGTTCCTGCTGACGGTCGGTCAGCACTCCCCCGCAATGCGGTAGAAGTTCCTTCCAAGAGTGACTATGCGTGATTCCGCTTGGCATTTCTTGGCTTGATCGTTCAGCCACGCCACATCGGACTTCTCGGCATAAATGACATACTCGCCAACGAAGAACATACCCGGTAGCGAGAACTTCGCTCGCGTTGGCGGTCCGGGATCAATCCAGCTATCGGCTGTCTTTACGATCTGACCGGTTCGACGGGCCGCCTCGATGGCAATACTGAATTGACGCACCTGGGCTTGTGCTGTGCTCCACTCCGTAACCCTAAATCCTGTCCAACCGCAGAGGGAAGCGATCGCGACAGCCGCAACCGGCACGAGAGCATAGGCGGCTGCCGTTTGGCGCTGGCCCAGGCGAGCATAGCGCACCGAAACCCACAACGCCGCGCCCATCGGCCATAAGCTGAGCAAGGCGAAAAGGGCTGAGAATAGAAAGAACACTAGCTCAATCATGAACGGGTTCACCGACACTATGACACCAGTGAAGGCTGACACTCCTGCAACAAGGACCAGCCACGTCCTGAAACCGGCACCGGGTAGAACGAGTGGCTTCGCGAACTTCATTGCAACACGTCCGAGACCACGCAGGCTGGATGATACCAGCGCAACCTTACCGAACGCTGAAGATTACGGCATGTTCGACAAGCGGGTTGACCAGCGCAAAGCTCTGTCCGGAAACGACCGATTTTCGACGTGTCTGTTCAGGGTGTTCAAAGACCAGCTTTACGTATTTCGGACAACGGCGTGCCGCCAGCGGGTGTCAACGGACGGGACGATCCGGTGAGACCACTTGGCGACGATCATGGACGATTGGCGATCAAGCAGTATATCGCCGCCGTCACTGACCCCAGGATGCCAATGCGGCTTCACATGCGGCGGCGTCGGACTGGATGCGATAGACGGTCTGGCGCGTCAGGCCGTTCTCCTTGGCGACCTGGCTGACGCTAACGCCATTCGCCAGCATCGTTTGCACATCGGCGAACTGCTTGCGGCCAAAGCTCGGCTTCCTTCCTTTGTATTCCCCGTTTGCCTTGGCATGCTCGATGCCCGCCTTCTGTGCGGCCTTGCTTGCCTCCACCTGCGCTTGTGCGATTGCGGCCATGAAGGCGATGAGCGCGTCGCGCACGGCGCATTGCATTGGGTCGGTGGTCGCGCCATCGAACGTCAACCCGTTGATGACGGTCCTGATCACGACGCCGCGCTTCATGAAGGTCTCGATGGTCTCGCGCACGTCGTTGTAGTCACGTCCGAGGCGATCGACCCAACGGACCGCTAATTGATCTCCACGCCGCAGCAGATCGAACAGCCTGCGCCCGCCTGCGCGATCGGCGAGCTTGGTCGTCACGCCGCTGACGCCATGGTCCTCGACGACATCATCGATCTGGAAACCTGCGGCCTCGGCCTGCTTGCGCTGATGCGCGATGGTCTGGTCGGAAACACTCACGCGGGCGTACAGAACAGTGCGCATCAACTTCGTCCGTTAGGCTGCTGTCCGCATAGAACGTGTCCGTTGATCTAAAGTCAACCCTAGCGGACGGCCTTTTCGGTCGTTTCCGTTTAGCCGCAGGGGTATACCCTATTGGACAATCACCTGGCCGCCCGAAAGCTGGTGCAATAGACCCGTGATTGCCGAACGGACGAGCCGCCGGTCCTTTAAGAATTATTGACGGTTCCCGGCGATAGTATCGCGATGGGACACGTGTTTACGAACCTTCTTGCTGGCTTGGCTTTGCTGGTAGCGACTGCGACACCGGCCTTGACCCCCTCAGCATGCGCACAAGAGCCCGAACCGAAATCGTTCCGGGACTGCTCGGATTGCCCAACGATGGTTGTGGTGCCAGCGGGCTATTTCTCGATGGGATCGACCAGAGAGGACACCGAACGCGACACGGCGGCAGTCCCGGTTAAAAGCGATCTGTTCACTATGTTTGGACTATTCGACAACGACCACGACAGTGCGGCCAAGTGGATGTCTGCCCATGAACGCCCGCAACACAAGGTGACGATCAGCAGAAGATTTGCTCTTGGTTTCAGCCAAGTGACTCAGCATGAATTTGGGGCATTCGTTCGCGAGACGGGCCATGTGACTGGTTCCTGCTGGATGCGACACGTGGGCAGGCCGATACCCCCGGTCCGAAACGCATGGATCAATCCGGACTTTACGCCTGGCGACAACAACCCGGTCGTCTGCATCACTTGGTTCGATGCGCAAGCCTACGTTCGATGGTTGAACCGCAAGCTCGGTCAAGGACGGCCTGACGGAAGCGGTGGACCATATCGGTTACCAAGCGAAGCTGAATGGGAATACGCGGCGCGAGCCGGCACGCAGACCGCATATTGGTGGGGCGACGAGGTCGGCGTAGACCATGCGTTGTGCAACGGTTGCAACCGGGCATTTCACTGGACGGTAGCTATAGGCGAATTTCCGAATAATCCTTTTGGACTTTCCGATATGAACGGCAACGCCATGCAGTGGATGGAGGATTGCTGGAACGACACCTACGCGGGCTCGCCCATCGACGGCAAAGCTTGGATTTCCGGCGATTGCAGCCGCCGGGTCGTGCGCGGTGGGGCTTGGCACAGCCTTCCCTGGCTTGTTCGTTCGGCTACCAGAATACCGGAGGAAGCTTCATCTACCTGGAACACCATTGGGTTTCGAGTGGCGAAGGATTTGTGATCCGACAGGGTTGAGGTCCTTGGACCAGCCCGCGCGCAAGCCGTCGCGCGGCACTCTCGACTGATCAGCAACAGGCCGTGGTGGACTCGTTGGCCGCCGGACAGAGCGTTTCGGCGTTGGCTCGCGAATACAAAACTAGCCGCCAGACCATCATGCGGGCACGAGTCGCATGATGATGAAGTGTCGGCGAAAGCGTCCTGGCGAGGTCGGGCTATGACGGTGGTCGAGGCGTTCGCGGTCGTTGGGCTGGACGGTCAAGGACCGTGGGCTCGCGACCTGCAAGGCCGAGCGCTCGCGCGCGGTGTCCAGATCGGCACGGGAAGGGTGCGCTTCTACGATACGAATGGCCGGGCGATCGGCACCGCTGAACGGGAAGGCGCGACCATCGTGCTGCGCGACACACGCGGCCAGGCCGTGCAGCGCATCCGCTCCGGCAAGGGACTTTAGGTTGATAGACCCCGCTTCTCGTCCGAATGTCTGTTTCCCGCAGGAGCATCTTCGTGCCATTGCCGATGCACTCGGGGATACGAGCGAGGGCCTGACCGGCTCCGAGATCAGCCACCTACTCGCGACCTGCCAGATCACTGATACCGACCCGATGCTGACGAAGCGTCATCGGCTCTACAACGCGTTCGCCAGCGACCAGAACCGCCGCCAGCATCGCCGGAACATCGTGCAGTTCATCCGAGTGGCGATGAAGCCGGAGCAGTATGTCCGAGAGCCACACCGTTTCGAGCCGATGCGGGCACTGCTGAACCGGGCGCTCGCATTTGCGGCGCTGGCCGTGGATGCGTCCGGCACACTCGAAGCCACCGACGAGCCTGCGCGGACGCTGCCTGAGGCTGAGCAGCGGGCGCGCGAGCTACGCGACGACCTCTCGTCGAGGGGCGTTCACCCCGACGTGCTGCGGTTCTGCCGCGCCGAATTGCTGGCCGACAACTACTTCCATGCGGTGCTTGAAGCGGTGAAAAGCGTGGCCGACAAGCTGCGCACGCGTACTGGTTGACCGACGATGGCGCACCTTTAGTGGACAGGGCGCTTGCGGGGGATATGTCCATGCTCGCCATCAATCCGCTCAGGACCGACAGCGAGCGTAGCGAGCAGAAAGGCTTTGCCAATCTGTTGCGCGGCATCTTTGGGATGTTTCGGAACACCACTGCGCACGAGGCGCGGATCAACTGGCCGATCGCCAAGGAGGATGCGGAAGACCTGTTGTCAGTGCTGTCCCTCGTTCACCGACGTTTGGACAAGGCGCATATGCCGCCGCGCGTCTAGCCACGCATGACCTATAGTCCTAATGATCTCACCAGGATCGCCGCAGCCGTGCTGGCTACAGTGACGACCTCAACCCACAGCGACATTCCATGCCCGATGAGCTACCGCCTGCTGCATTCGAGCGGGGCGAGGTGCGACAATCAGAGTTCGTAAGCTTCGCCGATGACGGCTCATGGTCCTATCCGGAAAACATCAACGCGATTGCCGTCCCCAACGGCAATGCGGCGTCCATCCGGGGAAAGGGCGAAGCCGCCCAGTATATCAATCGGCAATCCGATCACGCCTTCCCGTTCCGGCGGCTTTTGCAGGTTCCAAAGCCGTACGGCTGGTTCGCCGCCGTCGAGCCACGCGACGAAGCGTCCAAGAGGGTCCCAGACGATCTGGTTGACCCATTGCCTACCCCGCTGCGGGCGGCGGGCGATCTCGGTGCTGTCCGATAGGCGGAACACATGGAGGGCCACAGCAACCCCGTGCCTGTAGCCGTTTGCCTCCGTGATGAAACCGCGTTCCGCCACGGCGATCATGTCGTCGCTCGGGCTGATGGCAATCCGGTTTCCGTGCGGGACTGGCAGACGGGCCAAAACCGTTCCGCTTCCCGCGTCTAAGACAATCACCCAATCGTCGGAGTTGTAGGCCAGAAGCCGTCCATCGGGCGACATCTCCAGCGACCAGAACGAGGCGGGACCCGGCGACGGCATCGCTAGTGTCCGGAGCGTTCGCCAGGTTTTCGTGTCATATATCGTGATCGGCGGTTGCGAGCTTCCCGGCCCGTAACCGACCGCGACAATGGACCTGTCACCATTGGCGGCGAAGCGGAAGTTGATGTTGAACGCCTCGCCCGCCCTGCTGTTCGCTACCGGCTCCGTTGGTTCGAACAGGATGCGTCCATCCCTCCGGTCAACCACTTGGAAGGGAGCACCAAGCGGTGCGGCATAGGATGAGACCCGTTCGATGGCCACATGGGTGGACAGCATGTTTCGATCTAGATAGGGGACGCTGTGTACTTCCAAGAGGTCGCCGGACGCGGTGCTGACCTGGAAGTCCGGCCTCGCGGACGCCGAGGAGATCGATAGGCTGCCGTCGTCGCTCCATGCGACTTCCGGGGCGTTTCTCAGAGCCGGCAGGGTCTGCTCGAAGGTTACCATTGGAAGTCCAGCGTCCGCCGGGATCGACACGGTGGGCAGCCAGATCGAATTCCACCAACTCGTAACCGCCGTGATGGCGAGGCATCCTGCCAAGCCGACCCCCACCAACACGAGCGAGAATCTTGCTGACGACGCCCCCACGTTTATCTACGCCGCCTCAATGATCGCTTGGTCGAGCTTGCTGCAATAGATCGCCGCCTCCATCAGCAACGTCACAGCGACGTGGGGCGGCAGCGTGTCCTTCACATCGCGAACTGGCTTGTTCGCGGCCTGTGCCGCTATTGCTGACCACCATTCGACCGGAACTGCGCCGTATTCAACGTTCGCACCCTTACCCGAGAAACACGCGACAGCCACGGGCCAGACGAACTTGAGCAGTTCGCGCGCTCGCAGGTGCGGTTGGTGGTTCGGCTCAACGGACGACGTGCCTTCATCAGCCCCGCCAATTGTCTTCGCCACATGCGAGAACATCACGCCAAGATCGGGAACGTCATGTGCCTTGATGCCAGCAGCGATGGCTCCACCCATCGCCTGCGACCAGACGCAGCGGTTTGCGGTCGCCTCAGTCGCGAGCGCCAGCATGTTGTTGAGAGCGTCTCCAAACCAATATTGCTCCCCCGATTTCATTTGGTATCGGTTGATGTTGACGCCCGGAACCGGTGGCGAGGCCGCAAACAGGGTCCGCTGTGCTGCATAGCCAGCGATCGCGCCGACTGCCGAGATATAAGTTTCAGCGTGGATGCGGCCATCGACGGTCAAGCGACGCGGCAAGTTCCCGACGAGATGACCAAAAGCCCAGTTGCACGCCGTTGCGTCCTGGATGCGGTTCGATGACAGCCCGGCCCATGGTAGATGCTTCGTGATGGTCTTCATCTGGAATCCCGGCCTTTCCTCGCCAGGCTAAGACTTTCACCAGGCAACACATCAATCGCTGAAATCGTCTTCATCAGTTTGGTCGAAAAGGATTAAAGCAATCCTAACCAATGAAGCCGCGCTGAACGTCCAGCATTACACCAGTTACATAGGTGACCACGTTACAGAGTAGGGACGCTCGTCCGACACCATCGGCATGGCATCCTCCATCTCCAACAGATCACGAAGAACTCGCCCCACCGTGGCCTTGTTCTCCCTCGGCCTCACCACCGAGCACATCGACCGCAGCGCTCGACGCCGACGTATCCAACAGAACAATGACGCCGACGCGAACTCAGACCATGATCCATGGTCGAACTTGAGCGCATACCCGACGCAGTCCATCACGTTGACCTCGACGGACTGCGCCACATCGAACGCCCTCACCTGCACCCTTCTCGCACCAGGCAACTGATCACGCGCACGCTCGGCGATCATCTGCCGATCGATCCCGCGATGGTGAGCCACAACATGCCAATGAGGTCGCCACAGGCTGCCATCGTGCTGCACCTCCAACACGGCGTAGAGCGACATGCCGTCATATCGCCGATCATAGCGCGCTGCCGCGTCCCGCCAGTTGTTCAGGGTGGCCCGGAACAGCCGGTGGAGTTCGCCAACTTCGTCCAAGGTGCCGACCTGCTCGGCGGCGTTGATGGTGATCAATGAGCAGTTGGCGTTGGCGGCGTTCTCGAATAGGCGGGCTGCCTGGTCCTGCTTTCGCCTTATGTGCGCCGACCTGCACGCGAAGCACGCCACCGTCTTGCACTTGAACTGCGGCCCAGCCCTCGTGGCCTCGACGTAGGTCTTGGGTCGCCCACGTCCACGGCGCTGGTGCCGATCGGCGCGGCACCTGCGCATCCGATCGGCGAGTTCGACCGCTACAGGGTTACCGATGAAAGCCAGGGTGGTGATCAGGCGAGCGTTTTCGCCCTCCTGATCACGGATGCTACGCCGGGCCACGGCGGGCTACCGCAACCCGTTCCAACGTCGTTTCGACAGGATCGCTCGCACGTGGGCACGGCTGATGCTGTAGCGCTCGGCGATCACCCGCACGGTGGCGCAGCGACCCAGCGCCCTGATCTCCCACACCATGGAGTTCCGCAACTTCCGGCCTGCCGTGTTGGCCGCGTATTTGTCGGCGGCGTTCTGGCGGGCTGTCCCGAGTTCGAGGTTCGCGAGCGCATTGCGGGTCGGATTCCCGTCGCGGTGTCTCACCTGCTCGTGCGGCAGCAACTCGCGTTGCAGGTGAGCCGACATGACGAGCCGCTGAACCGCGACGCTGACACCACCGGAGAGCTTCACTCGGTAGTAGTAACGCGAAGAACTCTTGACCAGGCGAGGTTTCAAAGGCTGAAGGGTCTTCGAGTTCCTGATCTCGCCGCTAAATAGGTCGGCTTCGAGGAATGAACAATTAGGGACTTCTTTCCAATTTGGGCTATCAATATTGTCGTCGGGCACGATTTCTTACTCATCTTGGGCGGCTGGTCTTTTGGCGGGGACCGCCGCTCTTTTTGTTTGGTCGTCTTTTTAGATCGAGTTTTGCTGCCGCCGGGCAGCGGCCATACGAGCGGCGTTCGCGGCAGCCGTATCGGTAACCTTTGCACTGGCTTTGGCTAGCCGGTCAGACCGGGCTCGCGCTTGCTTTGGCGTCAACGGCTTGATGCCGCCGCTGGCCGGTGACTTCGGCGCGCTCGGCTTTTCCGGTGCTATGGAGGCGACCGGCTCGGCTTCATCGATGATCTCGGCCCACCGCATCACTTGCTGGCCTCGAACTCGAACAGCGCTGGCTCAGCGCCGCGCTGGCGGAGCCATTCATCAAGCTGCTGACGTTGGTATCGAACAGTGCGATAGCCGATCCGCACCAGGGGTGGGCCACCGTTGGCACCAGTCAAAGACAACTTGCGGAGCATTTGTAATGAAATGCCCAAATAATTTGCGGCCTGACTTCTATCCAGTAAGTTTGGATTCACGGGCTTAGTCCTATACTGATTTCAAGTCTATTTAGCGGCGTTATTTGCTCCAGTTCGAATCTGTTGATTTAGGAAACACGATGGCAAAGAAAGATTGATCGATGCTACCTATTCAGCGGTCGCATTTACATTCCATCGAAGGAAGCCATCGCCTTCGCCCAAACCAGAAAGTTCGGTGAGCGCGAGGCATACTGATCGGCAATACAGGGCGGTTGTGACGCCTACTGAGAGCGGCATTCGACCGTTCTTCGGAAAGTCAGCCGACCCTGGCTTTCGTTTTGATCTGTTCATCGACGGCTCGAATTCGTCCTTGGATACCGTCGATGGACAACTTCCATTGCGGGAGTGCGTCATCCGAGATCACAGTCCCCTGAACCGGGCCATGCATCCACGCGACCTGGTCACCACGTACACCGAATCGCACGTCGTTAGCCATCGCGACGACGACCTCGCCGTCCCAATAGCATCGCATACCCAGAACCCATTGCCGCAGGCCGCTTGCCAGCTTTACGCGAGCATCGGGATCGCCGCTAAGTGCTGCCCGGAACACGTGTGTGACGATCTCGGCGACATCGTCCATCGACACAACGCGCTGTTTGACTTGATGATGTTCGAGGCTTTTTAATTGGGATCGTAGGACTTCCAACCGATCCTTGCGGCGCTGGATCGCTCGCAGATCGTCGGCGTCCGGCGTCGCGAATGCATCGAGTAGCGCATCGAGGCCACGCTGCTCGGCGTCGATCGCCACGCGTAATTTCGCCAGCTTCTCGGCGCTGGTATCGTCTGGTTGATCTGGACGCGGGCGGACGTACGCGGCGGCGATCTGCGGGACGACCCATTCGAGATCGCCCATTTTATAGGCGCGGCCCTTCTTGCAAGAATGGTCCGCGTATCGTTTGCGACAGCGTAGCGCGACAGTTGCGCCACCATGGCGAACCATCGACCCCTCACAGTGGGCGCAACGACTGAATCCGGCGAAAAGGTTGACGTGCCGCTTGGCGCGGATCGGTGCGAGGTCTTTCCTGATTTGTAGCTGGACCTGCGCTCGTTCCCACAACACGAGTGGGATTGCCGGGGCATAACTCGTGCGATCAATCTCGCCAGTCAGCACCCTCTTGCCGTTGCTGTCGCGTGTGCCGAGCGCTAATTCACCGATAACCGCCCTATCGTGCAGCACGTCTCGGACGTGGGCATCGTTCCACCTCCCGCCATCTTTTCGCCGTCCAAACGAAAAGGGCTCGATATTGTTATCGACCAAGTAGGTCGTGATCGTCGTCGCGCCATAACCCCGCGCGCACAACTCAAAAATCTTCAGGATTGTCAACGCATGGCGCGAGACGACCCGGAATTTGTAAGCTGCATTGGGCCAGTCCGGATCGGGTTCGAGCCAATGCGGACACGTTCGCGTGAGCATGTGATCAGCGATGTTGGCGCGCTTCTCGGACCAATTAGCAGTGCCGATCTGGCTTTTGCGTGCGCTCTCGCTTGCCGCTCGTGCCAGGATCACGACCGACTGCATCACCAAAAGGAACAGGCTATCGCTTGGTTGCCCTTCCTCAAATCGATAGATGTGGTTGTCCGCAACGGTGACCACCACGATCCCGGCGATCAGGATGCCGAGCAGCAGGTGGGTGGCGGGAACAATCGCCTCTCGGCTAAGCCTGTCGAGGTTTTCGATCAGCAAGTAGCTCCCACGTGCAATCTTGCCCGCCTCGACCAGCGCCAGGAATGCTGCGAGCGCGCCCTTGTGCCGGTTAGCTCCCCGGAACGCCGAGACGCCGAGGTCCCGCATGTCCTCGACCAGCACGAGCCCAAGGTGTGCATTAGACGCAAGCCACTTATCGCGTAGCTCCAACTGTCGGCGCACGGAATCATTGGACGCTTGTCCGGGCGACGAAAATCGTAGATACGAGTAGGCAGAGGTCATCAGTAAGGGATAATCGAATGCGCCGCCACTAGCCAACTCAATCCTCAACGAATTCGTCGCCTACTTGTCCCTGGCGGGCGATGGCGGGGCCGGGCTCGATCCGCACGCGCGGCTGATCATGACCTATGCGCTGTGCGGCTTCGCCAATCTCGGCAGCCTTGGCATCCTGGTCGGCGGGCTGGTGGCTATGGTGCCGGAGCGGCGGGCGGAGATCGCAGCGCTGGGCGCGCGGTCGTTGGTGTCGGGAACGATCGCCACTTGCCTCAGCGGCGCATTGGCGGGATTGCTCTCGCCCTGAAACCACTGGGTATGGGCTTGACTGATGGGTGAGTTGCGGGTCCTGGCGACCATGGGCGTTCAAGGGCCGTTGCAGGCGTTCGGCCCGGAGTTCGAGGCGGCGCACGGCATCAGGCTTGCGGCGGAGTTCATGCCGACGGTGCGGCTGCTGGAGCGCATCCGTGCCGGTGAGCGCGGCGATGTCGCGATCCTCACCGCCGACGGGATCGACGAATTAGCCCGAGACAGCGTGCTGGTCGGGCGCACCGACCTTGCCCGCTCTTTCATCGGCATTGCCGTCAAGGCTGGCACGCCGCATCCGGATATCGGCAACGCCGACGCGTTCATCGCCACGCTACGCCGATCGGCGAGCCTGGCGATGTCTCAGGCGGGGGCGAGCGGGATCTACATGGCCGGACTTCTGGAGCGGCTTGGACTCGCCGAGGAGATCCGCGCCAAGGCGACCATCCTGTCATCGGGCTTCACCGCGTCACTCGTCGCGTCCGGCGCGGTCGAACTAGCGATCCAACAGGTCAGCGAACTCATGGTGGTCGACGGTGTCGAGATCGTCGGCCGCATACCATCCGACCTCGGCGGCGACACCGTCTTCTCCGCGGGCCTGTTCAGCAATACGCCCAACATGGCGGTAGGCGAATCCTTGATCGCCGCTTTGTCGGACTCGGGGCGCGCACCGCTTTATGAACGATGCGGCCTTGAGCCCATTCAGCCTAGCGCAACGTGAGGCGCGTGCTACTCCAGCTTCGGGCGCGGTCGCTGCTCACCACCTGAGCCTCGCGCGGCGCCCGGCTTAGGCTGCGGGTCTCGACCCACGGACCGCTCTCGCGCGCCGGGCGCGGCTTCGGCGCCGGACGCTTGGCCACGATGCACATCGAATCGTCCGCACGACGAACGTCGACCCGGCGTCCGCCTGGACGCTCGGCCGTCACACCCTCGATCGCGGCATCGACGACCTTCTCGGGGGCCAGCTCAACCAGGCCGTGCCCCTGGGTCTGCCCCGTCTCCGGATCGCGCGCGAGATAGGCGCGCAAGACGATGCCATACGGGTCAAACAGCTCGGCTAATTGCTCGTCGGTAAAGCCAAGTGGCAGGTTGGCGACGAATACGTTGCCTTTGACGACGTCCGGTCGCATGGGCCTCTCCTTAAATCATCGCGAATTAGCTTCCAGACAATGGGCACTATTATGCTGCAGTGCAACATCCTTGTGAGGCTGCGCTGCCTGACGCGAGCAGGTGTGGCACTCGAGACGCGCATAGCGTCGCCGACGCCGGTATGGGTCTTGCTATAACAGCTGCATGGCAACGAGGAGTTCGACACGATGAACGACGAAAAGACTGCGCTCGGCCTCAAAATCAAGGCGTCCAAGCGGAAGCGAGGCTGGACCTGGACCGAGGTCGCCAGCAAGCTCGGTGCCGCGCCGGTATGGACGACGGCGGCCTGCCTCGGGCAGATGAGCATGACCGCCGAGATGGCGGAAAAGGCCGGAATCATGTTCGACCTCACCCATGACGAGGTGGAACTGCTGCAGGAGCCGCCGTATCGCGGCTCCTTGCCGACGCAGGTGCCGACGGACCCGCTAATCTACCGCTTCTACGAGTTGATTTCCGTTTATGGGACCACTTGGAAGGAGCTGATCCACGAGGAATTCGGCGACGGCATCATGAGCGCGATCGACTTCGACATGTCGCTCGAGCGGCAGCCGGACCAGAAGGGCGACCGGGTCAAGATCGGCATGAGCGGCAAGTTCCT
The DNA here is from genome assembly GCA_965199585.1 of Acetobacteraceae bacterium. Classification (GTDB taxonomy): domain Bacteria; phylum Pseudomonadota; class Alphaproteobacteria; order Acetobacterales; family Acetobacteraceae; genus JAVVHH01. The sequence continues at coordinate 2,368,753 of CBDASI010000002.1, read as the reverse complement.
GGCCTACAAGACCTACTAGAGCACTTTCCGAGTCAACCGGCTCGGAAGTAGTGCTCTAGACATCAGTGAATAGGACAACCTGTTTCGATCGAACCGACTCGGTTCGATCGGATGTTGCTCTAGCGCCCGACCAGCAGCACCGCGACCACGACCGCCAAAGCCAGCGCGACCGCCTTCCAGAACAGGACGGGGTCGCGCTCGGCCAAGGGGATCGACGCCGGCGTCAGCGCCGGGTTGGGCGCACGAAGATCCTGCACGAAGTCTGCCGCCGCCTCATATCGCCGTTGGGGCGATGGATGGACCGCCTTGCGCAACGCACCATCCACCCAGCGCGGCAGCGTCGGCCGGGACTGGAGTGCGGACCGATATCGCAGCTTGCGCAGCCCGGCCGCATGTCGCGCCCGCGCCGGCGCCGCCCCATACGGCAGCTGCCCCGTGAGCATGTGATAGGTGATTAACCCGAGCGAGCAGACGTCGGACGCCGGCGTTGCGGCTGCGCCGAGCAGCAACTCGAAGGCCGAATACTGCGCCGTTCCGAGCGGGCCCGCCGACACCCCGCCCTCCAACTCCGCAGCGCCGGGCACGGTGGCGGAACCGAAATCCAGCAGCCGGACCCGGCCGCCCGCGTCGATGATCACGTTTTCCGGGCGCAGATCGCCATGCGTCATCTCGCGCCGATGAAACGCGTCGAGCCCGCGCGCGACCTGCTCGACGATTCCGCGCACGCTTTCCAACGACGGGCTGGCGTTGTCGCGCATCCACTGCGCCAGCGTCTGCCCCTCGACATATTCCAGCACCAGATAGAGCCGGGTCCGCGGCGTCTCCGGCGGCAGATGGCGGACGATGTAGGGGCTGTCGATCCGGCGCGCGATCCACTCCTCCATCATGAACCGGCGCAGGTAGTCCGCGTCGCCCGCCAGCTCGATCGACGGGATCTTGAGCACCACGGCGGCGCCCGCCGGGTCGCTGGCGAGATAAAGGTGGCTGCGGGCGCTGTCGTGCAGCGTGCGGATCACACGGTAGCCGTCGAGCGCCTCGCCGGGCTCGAGCAGCGGCGCGGGCGGCAGGTCGGCCGCCTGGTCGAGCAGGTGGTCGAGGCCAGCCGGCGGCAGCGCCTCGATGCGGACGAGTTGCACGGTAAGGTTGTCCGGGCTGCCGGTGGCATGGGCGCGTGCCACGATGTCGGCCGCCGCTGCGTCGAGGTCCGGGCCGATCGCGGCCGCGATCAGCTCCGGCGCCAGATGGTCGTGCACGCCGTCGGTGCTCAGCACGAACACGTCGCCGGGCGCAATGATGAGCTGCCGGTAGTCGATCTCAACCCGCGGCTCGGCACCGAGCGCGCGGGCGAGGTAGGATTGCGCCGACGACACCGTGACCCGGTGATCCCGGGTCAGCCGCTCCAAAGTCTGCCCCGCTAGCCGCCAGATCCGGCCGTCGCCGACATGGAACAGATGCGCCGACCGGCCCTTCAGTACGAGGAGGTCGAGCGTACAGACGTAGCCGCGGTCACGGTCCTCAGCGCCCTCCCCGCTCCTGGTCTCGGCATGCAGCCAGCTGTTGATCGCCGTGACCACGTGGTTGACGGAGTTCCGCACCGACCAGGCATCCGGCGTGCAGTAATAGTCTGTCAGCACGGTGCGCACGGCGACGCCGCTGGCGATGCCGCTGACCCGGCTGGAACTGATGCCGTCCGCCAGCGCCACGGCGACCCCCTTGAGGGTCAGCGCGGGCTCTTCGGGCAGGACGTGACCGTGGAAATCGTCGTTCGTTGCCTTGCGGCCAGGCTGGGAGCACTGGCCGAAGGCGACGGTGAGGCGAGGTTTCAGCGCTAGGACATTACCAGACGCTTGGCGGCGGTGCGCACATGGGTCGAATAGAGCGTCAGCCCGGTGAAGGCGATGCCGCCCACCAGGTTGCCGAGCACGGTCGGGATCTCGTTCCAGATCAGGTAGTCCATGATCGAGAAATGCCCGCCCATCAGCAAACCGGAGGGGAACAGGAACATGTTCACCACCGAATGCTCGAAGGTCATGAAGAAGAACACCATGATCGGCATCCACATCGCGATCACCTTGCCGCTGACCGTGGTCGAGATCATCGCGCCGACGACGCCGGTGCTGACCATCCAGTTGCAGAGCATGCCGCGGATGAACAGGGTCAGCATGCCGGCCGCGCCATGGCTGGCGTAGCCCAAGGTGCGGGCCTCGCCGATGCCGGCGATGACGGTGCCAACTTTGTCGGGGGGCGTGGTGAAGCCGAAGGTGAACACGATCGACATCATGACCGCGACGGTCAGTGCGCCCATGAAGTTGCCGAGGAAGGTGAGCCCCCAATTGCGCAGCACGCCGCCGACGGTCACGCCGGGCCGGCGGTCGATCAACGCGAGCGGGCACAGCACGAACACGCCGGTCAGCAGGTCGAAGCCCAGCAAGTAGAGCATGCAGAAGCCGACCGGGAAGAAAGCCGCGCCGATGATGGAATACCCGGTCTGAACGTTGATGGAGACGGCGAACACGGCCGCCAAGGCGAGGATCGCGCCGGCCATGTAGGACCGGATGACGGTGTCGCGGGTCGACATGAAGATCTTGGATTCACCCGCGTCGACCATCTTGGTGACGAACTCGGAGGGAGCCAGGTAGGCCATCGGTGGTCCTCGTGTATCTGCTGGATTGCTCCCATGGATGCACGAAGCATGCCTGATCGGCCGACGGTGGTTCGCACCGGCTTGTCCAGGTTTCCAGCAGCTTCGGCAGCGTATGTCTAAACTTTAAGCATCACGCCTGTACGCCCGCGACATACCAATCCATCTTCAGCAACGCCTCGTCGACCACCGTCGCACCGGCGGGCACCCGGGCGGCACCCTTATTGTCGGTGATCGGTCCCGCGAACGGGTCCAGCGTGCCGGCGACGATGCCGGCGCGCGTGGCGTCCGCAGCGGCAGCCGCCGCCGGCGTGACGCCGGGGCCGAACGGCGCCATCTCGACCGTGCCGTCCTTCATTCCCATCCAGACGCTCTGCGTCTTCCAGCTGCCGTCGAGCACCGCCTTGGCGCGCTCGATGTAGTAGGGGCCCCAATCGTCCATGATCGCGGTGAGCTGCGCGTCCGGCCCGAAATTGCGCATGTTCGAGGCCTGGCCGAATGCCAACACCTTACGGTCCTGCGCGGTCTGCATGACGGCCGGGCTGTCGGTGTGTTGGCAGAGGATGTCGGCGCCCTGGTCGAGCAGCGATTTGGCGGCGTCGGCCTCCTTGCCGGGGTCGAACCAGGAATTTACCCAGATCACCTTGGTCTTGAACGCTGGATTGACTTTCTGCGCCGCCAGCGTGAAGGCGTTGATGCCCATCACGACCTCCGGGATCGGGATCGAGCCGACATAACCGGCGACGCCCGCCTTGGAGAGGTGCCCGGCCATGGCGCCGCAGACGGCGCGACCCTGATAGAAGCGCGCGTTGTATTCGGCGAAATTGGGCGCCGTCTTGTAGCCGGTGGCCTGCTCGAACTTGACGGCGGGAAAGGCCTTGGCGACGCGTTCGGCCGGGTTCATGAAGCCGAACGAGGTGGTGAAGATCAGCCCATGGCCGCTGCTGGCGAGCTGGCGGATCACGCGTTCGGCGTCCGGACCCTCCGGCACTTTCTCGACGAAGCTGGTCTTCACCCGGTCGCCGAGCGCCGCTTCGAGCTGCTTGCGGCCCTGGTCGTGCTGATATGACCAGCCAAAATCGCCGATCGGGCCGACATAGACGAAGCCGACCTTGAGCGGATCGGCGGCCAGCGCCGGACGGGTGGCGGCCAGCGCGGCGGCACCGAGGAGAAGGGGGCGGCGGCTCAACATGGATTGGTCTCCGTCATGAGGCGGGGCGGAACGGCTTGCCGAGACAGGCGGGCGCGCCGAAGCGACGCGCCTTGCCGGACGAGATCACCGTCAGCACCAGGATGGTAGCAAGATAGGGCAGCATGGCCAGGAACTGCGTCGGCACCGAGGTCAGGCCGCTGCCCTGCGCGTAGAGCTGCAGGATGGTGATGCTGCCAAACAGGTAGGCCCCGAGCAGCAGCCGCCAGGGCTGCCAGGCGGCGAACACCACCAGCGCCAGCGCGATCCAGCCGCGCCCGGCCGTCATATCCTCGACCCACATCGGCGTATAGGCCAGCGACAGGTCCGCGCCTGCCAAGCCGGCCATGGCGCCGCCGAACAGCACCGCCGCCAAGCGGATCCGCAGCACCTTGTGCCCTAGGGCGTGCGCCGAGCCGTCCGCCTCGCCGACGGCGCGCAGGATCAGCCCGGCCCGTGTGCGCCGTAGGAACCACGCGACCCCCGCCGTAACGGCGAGCGAGAGATACACCAGCGCGTCCTGACGCAGCAGTGACACCCAGTCTGAGAACAACGGGTCGAAGAGTGGCAGCTCCAGCTTCGGCAGCGGCGGCAGCGGATGCCCGACGAACCCGGCCCCGAGCAGCGCGCTCAGCCCGATGCCGAAGATCGTCAGCGCCAACCCGGTCGCCACCTGGTTGCTCGCCAGCCCCAGCGTGAGTGCCGCGAACAGCCCGGCCATCGCCGCCCCGGCGGCCGCTGCAGCCAGGATGCCGAGCGCCGGGCTGCCGGTAACCGAAGTCACCGCGAACGCCGCGACGGCGCCGACCAGCATCATGCCTTCCAAGCCGAGGTTCAACACCCCGGCCCGCTCGACCACCAGCTCGCCCGAGGCCGCCAGCAGCAGCGGCGTCGCTGCCGTCACCACCGAGGCGAGCAACGCGGTGTTCATGGCCGCACCCTGAGCCGGAACCGCAACAGCACGTCCGACGCGAGCAAGAAGAACAGCAGCAGCGCCTGCACCAGCCCGACCGCCGCGTTGGGCAGCCCCAGCTCGACCTGCGCATTGTCGCCGCCGATATAGGACAGCGCCACCACCCCGGCCGCCAGCACGATCCCGATCGGCTGTAGCCGCCCGAGGAACGCCACCACGATCGCGGTAAACCCATAGCCCGGTGTCAGCTTCGGGATCAGTTGCCCGATCGGGCCCGCTACCTCGAACACGCCCGCCAACCCGGCCAGCCCACCGCTGGCCAGCAGCGTCGCCCACACGGTCCGGCTCTCGCTAAACCCGGCATAGCGTGCCGCCGCCGGCGCCTCGCCGACGGTGCGGATCTGCAAGCCCATTACCGTCCGCCGCAGCACGAACGACGCCACGCCGGCGACCGCCAGCGACACCAGGATGCCGATGTCGAGCCGCGTCCCCTCGATCAGTTTCGGCAGCAGCGCCGCGTCGTCGAACATCCGCGACTGCGGAAAATTCATCCCCTCCGGATCCTTCCACGGCCCTAGCACCAGCCATGACAGGAACAGCCCGGCGACATAGGTCAGCATCAGGCTGACCAGGATCTCGTTGACGCCGAACCGCGTCCGCAACAGCGCCGGCACCGCTGCCCAGGCCATGCCGCCGGCCACCCCGGCGAGCACCATCGCCGGCAGGATCCAGGCGCCCGTGCTGCCATACGAAGCCAGTGCCACCCCGCCGCCGGCGATGGCGCCCATGATGAGCTGCCCCTCGGCACCGATGTTCCACACCCCCGCCCGGAACCCGGCCGCCAGTCCCACCGCGATCAGCAGCAGCGGCGACGCCTTCAGCGCCAACTCGCTCAATCCCTGCATCGAAAGCAGCGGCGTGACGAAGATCGCCTGCAACGTAGCGCCCGGCGGCTTGCCGAGAGCCAGAAACAGCGCCGCCGCCGCGATCAGCGTGCAGGCCAGCGACACCAGCGGCGTCAGCCAAACCAGCCACCCCGGGGTCGTCGCCCGCGCCTCAATCCGCAGCCGCATGCGCCCCCTCCCGCACGCCGGCCATCATCAGGCCGAGCGTCTGTGTGCTCGCCGCGCCCGCCGCCCCCGCTTCGGTCAGCACGCCGCCGGCGATCACCAGCAATCGGTCGCTGACCAGCCGCAACTCGTCCAAATCCTGCGAGATGACCAGAACCGCAGCGCCCGCCGCCGCCAAGCGGAACAGCGCCGCGTGGATCACCGCGGCGGCGCCGGCATCGACGCCCCAGGTCGGCTGCGCCACCACTAGCACGTCGGGCGCCTGCAGCACCTCCCGCCCGACCACGAATTTCTGCAGGTTGCCGCCCGACAGGCTGCCAGCCAGGGCGCCCTCGCCTGCCGTTCGCACGCCGAACGCCGCGATCACCCGCCGCGCGAACGCATTTGCCGCGTCGAGCCGCAGCATGCCGAGCCGCGTCAGCCCGAGCCGCGCCCGCGCCGTGAGCAAGGCATTGTCCGACAGGCTGAACGACGGTGCCGCGGCATGGCCGTTGCGCTCCTCCGGCACGGTACAGAGCCCGAGGGTTCGCCGCGCCGCCGGACCGAGCCGGCCTACCGCCCGGCCGTCGATGGTCACGGCCCCCGGCCACATCGCCAGCCGCTCGCCGCTGAGCGCGGAGAACAGCTCGGATTGTCCATTGCCGGCCACGCCGGCGATGCCAACGATCTCACCCGCCCGCACCTGCAGCGACACGCCGCGCAACGCCGTCCCATGCAGGTCCGCCGCCGGCAACTCCAACCGGCTGGTTTCGAGCCGGACCATGCCGGCCCGCAATGCAGTGCGCTGCGGCACGTCCGGCGCACTGCCGATCATCAGTTGCGCCAAGCTGGCCGGCGTCTCGTGCGCCGGCACGCAGGCGCCCACGACGCGGCCGGCCCGCAGCACGGTCGCCCGGTCACACAACGCCCTGATCTCCGGCAGTTTATGGCTGATGTACAGCACCGCGCAGCCCGATGCCGCGACCCGGCGCACCACCGCGAACAGCCGCTCCGCCTCCTGCGGCGTCAGCACCGAGGTCGGCTCGTCCATGATCAGTAGCCGCGGCGATTGCAGCAGGCAGCGCACGATCTCGATCAACTGCCGCTCGCCGACCGACAGGCTGAACACAGGCCGGTCCGGATCGAGCGGCAGGCGATAGGCGGAGCTGACGTCGCGGATGCGCGTGGCCAGCGCCGCCGAGGCGCCCTGCCCGTCGAGGCCGAGCGCCACGTTCTCGAGCACGCTCATGCGCTCAAACAGCGAGAAATGCTGATGCACCATGCCGATGCCGAGCGCACGCGCCGCATGCGGCCCCTCGATCGCGACGACCCGGCCGTCCCACGCGATGGCCCCCGCATCAGGCCGCAGCAGGCCGACCATCATCTTGACCAGCGTCGACTTGCCGGCCCCGTTCTCCCCCAACAGCGCGTGGATTTCGCCGGGTTCGACGGTCAGGTCGACGTCGGCATTGGCAATGACGTCGCCGAACTGCTTGCCGATGCCGCGCAACTCGATCCGCGGTGGCATATGACTCCCTGCTCTCGCTGACGACATTTCGCCGAACCTGCAAGAGAGAAGCAAGCAGTGTGCCGCGCGCCGGACGACGCGCGGCTAAAGTCTACTTGGCAGAGACTCGCTTGGCCGGCGTCTTTTTCGCGCGTGCGGCGGGAAGCTCGGCCGGCGGCGACACTTCGGGCTTGGCGGCCGGGGGCGCTTCGCCCTCCTGCTCGAGATCGGCCATGAACTTCTTGATCTTCGCGGTGCGCGAGGCGGCCTTTTCCCCTGCGGCGCTGGGCTCGGATGCGTCGGTTTGACCCTCGAGCGCGCGCTTGGCTTGCACGATCAAGTCAAAGGCGTAGGCACGGTCGATGCCGCGGTGATGGTTGCCGCCGATATTGAGCGGCTTGCCCTCCGAGTTGCTGATCGCGTTGACCAGATCGCGGACGAACGCTTCCGAACTGTACAATTCCATTGGCATGCGATGTTTCCTTGTGGGTTGGAGTGGGATCGGGCCCGACCGTCAGCCGAGTTGCCAGAAGACGACGGCCAGGGAGACGAGGGCGAGCGAGATAAAGGCAGTGCCGGCGACGGTGCGGGCCGTCGGCACCGGGGGCGCCAGCCACCACGACAGACGTTTGCTAGCCCAGGGTACCAACTCGTTGAGCAGCATGATGCCGACGAGATTGCCGATCAGCAGCGCGACCGCGAAAGGCATGCCAAGGCGGTTCTGCAAGATCGGCACCTGGACGTAATGGCCGAATAGCCAGACGACCGGAAACAGCATGAGGAGTACGACGAGGTTCTGTTTCCAGACCGCCGGCGCTCCGCCTTGCGCGCCGGCGATTGGAAACCACTGGTCGAAGCCGGAGCGGGTGACGCGGTAGTGGAAGCCCTCGGTCAGCGGGTTGGCGTCGGCCAGAATGCTTTGCCGAACTGGCGAATCGAGCCAGGCCTGCAAGTTTTCCTGTGTGTCGAAGCGCAGAATGGTGAGCCAGTCGGCTTGTACGCCGGGGATGGGCGGCTCGAAGCGGTAGCCCAGCAGGCCGACCGCCGCCGTCTGCGCAACCGCGATCCGCTGTTCCCACTCGCGGTAGGCCGCCTCGCAGCCCGGTTTGACCCGAGTCGACATGATGGCCGAGATCGGCGCCGCGGCGGGCGCATTCGCGGTGCCGCGCACGACATGGACGTCGGCACGGCCGGTCAGGAGCGGTTGCACCATCGTGAGCCGTTCCAGCCGCTCCGACGAGTTCAACCACCGAGTTGCCGCCGCCTGATCGCGGAAGCGATACATCACGGCCCAGTAATTCTGTGCCGGAGGGCTGGGCGGCAACAGGGTTTGCTGGACGAAACCCGGAAAGCCGGCAACGATCCGGTTGGTTTCCGCCTGCCACGCCTCGAAGGCTCCCATGCACTCCGGCCGAACGGTCGTCTGAGTGACGATCGTGACGGTGTCGTCGGCTATTGGCATGAGCGCTCCGTTCCCGCCGTCGACATACTCGACGGTCCAATCATGGACGCAAATGGTTAGCACTCCGTAAATCTTGGCTTTTGACGAGCGGGGGTCCTACGGTTCGCGGATGCAACGCATGACGGATCGGGTCGAATTTCGGCTGAACGGGAGCATGGTCACCGTCGGGCCCGACGTGGCGCCGTCAATGACGATGCTGCACTGGTTGCGCGGACCTGCCGGCTTGTGCGGCACCAAGGAAGGGTGTGCCGAAGGCGATTGCGGGGCCTGCACCATCGTCCTGGAGGAGCGGGACGGCGGGCGCACGCCGGTCAACGCCTGCTTGCTGGCGCTCGGGCAGCTTCACGGCGCGAGCGTGCGCACGATCGAAGGCATCCGCGGCGAGCCGGTGCAGGCGGCGTTTGCGGCGGGCGATGCGACTCAGTGTGGGTTTTGCACGCCGGGCTTCGTGATGGCGGCGTGGGCGCATCAACGCACGGGCGGCGACGTGCACGAGGCATTGGCCGGCAATCTGTGCCGCTGCACCGGGTATCGACCCATCGTGGATGTCGTCGCGGGGCTCGCGCTTGACGATGCTGCGGTCGAGCCGATGGCGGGGCCTGGCCCGGCGATGGTCGAGGCCGGCGGCTGCCGGTTCCATCGGCCGACCGAGATGGCGGCGCTACTGTCCTTACGGACGGCACTGCCGGCTGCATGGCTGCTGGCGGGTGGTACAGATCTCGGCGTCGGGCTGGCCGAGGGGCAGCGTCCGGAGACGGTGATCTGCCTCTCCGGGGTGACGGCATTGACGCGGGTCGAGCCGGGCGCGGACGGGCTCTGGCTCGGCGCGGCGGTGCCGTATGCGCGGCTGCTGCGGGAGATCGACGGCGCCGGGCTGGGGGCGCTGCGGCCGCTGCTGGGGCGGTTGGGGTCGCGGCAGATCCGCGGGCTCGGCACGGTCGGCGGCAATCTCGGTACCGCCTCGCCGATCGGCGACATGCTGCCGCCGCTGCTCGCGCTGGGTGCCGTCATCCGCCTTCGCTCGCTCGACGGCAGCCGCGACCTGAGGGTGGAAGAGTTCCTGCTCGGCTATCGCCGCACGGTGCTGCGGCCGGACGAGATCATCGACAGCGTCTTCCTGCCGCGTCCGCCATCGGGCGCCACGCTCATCTGCGAGAAGCTGTCCAAGCGCTACGACCAGGACATCTCGGCCGTCTCGGCCGCCTTCCTGCTGGATCCCGCGGGCACGAGCCGGTTGGCCTTCGGCGGTATGGGTCCCATGGCCGTCCGCGCGCGCCACGCGGAGGCGGCGCTTGCCGACGCGTGGTCGCCGGCGGCGCTCGAGCGAGCCGCCGCCTCGTTGGCCGACGACGTCGCCCCGCTCTCGGATGGCCGCGGCACGGCATCCTACCGCCTGGCCGCCGCGCAGGGATTGCTCCGCCGGCTATGGTGGCGCGTCGCCCGGCCGGACCTGGCGGCCGACGTGCAGGCGCTGTGATGGACGGCGGTCTCCGCGTCGCCGGGCAGGCCGTCGCGCATGATAGCGCGCTCAAGCACTGCACCGGCGAGGCCCGCTTCCTCGACGACGTGGCCGAGCCACCGGGCACGCTGCATGCCGCCTTCGTGCTCTCCGGCGTCGCCCACGGCCGCCTGATCGCCATCGAGGCCGGCCCGGCGCTCGCGACCCCAGGCGTCGTCGCGGTGCTCACCGCGGCCGACATCCCCGGCCGCAACGACATCGCGCCGACCGGCCGCGACGAGGTGCTGCTGGCGGCCGACCTCGTCGAGCATGCCGGCCAGCCCGTCGCCCTCGTCGTCGCGGCGACGCGCGACGCCGCCCTGGCCGGCGCGGCTGCCGTGACGCTCCGCATCGAGGCGCTGCCGCCGGTGCTGTCGATCGAGGCGGCGCTCGAGGCGGAGCAGTTGCTGATCCCGCCGATGCTGCTGGCCGAGGGCGATGCCGTGACCGCGCTCGCTTGCGCGCCACACCGCCTGTCCGGCGAGTTCCGCTGCGGCGGGCAGGAGCATTTCTATCTCGAGGGCCAGGTCGCGCTCGCCATTCCCGGCGAGGACCGTGACATCGTGCTGCACTCGTCGACGCAGCATCCGACCGAGGTGCAGCACATCGCCGCGCGCGTGCTGGGCTGCGACTTCAACCGGGTGACGGTGCAGGTGCGCCGGGTCGGCGGCGGGTTCGGTGGCAAGGAGAGCAACGCCAGCGCCGTCGCCGCGGCGGCCGCGTTCGCCGCGGTGGTGACGGGGCGGCCGGTCAAACTGCGACTGTCCCGCAAGGCAGACATGGCGTCGACCGGGAAGCGGCATTCTTTCCTGTTCCGCTGGGAGGCCGGGTTCGACGCGGCGGGCCGGGTGCTGGCGCTCGACGCGACGCTGGCGGCCGATGGCGGCCACACGCCGGACCTGTCCGGCGGCGTCATGATGCGGGCGCTGACCCATGCGCTGAACGCCTGCCATGTCGCCGACGTCCGGTTGCGCGGCCTCGTGTGCAAGACCAACAAAGTCAGCAACACCGCCTTCCGCGGCTTCGGCGGGCCGCAGGGCGTGTTGCTGATGGAGGATGTCGTGCATCGCGTCGCGCGCGCGGTAGGGCGCACGCCGGAAGAAATCCGCGCCCATAACTTCGCCGGCACGCCCAACCCGGCCACCACGCCTTACGGCGCCACGCTCGAGGGCGACCTCATTCGCCGTGTGTGGGCGGAGGCGCGCGACGGCGCCGAGTGGGACCGCCGCCGTCTGGAAATAAACGCGTTCAACGCCGCGCACCCGTTCCTCCGCCGCGGCCTCGGCAGCGTCGTGCTGGCGTTCGGCATCTCGTTCGGCCTGCCGCACCTCAACCAGGCCGGCGCGCTGGTGCATGTCTATACCGACGGCTCCGTGCGCCTGAACCATGGCGGCACCGAGATGGGACAGGGGCTGTTCATCAAGGTCGCCCAGGTCGTCGCCGAGGTGTTCGGCATCGGCCTCGAGCGCATCGCTATCACCGCCACCAGCACCGGCGAAGTGCCCAACACGTCACCGACCGCGGCCTCCACCGGCTCGGACCTCAACGGCTGGGCCGCGCATGCCGCGGCGAGCGCGATCCGCGAGCGCATGGCAGGCGTCGCCGCCGCGCGCTGGGGCGTCGAGCCCGGCGACGTCCGGTTCGAGGACAACCGCGCCTCGGCCGGCAATCACACCCTGACCTTCGGCGAACTGGCCCAGGCCAGCTATCTCGCCCGCGTGTCGCTATCGGCGACCGGCTACTACAAGACGCCCGACCTCGAGTGGGACGGCGCGGCGATGCGCGGCCGGCCGTTCTTCTACTATTCCTATGGCGCCGCCGTAGCCGAAGTCGCCGTCGACATGCTCACCGGGGAAAATCGCGTGTTGCGCGCCGACCTGGTGCAGGATTGCGGCCGCTCCCTCAACCCGGCCATCGACCGCGGCCAGATCGAAGGCGCCTTCGTTCAGGGCCTCGGCTGGCTCACCTGCGAGGAGCTCTGGTCCGACCCGGCAGGCCGGCTGCGCACGCTGGGGCCGTCGACCTACAAGATACCGGGCTCGCGCGACGTGCCGCCGGTCTTCAACGTCCGCATGCTCGAGGGCGCGCCGGCTCGCGTGCCGACCATTTTCCGCTCCAAGGCGGTCGGCGAACCGCCGCTGATGCTGGCGACCGCCGTCTGGAACGCGCTGAAGGACGCGATCGGCACCGACCGGCTCGACCTCCCAGCAACGCCCGAGCGGGTGCTGGCCGCGATCCGAAACCCGTCACTTCCCTAATACGCGACCCGCGCTTCGTGCCGTTCCCAGGCGTCGAACGGCTCGGTGCCTTCGTCGCCCATTTCTTGCACGATCGGCGTCGAGCGTTCTGCATGCGGGCGGGCGACCTCGGCGTAGAGCTCGGCATCGTCGAACCCCGCGGCGGCGGCGTCCTGCTGGCTGGCGGCATAGACGATCCGGTCCACGCGCGCCCAATGCAGCGCGGCGAGGCACATCGGGCAGGGCTCGCAACTCGTGTAGATCGTACAGCCGCGCAAGTCGAAGCGGTCGAGTGCCGCGCAGGCGGCGCGGATCGCCACCATCTCGGCATGCGCCGTCGGGTCCTTATCAGGCGTCACGCGGTTCATGCCCTCGGCGATGACCGCGCCGTCGCGGACGATCACGGCGCCGAACGGGCCGCCTTGCGTCTCGACGGACTCGCAGGCCAGGCGGATCGCGCGCTGCATAAAGTCAGACATGAAACGCACTCGCGTCGAAGCCGTTCGGCACCCGCCCCGTGGGCCGGATCATGTCGTAGGGAGCGCGCGCCAGGAACTGCCCGCTGCCGGGCTCGGCCTGCACGCGGCCGTCCTGCATGACGACCTCGCCGCGCCTCAGCGTCATCACCGGCCAGCCGGTAACGTCGAGTCCTTCATACGGCGTGTAGTCGATCGCCTGCTGCAGCAGGTCGTTGGTGATGGTGACGCGCTTGGCCGGGTCCCACAGCACGAGGTCGGCGTCGGCGCCGGGGGCGATGGCACCCTTGCGGGGGTAGAGTCCGAACAGGCGGGCCGGGTTGGCGGCGGTGAGTTGCACGAATTTCTCCAGGCTGATGCGGCCCTTGCCGACGCCCTCGCTGAACAGGATCGGCAGCCGCGTCGCCAGGCCGGGGACGCCGTTGGGGATGTCGGTGAACGGTGCGTCGGTGCCGTTGACCGCTTTGCCGCGCGTGCCGCCGAAGCTCCAACCGCTATGGTCGGAGGAGACGATGTCCAGCACGCCGCGGCGAATCTCGTCCCACAGCCCGGCGATGTCGGCGGTGTCGCGCGGCGCCGGGCTACACATGAACTTGGCGCCCTCGAACCCCGGGCGGTCCATGTCGCCCGCGGTCAGCACCATGTATTGCGGGCAGGTCTCGGCCCAGACCTTCAGCCCGCGCGCCTGCGCCCGTGCGACCTCCTCGGCCGCTTCCGGGCCGGAGACGTGAAACACCTGGATCGGCTGATCGACCAGCTCGGCCAACGCGATGGCACGGTGCGTCGCCTCCCGCTCGACGATGCCGGGGCGCGACCAGGCATGGTATTTCGGCTGCGTCCGCCCGTCCGCCAGCAGCGCCGCCGAGCGCCAGCGGATCGCCTCGTAATTTTCGCAATGCACCGTCACCAAGGCGCCGGCCCGGCGCGCCGCCGCGAGCACGCGCAGATAGGCGCGGTCGTCCAGCTGCAGCGGGTCGTAGGTGAGGAACACCTTGAGGCTGCGGATGCCGGCCGCGACGATGGCCGGGATCTCCTCGAAGATGACGCTGTCGGTGGCGTCGGTGATGATCTGGTGGAAGCTGTAATCCACCATCGCGGTCGCTGCCCGGCGGCGATACTCCGCCAGCGATGGCGCGATCGGCTGGCCCTTGAACTGGGTCGAGAAGGTGATCACCGTCGTCGTGCCGCCGGCGAGCGCCGAGCGGCTGCCGGTGACGAAGCTCTCCTCGTCGGCGCCGCCGCCTTCCTGAAGTTGTTCGATGTGGCAATGCGAGTCGATGCCGCCGGGCATCACCAGCAAGCCGCCCGCGTCGATCGTCCGCGCGCCCTCGAGCCCGGCCCCGAGGGCGGCGATCCGGCCGTCGACGATGCCGATATCGGCCGTGAACACGTCGGCTGCGGTCACCACCGTGCCACCTTTGACCACCATGTCGTATCCGCTCATGCATCCCTCAATCGGCCTGCCGCGACTGTGCGACGGCCGCCGCGACACCTCAAGCGCAGGCCGGCGATCACGCCATCGTGGCCGGCCGGTCGAACTCTGCCCAGCATCTCACGCCGTTGCTGTGGCAAGCTGCACTGCGATATGAACGTTCGGTCAGTCAAATCCTCTAAGCGCCCGTGGTGAACCAATTGGATAAAGTCGACAGCAGCCGGTCGTCCGAGCCGGCCGAGACGGAAGACGAGTCACGCTCGTCGGAGCCGGCCCGGTCAGATTCCGGCGGCCGCTCCAAGTCGGACGACTGCAAGAACGCCTCTTCCGACAAAGGCGGAGACGATGATGCGCCGAAGAAGAAAAAGGGCTCCAAGCTCCCGCTGATCATTCTGGCGCTCGTCGTGGTGGTGGGCGCCATTGCCGGCGCGATCTGGTGGTTCCTGCACCGCAATCAGGTCGATACGGACGATGCATATACCGATGGCCGCGTCGTGATGATGGCGTCGCAGGTCAACGGCTATGTCACGGTGCTGGCGGTCAACGACAACCAGTATGTGCACAAGGGCGACCTACTGGTGCAGATCGATCCGCGGCCGTTCGAGGCCGAGCGCGATCAAGCCAAGGGCGATCTCGAGGCAGCGCAGGCGCAGCTCGCCAACGGGCGGATCAGCCTCGAGAAGGCCAAGACGACCTTTCCCGCTCAACTCGCCCAGGCCGAAGGGCAGCTTACCCAGGCGCAAGGGACGCTCAGCAACTCGCAGTCGGACTACAAACGTCAGCACGCTGTCGAACGCGGCGCAACGACCCAGCAGAACGTGGACCAATCGACGGCGAGCCTGCGGACGGCGCAGGGCCAGGTACAGATCGCCCAGGCGCAGGTCGATATCGCTAAGCTGATCCCGCAGAACATCGAGCAAGCGGCGGCGCAGGTGAAGCAACTCGAAGGTCAGGTCATTCAAGCACAGGCAAAGCTCGCCACCGCCGAAGTCAATCTCGGTTTCACGCGGCTGACCGCGCCGCAGGATGGCTGGGTGACCCGGCGCAACGTCGAGCAGGGCAACTACCTGCAATCCGGCATGCAGATCATGGCCCTGGTGACGCCCGATGTCTGGGTGACGGCGAACTTCAAGGAGACCGAGCTCGCGCGGATGCGGCGTGGCCAGGACGTCGACGTCGAGGTCGACGCCTACCCCGACCTCAAGCTGAAAGGACACATCGATTCGATTCAGCTCGGCGCCGGGTCGAAGTTCAGCGCCTTTCCGGCCGAGAACGCGACCGGCAACTTCGTTAAGATCGTGCAGCGCGTGCCGGTGAAGATCGTCATCGATAGCGGCCTGAAGCAGGACGAGCCGTTGCCACTCGGGATCAGCGCCGTACCGACGGTCTACTTCAAGTGAGTGACGCGGCGAAGAAGGACCAGAACTGGAAGCCGACGCACAACATCTGGCTGGTCGCCGTGGTGGTCACGCTCGGCGCCTTCATGGAGGTGCTCGACACCACGATCGTGAACGTGTCGCTGCCGCATATCGCCGGCAATTTGGCGGTGAGCTACGACGATGCGACCTGGGCGTTGACCTCGTATCTACTGGCCAACGGCATCGTTCTGACCGTGTCGGGATGGTTGAGCAGCGTGTTCGGGCGCAAGCGCTATTTCCTGATTTGTATCGGCGGCTTCACGCTGTGCTCGTTCCTGTGCGGAATCGCATCGAACCTGCCCGAACTGGTCATTTTTCGGCTGCTGCAGGGCTTCTTCGGCGGCGGATTGCAGCCGAACCAGCAATCCATCATCCTCGACACATTTCCCCCGGCGCAGCGCGGCAAAGCGTTCGCCATCACCGCCGTGGCCACGATCGTCGCCCCGGTACTCGGGCCGACCCTGGGCGGTTTGCTGACCGATAGCTACGGCTGGCGCTGGGTTTTCTTCATCAACGTCCCGGTCGGAATCGCGACATTCTTCGCCGTGCAGGCGCTGGTGGAGGACCCGCCCTGGGCCAAAGCTCGGCCTCGTGGCATCGACTACATCGGGCTCAGCCTGATCACGTTGGGGCTCGGCAGTCTCGAGTTCGTCATGGACCGCGGGCAGGAGCTGGACTGGTTCGGCTCGCAATTCATCGTCACGATGGCGATCCTGGCGTTCCTCGGCATCGCCGGGGCGATCGCGTGGCTGCTGTATGCCGAGAACCCGGTCGTCGATATTCGTGTGTTGAAAGACCGCAACTTCGCGATCGGCTGCGTCATGATCGCGGCGATGGCGTGCGTGCTGTATGCCAGCGCGGTCGTCATTCCGCAGTTCGCGCAACAGGAGTTGGGCTACACGGCGTTGCTAGCCGGCCTGATTCTGTCTCCCGGTGGCATCGTGATCATCTTCCTGATCCCGTTCGTCAGCCAAATCGTCAAGATCGTGCCGTTGAAGTTCGTCATCGCGTTCGGCTTTTTCATCATGGGGTGTTCGTTACTGTATTCGCATCGTCTGGTGCCGGACCTGGACTTTTGGACACTGGCGAAAATGCGCGCGTTTCAGACGACGGGGCTCGCGTTCATGTTCGTACCCATAAGTACGATCACATTTGCGACCCTGCCACGGTCGGCCAACGCAGATGGGTCGGCGCTGTTCACCATGTCGAGAAATTATTTCGGCTCGCTATCGATCTCCGCCGCTACCGCGCTAGTGCAGAACCGATCGCAAGTGCACCAGGCTTATCTAAGCGACCACACCTCGCCGCTCGACCTGGGCTACGTCATGACCATGCAACGGGTGCAGCAAGATCTGCTGCAGCAGGGCCATGCTGCGGCGACCACCGCGCAAGGAGCCACGAACTGGCTATATCAGCAACTCCATACCCAAGCGGCGGTCATGGCCTACAGCGACGTATTCCTAACGACGGCGATCCTGTCGTTCGTTCTTATACCGATCTGTCTACTGGCTAGCAGGAAAACGGCCAAAGGCGGGGGTGGCGCTCCGGCCCACTAATTTCTCCGCGAGGGGTGAGCGTCGTCGTTCGTCGATCGCTCATCTCTCGCGGCACTAAACGAGTTCGACCCGGCGCTCGGCGTACTCTGCGATGATGGATGGGACGGCGGCGACCGGTTGAGGCTTGCTGAACAGATAGCCTTGCAACTGTTCGCATCCTTCGCGCTCGAGGATCATGAATTGAGCCTCTGTCTCCACTCCTTCGGCAACGACGCTCATGCCGAGGGAACGACCCAGGCCGAGTACAGCGCGGACGATCGCCAGACAATCGTTGTTGTCGTCCAAGGTGCGGATGAAGCTCTGGTCGATCTTGATCTTATCAAAGGGGAACCGACGCAGATAGCTCAGGGATGAGTAACCGGTGCCGAAATCGTCCATCGAGACGCGGACGCCGAAGCTGCGAATTTTATGCAGGATGGCCATAATGTCGTCGCTGTCCTGCAACAAGACGGACTCGGTCACCTCCAGCTCCAGCCGATGAGCCGCGAGACCCGTCTTTTCCAAAATCGCCGCGACATCCTCGGCGAGGTTGGCGTTCTTGAATTGGAGGGGCGATAGATTGACGGCGACTTTGATGTTCTCAGGCCAGTGTACCGCGTCAGCACAAGCCTGTTCCATCACCAATGCGCCGAGCCGGCCGATCAAACCTGTCTCCTCCGCAACGGTGATGAACTCGAGCGGCGAGACTAGGCCGCGTGTAGGATGCGGCCAACGGACGAGCGCTTCGAAACCGCTGACCTGGCGCGTGCGTGCCGTCACGAGCGGCTGGTAGTAGACGACGAATTGCTGCGTCTCGATTGCCTGGCGCAATTCGATCTCCAGGAGCCGCCGGGCCTGAATAAGAGCGTCCATTGCGCTCTCAAAGAAGCAGAATGTGTCGCGGCCATCGGCCTTTGCTCGGAACAGGGCAAGGTCGGCATTTTTCAGCAGCGCGTCGGCATCCCCTGATCCTTCGGATCCGATGGCGATACCGATGCTGGTTGAGATCGAGATCCGTTCACCGTTGATCTCGACGATGTCCTCGATGACGGCCAAGAGCCGTTCTGCCAACACCCTGGCACCTTTGGGCTGAGCGCAGCCGGCTTGGACGATGCCAAACTCATCCCCGCCAAGACGCGCGACAAAGCCTTGCTCACCAACCTCGCTCACCAGACGACCCGCGACTTCACAGAGCAACGCGTCACCAATCGAATGACTCAGTGAATCGTTGATCGACTTGAAATGATCCAAGTTACAGCACAGGATCGCGATCTCGTCGCCGGCCCGCGGGTCGGCCAAAGCCGTGTTCATCCGTTCGTGAAAACTCAGGCGGTTCGGCAGGTTCGTGAGCATGTCGTGGCGTGCCATGTGTGCCAGGCGGGCTTCGCTGCGATGACGCTCGGTCACGTCGTCATAGGTAACGACCCAACCCCCAGAACTCATGGGACGCTCGGAGACAGCGATGACCCGCTCGTCCTCCAACGTGCGGCTGTAAGTTTGCGGCTGGTGCAGGTCGGCCGTTTCCGGCGGCAGCAGAGCGATCGGCAACGCCTTCAGCAATGGCGCACCAACCTCGGCATCCGAGAACATTTCGGCAAAGCGACGATTATGCACGATGACCCGGCGTTCAACGTCGATCATGCAAAGCCCCTGCACCATGTTTTCGAGCGCGACCTCGAAGCGGAGATGTTGCACGGCGATCTCTGTCGCGTGGCTCGACGCCTGTTGCGCCATCAACTGTTCGATCTGAGCCATCTTGTCGGCGATGCTTTTCTGCATCAGCCCGAGCGCGCGCAGCAACACGCCCGTCTCACCGCCGCCTTTGATCGAGATTGGATTGTCGAGCCGCCCGGATGCGATGTTGGTCGCGAGCCCAACCGCGTAGCTCACCGATGGCACGATCGCGCGACTGAGAAGCACCGTGATCGCGAGTGCGACGCTCACCGAAATCGCCATGACGATCCACGTCTGTCGCTTGACATGAGCGATGAGCCCGACTGCTTCACGGCGGAAGCGGAAGCCGTCACCCGCGTTGATCTCCACCGCAGCGTCGAAGCGGTCTTCTACGGTCGACAGCATCGATCGATCGGCGGGTTGGTTGCCTTTGACTTGTTGCTGCAAGATCTCGAGTTGTTGCTGCAGCCATGTCGCCGCCCGCGACCCCTCCGGCGAAAGCGCCCGATCATGCGCGACCTGCAGATCGCTCACGGCAGAATCCAATTTCTCGCTCACGGTGTCCTGCCGCTCGGCCACGGGCGAGGCAAGGTCACGCGAGACCGAGAGCAATGTATTCTGTGCCGAACGAAGATAGCTCATCGACATGAACGCGTCGTCGTAAAGCCGGAAGGCCAAGCCCCCCAGCTCGGACTGGCTCGCTCGTGCAAGCACACCGGAGGCGATGGTGATCGCTGTCAGGCAGAGGCAGGCAACAAGGATCTTCAGGCGGATCGACATACGCTACTCGTCGGTTTCGGAGTTCTCACTCCGGTGTAGAAGGCCTGACACGGTCGATTGCGTGACGGTCAATCGACGACGACCGTCATCGACATCTTGGGATGTATCTCGCATTTCACCTCGAACGTGCCGGACGCCGAGAACGCGACGTCGACGATCTGACCAGGTGCCTGTTCGCTCGATGAGAACTTGAACGTCGGTGAATCGACGTAAAGCTGATGAAGAAACTCGTCTATATTGCTGAAGCGGATGGTTTCGCCGCGCCTGATATGTACTTCGCGCAGGGAGAAAGCCCGGCGCGACTGGTTGACCATGACGGGCGCCACCGCCGCGATCGCAGTGATCGCGGGAACGAGCGCAAGCGTCGCCCAAAGAGCGAGACGAACGGGCTTCACCGGGTCACGACGTCGCGCTGCATCGGAGCCAATAGCGCGAGCAGACGGTTCTGGACGGAGTAGGAGTAGTGCTCCTGCTCCATGGCGCTCTGCAGGTCCTCGGCTACGGCATTGAATTGAACGTTGGCCAGATGAAGCGCTTTGTGGGCTTCGGCCATGGAACGGCCGGTGTATTTGCAGTCACCGCCAGAAATGCTGCAAATCTGCTCGACAATGATCCGCTTGAACCGCGGGACATTGGTTTCCCCGAACGTCGGCCCAACCCGCGGATCGGCGTTCCAGATCGTCATGGCACGATCGATGAGACGCTCGATGCCCGGCTTCTCACCCAGATCAGCGAAGAGCGATGCCGCCCTTGCTCCGTGTCCGCCCATTGCCAGTAGGCCGGCAAGCAAAAGAACGCGATTTCGGAAAGACATCGCTCAGAACCCCACCTGAAGTGAAAGATAGACACCGCTCTGACTGGTTTGGCCGGCAACCCGGCCAAGGTTGGCGTAGCCAGCCGTTGCCGCGACATTCTTGCTGATGAACCAAGCGCCAAAGAGGTCCCACGCATTGTCTTCGTGCGCGAAGGCGAGATTGTCCGGCTTGGTGCGGAACTCACCGCCTACGGCAAAATTGCGGTTGATGAGATAAGCGACGCTGCCCTCAAACTGAGGGCTGTAGCCAGGGTGGCGGTCGCTGCCGAAGCCCAAGAGACCGAACTGGTTTGCCCGGGTCGCACGAACCGTCGCGTTGACCAGCAGGTTCTCCGACAGCAGCAATTTCGTTGCGGCAATGTAAAAATCAGCACCGTCCGCCGATCTGGCACCGATCGCCGAGAGGAGAGCGCCGCGGTTGTTGGCCTTGTATTGCATGCCGACCGACACCTGCGGCCACCAACGATCCTGATCGTATACGGCGTCGCCGAAGACCCGCACCTTGAGGCCCGCGATATTCTGGTCGATCGTGTAGTTCTTGCCCAAGCCGAGTTTGCCGCCCACCGACCGTGTATCGAACCACTGACGCGCGAAGGAAACTTCGACGCGGTCGTAGAGCCCCAGCGCAGCGCCAGCGGAGTGCAGATCGAAGCTCGAGGTGCGGACGAACGTGTAATGCGCGTTGCCGCCCACCGCGTCGCGCGTGCCATACCCTGTGATGAGGGCCCATGGCACGAGGCCACCGCCGCCGGAACCCTCGATCTGGGATACGCCCGCCGTCGCCAGTAGCTTGCCACTTTCCGGCGACCAATCGAAGTGCTCGGGTTTCACCTCCTCGGCCCGAGCGAGACCGAGCGCGCTCCCCATCAGAAGCAAGGCAAGGATCGTACACCGTGTCATGTGGGCGTGCGCTGACATGGCGCTATTAAGCGCCCGAAACCTAAACGTTTAGTGAATGAACTCCCGTGTGCGCCTCAGCGTGGGATGGTAGGCGCCTGGTCGATGCAGGGCGTCGGGATGGAAGCCGATTCCGCGGACGGTAACAGCGATCCGTCGGCCCAGAGGGGTCGGTCGCGGGCCGGTGCGGGCGCCGGGCTGGCCGTCGCACCGGCGGCCTTGTCGGCGTCGGACGATGGCGCTGGCTTGCCCGCTGTCGTCGCGCGACGATCCCCAGTATCCCAGAGCGGGCGATCGACACCGGGCGTCCGGGTGGGCGGCGCAGTGCCGACGGGTGAGGACGTGCTGCCGGACCGGAGCGCGGCGGTCGGCGCCGCGGCACTGGACGGCGGAGTCGGCAGGTATCGACCGTAATCGCCGGGGCCGGAGCCACCGCCCAGCACCGACGGCGCGGGCCCTGCCGCCTTTCCCTGACGCGTGCAGGGCGTGGTTCGACCCGGCGTCGAGTCGGCCGAACCGGTCCCCTCCCCGGCTTGGGGTAGCAGCGGGCGGCTCCTGTCCAGCTTCTGCGGCTGAAGCAGCGTTGTCAGCGGTCCGTCCTGCAGAAGCGGCGAGGCTGGCGCGAGCGGCTGTGCGGAAGCCGCGCTGGAAGCCGCCGCCGTCAGCACGACGACGACGGCGACGGCGACGCGGATCAGATCCAGCCGCGGCGCTTGAACCACAGGATCGGCAGGATCGCGCTCAGCACGATCACGGTCAGGCCGTAGAAATAGCCGTATTCCCATTGGAGCTCGGGAATCCATTTGAAGTTCATCCCATAGATGCTGGCGATCAGCGTCGGCGGCACGCCGACCACCGACACGACCGTCAGGATCTTGATACCATTGTTCTGCTCGATGTTGATGAACCCGAGCGTCGCGTCGAGGAGGAATTGCACCTTGTTGCTCAGCTGAACGTCGTATTCCATCAGCGAGGCGATGTCGGCCCGCAGCGTGCCGCAGCGATGCACCAGCGCCCGGTCCATCCAGTCCTTGCCCACGTCATGCACGTAATTGACGATGCGCTGGGTGCCGACGAGGCTGTCGCGGATGTTGGCCAGCCGATCGCCGCGCCGCCCGATGCGCCCGAGCGTCTCGCGCAGGCGGGCGTCGATGACGTTGGCGTTGCGTTCGGCGGTGCGCTCGGTGCCGAAGATCTGGTGGGATACCTCCGACAGGTCGGAGCCGACATGCTCGAGCACGTCGGCGAGCCGGTCGATGATCGCCTCCAGCAAGCCGAGGAACGCCTCGCCGCTGGTCATGTGTGCATTGCTGGCGAACCGCTCGGCGTAGACGTCAAACACCGGCAGCGGCGCGAACCGGATCGTGATCAGGTGTTTGGCCGACAGCACGAAGCCGATCGGCGACGTGGAGGCGGCCTCGCGCTCGCGGTCGAAGTAGGCCAGCGGCATGCTCAGATACAGCGCCTCGCCCTCCGTCATCAGCCGGCTGCTGGTCTCGATCTCGGCGATGTCGGTCTGCGCCGGCACCCGAAGCCCGGTCAGTCGCTCGACCGCGGACCGCTCCGTATCGGTCGGCTCGAGCAGGTCCAGCCAGACCCCATCGGTGAGAGGCGCAACGTGCTCACCCGTTGGCAGCGCTGCACGAGGCGAGGAGCCGGTGTTCACGTAGAGCATGCTCCGTCCTAGACTGAAGCCATCCGCACGACCAGAGCGTGACCCGACGCCGCGCCTGGGCTAAACCCGCGCGATGGAGATCCGTCGATGAGTTCCGCCGCCCTCGCCCGCCCGAACACGCTTCGGTCCGGCCCCGATTCCCGCGGCCGCTTCGGCGCGTTCGGCGGCCGCTTCGTCGCCGAGACGCTGATGCCGCTGATCCTCGCAGTCGAACAGGCCTACGAGACCGCCAAGGCCGACCCAGCGTTCCGCACCGAACTCGACCGCTATCTCAAGGACTACGTGGGCCGCCCGAGCCCGCTCTGGTTCGCCGAACGGCTCACCGACCGGATCGGCGGAGCACGCGTCTTCTTCAAGCGCGATGAGCTGAACCACACCGGAAGTCATAAGATAAACAACTGCATGGGCCAGATCCTGCTGGCCCGCCGCATGGGCAAGACGCGGATCATCGCCGAGACCGGCGCCGGCCAGCACGGCGTCGCGACCGCCACCGTCTGCGCCCTGTTCGGCCTCCCGTGCGTGATCTACATGGGCGCCACCGACGTCGAGCGGCAGAAGCCGAACGTGTTCCGCATGAAGCTGCTCGGGGCCGAGATCGTGTCGGTCACCTCGGGCGCCGGCACGCTAAAGGACGCGATGAACGAGGCGATGCGCGACTGGGTCGCCAACGTCGAGGACACATATTATCTTATTGGGACAGTCGCCGGACCGCACCCCTATCCGGCGATGGTGCGGGATTTCCAGAGTATCATCGGCACCGAGGCGCGGGCGCAATTGCTGGAGGCGGAAGGTCGGCTGCCGGACGTGGTCGTCGCAGCCATCGGCGGCGGCAGCAACGCGATGGGACTGTTCCATCCGTTTCTGGACGACGGCAGCGTGCGCCTCGTCGGCGTGGAGGCAGCCGGGCGCGGGCTGGACACGCAGGAGCACGCGGCCAGCCTGAGCCGCGGCCGGCCGGGGGTGCTGCACGGCAACCGGACGTACCTGTTGCAGGATGCGGACGGCCAGATTCAAGAGGCGCACAGCATCAGCGCCGGGCTGGACTATCCGGGGATCGGGCCGGAACACTCCTGGCTGCACGAGATCGGCCGGGTCGAGTATGTGGCGGCGACGGACCAAGAGGCGCTCGACGCGTTTCAGCTGTGCACGCGGGCGGAGGGCATCATCCCCGCGCTCGAGCCGGCGCATGCGTTGGCCTATGTGCAGAAGCTGGCGCCGACGCTGGACCGGGACGCGATCGTGCTGATGAATCTGTGCGGCCGCGGTGACAAGGACATCTTCTCCGTCGCGCAGCATCTCGGCGTCGAACTGTGAGCCGGATCGCCGCCAGGTTCTCCGCCTTGCGTGACGAGGGCCGCGGCGGGCTCGTCACCTTCCTCGAAGCGTTCGACCCCGATCACGCCACGTCGACGGCCATCCTGCAGGGGATGCCGGATGCCGGCGCGGACCTGATCGAGATCGGCATGCCGTTCACCGACCCGATGGCGGACGGGCCGATCGTTCAAGCCTCCGGTCTGCGCGGGCTGAAGGCGGGCGCGACCCTGGTCAAGACGCTGGCGATGGTGCGCGCGTTCCGCGACCGGGACAACGACACGCCGATCATCCTGATGGGTTATCTGAACCCGATCGACAGCTATGGTCCGGCCCGTTTTTGCGCCGACGCCGCCGCCGCCGGCGTCGATGGATTGATCGTCGTCGACCTGCCGACAGAAGAGGCCGACCTGCTGGTCTCGCACGCCGCCGAGCATCGGATCGACATCATCCGGCTGATCGCGCCGACGACCGACGACGACCGGCTGCCGATCGTGCTCGAGGGCAGCTCCGGCTTCGTCTACTACGTGAGCATCACCGGCATCACCGGCACGCGTAGCCCGACGGCGGCCAGCCTCGCTGCGGCCATGCCGCGCCTGCGCCGGGCGACGGACCTGCCGGTGGCGATCGGCTTCGGCGTCCGTACGCCGGAGCAAGCCGCCGCCGCGGTACGGGTGGCCGATGCCGCCGTGGTCGGCTCGGCGCTGATGGAGACGTTGGCCGCCAGCCTCGACGCGAATGGCCAAGCCACGCCGGACACCGCCGAACGGGTGCTGGCGCAAGTGCGTGGTCTCGCCGCCGGCGTGCGTGGTGCCCGAGTGACCAAACCGGTGACCGAACCGGCATGAGCTGGCTCTCGGAATTCGTCCGGCCTCGCATCCGGACGCTGTTCTCCCGCAGCGAGGTGCCGGAGAATCTCTGGATCCAGTGCCCGAGCTGCCAGCAAATGCTGTTCAAGAACGACCTCGACCGGTCGCTCAAGGTCTGCTCGCATTGCGGCTACCATCTGCGCGTCAAGGCGTCCGAGCGCATCGCCTACACGCTCGACCCGGCGGTCGAGGGCGTCGGCGGTCCCACCCGCATCGAGCTGCCGCGCGTCCCGCAGGACCCGCTGAGCTTTCGCGACAGCAAGCGTTATGCCGACCGCCTGAAGGATGCGCGCGACAAGACTGGGCTCTACGACGCGATTCTCGTGGCGCATGGCAGTATCGGCGGGCATCGCGCGGTGGTGGCGGCGATGGATTTCGAGTTCATGGGCGGCAGCATGGGGGCCGCGGTCGGCGAGGCCATCGTCGCGGCGGCTCGGCTGGCGGTGCTGCAGGCGGCGCCGTTGATCATCTTTACCGCCTCGGGCGGCGCGCGGATGTACGAGGGCGCCATCAGCCTGATGCAGATGCCGCGGACCACCATCGCGGTCCGCATGGTCAAGGAGGCCGGGCTGCCGTACATCGCCGTGTTGACCGACCCGACCACCGGCGGCGTGACCGCCAGCTTCGCCATGCTGGGGGACATCCAGATCGCCGAGCCTGGCGCGCTGATCGGCTTTGCCGGTCCGCGGGTGATCGAGCAGACCGTGCGTGAGACCCTGCCGGACGGCTTCCAACGTGCCGAGTATCTCCATGCGCACGGGATCGTCGACCTCGTCGTCAAGCGCGGCGACATGCGCGATCAGCTGAGCCGGATCATCGGCCTGCTGCGCGAGCGCACCCCTGCCGAGCCGATCCTGGACGCCGCATGAGCCACGTGCACGGCCGTATCGAGCCGATCATCGACCGGCTGCACGGGCTTCATCCCCGGCTGATCGACCTCAGCCTCGACCGGCTCGAGCGCCTGCTGGCCCGGCTCGGGCATCCCGAGCGCCGGTTGCCGCCGATCATCCATGTCGCCGGCACCAACGGCAAGGGCAGCACCTGCGCCTTTGTGCGGGCGCTGGCGGAAGCGGCCGGGTCGCGCGTGCACGTGTATACGTCGCCGCATCTGGTGCGCTTCAATGAACGCTTCCGCGTCGCGGGCGAGCTGGTGACGGACGCCGCGCTGGCCGAGGCGCTGGAGACGATCGAGCGCGAGAATGGCGGCGAAGCCATCACCGTGTTCGAGGTGATCACGGCAGCGGCCTTTCACCTGTTCGCCGCCACGCCGGCCGATCTGTGCGTGCTCGAGGTCGGGCTCGGAGGCCGCGGCGACGCGACCAACGTTATCACGCCGCAGGCCTGCGCGATCACGTCGATCTCAATGGACCACCGCGACTTGCTCGGCGACACGCTGGAAGCGATCGCGGCCGAGAAGGCGGGCATCATCAAGCCGGGGGTGCCCGTCGTCACCGGCGCGCAGGATCCCGACGCGCTCGCCGTGATCGCGGCGACGGCGGACCGGTTGGGCGCGCCGTTGTCGCAGCGGTTCCGCGATTGGGATATCGAGCACAGGGGAGCCGGGTTGAGCTTCACCGATGCGGCGGGCACGATCGACTTGCCGCTGCCCTCCTTGCCCGGCCGGCATCAGATCGACAACGCCGGTATCGCGGTCGCCGTCGCGCGCGCCGCCCGCGCCGTGATCAAGCCGGCCGGGCTCGCACAAGCCGAGTGGCCCGGGCGCATGCAGCGCCTGTCCGGACGGCTGGCCCTCCTGGCGCCGGCGGGCACGGAGCTCTGGCTCGATGGCGGGCACAACGAGGGCGCTGGGCGGATCCTGGCCGACATTCTGCGTGGCTGGCAAGACCGGCCGGTGTACCTGGTCGTCGGCATGAAGCGGTCGAAGGACGCTGCCGAGTTCCTGCGCCCGTTGCTGCCGCTGGCAGCGTCCATCTCTGCGGTGCAGGAGCCTAATCAGCACGACGCGCTCACCGTCGAGCAGGTGATCGCCGCGTCCGGCGGTATTGCCCGGCCAGGCCCGACCGTGGCCGAGGCGCTGCGCCAGATCCCGCCCGGCGCGGGGCGCATCCTGATCTGCGGGAGCCTGTATCTCGTGGGTGAGGTGTTGAAGGCGGATTGGGACGGATCGGGCTCTCCGACCGACACTGCACATAATTTGGCGGCGCGACCGAACGGGGTCTCTTAACATACTGCCGTTCGTCCCAACTTGTGCGCTCTCGCGGCAGGGGTGCTGATGCCTGACGATACCACATTAGATCTGCGCGTTTCGCCGGCCGATATGCTGGAGAAGCCCAACGATCCCGGGCACCCGAGCGTCCGGGCTCTGTCGTATGGGTCGATGGAGGTACGCTGGTTCCGTCCGCAGGCGGACGTGCAGCATGAGCCGCATGACCGGGACGAACTTTATTTCGTCATCGCGGGCACGGCGGTATTCCGTCGCGGCAACCATAGCGGCCCGTTCGACGAGTTGCTGGACGGCCTCGAAGGCCATGTCGCCGTGCCGATCAGCGCGGGCGACATGCTGTTCGTGCCAGCAGGGGCGCACCATGATTTCGAGGATACGTCGTCGGATTTCGCGGTCTGGGCGGTGTTCTACGGCCCCGAAGGCGGCGAACAGCCCTGATGGAGATCGGCCCGCTACAGCCCGCGGATCGTCAGCGCTGGACCAAGCTTTGGGGCAAATACCTCGACTACTACGAGGTCAAGCTACCTGCCGAGGTCTACGATCATACCTGGACGCGCCTCTTAGAGGATCGTGAGGTTCAGGGCCTTGCCGCGCGTGAAGATGGTGAGATCCTCGGTATCGTGCATTTCCTACGGCACCCGAGCTGTTGGACGCTCGATCCGGTCGTCTACCTTCAGGATTTGTTCACCGATGAGGCGTATCGTGGCCGCGGAGTGGCGCGGGCGCTGATCGAGGCGGTGGCAGCCGAGGCGCGTCGCGGTGCCAGCACGCGGATGTATTGGCTGACCCAGGCGCACAATACGACGGCGCGGACGCTGTACGACCGGGTGGCCAAGCACACCGGCTTCATCCGCTACGAGTACCCGCTCTAGCTTATCCGTCGCGCCGGGAGCGACCAGGCCAGGGTTGCCGCGATGACGCTGAAACCGGCGATCATCAGGAAGGCGCCGCGGAACGCGCCGACGATGTCGGCCGAGAGGTTGGCGCGAAGGGCGGGCGAGACCGTGTTCAACACCGCCGGTCCACGCTCGACGATGTCGGCGAACAGGGTCGCGATCACCGGGTCCTGTGCCGCGAGCACGGCAAACAGCACCGCGCCGACCGACGCCGTGCCGAGGGCGGCGCCGATCGAGCGCGTGAACTGCACGCTGGCCGAGGCGGCACCGAGGTTCTTGGGCCCGGCCTCGATCTGCACCGTGAGCTGAACGACCGGCATCGTGGTCCCAGTGGCGACCGAGATGACGATGAACAGGGCCGGCAACCAGGTCAGCGGAATCGCGGGGCCGAAGAAGGCGAGCACGGCCCATCCGATCGCCACGATCGGTTGTCCGATGGACGGGAAGATCGCGGTCCGCCCGGTCTTGACCATCAGGCGCCCGGTCATGATTGAGCCGACCGCGATGCCGGCGGTCAGCGGCAGCAGGAGCAGCCCGACCATGGCCGGGTCGGCCCCGCGCACGACCTGGAGATAGATCGGCATGAAGGTGACGGCGCCAACGATCCCGGCACCGACGCACGCGGCCATCGCGTCCGAGCGCCAGATCGAGGGCATCGACAGGATGCGGACCGGGATCAGCGGCGATGCCGCCCGCCGCTCCTGGCGGATCAGCAACCAGAGCGACGCGATGGCGAGCACCACGAGGCCGATGATGAGCGGAACGGCCGCCACGGAGAGGCGCTGCGCCCGTTCGAGCGCCAGCAGCAGCGGGACGACGAAGCCGGCCAGCAGGCCGATGCCGAGCCAGTCGAAGCGGAACTTGGCACCCGCCTCGCGCCGGTTCGGCAGCCGGAACGCCAGCAGCATGGCCACCGCCCCCAGCGGCAGGTTGACGTAGAACACCGACGCCCAGCCGAAATGCTGCGTCAGCCAGCCGCCCGCGACCGGCCCGAAGGTGGACGACACCATGAAGGTGCCGGCGAGGTAGCCCTGGAAGCGCGGACGCTCCCGCGGCGGCACGATCTCGCCGACCAGCGCCTGCGACAGCGTCATCAGCCCGCCGCCGCCGGCCCCCTGCAGCACGCGCGCGCCGATCAACGCCAGCATCGTCGGCGCCAGGGCGCAGAGCACGCTGGCGACCAGAAACAGCGTCAGCGCAATGAACAACAGGCGCCGCCGCCCGAGCACGTCGCCGAGCTTGCCATACACCGGTGCCGCGATGGTGGTTGCCATCAGATAAGCGACCACCACCCACGACACCCGCTCCACGTCGCCCAACGACCCGGCGATGTTCGGCAGCGCAGTGGCCACGATGGTCTGGTCCACCGAGGCCAGGAACATCGGCAGACAGACCGATGGAAACACTTTGAAGAATTGCGCGAGAGTGATGGTCGGCGCAGTCGGGTCGGCCGCTTGGGCAGGAGTGAGCATCGACGGCCAGAATAGGATCACACGGCCAGATCACGCAACGCGGCAGGACCGTCTCGGCCCCAAGCCGGATTGACGTGGCGGTCGGTTCGCCTGCTAGTCTCGGGCCGAGGTTCAATCCCTCGATTTGCGAGAGGCTGTGTCCGCGCGGGTTCCGTAGGGGCTCGGGCTGCGGTGGCGTCTCGCGCACTGGAAGTGCCGTAGTCTCGCCGGAACCTTGCTTTCGGGCAGGTCATCTGTTCGTCTTGCGACTGCCCCGGACGTTGGAGCAGTCCCGCGGACCGATCACGGTTTCGGCGAGCACGGGCGCACTTTGTGGGGTATTTCATGTTCGAAGCCTGGACCGGCGACTGGAAGATCGTGACGGAAGGCCAGGTCGGCCTGCTCTATCGTGACGGCCGCTTCGACCATACGCTCGCCCCCGGCCGACACCGCGTCACATCGCGGGAAGCCCTTGTTTTGGTGACTACGAAGCGTCAGTCGCTCGTCGTCTCGGGACAGGAAGTCCTATCCGCCGACGCCTTTCTGCCGAAGCTCGGCGCCGTGGTCGAGTTCACGGTCACCGACCCTCATCTGGCCCATAGCCGTGACGAAGGCTCTTACCTGGGCGCGATCCAAACGAGCGTGCAGTTCGCCTTGCGTCAGGTCGCTGCATCGCGGACGGCCGAGGATCTCGCAAGATTGCCGCGCGATACCCTGGATGCGGAGTTGCTCGGCCTCGTCACCCGGGATTGCGATGGGCTGGGCGTCGCGATCGAGACGGTTCGGCTCCGCGACATCGTCTTGCCCGCCGACATCCGCCGCTTGTTGACCGGCGTGGAAAAGGCCAGGCGTGAGGGGCAGGCCGCGCTCGAACGGGCTCATGCGGAACAGGCTGCGCTCCGCGCGCTGGCCAATGCGGCCCGCATGTTGCGCAATAATCCCGAGTTGCAGAACCTGCGGCTGCTGCAATCCATCGGCGCGACGCAGGCCCCGGTCACGATCGTGCTGGGCACCCAGGCCGGGATCGCCCCGCTGCGAACGGATGTCTCCGAGGCGTAGCGCCCGGTCGGTCTACGCCTCGCCGTCGCGTCCAATCGCCAGGAACTTCTCCCGCCGCTGCGTTCGAAGCGCCGCCGGGTCGAGCGGGAGCAGTGGCTGCAGCGCGCTCCAGACTGCGTCGCCGACCGACGCGACCGTCTCGGCCGGATCGCGATGCGCGCCGCCGAGCGGCTCGGCGACGATGCCGTCGACGATGCGTAGGCCGAGCAGGTCGCTGGCGGTGAGCTTGAGCGCCTCGGCCGCGGCCGGCGCTTGGGCGGCCTCGCGCCACAAGATGCTCGCACACCCCTCGGGCGAGATGACGGAATAGACCGAGTGCTCGAGCATCAGCACCCGATCCGCCGCGGCCAGTGCGATGGCGCCACCCGATCCGCCCTCACCGATGATGGTCGCCACGATCGGCACCGGCGACTCGAGGCACGCCTCGATCGAACGCGCGATCGCCTCGGCCTGGCCGCGTGACTCCGCGTCGATGCCGGGGAACGCGCCGGCGGTATCGACGAAAGTGAGCAGCGGCAGGCCGAACCGCCCGGCCAGCTCGATCAGCCGCCGCGCCTTGCGGTAGCCCTCCGGCCGCGCCATGCCGAAATTATGCGCGATGCGGGTCTCGGTATCCGCCCCGCGCTCGGTGCCCAGCACCATGACGGAGTGCCCGCGGAAGCGGCCGATGCCGCCGACGATTGCCGCGTCGTCGGCAAAGGCGCGATCGCCGGCCAGCGGCACGAACTCGGTGATCAGCCCGGCGATGTAGGCCAGCGCATGCGGCCGGTCCGGATGACGGGCGACCTGGGTCTTCTGCCAGGGGCTGAGCTTGGCGTAGGTCTCGCGGAGCTGCTCGCCCGTCTTGGCCTCGAGCTGGCGGATCTCCTCCTCGATGTCGATGCCGCCGGGCTCCTGACTCTTGCGGAGCTCGTCGATCTTGTGTTCGAGCTCGGCGAGTGGCCGTTCGAAGTCGAGAAATTGACGCATTGCGGGGGGATTACCCTTGGCGGCCCGCCTGCGCCAGGGGGTGGTGTAGCTCCACCAGTTCCTGCAGCCTTTCGGTCAGCACATGGGTGTAGATCTGCGTGGTCGCGATATCGGCATGGCCGAGCAGGATCTGCAGGCTGCGCAGGTCGGCGCCGCGGGCCAGCATATGGCTGGCGAAGCTGTGCCGCAGCACGTGCGGACTGACGCGGGCCGGGTCCAGGCCGGCCTCGAGCGCGACCTGCTTAAGGATGAGGCCCAGCGCCTGCCGGGTCAGCGCGCGGCGCGGGTCGCGGCCGGGGAACAGCCAGGGGCCCGGCGTCGACGCGACCAGCGCCGCGGCCGCCTCCCGCGCCGGGCGGGACAGCAGCACCATGCGCTCCTTGGCGCCCTTGCCGCGAACGATCAGCGTGTCGGCATCACCGCGCAACGCGACCCGGCGCACCCCCAACAGCTCCGACACCCGCAGCCCGGTCGAATACAGCAACTCCAGCGCCGCCCGCCCCACCATCGAGTCGCCGGCCGCGGCCAACAGCGCGTCGACCTCGGCTTCCGCCAGGTATTTCGGCAGCGCCGGACGGATCTGCGGCGCGTCGAGCAGCAGGCTGGGGTCGTCGGTGCGAATGCCTTCCCGCGCCAGGAAGCGGTAGAACCCGCGCACCGCCGACAGCCGCCGCGCCGCCGTGCGCGCCGAAACGTCGCCGTGCAGCGAGCGCGCGAAGCCGCCGAGCATCGCCGGGTCGGCTGCCTCGAGCACGCCCCCTTGCGCGTCGACATAGGCGCTGAGGCACTCCAGGTCGGCAGTGTAAGCCAGCACGGTGTTGCGCGCGGCCCCGCGCTCGGCCGCCTGCATCTCCAGGAACGCCTCCACGTGCCGGTTCACGTTGGGATCAGCGGGCGGGAGCGAACTTGTCGTTCGGCAGGACGCGCTGGACCTGTTGCGCCTGCGGGTTGGGGGGGAAGGCGCCGAGCAGGAGCGCGCCGCAGATCCCGAGCAGGATCAGAACGGCGAACACCAGCAGCAAAATTCGACTCATATCAGGTCCATTTAGGCGTGCGTGGCCGGGAAAGGGAGGCTTGTGCTAGCCTTCACCGTCATGACGCGCAACATCGGTCCCGGCTCGGCCGCCATACGTGAGGCCAGTGTCCTCCCTCTCGAGAAGAGCCCGCAGCTTTCCGGACGCAGCGTCGTGCTGATCGGATTGATGGGTGCGGGCAAGACGAGCATCGGGCGCCGACTCGCCGCCCGGCTGGGGCTGCCGTTCCGCGATGCGGACGCCGAGATCGAGCTCGCGGCGGGCCGGACGATCCCCGAATTGTTCGCGCGCTTCGGCGAGCCGGAGTTCCGCGACGGCGAGCGCCGGGTCATCCGCCGGTTGCTCGCCGGCGACTCCATCGTCCTCGCGACCGGCGGCGGCGCCTTCATGGACCGCGCGACGCGGGCGGCGGTGCGCGACAGCAGCGTGTCGGTCTGGCTGCGCTGCCCGCTGCCGACGTTGGTCCGCCGCGTCGCCTCCCGCAGCAACCGGCCGCTGCTCGCCATCGGCGACCCGGCCGAGATCCTGGCCGCGCTGATGGAGAAGCGGCATCCGATCTATGCCGAGGCCGACATCGTGGTCGATTGCGGCGACGAGCCGCCCGAGATCACCACCGGGCGCGTGACCACCGCACTGGAACACTGGTCTCCGCCGAGGCGCCTGCCGGTGACCCTCGCGAGCACTGCCTACAACGTCGTCATCGGCAGCGGCCTGCTCGCGCGGGCCGGCGCGCACATGGCGGAGATCCTGCCGCAGAAACGCGTCGTCGTCGTCACCGACGAGACGGTCGCCGCGCTCCATCTGCCGACGCTGCTGGCCGGGCTGGACGAGACCGGGATCGCGCATCGCACCATCGTGGTACCGCCGGGCGAGGCCTCGAAGAGCCTCGAGGGCTACACGGCCGTGGTTGGCCAATTGCTCGATCACGGCGTCGAGCGACGCACGACGATCGTGGCGCTCGGCGGCGGCGTGGTGGGCGACCTCGCCGGCTTTGCCGCTGCCACGGCGTTGCGCGGCCTCCCCTTCGTGCAGATCCCGACGACGCTGCTGGCTCAGGTCGACAGCAGCGTCGGCGGCAAGACCGGCATCAACACGGTGCACGGCAAGAACCTGCTCGGCGCCTTCCATCAGCCGAAGCTGGTGCTGGCCGATACGGACACGCTGGCGACGCTGCCGATCCGCGAGTTGCGGGCGGGGTATGCGGAGCTGGTAAAGGCCGGGATCATCGGCGACGCGCCGTTTTTCACCTGGTGCGAGGCGCACGCCGCTGCCGTGCTGACGGGCGACCGGGCCGCTCAGGCGGAGGCGATCCTGCGCGCCTGCGCGTTCAAGGCGGCCGTCGTGGGCGACGACGAACGCGAGGAGAAGCCGAGCGGCGGCCGCGCGCTGCTCAATCTCGGCCACACCTTCGGCCACGCGCTGGAGGCGGAGTATGGCTATGGCGGCGGGCTGCTGCATGGCGAGGCGGTAGCCGTCGGGATCGGCATGGCGTTCCGCCTGTCGGCCCGCCTCGGCCTGTGCGACGGCGAGGATGCCACCCGGGTAGCGACCCATCTCGAACGCGCCGGGTTGCCGAGCGGGCTGAACATGCTGAACCGGCGGTTCTCGGCGGCGACGCTCGTCTCCAACATGCGCCGGGACAAGAAGATGCGCGACGGCACCCTGCACCTCATCCTCGCCCGCGGCATCGGCGAGGCGTTCACCACCGGCGACGTGCCGCAAGCCGAGGTCGAGGCCCTGCTAAGGGCAGAAGGCGCCGACGCTTAACATTACGTTTTCGTCGGCTCACCCAAACTCGTAGGGTGGGCTTCAGTCCACCACCACGAGCGGCGCAGCACGACTAAGCGGCTTTCTGCCGCGCTGCCGCGTCGAACTCCGCCAGCCGTACCGAGTGGTTGATCACCGCCATGTGGGTGAAGCCCTGCGGGAAGTTGCCGCGCTGCTCGCCGGTCGCCGCATCGATCTCTTCGGCAAACAGACCCATGTCGTTGGAGCGGCTCAGCAGCCGGTCCAGCCGCGAGCGTGCCTCGTCTACCCGGCCCACCACGGCCAAGCAGCTGGCGAACCAGAACGCGCAGGCGGTAAACGTGCCCTCCTTGCCCTGCATCCCGTCATCGGTGCGGTAGCGGTAGATCAGGTCGCCCTCGCCCAGCTCGGCCTCCACGGCGTCCAGCGTGCGGGCCAGGCGGCCGTCATCGACCGGCAGCGCGTCGAACAGCGCGATCCGCAGCACCGAGGCGTCCAGCGCGTCGGACCCATAGGCCTGTACGTAGCTGCCGCGGGCCTCGTTCCATCCATGCTCGAGATATTCGGCGCGAACTTCGCCCGCGGCCCATTGCCACGCCGCGACGCATTCCGCATCGATGCCCATTCGGGTGCCGAGCCGGACAGCCCGGTCGAGCGCGACCCAGATCAGCGCCTTGGTATGCACGAAATGCTGCGCCGGTCCGCGCGGCTCCCAGATGCCCTGGTCCGGCTCGTGCCGCGCCGCGACCGCACGCTCGGCCAGGTTGCGCACCAGCAGCGGCAACGATTCGGCAAGCTCGGCCGGTATGGTGTCACCGGCGACCTCGCAGTAATCCTCTACCGCGAGCAGGAGTTCACCGTAGACGTCATGCTGCGTCTGCCCTGCCGCGGCATTGCCGGTCTTGACCGGGCCGACGCCTCGCCAGCCGGAAAGGTGCGACAATTCCTCCTCCGCAGGCACCGGGTCGGTGACGCCATACATGAGGCGCAGCTCGCGCCCGTGACTGTCGTCCACCTTGCACAGAAAGCGTAGATACTCCTCGGCCTCACGCCGATAGCCGAGATTGGCGAAGGCAGTGATGGTGAAGCTGGCGTCGCGGAGCCAGGCGTAACGGTAGTCGAAATTGCGGTTCCCCGGCACCGCTTCCGGCAGGCCGAGAGTTGGCGCGGCGATGATCGCGCCGCTCGGCGCATAGGTCATCAGCTTGAGGAACAACGCGCTCCGCCGCACTGCCGCCTCGTGCTCGCCGTGGTAGCTGCAGGTGCCGATCCAGTCCCGCCAATAGCCGATCGTCTGCTCCAGCCGGGTAATCGCGCCATCCGGCTCCTGTACCGGGGGAACCTCGCCGTCCTGCCCCTGGGTCAGTATCAGGTGCATGCGCTCGCCGGCCGCAAGATCGAACGGCACCGACGCCGTCGCTGCCTCGACCGTCACCGGACGGCTGCTGGTGACGCGCACGCGCTCGTCGCCGGCCTCGAACAGCACCGAGCCGTTCGCATCCGCATGCGGCGTGCAGTCGACGCGGGCGAAGTCGAAGGTCGGGCGGACGACCAGCCGCCCGCGGACCCGGCCTTCAGTGCAGGTGAGCAGCCGGATGAGGCGGCTCTCGGTATCGCCGTCGGGCCCCTCGTCCGGCATGGTGCTCGGCGGATAGAGCGGCATGAAGTCGGTCAGCACGGCGCGGCCGCCCGGCTGGGTGAAGGTGGTCTCGATGATGTTGGTGTCGGGCAGGTAGCGGCGGGTCGAGGTAGCCGCGCCGTCGAACTCGATGCTGCAGGCACCGCCTCTATCGTCGTCGAGCAGGCGCAGGAACAGCGCCGGGCTGTCGTGACGCGGCCAGCAGAGCCAGTCGATGGATCCATCCCGACTGACGAGAGCGGTCGTATGGGTGTCGCCGATGATGGCGTAGTCGCTGATCGGAAGAGACATGGTCGATGGCAAATCGGGGGACCGGCCCATCTTTCAATGCGATGACATACTTCACGTATCATGCTTCGCAGGAACAGTTCACGCCGTCGGACCTGCTGGGCCTCGTCCAGCAGGCCGAGGCCGCCGGGTTCGACGGTGCGTTCACGTCGGATCACGCGCATCCATGGTCGGAGACACAGGGACAGTCTGGCTTTGCCTGGTCCTGGCTCGGCGCCGCCCTGGCCCGCACCTCGCGGCTCACCTTCGGCGCCATCAGCGTGCCCGGCGGCTGGCGCTACAACCCGGCGGTCCTGGCCCAGGCCGTAGGAACCCTCGGGCAGATGTTCCCGGGCCGCCTCCCCTGGATTGCGCTCGGCAGTGGGCAATTCCTCAACGAGCACATCACCGGCGAGGACTGGCCCGACAAAGCGACCCGCAACGCCCGCCTGCGCGAAGGCGCCGAGATCATGCGCGCCTTGCTGGCCGGCGAGACGGTCACGCATCGCGGCCTGGTGACGAGCACGGACGCCAAGATCTGGTCCCGTCCAGATGTGCCGACCCGGCTAGTGGGCGCGGCGGTGACGCCCGAGACGGCGGCCTGGCTCGGCGGCTGGGCAGACGGATTGCTGACCGTCAATGCCGACCTGGCCAAGCTCGAATCCATCATCGATGGGTTCCGCGCCGGCGGCGGCGAGGGTAAGCCGATCCATGTAAAGGTGGACATCGCCTGGGCCCCGACCGTCGAGGAGGCCAGGCGCGAAGCACACGAGCAATGGCGCTTCAACGCGCTCGGCGGCGCGGTGAACTGGGATATCCGCACGCCGGCCGATTTCGACATCGCGACCCGCTTCGTCCGCCCCGACGACATGGACAAGTCCGTCCTGATCGTCAGCGACCCCGCCGAACTCACCGACTGGGTCGCCGCCCGGCTCGCATTGGGCATCGAGACCGTCAATCTCCACAACGTCGGCTGCAATCAGGCCGGCTTCATCGACATGGCCGGTGAAACTCTGTTGCCTGCGCTCAGACGCTCTCGGTGAATTGCAGCGCCGCTAGCCGCGCGTAGAGCCCGCCTTCCCGCACCAGCGCGTCATGCGTCCCGGTGGCGACGACCCGGCCGCCATCCATCACCACGATGCGGTCGGCGCGCCGCACCGTCGCCAGGCGGTGCGCGATCACCAGCGTGGTCCGTCCTTGCGAGAGCACGGCCAGGGCGCACTGCACGGCGGCTTCGCTTTCCGCGTCGAGCGCGCTGGTGGCTTCGTCGAGCAGCAGCACCGGCGCATCCCGCAGGATGGCGCGCGCGATCGCCACCCGCTGCCGCTGGCCGCCGGACAGACGAACGCCGCGCTCACCGAGGAAGCTGTCGAAGCCGACCGGTAGATCATTCAAGAAGTCTGCCGAGGCAGCCTCGGCAGCCTGACGGACTTCGGCATCGGTGGCAGTGGGGCGGCCGTAGCGGATGTTGTCCCACACGTTGGCACCGAAGATGACCGGGTCCTGGCTGACCAGGCCAATGCGTCCACGCACGACCGCCGGGTCGGCGGCGCGGAGATCGACGCCGTCGAGCACGATACGTCCGCTGGCCGGATCGTAGAACCGCAGCAGCAGCTGGAATACGGTGGTCTTGCCGGCACCACTGGGGCCGACCAGGGCCACGGTCTCGCCGGGTTCGACGACGAGGCTGAACCGGTCCAGGGCGGCGGTGTCGGGCCGCGACGGATAGTTGAAGCACACCTCCTCGAAGCGGATCACGCTGCCGCCCGCGCGCACCGGCGGCAGGGCGACGGGATGGGCGGGTGCGCTGACCGAGGGCTGCTCGGCCATCAACTCGCCAATCCGCTCCGCCGCCGCGCCGGCCCGCTGCACTTCGCCCCATAATTCGGCGATCCCGGCCGCGCTGGTGGCCACGAGCACGGCGTAGAACACGAACGCCGACAGTTCGCCCCCCGAGAGCCGCCCGGCCACCACGTCTAGCCCACCGACCCATAGGCTTAGCACGATCGCGCCGAACCCGAGCAGGATCACCAGCGTCACCAACGTCGCCCGCACGCCAACCCGGCGCATCGCCGCCGTCACCGCCGCCTCGACCCGGCCGCGATACCGGGCCCGATCCTCCGCCTCGTGCGTGAACGCCTGCACCGTGCGCAGCGCGTTGATCGTCTCCTCGGCATAGGCGCCCAGATCGGCGACGCGATCCTGCGCCAGCCGCGCCAGCCGGCGCTCGCGCCGCCCGAACACCACCAGCGGCAGCACCACGAATGGCACCACCAGCACCACGAGCCCGGCCAGCTTGGCGCTGGTGACCACCAGCATCGTCAGTGCGCCGATGGCGATCACCAGGCTGCGCAGCCATTGCGATACCGCCGAGCCGACCAGCCCCTGCAACAGTACGGTGTCAGTGTTAAGCCGAGTCAGCACGTCGCCGGTGCGCATCGTCTCGAAGAACGGCGGCGACAGGTCCAGCACGCGGTCGAACAGCGCCGCCCGCATGTCCGCTGCCACGCGTTCGCCGAGCCAGGAGACGAGATAGAAGCGCGCCCCGGTCGAGAAGCCGAGACCGAGGACGACGCCGAACATCGCCAGCGCCGCCCCATCGAGATGTCCGCGGTCCGATGTCGCGAAACCGACGTCGATCAGCCGCCGCACCCCCTGGCCGAGCAACAGCACCAGCGCGGCCGATAGGCCGAGCGCCGTCCCCGCCCCGATCGCGCGCCATCGGTAGGGCAGCAGGAACGGCAGCAGCAGCCGCAGCGCGCCGAGCCGCCCCCGGACTGAAACGGCGTCGCTCACCCCTGGAACGCGTCGAGCCCTGCCGCCTCGCGGATCGCGTCGAGCAAGCGCTCCACCCCGGCCTCCTTGCTGCCGTCATTGACGACGCGCAGCCGGGTCACCGGCAGCTCCAGTTCGATCTCGCGCGACATGCGGCGTGCCACGTCGCCGGCATCCTCGCGGCCGCGCTCGACCAACCGCGACTCCAACAACTCCCGCGGCGCCGTGATCTCGACGATGGCGACCGGGAACTTGGCCGCCGCCTCGGCCAGCACGCCGCGGGACACGTTGGCGACCACCACGCGGCCGCGCGCCAGGTCAAACGAGATGTCCGCCGGGATCCCGTAGCGCAGGCCATGTGCCCGCCAATGCAGCGCGAAGTCGCCGGCCTGCTCGCGCAGCTCGAACACCTGCTCGCTGACGCTCTCATGCTCCTCTTCGCCGAGATCGCCGGGCCGGGTAATGACCCGGCGCACGAACCGCATCCCGGTATGCTCGCCCATCCCCGCCCGAACCCCGTTCAACAACGTGTCCTTGCCCGCCCCGGAAGGACCGACGATCAGGATTAGCAACGTTTCGACCCCCGATTTCCAGTAGCCGGACACTGCGCATAGGCTAGGCGGAACGCAACGGGAGACTTCCACCAGATGTCAGCCACCAGCTTTACGACCCGGCCCGACATCACCGGCACCTTCGGCGTCGTCGCCTCGACGCATTGGCTCGCCACCGCCGTCGGCATGTCGGTGCTGGAACGGGGCGGCAACGCTTTTGACGCCGCCTGCGCCACCGCCTTCACGCTGCAGGTCGCCGAGCCGCATCTGAACGGGCCCGGCGGTGACGCCCCGATCATCCTGCACAGCGCCGCCTCCGGCACGCAGCACGTCGTCTGCGGCCAGGGCACCGCCCCCGCCGCGGCAACCTTGGGCGCGTTCGCCGATCTCGGGCTCGACCTGATCCCCGGCACCGGCTTCCTGCCCGCCGTCGTGCCCGGCGCGTTCGGCGCCTGGTGCCGCATCCTGCGCGAGTGGGGCACGTGGGAACTGGCCGACGTGCTGGCCTACGCCATCGGCTACGCCCGCGACGGCGTGCCGCTGGTGCCGCGCATCTGCGCCACCATCGAGACGATGCGCCCGATGTTCGAGACCGAGTGGCCCACCAGCGCCGCCGTCTTTCTCCCCAGCGGCAAGACGCCGCAGCCCGGCGCCCTGTTCCGCAACGAGGCGCTGGCCGCCACCTACGAGCGCATCTGCCGCGAAGCCATCGGCGAGACGCGGGAAGCCCGAATCGAGGCGGCCGACCGCGCCTGGTATCAGGGCTTCGTCGCCGAGGCCGTCGGCCGCTTCTTCGAGACGCCGGTGCTCGACGCTTCCGGCCGTCGCCACCGCGGCCTGCTGACCGCACAGGATTTCGCAGCCTGGCAGCCGACCATCGAGGAGCCCGTCTCCTACGATTATCATGGCTACACCGTGCTGAAATGCGGCCCCTGGTCGCAGGGCCCGGTGTTCCTGCAGCAGCTCGCGCTGCTCAGCGGCTTCGACATCGGCGCCATGGACCCGCTCGGGGCCGAGTTCATCCACACCGTCACCGAATGCGCCAAGCTCGCCTTCGCCGACCGCGAGGCCTATTACGGCGACATGCCCGGCGTGCCGCTCGGGACGCTGCTATCGGACGGCTACAACGGCGAGCGCCGCGGATTGGTCGCCGAGACCGCCTCGATGGAGCTGCGGCCGGGCTTCCTGCCGGGTCGGAACGGCTGGGTCGACACCGGCGCGGCCGCCCGGGCAGACAGTATAATGCAGGATGCCGGCGCCGGCGAGCCCACGGTGGCGAGGCTCGGCGTCAGCGCCTCCGACACCGTCCACATCGACGTCATCGACCGCTGGGGAAACATGGTCAGCGCGACCCCGTCGGGCGGCTGGCTGCAGTCGAGCCCCGTGGTCCCCGAGCTCGGCTTCCCGATGGGCACCCGTGGCCAGATGTTCTGGCTCCGCGGCGGCGTGCCGAACGGGCTCGCCCCTGGCAAGCGGCCGCGGACGACGCTGTCCCCCAGCTTCGCGCTCAGGGATGGCAAGCCATGGATGGCGTTCGGCACGCCGGGCGGCGAGCAGCAGGACCAATGGTCTCTCACCTTCTTCCTGCGCATGGTGCATCATCGCTGGTCGATCCAGCAGGCGATCGACGCGCCCTGCTTCCACACGGAGCACTGGCCCAGCTCGTTCTGGCCCCGCGTTTCCCGCCCCGGCAAGCTGGTAATCGAAGGCCGCTATCCGCAGTCGGTGCTGGACAAGTTGTTGGCGCGCGGACACCGGGCCGAGCGCGGCGAGGATTGGTCGGAGGGTCGTCTGTCGGCGGCCTCCACCGATGGCGGCCTGCTGCGCACCGGCGCCAATCCGCGCGGCATGCAGGGGTATGCGGCGGGCCGTTGAGCCCTAGAGCATCGCCAGCGGGCGCTTACGGGTCGGAGGTGGAAAGGCGGCGTTTAGATCTGCCAGATCCTCCGGCCCGAGCACGATCGCGGCGGCTTCCGCGTTCTGCCGCACGTGCGCCGGGTCGGCCGCCTTCGGGATTGTCACGACGCCGGGCTGCCGAATCGTCCAGGCCAGCGCGATCTGCGCCGGCGTCTTGCCGTGCCGGTCGGCGACGGTGCGCAGGGCCGGATGCGCCAAGAGGCGACCGCCCTGCCCCACCGGCGAATATGCCATCACCGGCATCTCCCGCTGGCGCGACCACGGCAGCAGGTCGAACTCGATGCCGCGCTCGCCCAGATTATACAGCACCTGATCGGTCGCACAGCCCGGCGGCATCGTCTCCATCTCGTCGACGTCGAAATTCGACACGCCCCAGGCCCGGATCTTGCCGGCGTCCTTGAGCCGCTCGAACGCGTCGACCGTCTCGCCGATCGGCGTCGAGCCGGGCCAATGCAGCAGATAGAGGTCCAGGCAGTTCACCTTCAGCCGCTTCAGGCTGCGCGCGCAGGCGGCGGCGACGCCGGCATGGCTCGCATTATGCGGGTATACCTTGCTTACCAGGAACACCTCATCCCGCCGCCCGGCGATCGCTTCGCCGACCACCTCTTCGGACCCGCCTTCGGCATACATTTCCGCCGTGTCGATCAGGGTCATCCCGAGGTCGATCCCGAGTTGCAAGGCCGCCACCTCCGCGGCCCGCCGCGCTCGGGTCTCGCCCATGTGCCACGTGCCCTGTCCGAGCTGCGGCATCTCAAGCATGGGCGAACTCCTCGGCGACGCGCAGCAGCCGCAGGAAGTTGCCACCCCACAACGCCGCGACTTCGGACGCGCCATAGCCCCGCCGCAGCAACTCGGCCGTGACGTTCACGCTGTCGGCCGCATCGTGCCAGTCGGAGAACCCGCCACCGCCGTCGAAATCCGAGCTGATCCCGCAATGCGCCAGCCCGGCATGCTTGACGATGTAATCGATGTGATCGACGAAATCTTTC
This sequence comes from Acetobacteraceae bacterium, assembly GCA_965199585.1. Classification (GTDB taxonomy): domain Bacteria; phylum Pseudomonadota; class Alphaproteobacteria; order Acetobacterales; family Acetobacteraceae; genus JAVVHH01. The sequence goes on along the minus strand of CBDASI010000002.1, from coordinate 2,325,898 downwards.
ACCGACAACTCGGCCGCCTTCCCGCCCTTGCGCACGAAGCTGGGCACGGCGGTGACGTTGACCATGCCGCCGCAGTCCCGGATCGCCTCGAGCATCAGGTCGTCCACGTTGCGCGGCACGTCGCACAGCGCGCGCACGCAGGAATGCGTCGCCAGCACCGGCGTCTTCGACAGCATCGCTGCCTGCAGCGCCGCCTGCTGCGACACGTGCGAGATGTCGACCAACATGCCGAGCCGGTTCAGCTCGCCAATCGCCTCCCGCCCGAGCGCGGACAGTCCACCGTGCAACGTCGGCCCGTCGCCCAGATCGGCCCGCGGGTTGCTGCTGTCGGACAGCAGATTATGGCCGTTATGCGTGAGCGTGAGATAGCGCGCGCCGCGGGCCCGGAAGGCCGCCAACATGCCGATATCCTCGCCCATGGCGTGCCCGTTCTCGACCGACGGGATGATGGCGATTACCCCGTCGCGCCGCGCCTGCTCGATTGCATCGGCAGTGTCGGTGACGCGGGCCTGTATGTCACCTTCGGTCCGCCCCATCGCCACGATCGCATCCAGCATCGCCAACGCCCGCTCGGACGCCGCCTGCAGCCCGGCCGCGTCCCGCGGCCCTTGCGGGATGTAGGCCGCGAAACATCCTGCCCCCAATCCCCCGCGGCGCATTTTCGGCAGATCGACCCGGCGTGCCTCCCGGCCCCGCGGCGCGTCGACGAACGCGTCGGGCCCGCCGGGCCAGGGAATGTCGATGTGCGTGTCGATCGTGACGATCGAGGCATGCAGCGCTGCGGCGTCGGTCGTCGAAGTATTCACGATTTCAGAAGCCAACGCGGTCGCCGCCTTTCAGATTCAACATTTCGCGCGCCTCGGCCGGCGTGGCGATCTCGAAGCTCAAATCCTCGAGGATGCGCCTGATTTTGGCGACCTGCTGCGCGTTGGACGTCGCAAGTTCACCCTTGCCGATATAGAGGCTGTCCTCGAGCCCGACGCGCACGTTGCCGCCCAGGATCCCGGCCATCGTGGTGAACGACATCTGATGCCGCCCCGCCGCCAGCACGGACCAGACGTACTGATCGCCGAACAGCCGATCCGCCGTCTCCTTGGCAAACATCAGGTTCTTCGGATCCGGCCCGATCCCGCCGAGGATGCCGAAGATCGACTGCACGAACAGCGGGCCTTCCACCACCTTGCGATCCAGCATGTGCGCTAAATTGTAGAGGTGGCCGATGTCGTAGCACTCGAACTCGAACCGTGTGCCGTGCCCCTTGCCGAGCCGCTCGACGATGTCCTCGATGTCTTTGAACGTGTTGCGGAAGATGAAATTGTCGGTCCGCTCCAGGTAGGGCTTCTCCCAGGCGTGCTTCCAGGTCTTCACCCGACTGACGGCATTGGAGATGTTGAAGTTCATCGAGCCCATGTTGAGGCTGCACATCTCCGGCTTGGCCATCATCGGCGCCGCCAGCCGCTCCTCGAGCGTCATCGTCAGGCCGCCGCCAGTGGTGATGTTGATCACCGCGTCGGTGCTCTGCTTGATGATCGGCAGGAAGCGCTCGAACACGGCCGGGTCGGGCGTGGGCTCGCCGGTCTCCGGGTCTCGCGCATGCAGGTGGATGATCGCCGCCCCCGCCTCGGCCGCCTCGATGCTGCTCTGGGCGATCTGCTCCGGCGTGATCGGCAGATAGTCCGACATGCTCGGCGTATGGATCGCGCCGGTGACGGCGCAGCTGATGATGATCTTAGCCATGCTTCCTCGCGTTTTGCCCGATATTGCACCGGTTGGCCCGGGCGGACCAGCCGGCGCTACAACAGCCCCTGCGCCCGGAAACTGAGCGTGACGCCGTTGCCGACCACCACGTGATCGTGCAGCACCAAGCCTAACGCTGACGCGGCCGTCTTGATCTCGCGCGTCATGGCGATGTCATCGGCCGAGGGGGCCGGGTCGCCGGACGGATGATTGTGCGCCAGAATCAGCGCCGTCGCGTGCAGCTCGAGCGCCCGCTTGACCACCTCGCGCGGATACACCGGCGTGTGGTTCACCGTTCCGCGCGATTGGGCCTCGTCGGCGATCAGCCGGTTCTTGTTGTCCAGGAACAACACGCGAAACTGCTCGACCCGGTCGCGCGCCATCACCGCCGACAGATAGTCCAGCAGCGCGTTCCAGTGCGTCAGCACCGGCCGATCCCGCACCTCAGCCCGCACCAGCCGCAGCGCCGCGGCCTGTACCGTCTTCAGCGCTGCGACGCCGGCATCGCCGAGCCCGTCGACGCCGCGAAGGTCCGGCGCCGGCGCCGCGATCGACCCGGCGAACGAGCCGAACCGCGCCAGCAGCGCCCGCGCGATCGGCTTGGTGTCCCGCCGCGGCAGCGCCAGGAACAACACCATCTCCAACAACTCGTGATCGGCGATGCTGTCCGGCCCCGCCGTCAACAGCCGCGCCCGCATACGCTGGCGATGCTTCTCGGCGCTCATCGGGCTCGGCGGCGCCGGATCCGGCCCCAACTCCGGCACCGGGTCACCGAGCAGGTCGGTCACGCCTGGAACGCGCTCAGCGTATCCCGCCAGGGGTCGATCGAGACGGCCCGCTTGGCCTGCCGATCCATCACGACCAGCACGGTCTGCGACTTGGCGCAGATCTCGTCATGCTGCAGGAGACGCTGCTGCACGGTGAACGAGCGTCCGCCCAACCGCAGGATCTCGGTCTCGATTCGGACTTCGCCGGGCCACGTCATTTCCCGCATGAAGTCGAGTTCGAGGCGGACGATGACCAGGCTCTCCGCCGCCTCGCCCAGCGGCAGCCCGGCCTCGACGCCCATTTCGGACCGCCCCTGCTCGAGCATTACGGCGAACACCGCGTTGTTCACATGACCGAGGCGGTCGGTGTCGTTGAACCGCAGCCGATGCGTCGTCACGAAGGCCGGCACGGTCACCCCGCGTAAGGCGGCTTGTGCAACCCTGCAGGCGAGTAGGTGAACACCTCGACACCGGTCTCCGTCACGCCGACCATGTGCTCGAACTGCGCCGATAGCGAGCGGTCGCGCGTCACGGCGGTCCAGCCATCGTCGAGCACCTTCACCTCCGGGCGGCCCGCATTGACCATCGGCTCAATGGTGAAAAACATGCCTGGCTTCAGCACGGGACCTTCGCCGGCGCGGCCGAAATGCAGCACGTTCGGCGACTCGTGGAAGCGCCGCCCGATGCCGTGGCCGCAAAAGTCCCGCACCACCGAGAAGCGGGCCGCCTCGACGAATTGCTGGATGGTGTGGCCGATGTCGCCGAGGGTGGCGCCCGGCTTGACCACCTCGACGCCGCGCATGAGCGCCTCGTACGTCACGTCGATCAGGCGCGTGGCGCGAGTCGATTGCGGGCCCGTGGTGTACATGCGGCTGGTGTCGCCGTGCCAGCCGTCGAGGATGACGGTGATGTCGATGTTGAGCGTGTCGCCGTCGACCAGCTTCCGGTCGCCCGGGATCCCGTGACACACGACGTGATTGATCGACGTGCAGATGCTCTTCGGAAAGCCGCGGTAATTCAGCGGCGCCGGTACCGCGCCATGCGCGACGATGAAGTCATGACAGAGTTGATCAAGCGTGTTGGTGGTCACGCCGGTTTTGACGTGCGGGGTCAAGAAATCGAGCGTCTCGGCCGCCAGCCGTCCCGCTTTGCGCATCCCCTCGAAATCCGCCGGCGTGTGGATCGTGATCCGCCTTGCGTCGCTACTGCCGTCCATCCGGAACCAGTCCCTTCGTCTGCGCCGCCGCCGCGCACGTCATCGGCACATGTGTCGGCTTAAAATGCGCAGAGGCGGGACCGGGTGCAAGGGTGTGCCGACCACACGGGGCGCGCGGGTCAGCCTGGATAGCGGCCAGATGCACTAGGAACGCTGGCCCGCCGCGGCTCGGCTCGGCCGCGTGGCGCTGGACGCGCCGGGGTACGCGAGATGACGGAGCGCGGCGTGGCGAGTTCACGCAAGGCCGGCGCCCACGGACGAGCGACAACCTGCGGCGCTTCCCGGTAAGACCGGCGCAACGTAGTGTCCCGCGCCGGCGCACGGCGAGACCGCCGCCCGGTCGGCACCTCGGCCATCGCCGGGACGGCCATCGGCGCGGCGCGCGCCGAACCGATCAGCGCCGGGATACGGTAGGCCGGCTCCCGCCGCGCCATCTCCATCGAGCCGACGCCCATCCGCATGAAGCCCTGGTCGAGCAGGGCCGCCATGTGCTGGTCGCGCTCCCAGCCATTACTGGCCCCCATCACGACTCCGATCAGGCGGACGTCCCCGCGCATCGCGGAGGTAACGACGTTGTAGCCGGACGCCTCGGTGTAGCCGGTCTTCATCCCGTCGGCGCCGGCGTAGGAGCGCAGCATCGCCTGGTGGTTCGGCACGAGCCGGCCGTGGAAGATGAAGGAGGGCGTGCTGAAATAGTGATAGTATTGCGGGAAATCCTGAATCAGGTGCCGTGCCAGCACGGACAGGTCGCGCGCCGTCGTCACCTGGCCCCAATCCGGCAGCCCAGAGGCATTGCGGAATGTCGTGCGCGTCATGCCCAGCGCATGCGCCCGGACCGTCATCAGTTGCGCGAATCGATCCTCGTCGCCGCCGAGCAATTCGCCGAGCGCCGCCGCCGCGTCGTTCGCGGACTTGGTGACCAGTCCCATGATCGCCTGCTCGACCGATAAGGTGGTGCCCGGCACCAGGCCGAGCTTGGTAGGCGGCATGGAGGATGCCCAGGCTGACACCGGCACCGGATCGGTAAAGCTGAGCCGGCGGTCGCGGATGGCCTCGAACACCATGTAGATGGTCATCATCTTGGTCAGGCTCGCCGGGAACCGGTATTCGTCCGCGTTCGCCGACGAGATGATCTGGCCGGAACGCTCGTCGACCACGATGGAGGAATAACGGTCCGATCCGATTTGGGCATGCGCTGCGCGCGGCAACATCCCAATCAGGGCCGCCAAAGTGACCAGGCAAAACAACTGACGTCGTACTCGTGACGCAAAACCCATCGACGCCGCCCTCTGTTTGCGGAGCTCAAAGCTACGTGAATCGCGGATTGCTGTCCACGACTATCACAACCGCGTCAACGAGTTATGAGGGGATTTTCCTATATACGGTTCAGAACGCCCCGTGTGGATCGAGGCTCAGCCCTGCAGAAAAGCTTTTGTGCATCGCACAATTTTGCTTTGATTCCGTGTCGAGACGGTGCATACGGCGTTTGTTGCACCGCAGCATTGCCCAAATCCGGCGGGCTCGGCTGCTTGCAGCTCTTCGAGCAAGCACGTTTCACTGGGAAAAAGAACAATGAAGTCAGCAGAACAATTCATCTCCTTCGGCCAGGGCAACATTGAAGCCATGGTCAAGTCGAGCCAGATCGTTGCCACGGGTCTCCAGGACCTCGGCAAGCAGATCGCCGCCAATGCCCAAGCCGCCATGGACGAGAGCATGTCCAACTTCCGCGCCATGACGAGCGTCCGCTCGATCAAGGAAGCATTCGACATGCAGGCGAATTTCGCTCGCTCGACCGTCGAGAAGGCGATGGCCCAGACCGGCCATTTCACCGAAGCTTCGATGAAGCTCGCCGGCCAGGCCTACGAGCCGATTGCCGGGCGCGTCACCGTCGCCGTCGAGAGCTTCCGCGCCTAACAAGCAAGCGAGGCCGCGCCATCCATCGGCGTGACCGTCGGCACTGATAAAGGGCTCGGGTGGCGACACCCGGGCCCTTTATCGTTTATCGTGCGTGACGGGCGGCGTGTCGTTCACGCTTTCTCAATCTCCCCAGGCGAATATCCGGGAATGCCCACTCGAAGGCTTTTCCCGTTGCCGTGCATTCCGATATGCTGATCGATGGGGCCGTAGCGGCGCCAGCGGCGGCGAGCGGTGGTTGCGGCCAGGGTATTGGGACCGATGAGCGATAACGACAAACGCGGAAACGGAGAAGGACCGAATACGGGCGTAGTGGTCAAAGCGCGGCCTAAAACGCGCAAACCAGCCATGTATAAGGTTCTGATGCTGAACGACGATTACACGCCGATGGAATTCGTCGTGCATGTGCTCGAGCGGTTTTTCCAGAAGAACCGGGATGAGGCCACGCGCATCATGTTGCACGTGCATCGCCGTGGCGTCGGCGTGTGTGGCGCATTCACCTACGAAGTAGCGGAAACCAAGGTCACCCAAGTGATGGACCTTGCGCGGCAGAACCAACATCCGCTGCAATGCACTATTGAGAAGGAATGAGCCCGGTCCCACGTTGAGCCGTCACTTACACCGAATGGTCGTGACCCCGTTCGATCCGCCATCTCATGCGGAGAGACGAGGGCCAGTGCGAAGGAGCGTCATCACATGCTGTCCCGTAACCTAGAGCAGACGCTTCACCGCGCACTTTCCTTGGCCAGCGAGCGCCGGCACGAATACGCCACCCTCGAGCATCTGCTGCTCGGCCTGGCCGACGACAGCGACGCGGCGACCGTCCTGCGGGCCTGCGGCGTCGATCTAGACAAACTGCGCCAGGATCTCAGCGAATTTCTCGACAAGGATTTGTCCGGCCTTGCCACCGATCGCGCTGGCGATCCAAAGCCGACCGCTGGATTTCAGCGCGTGGTCCAGCGTGCAGCCATTCACGTGCAGAGTTCAGGACGTGACGAGGTTACCGGTGCAAACGTTCTGGTGGCACTATTCAGCGAGCGTGAAAGCCACGCTGTCTACTTCCTGCAGTTGCAAGACATGACGAGACTCGACGCTGTTAACTTCATCAGTCACGGTATTGCCAAGGCCCCGGGACGCACGTCACAGCGGCCGGCCCAGGGTGCGGCGAAAGAGGAGGGTGCCACGGAAGGCGAACGCGAAGAGAAGCCCGGCCGCCGCGCTCAAGACGCGCTGTCCAACTACTGCGTCAACCTCAACAAGAAGGCTGCTGCCGGCAAGATCGATCCGTTGATCGGCCGCGACACCGAAATCGAGCGGACGATCCAGATCCTCTGCCGTCGCACCAAGAACAACCCGCTTTACGTCGGTGATCCTGGCGTCGGCAAGACGGCGATCGCCGAAGGCCTGGCCAAGCGCATCGTCGAAGGCGATGTGCCCGAGGTTCTCGCCAAAAGCACGATTTTCGCTCTCGACATGGGCGCGCTACTTGCCGGCACCCGCTACCGCGGCGATTTTGAGGAGCGCCTGAAGGCCGTCGTGACTGAACTCGAGGCGCATCCCGGTTCGATCCTGTTCATCGACGAGATTCACACGGTCATCGGCGCTGGTGCGACGAGCGGCGGCGCGATGGACGCGAGCAATCTGCTGAAGCCGGCATTGGCATCGGGCTCGATGCGCTGCGTCGGCAGCACGACCTATAAGGAGTATCGCAACTACTTCGAGAAGGATCGTGCGCTCGTTCGTCGCTTTCAGAAGATCGACGTCAACGAGCCGTCGCTCGAGGATGCCGTCAAAATCCTGCGCGGCCTCAAGACCAACTACGAAAAGCACCACAAGGTCAGCTACAGCGAAGAGGCTATCCGCGGCGCGGTCGAGCTGTCGGCGAAATACATCAATGACCGCAAGTTGCCGGACAAGGCGATCGACGTCATCGACGAGGTGGGCGCCAGCCGTATGCTGTTGCCGGAGGGTAAGCGCCGCAAAAACGTGACGCTGAAGGACGTCGAGGAGATCGTCGCCAAGATCGCCCGCATCCCACCCAAGTCGGTGTCGGCGGACGACAAGGAGACGCTGCGTCACCTCGAGCGCGATCTCAAAGGCATGGTCTTCGGTCAAGACAAGGCCATTGAAGCACTGTCGGCGGCAATCAAGCTGTCCCGTGCCGGCTTGCGCGAGGTCGAGAAGCCGATCGGTAACTATCTGTTCAGCGGTCCGACCGGCGTGGGCAAGACCGAGGTTGCCAAGCAATTGGCGTCGACCCTCGGGATCGAACTGACTCGCTTCGATATGTCGGAATACATGGAGCGTCACAGCGTCTCCCGACTGATCGGTGCGCCGCCGGGTTATGTAGGTTTCGATCAGGGCGGTCTGTTGACTGACGCGATCGACCAGCATCCCCACTGCGTGCTGTTGCTCGACGAGATCGAGAAAGCGCACCCTGACCTGTTTAACATCCTGTTGCAGGTGATGGACCACGGGAAGCTGACCGATCACAACGGCAAGATCGTCGATTTCCGCAACGTCATCCTGATCATGACGACCAATGCGGGCGCATCCGACATGGCCAAGGAGGCCATCGGCTTCGGTCGTGAGGTCCGCGAGGGTGAGGACGAGGAGGCCATCAAGCGCCTGTTCACTCCCGAGTTCCGTAACCGTCTCGACGCGATCATCACCTTCGCCGGTCTCACACCCGAGATCGTCGGCCAGGTGGTCGAGAAATTCGTCATGCAACTCGAGGCTCAGTTGGCCGACCGTAACGTTACGATCGAGCTGTCGTCCTCGGCAAAGGAGTGGCTGGCGGAGCGCGGCTACGACCGTCTGTATGGCGCGCGCCCGTTGGGCCGGGTCATTCAGGAATACATCAAGAAGCCGCTCGCCGAGGAACTGCTGTTCGGTAAGCTGGTAAAGGGTGGTTCGGTAAAGGTTGCGCTGAAAGACGGTAAGCTTGAGTTCGACTACGTCGAGGCAATCCAGCCGCCGGCGAAGGAGGGCGAGGGTGACGGAGACGAGGGTGGCATCGAAAAGGAACCGGAGACCGTCGAGTGAAGGCGGTCTGGAACGGTAAGACAATCGCGGAAAGCGACGACATCGTGACGGTCGAGGGGAATGCCTACTTCCCCGCCGCCAGTCTCGATCAGTCCACCTTAAAGCCCAGCCCGCACACCTCGGTGTGCGGCTGGAAAGGTACGGCGCACTACTACTCGTTAAGCGTCGATGGGAAATCCAACGAGAACGCGGCCTGGTTTTATCCGGAGCCGAAGGATGCGGCGGCGAACATCCGCGATCGCGTTGCGTTCTGGAAAGGCGTCAGCGTCATCGCTTAGCCGGGTTTTCCCGCCGAGCAGTTTAGAGTAGGTGAGCGCGATGGCGCGCTCGGCGGAAATTACCCGTAACACTTCGGAAACGCAGATCGCGCTCCGGCTCGACCTCGACGGGTCGGGCCAATGCCGCATCCAGACCGGTATCGGCTTCCTCGATCATATGCTGACGGCCTTCGCCCGCCATTCGATGATTGATCTCGATGTCGAAGCGGTAGGTGACCTTCATATCGACTACCACCACACCACTGAAGACGTCGGCATCGTGTTGGGTCAGGCGCTGTCGCAGGCGATTGGCGACAAGCGCGGCGTCCGCCGATATGGCCATGCCTCGGTCCCGATGGACGAGGCGCTGGTCGATGCTTCGGTCGACTTCTCTGGCCGCGCGTATCTCGGCTGGTCGCTGGTGTTCGCGCGCGACAAGGTCGGCGAGATGGATACCGAGCTGTTCGAGGAATTCTTCCGAGCCATGGCCGGCAACGCCGCCATCACCCTGCACGTCAGCCAACGCGCCGGACACAACGCGCACCATATTGCGGAAGCCTGCTTCAAGGCGGTTGCCCGCGCCTTGCGCGAGGCGGTCGAACTCGACCCGCGGGCCGCCGGCGCGATCCCGTCGACCAAAGGTTCGCTGTGAAATCCTACACGGCGCATCTGAAGCCGCAATGTCCGCCCGTGCTGATGCGCGACGGCTGGAGCTGGGGCGGATTCCTGTTCGGCGCGTTGTGGCTGCTCGTCAAACGCTCCTGGATTCCCGGCCTGCTAGAGATCGCCGTTCTTATCCTGTTGTTCGCTCTCGTGCCGCGCTCGCTGTGGCGCCCTGCCCTGCTCGGCCTCGCCGTGATCAACGGTCTCGTCGGACGCGACATGGTCCGTTGGGCGCTCGACCGCCGCGGCTACGTCGTCGGGCATGTCGTCCTCGCGCCCAATCGGGACGCTGCCCTGCTCCGCCTGCTCACAGCCCGGCCGGACCTCGTGGACGTCCTTCGATGATGCGCGTCGTTGTGGTCGACTATGGCAGCGGTAATCTCACCTCGGCGTCCCGAGCGCTGACGGCTGCCGCCGAGCGTGCCGGCATCGCCGCAGAGATCACGGTGACCGCCGAGCCCGAGACCGTCGCTGCCGCCGACCGGATCGTCCTGCCCGGACAGGGCGCCTTCCGCGATTGCGCGACCGGCCTAGCCGCCGTCCCTGGCTTACGGCATGCCATCGAGCACGGCGTCGCGGCCGGCCGGCCCTTCCTCGGCATCTGCGTCGGCATGCAGCTGATGGCCGAGCGGGGCCTGGAACATGGCGAGACACCCGGCTTCGGTTGGGTCCAGGGCGAGATTGCCCGGATGGACGCACCCGGACTGCGCCTGCCGCAAATGGGCTGGAATCAGCTCGACTTCGAGCCCGGCGTCCACCCCTTGCTCGACGGTATCGAGCCCGGTGCCCACACGTATTTCGTTCACAGCTTTGCGCTTCGCGGCGGCCGCGCCGACGAACTGCTCGCGACCACCGATTACGCCGGGCCCGTCCCCGCCCTCGTCGCATCCGGCAACCGCGCCGGCACACAGTTCCACGTCGAGAAAAGCCAGACGGTCGGCCTGCATCTGCTCGCCAATTTCTTGCGCTGGTCACCGTGATGATGGGCGACGTCACCCACAGCCTCGACGTCTCCCGCGTCACCGAGCTGCCGGGCGACGACCTGAACCAGCTGTGCGAAGCCGCCGACGCAGCCATCCTCGAAGGCGGCGGCTTCGGCTGGGTCAAGTCGCCCGGGCGTCTGGCGCTCGAGAGCTATTTCCGCGGCGTCCTCCTCGTGCCGGAGCGCGAGGTGTTCATCGCCCGGCTCGACGGCACCATCGTCGGGAGCGCACAGCTCGTGCGTCCCCCACGCAACAACGAGGCGCAGGCCTTCGCCGCGACGCTGACGCATGCTTTCATCGCTCCCTACGCGCGGGGTCACGGCCTAGCTCGCCTGCTGCACAATCGCGTCGAGGATGGTGCCCGCGCGCTCGGATACCAGGTGCTGAACCTCGACGTGCGCGAGACGCAGTCCGCCGCGATCCAGTTGTATGAGCGGCTCGGCTACCATCGCTGGGGCGAGCACCCGTGTTACGCGCGCGTCGGCGGCCAGACCGTGCGCGGCATCTATTTCATGAAGCTGCTCAAGGAAGACCGCAAGCCGTGATCCTCTACCCGGCGATCGACCTCAAGGATGGTGCTTGCGTCCGGCTGCGGCGTGGCGACATGCAGCAGGCCACCGTCTACTCCGACTCGCCCGGTGCCCAGGCTGCGGCCTGGCAGGCGGGCGGGTGCGCCTGGCTGCACGTGGTCGATCTCGACGGCGCGTTCGCCGGCCGGTCCATCAACGCCGCCGCGGTCGATGCCATCCTCGCGGCCGCCACCGTGCCGGTTCAGCTTGGCGGGGGCATCCGTGACATGGCCGGCGTGACGCGGTGGCTCGAGGCGGGCGTACACCGGGTCATCCTCGGCAGCGCGGCGGTCAAGACGCCAGCGCTGGTGCATGAGGCCTGTCGCGCCTACCCCGGCCGTGTCGCGGTCGGGATCGATGCGCGGGACGGTATCGTCGCCACCGAAGGCTGGGCGGAGAGTTCCGGCGTGGCGGCGCTCGACGTGGCGCTGCGGTTCGAGGATGCCGGCGTCGCCGCGGTCATCTACACCGATATCGGGCGTGACGGCATGCTGTCCGGCATCAACGTCGAAGCCACGCTGGCGCTGGCCGACCGGTTGCGGACGCCGGTCATCGCCAGTGGCGGCGCCGGCTCGCTCGACGATCTGCGAGTACTGGCGGCAGGAGCGCCGATGCTGGACGGGGTCATCGTCGGCCGCGCGCTGTATGACGGACGCATCGATCTGGCCGAGGCACTGGCCGTGTTATCGGGCGCGCAACGGGTAATGCATGCTTGACCTCTTGTGTCGGCGGCGCTGCACGCCGTAGTCACGTGACATGCTTAAGCTGCGGATAATTCCATGCCTCGACGTTAAGGATGGCCGGGTCGTCAAGGGCGTCAATTTCGTCGGCTTGCGCGATGCCGGCGACCCGGTCGAACAGGCCGCGATCTATGACGCCGCCGGCGCTGACGAGCTGACCTTCCTCGACATCACCGCGAGCAGCGACAACCGCGACACCATCTTCGACGTCGTGTCGCGCACTGCCGCGCGCGTGTTCCTGCCGCTGACCGTCGGCGGGGGCGTCCGCTCCACCGACGACATGCGCAAACTGCTGCTGGCAGGCGCGGATAAATGCAGCATGAACTCCGCCGCCGTCGCCCGGCCGGACCTGGTGCGCGAAGCCGCCGAGAAGTTCGGCAGCCAATGCGTCGTGGTCGCGGTCGACGCGCGGGCGACCGCCCCCGGCCACTGGGAGGTGTTCACCCACGGCGGGCGCACCGGCACCGGGCTCGACGCCGTCCAGTGGTGCCGACAGGCCGCCGCGATGGGCGCCGGGGAGATCCTACTGACCAGCATGGACCGCGATGGTACCGGCGCAGGCTTCGACACCAACCTGCTCCGCGCCGTCTGCAGTGCCGTGCGCATCCCGGTGATCGCATCCGGGGGCGTCGGCCAGCTCGAGCATTTCGTCGACGGCGCACGCGCCGGCGCGACCGGGTTGCTCGCCGCCAGCGTGTTCCATTTCGGCACGTTCGCCGTCGCCGACGTCAAGACTGCCCTGGCGCAGGCCGGGCTACCAGTCCGCTTGTTGGAGCCAATCGCTGCATGACAAAGGCGACGAAGACGATCAAGAACCCGAAGGTCGCCAAGGTCGAGAAGATGCCCAAGGTCCCGAAACGCGTGGCCCGCCGTACGGTAACGGCGCCGGCCAGCGGTGCGGAGGTGCTCGACCGGCTCTGGAGTATCGTGCTCGAGCGGCGGTCGGCCGACCCGGAGAAAAGCCATTCCGCCCGCCTGCTCTCGCGCGGCACCGCCAAGGTCGCCCAGAAATTCGGCGAAGAAGCCGTCGAGTGCCTCATCGAGGCCGTCGCCAACAACCCGGCCGCCGTCATCACCGAAAGCGCCGACGTCCTCTACCACCTGACCGTCCTTTGGGTCGCGGCAGGCGTCGAGCCGGCGCAGGTCTGGGCGGAGCTGAACCGCCGGGAAGGCGTCAGCGGGATCACCGAAAAGGCAGCGCGCACGGTCGTGCAGACGCGCAAGGTGTTCTGATGCCGGAACCGATCACACGCTTGTATTTCGACGATCTCAGCGTTGGCCAGCGCTTCACCAGCGGAACCTACCTGGTCGACGCCGACACCATCCGCACCTTTGCGTCGCACTACGACCCACAGCCATTCCACACCGACGCCGAGGCCGCCAAGGGCACGTTCTTCGGCGGATTGGCGGCCAGCGGCTGGCACACCGCTTCTATCACTATGCGGTTGCTGGTCGATGGCGGGCTGCCGTTCGCAGAGGGGCTCGTCGGTGCCGGCGCCGAGATCGCCTGGCCGAGCGCGACCCGGCCCGGCGATACGCTCACCGTGGTCAGCGAGATCGTCGACCTCCGCATCTCGGCGTCCAAGCCGGAGCGCGGCTGGGTCACGGTTCAGAGCGAGACGCGTACCGCCGCCGGTATGGTGGTGCAGACGCTACGGGCGCGGATGCTCGTCGCGCGCCGACTCGGGCCAGCGTAACGCAGCATAGGCCTTGGCCGGCCCGGTGAGCACCATTGCGCCGAGCTCGAGAGGGTCGACGAAGCGGGCCTCGACCACTTCGCGGTAGTCCAACCGCAGTGCCGGCGGCGTCGGTAGATGCAGGTCGAAGATCTCGACCGTGTCCGACCGGATTTCCCAGAAGCCGCTGACGACGACAGGCGTCCCATCGATCACAACGTCGAGCCCGAGCTCCTCGCGAAGTTCGCGCGTGGCGGCCTGGCGCGTGGTCTCGCCGGGGTCGACGCCGCCGCCCGGCAACGTCCAGCCACGGCGATAGGAGTTGCGGATGAGCAGCAGCCTGCCATCGACGTAGAGGGCGACCAACGCGCCGTGATGAGCGGCCCGCCGCACCCGCCACCACAGGCGCATCCCAAGATAGACCGTGCGGTAGGCGAGCCACCAGGCGCGATCCAGGATCCGTGGACGCGCTAGGTCCAATACAGGACCCGGGTCGCAGGCAACCAGCGCGCGATTGATGCCTCGATCGATCGCCGCATCGACAGCATGTCTTCCCGCGGGAACACGAACTTGACCGACCCGAACTTCGTCGTCTTTCGGCTTCGCTGCGCCTCGTCCATCTCGAGCGGGCTGCCAGGATACCAGGTCTCGAGCACGCCTCTGGATTTCGGCGTGAAACGATGCGTGATCAGCTCCGCGGTCAGATCGAGCGCCGTCACGCCGGACAACGCCGCTGCCACGTCCTTGAAGAGCCGGTCATAGGCGGCCTCCCATCCCGGCACGCGCAGGATCGGCGCGACCGTGAGGCCGACCCGGTAGCCCGCCTGGGCCATCGCCCGCAATGCTTGCAACCTGCTCCCCACGCGCGGCGCGCCACCCTCGTGCCGCTCGGCTTCCCGCGCATTGACCGAGAAGCGCACGCGCGTACGGCCGGCATGCGCGAGTGGCAGCAGCGGGGCGACTGCGTCGAATTTGGTGGTGAAGCGCAACTGCACGGCATCGTCCCAGGCCCCGAAATGCGTGATGCAGGCAGCCAGGTAGCCCGTGAGGTGCTCGATCGCCAGCGGGTCGGTGTAGCAGGAGCACTCGAAGGTGGTTCCCTCATCGGCGCGGTCGGCGGAGACGGAGGTGACGGTACCCTGCCCGATCGCGGCCGGCAGTTCGGCCAGGATCTCCGGCAGATTGGCATACGCGCGGACGATCGGGGGCCCGGCCAACGACCCGGCGAGGTAGCAGTAGGAACAATGCGCTGGGCAGCCCTCGGCCAGATCGAAGCGCCAATCGGCCGAGGGTGGGATCGGCTGCAACCTTCGGCGGCTCGGGCTGGCGGTGACCACGGCGAGGGTGCGCTTTGCGTCGCGATAGGCGTCCGGCAGTCCGGTCAGACGGTCGGATTTCAGGCGGACGATCTCGGCCCCCAGGGCGGCCGCGCGATCCACCATGGCGGCGCCCTCGGCCCAGCCAAGTGCGGACGGCGTCACCAGAACGAAACGGGGTATCCATGGGCGTGACATGGACTGCATATCGGGCAGTTGTGGTGATCTGCGAGGGTTGGCCGGGTCACGTCACGGTGCCGGGGCGACCGCCGCGTGGGTTCAGGTGACGGCGGCACTCGCGCAGTTGGCTTTCGTCACCGTCGCGACAAGCTGCTGCAGCGAGGGCGCTCCATTCTCGCCGGGCGGAACCTCGATCGCACAGACGCAGTTGCGACCGGCCCGCTTGGCATCGTAGAGCGCGCGGTCGGCTGTCTGGATCAACTCGGCCGAGTCCAAGCCGAGATGCGGCAGGGCGGAGGCGACCCCGATACTCACCGTCACCAACCCGAAGCTGCTCTCGACATGCTCGAGCGCAAGCTCTTCAATCCCGCTCCGGATCTGCTCGGCGACGCAGCGGGCTGACTCCAGATCCGTCTCCGGCAGCAACGCGACGAATTCCTCGCCACCGTAGCGCGCACTGAAATCGTCGGGACGACGCAGACGCTGGCGCAGGCAGGTGGCGATGCTGCGCAGGATCCTGTCACCGGCGGGATGGCCATACGCGTCGTTGTATCGCTTGAAGAAGTCGGCATCGAGCATCAGCACGGATAGTGACGTTCCGCCCCGAAGCGCGCGGCGATAGGCGCGGTCGAACTCCATGTCGAACGTCCGACGGTTCGCCAACCCGGTCAGCCCGTCGGTCGAGGCAATGACGGCGAGCTTGTCGACAGCGTCGGCCAGGGCCGCTTCCGTAGCAGCGCGACGGGCGACTTCGCGGCGGAACATGAGTGACGAGGCGATCGCGCCGGCGCAGAGCAACAGCAGCACGGGGCCGATCACCATCACCTTGCGGCGCCATGGCGCCATGATCTCCTCGGTCGAGAGATTGACCGTCATGATCAGCGGGAGATCGCCGATCCGTCGGAAGGTATACAGCCGCTCGACCCCATCGATCGTCGCCTTGGCGACGTATTGGCCGGACGTCGCGCTCAGAAGGCGGGGGAACATCGCGCCGCCACTCACGTCGCGATCGACGTCGGCCGGGTTGAATGGATACCTGAAGACGATGTGCCCGTCCGTTCGGACCAGCGAGATGGTGCCGTTGGTGCCCAGTTGGAGCTTCTCGAAAAGCTTCTTGAAGTAACTCAGCCTGAGCGTCGCGATCGCGACGCCCGCGAACTGGTCTTGTGAATCCGGAATGCGACGGCTGATCGCAAATCGCATGTCGTTCGCCAACAGCCGGCTCTCGAAGACCCGGCTTATATACAAGCCGAGCTCGGGATCGTGGCGGTGAACCCTGAAATAATCGCGATCGCTGAAGTTCAATTTGTGCGCCGACTGGGACGTGGAGTCCTCCACGACGTTACCGGCGTCGTCCAACACGAGCATTGAGCCGAGATCTTCGGCCGATGCCGCCTGGTCGAACAACGCACGATGCCGGATGCTGGGGGTAGTTTCGCCCAGCCCCGGCTCCTGCAGCGCCTCGACGAGACCCTGCAGCGAGAGGTCCAGGATCGTGATATTCCGGCCGATATCGCGATCCAGCGCCAGCAGCAGGTTGCCGACGCTTTGTTCAGCCTGCTTCCACATGTCGTTGCGGCTGGTCACCAGCGCCACGCTGCCAAGCAGGAGCATGGCGAGCGCCACGCCGATGCCGAGCGCCGTGAGCCAGCCGGAGCGTCGGGTCCCGGTGACGGCCGGAGCGATCGGACTGTCGGGGCGTGCGATCATGTGCGCGAATGGCTGCCCTTCGAGGCGGTATCGCGACATCCTGGCAGACAACTCTAAACGAAGACTTAAGGGTTGCCGAAACGGTTGGCGGCGCCGCCCGCACGCGGTAGAACGCGCTCTCCCCACGCCAGGACCATCATGCTCCGGATCGACGACCTGGTTTTCAACGCCTGGGGTCGGCGCTTTTTCGACCACGCCTCCGTCACCCTGCCGACCGGCACCAAGGTCGGCCTCGTCGGGCGCAACGGCGTCGGCAAGTCGACCCTGTTCCGGCTCATCCTCGGCACGCTCGCCGTCGATGGCGGCTCGATTGAGCTGCCGCGCGGCGCCCGTGTCGCCAGCGTCGACCAGGAGCATCCAGCGACGCCGATCAGCCTGCTAGAGACCATCCTGGAGGCCGACGAGCGGCGCAACGGGCTGTATGCCGAGCTGGAGACCGCCGAACCCGAGCGCATCGCCGAGATCTACGCCAGCCTGGCCGAGATCGACGCCGACCGCGCGCCGGCGCGCGCGAGCGAAATCCTAGCCGGCCTAGGTTTCTCGACCGAGGACCTGTCGCGCCCGATTGCCGAGTTCTCAGGGGGCTGGCGCATGCGCGTCGCACTCGCGGCGGCGCTATTCGCCGAGCCGGACCTGCTGCTGCTCGACGAGCCCACCAACTACCTCGACCTCGAAGGTGCGCTGTGGCTCGAGGCGCGCTTGGCAAAGTACCCAAACAGCGCGCTGATCATCAGCCATGACCGCGAACTGTTGAACCAATCCGTCAACGCCATCCTGCATGTCGCCGATGGGAAGCTTGATCTCTACCCGGGCGGATACGACGATTTCGAACGCCGGGTGGCGGAAAAGCGGCGCTTGAACGCGGCCTCGCGGGTTAAGCAGGAGGCCGAGCGAGCGCATTTGCAAAGCTTCGTCGACCGCTTCGGCGCCAGCGCGAGCAAGGCGGCGCAAGCGCAGTCGCGGGTCAAGCGGCTGGCCAAACTCGAGCCGATTGCAGCCATGTCGAGCGAGCACGTCTCGCCCTTTACCCTGCCCTCCCCGGCCCGCCCGTTGGCACCGCCGCTGATGCGGATTGAGGCCGGCAGCGTCGGCTATGACGGCAACACGGTGCTGCGCAACCTCGACCTGCGGCTCGACGTCGACGACCGCATCGGCCTGCTCGGAGTCAATGGTGCCGGCAAGTCCACCTTCGCCAAGCTGGCCGCCGGTGCGCTCAAACTCTCGGCCGGTCACATGCAGCGCGAGCGGCGCATCGGCGTCGGTTGGTTCCACCAGCACCAGATCGAGGCGCTCGACCCCGACGACACCCCGCTCGACATCCTGCGCCGCGCCCGGCCGGAAGATAGCGAGCAGTCCTACCGCTCCCGTCTCGCACTGTGGGGCATCGGCTTCGACAAGCAGTCCACCACGGCCGCCAACCTGTCCGGCGGCGAGCGGGCGCGGCTGCTGCTCAACCTGGTCGCCATGTCGGCGCCGCATCTGCTGATCCTCGACGAGCCGACCAACCATCTGGACATCGACAGCCGCCGGGCCCTGCTCGACGCGCTGAACGATTATGGCGGCGCCGTCATCCTGATCACACACGACCGCTCGCTGATGGAGTTGGTGGCGGACCGGCTCTGGCTCGCGGCGGACAACACGGTCGCGCCGTTCGACGGCGACATGGACGATTACGCCAGGTTCGTGCTGGACCGCTCGAAGGTGTCGGCGCCCGGCCAGGGGCGCGCGGCCAAGGGGAAGCGGAAGCGCGCCGCTTGATTTGTGGCAATAGGATTACCACCTCGCGTCACTCACGTGACAAGTAGATCAAGCGATGGTTGGGGTTGTTGGTTCGGCGAGTGCCGGGCGCGTTATTTTGGCCGGTGTCGTCGCGGTTTTCCTAGGATCCGGTGCGGCGCGCGCCCAGGCGCCGGTCGCTTGCCCGCCTAACCCGATCGAGGTCATGCGGTCGCGCGGCGGCGTGGTCGACTATCTCGGTGCGGTTCCCGGAATTCCCGATCTCTGCCGCATGGTCCGTCCCGACGGCCAGGGCGACTACTACTATGGCATCTGGAAGAGCGATTGGCCCGGCGCCGGCGACGCCTATCCGGCGATCAAGGCCGCCATCAACGGTCCGTTCAACACGCGCACGGACTTCGTCACACAATCGGTGCCGGGCATGCAGTGGATCGATTCGTTCATCAACGAAGGCGTCGCCACGGTCATCGTCGATGGGGTCCCGCATTCGGCGCTGCGGCTGGCGCATGAGCGGCGTGGTATCGCCGGCAACACCTATCACTCCATCATCACCAGCTGGCGCGACGTGGAGACGGGCGCGACGCTGCGCACCTACGAGCAGCAGATCTCCGGCCAGTCGTACGGGCCCGACACGACGTGGCAGGCAGTCAAGATCCAGCCGATCCCCGCCCGGGTCGCGACGGCGCAATAAGCTCGGGCGGATCCCGAGTGGTCCGGAGCGCCGGGTTTCGCTAGGAAGTAAGCGACGGACGCCACCGATCGGGAATACGCCATGACGGGATCATTGACCTCGAGCCGCCGCATCTTCCTCGGCGCGGCCGGGGCAGCACTGCTGGGCGGCCGGGCCAGGGCGGCCGACGCCGTAGGTCTCGGCCTCAACGGCGCCCCCGACCAGCGCAGCCTCAGCAGCGCGTTCCCACAGATAAGGGCCGATGATCCTGCAGCGGACACGGCCGCCGTTGCTGGAAACGCCGTTCGAGGTGTTCGACCAGGGCGTGTTCACCCCCAACGACCGTTTCTTCGTGCGTTGGCATTGGTCCGTCATCCCCGAACGGATCGACCCGGCGACCTACACGCTGGCCATCCGCGGACACGTCAACCAGCCGCAATCGCTCGGCCTGGCCGACATCCTGGCGCTGCCCCGCGTCGAACTAGCGGCTATCAACCAATGTTCCGGTAATTCGCGCGGCTTCTTCCAGCCCCGCATCGCCGGCGGCCAGTGGGCCAACGGCGCCATGGGCAACGCGAAATGGGTCGGCGTGCGCCTGCGCGACGTGCTCGACCGCGCCGGCGTGAAGGCCGGGGCCGTCGCGGTGCGGCTGAACGGGCTCGACGAACCCGTCGTCGAGACGGCACCGGATTTCAAGAAGTCGCTCACGGTAGACCACGCGCGCGATGGCGATGTGATGCTGGCCTATCAGATGAACGGCGAGCAGTTGCCGTTGCTGAACGGCTTCCCGCTGCGGCTGGTGGTGCCGGGCTGGTACTCGACGTACTGGGTCAAGATGGTCAGCGACATCGAGGTGCTCGACGCGGCGGATGACGGCTACTGGATGAAGACGGCCTACCTGATCCCGGCGACCCCGCACGCCAACGTCAAGCCCGGCGAGACCGGCTTCCCGACCGAGCCGATCAACCGCATGGTGCCGCGCTCCTTCTTCACCAACGTGACCGACGCCACCAAGGTCGAGCCCGGCGCCCCGGTCAGTTTACGCGGGATCGCCATGGGCGGCGATTGCGGCGTGGCAGGGGTCGACGTGTCGTTCGACAAGGGCGGCAGCTGGTCGCCGGCCAACTTGGGCGCCGATGAGGGCACCTACGGCTTCCGCCGCTGGACTGCGCAGACCACGGCCGGCGCGGACGGTCTGGTCGCCATAGTCCGCTGCACCAACACCAAGAAAGAGATGCAGCCGATGGAAGCGAACTGGAACGGCGGCGGCTTCATGCGCGACGTCGTCGAAACCGTCCATCTCGCCGCCGCCTCATGAAAGGGAGCCACGTCATGTCGGTTGGACGCATCATCGGCGCAGTCGCCCTCGTCTGGCTCGTCAACGCACCGAGCCGCGCCGCCCAGGATGGCGGCATCACCTTGAAGACGGTCGCTGTCGAACTGCCGGGCAGCGACCGGGAGTTCCCACCCGGGCCCAATGCCGAGCTGGTCGCCAATAACTGCGTCGCCTGTCACTCCGCCGGCATGATCCTAAACCAGCCCGCACTGACCAAGGCGACCTGGACCGCCGAGGTCACCAAGATGCAGCATACCTACAAAGCGCCGGTCGCGGACGAGGATGTGGCGGCGATCGTCGACTACTTGGTAGCCATGCCGGTCGCCAAATAGAGCGGTCGCACAAGCGCCCCGGTGTATTGTAGCCTCCCCGAAAACGGGAGGATAACGATGCGGCGCTTGTTGCTGGCGGTCACGATGTTGGCCGGGTTCGCGGGTGCGGTGCGGGCCGAGATCGACGGCCATAAGATCACCATCGGGGTGCTGACCGACCTGACCGGCGGCAACTCGACGGCCGCCGGCGAAGGCTCCGTGGTGGCGGCGCAACTCGCTGCCGAGGAGTCGCAGTCGTTGCTGCCCGGCATCGCCATCGAGGTGATCGGCGCCGACCACCAGAACAAGGCGGATATCGCGTCCACCATCTCTCGCGACTGGATCGCCAACAAAGGGGTCAACGTCGTCGCCGACGTGCCGTTCTCGTCGGCCGGGCTGGCGGTCAACGAGGCGGTGCGCGGCGCCAAGCGCACCCTGTTCATCGCCTCGGGCCCCGGCACCAGCGACCTGACCGGCTCGGCGTGCTCGCCCAACACCGTGCAGTGGACCTACGACACCTTTGCTACCAGCAGCGCGGTAGCCAAGGCGCTGGTGAGCCAGGGCTACAAATCCTGGTATTTCATCACCGCAGACTATGCGTTCGGTGCGGCGCTCGAGCGGGACGGCACGCGCGCGATCCAGTCGCTCGGCGGCACGGTGGTCGGCTCGATCAAGAACCCGCCGTTCGCGTCGGATTTCTCGTCCTTTCTGTTGACGGCGCAGAGCAGCGGCGCCCAGGTGGTCGGCTTCGCCAACGCCACCATCGACCTCATCAACCTGATGAAACAAGCGCGCGAGTTCGGCATGGGCACCGGGCAGCAGCGGCTAGCCGGGTTCCTCGTGCTGATCACCGACGTGCAGTCGATCGGGCTCGAGATCGCGCAGGGGCTCTACCTGGCCTCACCTTTCTACTGGGATCTCGACAACCGCAGCCGCGCCTTTTCCGCCCGTTTCGCCGCAAGAATGCATGGGGCCAAGCCGACAATGCTGCAGGCCGGCGTCTATTCCGGCCTGATGCACTACTTCAAGGCGGTCAAGCAGACCGCTACGACCGACGCCGCGCCGGTGATGGCGGCGATGAAGGCCAACCCGGCGGATGACGATGCCTTCGGCAAGGGTTCAGTCCGGCTCGACGGCCGAGCCCTGCACGATTTTCACTTGTTCCAAGTCAAGAAGCCGTCGGAGTCGCGGGAGCCGTGGGACGACTACAAGCTAGTCTCCACCATCCCCGGCGCCGAGGCATTCCGCCCTCTCTCGGAGGGCGGTTGCGCACTCGT
Organism: Acetobacteraceae bacterium; assembly: GCA_965199585.1. Lineage (GTDB taxonomy): Bacteria > Pseudomonadota > Alphaproteobacteria > Acetobacterales > Acetobacteraceae > JAVVHH01. Next base: position 2,303,794 of record CBDASI010000002.1, on the reverse strand, counting down.
GAAGTAGCTCAGGCCATCCAGGGCGCGGGCAGATATTCGTAGGCGTCGCCGTTCTTGACCACGTAGGCAGTGGCCGGGAACGGCGCGTGGTAGAAGTGCAGGCGGAGGCGCTCGGCGGCGGCGCGGTCGAGCAGGCGGCGCCGGGTCGCGATGGTCCGCTCGGGGTCGGTGTCGAACATGGCCTGCCACTCCGGATGCCTGACGAACAGCAGCGGATTGTTGGTGATGTCGGCGACGAACAGCAGCTTTTCACCGCCGGACTCGATCTCGATGGCTGACATGCCCGGCGTGTGCCCGTCTGCCTGCACCGAGGTGAAGCCCGGCAGGATCGTGTCATCCCAGTTGAAGCGCTGCATGTCGAGATCGCCCATCGTCTTGCGCGCGATCTCAAAGTTGGATCGCGCGGCGTCCGGCGCGGCCTGCATCTTGGCGTCGTCGAGCCAGTAATCGCACTCGCCTTGCGGCACCATCAGCTTCGCATTCGGATAGATCTTGGTGCCATCCTTGCGCATGAGGCCGAGGATGTGGTCGCCGTGGAAGTGGCTGATAATCACCGTGGTGACCGCTTCGGGCGCGATCCCTGTCGCCTCGAGGTTGGATAGCAGATGTCCGGTCGTCGGCGGGCCCGACTCGCCGAATCCCGTGTCGATCAGCACGACGCCGTCCGGCGTCTCGATGGCGAGCGGATTGAAGGTCAGCGTCAGCTTGTCGGCCGCCATCCCGGCCTCGGCGAAGGCCGCGCCGACGGCGGCATCGTCGGCATTGACGATGAAGTTGGCGGGCCGGTCGCGCGTGAGGGTGCCGTCGTTCAGCGCGATGGCGGTGAAGTCGCCCACGGCATAACGATAGAAGCCCGGCGCCTGCTTGATCGGTCGATCCATGATCTGTCTTCCTTGATGAATATGCGCAACAACGTCGGAGCCGCCCGTTGGTGGCAAAATGGGAGAGTGTCGATGCGCGGAGTGTGGTTGATCGTTGCCATGGGGCTTGCCGGATGCGGCGTGAGCGTCCCGCCCCCGGTGCTGATCCCGGCCACGAGCGCGGGCCTGCAGCAAGCCGCGCGCAACTACCCACCGCTGATTATCGGCGCCAATACCGTCGAGACCGCTGGCCCGACCACGCTGCGCGCCTGCCCGGCGGCGGGCAGCCGGGTCGAACAAAAGGGCGGGCCGACGTTGAACTTCCTCGGCGCCGTCCCCGGCAAGCCCGATCTCTGCCGCATGAACGTCGGCGGCGAGACGGTCGAGGGCTGGTACGGCATCTGGCTGACCATCTGGCCCGGTGCCGATGCCGCTTATCCCGCACTGAACCGAGTGCTGCACGGGGCGACCGGCGCGGTCGAGGGCTTCGACGTCACCACCGGGCCCGACCACACCTATCACGACCTGATCCGCAACGAAGGCATCGAGCACATCAAGCTGCTCGGCAAGACCTACACGGCGGTGAAACTGTCGCACTACCGGGAAGGAGCCGTCTCCAACACCTACCGGTCCGTGTCGACGGTCTGGAAGGACCTGCCGACCGGCCTGCTGATCTACGCGACGTATCAGCACATCTCCGGCACGCCCGTCACCGACGACCCGCTGATCCCGACCGCCATCGTCGAGGCGCCCTAATCACGCGGCCGCCGATCAGGAAGTGGCGGGAAGCATGACCTCCATCTCGTCGAGCGCGCTGTGGGCCGAGCGGCGCAGCGCCTCGACGATGACCATCAGGAAGTCGGTGCCGCCGGCCTCGGTGGTCCAGGGGTCCATCGTCGTCGAGATCAGGAAGTCGACCCCGGCGCGAGGCGGAGCGACGACGCCCATGCGGCGGCAGAAGCGGTCGACGAAGCTCTGCCCATAGACGGCCGGGTCGAAGCGGGAGCTGGTGAGGATCAGCTCCAACTCGTTCAGGTCGGCCCGCGGCTCGATCACGCTGCAGCGGGTGAACACACGCTCGTTGAGCAGATTGGCGCGCGCCAGGTCCGGGTTGAGCGAGCCGTCCGGCAGCTTGGGGTTCAGCGCGAAAGCGAGGATCACCTGGTCGGAGCCGATCTGGCTGAACAACTCGCGGGCGGCCTTGTCGTGGTGCAGCAACGCCTCGAGGTCTTCGTTGCTCAGCTCGGCGAAGCGCTTGAGCATCGTCCGCTCGGCAGAGAGCGCGCGCGAGGTGGCGCGCCGGCGCTCGGCCGGGGTGCGGTTGAACAGCGTCACGGCAAAGCGCGGATCGTCCAGCGTCGCCAGGCGGCAGAACAGGCGCTTGGACGTCCACATGCACTGCCCGAGGATGCGGCCGTAGCCGCTGCGGTCCGGCCGGATCACCCGGTGCGCAAGCCATACTGCGGCGGCCGCCGAACCCGGCTTGGAGCCCTCGACGCCGTAGATGCCGACCGTCGGCTCGGTCTGGCTGTGGAACACCACCGGCGCCCGCAGCGAGACGGCGTCGCGGAAGGTCGAGTTGCGGTAGCACAGCGCACCGGCGGGATACGGGATGTAGCCGCCCTTGTGCGGGTCGACGGTGATGCTGTCGGCCTGACCGAGCGCCTCGTACTGCGCGCGGACGTAGTCGCTCATCGGCATGGTCGGGATCATGGCCGGGCTGCACGGGCCGTCGCCGTCGCGCAGCATGGCGCGAAAATAGCCGCCCCAGGCAGCGTCGGCATGGATGGCGAAGTTCAGGCCCCGCTCCCGGAAGCGCGCGCGCAGATCGAGTAAGCCGCTCAGCGAATCGACCGCGCTCTCCTCGGTGCTGCCGATTACCGCGACCACGCCCAGCACCGGCGTGCGCCGCCGCAGCAGGTCCGACAGTGTGACCTCGACCTGGTCGAGATCCAGCCGCGCATCGCCGTCGACGCGCTGCACCAGGCAGGCGTTCTGGCCGAGCCCGATCAGCGTCGCCGCCTTGGGCCAAGAGTAGTGTCCAGTCGCCGCGACGAGGAACACCGGCGGTTCCTGCAAATCGGTCATGAAGCTGCGGTAGAAGCCGATCAGTCCGACATTCTGCAGCGTGTAGCCGGCCAGCGCCTCGGTCGCGGCGTCGGGCGCGATGCCGAACCCGGCCAGCGCCGACGGCAACCCGGCCAGCGTGTCGAGGTCGAGGTTGAGCAGCGTCCAGGTGTCGAGGTCGATCAGCCGCGCCTTCTGGCCGCCCCAGAGCGGCACTTCCAGCGCGCGCGCGGCCGATAGTAGCGGCACTTCCCGGATCGCCGCACGCAGGCCGACCCCAGCGTATTTGAGGTTCCGCGCCGCCCATAGCGCCTCGATATTGGCCACCGTGCCGCCGCTGGTAATGTGTCCCCAGCCGACGATCTGGCCGGATTCCTGGCTCAGAGCCTGCCCCGGTTCGAGCGGCGCGCCGGAGCCCGGGTCCGGGTCGGTGGCATAGCCCAGCATGCGGCACAGATCATTGCCGACCTCGACCTCGAGCCGCGTGGTGACCGGGGAGGCCTCGGCAGCGACGTTGTTCTGGTTATACAGCCCGGCCGCGAACTGCCCGATGGTCGCCGGCAGCGCCTGGTCCCACAGCATGTGACCCTGATAGCGCATGCTGGCGAACGGCGCGGACAGCCGCAGCTTGTCGAGCAGGTTGTGCGTCTCGCGCCGCAGCCGCTCCATGCCGACCGCGTATTCCGGCGACGCCCGTACTTTCGGCGTCACGTGACTGGGGTCCTCGGGGTGGAAAGCGCGGCGGAACTCGGCGTGGCTGCTGATGGAGGCGACGATCAGCTCGACTAAGACGCCGGCATTCTCGGCACGGGGACCGAGGAACCAGGCTTCCGGCGCGCCATCGCCGCTGCCGGCGAGCGAGAGCGGCGCGTGCAGCTCCTTGTCCCATGCCGCGCGGGCGCGGGTGCGCCGCGGCGTGACTTTCGGCATTGCGACATCGGGCGGGCTCATCGGGCGGCAGATATGGTCGACATCCGAAGTAGAATGGGGCGGTTTGGCCCGGGCACCAACCCCGCCACGAAACTCGCCACACGCGACGGCGTCTATGCCCTATGCGAGACGTACATCCTGATGCGACGAGTTGCCCGTGACGGCCTCGCTCGCGCTGACCTTGGCCTTGCGAATTTGCCTGGTGATCCTGTTCCTGCCGTTCTCGGCGCTCGACAAGATCCTCAACTTCAGTGGTGCGGTGCAGCAGGCCAAGCAGGTCGTCACCTCCGACACGATGGCGAAGGCATTGATCCTGGTCGGGTTGTGCGTCGAGGTGTTCATGTCGCTCGGCATCATCACGGGAATCGCCGACCGGGCCGCCGCGTTCGTGCTGGGCGGCTACTGCATGGTCACTGCCGTGTTGTTCAAGCAGTTCTGGGCGCCCGGCGACTTCTGGCACAAGGGTGACAGCGCGGGCCGGACCCTGTTTTGGGACTTCCTGAAGAATTTCTCGCTCGGCGCCGGGATCATGCTCGTCACCTTCGGCACCGTCGCGCCGGACGTGCCGCGGTTCATCGACGCTCCGTTCTCGTCCACCCATCCGTATCGACAGGCTATCCCATGACCGACACAGGCCCGGCGCCGAACGTCCCTTACTGGCACCTTTGGACCGACGCCGACGGCGTCAGTCACCAGGTGCAATGCTCACTCGACGCCTGGGAGCTGAAAGGCGTCGGCGGCGCGGATCCGCAATGGAACGACAAGCAGGACCGGGTCGAGTCCACCGTGGTGTTCACCGTCCAGCCTGTCGGCTGGGTCGGCGACTGGCACGAGAACCCGGCACCGCAATGGATCGTCGTCTTGTCCGGCGCATGGTGGGTCGAGTCGATGGACGGCACGCGCGTTGAGATGGCGGCCGGAGCGTTCTCGCTCGGCGAGGACCAGGGTTGCACCGAGACCGACGGCAGGAAAGGCCACCGCTCCGGCACTATCGGCGACCAACCGGCCGTGCTGATGACGGTCCAGCTACATCGCGACCCCGTCAAGACGCCCTGCCACACGCACTAGGATGTTGGTCGAGCGGCTGCTCCGCTTCGAGGTGACGGTTGCCGACCTGTCGGCGGCGGAAGCGTTTTGGGCCGGGCTCCCCGGTGTGGCCGTCACCGGATATGGTATCGCCGACCCGGCGCTGGCCGCCCTGCTCGGTGCCGAGCGGATCGAGGAGGTCAGGCTGCGGCGCGGCAATCAGGTCGTCGTCCTACAGCGCTTTCACCCGCCGGGCGCGCCCTATCCAGCCGACCCGGCCTCATGCGACCAGCTCTTCCAGCATTTCGCCCTTCCGGTCGCGGATGCCGCTGCCGCCGTCGCAGGGTTGCCCGGCACGGCGTCGCCGGTGAGCGTCGGCGGTGCACAGACGCTGCCGGCGTCGTCGGGCGGCGTCACTGCCTATAAGTTCAGGGACCCCGACGGGCACCCGCTGGAATTCATCCAGTTTACCGACGGGAGGACCGGCGGCATCGACCACTCAGCGATCGTCTCGGCCGATGTCGAGCGCAGCATCGCCTTCTACCGCGACCGCCTCGGCCTCACTGTTGCCAGCCGGCAGGTCAATCGCGGCCCGACCCAAGACCGATTGGACGGCCTGACCGACACGGTGGTCGAGGTCGTCGCGCTCGAACCTCGCATTGCGACGCCGCATATCGAACTCCTGGCCTACCGCTCGCCCCCGGTGCGCCCGGGCGCGCCGATGACGCCGAGCGACATCGCGGCCACCCGGCTGGTGTTGGCAGTCGACACGGTCCCGACACCGGCCGCCTCGCTCGCCGGCGGATTAAAAGCTGCCCTGATCAGAGACCCCGACGGCCATTTGCTGCTTCTGATCGGCGGCTAGAAGTCTCCGTCCCCCACATGTCATCAACTCACTCGTAGGGTGGGCTTCAGCCCACCACTGCTCGCAATGGCCCGGAGCGGAGCGACTACGGTTGGTGGTGGGCCGAAGCCCACCCTACGAGTGACTTGCACATCGGAGGATGGAGCTTCGCTATCGCCCGGGCGCGGCAGCGCCGACGACCCGGCCGTCCGGCGCGGTCAGCAGCACGGCGAGCATCTGCCCGGCCGGGCGCGTGCGCCGCAGCGTCAGGGCTGCCCCCGTCCAACTGCCGACGTTCTCGACCGAGCGGACGATCTGCGCCTCGGTCAGCGTGCGCCCGCCATTCTCGCCGCGTCCGATCGGCGTCGTATGCGTCCGGTCATAACCCACCAGCATGATGTCGGCGCTGCCAGTGCCGGCGCCGACGGAGATTACCGCCTCGCCCGACACGGTCTTGAGCGAGACGTTGGCCAGCGTGACGACGTTGTCCTCGGCCGTCTCGAGCGCGGTGTTGATGGCGTCAGCGTCCGAACCGATGATCGCCTGCGTGCCATCGACGATCATCTGGGGCGTGAACAGCGTCGGATCTGAGGATCGGTTGGCATAGACGCGCTGGCGCTCGGTCGCCTCCGCGCTGGCATACGGGTCCGTCCAGCCGAACCGATTCCAGTAATCGACGTGGAACGCCAGCGGCAGCACGTCCTTGCGGGTCTGGGCGAGCTCGTTAAGCAACGCATCGGCTGGCGGGCAGGACGAACAGCCCTGCGCGGTGAACAGCTCCACCACGATCGGCCGGCGCTCGGCCGCGCCGGCCACGCCGCACGCCAGGGCCCACGCCGCGGCGGCCAGAAGTGCCGTCCGGCGGTTCACTTGTCTTGACCTTCCTGCAGCGTCGAGGACGGGATCAGCCCGCGCAATTGATCGGCGAGCTCACGATAGGTCGTGTTGCCCTTGGTCAGGATCTGGTCCGCCTCGCCGTGGAGGAACTCGCGCTCCGCCGGCGTAATGTCCTTGGCCGTCAGGATCACCACCGCGATATCTTCCCAGTCTGGACGGGAGCGCAGCTGTTTCAGCACCGTGAAGCCATCCATGTCCGGCATCATCAGGTCGAGCAGCACGATCGCCGGCTTGGCTTCGTCGGCCATCGCCAGGGCCGATGGACCATCCGCCGCCGCGCGGACCTTGAAGCCGGACCGGTTGAGCATCGTCGTCAGCCGCGTCCGCGTGTCGTCATCGTCATCGACGACGAGGATGTCGTCGCCGACCGCGCTCTGACGATATCGGGCGAGCACGTTGCGCAGCTCGTCCCACTCGATCGGCTTGGTGAGGTAATCGTTGGCGCCCAACGACGCCGCCAGCCCCTCCTCGTGCACGAACGACACCATGATCACCGGCGTGGTGGCCAGGTCCGGATCGGACCGGATCGCGGTCAGCACGGACCACCCGTCCATCTGCGGCATCATCACGTCGAGCAACACGACGCGCGGCCGCAACGCCTTGGCCATCGCCAGCCCGGTGCGGCCGTCACTGGCCTGGCGGGTGACGAAGCCCTCCCGCTGCAAATAGCGGGAAATCAGGTCGCGGGTGCCGGCATCGTCGTCGATGATCAGCACGGTGTCGTCGCGCGGCGTCGCCTCGACCGTCTCGATCGGTTCAGCCGCCTGTTCCGGCAGCTCGACCGGTATGCGGATGGTGAAGGTGGAGCCGCGGCCTTCCTCGCTGGCGACATCGACTTCGCCGCCCATCAGCTCGGTGAAGGCGCGGGTGATCGACAGGCCGAGCCCGGTGCCACCGTAGCGCCGGGTCGTGGACGCATCCGCCTGGACGAAGCGCTCGAACAGCTGTGAGAGCTGCTCCTGGTTCATGCCGATGCCGCTATCGGAGACCGCGAACTCGATCCAGTCGGCATGATCGCGCTTGAACTGGCGGACCCGCAGCGTGATGGTGCCCTGGTTGGTGAACTTTGCTGCATTGCCCAGCAGGTTGAACAGGCACTGCCGCAGCTTGACCTGGTCAGTATGCAGTGCGCCGAACAGCTGCGGCGCGTCGATGACGAGCGTGTTGCCCTTCTTGGCGATGAGGCTGGCGACGGTGTCGGAGACGCTCTTGAGTAGGCTGTCGATCGGGAAATTCTCGGCGTAGACCGTCATCCGGTTCGCCTCGATCTTGGAGAGGTCCAACACGTCGCTGATCATGCTCAGCAGATGCCTGGCCGCCTCGTTGATCTTGTGCAGGTCGCCGAGCATGTGACTCATGCCCGCGTCCTGCACCTCCTCCTCGAGCATCTCGCTGTAGCCGATCACCGCCGATAGCGGCGTGCGCAGTTCGTGACTCATGTTGGCGATGAACTGGCTCTTGGCCAGATTAGCGGCCTCGGCGGCCTCCTTGGCACGCTGCAGCTCGATCTCGACCAATTTGCGCGCGGTCACGTCGGTATGGATGCCGACCCACTCGAAGATCTCGCCGGCACCGTTCAACACCGGCGCCCCGCGGGCCGACACATGCCGCCACTCGCCGTCGGCGCGGAGCATGCGGTGTTCCATCTCGTAAATCGACTGCGTCCGGACTGCCTCGTTCCATGTCTGGATGGTAGCGTCGCGGTCGTCAGGATGGATCGCGTCGAGCCAGCCCAAGCCGGCGAACTGCTCCTCGGTCTGGCCGGTGAAGCTCGCCCAAGGCGCCGTGTCGCCGATCAGCTCGCCCGCCGGGGTCACGCGCCAGACGATTTGCGAGACGGCTTCGACCAGGGAGCGATAGCGCCGCTCGTTCTGGAAAATCTCGGCTTCCTGCTTCAGGTTCTCGGTGACGTCCGTGTTGGTGCCGACCCAGCGGACGACGTCGCCATTGGTGTCGCGGGACGGCGTCGCCCGAGACAGGAACCAGCGCCAGACACCATCCTGCCGGCGGAGCGGAAACGTATCCTCCCAGTCGATGCCGGAGGCGACTGCCGCACTGAACGAGGCCACGACACGATCGAGATGGGCTGGGTCATGTACCTGCTTCCAGCCCCAGCCGATCATCTCCTCAGCGGTCAGCCCAGTGTACTGAAGCCAGCGATCATTATACCAGAATATCGAACCTTCCGGATCGGCAAGCCAGCAGAGCTGAGGCAGACCATTCGCAAGCGCGAATAGGTCGGAGAAGTCTGGCTGCTTGAGCATGGATATGTGGATGACCGATCCCGACATGGACGACAAGTTTGACGCGCCGCCGCTGCCTCAGGTTCCACACCCGACGCGAAACGCGCCGCTTTAGCCGATCAGGCCGGTGTAATTCTCCGCTAGGACCCGCTGCGCCGTCGGCGAGCCGGCCAGGGCGTCGAACTCCGCCCGCTGCATCCGGCGGGTGAAAGCGTCGTGCTCCGGGAAGGTGTGCAGCAGCGTCGTCATCGACCAGCTGAACCGCTCGGTCTTCCAGATCCGGTCCAGCACGCGGGGCGAATAGTCGTCCAACGCGGCGTCCGACCCGGCTCGGTATCGCTCCGCCAGCGCCTCGAACAGGACCCGCACGTCGTGGATCGCCAGGTTGAGGCCCTTGGCCCCGGTCGGCGGCACGATATGGGCGGAGTCGCCGGCCAGGAACAGCGCACCGAAGCGGAGCGGCTCGGCGACGAAGGAGCGGAGCGGCGCGATGGATTTCTCGATCGAGGGTCCCCGCTGCAGCGCGTCGGCGACGGCTGGGTTCACCCGTCGGCTCAGCTCGTCGTAGAACCGGTCGTCCGACCAATCCTCGACCCGCTCGTCCATGCTGCACTGGATGTAGTAGCGGCTCCGCGTCGCCGAGCGCATCGAGCAGAGGGCGAAGCCGCGCTGATGGTGAGCATAGACCAGCTCGTGCGCCGCCGGTGGCTTGTCGACCAGCACGCCGAGCCAGCCAAACGGGTAGATACGCTCGAACAGGCGCAGACGCTCGGCCGGGATACTCTTGCGGCAGACGCCGTGGAAGCCGTCGCAACCGGCGATGTAATCGCACTCGAGGGTGCGCCGTTCGCCGCCCTGGGTGAACTCAACCACCGGGTCGCCGTCGAGCCCGCTCAGCGAAACGTCCTTGGCTTCGTAGAGCGTCGGCGCTCCCGATTGCTCGCGCAACATCATCAGGTCGCGCGTCACCTCGGTCTGCCCATAGACCATGACGGAGCGGCCGGTCAGCCCTTGCAGATCGATGCGGAGCGCGTCGCCGTCGAACGACAGCTCGAACCCCTCGTGCGGCAGCCCCTCCGCCCGCATCCGTGACCCGGCGCCACTCTCCTCCAACAGATCCACCGTGCCCTGTTCGAGCACGCCGGCGCGGATACGGCCCAGCACGTAGTCGCCCGACTGGCGCTCGACGATGACGTTGTCGATGCCTTCGCGCGTCAGCAGATGGCCCAGCATCAGCCCGGCCGGCCCCCCGCCGATGATGGCGATTTTGGTGCGCATCACGCCGCCGGTAACGCGGCGCGGGCGCGCTTGGCAGTCTCGATCGCCGGCGCCAGCTTCAGGATTCGCATCGCGTTACCGGTGAACAGCTTGTCCGTCACGCCTGGTTTGAAGCCCTGCATTTCCCACTCGTCGCAGCATTGGCCGGGGCTCCAGCCGGGATAGTCGGAGCCGAACAGCACCTTGTCCTGCAGCCGCCGCTGCATGTCGTGCTTCAGCGGTGCGGGGATGTATTTGGGCCCCCAGCCCGAGATGTCGATCGCGACGTTGCGCTTGTGCAGCGCCACCGCGATCAACTCCTCCGTCCACGGCCAGCCCGGATGCGCGGCGACGATGTTGAGCCGCGGGAACTCGGCCGCCACGCTGTCGATGTGGATCGGCCGGCCGTGATCGAGCTTGAAGCCGAGGCCGCCGGGCTCGCCGGCGCCGATGGCGGTGGTGCCGCAATGGATCAGCACGGAGGCGCCGAGCGACTGCAGTAGGTCCCAGATCGGGCGGAACCGCGGATCGGCCGGGCAGAAATCCTGCACCGGCGGCTGATACTTGATGCCGATTAGTCCAAGCGTCGTAATGGCGCGCTCGATCTCCTCGAGCCCTTTGCGGCCGCGCCAGGGGTCCACCATGCCCCAGCCCGGCAAGAACACGTCCGGGTACGTGCGGCACAACGTGGCCAATTGGTCGTTGCTGAATACCGATCCGGCGGCCCCGGTCTCGGCGTCCCACGCGATCGGCATCGCCAGGCAATCGTCCCGGCGGAAATCGGCGGCGATCTGCTCGTCCGGCCGGGCAACAAATTTGCCGGGGAACATACGTCCGGCGGCTTCCATGAACGGCGAGCTCGCCTCGGCATAGGCGGCGTTCATCGGATGGACGTGGACGTCGATGGCTCTCATGCGGGCACCATATCGATGAGGGACGGGAGCGCGCGATCCCAACTCGCACGCAGCTCGGCGGCAATGGCGGGGTCGCGCAGGATCAGCACCAGACGGGAGCGGCGGTCCGCGCTCGGCCAGTCCGGCAGTTCGGCCGGCGGGTGCAGCACGTGATGCACGCCCTGGATCACCACCGGACGAGGACGGTCGGCGATGGCGAGCAGGCCTTTGACCCGCAGCAGCGCGTCGGCATGCCCGGTGCGGACCTGGCGCAGCCAGCGGTCGAAGGCCGGCCACGACAAGGGCGCGTCAGCCATCAGAGAGATGGAGGTTGCGGCGGAGTGGGTGTGCGGCGCGTGCCGCTCGACCCATTCGGCGATCGGCGACAGCGGGGCGGACGGGTCGAGGAAGCTGGCCGTGAATAGGTCGGCCGGGTCGATGGCGCCGAGCAGCGCCTGGTGGATCGGCGCCGACTGGTTGCGCTCGCCCAGGGCGGCGATGGCCGGGGCCGGGTCGGCAAGGTCGGCTTTGGTGACGACGATCGTGTCGGCGAGCGCGGCTTGCTGGCGGGCCTCGGGGTGCTCGGCCAATTGACGGACGCCGAACACGGCATCCACGACGGTGACGATGCTCTCCAGCCGCATGACGCGCGCCAGGGTGGGCTGGCGGAGGATGGCCTGGGCGATCGGGGCCGGGTCGGCGAGGCCGGACGGCTCCACGATCAAGCGGGCGAAATGCGGGATCGCCCCGCTCTCGCGGCGGCTGAAAATGCGCATGACGGCATCCTCCATGTCGCCGGCGAGATTGCAGCACAGGCAGCCATTCGCCATGACGACGGTCTTGTCCTCGCCGTGATCAATCAGATGCTGATCGAGCGGGATCTCGCCGAACTCGTTGATGGCGACCGCGGTGTCGGCCATGCGCGGGTCTTGCAGCAGGCGGTTCAACAGCGTGGTCTTGCCGCTGCCGAGAAAGCCGGACAGCACCGCTACCGGCAGTCGGTGGCGGTCCTCCTCGGGGGATAGCGGAAACATCATGCCCTGTGATGGGCTGAAGCCCGCCCTACGTCGGGCTGTTGTCGGGTGGGCTTCAGCCCACCATCACACGCCAACAGGATCACTGCTTCACCAACGGGCACTCGCTCTGGCTGAGCGGGCGGAACGCCTGCTCGCCAGGGATCGTCGTCACGATGCGAGCCAGGTCCCACGGGCCCTTGCTGTCGCCGGGCTGCTTGGCCTGCAGCACCTGGATCGGACGGACCACGCGGCCGTCGGGGCGGACGGTGCCGCCGCCAGGGGTCATGAAGTCTTGCACCGGCAAGTCGCGCATCTTGGCCATGACGGCAGCCGTCTCGGCTGTACCCGCAGCTTTCACCGCCTTCAGGTAATGCGTGATCGCACCGTAGATGCCGGCCTGGTAGCTGTTCGGCTCGGCGCCGACGCGCTCGAAGAAGCGCTTCGACCAGGCCCGGGCCGCGTCGTCCTGATCCCAATAGAACGCCTCGGCGAAATAGATGCCCTTGGCCGTGTCCAGCCCGATCGCCTTCACGTCCGTCACCGTCATCCAGAACCCGGCCAGCTTTTGCCCGCCGGCGATGACGCCGAACTCGCTCGCCTGCTTGGCCGCATTCACCAGGTCGCCGCCGACGTTCATCAGCGCCACCACCTGCGCCTTGGAGGCCTGCGCCGCCACGATCGGCGACGACATGTCAGTGGTGAAAAGCGGATGCGCCGCCTGTCCCACCACCGTCGCCCCGCCGGCGGCCAGCACCGGAAGGATGTCGCGCACCAGCGCCTTGCCGATGGTGATGTCGACCGACAGCAGGAACCAGGTCTTATCGCCCTCGGCCAGCAGCGGCGCCGGCACCGCGTGATCGATCGCGTAGGTGTCGATGACCCAATGCAACCCGTTGGGCGAGCATTGCGCCCCGGTGATCTCCGGCGCCCCCGACCCGGTGATGATGCTGACCCGGTTCTTCTCGCGTGCCATCGCCTGCACCGCGAGCCCGATCGCCGAGTTCGACAACCCGGTCACCATCTGCACGTCCTGCTTGTCGAACCACTCGCGCACCAGCGCGGTCGCCACGTCCGGCTTGCTTTGCCCGTCGCCCGTCAACAGCTCGATCTTGCGGCCGATCACCTCGGGGCCGAAATCCTCCACCGCCATCTGCGCCGCCACTACGGCGCCCCGCCCGTAAACGGACGCCATCGAGGTGCTGAGATCCTCCTCCATGCCGATCCGCAGCGGAGTTTGCGCCTGAGCCGTGCTCAACGCGGTGGCGGCCAGCAGCCCGAACAGCAATTTCCTCACGACGCATCCCCTTCGAAGTTGATGCCGACGCTCTGCGGCGTCTGGCCGATCTCGCTGCCCCAGGCCTCGGCGATGCCGTCCGCGGTCCAGCCGCCGGGCCGGTAGGCGGCCTCGATCTCCTGCGGATGCGACCAGACCGAGAGCCGGTCACCGCCAATGCCGATGCATTGGCCGGTGATGGCAGCGGCGCGATCCGAAGCGAGGAAGACGAACAGCGGCGCCACGTCGGCGGCGGTGCCCATGCCCATGCCGACCCGCAGCGTATCCGGCACGGGCTCGCCGCGCTCGACCGCCGCGGCGGCGTCGGCGAACATTGGCATGGTGGCGACCATGCGGGTCAGCGCGTTGGGCACGATGGCGTTGACGGTGACGCCGGCCTTGGCGCCTTCCATCGACCACGTTCGGGCATAGGCGGCGATGCCGGCCTTGGCCGCGGCATAGGCGGTCTGGCCGAAATTCCCACGCTGCCCGGCGATGGACGACACCAGGATCAGCCGCCCGCCGCCCGGCCTGGAGCGGAAATGCCGGATCGCGGCGCGCGCGCAGGTGAACGTGCCCCGCAGATGGGTGGCGATGACGGCGTCGAAATCGGCGTCCTCGGTGTTCCACAGCACCCGGTCGCGCAGCACGCCGGCGTTGCAGCACATCGCGTCGAGGCGCCCGAAGCGGGACAGCGCGGTCTCGACGCAGAGATCGGCTGCCTCGGCCGTTCCGATCGCCGCCACCGCTGCCGCGGCCCGGCCGCCCGACTTCTCGATGCCGGCGACCGCGGCCTCGGCCAGCGCCGCCTCGATGTCATTGACCACCACGGCCGCACCCGCCGCCGCCAGCGCGCGAGACGCCTGCAGCCCGATGCCCTGCCCCGCCCCGGTGACCACCGCCACTTTACCGTCCAATCGAACCATCATCGTCCCCGATACACCGGTGCGCGTTTCTGCATGAAGGCGAGCGGCCCCTCGCGGGCATCCTCGGTCGCCATAACGACCGCCTTGGCCGCATCCTCCAGGTCGTAGCCCGCGCCCAGCGGCAACCCGCTGCCCTCCCGCACGATGCGCTTGACCGCGCGGATCGCCACCGGCCCGTTGGCGGCGATCCGGCGCGCGAACTCCATCGCGGTCGGCAGCACCTCCTCGGCCGGCACGACCCGGTTGATCAGCCCCATCCGCAGCGCCTCCTCCGCGCCGACGCTGTCGCCGAGCAGCAGCAGCTCCATGGCATGGCAATGGGCGACCTGCCGCGGCAGCCGCGCCAGGCTACCGGCGAACGGGATCAACGCGCGCTTGACCTCCGGCAGGCCGAAGCTGGCATGCGGCGCGGCGATGCGGATGTCGGTCGCCAGCACCGTCTCCATGCCGCCAGCGAGGCAGGCGCCGTTGATGGCCGCGATCACCGGCTTGTCGAACGCGAAGCGGCGCAGCGCCGACCGATCGATGATACCGGGATCGGCCAGCAACCGCCGGTCCCACTCGTCCGCCGGCGCCCGCGCGCCGGTCATCAGCGGCAGCGTCAGCGCCAGGTCGCCGCCGCTGCAGAACGCCCGGTCGCCCGACCCGGTCAGCACCACCACGCGGACGGCCTCGTCGGTCGCCGCCGCGAGCAGCGCATCGGCCAGCCGGCAGGCCAGCTCGGGCGAAATCGCGTTGCGCGCGGCGGGCCGGTCGAGCGTCAACAGCAGGACGCCGTCCTGCAGCTCGGACAGCAGATGCGGCGCGCTCACGCGTTCACCCGGATGCGGGCGAGGTCGCGCAACTCGAACTTCTTCACCTTGCCGCTCGCGGTCTGCGGGAACTCGGCCACCAGCTCGATGTAGCGCGGCACCTTATGCCGGCTGAAGCTGGCGCGGGCATACTCGCGCAGATCCGCCGCCGTGATCGACGCCTCCGGCCGCAGCACCACGAAGGCGAACGCCTCCTCGCCGAACTCGGGGTCCGGCACGCCGACCACCTGGGCTTGCTCGACCGCAGGGTGCAGCATCAGCAAATTCTCGATCTCGGCCGGGTAGAGGTTTTCGCCGCCGCGGATCACCATGTCCTTGGTGCGGCCGACGATCCGCAGCGTCCCGTCCGCCTCGAGCGTGGCAAGGTCGCCGCTGTGCAGCCAGCCTTCGGGGTCGATCGCCTCCGCCGTCCGCTCCGGCATGTCGAAATAGCCCGGCGTCACGCCGTAGCCTTGGATGCACAGCTCGCCGGCCGCCCCGAGTGGGACCGGTGCGCCGTCGCCGCCGACGATCTTGATCGCGGTGAACGGCAACGGCACGCCGGCGGAAGTGCTGTTGCGCTCGAAGCCGTCCTCGGGCCGGGTCTGTGTGATCAGCGGGCTTGCCTCGGTCATGCCCATGATGACCATCGGCTCGGCGCCGAACGCGTCGCGCATCGCGACCAGCATGCTCGGCGGGATCGTGGTGCCGCCGGTGAAGGCCGTCCTCAGCGTCGAGGCCACGCGGTAGGCACCCTCCGCCACGCCGGGTTCCGCGAGCAGGCGCAGGTAGATGGTCGGCACCGCGTTGATGACGGTGATGCGCTCCGACCCGATCAGCGCTAAGGCGGCCGGCGCGTCGAACGCGGTCATGCCGACGAAGGCGCCGCCCTGGGCGAGCATGCCGAGCGCGTTGCAGACGCAGCCGGCGGTATGAAACAGCGGCATCACCGCCAGCAACCGGCTGGTCTCGTCGAAGCCGGCGCGGTCGCCCATCAGCTTGGCGTTGTTGAGCGTGCCGTGATGGGTCAGCATCACCCCCTTGGGCGCGCCGGTGGTGCCGCTGGTATATTGGATCTGCACGACGTCGCGCGGACGCACCGCCGCCTGCCGCGCTGCCAGCACCGATGGATCCACCGCCTCGCCCCGCCGCAGCGTGTCGAACGCGGCGCCGCCGATCTCGACGATGTGGCGCAGCTCCGGCAGCCCGGTCTCCTGCGCCGCGCGGGCGATGGCGAGATAATCGGCGCCGCGATAGGCCGCTGCCGCGAACAGCGCCGCGACCCGGCCCTGCCGCAGTAGATACGCCAGCTCATGCTGCCGATAGCCGGTGTTGACCGTCACCAGCACGGCGCCGATCTTGGCCAGCGCGTAGTCGAGCAACAGCCAGTCGGGCGAGTTGGGCGACAGCACCGCCACCCGCTCGCCCGCCTCGATGCCGAGACCGATCAGCCCGCGCGCAAGGCGGTCCACCCGGTCGCGCAGCTCGGCATAGGTCCAGCGGACGCCCAGTTCGGGGAACACGAGCGCTTCCCGCGCGCCGAAGCGGGCCGCTTGTCGGTCGAGCATGCCACCGATGGTCTCGTCGAGCAGGGTTGCGCCGAACGGTTCGGCCGCCCAGACGGACAAGTCGCCCTCAATCGCCACGATCATGCCTCGGCATCGTTCCGCTCGCTCCCTGGCCGATGGCCCGTTCCCCGGGCATGATACGATCGGTCTTGCCGCTTTTGATGTTCGGCGGTCGAACAATCGGGCCGGAGTTCGCCGGCTGTCAAGCGTAAGGAAACGAAGCTGCCGACCCATCTCAATCCTGGTGCTCTCGGCGAAACCGTAGGCTATCGCCTGCGAGTGGCGCAGATCGCGGCCTATCGGCGCTTCGAGGCCGAACTCGGCTGCTATGGCTCCGCGGCGCGCTATCTCGGGCTGTTGGCCATCATCGGTACCGAGCCCGGCCAGCCACAGAGCCGCCTGGCCGAAGCGGTGTCACTCAAACGGTCGAGCCTGGTGGCAATCATCGATCGGCTGGCCGAGGAGGGATTGGTGGAGCGGCGGCAGACGCCGTCCGACCGCCGGGTCAACTCGGTATGGTTGACGGAGCGCGGGCGGCAGGTCTTCGCCGAGCTGACGGCGCGGGCCGAGCAGGAGGAGGCACGTATGCTGCAGGGTTTAAACCATGCCGAGCGCGCCGATCTCGTGCGCCTGCTGGGCCGGGTGATCGAGAACCTCGAACCGTCTCCAACTCACCCGTAGGGTGGGCTTCAACCCACCACAACGAGTGAGTTGGTCAGGCTCAGGCCAGGTTCAACTCTTCGAGCACGCGTTCGACCTCGGCGGCCACCGCACCGGAAAGCGGCAGGAGCGGGCGCTGCGGCACGGCGTTGGCGATGCCGGCACGGGAAGCTGCCAAGTGGACAACGCGAAAGCTGCTGTAGGTTCGCGACAGGTGCCATATCGGTTCGAGCTGCTGGTGCAACCGGTGGGTCTCCGCCGCGTCCTGGCGCATCGCCGCGCGGGCGAGTTGGAGGAAGATCTTCGGGTAGATACCCGCGACCACGCTATACCAGGCGTCACCACCGGCCAGCAGCGCCGCCGGTGCATTCCAGTCGACGCTGAAGCCGACCGAGAACCCGGCCGGCACCCGCGCGCGCAGGTCGGCGACGAGGCCTGCAGCCTCGCTGGCCGGCGCGCCCGTCTTGACGGCCACGATTCCGGGCACCGCCGCCAACTGGCCCACCAGCGCGGGCGAGACGTCGAAATGCGTGGTGCCGGGATTGTTGTAGATGCACAGCGGCAGCCCGGCCGACGCAACGCTGCGGAAATGCTCCATCACCTCGGCGTCGAGCAGCGGCGTGTACGACACCGGCGCCAGCAGCCCGGCATCCGCGCCCGCCGCCTTGGCGTCGGTCGCCAACGCGACCGCCGCATCGGTGCGCAGCGCGCCAATACCCACCATCAGTCTGACCCGGCCCGCCACGCACTCGACCGCCGCCGACACGGCGCGATGCCGTTCGTCCCGCGAGAAGAATGGGTAGGCGCCCGTGCTGCCCAGCAATCCGATCGAGTCGACCCCGGCCTCGACCAAACGAGCGAGCAGCGTCTGGAGCGCGTCGGTATCGATCCGACCGTCGGGCGTGGCCGGTGTGATCGGGAATGCCGACAGGCCGGTGAACATCAGCCGTTCCGCTTGGGCCGTAGCTTGCTCGCCGGCAGCGCGCCTTCGGGCAGCTTGCGGCCGAACACCTCGAGCCGAAGCGACATCACCTGGAAGCCGAGCTGCTCGGCCACTGCGCGCACCAGCCGCTCATGCTCGGCACTGCGGAACTCGACCACCTTGCCGGATTCGATGTCGATCAAGTGGTAGTGCGGCGTTTGATCCACCGGTTCGTAGCGCGCACGCCCGCTGCCGAAGTCGCGGCGCTGCAGGATGCCCTTCTCCTCGAACAGCCGCACCGTGCGGTAGACCGTAGCGATCGAGATCCGATCGTCCAGGACAGAGGCGCGGCGATACAGCTCCTCGACGTCAGGGTGGTCGTCGGCCTCCGACAGCACGCGCGCGATGGTGCGCCGCTGGCCGGTCATCTTGAGGCCGCGCTCCTGGCAGAGGCGCTCGATCCCGTCCGCATGCTCGCGGATGCTGGCCGGCGTCGCCGGGTCGGCGCCGGACGGCCGGTCCAGCGCCTGGAGACCATGCTCCATCTCGTCCTCGTCTCCGCCCTGGCGCTGTCGCATGACCGATCCGTGCATCGTATCTCAGGATGTGCGTGGATGTGCGCCCGGACGCAAGCCCAACTCTTCGGCGAGCCGCAGTTTCCCGCTTCAGGCCGGGTAGGCCATGCAGGCACCGTGGATCCGCAAGTGCACCAGCTCCGGCGCCGTCGAGCGCAGCCGCAGCGGCAGGTCGAGCGGCGCGCCGCCGCAGGCGACGGTGACGACGGTGTGGTCGCCGCGGAACGCGGTGGCGCTGACCGCCGCCGTAATGCCCTCGCCGGGCTCCACGCAGACCAGCTGGTCCGGCCGCAGCATGATCTCGACCGGGCCGCGTTCCGGCGTATTGGGATGCAGCGCCACCGGGCCGAGCGGCGTCTCGGCCATGTCCCCCCGCGCCTTGCCCGGCAGCAGCACCACCTCGCCGGTAAGCCGCGCCACCTCTGGGGTCACCGGGCGGCGATACAGCTCCTGCGGCGGGGCGCTCTGCGCGATGCGGCCGTCCTGCATCACCATGACGATGTCGGCGCTGATGAACGCCTCCTGCGGATCGTGCGTGACCAGGATCGCAGTCGAACGGTTCTGCCGCAGCAAGGCGACTACGTCGGCGCAGACTGACCGCCGCAGCCCCATATCCAGCCCGGCGAACGGCTCGTCGAGCAGCACAAGCGCCGGCTCCGGCACGATGGCGCGCGCCAGCGCGGTGCGCTGCTGCTGACCGCCGGAGAGTTGATGCGGATAGCGGTCCTCGAAACCGGACAGCCCGGTCAACGCCAGCGCGGAGGTCACGCGCGGCCCCCGCCGCTCAGCTCGCTTGAGCCCGAAGCCGACATTGCCGGCGACGGTCAGATGCGGGAACAACGTGCCCTCCTGCGGCACGTATCCGATCCGCCGCCGTTCGGCCGGAACGTAGGTGCCGGCCCCCTGCAACCGCCGCCCGTCGAGCGTGATTTCGCCCTGCTCGGCCTCCTCGAAGCCGGCGATCAACCGCAGCAGCGTCGTCTTGCCGCAGCCGGACGGCCCTAGCAGCGCCACGATCGCTTGGGCCGGCACGTCCAGCGTCGCCCCCCGCAGGATCGCCCGGTCGCCCCGGCGCTTCCAGACCTCGTCGACGTGGAGCAGGGTCATACCGGCGTGCTGGCCGGGTCGCCGGTGCGCAGGACTTTGATGGTGAACAGGTAGACCGGGATGCCCGACACCAGCACCAGCACGGCCGCGAACGGCGCCGCCGCGGCGTAGGCCCGGTCGCTGGTGTAGTTCCAGAACTCGGTCGCCAGCGTCGACGACCCGGCCGGTGCCAGCAGCAGCGTAGCGGTCAGCTCGCGCATCAATTGCAGACAGGCGAGCGCAAGGGCGGCGCCGATGCCGGGCGCGAGGTTTGGCAGCGTCGCATACACGAACGCGGCGAACCGCCCCTTGCCGAGGCTGCGCGCGACGTCCTCGAGCTCACCCGGCACCAGCTCGGCCGAGGCGCGGATCGACGATTGCGCCAGCGGCAGGAACAGCACCGCGTAGACCACCGCCACCAGCAGCGTCGATTGATAGATCGCCGGCACCCAGCGGATCGCGACTGACACCGCGGTCAACGCGACGACGATGCCGGGCAACCCATGCACGAGATAGGGCAGCCGGTCCGCCAGCCGCGCCAGCCACCCGCTGCCGCGCGACGTCGTCGCTACTACCAGGGGCAGCGCCAGCAGCGTGGTCAGCGCCGCGCCGGGCAGCGCGTATTGCACCGACGTCACCATGGCCGGCAGCACCTGGCCGATCCCCTGCCCGGCCGACGCCCCCTGCATCACCCAGAACCCGAGCGTGACCAGCGGCACACCAACCCCCAGCGCCGCCAAGGCGGCCAGGCCGAGAATCACCAGCGGCGTCGCTCGCCCGAGCGGCATCGGCGTCGACATACGTGCATTGCCGCGCCCCAGCCTGGCCCGCCGCCGCCGCCCGCGCAGCTTGGCCTCGCCGAACGCGACCGGCAGGCACAACAGGATCAGCACGCCGGACAGCAGCGCCGCGGCCTGATTGTTGAATTGACCGGTATACTGGTCGAAGATCGCCGTGGTGAACGTCTCGACGCGCAGGAACGACAGCGCGCCGAACTCGGCCAGCATGTGCGACGTGATCAGCAGCGCGCCGCCCCCGAGCGCCGGCCGGATCTGCGGCAACACCACGCGGACGAACGATCGCCAGCGTCCGTAACCGAGCGATCGCGCGACGTCCTCAAGATCGGGGTCGAGGCTGCGCAGCGCGGCGCAGACCGGCAGGTAGGCCATCGGGATGCTGTAGAAGGTCAGGATTAGGACCGCGCCCTGCATCTCCTGGAACCACGGCCCCAGCGACGACCACGCGAAACTCGACACATAGGCCGGCATCGCCAGCGGCAGCGCGGTGACCAGCCGCCACCAGCGCCGGCCCGGCAGGTCCGTCCGCTCGGTCATCCAGGCGGCAGCCACCGCCAGGGCGCAGGCCAGGATCGTCACCGACCCGGCCAGGAACACCGTGTTGACCAGCAGCCCCAGCGTGTAGGGCCGGAACAGGTCCGACGCCACGCCCGACGGCCCCGCCTGGAAGGTGCGCACTGCGATGTAGATCAGCGGCAGCAGCACCAGGCCGAGCGGTATCAGGCTCGCGACGAACAGCCACGACGGCGGCGCGACGCGCCACCGCCGGGCTGCGGCGGCCGGGGTCAGATCATCCCGGCTTCGCGTTCCAGCGCGTACGCCTCCGAGGCGCTGCCCATGTCGGCCGGCGTCACCGGTGCGCTGAAGCTCGACAGCGGCGGCAGCGGGAATGGGGATGGCACGTCCGCCAGGATCGGGTATTCGGCGCTGGTCTTGGCCATCGCTTCCTGAGCCGGCTTGGTGACCATGAAGGCGAGGAAACGTTGGGCCAACTCCTGGTTCTTGCTCGACTTCAGGATGCCTGCCGCAGAGACGTTGTATATGTTGCCGGGATCGTTCCCGGGGAAGCTGTATAGCGCGGAATTCAGCTTGTCAGGCCCGCCACGTTCACGCGCGAGCGAATACCAATAGTAGTTGTTCGACAGCGCCATCGCGATCTCGCCGTTCTCGACGGCGGTCGTCGCGATGCGGTTGCCGTTATACGAGCGGGCATTCTCCTTGAGACCCTTCAGCCAGTCCAGCGCGGCCTGGCGGCCCTTGATGCGCTCGATCGACATTACCTGCTCCTGAAAGCCGTCCTGCTTGACGTAGGCCACCTTGCCCGCGAAGGCCGGGGTCGCGACGTCCATGATCGATTTCGGTAGCTGCTCCGGCGTAATCAGCTTCTTGTTGTAGGTGATCACACGAGTGCGGACGCTGGCGCCGATCCAGGTGCCGTCCTTGGCCGCATACTTCGCCGGGATTGCCTCGAGCGTGCCGCCGTCGATCTTGGCCAGCAGACCTTTTTCCTGCAGCGAGGCGATCGGCGGGCTCTGCTCGGAGAAGAACACATCGGCCGGCGAGTTGGCGCCCTCCTCGACCAGCTGACTGGCCAGCTCCGGGCTCTCGGCGTTGCGGGTCACCACCTCGATGCCGGTGGCGGCGGTGAAGGCGGCGACCAGCGCCTCGGTGGTGGCGCGATGCTGCCCATTATAGAGGGTGAGCTTGCCGGTGGCGGCGAGCAGGCGGGGCGACCATCCGGCGACGGCGGTGAGCCCGGCGGCCCCGAGCAGAAGCGTGCGTCTGTTCATACTCATCCTAGCTGCGACTAACTCGCACTTGCATATATGACGGAGGCGAAAACTTCAACTGCGGTTCCCGCCCTGGCCGCTTCGGGCTATGGACGAGCCGAACCGAACGAGAGACGCGCATGTCCCGCCACGTCGTCATCACCGCTGCCGCCCGAACCCCGATCGGCTCCTTCGGCGGCGCGCTCGCCGGCCATGCGCCGACCCAGCTCGGCGCGCTCTGCGTCGCCGAAGCGTTGCGCAGGGCCGGGCTCGAGGCCGACCGGGTCGAGCATGTGGTGTTCGGCAACGTGGTGCTGACGGAATCGCGCGACGCCTACCTCGCGCGCGTCGTCGCCATCGAAGGCGGCATCCCGAAGGAGGCGCCGGCCATGACCGTCAACCGGCTCTGCGGCAGCGGCGTGCAGTCCATCGTGTCGGCGGCGCAATCCATCATGCTGGGCGACGGCGACGTCGCGGTCGCCGGCGGCGCCGAGACCATGAGCCGGGCGCCGCATTTGCTCGCGACCGCGCGCTTCGGCCAGAAGATGGGCGACACCCAACTCACCGATCACCTCACCGGCGCCCTGACCGACCCGTTCGGCAACGGCTTGATGGGCATCACCGCCGAGAACGTCGCCACCAGCTTCCAGATCTCCCGCGACGACCAGGACGCCTACGCGCTGGAGAGCCAGCGCCGCGCCACCGCCGCCATCGCGGATGGCCGCTTCCGTGACCAGATCCTGCCCGTTGAGGTCAAGCGCGGCCGGTCGACCGCGACCTTCGACACCGACGAATACGTCAAGACCGACGCCAGCGCGGAAGCGCTCGCCAGCCTGCGCCCGGTGTTCCGCAAAGATGGCTCGGTCACCGCCGGCAACGCGTCCGGCATCAACGACGGCGCCGCCGCCCTCGTATTGATGGAGGAAGGGCTGGCCGAGCGCGAGGGCCGCACCCGCCTTGCCCGCATCGTGGGTTACGCCCATGCCGGCGTCGACCCGGCCGAGATGGGCACCGGCCCCATCCCCGCCGTCCGCCGCCTACTCGAGCGCACCGGGCTGCGGGTGGAGGATTTCGACGTCATCGAGTCCAACGAGGCCTTCGCCGCCCAGGCCTGCGCGGTGGCCCGCGAGCTCCGCTTCGACCCGGCATGCGTCAACCCCAATGGCGGCGCCATCGCCCTCGGCCACCCCGTCGGCGCCACCGGCAGCATCCTGGCCGTCAAGGCCGCCTACGAACTCGAGCGCATCGGCGGCCGCTACGCGCTGATCACCATGTGCATCGGCGGCGGCCAGGGGATCGCGATGGCGATCGAGCGCTAATCGCCGCCGCGTCGACGCCGCGCTCCGAGTTCCTCCAGGTCGAGTTCGCTTTCCAGCAGACGCAGCACCGTGTCGTGGATCTCGCCGTTACGGTGCAGCCGGAGCAGCTCGGCCCGTCCGGCGGCCACCGCGGCGACGATCACGTCGAAATGCGCGGCCCGCGCCCCGGGGATGCCTTCGGTCGACGCCTGCACCCGCCGCATGATCGCTTGCCGATACTGATACTGCTCCAGCAGGCGGGGATGCTGCAACACGCCGGCCTCGTCGTAGGCCAGCGTCTCGACCGCCGCGAGCTGGACGTCCGCCACCCGCAGCCTGGCGTCGATCTCGTTCAGCATCGGCGTTCCCGTTCGGCTGTCGGGACCGCCCGGGTTGCTGCTGGGGAGTTGCATCGCGCGGATCAACGGCGCCAGCGTCGAGCCCTGGCCCAACACCGTCACCAGGATAACCACGAAGGTGGTCAGCAGGATGAAGTCGCGCCCCGGCAGCGTCTCCGGCAGCGACAGCGCGATCGCCAGGCTCACCACGCCCCGCATGCCGGCCCAACTCATTACGACCAGCACGGAGACCGGCGCCTTGGCGTGCCAGCGTCCGCTCAGGAGGTTGGTGCCGTAGCTGGTGCTGAACATCCAGGCGAAGCGGCTAAGGATGACCGCGGCCACCACCGCCAGGATCGCCGGCCACTGCCGCGCGATCTCGATCTCCTGCCCGAATAGCACGTCGCGCAGCGACAGCCCGATCAGCACGAACACTAGCGATTCCAACACGAACTCGACCACCCGCCAGACCGCCTGGCTGCTCGTCCGCGCCGCCGCGCTGATCAACTCGTGCTGCCGCCAGCCGAGCACCAATCCGCAGGTGACCGTCGACAGGACGCCCGAGACCCCGAGCTTGTCGGCCAGGATGTAGGACGCCCATGCCGTCAGCAGCGTGCCCACCGCCAGGATGGGCGTCTCGTGCAGGCGGGCTAGCAGCACCGTGGCGATCCAGCCGATGAACAACCCCATCGCGATCCCGCCGATGGACAGCACCGCGAACGACGTCAGCGCGTCCCCGATGCTGAAACTACCCGTCAGCGCCGCAGCCACCGCGAGCCGGAACAGCACCAGGCCGGACGCGTCGTTGACCAGGCTCTCGCCCTCGAGCAGCACCATCATGCGCGGCGGCAGCACGACCCGCTGCAACACGGCTTTGGCGGCCAGCGCGTCCGGCGGCGACACGATCGCGCCGAGCGCGAAGCACACCGCCCAGGGCAGGCTCGGCACCACGAGGTGCGCAACGATGCCGACCACCGCCGTGGTGAAGATCACGGCGCCGACCGCCAGGGCGGCGATGAGATTGAGGTTGCTGCGGAAGTCGCGCCAGACGGTGAAGAACGCGCTTGACATCAGCAGCGGCGGCAGGAACAGCACCAGGATGAGGTCGGGATCCAACTGCACCCGATGCTCGACCGGCACGAAGGCCAGCCCCATACCTGCCAGGATCTGCGCGGCCGCCGGCGGCAGCCGCAAGCGTCGCGCCACCAGCTCGAGCGGGATGACGATCGCCAGCAGGAGCAGGACGAGTTCGAACAAAGCGGTAGACGATAACGGCGCGGCGTGCATGTCGTCGCCCGGTCAGACCGGCTCGATCGTGATCACGGCGAGCGCGCCGCCCTCACTCAGCTCAATCGCGCCGGCCTCATCAAGGCAGACCGCATCCAGTCGATTGAGAGTGACGGCGCCCATCGTCGCGTGACCCGCGAGTACCACCGCGACGCTGGCCGGCCCGGCTCCCGGCTGGACCGGCCCCGACCGATCCACGATCGCGAGACTGTGCCGCAACCCGCCCCGCCGGGTCATCACGTTCAGCACCCGCGACGGCCCGGCGATCGAGCAGGTGGTCGGGACGCCGCCGTCGAACCGCGTCGGCACGAATGGCGCTCGCACCGGCAGCACCGCTCCCCCGACGTCGAGCGTGAAGCCGGGGCCTTCGACCAGCGTGATTGTCCGGTCCATCCCGCGCAGCATCGAGAACGGCGCATCAGCATCGAGCCAGGCGAAGCCGACCATCCAGCCCTCGCCCGTCAGGATATCGGCCTTCCGCCCGGCCCCGTTTAACCAGCGCGACACCGGCAGATCGGCAAGCCGCCTGACACTACTCACGATGCGCTACGATCATCGACAGCGCGACCGCCTCGGCTGCCCGGATCCCGTCCACACCCGCCGACAGGATGCCGCCGGCATAGCCCGCTCCCTCGCCCGCCGGGAACAGCCCGGCCGTGTTGACGCTGTGCCCGTCCGTCCCGCGCGGGATCCGCACCGGCGACGACGTCCGTGTCTCGATCCCGGTCATCACGGCGTCGGCCATCGCGAAGCCGCGGATCTTGCGGTCGAACGCCGGCAGCGCCTCCCTGATCGCGGCCACCGCGAAAGCCGGCAGGCAGGCCGACAGGTCGGTCGCGCGCACGCCGGGCTTGTAGGAAGGCACGACGCTGCCGAGCGCGGTCGAGCGCCGGCCGGCGAGAAAGTCGCCCACTGACTGGGCCGGCGCATGGTAGTCGCCACCGCCGGCCACGAATGCACGCCCTTCCCAATGCCGCTGGAACGCGATTCCGGCCAGCGGCCCGGTCCCGCCGTAAGGCTCGAAATCGGCGGCGTTCAGCCCGACCACGATGCCCGCATTGGCGTTCCGCTCGGCGCGCGAATACTGGCTCATGCCGTTGGTCACCAAGCACCCGGGCTCGGACGCCGCCGCGACCACGGTGCCGCCCGGACACATGCAGAAGCTGTAGACCGAGCGCCCCGCCGCCGCGCCCGCCGCGTCACAATGATGCACCAGCTTGTAGTCCGCCGCCCCGAGCCGCGCGTGACCGGCGCTGTCGCCGAACCGCGCGCGGTCGATCAGTCCCTGCGGGTGCTCGATCCGCACCCCGATGGAGAGCGGCTTGGCGTCCATTCGCACGCCGCGGCCGTCCAACATGGTCATCGTGTCGCGCGCGCTGTGCCCGATCGCGAGCACGACGTGATCGGCCTCGATCCGCTCGCCATCGGAAAGATGCAGGGCGTGGACATGCCGCCCGCCCTCGGCATCCTCGGTCACGTCGAGGTCGTCGACCCGCGCGCCAAAGCGGTACTCGCCGCCGAGCGCCTCGATCGTCGCCCTGAGCCCCTCGACCACGGTGACCAGCCGGAAGGTCCCGATATGGGGCTTGCTGCTCCATAGGATTTCCTCGGGCGCGCCGCAGCGGACGAACTCCTCGAGTACCTTGCGGCCTTGGTAGGCCGGGTCGCTGATGCCGCTCCAGAGCTTGCCGTCGGAGAACGTGCCGGCGCCGCCTTCGCCATACTGCACGTTGCTCTCCGCCTGCAGCACGGCCCGGCGCCAAAACCCCCATGTGTCGCGGGTGCGCTCGCGCACGACCTTGCCGCGGTCGAGCACCAGCGGGCGGAACCCCGTCTGGGCCAGCGTCAGCGCCGCCAGCAGCCCGCATGGCCCGGCCCCAACCACCACCGGACGCAGTCTCAGGTTTGCTGGCGCATGTCCCACAAAACGGTAGCTCGTATCCGGCGTCGGCCCGACCGCCCGGTCTCCCCGATGCCGGTCCAGCACCGCCGCCTCATCGGCGACGGAGGCGTCGACCGTATAGATGAGCGAGATGTCGGAGCGTCGCCGCGCATCGTGCCCGCGCCGTGCGACGCTAACCTCGCTCAGCGCCGCATCGTCGACCTCGAGCCGGCGCGCGACCGCCTGACGCAACTCGGCCTCCGAGTGATCCAGCCCCAGCTTGAGTTCGGTGATCCGCAGCATCGTCGGCGGTCGTGTCCTAGCGCTTGGCGCCCTTCACTTTGCGGTCGGTGCCGGCTTCGTCGTTGGCCACCTTGATCGGCGAGCGGCTCAACGACTTGACCGCCATTGCCGGCCGGCCGGACGCAGCCGCGATCTCGCGGTCCTGCGCCTCGATGATCCCGCGCGCCGGCTCGTCGCCGTCCAGCCCGTCGAGCGCCGAGGCGGGCACCTTCCGGTTCGAGCGCAACGTGCCATCCTCGTAGACGACGTCGAACATCACGACGGCGCTGGCCGCCCGACTCTTCATCGCCACGTGATCAATCCTCCGGGCTTGATGCCGGCGCTGCGGCCTCGGCGGTCGGCGCAACTTCGGACGGCGGATCGACCTCGCCGGCCTTGCGGCGGGCGGCCTGCTCCTTGCGGTCGGCCATCTTGGCATCCTTGGACGCTTTCTTGGCCCGGTCACGCTCGGCGCGCTGGTGATTGTAGTTCGGCTTTGAGGGCATGGTGAACGTCCCGACAGTGACGATGTATATGGAGGGCGACGGCGCGCCAGCAACGGTCTCGGCCGCCCGGTCCGTGCTGGCTGGGCGGTCGGCTTTCGCGATCTTAGGTCACGACCGGCCGTTTCTGTCCAGACCAAGGCCTGGCCGACCCGGCCGTTCAACTCCCCGATGGCGCCGCTGGTCATTCCCGGAATCGAGCCCACACAAGGAGATACCGTCTTATCGTGTTGGGGTCTCAATGGTCGAAGTCGTCGTCATCACCGGCGGGAGCGCCGGCATCGGTCGCGCCGCCGCCAACGCGTTCGCCGACAAGGGATACGCCGTCGGCCTGATCGCACGCGGCACCGAACGGCTCGACTCGGCCCGCGCTGAGCTCGAGGCCAAGGGCGTCAGCGTCCATACCGTCAGCGCCGATGTGGCCGATGCCGACGCGGTCGATCGGGCCGCCGGCGAGATTGAGGCGGCGCTGGGGCCGATTACGGTCTGGGTCAACAACGCCATGGCGACCGTCTACGCGCCGATCCAGGAGCTCGAGGCCGACGAAATCAAGCGCGTCACCGAGGTGACCTATCTCGGCGCTGTCAATGGCACGCTGGCCGCCCTGCGCCGCATGCAAGGCGGCACCATCGTCCAGGTCAGTTCTGTGCTGGCCTGGCGTGCGATGCCGGTCCAGGGTGCCTATTGCGGCGCCAAGTTCGCCCTGCGCGGCTTCACCGAGGCGCTGCGGTCCGAACTGATCCATGATCGCAGCCCGGTCCACCTCACCATGGTTCACCTCCCGGCGGTCAACACGCCGCAATTCGATTGGGCCCGCAACAAGACCGGCCGCGCGACGCAGGCGCCGAGCCCCTATCAGCCGGAAGTCGCCGCCGACGCGATCGTCTATGCCGCGACGCACAAGCGGCGGGAGCTGTTCGTCGGCAAGTCGACGCCGGCGACCATCTTCGCCGCCCGCCTAGCACCGGGCATCATGGACCAGGTCCTCGCCCGCAAAGGATACTCCGCCCAACTCGGCACCGGCCCGGCGCCGTTCGACGACGGCAACCTGTTCGCGCCCGCGCCCGGCGGTCATCAGGCCGCCCATGGTCGCTTTGACGCCGAGGCGAACAGCGCCCGCGACATATACTCCAGCCGACAGGCCGCCGGAGTCGCCGCCGGGTTATTGCTGGGCGGGGCGGCCGCGCTCGGGATGCTGGCGCTCTCTCCGTTGGTGGTGGGCCCGGCATTGCTCGCCCGCGCCGGCCTGCGCACCGCGGGGTTCAAGGTCTGATCCTCACGGCTTCACCGTGCGTTAACTGATTTCGGGCACGCTACGTTGATCAAGTCGGGTCAACGTAGTGCTTGCTGGAATACGCCTTCGTTTGCTGGTGTTGGCCGTGGCGCTCGCGCTGCCCACGGCCAGCTATCAGATCTGGGCTTCGGCGCAGAGCCGCAACATGGCCATCGAACAGGCCAGGTTCCGGATCGACGAACTGACTCGTCGCGCCGTGGTCGAGCAGACCGAGGGGCTGCATGACGCGGCGAACCTCCTACGCGTCCTGAAACGCGTCCCGGCGGTCGAGAGTGCGACGCCGGGGGAATGCCACCAGCTGTTGCGTGAGATCGCCAACGAACACCTGCGCCTCGACATGATGGCGATCATGCGCCCCGATGGCTCGATAACGTGCACGAGCACGGATGTCGCACCTCCTACTTTTAAGGTCGCCGACCGCCTCTGGTTTCAGCAGGCCATCGCGCTCGACGCGCCCGAGACCGTCACCAGCGACTTGCTGATTTCACGGATCAACGGCACGCCCGCGGTCATCGTTGCCACCCCGTGCGCGACCCGGGCGGACGGGAGGCGCGGGGTCATCAGCGCTCTGCTGAGTCTGCCCTGGTTCGAGGACATCGCCACCAGCCTCTCGGCCTCGGCCGGCGGCGCGATCCAGCTCGTCACCGGGCGGGACGGCACCGTGATCAGTCAATCCCCCAAGCCGGCAACGCCGATCGAGCGCCAGACCTTGCCGCCGAAGTTGGCCGAGATGATCAAGACCTCCGATCACGGCATCACCGAGATTGTGACGCCTGAGGGTGAGACGCGCCTCGTCGGCTATCGTTGGTTGCCCGGCGATGCCGTAACGCATTCCGCCGTCATCGTCAGCTTGAACAAGGCCGTCATCGCTGGCGAAGCCGACCAGCATTTGGTCTTCGGGCTCCTGACCGATGCGGCGGCGCTCACCTGTGGCGTGCTGATCGCCTGGGCGGTCGCGGAGATCTCCATCGTCCGGCCGCTCTCCTCGCTGGCCCGCATGGCCGTCAGCTTCGGCAGCGGCAATCTCGATGCCCGCGTTCGCGTCGAGGAGTTCACCGTCGCCGAGCTGAAAATCCTCGGCCGAACGCTCAACCGCGCCGTCGAACAGGTCCAGCTACGCGACCACGAGCTCGAGAAACTTACCTTGCGCGATCCGCTGACGGGCCTGGCGAACCGCCGCTGCTTCGACTCCACGCTCGAGCGCATCATGAAGCGGGCCAACCGCAGCAACATGTCGGTCGCCCTGATCATGGTCGATGTCGACTATTTCAAACTTTACAACGACACGTACGGACACTTGGCCGGTGACGAGTGCCTGCGCAACATCGCCCACGCCATCGCCAAGCGGGCCCGCTCCGCCGACGATACCGTGGCCCGCTACGGCGGTGAGGAGATCGCACTGCTGATCCCGAACATCGACGTTCACGATGCCTGCTCCATGGCCGAGCGCGTCGTCCTCGAGATCCGGAACCTGGAGCTACCGCATCGGGCCTCGCCGACCGATTGGGTGTCGGTCAGCGCCGGGCTCGCGATCATCACGCCAGGGCTCGACGGGTCGGACGCGCATCATCTGATCGAAGCGGCCGATCGGGCGCTCTACGAAGCCAAGCATTCCGGCCGCAACCGCGCCGTCTGCAGCGTTGACCTGGCGACGATCGGCAGCTGATACCGGCTAGATTTGCTCGGCGAGGTGACAGGCGACGAGATGCCCGTCGATAGGGCGCAGTGCCGGCCGCTCGGCCGTGCAGCGGGACACCGCATGCGGACAGCGGGACGCGAACACGCAGCCCGGCGGCGGGTTTAACGGTGACGGCAGTTCGCCCTTGATCACCACGGCCGTCTGCCGGTGCGCCAGGTCGACGGACGGGGTCGCTGCCAGCAACACGCGCGTGTAGGGATGCCGCGGGCGGGCGAACAGATCGGCCTTGCCAGCCTGTTCCATCGGTCGGCCGAGATACATCACCAGCACGTCGTCGGCGATATGCCGCACTACCGACAGGTCATGGCTGATGAACAGGTAAGCGAGCCCGAACTCCTCCTGCAGGTCCATCAGCAGGTTCAGTACCTGCGCCTGGATCGAGACGTCCAGCGCTGACACCGGCTCGTCGGCCACCACCACGCGCGGGCTGAGCATCAACGCCCGCGCGATCGCCACCCGCTGCCGTTGACCGCCGGAGAACATGTGCGGGTAACGACCGTACTGGTCCTCCCGCAGCCCCACGCGCCGCATCATCGCGCGCGACGCCGCCTCCCGCTCGGCCCGGCCGCCCCGGCGATTGATCGCCAGCGGCTCCTCGAGGATCGCGCCGATCGTCTTGCGCGGGTTGAGCGATCCATACGGGTTCTGGAAGACCATCTGGACACCCAGCCGCAGCCGCCGGCGCTCCGCGTCGGAGTCCGTCGCCTGCCCGTCCAGCATCAGGGCGCCCTCGCTCGGCGGCTCCAGCAGCGTCGCCATCCGCGCCAGCGTCGACTTGCCGCAGCCGGACTCGCCCACCACCGCCAGCGTCTTGCCCGCCGCGAGCCGAAACGAGACCCCGTCGACCGCGCGCACCATTCCATTGGTGCCGAACAGCCCGCCGCGCACCGGGTAGAACCGGCGCAGCTCGCGCGCCTCCATCACCAGATCGCTCATTGCGCCGGGTGCCCGGTCGGCTTGCCGCAATTGTCGAGCGGGTAGTGGCACCGGCTCATGCCGCCCGGCACCGCGCCCAGCTCCGGCCGCACGCGCGCGCACAGCTCGGTCGCGAAGCCGCATCGCGGTGCGAACAGGCAACCGGCGGGCCGGTCGTCGATCCCCGGCACCACCCCCGGAATGGTCGGCAGCCGTCGACGCCCCACTGCCCGCTCCGGCAGCGCGTCGAGCAAGGCGGCCGTGTAGGGATGCCGCGGGGTGGCGAACAATCCGTCGGTCGCCTGCCGCTCGACCACCTGCCCGGCATACATCACCTGCACCCGATGCGCCGTCTCGGCGACGACACCCATGTCGTGCGTGATCAACACCAGCCCCATGCCGTGCTCGCGCTGCAGCGACAGCAGCAGGTCGAGGATCTGCTTCTGAATCGTGACGTCGAGCGCCGTGGTCGGCTCATCGGCGATCAGCAATCGGGGCCGGCAGGCGATGGCCATGGCGATCATGACGCGCTGGTTCATCCCGCCGGAGAGCTGATGCGGGAAGGAGCGCGCGCGGCGCGCCGGGTCGGGGATGCCGACTTGGCTCAGCAGCTCGACGACTCGAGCCTTGACCTCGCGCCGCGGCGCCGCCGCATGGGCGCGCAGTGCCTCGCCGATCTGCCAGCCCACCGGGTAGCACGGGTTCAACGAGCTCATCGGCTCCTGAAAGATCATCGCGATGTCCCGCCCGATCAGGCTCCGGCGGTCGCGCGGCGCGATCTCCAGCAGGTCCTGCCCGTCGAAACGCATCGTCTTGGCCACCACCTTGCCCGGCGCGGCGATCAGCCCCATCAGCCCCAGCATCGAGACGCTCTTGCCCGACCCGGACTCGCCCACGACGCACAGCACCTCGCCGGGCTCGACACTGATGTCGACGCCCTCGACCGCGCGGAACCGGCCGCGCGCGGTGGCGAACTCGACCGAGAGGTCGTCGATCTCGAGCAGCATCAGCGGCGCAACTTCGGGTCGAGCGCGTCGCGCAGCCCGTCGCCAAACAGGTTGAACGCCAGCACCGTGACCAGGATCGTCAGCCCCGGGAACGCCAGGACCCACCAGGCCCGCTGATAGTATTGGAAAGCGCCGGCCAGCATGGTGCCCCATTCCGGCGTCGGCGGCTGCGCCCCGAGGCCGAGGAACCCGAGCGCTGCCGCATCCAGAATCGCCGTCGAGAACCCCAGCGAGGCCTGCACGATCAGCGGCGCGACACAGTTCGGCAATACCGTGTCGACCATCAGCCGCAGCGTCGACGCCCCGGCGCTCCGCGTCGCCGTCACATAGTCGCGCGCCAGTTCCGACAGCGCCGCCGCCCGCGCCAGCCGCGTGTAGCCCGGCAGCGTCACCACCACGACGGCCAGCATCGCATTGCCCAGGCTCGGCCCTAGGATCGCGACGATGACGATCGCCAGCAACAGGCTCGGAAACACCAGCACGATGTCCATCACCCGCATGATGACGACATCGACGACCCCGCCGGCGAACGCGGCTGCCAGCCCGAGCATCGTCCCGGTCAGCAGCGCGAGCGTGACCACCACGAAGCCGATCAGCAGCGACAACCGTGCCCCGTAGATCAAGCGCGACAGCATGTCCCGCCCCACGTCGTCGGTCCCGAGCGGGAAACCGACGGTCCCGCCCTGTTGCCAGACCGGCGGCGTCAGGAAATTGTCGCGGAACTGCTCGATCGGCGAGTGCGGCGCGATCACCGGCGCGAGTGCCGCGACGATGACGAGGACCGCAAGCAACAACAGCCCCGCCACCGCCCCGCGATTCTCTGCGAAGCTCCGCCAGAACAAGCCGAACCGCCCCGGCACGACGGTCGCCGACATCAGCGGCGGATCCTCGGATTGAGCCAGCCATAGGCGACGTCGACGCCCAGATTGACCACGATCACCAGCGTCGCGATGATCAGCGTTCCGCCCTGCAGCACCGGATAGTCGCGCCGCTGGATGCTCTCGATCAGCCAATGGCCGACGCCAGGCCAGGAGAACACCGTCTCCGTCAGGATCGCGCCGCCCAGCAAGGTGCCGACCTGCAGGCCCATGACGGTGACCACCGGGATCATCGCGTTGCGCAGCGCATGCACGACGATCACCCGCCCGGGCGACAAGCCCTTGGCCCGCGCCGTACGCACGAAATCCTCACCCAGCACCTCCAGCATCGACGACCGCGTCATCCGCGCGAACGTCGCCAGCGGGATCGTGCCCAGCACGATGGTCGGCAGGATGAGGTGGCTCACCGCCGAGCGGAACGCCCCCTGATCGTCGGAGAACCAAGAATCGATCAGCATGAAGCCGGACCATGGCTCGACGTAGAACTGGTCGCTGATCCGCCCCGATACCGGCGTCCACCCGAGCGTGACGGAGAAGATGAGGATCATCATCAGCCCCCACCAGAAGATCGGCATCGACGCTCCGGTCACCGCGACGCTCATCAGCCCATAATCGAGCGGCTTGCCCCGCCGGGTCGCGGCAATGACACCGAGCGGGATACCGACGACGGTCGCGAACAAGAGGGCGCAAACCGACAGCTCGAGCGTCGCCGGGAACAGTGTGGTGAATTCGCCCCACACCGACTCACGCGTCAGGATCGAGGTGCCGAGATCGCCGCTGACAACCTGGCGCTCGTACTCGACGAATTGCCGCCAGAGCGGCTGATCGAGCCCGTAGGCATGCCGCATCTCGGCCAGCCGCTCCGGCGAGATGCCCCGCTCGCCGGCGCGCACCTCGATCGGGTCGCCCGGCACCAGCCGGATCAGCATGAAGCTCAGCAGCGTGACCGCGATGAAGGTCGGCACGATCAGCGCGACCCGGCGTAGCAGGAAGCGGAGCAATCCCTAGCCCCGCTTCGCCGTCCTGCTCACTTAAGATCGACGTTGTCGAACGCGTGCCGCCCCAGCGGGCTCATCACGTAACCGGTGACGTTCTTGCGCATCGGCATGAACACGACGGAATGCGCGATCAGGTAGTATGGCGCCTCCTCGTGCATCACCACCTGTGCCTGCTCGTAAAGCTTGGCGCGCTCACCCTGGTCGCTCAGCGCGGCGGCCTTGGTGATCAGGTCGTTGAACTTATCGTTGCACCACTTGGTCGAGCTGCCGCCGCCGGGCCGGGCGGAGGCGCAGCTGGCCAGCGTGTAGAAGAAATTGTCTGGATCGCCATTGTCGCCGGTCCAGCCGAGCTGGGCCATCATGTCCTCGCCGTTCTGCACCCGCTTGCGGTATTCACCCCATTCGTAGGTGACGATGCGCGCCTTGATGCCGACCTTGGAGAGGTCGGACTGCATCAGCTCGGCGATCCGCCGCGCGTCCGGATTGTAGGGCCGCTGCACCGGCATCGCCCATAGATCGGTCTCGAACCCATCCTTCAGCCCGGCCTCGGCTAGCAGCTTCTTGGCGTCCTCTGGATCGTATTTGAAGTCCGGCACGGCGTCGTTGTACGACCACATCGTCGGCGGGATCAGGTTCTTGGCCGG
Organism: Acetobacteraceae bacterium; assembly: GCA_965199585.1. Classification (GTDB taxonomy): domain Bacteria; phylum Pseudomonadota; class Alphaproteobacteria; order Acetobacterales; family Acetobacteraceae; genus JAVVHH01. The sequence continues at coordinate 2,268,369 of CBDASI010000002.1, read as the reverse complement.
CACGCCGGAGCCTTGATACACGGCGTCGAGGATCGCCTTCTTGTCGATCGCCTCGTTGATGGCGATGCGCACGCGCTTGTCGTCCAGCGGCTTCTTGGTGACGTTGAAGGCGAGGTAGCCGACGTTCAGCCCCGGCGCCTGCATCATCTGCAGATCCGCATTGGCCGAGATCGCCTTCAGGTCGGCCGGATTGGGATAGGCCATGACCTGGCACTCGTTGGCCTGCAGCTTGGCCAGCCGGACCGCGGCCTCCTTGGTGATGGAGAACACCAGCGTGTCGACCGGCGGCTTGGTGCCCCAGTAGCCGTCGAAGGCGCGATAACGGATCGTCGCGTCCTTCTGATACTGCTGCAGGAAGTAGGGGCCGGACCCGACCGGCTCCTGGTCGATCGCCTCGGGCTTGCCCGCCTTCATCATCGTGTCGGCGTAGTCGGCCGACATGATGGTGGCGAAATCCATCGCCAGATCGGCCAGGAACGGCGCGTTCGGCGCCGTCAGGGTGAACTTGACGGTGTGGTCATCCACCTTGTCGATGGCGGACAACAGCGTCGGGAACGACATGTCGCCGAAATAGCTATAGGCGCCGCCGCCTACCTTGTGGAATGGGTTGTCGTCCTTCCACTGGCGGTTGAACGAGAACAGCACGTCGTCGGCGGTGACGCCGCGGCTCGGCTTAAAGTTCTTGTTGGACTGCCACTTGGCGTTCTGGCGCAGATGGAAGGTGTAGGTCTTGCCGTCGGGCGAGATGTCCCACGTCTCGGCCAGGCCGGGCTCGATCTCGGTGGTGCCCCGCTTAAACCGCACCAGCGTGTCGTAGATTGGCGCGTTGGCGTCGAACGTCGTGCCGGTGGTGTTCAGCATCGGGCTGAAGTTCTCGGGCGAGCCTTCCGAGCAATACACGAGAGTCTTGGCCTGCGCCCCCGGTACTGCTGCCATTGCGGCAAACATCGTCGTGGCTAAAATTGCAGCGCGCGTCGCTTGTCTGAACGACATGGCAGGACTTCCCCTCAGGACAGGCGCGCACTCAATCCCATTTCGCCGCTCCTGCAAAGGAGCCTCGCCTTCGCACTTGCAGCATTGTGGAAACCGTCGTCACTATTCCGCAACAGGAGACGATGCGATGGCGAAATACGAAATCGGCCCGATGCCGGCGCAGATCAGCGCGGAGGTCGTCGAGCTACTCGAGCAGACCGAGACGGCCACCGTCGGCCATTGGCGGCACTGGGGGTTCTGCGACCGGCGCATCCAGCCGTTGCTGCGCCGCCGCCGGGTTGCCGGCACGGCGGTGACGCTGATGATCCCCGGCCCGGACAGCACGCTGCTGCATCACGCGCTCGGTCTGCTCCGACCCGGCGACATCCTCGTCGTGGATCGGCTCGGCGACGACCGCCATGCCTGCTGGGGCGGCGGCGTCACGGTCGCGGCCAAGGCGTCGGGCGCCAAGGCCGGGGTGGTCGACGGCCCCTGCACCGACATGGAGGAGATCGAGGCATCGGACTTCCCGATGTGGTGCCGCGGCATGGCGCCGATCACGACGCGGATCTACGACCTCGGCGGCGCGATGAACCGCCCGGTCAGCATCGGTGGCGCCGTCGTCATGCCGGGCGATGCGATCCTGTGCGACGACACCGGCGTCATCGTGCTGCCGCCCGGCGAGGCGGAGGCCGAAGCGCGGCGCGCGATCGAGACGCAGGCGCGCGGGCTCAAAACGCAGGACCGGGTGGCGGCCGGCGCCAAGCTCGGCGAAATCAGCGGCGCTTCAGCCAAGGTCGAGGCCGGCCGATGAGAGCGGCCCTGCTCACGGCGGCCCTGCTGGCCGCGAGCCCGGCGCTGGCGGAGACGGCGACCGTCATGGCCTATTCGGACGGCCCGTTCCAGGACAACTACACCGCCGCCGTGCTGGCCCCCTACAACCAGCAGGGCGGTGCCGATCAAGCCGCCTTTCACGGCAGCGCGTCCTCGGCGTCCATGCTCGGCGAGTTGCGCACCCAGAAGACCAGCCCGCAGCTCGACGTCGTCATCATGGACACCACGACCGCCGCCATCGCCTGCGCCGAGGGGCTGATCGAGAAGATCACGCCCGACATGCTGCCAGACCTGGCCGATTTGGACCCGCAGGCCAAGGACGAGAACGGCTGCGGCCCAGCCGTCACGTTCGACCATTTCATCATCGCCTACGACACCAAGGCCGTGCAGCCGCCGCCGACCTCGCTGCTGGCGCTCAGGGATCCGCAATGGAAGGGCCGCATCGGCCTGTCCGCGCCGCCCAACATCCAGGCGCTCGCGCTCACCGCCATCCTGGCGCAGTCCGGCGGTGGCGATTGGCACAAGCCCGACCCGGCCATCGCCACGCTGCGCGAGATCGCGCCCAACGTGCAGACCTTCGACCCGCAGCCAGACGGTTACACGCAGATCCTGAACGACACGCTGGCCTTCGCCACCGGTTGGAACGCGCGGGCGCAACTGTTCCATGACCGCTCGCAGGGCCGCATCGGCGTCATGCTGCCGGCCCAAGGGACGGTGCTGCAGCTCAACATGATCAACCTGGTCAAGGATGCGCCGCATCGCGAGGCCGGGCTGGCCTTCATGCGCTACGCCCTGGCCCCGGCGGCGCAGAAAGCGTTTACGGAGCGGATGTTCTACGGACCAACCAACACCAAGGCGCAGGTCAGCCCAGAGGCCGCCGCGCGCACGAGCGCCGGTGCCGAGACCAAGGCGAAGATCATCCCGGTCGACTGGAACGAGATGGTCAAGCTGCGCGACAACTGGACGCAGCGTTGGCGCCGCGAGGTCATCAGCGCCGGGGGACGCTGAGCTGTCGTATCTCCGGCTCGAGCACCTGACCCGCTCCTTCGGCAACTCAGTCGCCGTGCGGGACCTGTCGCTCGAGGTCGAGCGGGGCGGGCTGGTGGCGCTGCTCGGCCCGTCCGGCTGCGGCAAGACGACGACGCTGCGGATGGTCGCCGGGCTGGAGCGGCCGAATGGCGGCCGCGTGCTGGTCGACGGGCAGGACGTGACGGGGCTGCCGCCCTACCGCCGGCGCATGGGCGTGGTGTTTCAGTCCTACGCGCTGTTCCCGCATCTGTCGGTGATCTCCAACGTCGGTTTCGGCCTGCGCATGCGCGGCGTCTCCGGCAGCGAGCGGCGGCGGCGGGCGGGCGCGGCGCTCGAGATGGTCGGGCTGGCCGCGCATGCCGACAAACGGCCCGCGCAGCTCTCCGGCGGTCAGCAGCAGCGTGTCGCCGTCGCCCGCGCCCTGGCGATCGAGCCGGACGTGCTGCTGCTCGACGAGCCGCTCTCGGCACTGGACGCCAAGCTGCGCGAGGAGCTGCGCATCGAGATGCGGGCGCTGCAACGCCGGGTCGGCGCGACGGCGGTGTTCGTGACTCACGACCAGGCGGAGGCGCTGGCGATGTCGGACCTCGTGGCTGTGATGCATGACGGCGTCATCGCGCAACTCGGCACGCCAGAGACGGTGTTCGAGCGCCCGGCGACCCCGTTCGTGGCGGAATTCGTCGGCCGTAGCGCCCGCCTGACCGGCACGGCCGAGGCGGGGGGCCTTCGCGCCGGATCGGCACTGGTGCGCGCGGACTCCGCCCCCACCAGCGGCCCCGTCCGCGCCTTCGTCCGCCCGCATCGCATCCGGCTGCTGGGCGGGGACGGCACCGCCGACAATTTGTTGAGCGGAGTCGTCGCCGCGATCGACTACACCGGCGAGGTCGTCCAAGTGGTGGTCGACACCCCCTCCGGCCGAGTGCCGGTCGACGTGCCGGCGACGCACGAATCCTGGCGCGGACTGCAGCCCGGTGCGGCCGTGACCGTCGGTTGGGCCGCGGCCGACACGCTGTGTTTCCCGGCGTGAAGAACCGCACCGGCTTCCTGCTCTGCCTGCCGGCGCTGGCATTGCTGGCGCTCGGCTTCCTGTGGCCGTTCGCCGTGCTGGTGCGCATGAGCCTCAACCGGACGGACGATGGCGGCGCGCTGCTGCCGGATTTCTCGCTCGGAAGCTACGCCAAGCTCGCTGCCGACGACTTCACCTGGTCCATGACCGCCGACAGCCTGCGCCTGGCAGGGCTCGCGGCGACGGTCGCGGTGCTGCTCGGATACCCGATGGCGCTGGTGCTGTTTCGCTCGCGCAGCCGGTTCCGCGGTGTGCTCGCGGTTGCGGCGGTGGCGCCGCTGTTGGTGTCCGGCACGGCGCGGGTGATCGGCTGGCTGGCGATCCTGGGCGATGGCGGGCTGGTCAATGGGCTGTTCGCCGCGGTCGGGCTGCCGCGGCTGGCGCTGATCAACAACTGGACCGGCGTGCAGATCGGACTGACCGAGAGCGTGATGCCCTACACAGTGCTGGCGTTGCTCGCCGGGTTCGGCCGGCTCGACAGCCGCCTGGAGGAAGCCGCCGCCACGCTCGGCGCGCGACCGCTGCTGACGTTTTGGACCGTCACCCTGCCGTTGACTCTGCCCGCGGTGATCGGCGCCTGGCTGCTGGCCTTCCTGCTCGGCGTGTCGGCCTTCATCACGCCGAAGCTCATGGGGGGCGGCCGCGTGTTCGTGCTGGCGACCGAGATCTACGATGCCGCGATGCAGACGCTAGACTGGCCGGCCGCGGCGGCGCTGTCGATCTACGTGCTGGTGCTGCTGGCCCTGATCCTGCTGGCGCAAGCCGTGCTGTCGCGCCGGATCGCGGCATGAGGGTGTCGCGGCTGCTGGCCACGCTGGGCTACGTGTTCTTGCTGGCGCCACTGACCGTCGTCACCATCCTGAGCTTCTCCGCCGGCCCGTATCTGACCTTCCCGCCGCCGGGCTTCTCGCTGCGGTGGTATGCCGCCCTGTTCGCCAGCCGCCCCATCCTCGACGCCGCCGGGCAGAGCGTGCTGCTAGCCCTGCTCGTGACCGCCGTGGCGGTGCTGGCCGGGTTCCCGGCCGCTTTGGCCATCGCGCGCAGGCTCGTGCCGGGCTGGGTGGCCGGGCTGCTCGCGCTGCCGCTGCTGCTGCCGACGCTGGTGATCGGCTTGGCGCTGCTGATGGTGCTGCAGCCGCTCGGCCTGCTGGCGACCTGGCCCGGCCTGGCGCTGGGCCATCTCATGGTCGTGCTGCCCTTCGTCGTGCGCCTGCTCACCAGCGCCTTCGCCGGCCTGCCGCCCAACCTCGAGGCCGCCGCCGCTACGCTCGGCGCCCGGCCGGTGCAGGCGTTCCTGCTGGTCACGCTGCCGCTCGCCGGCCCCGGCGCGATCGCGGCGGCGACGCTCTCCTTCCTGCTCAGCTTCGACGAGACGGTGATCAGCCTTTTCCTCGTCGGCCCCCGGTTGACCACCCTGCCGGTGACGCTGTTCCATTATGCCGAAAGCCGCGTCGACCCGATGCTCGCGGCGCTCGCCGTCAGCCTCATCGTGTTGACGCTGGCGATCGTGCTGCTCGTCGACCGCCTGGTCGGCGTGACCCGCGTGCTCGGGCGCGCCTAACCCCAACCCAACGGTGTGCATGACTGAAACGATCGTCGTCCTCGACCCCATTCCAGCCGTCACGGTGGAACGCATGCAGAAGCTGGTGCCGCCCGGCATGCGGCTGACCTGGGGGACGTCGCGCGACGAGGCGCACCAGCAATCTATCATCGCCGAGGCCGACTACGCGATCTCCGGCCAGATCCCGGTTCCCGGCACCGTGCTACGGGCCGGCAAGCGGCTCAAGCTGCTGCATAAATGGGGCGTGGGCGTCGACAATTTCGACCTCGACACCGCGCGCGCCATGGGCGTCCCGGTCGCCCGCACCACCGGCAGCAACGCGCTGCCGGTGGCCGAATTCACCCTCGGCCTGACCATCGCCTGCATGCGGCATCTCGCGCACGGGCACGCCGCCTTGGCTGGAGGCGTCTGGACCGGCGGCAATTTCGGCCGCCCCAGCCTGCAACTCTCCGGCAAGACCGTCGGCATCGTCGGCTTCGGCGCCATCGGTCAGGCCTATGCCCAACTGCTCGCCGGGTTCGGCTGCCCGATCCTGTATCACCAGCGCCGCCGCCTCGATGCCGAGACCGAGGCCCGCCTCGGCGCGCGCTATGCCACAATGGAGGAGATCCTCACCCAGTCCGACGTCGTGTCGCTGCACTGCCCGCTGACGCCGGAGACGGAGGGGCTGATCGACCGCGCCGCCCTGCAGCGCATGAAGCCCGGCGCCGTACTGATTAACGTCGCCCGCGGCGGTGTCGTCGTCGAGGCCGACCTGATCTGGGCGTTGAACGAGCGCGTCATCCATGCCGCGGCGATGGACGTGTTCGCCACCGAGCCGCTGCCGGCGGAATCCGAGCTGATCGGCGTCCCGGGCCTGGTGCTGACGCCGCACATCGCCGCCCACGCGGTCGAGACGTTCGAGCCGACGGTGCGGCAGATGTTCGGCAACATCGAGCGCGTCGCGCGCGGCGAGCCGATCCCGCCGCGGGACCTCGTGCCCTGATGAACCGCTTCGGCTTCGCGTGCGAAAAAGGCCCGGCGACCGGCTCGCGCGGCATGGTCGTCACCAACCATCCGCTCGCGTCGGTCGCCGGGGCGCAGATCCTGCTCGCCGGCGGCACCGCCGTCGACGCCGCCATCGCCGCGCTGTTCGCGCTGACCGTCGTCGAGCCGATGATGGTCGGCGTGCTCGGCGGCGGCGTCGCGCACCTGCGCCTGGCCGACGGGCAGCACGTCATCATGGACGGCCTCAGCACCGCGCCGCTGGCCGCGACGCCGGACCTGTATCGGCCCGTCTCCGACGTGTTGCCGGACTACCAGGAGACGGTCGGCCGCGAGAACACCGCCGGGTCGCGCGCGGTCGCGGTGCCGGGAGCGTTGGCAGCTTGGTGCCAGACGCTGGAGCGGTTCGGCACCATGCCACTCGAAGACGTGCTGCGCCCGGCCGTCGCGCTGGCCGAGGCCGGCTTCGTCGTCACGCCGTATCTCGAGACCTGCATCGGCGATTGCGCCGCCGACCTGTCGCGTGACCCGGACCTCAACGCCCTGTTCCTCCCCGGCGGCAGCCCGGTTGCCGCCGGAACCCGCCTGCGCCGACCGGACTATGCCGCGACCCTGCGCACCATCGCGCAGCACGGCCCGGCCGCGCTGTACGACGGCCCGCTCGGCACCGAGCTGACCGACTTCATGGCCGCTTCCGGCGGTCTGATCACGCAGGCGGACCTCGCCGCCTACGCCCCGAAGCAGCGCGAGCCCATCCGCACGCGGTATCGCGGCTTCGAGATCCTCGGCCCGCCGCCGCCGGCCTCCTCGGGCGTGCACATCGCCCAGATGCTCGGCATGCTCGAGGGGTTCGACCTCGGGGCCATGGGGTTCGGCTCGGTGCAGTCGATCCATCTGCTGGCCGAGGTGCTGAAATGCGCCTTCGCCGACCGCGCGGCCGTCACCGGCGACCCCGATTTCGTCGACGTCCCGGTCGAGCGTCTGATCTCGCCCGCCTATGCCGCCGCCCGTCGCGCCGACATCGACCTCGCCCGGGCGCGCACATGGACGGCCGGCATCGCCGCCGGCGAGAGCGCGGACACGACGCACGTCACCGTCGCCGACAGCGAGGGCCGGCTAGTCAGCACGACGCAGACCATCAACGGCCTGTTCGGCGCCCGCGTCGCCGTGCCCGGCACCGGCATGATCTGCAACAACTACATGTCCAACTTCGACCCGCATCCCGGGCACGCACTGTCCATCGCGCCCGGCAAGCGCGTGTTCACCTCGATGGCGCCGATGATGGCGCTGCGCGATGGCAAGCTCGCCTTCGCGCTCGGCCTGCCCGGCGCGCTGCGCATCTTTCCGTCGGCGCTGCAGGCGATTGTCAACCTGATCGACCATGGCATGTCGCTGCAGGAAGCCGTCGAGGCACCGCGGATCTTCACCCAGGGGCACGTGCTCGAGGTCGAGACCGGTTTGGTGGACGGCGTGAGAGACGCGCTGGCGGCCATGGGCCACGACGTCGTCGCCTCGCCCCGCATTGCCGGCGGAATGAACGCGATCCGGGTCGCACCGGACGGCACGCTGACCGGCGCGGCCTGCTGGCGGGCGGACGGAACCCCGGTCGGCATCGGCGGCGGGCTCGCCCGGGCCGGGGTGAGATTCGTCATTTGACGCGATGGCACGCGGTTTGAGTAAGCTGGGCGGAATGTCATTGGGGACGAACGAGAGATGAAGATCCGGACTGGACGCACGGTTGCCTACGTCGCTGCCCTGATGCTTTCTTCGGCACTCGCCGCGAGCGCCGCCACCCGGGGCGGCACCCTCGTGTTCGGCCGCGCCATCGAGAGCCAGTATCTCGACCCGACCCACACCGCCCAGAACGCCGACATCTGGCTGTCACTCAACCTATACGACACGCTGCTGCTGCCCGCTGAGGACGGCAAGGGCGGCACCGAACCCGGCCTGGCCACCGCCTACAAGATCTCCGACGACGGCAAGACCGTCACCTTCACCATGCGGCCCGACATCAAGTTCGCCGACGGCTCGCCGATCGAGCTGAGCGACGTGAAATGGTCGCTCGACCGCGCCCGCAGCAAGGCGACCGGCGGCGAGTTCAGCTTCCTGCTCGGCTCCATCGGCTCGATCGAGACCAAGGCGCCGGACCAGGTCATCCTCAACATGGCCCATCCCGACCCGGTCATCATCCAGTCGATCGCGACGTTCAACGCCGGCATCATGCCGGAGAAACTGCTGATGGCCGCGCCCGGTGCCGACCTCGAGGAGAAGAGCAAGAACTTCGCCGATCACCCGATCGGCTCCGGCCCCTTCGTGCTGAGCGCCTGGAAGCGGAACAGCGAGATGCTGATGGAGCGCAACAAGTTCTACTGGCGCGCTGCCGCGGATGGCCAGAAGCTGCCCTATCTGGACGCGATCAAGTTCCAGATCATCCCGGACGACGCGACCCGCATCCTGAAGCTCCGCGCCGGCGAGCTCGACGTGGTCGAGTTCGTGCCCTACGCCCGCGTCGCCGAGCTCAAGGCCGACAGCAAGCTCGACATGGTGTTGTTCCCGGCCGCGCAGGTGAACTACTTCTCGCTTAACGCCCGCCCCACGCTGAAGGACGGCAGCAAGAATCCGCTCGGCGACGAACGCGTCCGCCAGGCGCTGAACTACGCCACCAACAAGCAGGCGCTGATCCAGGTCGTCTCCTACGGGACCGGCACGCCGCAGCGCAGCTTCATGCCGATGTCCACCCCGCTGGCCTACGGCCCGGCCCCGCTCTACCCCTACGACCTGGCCAAGGCCAAGGCGCTGCTCGCCGACGCCGGCTTTCCGACCGGCTTCGAGCTGACCTGCCTCGTCCTGGCCGGCAGCGCCGACGATGCCGCCAAGCTCGCCACGCTGCAGCAGCTCTGGGCCCCGATCGGCGTCCGCATCAAGCCCGAGACGCTCGACGCCGCGACCCGGCTCGCCCGCTATAACGCCGGCGATTTCCAAATGCGCGCTTCGCTCTGGACCAACGACATCAACGATCCGAGCGAGATCACCTCGCTATTCGCCTACTACCCGACCCGGCAGAACGGCCGCTCCGGCTGGGACGACAAGCGCATCGACGAGTTGTTCCTGCAAAGCCAGGAGGAGCTCGACCCGGTCAAGCGCGCCGCCCAATACAAGGAGATCCAGGAGCGCTACGCCGCCGCTGCGCCGATCATCTTCGCCATGGAAGTCCCCTACCCCGTGGCGATGAGCAAGAAGGTGCACGACTTCGTGCAGATCCCGCTCGGCAACAACGTCTTCGTCAACACCTGGAAGGACAAGTAGCCGAACCTCCCGTCGTGCCTCGTGGTAACGGCGTCGCCCCAACCGTCATTGCGAGCCGCCCCTTGGCGGCACGGCAATCCATCGGCACGGACGATATTTGCCCGACCGTGGACTGCCGCGTCGCTACGCTCCTCGCAGTGACGGCGGAACTTGGGCGCACACCATGGGCGTGCTGACAGCCCTCGGGCGCCGCCTGGGCCAGGTGCTGCTCACCGTGGTGATCGTGGCGCTGCTGATCTTCGGCCTCATGCGGCTCCTGCCCGGTGACCCCGCGCTCGTCTTGCTCGGCGAGCACGCCACCGACGCGAGCATCGCCCGGGTGCACCGCGAACTCGGGCTGGACGAGCCGATGCTGGTGCAGTTCGGCGAGTTCCTCTGGCGCGCCGTCCGGCTGCAGCTCGGCGACTCACTGACCTTGCGCGTGCCGGTCTCGCGCCTGGTCGCCGACGGCCTGCCGATCACGCTGTTGCTGACCGCCATGGCAGCGATCCTCGCCCTGGCAATGGCGGTGCCGCTGGCGTTCATCGGCGCGCTGCGGCCCAATGGCTGGGCCGACGCCGTGATCCGCGTCGTCGCGCAGATCAGCCTGTCGATGCCGGTGTTCTACATCGGGCTGGTGCTGCTGATCACGCTGGCGGCCGGGCTGCACTGGTTTCCGGTTGGCGGCATCGGCTCGGGCTTCTTCGAAGATCTCTACTATTTGTTCCTGCCGGCGATGACGCTGGCGCTGTCGCTCGCCGCAGTGCTGCTCCGTAACCTGCGGCAGTCGTTGGCCGACGTGCTCAATGCGGAATATGTCGGTTTCGCGGTGGCCAAAGGCCTGCCGCCGCGACTGATCCTGGGCCGGCACGTGCTGCGCAATGCCATCATCTCCACCGTCACGCTGCTGGGCCTCAACATGGGCTCCCTGGTCGGCGGCGCCGTCATCACGGAGTCCGTGTTCGCCATCCCCGGCATCGGCCGCCTGCTGATCGACAGCATCTTCGCCCGCGACTACCCGGTCGTCCAAGGGCTTAGCATGGTGCTGGCAGTGATGGTCAGCCTCGTCTTCCTGTTCACCGACATGGTGCAGGCCCTGCTCGACCCGCGGCTCGCGCGATGAGCGTCACCATGGCGCGCGCGTTCACCCTGCCGCGGCCGGCGACGCTGGTCGGGATCGCCATCCTGCTCCTGTTCGCCGCCTGCGCCGCCATCCCCGCCGCGATCGCGCCCTACCCGCCCGACGCGTTCGACTTCGGCGCCCTGCTGCAGCCGCCCTCCTGGGCGCACCCGTTCGGCACCGACAATTTCGGCCGCGATATCCTGTCCCGCACCATCTGGGCCTCCCGCATCGACCTGCAGATCGCGGTATTCAGCACCGTGTTCCCGGCCCTGTTCGGCACGCTGGTCGGCAGCGTGCTCGGCTATGCCGGCGGCTGGCCGGATGCGGTGTTCCGCCGCGTCGTCGACGTGTTCATCACCATCCCGTTCCTGGTGATCGTCATTGCCATCGTCGCCGTGCTCGGGCCGGGGCTGCAGAACATGTACGTCGCCGTCAGCGCGGTGAACTGGATCATCTACGCCCGCCTCATGCGCGGCGAAGTACAGGCGCAGGCGCAGCGGGATTACGCCGCCGCCGGCCGGGTCATGGGCTACGGGCCCGCCCGGATCATCTTCCGGCACTTGCTGCCGAACGCAATCTCGCCAATCCTGGTGTATTGGATGACGGACATGGCGCTGGCGATCCTGCTGGGCTCCTCGCTCGGCTATCTCGGCCTCGGCGCGCAACCGCCGGAGGCCGAATGGGGCGTGCTGATCGCCGACGGCAAGAACTTCATGAACACCGCCTGGTGGATGTCGATTTTCCCCGGGATCGCGATCGTGTTGGCCGGCACCGGCTTCAGCCTGTTCGGCGACGGTCTCGCCGGCTGGCTGCGGCGGCGGCAATGAGATGCTGAGCGTCCGCAACCTACAGGTCGCCATCGGCGCGGCACATCCCGTCGACGGCATCGATCTCGACGTGGGCGCCGGCGAGGTGCTTGGGATCGTCGGCGAGTCCGGCTCGGGCAAGAGCATGACCCTGCGCGCCCTGCTCCGCCTGCTGCCGCCCACCGCGCACACCAGCGGCGACGTCACGTGGCAGGGCACCGACCTGCTGGCCCTGCCGGAGCCCCGCATGCGCTCCATCCGCGGCGGCGAGATCGCCATGGTGTTCCAGGAGCCGATGTCCGCCCTCAACCCGGTGCTCACCATCGGCCTGCAGATCACTGAATCCATCACCGTCCATCACGGCCTGCGCGGCAGCGCCGCCCGCGACCGCGCTGCCGCCCTGCTCGATCAGGTCGGCATCCCCGACGCCCGCCGCCGCCTGTCCAACTACCCGCACGAATTCTCCGGTGGCATGCGCCAACGCGCCATGATCGCCGCCGCCCTCGCCGGCAGCCCCAAACTCCTGCTCGCCGACGAACCCACCACCGCGCTCGACGTCACGATCCAGGACCAGATCCTCAAGCTGCTACTGCGCCTGAAAGACGAGCTGGCGATGAGCGTCGTGATCGTGACGCACGACCTCGGCGTCGTCGCCGGCACCTGCGACCGCGTCGTCGTGCTCTATGCCGGGCGCGTCATGGAGTCCGGCCCGGTCGAGTCAGTGTTCGCCCGCCCGGCCCACGCCTACACGCTCGGCCTGCTCCGCTCGCTGCCCGGTGCGGCGGCGGCGCACTCCCGCCTGGGCGGCATCCCCGGCACCCCGCCGGACCCGCGCGCGATCCCGCCGGGCTGCCGCTTCGCCCCGCGCTGCAGCTTCGCCGTCGACGCCTGCCGTGCCGCCGACCCGGCGCTCGTTCCCGTCGGCCCCGGACGGCTCTCCGCCTGCATCCGCGCCGACGCCGTGCAGGAAGCGGCATGACGGCCCTGCTGCAAGCCGACGATCTCGAGCGCGCCTTCCCGGTCCGCCTCGGGCTGCGCGGGCTGTTCCACCGCGGGCCCAAGCCGCTCGTCCGCGCCCTGGCCGGCGTCTCGCTCCGCATCGAGCGGGGCCGGACCCTCGCCGTGGTCGGCGAGTCCGGCTGCGGCAAGTCGACTCTCGCCCGCGCCCTAGTCCGCCTGGTCGGCCTCGACGGTGGCCAGATCGTCTATGACGGCGAGGACGTGCTGGCGCTGCGCGGCAACGCGCTGCGGCGATACAACCGCCGGGTCCAGATGGTGTTCCAGGACCCGTACGGCTCGCTCAACCCGCGCATGACAGCGGGCGAGATGCTCGGCGAGGTGTTGCGCGTCCACCGCATCGTGCCGCGCGCCGCCATCCCGGCCCGCATCACCGAACTGCTCGCCCTCGTCGGCCTCCCCGCCGACGCCGCCGGCCGCCTGCCGCGCGCATTCTCCGGCGGGCAGCGGCAGCGCCTGGCCATCGCCCGCGCGCTCGCCGTCGAGCCCTCCGTGCTGATCGCCGACGAGATCGTCTCCGCGCTCGACGTCTCGATCCAGGCGCAGATCCTCAACCTGTTGCTCGACATGCAGGAACGCCTCGGCCTGGCGATGCTGTTCGTCTCGCACGACCTCCGCGTCGTCCGGCACCTGGCCCACGATGTCGCCGTCATGTATCTCGGCCGCGTCGTCGAACACGGCAGCGCCGACGCGGTGTTCGACACGCCGCAGCACCCCTACACGCAAGCCCTGCTCCGCGCCGCCCCCGTGCTGACGCCGCAGCGCCGCACCACCGAGACGGCGCTGCGCGGCGAGCTGCCGAGCCCGATGCGTGTGGTGCCGGGCTGCCCGTTCCATCCGCGCTGCCCGGCCGTGTTCGACCGCTGCCGCACCGAACCGCCCGCGCTGCTCATCCGTGACGGCCACGCCACCGCCTGCCACCTCATGGATGGCTAGTCGACGATGAACAGCTTGGCCCCCGTCACGGTCGACGAGCGATGCGGGGAATCACCGAAATCCGAAACGGTGTAACCGGACCCGGCGGCAAACGAGAACCGACGCCCATCCTTCAGCTCCGTCTCCAACGTACCCTCGATCACGTAGATGACGTGCCCGCGGTCGCACCAATGGTCGGCCACGTAGCCGGCCGAATACTCCACCACCCGCATGCGGACGTCGCCGTTGTTCATCGTCCGCCACATCGCCTGGCCGCTCTCGCCGGCATACTCCGTCGCGGGAAGCCCGTGCCAGTCGACGGCGTTGAACGGCAGGGTGGGCAGCTTCATCCGGGGCTCCGAGGGAGGTTACGCCCGACATGATCACCGCTTAGGCTCTGCCGGACCAGCGCCGAATCGAATTTAGCGGGAGAGACCGATGAGCCAAAACGTCGAATGGGCCAAGCTGACGGGCCCGGAAATCCGAGCCGTCGCCGCCCGCGCGGACGCGCTCGCCGTGTTGCCGATCGGCTCGCTCGAGCAGCACGGGCCGCACCTCCCGGTCATCACCGACACCGCCAGCGCCAGCGAAGCCGCGATCCGCGCCGCGCGGTTGCTGGCCGACGAGATGCCGGTGCTCGTCTTGCCCGGGCTCTGGACCGGCATGAGCGAGCATCACCTGCCGTTCGGGGGCACCATCAGTCTCAACTTCAGCGAGTTACGCGGCGTGCTCAGCGGCGTCGTCCGCTCGCTGCGGGCGATCGGGTTCGCGCGCCTGCTCATCGTCAACGGCCATGGCGGCAACATCGACCCGCTCTCCGTCGCCGCCCGCGAGTTGGCGCACGAGTATGGCCTGCCGGTGATCGCCTGCACGCCGTGGTACCTGACCCGGCAGCGCGTCGCCGAAATCGCGGAAACGAAGGAGACGCCGGCGCATGCCTGCGAGGGTGAGACCTCGGTCATGCTCGCGATCGCGCCAGAGCTGGTCCGCACCGAGAAATTCGACGAGGCGGTCCGCCAACGGCCGGACCCGGTGCCGAGCTACGATGGGTTCAGCCGCTTCTGGAGCTTCTCCGAACGCGCGCCGGTCACCGGCGTGCGCGGCGACCCGCGTCCCGCGACGGCCGACAAAGGTGAGCGCTTCCTCGACATGCAGGCCGAGGCGCTGGCCGCGGCGATGCGCGACCGGCCGATGTGGCGCAAGCCCGACCCGGTGTGGTCTCCCGGCCGCGGCCAGGGCAACACCGCCGGACACGCGGAGGACTGAGCGCGTGATCCGCTTGATCCTGGCGGCGCTCCTGCTCATGAGCCCCGCCGCTTTTGCCACCGACGCTCCGGCCTACGGGCCGGAGCTGCAGGGCTTCGAGTACGATTTCCCGGTCCAGCGCTACGGCTTTGGCTCGCAGCGACAGGACTTGTCGATGGCCTATCTGGACGTGGCTCCCACCGGCCCGGCCAACGGCCGCGTCGCCGTCCTGCTGCACGGGAAGAATTTCTGCGCCGGCACCTGGGAGACGACGATCCGTGCCCTGGCCGGCGATGGTTACCGGGTCGTGGCACCCGACCAGATCGGCTTCTGCAAATCCAGCAAGCCTGGCGCCTACCAGTTCAGCTTCCAGCAACTCGCGCTCAACACGCGCGCCCTGCTGCACTCGCTCGGCATCGAGCGCGCCGTCATGGTGGGGCACTCCACCGGCGGCATGCTGGCCATCCGCTACGCGCTGATGTTCCCCGCCGCGACGGAGCGGCTGGTGCTGGTGGACCCGATCGGGCTCGAGGATTGGCAAGCCAAGGGCGTGCCGTCGATCGGGGTGGATGCTTGGTTCGCCCGCGAACTTAAGGTCACCGCCGGGGGCATTCGCAGCTACGAGCAAGCGACCTACTATGCGGGTGAGTGGAAGCCGGCCTACCAGCGCTGGGTGGACATGCTCGCCGGGCTGAATGCCGGGCCCGGCAAGACCGAGGTCGCGTGGGATTCGGCGCTGCTCTACGATATGATCGTCTCGCAGCCGGTGGTCTACGAGCTGCCGAAGCTGCAGCCGCCGACGCTGCTGATCGTGGGCGACAGGGACAACACTGCCATCGGAAAGGACCTTGCGCCGCCCGACATCCGCCCGACGCTGGGCAACTACCGTCAGCTCGGCGAGGCCGCCGCCGCCGCGATCCCGCACGCGACGCTGGTCCATTTCCCGGAACTCGGGCACGCGCCGCAAATCTCGGACCCCGACGCGTTCCACGCCGCCCTGCTCGGCTGGCTCCACCGCCTCCCCTAGGCGTCAGTCGATCACGCTGAAATCACCAGCCTTCCATATATAAAGTACGTAACCCGGCGCGGTGATGTCGCCCGCTGCATTGAAGCCGACCTGGCCCAGCAACGTGTCGAACTGGCCCGATTTCAGCGTGGCCCCGACTACCGCCGGGTCGGTCGAGTGCGCCTTGTCGGCCGCCTGCGCCAGCACCTGCAGCGCCGTGTAGGCATACAGGGTGAAGCCCTCCGGCTCGATCTGCTTGGCGCGGAAGCCGGCCACGACCTGGGCCGCCCCGGGCGCCCGCCGCGGATCCGGATTGAACGTCATCAGCACGCCGTCGCTCGCCGGCCCGGCGATGTTGGCGAACTCCTTGGTCGAGATCCCTGACGTCCCCATCCACTGGCCGCGGAAACCCTGATCCGCCCCTTGCCGCACCAGCGTGCCCATCTCGGCGTGATAGCCGCCATAGTAGACGACATCGATCCCGGCCGCCTTCAGCCGGGCGATCACCGCCGTGTAGTCGTGCTCGCCGGGCGTGATGGCGGTGAACATCGCCTCCTGGACGCCGGCGGCGTTCAGCGCGGCCTTGGTCGCGTCCGCCATGCCGCGGCCGAACGGGGCGTTGTCGTGGATGATGGCGATCTTCTTGCCGCCGAAGCGGGCGACGAGCGCCGCGGCGGCCACCTTGCCCTGCTGATCGTCGCGCCCGCACACGCGGAAGATGCCGGCCAGGCCGCGCTCGGTCAGCTTGGCGCTATTGGACGCCGGCGAGATCATCAGGTCGCCATTCTCGGCATACACGTCCGACGCGGCGATCGAGGCGCCGGAACACACGTGCCCAACCACCAGCTTGACGCCGGCCTGGGCGAAGCGGTTCGCCACCGAGACGGCCTGGCGCGGGTCGCACGCGTCGTCTTGGATGTCCAGCACCAGCGTCTGGCCGTCGATGCCGCCATGCGCGTTGATGTCCTGCGCCGCGGCGCGCACGCCGTTGAGCACCTGGTCGCCAATCGAGGCCAGCGCGCCGGTGCGCGGCAGCGCCACGCCCACCGTGACGTCGGCCCGCGCCGCGCCGGCCCACACCCCGAGCGCGGCGACGGTGGCCAGCAACATGATCCGTATCGACATCGTGGCGTCTCCCGCGCTCAGAACGCCGGCACGGTATCGCGGAAAGGCGCATGTCCAAACCAAGCGATTCGATGTCGTTCGTCGAAATGTATGAACCCAAAGCCTTGATGGCGAGTTGATGGTGCTCTCACTCGAAAGCCTCCAATGAGCATCAGTCTACCGAAATCTAGAATTCTCGAGGGTCGCCCCTCCCCGCGGGGCGCTGCTTGGACGGGTCTCGGCGTCAACTTCTCAATCTTCTCGGCCAATGCCACGAAGGTCGAGCTCTGCCTCTTCGACGATAGCGGCGAGACCGAGCTCGAGCGGCTGGAGTTGCCCGAATACACCAACGAGATCTTCCACGGCTTCGTGCCCGATGCGCGGCCCGGAACGATCTACGGCTATCGTGTCCACGGGCCCTACCTTCCGCTGGAAGGGCACCGCTTCAACCACAACAAGCTCCTGCTCGACCCCTACGCGAAGTCGCTGGTCGGGAATGTCGATTGGAACCCGGCGCTGTTCGGCTACCAGGTCGAGTCCGGCGACGACCTGACGTTCGACGAGCGGGACAGCGCGAAATACATGCCCAAGGCGCGCGTCATCGACAGCGCCTTCACCTGGGGCAACGACCGCCGCCCCAATCTCGGCTGGGACCAGCTCGTCGTCGCCGAACTGCACGTCAAGGGCTACACCAAGCTCCATCCCGACGTGCCCGAGCCGTATCGCGGGACGTTCCGCGGCCTCGCCGACCCGGCCGTGATCCGCCATCTGAAGTCGATCGGTGTCACCTCGGTCGAACTGCTGCCGATCCACAGCTTCGTCAACGACGATTACCTGCTCGAGAAGGGCATGGTGAACTACTGGGGTTACAACACGATCGGCTTCTTCTCGCCGGTCCGCCGCTACGCCAGTAATCCCGATTTCGCCTTCGCCGAGTTCAAGGAGATGGTGGCGCGCCTGCACGATGCCGGTCTCGAGGTCATTCTCGACGTGGTCTACAACCACACCGCCGAAGGTAACGAGAAGGGCGCGACGCTGTCCTTCAAGGGCATCGACAATGCCAGCTACTACCGCTTGCTGCCGGACCAGCCGCGCTACTACATCAACGACACCGGCACCGGAAACACCGTCAACCTCAGCCATCCCCGCGTGATCCAGATGGTCACTGACAGCCTGCGCTACTGGGCCGAGGACATGCATGTCGACGGCTTCCGCTTCGATCTCGGCACCATCCTGGCCCGCGAGCCGCATGGCTTCGACATTCAAAGCGGCTTCCTCCGCGCCGTTGGGCAGGATCCGGTGCTGCAGGAGATCAAGCTCATCGCCGAGCCATGGGATTGCGGCCCCGGCGGCTACCAGGTCGGCGGCTTCGCGCCGGGCTGGGCGGAGTGGAACGACCGATTCCGCGACACGGTGCGGGCGTTCTGGAAGGGCGAGGACGGCAAGATGTCCGAACTCGCCCAGCGCATCACCGGGTCAGCCGACAAGTTCGACTGGGGCGGACGCCGGCCCTGGGCCAGCGTCAACTTCCTGACCGCGCATGACGGCTTCACGTTGCACGACGCCGTCACCTACAACGAGAAACACAACGAGGCCAACGGCGAGAACAACCGGGACGGCAGCAGCAACAATCTGAGCTGGAACTGCGGCGTCGAAGGCCCGACCGACGACCCGGAGATCACCGAGTTGCGGGAGCGTCAGAAGCGCAACATGCTGGCGACGCTGCTGCTCTCGCAAGGCCTGCCGATGATGGTCGCCGGCGACGAGTTCGGCCGCACGCAGGAGGGCAACAACAATGCCTACTGCCAGGACAACGAGATCTCCTGGGTCAACTGGGATATCGGCGCGCCCGGCCAGTTGCTCATCCGGTTCGTCTCCAAGCTGACGCAGATCCGTCGGCATTTCCCGATCCTGCGGCGCGAACGCTTCCTCACCGGCGCGTTCAACGACGAGTTGCAGGCGCGCGAACTAACGTGGCTGACGCCATCCGGCTCCGAGATGGACGCGACGAACTGGGAGGATCCGGTCGCCAAGTGCATGGGGCTGATCCTCGATGGCCGTGCCCAACCGACCGGCATCCGCAAGCGCGGCAGCGACCGTACCGTGCTGATGATCGTCAACGCCTCGCACACGCTGGTGGACTTCAAGCTGCCGGAGGTGCAACGCGGCGGCGAGTGGCGCCTGCTGATCGACACCAATCAGCCGGAGTTGGAGGACGAGCCGGTCTTCCCGTTCGGGCAGACCTACGCCGTCACCTCGCGGTCGTTGCTCCTGTTCGAGATGCGGGACAACGGAGCATGAACGTCGGCGATGTCATGAGCCGTGAAGTCGAATACGTCGACCAGGAGGCGTCCGCTCAGGACGCCGCCGAGTTGATGGGCGAGATCGACGTGGGGGCGCTCCCGGTCGGCTCGGCCGAGCGCCTGCATGGGATCGTGACGGATCGGGACATTCTCTACCGGGTCGTGGCGAAAGGCCTCGACCCGGTCTCGACCCGGTTGCGCGACATCGCGTCCCGCCCGGTCATCTCGTGCCGGCCGTCGGACAGCCTGCATTCGGCGATGGATGCTATGGCGGCGAACCATGTTCGCCGGATGCCCGTTCAGGATCCGGAGACGTCGAGGGTCGTCGGCTGGATCACCCTCGCCGACATCTCGCGCACCTTGCTGGTAGGCAGCACGGGGCTGCAGCAAGCACTGCGGGAGATGACGGAAGCCTGAGCGCGTCTACTCAGCGCGTGCAACGATGCCGCTACCGGCGGTAGCGTCGCACCGCGCTGCGCACCATGGCAGACGGCAGGTCGAAGCGTGCCTGGACCATGTCACAGAGCATCACGCTGACCGGATACCGCGTGTCGGACGCCATCAGCGCGGCGACATAAGCGTAAATGGTCAGGCCATGCTCTTGCGCGCGATCGAAGGCTTCATTCAGTGGCAGCGGCGACGCCAGTGCTTGGTCATAGGCGATCAGTGTATCCGGGTCGCTGCCGACGCTCGTGAGCCAGGTCCGCAATGACGGGGCGCCGTCCGCGGCATCCGACGCTGGTCGTCCGATCAGCAGGAACGATGCGAGGATCCGCCCCAGCATCGCACGCTCAACGACGGATAATGCGCCGACGTTGAGGGTCAGCGGCATCAGGGTCTGGTGGCGGTTCTGCAGCCAGCCATGCATCAGCTTAGCGCTGATGGCATCCTGAACTAGCACGCTGCCGTCATTCGCGTCTCGGTCGCGGCGCCCGGAAGCCGGCACCTCCACGTCGCCGATGGTCGCCGACTCCTCTAAAGCGGGCGCCGCGCCGTCGGAAGGCTCGCGCCATCCTAGTTTTGCAAGAAACCCCATTTCGTCAGCAGCTTAAGCCGAGACCGTCCGTGCCAGTTGCTCGTCGATCTGCATCAGCAACCGCGAGAAATCGACCGGCTTGGGGTGATAGTCGTCACATCCGGCGGCCAGGGCCTTCTCGCGATCGCCCGACATCGCGTGTGCGGTCAGCGCGATGATCGGCGTCTTGCTCAGTTCCGGGTTGGCTTTGATGGTTCCCGCCACGGTCCAGCCGTCCATGATCGGCAGGTTCATGTCGAGCAACACGATGTCCGGCTTTTCGCTGGCGGCCTTGTCGACCGCCTGCTGCCCATCCGTCGCTAGTACGACATCGAACCCACGGCGCTTCAGACGACGCGACAGGAAGTCCCAGATCTCCTCGTGATCCTCGACCAACAAAATCTTACTCATGTCGCCTCCGCTTCCGTCGCCTCTGGCCGGCCAACCGCGCCGCTTATCTCGCCTACGAACTATCCCGGCCCATAGAACCGTGGCATCTCGTGAACACCAGCCGCCTACCAGGGTTGCACGGTCTCAACCTAACATAAGGTGAACGGCGAGATGACAATCGATCAGATCCTCGCATTCACGCTTCTGGGCGGCACCGTCGCCGCGTTCGCCTGGGGCCGCCTGCCCTACGATCTCGTCGCGCTGACCTCGCTCGGCATTGGCCTGATCGTCGGCATTATCCCGGCTAAGCACGCGTTCGAGGGCTTCTCGGATGACGTCGTCGTCATCATCGGTGCCGCATTGGTGGTCAGCGCGGCGATCGCGCGCTCCGGCGTGGTGCTGGCCGCGATGCGTCCGCTGCTGCCCAAGCTGAAGACGACGGCGCTGCAGGTGCCGGTCCTGTGCGCCTGCTGCATGGCCCTCTCGATGGTGACCAAGAACGTCGGCGCGCTCGCCGTCTTCATGCCGGTCGCGATGCAGCTGTGTCGTCGCAATAAGACGCCGGTCTCGGCGGTGCTGATGCCGATGGCGTTTTCCGCCATGCTCGGCGGCATCGTCACCATGGTGGGCACGGCGCCGAACATCCTGATCTCGAAGGTCCGTTTCGACACGATCGGCAAGCCGTTCGGCCTGTTCTCGTTCACACCGGTGGGTTTGACGGTGGCGCTGGCCGGGTTGGTGTTCGTGAGCTTCGCCTGGGGGCTGCTGCCGCGCGGCCGCCGTGGCGCGTCCGGGATGGAGGCTGCCTTCAACCTCGAGAGCTACACCGCCGAGGCGAACGTTCCTGCCGAATCCGCCGCCGTGGGCCGTACCATCGCCGAGATCGAAGCCATGGCCGAAGGCGACGTTCAGGTCGCGATGGTGATCCGCGAGCGGTTCCGCCGTTTCCCGCCGCGCGCCGACAGCCTGGTGCGTGAAGACGACCTGCTGCTGCTGCGCGGCGAGCCATCCGATCTCGACCGGCTGGTCGGCCGTGCCGACCTACGGCTGGCCGGATCGGCGAGCGGCGAAGCCCGGATCGTCGAAGGCGTCATCACGGCCGACTCCGCCCTGGTCGGCCGCACCGTGACCCAGGCGCTGCTTCAGGAGCGTTATGACATCAGCGTCATGGCCGTCAGCCGCCGCGGCAAGCGGATCAGTCAACGCCTGGCGACCGTGCGCCTGCGGGCCGGCGACGTCATCGTGCTGCGTAGCGCCTCGCCGCAGATGGCCGACACGCTCGGCGAGCTCCGCATCCTGCCGCTCGCGCATCGCAGCATCAGTCTCGGCCGCGACGAGCGCAGCATTTGGCCCGTGCTCGTGCTCGCGGTCGCCATGGGCCTGGTTGCCGCGCACGTGCTGACCGTCGGCGTCGCGTTCTTCCTCGCCGCGGTCGCCATGCTGCTCCTGCGCACGATGACGATGCACGAAGCCTACGAGACAGTCGAATGGCACGTGCTGATCCTGCTCGGCGCGCTGATCCCGGTCACCCACGCGCTGCACGACACCGGCGGCACCGGGCTGTTGGCCAACCTCGTGCTGTCCGTGGTGCAGGGGCTGCCCGGAGCGTGGGCGCTCGCCTTCATCCTCGTGGTGACCCTCATCGTCACGCCGTTCCTGCACAATGCGCCGACCGTGCTCATCATGGGTCCACTGGCCGCCAGCGTCGCCGTCAAGCTCGGCTATAACGTCGATCCGTTTCTGATGGCCGTGGCACTCGGCGCCGGCTGCGACTTCCTCTCGCCGCTCGGGCACCAGTGCAATACGCTGGTCATGGGGCCCGGCGGATACCGCTTCGCCGACTATTCCAGGCTGGGCGCGCCGCTCTCACTGATGGTGATCATCGTCGGCCTGCCGATGATCCTCTGGGTCTGGCCGCTACACGGCTAGATGACAGGCGGCGCGAATATGGCCATGCTCGCCCGCCTTTGAAGGACTCGGCACTATCGCACACCCCGCAAACCCTGGCCTGCCCTCCGAGCGCAAGCTGACTGCGTCGGCCGTGCGCACCACCGCCATGCTCAACGGCGGCGCGGTCGTCGTTGCCGCACTGTA
This sequence comes from Acetobacteraceae bacterium, assembly GCA_965199585.1. Lineage (GTDB taxonomy): Bacteria > Pseudomonadota > Alphaproteobacteria > Acetobacterales > Acetobacteraceae > JAVVHH01. The sequence continues at coordinate 2,245,620 of CBDASI010000002.1, read as the reverse complement.
TTTCGGCCAGGAGCTGCTGGTTCCGCTGGTGCTGGCCGGGCTGCTCGCCTTCGTGCTGGCGCCGCTCGCGCGCCTGCTGCAGCGCGCCTACCTGCCGCACGTGCTGGCGTCGCTGCTCGCGGTGGTGATCGCGTTCGTCATCCTCGGCCTGCTCAGCCTGGTGGTCGGCGGGCAGATCTCGGCGCTGGTGGTCAAGGCGCCGCAGTACGAAGCCAACATCGTCGCCAAATGGCAGCGCCTGGCCGAGACCACGCCGTTCGTCGCGCGCCTGGCCGGGCCGTTGACCAGCGGTGTGGGCGAGGCCGCCTCGCCGCTCGCGCTGGCGGAACGGTTCGCCCGCCCGCTGCTCGGCCCGGTCACCACCGCCGCGGTCGTCCTGGTGTTCACGCTCGTGATCCTGCTCTACAGCGAGGACCTGCGCGACCGCTTCGTGCGTCTGGTCGGCCGCCACGACCTGCACCGCACCATCTTCGCGCTCAACGACGCCGGACATCGGCTGTCGCGCTACTTCCTGTCGCAGCTCACCATCAACGCGGCCTTCGGCATCTGGATCGGCGGTGCCCTGGCCATAGGCGGGATGCCGAGCCCGGTCCTGCTCGGCCTCATCGCCACGCTGATGCGCTTCGTCCCGTTCGTCGGCACCTTCATCGGTGTCGGCGCACCGCTGGCGCTCGCGGTCGCCGTGTCGCCGGACTGGTCGCTGGCGGTCATCGTGCTGATCATCTTCGCGGTCAGCGAGGTTGTCGTCAGCCAGATCGTCGAGCCGTTGCTCTACGGTCACAGCACCGGCATCTCGCCGGTTGCCGTGCTGGTCGCCACCTCGTTCTGGACGCTGCTCTGGGGCTTCGTCGGCCTGCTGATCGCGACGCCGCTGACCGTCTGCCTGGTCGTCATCGGCCGCAACGTCACCGCGCTGTCGTTCCTGGACGTGCTGTTCGGCAGCGAGTCGCCGCTGCTGCCGGCCGAGACGTTTTATCAGCGGGCGCTGGAGGGCCGCTCCATGGCGCTCCTCAAATCGGCCAAGCAACATGTCGAGGCAAACTCGCGGGCCGATTATTTCGACCATATCGCCCTGCCCGGCCTGGTGCTCGCCCAGCAGGACCGCGGCGATGACCCGGACCTCATCGACCCGATCCACGAGCAGTTCGACACCTTGCTCGCGAGTCTCGCCCCCGCGCCCGTCATGGGCGATGGCGCCTGGCAGCGGGACGGCGACATCTTGTGCATCCCCGCGCGCGGGGACTTCGATGACCTCGCGGCAGCCATGGCGGTGCAGACCCTGCGCGAAATCGGCTTCGGCGCCATCGTCTCGCCCAGCTCCGTGCTGGACAAGGCCCAGGATGGCGCGGTCCGCCCACGCCTGTGCTGCCTCTCCGTCATGGCGGAGTCCGCCAGCTTCGCCACCATCCGCTTCTTCGTCCTGCGCATGCAGAACAAGCTGCCCGACAGCGAGGTCGTGGTGTGCCTCTGGGGTGCCGATGGCGGCTCCTCGCTGCTGGCCGAGCTGCGTCAGGGCGGGTTGTCGGCACACGTGATCCTGTCGATCAGCGAGCTGCTGGCCTATACCAAGGCGATCTCCGCCCAAGCCGAGGCCGCATGACCCCACCGATCCGTTTCAACGATGGCGCCGCCTACGAGGAAGGCATGGGCAAGTGGAGCCAGCTGGTCGGCGCCACCTTCCTCGATTGGCTCGCCCCGGCCTCCGGCCAGCGCTGGATCGACGTCGGTTGCGGCAACGGCGCGTTCACCGAGCTGGTCATCCAACGCTGCGCGCCTACGGCGATCGACGGAATCGACCCGTCGGAGGGCCAGCTCGCCTTCGCCCGCACCCGACCCGGCGCGCAAGCTGCCCGCTTCCACCTCGGCGACGCTCACGCCCTGCCGTTCGGCGACAACAGCGCCGACGTCGCGATCATGGCGCTGGTGATCTTCTTCCTCGACGACCCGGCCGCCGGGCTGGCCGAAATGCGCCGCGTGGTCCGCCCCGGCGGCACCGTCGCCGCCTATGCCTGGGACCTGCCGGCCCGCTCGTTCCCGCTCGAGCCGATCCAAGCCGAGCTGCGCGCCCTGGGGCACACCCCCGTGCTGCCGCCGAGCGCGGCCATCGCGAGCACCGACAAGCTCCACGCCGCCTTCGCCACCGTCGGGCTGACCGATCTGCGCCAGCGCACCATTACCGTGACCCGGCGCTTCGCCGACTTCGAGGCCTACTGGGCCGCCAGCCTCGGCACCGGATCGATGGGCGCGACGCTCGCGAAGTTGCCGCCCGGCCAACTCGCCAGCCTCGAGCAGCGCGTGCGCGACCGTCTGCCCGCCGACGCCGACGGAAGCGTCAGCTACGCCGCGTCGGCCAACGCCATCGCCGGACGCGTGCCCGCTTAGGGATGGCGCCGCCGGAAGCGCCGATATACTCAAGGCGCCACATCATCGGAGAATAGCCGTGGACGTCCGCGCTGCCGTCGCCTTCGAGGCCGGCCAACCTCTGCAGATCGAGACCGTCCAGCTCGAGGGCCCCAAGGAGGGCGAGGTACTGGTCGAGATCATGGCGACCGGCATCTGCCACACGGACGAATTCACCCGCTCCGGCGACGATCCGGAGGGCATGTTTCCCGCCATCCTCGGCCATGAGGGCGCCGGCATCGTCCGCGACGTCGGCCCCGGCGTGCGCTCGCTGAAGAAGGGCGACCACGTCATCCCGCTCTACACCCCGGAGTGCCGGGAGTGCGAATACTGCCTCAGCCGCAAGACCAATTTGTGCCAGGCCATCCGCACCACGCAGGGCCGCGGCGTCATGCCCGACGGCACCAGCCGGTTCAGCTTCAAGGGCAAGCCGGTGCTGCACTACATGGGCTGCTCGACCTTCGCCAACTTCACCGTGATGCCCGAAATCGCGCTGGCCAAGGTCCGCGAGGACGCGCCGTTCGACAAGATCTGCTACATCGGCTGCGGCGTGACCACCGGGGTCGGCGCGGTGCTGTTCACCGCCAAGGTGCAGCCCGGTGACCGCGTCGTGGTGTTCGGCCTCGGCGGCATCGGCCTCAACGTCGTGCAGGGCGCCAAGCTGGCCGGGGCCGACCAGATCGTCGGTGTGGACATCAACCCGGGCCGCCGCGAACTGGCGACCAAATTCGGCATGACCGACTTCGTCAACCCGAAGGAGATCGAGGGCGATATCGTCCCCTATCTGGTCGATCTTACCAAGGGTGGCGCAGACCACAGCTTCGAGTGCGTCGGTAACACCACCTTGATGCGTCAGGCGCTCGAATGCGCGCATAAAGGGTGGGGCAAGAGCACCATCATCGGTGTCGCCGGGGCCGGCAAGGAAATCAGCACGCGACCCTTCCAGCTGGTCACCGGCCGGGTATGGCAGGGTAGCGCCTTCGGCGGCGCCCGCGGACGCACCGACGTGCCGAAGATCGTGGACTGGTACATGGACGGCAAGATTAACATCGACGACCTGATCACCCATATCCTGCCGCTCGAGCGCATCAACGAGGGATTCAACCTCATGCATTCCGGCGAGAGCATCCGCAGCGTCGTCGTCTACTAGGGATCATTCAATGCAGAGTTTCGATATCACGGGCATGACCTGCCAGCATTGTGTCGGCGCCGTGTCCGCCGCGATCGCCAAGGTGGATCCCGGCGCCAGCAGCGAGATCGACCTGCCGTCCGGCAAGCTCGTCATCAACAACGATAGTGCGCCGGAGGACGTGTATCTCCAGGCGATCGCCGCCGAAGGCTACGAAGCCCTCCCGTCCCTGGATTAGAGCACCGGCACCATGTCCATCGTCGTCGGCGTCCCCGCCTGCTCAAAGACCGTCAACGGCGAGCCGCAGCACTCGACGCCGACCCGCTATGGCAACGCGCTGATCGGCGCGGCCGGGGCGATCCCGGTCCTGCTGCCGCCGGTCGGCGAACTGATGCTCGACGTGCTCGACCGTCTCGATGGGCTGCTCCTGTCCGGTAGCCCCAGCAACGTCGAACCCGCGCGCTACGGCACCGACCCGTCGTTGACTCCCACGATGCACGACCCCGCTCGGGACGGCACCACGCTGCCGCTGGCGCTCGAGGCGATCCGGCGCGGCATGCCGTTGCTCGCCATCTGCCGCGGGATCCAGGAACTGAACGTCGCCCTCGGCGGTTCGCTGCACCAACAGGTGCATCTGCTGGACGGCCGTGCCGATCACCGCGCCGGCGAGGGCGAACTCGACCATCTGTTCCGCCTCAAGCACACGGTGCGTGTTTCCGGCGAGCTTGCCCTCGTGCTCGGCACCGATGAAGTCCTGGTCAACTCTCTGCACGAGCAGGCGCTCGACCGCATCGCCGACGGGCTCGAGATCGAAGCGGTGGCCGAGGACGGAACGGTCGAGGCCGTGCGCGTGCGGGATGCCGAGGCGTTTGCGTTCGGCGTGCAGTTCCACCCCGAATGGCACTGGGCGACCGACGAGGCTAGTCGGATCATCTTCCGGAGCTTCGGCGAAGCCTGCCGCAAATATCAGGCGCAGCGTCGGACCTGGCGGCTCGACGCTGCGTGACGCTACGTTAGAGCTTGCGCGCCGTCGGGTAGCTGAGGAATAGGTTCGGGAGCAACGAAATCGTCCTGAGCTCATCCCCACCATTGACGAAAACGATATGGAAAGCGGGCTGCTTCAACACCGTTGGCTGCGTGACGTAGAAGTCACCTTGGCACGTGTCCTTGCTGACCTGGAAAGTGCCGCCGAACTGAACGTTCGAGTGGAAGCCGGCCGAATCGTTCTGCGTCAGCGTGACGCTCCAGGTGCCGGAGATCGTGCCTCCCCTGTCGGCGGGGGATGCGACGTGGGTAACAGTGCCAGCTTGGACGACGGCGCCTTGCGGCGCGAATTGCGAGCTTTGCGTTGCCACGCCTTCGCTGGCGAACCCCCAAGTCCCGCTCGCTTCGGCAGCCGTCAGTTTGCAGCTGCCGTTGTCGGCGAGCGCGGCCGTGCTGAGCAAGGCGCTGCCCAGCAGGATGGCGAGGCGGCAAACAGTTGTGGTTACCATGTTTTGTCTCTCCCGATCGATCGAAGGCCGTGTGGCCGGCCCTTCTCGGTGAGAGCTTTTGCTGGACGACCGTCTCGTCGGCTACGCGTCTCGGTGAGCCCGGCGCATTTTGATGCGCAAGCCGTAAGCCGGTTTCGCAATCTGTCGTTTTTTCGAGCCGACGACCGGTCGTCGCTACGTCAGGACATCGCGACCTTCTCCGCGGCCTCGCCGGCCACCTCCGGTTCCTGCCGGTCCCAGCCATAGCCCTGATGGATCAGCAGCGCGACCGCGCCGGTCCAGCCGGTCTGGTGCGACGCGCCGAGCCCGCGGCCGTTATCGCCGTGAAAATATTCGTTGAACACGATCGCCTCGTCGCCCGAGCCGGCATCTCGCGGCGCGCGGTCGCCACGGCTGCATGGGCGAACGCCGTCGGGACCGCGCTTGAACAGCCCCACCAATCGGGTCGCCAACTCCGCCGCCGCCTGCGCTAACGTCACCATCTTGCCCGATCCGACTGGGCACTCGACGGTGAAATCGTCGCCGTAATAGGCATGGAAGCGCTGTAGCGCCTCGACCAGCAACAGGTTGAGCGGCATCCACACCGGCCCGCGCCAGTTCGAATTGCCGCCGAACATCTTGCTCGTCGAATCGCCCGGGACGTAGCCGACTTCCCACGAGCCGCCGCCATGCTCGAACACGAACGGATGCGCCTCGTGCACTTTCGATAGCGAGCGGACGCCGTGCGGCGACAGGAACTCGCTCTCGTCCAGCATCCGCTGCAGCAGCATCTTGAGCCGGTGCCCCCGCAGCAGCGACAACAAGCTGCGCTCGCCGGTGCCGGGATCGCTCCAGCGCGAGATCAAATTGGCCAGGTCTGGCCGGTAGCGCAGGAACCAGCGCAATCGTCCGGCGAAATCCGGCAGCGCGTTGATCAGCGCTGGGTCGATCACTTCGACGGCCAGCATCGGGATCAGGCCGATGATCGAGCGGACTCGCATCGTGTCGACCTGCCCGTCCGGCAGCCGCAGCACGTCGTAGAAGAATTGGTCGTCCTCGTCCCACAGCCCCACGCCCTGCCCGCCGAGATCGGTCATCGCCTCGGCGATGTAGAGGAAATGCTCGAAGAACTTGGTCGCCATGTCCTCGTAGGCCGGGTTGGTCTTGCCCAGCTCGAGCGCGATCCGCAGCAGGTTCAGCGTGTACATCGCCATCCAGGCGGTCCCGTCGGCCTGGTCCAACCCACCCCCGGTCGGCAGCGGCTTGGAGCGGTCGAACACGCCGATATTGTCGAGCCCCAGAAAGCCACCCTGGAACACGTTGCGCCCGTCCGCGTCCTTGCGGTTCACCCACCAGGTGAAGTTCAGCATCAGCTTGTGGAACGCCCGCTCGAGGAAGCCGATATCGGCCACCCCGGTCAGCTGCCGGTCCATCTGGTAGACGCGCCAGCACGCCCAGGCATGCACCGGCGGGTTCGCATCGCCGAACGCCCATTCATAGGCGGGCAGTTGCCCGTTCGGGTGCATGTACCACTCGCGCAGGATCAGCAGCAGCTGCCCTTTGGCGAACGCCGGGTCGATCAGCGCGAACGTCACCGCGTGAAACGCCAGGTCCCACGCCGCGAACCACGGGTATTCCCACCCGTCCGGCATCGAGATTACGTCACCGTTGTTCATGTGCTGCCAGTCGTCGTCGCGCACGCGGCCCGGCGGGGGCGTCGGCTGCGCCGGGTCGCCCGCCAACCAGCGCCGCACGTCGAACAGATACGTCTGCTTGGTCCACAGCATCCCCGCCAGCGCCTGTCGCTGGATCGTCCGCACGTCGGGGTCGGTGATCTCGGCTTGCAGCACGGCGTAGAACTCGTCGGCATCAGCGCGCCGCTGGTCGACGCGCTCGGCGAAATATGCGAACGCCGGGGTCTGGCGCTCCACCGGCCGGAACCGCAGCCGGATAACCCGGCTTTCGCCCGGCGCTAACGCACACACCATGTGAGCGGCGCATTTCGTCCCGCGCTGCGCCGGCGACACCGCCCGGGTATCGCCAAGGACCACGTAATCGTTGATGCCGTCCTTGAACGGGCCGGGCTGGTCGCTCTCCCCGAACAACCGCGCGACGTTGGTCTCGTTCTCGCAGAACAGCCAGGCCTCGGGCGCCTCCTCGATCTCGAGCTTCATCTCGCGTAGCCGCGGATGCGTCGCGCGTACGACCCCATCCTCGTCCAGCCGCAGGGACGGCCGGTTCGGGCTGTCCGCCCAGGTCCAGGTGTTGCGCGCCCAGAGATGCGGCAACACATGCAGCCGAGCCGCCTCCGGCCCGCGGTTGACGACGGTGACTTGCATCAGCATGTCGTCCGGCGACGCTTTGGCGTAATCGACGAAGACGTCAAAGTAGCGGTCTTGCTCGAAGATGCCGGTATCCGCCAGCTCGAACTCTGGATCGTCGAGACCCCGGCGCTTGTTCTCGTCCAGCAGCCGCTCATACGGGAACTCGGCCTGCGGATACTTGTACAGCATCCGCATGTACGAGTGCGTCGGCGTGCCGTCGAGGTGGTAGTACACCTCCTTGACGTCCTCGCCGTGGTTGCCCTCCTCGTTGGTCAGGCCGAAATAGCGCTCCTTGAGGATCGGGTCCCGCTCGTTCCATAGCGACAGCGCCAGGCACCAGTTCAGCCGCTCGTCGCCCCAGCCGGCGATGCCGTCCTCGCCCCAGCGATAGGCTCGGCTGCGCGCCTGATCGTGCGTAAGATACGCCCAGGCATCCCCGTCGGCGCTGTAATCCTCGCGCACGGTGCCCCATTGCCGATCGCTGACATAGGGCCCCCAGCGCCGCCATCCCTGGCCGCGCGCGGCGGCTTGCAGCCGCAAGCCCTCCGCCGTCTCGAGGATCGTACGCACTACCACGGCGCGGCTACTGGTAGGTGTTGCAGGCGCCAATCGTCCCGGCCCGGAACCCGGTCGACAGCCACTTCACGCGTTGCGCGGACGATCCGTGGGTGAAGCTGTCCGGCACCGCTGCCCGCCCGGACGCGCGGCTCAGCCGATCGTCGCCGATCGCGGTCGCCGTGTTAACCGCCTGCTGCAGGTCCGCATCCGTCAGGTTGTCGTGCCGCTGGTTCATGTGGTTGGCCCAGGCGCCGGCCAGGCAGTCGGCCATCAACTCCGTCCGCACCGAGAGGTTGTTCGCCTCGGCCTTGTCTCCCTGTGCGTCCGCTTGCTTCTCCGCCGCCTGCACTTTCGGCAGCAGCCCGATCAAGTTCTGCACGTGATGCCCGACCTCGTGCGCGATGACGTAGGCGTAGGCGAAGTCGCCACCACCGCCCATCTTGGTCTTCATGTCGTCGAAGAACGCCGTGTCCAAATACAGCTTCTGGTCGAGCGGGCAGTAGAACGGCCCCATTGCCGACTGCGCCGAGCCACAGCCGGACTGCGTTTGACCCGAATACAGCACGAGCACCGGCGCGACGTATTGCTTGCCCATTTCGGCCGGCAACTGCTTGGACCAGACGTCCTCGGTCTCGCCCAGGATCTTGGCCACGAACTGCCCCATTTGGTCCGACGGCGCGCCCTGGCGCCCCTGCTGTGCCTGCTGCTGCTGCGGGCTGAGCGTCTGCTGCACCTGCTCGGCGCCGCCGATCAGCGCGGCCGGGTTGATGCCGGTGGCCCAGCCGATCAGCGTGAGCACGACGATGGCGCCGATGCCGAGCCCGCCCTTGCCGGCACCGCTCATGCCACGCCGGTCTTCGACATTACTCGACTCGCGGAGATCGTCTTCGCGCATGGGTAGGCTCCTTGGGATTGTTGACGCAGGCTGTAGCAGAACGCGGCGGAATTGGCCCCCTTGCGCGGGGCGAATGGGCCGTCGCATCTTACGTGCACGAGAAATAGAAAATGCGGCTTTAGTTTGCCGGCCGGTTTAGTTTCCGGGCCGGCGCTGGCCATGTTTGTAGAAGTTGGGGGAGACGCCGTGAAAATCGGTTCGGTAAAGGAAGTCGCCGCAGGCGAGAAACGCGTGGCGATGTCGCCGCAATCGGTCGCGGCGCTGAAGAAGCTCGGCTACGAGTGCCTGGTCGAATCGGGCGCCGGCGCTGAAGCCCGGTTCGCCGACGAGGCCTACGCCGAGGCCGGCGCCACCGTCGTGCCGGACGCCGCCGCGCTATGGGCGCAGGCCGACATCGTGGCAAAGGTTCGCCCGCCCGAGGCGCGCGAGGTCGAGATGACCCGGCACGGACAGATCGTCATCAGTTTCGTTTATCCGGGGCAGAGTCCGGACCTGCTGGAATCGCTCCGCAGCCGCGACGTCACTGCGCTGGCAATGGACATGGTGCCGCGCATCAGCCGGGCGCAGAAGATGGACGCGCTGTCGTCCATGGCCAACATCGCCGGCTATCGCGCGGTCATGGAGGCCGCCAACAATTTCGGCCGCTTCTTCACCGGCCAGGTGACGGCGGCCGGCAAGGTGCCGCCGGCCAAGGTGCTGGTGGTCGGCGCCGGCGTGGCCGGACTGGCGGCAATCGGCGCGGCGGTGTCGCTCGGCGCCATCGTCTACGCGTTCGACGTACGGCCCGAGGTCGCCGAGCAGATCGAATCGATGGGTGCCAATTTCGTCTTCCTCGAGTTCGAGGGCGGGCAGGACTCGTCGGCCACCGGCGGCTACGCGGCTCCGTCCAGCCCAGAGTTCCGCGAGGCGCAACTAGCCAAGTTCCGCGAGCTGGCGCCGGACATGGACATCGTCATCACCACGGCGCTAATCCCCGGCCGGCCCGCGCCGAAGCTGTGGACGGCCGATATGGTCCAGGCCATGAAGCCCGGCTCCGTCGTCGTCGACCTGGCCGCCGAGCGTGGCGGCAATTGCGAGCTGACGGTGCCCGACCAGGTGATCGAGGCGGGACCCGGGGTCAAGATCATCGGCTACACCGATTATCCGAGCCGCATGGCGACCCAGGCCTCGACGCTCTACGCCAACAACATTCGCCACCTGATCGACGACCTGACGCCCGGCAAGGACGGCGTCGCCGTCGTCAACATGGACGACGACGTCATCCGCGGCGCCACCGTCACGCGCGACGGCGCGATCACCTTCCCGCCGCCGCCGCCCAAGGTGCAGGCGATCGCCGCGGCCAAGCCGAAGCCCAAGACCGTCGAGGAGAACCCGGCCGACAAGGCAGCCCGCGAGCTGGCCGCCTTCCAGCAGAGCTCGAAGCGGACGACGACGCTGCTCGTGGTCGGCACACTGATCATGCTGCTCATCGGGGCAGTGGCGCCCGAGAGCTTCATGCAGCATTTCATCGTCTTCGCGCTGAGCTGCTTCGTCGGCTTCTACGTCATCTGGAACGTGAGCCACGCGCTCCACACGCCGCTGATGGCGATCACCAACGGCATCTCGTCGATCATCATCCTGGGGGCATTGTTGCAGTTCGGATCAGGCAGTACCGCGGTCATCACCTTGGCGGCGCTGGCCACGCTGATGGCGTCGGTCAACATCTTCGGCGGCTTTCTGGTGACACGCCGGATGCTTGCCATGTTCCAGAAGAGCTGAGGGGACCGACATGATGAATTCCGGTCTCGTCACCGCCTTCTACATCGTCGCGGCGATCCTCTTCATTCTGGCACTTGGCGGCCTCTCCAATCAGGAGCGTGCCAAGCAGGCGATCTGGTACGCCATCGTGGGCATGGCGCTCGCCGTCGTGGCCACCATGTTCAGCGGCGCCGGGCATTTCTGGCTGCTGATCCCCATGGTGGCGATCGGCGGCGTTGGCGGCTGGTATGCCGCCAGCCGCGTGCAGATGACGCAGATGCCCGAGCTGGTCGCCGGCTTCCACAGCCTGGTGGGTCTGGCGGCGGTGTTCATCGGGCTCAACGCGCATCTGGAAGGCGCCCGGGTCGGACGCGTCCTGGCCCGCGGTTTGCCGGAGCGGCTCATCGGGTTCGGCGCGACGCTGGCGCACAAGACGCCGACCGAACTGCACATCATGCGCGTCGAGATCTTCCTCGGCATCCTGATCGGCGCGATCACCTTCACCGGCTCGATCGTGGCCTACCTGAAGCTGGCGGGTAAGACCGGGTCCAAGCCGCTGATCCTACCCAACCGGCACGCGATCAACATCGGCGCGGGGGTCGTCTGCCTCATCCTCGGCATCCTCTACTTCATGGGCGCCGGGCTGTGGACGATGATCCTGGTCGCGTTGATCGCCGGCTTCGTCGGCTGGCATCTGATCATGGCAATCGGCGGGGCCGACATGCCGGTCGTCATCTCCATGTTGAACAGCTATTCCGGCTGGGCAGCGGCGGCGATCGGCTTCACGCTCAGCAACGACCTGCTGATCGTCACCGGCGCACTGGTCGGCTCCTCGGGCGCGATCCTGTCCTACATCATGTGCAAGGCGATGAACCGGAACTTCGTCTCCGTCATCCTGGGCGGCTGGGGCGGCACCACCGGCCCAGCAATGGAAATTGAAGGTGAGATGCAGTCGATCGAGGTCGACGGCGTCGCCTCGATGCTGGACGACGCGGACTCCGTCATCATCGTGCCGGGCTACGGGATGGCGGTGGCGCAGGCGCAACAGGCGGTCAGCGAGTTGGTCAGGAAACTGCGGGCCAAGAACAAGAAGGTGCGTTTCGGCATCCATCCGGTCGCCGGGCGACTGCCGGGGCATATGAACGTGCTGCTGGCCGAAGCGAAGGTACCCTACGACATCGTTCTCGAGATGGACGAGATCAACGAGGACTTTCCCTCGACCGACGTCGCGATCGTCATCGGCTCCAACGATATCGTCAACCCGGCGGCCCAAGAGGATCCGAACTCGCCGATCGCCGGCATGCCGGTGCTCGAAGTATGGAAGGCCAAACACGTTCTGGTCATGAAGCGCGGCCAGGGCACCGGCTACTCGGGGATCGAGAACCCACTATTCTACAAGGAGAACGCGCGGATGTTTTACGGCGATGCCAAGAAGTCGCTGGACGCGCTCCTGCCAAAGATCGCCTGAATGGCTTCAGGCCCGGGGATCGCTCCGGGCCTGAAACCGACTCCTTAGGCCTTTACAGCCCGCAGCACCGAACGGCTCTCGCCGGCAAGGCTGCGGTAGATGGACAGGTAATCTTCCGCCATCCGCTTTGCGGTAAACCGCTGTTCGAACCGCTCGCGCACCTTCGCCCGCGACAGCGTGCCCAACTTGGCCACCGCGTCCATCGCGCCGACCTCGTCCTCGACGATGAAGCCGGTCAGCCCGGGCTCGACGATCTCCGGCACCGAGCCGCGGTTGAACGCGATCACCGGCGTGCCGCACGCCATCGCCTCGATCATTACCAGGCCGAACGGCTCCGGCCAGTCGATCGGCATCAGCAGCCCGACCGCACCGGACAGGAACTCCGGCTTCTGCGCATCGCCAATCTCGCCGATCATCTCGACGCCGCCATCGGCCAGCATCGGCCGGATCACGCTGTCGAAATACACCTTGTCGACCCGGTCCACCTTCGCGGCGATCTTCAGCGGGATGCCCGCCGCGCGCGCGATCCGGATCGCCTTGTCCGGCCCCTTCTCCGGCGCGATGCGCCCGAGGAACGCCAAATACTCCTGCTTGCCGGGCTGCGGCGTCAGCAGGTTGGCCGGCAGGCCGTGATGCACCGTCCGGACGTAATTCGCTTGCGGTAGCGGACGCCGCTGCGAGTCCGAGATCGAGACGATCGGCACTTTCGGGAACGCGTCGAACACGGGCTGCAACTCGGGCAGGTCCAACCGGCCATGCATCGTAGTCACGAACGGCGTACGCTGCCGCCCGAACAGACTGAACGACCAGTAATCCATGTGGAAATGCAGCACGTCGAACTCATCGGCCCGGCGCCGAGCAGCCTCCATTAGCAGCATGTGCGGTGCGATCGGATCGCGAATCGCCGGATCGAGACGAAGTGCTCGCGGCCAGATCGGCTCCAATTGAGCCGAGGTGACTGAATCACCTGAGGCGAACAGGGTCACGTCGTGACCGAGCGCGACCAACTCCTCCGTTAGAAAAGAGACGACGCGCTCAGTGCCGCCGTAAAGCTTGGGCGGAACCGCTTCGTGAAGCGGGGCAATTTGCGCGATACGCATCTTGAAAGTCTCTCCTGTCACCAGGAAATCTCTCTAGGCGCGAATCGGGGCAAGATTTTGACGGCGCGTGAGATTAGCTAGGCACCGGGCGGCCCTGATCGGCAGCCGCCCCGTCAGTCCAGAGGTTAGAAGCCCTCGCGCTCGAGACGCTTGCGCTCCATCTTGCGGGCGCGGCGGACCGCTTCGGCAGCCTCGCGAGCGCGACGCTCGGACGGCTTCTCGTAATGCCGGCGTAGCTTCATCTCGCGGAACACGCCTTCACGCTGCATCTTCTTCTTGAGCGCCTTCAGCGCTTGGTCGACATTGTTATCACGTACGAGAACCTGCACTTGGCCGCCATCTCCTGTTCGCTGGCTCGCCTCTTCCGAAGTCGAGGCGTGTCAAAGGGTTTCCAGCCAGCATGTCGCGGCGGAAGGGGAGCGCATACCACATCCTTCCCCGGCGGCAAAAGCCTTTCCCGCACCGCGCTTTCCCCCATATTGGGGATATGGCCATTCTCAAGATCGCGCGCATGGGACATCCGGTCCTCCTCCAACGGGCCGAACCGGTCACCGACCCCGGCGCCCCGGAGATAAGGCAACTCGTGGCCGACATGATCGAGACCATGGAGGACGCCAATGGCGCCGGCCTTGCAGCCCCTCAGGTTCACGTTCCGCTGCGGCTCTTCGTGTTCCGCGTGCCACCCGGGCGCACGCAGCCGGCGGAGGGCGACGGCGAGCGGCCCAACACCGTGGTCATCAACCCCGAGCTGGAATTATTCGACGACGAGGAGGTTCTCCGCTGGGAGGGATGCCTCTCGATCCCCGGGCTGCGTGCCGCCGTTCCGCGCCGCGTACGGCTGCGCTACACGGGCGTCGACACCGACGGCAACCCGGTCGGCGGCTTCGCCAGCGGCTTTCACGCCGGGGTCGTGCAACACGAATACGACCATCTCGACGGGATCCTGTATCCGATGCGCATGAAGGATTTCAGCCGCTTCGGCTTCAACGAAGAACTGGCGAAATTCGCATGATCACGCCACCCGAGCGCAGCCCGGAACGCGACCTCGCCATCGAGAGCATGCTGCCCTTCGTTCCCTTCACCGGATGGACGGTCCGGACCTTGGTAGACGCTGCCGGGCCGGACGCCGACCTGCTCTTCACCGGCGGTTCCGTCGACATGATCGAGACGTATGTCGACCTTGCCGATCGTCAGATGGAGGCCGCCGTTGCTGCGCTGGACCTGAGCATGTTGCGCGTGCCTGCCCGGGTGCACCGCGTCATAGCGCTCCGCTTCGAGCAGGGCCGCTACTATAAGGAGGCGATCGCGCGGGCACTGGGTGTGCTCGCGGTCCCGTCCAACAGCCTGCTGGCGCTCAAGATCTCCGCCCGCACTATCGACTCGATATGGTTTGCCGCTGGCGATCGGTCGGCGGACATGAGCTGGTATACCAAGCGAGCGATCCTGACACCGATCTATGCCGCGACGCTGCTCTATTGGCTGCGGGACCAAAGCTCTGACGACGCGGCGACCATGGCATTTCTCGACCGGCGGCTCGCCGGAGTCGGTCGCCTCGGCAAGCTACGTCGCCGGTTCGGCGGCACCTTTGGCCGGGTTCGTTCGGACATACGCCCCACCGCCTAACAGCTGCAGAGTATTTACCGGCTGGTAATACATATCGGGCACAGTTCGATGCATGAAACGCGATGTCTCCGAAGCCGCTCTGGTCAAGCACTCGAGCGGGACGACATGTCCAGAACCGCATGTCGGTGGGGCCGACCGTCACGTCCATCGGCTTGCTGCACAGACTTGGCTCGCGCTGCAATCGACCGACGTCCCACCTTCCCCGAAGAATTTTGAGCTCTGGTTCACCTATCTCGGCGGCAGTAACTCGGAATTAAACCGGCGGATGGACGAGCTGCTTCAGCACGGACACCGCCCGGTTCCCGAAGTGCTCGAACTCATTCATGCCGAATGCGTAGCCGGTCATGCCGATGCCGACTACGAAGCCATCGAAGATGGTGCCGAAGTGATGGAGCAGGTCGCTCGCGAAACCGCGACGCATTTGGCCGCTGGTCAACGGTACTTGAAGGATTACGGCAGCGTCCTGTCATCCGTCGGAGTTCAACTCGGCCATGAACAGACGCTGGAAAGCCTGGTCAAGACCATCTCCACTCTGGTGTCCGAGACGACGCGCGCCAGCGAGCTAAACCGCTCGCTTGAGTCGCGGCTCAACGCCTCAGCAAACCAGGTGCAACGGCTCCGGCAATCGCTCGCCGAGGTCAAGCAGGATGCGACGACTGATACGCTGACCGGCCTGACCAACCGCCGAGGCTTCGACGCCAGGCTCCGCCGTGCCATGGCGCGGCACAAGGCCGACAGCACGCCGGTTTGCCTGCTGATTGCCGACGTCGACCGGTTCAAGACCTTCAACGACACTTATGGCCACAAGACCGGTGACCTGGTGCTTCGCCTGGTCGGCCGCCTGCTGGCCGACAACGTCAAGGGCAAGGACACTGCAGCGCGGTTCGGGGGCGAGGAATTTGCCCTCATCCTGACTGGGGCAGACGAGCAGGCGGGCGGCAAGGTTGCTGAGCAGATCCGCGCCGCATTAGACGGCAAGCGCCTGATCAACCGCGGGAGCGGCCAGCATCTCACCGGCGTGACCATCTCGATCGGCGTCGCCGAACTCCGCCCCAATGAACGGTCCGCCAGCCTCATCGAGCGGGCTGACGCCGCGCTTTACCAAGCCAAAAACAGCGGCCGCAACCGCGTCTGCGTCAGCACTCACGTCAGAGCGAGCTAAGCTGCGCCTTAGGCAGCAGCCAACTGCAACCGTTCAGCCGCCCGGCTGCGCCCCATCAGCGGCAACAGGTCGCGCAACTCCGGCCCGTGATCCTCGCCGGTCAACGCCTGTCGTAGCGGCATGAACAACTTCTTGCCCTTACGCCCGCTCCGGCCCTTCAACTCATCGATCCAAATGCGCCAGATGTCGTTGTCCCAAGGTTCCGGCGGCAACGTGTCCAGCGCCAGGCGCAAATACTCCGCCTCGTCATCCAGCAGCGGCGGCACGATCGACCCGGCCACCACGTCCCACCAGCCGCGCGCCTCGTTCAGCAAATCGAGATTACCCCGGATCGCCGCCCAGAACGCCGGCGTCGCGGCCGGTGGCAACCGGTCCTGCACGTCCTCGAACGGCACCTCGCGCAGCGCACGACGATTTAGCGCCAGGAGCTGCTGCCCATCGAACCGCGCCGACGCGTGCGAGACGTGCGAGAGATCGTATGCCGATGCGAGAACATCCGGCGTCCCTGGGAATGGATCTTCCGACGTCCCCAGCCGAGCCAGATACCCCGCCAAGGCAGCCGGTTCGATCCCGTCGCCGCGCAACCCGCGCAGCGTCAGCGAGCCGATCCGCTTGGACAGCTTACCGCCGTCACCGTCGACGAGCAGCGGCAAGTGCGCGAACCGCGGCATTCGCCGGCCCGGCGTCAACGCCTCCATGATGTCCAGCTGCAGCCCGGTATTCGTCACGTGATCCTCGCCACGCACGATATCGGTGATCGCCTCGTCGATATCGTCCACCACCGACGTGAACGTATAGAGCGGCGTGCCGTCCGCCCGGATCAACACCGGGTCCGACACGGCAGACAGCTTGACCTGCCGGCGACCTAACACCTGATCATGCCACTCGACCTGCCGACCCGACAGCAGGAAGCGCCAATGCGGCCGCTTACCGCCGAACTCCGCCTTTTCCCGCTGCTCCGGCGTCAGCTTCAGCATGGCCCGATCGTATAGCGGCGGCAGCCCCCGCTTGTGCCGCTGGTCCCGCTTGGCGTTCAGCTCCTCTTCGCTCTCGAAGCAAGGGTAAAGCCGCCCGAGCGCCTTCAGCTTCTCCGCGGCCGCCGCGTAACGATCCAGCCGCTCCGATTGCCGAAACATCTGGTCCCACGTGATTCCGAGCCAGCGCAGATCGTACTGGATCGCATCCTCGAACTCCGGCCGGTTCCGCTCCGTGTCGGTATCGTCGATCCGCAACAGGAAGGTGCCGCCTTTCCGTTTGGCATGCAGGTAGTTGGCCAACGCTGTTCGCACGTTGCCGACATGCAGCAACCCGGTCGGGCTCGGCGCGAACCTGACCTTGACCTTCACGCCTCCTCCTCCGGCTCTTCCGCGGTGGCGCCGCGCGGGTCGAGACTGCGCCAATCACGGTCCGCCCGCGTCGCCTTGCGTGCGGCGAAGTCGCCTAACTCGGCCGCGCTGCGCCACCCGAGCTCGCCTGCATCCACCACGATCGCGTCCTCACCGAACGCGAACCACGCGTCCAGCACGGCCTTGGCGTCCATGCCCCGCGCCCGGCACCGCTCGACGCTGTCCCTCACATACCGGCGGGCGAACAGGTTGGCGTCGTCCACCGCCGCGAACGGTCCGATGTCTTCGACGATGTTGTCCTCCGCACCCCCTGACAGATCCAGGATGCGCACCTTCCAGGTCACGTCGCTCATGCGTGCCCGTTTCGCTCGTGCTCACGCTTCTGATGGGCCGATAAAAGGAATTCCCGCCCGACTTTCACTCGCAATTCGTCCCCATACGCCACGATATCCGCGGTCGCATACGTCTCATGCCAGTCGCGGGGAATGAAACTTCCCGTGCCCACGACGTCGATCGGCGCCTTCGTGTCCGCCATCACACGGCATTTCTCGACGCCGAAGCCCGACGACACCACGATCCGCACCTTCGGGAACCCGGCCTCATCCAGCGCCTCGCGCATGCGCCAGATCGCCGCGGCCGACACGCCGGTTCCGACCAGGTCGCGCAACTCGGCGTCACTGCGGTAGCGCCGGATCGCCCCCGGCGAGCGCCGCTCCAGCACGGCATAGCTCGCCGCCGGGTCGAGCCCCTCTAGGTAACGTCCGCCATGCGTATCCAGGCGCACCGCTAGCCGCCCTTCCGCTGCCAAAGCCGGAAACGCGCGACAGACGTCGAGCCCGTCCGTCACCTCCCGGCCGAAATAGTCGGTCAGCACGGTCAGGAACTCGCCCGGGCAGGTCTCGTGAAACATCTGCGCCGCCCGCACCGTCGACCCGGCGTAGCCGATCAGCGCATGCGGCATCGTTCCGCGCCCGCGCGTCTCGCCGAAATAGTGGCTTGCCATCGTCGTCGACGTGCCGACGAACCCGATCGCCCCTTCTCGCTTGGCCGCCTCGCTGCCGACCGAGGCCGCATATCCCATCATCTCCTGCATCTCGGCCCCGGCGCAGTGCCGCGCCTCCATCGCCAGGAACTGCACGCGAGGCAGCGCGACGCACATTTGGTAGGCATTATGGGCGGCCACGCAGGCCGGCCCGAGCTTCTGCAGAAATAGCGTCTCGCAATCCGCCAAAGCCTCGAACGACCCGGTAATGTAAGCGATTGGCTCGCCCGCGCCGACCCACGCCCCCTCGGGATGGATCACGTCGAAGCTGAAGCTCGTGCCGCGCGTCTCGGCGACCTGCGTCAGCCATTCCAGCATCAGCCGTGGCGCCGAGATCACCGGCCGCCGCAGGAACACGGCGTAGGTGACCCGAACGTCGCCGAACTTCGAGATCACCTCGCGCGTGCGATTGAAATAGGCGTCCGTCCGGGACGCGATGTCGGTCAGAAGCGGGACGGCCGGCTCCGTGCTCAAGACGTCGGCCTCACTGCGCCGCGACTGCGAGCGCGCCGGAGCGCCGCGACTTCAACGACTCCGCCACCAGGAACGACAACTCGAGCGACTGCTCGGCATTCAGCCGAGGATCGCAGAACGTCTCGTAGCTTTCGGCCAGGTCGGCCTCCGTCAACCGGTGTGCGCCGCCGACGCACTCGGTCACGTTGCGTCCCGTCATCTCGACATGAACCCCGCCGGCGCAGGTCCCCGCCTCGGCATGCGCGTCGAAGAAGCGTTGCACTTCTGTCACGATCGCGTCGAAGCTCCGCGTCTTGACCTTGGCGGCCGTGCTGACCGTGTTGCCGTGCATCGGGTCGCAAAGCCAGACCACTTTACGGCCCGACCGCCGCACCGCGTTCAGCAGCGGCGGCAGCTTCTGCGAGACGGCGTCGGCGCCCATTCGGCTGATCAGCGTCAGCCGCCCTGCCTCGTCGCGCGGGTTGAGCCGCTCGACGAGTCGAAGCAAATCGTCCGCCGTGGTGGTCGGCCCGACCTTGAGCCCGATCGGGTTCTGCACACCACGCAGGAATTCGACATGCGCGCCGTCGAGCTGCCGGGTCCGGTCGCCGATCCAGAGGAAATGCGCCGAGCAGGCATAGGTCCCGCCCGTGGTGCTATCGATCCGTGTCAGCGCCTGCTCATACGGTAGCAGCAGCGCCTCGTGGCTCGTGTAGAAATCGGTTTCCCGCACCTGCGGCGTACTGGCCATGCCGCAGGCCCGCATGAACGACAGCGTCTCGTCGATCCTGGACGCCAGGTCCTGGTAGCGCGCCGCCAGCGGCGACCGCGCCGCAAAATCCAGGTTCCAACGATGCACCTCGTGCAGATCCGCGTAGCCACCGTTGGCGAATGCCCGGAGCAGGTTCAGCGTCCCCGCGGACTGGAAGTAACCCATCTCCATCCGGGCCGGATTCGGCTCCCGGGCCGCAGCGGTGAACTCCGGCCCGTTGATGATGTCGCCGCGATAGGTTGGCAGGCTGACGCCGTCGACGGTTTCCTGGTCCGACGACCGCGGCTTGGCGAACTGTCCCGCCATCCGCCCGAGCTTGACCACCGGCACGCCGCCGCCAAACGTCAACACCACCGCCATCTGCAACAGCACCCGGAATGTGTCGCGGATGATGTTGGCCGTGAAGTCGCCGAAGCTCTCGGCGCAATCGCCACCCTGCAACACGAAGGCCTGGCCCTCGCCGGCCAATGCCAGCCCGGCCTGAAGGCGCCGTGCCTCGCCAGCAAAAACCAGCGGCGGATACCCGGCCAACCGCGCTTCCATCGCCTCGAGTGCCGCCGTGTCGGCATAGACCGGCATCTGCTTGGCCGGCTGCGCGCGCCAGCTCGTCGGCGTCCAGTTCTGCATCACTCTCTTCCCCGTTGCGGCAGCACGACCGCCGGCGCACCTGACATTAGTGTGACACGATAGACCCGGAACGCCTCCGCCTCCACCCCGCCGCGAGCGCGGGTCAGCCGACCGATTTGGTCGGCGTCGTGCCAGTAGGCCGGGTCCGGTCCCTCCAGTCGCCGGTCGCTGATCAACAGCAATCCGGTCGCCGGCACCGCTGGCGGCAAACGGAACAGCCGCCAGCGATCTTCGACGCCGAGCGCCACTCCTCCCGCCGGCAATGCCCACGCCAACTCCGATGCCTGGCCGTAATCCTCCGCCGCTACGAAAGCGAGTCCGTCCCGTCGCCGGATCGCGTCGGCCGCGACCGCCAGATCTGTCCAGCCGCCCAACCGGATCAGCGTCGGGTCTAGCCGCCGCGGCAGCGGAAACGCCGCGAGCGCTGCCTGCAGATAGACGACCGCCGTCAGCGCGAAGCCGAGACCCGCCGCCGCCATGCGCCAACGCGCCCCGACCAGTGCCGCGCTCACCGCCAACGGTGGATAAAGAATGGCCAACCAGTTCGCCTGCACACGCGCGCTGAGCGTGTGTTCAACGAAGACCAACAGACCCGGCACTGCGAGTGCGACCAGCAGAATGCCTGCCGGGTCGCGTCGTCGGGCCGCCGCCATCGCGCGCCACAACCCGGCTGCCACCAACCCGAAGATGATCGGCGTCGCCAGCCCGATCTGCCCCGCGATCAGTTCGAGAAGATGCTGCCCCGCCTGGGCCGGCGCCCAGTTTTCCGCTCGCCCGCCCTGTTTGGCGAAGCTCGCCCAGCCATGCGCCGCGTTCCACCCAATCACCGGCGCGAACATCCCCGTCGCGACCACCGACCCGGCCCACGGCCATGGCGACCGCAACACGGTCCATCGCCGGGCTCCCACGACCCAGAGAACCGGCGCCACCGCGAGCAACACACCCGTGTATTTGCTCGCCAATCCCGCCCCGATCGCGACTCCGGTGACGAGCCACCAGCGCGCATCGCCATCCACTCGTGCCATCGCCCACAGCGTCATCACCGCGAAGAACAGCAGCGGCGTATCGGGGGTCATCGTCACCGCGCCGGCCCCGAGCATGAGTGTGGCGTTGAGCAGCACTGCCGCTGCGACGCCGGGCCGCTGATGCGGATACAGCCGGTTGCCCGCATCGACCAGCATCACCGACCCGAGTGCCGCCGCGACCGGCCCCAACAGGCGTATACCCAGCGCTGTGTCCCCCGCCAGCGCCGTTCCCAGCCAGATCCACAGCGCCACCATCGGCGGGTGATCCAGATAACCCGGCGCCAGAGCCCGCGACCAAACCCAGTAATAAGTCTCGTCCGGTGCCAGCGGCGTCGCCGCTGCGACTGCCAGCCGCAGCACGGTCAACAGCAGCAGCCCGAGCCGTGCCATCGCTATCGCTGGATCAGTCGCTCCGCAATCTGCACTGCGTTCAACGCGGCCCCTTTCAGCAACTGATCGCCGACCACGAACAGCGCCAGCGTTCGCCCTGTCGGGTCCCCCAGATCCCGGCGGATACGCCCGACCAGGACGTCGTCTTGCCCCATCGCGTCGGTCGGCATCGGGTAGTAGTTCCGCGCTGGATCATCGACGACCCGCAGCCCCGGCGCCGCTGCCAACAGCTCGCGCGCCCGCGCCGGCGTCATCGGCACGTCGAACTCGACCGAGATCGCCATCGCATGCGTCCGCAGCACCGGCACGCGGATGCAGGTGATGCCGATGTTCAGGTCCGGTGTGCCGAGGATCTTACGCGTCTCAGCGACGACCTTCAGCTCCTCGCCATTATGCAAGCTCTCCGCGTCCATCTCGGCATTATGGCTGAACAGGTTGAACGCGTAGGGGTGCGGCAACACGCGCGGCTCATATGCCTCCCCACGCAGATAAGCCGCGGTCGACTCCCGCAGCTCCTCCATCGCGGCCGCTCCGGCACCCGATGCCGCTTGGTAGGTCGCGATCGTCAGGCGCCGGATCGCCTGCTCCCGATGTAGCGGCGCCAGGGCGATGGTCACGATCGCCGCGACACAGTTCGGGTTGGCGATCACCCCCGCATGCCCCTCGAGTGCGCCCAGATTGACCTCTGGCACCACGAGCGGCACGGCGTCGTCCATGCGGAATGCCGATGAGTTGTCCACCACGATCGCGCCTGCTTTGACCGCGACATCGGCGTAAAGCTTGGAGATCCCGCTCCCGGCCGAGAATAGGGCGATATCGACCCCGTCGAAACTATGCTCGTCCAGCGTTGCGACCGTCAGCGTCTCGCCGTTGAACGCCATCGTCCGGCCAGCGGAGCGGGCGGATGCCAGCAACCGGATTTCGCTTACCTGCAGACCGCGGGATTCGATGCATCGAAGCAGTTCCACGCCCACCGCGCCCGTCGCCCCGACAATGGCAATGCTGGGAGCCTTGGTCTGATGGTCGATCTCCGACCCACTTTCGGCAGGATCCGTCTCGTTAAGCATGCTGTCTCTCGTTGCTTGAACCGGGAGACGTGGGCGACCGCCAGTCCCTGTCCGTTTACTCGGTGCTGAACGCCATAGTCATGTCGGTATCCGTGGGTCAATGTCGCGCGGAGTTTAGCGCGCATACCTTAATGATGGATTACTGCACGCTGGAACAAAATGCCGCGGCCGTTGTTGTCCATCCATGAAGATCTCGACGCTCCTTTGCCTTGGTTCTCTAGTCGCGACGGCCGGCTGCACGCTTCCCGGCGGCGAGCCTCTTGTCTCGGCGCAGTTCCCGCCCGGCACCGGCGAAGTCAACGCCAGCAGCGAACCCCAGCCGCTCAACAGCCTGCCGCCCGGCGCTGCCAACTTTGCCGACACGCCATTCGCGACGCAGAACAATTTCCTGAGCTTCAAGCTAGGCGGTCGCTGACGGCGGCGATCGGCACGCCGGCCTCGTTCCGGCTTGTTCGGATCGTCTGCAGGGTTTGCACCCGGCTGACCGACGGCATGGCGGTCAACCCTTGTGTCAGTTGGTTCTGATGCGCCGTATCCCGTGCCACCAGCCGCAGGAGAAAGTCACCGCCACCCCGGATCATGTGACACTCGCGGACCTCGGGCCAGTCGGCCACATGGGACTCGAACGCCGCCAAGATCTGCTCCTTCTGGCTGTCCAAACCGACGATCGCGAAGAACACGATCTCCCAACCGAGTCGCGCCGCATCGGTCTCCGCATGATAGCCGCGGATGATGCCCGCTTCCTCGAGGCGACGCACCCGACGCAGGCAGGGCGGCGCCGTGATGTCAGCCCTGCGTGCGAGCTCGACGTTCGTCATCCGCCCATCGCGCTGCAGCTCCGCGATTATGAAGAGATCGATCGAGTCGAGTTCCGGAGCGCCCTCACCAAGCTTCATGCCGTTTATAATTCCTGTTTTTACGCAATATAATTACAAGCGTGCTCGGGTGTGAAGCCTGGCATTCTGGCCCAAGCCCAAAGCGAGGATTGAACCGGAGCCGCTCCGGTCGATATCCTGCGAGCATGTCAGACACCATCGCCACGCCTGTCCTCATCATCGGTGCCGGTCCGGCCGGCTACACGGCCGCGATCTATGCCGCCCGCGCGAACCTATCGCCCGTGCTGCTCACCGGCCTACAGCCCGGCGGACAACTGATGATCACGACGGACGTCGAGAACTATCCGGGCTTCGCTACCGCGATCGAGGGTCCCGCGCTGATGGAGCAGATGCAGGCGCAGGCAGCCAACGTCGGCACCAACATCGTCAACGATCTCGCCATGTCGGTCGATTTCGCCAGCCGCCCGTTCCGCATCGTCGGCGACTCCGGGACCACATACCTCGCTGACACTGTGATCATCGCAACCGGCGCGCAGGCTCGTTGGCTCGGCCTACCGTCGGAGAAGCGGCTCCAGGGCGCGGGCGTGTCGGCGTGCGCGACGTGCGACGGCTTCTTCTATCGCGGCAAGCAGGTCGCGGTAGTGGGTGGCGGCAACACGGCCGTCGAAGAGGCTCTGTTCCTGACCCATCATGCCGACAAGGTGACGCTGATCCATCGCCGCGACTCGCTACGCGCCGAGAAGATCATGCAGCGCCGACTGTTCGCGCATCCAAAGGTCGAGGTGATCTGGAATAGTGCCGTCGAGGAGGTCATCGGCAGCGGCCAGCCCGAGGTGGTCACCGGGCTCCGGCTGCGCAATCTGCCCGATGGGACGGAGTCGACGCTGGCGGTCGACGGCGTCTTCATCGCGATCGGTCACATGCCGACGACGAGCGTGTTTCGTGGCCAGGTCGAACTGGACGACGAGGGCTACATCGTGACGCCGCCGGGTCAGACGGCGACGTCGGTTCCCGGGGTGTTCGCTGCCGGCGACGTGCAGGATAAGCACTGGCGGCAGGCCATCACGGCAGCCGGCACGGGTTGCATTGCGGCGCTCGAAGCCGAGCGTTTCCTGACGCTCAAGCCGGCTTCGACGCAGTTGGCCGCTGCCGCGGAGTAGCCACCGCTCTTAACTTCTCGTCAACGCCTCCTCGCTACACTGGCTCAAACACCTGGGCTGAGTGATGAGCGGTAAAAAGCGTGACAAGGGGACGATTATCGTCCGGCGCGAAGAGGTGGTCGCAGGCGGCCATCACGGCGGCGCATGGAAGGTAGCCTACGCCGACTTCGTTACCGCGATGATGGCCTTCTTCCTCCTGATGTGGCTGCTGAACGCGACCACTCAGGAACAGAAGCGCGGCCTGGCCGATTACTTCAGCCCAACGAACCATCTCGGGCTGACGACGTCGGGGTCGGGCGCACCGCTCGGTGGACGCACCCCCAACAGCGAAGGGACGATGACGTCCGACAAGGGTGCCATCGAACTCACCAAATCCCAGCCTTACCCCGTGACGGACGAGGACGATACCGGGGACATGCCGGTAACGGAAGTGCCCTCAAAAGTCCCGGGAACCGCCACGCGCCCGAGCGCCACTGACGGCGGGGAACGCGCGGGCACCAAGGAGAACGACAGCAAGTCGCCGCGCGAGGGCGACAAGCAGGTCGAGGCGGATCGCCGCGAGCGGCGCGAGTTCGAGCACGCGGCCGGGCAGATCCGCGACGTCGTCGCAGCGGACCCGGGCCTGTCCGAAGTCGCCAAGCAATTGGCGATCGACATTACACCCGAGGGCCTCCGCATTCAGCTTCTCGACGCGGATCGGACGCCGATGTTCAGCACTGGGTCTTCGTCCCTCAACGATCGTGCCCGCGCCGTTCTCGCCAAGATCGCGCCCGTCCTCCTCAAAATGCCGGAGTCCATCACCATCGCCGGACATACCGACTCACTGCAGTATCGTGGCAGCGACAAGACCAACTGGGATCTGTCGGCGGACCGCGCGAACGCAACCCGTCGGCTGCTCGTCGAGGCCGGTCTGCCGGAGACCCGAGTTCGCAGTGTGACCGGCAATGCCGATCGTGACCCGTTGATCATCAACGACCCGATGGCCGCGGCTAATCGACGCATTTCCATCGTCTTGCTGCGCGACCGCGCTGTGGCCAAGCGGTAGCCCGGCATGCTGACGATCGGTGGTTTCGGCTTCCTCCTCGCCTGTGTCTTCGGCAGCTACATCCTTTCCGGCGGTAGCCTGGAGCCGCTGATCGAGGCGATGCCGTTCGAGATGCTGACGATCGGCGGCGCGGCGCTCGGCACGTTCCTGATGTCCAACAGCATGCACGACGTGAAGCACACGTTAGCGGGCTTCAAGAAGATCCTGAAAGGCGCTTCCTACAAGAAGGCCAGCTATGTCGAACTGCTAAGCCTGCTCTACTTCTTCACCCGCCTGGCCAGTTCGAAAGGCGCCATGGCGCTCGAGCCGCATATCGAGAACCCGGCCGAGAGTTCCGCATTCCAGGCCTTCCCCGGCATACTTGCCAACCATCACGCCACCGCGATCATCTGCGATTACCTACGCATGCTCGGCATGAACGCGGACGATCCGCATCAGATCGAAGACGTCATGGGCCGTGAGCTCAAGAAGACGCTGCATGAGGAGTTGCACGGTGCCCACGCGCTGCAGAGCACCGCAGACGCGCTTCCCGCCCTCGGGATCGTCGCAGCCGTGCTCGGCGTGATCAAGACGATGTCGCACATCAACGAGCCACCGGCCGTGCTCGGCGCCATGATCGGCGGCGCACTCGTCGGCACGTTCCTCGGCGTGCTGCTCGCCTACGGCATGGCCGGCCCGTTCGCGACCCGGCTTAAAGGCGTCGTTGAGGAAGAAAGCCAGTTCTTCGAAGTGATCCGCGCCGTCCTCATCACCCATCTGCACGGCAATGCGCCGCAGGTCAGCATCGAAACCGGTCGAAAGATGGCGCCGACGCAACACATGCCGAGCTTCCAGGAGCTCGAAGCCGCGGCCCAGGCGGTCCAGCTCACCTGACGAGGCTTACGTCAGCGCGACGCCTAGCAGGTCCGCAATGCGGGGCGTCGCCTTAAGCCCGGTGCCGGTCAGCACCAACACGGTCACGTCCTCTGGCCCGATCGATCCGGCCGCCAGCAGCTTCGCATATGCCGCCGCCGCCTGTGCGCATGTCGGCTCCACATACACCCCGATCTTGGCCAGCCCCAGCATCGCTGCCGCGATCTCCGATTCCGCGATCAGGACGCCGCCGCCGCCGGTGGTGCGCAGTGCGTCGACGACTTCCGGCAGCCGGATCGGCGCCGCGATCGCGGTACCCTCCGCCATCGTCGGCTGCACCATCCCGGCAGGCCGGCCCAGTGCTGCCGCCGCGATCGGCCCGCAGTTTTCCGGCTGCGCCGCCCACAGTTTGGGCATCCGATCGATCTGCCCCGCCCGCAGCAGCTCCGAAAACCCGATCTCGCAGCCCAGCACGTTCGATCCGGCGCCACACGGGATCACGACGTGATCCGGTGCCCGGAACCCGAGATCCTCCCAGAGCTCATAGGCCAGCGTCTTCGTCCCGTGCAGGAAGAATGGGTGCCAGTTATGGCTCGCGTAGAAAATGCTGCCGCCCTTGCGCATCGCCGCGTCGGACGTGTCCTGCCGGGTTCCCGGCACCAGCTCGACCGAGGCGCCATGCGCCCGCATCTGCACCGTCTTGGCCGGGCTCGTGCTCGCCGGTGCCATGATGGTGGCCTCCATCCCGCCCGCGGCGGCATAGGCCGCCACCGCCGCCCCGCCGTTGCCCGAGCTGTCCTCGAGCACTGACTGCACACCCTGCGCCCGCAGTAGCGACAGCATCACCGACGCGCCGCGGTCCTTGAAGCTCCCCGTCGGCATGAACCACTCGCATTTCAGCAGCGCGGCCCCGCCATACAGCGTCCGCGCGATCAGCGGCGTGCACCCCTCCCCCATGCTAATCGGTCGATCGACCGCGAACGGGAACGCTGCGCGATACCGCCACAGGCTCCGTTCCCGCCCGTCGATCTGGCCCCGCTCAATCCCCGGCAATCGGGACAGCATCAGCGGCGCATGATCGCGCCCGCACCAGCGAGGAATCTCCAGTGGAAACGTCTCGCCACTGCGCGGATCGACATACTCGGTCATGCCTCAGCCTTGCCCGCCGCCGACGCCCGTGCAAGTGGTCAACCCGACCACAGGAGGAACCGGGCATGGACACGCACGAGTTCGTCGCAACCCTCGCACGCGACCTCGTCCGCATCGACAGTCGCAGCGCGATAAGTAACCTGCCGATCGCCGACCGGATCGAGGCCGAGCTGGGCGAATTCCAGCTCGAGCGCACCGACTACAAGGATGCTAACGGCGTCAACAAATGCGTCCTCGTCGCCGCCCGCGGCAGCGGCGGGCTGGCCTTTTGCGGTCACATGGACACGGTCCCGAACGTTGGTTGGAGCGCCGACCCGTGGTCCGGTCAGGTCGATGGCGACACGCTGTTCGGCCTCGGCAGCACCGACATGAAGGGCCCGCTTGCGAGCCTCATCGCGGCGGCGACGGCGCTGCCGCCCAGCGTTCCCATCGCCCTGTTCATCACGGCCGACGAGGAAACCACCAAGCAGGGCGCCCGCCTGATGGCCCGCACCAGTGAACTCGCGCGCAGCTTCGCCCCACGCGCCATCCTGATCGCGGAACCCACCGGCATGATCCCCATCCGCGGGCACCGCAGCCACATCGAGTTCGCCGCCGTCGCCACCGGCCTGCAAGCGCACAGCAGCAGCGGCCGCGGCGTGAACGCCAACTGGCGCCTGCTCCCGTTCATGGCGGACATGGCAACCCTGTTCGACCGGCTCCGTAGCGAACCCGCGTTGCAGGATGCCGGCTACGACCCGCCGTTCAGCGACTTCAACCCGCTGATCGACAATCACGGCGCAGCCATCAACATGACCGTCCCGAAAGCAACCGCCCGCATCCGCTATCGCTACAGCGCCGCCATCGACCCGGCGCCGATCATCGACGCCGTGCAGTCCGCCGCCGACCGGCACGGCCTCGAGCTGACCATCCTCCGCGGTGCGGTCCCGCCGGAACTCCCCGCCGACCATCCGCTGATCGCGCTCGCCAGTCGCATCGTCGGCGCGCCGGCCGGCACCGTTCCCTTCGGCACCGACGCTTCCGAACTGCAGACACTGGCCCCCTGCCTGATTCTCGGCCCCGGCGACATGGCCCAGGCGCACACACCATCCGAGCGCGTCAGCCTCTCCGCCCTTGCCGAGGCCGTGCCGATTTTCATCCAGATTGCCGAGGAGGTCGCCTCCGGAAGCTACAGTACCTCCTGATTGACCACGTGCTCGCGGATCGGCACCCCGTCCAGCACACTCAGGATGTTCCGAGCCGTCGCGACGCCCATCGCGTCCATCGACTCGACCGTCACGCCTGCCACATGCGGCGAGCTGATCACCCCGGGCTCGTGCAGCAGCGGGTTTCCCGGGCCTTGCGGCTCCTGCGCGAGCACGTCCAGCCCGGCACCGCTCACCTGCCCCGACCGCAGCGCCGCCAATAAGGCGCCCTCGTCGACGATGCCGCCGCGCGCGGTGTTGACCAGCACGGCGCCGGGCTTCATCCGCGCGAGGCGGGCGGCATCAAACATCCCGATCGTCTCCGGCGACCGCGGGCAGTGGATCGTCACGTAATCCGCTCGCCCCAGCGCTGGATCGAGGTCGCCCACTGCCTCGAAGCCGGCCGCCTCGATCGCCGCCGGCGAGACATTCGGATCGAACACCAGCACGGTCATTCCCATCGCCGCGCAACGCGGGGCGGTACGGCTGCCGATCCGCCCGAACCCGATCACCAGCACGGTCGAGCCCGACAGCTCCCGCGGCAGCGGGCTGGTGCGGTCATGCCACAGCCCGTCGCGCGTCCGCGCATGCAGCTCGAGCGCGCGCTTGCCGACCGCCATCATCATGAACAGCGCGTGCTCGGCCACGCTGGTCGAGTTCGCGGTCCCGGCGATCATCAGCGGGATGCCGCGCGCGGTCAGCGGCGGGATCTGCACCGCATCGAAGCCGACGCCAATGCGCGCGACGACCTGAAGCGCCGGGCTGGCATCCGCCTCGGCCTGGCCGAACCGGGTCGCCCCCAGCGCCACCCCGCTGGCCTCCGGCAATAGCGTGCGGAACTCCTCCGCGCCAATCGTAGCGGGATACACCACCGTCTCGATATCCGGCCGCGCTCGCAGCACCGACACCCCGGCCTGACTCATGAAATGCGGGACGAGAACGGTCTTGGTGTTTTTCATGATGGTGCGAACCTCCCTGGGCCTCCCATAATGGCGAGGTCTGGACGGAGTGACCATGACGCGTATGCGCCTTGCTGCCTTGACCCTGTGCTGCGTTCTCAGCCGACCCGCATGGGCCTACAACCCGGCGCCGATCGCCGCGCGCCACGCCATGGTCGTCTCGGCGCAGGCACTCGCGTCGGCCGCCGGGCTGCAGATGCTGGAGCAGGGCGGCAACGCGGCCGATGCGGCCGCCGCGGTCGGCTATGCGCTGGCGGTGGTCTATCCGGCGGCCGGCAATCTCGGCGGCGGCGGCTTCATGACGCTGCGCCTGGCCGATGGTCGCGCCACTTTCCTCGACTTCCGCGAGAAGGCGCCCGCCGCCGCGACGGCGTTCATGTTCCTCGACGCTGCCGGTGACATCGTCAAAGGCCGCTCGACCGATACCTGGCTCGGCGTCGGCGTGCCGGGCTCGCCGGCCGGCTTCGACGCCGCCCGCGCCCGTTACGGCAAGCTCCCCCGCGCCGCCGTGCTCGCGCCGGCGATCCGCCTGGCCCGCGAGGGCTTCGTGCTGACCGCCGGCGACGTCGCCCTGCTCAGCCTCGGCACCGACGCCTTCCGCCGCGACCCGGCGGCGGCGGCCATCTTCTTGCCCGGCGGCAAGCCGCTGCAGCCCGGCGACCGCCTGATTCAGCCCGACCTCGCCCGCAGCCTCGAAGCGCTGTCGGCCGACGGCCCCGACGCGATGTACCGCGGCCCCATCGGCGACGCGATCGTCGCCGCGAGCCAAGCCGCCGGCGGCATCCTGCAAAGGGCCGATTTCGAGGCCTACCGCATCCGCGAGATGCCACCGGTCGCCTGCACCTATCGCGGCTTCCTCGTGCAGTCGGCGCCGCCCCCGAGCTCCGGCGGCGTCGTACTGTGCGAGATCCTGAACATCCTCGAGGGCTACGATCTGCACGCGCTCGGCTTTCATGGCGCCGCTGAGATCCATTTTCTCGTCGAGGCTATGCGGCACGCGTTCTACGACCGCAATTCCCGCTTGGGCGACCCCGACTTCGTGCAGAACCCGGTCGACCACCTGCTCGACAAGGCCTACGCCGCCCGCATCCGCGCCGTCATCGACCCCGAGCGCGCCACCCCGTCCGCCTCGTTCCACGACGGCGCGCCGCCGCACGAGGGCATGAACACGACGCAGTTCTCGGTCATGGACACCGACGGCAACGCCGTCTCGGTCACCTACACGCTCAACGATTGGTTCGGCATCCACCGCGTCGCCGCCGGCACCGGGATCCTGCTCAACAACGAGATGGACGACTTCACCAGCAAGCCCGGCGCGCCCAACATGTTCGGCCTCGTCCAGGGCGAAGCCAACGCCATCGCCCCCGGCAAAACCCCGCTCAGCTCCATGACGCCCACCATCGTCAGCCGCGACGGCAAGCCCGTCCTGGTGATCGGCAGCCCCGGCGGCCCCCGCATCATCACCATCACGCTCGAGGCGATCGTGAACGTGATCGATCACGGCATGACGGTGCAGGAAGCCATCGACGCGCCGCGCATCCACCATCAGATGCTGCCCGACACCGTCTACATCGAGCGTTTCGCCCTCTCGCCGGACACCAAGGCGATGCTCGAGCAACGCGGCTACGGCTTCACCGAGAGCGCCCCGTTCGGCGTCGCCGAAGGCATCACCGCCGGCGCACCGCGGCTGACGCCGACCGGGTTCGGCTCCGCCCAGTCGCTCAATCTCGGCCTACCCGACCTTCCCGGCGCAACCCTCTTCGGCGCCCACGACCCACGCGGTCCCGCGGGCGCCGCAATCGGCGATTAGGACCGGCTAGCCGCGCCCGACGAACGGCATCTTCGTCGCCATCACGGTAACGAACTGCACGTTCGCGTCCAGCGGCAGCCCGGCCATCATAACCACCATGTCCGCCACATGCTTCGAATCCATGCGCGGCTCGGCCATCATCGCGCCGTTGGGCTGCGGCACTCCCTTCGTCATCCGCTCCGTCATCGGCGTGATCGCATTGCCGATGTCGATTTGACCGCAGGCGATGTCGAACGGCCGCCCGTCCAGCGCCAGCGACTTGGTCATGCCCGTGATCGCATGCTTGGTGCTGGTGTAAGGCAGCGCCCCCGGCCGCGGCGTATGGGCCGAGATCGAGCCGTTGTTGACGATCCGCCCGCCCTGCGGCGACTGGTGCCGCATCATGTGGAACGCCGCGCGGGCGCACAGGAACGACCCGGTCAGATTGACGCCGACCACGTCCATCCATTGCTGCACCGAGATCTCGTCGATCGGCAGCGCCGGCGTGCCCATCCCCGCATTGTTGAACAGGAAGTCCAGCCGGCCCCACTTCGCCTTCAGCTCGGCGAATGTCGCGTCGACCGCGTCCGGCTGCGACACGTCGGTCGGCAGCACCAGGAAGGCCTCCGCCGCGCCGTGCGACGCGGTCTCTTCCAGCGCATCGCGACGCCGGCCGACCAGTGCGACGCTCCATCCCGCCGCAGCCAATGCCAACGCGGTCGCGCGTCCCACGCCGCTACCGGCCCCCGTCACCAGCGCCGTCTTGCTCGGTTGAGCCATGCTTGTTTCCTCCCTCGATCCCATGCGCCGACGCGCCGCCGCATAGAACCATCCAGCCCGGCCGTCGACCAGTCCACCGACGTTGCTCTACATATTGGTTTCTAGAGCACTACTTCCGAGCCGATTGGCTCGGAGAGTGCTCTAGGGTCTGGCCAGACTCAGCAACGGCAGGTCCTCCGGTTCCTTGGCCGCCTTAGCCCGCCCGCTCGCCCGGCGCTCCGGCCCTGCCGCCCGCCGCCGCAGCAGCTCGTCCAGCATCCGATCGATCGTCTGCCAGATCGGCTCGTCACCCACGCGCTCTGCCATGATCATCCGGTGCGCCGCCAGGGTCACGTTCAGCGTCCCGCGCGTCGTCTCCGGCCGCGGCGAGCGCATCTGCACCAGCGCCTTTTCGACCTCCTCGACCGGTACGCCGAGCGTCAGCGCGATGTCCGCCGGCTCCGCGCCGGCCCGCCGCATCTTGCGCGCCTTCGTCGCCTCGCGCGCATCCAGCGCGATCAACGGCCGCAGCGCCTGCGTCCGCATCGACATCTCGCCGGACCCGGCTCCCGGCGCCTTGCCTCGAAAACCAGACATCACGCTACCTCACACTGCGGCAAGCCATTCCGGGCATGCGATCTCGCACATATAGGGGCCTGACCGCCGAAGCGGAACACGGCGCCCAGAGGCGTCGCTTATTCCGGACCGATCCCGTGATTTGATCGGCACTTGCGTCGAGCATGCGGGGACTAGCCACAGAATAGCCCGGATTAGGCGCTTTGGCAGGCCTGCGGGCTTGCCCGCGCAATGAGCTTATGGATAACACTGCGCCCAGGCCGATTCCGACAGTGGATTCTCGGGTCGCCAGAGCGGTTGCCACAGCGGCTGCCAGCCCGATCGACTGGCCGGATCGTGCGTATGAACCATAGTTTTCGGAAGGAACTCCCATGAACGTAGCCGAACTCGCTGAACAGATCGCGACCAGTCATGACATGGACAAGAAACAAGCCCGCACCGTGGTCGAAGGCGTCTTCAAAGCCGTCGTAGAAGCCGCGCAGCAGGGCGACGAGATCAGCATCCCCGGCTTCGGCAAGTTCAAGGTCGCGTCACGCGACGCGCGTCAGGGCCGCAACCCGGCGACTGGCGAGACGATCCAGATCGCCGCATCCAAGAAGCTGAATTTCACCCCGGCCAAGCAGGTCAAGGATGCGATGAACCCGCCCGCGCCCGCTGCCAAGGCCGCCCCGGCCAAAGCCGCTGCGACCAAGGCTGCCCCGGCTAAGGCCGCGGCCAAGCCGAAGGCCAAGAAGTAGTCGCCAGCAGATGACGCCGGCGGACGCATCCGCCGGCGTATCGCCCATGCTCCCGGTTAACGCCATCCGCCGCACCGCGTCGGACACGCCGCCCACCCTCTTAGTCGTCATCGACACGGAAGAGGAGTTCGAGTGGGACGCTCCGTTCGACCGGAGCAGCACCAGCGTCGCCAATATCGGCTACCAGCATCTCGCCCAATCCGTCTTCGCCGCCGCCGGCATCGTGCCGACCTATGCGATCGACTATCCGGTCGCGACCACGCCGTCCTCGGTCGCCATTCTTGCGGCTTGGCAGGCGGCCGGCGCCTGCGAGATCGGCGCGCACCTGCATCCCTGGGTCAATCCGCCCGACGAGGAGACGGTGTCGGCGCGCAACTCGTTCGCCAGCAATCTCCCGCCGGACCTCATGCGCCGCAAGCTCGCCGTGCTGCGCGATGCCATCGCCGCTAATTTCGGCAGCCCACCGCTCGTCTACAAAGCCGGCCGCTACGGCATCGGCGCAGAAACGCCCGGCATCCTACACCGGCTCGGATTCATTGCCGACGCCAGCGTCGTGCCGCATCTGGACTCCTCGGACCAAGCCGGTCCCGATTTCCGCGGCCTGCCCGACCAACCCTTCATGACGACGGACGGCATCGCCGAACTGCCGCTCTCAGTCCACTTTGTCGGCCGTGCCGCGGCGTCCGGCCCCCGCCTGTTCCCCATCCTCTCCCGCTTCGAACGTTACCGCGCCCCCGGCCTGGCCAGCCGCCTCGGCCTGCTGGAACGCTTGCGGCTCAGCCCCGAGGATCACAGCTTCACCGACATGAAGCGGCAGACCGAGGCCGCCCTCGCCCGCGGCAATCGCTACTTCATGCTCACCTATCATAGCTCGAGCCTGATGCCCGGCGGCTCTCCCTACGCCCGGACCGAAGCCGCCCGCGACGCCTTGCTCGATGCGTTAACCAAATACATAGGTTTCTTTGCGACGATCCCGGGATGGACCACGTTGACCACCACTGAACTGGCCACCCTCATGCGCGCGGACCTGCCCAGCTGACCCAGCCTGCCGTTCCATCGCCGATACCCGCTTTCCGCGGCAAAGCCCTCGTCATGGGCGACGACACACGCGGCTTCCTCGCCACCGTACGCTCGCTGGGCCGTCAGGGGATCGAGGTGCATGCCGCGCCGTTCGACTTCCGCGCGCCCGCTCTGTCCAGCCGCTACATCGCTGCCATCCACGATGTCCCGCCCTGGATGGGCGACGGCAGCGCCTGGCGAACCGCCATGCGCGCCCTGCTCGAGCAGCAGCGTTTCGACCTCGTCATCCCCTGCGACGAACGCAACCTCCTGCCGCTGCATCTGCTGCGGGCCGAGTTCGAAGGGCTGACCCGGCTGGCGATCCCCAACGCCCGCGCGATCGACGTGCTGTTCGACAAGCACGAAACCCGTGAGTTGGCGGACCGCGTCGGGGTGCCCATTGCCCGCGGCCGCCTCGCCAGGGTCGACGATCGGCCGGCCGCCATCCTGGCCGAGTTCGGCAGCCCGGTCGTTGTCAAGCCGCGCCGCTCCTACACGATCGATGGCTTGGCCAAGCGCGGCCGCGTCCACGTCACCAGTGACGAGGTTCTTCTCGCCCACGTGCTGCAGGACGCCGAGCCGGCTAGCCTGCTTCTGGAATCCTGCTTTGAGGGGGATGGCCTTGGCCTGTCGATCCTGGCCCATGAGGGTCGCCTGCTGCAGGCGTTCGAGCATCGCCGGGTCCATGAGCGGTCGGGCAGCAGCTTCTACCGGGTCAGCGCCGCACCGACGCCCGACCTCGTCGAGGCGTGTGCCGCACTGGCCGCGGGTGTCGACTACACCGGCATCGCGATGGTCGAGTTCAAGCGTAACGACGCCGGCGGCTGGATCCTGCTCGAGGTCAATGCGCGCCCATGGGGCTCGCTGCCGCTGCCGGTCGCGCTCGGGGTCGATTTCCCATATCGCTGGTACCGCCTCCTCGTCGAGGGTGCCGAGAGCCCGCCCGCGCCCTACCGCGCCGGCATCTTCGGCCGCAACGTCGTCCCCGATCTCGTGTCCGCCGTGGCCGCCGCCGAGACGCATGGCACGCATATTCGCCGGGCCGGCGCGCTGCTGCAGCGCCTCGCCGGCACGCGGCGCATGCTCGTCAACGCCGAAAAGCAGGACGTCCACGTCCCCGACGACCCTGCTCCGTTCCGCGCCGAACTCGCCACCATCGCCCGCAGTGCCATCACACGCGCCCAGCGGCTGGCGCCCGGGCGGCGCCGTGTCGCCGCGGCCCGCGCTCGCGCCCTGGTCACCGCGCTTGCCGCCGCGCCCGGCCGCAAACACATCCTGTTCGCCTGCCAGGGCAACATCTGCCGCAGCCCGTATGGGGCCGCCGTGCTGCGCGAGACCGCCGGCGATGCCGTAGTTGTCAGCTCCGCCGGCATGATTCCGCGCCCCGGCCGATCGGTGCCCGACCTGTTCCAGGCCCAAGCGGCGTCTGAGGGGGTCGATTTGGCGGCCCATCGCTCTGCCTGGCTCGACCGCGCCAGCGTCGAAGCGGCGTCCCTCATCGTCCTGTTCGACCGCGTCAATCAGGCCGCCTTCGCCGACCGCTACCCCAACCTGCAGGTCCCCACCGTGCTGCTCGGCGATCTGACCGGCGTCGGCGAGATCGACGACCCGGTCGATGGGGACGCGACGGTCGCTGCCGCGTCCTATCAGCAGATCCGCGCAGCCGTGCGCCAACTCGCGACGCTGCTTCAGCTCAGCTGAACAGGCCGAACAGCTGGCGGAGGAAGCCCGGCGTCAGCAGGCTGAACGGGTTCACGCTCACGCTCGGCCGGTCCAGCGCCCCGTCGACCTTGAAGTTCGCAGCGATCAGGCCGCCACCCCGCTCCGGGCTGAACAAGCGCCCGACGAACGGAAGCCGGCCCAGTGCCGCGTTCACCGCATAGGCCGGGACGACCGTTCCAGCGATCTCGATCAGCTTGCGATCGAGATCGATCCAGCCCTTGGCGGTGATGCCCAGCGACGAGCTGAACGCCCGGCTCGGGCCCAGCCGAACCACCTGCCCGCACAGGCAGAACGGCATCTGCAACTCGGCGAAATACACCCCGGTATCCCGTAACGCGTCCACGATCCCATACACCGTCACCGCCTGCAGCAGCTTGCCGACGATCACCGCGTCCTTGACCCCGAAATTCTGTAGCTGGATTCGGCCTTCCAGCGGTGGGTCGGCAAACCGGTCGTCGTAGCGCGCATCCACCGACAGCGCCCCGCCCTGGATCGTGCGCGTCAGGTCCAGCCCGGTCAGCAACGCCCCGAGATCCGCCGCCTGGACCAGCAGCCGCCGCCCGTTCTGCACCGGCGTGATCGACGCCCGCACCCGCTCCTTGCCCCCCGTGGTCGCCTGCACCGACTGCAAGCGCCCGCCAATCCGCTCCACATGCGCGGCCACGTCGGTCAGCACGCGCCCATGCCCGAGCATCACCCGCCCGAACCGCACATCGGCGATGAACGACCGCCCGGCGCCACCCGACGCCCCTCCATCGAACAGCCCGCCGACCTGGTCCGACACGTCCAGCACCGGGCCGCTGACCTGTACGCGGATCGGCCCGGTGTCGTCGGCCGGAAACTCCACCTCGCCCGCGATCCGCGTCGGCCCTAGCACGAACTGCTCCACCTGCAGCATCCGAGGCGCCCCGTCGACCATCGTCGCCCGTGCGGCCACGGTCATCCCCGGCCCACTCGCGGTGAGCTGAGGCACGCCGGTGATGCTGCCGTGCCGCAGCGTGACCACCGCCGCCGCCCGCGCCGCGGCGCCGGGCGCCTTGCGCCAGCCCAGAGCCGACAGCCCAGCGGGTGTCAGATCCGCCTTGACCGACACGCGCGACACCCCGTCCCGCTGCTCGGAATAGCTCGTATCCACTACCGCCGACCCGCTCGTCAGCAGCCCGCCCGACCCCAATCCGTTCGCCGCCAGTTCGGCCGCCCCGACCCGCCCGACCAGCCGCGCCTGTTGCAGCACCTCCGTCGGTGGCCCCGACTTGAAGTTCATCTGCACATCGGCATGCCCCGCCACGCCGGCCACCGTCGCCGCGCCCGCCGCCGTCAGCCCGTCCTGCGTCACGTCGTAGGTGATGTCGCCATGCGACAGATCCCGGCCCGCGACCAACCCGTCCAGCCGCAACCCGGTCAGCCGTCCCGTCGAGGCGATCGAGACCTGGTCGAACGTCAGGTGATCGAACATCGGCACGTTCAGCTTCAGCTGCGCCACGGCCCGTCCGGCCGACCCGGTGATCGGAATCGGATGCGCCGAAAGCAGGTTCAGCCGCGGCTCGCGCAATACCTTGAGCACGTCCGGCACGGCGCCCTGGATGGTCGCCGTCAGCGCCATGTATTGGTCCTTATGCGACAGGCCGGTGAATCGGATCACCCCGTCCTTGAGCGCGATCGGCCCCTGGCTGGCCCGCGGTACCGCGATCACCAGGTCGT
Source organism: Acetobacteraceae bacterium (assembly GCA_965199585.1). Taxonomy (GTDB): domain Bacteria; phylum Pseudomonadota; class Alphaproteobacteria; order Acetobacterales; family Acetobacteraceae; genus JAVVHH01. The sequence continues at coordinate 2,207,502 of CBDASI010000002.1, read as the reverse complement.
CCGGCCCCGTCACCGTCAGCACCGCACGGGCATGCTCGATCGGCGGCACCGGCCGCAGCCAGTGGACGACGACCTCGTCCGCCTCCAGGGTCCCGCCCGCGGCTGTCACCTTGGCCTTGCCGGGATCGTCGTCCGGGATCGCGATCGTCGCCGTGAACGCCGCGTCGTGCGCCGTCCCGGCCGTCACGTTGTCGGTCAGCCACGGCCGCACATGCCCGCCCCACGCCTTGGGCCACAGTGCCGGCAAGTCGCCAAATTGCGCCCGGTCGAACCTCAGCGCGGCCTGCGCGACCGTCTGGCCGTCGCCGTGCTGGGCGAACAGGGTGATCCGCGCCGTGCTCCGCCGCGTCCCGCCCACGACGAGGACCGCTTCCGCCGGGTCCACCTTAACCGTGCGCGGTCGCCAGGACTCGCCGTCCCAAGTCGCCGCCGCCTGCAGCGACGCGCCGTCGAACGTCACCGGCGTGCTGTCCGGCACCGACAGCGTCCCCGGCCCGGCGCTGGCGTGCAACGTCGCCCGCTCCGGCCGCAGCCCAGCCGTCAGGTCCAGGCTCGCCTGCATCCCGATCGAGGTCTCGAGCCCGCCGAGCACCGCCAGTTGCGGGGCCAGCCGCGTCAGCGGGCCGATATCGACCGTCTGCAGCCCGACCGGCGCCAGCGTCGCCTCCACATGCGTGCCTCCGGCGGCCAGCAGTTCGGCCTTCATCGACAGTGCCAGCGTCGTCCGCCCCGTGACGAACGACCCCGAGGCGGTTCCGACGATCCCGCCGGCCGGCTGCCGCCGCAGGTCCAGCTCGGCCAACTCGCCCTCGACCGACGCATCGGACGCCTCATCGACCAGCGTCACCCGCGCATGCTCGACGATGACGTGCTCGAGCGCGCTCAACGCCGGGTCATCCCCGGCGCTGCCGGCCGGCCGCCGGAGCACCGCCAACACGTCGCCGAAATCCCCGGTTTGCTGGCTCTGCCCATCCGACGCCGCGTCCAGCCTTACGGCTCCATCCAGCCCGCGCACCGCCCGGATCCGCACGCCATCCAGCACGATCCGCCGCGGCGCCACCGTCGCCGCTATCAGCGGCAGGGGCGCCAGCGTCACGTCCGCCAGCGTCACGCTGGCCAGCGCCTGCCCTTCCGGCCCCACCGTCCGCACGTCGTGCAGCCGCAGCTCGAGCCCGCTATGCCCTCCGCCGTTGAAGCCGTTCCACGCCATCGTTGCCTGCCCGATGCGCACCTGCCCCAGCCCGGACTGCAGCCCTGTCCCCATCACGGATTCGGCCGTCCGCAGCAGCCACGTCACGTCGAGCGGCCCTTGCGCCAACCGCCAGGCCAGCCCGAGCGCCGCCAACCCCGCCACGATCGCGACGACCAGCGCCAGACCAAGCAGGACGTGCACCGCCCGCGCCGGCCATGTCGCCACCTGCAACGCCATCCGCCACCCGACGCCGGGCGCCGCGGGTTGACGTGTCTCCCCTACCCCGGACACGCTGCGCCCCGATGACGCTCAGCACCTGGCCCGCCGCTGCCGACCCAGACGCCGCTTCCCGCCTGGTGGAGCGCTTCGCCGATCTCGGTGCTGACGCCGCCGCCCTGGCCGCCAGCGCGTCCGGCCGCCAAATGCTCGATGCACTCGGCGGCGGCAGCCCCTATCTGTCCGACCTGCTGGTCCGCGAGTCCGCGACCGCGCTCTCCGTCTGGCAGCGCGGCCCCGATGCGGTGCTCGAACACCTGCGCGCCGAAGCCGCGGCACTCGATCCGGCGGCCTCGCGCGCCACCGTCGCGGCGGCGCTGCGCGCGCTCAAGCGCCGCACCGCCCTGCTCTGCGCCATCGGCGACATCGGCGGCCTCTGGACCCTCGCCCGCGTCACCGCCACGCTGTCCTGGCTCGCCGAGGCCGCCCTGCGTCACGCCATCGATCACCTGCTGCTCGCCAGCGCAGCCGCCGGCGAACTCACCATCGCGGACAAGGCAGAACCCGGTCGCGACAGCGGCCTGATCGTCCTCGGCATGGGCAAGCTCGGCGCGGGCGAATTGAACTACTCCAGTGATATCGACCTCATCCTGTTCTACGACCCGGCCGCGCAGCCCGAACGCGACGGGCTCGGCGCGATCTTCACACGCCTGTCGCGCAATCTCGTTAGCATCCTCGAGGCCCGCGACGCGAACGGCTATGTGTTCCGCACCGACCTTCGCCTCCGCCCCGACCCGGCCGCCACCCCCCCCGTCGTCGCGCTCCCCGCCGCACTCGCCTACTACGAGAGCATGGGCCAGAACTGGGAACGCGCCGCTATGATCAAGGCGCGCCCGCTGGCCGGCGACATCGACCGCGGGCGCGACTTCCTGCAACAGATCCGCCCCTTCATCTGGCGCAGCGGGCTCGACTTCGCCGCCATCGCCGACATTCACGCCATGAAAAATCGCGTCAACGAGCATAAAAAGCTCGGAGAGACCGACCAGATTGCCGGGTTGGACGTCAAACTCGGCCGCGGAGGCATCCGGGAGATCGAGTTCGCCGCCCAGACCCTGTTGCTCGTCTGGGGCGGCCGCGACCCGGCGCTTCGAGACCCCACCACGCTCGGCGCCCTGCTCAGCCTGGTCCGCGCCGGCCGCCTCTCCCGCCGCGCCGCCGCCGAACTGACCGTCGCCTATCGCGTCCTGCGCAGCGTCGAGCATCGGCTGCAGATGGTCGCGGACCGGCAGACGCATGCGATCCCAACCAAGCCCGCCGACCTCGACCGCTTCGCCCGCTTCATGGGCTGCGCCGATACCGTGTCGTTCGCCGCCTGGCTCGGCACCCACATGGCCCGCGTCCGCCGGCGCTATGCCGAGGTGTTCGAAAGCGTCCCCGATCCGCCGCCCGGCGTCACCACGCTCGACCTCAGCGGCATCGACGACCCGGCCGCCACGGTCGCAGCCCTCGAAGCGCTCGGCTTCGCCAACACCGCCGGCATCATCGCCGCGCTGCGCGCCTGGCGCGCCGGCCGCCTCCGCGCGCTCCGCTCCACTCGCTCGCAGGAGCTGATCGGCCTCGTCCTGCCCACCCTGCTGGCCGCTCTCGGCGCGCAGACAGACCCCGATGCGGCCTTCATGCGGTTCGACCAGATGCTGCAGCGCCTGCCGGCCGGCGTGCAGATCCTCTCGATGCTGCAGCGCAATCCGGACTTGGTGCGCCGGGTCGCAGCCGTGCTCGGAGCGGCCCCCTCGCTGTCGGAGCATCTGGCGACCGTGCCGATGGCACTGGAGGGCCTGCTCGTCCCCGATGCGTTTGAGGCGGACTTCACTCACTCGCTCCGCAGCCGCTTGGCCGACGCGCGCTCGTTGGAGGACGTGGTCGCCATCACCCGTGCCCTGGTCCGCGGCGAGGAGTTCCGCCTCTGCGTCGGTCAGATGGAGGGCTGGCTCGACGTCGACGCCGCCGGCCTGACCCGGTCCGCGCTCGCCGATGCCGCGCTCGCCGCCCTGCTCGACGCCGTGCTGCGCGACCACGAGCGCAAATACGGCCGCATTCCCGGGGGCACGATGGCGGTCGTCGCCCTGGGCAAGGTCGGCAGCCGCGAGATGATGGCCGGCTCGGACCTCGATCTGATGCTGATCTACGATCACGCGCCGGAGGCGACCGAGAGCGACGCGGCCAACGAGAAGAGCCGCCTATCCGTCAGCACCTGGTTCATCCGCGCCGCCCACGCCTTCGTCGCCGCGCTGACCGCGCCCGGTGCCGACGGCCCACTCTATGCCGTCGACATGCGCCTGCGCCCCTCAGGCAGCAAAGGCCCCGTCGCCGTCTCGCTCGAGGCGTTCCGCCGCTACCATGCCGATACCGCCTGGACCTGGGAGCGAATGGCGTTGACCCGCGCCCGGTTGGTCGCCTGGGATGGTCCGGGGGGCGCCAAGCCCGCCGCCATCGAAGCCGCAATCGCCGGAGCGCTCGCCCATACGCAAGCCGCCGCCCAGACGAAGGATGACGCGGCCCAAATGCGCGCGCGCCTGCTGCGCGACCTGCCGCCGACCGGCCCGTGGGACGTCAAGCTTCGGCCGGGTGGCATGATCGACGTCGAGTTCATCGCCCAGACATTGCTCCTGGTCACCGGCACGCCGCCCCAGTTGCAGCGCACCGCCGACGCCCTCGCGCACCTGGCGACCATCGGCGCCATCCCCGCCGCCGAAGCAGCCTGCCTCATCGAGGCCGACCGTCTCTGGCGCACCATCCAGAGTATGCTGCGCATCCTGGTCGGCCGCACCACAGCCGAGCTGCCGATGACCGCGCTGGCCCCGCTGCTCCGCGCGACCGATGCGCTTGACCTGCCGGCGCTCCGCGGCAGGATGGAGACTACTGCCGACGCGGTCGGCCGCGCCTTTCGAGACCTCGTAGGAGAGCCCAGTGACCATCGCCGAGACTGATCCGGCCCCGGATTTCACCTTGTCCGCCACCGGCGGCCGCACCGTCCGGCTGGCCGACATGAAGGGCAAGCCCTTCATCCTATACTTCTACCCGAAAGCCGACACGCCGGGCTGCACCAAGGAGGCGCAGGCCTTCGAGGAGAACCTGGCGGCCATGAACGAGATCGGCCTCGACGTGATCGGCGTCTCGAAGGACCCGATGAAGGCGCTGGAGAAATTCGCCGAGAAATATTCGCTGACGTTCCCGCTGGCCTCCGACCCTGATGGCGCTGTCGTCGAGGCGTATGGCGCCTGGGTCGAGAAGTCGATGTACGGCAAGAGCTACATGGGCATCGACCGCAGCACGATCCTGGTCGCGCCCGACGGCACGGTGGCCAAGATTTGGCGCAAGGTGAAAGTCCCTGGACATGCTGCCGACGTCATGAAGGCCGCCAAGGCGCTCTAGCGTCGGGATCAGGTCTGCGTGACGACCCCGTAGATGATGACCAATGCGAGCGGCACCAGGCCGATCGCGGCGGCCAGCGTCCGTTGCCGGGTCTGCCAGGCCAGCACGACCCAGAGCGCGCCTGTCGCTACTGCGACGGCTGTCTCGGCCACGCGAACCGACCCGATCGACAACATGATCTGCAGGCTGATGCACGCGAGTGCCAGCCCGTCCACGATCCGCTTCTGCGTCATCGCGTCGCAGCGCCAGCGCACGTAGCCGAGGGTGCCCAGCACGGCCGCCCAAGCAAGATCCTGGTAGAGGAACGACAGATCGCCGGGTTCGATGAACCGGTCGACGCCGAACGCGAACACGACCAATTCGTCGACCGTGGCCCCGAGCGCGAACAAGACGATCCAAAACCCGGCGGTCGCGCCCAACTTGCCTTGGGACAGGCGCCGCAACCACAGTGCTAGCAGCACACAGCCACCGGCCAGCGCCACCTGATCCGCCGGGCCCAGCCCGAACGTCACGTCGCCTTCGGCCACGATCACCTTGGTGGGGTCGACATGAGTGCCGAGGCGATACCAGAGCCACTCGGCCACCAGCGTCAGCGCCGCCGCGGTGACCGACACGGCGGCCAGCCCGCCGTAAGTCCGATCCTTTCCTGCCGGCATCGAGCGCCATAGCATCAGCCAGGCAAAAACACCCACTAACAAGAGCGGCAACGACACGTCGGCCTTGGTCTGCAAGATGAAGTGCACCAGGGCCAGCGCCGTCAGGCCGTAGACGAGCTTGTGCAGCCGCTTCCACCGCGCGCCCATCCGCCGTATCGCCTTGTCGGTCGAGGTCCAACCCAGCACGCCCAGGCCGACCAGCGCCACGAACCCGATCGTCAGGTAGAAACGTTGCGCAATCTCGCTGACGACCGTCAGCAGCTTCCAATTCTGGTCGGCGCAATACAGCGTCAAATGCAATCCGGCATAGGCCAGCGCCGCATTGCCTATCATGCGCCGCAGCACCACGATGCCCGGCATGCCGTAAATTGCCTTCGCCGGCGTGATCATCAGCGACGCCACGAGGCAGGTGACCGACCAGTATCCCGTGATGTGGATCGCGGCGTTGAGTGGCCGCGCGCCCATCGTGCCCAGCGCGAAGCGCGCCGCCAGCCAGGCTACCGGCAGCAGCAGCACGCCCAGCGCCACCGCCCGCATCGAGTCGAACCGACCTTTCTTGTCGGTCCACGGCGCCCAGTTGGCCAGAACGCTCTGGGACCCGCCGGATTCCTTAGGGGCGACATCGCCCTTTGTCGGTCGGCCAGGCAACGAGAGATCTAGCCTGCCCACCGAACCGTCCTTACCGCTTCTGCGGCGCGACGGCCCGCTGATAGCCAGCCGGCACCGCGAAGATCGCCGGGTCAAGCCGCCCGAACGTCACGCTCGAGGCCTGCACCAGCACTCTCTCGCCGACCCTCGCCCGTAGCAGAACGCCATCGGTGGTAAAACAGGCGGCAACCTGATTGCCGGCAGTGTCGGTAGTCGCCCACTCGGTGCAGCCGAGCCCGGCCACGGTCGCCGTGCCGAGCCGTCGATACGTTGCGGCGTCCGCCCCGGGCGCCCCGGCCGCCGGATCGTATGGCATCTGCACGACGCCGCGATCAGCATCGCTGATCATATCCATCGTGTGCGCGCCGCGATTGAGGACCATGTAAAAGCCCGGCGACGGCGTATCGATGCGGATCTCAGCGGCACCCGCCAGCGTTCGCGTCCGTTGCTGCACTGGCCGACCATCGACCGTCGCCACATACGTCACGTCGACGTCGCGCGTGGGCCGGGTCAGGGGACGCTCATCGGCGAACGCGGGCATACCGATTAAAAGTAAGACGGCGACGAAGAGTTTCATCCTGACCGGCCGAAACTCGGCAGGGCCAGGTGCATATAGCCCGGCGGCACCTCGAAGCTTCCCGGCGGCAGCGACCCCGGCACGACGGAAGTCGCGGTGAACCCGCCCTGTTTGCCATCCACCATCCCGCTTCCGCGCAGCGCGACACCATCCGGCGTCAGGCATACGACCCCGCGTCCCCGCTTGGCCACCACGTCAAATTCCGTGCAACTCACCCCCGCCACCACCGCGCGTCCCCGCGCCGTCAAGCTCGCATCCTGCAGCGTCAACGGCTCGATGTCCTTGGCCCGCATCGGCATCGTCAGCACCCCGTGCATGCCCTTGTCGATCAGCTCCGCCCTCGGTACGTTCAGGTCGACCAGCAGAACCTGCTGCCGCCCGTCCGGCTCGACGCGAAGCCGCCGTCCCGCGGCATCCCAGGCGAGGCGGACCGTCTCGGGCAACCCGCCCGGCACGGAAGCCCGCACCGCGCCCTGGAGTCGATAGGTGACCGACACGTCGCGAGTCGGCAGCGTCGGTGGTGCTGCCCGCACGAGGACTGGCACCACGCCGAACGCCGCCGCGATCATCATGATCATCCGCATCAGGGCAGGTCCGGCTCGGCGTCCAACGAGCCCGGTCGATACATCGCCTTCAGCTCGGCATCGAACTGCTCGGGATCCGGCTCCGGCAACCAGGTCGCCTGCACCTGCACCGCGGTCGCCAGCATTGCCTTGTAGGTGTCGCGCGGCACCTCGATGGCGCCGAACTGCGCCAGGTGACTTGTCACGAATTGCGTATCGAGCAGCACGTACCCGCCCAGCCGCATGCGCGCGACCAAGTGCACCAACGCCACTTTCGATGCGTCGCGCGCGCGGCTGAACATGCTCTCCCCGAAGAACACGCCACCGAGCGCCACGCCGTAAAGCCCGCCCACCAGCGTCTCGCCCTGCCAGCATTCGACAGAGTGCGCGTAGCCCTGCTGGTGCAGGTCCTGGAACAGGCGCTCGATGTCCGGGTTGATCCAGGTATCCTCGCGCCCCGGCCCTGACGCCGCGCACCCAGCGATCACGCCGCGGAAGGCTCGGTTGGACGTGACCTGGTACTCGCCCGACAGCACCGTTCGCCGTAGCCGCTTAGGCAAATGAAAGCCGTCGAGCGGCAGGATCCCGCGCTGCTCCGGATCGAGCCAGTACAGCCGCGACCCACGACGTGTTTCCGCCATCGGAAACAACCCGACGCGGTAGGCCCTGAGCGTCAGCTCCGGCGTGACCTCGATGGTGCGGCGTGACATAGCCGCATCCTGCGGTTGCTAGCGGCCAAAGCCAATCTCAAAAGCGCGTCATTCCATGCCGACGAACTTCTCCAGCCAGTGGATGGTGTAATCCCCGGCCTTGAAGTCCGGCGCTTCCATGATGCGCCGGTGCAGCGGAATCGTCGTCTTGATCCCCTGGATCGCGAACTCCATCAGGCTGCGCCGCATGCGCGCGATCGCCTCGTCCCGCGTCGGCGCATGGACGATCAGCTTGGCGACCATGCTGTCGTAATACGGTGGCACGACGTAACCGGCGTACAGCGCGCTATCGACGCGCACCCCCAGCCCACCTGGCGGCTGGTAGAGCTCGACCCGGCCCGGGGTCGGCATGAACGTCACCGGGTCCTCTGCAGTGACCCGGCATTCGATCGCATGGCCCGAGAAGGTCACGTCCTTTTGCTCGTAGCCGAGCCGCTCGCCCGCCGCGATGCGGATCTGCTCACGCACCAGGTCGACGTTGCACACCATCTCGGTGACGGGATGCTCGACCTGCAGCCGGGTGTTCATCTCGATAAACGCGAACTGCCCATCTTGATATAGGAACTCCAACGTCCCCGCATTGCGGTAGCCGAGCGTCTTGAGCCCGCTGGTCACGACCTGGCCAATCGCATCCCGCGCTGCCGCGTCCAACGCCGGCGATCCCGCCTCCTCCACCAGCTTCTGGTGCCGCCGCTGCAGGCTGCAGTCGCGCTCGCCGAAATGCACCACGTTGCCGTAATTGTCGGCCATCACCTGCAGCTCGATGTGCCGCGGCCGGTCGAGATACTTCTCCATATAGACGGCATCGTCGCCGAACGCCGTCCGCGCCTCGGTCCGCGCGACCGTCCAGGCCTCCTCGAGCTCGGCGCTGCTGTGCGCCACCTTCATCCCGCGCCCGCCGCCGCCGGCCGCCGCCTTGATCAGCACCGGATACCCGATTCGGTCGGCCACCACGCGCGCGGCCTCCACGTCCTCGAGCGCACCGTCCGATCCGGCCACCAGCGGCACCCCGATCGAGGCCATCGCCGCCTTGGCCGCGATCTTGTCGCCCATCATCCGCATGTGCGTCGGCGACGGCCCGATGAACGTCAGCCCATGCGCCTCGACCATCTCCGCGAACCCGGCGTTCTCCGACAGGAAACCATAGCCCGGATGGATCGCGTCCGCTCCCGTCACCGCCGCGGCCGACAGGATCGCCGGGATGTGCAAGTAGCTGTCGCGGGCCGCCGGCGGCCCGATGCACACGCTCTCATCGGCCAGCCGCACGTGCATGGCGTTGCTGTCGGCCGTCGAGTGCACCGCCACTGTCGGGATGCCCAACTCGCGGCAGGCACGCTGCACGCGCAGCGCGATCTCGCCGCGGTTGGCGATCAGGATCTTGCCGAACACTACTCGATGACCAGTAGCGGCTGCCCGTATTCCACTGGCTGACCGTTGGTGACCAGGATTTTGCCGACCGTTCCCGCCTTGGCCGCCTTGATCTGGTTGAACGTCTTCATTGCCTCGATCAGCATGACGGTTTGCCCCGCCGTCACCGTCTGACCCGGCGTCACGAAAGGCGGGCTGCCCGGATCCGGCGACAGGAACGCCACGCCCACCATCGGGCTCGTCACCGCCCCGGCCGGAGCGACGTCCTCGGCAACCGCCGCCGGAACGGCCGCGACCGGCGCGGGCGCCGCAGCGACCATGATCGGCGCCGACGGTGCAGCCGCCACGGCCGCCCGCGTCACCCGGATCCGCCGGTCGGCCTCGACGATCTCGATCTCCGTCAGCCCCGCGTCGCGCAGGATGTTGGCGAGGCTCCGAATGGCCTCAGGATCGAACTGGATCGAACTCATCGTTTATCCTCAGCCTGCGCGCCTGTGGCACGCGTGACATGCCGCCGCAGCGTCGCGCGCCCTACCATGGTGCCGCGAGCGCGTCCAATACACGCGCTTGAACCCTGGCCTCACCCGTGGAAACCTGATGCCGTAACACTGGCCGAGGATCTCAAAATGCTGTCTCGCACGCTACTCGCCGCGCTCGTCCTAGCGGCTGCCCTGCCGCTCCTCTCCGCCTGCAACACCGTGGCCGGTGCCGGTCAGGACGTCAGCGCCGGCGGCGCCGCCGTCACTCGCGGCGCCGCCGACGTCAAGCGCGGCCTCTAATACCGGGCTCCCTCGCCCGCCGCCCGGCGGGTGAGGGAGCATACCTCACCTTTGTCCCCCGCGCTGGATAGGCTATTGGCTGCGCCAACCGGCACCAACAGCCATACGCGGGGAACGCCATGGATTTCGACCTTTCCGACGAGCAGCGCCTCCTAAAAGACAGCGTCGACCGCTTCATCGCCGACCGATACGGCTTCGAAGCCCGCCGCGGCTTCCGCGCCGAAGCGGACGGGTGGAGCCGGAGTGCCTGGGCCCAGATGGCCGAGCTTGGCCTACTCGGCCTTCCGTTCTCCGAGGCGGATGGCGGCTTCGGCGGCGGCCGCACCGAGATCGCCATCGTCATGGAAGCCTTCGGCCGCGCCCTCGTGGTCGAGCCTTACATCCCGACCGCCATCATGGGCGCCTCGCTGCTGCACCACTGCGCCACGCCCGAGCAACGCGCCCGCCTCGTGCCGGAGATCGCCGCCGGCGAGCGGGTTCTCGCCTACGCGCAGGTCGAGCGGCAGTCCCGCTACAGCCTAAACGACATCAAGACCAAGGCGACCCGCAGCGGCGATGGCTGGACCATTACCGGCGCCAAGAGCCTCGTCCTGGCCGGCGACAGCGCCGACACGCTGCTGGTGACGGCGCGCACGGATGGCGACGAACGCGCCCGTCATGGCGTCGGCCTGTTCCTGGTCGAGGCCGGCGCCGCGGGCGTTTCCCGCCGGGGCTATCCGACGCAAGACGGCATGCGCGCTGCCGAGATCGAATTCGAGGGCGCAGCCGCCGAGGCGCTCGGCGACCCGTCCGAGGCGTTGCCAGGCCTGGAATGGGCGCAGGACGAGCTGTTGGCGGCCCTTGCTGCCGAATCCGTGGGCGTCATGCAGTCGATGATGGATCTGACGACCGAGTATCTAAAAACCCGCAAACAGTTCGGTAAATCGATCGGTGAGAATCAGGCGTTGCAGCATCGGGCGGTCGACATGTATGTCAGCCTCGAACAAGCCCGTAGCATGTCTATTTTTGCCACAATGATGGCGTCAGATGAGACTGCGATCGAACGTCAACGGGCCATGCACGCGGCAAAAGTCCAGATCGGACGTAGTGGCCGGCACATCGGTCAGGAAGCGGTGCAGCTGCATGGCGGCATCGGCGTCACAATGGAGTACGCTGTGGGACATTTCTTCAAACGCATGACCATGATCGAACGATCGGTCGGCGATACAGACACGCACCTCGCGGCGCTCGCCCGCCTCGGTGGGCTCATCCCCGCTTGAGCATGCGCAAATTCCTGTTGCTCGCCGGGCTGGTTTCGTCGCCGGCCCTAGCCGACCCGGTGGTCGCGCCGGCATCGTTGCCCGCTCCGGTCGCCATCTCCCCGTACGCCGAGTGTGACGCCGCTATCGCGTCGGCTGCCAAGCTACCGGGCCGCGCGCCCGACAAGCTGCTGCCCTCGATCGCCCGCGTGGAGAGCGGCCGGCTCGACGCCTCCACCGGACGGGTGCGTGCCTGGCCGTGGACCATCAACGTCGATGGCGTCGGCTATTTCTTCGAGAGCAAGCCCGAGGTGATCGCCGCCGTGCAGGCGTTGCAGGCCAAGGGAAAGCGCAGCATAGACGTCGGCTGCATGCAGGTTAACCTGATGCATCACCCGACCGCGTTTGCCGATCTCGACGCGGCGTTCGACCCCGGGACCAATGCGCGCTACGCCGTCAAGTTTCTCACGGCCTTATATCAACAGACGCGCGACTGGCCACTGGCCACCGCCTGGTATCACTCCAGCACGCCGGAATTCGGCGAGCAGTATCAGCGTCTCGTCTTCGGCCGCGTCATGACCCCGATGGGTGCGTCGAGCACGGCGACCGGTGGTGCCAAGGCCAACGGACCTTACGGCATCTGGCCTCCCAGCAACGTCCGCTTCGCCGCCATGCCACCGGCCAGCTTCAACTTCGGCGCCTTCGCGCCCGCAAAGCCGGCTCCTAGCATGTTCGGCGGGATCCAGATGCTCGGCATCGGCGTCCAGCCCAGTCCGCAGAGCGCCATCAACCTCCGCCAGCGCTAATCGGCGGCGTCCCGCATCGGCACGCTCGCCACCTCCGGCAGCATCGGCACCAAAACCCCTAGGTCCCGTTCCGCCAGGCAATAGAGGAATTCGCTCGACTTCGTCGACGGCTCCATCGAGACCAAGCCGTCGACGCCGAGCGCCACCGGCGTCAGCCCGAGATCCTCATACACCTTTGCTAGGGCCGAGCCCCCGCGATAGACCGCCGGGTCACGCCGCTCTTGCAACGCGAGGTCTCGCAAGTTCCACACTGCGGACACCCGATCGGATTCCGCGCCCGCCGGATCGCCGAGCCCGAGCAAGACCCGACCGACCCGGCGGAACGGGATGGCCGCTCGCTCGCTCTCCCCGAACACGACCCCGTCGGCATTGGCCGGCGGTGTCATCCCGAGTGCCGCATAGCGCAGCCGCCCCTCCCCGGCCCAGGCCAGCCAACCCACCCGCACCGGCCGGATCAACCGCCAGAGCGCGTAGAGCCCCAGCAACACCACCAGCGCCAGCGTCACCCGCGAACCGTTGGAGAAATCGGGCGACATCACCAAGTCGAACAGGCTGTTCTCGGCCAGCCCGCGCACCTTGGGCTCCAGAAGCGTCAGGTTCAGCGCACACACCGCCAGGACCAGCAGTGGCACCAGCGTCCCTGGCTGCAGCGGCCGGGCGATCAGTCGGGCATGCCGGTAATAGGCGCCGCGGAACGGCGCGATCAGCAATGCCGTCAGCAGCAACACCGCCGGGACCCAGCTCGAGGCGCCCTGCGCCATGGTGTAAAAGGCACCAGCCAGCAGCATAATGATCGTCATCAGCCAGGCCAGCGTCACGCGCCGGGTCAGCCCGATGGCCAGAACCATCAGCGCCGCCCCGATCAGCGAGGGGATGAACTGCCCTGCATTGGCCGCCGCCTCCGCGAAGTCGGCGTCGAACCACGGGAAGGCCGGCTTGTCGTCCAGCACGCCGATCGCCAGCAGCATCGCCCCGCACAGCGCCACCGACCCGGTTGAGGCCACCACCGCAAAGCTGCGTTCGCTGAACACCGACCTGGCCGGAGTCGTCTCGGCGGCCTTGCCCCGCGCGCCCTTGCGGCGGAACAGCGCCCCGCCGCGCAGCAGGATCTCGTTGCCCGAAAACAGCGTGCCGGCGATGAACAGCGGGATGATGTAGTAATAGAGCCGGAACACGACGATCCCGCCGAGGATGCGTGCCTCAGACATGTATGGCTTGAGCCCCAGCAGCATCGCCGCGTCGAACACGCCGAGCCCACCCGGCACGTTGGCCGCCAAGCCGGCCGAGTAGGAGCTGAGATAGACGCCCAGGAACCGGACGAACGTCAGGTTCGGCGCGTCCGGCAGGAGCTGGTACATGATCGCCGCCGTCACCGCGACGTCGACCGTGGCGAGCGCGACCTGCACGAACGCCATCTTCCAGTGCGGCAGCTCGATCTCGATGCCGAATACCGTGAACTTACCGACGAACCGTGACAGGCTGATATAGCCCACCACGATGCCCCACATCGCTGCGCCGATGAGATACATGCCCCAATGCGGGATCAGCGCACCTAGGAACGGCACCGCTTCCGGCTCGAGGAACAGGATGCACCCGCCTAGCACCATGCCGCCCAGCCCGAACGTCAGGCTGCAAAAGGCAATGACCTTGGCGATCTGGACCGGCGAAAGACCCCAATGCGCATAGAGCCGATATCGCACCGCCGCGCCGGACACCGCCGCGAAACCGAGATTGTGCGACAGCGCATAGGCGCAGAACGACGCGAACGCGACCCGGCGGTAGCTCACCTTGTTGCCAGCGAAGATCGTGCCCAACCGGTCGTAGAACGTCAGCACGCCATAGGACAGCACCGTCCAGATGAACGACACCACCAGCGCCCGCGGCGGGATCTCGGCCAGGGCGGCTCGGATGTCGGCGATCTTGAGATGCCGGAACTCGTTCCAGACCACATAGATCGCCCCGCCCAGAAGCATGACGCCGAGCAGCGCCGGCAGTGACCGGGCCAGCTTTTTCAGCACTGGCAGCATCAGGCGGCGTCCGCCGCGGACCGGTTTGCCGCCAGCGATGTCTGGATCAGCGTCACGGTCTCGTCGATACCATAGAGGGCGACGAAGCCGCCGAACCGCGGCCCTTCCGCCTGCCCGAGCAGGACCTGGTAGAGGCATCCGAACCACGCTTTCAGGTCCGGGAACGGGTAGCGCTTGCCGACCTCATAGACAGCGTTCTGGATCGCCTCCGCGTCCGACCCGGCCGGCAAAGCGGCCAACACTCCAGCCAGGTCGGCCAGCGCCACGCGCTCCATCTCGCTCGGCGCGCGAAACCGCTTCTGCGGCCGGACCACGTCGCGATAGTAGGCGATCGCCCGGTCCACCATGCCGTCGACGAACGCGCTTTTGCCGGGCGCGGCGTCCGGGCTGTAGCGCCGCAGGAAGCCCCACAGCATGTCCGGCGTTTCGGCGTTCACGACGCTGGCCAGGTTGAGCAGCATCGAGAACGGCACCGGGCTGCGGAAGTCCTGATTACGCCCGCCGATGATGTGCCAGGCCGGGTTGACGTATTTCGCCTCGTCGGGCTGTCCGTCCAGCTTGGCCGCATTGGCGATAAACTCGTCGACCGCGCGCGGGATCACGTCGAAGAACAGCCGTTTGGCCCGCTGTGGCGAGTTGTACATGTATTGCGATAAGCTCTCCGCCGGGGCGTATTGGAGCCATTGCTCGACCGACAGGCCGTTGCCCTTGCTCTTGCTAATCTTTTGGCTGTTCTCGTCTAGGAACAGCTCGTAGGTGTAGCCGACCGGCGGCGGTGCCCCGAGCGCGCGGCACACCTTGCCCGACAGTTTGACGCTGTCGATCAGATCCTTGCCGGACATCTCGTAATCGACGCCGAGCGCATACCAGCGCATCGCCCAGTCGGCTTTCCATTGCAGCTTGCAGGCGCCGCCGCGGATAGCCGTCTCGGACCGCTCGCCGGTCGCCGGATCGGTCCAGAGCAGGGTGCCCGCCGCCGCGTCGACGCGCTCGATCAGGACCTGCATCACCGTCCCGTCCCGCGGATTGATGGGCAGGAAGGGTGAATAAGTCGCTCGTCGCTCAGCCCCGAGCGTCGGCGCGATGATCGCGACGATTTCGTCATGCACTTCGGCGACCCGCATCAGCGCGTCGTCGAACCGCCCACTGCGGTAGTATTCGGTGCTCGACGCGAACTCGTAGTCGAACCCAAAGCCGTCCAGGAACGCTCGCAGCCGCGCGTTGTTGTGTTCGCCGAAGCTCGCATGAGTCCCGAACGGGTCCGGCACCTGCGTCAGCGGCCGGTTCAGGAACTGCGTCAGCATCTCGCGATTGGGGACGTTGTCGGGCACCTTGCGGAAGCCGTCCATGTCGTCGCTGAATGCCAGCAGCCGCGTGGGCTTGCCCGTCAAGACCGTATAGGCATGGCGCACCCAGCTCGTCCGCGCGACTTCGCCGAACGTTCCGATATGCGGCAGCCCGGAGGGGCCGTAGCCCGTCTCGAACAGCGCCAGCTCTTTCCCGCTGGCCGCCATCTGAGCCGCGATCCGCGCTGCCTCGTCGAACGGCCAAGCTTTCGGCAGCGGCAGGCCGCCCAGCGTCAATTTAGTGTCAGACATCATTCCCAAGCTTAGGTCGCAAGCCGCCCCGGTCAATCGCCAGACCACGTCATCCCCAATTAGCCCACCCACCCCGCGCATGATACAGCATCGAAATGCCGTCGCTTGCTTCGAGTCTGCTTCCGCAGGCCCCCGCCATCGTCGCGGGGCACGGCCGCGCCGCCTTGCTCAGCGCCGACGGCGAACTCCTCACTCTCTCCAACCCGGCCGCCGCCCGCCAATTGGACGTCAACGATCCGCCACTGGTGGTGCACGCCCCCGCCACGCTGCGCCGGCTCGGCGCGCCGTCCATCGCCTGCCTCGATCTGCTGCAGCTGTTCGCCTTCGTCATTCCCGCGCGCCCAGTGCCGCCGACGCCCGCCGGGCTGGCCGCCGCGCTCGACCTGCGCATCCCGCGCACCATCGAGGATGCCGCCGCCCTCCTGCCCGACATCGCCGAAGCGCTGCTCCGTCGTCTCGAAGCCGCTGCCGATCTGCCGCTGAACAAGGATGCCCCGGCGCTCGCCGCCTCGATGGGCAAGGCCGGCTGGCCGTGGGCGCCTTACGTGCTGGCGGCCCTCGGCACGCCTGCCGCACGTCCCGCACTCGACGCCTTCCGCGTTTGGACCCGGCTGCCCGAGTGGGAAGAGACGCCGCCGCCCGCCCCGCCGGCGAGCCTGCCGGTGCTTCCCGCCGAAGCCCGCGCCCGGCTCGCCCGCATCCTCGGCCCCGGCGCCGAGCAACGCCCCGGCCAAGCGGATTACGCCAGCGCCGTCACCGACGCCTTCGCGCCCCGCGAGATCGCCGGCGATCCGGCCGTCGTCCTGGCCGAAGCCGGCACCGGGACCGGGAAGACGCTCGGCTACGTCGCGCCCGCGAGCGTCTGGGCCGAGCGTAACGGCGGCAGCGTCTGGCTCAGCACCTACACGCGGCATCTGCAGCGCCAGATCGATGGCGAGCTCGCCCGCCTGTTCCCGACGATCGCGGAGCGGCGCCGCCGGGTCGTGGTGCGCAAGGGCCGCGAAAATTACCTCTGCCTCCTCAACTATCAAGAGCAGCTCTCCTCCCCGGGCACCGACACCACCATTCCGCTCGGCCTCATTGCCCGCTGGGCGCTGGCCACCGTCGACGGCGACGTTGCCGGCGGCGATCTCCCCGGCTGGTTCACCGAGTTGTTCGGCCCCGGCCTGCTTCCCGCCATCGCCGACCGCCGCGGCGAGTGCATCCATGGCGCCTGCCAGCACTACCGGACCTGCTTCGTCGAACACACCATCCGCCGCGCCCGCACCGCCGACCTGGTCGTCGCCAATCACGCCCTCGTCATGGCCCAAGCAGCCTGGGGCGGCATCGACGACAACCTGGTCCCGAGCCGCTACGTGTTCGACGAAGGCCATCATGTATTCGATGCCGCGGATGGCGCCTTCGCCGCCTCGCTGACCGGCACCGAAGGCGCCGACCTGCGACGCTGGCTACTTGGTGCGGAAGGCGGACGCTCGCGGGCCCGCGGGTTGCGCCGACGCCTCGACGACCTGCTGGCCCTCTACCCCATCCTGCAACCCTCGCTCGACGCAGCGCTCCAGGCCGCGAGGGCCCTGCCCGGGATCGGCTGGGCCTCCCGCCTGCTCGACACCGAAGAGGTCGGCCCGTTCGAGACCACCCTCCGCCTAATCCGGACGCAAGCCCTGGCCCGCTGCGCCGGCGACCCCGGCAGCGCGTTCGGCGACCTCGAATGCGATCTTTATCCGCTCAATCCGGACCTCCCCGATGCTGCCGAGACGCTGCAACGCGCCCTGCATCGTATCGAAGAACCGTTAACGAACCTTCTCCAACACCTGCGGTCCTTGCTCGAGACCGAGGCCGAAGCCCTCGACGCGGCGCAGCGCCAGCGGATCGAAGCCGCCATCCGCTCCATCGAGCGCCGTGCCAAGCTCCGGCTCGTGTCATGGGCGTCGATGCTGCAGTCGTTGCGCGACCCGGCGCCGGAGCCCGGCATCCGCCCGCAATACGTGCAAACGCTCGAGCTCGAGCGCCGCGGCGGCGCCGATCGGGACGCCGGGCTGCATCGGCACTGGCTTGACCCCACGATCCCGTTCGCCGCCGCGCTGGCCGCCCCGGCCCACGGCCTGCTCATCACCTCGGCCACCTTGCGCGACACCGGCGCGGACGATGCGGAGGCGTCGTGGACCGAGGCGGAAGCCCGCGTCGGTGCAGCGCACCTCCCGTCGCCCGCGCTGCGCGTCTCGGTCGCTAGCCCGTTCGACTATGCCGCCCAGACCCGGGCATACGTCGTCACCGATGTCGGCTTCGAGATGGAGGCGCTGGCCGGCGCCTACCGTGCGTTGTTCGCGGCCTCCGGCGGCGGCGGCCTCGGCCTGTTCACCGCCATCTCCCGCCTGAAGGCCGTCCATGCCCGCATCGCCGAGCCACTCGAGGCCGCCGGCATTACGCTGCTCGCCCAGCATGTCGACGCGATGGACAACGCCACGCTGGTCGACGTCTTCCGCGCCGAGATGGACTCGTGCCTGCTGGGCACCGATGCAATGCGCGACGGTGTCGACGTGCCGGGTCGCGCGCTGCGCCTGGTGGTGTTCGAACGCGTCCCCTGGCCGCGCCCTGACATTCTGCACCGCGAGCGCCGCATCCATCTCTCCGGCGGGCGGCCGAAGGACTACGACGACGGCAAGGCCCGGCTGCGCCTGCGGCAGGCGTTCGGCCGGCTGGTCCGCACCGAGACCGACCGCGGCGTGTTCGTGCTGCTCGACCGCCGCACACCCGGCCGCCTACTCTCGGCGTTTCCGCCGGGCGTCGAGGTGCGCCGTGTCGGACTGGCCGACGCCGTGGCCGAGACCCGCGCCTTCCTTAAACACCCCGAACCCGGCTAAGACTGACCGCATGACCAAGACGCTTGCCAAGAATAAGCCGCTCCCCTCCACGCGCACCTCGCTCACTGCCGAGGAAGCCTTGGTGTGCACCATGGTGCTCGTGGCCGCAGCCGACGGGGCCATCACCGATCGGGAGATCGGCGTGATGTCCGGAATCGTGCAGACGCTCCCGGCGTTCTTCGAGTTCAGCTCCGAGGACCTGGACACCGCCACCGACGCCGCGATCACCCTGCTCGGCGAAGACGAGGGTCTGTCGCATGCCGGCCAAATGATCCGCGACGCGCTGGAGCCCCGCCTGCGCGAGACGGCATACGCGTTGGCCTGCGACATCGTCGCGGCCGACAAGGGTGCCAGCCAGCCGGTGTTGCGGATGCTGGAACTCGTCAACACCGAGCTTCGGCTGGATCCGCTGGTCTCCGCCGCAATCGAGCGTGCCGCCCGCGCGCGGCACCAGCGGATGCGTCCGTCAACCGAACCGAAGTCCTGAAACAGCGTTGTCCGAAGCCGAAGGGATCACACGATGAGCGATAACGTCGAGAATAACGAGCAGCCCGGCCTCAGCGACGAGGTCCAGGAGATCCAGGCCAACTTCCCCAACGACGCCGCGCTGCAGGAGGCCATTAACGCGCTGGAGCATGCCGGCTTCGACCGGGCGGACCTAAGCCTTCCCGATACCGAGGCGACGGTCGACACGCCCGACAGTGCCGAAGCGCCGACGGATCACATCGACCGTGGCCAGCTCCGCACGATGGCGTCCGGCATGGCCGGCACCGCTGCCGGGTTTGCGGCGGCAGGCGCGTTGCTGGCGACGAGCGTGGTCGCGGCCCCGGTTGCGGCGGCGATCGGTGGCGTGTCGGCCATCGGCACCGTGCTGGCCACCTCGGGCACCAGCAATGCGGTCGATGCGGCCGCCGCGACCGCGCGCGACGAGTTGGGTGCGCAAGGGAAGTTGGTCCTCGCCGTCCGCATCCGGTCGACCGAGCAGGCCAGCAAGGGCGAGGCGATCCTTCGCGAAGCGGGCGCGACCGAGTTGAAGGCGATCGTCGACGCGAACCTTGCCAAGACCCGTGGGACCAGCGCGGCTTCCTGGACGGGCTAAGTCTGCTCCCGCAACACGCGCATGAAGGTGCCGACGATCTTGCCGCCGGCTTCAATCGTGCCCTTCAGCGATCCGGCGACCTTCGAGGAGCCCGCTGCCCTGACGCGATAAGGCACCGGGATCTCCTCGATGCGTAGGCCGGCGCGGGCGGCCTTCATCTGCATCTCGATGTTCCAGCCATACGTCATCTCGCGCATCGCGAGATTGGTCAGCGCCTGGCGCCCGATGACGCGGAAGGCGCACATGTCGCTATAACGCACTCCATACTTCGCCCCGATCAAGCGTCCGGCGACGATCCCCGCGAGAACCTGATGCCAGAGCATCGAGCCCGGGGCCCGCTCGCCACGTGTGCGGGACGCGATGACGAAGTCCTTGGTGCCGTCCAGCACCGGGCGGCACAGGGCGACCATGTAATCCGCCCGGTCCGAGCCATCGCCGTCCATAAAGGCGATCACGTCGGCCTCAGGCCGCGCTGCCGCCGCACCCATCGCGCAGGCCCTGCCATAGCCGCGCCCGCAATCGACGACCCGTGCCCCGGCCGCCTCGGCCCGTGCCGCGGTGCCGTCCTTGCTGCTGCCGTCAGCGACGATGACCTCGCCGACGCCTTGCGCCAGCACCTCGGTCACCACCGGCCCAATGCAGTCGGCCTCATTCCATGTCGGGATGACGACCGACACGCGGTCCAGCAAGCCTAGAGGCTCCAGCGCAGCCCGCAGCCCTGACACGGCTTCGGCGGCGTGTCGCTCATCAGCGCGCTGCGGAAGTCACGGTAGGCGGGGCCGTTCCAGATCTCGGCCAGGTCTTGCTTAGAGGCGTTGCCCAACGTGTAGTTCTCGTAGCCACGCTCGGAGAACGGCGCGATGCAACAGGGCAGCGCCGTGCCGTGCGCGGTAAAATACATCAACGACCAGGGCCGGCGGCACATCGCCCAGGGCTTGTCGTCGGACTGCCGCTTGAGGCTGATCCCGGGCTCGGTCGCGCCGGACGCGTCCAGCATCACGCCCAGGCTCTGACCGAGCGCGGTCGCGTTGGCGATGATCGCCTCCTCGTCCGCCCGGGTCTGCTCGAACAAGCTGCTCTCCGAGCGCGCCATGCCGAAGCCGACGGAATCGAACACCAGACGCTGTAGGTGCACTTCCTTGACGCCGATCCGTGCCGCCATCCGCACGAAATCAGGCAGCTGATCGACCGTTTCCTTCAGGCCGGTCAGCCAGAGACTCACCAGAGGCTTCTCC
The DNA here is from genome assembly GCA_965199585.1 of Acetobacteraceae bacterium. Lineage (GTDB taxonomy): Bacteria > Pseudomonadota > Alphaproteobacteria > Acetobacterales > Acetobacteraceae > JAVVHH01. Next base: position 2,186,497 of record CBDASI010000002.1, on the reverse strand, counting down.
GCGCCGATCGCCTTCTGCAGGTTGGTAAACGAGCTGACGTTGCGCACGATGCGGTCGAACATGTCCTTGCCGCGGACCTTCAGGAACGTCGCCGCCTCTGCCGCGTCCAGGCTCACCCGCAGCTCGTCCAGCCCGGTGTCGATGATCTCGCGCTGCTTCTTGGGCGCCAGTAGCGTCCCGTTGGTATTGAACAGCACGTGCACGCCGCTGCGCTTCTTGAGGTAGCGGATCATGTCCGGCAGGTGCTTGACCAGCATGGGCTCGCCCACGCCGTGCAGCACCACGCGCTTGACGTTGGGCACCTGGTCGACGATGCGAGTGAACATCTCCATGCTCAGATCCATCGGCGGCTCGAGATCCTCGAACGTGCGCGGACAGGTCTCGCACAGCAGGTTGCAGCGGTTGGTGACCTCGAGATAGAGGCAGACGGGTGGCGTCGACGCGATGCTCTCGCCGGACTCGACCGTCTCGAAATACCGCCGCGCGTCGATGTTGGTATCAGGCATGGTTAATTCCCTTCCGCATCTCGATCGCGAGCCAAGCCATCGCCGGGAGATATACGACGGCCGGCCACCACGGATCGCTCAATCCAAAGTCCTGATACAACAATGGTCCCGCAACCGACGGCCACAATGCACCCCAGCCCGGGGCGATTACCGCCGGCAGGACTGCCATGGTAACATACCACGGATAATGTGGCGTTAGTACGACGAGTAACGCGACCGAGAGCAGAGTGGCGTGCCGGGCGATCATCTCTGCCCGCGGCGGCCCCTCGGCGCGCACGATCCGGAACGCCAGCCAATCCAACAAGCCCAAGCCAGCCACGATGTATACGCCCAACGCCCAATCCGGCAGCGACCCCGCCAGCGCCGCCAAGCGCATCAGCACGAACCCGCCGCCTTTCGTGAGATCCTCTTCTTGCGCGTAGCCCGGCAGGTAGCCGAACACCCGCCAGCCTACCGACGAGTAGATCGCATATCCCGCCACGATCACCGCGACGCAGGCGGCCGGCGTGCGCCACGCTCCCCACTCCTTGGACCGGAAGCGCCAGATCGCCGGCCCAATCGCCGCCGGTAGCAGCTTGCACATGACGGCGATGCCGAGCGCGATGCCCGCCCAGACCGGCCGCCGCCGCGCCGCGAACAGCAGTGCCGCCCCGGACGCCGCGACCGCCGCCGCGTCGACATGCCCGGTGCCGGCAAACTCGCGCATGACCAGCGGGTTGAGCGCCCACACCAACACCCAGGCCTCCGGCCGCCCTGCCGCGAGCAGCAACCGCCAGGCGAACCAGCCGGCGAGCACGTCCAGCGCCAGCATCACGCCCTTCAGAGTCCACACCGACGAGGCGGTGACCCCGATGGCGGCAAACAGCATCTGCGCGACCGGCGGGTAGATGGTCGGCGCGGTCTCGGCGCGGTTGATGTTCGGGAATATCGCGGTCGGGCCCGACCCGGCGTCGCGCAGCGCGGCAAGCGCCGGGTCGGCCGGGACGTAGCGATAGGGGTTGATGCCGGCCGCCTGCACCCGCCCGTCCCACACGTAGCGATAGAGGTCCGTGCTCATGACCGGGGGCGTGGCGACGATCACCAGCCGGGCGAGCGCTGCGATCGCGAGGGATGCGATCAACGCCTTGCGCGGGAGCGATCGCCGCCGGACCAGCCAGACGAGGCCGGCATAGGCGACCCCGGCTGCCAGCATCCAGCCGACGTATCGCCAGCTGAGCTCGGTCGTGAGATCGCCATAGGCGCCGGGCGGCAGCGCGAAGGCCGGCGCTATTGCTGCCAGAGCGACCAGGGCGGCTAGTGCCACCATCGGGTTCATGCACCGATCAGTCGCGTATCGAGCCGCATCGGCGCCAGGGCGGCGGCGGTGTGCGGCGCCGGGTAGCCTCGTCGGTCGCCGATCAGCCGGGCCAGCGCGGCCGGGTCGTCGACGTCGAACCAGGCGGGCAGCTCGTGGAGCCCGATATTCGCGGCCAGCAACCGGTCCCGCGTGTCCTGCGCGGCGAAGTCCGTGCTCCAGCGGATGCCGGCGAACGGTTCCGACCGTTCGGTCCGCAAGCCGAGCAGGTAGTAGCCCCCGTCGTCGACGGCTCCGAGAACGGCCTCTGCACCGTCGAGCAATCGATGCGTCGCGGCGGCGAGCGCGTCGGTCGGCAGGGTGGGACTATCGGCCGCCAGGACGCAGGCGGCGCCGTAGCCCAAGGCGAACAGACGCCGCATCGTCTCCAGCAGCACGCAGCCGAAGCCCTCGACTCCAGGGGCTGCGCCGCCGCTGCCATCGGCCAGCAGCAGTACCGTTCCGGCCGGCAACAGACCGTCGAACCGCGCCTCCTGCCCGGCCGGCGCGTACGCCACGAACGGGTCGATCGGCGCCGTCGCGGCGGCGGCGTGCAGGTTCTCCGCCGTGTCGCGCAGGAAGGCGGTGCCCAGCGCCGCCGCTTCATCGGGCTGCAGCACGCCCTGCAACCGGGTCTTCACATGGCCAGGTCGCGGCGCCTTGGCCATGATCGCCACACCGCACCGCCGCGCTCGATCGTCACTCATCCCGCCGCGATCCGTTCCAGTCACGCTCGCCCCATACAATTACAGCCGGCCCGCCGCCAAGCGTCCGACCGTCTGGTGATCGCGGCGCCGATGCCGCTCGACCGATCCACACTCCGGCCAACTATGGCCAACACCTCGGGCCGTCGCGTAGGGAGTGCGCCCAATGATGCCGCCTTCCATCGCCGACCGTGGCGCGATCCTGCTCGCCTTCCTCGCCCTGCTCGGTCTGTCGCTGGTCTATGCGGCGCAGACCGGGCTGGGCCATTGGCAGGTCGACGAGTTCCGCTACTTCGCCGACCACGACAGCCTTGGGTGGCGGGCCTATTTCGAACGCTTCGAGGTGTCGCCGCGGCCGCTTTCCGAGCTGCTGATTTACTTTTATGGCGCGATGGTGCTGGCCTTCGAGCGCAGCTTCGTCTCTGCGGCGCTGCTGTCGATCTGGGGCGCGAGCCTGCTCGGGATGGCCGTCGTCGCCCGAGCGACGATGGTGCGCATCCGGGGACGGCTGCTGGCCGCCGGAACGCTCGCGGTCGCGCCGATGTTGTTCACCCTACAGACCAGCCCGGTCACCGAGATGTTCTACTGGCCGATCGCGACCGTGGCCTACCTGCCAATGGCCGCTGCGATCACCGCCTCGATGTTCCTGCTGGCGGACGGCGCGGGACCGGGCTGGCGGCAAGGCTGGTGCGGCGTGATGCTGATGGTGGCGGCGCTCAGCCACGAGATCGGGGCGGCGATGGCCATCGGGTTCGCCCTGGGCGCGGCGGCGCTCGGCATCAGGGTAGCTCGGTGGTGGCTGTTGCCGGCGCTGGCCGGCGTGCTGGTCATGATGGGCCTCGTGCTGTTCCGATCGCACTACGTCGATCTCGGCTCCGATACGAAGCCCTATACCGGGCGGCTGATCGCCTCGGCGGCGGCGTCGCTGCGGCAGATGGCGGTCGACGTAGTGACCACCGGCAGCTTCGCGCACGATTTGGGCGGGGTAGTAGCCGCGCTGCTGCAGAAGATTGCGTTCGCCGCCGGGTTCGCGCTGATCTGGATCCGGTTCGGCGCCGTCCGATCCACGCGCTGGCACGTGGCGCTCGGGGCCGGGATCGCGGCGGCAGTGTATTTCTCGCTGCTGGGCGCGTTTTACCATTACGGCGAGCTGTGTTGCGAGCGGCAGGCGAGTGCGCGGCAATGGTTGATCGAGCTCGACTATATTCTGGCTGCGGCGGCGATCCTGTTGCGTTGGCAGGGCCGCCCGATCCGCGCCGGCTGGGTTGGGCCGCTGCTCCTGGTGGCGTCGCTGCTTCCCGTCATCGTCCAGATCCCGGCGATGCGCAGCGACTTCGCGCAGTTGCCGATGGCGGGCGCCGCGCGCTTCAAGACCTGGCGCTCCGGCCTCGCGCCGGGATCGCGCATGCAGCTTTACCTGCCGCCCACTAATCCCGACATGCTGATCCACGGCACGTCGACCGCCATCGGCACTTACGACCTCCACACGATCCCATACGATCCGGGCGACATCGTCGCCGCCGCGGGCAGGTTCTTCGGCAAGCGGACGGTCGATGTCTGCGAGGCGTGGCAGACCGCGGAATCGTTTCTGCTCGACGGCAGGTTCATCCCCGCCTGTCCGCCGCATGACGGCCCGCCCGACTGGGTGATCAACACGGGTCCGGACGGTAAGCCGATCTTCTTGGGAGGTGCGTTGCACCACCCGGGCCCATAGCGTACCGTGATGTCATTCGCCTCGGACCCGGTGTGATTCCGGGTGGCTCTTCCGGCCGCCGATCCGCCGGACAACGCATACGACACGCTCCTGCCTCGGCCGACGCCGGCGCGTGCATCCTGCGGATACTTCCTCATGACGTCATCGCCCTTCTCCCGCTACCGCGCCGAGTGGTTCACTTCGTTCGGTGATCTCCGGCGCGAGGTGCTCGCCGGCATGGTGGGCACGTTCGCGCTGATACCGGAGGTGATCGCCTTCTCCTTCGTCGCCGGCGTCGATCCGGAGGTCGGGCTGTTCGCCTCCTTCGTGATCGGGATCGTCATCTCGATCGCGGGCGGGCGGCCGGCGATGATCTCCGGGGCGGCCGGCTCGGTAGCGCTCGTGGCGGCGGCCCTGGTGCGGGCGCATGGGCTGGATTACCTGCTGGCCGCCACGGTGATGGCCGGGGCGATCCAGATCGTATTCGGCCTGCTGCGGCTCGACGTGCTGATGCGCTTCGTGTCGCGCTCGGTGCGGACCGGGTTCGTCAACGCGTTGGCAATCCTGATCTTTTCCGCGCAGGTGCCGCAGATGCTGGGGGTCTCGTGGCAGACCTACGCCATGATCGCCTTGGGCTTGGCGATCATCTACCTCCTGCCCCGCCTGACCACATCGATCCCCTCGCCGCTCATCTGCATCGTGGTCCTGACCGGGATCAGCTTCGTGGTGCCGATGCCGCTCCACATGGTTGCCGACCTGGGACGCCTGCCCGACGCGCTTCCGTCTTTCCTCTTGCCCCGCGTGCCGCTCGACCTCGAGACGCTGCGCATCGTCGCGCCCTACGCGCTGGCCATGGCGGTGGTCGGGCTGCTGGAGTCGATGATGACGGCGACCGTGGTGGACGACCTGACCGACACCGGCAGTTCCAAGGCCCGCGAATGTACCGGGCTGGGGCTGGCCAACGTCGCCGCCGGGCTGTTCGGCGGGATCGCGGGGTGCGGGATGATCGGGCAGACCGTCGGCAACGTGCGCTACGGCGGGCGCGGCCGGCTGTCCACGCTGGTGGCGGGCGTGTTCCTGCTGGTGCTGATGGTGCTGCTTCGGCCGTGGGTCGCCCGGGTGCCGGTGGCGGCGCTGGTCGCGATCATGATCATGGTCTCGGTCAGCACCTTCTCGTGGTCCTCGTTCGGCGAGTTGGTCCGTCATCCGAAGGTCTCCAGCGTCGTCATGCTGGCGACCGTCGCGGTCACGGTGGCGACCAGCGACCTGGCAGCGGGGGTGACGGTCGGCGTGCTGCTCAGCGGGGTGTTCTTCGCGTTCAAGGTCATGCGGCTGATGGCGGTGACCAGCCGCTACGACGCGGCGACCGATACGCGCACCTATGCCGTCACCGGGCAGGTGTTCTTCGCCAGCGCCGACATGTTTGCGGACAGTTTCGACCTGCGCGACCCGGCCGCCCGCGTCGTGATCGACCTTACCGGGGCGCAGTTCTGGGACGTGACGTCGGTCGGCGCGCTGGAGACCGTGGTGACCAAGATGCGGCGGCACGGCACCCGCGTCGACCTGCTCGGGCTGGACCCGGCGAGCGCGTCGCTGATCGATCGTCATGGCCCGCTCATCCAGGCCGAGAGGTGATTTCGTCAGCCCGGGGAATGATCTAGGCTCGGTGCATGACCGATCAGATCAAGCGCGGCCTCGCCCGGAACACGCCGGGCTACGGTGACCCGGCGTTCGCCGCCTATTTGCGGCGAACCTTCTACAAATCGATGGGCTACTCGGGCGCCATGCTCGACAAGCCGGTGATCGGGATCGTCGACACCGGGTCGGCGTTCAACAACTGTCACCGGACGGCGCCGGAGCTGATCGAGGCTATCAAGCGGGGCGTGCTCGCCGGCGGTGGGCTGCCGATGCCGTTTCCGACGGTGTCGCTGTGCGAGCCGAGCCTGTTTCCGACCAGCATGCATTTCCGAAACCTGGCGGCGCTGGACACGGAGGCCATGCTGGGCGGGCAGCCGATGGATGCGGCGGTGATGATTGGGGGGTGCGACAAGACGGTGCCGGCGCAGTTGATGGGCGCGGCGTCGTCGGACGTGCCGAGCATCCAGGTGGTGACCGGGCCGATGCTGGCGACGCCGTTCCAGGGGGAGCGGCTGGCGGCGTGCACGGATTGCCGGCGGTATTGGGCGGCGTATCGGGCCGGCAAGGTTTCGGCGGAGCGGATCGGGGAGATCGAGGGGCGGCTCGCCAGCACGGCGGGGACCTGCGGGGTGATGGGGACGGCGTCGACGATGGCGTGCATCGCGGAGGCGCTGGGGTTCATGCCGGGGGGGCATTCCAGCATTCCGGCGGTGCATGCGGACCGGCTGCGAGCGGCCGAGGAGGTCGGGACGCTGGTAATGAAGTTCGTCGAGAACCCGATCCGGCCGAGCCAGCTCATTACCGAGCATTCGGTGGAGAACGCGCTGCGGGTGCTGCTGGCGCTGGGGGGCAGCACCAATGCGATGATTCATCTGACGGCGATCGCGGGGCGGCGGGGGATCAAGATCGACCTGCACCGGGTCAACGAACTGTCGGATACGACGCCGGTGCTGGTGGACCTGAAGCCGACCGGCGAAGGCTACATGGAGGATTTCCATAGTGCGGGCGGGATGCCGGCGCTGCTGTGGGAGCTGCGGGAGTTGCTGCATCACGACTGCATCGACGTGACCGGGGAGACGCTCGGGGCGCGGCTGCGGGAGCCGGCGTTCGTGGACCGGCGGTATATCCGGGCGTTCGACAGCCCGGTGTCTCCGGTCGGCGGGCTGGTGGCGCTGTTCGGGTCGCTGGCGCCGCGGGGGGCGCTGTTGAAGCGCTCGGCGGCGACGCCGGCGCTGTTCGAGACGGAGGCGCGATGCCTGGTGTTCGACGGGCCGGCGGACCTGGCGGCGCGCATCGACGATCCGGACCTCGACGTGGAGGCGGGCGACATCCTGGTGCTGAAGAATGCGGGGCCGTTGACGCCGGCGGGGATGCCGGAGGCGGGGTATCTGCCGATCCCGACCAAGCTGGGGCGGGCCGGGGTGAAGGACATGGTTCGGATCAGCGATTGCCGGATGTCGGGGACGGCGTTCGGGACAATCGTGCTGCACGTGACGCCTGAGGCGGCGGCCGGGGGGCCGCTCGGGCTGGCGGAGTCGGGCGACCGGATCCGGCTTTCGGTGGAGCGGCGCAGCATCGACCTGCTGGTCGAGCCGGCGGAGTTGGAGCGCCGGCGGCAATCCTGGGCACCGCCGGCGACGCCGGCGCGGGGTTGGGACCGGATCATCCATGACCAGGTTCTTCAGGCCGACGAGGGGTGTGATCTCCGGGTGCTTCGTGCAGAAGGCCCCTGACGCCCTCCCGCAGACTGAAGAGGAGGCGGCTGCCGAGCTCGAGCGGCTGGCGGGGGCAATCGCCGAGGCGGATCTGGCGTATCATCAGAACGACGCCCCTACCCTCACGGATGGGGATTACGACGGGCTGCGGCGGCGCAACGACGCGATCGAGGCGGCGTTTCCGAGCCTGATCCGGCCGGACAGCCCGAACCAGCGGGTGGGGGCGGCGCCGGCTAGCGGGTTCGCCAAGTTCCGGCACGCGGTGCCGATGCTGTCGCTCGACAATGCGTTCGGGGCCGAGGATTTCCACGAGTGGGACAAGCGGGCGCGGCGGTTCCTGGGGCTGGCGGCGGAGGCGCCGCTGGCGCTGGTGGCGGAGCCGAAGATCGATGGGCTGTCCATCAACCTGACCTATGAGGGCGGGCGGCTGGTGCATGGGGCGACGCGGGGAGACGGGGCGGAGGGCGAGGACGTCACCGCCAATCTGCGGACGCTGAAGTCGATTCCGCTGCGGCTGAAGGGGGCGGCGCCGGCCAAGATCGAGATCCGGGGCGAGGTGTTCATCGCCAAGGAGGATTTCCTGGCGCTGAACGCGGCGCAGGAGGCGGCCGGGCTGCGGCTGTATGCCAATCCGCGCAATGCGGCGGCCGGGTCGCTGCGGCAGATCGACCCGGCGCAGACGGCGACGCGGCCGTTGTCGCTGTTCGCCTACGCGATGGGCGAGGCGTCCGAGCTGCCGGCGGAGACGCATTGGGCGTATCTGGAGCGGCTGCGCGGGTGGGGGTTCAGCGTCAATCCGTTGTCGGAGCGGTTGGAGACGGAGCCGGAGGCGGCCGGGTTCCAGGAGAGGCTGGGGGCGACGCGGGCGCAGCTGGCGTACGACATCGACGGGGTGGTCTATAAGATCGACGATCTCGGGCTGCAGCGGCGGCTCGGGAGCGTGGGACGGACGCCGCGCTGGGCGATCGCGTGGAAGTTTCCGGCCGAGCAGGCACAGACGACGCTCGAGGACATCCAGATCCAGGTAGGGCGGACCGGGGCGCTGACGCCGGTGGCGTGGCTGCATCCGGTGACGGTGGGCGGCGTGGTGGTGACGCGGGCGACGCTGCACAACGAGGACGAGATCAAGCGCAAGGATGTGCGCGTGGGCGATACGGTGATCCTGCAGCGGGCGGGCGATGTGATCCCGCAGATCGTCGGGGTGGCGCCGGACACCGAGCGGGGGCCGGCCGAGTTCGTGTTTCCGACGCATTGCCCGGCCTGCGGCAGCCTGGCGGCGCGGGCGCCCGGCGAGATCGTGTGGCGCTGCACGGGCGGGTTGATCTGTCCGGCGCAGGCGATCGAGCGGTTGCGGCATTTCACGTCGCGGGGGGCGTTCGACATCGAGGGGTTGGGGGAGAAAACGCTCGACGAGTTCGCCGGGCTGGGCTGGCTGAAGACGCCGGCGGACATCTTCCGGCTGAAGGCGCATGCCGAGGAGATCCTCGGGCGGGAGGGGTGGAAGAAGAAGAGCGTCGACAATCTGCTGGCGGCGATCGAGGCGCGGCGGACGATCCCGTTGGTGCGGTTCATCTACGCACTGGGGATCCGCCGAGTCGGCGAGACCAACGGGAAGCTGCTGGCGCGGCATTACGGGAGTTATCTCGCCTGGCGGGAGCAGATGGAGCGGGCGACGACGGTCGGCAGCGAGGAGCGGTCGGCGCTGGGGAGCATCATCGGGGTGGGGCCGGCGCTGGCGACGGAGTTGGCGGATTTCTTCATGGAGGCCGGCAATCGGGCAGCCGTCGACGACCTCGCCGGGGAGCTGACGATCGAGGATGCGCCGCAGGCGGCAACCGACAGCGTGCTGGCCGGCAAGGTGGTGGTGTTCACCGGCACGCTGGAGACCATGACCCGGCCGGAGGCCAAGGCGCGCGCGGAGACGCTGGGAGCGCGGGTGACCGACAGCGTGAGCAAGAAGACCGACTACGTCGTCCTCGGCGCGGATGCCGGGTCGAAGGCGAAGAAGGCGGCCGAGCTGGGAGTGACGACGCTGAGCGAGGCGGAGTGGCGCGACCTGGCGGGGATGGGCTGAGGGGTCAGCCATCGTCCCAGGGATTGCCAGCCTGGAGACTGCCGGGCTGGGAGTCGACCGTCGACGGCCGGGCGGTGGGTTGGGGCGTGGCGGTGGATCGGAGGCCGAGGATCTCGTCGGGTATCTTGGTCAGGTCGATGGTGAGGTGGAGCTGGTCGGCGATGGCGCCGAGGTGGAATGCGGTCTCGATCTCGGCGTCGGGGTCGGCGAGGAGGGTTTCCTCAACGCGTTCCTCGATCTCGCGGTAGAGTATCCCGCGGCGCTTGGGGTCGGGCTCGTGCTTGGCTGCCTTGCAAAGTTCTTCGCGCAGGAGGACGCGGCGGCGGTCGTCGGCGGGGGCGCGGAGGGGGGCCTGGCCGGCGATGGTGCGGTTCTCGGCGTTGACGGCGATGACGAGGGCGCGGGTGGCGCGGGCGAGATCGAGGGTGGGGGACGCGGTGGCGCCGGGTTCGCCGGTGGTGTGGGCGGCTTCGAGTTGGTCGCTGGCGATGTCGATGGCGCGCATGGCGGCATCGGCGGCGCGGCGGAAGTAGCCGAGCTGGCGCTCGCGGCGTTCGGTGGTGGTTTCGGCGGGAGGGCGGGAGATGGCGTTCATGAGGTGGAGCGATAGGTAAGTTTTCTTAATAGGGGCGGCAAGCGTTTTGTGAAAGGTCGTGCGGGTTACGGTCATTGTCGGCGGCGTCGGTTCGCCATCAGCATCGCACTCGTAAAGCCCACATCGCTGAGGCCGCGGCGAAATGCGCCGGCATAAAGCGCGAGGCTGAGCGCGAAGGCGGTCGCAAACGGGATCATGTGGCCCGACGATGGAGCGATCGATCGCGTGACTGCGTCGACGCCGGCGATGGTGGCCGCGCCGACCGCCGCCAGGCCGTTGCATGCGCACAGAATCATGACGACGACGGCCAAGCCGCGCCGCATCGACAGAAACACGTCGAGCAGCAACGCGAAGGCGATGCTGAGACAAGCCCAAGCCGCAATCTTGACCAGGCCCTGACCAGCCTCGAGCGAAACCATGGATGACGGCCACAGCGCGACGCCGACAGCGACGATCAGCCCGAGCGTATTGGCTTTGACGAACTCCGGAAACCTGCACCGCAGGGCGCCATTGGCGGCGCGCTCGACCAGGTCGAGCAGCGCGATGCCGATCAGACCGCCAGCGAACCCGCCGAGATGAGCGACCCAGTCGACCCGCGATCCAGGAACGTTGACCGCTCCCATCAAAGCGAAATTGATGAAGAAGAAGCGCGGGTGCAACTGGATTTTGCCGAGGAGCCAGAGCGCGAACAAGGCGCCGAGGGAGCCGACGATGGCGCCCGACGCGCCGACGCCGATGAAGGGTGCATCATGGGTTGCGACACTCGCGACGCTGCCGCCGACGAGCGCCAGCAGATAGACCAGAGCGAAGGCGGTAGGCCCTAGGCGTCGCTCGAGTGTCGGACCGAATGCCAGCAACGAGACGATGTTCGTCAGGAGATGAGGCAGGCTGGCGTGCAGAAATCCTGCTGCGACGAGACGCCATCGTTCACCCGCTAGCAGGGCCGACTTCGTCAGCGCTCCTGCCGCGACCAGGTCGCCTACGGCCGGGTCATTCGGGCCGTGCGCCGTCACGATGAAAACGACGATATTGACCGTGACGATCAGGCAGACGAGCGGCGAAGGCTTGCGACTTACCCAGACGATCCGTCTGCTCACGCGCGTTGCTCAATCATCACGTTCCCACGCCGGACTGACGACGATGGCTTCCGACGTCGCGTGGCGCATGGTTACGGTGAAAAGGTGAACAACAGGTTACCCGCCCTGCCCTTCACGGCTGCGGACCCGCTACCCAGATGCCGCGTCTCGGATCAGCACCACAGATTTCGGTGCGCACCCCATGCGACCGGGTCCAGTCCAGCACCCGCCCGACATAGCCCGCCTGCTCCGTCAGCGACATGTCCCACCCCTCCGGGTAGAAGCTGCTGTTGCCGTTGACGGTCGGTATCCCGAGCTTCTGCGACAGCACCATCGCGTCGGATTGAGCTTGGTGCCACGGACCCGTTCCGGCGCCCGGCAGCAAGTAGAAGGCGTCGCATGGGAAGGTCGGCCGGCGGGCCGCGTCGAGCCAGGAGGTCATCGCGGCGGTGTCGCGTCCGGGCGGCCGATCTCCCAGTTGCTCGGCCAGCAGCGCCGCCATGAGTACAACCAGCCCTGCCCACCGCAGACGTCCGCCGTGCGCGACGGCACGCGCCAGCGCGAGCCCCAGGCCGAGGCAAAGGAAGAACTGCGCCGCCAGTTCGATGCGGAACGGGGTACGGACCGCCTTGCCGCCCGGGACCCAGGCGAACACCAGGTGCCACGGCTCGGCCCATCCCCAGTCGATCGCCAGCATCGGCCCTAGCAGGCCGGCGGCCAGCAGCGCTGCCGCGCCCGGCCTGCGCCGGATCGTCAGTACGAGCGCCACCAGGGCGCTGGCGGCCAGCACGGGCGTCAGGCCGAGCGCTACCTCGGCGAGCGGACGATCCGCCATTCCGGCGAGGCCGGCGCGGTGCAGGAGGCCTGACCAGACGAGTTCGCCGGGCGGGACGTCGAGGAGGTCGCGCGGCCAGCCCGAGTAGAAGTGTGCCGCGGAGAAATCGCGGGTCAGGCCGACGGAGTCGCGATAGAGCAGTGCGAAGGGCAGCATTCCCGCGGCCAGCCCGAGCGCGAGGCCGGGCCCCAGCCGCGCGGCTCGCCGCCACTCGACCCGGCCCAGCGCGATGCCGGCCAGCAGGGCAAGCCCCGCCTCCAGCGCCAGGAACCACGGCGTCTGCGCGGCGGTCAGGAACATCAGCCCCAGCAGCAGCCCCGCGGCGGCGGCCCAGATCGGCGCACCCCGCCAGGCCGCCAGCAGCATGAGGCCGAGCGCCGGCGCGAGCTGCATGGTGTAGGTCTGCTCGTGGCCGAGCTTGAACACTGGGACGACGCCGAAGCTGAACACGACGGCCATGACGCCGCCGATCGGCAGCGGCGCGCCCAGCCGGCGGAGCAGCAGGACCATGCCCCAGAAGCCGGCGGTGGCCAGCGACGCGATCGCGATGTCGTTGGCCAGGAACCAGCCGGCGCCCGCCGCCCGGGCGGCGGCATAGGGCAGCGACAGCAGGAACAGGCTGTCCGACAAGCCCAGCGCGTGCGGCGCCGGCCAATACCAGCCCGGCGAGCGCCAATCCGGCGCCTGGCCGGTGAATACACGGACCCAATGCTCCAGGATCGCGAGCGTGATGCTGCCGTCGCTGTCGTCGCCGATCGAGCGGGGCCCCCACAGGGCGCCCCGGAAGGTCAGTGCCATGCCGGCCGCGTAGAGAACCGTCGGCACGATCCACGACAGGCTGCGGGTGGAGGCCGTCTTGAGCGGGAGGTCCCTCGCCGCGATCAATGCCGTGCGCCATAGTGCCGTCATAAACACTCAGTATCCGAAGGTATGCTCGACTTCTTCCGCGATTTCGATCTGACCGAGCGTCGTGTCACCGACGGTACGTTGCGCGTGCGCAGCGCCGGGTCGGGGCCGCCGGTGCTACTGCTGCATGGCAATCCGCAGACGCATGCGATGTGGCATGCGGTGGCGCCGACCCTGGCGGAGCGGTTCAGCGTGGTGGCGCCGGATCTGCGGGGGTATGGGCAGAGCTTCAAGCCGGGGGCGACGGGCGACCATGCGCCGTATGCCAAGGCCAGCATGGCGCGCGACCTGGTGGAGCTGATGAGCTCGCTGGGGCATGAGCGGTTCCAGGTGGTGGCGCACGATCGGGGCGCGAGGGTGGCGCATCGGCTGGCGATCGACCATCCGGAGCGGGTGGAGCGGCTGGCGGTGCTCGACATCGTGCCGACGATCGAGCATTTCGAGCGCACGGACATGGCGTTCGCGCTGGGCTACTATCACTGGTTCTGGTTCGCGCAGCCGCATCCGTTCCCGGAAGAGCTGATCAATGCGGCGCCGACGACGTGGTTCACCGCGCATACGTCGCGGGAGCCGAAGCCGCCGGGCTTCTTTCATCCGGAGGCGCTGGACGACTATCTGCGGGCGGCGCATGACCCGGCGACGATCACCGGCATGTGCGAGGATTACCGGGCGGCGGCGACGATCGACCTGGAGCACGACCGGATCAGCCGGGCGTCGGGGCGCAAGATCGCGTGCGACCTGCTGGTGCTGTGGGGGGCGAAGGGGAAGATCGGCGGGTGGTACGATCCGCTGGAGCTGTGGCGGCAGTACTGCACCGGCGAGGTCCGGGGCGGGGCGGTGGAGAGTGGGCATTATCTCGCCGAGGAGGCGCCGGCGGAGGTGCTGGCACAGCTCGATGGCTTCCTGGTGCACGATTCGGCACTCGCCGCCGCCTGATCGGCCGGGGCGGCCGAGCGCGGTCGTCCGTCGGCTCGGCGCGGGCGATGTCGATGCGCTGCGACGGATCCGGCTGACGGCGCTGAAGACGTCGCCGGGGGCGTTCGGGACGACGCACGAGGCGGAGCGCGCGCAGCCGGATGCGCATTTCGCAAGTCGGCTGGCGACCTCGATCGTGCTCGGCGCTTTCGAGGCGGACCGCGTGATCGGGATGCTCGGCTGCAAGCGGTACGACGGGGCGCGGGAGGCGCACAAGGCGTTCCTGTGGGGGTTCTATGTCGAGCCGGATCGTCGCGGCTGCGGAGTTGCCGGGGCGTTGCTCGGGGCGGGGCTGGAGGCGGTGGCGGGCGACGTGGAGCAGGTCCATCTCACCGTGGTGGCGGATAACCGGGTGGCGATCGGGCTCTACGAGCGGTTCGGCTTCCGCGCTTACGGGACCGAGCCGCGCTCGCTCAAGACCGACGGCGTCTACAGCGACGAGTTGCTGATGGTGCTCTTCCTGAGCGACCGCGGATCGCCGTAGACAGGTCCGCAGACGGGGATCCAACCCCAGGAGGCCATCATGTCCGACGACGTTCCCCTGCTGCTGCGCAGCGACGCAGCGGGCATCACCACGCTGACGTTGAACAATCCGGCGGCGCGCAACGCGCTCTCGGTGGCGATGCTGACGGCGCTGGAGGAGGCGCTGGAGGCGGTGGCGGCGGACGATGCGGTCCGCGTGTTGGTGATCGCCGGCCATGGGCCGGGGTTCTGCGCGGGGCACGACCTGCGGGAGGTTCGCCGCTTCGATGGGCCGGCGCGGGCGCGGTTGTTCGCGCAATGCAGCCGTTTCATGCAGCGGCTGACGACGCTGCCGGTGCCGGTGATCGCGCGGGTGCATGGGATCGCGACGGCGGCGGGGTGTCAGCTGGTGGCGACGTGCGACCTGGCGGTGGCGGCGGAGACGGCGCGGTTCGCGGTGTCGGGGATCAATGTCGGGCTGTTCTGCTCGACGCCGATGGTCGCGCTGTCGCGGGTGGTGCCGCGCAAGGCGGCGATGGAGATGCTGCTGACGGGGGAGTTCATCGACGCGGCGGAGGCGGTGCGGCTGGGGCTGATCAACCGGTGCGTGCCGGAGGGGGAGCTGGACGCGGCGGTGTCAGCGCTGGCGGGCAAGATCGCTGGGAAGAGCCGGAGCGCGGTGGCACTGGGGAAGCCGGCTTTTTACCGGCAGGCGGAGCTGCCATTGGCGGAGGCGTATGCGCACACGGCGGAGGTGATGGTGCGCAACATGGAGGCGGCGGATGCCAATGAGGGGATCGACGCGTTCGTGGGCAAGCGGGCGGCGGTTTGGCGGGATTGAGGGTTTGGGGGGTTTTTAGCTGTCTAGTTCGCTGTCCCAGTATAGGTAGTCTCGCCAGCTTTGGTGGAGGTAGTTGGGCGGGAAGGAGCGGCCGTTCTCCTGCAGGACCCAGGTGGAGGGCTGCTCGGGGCGGTGGCGGGGGTGCATCTGGCACTCGCGGGGAAGCTTGTTGCCCTTGCGCAAATTGCAGCCGCCGCACGCGGTGACGACGTTCTCCCAGGTGGTGCGGCCGCCGCGGCTGCGGGGGATCACGTGGTCGAAGGTCAACTCGGGCGTGGGAAAGCGCTCGCTGCAGTATTGGCAGCTGAAGGCGTCACGCAGGAAGACGTTGAAGCGGGTGAAGGCGGGCTTGCGGGAGGTGGGGATGTAGTCCTTCAGCGCGATGACGCTGGGGAGGCGCATGGACATGCTGGGGGAGCGGACGCGGTCCTCATACTCATTGAGGACGGAGACGCGGTCGAGGAAGACGGCCTTGACGCTGTCCTGCCAGGACCAGACCGAGAGTGGAAAGTACGACAACGGCCGGAAATCGGCGTTGAGCACTAAAGCTGGGAAGTGTAATCCGCCGTCTGGCACAGCGCTCTCCTTGGCTCACTGGGGCGTGAGACCGGGGGTCGGTTGCCAGACGACCTGCCAGATATGCCACCAGAGTCGACGCTGAACATGGCACCGCCATCGGTGAGCCGCAAGCGATGCACAGGCGGCGTTCAATCAGTTGTCACGCACGGTTCACTCAAAGCTGCGACAGGAAGTCGGCGCCGGCCTGCAGACCGGGCTCGTCGACCCAATGGCCGACGGCGGGGCGCCAGACGGTGGTGACGGGGATGTTACGGCGGCGGAGGGCTTCGGCGGCGGCGGGGCCGCGGGCGAAGGGGACGACCTCGTCGGCTTGGCCGTGGACGAGCAGCGTCGGGGGGTGGCCGGTGAGTTCGGTGTCGAGCGCCGGGCTGTCGAGGAGGGCGCCGGAGTAGGCCAGGATGGCGGCGGGCGGGACCGGGCGGCGGAGGCCGGCGTGCATGACCATCATGGCGCCCTGGCTGAAGCCCATGAGGGCGACGTCGTGGGGGGCGAGGCCGAGGCGGGCGAGTTCGGCGTCGACGGTGGCCATCAGCGCGGGGGTGGCGCGGCGGGCGCCGGCGTCGAGCACGCTGGGGGTGCGGTCCTGCAGGCTGAACCATTGGCGGCCGTAGGGGGCCATGTCGCAGGGCTCGGGGGCGTCGACGGCGAGGAAGGCCACGTCCGGCAGGGCGGCGGCCCAGGGTTCGGCGAGGCCGATCAGGTCCTGCGCGTCGGCGGCGACGCCGTGACAGAGGACGACGAGGAGGCGGGGCACGGCGCTGGCCGCATTCCTACGCAAGACGTTAAGCTGCTGCATGGCGACCTCCCCCGTGACAGCGGCGATCGTTACCCGGTTCGCGCCGAGCCCGACAGGGTTGCTGCATCTGGGCAGCGCGTATGCGGCGCTGATGGCGTGGCGGCGGGCGCGGGCGGCGGGTGGGCGGTTCCTGCTGCGGATCGAGGATATCGATCCGGGGCGGTGCCGGGCGGAGTATGTCGCGGCGATCCTCGAGGACCTGGCCTGGCTGGGGCTCGAGTGGGAGCGTCCAGTGCGGCAGCAATCGGCGCATCTGGCGGCGTATCGGGGGACGCTGGCGCGGCTGGAGGCGATGGGGGTGCTGTATCGCTGCATTTGCACGCGGGCGGATATCGCTGCGGCCGGGTCGGCGCCGCATGGGCCGGAGGGGGCGCTGTATCCGGGGACGTGCCGGCATCGGGCGGTGGAGGCGGGCTTGCCGCATGCGTGGCGGCTGGACGTGGCGGCGGCGCTGGCGCTCACCGGCCCGCTGACGTGGGTCGAGGAGGGCGTGGGGCGGGTGGCGTGCGACCCGCTGGCGTTCGGGGACCCGGTGCTGGGGCGCAAGGACGTGCCGGCGAGCTACCATCTGTGCGTGACGCATGACGACGCGGTGCAGGGGGTGACGCTGGTCACGCGGGGGGAGGATCTGCGGGCGGCGACGAGCCTGCATCGGCTGATCCAGGCGCTGCTGGGGTGGCCGGAACCGCGCTATGCGCATCATCGGCTGCTGCTGGGCCCGGATGGGAGGCGGCTGGCCAAGCGGGACAAGGCGGCGACGCTGCGGGCGATGCGGGAGCGCGGGATGAGCGCGGGAGACGTGCGTGCGCTGGCGGGTGAGGAAGCGGCTTCCCCTGCCCCGGCCCCGCCGCTATGAGCGAATGGATCTCTGGAGGGCGGGCGATGCGCTGGACGCGGCGGGTTCTGACGATTGCAGCCATGCTGTTCGCGCTGCAGGCTCGGGCTGAGGACAAGGTGGTCAACGTCTATAACTGGACGGACTACATCGATCCGAAGGTGCTGGAAGACTTCACCCAGCAGACCGGGATCAAGGTTCAGTACGACGTGTACGACAGCCTGGAGACGCTGGAAGGGAAGCTGCTGGCGGGGAAGTCGGGCTACGACGTGGTGGTGCCGACGGCGGAGCCGACGTTCTCGCGGCTGATCAAAGCGGGGGCGTTGCTGCCGTTGGACAAGGGGAAGATCCCCAGCCTGGCGGGCGAGGACCCGGCGCTGATGAAGCGGGTGGAGAGCAGCGATCCCGGCAACAAGTACGGTGCGATCTACCTGTGGGGGACGCTGGGGCTCGGGATCGTGCCGAGCAAGATCAAGGCGCTGGCGCCGGATGCGCCGCTGGATAGCTGGGATCTGCTGCTCAAGCCGGAATGGGCCAAGAAGCTGGCGCCGTGCGGGATCGTGCTGATGGACAGCGCAATCGACACCATCCCGAGCGTGCTGAAATACCTCGGCAAGGATCCCGACAGCACGGACCCGAAGGATCTGGAGGCGGTGGAGAAAACGCTGATGGCGATCCGGCCGTATATCCGCACGTTCGCGTCGGGCGGGGCGCTGGAGATGCTGGCGAGCAACGAGATCTGCGTGGCGATGGACTACTCGGGCGACGTGGTGCAGGCGGCGGGCCGGGCGGCGGAGGCGAAGAAGGAGACGGTGGAGTACGTGCTGCCGAAGCAGTTCACCGAGTACACGTTCGACATGCTGGCGGTGCCGAAGGATGCGCCGCATCCGCAGAACGCGATGGCGTTCATCGACTTCGTGCTGAAGCCGGCGAACATGGCGGCGATCACCAACAAGGTGGGCTATCCGAACGCGGTGCCGGCGAGCATGGCGTCGGTGACGCCCGACGTGAAGGGCAACACCAACGTGTTCCCGACGGCGGCGATGCTGGCGAACGCGTTCACCGCCAAGGCGCCGACGACGGCAGCGGAACGCGCGCGCACGCGGATGTGGACCCGGTTCAAAGCCGGCTCCTAAGCGCGCATTGGCCGACCTTCGCATCGAGGGGCTGACGGTCCGTTACGGGCCGGTCGCCGCGCTGACGGACCTCGCGCTCGAGATCGCCAGCGGCGAGCTATTCGTGCTGCTGGGCGGGTCCGGCTCGGGTAAGACGACGCTGCTGCGCACGCTGGGCGGGTTCATCGAGCCGACGGCGGGGCGGATCGTGCTGGGCGGGCAGGACATCACGCGGTTACCACCGCATCGGCGGCCGGTGAACACGACGTTCCAGTCCTACGCGCTGTTCCCGCACATGACCGTTGCCGACAACGTGGCGTTCGGGTTGCGGCGGCAGGGCGTGGCGAAGGCGGAGATCGGCGAGCGGGTCGGCGCGTTACTCGAGCTGGTGCGGC
The DNA here is from genome assembly GCA_965199585.1 of Acetobacteraceae bacterium. Taxonomy (GTDB): domain Bacteria; phylum Pseudomonadota; class Alphaproteobacteria; order Acetobacterales; family Acetobacteraceae; genus JAVVHH01. The sequence continues at coordinate 2,167,424 of CBDASI010000002.1, read as the reverse complement.
TGCGGGAGTTCGCGGGGCGCAAGCCGGATGCGCTGTCGGGCGGACAGCGGCAGCGCGTGGCGCTGGCGCGGGCGCTGGCACCGCGGCCGCGGCTGCTGCTGCTGGACGAGCCGTTGTCGGCGCTGGACCGGAGCCTGCGCGAACAGACGCGGCAGGAGTTGCTGCGCATCCAGGGGCAGACCGGGACGACGTTCATCATGGTGACGCACGACCAGGACGAGGCGCTGGCGATGGCGACGCGGATCGGGCTGCTGGAGAACGGGCGGCTGGCGCAGGTCGGCACGCCGGCGGAGCTGTACGAACGGCCGGCGTCGCGCTCGGTGGCGGCGTTCATGGGCAACGACAACGTGCTGCCGGCGCGGCGGCTGGCGGCGGACCGGATCGAGGTGGAAGGGGTCGGCGCGCTGCAGACGGAGAGTGCGGCGCCGGAGAGCGGGTTCTGGGTGGCGATCCGTCCGGAGCGGCTGCTTCTGGCGGAGGCCGGCGCGGCCAACAGCGTGCCGGGAACCGTGATGACGGCGGCGTATTTCGGGGATTCCGCGGATTACGCGGTCCGGCTCGAGGCGGGGGCCATGTTGCAGCTGGTGCAGCCGCTGGGGGCCGGGTTCGGGGCCGGGCTGCTGGCGCCGGGGACGGCGGTGAGCGTGGCACTGCCGGCCGAGGCGTTGACGGTGCTGTCGGCGTGAACCGGGCGCTGGTGCTGGCGCCGCTATGGGTGTGGCTGACGGTGTTCGTGGTGCTGCCGGTGCTGCTGGTGGCGGCGCTGTCGGTGTCGACGGCGATCGAGGCGGTGCCGCCGTTCACGCCGCTGCTGGCCTCGCCGGACCCGGCCAATTACGCGCTGCTGACCAACGACGGGTATTATCTCGACGCGTTCCTCAAGAGCCTGGCGATCGCGAGCGTGTCGTCGGTGTGCTGCCTGCTGATCGGGTATCCGATGGCGCTGGCGATCGCGCGGGCGCCGGAGGGGTGGCGGTCGCTGTTGCTGCTGCTGGTGATGCTGCCGTTCTGGACCGGGTTCCTGCTGCGGATCACGGCGTGGATCGGGCTGCTGCGGGATGATGGGTGGGTCAACCTGGCGCTGGGGCCGGTGGGGCTGGGGCCGTTCAAGCTGCTGTACACCGACCTGGCGATGTATATCGGCATCACCTACGCCTACCTGCCGTTCATGATCCTGCCGCTGTATGCGCGGCTGTCGCGGCGCGACCCGGCGCTGGAGGAGGCGGCGGCCGATCTGGGGGCGGCGCCGTGGACCATCTTTCGGACCATCACCCTGCCCTTGTCAGTGCCGGGGATCGTGGCCGGGCTGGCGCTGGTGTTCATCCCGGCGGTGGGCGAGTACGTGATCCCGGAGCTGCTCGGGGGGCCCGGGGCGCAGACGATCGGGCGGGCGCTGTGGAACGAGTTCTTCGCCAATCGCGACTGGCCGATGGCATCGACCGTCGCGACCGCGCTGCTGGTCGTGCTGCTGATCCCGATGGTGCTGCTGCGGACGCGGGAATGAGGCGCGGGCGTCTGCTGCCGGCGGCGCTGATCGCCGGCTACGCGTTCCTCTACATCCCGATCGGGCTGCTGGTGGCGACCAGCTTCAACCCGTCGCGGCTGACGACGGTGATCTCCGGGTTCTCGTTCACCTGGTACGTGGCGCTGTGGCACGACCAGAAGCTGATCGACGCGGCGCTGCTGTCGCTGCGGATCGCCGCAGTGTCGGCCAGTGCGGCGACGGTGCTGGGGACGCTGGCGGGGTTCGCGCTGTCGCGGTTCGGGCGATTTCGGGGGCGCGGGTTGTTCGCGAGCCTGATCTCGGCGCGGCTGGTGCTGCCGGACGTGCTGGTGGGGCTGTCGTTGCTGCTGCTGTTCGTGCAGTCCGAGCAGATGTTCGGCTGGCCGGCCGATCGCGGGGCGCTGACGATCACGCTGGCGCATATCTCGGTCAGCCTCAGCTACGTCGCCATCGTGATCGAGGCGCGGCTGTCGGATGCGGGCACCGAGCTCGAGGAGGCGGCGCAGGATCTGGGGGCGACGCCGCTGTCGGCTTTCCTGCGGATCACGCTGCCGCTGCTGACGCCGGCGCTGCTGTCGGGGTGGCTGCTGGCGTTCACGCTCAGCCTGGACGACCTGGTGGTGGCGACGTTCACGTCGGGGCCGGGGGCGTCGACGCTGCCGATGGTGGTATTTTCGGCGATGAAGCTCGGGGTGACGCCGGAGCTGAACGCGCTGGGGAGCGTCATCCTGCTCGGCGTCTCGGTCGCGCTGGGCAGCGTGTGGCTGCTGCAGCGGCGCGCGACCACGATATCGACGACGCGCTGAGGGTGGCGTTCCTTGGTCTCTCGCGGCGCGGCCTGGTGCTGCTCGCGCTGCTGATGCCGGCGGTGGTGGTCGGCCTGTTGACGACGGTGGGGCCGTTGCAGATGGACCCGGTGGCGGCGTGGGGCGGGGTCGGCGTCGGGCATCGGCCGGGATGGCTGCCGGGGTTCGTGACCATCGATCCCAACATGGGCACGACGTCGTTCGCGCTCGGGGTGCGGGCGGCGCTGGATCTGATGTCCGGGCGGTTGCCGCTGTGGAACCATTACGAGGGATACGGGGCGCCGCTGCTGGGCGAGATGCAGTCGGCGGCGCTGTTTCCGCCGACGCTGCTGCTGCTGCTGCCGCATGGGCAGGCGATCGAGCAGGCGCTGCTGCAGGCGGTGGCCGGGCTGGGGACGTATCTGTTCCTGCGGCGGTTCGGGCTGGGGCGGTCGGCGGCGCTGGTGGGCGGGCTGCTGTTCGAGTTCAACGGCGTGTTCGCCTGGTTGCGGAACGCGGTCTACAACCCGGTGGCGTTCCTGCCCTGGCTGATGTTCACGGTGGAGAGCCTGTTCCGGGTCGCGCGCGGGGAGCGGGCGGGCTCGGAGCGGTGGTGGACGGTCTGCCTCGGGGCGATCGCGGGGGCGCTGGCGCTGTATGCCGGGTTCCCGGAGGTGGTGTATTTTTACGCGATGCTGGTGGCCGGCTGGGTGGTGGTGCGCGGGGCATCGCTGCCGTGGCGGCGGGCAACGGGCTTCGGGGTCGATCTGGCGGCGGTCGCGGTGCTGGCGGTGGCGATGGCGGCGCCGGTGCTGATCGGGTTCGGGCAGTTCCTGCGCGAGGCGGCGGTGGGTGGGCATCACGGGGTTGAATTCCGGGACCATTTCCTGCCGCCCTACGCTTTCCTGGCCGCGCTGCTGCCGTATGTGTTCGGGCCGATCAATGCGGCGACGCAGGCGGGGCTGGCGGCGTTCTGGGGCGATATCGGCGGCTATGTCGGGGTGATGCCCCTGTTGCTGGCAGTGGGCGGGGCGGTGTGCGCGTGGCGGTCGGCGACGAGCTGGCTGCTGGTGGGGTGGATCGTGCTGGCGGTGGGGGCGAGCCACGGGGTGCCGGTGCTGCACGGGGTGCTGACGGCGCTGCCGCTGGTGACGATCGCTGCGTATTGCCGGTATCTCGATGCCGGCTGGATCTTCGCCTGCGTGGTGCTGGCGGCGGTGTTCGTGGACCGGCTGCAGGACGGGGCGCCGCGCCGGGCCGGGTTGGTGGCGGGGGGCGTGGTGCTGGCGCTGCTGGCGGTGGGGGTTTGGTTCGCCCGGTCCGCGCTGGCGGAGGCTTGGCAGGGGGCGGGGTGGCAGGGTTGGGCGATCGTGCTGGCGCTGACGACGGGGGTGGCGGCGGTCGGCGGGTTCGTGGTGGCGATGCGCTCGCGACGGGCGCAGTCGGTGGTGGCCGGGCTGGCGGTGGGCGAAGCGGTGCTGTGGTTCATGGTGCCGTTTGCGTCCACGCCGGGCTTCACCGGGGTCGACCGGGCCCTGATCGAGTTCCTGCGCGGGCACACCGGGGTGCAGCGGTTCGCGATCGAGTCGGGCACCGGGCTGGCGCCGAATTTCGGGTCGGTGTTCGGCATACCGTCGATGAATTACGACGACCTGCCGGTGCCGGCGCGGACGGCGACCTACGTGACCAGCCGGCTGGACGCGACCAACGACGGGGTGATCTTCGGGCATAACGGGGCGGTGCCGCCGGCCGAGCAGGCGGCGCGGCAGGCGCGGTTCGTGGCGGCGCTGCCGGGGTACGCGGCGGCGGGGGTACGCTACGTGCTGTCGACGGGGGACATGAATCTCGCGCCGGCCTACGGGTTCGTGCCGGGCGATCCGACGGTGGCGGCGCTCGGGGCGGGAGAGGCGCTGACCGCCGAGTTCGAGGGAGCGGCGGCGGCCCGGATCGGCGCGGTGTCGGTGCTGGTGGGGACGTATGACGGCAAGGCCGATGGCGGACTTCGGGTGCGGTTGTGCCAGGAGGCGCGGTGCGCGACCGGTGCGGCACCGCTGGCGACCGCGCCGGACAATCGCGGGCTGCTGATCTCGCTCGAGGAACCGTTCGCGCTGGCGGCGGGGGTGCCGACGCGGCTCTCGATCGCCAAGGAGGGCGGGGGGCAGAACGTCGCGCTCTGGCTGCGGCCAGTCTCGACGTCGCGGTCCCTGCCGGTGGTCGACTGGGTGGAGGCCGGCGAGCCGCGGCCGATCCTGCGCACGGCGCGGACGACCGTCTACGAACTGGCGGGGGCGCGGCCGTATGCCGATGCACCGGGGTGCAGGGTGACGGTGCGGTCGCAAGATTCGATCGAAACGGATTGCGCGGCGCCGTCGCGGCTGCTGCGGCTCGAGGTGTTCATGCAGGGGTGGACGGCACGGGTCGGCGGGGCGGTGGCGCCGATCGAGGCGGTGGAGGATACGTTCCAGGGGGTCGAGGTGCCGGCGGGGGCGTCGGTGGTCACGTTCAGCTATGCGCCGGGCGGCGTGCGGGAAGCGATGCCGGTGGCGCTGGGGACGCTGGCGGTGTGTCTGGGCGTTCTGGGGCGTGCCTTCTGGCGGCAGCGAGGCTGCCGGGGTGGACGTCGTCGGTGAGTCGTCGGCCTCGAGCGCCTGGCGCTGGAGACCCGCACCGCATCGCGCACGCTGACGACGCCGACCAAGTCGTCGAGCATGGGATGGACGCGCCGAAACTCGGCCGGGGCGGCCACGTTGCAGGTCCGATGAGATCTTTGCTCGCCTGCCTTATCACGATGGTGCTTCTTTCGCTGACCGCTTGCGGGGATCTGCCGCCGGGTCGGGTGCCGTATCAGCCGAACGCCCAGCAGGGCGGCGGGGACGCTAATTTCAACTACCAGCGCAACGTCGGCCAGTAGGCGTAACCCTACCTGAGCGGTTGTGCCGGGGCGGCGCCGCGCCTAGTGTTTCCAGCGTTTTTCGCTGGAAGCCATCATGCATTTGACCGCCGAACGTCTGGACCGGATCAGCCCTAGCCAGACCATCGCCATCTCGACCAAGGCCCGCGCACTGAAGGCGGAGGGCCGCAACGTGATCTCGCTGGCGGCGGGCGAGCCGGATTTCGATACACCGCAGAACGTCAAGGATGCGGCGATCAAGGCGATCCAGGCGGGGGACACGAAGTATACCGACGTGTCGGGCACGCTGGCCTTGCGCAAGGCGGTGTCGGAGAAGTTCAAGCGGGATCAGGGGCTGGACTACGCGCCGGACGAGATCATCGTCAGCACCGGCGGCAAGCAGGTGATCTTCAACGCGATGGTGGCGACGCTGGACGCGGGCGACGAGGTGATCATCCCGTCGCCGTGCTGGGTCAGCTATCCGGACATCGTGGCGCTGGCGGACGGGACGCCGGTGATCGTGCCGTGCGGGCAGAACAACGGGTTCAAGCTGCGCGCGGAGGATCTCGAGGCGGCGATCACGCCGAAGACGAAGTGGTTCATGCTGAACTCGCCGTGCAACCCGACGGGGGCGGCGTATTCGGCGGAGGATCTGCGGGCGATCTGCGACGTGCTGCTGCGGCACCCGGACATCCTGATCCTGACCGACGATATCTACGACAAGCTGGTGTACGACGGGTTCCAGCCGGCGACGATCGTGCAGGTGGAGCCGAAGCTGCGCGAGCGGACGATCACGATGAACGGTTGCTCCAAGGCGTATGCGATGACCGGCTGGCGGATCGGGTTCGCCGGCGGGCCGAAGGCGCTGATCAAGGCGATGGACAAGCTGCAATCGCAGAGCACGTCGAACACGAGCTCGGTGAGCCAGGCGGCGGCGGTCGAGGCGCTGACGGGGCCGCAGGGGTTCATCGACGAGATGACGGCGGTGTACAAGGCGCGGCGAGACTTGGTGGTGGGCATGCTGAACGAGGCGCCGGGGGTGCATTGTTCGTCGCCGGAGGGGGCGTTCTACGTGTTCCCGAGCGTGCATGGCTGCATCGGCAAGACCTCGCCGGGCGGGACGCTGATCAAGGACGACGAGGCGTTCGTGCTGGCGCTGCTCGAGGAAGAAGGCGTGGCGGCGGTGCACGGGGCGGCGTTCATGTATCCGGGGCATTTCCGCATCAGCTACGCGACGGACACGGAGAGCCTGCGGGATGCGTGCACGCGGATCCAGCATTTCTGCCAGGGCCTGAAGTAGCACCATGGATATCGGCGCGATCACCCCTACCCTCGCCCACCGGCTGGACGGATTGCCAGCGGCCGCGACCGTCGCGATGACAATTCGGGCGCGGGCAATGCGGGCGGAAGGCAAGCAGGTGATCGCGCTGACGATCGGGGAGCCGGATTTCGACAGCCCGGCGCACGCGATCGAGGCGGCCTATGAGGCGGCGAAGGCGGGGCAGACGAAGTATCCGCCGCAGGATGGCACCGGGGTGCTGAAGGCGGCGATCCAGCGCAAGTTCAAGCGGGATAGCGGCCTCGAGTTCGGGCTGGACGAGATCATGGTCGCCAATGGCGGCAAGGGCGTGATCTTCGACGCGTTCATGGCGACTATCGACGCGGGCGACGAGGTGATCGTGCCGGCGCCGTATTGGGGCGCCTACACGCTGATGACGCAGGTCGTCGGCGGCACGCCGGTGGTGGTGACGTGTCCGCAGAATAACGGGTTTCGGCTGCGGCCGGAGGACCTCGAGGCGGCGATTACGCCGCGGACGAAGTGGCTGATCCTGAACTTTCCCAACAATCCGACGGGGGCGGCAACGTCCGAGGACGATCTGCGGGCGCTGGGCGAGGTGCTGCTGCGGCATCCGCAGGTTTGGGTGATGTCGGACGACATGTACGAGCACCTGCTGTTCGACGGGCGTCGGCAGGCGACGATCGCGGCGGTGGTGCCGGCGTTGCGGGACCGGGTGCTGACCGTGTCTGGCGTGTCGAAGACGTATGCGATGACGGGCTGGCGGGTGGGGTTCGCGGCAGGGCCGAAGCGGCTGATCAAGGCGATGGTAACGATGCAGGGGCACGTGTCGGCTGGGATCAGCACCGTGGGACAGGCAGCAGCGGCAGCGGCGCTGGATGGGCCGCAGGAGGCGGTGGCCACCATGGTGGCGGCGTATCAGCGGCGGCGCGATCTGGTGGTGGAGGCGCTCAATCGGGCGCCGGGGGTGATCTGCCATAAGCCGGAGGGGGCGTTTTACGTCTATCCGAACGTGGCGGGGTGCTTGGGGAAGACGAGCGGGGGCGGGCGGGCGATCGAGACGGATCGGGACTTCGCGATGGCGCTGCTCGAGGAGGCGCATGTTGCGATCGTGCATGGGGAGGCGTTCGGGATGTCGCCCTACGTGCGGATTAGCTATGCGACCGGGGACGAGGATTTGCGGGAGGCTTGCTCGCGGATCGTGGCGTTTTGTCAGGCGCTTCAGTAGGGCGCTGGTTGTCGTTCGATGGGGTCGTTGCAGCGGTGGTGGGCTGAAGCCCACCCTACGGGTGACGGGCGCGGTGATTAGAGCCGGTCGTGATGAGGATGCCGCTGCTTTCATCGCTTTGATCGGGCGTTGCTGGTCCGATTACGACTGTCGGCTCGACGTGGATGCGGACGAGCCGGATTTGCGCGCGCTGGCCTCGGCCTATGCAGCGGCGGGTGGAGCGTTGTGGATCGCCGACGAGGGCGCGGGCATGATCGCGACGCGGCCGGGCGGCGGTCATCTGTGGGAGATTTGCCGCGTTTACGTCATGCCTGATCGGCATGGTAGCGGGTTAGCGGCGGCGTTGTTACGAATTGCGGAGCTTCACGCGCTCGACGCAGGGGCCACTGACCTGGAGTTATGGACCGATAGTCGGTTCTGCCGAGCGCATCGCTTTTATGAGAAGCACGGCTACTTACGGCAGCCGGAGCAGCGGACGCTCCACGATACGAACGGGCCATTCGTGGAGTTCCGCTACTGGAAGACGGCCGGTTAGGCTTGGGCGGCGGCGGCGTCGCGCTTGATCTTGGAGCGCATGATGCGGCGCTTGAGGACCTGAGCCGGCTCCGGCAGGTCACGGTTGGCGGTGGTGAGCAGGAAGGCGTCGAGGCCGCCATTGTGCTCGATGGTGCGGATCGCGTGCGTGGTGAGGCGCAGGCGGATGGGCGTGCCGAGGATGTCCGACATCATGGACGTCTGCTGCATGTTGGGCAGGAAGCGGCGGCGGCTCTTGTTGTTCGCGTGGCTGACGTTGTTGCCAGACTGAACGCCCTTGCCGGTGAACTGGCAGCGACGAGACATGAAACGGACCTCTCAATAGACGGCAGCCGGGGTTGGGGCCCGGCGCAATTCAGGGGCGCTCTATGCCCGCCCTCCCCTCAGGCGTCAAGCCCGGGAGCCCATCTCGGTGCGCAGCTCGCCGGAGCGGACGGAGGCCAGGGCGTTGTCCAGGACCTGCGCGATGGCGTCGTCGCCCATGCTGCGGACCATCAGGCCGAGCGAGCCGCCGAGCAGGGCGGAGGCGACGGCGACGGAGTCCAGGTTCTGGCCCAGCATGTATTCGATGGCTTTATCCACGATCGCGCCCGAATGGCTCAGATCGGACGGCAGGTCGTCGGTCACGCTACGGTCTCCTTTTCTCGCAGGTCGGCGGTGGGCTCTTCGGCGGCTTGCAGCGCCCACATGCGGGCATAGAGGCCCTGGTCGGCCAGCAAGGCGGCGTGGGTGCCGCGTTCGGCGACCCGGCCGTCCTGCAGGACGATGATCTCGTCGGCGTCGACCACGGTGGATAGGCGGTGGGCGATCACCAGGGTGGTCCGGTCGGCGGAGACGAGGCGCAAGGCGGCGTCGATCTCCTGCTCGGTGCGGCTGTCGAGCGCGCTGGTGGCTTCGTCTAGGATCAGGATTTCCGGGTCCTTGAGGATGGTGCGGGCTATGGCGACGCGCTGCTTCTCGCCGCCGGACAGCTTCAGGCCGCGCTCGCCCACCCGGGTCTGGTAACCCTCGGGCAGGCTTTGGATGAAGTCGTGGACCTGCGCCAGGCGGGCGGCGCGCTCGACTTGCTCTTGGGAGGCGCCGGGTCGGCCGTAGGCGATGTTATAGCCGATGGTGTCGTTGAACAGCACGGTGTCTTGCGGGACGACGCCGATGGCGGCGCGCAGGCTGGCCTGGGAGAGCGCGCGGACGTCGACGCCGTCGATCTCCACCGAGCCCTCGGACACGTCGTAGAAGCGGAACAGCAGGCGCGAGATGGTGCTCTTGCCGGCGCCGGTCGGGCCGACGATGGCCAGCTTGGAGCCGGCCGGGACGGTGAAGCTGACGCCCTTGAGGATCTCGCGGTTGGGGTTGTAGCCGAACTTGACGTCGCGGAAGGTGACGGTGCCGGCGGAGGCGAGCGCGCGGGCGGTGGAGCGGTCGGCAACCTCCTGGTTGACGGACATGAGGCGGAACATGGCCTCCATGTCGACCAGGCCCTGCTTGATCTCGCGGTAGACGAAGCCGAGCAGGTTCAGCGGCTGGTAGAGCTGCATGAGGTAGGTGTTGACCAGGACGAACTGGCCGACGGTCATGGTGCCTTTCTGGACGCCGTCGGCGGCCATCAGCATGACCAAGGCGAGGCCGAGCGAGATGATGAGGGCCTGGCCGAGGTTGAGCATGTTCAGCGTGACCTGGCTGCGCACGGCGGCGCGCTCGTAGCGGGCGCGGGCACCGTCGAAGCGGGCGGCCTCATGGGCCTCGTTGCCGAAATACTTGACGGTCTCGAAGTTGAGCAGGCTGTCGACGGCCTTGGTCTGGGCGTCGCTGTCCATGTCATTCATCAGCCGGCGGAATTTGACCCGCCAGTTGGTGAACAGCAGCGTAAACATGATGTAGAGCGAGACGGCCGCGAAGGTGACGGCGGCGAAGCGCCAGTCGAACATGCGCCATAGGATGGCGGTGACGAGCAGGACCTCGAACAGCGTGGGCAGGATGTTGAAGACGGCCAGGCGCAGGACCGCTTCGACGCCGGCGGTGCCGCGCTCGATGGCGCGGCTGAGGCCGCCGGTCTGGCGATCCAAATGGAAGCGCAGGCTGAGGCGGTGCAGGTGCTCGAAGGTCTGTAGCGCGACCTTGCGGATGGTGCGCTGCTGGACGGAGGCGAAGACGGCGTCGCGCAGCTCGCCGAAGCCGCTGGAGGCGATGCGGAGCAGGGCGTAGGCGGCGATCAGGGCGAGCGGCACGGCGACGACGCTGTCCTTGGGGGCAAGCGCGTCGACGGCGTGGCTGTAGACCAGCGGGATGTAGACGGTGGCGACCTTGGCGGCGACGAGGAAGGCCGCGGCGCAGACGACGCGGAAGCGCACGCCGGGGGCGCCGGAGGGCCATAGATACGGCAGGAGGGAGCGGATCGTCTGCAACCCGGTGCGGCCGTTGGCCGGGTCGGGTTGGAACTGGGTCGAACTCATAAGGCGCTATGTGGCGCTGGAAAGTGCCGACGGTAAGGCATTGCGGCGCATCCGGCGTATAGAGTGGTCGGAATGGAACTCATCCGCCACATCCGCGCCTGCAACAACGCCGTGCTGCCGGGGGAAAGGCGGCGCGTTTGGGTGGCGGGCCAGGCGGTCGGCTGGATCATGCCGGCGCTGGCGGCGGCAGCGGCGGCGCAGGGGGCGCGGCTGGACGCGGACGGGCTGACGCTGCGGCCGGAGCAGATCGAGGCAGTGACGCGGGCGATGGCGGGGGCCGGGCTGTTCCGGTGGCGGGGTGAGGCGTTCGACGTGCGGGCGGAGGCGGAGGGGCCGTCGCTGGCGCGCATCGACCGCGGGGCGCTGCCGAAATTCGGCATCGGGGCGGTGGGCGTGCACGTCAACGGGCTGGTCGGCGACCGGCTGTGGGTGGCGCGGCGGTCGCGCGACAAGCCGCTGGATCCCGGCAAGCTGGATCATCTCGTCGCGGGCGGGGTGGCGGCGGGCGACACGGTGGCGGCGACCGTGATCAAGGAGGCGGGCGAGGAGGCCGGGCTGCCGGCGGCGCTGGCGGCGACCGCGCGCGCGGTGGGACGGGTCGAGTACGCGATGGCGCGGGACGAGGGGCTGCGGCGCGACACGCTGTTCTGCTACGATCTCGAGTTGCCGGCGGGGTTCGAGCCGGTGCCGTCGGATGGGGAGGTGGAGGCGTTCGAGCTGTGGCCGCTGGCGCGCGTGCTGGACTGCGTGCGCGCGACGGACGACTTCAAGTTCAACGTCAACCTGGTGCTGATCGACCTGTTCCTGCGCCGGGGGCTCATCGGGGAACCCGAGGCGGGCAGGCTGGCGGCGGCGCTGCGCCAGCGTTGACGTCTCGTTAGTATTTCGCGGCGATACTGCCGGAATGACGGTACTCTCGGATACACGTACGATCACCAGGAAGCGGTCCTGCGGCGACTGTGCCGACGGGATCGCGGCGCCCTTCGAGTTCTCTATGGCGTTCCAACCCATCGTCGACATCCGGCAACGGCGGATCTACGCCTATGAGGCGCTAGTCCGGGGGCCATCCAACCAATCGGCCTTCAGCGTGCTGGAGCAGGTCACGCCGTTGAACCGGTATGCGTTCGACCAGTCATGCCGGGTCAAGGCGATCGAACTGGCGTCCAGCCTGGGCCTGATCGAGACCGGCGCCAGCCTGTCGATCAACTTCATCCCCGGTGCGATGTATCGGCCGGAGAATTGCGTTCGGGCGACGCTGGCGGCAGCGCGGCGCTGCGGCGTGGCCAACGAGCGGATCATCCTCGAGCTGACCGAGAACGAACAAATCGTCGACGTGCCGCTGCTGGAACAGATCTTCAACGTCTACCGGCGCAACAATCTGCGCATTGCGATCGACGATTTCGGGGCCGGGTTCTCCGGGCTGAGCCTGCTCGCGCGCTTCCAGCCGGACACCATCAAGATCGACATGGAAGTGGTGCGCGGGCTCGACGTCGATACGCGGCGGCGCAGCATCATCGGCAACCTGGTCCGCATGGCCACCGATCTCGGCATCAAGGTGGTGGCTGAAGGGGCCGAGACGGAGGCCGAGGTCGAGGCGTTGCGCGACCTCGGCGTCTATCTCATTCAGGGCTACTACTTCGCCCGGCCGAGCTTCCAAGCCCTGCCGAGCGTCGCGCTGTAATCAGGCGTCGGGGTATTCAAGCGTCGGGTGGGGCGCCGGCGATCGGGATGTCGCGCTCGCGGGACTCCGGCTGGTCGCCGATCCCGGCCGGCTCATCGTCCTGCTCATCGGGCGCGTCGGAGTTGGAGTCGTTGCGGCGGCTGTAGCCTTGGTTCTGCTGCCCGTATTGGCCCTGCTGATTCTGATTCTGCTGGCCTTGGTTCTGCTGGCCACCCTGCTGCGCGCCTGGCTGCGACGCCGCGGCGAGGTTCATGGCGTTCAGGATGCGGAAGTAATGCTCGGCATGCTGGAAGTAGCTCTCCGCCATGACGCGGTCGCCGCTGCTGGTGGCGTCGCGGCCAAGCTGCAGATATTTCTCGAACAATTGCTGCGACGTGCCGCGCACCCGCAGATCGGGGCCGATGCTGTCGAACACATGGTTGCGGTTGAGCGGAACGTTGCCGCTCTGGTGCCGGATCGGTCCGCCGCCGCCGCCGCCTCCCCCGCCGCTGCCGCCACGATGGTTGCGGCCCCGCACCCGCTTCATATTCATTGCCACAAGGATGATCCTATCAGTAGCCGCCCGGCGGATGCGCCCGGCAAGCGGCGCGCTCGAAGCTGCGGCGGTGGGTGGTCCATCGGCGCCGATCGTCTGACCGCCTCACGGACCTCTCGGCCTCTCGTGGCCGTGGATGGTCAGTAACGCATCGCCCCGGTCGTCACAAGCCTCAGCGCTCGATGGATACGGCGCGGACGATGCCCGCCAGGTCGGCCCGCAGGCCCACGGTGCCGAAGCCGGCCGCCTCGGCGAGCGCGCGCAGGGCGACGTGCTGCCCGGCGCCAACCTCGAGGACGGCGAGGCCGCCGGGCGCGAGCAGCCGGTGCAACGAGCCGACGATGGTGCGGTAGGCGTCGAGCCCGTCGGCGCCGCCGTCGAGCGCGCTGCCGGGCTCGAAGCGGGCGACCTCCGGCATCAGCCCGGCGATCGTCCCGCTCTCGATGTAAGGCGGGTTGCTCAGCACCAGGTCGAACCGGCCCGCCACGGGCGCCGCCCAGTCGGCCGCGACCATCGCGCAGCGGTCGTTTAGGCCGAGGGCGACGGCGTTGGCGCGCGCCAGTGCCGCGGCGGCCGGGCTGCGGTCGATGCCGAGGCCCCAGGCCGCCGGTCGTTCCGACAGGAGCGCCAGCAGCAGGCATCCGGTGCCGGTGCCGAGGTCGAGCACGCGGGCGATGCCGGCCGGGCGTGCGGCCAAGGCGGCCTCGATCAGGGTCTCGCTATCGGCGCGCGGGATCAGCGTCGCGGGCGAGACGGCGATGCGCAGGCTCCAGAATTCCTGCCAGCCGAGGATGTAGGCCAGGGGCTCCCGGGTCGTCCGGCGGGCGACGAGGCGGCGGAACGGCTCGGGGTCGAAGGGGTGGCCGGGGTCGCGCAACAGGGCGGCGCGGTCGAGGCCAGACGCCGCCTCGAGCAGCAGGCGCGCCTCGTATCGCGCGCCGTCGATGCCGGCGGCCGAGAGGCGGGCGGCGGCCTCGGTCAGCGCGTCGCGGACGGTGAGCGCGGGCTACTCCTGCGCCGCGAGCCGGGCCGCCTGGTCCTCGGCGGTCAGGCGGTCGATGATCTCGTCGAGGTCGCCCTGCATCACCTTGTCGATGCTGTGCAGGGTCAGGCCGATGCGGTGGTCCGACACGCGGCCTTGCGGGAAGTTGTAGGTGCGGATGCGCTCGCTGCGGTCGCCGGTGCCGACCTGGCCCTTGCGGTCGGCGGCGCGGATTGCGGCTTCGCGGGAGCGCTGCACTTCGTAGAGGCGGCTGCGCAGGATCTTCATCGCCTTGGCGCGGTTCTTGTGCTGGCTGCGCTCCTCCTGCATCGCGACGACGACGCCGGAGGGCACGTGGGTAATACGGACGGCGCTCTCGGTCTTATTGACGTGCTGACCGCCGGCGCCGGAGGCGCGATAGACGTCGATGCGCAGGTCGCTCTCGTTGATGTCGACGTCGACCTCCTCGGCCTCCGGCAGGACGGCGACCGTGACGGTGGAGGTATGGATGCGGCCCTGGCTCTCGGTGGCGGGAACGCGCTGCACGCGGTGGACGCCGCTCTCGTATTTGAAGCGGGCGAACACGTTACGGCCGGTGATCTCGGCGACGGCTTCCTTGATACCGCCCAGCTCGTTGTCGGAATAGTCGAGCACCTCGACGCGCCAGCCATTGGTGACGGCGTATTTCTGATACATCTGGAACAGCTCGGCGGCGAACAGGCCGGCCTCGTCGCCGCCGGCGGCCGGGCGCACTTCGAGGATGGCGCTGCGAGCGTCGGCCTCGTCCTTGGGCAGCAGCGCGAGGCGGATCTCCTGGCGCAGCTGCGGCAAGCGGTCCTTGAGTTCGTAGAGTTCGGCTTCGGCGAGCGCCTTCATCTCCGGGTCGGCCATCATGGCCTCGGCCTCATCCTGGGCGCGCTCGGCGGCGCGCAGTTCGCCGATGCGCTCGACGACCGGTTCGAGCTCGGAGAGCTCCTTGCTGGCCTTGGAGAAGCCGTCGCCGCCGAGGCCTTCGCTCAGCATGGCCCGCAGTTCGGCGGCGCGGCCGACGATCATGTCGAGCCGGTTGTCGAGGGTGGCGCTCACACCGGGTCATCCACGACGGTGGTCAACGTCAATGCTGCTGGAGGTTCGACCAGTGCCGGAATGACGTCCTGGAAGGAAAGCTCGCGCTGCTCCCCGGTCCTCAAATCCTTGAGCTGAGCGACTCCACGCTGCGTCTCGGCCTCGCCGAGAATGAGCGCGAGGCGCGCGCCGATGCGATTGGCCCGCTCCATCCGACGCTTGAGGTTGCCGCGGTAGGCGAGCTCCGCCTTGATATCGCTGCGGCGACAGCCTTGGAGGAACGCGATGGCCGCGTCCATCTGACCGTCCCCGACCGGGATGATCGCAACGGGCGCCGGGACGCTCGGCGGCGCAGCCAGCAGCATGGCAAGCCGCTCGACGCCGGCGGCCCAACCGACGGCGGGGATTGCCGGACCGCCCATCTGCTGCATCAAGCCGTCGTAGCGGCCACCGGCCATGACGGTGCCTTGCGCGCCGAGCTGTTCGGTGACGAATTCGAAGGCGGTGTGGCTGTAGTAGTCCAGGCCGCGCACGATCCGCGGGTTCTCGCGGAACGGCACGCCGAACTGGGCGAGATGCGTTTTCAGTCCGTCATAGAAGGACGCGGCCTCGGGCGTCAGCGAGGCGTAGATGGTCGGGGCGTCGGCCACGAGGGCCTTGTCGCCGGGATCCTTGCTGTCGAGGATGCGGAGCGGGTTGTGCTCGAGCCGGGTCAGGCTGTCGGCGGAGAGCTGGGCCTTGTGGCGGGTGAAATACTCGACGAGCGTGGTGCGGTAGGCGTCACGGCTGGCGGCGTCGCCGAGCGTGTTGAGCTCGAGCATGACGCTGTCGGCGATGCCGAGCGCCTGCAGGATGTGCCAGCCCAGGGCGATGATCTCGGCGTCGGCGAGCGGCTCCGGGGCGCCGATGAGCTCGGCGCCGATCTGGTGGAACTGGCGGTAGCGGCCTTTCTGCGGCCGCTCGTAGCGGAACATGGGGCCGGCGTAGAACACCTTCTGCGGCAGGGACTGGGTCAGGCCGTTGCTCAGCAGGGCGCGGCAGATGCCGGCGGTGTTCTCCGGGCGCAGGGTGACGCTGTCGCCGCCGCGGTCCTGGAAGGTGTACATCTCCTTGGTGACGACGTCGGACGTGTCGCCCAGTGTGCGGGCGAAGACGCGGGTCTCCTCGAAGATGGGGGTGGCCCATTCCTCGAGGCCGTAGAGGGCGGCGATGCGGCGGGCGGTGTCGATGACGTGAGTGTGGCGGCGTTGATCGTCGCCGATCAGGTCGCGCGTGCCGCGGACGGGTTGTAGTGCTTCTGGCAAACGGGGTTCCTTCTGGTGGGCTGAAGCCCACCCTACGGGCGAGTTTTACTCGGCTGCTACGGCTACGGGCGGGGCTTCGGCGGCGAGGGCCTCGGCCTTGCGCTCGACCAGCTCGACGATGTGCTCAATCATGTCGGTGCCGTCCATGGTGTGGTCGGTCTTACCAGCGGCGTAGACCATGTGGCGGCCGTTGCCGCCGCCGGTGACGCCGAGGTCGGTCATCAGCGCCTCACCGGGGCCGTTCACGACGCAGCCGATGATCGAGAGAGTCAGCGGCGTCTTGATGTGCTGGAGGCGGTCCTCGAGCTTCTGGACGGTGTCGATGACGTTGAAGCCCTGGCGGGCGCAGGACGGGCAGGAGATGATCTTCACGCCGCGGTGGCGCAGGCCGAGGGACTTGAGCAGGTCCCAGCCGACCAGGACCTCCTCCTCCGGCTGCGCGGACAGGGAGACGCGCAGGGTGTCGCCGATACCGGCCCAGAGCAGGCTGCCTAGGCCGATGGAAGATTTGACGGTCCCTGCCCGCTTCGAGCCGGCCTCGGTGATGCCGATGTGCAGCGGGTGGTCACATTGTTCGGCGAGCTGCTGGTAGGCGGCGACGGCCATGAACACGTCGGACGCCTTCACGCTGATCTTGAACTCGTGGAAGTCGTGATCCTGCAGGATCTTGGCGTGCTCGAGGGCGCTCTCGACCAGGGCCTCGGGGTTCGGCTCGCCGTATTTCTCGAGCAGATGCCGGTCGAGCGAGCCGGCGTTAACGCCAATGCGCATGGAGCAGCCATGGTCTCGGGCGGCCTGGACGACCTCGCGGACGCGGTCGGCGCTGCCGATGTTGCCCGGGTTGATACGCAGGCACGCGGCACCGCTCTGCGCGGCCTCGATGGCGCGTTTGTAGTGGAAATGGATGTCGGCGACGATCGGCACCTTGACCTGAGGCACGATCTGCTTGAGGGCGAAGGCGCTCTCCTGGTCCGGGCAGGAGACGCGGACGATGTCGACGCCTGCCTCCTCGGATAGGCGGATCTGCGCCACCGTGCCGGCGACGTCGGTGGTCAGCGTGTTGGTCATGGTCTGCACCGTGATCGGCGCGTCGCCGCCCACCGGCACGGAGCCGACGTGGATCTGCCGCGACTTGCGACGCTCGATCTGCTGGTAGGCGCGATACATCATGCTGAACTCCTCGGGCTCAAGATAAGACCGGTGTCGGCCCGCTTCTACTGCTGACGCGGTTGCGCCGGCAACTTGACCCCTGGCGGCAGCTTGACGGCGTCGGGCTCGAGCGAGACGTCGCGGCGGACGGCGCCGCTGGCACCGAGCGAGGCGGCGGCAATGCCGTCGACGACGATGTCGGTGCCACCGGCATTGCCGGTGGTCATGACCAGGTTGGCCTGCTTGGGGACCGGCCAGGCCTCGCCGGCGCGCATGACGCGGTTGAGCAGCACCGGGCCGCCCTTCTCGCGCACCTGCACGTAGGAGTCGGCCTTGAACTTCAACTGGACGCGGCCGCCGTCGGGTGCGGGCGAATTGGCGGCCGGGGGGCTCGGGGCGGTCGGCGTCAGCGTGACGGGGACGGGGACCGGCACCGGGATCGCCGTGATCGGCGGCGGCGCGGGCGGCAGGGCGACGATGGGGGTGGAGCCGTTGGCGGTGGATGGCGTGACGGGCGGCAGGATGGAGGCGACCTGCGGCGAGACGTGGCTCGGGGTTACCTGACTCGGGGTTACCTGACTCGGGGCGACGCGCTCGGCCAAGGGCGCGAGCCGCTCCGGCACCGCGGCGATGGTGGGCTCGTCATGCCGGACCGGCGAGAACTTGTACCAGGCCGCGTAGGCGCCGATCGCCAGGATTAGCCCGAGCAGGACCACCGCGCCGGCCGGCACGCCGCGCTCGGGGACGGGGGCCGGGAAGGCGAGCTCGGTCTTGCGGTTGACCTCGTGACCCTCGGCGCGGAAGCGGCGGGCGATCTCCTCCGGGTCGAGGCCGAGCGAATTGGCGTAGGTCCGCACGAAGCCGACGGCATAGGCGGAGCCGGGCAGGTCACCGATGCGGCCCTCCTCGATCGCCTCGAGGAAGGGCAAGCGGATGCGCAGGCCGTTGGCGACCTCCTCGAGCGTCCAGCCGAGGCGGAGCCGGGCGGCGCGCAGTTCGGCGCCCACGCGGGACGCGCCGATGCCGTTCGCGTCGACGCCTTCCGATGCGGACATCATCGCGTGCGAGTCATCGAATTCGGGTCGGCGGGATTGCATCGGATACTACCTGGATGACGCGTCATGATCTGCACTGCAGGATCCGGACGGGTGCTCTAGCCCGGAACGCCCCGGCTTGCCAACGTTGGCCGCCATTGAGCCGTCTCATAGGCGGAGATCGTGCTCGCGGGCCCAGGAGGCGATCGGCTCGCGCAGGCTGGCCGGGCCGGCCTGGGTACGGCGGAGCGCGGTCAGCACTTCGCGGAGCGCGTGCAGGTCGACCTGGGCGAGCATGGATTTCAGGCGCAGCAGGCTGGGGGCGGGCATCGACAGGGTGGTGATGCCGATGGCGGCCAGGACCATGGCGTCGAGCGGGCGGGAGGCGTGCTCGCCACAGACGGAGACGTCGACATTGGCGTGACGGGCGGCGTCGACCACGCGTTCGAGCGCATCGAGCACGGGGGCGGACAGCAGGTCGTAGCGGTTGGCCAGCGCCGGGGTGCCGCGGTCGGCCGCGAAGAGGAATTGCAGCAGGTCGTTGGAGCCGATTGAGACGAAATCGGCCTCGGCCATCAGCGCCGGCAGCTGGAACAGGAGCGCGGGGACCTCGATCATGCTGCCGACGCTGAGCTCGATCGGGGCGGGGCGGACGCGGGCGGCTTCGGCGAGGAGCAGGCTCTTGGCGGCGCGGAACTCGGCGACGGTGGCGACCATGGGGAACATGATGGACAGCTTGCGGCCGCCGGCGGCCAGCAGCAGGGCGCGGAGCTGGCGGCGCAGCATGGCGGGGCGGTCAAGGCCGATGCGCAGGCTGCGCCAGCCCATGGCCGGGTTCTCCTCGACCTGGGGCGGAGCGTCCTTCAGCATCTTGTCGCCGCCGAGGTCGAGGGTGCGGAAGCGGACCGGGCGGTCGCCGGCGGCGTCGAGCACGCGGGCGTAGAGTGCGGCCTGCTCGGGCACGTCGGCGACGGCGCCGCGGGCGAGCATGGCGATCTCGGTGCGGAATAGGCCGATCCCGTCCGCGCCGGTGTTGTCGAGCTGGTCCATCTCGCGCGCCAGGCCGACGTTGAGCTGGAGGTGCAGGCGGACGCCGTCCTTGCTCTGGGCCGGGAGGGAGCGCTGGGCGGCGTAGCCGGCCTCGATCTCCTGGCGGATCAGCAGGGCCTGGAGGAAGCTGGCGCGGACCTCGGGCGCCGGGCGGAGGATGAGCTGGCCCTCGTCGGCGTCGAGGATCGCGTCATCGCCGTTCTCGACGGCTTCGAGCATACCGGCGGCGCCGCCGAGGGCGGGCAGGCCGAGGGCGCGGGCCAGGATGGCAGCGTGACCGGCGTTGCTGCCTTCCTCGATCACCACGCCGCCGATGCCGCGCGCGTGCCATTCGAGCAGTTGCGCTGGGCCGAGCCGGCGGGCGAGCAGGATGGCGCCCTGGGGGATGGCCAGCGGGGCCTCGCCGCCGTCGAGCGCGGCGAGCATGCGCTCGGCCAGCTCCTCGAGGTCGGCCAGGCGCTCGCGCAGATAGGGGTCCTGGATGCGGCGCATGCGCTCGCGCACCTGATGCGAAACGCGATGCACGGCGGCCTCAGCCGAGAGGCCGCTGCGGGCCGCCTCGGTGACCCGGCGCAGCCAGCCCTCGTCGGCGGAGACCAAGCGCGTCGCCTCCAGGACCTCGCGGGCGTCGTCGTCGTCGGGGCGGCTGGTGTCGATCAGCTCGTCGAGCGATTTCTGGATCGACGAGGCGGCGGCGCGGAGGCGGGCGATCTCGACCAGCGGGTCTTCGGCGAGCAGGCGGCGGACCGGGGCGCCCATTCCGTGCAGCACCACCGGGCCGATCACCAGGCCGGGCGCGATCGGCGCAGCGTCGAACTGACGGGGCAGCACGCTGCCGACCCCATCGCTGGCGTCGATCACGCCGCTGGCGGCCAGCAATTCGGCCAGCAGCATGGCGACGGTCTCGAGCCCGTCGACCTCGTCATCGGTGTAGCGGCGGGGCAGCAGGTTCTGCACGGTCAGCACGCCCAGCGTGCGGCCGCCGCGCCGCAGTGGCACCGCCAGCAGCGAAGCGAACACCTCCTCGCCGGTCTCGGGGCGGTAGGCGAAGGCCGGATGGCTCTGCGCGTCCGGCAGGTTCTGCACCGCCGCAGTGGCGGCTGCGATGCCGACGATGCCCTCGCCGACGCGCAGGCGGGTGCGGCCGACCGCCTCCTGATTGAGGCCCATGGTGGCGGCAAGCTCGAGCACGTCGCCGGAGCGCATGGCGTAGATGGCGCAGACCTCGGCCAGCATCTCGGCGCCGATCAGTTGCGCCAAGGCGTTCAGGGCTTCGCGGCCGCCGGGCGGTCCCTCGGCGCTGGCCGCCATGAGATTGCGGAGCCGGGCCAGCAGGCGGCGGCTACTCGCCATCAGATGCGCGCCATCGTTACACGCGCCGGGCGGCGCGACCCGTGGCTCGGCGGGCGAGCACGTCACAGGCCTGGTCGACGAACTCGCCGATGATGTCGGCCACCGGCTGCTCGGCGCTGACCATGCCGACAGACTGGCCCGCCATCAGCGAACCGTTCTCGACGTCGCCGTCGATGACCGCGCGGCGGAGCGCACCGGCCCAGAAATGCTCGATGGAAAGCTGCCCTTCCTCGCGGGTCAGCGCGCCGGAGGTGACCTGGGCAATGACGTGGGCCTGATGTGCGGTGAAGCGCTCGGTGCCGTGATTGGCCAGGCCGCGCACCGGGATCACCGGGAAACGCGGGTCGAGCTGAACGCTGGGCAGGGCGTCGCGGGCACGGGCGCCGATGAAGGCCTGCTTAAAGTTGGGGTGGGCGATGCTCTCGCGGGCGGCGGCGAAGCGGGTGCCGACCTGCGCACCGGCGGCACCCATCTCGAGGAAGGCGAGCAGCGCCTCGCCGCGGCCGATGCCGCCGGCGACGAAGACCGGGACCTCGTCGATGTAGGGGAGGATCTCCTGGGCGAGGACGCCAAGGGAGACCGGGCCGATATGGCCGCCGGCCTCGGAGCCCTCGATGATGAGCGCGTCCGCGCCGCTGCGAATGAGGCGCTTGGCCAGCACCAGCGCGGGGGCGAAGCAGATTAGGCGCATGCCCGCCTCCTTGACCGCCCGCACCGCCTCGCCACGCGGCAACCCGCCGGCCAGCACCACGTGACCCACCCGGGCCTCGCGGCAGACCGCGATCAGGTCGAGCAGGTCAGGGTGCATGGTGATCAGGTTGACGCCGAAGGGGCGGTCAGTCAGCGCTTGGGTCGCGGCGATCTCGGCGGCCAGGGCGGCCGGGGGCATGGAGCCGCAGGCGATGACGCCGAAGCCGCCGGCATTGGAGATGGAGGAGACGAGGTGGCGCTCGCTGAGCCAGCTCATCGCGCCGCCCATGAGGGCGTAGCGAGTGCCGAGGAAAGCGCGGCCGCGGACGGAAAGCTGGTCGAGTTCAGCCCGAGCGGCGCCGTCCGGCGTCGTCGGGGCGTTCAGGTCGGATTGGACCGTATCAGGCATCGAGCCCGTAGGCCGTGTGCAGCGCGCGCACGGCAAGCTCGGTGTATTCGGCGCCGATCAGGACGCTGACCTTGATCTCGCTGGTCGAGATGACCTGGATGTTGATCCCCTTGGCCGCGAGGGTGGCGAACATCGTATTGGCGATGCCGGCATGGCTGCGCATGCCGACGCCGACGACGCTGATCTTGGCGACGTCGGAGTCGGTCAGCACGGCGGCGGCGGCGATCTCGGCGCTGCGTTCGGCCAGGATCTGCTCGGCGCGCGGGAGGTCGGCGCGGCCGACGGTGAAGGTCATGTCGGTGGTGCCCTCGGCCGAGACACTCTGGACGATCATGTCGACGTTGACGTTGGCGGCCGAAAGCGGGCCGAAGATCGCGGCGGCGACGCCGGGCCGGTCCGGCACGTGGCGCAGGGTGATGCGCGCTTCGTCGCGGGAGTATGCGATGCCGGAAACGACTACCTGTTCCAAAATCTCGTCCTCGTCCACGACCAGGGTTCCGGGTCGGTCCTCGAAGCTGCTCAGGACCTGCACGCGTACCCGCTGCTTCATCGCGAGTTCCACGCTGCGGGTCTGCAGCACTTTGGCGCCGACGGACGCCAACTCCAGCATCTCCTCATACGAGATCCTGTCCAACTTACGCGCGCGGGCGACGATGCGGGGGTCCGTCGTGTAGACACCGTCGACGTCAGTATAGATGTCGCAGCGATCCGCCTTCAACCCAGCCGCGAGCGCCACGGCCGAAGTATCTGATCCGCCACGGCCCAACGTGGTAATGCGCTCGTTGGGGCCGATGCCCTGGAAGCCAGCAACCACGGGCACGCGACCCGCCCGCATCTCGGCCAACAGTGCCTCGCCCTCCACCCCGACGATGCGGGCGCGGCCATGCGCGTCGTCGGTCTGCAGCGGGATCTGCCAGCCGGACCAGGACCGCGACTCGACGCCGAGCGCCTGCAGCGCGATCGCCAGCAGCCCGGCGGTGACCTGTTCGCCGGTGGCGACGACGGCGTCGTACTCGCGCTGATCGTGCAGCGGCGCGAGGCTCTGGCACCAGGCGACCAACTGATTGGTCACGCCGGACATCGCCGAGACGACGACGGCGACCTCGTTGCCAGCCTCGACCTCGCGCTTGACCTTGGTCGCGACGTTGCGGATGCGATCGAGGTCGGCCACCGACGTGCCGCCGAACTTCATCACGATCCGCGCCATACCAAACCTTGTCCGTGTCACCAAACACGACGACATACCGGCGTGATCTCGCAGGGGCAACATGACAGACACGCAACCCGGCTCCGCCCTGCCCTCTGCGCTCCCTGGCGAAATCAGCAAATTCAACCGGCTGGCGGCCGAGTGGTGGGATCCATCAGGCCCGATGGCGCCGCTGCATGCGATGAATCCGCTGCGCACCGGCTGGGTGGACGCGCAGGTGCCGGTGCGCGGGCGGCTGCTGGACGTCGGCTGTGGCGCCGGGCTGGCGGCGGAGGCGTTCGCGCGGCTGGGCTACGACGTGCTGGGCATCGACGCGGCGGCGGATGCGATCGCGGCGGCGGTGGCGCATGCCGACGGGGGCGGGCTCGATTTGACGTATCGGGTGGCAACGGCGGAGACGCTGCTGGCGGAGGGTGCGCGATTCCCGGTGATCACGGCGCTCGAGGTGATCGAGCATGTGGCGGACCCGGCGCGGTTCCTGGCGCTGCTGGCCGGGTTGCTCGAACCTGGAGGGAGGCTGTTCCTGTCGACGCTGAACCGCACGCTGCGGTCGCTGGCCGTGGGCAAGATCGGCGCGGAATATATCGCACGGCTGCTGCCGGCGGGGACGCATGAGTGGCGGCGGTTCATCAGCCCGGCGGAGTTGGACCGGGCGGCCCGTGGCGCCGGGCTGCGGCTCGTGGGGACGCGGGGAATGAGCTACGACCTGCGGGGACGGGTTTGGCGCGAGTCGGCGGATTTGTCGGTGAATTATTTGGCGATGCTGCGGGCGGGTGGTTAGTGGGCTGGCGATGGGCGGTGTGGTGGTGGGCTGAAGCCCACCCTACGGCGGGGTTTGGCGGGTTAGCGGGCGTAGTCTAGGGGGAGCGCGGTGGTGGATTTTATGGTCTCCATCGCGAAGCTGGCGCTGACGTCGTTGAGGTCGATGCGCTCGATCAGGCGCTTGTAGACGCGGTCGTAGCCGGCGATGTCGGGGACGACGATGTGTAGCAGGTAATCGACCTCGCCGGCCATCCGGTAGAAGCCGACCACCTCGGGTAAGGCCATCACGGTCGCGGTGAAAGTCTCGGCCCACTCCTTCTTGTGCTGGCTGGTGCGGACGCTGACGAAGACGTCCACGCTCAGATTGATCAGCCCGGCGTCCAGCAAGGCGACGCGGGCGCGGATCACGCCGTCGTTGGTCAGCTTCTGGACCCGGCGCCAGCACGGCGACGGGGAGAGGCCGGTCTTTTCGGCCAGCTCGGCCAACGGCAGCGAGGCATCGCGCTGGAGCCAGTAGAGAATCCGTCGATCGGCGTCGTCCATGCGAAAACTTACCGCAAAAGACGGCTTTGCCGAAATCCTTTGCTCACGGAAACGCGAGAATCTTTGAAAAACGACATCATCTCGCGGACGGTTGCCGGCATCTTTGGGTCATCGACAAGGAGCCAACGCAGTGGAACTCTCTTTCACCAAGCACCCTGACGCCGTCGGCGAGAGCTATGGCGAGCACTTCATGGTGGCCTCCAGCTTCGGGACCGCGATGATCCTGGGCGGGCTCGCCTGCATGGTGCACGGCGTCCTGCCGTTCCTGTTCACAAGCACCGGGTCGCAGACCGTCAAGCGGCTGCATGACCGCATGGTGGTGTCGCGCCGCCGGGCCGAAGCCTCGGCCTAGCCGTCGGCGCGCGGCACCCAGGGGATCCGGGCAACCTCGATCCCTTCATCGGCGAGTGCCTCGGCCTGTTCGGCGGTCGAATCGCCGTAAATGTTGCGCTTGTCGCTTTCGCCGCGGTGGATGCGCCGGGCTTCGTCGGCGAAATCAGGGCCGACGTAGTCACTGGTCCGCTCGACTTCGGCGCGGATGCGCTGCAGCGCGGCGCGGACTTGATCGGGTAGGCCGACGGCAGCCTTTTCCGGCGGTGGCGCGGCGGGCTCAGAAGGGATCGTCGCCGGCGCGCGACCCTTACGCGGGATGGCCGGGGCCATCAGCGCTCGCGTGACGGCGCTGTCGCCGCATTGCGGACACGTCACCAGGCCGGCTTGCGCCTGCCGATCGAAGGCTGCGCTGTCCTTGAACCAGCCCTCGAACTCGTGGGCGGCCGAGCACAAAACGGTATAGTGGATCAGGTCAGGCTGCCTTGAGCAGCGGGTCAAGCTTGCCGGCGCGGTCCAATGCGACGAGGTCGTCACAGCCGCCGATCATCTGACCGTCGATGAAAATCTGCGGGACCGAGGTGCGGCCCGAGCGCCGGACGGCTTCGGCGCGTTCGGGCGTTCCATTCGGGGCGTTGATCTCACGGTAGGCGGCGCTCTTGCGGTCCAGCAAGGCGAGAGCGCGCTCGCAGTAGGGGCACCAGGGTTGCGTGTAGATTTCGATGGTCATGATATCCTCGATCTTGGCAGGCTCGGCGTCCTCCGCAAGGGTCAGCCATCCCAGTGTTGCGAGCGAACCCGGGCGGCCGCCAGCACGTCGACGCGGACTGCGCCAGCGGCGAGCAATGCCGTGACGCAGGCACGCGCGGTGGCGCCGGAGGTCAGCACGTCGTCGATCAGGAGCAGGCGGGCACCGTCGATCTGCAGGCGCCGGACCGGGCGTACGGCGATGGCGGCCTCCATCTCGGCGGTGCGTCGCGCGGGGGACAACTCAGCGAGCGGGCTGGTGGAGCGCACCCGGCACAGGCCGTCCAGCAAGGCCGGCCGACGGGTGGTGCGCGACAGCTCGCGGGCCAGCAGCGCGGCCTGATTATAGCGGCGCGACAGCATGCGGCGCCGATGCAGCGGCACCGGGATCAGCCAGTCCGCCTCGCGTAGGAGTGCGGCCCCTGCCCTCGCCATCATCGACGCCAGAGCGTGGGCATTCTCGACCCGGTCGCCGTATTTGAACGGCAGGATCAGGCGCTTGGCCTGCGCGTCGTAGCGCAACGCCGCTCGCGCCTCGCCCCAGGGCGGCGGGTCGGCCAGGCAGGTCGGGCAGGCGCCCGAGGTTCCGCCGCGTTCGGCCGTCTCGAACGGTACACCGCAGCGATGGCAGCAGGGCGCCGTGATGAAATGGGTCTGCTCGAAGCAGGACGGACAGAACTGGCCGGGCGCGCCGACCGGCTGGTCGCACGTCAGGCAGTGCGGCGGCAGCAGCACGTCGAGCGCGAACCGGCCGGCCCGGCGTACCGCGGTCTCGAGGGCAGCGCGCATGTCGCTCTCCATAGTGTTAGTCTCAGGCTAATCGTGATGGCGGCCCTGGTCAAAGCGGCGGGGCGACGGCACATGCGGCTGATGTCGGCTCCACAGATCTTCGACCGCCGTGCCGTGCGGCTGCATCGCGACCGGGCGGCCGGGCTGGTCGGGCGGGTGTTGCCGGTGCTGGAGGAGTGCGCCGAGCGGCTGCTTGACCGGCTCGACGACACCAAGCGCGGGTTCGGGCAGGCGCTGGACCTAGGTGGCCGCGGCGTGGTCGCGCCGATCCTGCGCAGCCGGGGGATCACTGTGGTGAGCGCGGATCTGTCGGCGCGGATGGCGGCTCTCAATGGGGCGCCGTGCGTCGTTGCCGACGAGGAGTGGCTGCCGTTCGCG
Source organism: Acetobacteraceae bacterium (assembly GCA_965199585.1). Taxonomy (GTDB): domain Bacteria; phylum Pseudomonadota; class Alphaproteobacteria; order Acetobacterales; family Acetobacteraceae; genus JAVVHH01. The sequence continues at coordinate 2,140,728 of CBDASI010000002.1, read as the reverse complement.
CCGGGGAGCTTCGACCTGGTGGTGGCCAGCCTGTCACTGCACTGGGTCAACGATCTGCCGGGGGCGCTGATCCAGATCCGCCAAGTGCTGCGGCCGGACGGGTTGTTCCTGGCGAGCCTGCCGGCGCTGGGCACGCTCGGAGAGCTGCGCGCGGCGCTGACGGAGGCGGAGGCAGCGTTGGGTGGGGTATCGCCGCGGGTGTCGCCGTTTCCGGAGCTGCGGGATCTGGCCGGGCTGATGGGGCGCGCCGGGTTCGCGGTGCCGGTGGCCGATGTCGAGGACCTTACGCTATCCTATGCGGATCCACTCGGGCTGTTGCGGGACTTGCAGGCGGCGGGGGAGACCAATGCGGTGGCGCAGCGCGACCGGCGGCGGCCCAATCCGGCGCTGTTTGCCGCGGCGGCCGGGGCGATGCTGGGCGCGGATGGTCGCTGCCCTGTGACCCTGAAACTCGGAACGATGACGGGATGGGCGAGTTGAGCTATGGCACCGCGGCAATCCAGGCGAGCTTAGGAAGTCGGATGAACGATCAAGATCTTAGGCCACGGCTCAACACCGTCCTGGAGACGCAGCGGCCGCGGCTACACAAAGTCGTGCTGGTCAACGACGACTACACGCCGCGCGATTTCGTGGTGAAGGTGCTGAAGGGCGAGTTCCGGCTCACCGACAGCCAGGCGCACAAGGTGATGATGACGGCGCACCAGAAAGGCGTCTGCGTCGTGGGCGTGTTCACCAAGGAGATCGCCGAGAGCAAGGCGACCAACGCGACGGACGAGGCACGTAAGAAGGGCTACCCCCTCCTACTCACCACGGAGCCGGAGGAGTAGCGGCTAGCCGCCGGTCAGGCTCATGTGACGACCGACCGAGGGTGTGTTGTCGCGCCGGTCGATGATGAAGTCGTGGCCCTTCGGCTTGCGCTTGATTGCCTCGACGATGGCGCCATCCAATTGGTCGTCCGTCGCCCCGTCGCGCATGACGGCCCGAAGGTCAGCGGCATCATCCTGGCCGAGGCACATGTAGAGCGTGCCGGTGCACGTCAGGCGGACGCGGTTGCAGCTCTCGCAGAAATTGTGGGTCATCGGGGTGATAAAGCCGATGCGGGTGCCGGTCTCGGCGACGTCGAAGTAGCGGGCGGGGCCACCGGTCTTGAACGACGTCTCGGTCAGCGTGAAGCGCTGCCGTAGGCGGGAGCGGACGATGGAGAGCGGGAGGTATTGGTCGGTGCGGTCGCCGCCGATATCGCCCATGGGCATGGTCTCGATGAGGCAGAGATCGTGACCGTTGGCGCCGCACCAGGCCAGCATGTCGCCGATCTCGTCCTCGTTCTCGCCCTTGAGCGCGACGGCGTTGATCTTGACGTGCAGGCCGGCCGCCTGTGCGGCGTCGATGCCGCCGAGCACCTGGTCGAGCTTGCCCCAGCGGGTGATGCGGGTGAAGCGGGCGGGGTCGAGCGTGTCGAGGCTGACGTTGATGCGCTTGACGCCGGCGGCGGCGAGGTCGCGGGCGTATTTGGAGAGCTGGGTGCCGTTGGTGGTCAGGGTGAGTTCGTCGAGGTCGGTGCCGAGACGGTTGCCGAGGCTGCGGAACAGCTTCATGACGTCGCGGCGGACCAGCGGCTCGCCGCCGGTGATGCGCAACTTGCGCACGCCCTGGCGGATGAAGGCCGAGCACAGGCGGTCTAGCTCCTCGAGGGAGAGCACGTGCTTGCGCGGCAGGAAGGTCATCTCCTCGGCCATGCAGTAGACGCACCGCAAGTCGCAGCGGTCGGTGACGGAGACGCGCAGGTAGGTTATGCCGCGGCCGAACGGATCGATCATGTCCACAAGGTCGGACGAAGACGGCATGGGTTCAACCCATTCATTCGTCGTCCTCCAAGATCGTGAGCGGCACGGCGGCCACGTTGACCAGCACTTTGCCGGCATTCTCAAAATTGACGGTCACGCGCTGGTCGACGACGGACTGCACCTGGCCGGTGCCCCAACCGGGCTGGAGCGGGTGGGCGACACGCTGGCCGGGCTCGTATTCGGTGCGGGGGCGCATCGCTAGGTGAAGGCGCCGCGGGCGATCAATTGAAGGCGCCGCGAGCGATCAATTGAAGGCGCCGCGAGCGGCGACGGGCCAGAGGCACTCGACGCGGCCGCGGCGGATGCCGACATACCAGTCGAAGCGGTCGACGGTCGGGTCGCAATGGCCGGGGACCAGGCGCAGCTTCTCGCCGTGCTGGACGCCGGGGCCGTCGGCCCATTCGAGCTTGCCGTGCTCGTCGGAGGCGCCGGTGTAGGCGACGCCGTCGCGCTGCCAGACGAGCGGCATGCCGCTGTCGATGGCGACGGCCTTGTGCCCGGCGTCGATGGCGGCGAGGCCGGGTCGGGCCTGGCTCATGACGGTGGCCAGGACGAAGAGCGCGTGTTGGAAGCCGGCGGATTGGCCGCCGTGGTTGCGGGCGTAGTCGGCGTCCATGAAGCAGTAGCTGCCGGCCTGGATCTCGGTGTAGAGGCCGGTGCTGGATTCGTGCTCGAAGGTGCCGGTGCCGGCGCCGCCGATGATGTCGCAGGCGAGGCCCTGCTGGCGCAGTTGCTCGACGGTGCGGCGCACGCCGTCGGTGGCCGATGCGATGGCGGCGGTGCGCGCCTCGGTAGTGCGGAGATGTTGCGCCGAGCCGTGATAGGCCTGCAGCCCGGCGAAGCGCAGGTGCTTGGACGCGGCGATCGTGCCGGCCAGGGCGACGGCCTCGGGGCCGGGCTGGACGCCACAGCGGTTGGAGCCGACGTCGATCTCGACCAATACCGGGAGACGGATGCCGGCGGCTTCGGCAGCAGCCTCGATGCGGGCGACGTTGCCGGCCTGATCTGCGCAGACGGCGATGCGGGCGATGCGTGACAGGGCGGCCAGGCGGGCCAGCTTGCCGTCGCCGACGACCTGGTTGCTCACCAGGATGTCGGGCACGCCACCCCAGGCGAGCACTTCGGCCTCGCCAACCTTCTGCACGCATTGGCCGACGGCGCCGGCGGCCATCTGCAGATGCGCGATGACCGGCGATTTGTGCGTCTTGGCGTGGGCCCGCAGGCGGGTGCCGGTGGGGGCGAGCAGCGACTGCATGCGGGCCAGGTTGTGCTCGAACGCGTCGAGGTCGAGCAACAAGGCCGGCGTATCGACCTCGTCCTCACGCATGCCGGGCTGGGCGGGCGGGGCTTGCAGCAGCGTCAGTGTCCCGCGTTCTCGCCCGAAAAATCGGGCGCTTCGAGACCCGAGGCGGTCAGTTGCTCGACCAATGCCTGCTTGAGCCGGTCCAGCCCGGCGTCGTCGTTGGCTTCGGCGCGGGCGACCAGGACGGCCTGCGTGTTGCTGGCGCGGAGGAGCCACCAACCGTCCTCGGTCTGCACGCGGACGCCGTCGATGTCGTTGACGTTGGCACCCTGCTGGCGGAGACGGCCGGCAACTTCCTCGATGACCTCGAACTTGCGAACGTCGTCGCAGTTGAAGCGCAGCTCGGGGGTGTTGACGACGTGGGGCAAGGACCGGGTCACGTCGGAGAGCTTACCGTCCATGCGGGAGACGATGCCCATGAGGCGAATGGCGACGTAGAGCGCGTCGTCGAAGCCATACCACTTGTCGGCGTAGAAGATGTGGCCGCTCATCTCGCCGGCGAACGGGGCGCCGATCTCGGCCATCTTGGCCTTGATGAGGCTGTGGCCGGTCTTGAACATCAGCGGGTTGCCGCCGGCCTTGGCGATCTCGTCGTAGAGCACCTGGCTCGCCTTCACGTCGGCGATGATGGTGGCGCCGGGGTGTTCGCGCAGCACGTCGCGGGCGAGGACGACCATGAGCTGGTCGCCGAGCAGCATCGTGCCCTCGTCGTCCACCGCGCCGACGCGGTCGGCGTCGCCGTCGAAGCCGATGCCGAGATCGGCTTCGTGCTTGCGCACGGCGGCGATCAGCTGCTCCTGGTTCTTGGCGATGGTCGGGTCCGGGTGGTGGGCGGGGAAGTTGCCGTCGATGACCGGGTTGAGGACGGTGTGCTCGCCGGGCAGCTTCTTGAGTAGCCGTTCGAGCACCTCGCCCGCGGCGCCGTTGGCGGAGTCCCAGACGACGCGGAGCTTGCGGTCGCCGCCGTCGTAATCCTGGATCAGGCGGTCGATGTATTGGTCGACCACGTCGATGTCGCGTTCGGAGCCGTGCGCCTCGTCGACGACGTCGCCGGCGGACGCGATCTGGCCGAGCTTCTGGATTTCGGCGCCGAAGAAGGCTTTCTTGCCGAGCATCATCTTGAAGCCGTTGTAGTTCGGCGGGTTGTGGCTGCCGGTGACCATCACGGCGCCGTCCGTCTCGAGGGTCGTGGCGGCGAAATACAGCAGCGGCGTCGGGCCGCGGCCCACTTTGAGGACCTCCATGCCGCTGGCCTTCAAGCCCTCGATCAGCGCGGCGGAGAGGTGCGGCGAGGAGAGCCGGCCGTCATAGCCGACCGAGACGGTCTTACCGCCGGCGCGGGCGACGACGGTGCCGAAGCTGCGGCCGATGGCGAAGGCGTCGGCGTCGTGCAGGGTGCTGCCGACCACGCCGCGGATGTCGTACTCGCGCAGGCTGGTGGCGTCGAAATCGTGCTTAAATGCCATCGGGACGCGCCCTCTACCGGTATTTCTTCAGGAAAGCCTGCACCTGATCCTTCAAGTCCGGCCGTTTCAAGGCGAAGGCAATCTGTGCTTCGAGAAAGCCGGCCTTGTCGCCGCAGTCGAAGCGGTGGCCCTCGTAGCGCAGCCCGGTGAACGGGCCGTGGCCGATCATGCGGGCCATCGCGTCGGTCAGCTGCACCTCGTTGCCGGCGCCGCGGTCCATGCGGGACAGGAAATCGATCACCTCGGGCAGCAGGATGTAGCGGCCGATGATGGAGAGATTGCTGGGCGCGTTCTCGGGCTTGGGCTTCTCGACCAGGCCGGTGACCTCGACCCGGGTGCCATCATCGGCGCCGGTCTTGAGGATGCCGTAGCGGTTGGTGTGCTCGTGCGGCACCTCGGTGACGGCGACGACATTGCCGCCGGTGTCGGCATAGACGTCTGCCAACTGCTTGAGGCACGGGGTGTCGCTCAGCACGAGATCGTCCGGCAACAGGATGGCGAACGGGTCGTCGCCGATGAAGGCGCGGGCGCACCAGATGGCGTGACCGAGGCCCATGGGGACCTGCTGGCGCACGGTGGTGATGGCGCCGGGCGGGATTTTCATCGCCTCGAGCAGATCCACCATTTCGGTTTTGCCACGCTCGCGCAGGCTGGATTCCAACTCGTAGGACACGTCGAAATGGTCGATCAGCGCGGTCTTGCCGCGGCCGGTGACCATGCAGAACTGCTCGATCCCGGCCGCGCGGGCTTCCTCGACCGCGTATTGGATCAAGGGCTTGTCGACGACGGGGAGCATCTCCTTGGCCATCGCTTTCGTTGCGGGGAGAAATCGTGTTCCCAACCCGGCGACGGGCAACACCGCTTTACGCAGCTTCTTCACTTTGTATTCCCAACAGCTAATCCACAGACGCGATCTCGTGACATGTCCCGCCGCCGGGAGCAAGCCGAGCTCAGCGGCGATCGAGCAGGACGTCCTTGGCCTGGTTCACGCGTGCGGCGATCCAGTCGGAGCCGCCGCCATCCGGATGGGCCACCCGCATCAGCCGGACCCAGGCGGCGCGGACATCGCTGTCCGAGACGGGATCGGCCAGGCCGAGGACCTGCAGCGCCTCGGCCCTGCCCATGGCCGCGCCGCGCCGGGCCGGTGGCGGCGCGGTGGGGCCGTGTGCGGCGGCATATCGCTTCCACCAGTTCCAGACCAGCGGCCCGAACAGCACCAGGCCGCTGAGTGCCGCCGGGCCGCGCCCGGTCAGAAGCAGCAGCGCCGCCAGACTGAGCCCGGCGAGGGCAGCGACCCAGGCCAGCAACGCCTTGACGTTGGCGACGGACGCCCTGGAGAAGGACCGCGCCGCAAAGAGCAGCGCGGCCAACATCCCGAGGCCTGCGGCCAGCATCAGCATGGCGCCGGATCAGGCCGTCGTCTTGGCTGCCTTTTCCGCCGCTTCCGCGTGCCGGTGCTGGGCCTCGACGGCGACCATCGCGCTGACGTTGACGATGCCGCGCGCGGTCACGCTCGGCACCAGCACGTGGATCGGGCGCGACATGCCGAGCAGGATGGGCCCGATCGGAAGCCCGTCGGCGCCCGCCTTCAGCATGGTGAAGCTGATGTTGGCGGCGTCGAGGTTGGGCATGATCAGCAGGTTGGCGACGCCGTCGAGGCGGCTGTCCGGCACGGCGCGGTCGCGCAGGCTGGGGATGAGCGCGGCGTCGGCATGCATCTCGCCATCGGCCTCGAGGTCGGGCGCTTCCCTGCGGAGGATGGCCAGCGCGTCGCGCATCTTGCGGGCGCTGGGGCTGGAGGAGCTGCCGAAGGTCGAGTGCGATAGGAGCGCCGCCTTGGGCACGATGCCGAAATCCCGCACGCAATGGGCGGCGAGCTGGGTCATCTCGGCGATCTGCTTGGCGGTGGGGTCGAGGTTGACGTGGGTGTCGCCCATGAACAGCACGCCGGCCGAGGTGATGAGCGCGGAGAGCGCGTAGATGCGCGAGACGCCGGGGCGGGTCGGGATGATGGGCATCATGTAGGTGATGTGCCGCCACCAATCGCCGAGGCCACCGCAGACGGCCGCGTCCACCAGCCCGGCATGCAGCATCATGGAGGCCGCGACGGTCGGGCGTCGCAGCATGCGGCGGGCGGCGGCGTCGGTGGGGACGCCGCGGCGGCCGACCAGGTGCTCGTATTGCGCCAGCAACGGCTCGAACACGCTCTTGTCGTGCTCGGGGTCGAGGATGCGGAGCTGCTCGTCCGGCTTGAGGCGCAGTCCGAGCTCGCGGATCTTGCGGACGATGACGTCCTTTCGGCCGATCAGGGTCGGCTCGCAGAGATTCTCGTCGAGCAGAGTCTGCACGGCGCGCAGCACGCGCTCGTCCTCGCCTTCGGCGTAGACGATGCGCTGCTTGTTCTGCTTGGCGGCCTCGAAGATGGGCCGCATCAGCTGGCCGGAGCGGAAGACGAAGCGGTCGAGGCGCTCCATGTAGGCCGGGAAGTCGGTGATCGGCCGGGTCGCGACGCCGCTCTGCATGGCAGCACGGGCGACGGCGGGGGCGATCTCGAGGATCAGGCGGGGGTCGAACGGCTTGGGGATGATGTATTCCGGGCCGAACACCGGGGCCTGCCCGCCGTAGGCTGCGGCGACGACTTCGCTGGCCTCGGAGCGCGTGAGGTTGGCGATGGCGTGGACGGCGGCGAGCTTCATCTCCTCGTTGATCTGGGTCGCGCTCACGTCGAGGGCGCCGCGGAAGATGAACGGGAAGCACAGCACGTTGTTGACCTGGTTCGGGTAGTCGCTGCGCCCGGTGGCGACGATCGCGTCCGGCCGATGCTGACGCGCCAGCTCGGGGGTGATCTCCGGGTCCGGGTTGGCGAGCGCCATGATCAGCGGCTTGGGCGCCATCGAAGGCAGCCATTCCGGCTTCAGCACGCCCGGCGCAGACAGGCCGAGGAACACGTCGGCATCGACCAGCACGTCCGGCAGCTTGCGGGCGTCGGTATGCTTCGCATAGCGCGCCATGTTGTCCGGCATGTTCTCGTCGCGCCCGGCCCAGACGACACCCTTGATGTCGGTCAGCGTGACGTTCTCGACGCGGAGGCCCATGGCGACCAGGAGGTCGACGCAGGCGAGTGCTGCGGCACCGGCGCCGGACGTGACCAGGCGGGCCTGCGACAGCTCCTTGCCCTGCAGCACCAGGCCGTTGCTGACGGCGGCGGCGACGATGATGGCGGTGCCATGCTGGTCGTCGTGGAACACCGGGATCTTCATGCGCTCGCGGAGGCGGCGCTCGATCTCGAAGCACTCGGGGGCCTTGATGTCCTCGAGGTTGATGGCGCCGAACGTCGGCTCGAGCGCGGCGACGACCTCGATGAAGCGGTCCGGGTCCTCGGCGTCGACCTCGATGTCGAACACGTCGATGCCAGCGAACTTCTTGAACAGGACGGCCTTGCCCTCCATCACCGGCTTGCCGGCGAGCGCGCCGATATTGCCGAGGCCGAGCACGGCGGTGCCGTTGGAGATGACGCCGACCAGGTTGCCGCGGGCGGTGTAGTCGAGCGCGGTGGTCGGGTCGGCCTTGATCTCGAGGCAGGCCGCGGCCACGCCGGGCGAGTAGGCCAGCGCCAGGTCACGCTGGGTGGCCATGCGCTTGGTGGCTTCGATCGCCAGTTTGCCCGGGACAGGCAGCCGGTGGTAGTCCAGCGCCGCCTTACGAAAATCCTCGTCCATCAACGTTCCTCTCCAACCCCCGTTCAAACTCGGTCAGGCGCGGCAGGAACGCAAACAAGGTTTCCAAGAAGTGAGTATGCGGTCGAGAAGACTCGAACTTCCACAGGGTTTCCCCCACAAGCACCTCAAGCTTGCGCGTCTACCATTCCGCCACGACCGCATCGGGACGGGGGCGTCTTAACCGATGGATTCGAATGCGGCAACGCTCGAATGGCAAATTAGTGACGTGCCGGTGGGGTATGAGGCGTCGCTGGCCGCGATGCAGGCCCGAATCGCCGCTATCCGCGCCGGGGATGCGGGCGAGCAGGTCTGGTTGCTCGAGCACCCTGCCCTCTACACGGCCGGCACGTCGGCGACGCCGGAAGGGTTGGTCGACGCAAACGCGCTGCCGATCTTCCGGGCGGGGCGCGGCGGCCAGTGGACGTATCATGGGCCGGGCCAACGAGTCGGCTACGTGATGCTCGACCTCGACCGGCCGCACGGAACCGTCCGCGCGCGCGACATCCGGGCCTATGTCGAGGGACTTGAGGAGTGGCTGATCGCGACATTGGACCGGTTCAACGTCCGGGGCGAGCGGCGGACGGGTCGGGTCGGGATCTGGGTGGCGGACCGGGCGAGCGGGACGGAGGCGAAGATCGCCGCGATCGGGGTGCGGGTGACGAAATGGGTGTCGTGGCACGGGGTGGCGCTCAACGTGGAGCCGGAGCTGGCGCATTTCGGCGGCATCGTGCCGTGCGGGATCGCCGAGCATGGGGTGACCAGTTTGGCCGCGCTGGGGTTGCCGGTGACGATGGCGGATGCGGACGTCGCGTTGCGGGCGGCGTGGGCCGAGGTTTTCTAGAGCGTTGGCAGGCGGCGGAAGCCGAGATCCTCCGTCGGCTCGGTAAGGTCTTCATGGATGAGCGTGACGGCCGCACCGGGTGGGCCGCGGCGGCAGTGGCGCAGCAGCTCCTCCACCACGACGACGTCGCCTTGGACGAACGCCTCGACCGTGCCGTCCGAGCGATTGCGCACCCAGCCGAACAAGCCGAGGCGGTTGGCCCGGCGAACCATCCAGTCGCGGTAGCCCACGCCCTGCACCCGCCCGGCGATTCGAACCTGCTTGGCGATCATGGCTCCCGTGCCAGCGTCATGAAGCGGTGTGCCAGGGCGACGTCGTCGGCGACGTCGCGGCGGCGCTTGGCGGCCCACTCGTCGTCGCCCCAGCGCTCCATCTGGAACAGCTCATCGAGTGCGGCAATCTCATAGGCGCGCGAGGGGCCGAGTTCGCCCTCGGCCAGTGCGAGGCCGAGCACGACGCTGCCGAGCGCGGGGACGGCGACGCCGAGGGCGGCCAGCACCGGCGGCGGTTCGGCGCGGAGCCGGTCGCGGATGGCGGCCAGGGCGGCTTCGGGCTGGGCGACATGGGCAATGCCGGCGGTGGGCAGGAGCTTGGCGCCGTGTTCCCGCTCGAGCCAATCGAGCCAGGGCTGCCACTCGCGGGCCTGATGTGCGACGAGCGGGGCGGGGTGCTCGGCTCGGTAGCAGAGCAGGTCGGACTCGGCATATCTGGCCAGGGCGTCGGCGGTGGCGGCCGGGTCGGGTGCGATGCGGTCCTGCGCCGTGCCGGCGAGCTGAGTCAGCGGAACGTCTTCGGGCGTCATGGCGCCGCCCTTGCTGCCGCCGGCGGCCTGCCACTCAGCGGCGATGGCGGCAGCCATGGCGCCGCTGGCGACCCGGAGCACCGCCCCGCTAGGGATACGCATCGGCTTGCCGTCGAGCAGGATCGAGTAGCCGTCGCCGTCGCGCGCGGCCTCGGCGAGGTCCCAGAAGCGTTTCATCGCAGCAATCCCCGGAGCAGGTCGGCGGGCTTCATCGGCTTGACGGGGGGCGCTGCGGCGGCTGGCGCGCCGGCCTGGCCGTCGCGGGCGAGCGCGAGCGCCGGGCCGCAGGTGTCGGGCGGCGCGGGCCCGCCCAGCACGATGCCGACGCGGCCGGAGGCGATGGCGCCGGGATCGAGCGCCGTCTTCGGCGCGGCGAACGTGCCGCGCACGCGGACCGGCACGCTGAGCCCGCCGCCGAGGCGCAGTTGCGGCCGCAGATGCAAGTCCATCGTCTCGTCGGCGAGCGAGAGATCGCCGCCACCGTCGAGGGCGAATTTGCTGGTGTCGATGGTCAGTGCGCGGAGATCGACCTTTCCGCCGGCGGCGTCGGCGCGCAGGGCGGCGCAGCGGATGGTGGTGCCGCCACCGTCGAGCGAGAGGTTGGCGGCGCGGAGCGGCCCGGCGGCGAGCCGTTCGAGCACGGCATTGTCGAGCTGCGCGTCGACCAAAGAAAGGCCGGCATGGCCGCCGAGGGTGGCGGCCACCGCACGCACGGTGTCACCGGTGCCGGCGAGGTCGGCGCGCAGGTCGAGCGTGCCGGACGCGGTTGGGGCACCCCCGGCGAGTGCGGAGAACGGCCCGAACGGCAGCCCGGGAGCGTCGATGGTGAGGTGGAGCGCCGGCGGTTGCGCGGCGAGTTCGAGCGTGGCGTGCGCCGTCGCAGCGGCGGCGGCTTGGCCAATGTCGAGACTGACCGAGTCTAGGCGGAGGGTGCCGTTCTGCAGGACGGCGTGCGCCTGGACGGCATGCAGCTCGGCAGCGGTCAGATGCAGGGTCGCGACCGAGAGCTGCAGGTCCGCATCGGCGGCGGCGAGCGCCGCGAGGGGAAGCTTGGCGTCGGGGATCAGCCGGGTGGACGCCGGAGTGGACGACGGGGCGGCTTGGGGCGGCGCGGGGGACGGCAGCGGCGTGATGCGCAGGGCATCAAGGTCGAGACTTGTGCTGGTCAGCGCGCCCCGCAGCGTCAGGCGGCCGGCGGTGGTGATCGTCAGCGCGCCGCCGAGGTCGCCCTGGGCGCTGGTGACGCGCAGCCCGGTGAACGCCGTCGTGCCGGGCGCGATGGCCATGTCGGCGCTGGCGTCGAGGTTACGCAAGCCCGGCAATGCGAGACCGGCCTGCGCTCCGGCGGCGGCCAGATCGGGCGACTGCACGGCGAGGTGCAGCTGCCCTGCCCCGCTCGCGGCGATCGTGCCGGCGGCGGTGCCGGACAGGCCGGGCGCATCCAGACGGACATCGACGGGCGTTGGGCCGGCGAGCAGCGCGGCGATGCTGCCAAGATGCCCGCTGATCGTCGCCGGGAGGGTGCCGGCGGTGGCGGCAGCGGTGAGCGTGGCCGGGTCGGTGAGCGAGGCGGCGTTGAGGTCGGCTCGTTGGATCGACAGCGCACCGAGGCCGATCGCGCCGGTATGGACGTGCAGCGCGCTCGGGCCAGGGAACGCGGTCGAGACGGTGACGTCGCGGATCGGAGGGAGCGGGCGGCCGATCAGGGGCGAGAGTGCGGCGAGGTCGACTGCGGTGATCGTCAGCGTCGCGGCGGCGCTGGTGCCGGTCAGCGTGACGGCCGCGCCGTCACCGCGCAGATGCAGGTCGACCGGGTAGGTCGTGGCGGCGAGCGGTCCGGCGGTTCCGCTCAGGGCGAGCGTGGTGCCGGCGGCGACGAGGGCGCCGTCGACACGGGTGGTGGCCGGGTCGTAGGCAGCGTGCGGGACGGTGATGGACTGGGCGCCGTAGGCGATGGTCGCGCCGGTGATGTCGACGGTGCCGATGGCCAGCTTGAAGCGGTCGCCGGGCTGAGACGGGGCGGCGGGTGCCGCGGTCGGCGTCGAGGGCGGGTGGAAAGTCCCAGTTCGGGCGTCCCGTCGCGTCGCGCTCGAGGCGGACCGAGGGGCCCATGAGCGCGACGCGGGTGATGTCGATCTCGCGGTGGAACAGCGGCGCCAGGGCCAACTGCACCTCGACGCGGTCGACATGCGCCATGGTCGGCTGCGCGAAGCCCGGCGGGTTGGAGAGCGAGAGGTCGGCGAGCGCGACGGTGGGGGAGAGTGACCAAGCGAGGCTCACCGGGCCCGCGATGACCAGATCGCGGCCGGTGCTGCGGCGGACCTGCTCGACGAGCCTCGCCCTGAGGGCGTCGCCGTTGAGGAACCAGGCGGCGGCCCCGATCGCGGCGAGCGGGACCAGGACGACGACGACGCCGAGGGCGATCAGCGCCCGCTTCATCGTTTGCCGCCGGTGCGGTTGGGCGGTCGGGCCGGCTTGTTCTCGAAGCCGACGGTCTTGAACGTCTCGCGCATGTGGGGCGCCAACTCGGCCTCCACGATCAGGCGGCCGCCGGCGGGATGCGGGATGTCGAGCGCGCGGGCGTGCAGATGCAGCTTGTTGGAGATGCCGTCAACCACCGCGCTACGGGCGCCGTTCTGGTCGGGCTCGTGGTATTTCAGGTCGCCGACGATCGGGGTGCCGAGGGCGACGCTGTGGACGCGGAGCTGATGGGTGCGGCCGGTGACGGGGGACATCTCCAGCCAGGTGAGGCGCTGGCCGGCATTGTCGAGCAGGCGATAATCGGTGACGGCGCGCTGGCCGTCCTCGTCGTCGCGGGCGGCGGGGACGCTGCGCTCGCCGCGGGCGCCGGCGTATTTGACCAATGGCAAGTCGATGCGGCCCTCGATCGGGTGCGGGCGGCCGGAGACGATGGCCCAGTAGGTCTTCTTGACGTCGCGGCCGCGGAAGGCCGCGGCGAGTTTGCCGGCCACGCCGGGGGTCCGGGCCAGTACCAGCACGCCGGAGGTGTCGCGGTCGAGGCGGTGAACCAGGCGCGGGCGATGGGGGCTGTCGAAGCGCAGGCCGTCGAGCATGCCGTCGAGGTGCTTGGTAATGCCGGGGCCACCCTGGACGGCGAGGCCGTGGGGCTTGTTGATGACGATGATCTGGTCGTCGCGGTAGACGACCATATCCTCCAGTTCGCGGGCGATGACGGGGTCGCCAAGGCTCGGCTGCGGCTTGGGCGGCGGCGAGTCCGGCATCGGCGGGATGCGCACGGACTGACCCGGCGCCAGGCGCGTGCCGGCCTCGGCGCGCCTGCCGTCTACTCGGATATGGCCGGTGCGGCACAGCTTCTGGATCGCGCCCTGGGTGACGGCGGGGAAGTGGCGGCGGAACCAGCGATCCAGGCGGATCTCGGCCTCGTCCTCGGTGACAGTGCGTTGTTCGATGCTCATGATTGGCGCTCCTGGCGCAGCTCGGCCCAGGTTGCCAGGCGGCGACCGATCTCGCGTTCGAAGCCGCGGTCGCGCGGGCGGTAGAATTCGGGGCGATCCATGCCGTCGGGAAAGTAGTTCTGGCCGGAAAAGCCGTCCTCGGTGTCGTGATCGTAGTCGTAGCCGGCGCCGTAACCCAGGTTCTTCATCAATTTGGTCGGTGCATTCAGGATATGGGCGGGTGGCGTCAGGCTGCCGGTGGAGCGGGCACTGGCGCCGGCGGCTTTGCTGGCGACGTAGAGCGCGTTCGATTTGGGGGCGGTGCCGAGATACACGATGGCCTGGGCGATCGCCAGATCACCCTCCGGGCTGCCGAGGCGCTCGTAGGCCTCCCAAGCGGTCATGGCTTGCACGAGCGCGGCCGGATCGGCGAGGCCGATGTCCTCGGAGGCGAAGCGGACGAGGCGGCGCGCGACGTAGCGGGCGTCCTCGCCGCCGGCAAGCATGCGGGCGAACCAGTAAAGCGCGGCGTCCGGGTCGGAGCCGCGGAGCGATTTATGAAGGGCCGAGATGAGGTTGTAGTGCTCCTCCCGATCCTTGTCGTAGAGGGCGGCGCGGCGGCCGATGGTTTCGGCGAGGCCGGCACTGTCGAGCGGCGAGCCCGGCGGCATGGCGAGCAGTTGCTCGACCATGTTCAGCGCGTAGCGGCCATCGCCGTCGGCCATGGCGCACAGGGCGGTACGCGCCTCGGGCAGGACCGGGAGCGGATGGCCGGCCTGCGTCTCGGCGCGGGACAGCAGGCGCTCGAGGGCGGCATCGTCGAGGCGGCGCAGCACGAGGACCTGGCAGCGGGACAGCAAGGCGCCGTTTAGCGCGAAAGAGGGGTTCTCCGTCGTGGCGCCGACGAGGACGATGGTGCCGTCCTCGACCACCGGCAGGAAGCCGTCCTGCTGCGCGCGATTGAAGCGGTGCACCTCGTCGACGAAGAGGAGGGTGCGCTGGCCGGCCTGGCGCCGACGCCGGGCTTCGTCGAACAGTCGCTTGAGGTCGGCAACGCCGGAGAACACGGCGGAGAGCGACACGAAATGCAGCCCGGCGGCGTCGGCCAGCAGGCGAGCGATGGTGGTCTTGCCGACACCGGGCGGGCCCCACAGGATCAGCGAGGCCAGCGCGCCCCGGTCCAGCATGCGGGTGAGCGTGCCGTCGGGGCCGACGAGGTGATCCTGGCCGACCACGTCCGCCAAGGCGAGCGGGCGCAAGCGCTCGGCCAGCGGTAGGCCGTCGGACGCGGGGGCTGGGCCGGGCGCATCTCCGAACAGGTCCGGGAGAGAGCTTGCAGACATCAGGGATAGATAAGCGCGCTGGGCGCTGGATGCGAGCATCGGCTGGGGCCGATGGGCGCTGCGGTCCCTCCCCTTGCGAGGAGGGACGGCACGGCAGTGTTAGTCTTCGCTGTCGTCGTCGGTGGCGACTTCCTGACGCGGGCCGCTGTCGAGACCCTTGGCGGCCGGGTCACGGTCGACGAGCTCGATGATGGCCATGTCGGCAGCATCGCCATAGCGCATGCCGGCGCGGAGGACGCGGCAGTAGCCGCCGGCGCGGCCGCGATAACGCTCTGCAATCGGGCCGAACAGCTTGGTGACAAGCTTCGGATCCTGCAGCTTGCTCATCGCCTGGCGACGGGCATGCAGGTCGCCACGCTTGGCCAGCGTGATCAGCTTCTCGGCGACGGGACGCAGTTCCTTCGCCTTGGGCAGCGTGGTGGTGATCTGCTCGTGCTTGATCAGCGCATGGGCCATGTTGCGGAACATGGCTTCGCGATGAGTGCCGGTGACACCGAGCTTACGCCCGGACATTCCATGACGCATGGTTCAGTCTTCCTAGAAAGGCTCGTCCAGCCGCTTGGCCAGATCTTCGATGTTTTCGGGGGGCCAACCGGCAACGCTCATGCCGAGGGCGAGGCCCATCGCGGTGAGCACTTCCTTGATCTCGTTGAGCGACTTGCGGCCGAAGTTCGGCGTGCGCAGCATCTCCTGCTCGGTCTTCTGAACGAGGTCGCCGATGTAGACGATGTTGTCGTTCTTGAGGCAGTTGGCGCTACGGACCGACAGCTCGAGTTCGTCGACCTTGCGGAGCAGGTTGCGGTTGAACGGCAGGTCGTCCTGCACCTCGTCCGGACGCGCGAGCTGCGGATCATCGAAGTTGATGAACAGCTGCAGCTGGTCCTGCAGGATGCGGGCGGCGAGTGCCACGGCGTCCTCGGGCGTGACGGCGCCGTTGGTCTCGACCACGAGAAGCAGTTTGTCGTAGTCGGTGACCTGGCCGACGCGGGTCGGTTCGACCTTGTAGGACACGCGCTTGACGGGTGAGTAGATCGCGTCGATCGGGATCAGTCCGATGGGCGCATCCTCAGGCCGGTTCGCTGCAGCCGGGACGTAGCCTTTGCCGATGTTGACGGTGAACTCCATGCCGAGCTTCACGCCGTCGTCGAGCGTGCAGATGACCAGGTCCGGGTTCATGACGTCGATGTCGTGACCGGTCTGGATCTGACCAGCGGTGATCTCGCCGGGGCCGGTTGCCTGCAGCACCATGCGCTTCGGGCCTTCGCCATGCATGCGAAGGGCGAGCTGCTTGATGTTCAGCACGATGTCGGTGACGTCTTCCCGAACGCCGAGAATGCTGCTGAACTCGTGCAGCACGCCGTCGATCTGGACGGCGGTCACCGCAGCGCCCTGCAGCGAGGACAGCAGGACGCGACGAACGGCGTTGCCCAGCGTCATGCCAAAGCCGCGCTCGAGCGGCTCGGCAACGACGGTGGCGATGCGGTGAGGGTCGGAGCCGGGCTCGACGTCGAGCTTTTCCGGCTTAATCAGCGACTGCCAGTTCCTCTGCAGGACCATGGATCAGCTCCAAATAAAGTGCGCGCGGCCCATCAGAGCCGCGCTGGATAGTCAGACCCGACCGTTAGACGCGACGGCGCTTGCGCGGACGGCAGCCGTTGTGTGGGATCGGCGTCATGTCGCGGATCGCGGAGATCGAGAAGCCGACCGCCTGCAAGGCGCGCAGCGCGCTCTCACGGCCCGAGCCGGGGCCGCTGACCTCGATCTCGAGCGTCTCCATGCCATGCTCACGCGCCTTCTTGCCGGCGTCTTCCGCCGCAACCTGCGCGGCATACGGCGTCGACTTACGGCTTCCCTTGAAGCCCTGCATCCCGGCCGAGGACCAAGCGATAGTGTTGCCCTGGGCGTCGGTGATCGTCACCATCGTGTTGTTGAACGTCGCGTTGACGTGCGCGACGCCGGCGATGATGTTCTTGCGTTCCTTGCGGCGGGGGCGCGCTGCGGCGGCTTTCGCCATGGGCGTGGTCCTAACGTGTTAGCCGACGAAGCGGCAGGTCGTGAGCGCCACGGGAGCAGCGCCGAGCAGGTCGCCGCTCCCGCGGCGGGCGGATTACTTAGTGACTTTCTTCTTGCCGGCGATCGCCACAGCCTTGCCCTTACGGGTGCGGGCGTTGGTGTGGGTGCGCTGACCATGGACCGGGAGGCCACGACGGTGACGCAGGCCACGGTAGCAACCGAGATCCATGAGACGCTTGATGTTCATCGACACTTCACGACGAAGGTCACCCTCGACGCGGTATTCACGGTCGATCAGCTCGCGGATGCGAAGCACCTCGTCGTCGGAAAGCTGGTTCACCCGGCGGTCGTCGGGGATGCTCAGCTTGGTGACGATATCGTGCGCCTTGGCCGGCCCGATGCCGTAGATGTATTGCAGGCTGATCTCAACCCGCTTGTTGGTCGGCACGTTAACACCGGCAATTCGCGCCACGCTCTAGTCTCCTTGCCGCCATAGCAGATCGCCAGGCGGCCTCATCAGTTCATCAAAAACGACGGCGCCGTTCCCAGAGGTTCAGCGCAGATCGCGACTTATACGCCGCCACTCGACGGAGTCAACGCGCTGTCATCAACAGTTCGTGAGGTCTTGGTAGTATGGTGGCGCAACTCGGCCAGCACCGCTTCGAGCGAGGCCGTCACCTCGTCCATCTCAGCCATCCCGTCGACGCTCAGAAGCCGTCCGCTACTGGCGTAATGCGGCAGGATCGGTGCGGTTTGGGTGTGATAGGCGACGAGCCGGGTCGCGACGGTGTCGCGGTTGTCGTCGGCGCGGCGGGTGAACTGCTGGCTGCCGCAGATGTCGCAAACGCCGCTGACGTGCGGCTGCTTGAACTCGTCGTGGTAACCGGCGCCACATTTGGCGCAGGTGTAGCGCCCCGCGATGCGCTCAGTGAGCGCGGCGTCGTCGACCTGCAGCTCGATCACCGCGTCGATCTGCTGGCCGACATGAGCGAGCATGTCATCGAGCGCCACGGCCTGCGGCACCGTGCGGGGAAAGCCATCTAGGATGAAGCCAGCGGACGCATCCGGCTGACGGATGCGTCCCTCGATGATCGAGATGATCAGCGCGTCCGGTACGAGCTCGCCCGCTTCCATGATCGCACGAGCTTGCAGTCCGATCTCCGTGCCGGCCTTTACCTCGGCCCGCAGCATGTCGCCGGTCGAGACTTGCACGAAGCCGTGCACCTGCTCGAGGCGCTTGGCCTGCGTGCCTTTACCAGCGCCCGGCGGGCCCAACAGGATGAGGTTCATCGCGTGCGGCCCTTGACGCGGGACTTGCGGATCAGCCCCTCGTATTGGTGGGCGAGCAGCTGCGACTGGATTTGCGTCACCGTGTCCATCGTCACCGACACGATGATCATCAGGCTGGTGCCGCCGAAGTAGAACGGCACGGAATACCGGCTGATCAGGACCTCTGGCAACAGGCAGACCGCGCAGAGGTATAACGCACCGATCGTCGTGAGCCGGGCCAGGATGGTGTCGAAATACTGGGCGGTGTTCGAGCCGGGACGGACGCCCGGGATGAAGCCGCCATACTTCTTTAAGTTGTCGGCAGTCTCCTCGGGGTTGAACACTACCGCGGTATAAAAATACGAGAAGAAGATGATCATCGCGGCGTAGACGACGAGATAGGCGGGCTGGCCGTGACCAAGTTGCTGGCCGATCCAGGCGAGCCAACCATTCGGGTTCTGCTGCGAGAAGCCGGCAATGGTGGCGGGGATCAGCAGGATGGAGCTGGCGAAGATCGGCGGGATCACACCGGCGGTGTTCACCTTCAAGGGCATGTGCGTCGAGTCGCCGCCGAACATGCGCTGACCGACCTGGCGCTTGGGATACTGAATCACGACCCGGCGCTGGGCGCGCTCCATGAATACCACGAAAGCGACGACCAGCACCGCCAGTGCCATGAACACGACGATGAAGACCGGCGACAGCGCGCCGGTGCGACCGAGCTCGAGCAGGTTGACGAGGGCATGCGGCAGGTTGGCCACGATGCCGGCAAAAATGATGAGGCTGGTACCGTTGCCGACACCGCGCGACGTAATCTGCTCGCCGATCCACATCAGGAACATCGTGCCGCCGACGAGCGTGATGACGCAGGACAGGCGGAAGAATACGCCGGGGTCGATCACCGCGGAGCCGAACTGGCCACGCATACTCTCAAGACCGACGGCGATCCCGTAAGACTGGACCAGCGCGATCAGCACGGTGAGGTATCGCGTGTATTGGTTCATCTTCTTGCGGCCGCTCTCGCCCTCTTTCTTGAGCGATTCGAGCTGCGGGATCGCGGCCGACATCAGCTGAACAATAATGCTGGCGGAGATGTACGGCATGATGTTGAGCGCGAACACGGTCATGCGGCCGAGGGCCCCGCCGCTGAACATGTCGAACATGCCCAAAATGCCGCCACCATGCTGGGACAGCAACTCGCCCATTACCGAGGCGTCCACGCCTGGGACTGGGATGTAGGTGCCGAGCCGGTAGACCAGCAACGCGCCCAGAGTGAACCAAATACGCTTCTTGAGTTCGGTCGCCTTGGAGAGCGAGCCTAGGCTCAGGTTCGACGCAAGCTGCTCGGCCGTCGAGGCCATGGGCATTCCCCTTTATCGGCCAGTCGGCGGCGAACCGGCCATTTAGCGGCCGACACCCGGCCGGCGCGATACCATATGCGGTGCCGCGCGGCCGGGAGCAACCGTTATGCGGCGGGCTGGGCCTCGTCGGCGGCCGCAGCGCTCTTGCTGACAACGGTCGTGGTGACCGTTCCGCCAGCCTGCTCGATCGCGGCAATCGCGGCTGCCGAGGCACCCGAGACCGTAACGCGCACGGCTTGCTTGATCTCGCCCTTGGCGAGCAGACGGACGCCGACGCGCTTGCCGGACATCCGCACCAGGCCAGCGCCCGCGAGCGCCGCCTCGGTGATCGCCTCGTTGGCATCGAGCTTGCCCGCCTCAACCGCGGCCGCGATCGTGCCAACGTTGATCGGCGCGTATTCGACGCGGAAGATGTTGGTGAAGCCGCGCTTGGGCAGACGACGGTAGATCGGGAGCTGACCGCCCTCGAAGCCGTTCAGCGAAACGCCCTCGCGCGCCTTCTGACCCTTGACGCCCTTGCCGGAGGTTTTGCCCTTGCCGGAGCCGATGCCGCGGCCTAGCCGCTTGGACTTGAGATGGGCGCCCGCGTTGTCGCGGATTTCGTTCAGCTTCACTTCACGTCCTCCCAGACGATCAGGTGCTTGACCCGATCGATCATGCCGCGCACGGACGGGGTATCTTCGAGTTCACGCGAGCGGCGCAGCTTGCCCAGGCCGAGACCAGCGAGCGTGCCGATCTGATCCTTGTTGCGACCGAGGCCGGACCGCACCTGGGTCACCCTGACAGTGCCCTTTATTGGGGTATCAGACATCGGCGCCAGCCTCCAAAGCGGCATCCGCGGCGGAACCGTCGCGCTTGCCAAGAATGTCGGAAACCTTCTTGCCGCGCCGGGCTGCGACGGCGCGGGGGCTGCCGCAGCGCTGCAGGGCGGCGAAGGTCGCCTTAACCATGTTGTGAGGGTTGCGGCTGCCGAGCGACTTGGCCACTACGTCGTTGATGCCGAGCGTCTCGAACACGGCGCGCATCGGGCCACCGGCGATAATGCCCGTGCCGGCTGCGGCGGAGCGCAACACAACGTGCCCGGCGCCGAACTCACCTTCGACGTCGTGATGGAGAGTACGGCCCTCCTTCATCGGGACGCGGATCAGGCCGCGCTTGGCCCGCTCGGTCGCCTTGCGGATCGCCTCCGGAACCTCACGCGCCTTGCCGGCGCCGTAGCCAACGCGGCCCTTCTGATCACCGACCACCACCAGGGCGGCGAACGCGAACCGGCGGCCGCCTTTAACCACTTTGGCGACGCGGTTGATGGTTACCAGCTTGTCGATGAGATCATCACCGCCTTCGCTCCGGTCGCTGTTGCGATCCCGGTCGCGGCCGCCGCGGCCGCCTTCACGTGCTTCACGTGCCATTGCAGATGTCCTTAGAACGCCAAGCCGCCCTCGCGGGCAGCCTCGGCCAGCGCCTTGACGCGGCCATGATACAGATAGGAGCCGCGGTCGAACACGACCTGGGTCACCCCGGCGGCCAACGCCCGCTCGGCGACGAGCTTGCCGACCGCTTCGGCGGCCGACTTGTTGGAGCCGGTGGCGCCGTCCGTTTTGAGACCCTTGTCCAGCGTCGACGCGGCGGCGAGGGTCTTGCCCTGCGCGTCGTCGATGACCTGGGCATACATATGCTTGCCGGACCGGAACACGGACAGGCGCGGACGCCCACCCGACTTCTGGCGGAGCTGGTAGCGGAGGCGCTCGCGCCGACGCTGCTGCAGATTCTGAACCGCGCTCATCTTACTTCTTCTTGCCTTCCTTGCGCCGGATCTGCTCGTTGTCGTAGCGGACGCCCTTGCCCTTGTAGGGCTCCGGCGGACGGAAGCTGCGAATCTCGGCAGCAACCTGGCCAACCTGACGCTTGTCGGTGCCCGTAACGGTTATGGCCGTCGGGCGCGGGGTCGTGATGGTGATGCCTTCCGGAACCGGATAAACGACGTCGTGCGAGAAGCCGAGGTTGATGACCAGGTTCTTGCCCTGCACCGAAGCGCGGTAACCCGTGCCTTGGATCTCCATCGTCTTGGCGAAGCCGTCGGACACGCCCTTGACCATGCTCGCGACCAGAGCGCGCGTGGTTCCCCACATCATCCGCGACGGTGAGTCGTTGCGGCGGGGTGCAACCGAGACCTGGTTATCCTCAACCTTGGCTTCGATGTTGTCCGACAGCGGCAGCGTGAGCGTGCCGAGCTTGCCCTTGGCGGACAGGATGCCGTTGATGATTTCGACCGAGACGCCCGAGGGGACGGCGACGGGATATTTGCCTACGCGTGACATGGTGCCCTCCTCGCCTAAAACACTCGGAACAGAACTTCGCCGCCGACATTGGCCGCACGGGCCTCGCCATCGGACAGCACACCGCGCGGCGTCGAAAGGATCGACACGCCGAGGCCGGCGTAAACGCGGGGCAGATCGGCGATCGCGGAGTAGACGCGGCGGCCGGGCTTGCTGACGCGGGTGATTTCTTTGATCACCGGCTCGCCCTCGTTGTATTTCAGCTCGATACGCAGCTGGTTCACGCCGGGACGTAGCGTCTCGGCGGTGTAGCCACGAATGTAACCCTCACGCTTGAGAGCCTCGAGCGCGTTGGCGCGGAGCTTGCTGGCAGGTGCGACGCAGCTGGAGTGCCGGCTGCGCTGCGCGTTGCGGATACGGGTGATCATGTCGCCCAGTCCGTCGGTCATCGACATCTATGGCGCTCCCTACCAGCTCGCCTTGACCACGCCGGGAAGCTGCCCGGAGCTGGCCAGTTGCCGCAGCATGAGACGCGACAGCTTGAACTTGCGGTAGTTGCCGCGCGACCGGCCGGTCAGCGCGCACAGCAGGCGAACGCGGACGGACGCGCCGTTGCGGGGCAGCTGCGCCAACTTGATGGTCGCCTCAAAGCGCTCCTCAACCGGGATCGTCCGATCCATGACCTGAGCCTTTAGCTCGGCGCGCTTGGCTTTGTCGCGGGTCGCCATGTATTGCCGCTTGTCATTGCGGTTGACAGATGAAGTCTTGGCCATCGAACTCTTACTCCTTGGAACCTGCCGAAGGCGTGCCTCGGGTGGTTTTCCGTTAAGTCTTAAGCGGCGAAGGGAACGTCGAAGGCCTTTAGCAGAGCCTTGGCTTCGTCGTTCGTCGGCGCCGTGGTGACGAAGATGATGTCCATCCCGCGGATGTCGGTCACCTTGTCGTAGTCGATCTCCGGGAAGATGATCTGCTCTTTGACGCCCATGGCGAAATTGCCACGGCCGTCAAAGCCCTTCCCGTTGGGGATGCCACGGAAGTCGCGCACCCGCGGCAAAGCGATGGTCACCAACCGGTCGAGGAACTCATACATGCGCGCGCGTCGCAGCGTCACCTTACAGCCGATGGCTAGACCCTCACGGATCTTGAAGCCGGCAATCGCCTTCTTCGCGATCGTCTTGACCGGCTTCTGGCCAGCGATCAGCGTCAATTCGGCCACGGCCGCATCAAGCTTCTTCTGGTCGCCAGCGGCCTCGCCGACACCCATGTTAAGCACGATCTTCTCGAGCTTGGGCACCTGCATGACGTTGCTGTAGGAGAACTGCTCGCGCATCTTGGCGCGGATCTCGTCCAGGTAACGCTGCTGCATGCGCGGCAGCTGTTTCGTCTCACTCATCTGCTCAACCCTCGATCACGTCGCCGGAGGACCGGTTGACGCGCACCTTGCGACCATCATCCAGCGTCCGGAACCCGACCTTCGTCGGCTTGTCGGTCTTCGGGTCAATCAGGGCGATGTTCGAGAGGTGGATGGTGGCCTCCTTCTCGATGATACCGCCGGGCTGACCCATGCCGCTGGCCTTGGTGTGACGCTTGGCGATATTCACGCCCTGCACGACCGCGCGGTTATCCTTCGGCATTACGGTGAGCACCTCACCGCGCTTGCCCTTGTCGGCACCGGTCATGACCATGACGCGGTCGCCCTTCTTGATGCGAGCGGCCATTATAGGACCTCCGGCGCCAAGGAGATGATCTTCATGAACTTCTTGCCGCGAAGTTCGCGAACCACCGGCCCGAAGATACGCGTGCCGATCGGCTCGAGCTGCTTATTGATCAGTACGGCCGCATTGCGGTCGAAACGGATCGCGCTGCCATCGGCCCGGCGCACCGGGAAGGAGGTCCGCACGATGACGGCCTGATGGACGTCACCCTTCTTCACCTTGCCGCGGGGGATGGCTTCCTTGATCGACACGACGATCACATCGCCGACCGACGCCGTGCGCCGCTTGCTGCCGCCGAGCACCTTGATGCACTGAACGCGACGGGCGCCGGAGTTGTCGGCGACCTCGAGATTGGATTCTACCTGGATCATGGCGGGCTCCTCAGACCGAAGGCTGTTCGGCGGAGTCGGCGTCCGGCACGATCTCGGACAACTCGATCGGCTTGCCAGCGTCGTCCAAAACGGCCTCGCCCTTCTCGTCGAGCTTCACGGCATGCGTCTCCTCGCGGACGACCTCGCCCGTCTCGTCTACGATGGCAGCACCGGTCTCGTCATGGGCGGCCGGGGCGGTGAAACCGCGCGGACGCGCCACGGGGATACCGTTGCGCTCGATCAGCAGCCACGATTTGCGCTTGCTGATCGGGCGGCATTCCTCGATGCGGACGACGTCGCCGTCGGTGCACATGTTGGTGTCGTCATGCGCGGCATACTTCTTCGAGCGCCGGATGAACTTCTTATACAGCGGATGCATGATACGGCGTTCGACGATGACAGTGATGGTCTTGTCCATCTTGTCGCTCGTCACTCGGCCGGTAAGGACGCGCCTCGGCATCGTCCGTCTCCCTCTACTTCGCCAGGGCGGAGCGCTTCTGCTCCGCCATGATCGTCTTCACACGCGCGATATCGCGCCGAACGGCACGCACCCGACCGACGCCCTCGAGCTGGCCGGTTGCGCGTTGGAAACGCAGGTTGAACTGCTCCTTGCGGAGGTCCAGCAGCATCTGCGGCAGTGTATCCGCGCCCTTGGCGCGGAGATCAGTTGGCTTGGTCATCAGGCATCCCCGATCCGGGTCACGAACTTGGTGCGGATCGGCAGCTTGGCGGCGCCCAGCGCCAACGCCTCCTTGGCGATCTCCGGCGCGACGCCGTCGATCTCGAACATGATTCGGCCGGGCTTGACTCGGCAGACCCAGAACTCCGGCGACCCCTTGCCGGAGCCCATGCGCACTTCGGCGGGCTTGGTCGAAACCGGCACATCCGGATAGATGCGGATCCAAACGCGGCCAGCACGTCGCATCGAACGCGTGATCGCACGCCGGGCCGCCTCGATCTGGCGGGCGGTGACCCGCTCGGGCTCGAGCGCCTTCAGGCCGAAGGCGCCGAAGTCGAGATTGGTGCCACCCTTGGCCAGGCCGTGGATGCGGCCCTTATGAGCCTTGCGGTACTTGGTCCGCTTGGGAGAAAGCATTGCTAGTGGTCCTCGTTACCGCTGGGGCGCTTGTTCGGCGGCCCGGCGATCTTGCGCCAACGGGTCGTGCCCAAGAACTTCGCCCTTGAAGATCCAGACTTTCACGCCGCAGGTGCCATACGTCGTCTTGGCCGTACCGACGCCGAAGTCGATATCCGCGCGAAGGGTGTGCAATGGCACCCGACCCTCGCGATACCACTCGACGCGGGCAATTTCGGCACCGCCGAGGCGGCCGGCACAGTTGATCCGAATGCCCTGGGCGCCCAAGCGCATTGCCGACTGAACCGCACGCTTCATGGCGCGACGGAAAGCAACCCGGCGCTCCAGCTGCTGCGCGATGTTCTCGGCCACCAACTGGGCGTCAATCTCAGGCTTGCGGATCTCGACGATGTTGAGGCTGACCTCGGCCTTGGCCATCTTGGCCAAATCCTTGCGCATCACCTCGATGTCCTGACCCTTCTTGCCGATCACCACACCGGGGCGCGCTGCGTAGATCGTGATGCGCGGCTTCTTGGCCGGGCGCTCGATGACTACGCGGGAAACACCGGCGCCGGCCAACTTCTTACGCAAATGCTCGCGGAGCTTGATGTCGTCCAGCAGCAGCTTCGAGTAATCGCGGCCAGCATACCAGCGACTGTCCCAGGTGCGATTGATGCCGAGGCGGAGGCCGATCGGATTGACTTTATGACCCATGACTTAAGCCGCCTTCTCTTCGGAGCCGCTCGGCGTGGTGGCCTGAGCCTGCTCGACGACGACGATGCGCAAATGGCTGAACCACTTCTCGATCCGCGACGCGCGGCCGCGACCACGAGCGTGGAAACGACGCATGACGATCGACTTCCCAACCTCAGCCTTGCTGACGACCAAGCGGTCGACATCGAGCTGGTGGTTGTTCTCGGCATTGGCGATCGCGCTCTCGAGGGTCTTGCGAACCTGCTGCGCAATACGACGCTTGCTGAAGGTCAGATCGGCGACCGCGCGGTTGACCGGCTTGTTGCGGATCAGGCCGGCGACGACGTTGAGCTTCTGCGGGCTAATGCGCACATTGCGTAGGATCGCCATCGCCTCGGTCTCGCCGAGGGCGCGGGGGGTCTTTGGCTTGCTCATCTCAGCCCCGCTTCGACTTCTTATCGGCCGTGTGGCCGGTGAAGGTACGCGTCGGCGAAAACTCGCCGAACTTATGACCCACCATGTTCTCATTCACCTGAACGGGCAGAAACTTGTGCCCGTTATACACGCCAAAGGTGAGGCCGACGAACTGCGGCAAGATGGTCGAACGGCGCGACCAGATCTTGATGACCTCGTTGCGGCCGGAGTTGCGGACGGCCTCGGCCTTGCCCAGCATGAACCCGTCGACGAACGGGCCCTTCCATACGGAACGCGCCATATCAGTGCTTCCCCTTCGGACGACGGCGGATAATCAGGCCCGCAGTCCGCTTGTTCGTGCGTGTTTTGTAGCCCTTGGTCGGCTTGCCCCACGGCGTGACCGGATGACGGCCACCGGAAGTCCGGCCTTCGCCGCCGCCGTGCGGGTGGTCGACCGGGTTCATGACGACGCCACGGTTGTGCGGGCGACGACCGAGCCAACGATTACGGCCGGCCTTGCCAAGCTTTTCATTCTGACGGTCCGGGTTGCTGACGGCACCGACGGTCGCCATGCATTCGGCGCGCACCAGACGGAGCTCACCAGACTGCAGCTTGATCTGCGCATAGCCGGAGTCCTTGCCGACGAGCTGGGCGTAGGTGCCAGCTGCGCGGGCCATCTTCCCACCGCCACCGATCTTGAGTTCGACGTTGTGGACGATGGTGCCGACCGGCATGCCGGAGAGCGGCATCGCGTTGCCGGGCTTGATGTCGACCTTCTGGCCGGCGACGATCTTATCGCCCGACTTCAGACGCTGCGGCGCCAGGATGTAGGCCAGCTCGGCGTCTTCATACTTGACCAGCGCGATGAAGGCGGAACGGTTCGGATCATACTCGATCCGCTCGACGGTCGCAGCCATATCGAACTTGCGACGCTTGAAGTCGACGAAGCGATAGGTCTGCTTGTGTCCACCACCGCGGAAGAACGAGGTCGTGCGGCCGTGGTTGTTACGGCCACCCGTGCGGTGCTTGCCCTCGGTGAGGGTCTTGACCGGCTTGCCCTTCCAGAGCTCGCTACGGTCGATCAGCACCGTACCGCGAAGGCTCGGCGTAACCGGATTGAATTGCTTTAACGCCATCTACCTAATCCCTCACGCCAGCCCAGTGGACATGTCGATCGACTGTCCATCGGCGAGCTGCACGTACGCTTTCTTGACGTCCGAACGGGTGCCGGGCCGACCGCGGAAGCGTTTGACCTTGCCCTTCTGGATCAGCGTGTTCACGCCGCGGACGGACACGCCGAACAGGCCCTCGACCGCGGCCTTGATCTCCAGCTTGGTGGCATCGATGGCGACGCGGAACGCGACTTGATTGCGCTCGGTCATCATCGTCGCTTTCTCGGTGATCACCGGACTACGAATGACTTCGAACATGCGCTCGCGCGACATGGTAGCGGCATGCTTGCGGGCCGCCTGAACCTGACGAGTGCTCATGCGGCGGCTCCCTCGGCGGCGACGCCGGTCGACGATAGGCGTTGCTTGAGACCGGCCAGACCGGCGCTGGTAACGACCAAGATATCGTGACGGACGATGTCATAGACGTTGGCACCCACGGTCGGCAGAACGTTCATGCCGATCACGTTGCGGGCGGCGCGCGCAAAACCCTCATCGACGGTGTGGTCGATGAAGAGCGCGCTGCGCCAGCCGTGCTGGCTGATCTTGGCGGCGAAATCCTTGGTCTTGCCGCTGCTGCCCGTCACGTTCTCCACCACGACGAGCTTGCCCTCGGCCTGCTTCATCGACAGTGCGGAAATCAACCCGAGACGACGAACCTTCTTCGGCAGGTCGAAACCATGGTCACGCACGACCGGACCGTGGACGGCCCCACCGGTGCGGAACTGCGGAGCACGGAGGCTGCCCTGACGTGCGTTGCCGGTGCCCTTCTGCTTGTAGGGCTTCTTGGTGGTGCCGGACACTTCGCCCATGCCCTTGACCTTGTGAGTCCCGGCGCGGCGCTTCATCAGCTGCCACTGGATGACACGGGCGATGATGTCGTTGCGCACGGCGGCGCCGAACAGCTCGTCCGGCAGATCGGCCGAACCGGCGGCAGAACCGTCGAAGTTCTTTATTTCAACTTGCATGATTACGCCTCGGCTCCCGTCGTCGGAGCTTCATGGGCCGGCGTCTCGGTAGCGGCGGATCCGACGAACGCTGCCGGGAACGGCAGGCCCTCCGGCGCCTTGCGCTTGATCGCGTCCCTCACCATCACATAGCCGTCTTTGGCACCGGGCACCGAGCCGCGGATCATGAGCAGACCACGCTCGGCGTCGACGGCGGCGATCTCGACGTTGAGCGTCGTGATGCGTTCATCGCCCATCTGGCCGGGCATCTTCTTGTTCTTGAAGGTCTTGCCAGGGTCCTGACGGTTACCGGTGGAGCCTAGCGAGCGATGGCTAACCGACACGCCGTGCGAGGCTTCAAGGCCGCGGAAGTTCCAGCGCTTCATGCCGCCGGCAAAGCCCTTGCCCTTGCTGGTGCCGCAAACGTCGACCTTCTGGCCGACGACGAAATGAGCGGCGCTCAACGTCTGACCGGCCTCGAGCAGCGCGTCGGGCGTGACGCGGAACTCGACAAGCTTCTTCTTCGGCTCAACCTTGACGCGGGCGTAATGGCCCTTGTTCGGCTGCGAGACGTTCTTCACTTTGGCGCGGCCCCAGCCGAGCTGGACAGCAGTATAGCCGTCGCGCTCCTGAGTGCGGGAGTCGACGACTTGAACCTCGTCGAGATGCAGAACGGTGACGGGAACGTGGGTGCCGTCTTCACGGAAGATGCGGGTCATGCCCAGCTTCTTGGCGATCAGCCCGGTGCGTACACCCGATGTGATGGGGATGCTCATCTTGGACCTTAGAGCTTGATTTCGACGTCGACACCCGAGGCGAGGTCGAGCTTCATCAGCGCGTCCACGGTCTGGGGGGTGGGCTCGACGATGTCGAGCAAGCGGCGATGAGTCCGAATCTCGAACTGCTCGCGGCTCTTCTTATCGACGTGCGGCGACCGGTTGACGGTGAACCGCTCGATATGCGTCGGCAGCGGGATGGGCCCACGGACCCGCGCACCCGTACGCTTCGCAGTGTTGACGATCTCGCGGGTGCTGTTGTCGAGCACGCGATGGTCATACGCCTTGAGGCGAATGCGGATGTTCTGGTTATCCATGAGCCCTAACCCAACCTACCTACGTCTTCTTACTTAGTGATGCTGGCAACGACGCCGGCGCCGACGGTCCGGCCACCCTCGCGGATGGCGAAGCGCAGCCCGTCGTCCATGGCGATCGGCGCAATCAGCGTCACGTCCATCGACACGTTGTCACCCGGCATCACCATCTCGGTGCCTTCCGGCAGCTCGACCACACCGGTCACGTCCGTGGTGCGGAAGTAGAACTGCGGACGGTAGTTGGTGAAGAACGGCGTGTGACGGCCACCCTCTTCCTTCGTGAGGATGTAAGCTTCGGCCTTGAACTGGGTATGCGGCGTGATGGAGCCGGGCTTGGCCAGAACCTGGCCGCGCTCGACGTCTTCACGCTTGGTGCCACGCAGCAGGGCGCCGATGTTGTCGCCGGCCTCGCCACGGTCGAGCAGCTTGCGGAACATCTCGACGCCGGTGACGATCGTCTTGACGGTGTTCTTGATGCCAACGATCTCGACTTCGTCACCCACGTTGACGATGCCGCGCTCGATACGGCCGGTCACGACGGTGCCGCGGCCGGAGATGCTGAACACGTCTTCGATCGGCATCAGGAATGGGCGGTCGGTCGCACGAGCCGGCTGCGGGATGTACTTGTCGACTTCGGCCATCAGCTTCTTGATGGCTTCCTCACCGAGCTCGGGGCTCTTGTCCTCGAGCGCCATCAGCGCGGAGCCGTGGATGATCGGAATGTCGTCGCCCGGGAACTGGTAAGACGAAAGCAGCTCGCGCACTTCCATCTCGACGAGCTCGAGCAGCTCCGGGTCGTCGACCATGTCGACCTTGTTGAGGAACACGACGAGGGCCGGCACGCCGACCTGGCGGGCGAGCAGGATGTGCTCACGGGTCTGCGGCATCGGGCCGTCGGCAGCGGAGACAACCAGGATAGCGCCGTCCATCTGCGCGGCGCCGGTGATCATGTTCTTCACATAGTCGGCGTGGCCAGGGCAGTCGACGTGCGCGTAGTGGCGGTTGGCGGTCTCATACTCGACGTGCGCGGTGGAAATGGTGATGCCGCGGGCGCGCTCCTCGGGAGCCTTGTCGATCTGGTCATAGGCGGTGAACGTGGCGCCACCGGTCTTGGCGAGCACCTTGGTGATCGCGGCGGTCAGCGACGTCTTACCATGGTCGACGTGACCGATGGTGCCGATGTTGCAGTGCGGCTTGTTCCGCTCGAATTTAGCCTTACCCATGTCGTCGCTCCATTGCCTCGGAAGAGGCCCAAATAAGTGGGTGTTCTTCGGGGGTTGGTATTGTTACCAGCGGTAGTGGCTGAAGGCCTTGTTGGCTTCTGCCATCCGGTGGGTGTCTTCACGCTTCTTGACGGCAGCACCACGGTTGTTCACCGCGTCGTGCAGCTCGTTGGAAAGCCGATCTTCCATCGTGTGCTCGCCGCGCTTGCGGGAGCTGTCGATGATCCAGCGGATCGCCAACGCCTGCCGACGCTCGACGCGAACTTCGACCGGCACCTGGTAGGTGGCACCACCGACGCGGCGCGACCGGACTTCGACGGCCGGCTTCACGTTGTCCAGCGCCTCGTGGAAAAGCCGCACGGAGTCGCCCGTCGGGCCGCCGCGCTTCTTGAGCACCTCGAGCGCGCTGTAGACGATCGTCTCGGCGGTGGACTTCTTGCCATCATACATCAGCGCATTCATGAAACGCGTGATGACGATGTCGCCAAACTTGGCGTCTGGCAGGATTTCGCGCTTTACGGCGCGGCGACGACGGCTCATCCCGGTCTCTCCTTACTTCGGCCGCTTGGCGCCATACAGCGAACGGCGCTGACGACGCTTCGGCAGACCCTGCGTGTCGAGCACGCCGCGCAGGATGTGATAACGAACGCCCGGCAAGTCCTTGACGCGGCCGCCGCGGATGAGCACCACCGAGTGCTCCTGCAGATTGTGGCCCTCGCCAGGGATGTAGCTCACCACCTCGTAGCCGTTCGTCAGGCGCACCTTGGCAACCTTACGCAGCGCGGAGTTCGGCTTCTTCGGGGTCGTCGTATAGACGCGCGTGCAGACGCCGCGCTTCTGCGGGCAACCCTGCAGGGCCGGCACCTTGTTGCGCTTGGCGGCAGGCTCGCGCCCGTTTGCGATCAGCTGGTTGATGGTCGGCATACGCCCGTTTTCCGTCCTGTGTTCCTGGTGACCGATGCGGCGAAATGGCCGTCGGCCACAGATAAGCGACGCGAGGCGGAGCACTCTGCCCACCCGCGTCCTGCCCATTCGCACATGACCTAAGCAGTCTCCGGAGAGCCTGCGGCGCCATGCGCTGTTCTGTGACACAACAACCGTTCCGACATAGTCGGCTCAAGTCGAGGGGGGTCGAATACGCCCGCCCTCCCCGTCCGTCAAGTCGAATCACAACAAATGGTTACGCCGCGATCGCCTAGCCGACGAAGCGCGCCCGCACGGTTCCCTCGATGGCGCAGAGCGCATCAAGAATCTCGGTCTGCTGACCCGGCGGGCTATCCGCGTCGACGACCACGTAACCGAGTTGTCCGTCGGTCTGCAGAGACTGGGCATGCACGTTGAGGCCCCGCGTGCTGAACACCGCGTTCAGCTTGCCGAGCACGCCGGGAACGTTGTGATGCACGTGCAAGTATCGCGCATGTCCGGTATCGTACGGCAGATCGACGTTCGGGAAGTTGACCGCCCCGACCGTGGTGCCTGCATTGAGGAAATCGAGCAGCTTCTCGGCCACCTCCTCGCCGATTCGCTCCTGCGCTTCCTCGGTGGAACCGCCGATATGCGGGGTGAGGATGACGTTCTCGAGCCCCTGCAACGGAGTCGACAGCTTGTCGCCGGCCGCCTTTGGCTCGACCGGGAAGACGTCGACTGCGGCACCCCTGACCTTGCCCGCCGCGATACCCGCAGCCAAAGCGTCCAGATCCACGACCCGGCCACGGCTGTTATTGATCAGCACGGCCCCCTGCTTCATGGCGGCGATCTCGGCCTGGCCGATCATGTTCTGCGTGCTCGGCAAGTCCGGCACGTGCAGGCTGACGACGTCGGCGACGGCCAGCAGCTCCTCGAGCGAGCCGGCCGGCTGGGTGTTGCCGTGACGCAGCTTGGTGGCCCGGTCGTAGTAGATCACCCGCATGCCCATCGCTTCGGCCAGCGTCGAGAGCTGGCTGCCGATGTTGCCGTAGCCCACGATTCCGAGCGTCTTGCCACGCACCTCGAAGCTGCCGTCGGCCGACTTGTCCCACTCGCCAGCATGCGCGGCCGTCGAACGCGGCGTGATCCGGCGCATCAGCATGACGATCTCGCCGATCGTCAACTCGGCGACGCTGCGCGTGTTGGAGAACGGCGCGTTGAACACCGGGATTCCGAGCATGGCCGCCGCCCCGAGGTCGACTTGATCGGTGCCGATGCAGAAGCACCCCACCGCCATCAGCGGACCGGCACTGCGCAGCACCTCCTCGCGCAACTGCGTGCGGCTACGGATGCCGAGGATGTGGGCGCCGCGCACCGCCTCGATCAACGCATCGCCTTCGAGCGCCTTCTTGTGCAGCGTGACGCCCGTGTAGCCCGCCTGGTGCAGCAATTGGACGGCGGTCGGGCTGATCCCCTCGAATAGGACGATCTTGGTGTCGGCGCGCGTGAACGACGTCGTGAGTGGGCGTGAGATGGAGTTCAAGGTGGCATCCCTCAGTCGGCGGCAGTCAGTGAATGAAAGGGGGTAGAACGAAAAAGGGCGATGCCGCAGCACCGCCCTTCCCTCGCGACGTAGAAACCTGGATTTTACTCCGCGGCCTTGGTGATCTGCGGCGCTTCCGGACGCAGACGCGCCTGGTCGCGGCCGGCGGCAACCTGCCGCATGCGGTTCATCACGCTGCCCGTGCCCGCCGGGATCAAGCGCCCGACGATCACGTTCTCCTTCAGGCCCATCAGGCTGTCGACCTTGCCCGCCGTGGCGGCCTCGGTCAGCACCCGAGTCGTCTCCTGGAAGGAGGCAGCGGAGATGAAGCTGTGGGTTTGCAGGCTCGCCTTGGTAATGCCCTGCAGGACCGGCATGGCGGTGGCGACGCGCTCGTCGACGGCGAGACGCTTCTCGTTCTCCGCCTCGAACTCCAGGCGATCGACCTGTTCGCCCTGCAGATACGTCGTATCGCCGGCTTCCATGATCTCGACCTTCTGCAGCATTTGCCGAACGATCACCTCGATGTGTTTGTCGTTAATCTTCACGCCCTGGAGCCGGTAGACGTCCTGGATTTCGTTGACCAGGTAGTCCGACAGCGCCTCGACGCCGAGCACCTTGAGAATGTCGTGCGGCACACGCGGCCCGTCGACCAACGGATCGCCCAGGCGGACGAAGTCGCCCTCCTGAACGCTGACGTGCTTGCCCTTCGGCACCAGGTACTCGCTCTCCGTGCCAGCCTCGTCGTTGCGAACGATAACCCGGCGCTTGGCCTTGTAATCCTTCCCGAATTCGACGCGGCCGTCCATCTCGGCGATGATCGCGTGATCCTTCGGACGCCGGGCTTCGAACAGCTCGGCGACGCGCGGTAGACCGCCGGTGATGTCGCGCGTCTTGCTGCCTTCACGCGGGATACGTGCCAGCACGTCGCCGGCCGCTACCGTCGCGCCGTTCTCGACCGAGAGGATCGAATCCGAGTTGAGGAAGTAACGTGCCTCATTGCCGTTTGGCAGCATGAGGACCTCGCCCTTCTCGTCCTTCAGCTGCAGACGCGGCCGCAGGTCGACGCCCTTGGCAGCCTGCTTGTAGTCGACCACCACGCGGGACGTGAGGCCGGTGACCTCGTCGACGCGCTCGACGATCGTGACACCGTCGAGCAAGTCGAGATACTCCACCTGGCCCTGCAGCTCGGTGATGATCGGCAGGGTGTAGGGGTCCCACTCGGCCAGCTTCTCGTTTCGCTTGGCGGGCTTGTTGTCGTCCGTCAGTAGGCGGGCGCCGTACGGCACGCGGAACCGCGCCTTTTCGCGGCCCTTGTCGTCCTGCAACACGATCTCGCAATTACGCGACATCACGATCGGGTAGCCCTGGCTGTTCGTCACGACCGCGCGGTTGCGGATGGTGACGACGCCGTCATGGCTCGCTTCGACGTTGCTGACTTCGGCGCCACGCTGAGCCGCGCCGCCGATGTGGAACGTGCGCATCGTCAGCTGCGTGCCGGGCTCGCCGATGGACTGGGCGGCGATGACGCCGACGGCCTCACCGATATTGACCGGCGTGCCGCGGGCGAGGTCGCGCCCGTAGCAGGCCGCGCAGACGCCGACGCGGCTGTCGCAGGTCAGCACGGAGCGGATCTTCACCGACTCCACACCGGCCTTCTCGATCGCCTCGGCTTCCGGCTCCTCGATCAGCATGTTGGCGCCGATGATCAGCTCGCCCGTCGTCGGGTCGAGCACGTCCTCGGCCGTGGTGCGGCCCAGTGTCCGCTCCTCCAGCCCGGCCACGACCTCACCGCCATCCATGACGGCCTTGACCGTCAGGCCGCGCTCGGTGCCGCAATCCGGCTCGACGATGATGCAGTCCTGCGCCACGTCGACGAGGCGCCGGGTCAGATAGCCCGAGTTCGCCGTCTTCAACGCCGTGTCCGCCAGGCCCTTACGAGCGCCGTGGGTGGAGTTGAAGTATTCGAGGACGGACAGGCCTTCCTTGAAGTTGGCGATGATCGGCTGCTCGATGATCTCGCCCGAGGGCTTGGCCATCAGGCCGCGCATGCCGGCCAGCTGACGCATCTGCGCCGGAGACCCACGCGCGCCAGAGTGCGACATCATCCACACCGAGTTGGTGGGCGTGCCAATCTCCTGCTTGCTGATCTCCTTCATCATGGCGCCGGCGACTTCGTCCGTGCAACGCGACCATGCGTCGACAACCTTGTTGTAGCGCTCGCCGGCGGTGATCAGACCATCTTGATACTGCTGCTCGAACTCCTTGACCTCGCCCTGGGTCTTCAGGATCAGCTCCGGCTTGCTTTCCGGGATGATCAGGTCGTCCTTGCCGAACGACAAACCGGCCTTGGCGGCCTGGCCGAAGCCGAGCCCCATCATCCGGTCGGCGAAGATCACGCATTCCTTCTGGCCGCAATGGCGGTAGACGGCGTCAATCACGTCCGAGACGTTCTTCTTGGTCAGCGTGCGGTTGATCAGGCTGAACGGCACGTTGACGTTCTTGGGCAGGATCTGCGCGATCAGCATCCGGCCCGGCGTGGTGACGACCTTCTGGCGGATCTTGTTGCCGTCGGCATCGACCGTCTCCCAACGGGCGATGATCTTCTGGTGCAACTGGATCGCCTTGGCGTTGAGCGCGTAGTCGATCTCGCCAACCGAGCCGAACGTGGTCGGGCCGGGGCGCACCATCTTGTCGCCCTCGTAGACGGCCTGGTCCGGATGTTCACGGAACTCAGGTGTCTCGATGCTGAGGTAATAAAGCCCGAGCACGATGTCCTGGCTCGGCACGATGATCGGCTTGCCGTTGGCCGGGCTGAGGATGTTGTTGGTCGACATCATCAGCACGCGGGCTTCGAGCTGCGCTTCCAGGCTGAGCGGCACGTGGACCGCCATCTGGTCGCCGTCGAAGTCAGCGTTAAAGGCGGTGCACACCAGCGGATGCAGCTGGATCGCCTTGCCTTCGATCAACACCGGCTCGAACGCCTGGATGCCCAAGCGGTGCAGCGTCGGCGCGCGGTTGAGCATCACGGGATGCTCGCGGATCACCTCCTCGAGGATGTCCCAAACCTCCGGACGCTCCTTCTCCACCATCCGCTTGGCAGCCTTGATGGTGGTGGCGTGACCGTACTTCTCGAGCTTGGAGTAGATGAACGGCTTGAACAGCTCGAGCGCCATCTTCTTCGGCAGGCCGCACTGGTGCAGCTTCAGCTCCGGGCCGACGACGATGACCGACCGGCCGGAATAGTCGACGCGCTTGCCGAGCAGGTTCTGCCGGAAGCGGCCCTGCTTGCCCTTGAGCATGTCGGACAGCGACTTCAACGGACGCTTGTTGGCGCCGGTGATGGCGCGGCCACGGCGGCCGTTGTCGAACAGCGCGTCCACGCTCTCCTGCAGCATGCGCTTCTCGTTGCGCACGATGATGTCGGGCGCGCGCAGCTCGATCAGCCGCTTGAGACGGTTGTTCCGGTTGATGACCCGGCGATACAGATCGTTCAGATCCGACGTCGCGAACCGGCCACCATCCAACGGCACCAGCGGACGCAGCTCGGGCGGGATCACCGGGACGACCTCGAGGATCATCCATTCCGGCTTGGCGCCGCTCTCGCCGAACGCCTCGATCAGCTTCAAGCGCTTGACCAGCTTCTTGCGCTTAGCTTCGCTGTTAGTGTCCTTCAGCTCGGCGCGCAGCCGGACCTTGTCCGCATCAATGTCAATGTTGTGGAGGATCTTCTTAATGGCTTCGGCGCCGATGCCGACCTCGAAATCCTCACCGAACTCGTCCTGTTTGGCGAGCAGCCCGTCCTCGGTCAGCAGCTGGAACTGCTTGAGGTCGGTGTTGCCGGGCTCGAGCACGACGTAGCTCTCGAAGTAGAGAATCTTCTCCAGCTCCTTGAGCGTGAGATCGACCATCAGGCCGATGCGGCTCGGGAGCGACTTCAGGAACCAGATGTGCGCGACCGGGCTGGCGAGCTCGATATGGCCCATCCGCTCACGGCGCACCTTGGCGAGCGTGACTTCGACGCCGCACTTCTCGCAGATGATGCCGCGGAACTTCATGCGCTTGTACTTGCCGCACAGACACTCGTAGTCCTTGATCGGCCCGAAGATGCGGGCGCAGAACAACCCGTCCCGCTCCGGCTTGAACGTGCGGTAGTTGATCGTCTCGGGCTTCTTAATCTCGCCATATGACCAGGAGCGGATCTGCTCCGGGCTGGCCATCTGAATGCGGATTTCGTCGAAGGTAGCAGCTGCCCCGGCCTGGCCGAGGATCTTCATCAGTTCGTTCATTCGTCACCCCTTTGGGACGGCCGGAGCCGTCCCCGCGGTTAAACTTCTTAGATCGTGCGGTTGGACAGATCGACGTTCAGGCCGAGCGACTTGAGCTCCTTGACCAGAACGTTGAAGCTCTCCGGGATACCGGCTTCGAAATTGTCCTGCTCGCGGACGATCGCCTCGTAGACCTTGGTGCGGCCGGACACGTCGTCGGACTTCACCGTCAGCATCTCCTGCAGCGTGTAGGCGGCGCCGTATGCTTCGAGCGCCCACACCTCCATCTCGCCGAAGCGCTGACCACCAAACTGCGCCTTGCCGCCCAGCGGCTGCTGGGTGACGAGCGAGTATGGCCCGATCGAGCGTGCGTGGATCTTGTCGTCGACCAAGTGGTGCAGCTTGAGCATGTAGATATAGCCGACCGTGACCTTACGCTCGAATACCTCGCCGCTGCGCCCGTCGGTCAGGAACACCTGGCCCGACGTGTTCAGCCCGGCCTTGGTCAGCATGCCCTCGATGTCCGACATGCGGGCACCGTCGAACACCGGGGTGGCGATCGGGATGCCCTTGCGCAGGTTCTCGGACAATTCGATCAGCTGCTCGGTGCTCATCGGCGCGATCTGCTCGGCGAATTCCTTCTCGCCGTAGATGTCCTTGAGCATTTCGAGCAGGTCATCGCGGCGCGCGCCGGTGCGACGGTATTCGTCGACCAACTCGCCGACCTGCTTGCCGAGCGAGGCGCAGGCCCAACCCAGATGGGTCTCCAGGATCTGCCCCACGTTCATCCGGCTCGGCACGCCCAGCGGATTGAGCACGAGGTCGACATGCGTGCCGTCCTCGAGGAAGGGCATGTCCTCGACCGGGGTGACGCGCGAGACGACACCCTTGTTGCCGTGGCGGCCGGCCATCTTGTCGCCGGGCTGCAGCTTGCGCTTCACCGCCACAAAGACCTTGACCATCTTCATCACGCCGGGCGGCAGTTCGTCACCGCGCTGCAGCTTCTCCACCTTGCCGTCGAAACGGGCCTGGAGGCGGGCGACGGCGCCGTCGAACTCGCGCTTCAGCGTCTCGATCTCGGCCATGACCGAGTCTTCCTGCACGCCGATGTTGCGCCATGCACCGCGGGGATGCTCGGCCAACAGCGCCTCGTCGATCTCCGTGCCGGACTTGATGCCCTTGAACCCGCCGGCGGCCTTGCGGCCCAGCAGCTTCTCGCGGAGCCGGTTGAGGAACGACCGCTCTTGGATGGCGCGCTCGTCGTCACGGTCCTTGGCAAGACGCTCGATCTCCGAGCGCTCGATCGCCATGGCGCGCTCATCCTTGTCCACGCCGCGGCGGCTGAATACGCGGACGTCGACGATGGTGCCAGTGACGCCCGGGGGCAGCTTGAGCGAGGTGTCGCGGACGTCGGACGCCTTTTCGCCGAAGATGGCGCGGAGAAGCTTTTCTTCCGGCGTCATCGGGCTCTCGCCCTTCGGCGTGACCTTGCCGACGAGGATGTCGCCCGGGTTCACTTCGGCGCCGATGTAGACGATGCCGGCCTCGTCGAGGTTCTTCAGCGCTTCTTCACCCACGTTCGGGATGTCGCGCGTGATCTCCTCTTGGCCCAGCTTGGTGTCGCGCGCCATGACTTCGAATTCCTCGATGTGGATCGAGGTAAAGACGTCGTCGCGGGCGATCCGCTCGCTGATGAGGATGGAGTCCTCGAAGTTGTAGCCGTTCCACGGCATGAACGCGCACAGCACGTTCCGGCCGAGGGCCAACTCACCAAGATCCGTGCTCGGGCCGTCGGCAATGATGTCGCCGTTGTTGACCCGGTCACCGACCTTCACCAGCGGACGCTGGTTGATGCAGGTGCTCTGGTTGGAGCGCATGTATTTACGCAGCCGGTAAATGTCGACGCCATGCGTGGTGCCGTCATCGGCCGTGGCGCGAACCACGATGCGGGAGCCGTCGATCTGGTCGACGATGCCCGGGCGCTTGGCGACGATGGTTGCACCGCTGTCGCGGGCCACGGCGGCTTCCATGCCGGTACCGACCAGCGGCGCGTCCGACTTGATCAGCGGCACGGCCTGGCGCTGCATGTTCGAGCCCATGAGCGCACGGTTCGCGTCGTCGTTCTCGAGGAACGGGATCAATGCTGCGGCCACGGACACCAGCTGGCGCGGGCTGACGTCGACTGCAGTCACGTCCTCGGGCTTAACCAGACGGAAATCGCCCTGCCGACGAACCGAAACTAGCTCGTTGGTGAAGTTGCCCTCGTTGTCGGTCGGCGCATCGGCCTGCGCGACGACGAGCTTCTCCTCCTCCATGGCGGAAAGATATTTCCAGCCGTCCTGCACCTGGCCGTCCTTGACCAGCCGATACGGCGTCTCGATGAAGCCGTATTTGTTGACCTTGGCGTAGGTGGCCAGCGAGTTGATCAGGCCGATGTTCGGGCCTTCCGGCGTCTCGATCGGGCAGATGCGGCCGTAATGCGTCGGATGCACGTCGCGAACCTCGAAGCCGGCGCGCTCGCGGGTCAGACCTCCCGGCCCGAGCGCGGACAGACGACGCTTGTGCGTGACTTCCGAGAGCGGGTTGGTCTGGTCCATGAACTGGCTGAGCTGCGACGAGCCGAAGAACTCGCGCACGGCAGCCGCCGCCGGCTTAGCGTTGATCAGGTCGTGCGGCATCACCGTGTCGATATCGACCGAACCCATGCGCTCGCGGATGGCGCGCTCCATGCGGAGCAGGCCCAAGCGATACTGGTTCTCCATCAACTCGCCGACCGACCGCACACGGCGGTTGCCGAGGTTATCGATGTCGTCGATTTGGCCCCGCCCGTCCTTCAGGTCGCACATCGTCTTGACGGTGCGCAGGATGTCGTCCTTGCGCAGCACGCGGACGGTGTCCGGCACGTCGATGCCGAGGCGCATGTTCATCTTGACCCGGCCGACGGCGGACAGATCGTAGCGGTCCGGATCGAAGAACAGGCCGCGGAACAAGGCTTCCGCTGTCTCCGGGGTCGGCGGCTCGCCCGGGCGCATGACCCGGTAGATGTCGACCAGCGCATCCTCGCGGCTGCCGTTCTTGTCGACGGCGAGCGTGTTGCGCACCCAGGGGCCGGTGGTGTTGTCGACCGCAAGCGTGGCCAGCGTGTCGTAACCGAGATCCTCGAGAATGGTCAGCTTCGCGTCGGCCAACTCCTCGCCAGCCTCGGCGTAGATCTCGCCAGTCTCTTCGTTGACCAAGTCGACGGCCATGAAGCGGCCCAGCATCTCGGCACGGCTGACCAGCACCGTCCTAGTCTTTTCGGCAATCTTGCGGGCGGCGCGCTGCGTCACCTTGGTGCCGGTATCAGCGACGACTTCGCCTGTGTCTGCGTCGACCAACGGCTCGGCCAGCGTGATGCCGCGGTAACCCTCGGCCTCGAACGGGCGAGCCCAGCCCTTCGGCGTGCGCGTGAACAGCACCTGACCGTAGAAGAAGGTCAGCATCTCCTCGGCATCCATGCCGCGGATCTCGCCGATGTCGACGGTCTCCCCATTGGCGACGCGCTCGGCGCGCAACTGCTCGGTCGCCGTGCTCTCGAGCGCATACAGCAGCGTCGTCACCGGCAGCTTACGCTTCCGGTCGATGCGGACATAGACCATGTCCTTGCTGTCGAACTCGAAGTCGAGCCAGGAGCCGCGATACGGGATCACGCGAGCGGCGAACAAGTATTTCCCGCTGGAGTGCGTCTTGCCCTTGTCGTGGTCGAAGAACACGCCCGGGCTGCGGTGCATCTGGCTGACGATGACGCGCTCGGTGCCGTTGATGATGAAGGTGCCGTTATCGGTCATGAGCGGCATGTCGCCCATGTAGACCGGCTGTTCCTTGATGTCCCGGATGGAGCGGGCGCCGGTATCCTCGTCGACGTCCCACACGATCAGACGGAGGATGACCTTCAACGGCGCGGCGAACGTCATGCCTCGCTGGATGCACTCCTCGACGTCGTATTTCGGCTCTTCCAGCTCGTAATAGACGAACTCGAGCCGGCCGCGGCCGGCGAAATCGTCGATCGGGAACACCGACTTGAACACTTCCTGCAGCCCGGTCGGCGTCCGGCTATCCGGCGGCACGACCATCTGAAGGAACGCTTCGTAGCTGGAGCGTTGTACGTCGATCAGGTTGGGCATCGGAGCCACCTCGGGGATACGCCCGAAGCTCTTGCGAATGCGCTTTTGTCCCGTGAACGACTTGCTGATTGCGTTCATGCCTGCCCCTATCTGTCGACGACCGCACGGGCGGTCACACTACGTCCCGCGCCAGCGGTATATTCTCTGTCGCACACCGGGCTCGCCCGGGTGCAACGGGTTGTGGGCGGAGATCGACCTCGATCTCCACCCACTCCCCTCGTCTCAGCCGTTATCCGCGTCGCACGAGGCCACGCGGGAAACCGTCTTACTTGACTTCGACAGCGGCGCCCTGCTCTTCGAGCTGCTTCTTCAGCTTGGCGGCCTCGTCCTTGTTGACGCCTTCCTTCACCGTCTTCGGAGCACCTTCGACGAGGTCCTTGGCTTCCTTCAGCCCAAGACCCGTGATCGTGCGGATTTCCTTGATGACGTTGATCTTCTTCTCACCGGCCTTGGTGAGGATCACGGTGAACTCGGTCTGCTCTTCGACCGGAGCGGCGGCAGCGCCACCACCGGCGGGAGCAGCGGCAGCGGCAGCCGGCGCAGCGGCCGAAACGCCCCACTTCTCTTCCAACATCTTGGAGAGCTCGGCAGCCTCGATAACGGTCAGGGTGGAAAGCTCTTCCACCATCTTTGCCAAATCAGCCATCTCTACTTCCTAATCTAGTCCTTGGTTGGTTACATGCAAGACCGATGCCTCAACCTGGCTCGGCCTGCGCTCATCCAGCTTTACGCTGCCTGCTTACGCAGCCTCGGCAGTGTCGCTTTCCGTTCCCTCGTCCTTGGCGGCATATGCACCGAAGACCCGAGCGAGCTGTCCAGCCGGCGCCTGGAGCACGCTGGCGATCCGGGTGGCGGGGGTTTGAAGCATCCCCACCAGACGGCCGCGCAACGTGTCGAGCGACGGCAGATCGGCGAGCGCCTTGACCCCAGCCGCATCGAGCGTCTGGGTTCCAAGGGCGCCACCGATGATGACGAGCTTCTCGTTGGTCTTGGCGAAATCGACGGCGACCTTTGCCGCGGCCACCGGGTCCTTGGACCACGCGAGCGCGGTCGGACCCTTCAGCATCGGCTTGATACCGTCGAATGAGCTGCCTTCAAGGGCGAGAACGGCCAGCCGGTTCTTGGCTACTTTGAAGGTCGCGCCTTCAGCCCGCATCTTGCGCCGCAGATTGGACACCTCGGCCACGGTCAAACCCTTGTTCAGGGTGACCACGACCATGGAGGTCTCTGCGAACACGGATGCCAGCGAAGTCACGAACTCGTGCTTCTCCGTGCGGTCCACGTTCATACTCCTGATCGCTCCATCCGCGTTTGGACCGCGGGGGAGCCGTTACGCTCATCCGCATCCCCGGAGGGACGCGGCAGTTCGCCTGCCCTAGCTAAGTCGGAACAGTCAGCGCGCCGGAACCGAACCTCGGCACCGAAACCCTGTCTTCCCGTCTCCTGCGCGCGGGCCGAAACCCATTACATCCAGCGGATACGTGCAGTCTTGGACAGGTGACCGAACTCTGAGGAGTCCGGCCATCGTACCGAGCGTCGCCGCCCGGCAGATAGATCAGCCAACCGGGCGTCATCGCCCGACAGACTCGTTAAGCCGTGACGAGACTCGACACGTCGACCCGGATGCCTGGGCCCATCGTCGAGCTGACGGCAGCCTTCTTGACGTAAGTGCCCTTGGCGCCAGTCGGCTTGGCCTTCTGGATCGCGTCGACGAACGCCCGGATGTTCTCCAGCAGCTTGTCGTCGTCGAAGCTTGCCTTGCCGATACCAGCATGGACGATCCCGGCCTTTTCGGCGCGGAACTCGACCTGGCCGGACTTGGCGGCGTTGACCGCACCCTTCACGTCCATCGTCACGGTACCGAGCTTCGGGTTCGGCATGAGGCCACGCGGACCGAGGATCTTACCGAGCCGTCCCACCAACGCCATCATGTCCGGCGTGGCGATGCAACGGTCGAACTCGATCTCGCCAGCCTGGATCTTCTCAGCCAAGTCTTCGGCACCAACGACATCGGCACCGGCCTCAGTGGCCTCCTGCGCCTTGAGGTTACGCGCGAAGACACCGACCCGCAGCGTCTTCCCGGTCCCGTTCGGGAGGCTGATGAGGCCGCGGACCATCTGGTCGGCGTGACGCGGGTCGATGCCGAGATTCATGCTGAACTCGACCGTCTCGTCAAACTTCGCTTTGGCGTTGGCGCGGACCATCTTGATTGCGTCGTCGAGCGTGTAGCTCTTGGACCGGTCAAAGCTTTCGTACGCCTGGTTCAACCGCTTATCGTGCGCCATGGATCAGCCCTCCACCACGGTGATGCCCATCGAGCGGGCGGAACCGGTCAGCATGCTGACCGCAGCGTCCATGTCGTTGGCGTTCATGTCCTTCATCTTGGTCTCGGCGATCTCGCGCAGTTGCGCGGTGGTCACACGGCCAACGGCGTTGCCCTTGCCGGGCGTCGTGGTGCCCTTCTGGATGCCGGCCGCCTTCTTGAGGAAGTAGGTGTTCGGCGGCGTCTTCATAATGAAGGTGAACGTGCGGTCGGCGAAGGCGGTGATGACGACCGGGATCGGCATGCCGGGCTCCATGCCCTGGGTCGCGGCGTTGAACTCTTTCACGAACGACATGATGTTCAGGCCTCGCTGACCGAGCGCCGGGCCGACCGGTGGCGAGGGGTTCGCCTTGCCTGCAGGAATCTGCAGCTTGATGTAACCGACGATCTTCTTAGCCATTTCCTCAGCCCCTCCAAAGGCAGAGGAACCACGGTCATGACGACACAGCCGCGATCTGCAGCCTTGTCTCCCGCGTTCCAATAGGTGAGCGCGGGCCTATAGCGAACTGTCGACGGTTCGTCGAGTCCTTTCGCGCCGCCTCTCGACGCCGCACCCTTTCCCGTGGCGCGCTCCCGCCGTTATATGGAGCACGCTCCCCGACCAGAAGGCTTCGACATGGCAATCAACCCATCACAACCCAAGACCGGCTCACGGGAGACATTGTGGGCCATCATCGGCTCCTTCGTCGTCGCTATCATCCTGGCCACCATATTGACAGGCAACCCGTTCAGTTCGCTCGGCCGCGCCTATTTCGATTACACCCACGAACCCCGCGGTGGCTCCACGACGACGCAAGGGCCCGGCGGCGTCGCGCCTCCGGCGGCGGTTCCGGCCGCGCCCGCTAAATAGGCGTTGTTTCCGCCCATGTGACCAATCTCGTCACATGGGCTTTGCCGCACGCCGACCGTATTGTGTCGAGATCAACTTCCTGGAGATTTCGATGCGTGCGCTTCTTATTGCGCTGGTCCTCGGCACCGCCGGGGCGGCTCTGCTCCCGGTTCGTGACGCTCGGGCCTGGTGGGATCATTGGGGCCGGTGGCATCCGCGC
The DNA here is from genome assembly GCA_965199585.1 of Acetobacteraceae bacterium. Classification (GTDB taxonomy): domain Bacteria; phylum Pseudomonadota; class Alphaproteobacteria; order Acetobacterales; family Acetobacteraceae; genus JAVVHH01. The sequence goes on along the minus strand of CBDASI010000002.1, from coordinate 2,096,126 downwards.
TACATCGGCCCGCCGGTGGTGGTCGTGCCGCCGCCGCCGGTGGTCTACGCGCCCGTGGTGCGGCGGCCGTACGCGCTCTGGATCCGTCCGCACTATGACCGGTTCGGGCGCTTCATCCCGGGCCATTGGGGCTGACGGTCAGAGGACGAGTTCGACGACGAACGGGCCCGGCGGGCCTCGGTGTATTGAACCGGCGTCGAACTCGTCCATCGTCTCGGCCCGTCTCAAAAACTGTCGATTTTTTTTACACCTCGGACTGAAGCCGGGCAGCGACCATTCGTTAGGCACCTGTAACTAAACATATCGTTGCGTTGGCATGACTATTGCGATTCAGCAAAGGCTACCACCTTTCTGGAGAAGCAAAATGCGTCATTACTATAAACTGCTGGCGGCGATCCTGTGCCTCAGCCCCTCTCTGGCCTCGGCCACGACCTTCACCAATGGCGGCTTCGAATCCGGCGACTTCTCGGGCTGGACCCTCGGGGCCGGCTATCGCGGCAATACGCTCAACGGTTCGTTGACCACCGCCCAGTTGCTGCCCGGCGGCTCGCTCTATAACGCCGGCTTTCTGAGCCATTCGGCCGTCATCGCGCCAAGCTACGTCGACCCCAACGTCGGCAGCCTACTCGGCTCCACCGTCTACAGCGGCAACTACTCCGCGCGCATCGAGGACACGGTCAGCGGCGGCTATGCATCGGTCGTCAGCCAAACGGTCGCGAACTACACCGACCCCAACATCTTCTTCGCCTGGAAAGCTGTCCTGGAGAACGGTGGTCATACTGCTGACGAATCGGCCGAGATGCTGATCGAGCTGACCGACAACAATACCGGTCAGGTCGTCATCCGTCGTCAATTCAACGCCGGCGCCTCGGGGGTCGGCGTCGACAACCGGTTCTCGTCGGTCAACGACCTGTTCTACACCCCCACCTGGCAGGTCGAGCAATTGACCCTCGATCCCAGCCAGATCGGCGACAGCTTCACCCTGTCGGTGCTCGGCGCCGATTGCGAGCCGACCGGACACACGGGCTACATCTATCTCGACGGTTTCGGCGCCGTCACACCCCCGGGCGGGCCCACGTCGGTGCCGGAGCCGGCCAGCCTTATGCTGCTCGGTTTGGGCGCACTCGGCGCGACGATGCTGCGCCGCAAGCGCGACCTCGTCTGATCAGATCGATCCACCAGGGCCCAAGCCGGGCCCTGGTGGATCGATTCAGCTGATCGCCAACTCGATGACGAATGGCCCCGGGCGCGCATTAGCTTGCTGGAACAACGCGTTGAACTCGTCCATCGTCTCGGCCCGCGCTGCCTCCACCCCCATGCCGCCAGCCAGGCGTACCCAGTCGAGGTTCGGGTTGGAGAGGTCCAGCATGTCCATCGCGGTCCGGCCCGGATTGGCGCCGACGTTGCGATACTCGCCAAGCAGGATCGCGTAGCTCCGGTTCGACAGGATCACCGTCGTCACGTCCAGTCGCTCGCGCGCCTGCGTCCACAGTCCCTGCAGCGTATACATCGCGGACCCGTCGGCCTGCAGTCCCACGACCCGGCGACCCGGTGCCCCGATCGCCGCCCCGGTCGCTAGCGGGATCCCGTCCCCGATCGCCCCGCCCGTCAGCTGCAACCAGTCATGCGCAGCCGCCGTGCCGCATGCCGAGTAGATGCTCCGACCGAACGTGACGCTCTCGTCCACCACGATGGCGTTCTCCGGTAGCAGTGCGGCGACGCTCTGGGCGAACGCCTCCGGGTCGATAGCGCCGCGTGCGGGCTCGGCGGCGGAGCGATGGGCGACGGTTGTGGACGGGCCAGTCCCGAGCGCGGCGGCCAGGCGCTTGAGCGCAATGCGGCCGTCCTGCTCGGGCCGCGCCAGGACATGGACGACGCAGTCGTCGGGGCACATGCGGCCGGGCTTGCCGGGATAGGCGAAGAAGCCGACCGGCTCCTTGGCGCCGACCAGGATCACGGTCGTCATGCCGGCGAGCGCCTTGAGCGCATGGTCGACCGGGTACGGCACCCGCTCGATCGCGACCCGGCCGGCGCCGTGCTCGATGCGGGCGTTGCTCGTCTGCGCCAGCATGCGCGCGCCAGTCGCCTCGACGATGCCCTGCGCGAGGGCCAACGCGTCAGCGCGCAACGCCGTGCCGCTGAGGATCAGCATCGTGTTACCGCCGGCGCGCAGGATCTGCGCAGCCTGGTCGACCGCGTCGGGCGACGCGTCGGCTTGGGTCGCGGCCGGCAAGGGTGTGGCGACGACACCGCCATCGTCCCAGCACGTGTCCGACGGCAGGATCAGGGTGGCGACTCCGCCGACTGCGGCTTGCACGCAGGCTGCGGCGTCGGCTCCGACGGTCGGCGCCGAGCGTGCCGTGCGAGTCCAGCGCGAGACCGGGCGCGCCCAGCCTTCGGTGTCGGCCGTCAGCGGCGCGTCGTAGCCGCGGTGATGCGTTGCCTGATCGCCCACCAGATTGACGATCGGCGACAGCGCCCGCCGCGCGTTGTGCAGGTTGGCCAAGCCGTTGGCCAGGCCCGGCCCGCAATGCAGCAGCGTGGCGGCGGGGCGGTCCTGCATACGGGCATAGCCGTCCGCGGCGCCGGTGACGACATTCTCCTGCAGGCCGAGCACGCAGCGCATGCCCGGCACCCGGTCCAGCGCGGCGACGAAATGCATCTCCGACGTGCCCGGATTGGTGAAGCACGTGTCGACACCGCAGCCGAGCAGCGTATGGACCAGACTTTCCGCACCGTTCATGCACCAAACCTCTCAGCGTGAGGCCGGCAGGTTAGGCGCATTCGCTGCGGCGTCGCTAGGGCGGTTGCCGCTCGTGGGGCTTCCGAGCGACTGCCGGAGGGGCTAACCAGACCAAATGACCATGATCCTGTATCCCGAACGCATGTACCCCGACGATGCGGAGGAGCGCGGGATCTTCCCCGCCGGCGCGACGATCCTGATGCGCGACACCGGCGTGCTGAGCGAGCTCTCCCAGGCGGATTGCGCCGCCGTCGAGGGCTTGATGGTGTTCCGCCAGTGGGTGCGGGCGGACGACATCGCGCGCATGCCGAAGCTGCGGGCGATCGTTCGAATGGGCGTCGGCTACGACCGGATCGACCGAGCGGCGGCGGCGGCGCGCGGGATCGTCGTTTGCAACGTGCCAGATTACGGCACCACCGAGGTCGCCGACCACGCCATCGCGCTGATGATGGCGCTACGGCGCGGATTGCTGATGCATCATGACGCGCAGCGGGCATCGCCGCCGGCGGCCTGGGCGGCCAATGACAGCCCGCTGCTGCGCCGGCTGTCGGCGCAGACATTCGGCATCGTCGGGCTGGGGCGGATCGGCACCGCGGTGGCGCTGCGGGCCAAGGCATTGGGCTTCAAGGTCGTGTTCTTCGACCCGTTTCGGTCCAATGGCGCGGAACTGTCGATCGGGGTGCAGCGGGCGCACTCGCTCGAGGACCTGCTGCGGGTCGCCGACGTGCTGAGCCTGCATACGCCCCATACGCCGGAGACCGCGGGGATGATTGGCGCGGCGCAGTTGGCGCTACTCCCGGTCAATGCGGTGCTGGTCAGCACGGCGCGCGGCACGGCGATCGACATCGAGGCGCTGGAGGCGGCGCTGCGCTCGGGGCATCTGGCCGGCGTCGGGCTGGACGTGCTGCCGGTGGAGCCGCCGGTGGAGCCGATCCCGGGGCTGCTGCGCGCCTACCGCGAGCGGGCCGACTGGACGATCGGGCGGCTGATCATCACGCCGCATTCGGCGTTCCTGACGCCCGAGGCCTACCTCGATATCCGCATCAAATCCGCCGAGACGATGCGGGCGGCGCTGTTCAGCAACCGGCCGCAGAACGTGATCGCGCCCGGGGATTACTGAGCGCCCGCGTTGACACCCCTGCCCGACCCGCCCACGCTGGATACAACGAAGATTGGGACGTTCCTGATGCCTGACCATGCTCCCACCCGCCGGCTGCGTAGCCGCGGCTGGTTCGACGACAAATCCAACCCTGGGATGACCGCGCTGTATCTCGAGCGCTACATGAACTGGGGACTGACGCCCGGCGAGTTGCGCTCGGGCAAGCCGATCATCGGTATCGCGCAGACCGGGTCGGACCTGTCGCCGTGCAACCGGCATCACCTGGTCCTGGCCGAGCGGGTGCGGGACGGCATTCGCGACGCCGGCGGCATCCCGCTCGAATTCCCGATCCACCCGATCCAGGAGACCGGCAAGCGGCCGACCGCCGGGCTGGACCGGAACCTGGCGTATTTAAGCCTGGTCGAGGTACTGCACGGCTACCCGCTGGACGGCGTTGTGCTGACGGCCGGCTGCGACAAGACGGTGCCGGCCGTGCTGATGGGCGCGGCGACGGTCAACATTCCGTCGATCCTCCTGTCTGGCGGCCCGATGCTGGATGGCTGGTTCAAGGGGCGGCTGGCCGGGTCCGGCACGATCGTGTGGGAAGGCCGCAAGCTGCTGGCCGAGGGCAAGATCGACTACGAGAAGTTCCTCGACATGGTGGCCGCCTCGGCCTCCTCGGTCGGGCATTGCAACACGATGGGCACCGCGCTGAGCATGAACAGCTTGGCCGAGGCGCTGGGCATGTCGCTGCCGGGCTGCGCGGCGATCCCGGGGCCGCACAAGGAACGCGGCTGGATGGCCTACGAGACCGGCAAGCGGATCGTGGAGATGGTGGCGGAGAACCTGCGCCCGTCGGACATCATGACCAAGGCGGCGTTCGACAACGCGGTCGTGGCCGCAGCGGCCCTGGGCGCCAGCAGCAACTGCCCGATCAGCATGATCGCCATCGCGCGGCACATGGGCGTCGATCATACGCTGGACGACTGGCAGCGGCTCGGCGCCGACGTGCCGCTGCTGACCGACGTGCAGCCGGCCGGGCGTTTCCTGGGCGAGGGCTTCTTCCGCGCCGGCGGCGTGCCGGCAGTGCTGCGGGAGCTGAAATCAGCCGGCAAGCTGCAGCTCGACGCCATGACCTGCACCGGCAAGACCTTGGGCGAGGTATTGGCGCCCGAGGTCGACGTCGATCGCGAGGTGATCCGCGCCTACGATCAGCCCATGAAGGAGCGGGCCGGGTTCGTCGTGCTGTCCGGCAACCTGTTCGACGCCGGCATCATGAAAATCAGCGTCGTGGACGAGGCGTTCCGCAACCGCTTCCTCGCGGACCCCGAGCATCCCAACATGTTCGAAGGCACCGCCGTGATCTTCGAGGGCCCGGAGGATTATCACGACCGCATCGAGGACCCCGCGCTCGGCATCGACGAGCACAGCATCCTGGTGATCCGCAACTGCGGCCCGGTCGGCTATCCCGGCAGCGCCGAAGTGGTGAACATGCAGCCGCCAGCGTCGCTGTTGAAGCGGGGTATCACCGACCTGCCGACCATGGGCGACGGACGCCAGTCCGGCACATCGGGGAGCCCCAGCATCCTCAACATCTCGCCGGAAGCCGTCGTCGGCGGCGGCCTCGGTCTGTTGCAGAACGGCGACCGGCTGCGCATCGACCTGAACGAGCGCAGCGTCAACGTTTTGATCCCAGAAGCCGAGCTGGCGACCCGGCGCAAGGACTGGGTCGCGCCGCCGATGGAGCACAAGACGCCGTGGGAGGAGATCTTCCGCAGCATGGTCGGTCAGATGTCCACCGGAGCCTGCCTTGAGCCGGCCACGCTGTATCTCAACATCGTCGAGGAGCGGGGCGAAAGCCGGCATAGCCACTGACATGACCGACCGTCTCGCCGGCAAAACCGCTTTCATCACCGCCGCGGCCCAAGGCATCGGGCGGGCTACCGCGCTGGCCTACGCTGCCGAAGGCGCGCGCGTAATTGCCACCGATCTCAATGCCGAGCGACTGGCCGAGTTGGGCGGTGGGATCGAGACACATGTGCTCGATGCCACCGACGGCGCCGCCGTGCGTGCGGCGGTCCAGGCGGCGGGAGCACTCGACATCCTGTTCAACTGTGCGGGCTTCGTGCACCAGGGCAGCATCCTGGACTCGACCGACGCGGAATGGGAGTTCGCCTGGACACTGAACGTCCGCAGCATGACGCATACGATCCGCGCGGTGCTGCCCGGCATGGTGGAGCGGGGCGCCGGCAGCATCATCAACATCTCCAGCGGCGCAAGCAGCATCAAGGGCGCCCCGGGCCGCTGCGTGTATGGGACGACGAAGGCAGCGGTGATCGGGCTGACCAAGTCGGTGGCGGCGGATTTCGTCAAATCGGGCGTGCGCTGCAACGCGATCTGCCCCGGCACCGTGGAGACGCCGAGCCTGCAGGACCGAATCGCGGCCAACGCGGCCGCCTCGGGCGGGCTGGACCAGGCACGGGCCGCCTTCATCGCGCGTCAGGCCATGGGCCGCCTGGGAACTCCGGAGGAGATCGCGCTCATGGCTGTCTATTTGGGCGCCGACGAGAGCCGCTTCGTCACCGGGCAGGCCATGGTGATCGATGGCGGTTGGACCTTGTAGGGCAGCTCATTGCATCGTTAGGTTGTCGGTCTGCAACCGGAGGCTTCAACGATGCGGGATCCATTGGTCGAGAACGAGGCCGAATACGAAGCGGTGCGCGGCAGCGCGAGCCTGACGGTCGATAACTTCATCCGGTGGGAGCGGATCAAACTGCGCGAGGCCTCCCGCGAGGCGATCCAGCTGTTGGAGAGCGGGGCGCAGCCGACGCGCGAGTATCTCGACTACATGTTCCACAGCGACGTGGGCCTACGCGAGATCCGGACCCGGATCGCCAAGCATACCGATCGGCTGGCCGAGCTGGAAGCGATGAAGGCGAACGCCGGCTTGGAGTTCTAGCGGACCGTCCGGAAGCGCTCCACCGCCGAGACCAACGCGCGGCGAACGCCGGGCTCCAGCGCGGAATGGCCGGCATCCGGTATGACGGTCAGGCGGGCGGCGGGCCAGTTGGCAGCCAACTCGAACGCGGTGCGGGCGGGGCAGATCATGTCGTAGCGGCCCTGCACGATCTCGCCGGGGAGATGGCCGATCTTGCCCATGTTGCCGAGCAGCCCCTCGGGCGGCAGGAACAAGTCGTGAGCGAAGTAATGCGCCTCGATCCGCGCCAGGCCGAGCGCGCTACGGTCCTGCGCGAACGAGGTCACGGTGTCGGGGCTCGGTAGCAGGGTGCTGCAGGAGCCCTCATAGACCGACCAGGCGCGGGCGGCCATCATGTGGATGGCCGGGTCGCCGCTGGTGAGGCGGCGAAGGTAGGAGCCCAGAATGTCCAGCCGCTCCTCGGCCGTGAGATGGCCGATGAAGTTGGCGTGCGCGTCGGGGAAGACCGCGGCCAGGCCGTGCAGGAACCAGTCTACTTCGGAGGGGCGGCCGAGAAAGACGCCGCGCAGGACGAGGCCGCGGATGCGGTCTGGGTGCGCCTGGGCGTAGGCGAGCGCGAGCGTGCTGCCCCAAGAGCCGCCGAACAGCAGCCATCGGTCGATGCCGAGATGACGCCGCAGCGTCTCGATGTCGTCGACCAGGTCTTGGGTGGTGTTGTTGACCAAGCTGCCGAGCGGGCGCGAGCGGCCGGCGCCACGCTGGTCGAAGATGACCACGCGCCAGTAATGCGGGTCGAAGAAGCGGCGATGCACGGCCCCGGCCCCGGCACCGGGGCCGCCGTGCAAGAACAGCACCGGGGAGCCGCGCGGCGCGCCGACCTGCTCCCAGTACATGACGTGTCCGCCACCGAGCGGCATATAGCCGGTCTCATAAGGTCCGATCTCAGGAAACAGGTCGCCGCGTGGCATGAAATCAATGTACACCCCTGCGCTCGGAATTGGAGGGGTTGATGCAAGCATATCGTGGATGGATTGTGCTCGGCGCGTTGGTTGGGTTGTTGGCGGTGATCGCGGCGGCGGGGTCGGCGCATGGCAGCGCCGATGCGGGCGTGATGCGGGCGCGGGCGAGCGCGGCGCAGATGTTGGGGTGGCATGCGCTGGCGATCATCGCGGTCGGGTTCTGGGGCGTGCAGGGCGGCTGGCTGACCAACGTGGCCGGTGGGCTGTTCACGCTAGGCTTGGCGTTGTTCTGTGGCGCGGTCTATTCGCCGATGATCGGCGGCCCGAGCCTGGGCATGACGGCGCCGGTCGGCGGCGGATTGCTGATGCTGGGCTGGCTGGCGTTCGCGGCGTCGGCGCTGATCAGGTGATCGCCAGCGCCTATCTGGCGGCCGAGGGCTTCGAGCAACCGCTGTTACAGGAGCTTGAGCGGGCTGGGGTGGTGATCGACGCTTGGCATGGACGATTGGCGCTGTCGTCCAGCCCTCCCTACGCCTCGGCCTGGGCGCTCGACGTCTGGACCGCGCCGGAGGAAGTCACGGTCGTCTCCGTCAAGCTGGCGGCCGACGCGCTGCGGGCGGTACAACGCAATTGGTCCGCCTATGCCGCCGGGCATCACCGGCGCATGGCGCTGATCGGGGAGAGGCTGCCGCCGATCAAGCCGCGCAAGCTGCAGTTTCCGGAAACCGCGCCGAGCTCGCATCTCGGCGCCTGGACGCTGCTGGCGCCGGATCGACTGCTGATGAGCGCGACCAAGACTAGCCCGTTCACCAATGGGGAATGCGCCTTCGAGGAGGACCGGGTAGGTCCGCCGAGCCGCGCCTACCTCAAGCTGTGGGAGGCGTTAACACGGCTTGGCGCGTGGCCGGGACCGGGCGAAACCTGCCTAGACCTCGGCGCCTCGCCCGGCGGCTGGACCTGGGCGCTGGCGCAACTCGGCGCGCGGGTCACCGCCGTCGACAAGGCCGCGCTCGACCCGGCGGTCGCCGCCCTGCCCAACGTCGAGACACTGCAGGAAAGCGCGTTTGCCCTGGAGCCGCGGCCGGTAGACTGGCTGGTGTGCGACGTGATCGCCTATCCGGCGCGGCTGCATGTGCTGATGACGAGCTGGATCGCGGCCGGGGCGCCGGGCCGGATTGTCTGCACCGTCAAGTTCCAGGGCGAGACCGATTTCGCGGCACAGGACCTGTTCGCCGCGATACCGGGCGGACACCTGATGCATCTAGCGCATAACAAGCACGAACTGACGTTCGTGTGGTCCTCTTCGTCACTGCGAGGAGCGTAGCGACGCGGCGATCCAGGTTGGCGGCATGGACCGAGAATGCCGCCAGCCTGGATCGCCGCGCTTCGCTCGCGATGACGTGGTTGAGCGAGCGTGCGGTGATAAAGGGTGGTTAAGTCTCGAAGAACTTGGCGACCTTAGCGAAGAAGCCGTCGCTCTCCGGATTGCCCTTGCTGTTGCCTTCCGCCTCGCGCTCGAACTCCTCGAGCAGCTCGCGCTGGCGCCGGGTCAGGTGCTGCGGCGTCTCGACAGCGACCTGGATATACATGTCGCCGCGCTCGTTGCTCTGCAGCACCGAGAAGCCCTTGGAGCGCAAGCGGAATTGCTCGCCGGTCTGCGTGCCGGCCGGGATCTTCACCTTAGCGCGGGTGCCGTCGATGGAGGGCACCTCGACCTCGCCGCCGAGGGCAGCGCGGGTGAGCGGCAGCGGGACGCGGCAATAGACGTTGGCGCCGTCGCGCTGGAAAATCTCGTGCTGGCGGATGGCGACGACGACGTAGAGATCGCCGGGCGGGGTGCCTTGCGGACCCGCCTCCCCCTCGCCGGAGAGCCGGATGCGGGTGCCATCCTCGACGCCGGCGGGAACCGCGACCTGGAGCGTGCGCTCGCCCTGAACCGTGCCGACGCCCTGACACACCTTGCAGGCGTTGCGGATGACCTTTCCGGTACCGCCGCAGGTCGGGCAGGCACGCTCGACGAGGAAGAATCCTTGCTGCGCCCGCACCTTGCCCGCACCGCGGCAGGTGCCGCAGGTGGAGTTCTCGCGCGACCGCGTCTCCGACCCGGTGCCGTCGCACACCTCGCATTTGACGCGGGTCGGCACGCGGATCTGCTTCTTCACGCCGGCGAACGCCTCGACCATGTCGATCTCGACCTGGGTGCGCAGATCGGCACCACCGCGGCTGCGGCCGCGTCCGCGGCCCGACATGTCGCCGAACAAGCCCTCGAAGATGTCGCCGAGACCGCCCTCGAAGTTGAACCCGCCGGCGAAACCACCGGCCCCGCCGCCGCCCTGCTCGAACGCGGCATGGCCGAAGCGGTCATAGGCGCCGCGCTTCTGGTCGTCCTTGAGAACCTCGTAAGCCTCGCTGACTTCGCGGAACTTGCCTTCGGCGTTCTTGTCGCCCGGGTTGCGGTCCGGGTGATACTGCATGGCGAGCTTGCGGTAGGCCTTCTTCAGGTCCTCCGCCGTCGCATCGCGCTGGACCCCGAGGGTCGCATAGAAATCTTGCTTGGATGACAAGGCAGCCAACTCCGGCTGGAACAAAGAAAAGGCGTCCGGCTGACGAGCAGCCCGGACGCCCCGATTAGTCTAACCCGATCCGAAAGCGCCCGTTAGGACGCCTTCTTCTTGTCGCTGACGTCCTCGAACTCGGCGTCGACGACCTTCTCGCCACCACCATGCGGCGGCTCGCCGCCCGGCGCACCGGGTCCTGCGGCACCGGCTGCCTGCTCGGCCTGATACATGGTCTGGCCGACCTGCATCGCGGCTTGCGTCAACCGATCGCTCGCCTTTTTCAGCGCTTCGGCATCCTCGCTACCCAGCGCAGTCTTGGCTTCGGCAATGGCAGCCTCGGCCTCGGTCTTCTGCGCGGCCGGCACCTTGTCACCACCGTCGGCCAGAGTCTTTTCCAGCTGATGAACCATGGCCTCGGTCGAGTTACGCGCCTCGACCTGAGCACGGCGGGCCTTGTCGGCCTCGGCGTTGGATTCGGCGTCCCGCACCATCTTCTGGATATCCGCCTCGGACAGACCGCCCGATGCCTGGATTCGGATCTGCTGCTCCTTGCCTGTCGCCTTGTCTTTCGCGCTGACAGAGACGATGCCGTTGGCGTCGATGTCGAACGTGACCTCGATCTGCGGCACGCCGCGCGGGGCGCTCGGGAGGCCGGTCAGGTCGAAATTGCCGAGGATCTTGTTGTCCGCCGCCATCTCACGCTCGCCCTGCATGACCTTGATGGTCACCGCGCTCTGATTGTCGTCGGCCGTCGAGAACACTTGGCTCTTCTTGGTCGGGATGGTGGTGTTGCGGTCGATCAAGCGGGTGAACACGCCGCCGAGCGTCTCGATGCCGAGGCTGAGCGGGGTGACGTCGAGCAGCAGCACGTCCTTGACGTCGCCACGAAGCACAGCGCCCTGGACAGCGGCGCCGATGGCGACGACTTCGTCCGGGTTGACGTTGCGGGCAGGCTCGCGGCCGAAGAACTGCTTAACGATCTCGATGACCTTCGGCATGCGGGTCATGCCGCCGACCAGGATCACTTCGCCGATCTCGGAAGCCGACACGCCGGCATCCTTCAGCGCCGCCTTGCAGGGCTCGAGCGTACGGCTGATCAGATCGTCGACCAAGCTCTCGAGCTTGGCGCGCGACAGCTTCATGACGAGGTGCTTCGGACCGCTCGCATCCGCCGTCACGAACGGCAGGTTGATCTCGGTCTCCTTGGAGGAGGACAGCTCGATCTTGGCCTTCTCGGCAGCTTCCTTGAGACGCTGCAGCGCAAGCTTGTCCTTGCGCAGGTCGATGCCCTGCTCGCGCTTGAACTCGTCGGCCAGGTAGTCGATGACGCGGTTGTCGAAATCTTCGCCGCCCAGGAACGTGTCACCGTTGGTGGACTTCACCTCGAACACGCCATCGCCGATCTCGAGCACCGACACGTCGAACGTGCCGCCGCCAAGGTCATACACGGCGATGGTGCCGGAGTGCTTCTTGTCCATGCCGTAGGCGAGAGCGGCCGCCGTCGGCTCGTTGATGATGCGCAGGACCTCGAGCCCGGCGATCTTACCGGCATCCTTGGTCGCCTGGCGCTGGGCGTCGTTGAAATAAGCCGGGACGGTGATGACGGCCTGCGTCACGGCCTCGCCGAGATACGCCTCGGCGGTCTCCTTCATCTTGCCGAGCACGAAGGCGCTAACCTGGCTCGGCGAATACTTCTGGCCACGGGCCTCGACCCATGCGTCGCCATTGTCGCCGCGCGCGATGGTGTAGGGCACCATGCCCTTGTCCTTGTTGACGATCGGATCGTCGAACCGGCGGCCGATCAGGCGCTTGACGGCATACAAGGTGTTGGTCGGGTTGGTGACGGCCTGGCGCTTGGCACTCTGACCGACGAGGCGCTCGCCGCCGTCGGAGAACGCCACCATGCTCGGCGTGGTGCGGGCACCCTCGGCGTTCTCGATGACGCGCGCGTCGCTGGCCGCAGGACCTTCCATGACGGCCACGCACGAGTTGGTCGTGCCGAGGTCGATACCGATAACTTTGCTCATTAATCTCTCCTAGATAGCGGCGACCTGCAGCCCGAAGCACCGCAAGACGCCCTTAGAGGTCGCGAGGCAGGATGTATTATTCGACGTCGCCGCGGACAAGGGTCCGCATGGCTTTATTGCCTACGCAGCGGCTTCTTGGCCGTCGCGCTTGGCCACCACCACCATTGCAGGCTTCAGCAACCGCCCGTTCAGCGTCCAGGCCTGAGTCCACGCCTGCATGACGGTGCCGGGCTCATGCTCGGCCGAGGGCTGCTCGGACATCGCCTGATGGAAATTCGCGTCGTAGGGCTGGCCGGTCGGATCGGTCCGCTTGATGCCGTTCCGCTCGAGGATGCCGACGAAGTTGCGCTCGACGCCTTCGAGGCCCTCGCGCAGCTTGGTGACGATATCGGGCTCGCCGGGCTCCGGCGCCGGCAGGCTGGTGATGCCGCGGCGGAGGTTTTCCGCCGCCTCGACGACATCGGCAGCGAATTTCTGCACGGCATACTGACGCGTGTCGTCGACATCGCGCTTGGCCCGGGTGCGCACGTTGGCCATCTCGGCCTCCGCACGCATCCAGCGGTCGCGCATCTCATCGCGCTCACGGGTCACTTGCTCGATGGAAACGGGCTCGGCTTCGACGGCCGGTTCGGCAGCCGGAGCGCTGGAATCGGGGTCAAGCCCCGGTTCGGAAGTGGGGTCGGTGCTCATGGACGCACAGGTAAGTGAGAGGCGCGGCCGGAACAAGCTTTCACAGCAGCAAAGCTGCCAGCAAAGCGTCGAGCCGCATGCGCCCTTCCCCGGTCGCGATCAGCCGCTCGCCGGTGTGGACGAGATAGCCGGCGTCGACGGCGCGCGCGAGCGTGTCCGGATCCACTGCGTCGACGAGCGTCAGGCCGGTTCGATCGGCGAAGCGGGCGGCGTCGACGCCATCCTGCAACCGCAGTCCCATCAGCAGCATCTCGCGCGCCCGGTCCGGCGGCGAGACGATCTCCTCGGCGGTGCTGCCGTGCCCTGTCCGCTCGACGCGGTCCGCCCAGGGTTCCGGCGCGCGGTGCCTCCGGGTCGCGACCAGATCGTCGCCCAGCGTAACCCGGCCATGGGCGCCCGGCCCGATGCCGGCGTAATCGCTGTATCGCCAGTAGGCGAGATTGTGCCGGCTCTCGCCACCGGGGCGGGCGAAATTGCTGATTTCGTACGGCAGCAGGCCGTGACGGGCGCAGACGAGCTCGGTCTCGGCGTAGAGCGCCGCGGCGTCATCGTCGCCGGGCAGCGCGATCTCGCCGCGGCGGTGCATGCCCTCGAACACCGTGCCGGGCTCGATGGTGAGTTGATAAAGCGAGAGGTGATCGGCGCAGAGCGAGAGCGCGCGGTCGAGTTCGGCGCGCCATGCGGCGAGATCCTGGCCGGGGCGGGCGTAAATCAAGTCGAACGAGATGCGCGGGAACAGGGCGCGCGCCATCTCTAGGGCGGCGATGGCCTGGGGCGCGGAGTGCTGGCGACCGAGGAAGCGGAGCGCGGTCTCGTCGAGGCTCTGAATGCCGAGCGAGATGCGGCCGATGCCGGCTTGGCGGAAGGCCGCGAGACGAGCGGCTTCGACGCTGGTGGGGTTGGCCTCGAGGGTGACCTCGAGGTCGGGCGCCGGGTCGAACAGGGTAGTGGCGTCCTCGATCAGTTGGGCGGCGGTCTCGGGCGCCATCAGGCTGGGCGTGCCGCCGCCGAAGAAGATCGAGCCGAGCCGCCGGCGGCCGAGGCGGGCGGCCTCCCATGCCAGCTCGGTGCGCAAGGCGGCAGCGAACCGGGTCTGGTCGATCCGATCGCGGACGTGGCTGTTGAAGTCGCAATACGGGCACTTGGCCAGGCAGAACGGCCAGTGGATGTAGAGGGCGAGGCTGTCCATCGAGGGGGATTAGGGGCGGAACGGGCGGCTTAGGAAGGGGGAACCGCGCGCGCCGAAGCGCCACGGGGTCTCGACGCCCCGCGTGATGCCGATCCGCCGACCCGCGATCACGTCCGCTGCCGCACCCGGCAGGAGCTGGAACGGCGGGGCCGCCAGCGAGCTCCCGTCCAGCGCGGCCGTGATGCCGAGCGCCTGGCACAGGCGGCCCGGGCCAGCGCACAGCAGGCGCTCCGCGTCGAGGCCGCGCCGGGCCCGCATCGCGTCCAGCCCGACAGTTGGCCGCAATGCGCGGATTAGCACGGCGCCGCCGGGTTCCGGACCGCAGACGAGGTTGAGGCACCAGTGGATGCCGTAAGAGCGATAGACGTAGGCGTGCGCGGGGGGACCGAACATCGCGCGGTTGCGCGCCGTTGGGCCGCGGAAGGTGTGCGACGCCGGGTCGAGCCGGTCGTAAGCCTCGGTCTCCACGATGGCGCCGCCGACCCCATCGACCAGCAGCACGACGCCGATCAATGCGGCAGCGACATCGTGGACCGGGTGATCGAAGGACGGAAGGTCCAATTTAACGACAACGCTCTCGTTCAACTTTTGGTTGGTCGTCTTGCTTGTATCTTGCCGTTTCGCGTGCAAAGTTCGGCTCCGGTAAAACTCGCGATCAAAAGCTGATGGCACTGTATACGTGGCGGAACACCGGTAACGGCATCGGTGGCGCGTTCGACGTTCCGAGCAATTGGAGCAACCAGAGCGAGCCCGTGTCGACCACCGTGCCAACGGCGGGCGATGCGGCCTATTTCACCGCGGGCGGCGGCACGATCAGCGGCAGCGGCGCGGTGGACAGCATCACGTTCACCTCGGCCGGTTGGTCCATCGCCGGACAGATCACCGCCACGACCGTCACGCTCGATGGCGGCTCCATCACCGCTGGCACGGTCGGCGGGCAATTGGTCGTCAACGGCGCACTCCAAGTCGGGTTGGCCGCCTCGGCAAGCGTGGCCGTGGTCAATGGCGGCGTTCTGGCCGTCCCCGGCAGCGCCGCGGGTCCGGCGAGCAATTTCGGCGCGGCGACGCTGTTCGTCGCCAATCGCGGCCTCGCCAGCTTCGGCAGTGGGCTGAATTTCGGCCGCAACTCGGCCACCACCACTGCCGCGGTGACGGCCGCGGCGATGACGGTCGGCGGCGTATTCCAGATCGGGGTCGGCGCCGGCGGCGGGACCAGCAGCCTGGCAATCTCCGGCGGCGGCCAGGTCGTCCTAAGTGCGCGGACCGACACGAGCACGCCCTATCTGATCCTCGGCGCCGTTTCCGGCAGTTCCGGCTCGATGTCCGTCGACGGCCTCACCTCGATCCTGTTGCTGGCCAACAATAGCGGCGCCGTCGGCTATGTCGGCGCCGGCACGTTGACGGTCACCAACGGCGGCCAGGCCCGGTTCAACGCCAGCGCCAACAGCAGCAACAATGCGCTCAACCCGGCTTTGACGATCGGACGCTTCGGCAACGGCACGGTGACGGCGAGCGGCGCGAATACGCTGCTCGCCGCCGGCGGCTCCATCATCGTGGGCGGCTCCGGGCAGGGCGTGCTGCGCCTGCAGGCCGGCGCGAGCGCGACCAGCGTGGGCTTCGTGGCGGGACAAGCCGCGCTGGCCATTGGCGCTAGCGGCGGCTCCGGCGCGGTCGCCATCGACGGCGCCGGCACTTCCCTGATCGCGTCCGGCGCGACGATCCTGGGCGGCGACAACCGTGGCAGCGGACTGATGACCGGCGGCGCCGGGTCGCTCTCAATTACCGGCGGCGCCTCGTTCCAGACGCAGAGCGCGATCGTCCTGTCGGGCTCGACGGCGTCGGTGGACGGCGCGAGCCAGATGTCAGTGGCAGGCGATCTCGATGCGATCGGGCTGCTGTCCAGCGCCGGGACCTTCGCGGTCGGCGGCGCGCTCTATGGCGGCGGCCTGGTCCAGATCGGCGGCGGCATCGCCGACATCGGCACGCTCGGCGCGGTCGGCGCGGCGTCCGTCACGATGGCCTTCACCGCCGCAACTGCCACCGTGCGACTGCACGGCGTGATCGGCGGCAGCACGATCTCCTCCATGCAGAGCGGCGACTCCATCGATCTGGTCGGCAACTCCAGCGTTCGTCTCGCCGGGACGGTCGTCACTACGACGACGGGAACCATCGCACTCAGCGCCGCGCCGACCGGAACGCACTACGCATTGAGCGATGACGGCGCGGGCGGCACCACCATCGCGCTCACGGCCGATACGGTCGGCGTCTACCGCTTCTTCGACAGCAACTACGGCACCCATTTCTTCAGCGCGAGCAGTTCAGAACGTGACACGATCCTGGCGACCCGGCCGGACCTGGTCTACGAGGGCGTGGGCCTGCAATCCATCGATCCGACCGCGCCGGACCCGAACGCCTCACCGGTGTTCCGCTTCTTCGACACGACGTACGGCACCCACTTCTTCACCGCCAGCACGTCCGAGCGCGACACCGTGATCGCGTCGCGGCCGGACCTCCTCTACGAGGGCACCGGCTTCATCGAGCACGTCGCGCAGCAGCCCGGCGACACCGCGGTCTATCGCTTCTTCGATACCAAATACGGCACTCATTTCTACACTGCCGACGTCAACGAGCGCGCCACGATCGTGGCGACCCGGCCGGACCTGGTGGACGAAGGCACCGGCTTCTACGCACCGACTTCGTAAGGCTAGGCGAAGAAGCCGCCCGTCACGGTGGTGATGCCCTGGAAGGTGATGGTCGTGCCGTCCGATAGCGTCAGGCGGGATCCACCGGTCACGTGGCTGGCCGCCGACGCCAGCGACGATGGAGTATTGCTGCCGCTGTAATTTGCCAGCTGGATGAAGTCGATGCCCGGGGTGAAGTCGGTGATGGTGATCTGCGCGCCGGCCGAGGTCGCGGCGTTGAACATGAACTTGTCGGCGCCGGCGCCCGCCGTGATGGTCGCCGTGCCCTTGCCGGCGACGAAGGTGTCGGCGCCGCTGCCGCCGAAGATGAGGTCGCTGCCGCTGCCGGCGACGAACAGGTTGCTGGTGGTCGACAGCGATCCGAGCAGCGTCTCGTTGCCCGACCCGGCATACAGCAGTTGCATGCCCGTAGTCCCCATCGCCAGCAGGACGTCGCCGTTGCCGGCGCCCTGCAGCGTCACGGCACCGACCCCGCCGACGAGCAGGTTGTTCCCGTCCGATCCGCCGCGATAGGTGCCGCCACCGGCCCCGCCCACGACGGTCGTACTGCCGCTCGACAGCGGCGCGCTGGTTGCGCTGGAAAAGTTGAGCTGCGACGCGACCGTACTGTTGACCAGCGTCAGCGTGCCCGCCCCGCCGGCGACGGTGGTCTGCACGGCGCCGACGACCTGGATGGTGGCACTGCCGGCGCCCGCGACGATGGAGTCCGATCCAGTGGACCGCACCTGCGTCGCGCCGGCCCCCAGCAGGATGGTGTTGCCCGGCGTTATGGCACCGTTCGCGTCGAACGCGTTGAAGCCTGCGCCGGCTTCGACCGTGCTGCGGCCGCCGGCCTGACTCTGACGTAAATCAATCGTGTCGTTGCCGGCGCCGGTGTAGACCGCGAAACCAGATGTCGCCCCGAGGTTGATGAATTTATTGCCGTCGCCACCCACGATGGTGCCGCTGCCGCCGCCCGTGTTGAACTGCACGGTCCCGGCGCCGATCACGATCGCCTCGTTGGCGGCCCCTGCCCCGCTGACCGTCATCGGCGCCGGATTGTCGGCGATGACGACATACGGGTAGGCCGCCGGCACCGCGAGATTGAGCGGCGAGTTGGTGTTGACGACCAGCACAGCCGGGACGGTCGGCGGCGTCGGGGCGGTGAACCCGCCGGTTACGGTCACGACCGCCGCGCCGCTCGAGATGGCGGCGCTGATGATGGCGCCGGCCTGTCGCGCGACGGCGAGGTTCGTGCCGGCGGTCAGCGTCGGATAGACGCTTCCAGCTCCTTTGATCGTGACGCTCGGCATCGATTTTCGCAACCATCGCGGGTGTTAATCTCAACCTATCGAGGCAGCATGAATCACGCAACCGTGTTGGCGCCCCGCGGCTCTCTTGTGCAGTGCAGCATGAAATATCATGTTCGCCCTCGTTGCTGAGGAGAGGCCCAATGACCCGTTTGGGCACGACGATCGCAGACCTAACGATGTTCCGGCGCCTGCGTGAGGCCGCTGCGACGCCAAGCGTCCGGACGGGCGCGGCGGCATTGACCGCCATCGAGCCGACCGGCGCCAATCCTGGCCGCCTCCGGATGCACGTGCTGGTGCCGCCAGGTCTGCCGCCGGGTGCACCGCTGGTCGTCGTGCTGCATGGATGCCTGCAGGACGCGGCGGGGTTCGACGCGGGCGCGGGCTGGTCCAGCCTGGCGCGGCGGCACGGCTTCGCCCTGCTCTATCCGGAACAGACGCGCTGCAACAACGCCAACACCTGCTTCAACTGGTTTCAGCCCGACGACGTCAGCCGCGACCATGGCGAGGCTGCCTCGATCGCCGGGATGATCGGCCAGACCGTCGCCAGCCGAGGGCTCAACCCGGCGCGGGTTTATGTCGCCGGGCTGTCCGCTGGCGGCGCGATGGCGGCGGCGATGCTGGCGACGTATCCCGAATTGTTCGCCGGCGGCGCGATCATCGCCGGCCTGCCGTTCGGCGCCGCGACGAGCCTGACCGAGGCGTTCGACGCGATGCGGCTCGTGCGGCCCCGGCCAGCGGCGGCGTGGGGCGACCTCGTCCGGCAGGCAGGCTCGCCCGCGCGACGCCCGACCGTGCAGCTTTGGCACGGCGCCGCCGACACGGTGGTTCCCGCACCAGCGATGGAGGAGGCCACCAAGCAGTGGCAAGACGCGCTCGACCTTGTGCAGCCGCCGCGCCGCGACACGGTCGACGGCGCCGTGCACGCCGCGTGGGCCGGCCGCGACGGACGCGTGATGTTGGAGACCTATCTCCTACCCGGCATCGGCCACGGCGTGCCGCTGCACTGTCGGAGCGACGATCTCGACGAGAGCGTCGGCACGACCGGCGCCTTCATGCTCGAGGCCGGGCTCGGCTCGACGCACCGGATCGCCCGGTCGTGGGGTTTGCTGACCCAGGCAGCCCGCGGCACATAGCAAGCGTCGCATGCCGTGGCGGAGCCCTTGCAGGCGAGGGTGCGCCGGCTTATCTTGTTAACTCATCTACACTCCCACGCTGAACCGGGGTGGCCTTCACGGGCCGCCCTTTTTGTTGGAAACCTGCATGACTTCTCGGCCCGGCGCCGACGATACCGATCAGAGCGGTCCACTGGAGACCCGGATTGCCACCACGATCCGAGCGTCGCTCGAGACGATGGGGTTCGAGCTGGTCCGCGTGATGATCCTCGGGCGCGAGCGGCCGACCGTGCAGATCATGGCTGACCGCGCCGATGGCTCGCTGATCACCGTCGAGGATTGCACGGAGATCAGTCATGCCGTCTCGGCCATGCTGGACGTCGACGATCCGATCCCGGGCGCCTGGAATCTCGAGGTCAGTTCGGCCGGCATCGATCGGCCGCTGACGCGCCTGAAGGACTGGGCGCGCTTCGCTGGTCACCAGGCCCGCGTCGAGATGCTCGCGCCGGTCGGGGGCCGCCGCCGCTTCACCGGCATCATCGTCGGTGCCGAGAACGATGCCGCGACCGTCCGCCTCGATGACGGCACGGACGTGGTGCTCCCGCTCGGCGACGTGCGCCGGGCCAAGTTGTTGCTCACCGACGCCTTGATCGAGGCCACCGCCCAACCCGACCCCTCTTCCACTTCTTCTCCGGCCAAGCTGGCGAACTAGGAGCCATCGCGATGGACACCGCCGTATCCCGCCCCGAAC
This sequence comes from Acetobacteraceae bacterium, assembly GCA_965199585.1. GTDB lineage: Bacteria > Pseudomonadota > Alphaproteobacteria > Acetobacterales > Acetobacteraceae > JAVVHH01. The sequence continues at coordinate 2,076,066 of CBDASI010000002.1, read as the reverse complement.
TGCTGCTCGTCGCCGACGCCGTCGCGCGCGAAAAAGCGATCGACCGCGACGAAGTGCTCGAAGCGATGGAGCAGGCCATCCAGAAGGCCGGCCGCGCCAAATACGGGCACGAGAAGGACATCCGCGCGACGATCGACAAGCGCAACGGCGACGTGCGGCTGACCCGCTGGACGCAGGCGGTCGAAGAAGTCGAGAACGACGAAACTCAGATGCCGATCCACATCGCCAAGAAGTTCGACCCGCAGATCCAGATCGGCGGCTACTTGGTCGACCCGCTGCCGCCGATCGATTTCGGCCGCATCGGAGCCCAGACGGCCAAGCAGGTCATCGTCCAGCGCGTGCGCGAATATGAGCGCAAGAAGCAGTTCGACGAGTTCAAGGACCGCGTCGGCGAGATTGTCAACGGCGTCGTCAAGCGCACCGAGTACGGCAACATCATGGTGGAGCTCGGCCGCGCGGAAGCGCTGCTGCGGCGCGACGAGCTGATCCCGCGCGAGAACTTCCGCAACGGCGACCGGGTGCGCGCCTACATCTACGACGTCCGCGAGGAGCCGCGCGGGCCGCAAATCTTCCTGAGCCGCACGCATCCGGCGTTCCTCGCCAAGCTATTCGCGCAGGAAGTGCCGGAGATTTACGACGGCATCATCGAGATCAAGGCCGTCGCCCGCGACCCCGGCAGCCGCGCCAAGATGGCCGTGATCAGCCGCGACCAGTCCATTGATCCGGTGGGCGCCTGCGTCGGCATGCGCGGCAGCCGCGTGCAGGCGGTCGTGCAGGAGTTGCAGGGCGAGAAGATCGACATCATCCCGTGGTCGGCACAGCACGCGACCTTCGTGGTCAACGCGTTGGCGCCCGCGGAAGTCACCAAGGTGGTTATGGACGAGGAGGCCGGTCGCGTCGAGGTCGTGGTGCCCGACGACCAGCTCAGCCTGGCCATCGGCCGTCGCGGCCAGAACGTCCGCCTGGCCAGCCAGCTGACCCGGTGGGACATCGACATCCTTACCGAGGCGGAAGAGAGCGAGCGCCGGCAGGAGGAGTTCCGCCGCCGGACCGGGCTGTTCGTCGAGGCGCTGGACGTCGACGACGTGATCGCCGGGTTACTGGTGACGGAAGGGTTCACCACGATCGAGGAACTCGCCTACGTGGCGCTCGACGAGTTGGCCGAGATCGAAGGGTTCGACGAGAGCGTGGCTGAAGAACTGATCCGGCGGGCGCAGAACTCCCTAAACGAGCGCGACGAGAAGTTCGACGTGAAGCGGCGCGACTTGGGCGTGACCGATGAGGTCGCCTCGCTCGAGGTGCTGTCGCCGCAGATGCTGGTGGCGCTCGGCGAGAAGGACGTCAAGACGCTCGACGACCTGGCGGACCTGGCGTCGGACGAGCTGATCGAGATCGTCGGCGCCGACCAGATGGACGAGGAGGTCGCCAACGAGATCATCATGGCCGCGCGCGCCCACTGGTTCGATGGCGAGGGCACTGCCGATGGTAGTCATGCGGCTCCGGCCGAGGAGGCGCACCACGACTGATCCCGAAACGCACTCGACCACCGCTCAAGTCCTCGACGACATTGTCGAGGATGAGCCCGAGACTGGTCCGCGGCGCCGTTGCGCCGTCACGCGGGAGCATGGCGAGCGCGAGCGGATGCTTCGCTTCGTCGTGGGCCCGGAGCGGCGGATCGTGCCGGATTTGGCTGCAAAGCTGCCCGGACGGGGAATCTGGTTGAGCGCGCGGCGGGATGTGGTAGAAGCCGCGCGAATGAAGAACGCCTTTGCGCGGGCGGCCCGTGCACCGGTCGTCGTGCCCCCCGACCTCCTCGACCTCGTCCAGACCGGTTTGACCCGGCGGGTGACGGAGCTGGTTGGGCTGGCGCGCCGTGCCGGGCAAGCCAATTACGGGTTCGAGCGGTCGCGCGAGTGGCTACAGAAGGGTCGTGTCGGGATCGTCATTCAGGCACATGACGGCAGCGTCGAGGAACGGGCGCGCTTTCTCAGTGGACGACGGCATGTGGCGGTTGCATCGCCACTGTCGGCAGCAGCGCTTGGCGCGGTCTTCGGACGCGACCACGTCGTGCATGCGGTAGTGGCGCCCGGCCGGCTCGCCGACGCTTTGAAATTAGAGACTGACCGCCTCGCCGGCATTGCCGGTCCTGGCGGGGGAATGGAACAGGCAGAATGAGCGACACCAACGACACTGACGCCGGCAAGGGCCGGCTGTCCCTACGCCCGGCCACCCGATCCGATGTAGGCCGTACCGTCGACGCCGGGTCGGTCCGGCAAAGCTTCAGCCATGGCCGCTCCAAGGTGGTCCAGGTCGAGGTCCGCAAGAAGCGGACGACCGCCACGCCGCCGCCGCCGCCGCCCCCGGTGGTCGCGCCGCCGCCGTCGTCCACTGGGCCGACGATCGTGACGCCCGTCGTGCGGGCTCCGGCCGCCGGGCCACGCCCGGGTGGGCGCGCGCTTACCGCGACCGAGCTGGCCGTCCGCGCCCGCGTGCTGCAAGAGCAGCAGCGCGACGCCGCACGCCGCGAGCAGGAGCGCCGCGAGCAGGAGAAGATCTCCATCCTATCGGCCGCCGAGGAAGCCCGGCGCCGCGAGGCCGAAGCCGCAAAAGCGGCCGAGGAAGAGAGCAAGCGCGCTGCCGAGGAAGCCAAGCGCGAGGCCGCCGAGGCCGCGCAACAGGCTCGCGAGGAAATCGCCGCCGCTGCCGCGCCCGTTGCCGCGACGCCGGCCGCACCATCGGCACAGCCGGCCGCCACGCAAGCTGCGGCGACCGCGCCGCGTGTCGCGCCGCCCCGCCCGGGTGCGCCGGCGACCCCGGCCCGCCCGGCCACGCCCGGCGAAACGCTACGCCTCAAAACCGGCACCGGCCGCCCCGGCGAAGAGGACGATCGTCGTCGTCCCGGCGCCGTGCTGCCTGGCCGCAAGCCCGGCGTGGTCGCCCCAAAGAAGGTCGGTGACGACCGCCGCCGCAGCTCCGGTCGCGTCGACGTCATGGCCGCGATCGAGGGCGACGACGACAAGTCGCGCAGCCTCGCCTCCGTACGTCGTCAACGCGAACGCGAGCGTCGCCAGGCCGAACTCGAGGCGCTGCGGAGCGACCAGGTCAAGGTCGTCCGCGACGTCGTGCTGCCCGAGACGCTGACCGTGCAGGATCTCGCCGCCCGTATGGCGGCCCGCATGCCCGACGTGATCAAGGCTCTCATGCGCATGGGCGTGATGACCAACCCGGCCGCGTTCATCGACGCCGATACGGCCGAGCTCGTGGTGCAGGAATTCGGTCACCGCGTGCGGCGCGTGGCGGATTCCGACGTCGAGATCGGTATCGACGGTGAGGAGGATGTCGACGTCGAGCTGATGCCGCGCCCCCCGGTGGTCACCATCATGGGTCATGTCGACCACGGTAAGACGAGCCTGCTCGACGCACTCCGCGCCACCGACGTGGCGGGCGGCGAGGCCGGCGGCATCACGCAGCACATCGGCGCCTACACGGTGTCGACCAAGGCCGGCAACAAGATCACCTTTATCGACACGCCGGGTCACGAGGCGTTCACCGCCATGCGCAGCCGTGGCGCCTCGGTGACCGACATCGTGGTGCTGGTGGTCGCGGCCGATGACGGCGTCATGCCGCAGACGATCGAGGCTATTCGCCATGCGAAGGCGGCCGACGCGCCGATCATCGTGGCGATTAACAAGAGCGATAAGGTCGGCGCAAATCCGACCCGCGTGCGCCAGGAACTGCTCAGCCACGAGGTCGTGGTCGAGGAACTCGGTGGCGACACGCAGGACGTGGAGGTTTCCGCCACCAAGCGGACCGGCCTCGATAAGCTCGAGGAGGCGATCATGCTGCAGAGCGAGATCCTCGAGCTGCGCGCCAATCCGGACCGTGCCGCCGAGGGCGCCGTCATCGAAAGCCGGCTAGACCGCGGTCGTGGCCCGGTGGCAACGATGCTGGTGCAGAAAGGCACCCTGCGGCAGGGCGAGATCGTGGTCGCGGGTGCCGAGTGGGGCAAGATTCGCGCGATGCTGGACGACAAGGGCAAGCCGGTGAAGACGGCCGGTCCGTCCACGCCGGTCGAGATCCTGGGCCTATCGAGCGTTCCGACCGCGGGCGAGCCTTTTGTCGCCGTCGAGAACGAGAGCCGGGCGCGCGAGATCAGCGAGTTCCGTCAGAGCAAGATCCGGCAGCGCAACGCGGCCGGGGCGACGGCCGCCCGCGGCACGTTGGAGGAGATGCTGGCCCGCGCGGTTGCGGGCGAGCTCAAGGAAGTCGCGCTCGTCATCAAGTCCGACGTGCAGGGCAGCTCCGAGGCGCTCACCGGGGCAGTGCAGAAGCTGTCCCACGAGGAGGTCAACGTCCGCGTGCTGCTGTCGGCGGTCGGTCAGATCACCGAGAGCGACGTGCAGCTGGCCAAGGCCAGCAGCGGCGTCATCATCGCATTCAACGTGCGTGCCACGTCGCAGGCGCGCGAGATGGCGTCACGGGACGGCGTCGACATCCGCTACTACTCGATCATCTACGACGTGGCCGACGACGTGACGGCGATGGTCAAGGGCAAGGTCGCGCCCAAGGCTCGCGAGAACTTCCTGGGCTATGCCGAGGTTCGCAAGGTGTTCGACATCACCAAGACCGGCAAGGTCGCGGGCTGTTACATCACCGAGGGCCTGGTCAAGCGTGGCGCCGGCGTTCGGTTGCTGCGGGACGGCGTGGTCATCCACAACGGGCAGCTCAGCCAGCTCAAGCGGTTTAAGGACGACGTCCGTGAAGTGGCGCGCGGTTACGAGTGCGGCCTGAGCTTCGCCGGCTACAACGACCTTAAGGAAGGCGACGTGGTCGAGTGCTTCGAAGTGGAGATGGTTCCCGGGTGAGCCGCCAACCGTCCAAGGCACCAAGCCAGCGGCAGCTGCGCGTGGCGGAGGAGGTCCGCCACGTGCTGTCCGCCGTGTTCACCCGTCGTGACATCCGGGACCCGGACCTCGCGGGCGAGACGATCACCGTCACCGAGGTCCGGGTCAGCCCCGACCTGAAGGCGGCGACGGCGTTTGTGGCGCGGCTGGGCCGCTCCGATGTTGACGTGCTGCTGCCGGCGTTGAAGCGGGCAGCACCTTACTTGCGCGGGCAAGTCGCCCACGAGATGCGGCTGCGGATCGCGCCGACGCTGTCGTTCCAGGCCGACACCGCGCTCGAATACGCGATGCACATCGGCACGCTGCTGAACCGGCCCGACGTCGCCCGTGACCTGGCAGCCGACGAGCCCGATGGACCAGAGCCTCAAACAGATCGCTAACCGGACGGTCGGCCCGTGGCTCGAGTCGCGGGAGGCGGAGATCCGGGCGGCCCGGGCGGCGGGTCAGCGGGCCGCGACCGGTGACACTGCGCTGCTGGCCCGGCGGCATGCCGATTTCGAAGACGGGCTGCTCGGCCGCGCCAAGGCCGCCGCTCTCGCATTGAAGAGCGACATGGCGACCCATGCGCGCGATCTCCGGCGCCAGGTGGATGACCTCTCCCGCGAACGCGACGATCACATCGCCCAGCGCATGACCGATCTGCGCGAGCAGCGTCAGCGCGTGTTGCACGGCATCGACATGGCGCAGGGTCCGCAATCGGCCAAATACGTGCGCGCCGGGCTTGCGGGCGAGGAGGCGGAGAAAGCGCATCGAGCTGTGCGCGCCGAGGTCAACGGCCGCCCGTTGCGCCGCAGCCTGGTCGGCTTCTACCTGCCGGTGATGCTATTGCTGGCGCTGGTGGAGGTGCCGGTCAACCGCCTCGCCTTTGAGCTGTTCTTCCAGGAGCAGCCGGCGGTGTCGCTCGCGCTGGCCTTCGTCGTCGGCACGGTGTTGGTGTTCTTCGCGCACATGGTCGGCACACTGGTGCGGCGAATGGATCAGCCTGCACGCCTTTCCCTGCAGGTCAAACGCGGCGTCGGCATCGCGCTGTTCGTCGGGCTGACCGGCGTGCTGATGTATCTGCTCGCCGGCATGCGGCAGCTCTACGTGCGGCTGCTGGAGAGCGAACAGGGCAGTTCGCTGTCGGCCATGGTGCAGGGGCTCACCGGCGGCGGCGCGGCACAGACCATCGCCAAGGTCGCCAACGAACAGCTGGGCACGGCCGGTTGGACGCTGCTCGTGCTCAACGTCGTCATCTTCGTGTTTGGTGCCACGGCCGCGTTCCTGCGCCACGATCCGCATCCGGATTACGAGGCCGCCTGGCGTCAGCAGGAGCGCTCCCGCCGCCGCATGACCCGGCTGCGCGGCCGCTACGACAGAGTGTCTGGCGCCAAGAGCCGTATTTTCGACGAGCAGCTCGCCTCGCTGGACCAATTGCTGCGCGAGACGGAGGCCAAGCACGACGCGCTGGCCGCCGAGGTCGGCCAAGTCGAACCGTTCCAGAAAGAGACCCTCGCGCGCATGGCCAATACGGTGCGTAACCGGTCGATGGCGTTCCTCGAAGGCGCGATTGGAGAGATCAAGGGCGACGTCACCGGGTCGCTGGACGCGGTGCGCGCGACGCCGGAGGCCGAGATCCGCCACCGGATCGGCGAGGCCGAGTGAAACTCCTGGCCGTTGCGGCCGCACTGCTGGTCACCGCCGGCTCGGCACGGGCGGCGACGGATTACTGCGGCTATGGGCATGGCACGGCCGTGCTGATGGTGGACCGCACGACGGCGTTCGACGCCACCGACAAGACGGTGTTCCTGCAGGCGCTGGACGGCATGATCGCTGGGCTCGGAGCGGGCGACCGGCTGGTGCTCTACACGATGACCGGCGCCTACACCGAGAGCCGCAAGCTGTTCGATCGCTGCAAGCCGGCCTGCCCGGAAGGCGGCTTCCTGACCGATCTGTTCGCGTCGTGCCGTCCCGTGGTGGCGCGTGCCGACGCGCTGGGCTTCACCCGCGAGCTGGCGACGACGCTGGCCGGGTTACTCGGCAAGCCGGAGGAGACGAAGTTCTCCGACCTGTTCCGCACCGTCGCCGACGCGGTCCGCCCCTATGCGGCGGGAGCCCAAAAGCTCCAGACGCTGTATGTGTTCTCCGACCTGATCGAGAATTCCACCCTGTTGCCGGAGCGTGAGTTGAAGCGGCTTCCCGCCGCGGTCATCGTCCAGCGGCTCAAGGCCGAGGACGTGACGGCCTCGCTCGGCGGCGCCGCGGTCCGGGTATTTGGCTTCGGCCGCGACGACAGCCCAGGCCGCCCGCCGTTGCCACAGGCCGAGCGCCAACGCATCGCATCGGCCTGGCGCCTCTGGTTCGAGGCCGGCAGTGCCGGCAGTGTGGAGATCGGCTTCCGCTAGCTCCCGAGCTTGCCGAGTTCCGATAGCATGGTGGCTTCGGTCAGTATCTGCGGCAGGACAGTCGGCTTGGCGTCCCCACCCGGAAACAGCACGTAGAGCGGCACGCCGTCACGGGCGTGCTCGCGAAGGAAGCTGGTGATGGCCGGGTCACCGCCGGTCCAGTCGCCCTTGAGGTATGCCACGCGATGCTCGGTAAATGCCGCCCGCACCGCCGACGGGCTGAGGGCGACGCGCTCGTTGACCAGGCAGGTCACGCACCAGGCCGCCGTCATGTTGACGAACACCGGCCGTCCCGCGGCGCGCAGCTCGGCCAGGCGCTCCGGCGTATAATGTTCGACGGTTTCCGCGCTCACGGTTCCGATCGCCGGCGCCGCGCCGGCATCGAGCCGGAGCAGGACGACGACCGCGCCGACGCCAGCAGCGACCGCGACGGATCGCCCGAAGCCGCGCAGCCGCCCACCCGACCGTTGCGCCAGCCCGAGCGCCCACGCCCCGAGCGCGATCAATAGCGCCCCGGCGGAGACCGTCAGCACCCCCGCCTCCCCGGCCTCCAGACTGACCACCCAGAGCAGCCACACGAACGCGGCGTACATCGGAAACGCGAGCGCGCCGCGCAGCGCGTCCATCCAGGCGCCGGGCCGCGGCAACAGCCGTGCCAGGCCCGGCGCGATCCCGAGCAGGGCGTATGGCGCGGCGAGCCCGAAGCCCATCGCCACGAACACCAGCATCGTCAGCGGCGCCGGCGCGGCGAATGCCGCCGCGATGGCGGCACCCATGAACGGCGCCGTGCACGGCGTGGCGACCAGCACCGCCAGCACTCCGGTTCCGAAGCTGCCGACATGTCCGCCGCCCTGCGTGAACCCATGCCCCACGCCGGCCAAACGCCCACCGATCGCGAATACCCCGGATAGGTTCAGCCCGACCAGGAACAGCACCCAAGCCATCAGCGTGACGCCGAGCGGTGATTGGAACTGAAAGCCCCACCCCACGGTCTCACCGGCCCCACGCAGCGCCAGCAACGTCCCTCCCAGGGCGGCGAACGCGGAGACCGCGCCCGCCGTGTACGACGCCGCATGCCATCGCACGACCCGGCGCTCGCCGCCCGACAGCCGCGCCAGCCCCATCGCCTTCATCGCCAGGATCGGGAACACGCACGGCATCAGGTTCAGGATGAAGCCGCCGAGCACCGCGAACAGCAGCGCCTCGGCCAGCGGCAACGCGCCAGCATCGACCACCGGCGGCAACCCCGGCGTGGCTTGCACTGCCAGGATGCTCTCACCGCCCTGCCGGTCCTTCAGCACGACCATGCCGGTCAGCGAGGCGGGCGCCTTCTTGGGGGCTTCAAGGTGGATAAGAACCGCGCCGTCCGCGATCTCGACCCGCTGGGACGCGCTGGCGCCCTCGGTGTCGGGAATGAACCACGCCTCTTTGACCGTGTCGGGCGAGAGCTCCGGCCCGGTCAGCGACAGCGTGCCATCGGCGGCGATATGCGCCGGAAATGGCGAGGGGCGCGGCGTCCGCAGCGCGGCGGCGGCAAACAGGGGCGCCTCGGCCGAGGGCGCCGGCGTCCCGGCTGGCAGGTCGAGGCTGAAATGCCCCTCTTCGGGGACGCAGATTTTCTGGCAGGCCAACCAGGTCGCGTCCGCCTTGACGTGCAGCCCGTCGGACCCCGGCGTCACGCTCACCGGCAGCAGCACCGAGCCGGTATAGCCGTAGCTGAGCAGCGGCCCTTCCTGCAGGCGCTGCGGTACCGGCCAGGCGATCGGGCCCGCCGGCATGTCGAGCGTCAGCTCCGTCGGCAGGCCGGCATCGCCCGGATTGCGCGCGTAGGTATGCCACCCCGGCGCCATCTGCAGGCGCAACGCGAAGTGCATCGGGGTGCCAGCCGCCACCGCGTCGGTGTCCGACACCAGCGTCGCCGTCACGCGGGACGATCGGACCGGCGGACTTTCGGCCGCAAATGACGGCGCCGTCGCGAACAGCAGGAGAAGAGGCAGGGCAAATCTCATCCCGCTCTATATACACCGTCATATCAAAATGCCGACGTTCCCCGACCTCCCCGTCCGCGATGCCCTGCCCCGCCTGCTCGACGCCTTGCAGGCGGGGTCGAACGCTGTCCTCGTCGCGCCGCCCGGCGCCGGTAAGACGACGACGGTGCCGCTCGCCTTGCTGGACGCGCCCTGGCGTGGCGACGGCCGCATCGTGATGCTTGAGCCGCGGCGGCTGGCCGCCCGCGCCGCGGCGACGCGGATGGCGCAGCTGCTCGGCGAGGCCGTCGGCGAGACCGCCGGGTTCCGCACGCGGCTGGAGAGCGCCGTCTCGCCCGCGACGCGCATCGAGGTGGTGACCGAGGGGCTGCTCGTCCGCCGCCTGCAGTCCGACCCGACGCTCGAGGGCGTGGCCGGGGTGGTGCTCGACGAGGTGCACGAGCGGGCGCTCGAGGGCGATCTGGCCATGGCGCTGTGCCTGGATCTGCAGAAGGTGCTGCGCCCGGAGCTGCGGCTGCTCGCCATGTCGGCGACGTTGGACGGCACCCGGCTCTCGACGTTGATGAACGGTCCGGTGATCGAGAGCGCCGGCCGCATGTTCCCCGTCTCGGTAAGCCACGCCGCCCGCGACGTGATGGACCCGCGCGACCTGCCGGACGCGATGGCGCGCGCGATCCGGGTGGCGCTGGCTGAGCACGAGGGCGACCTGCTCGCCTTCCTGCCCGGCATGGGCGAGATCCGCCGCACCGAGGCGTTGCTCGCCGGCTGCGGCGCGCTGGTGCTTCCGCTGCACGGCGAGTTGCCGCCGGCCGAGCAGGACCGGGCGCTGCGGCCGGCCGAGGGCCGCCGGGTCGTGCTGGCGACCAGCATCGCGGAGACGTCGCTGACGGTGCCGGGCGTGCGGATCGTCGTCGACGGCGGCTGGCGGCGGATCCCGCGGATGGACGCGGCGACCGGGCTGACCCGGCTGGCGACGGTGCGGATCAGCCGAGCCGCCGCCGACCAGCGCACCGGCCGCGCCGGCCGCGAGGCGCCGGGCGCGGCGGTCCGACTATGGACCACAGCGGCGCATCGCGGCATGGCGCCATTCGACCGGCCGCAAATCCTCGAGGCGGAGCTGTCCGGCCTGGTGCTGGATTGCGCTGCCTGGGGCACGGCGCCGACCGATCTGTCTTTCCCCGATCCGCCGCCGGCCGGAGCGCTCGCCGCCGGCGCGAGCCTGCTGACCGAGTTGGGCGCGCTGGATGACGGACGCATCACCACGCTGGGGCGCCGCATGGCCTCGCTCGGGTCGCACCCGCGCCTGGCGGCGATGATGCTGACCGCCGACGGCCCGGCGCAGCAGGCGCTGGCGGCCGAGCTCGCGGCGCTGCTGGAAGAGCGCGACCCGATGCGTGGCCGCGAACCGCCGGTCGATATCCGGCTGCGGCTGGACGGGCTGGTGACGGGCAGCGCCGACATCGACCGCAACGCCGCCAGCCGCATCCGCCGCCAGGCGGCGCAGTACCGCAAGCGCCTCCGCGTACCGGACGCGGCGGATGGCGATCCCGGCCCGCTGCTGGCCGCCGCCTTCCCCGACCGGATCGCGCAACGGCGCAGCGAGATCGGCTCCTTCCGCCTGTCCGGCGGCGGGGGCGCCAAGCTGCCGGCGGCCGACAAGCTCGCCAGCGCGCCGCTGCTCGTCGTCGCCAGCCTGGACCTTAAGGCCTCCGCGCGCATACGTCTGGCTGCGCCGCTCGACATCGTGGCCATCGCCGCCCGCTGTACCGAGACGGTCGAAAGCGGCTTCGACGCGGCAACCGGTGCGGTCCTGTCGCGCCGCCGCCGCCGCCTCGGATCGCTGGTGCTGGAGGACCGCACCGCTGCCGCCGACCCGGCCGAAGCCGCCCGCGTGCTGACGGGCGTGATCGCCGCCGACCTCGCCAAGCTGCCGTGGACCGACGCCGCCCGGCAGTTGCAAGCGCGCGCCGCGCTGTGGCGCACGCTCGACCCGGACACGCCCGACCTGTCCGACGCCGCCCTGGCCGCCGACGCCGCCGACTGGCTCGAGCCGCAGCTACAGGGCATCGCCCGCCTGTCCGCGGTGGCCGGCCTGGATCTGACGCGGCTGCTCAACGAACGGCTCGGCTGGAGTCACGCGCGAGCGATCGAGCAGGGGTTGCCGACCCACCTAGCCTTGACCCAGTCGCGGGCGGCGGTCGACTACCTGCAGCCCGTGCCGGTCGCGTCGGCGCGGGCGCAGGCCTTCTATGGCCTGGCGAACACGCCGCTTCTGGCGAACGGACGGGTGCCGCTCCGGCTCGCGCTGCTCTCGCCGGCCGGCCGGCCGATCGCCATCACCGGCGATCTCGCCGGCTTCTGGCAGGGCGCCTGGGCCGATGCGCGGCGCGACATGCGCGGCCGTTATCCGCGACACGACTGGCCGGAAAACCCGGTGGCAGCCGCCACCGTTTCAGGCCAGGGACGATGAGGCTCGCTCCAGGGCGACGGAACGGGAGAGGCTGAATGAGTAAGCGGCTGCGGCTATGGTTCTTGTGTCTCGGCCTGCCGATGGCGGGCTGCGCGATACCGCCACCCCCGCTCAACCAGGCCGGTCCACCCCTCGTCGGCCCGTCAAGCTTCGCGCCGCTGGTCAAGCGCGTGGCGCCCGCGGTGGTGAACATCGCCGTGGTCGAGAACGGCCGCGGCGCCATCGCCATTCCGCCCGAGCTCCGCGGAACGCCGGCCGAGCGCGTCCTGCGCAACCGGCTCCGGCGGCAACCGATCCGCGGTGCCGGCGCCGGCTTCATCATCGACCCGTCCGGCATCATCGTGACCAACAGCCACGTCGTCGGCCACGCCTCGCGTATCGACGTCACGCTGTCGAACGGCGAGGACCTGCCGGGCCGCGTCATCGGCGTCGACCCGGTGACCGACATCGCCGTGATCCGCATCATGACCGACAAGCCGCTCCCTTACGTGAGCTGGGGCGACAGCCGCACCGTCGAGATTGGCGACTGGATCCTGGCCGCGGGCAACCCGTTCGGGGTCGGCGCTTCCGTCACCGCCGGCATCGTCTCGGCGCGCGGGCGCGACATCGGCGCTGGACCGTTCGACGACTTCCTGCAGATCGACGCGCCGATCAACCCGGGCAATTCCGGCGGGCCCACCTTCAACATGCAGGGCGAGGTCATCGCGGTAAATACCGCCATCGTCTCGCCCACCGGCGGGTCCGTCGGCATCGGCTTCGCGGTGCCGAGCGAGATCGCGCGCCGGGTGGTGGACGATCTGCGCCAGAAAGGTCGGATCGACCGCGGTTGGCTCGGCGTGTCGATCAGCGAGGTGCAGAAGCTCGGCACCGGCGTGCGGATCGCGACGGTCGACCGGCAAGGTCCCGGCGCACAAGCCGGCCTGCGACCCGGCGATTTCGTGCTGGCCGTCAACGACCAGAAGATCGAGACGACGAACGGCCTGATCCGCGCCGTCGCCAACATCCCGCCCGGCGCCGACGCCAAGCTCGGCGTGCTGCGGAATGGCCAGATGTTCGACATGACCGTCACCGTCGGGCGCCGCCCCACCGATCCGGAGGAATAAGACATGCGCATTCTGGTCGTCGAAGACGATAGGGACGTCTCCGCCTATATCGTCAAAGGGCTGCGCGAGGCCGGGCACCTCGTCGAGCAGGCCGATAACGGCCGCGACGGCCTGCTCGCTGCCACCAGCCAGGAGTTCGACGCCATCATTCTGGACCGCATGCTGCCGGGCGGGCTCGATGGCCTCGGCGTGCTGGAGATGCTGCGCGGGCAAGACAACCAGACGCCGGTGATGTTCCTCTCCGCCATGGCGCAGGTGGACGACCGCGTGCGCGGTCTAAAGGCGGGCGGGGACGACTACCTGACCAAGCCATTCGCATTCAGTGAGCTGCTGGCCCGGGTCGAAGCGCTCGCCAGGCGTCGGCGGGCCAGCGGACCGGATACCAAGTTGCAGGTAGGCGACCTGGAGATGGACCTACTGTCGCGCAGCGTGCGCCGGCGCAACCAGAAGATCGATCTGCAGCCGCGCGAGTTCATGCTGCTGGAATACCTGATGCGGCATGTGGGCCAGGTGGTGACGCGCACGATGCTGCTGGAAGGCGTGTGGGACTACCATTTCGACCCACAGACCAACGTGATCGACGTGCACGTCTCCCGGCTGCGGCAGAAGATCGACAAGCCGTTCGACACCGCGCTGCTGCATACCGTGCGCAGCGCCGGCTACATGCTTAAGGCCGACTAGAAAGGACCCATTGTGGACGTTCGAGCCTTCCGCTCCGCAGGGGTCCGTTTAGCGCTCGCCTACGCCCTGGTGTTCGGCATCAGTGCGGCACTGCTCGTGGGCGTGCTCTGGGTGTCGAGCACCAGCATCCTGACGCGCCAGGTCGACGCCGCGATCGATGCCGATGCCCAGGGCCTGGCCGAGCAATACGCCACCGGCGGCTCGACGGCGTTGTACAATACGATTCAGAACCGCATCTCCAACAATCTGGACAACGATGCCCTGTATTTGGTGCTGGACGCGAGAGGGCGCGTGGTGGCAGGCAATTTGGAATCCTGGCCGGAACAGGTGTCGCGGACGAACGAGATCTACGAGATTTCGACCAAGCGGAACGGGCGGCGCAACCTGGCACGGTTTCACCGCTACGACCTGCCGCTTGGTTACTCGCTGCTGGTCGGCCGCGAGGTCACGGCCCGGGCGGCGCTGCGCAGCCTGCTGACCGAGGTGCTGGCGTGGTCGCTCGGCCTGGTCGGGCTGTTGAGCGTCTCGGGCGCGCTGCTGCTGAAGAAGCTGTTCGGCCGCATGGTCTCCCAGGTGTCGGCGACGGCGGATGCGATCTCGTCGGGAGACCTGACGCGCCGGGTCGCGATCTCGGGCCGGGGCGACGAGTTCGACCGCATGGCCGAGACGATCAACGACATGCTGGACCGACTGTCCCGCCTGATGGACGGCGTGCGCGAGGTGTCCAACGCCATTGCGCACGACCTGCGCACGCCGATCACCCGGGCGCGGGCGCGGTTGGAGGATGCGGCCACGCATGCTGGGTCCCCCGAGCAGCTGCGCGGTGCCATCGACCGCGCCGTGTTGGACCTCGACGGCATCACCAACGTGTTCCACGCGCTGCTGCGAATTTCGGAGATCGAGGCCGGGGCGCGTCGCTCGGCCTTCGTCCCGCTCGACCTACGGCCGGTGTTGGACGACCTGCACGACCTCTATGGCGCAGTCGCCGAGGAAAGCGGCCTGCAACTCGTGCTGCACGCCTCCGAGGAGCTACCGGTGCGCGGCGACCGCGACCTGATCCAACAGGCGATTGCCAACCTGCTCGACAACGCGATCAAGTTCTCGCCCCAATCGGGCGTCGTGGAGCTGTCCGGCGAGCGAGTCGGCGATACCATCCTGCTCTCGGTGCGTGATCACGGCGTCGGCATCCCAGCCAGCGATCTCGGGCGGGTGACGGACCGGTTCTTCCGCGGCGACACCGCCCGCCACACGCCGGGCTTCGGCTTGGGGCTGACCTTGGTGCGGGCCGTGGCGCAGTTGCACTCCGGCTCGCTCCGCCTGGCCGACGCCGATCCCGGGCTCCGGGCGAGCCTTACGATCCCGGCGACCGTCGAGGCGCGGGCGACGCGGGCACTCCCGGCGACGGCCAGCGCCTGACGGCGTCAGGTCTCGCTTCTAAACGTTACGACCAGCACGTCACGATGCGCGGGCTTGGCCGGGTCGAGCGCGCGCACGGGCGTGACGCCGTGGAAGACCCTGTGATCGTCGACGAGCGCGGAGTCTAAGGGCTCACGCAAGGTGAAACTGCCGAGTAGGCCGCGGTCTAGCCCGTGGATGCTGGTCTCGCCCTCGGCGATGTTGTCGCGATCGACCATCAGCACCAGCACCCAGTCGACGCCGTCCTGGTGCAGACCTTCCGGGGTCGGCTGCCCGGCCGCGTCGGGGCGGGCCTCGATGCGGAACTGATGCACCTCGACATGCCAGGCCGGGACCGGGGTGAGACCGCCGAACAGGTCCGCGCAGTATCGCATGATGCCCTGGAACGCAGCCGTGTCGGCGGCCTCGTCCAGCATCGGCTCGAACCAGCGGGCGATGCCCCCGTTCAGCGCGTTGTAGTCGCGGCTCTGATAGTGCGGCTGATTGGCCTTGCGGACGACGCCGTCCGGGCCGGCGCGGAACGCGGCGTGGCGGCGCTTACGGTAGCGGCCGCCATCGGCCATGTAGGTGTCCAGGCCGAGATCGTTCCAGCTCGCGGCGAAGCGTGGCCAATCGTGCAGTGCGTCGCCGAGCACGGCCCGCATGTCGGGCGCCTCGGCGAACACGAACCCGCTCTCGCGCAGGGCGGCCGGCCAATCGGACTGGCTCATGCCGCCTCTCCCTGCTCAACCGGGGCTGGCGTGGGTACAGAGTCGCGACTCAGGGAGCGGTGGCTGGTGAACGGGCTCTCGATGGCGGACTCATCGAACCGCATCTTGATGCGGCGGTTCAGCTCGCGCGTGACCGCCCAACGGCTGCTCGGCTGCGTCTTGATCCGGACCCGCATGATCCACGCCGTGTCGGTCAATTTATCCACCCCCATCACATCGAGCTTGTCGAGCAGGATCGACTGCCAGGCCGAGTCCGCCTGCATCTCGGCGGCGACCTCGCGCAGGACCGTCTCTATCGGACCGGGCTCCTCGTTCAAGCCGATACTGACGTCCAGCACCGCATAGCTGTAATCCCGGGTCTGGTTGGTCACGGTGGTCACCGCGCTGAACGGGATCAGGTAGACCGACCCGTCGGTCGCGCGCAGGCGAATGGTGCGGATCGACAGCGCCTCGACCGTGCCGGTCATGTTGGCGACGGTCACGACGTCGCCAACCTGCATCGAGTTCTCAAGCAGCAGGAACAGCCCGGTGATCAGGTCCTGCACCAGCTTCTGCGAGCCGAAGCCGACCGCGATGCCGATCACGCTGGCGCCCGCGATCAACGGCGCGATGTTCACGCCGATGGCCGACAGCGCGATCATGCCGACCACCAGCACGATGACCACCAGCAGCGTCGTGCGCATCAGCGGCAGCAGCGTCCGCAAGCGTCCGGCGCGGGCGAGTTGCGCCGAGTCCGCCAGCGCGGCCAGCCGTCGTGCCGTCGCGGCGTTGACGCCCTCCCACGCCGCGACCGCGAGAAGCACGGCCACGACGACGGTGAACCCGGCGTCGAACACGCGCCCGCCGAGCCCGCCGGCCGTCAGCCAGTAGGTGACCGGAAGGCCCCAGGTCTCGAGCAGCGCGATCCCGGTCGCAACCCAGATCGCGGCCGAGATGACGAACCGCAGTACCGGGTAGTAGACGCTAGCCCGGTCGGCAAAACCCTGGTTGGACAGCGTGGCGCGGATACGGTCGAGCCCGCCGAGGATCAGCACGGCGAGCAGCCGCGCGGCCACGATGATGGCTATGGTGGCGCCGAAGAAGGTCAGCAGCCGCTCGTAGCCGTTGCGGATCTCGACCGCCCAGACGAGCCAGGCCGCGATGATCCAGAAGATCGCGAACCAGTGCCACACGCCGGACAGCCCGTTGCACACAGTGGCCCACAGCCCGGTCGCCCCGCGATGGGCCCGCAACCGGTGCGCCACCGGCGCCCGCGCCTGGAGCACGGCGACGACCAGGCAGAGATGCACCACCAAGGCGAACAGCTTCAGGATCGCCAGCTGCGCCGTCCGATACATGCCGAACGACAAGCCGATCGAGGCCAAGGCGCTGCCGGTAACGGCGATGATGATGAGCCGACGCACCCACCGGGTCACGAAGCTGGCCGCCCATTCGGAAATCGGCAGCAATCGAGGCGGCTTCGGCGCGACGAGGAAGGCCGTCGCGGCAAACACGACCCGCACGAAGGCGTAGGCTTGCGCCGCTTGCAGGACGATGACCCGGGTCTGCACGCTCGGCGCGAAGACGGTGCCGAGCAGCACCGTGACGATGCCGATGAACGCCGCGATCGGAACCAGGTCGATCAACAGGCGGCCCAGGAGATAGGGCAGCAGCTTGACCGAGGCGATGATCCGTTCGAACCGGCGGCGCCGCACTTCGACCGCATGGGTTCCGGGGGCGGATGGATCGGCCACGTAATCCTGCGGTGACCAGGCGACCACCGTTTTGCGCACCCGCCGGAGCAGGCGGCGCATCACCCACTCGATGGCCAGCCCGGCGGCGATCACGATCAGCAGCATGCGCCCGGCGTCGAGCGCCTCGGCCCTGGCAGCCGGATCGTTCGCCTGGCTGGAGAGCCAGCGGCCGAGCAGCGGCAAGTCGTTGACCGCTTCGACCGAATTCGCGAGCTGCTGGACATACGCGCTCAGCAAGACGGCCATGCGGGTGGCGAGCTGCGCGCCGATGCTGTCCGGCGCGATCGCCGCCGCGATGGTGGGCTTGGCT
Source organism: Acetobacteraceae bacterium (assembly GCA_965199585.1). GTDB lineage: Bacteria > Pseudomonadota > Alphaproteobacteria > Acetobacterales > Acetobacteraceae > JAVVHH01. The sequence continues at coordinate 2,058,367 of CBDASI010000002.1, read as the reverse complement.
GGCGTCGCGCTCGACGCCGCGGCGGCCAGGGCCGGCGCAGTGGACGTCGTTGGGGCAGGAGCTGTCGCGGTGGTCGCGGTTGGAGCGGTCGCGGTGGGCGCCGCCGCGCCGGTGGCCGCGAGCGGGCCGGCCGCCAACGTCTCCGCCGGCGTCATGGCGGGCGCCGTGGTCGCCTCGGGCGTGATCGTGGCCGCGCCAGGCGTCGTCGGGGCCGCCTTGGCGATGGCTTCGAGGGTCGTGATCAGCTCGGCCCGGCGCTTCTCGTCGCGCAGTAGGGCGAGCGTGTTGGCTGCTTCGGCCGGGCTCAACGACTCGGCTCTGCCGCTCGCGGAGGCATTCGTCGGGGCGCGGTTGGTCTGCGCTGGTTGCGCGGCCGCTCCCTGGGTCAAGCCGATCATTAAGAGGGCAAAGAGCACGATCATGCGACGGGATCGCCGGGTCGGTGGGATCGACGTCGAAGCTGCTTGCGTGGTGGTGGGACTGGCCCACATTTCGAGCATGGTTACTTTCCTTGCCGTTCTGACCGGGCTCGCCATGCTGGCCACGCTCGGCGTTCTCGTCGCTGGGATGGTCGGGCTGGTGCGCGGTGACGGCAATCCGGCCCGTTCCAACGCACTGATGCGCTGGCGCGTGATCCTGCAGGGCCTGGCCCTGCTGCTGTTCATCGTGCTGATGAGCTTGCTACGGCACTGATCGGGCTGCCCCATAGCAGGGTCGGTCGGTTTGACACCACGTTTCAGCCACTGCACACACTTCGCATCTTTGAGCGCATCTTCGGGCAAATCCTGAACAAATCTTAGAAAGAGACCAGGTTCCATGAAGCTACTCGTGCCCGTCAAACGGGTTGTCGACTACAACGTCAAGGTTCGCGTGAAGGCCGACGGGTCCGGCGTCGAGACGCAAGGCGTCAAGATGTCGATGAATCCGTTCGATGAAATCGCGGTCGAAGAGGCGGTGCGGCTCAAGGAGAAGGGCATCGCGACCGAGATCATCGCCGTCTCGATGGGCGTTGCCCAATGCGCCGAGACGATCCGGACGGCGCTCGCGATGGGTGCCGACCGCGGCGTTCTAGTCGAGACCGACGCCGAACTCCAGCCGCTCGCGGTCGCAAAGCTGCTCAAGGCGCTGGTCGACAAGGAGCAGCCCAAGCTCGTCATCATGGGCAAGCAGGCCATCGACGACGACATGAACGCCACCGGCCAGATGCTGGCCGCCTTGCTCGGCTGGCCGCAGGGCACGTTCGCCAGCAAGATCGAGCTCAACGGGGAAGCGCTCGTCGTGGTCCGCGAAGTCGATGGCGGGCTCGAGACGATCGAACTCACACTGCCGGCCATCGTGACGGCCGATCTCCGGTTGAACGAGCCGCGCTACGCGAGCCTGCCGAACATCATGAAAGCGCGGAAGAAGCCGATCGAGACGATCAAGCCCGCTGACCTCGGCGTCGACCCGGCGCCCCGGCTCAAGACCATCAAGGTATCCGAGCCGCCGAAGCGCTCCGCTGGCGTGAAGGTCGGCTCAGTGGCCGAGCTGGTGGCGAAACTCAAGACAGAAGCGAAGGTGATCTGATGGCGTCCCTCGTCCTCCTCGACCACGAAAACGGCAAGATCAAGCAACCGTCCCGCAGCGCTGTCACGGCCGCAGCCAAGCTCGGCGACGTGCACGCGCTGGTGGCCGGGCACGGCATCGGCGATGCCGCTCAGGCTGCGTCCAAGCTGGCCGGCGTGACCAAGGTCCACGTCGCCGACGCGCCAGCCTACGAGCACGCGATGGCCGAGCCGTTGGCCGCGCTGATCGCCTCGATGGCCGGCCACCATGACCACGTGTTCGCCGCATCGACCGCCATCGGCAAGAACGTGATGCCGCGGGTCGCCGCGCTGCTCGATAGCCAGCCGATCAGCGACATCTCCGGCGTCGAGGGGCCGGACACGTTCATCCGCCCGATCTATGCCGGCAATGCGCTGGCGACGGTCGTCTCGTCGGATACCAAGAAGATCATCACCGTCCGCGCCGCCTCGTTCGATCCGGTTGCCGAAGAAGGCGGCTCGGCCGAGATCGAGGCCGTTCAGGGTCAGGATGCCCCGTCGACCTCGCGCTACGTGTCGTCTGAGCTCAGCAAGAGCGAGCGACCCGAGCTGACCGCGGCCCGCGTGGTCATCTCCGGCGGGCGTGGCATGCAGAACGGCGACAACTTTAAGCTGATCGAACCGATCGCCGACAGCCTCGGCGCGGCCGTGGGCGCCTCGCGGGCGGCCGTGGATGCCGGGTTTGTGCCGAACGATTACCAGGTCGGTCAGACCGGGAAGATCGTGGCGCCGGACCTGTACATCGCCGTCGGCATCTCCGGCGCGATCCAGCATCTGGCCGGCATGAAGGACAGCAAATTCATCGTCGCCATCAACAAGGACGAAGAGGCGCCGATCTTCTCGGTGGCCGATTACGGGTTGGTGGGCGATTTGTTCACCATTCTGCCCGAGCTGAAGGCCGAACTGGAAAAGGCGGCCTGAGTTGACGATCCAGACGGTCGGCGTCATCGGCGCCGGCCAGATGGGGTCCGGCATCGCGCATGTGTGCGCGCTGGCCGGGCTCTCGGTGCGGATGTTGGACAGCAAGGCCGAGGCGCTGAGTAAGGCGCAGGCGGGCGTCGCCAAGAACATGGAGCGCCAGGTCGGCAAGGGCACCATCCAGGCAGCCGACCGCGACGTCGCTCTGGGTCGCATCAGCATCGGCACCGACTACAGCGCATTCGGCGACGTCGATCTGGTGATCGAGGCTGCGACCGAGCGCGAGGCGATCAAGGTCCAGATCTACCAGGCAGTGATCCCGCATTTGCGCGCCGATTGCATCCTGGCGAGCAACACGAGCTCGATCAGCATCACGCGGCTGGCCGCGAGCACGGACCGGCCCGGCCAATTCGTCGGCATGCACTTCATGAACCCGGTGCCGATGATGAAACTCGTCGAGCTCATTCGCGGTATCGCAACGGATCAAGCGACGTTCGATGCGGTCAACGCGCTTGCGGTCCGGCTCGGCAAGACGGTGTCGGTCTCGGAGGACTTCCCGGCCTTCACGCTGAACCGGATCCTGGTGCCGATGATCAACGAGGCGATCTACACGCTGCAGGAAGGCGTGGCTACGATCGAGGCGATCGACACGGCGCTGAAACTTGGTGCCGCGCACAAAATGGGTCCGCTGGAGCTGGCCGATTTCATCGGGTTGGATACCTGCCTATCGGTGATGCAGGTGATCCACGAGGGTATGGGCGACAGCAAATACCGCCCCTGCCCGCTGCTGGTGAAGTATGTCGAAGCCGGCTGGTACGGCCGCAAGACCGGAAAAGGGTTCTACGACTACTCGGTCGAGCCGCCGAAGCCGACCCGCTAGGTTTCTTCGAACACGATATCCCGGAAGATTTCATCGACCGGGACATTGATCCCAACTTCCGGGATCGTCAGCATCTCCCCGGCAGTCACGGCGTTCGCCGTCCAGTCCATTTCTCCCGCGATCCGCGCGTGGACCGTTATGTCTGGTCCCGTGTTGTCCACGATGACGTAGCGTCGAATCGACGGGATGGCCCGGTATTCGCGCAGCTTCACCGCATGGTCGATGCGCCCGGAGGTGGGGCTGACCACCTCGAACACCACGACCGGATCAGGCATCAGTCTCGCCGTGCCAGGTCCGTTGGTGAACGTGATCAAGACGTCTGGATAGCGGACCGCACTGCCGATGGTCGCAATCCCAGCCTCGGGGAGCACGAACGCCGTCGTCCCCTCAAGCCGCTTACGGAGCGCGTAGGCCAGATTTCCACAGAGCTGCGCGTGGTTCCGGTTGCCACCCGTCATGTCGACCGGCTGATATCCGTCGAATTCGTACGGTGCCTCCTGCCTCTCCGCCCAGTCAAGAAACTGCTCCTGCGTCATCAACGGGGTGCGGACGGTGACATTCATCGGCAGAGGTTATCATCAATCCGCTGCGTTGCGCAGCGCCGCGCCTGCCGCCGCCAGGCACAACGGCACCGAAGCGCACAGCACGGCCAGCAGCAGCAGCAGATGTGGCCGCGGCGTCAGCCCGGTCGCGGCCGCATCGCCGGCGGCGGCGCCAAAGATCAGCACCGGGGTGGCCAGCGGCAGCACGAGCAGCGGCAGCAGCACCCCGCCCCGCCGCGCGCCGAGCACGATCGCCGCCCCCATCGTGCCGAGTAGCGACAACGCCATCGTCCCCGGCAGCAGCGCCAGCAGCAGCACCGGCACCGAGGCCGGCGGCATCTGCAGCATGATCGCCAGCGGCCCGGCCGCCAGCAGCAGCGGCACCCCCGTCACCAGCCAATGCGACCCCGCCTTGACCGCCGCCACCGCGATCGGCGGCAACCCGCACAGCAGCAGCTGGTCGAGCGTGCCGTCCTCGAGGTCGGTGCCGAGCAGGCGGTCGAGCGGCAGCAACGCCGCCAGCAGCGCGCCGACCCAGACGATGCCGGGCGCCAGCCGCGCCAACACGTCGGGCGCCGGGCCGATGGCCAGCGGGAACAGCGCGCCGACCAGCACGAAGAACAGCAGCGCCGCCATCGTGTCCGCCCCATGCCGGGCCGACAGCAGCAACTCGCGGCGCAGCAGCGCCCATCCCATCCTCAAAGGCGAAGTTCCGACACGTCGTCCAGCGGCAGCGGCAGATGCGTCGCCGTGACGATGACGCCCCCCGATGCTCGGTGCGCGGCGAACAGCACGCCGAGGCGCTCGACCGAGGCGATGTCCAACCCCAGCGTCGGCTCGTCGAGCAACCAGAGCCCGCCCGGCGCCGCCAGGGCCAGGCGCGCCAGTGCCAGTCGCCGCCGTTGCCCCGCCGACAGCATCCGCCCCGGCAGGTCGGCGAGCGCGGCCAGGTCCATGGCGGCAAGCGCCGGCGCGAGCGATGCGCCGCCCGCCGCGATCCTTAGGTTTTCCACGACCGTCAGCCCGAGCTTGATCGCGTCGAGATGCCCCAGATAGGCGGCCGGCGCCGGCTCGTCCGCGATGTCGGTCCCGTCCCAGCGTATCACCCCGGCATCCGGCCGCTTCAGCCCGGCCAGCACCCGCAGCAGCGTGCTCTTGCCCGAACCGTTCGCGCCCAGCAGCAGCATCGCCCCGCCGCGAGGAACCTCGAGGCACACGTCGCGCAACACCAGCCGTTCACCGCGGAAAGCCGCAACGCCGGCCACCGCCAGACCTGAATCAGCTTTCCCGCCCATCGCCGCATCTTATCGGCTCCGGTCCGGTGGACGCCATGGGGGACCGGGACTAAATGAGAGGTAGCGAATGAGAGAGAAAATGCCATGAAAGCGACCGGGCACGACAGCCTCCAGACCACCCGCACCCTGACGGCCGGCGGTCGCGAGTACCGCTACTTCTCACTTCCCGAAGCCTACAAACAAATCGGCGACGGCAGTCGGCTTCCGGTCAGCCTCAAGATTCTGCTCGAGAACGTGCTGCGCTTCGAGAATGGCGGCAGCTACAAGACCGACGACGCCAAGGCCGTCGTCGAGTGGGCCGAGAATGGCCGCTCCGAGAAGGAAGTTCCGTTTAAGCCGGCCCGCATCTTGATGCAGGACTTCACCGGCGTTCCGGCCGTGGTTGACCTCGCCGCCATGCGTGACGGCATCACCTCGCTCGGCGGCAATCCGCAGCAGGTCAATCCGCTGGTCCCGGTCGACCTGGTGATCGACCACTCCGTGATGGTCGACATCTCGGCCAGCGCCGACGCCGCCAAGAAGAACGTCGAGATCGAGTTCGAGCGTAACGGCGAGCGTTACTCCTTCCTCCGCTGGGGCCAGTCCGCGTTCCAGAACTTCCGCGTCGTGCCCCCGGGCGCCGGCATCTGCCATCAGGTCAACGTCGAATTCCTCGCCGAGACGGTCTGGACTGCCGACGTCAACGACGGCACCTACGCCTATCCCGACACGCTGTTCGGCACCGATAGCCACACCACGATGGCCAATGGCATCGGCGTGCTCGGCTGGGGTGTCGGCGGCATCGAGGCCGAGGCGGCCATGCTCGGCCAGCCCATCGCCATGCTCATTCCCGACGTGATCGGCTTCAAGCTGAAGGGCGCCATGCCGGAAGGCAGCACCGCCACAGACCTCGCGTTGACTGTCACGCAGATGCTCCGCAAGAAGGGCGTCGTCGGCAAGTTCGTCGAGTTCTTCGGCCCGGGTCTCAACTCCCTCTCCGTCGCGACCCGGCTGACCATCGCCAACATGGCCCCGGAATACGGCGCCACCTGCGGCTTCTTCCCGGTCGACGCTGCCACTATCGAGTACCTCAAGCTGACCGGCCGCGACGCCGGCCGCATCGAGTTGGTCGAGGCCTACTGCAAGGCGCAGGGCATGTGGACCGACGCGAGCAGCGCCGACCCGGTGTTCACCGACGTCGTCGAACTCGACCTCTCGACCGTCATGCCGTCCATCGCCGGCCCAAAGCGCCCGCAGGACCGCGTGCTGCTCAAGGATGCCGCCTCCGCCTTCCGCGCCGACCTCACCGCCGGCCTGGGCGTCCCGGCCAACGATGTCGACAAGCGCGTCAAGGTGGCCGGAACCAACTACGAGATCAGCCATGGTGACGTGGTAATCGCGGCCATCACCAGCTGTACCAACACGTCCAACCCGTATGTCATGATGGGCGCCGGGCTGCTGGCGCGGAAGGCACGGGCCAAGGGGCTCACGCCACGCCCGTGGGTGAAGACCTCGCTCGCGCCGGGTAGCCAGGTGGTCACCGAGTATCTCGACCGTGCCGGCGTGTCCGCCGACTTGGACGCGCTCGGCTTCCAGCTCGTCGGCTACGGCTGCACCACCTGCATCGGCAACTCAGGCCCGCTCGACGACGCCGTCGCCGACGCGATCGAGGACAACAAGCTGGTCGCGGTCTCGGTGCTGTCCGGCAACCGCAACTTCGAAGGCCGCGTGCATCCGAACGTGCGCGCCAACTACCTCGCCAGCCCGCCGCTCGTGGTCGCCTACGCCCTGCTCGGCACCATGAACGAGGACATCACCACCGCCCCGCTCGGCACCGGCAGCGACGGCCAGCCCGTCTACCTTAAGGACATCTGGCCCACCGACGCCGAGATCAACGAGGCCGTCGCCTCCAGCCTCAACCGCGAGCAGTTCACCAGCCGCTACGGCGAGGTGTTCCAGGGCACCAGCGAGTGGCGCGCAATCGAGGTCGACGCGTCCAGCGACGTCTACAAGTGGAACGGGGGCAGCACCTATGTGCAGAACCCGCCCTACTTCGACGGCATCACGATGGAGCTTCCGGAGATCAAGGACATCACCGGCGCTCGCGTCCTGGCGCTGTTCGCCGACAACATCACCACCGACCACATCAGCCCGGCCGGCAATATCAAGAACTCCTCCCCCGCCGGCGGCTATCTCGGCGAGCGCCAGGTCATGCAGCGCGACTTCAACTCCTACGGCTCGCGCCGCGGGAACCACGAGGTCATGATGCGCGGCACCTTCGCCAACATCCGCATCAAGAACGAGATGCTGGGTGGGGTCGAGGGCGGCTGGACCAAGATGCAGCCCGGCGGCGAGCAGGTCTCAATCTATGACGCGGCCATGCAGTACAAGAAGCAGGGCACGCCGCTCGTCGTGTTCGGCGGCAAGGAATACGGTATGGGCTCTTCGCGCGACTGGGCGGCCAAGGGCACTGCGCTGCTGGGCATCAAGGCGGTCATCGTCGAGAGCTTCGAGCGTATCCATCGCTCGAATCTGGTCGGCATGGGCGTCCTGCCGCTTACCTTCAAGGACGGCGCGACCCGGCATAGCCTCGGCCTCACTGGCGACGAGGTTATCGACATCGTCGGACTGGAACAGCTGCGGGCCGGCATGGACCTGATGATGAAGATCCACCGGGCCTCTGGCGCGGTGGACGAGTTGTCGGTCAAGTGCCGCGTCGATACCGCCGACGAGGTTGAATACTACAAGAACGGCGGCATCCTGCATTACGTGTTGCGGGAGATGGCGCGCGCTGCCTGAGACTAAGTAGGCCCGTCTGGCTCCGCTCGGGGCCAGACAGCGACCTGGGGCATCTTCCCCTGGGGTTCGACTACCGCGCCGTCAGCATCGCCGAAGGCGTGCGGGCGGCGCTGGCGGTGGCGGTTGTGGTCACCATCACGAAGTGGCTAGGCATCCCTGCCCTGGCCGCCGTCGGTCTCGGTTCGTTGCTGACATGCCTGTGCGACCCCGGCGGTCCGATCCGCCGGCGACTGCCGGCCCTGCTCTCGTTCACGATCCTCGGCTCGTTCGCAATCCTGGCTTTCGGCCTGCTGCGCCAGTTTGGCGTCTGGCCGGGCGCGATCGGCGGTGCCCTTTGGGTGTTCGGCACGATGTATGCCCGCACCTGGGGGCCGGTCGCGATGCAGGTCGGCAACCTGCTCGCCGTCGTCGCCATCTTGGCACTCGACCATGGCGAGGACCTGCGCACCGCGGCGATGCTGGGTGCACTGTTCGGGGCCGGGTCGCTATGGGCGTTGGTGCTCAGCCTAGTGATCTGGCGACTGCACCCGTTCCTGCCCGCGCGCTCCGCGGTGGCGAATGTCTACCGGCGCATCGGCACGCTGGCGGCCGACCTCTCCGATCAGGTCAATGGGACGGCAACGCCCGACTGGGCGGCGCATGCCCGCGGACACCGGCGCTACGTCCGCGACGGGCTGGAGGCCGCACGGGTGGAGTTGCTCGACATCCTGCGCAGCCGCGGCCAGGGTGGTCCGCGCGGCAACGCGCTGATCATCCAGATCGAGGCCGCGGATCAGATCTTCGGCGCCGTGATCGCGTTGTCCGACATTCTCGAGCATGGCAGTGCCGCGGCGCTAAAGTCGGCACGACCCATCCTGCCGGCGCTACGGATCGTGCTCGCCGCGATCTCGGACGGCATCATGGCCGACCGCGCCGACGACGACTCGCATCGGGCGATGTTCCTGCGCCTGTTCGGCGAGATCGAGCGCGCCGGCGCCGGAACCAGCCTAGCGGAGGTGACGCGTTCGCTGGTCTCTGTACTGCGGATCGCCGCGCTGATGACCACGCCGGAGGGTCGCACTGTCGAGGGCGCCGCATCGGCCGAGCGGACCTCAACGCTGCGTCGCCTGACCGTGCCGCTCCGCTCCAACCTGAATTGGAACTCGGCTTCCCTGCGCCACGCGGTCCGTGCCACCGCGGTCGCCTTTCCCGCTCTGCTGATCACGCTGCCGGTGGGTGCCGTCTATGCGCATTGGATGACCATCACGCTCATCCTGACGTTGCAGCCCTTCTTCGCGCTGACGTGGCAGCGCGCCCTCGAACGCGTCGGCGGGACGGTGCTGGGCGGCATCATTGCGGCCGCACTGTCCATCTTCGTGCACAGCCCGGTCATCATCGCCATCTTCCTGTTCCCGCTCGCCATCATTGCCTTCGCGATCAGGCGGGTGAGCTACGGCCTGTTCATGGCGGCGCTGACCCCGCTGATCGTGTTGCTCTCCGAACTCGGGCAACCCGGCACCGGCGAGGTCGTGATCGCGTTCTACCGTGCCAGCTACACGCTGGCTGGCGGCGCCATGGCCGTCGTCGGTGGGCTGTTGCTCTGGCCAAGTTGGGAGCCGGCGCGGGTGCGCGACGATCTGCGGACCGCGATCGCGGCGCATGCGGCGTTCGCGGATGCGGAACTGGCGGCGCTGCTGGGAGAGGCGCCCTCCGGGTCGGCCGCCGATCGGGCGCGCCGGGCGGCGGGGCTGGCGAGCAACAATCTGGAGACGACGCTGTCACGCGCCTTGCAGGAGCCTGGCCATGGCTCGCGCACGGAGCTGCAGGTCGCGATGGTGGCAGATGCGGCGTTGCGCCGGGTCGCGGGCCGGCTGGCGGCGCTGCAGCATGCGCCGGGCCTGGCCGGGCGGGCGGACCTGGCGAAATGGCGGTCCTGGCTATCCGCTTCGTTCGCTGCGCTTCAGACTGGCGTCACATTGCCGTCGGAGCTACCGGCCGACGCCGATGACGGCCCGCTCGGGCGGATCGCCCGGCAGTTGCAACTGATCGACGGTGCAATGCGTCCTGCCGGCGCGTGATCACCGCCGCGGCAGGAATCGCGTGACGAACAGCGCACCGCCCCCGAGCGCCGCCATCCCCAGGAACACGGCCCCGCCGGCCGACGCGTAACATTGGCCCACGACCCAGATCATGATGCCGGTCGGCGCCGAGAAACCGATCGCGGCCAGCACCGTCTGCGCGAGCGCCGCCCGCGAGGCGGGAATACCGCGCAGCACCAGCATGTTGGATAGATGCTGACAGGCAAACGTGCCGGCATGCAGCAGCTGAATCGCCGCTAGCAACGGCACCGAGGTGGTCACCGCGGTCAAAATCCACCGCAGCAGGCAGGCGCTGGCTGCAATGCCGGTCAACCGCGCCGGGCCGAGCCACTCAACCAGAGGCCGCCCCCAAATGAACAGCGCGATTTCAGCGACGATGCCTTCTGCGATCAGCAAGCCGATCGTGGCATCACCGATACCGGCGGCGCGCCAGTGCAGGCTGGCGAATGCGTAGTAGGCGGCGTGGGAGCCCTGGGTGAGCGCCGTCGCGATCAGCGCGGCGCGGAACGCCGAGCCGAGCGGTGCCACGATGATCCGGCGTGACCCATGCGCCGGTGCAGGCGGCCGCGGCAGCGCCGCGGTCAGCAGGGCCGCTGCCCCGTAGCCGGCCGTCAACAGCCACGGAACGATCGCCGTGCCGAGGCGCCCCAGCATCGCGCCTGCACCGGCGGTGGCCACCATGTAGGCGACCGATCCCCAGGCGCGGGTGCGCCCGTAGTCCAGACGTTTCGCAGCGGCGAAGGCAAGGGTGACGGCGTCGCACAGCGGCGCGAGCGCGGACGCGGCTACACCGCCGGCAACGATCAGGATCGCGATCCAGGCCGGGTCGGCGGTGGTCGGCAGGAGTAGGGTGCAGAGTGCAGCTCCGGCCGCGGCGGCAAACAGCGAGAGGCGGTGATAGCCCAATCGGTCCGCCGCCCACCCCCAAAGCGGCACCGCGCCGACCCGGGCGAGCGATGCAACACCCAGGACCGTGCCGATCAGCGCCGCGTCAAGGCCGCGATCGGCCAGCCAAAGCGGGAGGTAAGCGGTGAGGATCGCGCCGGCGGCGAAGAAGCAGGAAGTAAAAAGGCCGAGTCTTGCGCTGTCTGAAAGAAGCGAGCGTCCGCTCAAGCGGGCGAAAGGGCGGTGGCAGCGTCCTGAATGCGCTGTGCCATCGAGGCAATGCCGCTGCCCCGGTTACTGGAGAGATTAGCCAACAGACCCATCTCCTTCAGGAAGTCCGGCGGCGTGGCCAAGATCTCGGCGGGCGGTCGACCGGAATAGACGCGGAGCAACAGCGCGACGAGGCCGGAGACGATCGCCGCGTCCGATCCGCCGGCGAGGTACATGCGGCCATCGCGAACGACGGCTTCCATCCAGACCTTGCTCTGACAGCCCGGCACGCGATGCGCATCATCCTGCCAATCCGCAGGGAACGGCGGCAGCTTACGGCCGAGGTCGATGATGAAACCGTAACGATCCATCCAATCGTCAAATAGGTCAAGGTCCGCCTCAATGGCCGAGACGGCCTCGGCGGTTGTCGGCTCTTCGGGCTGGACGAACGGGTCTGATGACATACGTCCCATGTGCGGGCAGGAGGTGCGACATCAAGGCACGAAAAAGCCCGCCAGCCTTGCGGCGGCGGGCTCACTTCAATGGCGGACCGCGAGGACCGCCAGTCGATCACATGCCGGAGCTGGACGACGTGCCATCGCTCGGCATCGAGCTGCTGCCGCTCATGCCGCTGCCGCTGTTCATGCCGCTGCTGCTGCTCATGCCGCTGTTGTTCGTCATCTTGTATTCGAACATGCAGGCGCCACGCTTGACGGTGATGTCGGCCATGTTGCCCGACACGGTGCCGGACAGGTTGCGACCCGTGACGGTGCCGTCCGGACCGATCATGCCGCGCATACCGGCGACCGTGATGGTGTTGCCACGAACGCGGGCATTCTGCTGGCCGCGCGGGTTACGGCAGGACGAGCTGCCCGACGCCATGCCCGGGCCACGATAGACGCCGGCCATCGGGGCCATCGGGGCCGGCGGGGCGGCCATCGGAGCGGGCTCGGGAGCCATCGCCATCGGCGGCGGCGGCGGCGGGTTGCTCGCGCAACCAACAACGGTTCCGGCCAACAGCATCACACTTGCAATCTTTAGACGCATTCAAACTCTCCTATTACAAATCCGACAACGCGCGGACCATGCCAGGAGATGCACCAAGAGGCTACAGTATGAACCGCGACAGGTCGTTTTTCGCCGCGAGTGGTGCAACTCTGTCATTCACATACGCGGCATCTATGGTGATCTGATCTCCGCCCCTGTCGGTTGCTGAAAAGCTGATCTCTTCGAGTAGTCGCTCCATCACGGTGGCGAGCCGGCGGGCCCCGATGTTCTCGACCCGGTCGTTGATGTCCGCCGCCAGATCGGCCAATGCGTCGACCGCATCGTCGGCAAACCCAAGCGTCACGCCTTCGGTGCCGATCAGCGCGGAATACTGCTTTAGCAGGCTGTGCTCCGGCTCGATCAGGATGCGCCGTAGATCGTCGCGCGACAGCGGCGACAGCTCGACACGGATCGGCAGCCGCCCCTGCAGTTCCGGCAAGAGGTCCGCCGGTTTGGCTAGGTGAAACGCGCCGGAGGCGATGAACAGGACATGGTCCGTCTTGACCGGGCCGTATTTGGTGCTGACGGTGGTTCCCTCGATCAGCGGCAGCAAGTCGCGCTGCACGCCCTCGCGGGAGACGTCGCCGCCGCGGAAGCCTTCGGTCGAGCGGGCGCACACCTTGTCGACCTCGTCGATGAACACGATGCCGTTCTGCTCGGCGTGCTCAACGGCATCCTTGGTCAGGCTGTCGGTGTCGAGCAGCTTGTCACTCTCCTCGCGCGTCAGCGCCACGCGGGCGGCCGACACCGTCATGCGCCGCTTCTGCGTCCGCCCGCCGAACATCCCCTTCATCATGTCGCCGATATTGGCCATCTGACCCGGCGGCATGCCCGGCACCTCCATCACCGGCGGCGCGACGTCGGCGACCGTGATTTCGACCTCCTTGTCCTCCAACTCGCCGGCCCGCAGCATCTTGCGGAACTTGCTCCGCGTGTCGGCCGAGGCCCCCTCGCCCACCAGCGCGGTGACTAGCCGGTCTTCCGCGCCCTGCTCCGCCTTAGCCTGGACGTCCTTGCGGCCGGAATCGCGCAGCATGGTGATGCTGGCCTCGACCAAGTCACGCACGATGCTGTCCACGTCGCGACCGACATAGCCGACCTCGGTGAACTTGGTCGCCTCGATCTTGATGAACGGTGCCTGCGCCAGCTTGGCCAGGCGGCGCGCGATCTCGGTCTTGCCGCAGCCGGTCGGCCCGATCATCAAGATGTTCTTCGGCACTACCTCCTCGCGGAGGCCCACCGGCAGTTGCTGCCGGCGCCAGCGGTTACGCAGCGCGATGGCGACGGCCCGCTTGGCGTCGTTTTGGCCGACGATGAAGCGGTCGAGTTCGCCCACGATCTCGCGCGGCGAATAGGTCTTGGTTTCCATCAGAGGGTTTCCACGATCACGGAATAGTTGGTGTAGACGCAGATGTCGCCGGCGATCTTCATCGCGCGCCGGGCGATCTCCTCGGCCTCCAACCCATCGACGGTCATCAGCGCGCGCGCTGCCGCCAGCGCGAAATTGCCGCCGGAGCCGATGGCGATCACACCGTCCTCCGGCTCCAGCACGTCGCCCTGCCCGGTCAGCGTGTAGCTGTGCTGCGCGTCGGCCACTGCCATCATGGCCTCCAGCCGGCGCAGATAGCGGTCGGTCCGCCAGTCCTTGGCCAGCTCGACGCAGGCACGCTCGAGTTGACCGGGGAAGCGTTCAAGCTTGGCTTCCAGCCGCTCCAGCAGCGTGAAGGCATCAGCCGTCGCGCCGGCGAACCCGGCCAGCACCGCGCCGCCAGCACCGATGCGCCGCACCTTGCGGGCGTTGCCCTTGATGACTGTCTGTCCCAGCGTGACCTGGCCGTCGCCCGCCATGGCGACGGTGCCGCCTTTGCGGACGGAGAGGATCGTCGTGCCATGCCAGCCGACGAGATCGTTCGAGTGAGTATCTTGCATCGTGAGACGCTAGGTGGGGCAAGCCGGGTCGATGCACAAGCTTTAGGCAGATCGGAGACCTATCCGGCTTGACCTTGAGCGTCGGCCTTCGCACATATGAGTACTGATCGGAGCGGGGAGTGCGAAACATGGATGCATCCTCGCCGGCGTGCACCTGCTTCTACGTGCGGCGTGCCGCCCGGCACGTCACACAGGCCTACGACAGCCATCTGGCACCGACCGGATTGCGGACCACGCAGTATTCTTTGCTCAACACGCTGGCCGGCGGTGGCTCGGGAAGCCTCCTCGCGGTCGCCCGGCGCATGGGGCTGGACCGTACGACGCTCGGGCGCAATCTACGGCCGTTGGAGCGCGATGGACTCGTCTCGATCGTGGTCGATCCGCAGGATCGCCGTGGCCGTTTGTTGACGATCACGGCTGCCGGAGAGGAACGCCTCGCGCAGGCCCGGCTCTGCTGGGCCGCCGCGCAGGCCGCGTTCGAGCGCCGCTACGGCGCGGACGAGACGCATAGCCTGCATGCCACACTGAGCGCGGTGGCGGGTCTGGAGCTCGGCATCGGCGATCCTGGGTAGCGCTGGTTGGGGCGGAAGGATTCGAACCTTCGGATGGCGGATTCAAAGTCCGCTGCCTTACCGCTTGGCGACGCCCCAGCCGCGCCGCTTTCATAGCGCGGTTTCGTCGCCAGTGTAAGTCAGTGGAGCGCCCCGCCCCACGCCCACCAACCCGGCGGGACCTCGGTATCGACCGCCGCTGTGGCAGCAGCCGGGTCGTCGAACAGGCCGAAGCAGGTCGCGCCGGAACCGCTCATGCGCGCGAATCGGCAGCCGGGTCGTGCGTTCAGCCAGGCGAGCGCCTCGTCGATCGGCGGACAGAGACGGCGGGCCGGCACTTCGAGATCGTTGGTCAAGCGCGCCAAGTCGGTCGCCAGGGCATCGGCGTCCTCCCATCGCGCCGGCAGCGTTGCCGGGTCCGAATAGGCTTCCGCCCGACTGCGGAACACGTCCGCGGTGGCGACGGGGGCGCCGGGATTGACGAGCACCATGCCGCACGCGGGCAGCACGGGAGCGATGCCGATCAGCTCGCCGATGCCGCCCATCCGCGCCGGGGACCCAATCAGACACACCGGAACGTCGGCCCCGAGGCCCAGCGCGATGCCGGCCAACTCCGGCGCCGGCAGCCCCAAGGTCCAGACCCGGTCAAGTAACCGGAGCGCGGCCGCTGCATCGGCTGAACCACCGCCGATACCGCTGGCCACCGGCAGGTTTTTCTCCAAGGTGAGCGCCGCGCCATGCGTCGTGCCGGCGGCTTGCAACAGCGCGCGCGCCGCCCGCAGCACCAGATTGTCGTCCGTCGCGCTGAGCGCCGGCGCGAACGGGCCGGTGATCGCCAGAGAGAGCGAGTCCGAAGGCGCGACGCTTAGGACGTCGCCGACATCGGGGAACACGGCCAGGCTGTCGAGATGGTGGTAGCCGTCGGGGCGCCGGCCGGTGATGTGGAGGTAAAGGTTGACCTTGGCCCGCGCCCGCTCGCTGCGCTCCATCGATTAATTCGGCGCTGACGCCGGCGTTGCGGCCGGAGTTGGGGTCGCCGCGAGCTTATCGTGCAGCCGCTTGGTCTCCTCGGCATCGGGCTTGAGGTTGAGGGCGCGCTGCCACTGGAACTCCGCCTCCCGCGTCCGATGCGCTGCCGCCAGGGCGTCCCCGAGATGCTCGTTGATGGCCGGGTCCTCCGGCTCGAGTTCGACCGCACGCTCGAGTTGGGTCAGCGCACCCTCGACGTCGCCCTGGCGCAACAGCGTCCATCCGAAGCTGTCGATGTATGCGCCCTCGTTCGGCCGGGCGGCCATCGCGCGCTCCAGCATGGCGTGGGCTTCGTCGAGATGTTCGCCTCGCTCGGCCCAGGAGTAGGCGAGATAATTCAGGATGCTGGACTGATCCGGCGCCAGTTCGAGCGCGTATTTCAGGTCCGCCTCCGCCTTGGGCCAGTCGCCGGCTCGCTCCAGCGAGATGCCGCGGGCGTAGAAGAGCGGCCAGTTGGAGCGGTTCGGCGTGCCGAGCTTACCGATCGCGTCGCCGTAGGCGGCGGCGGACTCGGCGAATTTCTGCTGCTTGCGCAGCACGTCGCCGAGTTGCACCCGCGGCTCCGGACGGTCCGGGTGCTCGCGGGAGAGTTTGGTGAGTAGGTCGATCGCCTCCGTGGTGCGGCCGCTCTCATCGAGCAGCGCAGCCCGGCGCAGCTCGACCAACGGGCCGAGCGGATCGTCGGTCGGAATGTCGGCCAGTGCCGCCAGCGCGGCAACCGGCTGCTTGGCCGTCGCCTCTATGTCGGACAGCACGATACGTGCCGCGTTGAAGTTGGGCCGCATCTCGAGCGCCATACGGATCATTGCCTGCGCCGACTCGGCATTCTGCTGCCGGATCGTGGCCGCCATCGCCAGGTAGGCCTCCGCGACGCCGTCGGCCGCGCCGGTCACGGCCGGACGTCCGACATTGGCCTCCAGACCCTGGCGCGACATGCCGAACTCGCCGTCGGCCGCCGCTAGGTCGGCGATCGTCCGCTGCGCCTCGGGCAGCATGCCATGCCGCGCCTGCCAGCTCGCGACGATGACCGCCAGTCGAAGGTTGACCTGACCGTAATCGGTCAGCGCAATGCGGTAGTATCGCTCGGCGATGTCGGCGCGGTTCGCCAGGTCGGCGATCACGGCGGCATGCAATGCGTATACGCCGCGGAACCGTTGGCCTTCGACCAACGGGGCGAGCGTCGCCAGCGCGGCATCCGGCTGCTTGTCGCCGTATTGCGCCCAGGCGATCAGCAGCGGCCGGAGCACCTGGACAATGCCCTGATCCTGCCGCAGCGACGTGTAGCGGCCAAGTGCGGCCGACCAGTTCCCGGCTTTACCGTCGCGGTTGGCCAGGACGAGTTGCGCGAGTGGATTGTCCGGCAGCATGGCGGCCAGCCGCGGCGTCTGCGCCTGACCCGACAGAAGGCTGGCGAGGAATGCCTGGTTGGTCAGCTCCGGCACCGTCGGGTCGTCGCGCAGGGCCTGTTCGAACTCGTTTGCCGCGACGGCGAGGTCTCGGCTCTGCACGGCGAACCGACCGGCTAGGTAAGCGCCGAACGCGCCGCTCGCCCGCGCCGCGCTGCTCGAGGGTGGGGTCTCCCCCGCTGCCGCCATGAGGATGGCCGCCGTGCCCAGCAGGGCTACGCGAAGGTGTCGAGAGGTCAACAGCTCACATCCCTCCGGGATAACTCGGGCCGCCACCGCCTTCGGGCGTCGACCAGTCGATATTCTGCGAGGGGTCCTTGATGTCGCACGTTTTGCAGTGGACGCAGTTCTGCGCGTTGATCTGCAGCTTCGGCTCGCCGCTCTCGACGCCCACCGCCTCATAGACGCCGGCGGGGCAGTAGCGGCTCTCCGGACTGCGGAACTTCTCCCAGTTGATCGGCTCCCACCGTGCCGCGTCGCGTAAGCGCAGGTGCACCGGCTGATCCTCGGCGTGGTTGGTGTTGCTGACGAACACCGAGGAGAGCTTGTCAAAGGTGAGCTTGCCGTCGGGCTTCGGATATTCGATCTGCGGCGCCTGGGCGGCTGGCACCAACGTCTCGTTGTCGGCGTGCGGGTGGCTGAACGTCCAGGGCGCGCGGCCGCGCAGCAGATAGGTGTCCACCGCGGCGTAAGCGATGCCGCCGAATAGGCCGTATTTGGCGAAAGAGGGCCGGATGTTGCGCACGCTGCGCAGCTCGTCGCTGAGCCAGCTCGTCTTAAACCGCTTGGTGTAGCCGACCGGCTCGGCCGGGCGCCCGCTCTCGAGCGCGTCGGCCACCGCCTCGGCAGCCAGCATGCCGGACTTCATGGCGGCATGGGTGCCCTTGATCTTCGGCACGTTGAGGAAGCCGGCGGTGTCGCCAATCAACGCGCCGCCCGGGAAGGTCAGCTTCGGCATCGACTGCCAGCCACCTTCGCTGAGCGCCCGTGCACCGTACGACAACCGCCGCCCGCCCTCGAAATGCGGCCGCATCGCCGGATGCGTTTTGAGCCGCTGCATCTCGTCGAAAGGCGACAGCCACGGGTTGCTGTAGTCCAGCCCGACCACGAAGCCGTAAGACACGAGGTTGTCGCCCCAATGATATAGCCACGAGCCGCCATAGGTGTCCTTCGGCAACGGCCAGCCAACCGAGTGGACGATCAGCCCCTTCTGGTGCGCCTCCGCCGGGATCTCCCACAGCTCCTTGACGCCGAGCGCATACGTCTGCGGCTGCACGCCGCGGCGCAGGTCATAATGCGCCATCAACTGCTTGGAGAGGCTACCGCGGCAGCCTTCACCAAACAGCGTGTAGGTGGCGCGCAGTTCCATGCCGGGCTGGTAGTTCGGGCCGTGCTCGCCCGATTTCTCGACGCCCATGTCGCCGGTCGCGATGCCCACGATCCGGTTGCCCTCGAACAGCAGCTCGGATGCGGCAAAGCCCGGGTAGATCTCGATGCCGAGCTCCTCGGCCTGCGCCGCCAGCCAGCGGCAGACGTCGCCGAGGCTGACGATGTAGTTGCCGTGATTGTGCATCTGCGGTGGCGTCGGCAACTGCCAGGCCCGGCGCTTGGTCAAATAGAGGAACCGGTCCTCACCCGCCTCGGTCGTCAGCGGGGCGCCTTTGTCGCGCCAGTCGGGGATCAGCTCGTCGAGCGCCCGCGTCTCGATCACGGCACCGGACAGGATATGCGCCCCAACCTCGCCGCCTTTCTCCACCACGCAGACCGACGCCTCCGGCGCACGCTGCTTGAGACGGATGGCGGCCGCCAGGCCGGCGGGCCCCGCGCCCACAACCACCACGTCGAACTCCATTGACTCCCGCTCGGACATGCGTTGCCTCCAATTACCTACTATCTATGCCGAACCGGCGGTTGCGCCAAACGCGCGCTCTGCTCAAGTGTGGTGCATGATCGACGACTTGATAGCCCTGCGGCTTCAGCTCGACTGGGGCGTGGACGAGGCGCTCGGCGAAACCCCGGTCGATCGCTTCGCCGTGCGTCCTACTCCCTTATCGCTGCCCGCGACACTGTTACGCGATCCGGCGCCGGCCGCGCGTGCACCGGGCCGGACGGCCACTGCCGTCCAAGCGCAGACGCTCGAGGCGTTGCACGCGGAGTTGGACGCCTTCACCGCATGCCCGCTCCGCGCCACCGCGACCCACACGGTCCGCCCGAGCGGGCGGGCCGACGCCTCCATTCTGGTGATCGGCGACGCGCCGGGCAGCGAGGACGATCGGTCCGGCGAGGCGTTCAGCGGCCCACCCGGCGCCGTGCTGGATCGCGTGATGGCCAGCATCGGGCTCGATCGGCAGCACATGTTGCTGACCACGCTGGTGCCCTGGCGCCCGCCAGGCAATCGGCCGGCGTCGGAGAGCGAAGTCGCCGCCTGCCTTCCTTTCACGCACCGGCTGATCGACTTGGTTCAACCGCAAGCGATACTGCTTCTCGGCGCGGGCCCGGTGGCTGCTTTGACTGCGCAAACTGGCACCATCCGCCAGTTGCGGGGACGTTGGCTCGACACTTCGACACAATCACAACAAAGGAATTATTCAGCGCTTCCAATCCTTCCTCTCGCGCAGTGGTTGCGAGACGGAACGACGAAGCAACAGCTGTGGTCTGATCTGCTGCTTTTGCAGAGCATGATAAGAACAGGCTCAAAGTGATTGTTTTTTATGATCGCATTGACGTGAGTTTGCGTTTTTAGACAACGAAGTGTACGGCACGTCCATGCAGAGTTTTGGACGAACGCTCGTCCGCTTTGGCCCGACGCGCGCGCTACTTGCCGCGTCGGCCATTCTGGCAGGGGCAGCGGGCCCTACCAGCGGTGAGCGAGGAATGGAGACGCCTGAGGATACTGCCCTTGCGATCCCGCGCATCAGCATGGGTGGATCGCTCCGCGTGGCGCTGCCGCAACCGCTCGCGCCGAGCGAAGCGGCACGCATTCGTCGCATCTTCGCCCTGCAGGCAAAAAACGACATTCCGGCCGCCCTGGCCGAGTTCGAGCGTGTCGACGACACTCTTCTGCTGCCCGACATTCTGGCTGATCGCTACCTCAACGGCGGCCGTCGCCCGCTTCAGGCCGAACTGACCGCGTGGCTATCGCAATATCGCGACTTGCCGGACGCGCCGGCCATTCATGCTTTGCTGACCAAGCAATGGCCTCGCGTCGCGTCCTCGCTTCAGCCGCCGCCATCGATCCCTGCACTGCCGAGTACCACGCCGGGTGACGACGTCGAGTGCGTCGAGAGACTATTCTCCCGCAACCCGGTGCTCGACCGAGCCGTCCGGGATCTGGCACGAACGACGCCGGACCGCGCACTCACCGTCGTCAATCGCGCCCGCGGCATCAACAATATATACAGTGCGCAGTTGCGCGCCGAAGTCGCCCAGATCGTGTTCGCTCAGGGCCGCGACGACGAGGCGATCAAGATCGCCACCGCGGCCGACCGACAGTCGGGCGGAGAGGTTGGCCTGGCAGCGTTCATCGCGGGGCTTTCAGAGTGGCGTCGGGGCCGACCCGAGATCGCTGAAACCTGGTTCAAGGCTGCTTTTACGTCGAAGTATCTCCAGCCCGGACAGCGCGCCGGTGCGGCGTTCTGGGCCGCGCGGACTTTCAAAGAAGAGCGACGGGACGCGAACTACACGGCCTGGTTGCGCCGCGCCGGCGAGAGCGGCCGCACCTTCTACGGCCTTCTTGCCCGCCGCATGCTGGATGTGCCGCTGCGGCCGGAGCCGAGTATCAGCAGTCTCACCTTGGGTGAGGCGGACGTCGAAGCCGTCGACGCGACCGAAGCTGGACATCGCGCATTCGCCTTGCTGCAAGTCGGGCAGAACTCCCGCGCGGCCGCCGAGTTGCAGCTGCTCTGGTCGCAGACGCGAGACAAGGAGGGGTTCTCCCGCTCGATCATGCTGGTGGCTCGGCAGGCCGAGCTTACTACTCTCGCCGCGCAGCTCGGCCGCCTGTTCGACCCGGCGCCCGTCTACCTGCCCGACCGCCGCCTCCTTCCGAAAGGCGGTTTTCAGACCGACCCGGCCCTCATTTATGCCCTTATCCGGCTGGAATCTAACTTCGATCCACAGGCCGTCTCGCGCGCCGGCGCGCGCGGACTGATGCAACTTATGCCGAGCACCGCCGATTTCGTCAGTGGCTCCAGCTTCCCGCAGAGATTGCACGATCCGTCGATCAGCCTCGAACTGGGTCAGCGTTATCTCACGATGCTCGCGCAATATGATCTGATCGGCGGTGACCTGATCCGGCTGTTGGCGAGCTACAATTCCGGCCCGGGAAGTCTCGGCAAGTGGATCGGCGGCATCCATCACAACGGCGATCCGCTGCTGTTTATGGAGTCCGTGCCGAACGACGAGACTCGCAGCTACATTCCGCGAGCGCTCGCCTACACCTGGTTATATGCCGCAGCGCTGCATGTGCCGTCGCCGAGCCTGGACGAGTTGTCGGCCGGGTCGTGGCCGCGCTTCCTGCGGGAACGGGAAGGGTCGGTCGTCGCCCGCTTGCAGTGACCTTGCGCGTCGAGCGGTGCGGAGCGATCTGACGACTAAGGAGTTCATATGGCCCAGCTCGACGAAACCCGCGCCTTCATTCCGGTCACCATCGCGGTCTTGACGGTGTCCGACACTCGCTCGCTCGACGATGACGCGTCCGGCGACACGCTCGTGCAGCGGATAACCGCCGCCGGCCACGTCCTCGGCGACCGCGCCATTGAGCGCGACGATGCCCCTCAAATCGAAGCCCGCCTGCGCCGCTGGATCGCTGACCCGGCGATCGATGCCGTCATCACCACGGGTGGCACTGGCATCACCGGACGCGACGTGACGCCGGAGGCATTCGAGCGCGTGCTCGAAAAGCGGATCGAAGGCTTTGGCGAACTGTTCCGGATGCTCAGCTACCAGAAGATCGGCACCTCGACGATGCAGTCCCGCGCGCTGGCCGGTGTCGCCGGCGGCACCTATCTGTTCGCGTTGCCCGGCAGCACGGGCGCTGTCAAGGATGCTTGGGACGGTATCCTCCTGTCCCAACTCGATGCGCGCCATCGTCCCTGCAACCTAGTGGAGCTGATGCCGCGGCTCCAGGAACACCTACGCGCGGCAGAGTAGATGTTCGCATTACGTTCTTGACTGGACCGGCTGCTGGCCGCACCTTGTCTAAGGAACGATAAGGGAACACTCCGATGCCGGACGGCGCACAGTTCACGCGGGAGCTTGACCAGGAGGCACTCGGCGCGCTGAGCCTGGCCGGGTTGCCGGAAGTGCCAGTCGATGGTGCGATCCGGTCGCTCGCACGGCCCGGTCGCGGCGCGGTGACCAACCCCTCGCAGCGCTACTCAACCGGTCATACCGAGGCGTTCGAGGATGGTTGGGCCTTCCTGGCCGATAGCGACGCGCCGCCTCCCCTCCGCACGACGCTGCACCGTGACCGCTCCAAAAGCGCGATCTCCTGGAACGACAGTCCCGACCTCGGCTTCGATCGTGCGGTGAATCCGTATCGCGGCTGCGAGCACGGATGCATATACTGCTATGCGCGCCCGAGCCACGCCTACCTGGGCTATTCGCCGGGGCTGGATTTCGAGACGGAGATCGTTTTCAAGCCGGACGTGGTCGTGCTGCTCGAACGCGACCTGTCCAAGCCGGGCTATCGCGCAGCAACGTTGGCGCTCGGCTCGAATACGGACCCTTACCAGCCGGTCGAACGGACCATGCTGCTGACCCGCGCCATTCTCGAGGTGCTCGAGCGTTTCGGGCATCCAGTCTCTATCGTCACGAAGTCGGCCACCGTCGTCCGTGATATCGATATTCTGCAGCGATTGGCGCAACGCGGGCTGGTCCGGGTGTACGTATCCGTGACGACGCTCGACCCCGAGCTGGCGCGTCGCATGGAACCGCGCGCCTCCAGCCCGGCACTCCGGCTCCGTGCAATCGCCGAGCTGGCCAAGGCGGGCATCCCGGTCGGCGTGCTGGCCGCGCCGATGATCCCCGGGCTGAACGACGCCGAGCTGGAGACAATCGTGGAGACGGCCTATGCGGCGGGCGCGCGGTCGGCGAATTACGTGCTGCTGCGCCTTCCGCTCGAGTTGCGTGACATGTTCGCCGCCTGGCTGAACGAACACATGCCGAACCGTGCGCGTCGGGTGTTGGCGCTGATTCGGGAAACCCGGGATGGCGCGCTCAACGACAGCAACTTCCATGATCGCTTCCGGGGCACGGGAGTCTATGCCGATCTCCTCAACCAGCGTTTCGCCCGTCTCCGACGCAAGCTGAAGCTGGCCGATCGACAGCCGCTCGAAACGAGCCATTTCAGAGTGCCGTCGATCGCCAAGGCGCAGCTCGAACTCCTTTGATCGGTTAGCGAGAAAACCGCGACGCTTGGGATAGCCCGAAGCCCTGGCTGCCGCGCGAGCGGCTGACCAGGCGATCACTCGATTTAGGCGACCGGCGTTCTCGGTCGTCGATTACTTCGTATGTCTTGATCGAGCCGACGGCGCACTCTGCGTCGTTATAGTGCATCGTATACGTCGATCTCTGCGGACACGGCCGCCTACGGCGATACCACGGACGCAACACACCGCGTGTTCGGAACCCGATGCGTAAGGGTTTGGTGGCGCGCGATGCAGCCACATCTCGGCGGCGGATGCTCGGGCAGCAGTCTCATTGCTCGATCCCACAACTCGTCGCAAAGTTCCCAGGCACTAAACGTTCACAAGCAGGGAACGGGCCGATCTATGCCTTTCCAGAGTAGATAATGTCCCACGCGCTTCTGACAGAAGTAATCGACTTTACGTTTAGACAGGGTATTTAGACTAAACAGGCTTATATGCTACCGTTTCGGTCCCGTAGCCAGTTATGTGTCAATGTAGAGTACGAGATTTCTAACTTATTATTTATGTCTAAATAACGTATTACATGTAGCTACTTATTCTTTACCTTGCTAGAAGTGTTTCAGGCAATAACGCCTCTCGGAGAAGTAAGATGGCCAAGCAGACCAAGACCCCCTCCTCCACCAAGGACACCGGCCGCGTCAAGATCGGCGCCGGAATGGTAAACTTCTAAAGGCAAAGAGGCGCTCTGCTACTGAGCGGAGCGCCGCCTTTACCAAAATTCCCAATGACCGAGAAATCCCTGATTGAGTTCTTCCGACTACTTCCAAACGGAAGATTGCCGAAGCGCGCCGATCGGTCTGGGGCAGGATACATCCCCAGCCGAGCCATGCGTTACTGCGATGCAGTAACGTCGGCGACTGGGAACGGATACTGGCTGTTTCCGCCGATGACTTTTCGGTTGATGTGGGATGGTGAGCAGATCTATTGGTCTGATGACGAAGATGCGGACTGGCTGCCGCTGAGCGGGACAGACTCCGGCGCCATTCAATTTCCCGGCGCAAGTGATGCGTTCGACGAAGTTGTTCCCGAATTTCTTCGCGGCTATTCGCCCCCGTTTATTACGGCCCTTCCAGAAGCCGGGAGCGTGCAAATTTGGTCGGGCTTGCTTGTGAAAACTCGGCCTGGTTGGAGCGTTAACGTAAGAGCGCCAATTAACCTGCCGCAGATTCCAGGTTTAGCTACTTGGGAAGGCATTGTTGAGACGGACATCTGGTTTGGCCCACTGTTCAACAACTTCAGAATAGTACGAACAGACTCCCCTGTTTTATTCAGGGCCGAGGTCCCCTTCTTGCAAGTGCTACCATTGCCGCAAATGGCTTACAGAGACGATCTGCTTGCCGCCATCAAATGCAGTGATGCGTCCGAAATCTCACAAGCAGACTGGACCGCCTTAGGCAAAGTATTGCTACCAGCGGAGAATGCGGTGTCGCGCCAAGGCGACTATGCCGTGTCTGTTCGCAAGCGCCGCCTGTGCCCGGTTCCGTCTGCTGAGTTGGATGCTTTGCCCAACAAAGTCTAAATTTTTACTCTGGCACCTTCGCCTTCCTTAAGCCTTCCGCATAATACTCCAAGTCTTTCTTCTGCAACGGAGGACGCGACAATATGGCGGAGACGGTTATGGACGGCTCGATTTTCTGAAGTCTGGTGAGGTGATCGGCCGCTTCGTCCAGCCTTCCAAGATGCCCGAGTATGGCCAACCTGGTCTTCAGCGCGGATGCGTGGCTCGTTTCTTTTGATAGGACAGTTTCAGCAAGAGTGTCGGCTTCGGCCAACTCTTTCAAAAAGAAGTGAGCTGTCATTGCAGCATGATCGATAAAGAAGGCGTGCGGGTCACGCGGAGATAATGCGTTAGCCATCTGTGCATGTCGCAGCGCCGTGGCATGGTCACCGCTGTAAATCTTCGACCAAGCGCTTGCAGTCCACGCGACCGGCAAGTTGGGATTTAGCTCAATCGCTTTGACATGAAGCGCTTGAGCGGCTTTCACGTCGTGAAAAAGATATGCTCTTACGTGACCTGCGATTGCCAGCGCGCGCGCGTCTAGCGGGTCCAGCGATATCGCTCGCTCAGCCGAATTACCAGCCAGCGCAAAGATCTCAGCCGGATCACTGGCCCAGCCCATTCCGACAGCCATGATGCCCCAATACGCTAGCCAGGCATGTGCGGCCGCAAAGTCAGGATCCAATCTGATCGCGGTCATCAACAGGTCTTTTGCTCGGGTAAATCCGGGTCGATCAAGCCTGAAGATGCCCTGAATCGCTTCAAGGACCGCCCTATGAGCTTCAGGAGTAACCGTCTTCGATTGCCCGGCCGCTGCCCAGCGGCGCTGGTAGAGCTCAGGATCGACCTGAGCCACGGTCTCCGATGCGATACGATCTTGTAAACTAAAGAGATCGTCGAGCGATCCCTCAAACCGCTGGCTCCAGATCACCTCAAAGTTCAACACTACGTCCAGCAACGTCACCGTCACGCGGACCAACTGGTTCATGACCTGTATCGTGCCGTCGATAATATAGTCCAAGTTGTATGTGCGGCACCGACTCATCGCATCGGCAGCCGGACCGACGCCATCCCAGAACGTAGCCGTCGCGACTAGGCGGGGCGCGCGGAAGCGGCCCAGTGCCGCCGAAACCTCTTCGGCCATGCCGAGCGCGATGCCCCGCCCAACTGGCGCGCCTAGGCTACGGAAGGGCAACACCGCCATTCGCCAACCAAGTTGGTGATCCGGTATGCCCGCAACGGTCGTGAACGCCTGCGGAAACCGATCGAGTTTCTCAAAGCTCAGGCCGCCCACCGAGGGGTGCCCGAACAGGCGATTGGGATCTGACGGGATTCCATTGAACTGGCGGCTCATCGGGTATCCACCCTGCCCAACTTCGCGCCACCCGCCAAGAGCCGCCGGACGATCCGGCACCAGAGCCCGGCGATACTCGATCTCCACCCACAACCGATCGAGGTATGCGTCGAGGGTGGGAGAGATGCCACGCAGGTCGCGGCACAGCATGTTGGCCGGGTCACGCGGATCGATGGCGGAGGCCTGCGCCGACGTCATGTCCAGCACGTCGACCCAGACGGACTCCGGATCCAACACCAGACGGCCCCGCTTGGTCGCGATCAGGTAAGGCCGACCACAGGCCGCCAAGAGCGGCTGCAACTCCCCGAGCGCCTGGCGTAACGAGTTCGCCACGGCTTCGCGATGCTTGCTCGACCAAAGCAGGGCGCCGGCAACGGCACGCAGAGCGCCTTGCGGGCGGGCCATCCCGATGATGCACAGAAGCGCACGCGCCTTTCGGCTCACCGGGAGAAGCGACTGGCCATCGGCAGTATCTGCCTTAAAATCCCCGATGAGAGTGAGGCGGATCCGGATCTTCGACGCCTCGTCGACACTCGAGCGTTGCTCGATATGCGCGATTCCACCTTCCATCGTCCTTAGTCCCACAACCTCAGGCTGTTTGTTCGGCACTGATACACCATCATTCCACATGAGACGCACGACATGCAAACGTAGACGACGCATGCTAAAACACTGATAACCGGAGTAACGCTTAGAATTTTAAAGAAGATTTCATTGCGCCAAATTCCTCCGGCCAGCCTCCGCTACACGCTCCTGCTCGGGTTGATCGCCGGGCTTCCGGCACTGTCGATAGACTTAAGTGCCCCAACTCTCTCGCTTTTACCTAACGTTATCGGAACGACCGTGTTCGTCGCCGGTCTCACACTTTCGTTGTTTGTGCTCGGTTTCAGCATCGGCCAGTTCGCCGGCGGACGCGCATCCGACCTTTTCGGCCGGCGATCCGCGCTTCTCTGGGCGTTGATCATCTACATTTCCGCCGGCCTCTGTTGCAGTTTTGCCACATCGGGTGGCGCGCTTGCAACGTGTCGGTTGGTGCAAGGGATCGGTGCAGGAGCTTGCTCGGTTCAAGCCTACGCTATGGTGCAGGACCTTTTCACCGGCGAGGCAGCCCGGCGCAAGCAATCGTATGTCAGTGTCGTACTCACGATCATGCCGATGCTAGCGCCGGCTCTCGGCACCGGCGTGATCGCCGTCGGAGGATGGCGCAGCGTGCACTTCCTGCTGGCTATCGGGGGCACCGTCCTACTCGCCATCGTCGCTCTTTTCCTATCAGAGACTCGAACGCCGCCCGCCATCAGGCGATCCGACGGCTTGGGCTTTGCGGCCAGCCGGGAGATGTTGCGCGATGAGGGCTTCCGACGGATCTCGCTGGTCAACGCCCTGAGTTATGCCGCAATCTTCGCGTATATCGCCGCCGCGCCTGTCGTCGTGGTCTCCCAACTCGGATACTCTTCAGAGGTCTACGCCGCCGTATTCGCCTGCACCGCGGCGGCCTTAAGCGGCGGCGCTTATATGAGCGCTCGCCTGGTGCGCCGCTTCAACTCGCGCAGTCTCGTCTGGCCGGCGTTGATCGTCCAGGCCATCGCCAATGTCTGCCTGGTCGTCGCCGCGTTCGCCGTTCCGGACCTCGGCCCGCTGCTCTTGCTACCGCCGCTACTGGTCGGGTGCTTCGTGCGCGGCATTATTTCGCCGAACCTGGTCTATCTAGCGATCAGCGCTCATCGCGATCAGGCCGGGTTGGCGGCGGCACTGGTCGGGCTGGCCCAACTCGTCGCCGCATCGGTCTCCAGCGCCTTCCTCGCGAGAATCCTCGAATCCTACGGCGCCATCAGCGTCGCGCTCACGATGGCAGCGCTTTCGCTCGCGGCAATTGTCCTGTGGGTATCGACCGATCTCGGCCGCGTCGTCGCGGCGCGGAGCTGACCACAGCAACGCTTGCTTTCACGGCAGAAAGGACCATGTTGCACTGCAGCAGGGAGTGACACGTCCTCGTTCCAATTGCGGTCTATCCGCTCAAGAGGACAGCACAGATGCAGCATACCGACGCTCTAAAGCGACTTCGCGACCTATTTCGTCGCGACGACAACTCCATGACCTCCGCCGATCTGAGTGGCCCGACCCTGCTCGACCAGGAGCCAGACCTCGCCCGGGAGGCCGCACGCTACAACATTGCCGCATCGTCGTGGGCCGCCGGCCACAGCAACGACTGAACCCACATCATCTCCCATCGGCGATTGGCGTCATCCATGCGAGGATGACCCCGCTGGTGGGGAGATGTTACATGAAGGTCAAATTCGAGATCGACTGCACACCCGACGAAGCGCGTCAGTTCTTCGGGCTTCCGGACGTCAAGCCGATGCAGGACGCCATGATGAGCAAGCTTGAATCGCAAATGACCGAGGCGGTCGATCGATTCTCACCGGACTCGCTGCTCCGTTCCTGGTTCGCGCTGGCCCCCGCCGGCGCCGACGTCATGCGCGACATGTTCGACCGTCTGACCAAGTCGGGACGTCCATCCTGACCGCCTGTTCACCGCGGCTGACTTTCCGCGCGGGAACGCTTACATCACGGCCATGACCGACACGCCGCTCGACCGCATCCGGAACTTCTCGATCATCGCGCATATCGACCATGGCAAGTCTACGCTTGCGGATCGGCTGATCCAAACCTGCGGTGGCCTCACCGAGCGAGAGATGACGAGCCAGGTGCTCGACAACATGGATCTCGAAAAAGAGCGCGGCATTACCATCAAGGCGCAGACGGTTCGCCTGTCCTATAAGGCAAATGACGGCCTCGTCTACACACTCAACCTGATGGACACCCCCGGGCACGTCGACTTCGCCTACGAGGTTAGCCGCAGCCTGGCAGCCTGCGAAGGCAGCCTTCTGGTGGTGGATGCGAGCCAGGGCGTCGAGGCTCAGACGCTGGCCAACGTCTACCAGGCCATCGACGCCAAGCACGAGATCGTGCCGGTGCTGAACAAGATCGACCTCCCCGCCGCCGAGCCCGACCGGGTCAAGCAGCAAATCGAGGACGTGATCGGCATCCCGGCCGACGACGCCGTCATGATCAGCGCCAAGACCGGCATCGGCATTCCTGACGTCCTCGAGGCGCTTGTGACCCGGCTGCCGCCGCCCAAAGGCGATGCCGGCGCCCCGCTTACCGCCCTGCTCGTCGACAGCTGGTACGATCAGTATCTCGGCGTGGTCATCCTGATCCGCGTGCGCGACGGCCGGCTCAAGCGCGGCCAACGCATCCGCATGATGTCCAGCGGCGCCGCCTACCAGATCGAACAGGTGGGCGTGTTCTCGCCCAAGATGGTCCCCGTGGCCGATCTCGGCCCGGGCGAGATGGGCTACATCACCGCCGCCATGAAGACGGTCGCCGATTGCAACGTGGGCGACACCATCACCGACGACCGCGTCCCCGCCACCACGGCGCTGGCCGGCTTCAAGCCGAGCGTCCCCGTCGTCTGGTGCGGCCTGTTCCCCGTCGACGCCGACGATTTCGAGCATCTGCGCGACAGCCTCGCCAAGTTGCGTCTCAACGATTCGAGCTTCCACTTCGAAGCCGAGACGTCCGCCGCGTTGGGCTTTGGCTATCGCTGCGGCTTCCTCGGCCTGCTCCACCTGGAGATCATCCAGGAGCGCCTCTCCCGCGAGTTCAACCTCGACCTGATCGCCACCGCGCCCAGCGTGGTCTATCGCATCCACACCGTCCGCGGCGCCATCGAGGAACTCCATAACCCGGCCGACATGCCGGACCCGACTCAGATCGATCACATCGACGAGCCCTGGATCAAGGCGACCATCATGGTCCCCGACGAATACCTCGGCAGCATCCTCACCCTGTGCAGCGAGCGCCGCGGCCAGCAGTCGGACCTCACCTATGTCGGCAACCGCGCCATGGCCGTCTATCGCCTGCCGCTGAACGAAGTGGTGTTCGACTTCTACGACCGCCTCAAAAGCGTCAGCCGTGGCTATGCCAGCTTCGACTATGCGATGGACGGCTACGAGGAAAGCGACCTCGTCCGCATCTCCATCCTGGTCAACGCCGACCCGGTCGATGCCCTCAGCTTCATCGCCCACCGCAGCGCCGCCGAGCAGCGCGGGCGTTCCATTTGTGCCAAGCTGAAGGAGCTTATCCCCAAGCAGTTGTTCAAAATCGCCATCCAGGCCGGCATCGGCGGCCGCATCATCGCCCGCGAGACTATCAGCGCGCTGTCCAAGGACGTGACCGCGAAGTGCTACGGCGGCGACATCAGCCGCAAGCGCAAGCTGTTGGACAAGCAGAAGGAAGGCAAGAAGCGGATGCGCCAGTTCGGCAAAGTCGAGATCCCGCAGAGCGCCTTTCTCGCCGCCCTGAAGATGGACGCCTGATGTTTCCCGCCCTGTTACTGGTCGCCGCGTGCGCCAGTTGGCATGGCGGTGTTACCGGCTTCTACCGCGGTGAAGTCGAGAGTGTCGGCCCCAAGGCGATCGACACGTGGATCGAGGACAGCGCAGACGGGCTGCACGGTCGGTACGTGTTGCACGAGCCCGACCGCGACGTCACCGGCACACTCGAGCCGATCGGTGACGAAGGCTGCGATGTTGCGTTGTTCCAGTGGACTGACGTGTATGGTACCGGTGTTGCGCGTTTACATTTCATGTCGGATCGGCATTGCTTTGAGGGGAACTGGGGCCGCGAGGTGCCGCTTGGCCAACTTCCGTGGCGTTCATGTGCTGAAGGACGGGTGACGAGCTAGCCGGAGCAGTGCTATAGCGCCGTCGCGCTGGAGAGATGGCCGAGTGGTTTAAGGCGCACGCTTGGAAAGCGTGTGTGCGTGCAAGCGTACCGTGGGTTCGAATCCCACTCTCTCCGCCACCTAGGATTGTAGTTTGCTGTTTAAACTGAGTGTTTCAGCCGCAGGCCTAGCAAATCTACTCCAGGGCCTACACCCCGCATAAGGGCATGGTCGGCATGGCTTTTTCAGTCGGGTCTACAGTACGGCTAAACCAGGCGGCTCGCTAATGGCCGTGGACAACATTCAGACAACCCAAAGGCCGGCAAAGCGTTTTGCGTATGGTTGATGCAGGGCCGGGTTGTCACCCACCCGATGCACTCGAAGCTACTGACAAGGTGCGTTGAATTGGATGCAGGGCGGGATTTATAGCCCTTATGCTCGCGAGCCTTGTCGACCGTGAGCATGCCCGCGCCGACCGCGGCGGGGTGCTGGTTCGATAGGCGATGAAGCCTCTTCTAGCCTGTCTCAAAACAGGGTAATATTACTTGTCTGGAGCAGTGCGACTCCGGTAGAACCCGCCTCACGGCGGGTTTTTGCGTTTCTGGCGCACAGAAAGCCCAACCATGCCCCACGACTTCCGGGGTTGGGTAAGATTAATCTACCTCGTGAGCGGCGCAGCTTTTGCGTTGTCACAAGCCCTCGATAAGATCGAACTTATAGCCGGCCACCCTTGGTTCGGCTGGTCCATCGTGATCCTGGCTTCGGTGATCAAGCCAAACTCAGCTCACCGCTAAACTTGCGATTTTGAGCAAGCGAATGCGGCAAGCCAGACCTGCGCCGATACCGTTTTGATATCATAACATTTTAGAACCATAACCTTCCTGCTCGCGAACTTCACCCGTCGTAAGAGTATTCGCGCCGACGGCCGCCACGTTCGTCGTCCACCTGTCGCTAGAACCGCAACCATCTGCGGCGACGGTCGGCGATGACCAGAATTGAGGGGTCTTCCGGCGGAGGCGCTTTCGGTCGTAGTCATGACGGCAACCAAGCGTCAGCATCGGACTATTGAGGCCGAAGCCGGTCGCCTGCGGAGGACATGATGCCCACCACCGACGCTTCATCGCCGAGCCCTCAGGCGCCGCCCGACTGGCGAGCAGACGTATTTCGCGTGTTGAAGGAGCATGCGGTCAAGCATGTCGCCTACGTGCCAGATGCCGGGCACTCGACGGCGATTCGCATGGCCGAGGCCGATAACGAGATCTCGTCGGTGGTGCTGACCACGGAGGAGGAAGGAATCGGCTATCTCGCGGGCGCCTGGTTGGGCGGCGAGCGGGGGGCGTTGCTGATGCAGTCCAGCGGCGTCGGCAACTGCATCAACACGCTAGCGCTGCCGATCGTGGCCCGGCTGCCGCTGCTAATGGTGGTAACCATGCGAGGCGACTGGGCGGAATTCAATCCGTGGCAGAACCCGATGGGCCAGGCGACGGAAGCGGCGCTGAAGCTCATGGGCGTCCTGACCTGGCGCGCGGACGACCCGGCCGACGTCGCGCCGCTGCTGCACGGCGCCGCGTCGATGGCGTTCAGCGGCGATTGCGCCTGCGCCTTGCTGCTCGGCCAGCGCCTGATCGGAGAGAAGAAGTGGGTTCAGTGACGATGGGTGGTCATGACGCGGCCGGGGGCCCGCTCGACCGGCGCGAGGTGGTGGCCGCTTTGCTTAAGGACCGGGAGGACATCCTGGTCGTCACCGGGCTGGGGTCGCCGTCGTACGACGTGATGGCGGCGGGGGACCACGAGAACAACTACTATCTCTGGGCCGCCATGGGCAGCGCCGTGACCGTGGGGCTCGGCCTGGCCAAGGCCCAGCCGTCAAAAAAAGTGCTGGTCATCACCGGCGATGGCGAAGCGCTGATGGGGTTCGGGGCGCTGGCGACGCTGGCGTTGCAACAGCCAGCCAATTTGACAGTCGCCATCCTGGATAACGGGCACTACGCCGAGACGGGGATGCAGGTGAGCCACGCCGGGCGTGGGATCGCCTTGGACCGGGTGGCGCAGACATGCGGGTTCGTATGGACGGCGGAAATCGGCGACATGGCGGGGGTGGCGGAGTTGCGCCGCCAGGTGGACGCCAAGGACGGCCTCAAGCTGGCGGCGATCAAAATCAGGGCGGAGAACCTGCCGCGGGTGCTGCCGCCGCGCGACGGGTCGCTCATCAAGAACCGCTTTCGCGCCGCGCTCGGCTTCGCGCCGATCTGAGCCAAGCGGATCGGCTGCGATGCGGCATGACCTTCTCACGCTCGCGCTTTTCATTGCTGTGGTGGAAGAGCAAAGCATTGCCGCTGCCGCTGAGCGGGAGCACATCGCAGCGTCGGCCGTCAGTCGCCGTATCTCGGAGCTCGAGGCGATGCTCGAGACCGAGTTGTTCACCCGTCATTCCAAAGGCATTGTGCTCACCGAGGCGGGGGTAGCACTCCTGCATCACGCCCGGAGCATCCAGGGTGCCGTTGCCGTCATGGATGCGGAGTTCCGGGACTTTGCGCTTGGCTTGCGCGGTCTGATCCGAGTTGCCGCGAACAAGTCCGCCATCATGGAGACGCTTCCTGCGGAGCTCGCCGGGTTCCTTGCTACGCATCCCTTGATCAGGGTCGATGTGGAGGAAGATATCAGCCCGCAGATCGTGCAGCAGGTTGTCAGCAATACCGCCGATATCGGGATCTATGGGGGAAACATCCCTGCTTCCGGTCTTCACATCGTGCCTTACCGCAAGGACGAATTGATCGTCGTGGTGCCGCGCGGACATCCGCTCGGCAGTCGGACCTCGATCGACTTCACGGACCTCCTGGAGCATGACTTCGTCTGCCTCGAGAAGGGTAGCTCCATCGAGACCCTGTGCCGTCGAGCGGCCAGCGATCTGGACCGCGAAGTGCGAGTCAGGGTTCGCGTCGGAAGCTTCGAAGGGCAACTCCGGATGATCGAGCACGGGCTAGGCATCGGGATCGTGCCGAGACAGGTGTTCGAGGGCCAGCTACGGCAAGGCAACCTGATCGCGATCGCTTTGACGGACTCTTGGCGAACGCGTCCCCTGAACATCGCCGTCCGTGACCTGGCGACCTTGTCCCTACCGGCCCGGCGTCTCGTCGCCTATCTGACCGAGCCATCTCGGATCGAGACGGCGCCATGCCGAACCGCTGCTTCGGGATTGGCCGATCTGCCCATAGGCTACCGCTCAACGCTCGTCTCGGAAGAGAACAAGGGCACCTGACGCGCTCCTCCGGGGCGCTGACCCGGGGGGAATACGGCGATGGGCGCGCGTACGCTTTTCGCGAAAATTTGGGACGAGCATGTCGTCAGCGAACTCGGCGATGGGGCCGTTCTGCTGCACGTGGACCGCCACCTGCTGCACGACCTCGGCGGCTCGCGTGGACTGCTGGACCTTAAACAACGCGGTCTCACCGTCCATAGTCCCGGGCTTACCTTCGCCACGCCGGACCACGCCATCTCGACGGCGCGCGACCGTGTCGGCACCACCGAAACCGGGTGGGACCTGCTTCACGCGCTTCGGGCCGAAACGGAAGAAGCGGGCATCCAGCTATTCGATGTCGGTCAGCGTGGCCAGGGCATCGTTCACGTGATCGGGCCCGAGTTGGGGTTGAGCTTGCCGGGCACACTGATCGTCTGTGGTGACAGCCATACCTGCACGCACGGCGGCATGGGGGCGCTCGCCTTCGGCATCGGCTCCTCCGAATTGTCGCACGTGCTCGCGACGCAGACGTTGGTGCAGCGGCGCCCCAAGACGATGCGGGTCTGCTTCGACGGTTCGATGCGGCCGGGCGTGCTGCCGAAGGACCTCATCCTGCATCTCATCGGTGTAATCGGGGCAGCGGGCGGTACCGGGTACGCCGTTGAATACGCCGGATCGGCCATCGACGGCATGCCGCTCGAGGGCCGCCTGACAATCTGCAACTTGTCCATCGAGCTCGGTGCGAAGATGGGGTTCGTCGGTCCGGACGAGACGACTTACGCGTATCTGCAGGGACGGCCTTACACCCCGGCCGGGGCGGATTGGGACGAAGCCCTCGCGACATGGAAATTGTTGCCCACCGACCCGGGCGCCGCATTCGACCGCGAAGTGAACATCGACGTCGCCGACGTGGCGCCGCAGATCACGTGGGGCACCAGCCCGGAACACGTCGTAGCCGTGGATGGCTCGATTCCCGACCCGACCGCGGAGACCGACCCGGTGAAGCGGCGCGCCATGGAAGGCGCCTTGGCCTACATGGGCCTCGAGCCCGGCGGGCCGATTGCAGGCACCAAGGTGGACTGGGTGTTCATCGGCTCCTGCACCAACGGACGTCTGTCCGACCTTCGCGAGGCCGCGAACGTCGCGCGGCGCGGGCATGTCGCGCCAGGGGTCAACGCGTGGGTGGTCCCCGGCTCGGAGATCGTCAAGCGCGATGCCGAGGCAGAGGGACTCGACCGGGTGTTCACCGAAGCCGGTTTCGAGTGGCGGGAGCCTGGCTGCTCGATGTGCCTGGCCGCGAACGGCGAGGTGGTTCCGCCGGGTCAGCGCTCCGTTTCCACCAGCAACCGCAACTTCGTCGGCCGCCAGGGGCCACGAGCCCGCACGCATCTGGCAAGCCCGGCCATGGCCGCTGCCGCCGCACTGGCAGGCGCCATCACCGACGTCAGGAGCGTGCCGTGAAAAGCTTCTCCAAGCTCGAGGCGATCGCTGCGCCGATCATGATCGAGAACATCGATACGGACGTCATCATCCGTATCGAGCGGCTGGTCGGAAACGGGATCCGCGGCACCCTGGCGCCATGGTGCTTCGGCGCGCTCCGCTACCGTGCCGATGGCAGCGAGGATCCCGCCTTCATCTTGAACCGTCCCCCCTATCGGGAGGCCGGTATCATCATTGCGGCGCGCAATTTCGGCTGTGGCTCCTCGCGCGAGGGAGCCGTGTGGTCGCTGGTGGAGCGTGGTGTCACCTGCATCATCGCACCCAGCTTCGGCGACATCTTCTTCAACAACTGTTTCCAGAATGGCGTCCTGCCCGTCGTGCTGGACCAGCAGATCGTCGAAGGACTGGCGCGCGAGGTCGAGGAGAGCCAGGGAGCGGGCAAGGTCACCGTCGACCTCGAGAACTGCGAGGTGATCTCCCCCACGGGCCAGCGGCACCCCTTCACCGTCGAGGCCCGGCGGCGCGAGGCAATGCTGCAAGGGCTGGACGAGATCGGCGTGACCCGCAAGCAGGCTGCGGTCATCGACAGCTTCCAAGAAAACGATCGGCGGAAACGGCCGTGGGTCTATGCACCGCAAGCAAGGGGAACCGCGGCATGAGCGACACCAACATGATGCGTGTGGCCGTCATCGGCGGCGAGGGTATCGGACCTGAAGTCACCAGTCAGGCGCGCCGCGTGCTCTCCTGGTTCACCGAGCGTCGCAACCTCCCGGTCGTGATGCAGGACGCCAGTTTCGGCGTCGAAGCCTATCGCAAGACCGGCAAGGTCATTCCTGACGAGACACGGGCCGCGATCGACGGGGCCGACGCCATCCTGTTCGGCGCTACGGGCGGGCCCGAGACGACCGAGGTTCCAACGGCGGCGCGCAAGGAGGGCAGCTTGCTGAAGCTCCGACGCTCTCTGGACCTCTACGCCAACGTGCGTCCCATCCTTACCGACCCGGCTCTCTATGGCTCGGCGCCTCTGAAAGAGCGCGTGCTGCAAGGAGTCGACTTCGTCATCGTCCGCGAGCTGTCCAGCGGGGTCTATTTCGGTGAACCTCGCGGCATCGAGACCTTGGCCGACGGGACCCGGCGCGGCTTCAACACCACTAGCTACACCGAGGAAGAGGTCCGCCGGGTCGCCCGGTTCTCGTTCGAGCTGGCACGCTCTCGCCGGGGTCGCCTGTGCTCGGTCGATAAGGCCAATGTTCTCGAAACGAGCGTGTTGTGGCGCGAAGTGGTCATTGCCCTGCACGAGGCTGAATTCGCCGACGTGGAGCTGTCGCACATGTATGTCGACAACGCCGCCATGCAGATCGTCCGAGCCCCGGCACAGTTCGACGTGATGGTGACGGACAACATCTTCGGCGACATCCTCTCCGACTGCGCAGCGATGGCGGCGGGTTCGCTGGGGATGCTGCCCTCGGCCTCGCTCGGCCCGGCGGATGCGCATGGACGGCGGAATGCGATCTACGAGCCCGTCCATGGCAGTGCGCCGGATATCGCCGGTAAAGGCATCGCGAACCCGCTCGGCTCGATCTTGAGCGTCGCCATGATGCTGCGGCTGACATTGAAGCAGGCGGATGACGCGACGTTGCTGGAGCGCGCCGTGAACGACGTCCTGGCTGGTGGAGCACGGACTGCCGACATTGCCGGACCCGGCGAGTCCGCACTTTCCACGTCTGCCATGGGCGATGCCGTCCTCGCTTCGCTCGACAGACTGGCTGCCTGACCACAGAATGTTGAGTTGCACTGAGATCTGACCCGGAGAGGGTCTAAGTTTTCACTGAGAAATGACCCGTGTCTGTTTCACCTCCCCCGGCGCAATCGCCAGGATTTCAGGAGTGATCGACATGGAGTTGTTGAGTGTAATCCGCCGGTGGCACTACCGGGATCATATGCCGATCCGCGAGATCGAGCGGCGGACAGGCCTGTCACGGAGCACGGTGCGGAAGTATCTGCGATCCGACGCGGTCGAAACTCGGTTCAAGGTGCCGGAACGGCCAAGCCGTCTGGATCCGTTTGCCGACAAGCTGTCGCGTTGGCTGGAGATTGAGGCCGGCAAAGGACGCAAAGTACGCCGGACCGCACGGCGGCTCCACGCCGACTTGGTCGTTCTGGGCTACGACGGCTCCTACGCGCGGGTCGCGGCCTTTGTCCGGCACTGGCGGGCGGATCGAGACGTCGCGCAGCGCACTACTGGGCGTGGTGTGTTCGTGCCGCTCGCTTTTCCGCCGGGAGATGCGTTTCAGTTCGATTGGAGCGAGGACTGGGCAGAGGTTGGCGGCAAACGGGTCAAGCTGCAGGCGGCCCATACCAAGCTGGCACACAGCCGGGCCTTTGTAGTCCGGGCTTACCGGCTGCAGACCCACGAGATGCTGTTCGACGCTTTGACAGAGGCATTCCGCGTCTTGGGCGGGGTTCCGCGGCGCGGTATCTTCGACAACATGCGGACCGCTGTCGACCGTGTCGGCACCGGCAAGATCCGGCAGGTCAACGCTCGTTTCGCTGCCATGGCCAGCCATTACCTGTTCGAGCCGACGTTCTGCAGCCCGGCCTCGGGGTGGGAGAAAGGTCAGGTCGAGAAAAACGTGCAGGACGCACGGCGGCAGATCTGGCAGGTCATGCCGGGCTTTGCCGACATGCCCTCGCTCAACGAGTGGCTCGAGGCGCGCTGCATCGAGCGCTGGAGCGAGATCCCGCACGGCGTCCTACCAGGCAGCGTCGCCGACGTGCACGCCCAAGAGCGGCCCAGCCTGATGCCGCTGGGACGGCCGTTCGATGGCTTTGTCGAGCACACCAAACGGGTGTCGCCGACTTGCCTGGTGCACTTCGAGGCCAATCGCTACAGCGTCCCGGCCTCGTTCGCCAACCGGCCGGTCAGCCTGCGTGTCTATCCCGAGCGGCTGGTCGTGGTGGCCGAGGGCCAGGTCGTGTGCGAGCACGCCCGCATCGTCGAGCGCGCCCACGACGTCCCGCGCCGCACCGTTTACGATTGGCGGCACTATCTGGCAGTGATCCAGCGCAAACCGGGCGCCCTGCGCAACGGCGCTCCGTTTGCCGAGATGCCGGAGGCGTTCCGCAGGCTGCAAGCCCAGCTGCTGCAGCGACCAGGGGGCGATCGGGAGATGGTGGATATCCTGGCTCTGGTGCTGCAGCACGACGAGCAGGCGGTGCTGTGCGCGGTGGAGCTGGCGCTCGAGGGCGGCGTCGCCACCAAGACCTACGTCCTCAACGTCCTGCATCGTTTGATGGACAGCGATGGCGCAGCCGCGATCATCGATGCGCCGCAGGCCCTGGTGCTGCGCCAGGAGCCCAAGGCCGACATCGAGCGCTACGATGCGCTGCGGGATCGGGGGATGCGCCATGCGTCATGATCCCGCCAGCGCCGCGCTCGTTGTCATGCTGCGCGGGCTCAAGATGTTCGGCATGGCCCAGGCAGTCGGCGAGCTTGCCGAACAGGGTGCCCCGGCATTCGAGGCGGCAGTCCCCATCCTGTCGCAGCTGCTCAAGGCCGAGATGGCCGAGCGCGAGGTGCGCTCCATCGCCTACCACACCAAGGCGGCGCGGTTTCCAGCCTACAAGGATCTGGCCACGTTTGATTTCGCCACCAGCGAGGTCAATGAGGCTACCATCCGGCAGCTGCATCAGGGCGAGTTCACCAATCGGGCCGACAACGTTGTGCTGATCGGCGGACCCGGCACCGGCAAAACCCACGTCGCCACCGCACTCGGCGTCCAGGCGATCGAGCACGGCCGCAAGAAGGTCCGGTTCTACTCCACCGTGGATCTGGTCAACCTGCTGGAGCAGGAGAAGATCGCCAACAAGGCTGGGCACCTGGCCGAAAGCTTGCTGCGCCTGGACCTCGTGATCCTCGATGAGCTGGGCTACCTGCCGTTCAGCTCGTCAGGCGGGGCGTTGCTGTTTCACCTGCTCAGCAAACTCTACGAGCGCACCAGCGTGGTCATCACCACCAACCTGAGCTTTAGCGAGTGGGGCCAGGTGTTCGGCGACACCAAGATGACCACCGCGCTGCTCGACCGGCTCACGCACCACTGCCACATCCTGGAAACCGGTAACGACAGTTTCAGATTCCGGAACAGCTCGGCCGACGGGAGGACCAAGAAGACCAAAACACCCCCTTGACCCACACCCGCAGCAGGCGGGAAGTATCGCGAGCCGGGTCAATTCTCGATGAAAACACCGGGTCAGTTCTCAGCAAAAATCAACAGTTTTCGGGGACGAGCAGTTCGACCTCGTTGTCAGCTACCTGTCGCTGATCGACATCCCGGATCTTGCGGCAGGCTTAACGTCGATGGTGGCGGCACTTCGGCCGAAAGGCACTTTGTTGATCGCCAATCTGACCAGCTTCAACACAGCCGGGCCATCCGAGGGCTGGACGACCGGTCCGGACGGAACACCGTATTTCTACATCGACAACTACCTCGAGGAGCGCGCCAATTGGGTGAGTTGGCGCGGTATACGGGTGCAGAACTGGCATCGACCGCTCAGCACCTACATGACCCTTCTGCTGGCGTCCGGTATGCAACTGCGGCACTTCGCGGAGCCTGTCCCGCGCGGAGGCGACCCGGAGACAGCCGCAAAGTATCGCCGGGTTCCCTGGTTCCATGTCATGGAGTGGCAGAAGAGTTAGACTTGAGCGCCTGCGAACAGCTTGACTTTAAGCGCGCACCGGAAGCTCGCCGCGACGAAACCGTACGGGTCTCTGCTCGAATTGTGCGGCGATTTTGGACATCATTCTGTGGGCTTCAGCTTGACTGTTGATGGCCGTCTGCCGAGTGCGCCTGACGATGACAACAGCGTAGGCCCGACACGAGGCGTGGTCTCGACGACAACGAATGATACGCTAGTCTGGCTGCATGGAATTGCGCCAAGACGGATCTGCCGTAGAAACGAAAGCCTGGATCGCCGCGCATCGAGCGCGCCTGCTGGAAGGGCTAGATCGGTTTCTTCGCCTGCCGAGTATCAGCACGGACACTACTCATCAACCTGATATGGAACGTACTACCGACTTCTTGCTGAAGCACGTCAGCAGCATCGGCCTACTGAATGCTCAGTTGCTCGATGGCGGCGGGCACAAGGCCGTGTATGCGGAATGGCTCGGCGCCGAGGGGGCGCCGACGTTCCTGCTCTACGGCCATTATGACGTGCAGCCGCCGGACCCGCTTGATTTGTGGAGCAGCCCGGCTTTCGAGCCGACCGAGCGCGACGAGCGCATCTACGGCCGCGGCACGTCCGACAATAAAGGCCCGCAATGGACCATGCTGTGCGCGCTCGAGGCCGTCCTAGCGACGACAGGGCGGCTGCCGGTTAACGTGAAGCTGCTGCTGGAGGGTGAAGAGGAGGTCGGTAGCCGCACGCTGCCGACCATTCTTGCGCAACACGGCGACATGCTGCGGGCGCACACGTTGATCTCGTCGGACGGGAGCAGCTGGCGGACCGATCTGGTCAGCGTCAACGTGAACAGCCGGGGGCTGGCAGCGCTCGAGTTTACCGTCACGACGGCAGACGCGGATCTCCATTCAGGCCGGTATGGCGGACCGGTCGCCAATGCGGCGACGACGATGTGCCAACTCGTGACGACGTTGCACGATGTCGATCGCAAGGTGGCGGTCGCCGGGTTCTTCGACGGTCTGCGGCCACCCTCGAACAGGGATCGCGCCTCCATCGCGGCCATCGGTTTCGACGAAACCAAGTTCTTGGGCGAGATCGGCGCGCAGCCCGGCGCAGGCGAGCGTGGCGTACCGTTTCTCGAGGCGATGTGGCTGCGCCCAACGCTGGAGATCAATGGAATCTGGGGCGGCTATCAGGGGCCGGGCACGAAAACCGTGCTGCCGCACAGTGCGAGCGCGAAAATCACGTGCAGGCTCGGCGTCGGGCAAGAGCCTGCAGCCGTGCTGGACGCGGTGGAGCGCCATCTACACGCGCACTGCCCGACCTGGGCGACGCTCTCGGTCCATCGTGAGCCGGGCGGCGCCACGGCCTCTGCCGTGCCGGAGGACAACGCGGCGTTGCTCGCGCTCGAGCGTGTGTTGCAGACGATCCATGGCGCGAAACCGCTTCATGTCGGCGTCGGCGGCACGCTGCCGATCTCCTCGCTGATCAAGGAGCACCTCGGCATGGAGACCGTCATGGTCTCTGCCGCGGTATCCGATTCGAACATTCATGCGCCGGACGAGTTCATCCGGCTCAGCTCCTTCGA
This sequence comes from Acetobacteraceae bacterium, assembly GCA_965199585.1. Classification (GTDB taxonomy): domain Bacteria; phylum Pseudomonadota; class Alphaproteobacteria; order Acetobacterales; family Acetobacteraceae; genus JAVVHH01. The sequence goes on along the minus strand of CBDASI010000002.1, from coordinate 2,016,284 downwards.
CGACGGGTTGCGGATTTGGCTGATGCTGTTGCCCGAGCTGGCGAAGGCTTCGTGAGGGAGATGACCATGCGAGGTGTAATCCGCTGCGCGACCGTGCTGGCGATGATGGCAGCCGCTCCGATGTCCCGGGCGGCGACCCTGGTCGTGTGCACCGAGGCAAGCCCCAGCACGCTGAACCCGCAGCTCTCCACGGCCGGGACGGTGTTCGACGTGGCGGCCCAGTTCTACGACGAACTGGTGGAGACGGAGCGGGGAGGGTCGACGATCGTTCCGGGGCTGGCCGAGAGCTGGACGGTTGCGCCGGACGGTCTATCCGTCACGTTCAAGCTGCGGCACGGCGTCAAATTCCACACCAACCGGTCGTTCACGCCCACCCGGCCGATGAACGCGGACGACGTGATCTTCTCGTTCCACCGCATGCGGGACAACGACCACCCGTATCATGTCGTCAACGGCCAGAATTACGACGAGTGGGATGCCTTGTTGCGCGACCGGGTCGCGGACGTGGTCAAGGTGGACGACGACACGGTCCGGTTCGATCTGAAGGAAAAGGTGGCACCGCTGCTCGGCATCCTGACGATGCAGGCGTTCCCGATCCTGTCGGCCGAGTATGGGCAGGCGATGCTGAAGGCGGGGACGCCGCAACGGCTGGATGCCGAGCCGATCGGCACCGGGCCGTTCAGCTTCGTCAGTTACCAGAAAGATGCGACGCTGCGGATGCGCGCCAATCCGGAGTTCTGGGGCAAGGCGGCGAACCTTCCGGATCGGGCGGCGCAGGTCGACTCCCTGGTGTTCTCCATCACACAGGAGCCCGCGGTGCGGCTGGCCAAGCTCCGCGCCAACGAGTGCCAGGTCGCGCGCTATCCCAATCCGGCCGACCTGCCTGCGATCCGCGCCGACAAGGACCTGTCGCTGATCGACGCGCCGGTCGCCTCGGAGGGCTACATCGCCTTCCGCGCCGACAAGCCGCCCTTCGACAAGCGGGAGGTGCGCCAGGCCATGGCCGAGGCGATCGACCTGGACGCCCTGGTCAAGGCCGTTTTCCAGGGCACCGGCACGCCCACTGGCGCCATGATCCCGGCCAGCTTGTGGGGCCACAACGACCGCGTCGAACCGCACCCGTATGACCCGGCGCACGCCAAGCAATTGCTTGCCACCGCCGGGTATCCGGACGGGTTCAAGACCCAGCTTTGGGCCATCCCCGTCGTCCGGGCCTACATGCCGGATGGGCGCCGCGCCGCCGAGATGATCCAGGCCGACTGGGCCAAGATCGGCGTTCAGGCGGAGATCGTGACGTATGAATGGGGCGAGTACCTGCGCCGCGTGCGCGGGGGCGACGCCCCCGTGGGCATGCTGGGGGGCACGTGGGACTATCCGGACCCGAGCCAACTCGTCTACGGCTACTGGGCCTGCCCGGACGGCAAGCCGCGGCCCGGCAATTGGAGCCGGTGGTGCAACCCGCGATTCACCGACCTGGTGAGCCAAGCCAACGCTCTCTATGACCGAGGTCAACGCGCGAAACTCTACGTCGAGGCGCAGGACGTGTTCGCCGCGGATACGCCCGCCATCCTGTTCGCCAGCACGTCGGCCTACGTCGCCGCCCGCAAGAGCGTCACGGGCCTGAAGATGCACGTCCTGGGTGGCTTTCCTTTCGGCGGAGTAGGCCTGACCCCATGAGGGTCATCGTTGTTGAGCGCGGGAGCGTATCGGGCGACGGTGCCCGGCAAATTGGCAGTCCCGGTGTCCGCCTTCGAGTTCCGGTAACGGGAAGTGCTGGGATGCGTGGACAGCGTCGAAACATGGCTTTTGACTAGATGACGATCTCCCTTGCCAGCATGGGAAGCTACACGCTCGGTGGTCGCTCGATGACCGTCGAAAACGAGCCCATGCGGCATGCGACATACTCGGGAGGGCTCTCCATCGCCCATGACCCAAACGGGCATTTCTGGATCGAGCAAGCATACGTCCAACATTTTACGCCAACTGTGAAACGGTTCGAGACCCCTGCCCTCTTCGTGCACGGCGGCGGCCTTACGGGAAGCTCGTGGGAGACGACACCGGACGGACGTCCCGGCTTTGTCCAACTGTTCCTTGAAGCGGGTATCGCTGTTCACGTGCTCGACAATGTCGAACGTGGCCGTTCGGGTTTCTGCGCTGTCGGCAACGAGTGGCCCGACCCTCCGATCATGCGCAGCGAGGAGGAGGCGTGGTCGTTGTACAGGTTCGGGAGCGTCGACGGGGCCGGTGTCCGGACACCGTTTCCGGGCCTGCAATTCCCCATCGAAGATGTCGACGAGTTGTCGCGCCGTACCGTTCCGCGCTGGACGTCGACGCGGCCGCTCCAACTACAAGCTGTCCGTCTCGCATTGAGGCATCTTGGTCGAGCCATTCTTGTCGGACATAGCCAAGGGGGTGGGCTGGTCATCGAGGCCGCAGCGCACGAGGCATCGACCGACGGTGGAGTAATCCCTGCAGCCGTCATCTCTATCGAGCCTCACGGAGAGTGGCCCACGGTCAAAGCGGACGCGCTTGCCGGTCGTCCACTTTCGCTCGTGTTCGGCGACTTCATAGAGCAATCTGAGACATGGCGGCGGCTTCGTGACGAAGCGCTCGCGATCGGAGCGGCGTGGACCGCTGCGGGCGGCAGCTCGGACGTGATCGACCTTCCTCGGCAAGGCCTGTTCGGCAACTCGCACATGCCGATGATGGACCGCAACAGTCAGGACGTAGCCAACCTCCTCATTGAATGGCTCGACGAACAGTGCCGACGCGGTGCCTTCACCTGAGCGCTAAGTATGGCTGGAGTTGATCGCCGTTGGCGTAATCTGAACGTGCTTCGTTCCGATCACGAGCGTGCATGGACGTGAGCACGACGCATGGTGCAAGACTAGGCGAGAGCCGGAACAACACGGCAGAGAGGGACGCCTGCTATGCTTGCCATGCTTTTACATAGGCCATTGCTGATGCTTCCAGTCACGGTGGCTATTGCCGTTGCGACTGGTAGCGCTCGTGCGCAACCGACGTCGCGGGCCTGTGCCGAGATGACGACGGTCTCGATACCAGCTAGCGGGATCGGTCTACCGACGAACGGCGCCAAGATCACCGAGGCAGCGTCCGTTCCGGCGTCCGGCTCGGGATCCCGCACAGCAGGCCCGTACTGCCGCATCAAGGCCGAGATCGCCCCGCTCGATCCGGCTGCGCCACCCATCCGGCTCGAAGTCAACCTCCCTGACGCTTGGAATGGCAAAGCCTTGATGTATGGCGGCGGCGGCTTCAACGGCAGCACGCTGAGCTCGCCAGGGACGATACGCTTGCAACCCGCGGACGTCGCGGTGCCGCTCGGCCGCGGCTACGTCACCTTCTCCAGCGATTCCGGCCATCAAGGCGCCTCCACGGACGGATCGTTCGCCCTCAACGACGAGGCGTTGCGCAACTATGCCTACGATGCGGTCAAGAAGACCCGCGATGTCGCGGGCCTCGTGATTTCCGCCCATTACGGAAGGAACGCGGACAAGGTCTACTTCCACGGCAGCTCGAACGGGGGCAAGGAGGCGCTGGGGATGATCCAGCGCAACCCTGCCGACTTGGATGGCGCAATCGTGTTCTGGCCCGCCACCAACTTCACCCGGCTGGCCCGGCAGCATGCCCGCGTCGCCAAGGCGCTCCTGCAGCCCGGCGCCTACCCCGGCGTGCCGCAACGACAGGCCGTGCTGAATGCTGCCATCGCAGCGTGCGATCGGCTCGACGGCGCCAGCGACGGTGTCGTCGGTAATTCACGGCAGTGCCAGTCGACCTTCGATCCGGCTCGGGCCACCATGGACGGTAGGCCGTTGCAATGTCCCGACGGCGCTCCAGGCGATGGCTGCCTGACGCCCGCTCAGATTGCGGCATTGCGGCTGATGGGCAGTCCGGCAGCGCTGGGAGACGGCATCGACTATCCCGGCTTCAACATCTGGGGCACCGATCTGGGCTCGCGCACGGACGACGAGACCTCCCGCACCATTACCAGCCAGGGGCTCGGGACGGTGCCGTCGGCTTACCCGACCACGCCGAACATGCCGTTTATGCAGAACTTCGCCGACCAGTTCTTCAAGTATTTCGTCGCCCGTGACGCCGAGGCGTCGCTGCTGGACTTCGACCCGGAGCAACCGGGTCGCTGGCAAGCGAGGATGGACGAACTAGCCGCTATGGCGGACCTGAACGACACCGACCTGTCCGCCTTCGCGCAGCATGGAGGTAAGATACTGATCGTGCACGGCATGGCGGACCAGATTATCCCCGTGCAGGGCACCGAACGATACTACGAGGCCGTAGTTGGTCGGATGGGTGCGGATGCCGTGTCGAAATTCCTCAGGTTCTACGAGGTGCCGGCGACGGCCCATAGCGGCAATAGTCTCTCGTTCATGCCGACATGGGATGCTTTGGGCGCGTTGGACTCCTGGGTCGTCGACGGTAAGCCACCGACCTCGCCGGTGGTCACTGACAGCTACGCGAAGCCGGGTCGCACCCAGCCGCTATGCGAATATCCGTCTTGGCCGAGGTATGGCGGCACAGGAGACGTCAACGATGCCGCGACCTTTACCTGTGCCCGATAGAAGCAGTTGGATGACATCACACATGGCCGAAGTCACGAGTAGCGATACCGTAGTCACCGTCTCCGCCAACCTTCTCCATCGCCAGATCACGACGGTGTTCGAGAAATGGGGAATGTCCGCTGACGATGCGAGCACTGCTGCCACTATCATGGTCGACACCGACCTAAGCGGCGTCGACTCGCACGGCATCGGCATGCTCCCGCATTATCACAGGCTTTTTGCGGAAGGCCGTCTCGATCCCCGAGCCGTTCCCGTCACCATCCGGGATACTGGCCCAGTCGTTCTCATCGATGCCAGGCACGGCATCGGTCACGTCGCCTCTCATGCGGGAATGCGTGCCGCGATGGATAAGGCGCGCCAACATGGTATCGGCGTTTCGGGGGTCACAGGCTCAAACCATTACGGTGCTGCAGGCTGGTATGCCCGGATGGCCGCGGACGAGGGATTGGTTGCATTCTCGATGACCAACGTCACCAATCACTTCCTTGTTCCCGTCCGGGGCACCAAGCCAGCCCTTGGCACCAATCCGATCGCTTTTGCGGTGCCCACAGACGATCCGCAGCGTCCCGTACTGCTGGACATGGCCACGACGACCGTTGCGTTCGGTAAGGTGAACATTGCGCGGCGTTCCGGAAAGCCGATCCCGGCGGGCTGGGCGCTCGACGATCATGGCGGACCGGAGACAGACTCTCAGCGCGCCTACGAGGGACGCCGCCTCGCGCCACTTGGGGGCACGCGGGAACTTGGAGCGCACAAGGGCTACGGTCTCGCGCTCATGGTCGAGATTCTCTGTGCGACGCTTACCGGTGCCGCCGACCTCGATACCGGCCATTTCTTCCTGGTGCTGGATCCTGCAGCTTTCCGCAGCCGCGACGATTTTAAAGCCGACCTCGACGGTTTGCTCGGGCGTTTGCGCGCCATCGGTCCCAGCGACCCGGACCAGCCCGTGCTGATCCCAGGCGATCCCGAGCACGACATGGTCAGCCAGCGGCGGGATGGCGGGATTCCCATGGTGCAAACGTTGGTCGACGAGGTGCGGCTGGTTTGTAACGAGAGCGGAGCCGCTTTCCTCCTCGACGCGGGCTGAGAAGCATGCTCGCGCCCAACACTTCGACCGAGGCTCGTTTGGCCCCTATGAAAGATAACCATCGGAGGCACCAGCATTTGGCTGACCCGACCAGCATTTACCACTGGCAGCGCTTGAACGAGCGCATCACCACGTCGGGTCAGCCGACCGAGGCGGAGTTGGCTGAGCTTGGCAGGCTCGGGGTGCGCAAAATCGTCAACCTCGCACTGATCGACTCGCCGCGCGCTCTGCCGGACGAAGCGGCCACAGTGAGAGCGCTCGATATGGAGTACATCCATATTCCCGTCGACTTTGCAGCTCCGACTGAGGCGAAGTTTGCCTTGTTCTGCGCGGCGATGGAGGCAGCCGAAGGCGAGAAGATTCACGTGCATTGCGCCGCGAACTATCGCGTATCGGCCTTCTTCTACCGTTACCGGCGCGACGTGCTCAGCATCGACCCGGCACAGGCCCGCGCTGAATTGGAGCGGGTCTGGCAGCCTGACGCCGTGTGGACCGCGTTCATCGAGCAAACGTCCGGCGTCTCAGACTAGGGTTGAGTGACCAACGATCCATTGTTCGGGGAGGGTCTCGTCCGGCCAGACGGGCGCAAGCTGAACCCGATGTTCCGTCCCATGGACGCAGGCAGCCGTCCGCTTCTCACGCCATGACGCGCGCCGTCATACCTCATGTCGATGATCTCGGCAGCAGCCACGGGGCGAACCAAGCTTTCCTGGAGCTGTTCCGTGCGGGCCGGGTCACGTGCGGGTCGGTTATGGTTCCAGGGCCCTGGTTCCGGGAGATCGCAGACGCCGCCTGTGCGGATCCCTCGCTAGATGTCGGTGTCCACCTGACGCTCACCAGCGAATGGGAAACGTGCCGGTGGGCGCCGATCTCGACTGTCAGCCGCGCGTCCGGGCTCATCGATGACGACGGGTATTTCTGGCGCGATTTGGAAGGCGTGCGCCGCCACCTCGTGCCAGAGGCCGCAGAGACGGAACTGCGGATGCAAATCGAGCGGGCTCTCTCGTCAGGACTCCAGCCGACGCATATCGATGCGCACATGGCCGCCGCGATGTTGCCGGGGCTGCTTGATGCCCATGTGCGGCTCGGACGCGAGTATGGGCTGTTCCCGGTGCTGCCGCGCTCGATCACCTGGCCGCCCGACCTCCCGGCATACCGGGCCGCCATCGACCAACTTGATGCTCAAGGCGAAAAGTTGGTGGATCATTGCCGGGGCACGCTCGCGGTCGAACCCGGCGAGCTTGCCGACCGGTGGGCCGAAACCCTGCACGATCTTCCGGAGGGGCTGACCCATCTTGCGCTACACTGCACGTCACCCGGCGATTTCTCGGCTGTCTCACCGCAGCACGCGCTCTGGCGGTACGCCGAGTACGAGATCTTCGCGAGTGGTGCCTTCGAGCGTCTTCTCGCCGCTGAGGATGTCGCTGTTGTCGGAATGCGCGCGCTCCAAACGCAGTTTGTCGCTGGCCTCGGCCACATGTCGCGTCCTGCAGCGACATGACTGGGCCTATCGAACAGCACCTGTCCGGTCCGGCGACCGCGTGACAGTCTGCGGTCATGAAGATTGGCATCGAACGCGGACATACCAGGAAAGGGAGATAGTGCATGGCCGTCAAACATCCCGGCCGCCTCGGCAGGCGTCATTTTCTCGGAGCGACCATTGCCGGTGCGACGTTGAGCGGTGCACAGGCACAAACGGCGGTCTTGGATGCCCCATGCGGTCCACTGCGTGGCATCACCGTCCAGGCCGGGCTGCAGTCGTTCCTCGGCATTCCATATGCCGAGCCTCCGGTCGGGCCGCTCCGTTATGCCTCGCCTCGACCTGCCCCCCGGTGGAATGCGGTGCGGGATGCTACCCGGCCGGGAGCCGCCTCGATCCAGACGCTCGCCGGTGCTGCCGCCTGGTTATACGAGGGAGCAGAGCCGCAGGACGAAGATTGCCTCTTTCTGAACGTGTGGACACCAGCGACGGCGGGACGGCGACCAGTCATGGTCTGGCTGCACGGCGGTGCCTGGCGCACAGGCCGGGGCGATGCCGTCGGTAGTGACGGGGCGACGCTTGCCGCGCGGGGTGACGTCGTCGTCGTTACCGTCAACTATCGCTTGGGTGCTCTTGGCTGGCTGGCCCATCCCGCCTTGCGAGACCCCGACACTGGTACTTTCGCCAACTGGGGATTGCAGGACCAGATACTCGCGCTGCACTGGGTGCAGAACAACATTGCGGCTTTCGGAGGCGACCCCAGCCGGGTGACGCTGTTCGGGCAAAGTGCTGGCGGCTCCTCGACCGCTTCAATAGCGCAGGATCCACGTCATCACGGGCTACTGCAGCGGGCGATCATCGAGAGTGGATCATTGCATGGCGCTCCGGGCTTTCCGGAGGTGTCGACAGCGGCAGCCTATGCCGATGCCCTTGCAGCGCGACTTTCCGTCACGGTACCTGGCTTGCGCACGGTGCCTGCATTGACGCTTCACCGGGCCGAACTCGATTTGGCCCGCGATCCTACCATGGTCCGCAGTCTAGGCCGACCGCCCGTGCTGCCGGTGTTGGATGGGGCGGTGCTCCGGGTCTGGCCCCGAGACGGCGTCCTGGCCCCCGTGCCGCTGCTGATTGGCTCCAACCTGAGCGAAGCGGTGTTCTGGTACGATCTTCTTGCCCCCGACGGCCGACGCGTACCCGGCCTGCCTGCGCCCGCGGACCACCCCGCCCTGCTGACTGCGATCGGCGATCTGACGGCCTTGTATCGCCCCGAAGCTGAGGCGGTTATGCCCGAAACCGTAGCCAACGCGTATGCTGCCGCGGCGCGCGGCCGAAATGAACCGGATACGGTGCTGCCTCTATGGTTGGCCATCTACACGGATGTCGTTTTCCGACTGCGGGCGCGGCAATGTGCACGGCGACACGCCGCAACGGGAAAACCCGTGTTCCTTTACGAGTTTGCCCACCCTCTCGCATCACCCGCACACGGTGTGCCCCACACGGCCGAGATCCCGTTCGCATTCGGCACCTATGCGCATCCGTTCTTCGCCACCAAGCTCGGCACAAGCCCGGCCGAGGCGGCACTCTCCGACCTAATGCTGAAAGCCTGGGCACGCTTTGCCCATGAGGGCACGCCTGGTCCGGGTTGGGCAGCCGCTACAGCCGAGACGCTCCCCACCAATGTGCTCGGCGGCCCCCGAGGCATTCTGGCCGTTGAGGCGAACCCGCGTGCCGACGAATTAGCCGTCTGGGGCACGGCTTAGGTTCGAGGGTCGCGGGACAAGTTTCCGCGGTATGGGCTGGCAAAGCCGATCACCTATTTCAGGTTCTTCGTGTTTTCGGCTTTGATGTTCATAACCAGACGGAATGAACAACGACTCATAAGTGCTTTGACGGTCCGAAACTTCTCTCGGTAGGCTTCTTGCATGGCAAACCGACAGATGAAGCTTGGCCTCAACATCGTCGCAAACGGCGCCCATGCCGCGGGCTGGCGAATGCCGGACGCCAGGGAAGACGCCGCCATGGACATCTCGTTGTGGCAGGAGGTCGCCCGTGCCGCCGAGCGAGCACGCATCCATTTCATGTTCTGGGCCGACGGCATCGCCGTGCGTCATTCCGCCCGCGACGACGAGGAGCTGTCGTTCAATCCCCGGATCGACGTGTTCGAACCGCTGACGGTGATCGGGGCCTTGGCCGCGGTGACGGAGCATCTGGGCTTCGTCGCCAGCGCTTCCACCACGTTCAACGAACCATATCATGTCGCGCGCAAGTTCGCGTCGCTCGACTATGTGACGCGCGGCCGGGTCGCCTGGAACGTGGTCACCTCCTGGAGCGAGCAGGAGGCATTCAACTTCGGCCGCGACGCCTTGCTGGAGCATGCGAAGCGGTATGGCCGAGCGGAGGAGTTCGTCGACGTGGTCTTCGGGCTCTGGGATAGTTGGGAGGACGACGCGTTTATCCGCGATAAGAAGAGCGGCCACTACTTCGATCCGTCGAAGCTCCACACCCTCAACCACAAGGGCGAGCACCTGCAGGTCAAAGGTCCCCTCAACGTGGCCCGGCCGCTGCAAGGTTATCCGGTCATCGCGCAGGCCGGTTCCTCCGGGCCGGGGCAGGACCTGGGCGCCCGCATCGCCGACATCATCTACACGCAGCAGAAGACCAAGAACGACGCAGTTGCCTTCTACCGCAGCGTCAAGGACCACGGGGTTAAGGCAGGACGCGACCCGGCAACCATGCTGGTCATGCCAGGCATCGTACCCATTCTGGGCCGCACGCGGATGGAGGCCGAGGACCGCTGGGCGCAGCTACAGGACCTCGTGCATCCCAGCGTCGGCCTGCCCATGCTGGCCAGCGTGTTCGGCGATCTGTCGGGCTACCCCCTCGATGGGCCGGTACCGGACCCGCTCCCGCAGTCCAACTCGGTGAAGAGCGCGTACGATAAGTTGGTCAGGGAGGCCGGGATGCCAGGCATGACCATCCGCAAGCTCTATCAAGGGCAGGCCGGTGCGTCCGGCCACTGCGTGTTCATCGGCACCGCGGCGGAAGCGGCTGACGAGATGCAGGACTGGTTCGAGAGCGGTGGCTGCGACGGCTGGAACCTCATCCCGCCCTACCTGCCCGGACCGGTGCACGAGGCGCTGGAAACCCTGGTGCCGGAACTCCAGCGCCGCGGCCTGCACCACACGGAGTATGAAGGCCACACTCTGCGCGACAGCCTCGGCCTGGCACGGCCAGCCTTTCGCAGTCGTGGCCGGATCAAGTCCTCTACTCGCCACGCCGCATCCCCGGAGACTCAGTCAGCATGAACTCGTTTCGTCGCTCCTGCAGCGCCGCCCTGATTTTCCTACTTGCAACGTCCGGCCTATCAAGTTGGGCGGACGAGCCGGGTGCCGACCCGGCTCTATCCCAGCAATCGGACCCAGCGTTGCACAAGCTGCTGCCCGCAGGCCGAGATGGCGAACCGTTCACCCTTGCCGTCTCGCTGGGCTCGCCGCCCGACGACTTCAGGGACGAGAAGGGGCAGATCGTCGGTTGGGAAATCGACCTGGCCCGTGCCGCCGTGCAACTCCTCGGCATGACGCTCGAGATCCGCCCGACGACCTTCGATTCCTTGATTCCCGGCTTGCAGGCGAAACGGTTCGACGCCGCGACCGGCCAAATGGGCGTGTCGGTGGCGCGGGGCAAGATCGTGGACCAGATCGGCTGGCTGACGGGCAACGAGTTGTTTGCCGCGAAAAGCACGAACCCGATCCAGGTGAACGGGCTGGACGATCTGTGCGGCGTCACGGTCGCAACCACGCGCGGCTCCCGCGAAATGGTGTTCGTCGAGGAGCATCAGCCCAAATGCGCTGCGGCAGGCAAGAAGCCGATCGACGCACTGGCCTTCAACGACGGCAACGGCGCCGCCGATGCAATGATGAGCGGCCGCGCCGAACTCTTCTGGCTGGGCTCGACCGCCGTAAGCTACTTCGTCGCGCAAACCAAAGGCCGCACGCACATCGTCGGTCATTACACCGATACCAGCTACATCGGCGTCGCGCTGCCGAAGGGCTCCGACTTGGCCAAGCCGTTCCAGGCGGCGCTCGAAGCGCTGCACGCCAATGGCGGCTACGACAAGATCGTCAAGAAATGGGGGCTGGAGGACGGGGCCGTGAAATCCTTCCCGCTCAATCCGACCAACGTCGAGAAGTGAGCGCGGCCCAGCCCGCGGGAGGAGCCGAGGCGACGGAACTTCCCGTCGTCCCACTACGACACCCCTGGACGGCGGGCTTTGCAATCCTGTCGGTGCTCGTCGCCGGCGCCGTGGTCTACAGCGTGTCCACTAATCCGGCCTTTGGCTGGCCCGTGGTCGCGCAATACATGTTTGACCCGCAGATCCTTGCAGGCCTTGGCCGCACCCTCGAGCTGACGGTGATTGCGATGGCGATCGGCCTCAGTCTCGGCACGGTGCTGGCCATCATGCGGCTCTCGACCAACCGGCTGCTCTCTGTACTCAGCTGGCTCTACATCTGGTTCTTCCGCAGCGTGCCCGTCTTGGTCCAGCTCATTTTCTGGTATAATTTCGGCGCGCTCTACCCGCGGATCCGGCTCGCATTGCCGTTCGGCATCGTGCTCTTCGACGCGAGCACCAACGTCGTGATTACGCCACTCACGGCCGCGCTGGCCGGGCTCGGCCTGGCGCAGGCGGCCTACACGGCCGAGGTGATCCGCGCTGGTATCGTGTCGGTCCCATCCGGACAGACCCGCGCAGCCAAGGCGCTGGGGATGGGACCCGCCACCATCTTTGTTCGGATCGTGTTTCCTCAGGCCATGCGACTGATCATCCCGCCGGTCGGCAACGAGGTGATCTCCATGGTGAAGGGCACGTCGTTGGTGAGCGTCATCGCGATGGCCGACCTGCTCTACACGGCCCAGCTGATCTACTCCCGCACCTACGAGACCATTCCGCTCCTGATCGTCGCCTCGCTTTGGTACCTGCTGATCGTGTCGGTCCTGTCCGCGGCGCAAGGCGGGCTCGAGCGTCGCTTCCGGCATCACTGAGGAGTTGCCAGCCTTGACCGAGCCGATGGTCCGCATCCGCGGCATGTCCAAGCGATATAGCGAGCGGGAGGTGCTGCGCGGCATCGACCTCGACGTCATGCCCGGCACCGTGATGTGCATCATTGGCCCCTCCGGCTCCGGCAAGAGCACGCTGCTGTCCTGCATCAATCATCTGGAGCGGATCGACGGCGGCCGGATCTGGGTCGACGGCGACCTGGTCGGATACCAGGAACGGAACGGGCGCCTTCACGAGTTGCCGGAACGGCAGATCGCGCGAATGCGTCAACGCGTCGGCATGGTGTTCCAGCACTTCAACCTGTTCCCGCACATGACGGCCTTGGGCAACATCTGCGAGGCGCCGATCCGGGTGAGGCGGGAAAAGCCCCGAGTGGTCCGGGAACGCGCGATGCAGTTGCTGGAACGGGTCGGTCTCGGCACCAAGCACGACCGCTATCCGGCCCAGCTTTCCGGTGGTGAGCAGCAACGCGTGGCCATCGCCCGAGCGCTGGCGATGGAGCCGCAATTGATGCTGTTCGACGAGCCGACCTCGGCCCTTGATCCGGAACTGGTGGGCGAGGTCCTGTCCGTCATGCGGGATCTAGCGATCTCCGGCATGACCATGATGGTTGTGACGCACGAGCTCGCCTTCGCCCGGGAAGTCGGTGATGCCCTCACCTTCATGGCGGATGGGATGATTGTGGAGTGCGGCAGCCCGCGTGCGCTGCTGTCTAACCCACAGGAGGGCAGGACCAAGGACTTCCTGTCGAGAGTTCTGTGACACAAGCGTCGGTGGTCGGCGCGCCTCGAATTTAGGCTGCCCATAATGCCCAAGAGTCGGTCGTGTGCCGACCCAAGTTCGGGCCAGCACCAGGCACTCGGCAGCAGGATCGGCTTGCGGGATCATCGTCGCCTGGTGATTGCGATCCCGGCGTCGGTCATCGTCGCAGCCGCCTGCTATGAGCTTGCCCGGCTTCTGGCGGGTTGATTGACAATACGGTTAGATGGACATGAGCCGCACGGCGTCACTGCGCTCCAATACGCAGCACTTCCCGTGCAGGAGCGCGATGGCGAGATTGCGTGCTGGTAGTGACCAGTCGGCTGGATCGAGCTCAACGCCGCCGCGAGTGGTTCACCCTGGCCAGGCAGCGTTGGTGTTCGATGATGGGGAGTTCGCGCCGCCTCTCCTGAAACTGGCGGCGCCGGAATAGGAGCTCGTCGGGTCACCCCGCCCGCGGATCCAGCGTCGGACGCAGCGCAAGGACCAGTGGAATGATGACCGCGGCGGTCAGCGCCGACGCCAAGATGCCGACCGTCTGGCTGGAGTGATCGGCGAGGGCGCCGTAGACAATCGGCGCCAGACCGCCGGCGCCGATGACGCCCGTGTAGAAAAGGGCAAACGCGCGGCCGGTGTCACCCTTGGGTGCGAGGTCCGGGACCGTGCCGTACAACACCGACGACGTACCGTTCAGGACCAGACCGAGCACCGGCAGGGCCAGGAGCATCGGCACGAGTGGCAGCAGCAACGTTGCAGCCATCAGCAGTGCGGTGGCGGCCTCGGTCGCGACCACGCTCCACACCACGCCCAGACGCTGGCCGAGCCAGCCGCACGCCGCCTTGCCGAGTGCGCCGCCAATGAACAACAACGCCAGGCCGAGGCCGACCTCGCCGCCCGTCGCGCCGCGCGCGTGCAGGAGGAAGGGTAGGAACAGCAGGTAGCCCATCCGCGTCGCAGTATCGAGCGCGCCAATGGTGAGCAGCAGCCCGAACCCACGACCGCCTCGGCCCTGCACCGCCTGCTTGGCTTCCGCAGCTGCGACGAAGGGCCGCCGGGGCACGATGGCCAACAATGCCACCGCCACCAACAGCCCGATCCCGGCCATCGTACCGACGACCGGTCGCCAGGCGATCACGGTCAGCAGCAGGGCGACCACGGCCGGAAAGATCGCCTTGCCCAAGTCGCCCGCGAAATTATAGATCCCGAGCGGCCCGCGTGAGGCGCTGCCGTAGGTATCGGTCACCAGCAGCGAGGCGCGTGGATGCTGGATGCTCGACCCGACGCCGGCCAGCACGAGCCCGGCGCACAGACCCGGAAATCCGAACGGAAGCGCCATGAGCAAAAACCCCGAAGCCGCCACGACGGTGGCCAGCGTCAGCGCCGCGCGTGGGCTGAACCGTGCGACCAACCGGTCGCCGGGCACCTGCAAACCACCCATCGTGCCGTAATACAGGGCCCGCACCAGCGCGAGACCAGCGTACGACAGGCCGAACTGCGCCTGCCAAACCGGCAGCAGCGCATAGAGCTGGTCCGTGTAGCCATCGTGCAGCATGTGGGCGAGGCACGCGCCTACCAGATTGCGCCGGTGCGGCGAGAGCCCGGTCTGCTGCTTGATCGATGGCGACGCCACCGCACTCGTAATGGGCATGGTTGGTCCCGTGCTCTGAAACTATCGACTTTATGGATGCGAAACTGCGTGACTAGACTGCAGTTCATCACGGGATCTGTCCGTTTTCCTTACGGGTCGCATGCGCCGTCTGCCACCGCTCAATGCCCTGCGCGTCTTCGAGGTCGCCGCCCGCACCGGTAGCTATGCCGAGGCGGGGACTGAACTCGGTCTGACGCACGGCGCCGTCAGCCGCCAGATCGCCGGGTTGGAGGCCTGGTTGGGTCAGCGCCTGTTCGTCCGCTCGGGCCGCCGCATGGTCGCCACCCCGGCCGCGCGCGCCTTTGCGGCGGAGGTCAGCTTGTCGTTCGACCGGGTCATCGCCGCCGCCGACGCCTGCGGTCGCTCGGACGCGCGCCGCATCCTCCGCGTCAGCGCGCCGACGACCTTTGCCATGCGCTGGCTCATTCCCCGTCTGGACCGCTTCCATGCCGGGTGCCCCGAAGTGGAGGTCGTCGTCACCACGGTGACGACATTGCACGACGAGTTGCGCGGCGGCTTCGACGTCGCGATCCGGCGCGGCGCGGCGGATCAGGACTTGTGGCCGCAACACCGTGCCGTCCCCTTCCTGGAAGAGTCCGACACGCTGATCATGAGCCCGGCTCTCTTCGACCGTCAGCCGGTGCGGCATCCCGAGGACCTCGCAGGCCATGTCCTGCTCGTGACCGAGACCCGACCCGGCGACTGGACCGACTGGCTCGACCAGGCCGGACTGCCATCCATGGCTGAGCCGCATCGCCGCATGTTCGACCATTTCTTCGTTACTGTGCAGGCGGTGATGGACGGAATCGGGGTGGGCATCGGCCCGCTTCCCGTTCTCGCGGCCGACGTGACGGCCGGGCGCTTGCTGACACCGCTGCCGACGATCGCCGTGGCGCGGAGGGGTTACGTGGCTCTGGTCCCGTTCGATGCCGACAAGACGACGTCGCTCGCCCGGTTCATCGAATGGCTCACGACCGAGGGAGCAGGTTAGGCTGTCATCCCTCTTGGAGGTAGTCACCGATGACGATCGTGAAGGTTTCCGTCCACCGTGCTCCAGCCGACTTCGCTGACTGGGACGCCGTTCGCGCCCTCATCCAGGGTGCATTCGCCTACATGGACGGACGCATCGATCCGCCATCCTCGGCTCGACTGCTGTCACGCGAGTCCATGGCCGCCGATGCGGCCGCAGGCGCATTGCTGTTAGCCAAAGCGGCAGGCGAACTGGTTGGGTGTCTCTTTCTTCGGCCGATGGATGATGCACTTTATCTCGGCAAGCTCGCCGTGCGGCCCGGTCTGAACGGGTCAGGCATCGGGAGGGCCCTCGTCGACGCGGCACGGGACGAAGCCGTCAAGCGTGATCTCGGGACGTTGGAGCTGTCGGTTCGGATCGAACTGACCGAAAACCACGCTGCTTTCGCGCACATGGGCTTTGTGAAGACGGCGGAGACCGCGCATCCGGGATACGACCGCCCGACCAGCCTCACCATGCGTGCTCCGGTGAAACGATAATCGAAATGAAGATCGTGAGACGGCTCCGATGAATTTATGCCGGCATGGTTTAGGATACCTAACGTCTCGTGTTTGATGCTCGATCGCAAAAGCGCGCGGTGCTCATGCACCTCAGGCGCCTTCTGATTGGACAAGCCGAAGGCGGCGCTCAGGTCTAGCCGTGACACAGGAGCGACACGTTTAGCGCCAGGCATTTACGGCAGCACGCTCGCGCATCGCGGCGATGAACAGGCGGACCGCCGGCAACCGGGCC
This sequence comes from Acetobacteraceae bacterium, assembly GCA_965199585.1. Classification (GTDB taxonomy): domain Bacteria; phylum Pseudomonadota; class Alphaproteobacteria; order Acetobacterales; family Acetobacteraceae; genus JAVVHH01. The sequence goes on along the minus strand of CBDASI010000002.1, from coordinate 1,999,897 downwards.
CGGCTGACGTCGAATAGCAAGTGGATCGGCGACGGCGCGGGCGAGTGGTCATCCAGGATGGTGCACAACGAGCCGTCAGCCAGCCCCCCGGCCGCTTGATAAGTCAAGACGTTGGCGATCCCCAACCCGGCCGACACGGCGGCAAGCTGCGCGTCGATGGAGGTCACCGTCAGCCGCGGCGTCACCCCGATCTGCAGTCCGGAACCGAAACGCCAGGTCGTGCCGGTCCGGATATTGTCGCCTGCCACGATGTCGTGCCTGGCGAGCTCGCTGGGGTGGACGGGCCGGCCGCGCCGCCCGCAATAGCCCGGACTGGCGACGATGATCTGCCGCACCGCGCCGATCGGCACTGCCCGCAGGCTGCTGTCGCGCAGACCACCAATCCGGACCGCGACATCGATCCCTTCTTCGACCAGGCGGATGTTTCGGTCCAACAGCTGGAGCCGCACCGATAGGGCCGGGTGCGCCGCCAGGAGATCGGCGACGACCGGCAACACGTGCAACCGGCCGAACACGACCGGCGCCGTGATATAGAGCTCGCCCCGGGGCGCGGCTTGACCACCCATCGCCGCATGCTCGGCCTCCTGGAGCCGCATTAGGATCTCGCGCGCCTGCTCGAGGAAGACGGTGCCGTCGCCGGTGAGCGCGACGCTGCGGGTCGATCGGAGGAGCAGGGGCACGCCGAGATGCCGCTCTAACGCGGCGATCGCGCGCGTGACGGCGGGAGGCGACATGCCGAGATGACGCGCTGCCGACGCAAATCCCCGCTGATCGGCTACCGCGACGAAGGTGCTTAGCGCTGCAAACCGATCCAAATGACCATTCCGGGAAGTGGAACTCTGAACTGTCGAACTACCGGATTATGTTCAGCCGGTGAAGCGCCCATCTGGACCTCATGTCCAGTGCTTACTTTCGGAACCTATTCGACGACACCGCCCGATCGCTGCAATCCGAGGCTGGGTCGCGCATGAGCTACGCGCGGCGCGAGGCGACCTCCCTCGAGGATCGCGACGTCCTGACCGATCGAGAGCTCGAGTTCCTGGCGGCAAGGGACAGTGTCTATCTCGCCAGCGTCACCGCGACCGGATGGCCTTACGTGCAACATCGGGGTGGGCCGGCCGGGTTCATTCAGTCTTTCGGCGGCAATCAGATCGGCTTTGCCGACTACCCCGGCAACCGGCAGTTCGTCTCGCTGGGCAACGTCATCGACCGCGGGCGCGTCGCCCTGTTCGCCATGGACTACCCGGCGCGGCGCCGCCTCAAGCTCATCGGCAATGCCCGCGCCGTACCTGCCGACGGACATGCTGACCTCGTCGAGCAGGCTTCCATCGTCATCGACGTGGTCGGCTTCGACTGGAATTGCCCGAAATACATCGAGCCCCGCTTCACCCGGGCCGAGATCGAGCCGCTGTTGGCAGAGAACGCGCGTTTGCGCGCCGAACTCGCCCAACGGGAGGGGGCCGGCGCGTGACCGAGCCGTCCAGCCACGGTGTCTGGCGGTCGACTGTCTCTGGATTTTGCGCGAGCCTGGTGGGCCTGGGTCTCGCCCGCTTCGCCTACACGCCGCTGCTGCCGGCCCTGGTCAGCGCCGGATGGTTTGATACCGGCGCGGCAGCCTATCTCGGGGCGGCCAACCTCGCTGGCTATCTCTGCGGCGCCCTCCTCGCCGGCGTCGGCCCGCGCTACGTGGCGGCGCGCTGGCTACTGCGCGGCGCGATGGTGCTCGCGACCGTCTCGCTTCTGGCTTGCGCTTGGCCGCTGGGCTTCGCGTGGTTTTTCACGTGGCGGCTGCTGTCCGGGATTGCGGGCAGCCTCGCGATGGTGCTCGCCGCGCCGACGATCCTGCCGCACATCCCGCGGCAGCGCCACGGCCTGGTCGGCGGGGCGATCTTCGTTGGCGTGGGAGCCGGCATCACCTTTTCCGGAACCCTCGTGCCCTTGCTGTTGCAGAGGGGCCTCACGCAGGCTTGGCTTGGGCTTGGATTGCTTTCAGCCATCGCGACGGCGGTCGGCTGGAGTGGCTGGCCGTCAACGTCCAGCCCGCAACGATCCGCGCCGCGGAACCACGCGCGGGACTGGCCGGTGTGGCCGCTCCGGGTCGTCTACGCGGTCTATGCACTCGCTGCGTTCGCACTGGTGGCGCACATGGTCTTCCTGGTCGCTTTCGTGGCGCAAGGGCTCGGGCAGGGTCTTCAGGCCGGCACGCATTACTGGGTGCTCTACGGGCTTGGCTCGATCGCCGGCCCGGTGCTCGCCGGGCGCCTGGCCGACCGGATCGGCTTTCGCGACACGGTGAGCCTCGTCATCGTGATCGAGGCTCTGGCGACCGGCACGCTTGCGCTGGATACGCGTGCCGTGGCGCTGTCCGTGTCCAGCCTGGCCGGTGGGGCCTGCACGATCGGGCTGATCCCCGTCGTCTTGGGCCGCACCAGGGAGCTTCTCCGACAGCATCCAATTGCGCAGGTGGCTGCTTGGCGCACGGCCACCGTGAGCTTCGCCCTGCTCCAAGCCGCCGGCGCCTACCTGATGTCGTTTCTGCTGCAACGCACTGACGGTGATTACCATCTTCTCTACGTTGTTGCCGCCACCACGCTGATCGTCGCGGCCATCCTTGATCGAACGGCGGGAAGCGAGCGGGGTCCGCGCAGCAGCCCGGTCTAGAAGAGCATCGGGCCTACCGAGAACCCGCCGTCGAATGGATCGCGGCACCCAGGGTCCGCAAGGCGCTTTTTGCCTGCGCATCGGTGGCGCTCGCGTAGATCACCACGTCTCGCCGAGGCAGCACCGGGAGCCGGAGTTGTGGGCCGATATCGGTCGTGCCGGCTGGTGCCACCCGGCAGCCGAGTGCCGCGACGGCGAGGCCGGCCGAAACCGCGGCGCCAATCGTGGTCGCGCCACCGCCGACGAAGACCTCCGTCCACGGAACGCCCGCCTGGTCCAGGGCATCGATCGCCATGCTGCGGACGCTGCACGGCTCCGCCTGGGTCGCCAGCCGAAGCGGCGTGCCGTCGCGGTGCTCGAAATCCGGCGCCGCCATCCAGCCGAATGTCTCCTGCATTAGAAGCATGCCGTCCTGGCGCCGACTGTCATGCCGGAGCACGATGGCCGCGTCGAGGGAGCCGGCGTCGAAGTCGGCGAGCACTTCCCGGGAGGTCATCACCCGCATCTCCAGCAGCAGGCCCGGCTCGGCGGCACTGATGCTTTTCAGGAGATATGGCAATTCGGTTCCCACAATGTGATGGCTGATCCCCACCACCAACCGGCGCCGCTCCGTATCGAATGAGCCAACCGCATGCTGATGTGCAGCCAGGAGGAGACGGGCCCGCGGGAGAAACGCCTCGCCGTCAGCCGACAGGCGGACGTGGCGTGGCGTCCGTTCCAGCAAACGTCGTCCGAGCACGTCTTCGAGCCGCTTGATCCGGAGGCTGACCGCTGATTGGGTCGCGTCCAAGGCTGCCGCAGCGCGGGTAAACCCTTTCAGATCGACCGTCATGATGAAGGCCCGCACGGCCTCGATGTCGAGCGCCTTCATGACGGTACATTACAAACGGTAATCATTGAAACAAGTTGGCATAGGGCTTCATCATGATCAACGGTCACCCAAATCCGTTGAAGCTAACCGAGGAGGCCCTGTGTGCCCGTCATTGCTTCTACGAACCAGATGTCGGCCTGCGACGATGTTGTACCGAGGCTGGCGTTGCGGGCCTATCTGGCCGGGCTTGGGGCAGCGGCGACGCTCGTCGCTGGTGCGACGGTGCTCGTCGGTCTCGGATTCAGACTGCTTCTCGGCTGATAGGAGCTATTCATGCCATTAGTTCGTATTTCGTTGCTGAAGGGCCGCTCGCCCACCGAGTTGCGCGCCATCGCTGACGGTGTTCATGCGGCATTGACCGAGACCTACACCGTGCCGGCGGAAGACCGGTTCCAGATCATCGAGCAGCGCGACCCCAGTGAGATCATCTACAGCACGAGCTACCTCGACGTTCGGCGCACAGACCAGATCGTGTTGATCCATATCGTGGCTAGCGACACGCGCGACATCGGCGCCAAACAGGCGCTGTACGCCGCTATCGCAGATAAGCTGGCTGCCAATCCGGGTTGTCGGCGCGAGGATGTCCAGGTGGTGATCTCCGGCAATAGCCGCGCCGACTGGTGCTTCGGCAACGGCCTTGCCGCTTATATACCGGCCCAGGCGTCGCAATTGGCCCGGCCCGCCGGTTTGCCGGACACATGACAGGCCGTGAGAAGAGGCGCTTATGCTGAGCGGGCGAAACCCGGCGTGAACACGCTCCGTTGTAACGGTTCGTCAGCAACTCCGGTTCACCTCGGTCGCTTACATCAGAATGAATGGACCCCTCTCGAGTTATCCTTGCGCGCTTGTCGTGGACGACGACTTCATGATCCGCATGGATGCGATCGACATCCTCGAACAGGCAGGGTTCAAGGTGTTCGAGGCCGAGCACGGCGACGCTGCGCTTGAACTCCTCAAGGCGCGGTACACCGACGTCGTCCTGCTATTCACCGATGTGCAGATGCCGGGAGCGCTGGATGGCTTCGCACTGGCTCGCGAAGTCGCCCGCTCGTGGCCGCATATCTCGCTCGTCGTCGCGTCCGGACATGTTCGGCCCAGCCCTGGCGCGCTTCCGGACAAGGCTCGCTTCATCGCCAAGCCGTTCAGTGCAGAGGTGGTCCACGCTCACATCCAGGAAATCCTGCCCCATGGCCACAAGCCAGAACCACTTAGGAAAGCGAGTCTGTAAGAAGGCTCGTTCGCAAAGGTCGCCACTCCGCGATAGTAAAGCTCGTGCTTCAGGTTCAAAGCGCATCTGCAGGAAGCAGGCTTAAACTGTTCCTAGTTAACAGCAGCTGGTGAGAGTAGCACGACTAATGAGCTTCGAAGGCGGCACCTGGCTTAATGAGCCGTCGTGTTGGGGTTGGGATGGTGAACGGCTTCGGGTTGTGACCGATGCGCGAACAGACTTTTGGCGCGAGACGCATTACGGCTTTATCCGGGATAGCGGTCATTTTTACGGGTGCGAGGTCATCGGCGATTTCTCGGCGCAACTCCGCGTCAAGGCACGCTACAAGGCGCTGTACGACCAAGCCGGTATTATGGTTCGTCTCGATGAAGCGCACTGGATCAAGGCTGGAGTCGAATGGTCCGACGAGGCGCCTCGGCTTGGGAGCGTTTTGACGCTTGGGCAATCCGATTGGGCAACTGGACCACTTGACGGCGATCCCTCTGATTACTGGCTTCGTGTAACGGTTGCGACAGGCGTGATCCGGATCCAGGCCTCGCACGACAAGCGTCGATGGCCCCTCCTCCGCTTGGCTCCTGTTCCTCGTGCATCGGTGTATCGCGTAGGCCCGATGTGTTGCACGCCGGAACGGGCGGGGCTGGAGGTCGAGTTCTCCGAGTTCACAGTCGGGCCTCCACTAGGGCGGGATCTGCACGACCTTTCCTGAGGCGCGACTAATCGGAAGCCCAGTCTCGTACGCTGTCGCGTTTCCGAAAGTCGCGCCAGACCAACGACCAGCCGAGCGGCATGAGCAGTATTACGACGACGATCGCAGTTGGAGCGGCAATGTTCAGCAGCGTTGCCAGTTGAACCACACGCAAACAAAGGCTGGGCATGCGTCGGAGATGACTAAAACGCTCGGTCGGTTGAGCGGATTGCAGACGAGGTTGCGGCCTGCACCCGGTCGATCATCTCACTGCGCCGATAAGGCTTGCCGAGCTGGCGAGGCCACCAGCTTCATCGCGAAGGCTGGTGTCAGTGCCGGGCTCGGCTTTGTCTACGGCTGCGCGATCGTCACCGCCAGCGATATGGATGACCATAGTACCAGCCAGGTCCCACCGGCGCGACGATGCAGCCGGAGAGTGCGACGGCACTGGTCAGCAACAGGCAGGCAACAGCGATGGAGCGAAAAAGGGAGCGCGAGTTCATAGTGTTATCTCACCACGACGTAAGGAGGGCTGATGACGATCGGCGGCGGCACCACGACCCGCGGTCCCCAGAAACGAGGGCCGTAGCCCCAGCCGGCGCGCCAGCCAGGACCGTAGTAGCCGTGCCACACAGGACCAGGACCCCAGTGTCGCCAACCGGGATGGCGCCATCACGCCTGCGCCGGCGTCGCCGTCAGAATCGGCGTGGCGACGACGGCCACGAGCATCAGCGCGGGCCAGCCAAGCCGCCAACCAGATCGTACTTTGTGCATCAGACATACTCCTCGGGATGGCGGCGGCAGGAACGCGCTTAGCGGGGCACGACGCCGGGCTGAGCCACGTCGTTGTGCTTGTCGATGTAGATCTGGTTGGACAGGGCGTTCTGCCGCTGGTTCAGGTTACGGTATTCCTGACCGGTGAGACGGCCGCCATTGGCCGCCAGATCGGCGGTGCGGCTAGCGTTGATCTTGCCCTCGCGGCGCTCAAGGTTCGCCGCACCGCGGGCGGTGATCTGGCCACTTTGCAGGCCTTGGCCGATGCGGGCCTGCTGGTTGGCCTCTCGATTGCGGACCTCGCCGGCCGATGCGGCGAACGGAATAAGTATGGCGGCGCCGAGGGCGAGGAGGCGAAGGTTGACCGGTGTCATGGAACAGCTCCTTTGGACTGCCCGGTTAAACGGCCATCGTGGTGCGTTCCGTCGCGCGGCATGTGCAAAAACTTCTACGGCCGCGCGCCACGGAGCGGACCGCCGCGTTCCAGGCCGATCGCCAGGGTCGCGCGTTCGTCGGCGGGCAACGTTGCGGCAAAGTCGAGCGCTGCCGTTTCCAGGCGGGTACGCAGTTGCAGGTCGGCTTGCCGGCCGCGTTCGAGGAACGCGGCCGCGGCCGCCCGGTCGAACTGCGGCTGCATGAATTGCCTAGCTGCCTCCCGGCGGCTCATGCGCGCCAATCGAGCAAGGTCGCGATTGTCCTGCACGGCCTGCCGCATGACTTCCTGGAAGCGTGCAGCGTCAGCCGGCGGTAGATCCTGTCCGGCGGAGCGGATCGGCCGCCCGGCGGTTCGCGACGTTGCCGGACGGTCGCGCGTCAAGATGACGACGCCGCCGGCGATCGTTCCGATCGTGAACACATTAACGAAGATTGACGCCGCGAGGGCAATCCGCAGCTTTGCTGGCGTCATTGCACCGGATCTCCAGCCGGCAGCTCGAGATCGAGCGGGGCGCCCAGGACCTGGAGCTCGTAGAGGTGGCTGGTCCCAACTTCCCACGACGAGCTCGGCAGCGGGACCAGCAGCATGCCGGCGGCCACGCCGCCCGTCAGTGCCGCCGCCACGCCTAGGCTCGACAACCAGAGGCGCACCCGGCTGATCCGTTGCCGACCCGGCGACGAAACGATGCGCCCGACAAGCGCCGCGCCGGGTGCGGGGACCGTCCAAGCCAGCAGGGCCGCATCCAACCCTGCTTCTGCCGCCAGGATCGATGCTGCTTCTGGAAAGTGCTGCGCGTGCGCCCTGGCAGCCCCTCGCTCACCTGCCGGCCACCGATCGATGTCGCTGCCGTATGCGGCTGCAAGGGCGGCGAAGCGCGTCGGGGTCATGGCGCATCCTCCTGCAACATGGCGCGTAGGGCCCGCCGTCCCCGCGAGAGAAGGCTTTCGAGCGCGTCGACGCTAATGCCCATCACGGCCGCCGTCTCGATGTTGGTTAGCTCTTGGTAGGTCTGGAGCATGATGGCCTCACCTTGCCGGACAGGAAGTTTTGCGATGGCGGCGCGGACCCGCCGGACGGTTTCGTCGCGCTCGAGAATCGTGTCTGCGGCGGGTGCCGGGTCGGGTTGCTCCGGCAGGTCCGCCATCGGTTGTTCGCGCCGCTTTCGCAGCCGGTCGGTGCACAGATTGAGCACGACGCGGTGCAGCCACGTGTCGAACTTGGCCTGTCCCGGTGTCCAGCTCGAAGCGTGCCGCCAGACGCGCAGGAATGTTTCCTGAGCCACGTCGTCCGCTTGCGCCGGGTCGGACAGCATGCGTGACGCGAGCCCATGGACGCGCGACAGTTTCCGCGCCACCAGCGTCCTGAACGCAGCGGCGTCGCCACGCCCGGCGTTGGCCAGGATTTCGGCATCCGGGTCTTGCTCGGTCATCGCAACACCGATTAGCTCTGCGCTTGATGCGCGGTCGTTCTCTTATCGCAATCCGTCAACGACACATTGCCCCACTCCTTCTGCCACTACCGACTTCAACGAAGGTGCGGAGTAATTCCGTCGCTGATTTTTTCTTTCAGCGAAAAGCAACGGTGACGTGGCACGGACGAAGCCAAGGGTTATGTCGCGAGTTCATTAAGTTTTTCGCCATGTTGGAGTTTTGTCCCGACGCGACGGCAGCCGCTTAAGATCGCTCTCCTGCTAAATCGTTCCGGGGTGGGGCACCAAGCAGACGTTTGAACATCGACGTGAAGGCATTCGGGCGGTCATACCCCAATGTTATCGCAACCGTGGTGACGCTCTCGCCCGCCGCAATCGATGCCGAGCCGCAGCCCGGTCTCAGCAAAGTACGTCGCATCATCCGCGACTATGCGGGCGTGATGACCCGAGACTTTGGCATGTGCCTCCTCACACAACTGCGTGCTGCAGATCCAGCTCGCCTCGCTGCAGCACGTCTCGTGGCCCAGCCGAAACCGCACCCTCAGCCCGGCCGTCGCCCGCCGCTTTCAGGCCGTGCACGAGGAACTCGCCGAGTTGATCGAGATGAGAAACGCGGCCGACGCCCGAAGAGTCATGATCGATCACGTGCGCATGATCGGCGCTTTCCAGACATTCGAGCAGGGCCGCACCGCCGATGTGAACTGCGCCTGCCACTGGACCGTGAACGTCGCGGCCTCGGTCGGCCACGGCAAGCTCTACGCCGACTGCTACTCGGTATCGCCTGCCGGGATCTTCGTGCCGCCAGAGTCCGACATTCGCACACCCGACCAGCCTGCGGATGTGCCTGTCTCGGTCGGCCACCAGTCCGGTAGCCACTACGCGACGATCCAGGCCCTCGAACAGTATCTCGCGCGTGATCAGATCGCGCTGTCGTTTGCCGACGGTCTGCTGTTCCGCCGAATGGAGCTGTTGATCGACCGCAAGATCCCGGCGGCCTCCCTGTTCAGCGGCGCCTACTACTTCCTAGAGCAGCTCGGTTTCCGCAAGGTGATTGGTTCCACCTTCATGATGGCGGCGATGATCACCGGGGAGCCCGACCCGGCCGATGTCCGCAAATATTTCGCCGCCCTGCGTTGCGCTCAGCGCGACATTGATTTACGGCCGGAACTCTACACCCACTACTACAAGAACGAATTCCCTGAGCGCTTTCACGACCAGATGGACACGCGCCGCTGGGGGCCTGGCGAACGGCTTGTGTTCGAGCCCTACACGGAGGAGGCCTTCAAGGAGTCCTTCGACTGGATCGCCGAGCGTGGCATTTTCCCGAAGGGCAGATGGGCACCGGGGACTACGACAGTTCAGTAATCCTGTCAGCCGCCGACTGACCCGGCGGCGCGACATCGGCGGAAAGGGTAGCTCCTCTCCGCCGATACGCGCTGGGCATTCGGCGCGATCAGAATAGTACGATCATGTCCGATGCGACCTCTGACGAGGACTTATGATCCGTCCAAGATCGCACCGAGAAGTCGACGTGATGCCAAATCTAAATGGCCGAATGAGCTGTCCGGAAGCTCTCCCGATAGCGGGCAGGGCTAAGACCCAAACGACGTTGGAACGCGGCGCGCATCTGCTCGGGACCGGCGAAGCCGCAATCGAACGCCACCGTCTTCAGCGGTCGATCCGTCGCCTCAAGCAAGTTCCGCGCGCGATCGAGCCGGACGCTTTCGACGAAGTCGTGCGGCGTGACGCCCAACTCGCTGACGAACAGGCGCGCAATGCTGCGTTCGCTGATGCCGGCAATCTCGGCCAGGCGTCGCACCGGCAATGGCTCGCCGGCATGGCTCGCGACATAGGCTTGCACCCTGCCGATCGGTGTCGCCGGGTCATGACCCGGTAGCAGCAGCGGGCTGAACTGCGATTGTCCACCTTGGCGTTGCGCGACGACGACCAGCCGCTTGGCGCAAGCGAGAGCTACCGCGTCACCATGATCCTCGGCGACGAGCGCCAGTGCGAGATCGATCCCGGCCGTAACGCCAGCCGAGGTCACCAGCGCACCATCTCGCGCGTGAATACGGTCGTGTTCGACGCGCGCGGCCGGAAACATGGTGGCGAGGTGCGCCGCATTCTGCCAATGCGTCGTCACGGTGCGGCCGTCGAGTAGCCCGGCATGGCCAAGAGCGAATGCGCCGGTGCAGATCGAGCCGTACCGCTCGGCATGGATGCCCCACCGCCGCAGCCACGCCGACAGCGCCTCGTCGGGCGGCGCCGTCGGTAGCGCCGGCCCGCCGGCCACCAGCACGGTATGAAACCGGCGCGCCGCTTGCGCGAACGTCGTATGCGGGGTCAGCCTCATCCCGTTCGATGCACGGATCCCGTCTAGCGCTGCCGCGATCACGACGGACTTGTAGCCCTCTGCGGCTGTTAGGAAGCAGTTTGCTTCCGTGAACACGTCGAGCGGCCCGGCCACGTCGAGCGCCTGCACCCCGTCGTGGATGACGATCGCGATCTCGCGCTTCCGCATTGAGCACATTCCCATGTCGCCGGGCTGCGTAGCAGCTTTTCGTCTGATGTTGGCAGGATTTCATCGTGCAGCAAGATTGCTGCCAAATCAGCAGAGCCGGATACTCCTCAAGCCAACCCGGCAGTAGGAGTAGACAAAATGACCGGAACCGACTTCGCGACACTCAACGTGCACGGCATCAGAATACCAGATAGCACGCTGGGCCGCGCCATTACGGAGTTCGTCCGCGACACCGAGAGTGACTTGCTGTTCAACCACTCGAGCCGGGTCTACTTCTTCGGAGCGCTCGCCGGTCAGCAGCGCGGTCTGACCGTCAACCCCGAGCTACTCTACGCCGCGACGATGTTCCACGATGTCGGCTTGATGCCGTCGCACAGTAGTCCCGACCTGCGTTTTGAGGTCGACGGCGCCAACGCTGCCCGCGACTTCCTCCGCGGACACGGCGTCGACGCGTCCGATATCGAGACAGTCTGGGCCGGCATCGCGCTGCACACGACGCCCGGCGTGCCCGAGTTCATGCATCCGGTGATCGCGCTCACCACGGCGGGTGTCGAGATGGACGTGCTCGGCCTCACCTACGGCAAGTATGACAACGATACCCGAAAAGCCATCGTCGCCGCCTTCCCGCGCACGGCGCATTTCAAGGAAGACATCATTCAGGCCTTTTACGACGGCATCAAGCACAAGCCGGACACCACGTTCGGCAACGTCAAGGCCGACGTGATCGCGGACAAGGAGCCACATTTCCATCGTGGCAACTTCTGTTCGGTCATCCGCGGCTCCCGCTGGGCTGCCTGACCGGATCGCGCGGACAAGGGACGACAATGGCGAAAGCGGTGCAAAGGCGGGGACATCATCCCATTGTGCTGCTCGCGCGTATTCTGCTGGTTGGCGCTTCAGCTAGAAGCCCGTTCTCGATCGCCCAAAGCCTGATACCTTGTAGAACGCGAGAGTTGTCGTCCTGATCAAACTGGTCAACAACAAGCGCCGGCTGGCTACAGGCTCGGAGAGATCGCAGACCGTACAGAACGAATTTGTAAGCTGTGAGAACTTACGAAGGGCAAAGCACTCGGTTGCGGAAAGCTCTTCCGCCCACAATCGCGCGTTCGGGCGTAAGCACTCGTAATCGATCGACCCGAACCAACGGCTTCACCTTTGAGCGCACCTCGATCCGCGCGACGGTGGTTGCAGTGGCGCCTAAGGATGTCACCCGCATATCCGGATCAAGCCATGGCGTGACCCGGCAGCGGCCGTCGAGGTCACCGCCCGATGGCGGAAATCAATGTCACATCGTTGGTAGATGCTTGTGCTGCTCATCGTGTTCATGGTGGCGGCACCGCTTATGACCCGGGGCGTGACCGTCGACCTGCCGAAGGCGAGCGCCACGCCATTGGCCCAGGATGGCGAACCGTTGACAGTGTCGGTAAACGTGGAGGGCAAGATCCTGCAGGACACCGAGCTGTCCATGAGCGACCTGGCGCAGAAGCTCCTGGCTATAAGCGAGAACAGAACGGAGCGCCGTGTGTTCGTGCGCGGCGACAAGGGGGTGAACTACGGCCGCGTCATGGAGACTATGCCGGCAATCACCCAAGGTGGCTTTACCAAAGTGGCGCTACTGGCCGAACAAACTAAAGAGCTGTCTCCAACCGTACCTTTATCCGACAGCCCCGGTTCGACCGGTCCTGCTTCGACCAGGCGCTAACGGTTGGTGGCTTGCATATGCGTATCGCGCATCGAGCCCACGATGCGCTCGCCCGACGAAAGCGAGTGACCCTACAAGGAGGAATGTCCGAAAAGTCTTCTGCTACGGCCTTGCGTGTTACGGTTCGTAGTCTTTGGAGAAATGCCGTAACTGCTGGCCGCCAAACTGCAACAAACCCGACTGGGTTGCGCGGCGAACCGCAGGCTGATGACCGGAAGCGCAAAGCAGGCAACGGCACAGAACCCTGTCAGCGCAGTGCTTCGCGCAACTCCCCGGCAAGCGGAAGTCTTTTTCGGGTCGACAGCGGCGGGCTTGTCGCAAATCGGTAAGACTTTGACCATCTGCGCCGACCCGCGTGTTTGCTGAGGATTTCGCGTCGCGAAAGCTGGCTGCGAAAGCAGTGCGTTTCGATGCATATCTGCGACATGCCTGCCGACAGCGCATCCCCGCCGCACTCGACAGCTTCAATTAATTCGCTGAACCATTGCTACAGGATATGCGCACTGGCGGAGCTTGGAAGAACGGCGGCGCGAACAAGACGTCCGAGTGAAGAATTTGCCTTTGTGAAGGCGATCGAGCTGGCCGCTAAATAACTCGCAGGTGTCCGACGCATAATTAACATCTCTTCTAACGGTTGTCTGATGCATGCGTGATGTAGGACGCCAGTGCATCCGTGCACAAAGATAAGTTCGTTACAGCCTTGATCGACTAGCCACTCTATAAGATGCGCCCGAAGAAGCAGCGAGGGGCTGAAAGCATGAAAGTCCGGGTTGTTAAGTTGATAGAGTAAATAGGCGGTGGCAGGGTCGCCAAAGTAGCCGCAGGCATAGCTGATGATTTCACCGTCAGGCCCGCGGATCACGTTGCGGAATGCGCGGCCGCTCTGGTCGGCATGCGCCTCGAGCCGATTGGCAAGCAGAGTTTGCACTCCATTCGGCCGAGTGCGCCGTGCCAGCGCCGCGCGCCCATCAGTCGATATAAGTGGTGGCCCATTTGCTGTATCAGCCATGAAGCGAAGGTTCGACGTAAGCTTGCGTATCTGGCGGATGTTACGTCGCGTATGTCGGCCAAAACCAGCCAGCGTCGCTTCGTAGCTTGGGCCGAGTGGCATTAGCTCCCGTGCCCGGGCCGAACGACGAACGATAGTCCAGAGCCGCGAGCGTTCCGTGTGCAGCTCCCCAGCGATTGCTGGACCAAGAGTGCCGCGCGTTAGTTTCAGCAAATTAGCCCCAATCGACCCAGCAAACTCCGTCGTCTCATCGATTGAAAACGCTGTGCCGTGTCGGAGTAGCACGCCCTCATGCACACCAATTGGGAATCCCAACAGCCGATAGCCGAACGAGCTGAGCAAATTACCATTGACGTGGTGACACCTGGGCGATCCGGCGCCTCGCTGTGCGGCCGTATACCCGAGACGCGCTTCAAGCAAACGAGTGTTTGAGTCGGGAGAACAGTTTGTTACGGCGTCGAGCAAGGCAGGACTTGCCGCATTCGGCCTGGTAAGCAAAGACATGACCGAACCCTTTTATGAGACGGCCGGAAAAGTACTTTGACTGATGCCGTGCTGTTCCTCGTTGAGGCGAACCAAGTCCGGTCGAGGCGACCGTGTCGTCCACACCGCCACGTGCTCAGTGCCGCCTCGCCCGCCATAGGAGAAGGGCTGTTCCTCCGATAGCGGATCATCGACACTCTCGTCGCGCCGTTCGAGCCAAGGCGTTTCGTCTAACATCCGTGCCAGTGCCGGATAGACGTAAAGCAGGATCATGGCGCGGGGATGCGCAGTTAGGGACGCTTCCAGCCGGGTGAGCACTTCGCGCATTACAGGCCGCTCGAATGGTTGATAAAGGAACAGCACTAACGGCTCGGTCGGAAACTCGAACTTGGCGGCATCACCGGTAACGATCTCGATCGCAGGCCGGTCCGGAAAGCCGGCATGTACGATTTGTGCATTTGCCTGAGCAGCACCTGCCAGCATCGGGGCGATCTCCAGGCCGATCACGCGCCGAAACGGATATTCGCTGGCGATGATGGTGGCCCGTCCCTTACCGCATCCGATATCAATGAAGATGTAATTCGATGGCGTTGCGACAGCCGCAATCAGCCGGCGAGCAATCGAGGGGATCACACCGAAATAGCCGGAGATGTAGGGGTCGTTCGTCCCACCGGCCTGCAGATCACGCCACCCGACGAAACCACCGGTTTCCACCCTGAACTCGAGGTCGAACGGGTGCGGACCTTGCGGCGGAGCAGAAGCTGGCCGATGAGCTTCCGGATCGGCGCGCCTAAGATGTTTGATTACGGCGCGACCGGTGGCGATCGGACCAACGCCGAACCAAGCCCGCCTTACGCTGGCAGCAAACATCGATGACTGACGGCGAATGTTCATTTGTGAACGTTGTCATAAAAATAAGATTGGGTCGATCTCACATCAGCCTCGGCTTGGCATTTTCGATCACGTAGCGGCCTCACGATGAGCCTGAGGTGCGCTTATAAACTCCTATTTCGTAATTGCTCACCTGGGTAACCGCTGGCGGTTTCGGGCCCGACCGTCGGTCTGATGACGAAGGTGGTTGACGCGATCACGGGAGATTCGATTCAACACCGGGGTGACCCGCGAGATCGACCTCACCAAGCTGACGGTTGCGGAGAAGGACGCGCTGATCCTGTCTCTGTTGCCGCTTGTCGGCCAGCTGGAAGCGGCGCTGGCGCGGATCGCCGAATTGGAAGCCCGGCTGGCGCGGCTGGAGAAGCCGCCCAAGACGCCGGACAACTCCTCGCTGCCGCCGTCCAAGGGCCAGAAGTCCAGCGGTCAGCCGACCGGCACGAAACCGCCGCGCAAGAGCCGCCCCGGTTTCGGCCGCGCGCTCGATCCCAATCCCGACCGCATCGTCGATAGCCGGCTTGATGCCTGCCCGCATTGCGCCGCCGCCTGGACGGCTGACCCTCAAACGCCGCAACAGGTCTATGACCGCATCGAACTGCCGCCGGTCAGGCCAGACGTAACCCGTGTGCGCCTGTTCGGCGGTCGCTGCGCCTGTTGTGGCGAGCGCGCCGTGGCCGGCGCGCCGAAAGGTCTCGAGCCGGGCTCGCCGTTCGGCAAATCCATTGAGGCCATCGCGGTCTACCTCCATTACGCCCAGGCAATTGGCCTCCAACGGCTGCGCTGCCTGTTCGCCGAGATGTTTGGCCTGTCGATTAGCGAAGGCGCGCTGTGCAACATCCTCGCGCGCGCGCAAGCCCCGCTGGAAGCGGCCGCCTTGGCCGTTGCGGCGGCGGTCACCGCGTCCGACGTGGTCGCGTCCGACGAGACTTCGGTGCGAGTGATGAAGAAGACGCAGTGGGAATGGGTCTTCGTGACCGCCCTGCACGTGCTGCACATCATCCGCCCCAGCCGGGGCGCCGGTGTGGTCCGCGCGCTGTTCGGCGACCATCGCCCGCGCGTTTGGATCTCCGACAGCTTCGGCGCCCAGCGCGGCCATTCCGAGTTCTGGCAAATGTGTCTCGCCCATCTGTTGCGCGACACGCAATTCGCCATTGATTGCGGCGACGACGGGTTCTCGCCAGCATTCAAGCGCCTGCTGTTGCGCGCGATCGCCATCGGGCGGCGACGCGAAACGCTGCGCGACACCACGCTCGCGCAATACCAAGCCGATCTGGAACGAAGGTTGACGCGTGTGATGGCGCTGCCGCGACGTGGCGACGCCGCCGAGAAATTACGCCGCCGCATCGCCCGCGACCGCGCGCACCTATTCCTATTCGTGACCGATCGCGCTGTGTCGGCCACCAATAACGCCTGCGAGCGTGCGCTGCGGCCAAGCGTGATTTTCCGCAAGGTGACCAACGGCTTCCGCTCCGAATGGGGCGCGCAAACCTACGCCGCCTTCCGCTCCGTGGTCAGCACCGCCAAGGCTAACGGCCGTTCCGTCCTCGGCGAACTCCGCGCCGTGCTCGCAACGGCCTCAACACGTCAGATCGCCGCATCACCGGGGTGAGCAATTACCCTATTTCCGCCGGCAATGCCGTACAGCAAGTATTTGGCCGGGCAACTATGGTGAAGACGGCAACTTTTAATCAGCCAATAGGAATATTTCTATGGTAATTCTATTATAGATCGTATCAGCACGTGCTGAGATCATCGACCGATCATGGAGGCATTCCGCGGCTGGTTGCAGGACCAGGTCAGCGAGTGTTCGGCGCGTCCGATCTGGCTATAGCCGTGTCCGTGCTGTGACGTTCAAATTTTGAGCCGCGTGCGGCTAGCGGGCGACGTCCCGGTGGCGGTGCCTTTCACGTCCGCCCGGTTGAGGCGTAGCGCCTCCCTCCTCCTCGCGCGACGAGTTGACAGACATGGCTTCGATCCCTCAGCGCTGTATCGGTCGGCAATAAAAACGGGTTCTTTGGAATGAGCAGAGCATCGGTTCAGAGCTTCCTGACGAAATATGCGCCGGACCTGGCGATCGTCGATCATGGCCAGAGCACCGCCACCGTCGCCGAAGCGGCGGCGGCGCTGAATGTCACTCCTGCCCGGATCGCCAAGACGCTGTCGCTGCGAGGCCCCGCGGGGGTCGTGCTAGTCGTCGCGCGCGGCGATGCCCGCTTGGACAATGCGAAAATGAAGTCAGTGCTGGGCGGACGCGCCAGGATGCTCAGCCCGGACGAGGTGTCCACGCTGACCGGCCATCCCGTCGGCGGTGTCTGCCCGTTCGGCCTTGCGACGTCGATACCGATCCTGTGCGACGTCTCGCTGCGCGACTTCTCGACGGTTTTCCCGGCCGCAGGATCACAGACGAGTTCGATCGAAATCGCGCCCGAACGGCTGGCGACGCTTGTCGGCGCCCGCTGGGTCGACGTGTGCAGCGCAACGTTGCCGGAGGGAGAAGCGGCCCAGCCCTCGGCGTAGGTAAGGACGCATGCAGCCTTTGGCAGGGTTCCTGGGGTAAAAGCGCGCTACGGCGGCTTAGGCGGCAGCGCCACGAGTACCGCGGCCCTCATGCTGCGAACTCTTCTGCTAGCCGGGCGAACCGCGCCCGGTGCGCCATCGCGGAACCGTACTCGTTGGCTACCGCCATCGCCTTGCGGGTGAACAGGCCGATATCGCACTCATCGGCATAGCCGATCGCGCCATGCATCTGCACCGCTTCCCGCCCCATCAACAGGGCCGTGTCCGCCGCCCTCGCCTTTGCGCGCGATGCCACGGCCGCCCGCCGCGCGGGCGAAACACCGGCATCAAGCTCCGCCGCAGCGCCTTCTACGCTAGCCCGAGTCAGGACCAGTTGGATCTTGATGTCCGCCGCTCGATGCTGCAGCGCCTGGAACGCCGCCAGCGGCTGGCCGAACTGCTTGCGCTGCTTCAGGTAGTCCAGAGTGATCGCGAATGCCTGATCCGCCACGCCCAGCAGATAGGCCGCAGTGCGGAGCGTCGCCTCGTCCAGCGCACGGTCCAGCGCCGCGCCCACGTCCTCCGCCACCACTCGACCGGCATTTCCGGGAATGCGCAACGTCGACACAGTCGTGCCGTCCTGCCGTTGAACGAGCGCCGCGTCCGCTTCCGCCGCGTCGAGCAATAACAGCCGAGTCCGTCCGCCATCCCGCACTGGTATCAACAGCTGCTCGGCGGTCGCAGCCATGGGAACGCCGTGACGCAGGCTTACCGGGCCGGCAGCAAGTCCGGTGGCATCCGGGCTGCCTTGCCAGGCGACGGGCAGATGGACATCCCCGGCCAGCACCGCTTCCAGCAGAGCGGTTTCCGAGGTGCAGGCCAGCATGGCCGCAGCCAGGCTGGCGGCGATCAGTGGTTCCGGCACCAGCCCGGCGCCCAGCTCCTCATCCAGTGCCACGCTTTCCGCCATGCCCATCCCGGCGCCGCCAGCCTCTTCAGCCACGTGCAGGCCGATCCAGCCCAGCGCCGCCATCTGCCGCCATACCGCCGGGTCGAAGCCCGGAACGGTGTAGCGCAGGGCGCGGACGCGCTTCAGGTCGCCGCCCCGCGGTGCCACAGCGGCAGCGCTGTCCCGCGTCATGCGGATGAATTCGAGGCGCTCGGCGCTCAGCTCGTCTGCTTCCGACACCGTCAGCCTCCGGTTTCCGTCTTCACCGCTTCCAGCCCCGCCTCGTCCATATCCAGCCACTCACGCAGCACCTCGGCGCTGTGTTCGCCAAGGCCAGGCGGCGCGCGCCCATACTCCGGAGGCGTGTCGGAGAGACGGATCGGATTGGCGACGAACTTTAGCGTGCCGCAGGCCGGGTCCGGCATCTCGCGGAACATGCCGCGATGCACCACCTGCGGATCTTGGAGCACGGCGGCGAAGTCGTTCAGCGGCCCGCAGGCGATCCCGGCTTCGTTCAGCCGATCCGTCCAGTCGCGGGCGCCGTGCCGGGCCAAGGCGGTTTCCAGCAAAGTGATCAATGCTGGCTTGTTGGCCCAGCGGAGGCGATTAGTGACGAACCGCGGATCTGTCCCCACCTCGGGGATCTCCAGCGCGGCACATAGCGTCGCAAACTGCCGGTCGTTGCCCACGGCGATCATCACCGGCACGTCCGCGGTGGGAAAGGTCTGCCAGGGCGTGTTGATCTGCGAGGCCGTACCCGCCCGCACCGGCACTTCGCCGGACACCAGGTAGTTCATGGCGATGTGGGAGTGCGCCGCCAGCTGCGTGTCCAGCAGGGCGATGTCGATGTGCTGGCCCCGCCCGGTCACCGCGTCCCGCGCCCGCAACGCCGTCAGGATGGCGATCGTGGCGTAGAACCCGGCGTTGATGTCCGACACGCTGTACCCGACCATGGCCGGGCCGGCGCCGGTCGCGTCATCCGGCTGCCCGGTAATGCTCATCAGCCCGCTGATCGCCTGGAAGATCGGATCGTAGCCCGGTAGTGCGGCATTCGGGCCGTCCTGCCCGTAGCCGGTGATGGAACAGTAGATCAGGCGCGGGTTCATGGCCGAGAGCGTCGCGTGGTCCAGCCCATATTTGAGCAAGCCGCCCGTTTTGAAGTTCTCCACCAGCACATCGGCTTTCACCGCCATGGCCTGCAGCGCCGCCCGGCCTTCCGGCTTGGTCATGTCCAGCGCCACTGAGCGCTTGTTGCGGTTCATCGCCAGGAACGAGGACGTCTGCCCGGTTTCGCTGCCATCCGCGCGCGTCTGGTGCATGCCCATGCGGCGCACGTCGTCGCCACCCTTGGGATGCTCCACCTTCACTACATCCGCACCGAAATCGGCCAGCATCTGCGTCGCCCACGGGCCGGCGAACACCCGGGTCAGGTCCAGCACCCGCAACCCCTGCAGCGCGCTCATCGGGCGGGCATTCCAAGCTCGGACCGGGCAATGACGTTGCGCAATATCTCCGAGGAACCGCCGAAGATGGTGGCGGGACGCGCCAGCAGGAACATGCCGGCCGGATGCAGCCCACTGCCCATGGCGTGCAGCAGGCCCGCCTCCCCGCCGGCGACCGCCAGCATCGTCTCGGTAATCCGCCCGAACAACTCTGTCTGCACGATCTTCATTACGGAGATCTCCGCATTCGGCATCTCGCCCCGCTTCACCGCGGCAACCACGCGCTCATACAAGGCCTTGAGGTCCTCGAGATCCATGCGGTGACGGCGGTAGGCGGCCAGGAATTCGGGTTCGTCGGACACGCCCAGTTCGTCGGCCAGTTGCTTCAGTCGAGCCAAGCCGCTGGACGACAGCTTGGGGCTGCCAATGGCGATGCGCTCGAAGCCGAGCAGGGCCTTGGCATAGGTCCACCCCTTGTCCACCTCGCCCACCACCATGTCCTTGGGCACGCGCACGTCCTCGAAGAACATCTCCGCGTATTCGTCGCCGCCATCCAGGTTGGTGATCCCGCGCACCGTCAAGCCGGGGCTATCCGTCGGCATCAGCAGGAAGGAGATGCCCTCCTGCTTCTTCCCGCCCTTCCCGGTGCGGGCCAGCACGAACACCCAGTTGGCGTCGGTGCCCAGCGTGATCCAGGTCTTCTGTCCGTTCAGCACCCAGTGGTCGCCACGATCCTCCGCATCGAGCCGCAGAGAGGCGAGATCGGACCCGGCATCCGGCTCCGAATACGCCTGCGCCCAGACATGCTCGCCGGACAGGATGCGCGGCAGGAAAAACGCCTTCTGCTCCACCGTGCCATGCTGGATCAGCAGCGGCCCGAGCATGATCAGCCCCTGGTCGTTCACGCGCGCAGCGCCGAACCGCTCGAGTTCCTCGATCATGATGAGCTGCCGGGCTCCCGGCAGGCCCATGCCGCCATGCTCCGCCGGCCAGCCCGGCGCCAGCCAGCCCTGCGCGGACAGCCGGGCGTACCAATCCCGGTTCTCCCGCCAGAACAGCCGGCGGGACGGATGGCGCACCATATCGACCGGATAGTTGGCTTCGATCCACGCCCGCACCTCGGTCCGGAATGCCCCGTCATCCAGGGCGCCCAAGCGGTCCAGTTCCTCGACGGTCGCGCCCATCGTCAGCGACCCTTGAAGACGGGTTTGCGCTTCTCACGGAAGGCGGCGAGCGCCTCCTGCGTATCCTCGGTCTCCGCCAGAGCCGCGGTCTGGCTTTGCTCGTAGCGGTAGCCGTCGCGCAGCGGCATCTCCTCCGTCAGGCCGAAGGAGCGCTTGGCCGCGACCACGGCCAGCGGCACCTTGCTGGCGATGGTCCGGGCGATGCCGGTCGCCTCCTCCAACAGCCGCTCCTTGGGCACGCACATCGAAGCCACGTTCATGCGGTATAGCTCCGGCCCGGTGATACGCTTGGCGGTGTAGATCATCAGCCGTGCGTCCGACGGGCTGAACGCGCGCAGCACGTGGCGGACGCCGCCGGCCAGGCCGTAATCCAC
The DNA here is from genome assembly GCA_965199585.1 of Acetobacteraceae bacterium. Classification (GTDB taxonomy): domain Bacteria; phylum Pseudomonadota; class Alphaproteobacteria; order Acetobacterales; family Acetobacteraceae; genus JAVVHH01. The sequence continues at coordinate 1,978,762 of CBDASI010000002.1, read as the reverse complement.
CTCCGTCATCGACAGGAACGCTTCCTCCGCCACCACCAGGATGTCGCACAGCAAAGCGAGCACGCAGCCGGCGCCGATCGCGGCTCCGTTCACGGCGGCGATCACCGGCTTGGGACACTCCATCACACAGTCGAAGGCGGCCCGGACGAGGCGGTTGTGCCGCGCGTAGCCGCCGGGCTCCGCCAGGATGGCGCCGCGTTCCGACAAGTCTGCCCCTGCCGAGAAGACCCGGCCTTCCGCCGCCAATACGATCGCGCGCACCGCGAGTTCGGCTCCCAGCACGTCGAAGACGCGGATGCACTCTTCGCGGAACAGCCGGTCCTGCGCGTTCACCGGCGGCGCCGCGATCGTCACGGTGGCGACGTGGTCCGCGACGTCGACGCGGAATCGCTGAAGCTGTTCGAGACCCTTCATGCCAGGCTCCTCCCTGCGGTCGCATGGTGCGCGACGGCATCGGCGCCCAGCAGCATGCCAGGGGCCAGTTGCACCAATCCGGCCTCGGGCGGCAGGCCCGTGACTCCTTCCGGCAACGGTAACCGATGCAGGTTCAGCGTCATCGACACCATGGTGTAGTAGCCGATCACCGCCCCCAGCTCGACCACACCCCGCGTATCCCACCGGTCTTTCACCGCGGCGTACACGGAGTCCGGCACCTGGCCGTCCTGCTGCAGCGACCGCGCGAACTCGTAGACCTCGAGGTCTGCCGGGTCGGTGAAGCGAGGGGACCGCAATGCCGCGATGGCGTCGATCGCCTCTTGCGGCACCCCGGCGGCGGCGCAGGCGCGGGCATGGACCCACCACTCCACCTGGCTGGTCCAGCGGCGGCCGGTGACCGTGATCGCCAGCTCGTTCAGCCGCTTGGGTAGGCAGGTGCGAAACCGCAGGAACTCGCCGAGGGTGGACCAGGCCTGCGCCAGCTCCGGACTATGGATCGCGGCGCGGAGCGGGCCGATCATCTCCCCGCGAGGTCCGGACACCACGGCGTCGTATATGGCGCGCTGCGCGGGGTTCATCTCATCCGGGCCGAGCAGCGGGATGCGCACGTCGCTCATGGCGCGCCTCCGTGCTGCAATCCCAGCTCGCGCAACACCTCTGCCGTGTGCTGGCCCAATAGCGGCGGCGCGCGGTCGAACTGCAGCGGCGCCTCCTTGAACCGGATTGGGCTGACCACCTGCGGCACCGTGCCGGCCACGGGGTGCGGCAGGTGGCGCAGCATGCCGCGATGCACCAGCTGCGGGTCGGCGAATACCTGGTCCACCGTGTTGATGGGCGCTGCCGGAACACCGGCTTGGTCCAATGCGCCCACGATGCGCTCCCGCGTCCAGCCGGCGAAGCACTCCGACAGCAGCGCTGTCAGCTCGGCGCTGTTCCCGACCCGGGCGCTGTTGGCGCTGAACCGCTCATCCGTGGCCCACTCGGCCTTGCCCAGCACGGCGCACAGCTTGGCGAACTGCCCGTCATTGCCCACGGCCAGCACGAAATGGCCGTCCGCACAGGCGAACACGTCCTGCGGCTGGATATTCGGGTGCTGATTGCCGCCCCGCCCCGGCACCCGGCCAGAGACCAGGTGGTTCATCGCCTGATTGGCCAGGAACGCCGCCGCCACGTCCAGCATGGCGAGGTCGATCGTGTCGCCCAGTCCGGTCTCCGCCCGCCGAGCCAGCGCCGCCAGGATGGCGACCGTGGCATACATGCCGGTCATCAGGTCCACGATGGGCACGCCCACCTTCTGCGGCCCGGCACCGGGCTTGCCGTCCCGCTCCCCGGTCACGCTCATCAGCCCGCCCATCGCTTGGATGGCGAAGTCGTAGGCAGCCTGCTCGGCCCGCGGCCCGTCCTGGCCGAAGCCGGTGACCGAGCAATAGATCAGCGACGGCTTGGCTGCCCTCAACGTGGCGGCGTCCAGCCCGTATCTGGCAAGTGCGCCCGCCTTGAAATTTTCCGTCACGATGTCGGCGGTGTCCGCCAGGGCGCGGATGACCGCCTGACCTTCGGCGGTGGAGATGTCCACCGTGACGGAGCGCTTGCCGCGGTTGACCGACAGGAAGTAGCCGGCCTCTCGGGTGGGCTTGCCGTCGGCGTCCTTGAGAAAAGGTGGGCCCCAGCTGCGGGTGTCGTCGCCGGCGCCGGTCCGCTCGATTTTAATGACGTCCGCACCGAGGTCGGCCAGGATCTGCGTGGCCCAAGGGGCGGCCATGATGCGGCTCAGATCCAGCACGCGGACATGAGACAACGGGCCGGTTCGGGTGTGTTCATGCATCGACGATCTCCGTCGCGATCATGGAGGGTCGGGCGGCATAGCTCAGGTGCCACTCCGCCAGGGCGGGACGGTTCTCCCGCCAGCCGAGATCGGCGAAGCGGAAATCGGTGTAGGACAGCGCGCATCCGAGCGCGATGTGCCCAATGCCGAAAGGCTCCGTCGTCAGCCTGGGGGCATCCCGCTCGAACCGATCCAGAGTCGCCGCCACCTTGACCCGGAAGGCGTCCAGCCACTCCGGGGTCTGCCGCGCGTCAGGCTTGTCGCGCTCGTTCCGCCACAGGATCAGCAGGTCGAGCAGGCCGTTGGCCAAAGCGTGGCGGCTGAGTGCCGCCCACCGGTCCGGCCCCGAGAGCGGCACCAGTTTGCCGCCACCGGCCAGCGAATCGAGGTATTCGACGATCACGCCGGAATCGATCACGACCTGGCCGTCATCCAGCACCAGGGCGGGGATCTTGCTCAACGGGTTGTCGGCCATGATCGCGGGGTTCGGCTTGCCCATCGCGGCGACGCTGCGCACGCAGTCGAGCCGGTCGGCCAAGCCGAGTTCGTGGGCTGCCACCATCACCTTGCGGACGAATGGCGAGCGGGGCGACCAGTGAAGCTTCATACTCGTTTCTCCCTCAAGCACGGATCACCGGCGCTTTGGCGCTCACTGGCAAATCTCCGGCGGCAAGGCGTTCCCTCTGCCACCGGCCACACTACATTCATAAGTTCGTATGTCTAGTCAATTAGCTAAGTCTTGCATTGCCAAGCGGGATCGAGTGTGTGGCCGGCATGAAGCTTCCCAGCTCCAGCAAGGCCGATCTCAGCCGCAGCGTCGTCTCCCGCTACATCCAACTCGCAACCTTGTTCCGGAGACGGATCGAATCTGGCCAGTGGCCGATCGGCGAGCAGATCCCCACCATCGAGCAACTGGCCGAGGAGTGCGGCGTGGCCCGTGCCACCATCCGCCAGGCGCTCGGCCTGCTCGAAGCGGACCGGCTGGTATCGCGGTTCCGGGCCAAGGGAACCTTCGTCAACCAACATCGGTCTGAACAGCTTCTGCTGGACGTGTTCACCAATTGGAACGGTCTACTGAACTCCCGCGACGGCGCCACCATCGAGGTGCTGGAGGATGGTGAGGTGTCCACGCTGCCGGAGCGGCTGCACGATGTGGGGACCCCTGCCCCGCGCTATCGTCGTTTGCGGCGCCGTCACTCCCGCGGCGATCAGGCGTTCCTGGTCGCGGAGGTGTTCATCGACTCCGCTGTAGTTTCCCTGATCCCCGAGGAGGCATTCGGCACCACGACCGCGATGCGCCTAGCGTCGTTCCTGCCCGGTGTGGTGTCGAAGGCGCAACAGACCGTCACGATCGGGATGGCCGATATGGATACGGCCGCCATCCTCGAGGTCGCGCTCAACGCACCGATTTGCCTGGTCGATCGCTCGGTTGCCAACCAAGACGGGACGCTCGTGCTGTTGTCGAAAGGCACGTACCGTGGCGACTTGGTGCGGATGGACATGCGGCTGAAATGATCCGAACCGCCCATCATCTCGAGAACTAAGGCTGGACAAGGTAAACACCTAAAGTCCATATCTATGGCTAATAGCATGCGCGACCGATTTCGCGACATGCAGGCCACCGCCGCTTCTCGTGCGCCTGGCCGGCAGGGAAGGAGTACGTGGGGTGACGCTGACCGTAGAGGCCGCGGCCGACAAGGCCGAGATCGACGCCACCTTCCGCAAAGTGGCCTGGCGCATCGTGCCACTGCTGATGATCTGCTACGTGCTGGCCTTCATCGACCGCGGAAACGTCGGCTTCGCCAAGCTGCAGTTCATGGGCCAGCTCGGCTTCAGCGAGGCGGTCTACGGGCTTGGTGGCGGCCTTTTCTACCTCGGCTACAGTGTCTTCGAGGTGCCCAGCAATCTCCTGTTGGCCCGGGTCGGGGTGCGGCTCACGCTGCTGCGGATCATGGTGTTGTGGGGCCTCTGTTCGGCCGCCCTCGCGTTGATGACGGCTCCTTGGCACTACTACGTCCTGCGATCCCTGCTCGGTGCAGCGGAGGCCGGGTTCTTTCCGGGCGTGCTGTTCTACATCACGACCTGGATCCCGGCGTCTCGCCGGGGCGAGTTCACCGCCTACTTCATGTCGGCCATCGCCATCTCTGGCATCGTCAGCGGGCCCATGTCGGGCGGTATCCTGCATGGAATGGACGGGGTCCTGGGCTTGAAGGGGTGGCAATGGCTGTTCATCGCCGAGGGCTTGCCGTCGGCTTTGATGGGCATCGTGGCCTACTTCACCCTGTCCGACCGGCCTGAGACGGCACGCTGGCTGACGCCGCGCCAGCTTCGGATCATCACGGCAGAGCTCGAGGCCGAGCGGGCCGCGAAAGCCGGGCATAGCCGCACCAGCTTCTCGTCGGCGCTGCGCGATCGCCGCCTCTATGTCCTGCTCGGCATGTCGATCGGGCTGATCGCCGGTGGCGCCGGCATTCCGCTTTGGTTGCCGACCATCATCCGCCAGGCTGGCATCACCAATGTCTGGACGATCGGGCTGATGGCCGCCTGTCCCTATATCGTCGCCGTCGTGGTGCAGCAGCTCATCGCGCGCCACTCGGACCGGGTGCAGGAGCGGCGGTGGCATGCTGCCCTGCCCGCGGCGGTCTGTGGCATGGGCTGGATCCTGCTTGCGGCCTTCAACAGCAACCCTTGGGTGGCCCTGGGCATCCTGACGATCATGACGGCGGGGTACCTGGGGGCGACCGGCCCATACTGGACCATGCCCGCCTTGTACCTGTCCGGATCCGCGGCGGCGGGAGGCATTGCCTTGATCACCACCGCCGGCGGGATCGGCGCCTTCTTTGCTCCCACCATCGTCGGTTGGATCGCGTCACAGACCGGCAGCCTGTCCTACGGTCTGATCTTCTACGGCGTGATCATGATCGGCGGCGCGATCCTTCTGCTGACGGGCACATCGCCGACGCCGAAGATAGGCGAGCCGTTGCTGAAGTCAGATGTCGTCGGATGACGGTCGCGCTGTAAAACCTTATGCAAGTCTCTGATCCACCGGTGGGCGGGATCCCGAACCGACCGGCACACCGCATCCGGCGCCCGGGGCCTCTCCACCGACCGACTTACTCAGCAAGCGACCGTATCGACTGAGTATCAAAGCATAGCTGTTCAGACCCAGGACGCCGTTCACGTAGCCCTGGCACGCGAAATACAAGCCATCCCGGAGCGCCACGACGGTTGCGGTGCGCCCATCCATCTTGGTTGCCGTCTCCGACGCGGCGAAGCCGGCGCTAAGGTTCGCGGAAGGCCCCGACGGCACCGACGCACCGCCACTGAGATTGCCCGACCGAGCGAGCGCGATCGCGACATCCGGGCTCGGCTCCGTGCACAGCACCGATCGCAACCCGGCGCCGACGACACGCGGCCGCTCGGCGATGATGCGCGACGATGGCCGTGCGATGATGACCGTTGCGTCGCCAAACTGAGATAGGCTGAAATCGGTGTCTTTTGTGTAGGCCGCGCATCCCAACGCGACCAGCATGGCCAGGACACCGACGTGTCGAATGCGATGTCTGCGTACACTCGGCATGTGCGACCCTCGAAGGAGATGGATGGGCTCGCGGTCAGTCAGTTCGGCGGAACCACCGCCGGCGACGACGGACTCGAGGAAGCGGGGGTCGGCCCGGGCGAGAGCGGGAGCTGCGGGCTCGCCGATCCGAAGTAGAATCCGAGAATCGTACCGAGCACGCTGATTAGGATCGTCAGGATGTCCTTTGGCTTGCTAAACCGCGCTTCGACCTCGTCCTTGGGCACCCAGAGCACGCCCGACGTCACGACGATGATGACCGCGCTGATGGCGAAGGCGAACAGGAAGATCACGAGCCCACGCGCCTTCCTCTAGTCGACCATGATGGAGGCCTTCCATCGTTCGCTGCGCCAGCCCGACCAGCTATCGCCGACGTCGAACGTCGTTGCCGCTCTCGATTCGGGCCGGCAGGCCTTCGCCGCTTCGGACGTCCAGGTCACGCAGTCCCGCGACGGCAGTAGCCGGCCGACGCTGCTCGCTAAGGACGTCGCGCGTGACTTGGATCAGGCCGCTTTCGTGGTGTTGGGAACGCAGCATCCGTTTTCATAGCTGAAGCAGCCGTTCGCCATCGCTATCCCACCGGACGCACGTTCCAGAACGTCGCGAAACCCTCGTTCAGGCCGGTGATCTGGTCCCGGCGATACGCGGTTGGCTGCAAGAAGGCGCCGATCGGGTAGTATGGCACGTCCTCGAACGCCTGCGCCTGGACGTCACGACAGATCGACTGCTGCGCCGCCAGATCGGACGCCGCCAGCCATGCCGTGCGCAAGCTTTCGATGCGCGGCGACGTCGGCCAGCCCGGTGCCGCCGCCTCGCCATTGCCACGCAGCGAGATGTGCACCGCCGGATTGAGCCAATCGAGCCCGACCCAGTTCGTCACATAGGCGCTCCAGCCGCCTTGATCGACCGGCCCCTTCTGCGTCCGCCGCGACAGCATCGCGTTGAACTCCATCGCGTAGGGCTCCACAGTCATCCCGCATCGCTGCAGCATGTCCGTCGCGACTGCACCCAAGGCGGCCAGCGTCGGCGAGGTCGACGGGATCAGCAGCGCCACCGTCTCGCCGCGATAGCCCGCGTCGTGCAACAGCGCCTTGGCCCGCTCCGTGCTCCGCGGCGAGGTCAAGACGCCGACACCGCTGTCGGACGCCATCGGCGTGCCGGGTCCGAAGAAGCCGAGCGGGTTGCGGATCAGGGCGTCGTTCTCGGTACCCACGATGGTCTGCATGAACGCTGTCTGATCGATCGCCGCCCAGAGCGCGCGCCGGATCGCCGGATTGTCGAACGGCTTCTGCAGTTCGTTCAGCCGCAGCATGTTCACGAACCCGGTCTGGTCCTTGACCGCGACCTCCACGTTGCGCGCGCGCCGCAGCAGCGGCAATTGGTCGGCGTAGGCGTATTCCTGCCAGGCCGCCTCGCCGTTGATGGTCGCGTTGCTGACAGTCGCCGGGTCCGGAATGTAGGCCCATTCGACGCGGTCGAAATGGACGATCTTCGGCCCGGCCGTCCAGGCGACCGTCGCATCGCCGGGGCGCGGCACGTAATCCTCGAACTTCGCATAGACATTGAGCGAGCCCGGCACACGCTCGGCCGCGACGTAGCGGAACGGTCCGCTCCCCACGACCTCGGTCAGCGCCTTGAACGGGTCCGACAAGGCCAGCCGCTCCGGCATCATCGCGCAGACCGGCACGCCCGCCTTGCCCAAGGCCAGCGGCAGCAGCGGGAACGGATACTTCAGCCGGAACCGGATCGTGCGGTCATCGACGGCCGACAGCTCGTCGGTCGCGTCCATCAGCGTGCCGCCGAACGGGTCCCGCTTGGCCCACCGCCGGATGCTCGCCACACAGTCGCGCGCCAGCACCTTGCTGCCATCGTGGAACGACAGACCGTCGCGCAAGACGAGGTCCCATCGCTTGCCGTCTTCCTCGACCCGGTGTCCCTCGACCATCTGCGGCTGCGGCTGGAACTGCGCGTCCATGCCGTAGAGCGTGTCGTAAACCATGTAGCCATGATTGCGGCTGGTGTAGGCGGTGGTCGCCACGGGATCGAGCACCACCAGGTCCTGCTGCGGCGAGAAGCGCAGCGTGCTCTTCGATGCGGCGCGGACGAGCGCGGGTGCGGCCAGCAGTCCAGCGGTTCCGGCAAGCACGGTGCGGCGGGTCAGTTTCGGCATGATACCTCCGACGAAACGGATGCAATCGTTGCGCCAGGTTGAGCATTCCCACCGTGGCCGTTACCCTTGCCGGGCTCAGAGGAGACCACGCTTTGCGTCGAGTCATCAAAGCCGGCCACGTCATCGCCTTTCAGAACGGCGGCCACCGCCACCTGCGCAACGGGGTCGTGGTGTGCGAAAACGACCGCATCGTCGATGTCGGGCATAGTTTCGACGGCGAGGCGGACGAGATCGTCGAGGCGCCCGGCAAGGTGCTGACGCCGGGCTTGATCAACACGCACGTGCATCTGAGCGAGTCACCGCTCGACAAGAGCTTCGTGGAGGATCGCGGCCCGCGGCAATTCTATTTGTCCGGCCTGTTCGAGTTCCTCACCGCCCGCAACGTCTCGATCACCGACGCCATGCGCCGCGACTGCATCGCCTATTCCATCCCCGAACTGATCCGCACCGGCACTACCACGGTGATGGAGATCGGCACGCGCGGCGATGACGTGATGGAGCTCGCCGGCCGCGCCGGGCTGCGCGCCTACATCGCGCAATCGTATCGCTCCGGCCGCTGGTTCACCGATGACGGCCGCACCGTGAAATACGAGTGGCAGGAGGATGACGGCGCCGCCGCGCTCGAGGCTGCGGTGAAGTTCGTCCGCGATCATGACGGCGCCATGAACGGGCGCATCCGGGGCTACCTCTCCCCCTCCCAGGTCGACACCTGCTCCGAAGCATTACTCCGCCGCACCCGCGCCATCGCCGACGAGATGCAAGTCCCGCTTGCGCTGCACACCTCGCAATCGGTGCCGGAGTTCCTCGAGATGACCCGGCGCCACGGCTGCACGCCGATCGAATGGCTCAACTCCATCGGCTTCCTCGGGCCGGACGTCATCCTGGGCCACGCCATCATGCCCGGCGGCTCATCCTGGACCAATTACCATTCCGACGACATCGGCATCCTCGCCGATACCGCCACCAACGTGGCGCATGCGGTCTGGGTGTTCGCGCGCCGCGGGATCGCGATGGAGAGCTTCGCCCGCTACCTCGACCGCGGCGTCAACATGACATTGGCGACCGATACCTGCCCACAAAGTATGATCGAAGCCCTGCGCTGGACCGCGGTGGTCAGCAAGATCGTCGATCGCCGCACCGAGATCGCCACCGCCGCCGACGTGTTCAACGCCGCCACGCTCGGCGGCGCCAAGGCCCTCGGCCGCGACGACCTCGGCCGCATTGCGCCCGGGGCGAAAGCGGACATGCTGCTCTGGCACGGGCAGAGCCTATTCATGACCCCGCTGCGCGACCCCGTGCGCAACATCGTGTATTCTGCCCAGAGCGAGGATCTCGACGCTTCCATGGTGGATGGCGAGTGGATCATGCGCGACGGCGTCGTTCCGGGTCAGGACCTGCCTGCCCTCGCCGCCGCCGTCCAGAAAGCCGCCGAGACCATGTGGGCCGGCACCCCGAACGGCGACTGGGCCAAGCGCAGTATCGACCAGCTATCCCCGGAAAGTTTCGCCGAATGGCGCGACCAACCGTGAGCGCGTTTCTGCCTCTTCGACGACGAACCGCAGAAACACCTCACCGATGCGAGACAAAGGTTGCGCCTCGGACCAGATCGCGTGAGCCGTCACCGGGGTCGAGGGAGTGAACCGACGCAGTTCCAAACTGCCGACGCCCTGCGATGGCGAGAACGGGTCGACGACGGCGATGCCGACCCCGGCCGCCGCCAGCACGCAGGCGGTGTTGCAATAGCGCACTTCCACGGTCGGAACGTACTCGACCTGCTCGTGCGCGAAACTGACCCGGACCGCTTCGCCCAACCGCGTTCCACGCTCGAGGCCGACCATGGGGATGCCGCCGAGATCGCGCGGCGAGAGCGAGCCCGCCCCTGCGAGCGGATGACCCGGAGGAAGCGCGCACACCATCTCGCCGGTGTGGATCACTCGTTGGCCGAGGCCGGGTTGGTTGGAGTAGCCGAGGGCGAAGCCGATATCGGCCATCCGCGTCAGGACGGCCTCGGTCACCCCTTCGTAGCGCCGCACGTCGAGAAACACGCGTGTGCCAGGGCGCGCCTTCAAAAAGCGACGCAGTGCGGTCGGGACCACGCTGTAGGCCAGAGGCGGTGTCGCCACGATGGACAACCGGCCACCGGTCCCGCGCTGCATCTCCTGGACCCGGCTTTGCAGGCGGGCATGCAGGGCGAAGATGGCTTCGCCGTCCTCGTGGAGGACGTGCGCTTCGTCGGTAGGGAACAGCCTGTTGTTCAGACGATGGAACAGGGCGAAACCGAGCTGTTGCTCCATCGTGCGCAGCGCGTTGCTGACGGCGGGTTGCGTCAACCCGAGCTCCTTGGCCGCCGCGACGGTCGTCTGGTGACGGATCAGGGCGCGCAATAGCTCGAGCTGGCGCAAGGTCATATTCAAGCCCTGAATAGTTTGTGAGATATGATTATAGCAAGCAGGAGAATTTCACTCCGTCATCGAACAAGTCTGCTGCTACGGCTTGCACACCGGCCAGCCGACGGAATTGGCCATGCCGATTTGCACGTGAGGTAGGCAGATGCCCAGAATACTCCGCATTGCAGCCGCACAGATGGGGCCGAACCAGCGGGACGACGATCGCGGTGCCACGCTCCGGCGCATGATCGCGTTGCTCGAGGGCGCCGCCGAAAAGGGCGCGACACTGGTCGTGTTCCCGGAACTGGCGTTCACCACGTTCTTCCCGCGCTGGCTCCTCGAGGGCGCGGAACTGGACGCATACTACGAGCGCAGCATCCCCAATCCGCAGGTGCAGCCTTTGTTCGACCGGGCGCGGGCGCTCGGGGTCGGATTCTACGTGGGCTACGCCGAGATCACGCCCGAAGGACGACGCTTCAACAGCGCCATCTTGGTCGAACCGGACGGCTCCGTGCTGGGCCGATACCGCAAGGTGCACCTGCCTGGATCCGTCGAACCGCGGGCAGGCGCGCGGTTCCAGCAACTCGAGAAGCGCTACTTCGAGTATGGCGACACCGGGTTCCCGGCGTTTCGCGCGGGTCCGGCCTGGCAAGGCGCCATCGCCGGCATGATGATCTGCAACGACCGGCGATGGCCCGAGGCCTGGCGCGTCCTCGGCCTGCAGGGCGTCGAGCTGGTGTGCGTCGGCTACAACTCGGCGGCCTACGACCCGAATGGCGGCTCGACGGAAGGCGCCGAGCTGCGCACCTTCCACTCCAAGTTGGTGGTGCAGGCCAACGCCTACATGAACGCCACCTGGGCCGTCGCCGTTGCCAAAGCGGGCAACGAGGACGGCTCCGGCTTGATCGGCGGTTCCTGCATCGTAGACCCGAACGGCGTCATCGTGGCCGAGGCGCAGACGCTGGGCGACGAGCTACTCGTCGCCGACTGCGACCTCGAGCTCTGCCAACAGGGCAAATCCAAGATGTTCGACCTCGGCGCCCATCGACAGCCCGGCCAATACGGCCCGATCACCGAACGCGCCGGCGTGATCGAACCCGCCTGAGGTCAACGCCGTCGTGGAGCTGCCGCCATGAGTAAATTGCCCGCCCTCGCTGCCCTGCTGACCGCCCTGCTCGGCGCCAGAGGCGCGCCTGCTGCGGACCTGCCGGAGGCCATCCGCGCCGCCGGAGTTCTCAAGCTGTCGATCAACTCGACCTATGCGCCCATGGAATATCGCGACCCGGCGACCAACGACCTCATGGGCCTCGACGTCGACCTCGCGGCCGCAATCGCCAAGAAGCTTGGCGTCGCCATCACCTGGACTGACGTGCCCTTCGACCAGTTGATCCCCTCGCTGCAGACCGGCCGCACCGACTTCGTCATCAGCGGTTTTTCCGACCGTGGCTCCCGGCGCGAGACGATGGACTTCGTCGACTATCTCGGCACCGGGCCGCAATTCTTCGTCCTGGCGGACAGCTCGGTGCAGGCGCCGGCCGATCTCTGCGGCAAACGGGTCGGCACCGTCCGCTCCACCTCTTTCCCGACTGAAGTCGAGAAGTGGAGCAAGGCCAACTGCGAACCAGCGGGCAAGCCGGCCATCCAGTACATGGCCGGTGAAAACAGCATCGACGTGCGCAACCAGCTCAAGCAGGGCCGGGTCGATGCTGCGGTGCAGGGAAGCGAGACGCTACCTTATGCGCAGAGCAACGAGCCCGGCCGATACCGCCTCGTCGGTTCGCCCTTCGCGGTCGGCTATCAGGGCATCGCCTTCCGTAAGGATGCTGGCCCGCTCAGGGAAGCGGTGACCGGGGCGCTGGAGGCACTGATCGCCGACGGCAGCTACACCGCCATCCTCACCAAGTGGGGCCTGTCGGCGAACGCGGTGCCGAAACCACTGCTGAATGCCTCGCCGCAATGAGCGGAGCGGAGCTCGCCACCAGCTTTCCAGATTTGTCCGGCCTGCCGGTCGCCCGGCGGATGCACTGGGGACGGTGGGTGGCGGTTGCGCTCATCCTGGCCGTCTTCGCCCTTCTCGCGCGCGCGTTCGCCCAGGGGCAGATCGAGTGGAGCTATGTCGGCCGGTTCATCACCGTGCCGGTCATCCTCGCCGGGATCGTCAACACCATGGTGATGGCGGTGCTGGCCATGGCGCTGGGGATCGTCCTCGGCGTCGTCGTCGCGATCATGCGGCTTTCGCCCAACCCGGTGCTGGCCTCGGTCGCCATCTTCTACACCTGGTTGTTTCGCGGCACACCGTTGATCCTGCAGCTTCTGCTTTGGTTCAACCTGGCGCTGGTGTTCCCGGTGCTGGGCGTCCCCGGGATCTGGTCGGGACGCGCGGTGGACATCATGACGCCATTTCTCGCCGCCCTGCTCGGCCTCGGTCTGAACCAGGGCGCCTACACCTCCGAGGTGATGCGGGCCGGCATGCTGTCCGTCGATAGCGGGCAATACGAGGCGGCGTCCGCGATCGGCATGGGCCGGCTCAAGGCGCTGCGGCGGATCATCTTGCCGCAGGCGATGCGCGTCGTGCTGCCGCCGCTCGGCAACGAGTTCATCGGCATGGTCAAGGCGACCTCGCTCGCCAGCGTGATCCAGTATCCGGAGGTGCTGCACGCGGCGGAGAACATCTATTACGCGAACTCGCGCGTCATCGAGCTGCTGATCGTGGCCGGGCTCTGGTACCTGCTGGTGGTTTCGATCCTGACGCCTCTGCAGATGCTGCTGGAGCGCTTCTTCTCGCGCGGAACCGCCCGGTGAGCGGGTCCGCTACCAAACCGCTGGTCGCCATCCGCGACGCCAGGAAGTCGTTCGGCCAGTTCCAGGCGCTGCGGGGCGTGTCGCTGGACGTGCGACGCGGCGAAGTGCTGTGCCTCATCGGTGCGTCGGGCTCGGGCAAGACGACCTTGCTCCGCTGTGTCAATCAACTCGCCAGTCTGGATGGCGGGGCCATCTGGCTCGACGGCGAATTGCTCGGCGTCGTCGAGCGGAGTGGCAAGCTACACGCGATGTCGGAAGCCGAGATCGCCCGTCAGCGTGGCCGGACCGGCATGGTGTTCCAACGGTTCAACCTGTTTCCGCACAAGACGGCGCTGGAGAATATCACCGAGGGCCCGATCCAGGTGCAGGGGCGCAAGCCTGCGGAGGCACGGGCGGAGGCGACGGAGCTGCTGCGCCGGGTCGGTCTGCTCGACAAGGCATCGAACTATCCGGCGCAACTGTCGGGCGGGCAGCAGCAACGGGTGGCCATCGCGCGGGCCCTGGCGATGCGACCGGCCCTGATGCTGTTCGACGAACCGACCTCCGCGCTCGACCCGGAGTTGGTCGGCGAGGTGCTGGCGGTGATCAAGGAACTGGCAAAGGACGGAATGACTATGATGATCGTGACCCACGAACTCGGGTTCGCCCGCGAGGTCGCCGATACCGTGGTGTATATGGACGCGGGCACCATCGTGGAGAGCGGGCCTCCTGCCCAGGTGCTCAGCACGCCCCGGGAGGCGCGCACGCAGGCCTTCCTGTCCGCGGTGCTCGGCTGATGCGCCGCCTTCTCCTCGCAGGGTTCGCCATCCTCCTCTCGACGGGCGTGGCATGGGCGGAAGGGCCGCCGCTGCGCATCGCGCTGTTCGCCTCCTTTCCGCCGATGGCCTACAAAGTGCCCGAGACCGGCGCGATCGCCGGCGTCGACGTCGACCTGGCGACCTATGTCGGCCGCAAGCTCGGACGCCTGATCGAGTGGCAGGATACGTCCTACGAGCAGGCCATCCCCGCTTTGCTCACCGGCCGCGTCGACCTTGCCTTCTCCTTGCTGGACGAGCCCGCCTCGCGCGACCGGCTGGACTACGTCGACTACCTGCGATCCGGCATTCAGGCCTACACGTTGACCAGCCACGCCCCGATCGCCTCGCTGCTCGATCTCTGCGGCCAGAAGCTCGGCGCCAACCGGCGCAATGGTTTTGCCGACCGCATGCGGGAGTGGAGCACAGCGAATTGCCTGCCCGTCGGTAAGCCTGCGATTGCGGTAGAGAACACCGACGGCACCCAGGCCGCCCGGCTGCAACTCGGCCAAGGCCGGGTGGACGCCGTCGTGCAGAGCAGCGAATCCGTGCCCTGGACGTTCGAGCAGGAGAAGGAGCGCTACGTTCGCATCGACAAGCCTCTGGCCGCCCTCAACATCGCCATTGCCTTCCCGAAATCATCGGCCCCGCTGCGGCGCGACGTGGCGGCAGCGCTGCGTGACGCCGTCGCCGACGGCTCATACGCCGCCGCGCTGGCCAAACACGGGCTGACCGAGAACTCGGACGCTGCCGCCCTGTCCAATCCCGCCCCTTGATGGAGCTGCGTCAATGAAACATCCGATCCTCGCCGCCTTGGCGTTGTCGCTCGCCCTCCCGGCCGCGCTTCACGCCCAGGAGCTGCCTCCCTCGATCGCCGCCTCGAAGACCCTGCGCGTCGCGATCGTCCCCAATTACCCGCCGCTCGAGTACAAGGACCCGGCCACCGGCAAGCTGACCGGCTTCGACGTCGAACTCGGCGAGGCGCTGGCGGCCAAGCTCGGCCTCAAGCTCGCCTGGCAGGAGACCTCGTTCGACCAGATGATGCCCGCCATCGCCACCGACCGCGTCGACATGGTCCTGTCCGGCATGTCGGACGTCGCGACCCGGCACGACACCGCCTCCTTCGTCGACTACCTGAAGAGCGGGCCGCAATTCCTCACCCAGGCCTCCCGCGCCGCCGAGTTCGCGGACATGAGGGCGTTGTGCGGCAAGAAGGTCGGCGCCAGCCGTCGCACCAACTTCCCGGGGGAAATCGCCGCCTGGAGCAAGGCCAACTGCCCGGAGGACAAGCCGGTCGTTTTCGTCGGCACGGAAGGCTCGGCCGATGCCCGCACCCAGCTCCGCCAAGGCCGGATCGACGCCGCCGTGCAAGGCGGCGAGACCCTGCCCTATGTCATGGGCCAGGACCCCGGCACCTTCGTCGGCCTCGGCACGCCGATCGCCACGCAGTACACCGGCATCGCCATCGGCGTGAAGCAGGACGGCTTGCAGAAGGCCCTGTCCGGCGCGCTCGACGCGCTGATCGCCGACGGGTCGTATGGGAAGCTGCTGGCCAAGTGGCAGCTGGACGGCATGGGCGTCGAGCGCGCAACGATCAACGCAGGTCAGTGAGCGCCATGCCCTTCACCCGCGAGCAACTCGACTCCATCCCCGTCCGCCCCGCCAACCCGGCGCCGCCCGCGCCGGAGTATCCCTGGCCGGAACCATACCGGGCCGCCATGTTCCTCAGCTTCGACATCGACGCCGAGAGCGCCTGGACGTCCAAGGAAGCCGCCCACGCCGAACGGCTGATCACCATGAGTTGGGGCTCATTCGAGGCCCGCGTCGGCGTGCCCCGCCTGTTGCAGCTGCTCGACGAGCTCGACCTCAAGGCAACCTTCTTCACCACCGGCTGGGCCGTCGACGCTTATCCTGCCATGGCCGAGGACGTGCTCAAGCGCGGCCACGAGATCGGCCATCACGGCTACCATCATCTCCTGCCCGACCCGGGCGACCCCTGGATCACCGAGGAAGTGGACCGCGGCTTCGACACGCTGAAGCGCCGCCTCGGAATCGTACCGACCGGCTACCGCGCGCCGTTCGGCGAGTTCACCGCCGGGCTGCTGGCGCTGCTCAAGGCGCGGGGGATCGTCTATACCTCGTCCTTCCGCGACGACGTCCGCCCGTATCGTCATGTGCTGGCCGACGGCTCGCCCGGCACGATTGAATTGCCGGTGACGCCCTCCTACGACGACTGGATGCACGGCCTGTCGGCCCGCTTTTCACCGCGCCCGATTTTCCCCAAGGAGCACGTGCTGTCGATCTGGAAGGACGAGCTGGACGAGACCCGCGACTGGGGCGGCTTGATCACCACCGTGCTGCATCCGCAATGCTCCGGCCGCCCGATGCGGCTGCGGCTGCTGCGGGAGTTCCTGCAGTATGCGCAATCCTACCCGGATCTGTGGATCACGACCGGGCAGGAGATCGCGGCCAACTTCCTGCGGCATGAGGCCGCTGGCGCGTGAGCCGCATCCTGGTGGTCAACCCGAACAGCTCGGAGCGCGTCACGGCGGCGATCAGCGAGGCCGTGGCGCCGCTGCGGCTCCCCGGTGGCCCCGCCATCGACTGCGTGACGCTGGCCGAGGGACCACCCGGCATCGCCACCCAACGCGACGCGGACAGCGTGATCGTTCCGCTCTGCCGCCTGGTGGAGCGCGAGGTGGCCGACGCCTTTGTGCTGGCATGCTTCAGCGATCCGGGTCTGCATTCGGTGCGGGAAGCCGCAGAAGGCCGCCCGGTAATGGGGATCGCGGAATGGGGCCTGCTCCGCGCGCTCACCTTGGGCGAGCGGTTCGGCATCGTCGCGCTCTCCGCCTCGTCCGTGCGTCGGCAGCAGCGGCTGGTGCGGCAGATGGGGATCGAGGGACGATACGCCGGGTCGTGGCCGGTGGAGCTATCGGCTGCGGACAGCGCCAGCGAGGCGGTCGGCGCGATACTGGCCGAGGCTGGCCGGGCGCTAGTGCGCGAGCGGGGCGCCGACGTGATCGTGCTCGGCTGCGCGGGCATGGCGCGGCACCGCGATGCGATCGCTGCGGCGTGTGGCCGCCCCGTGGTGGAGCCCAGCCAGCAGGCCGTTGCGGCGGCACTCGGCGCCGTGCTGCTCAGGGGCGCGGCATGACGACCACCGCCATCCTCGGCCGCTATGTCCTGGCCCGGCGCGACGGCGCGCAACATGTCCTGCGCGATCACTGGGTGCTGCTCGAGGACAACCGGATCGCGGCGGTGCAGCCGGACCGACCGGTGGCGGACATCGTCTACGATCGGCCGAACCGTTTCGTGCTGCCCGGTCTGATGAACCTGCACAATCATTGTTTTAGCGAAGCGGTCGCGCGCACCCACACCGAGGACGGCAACGGGCGCCAGGGCAGCCGCTCCATCGTCTACACCGTGCTCATGCCGCTGACCCGGCGCGGCCTCGAGATCCTGTCGCCCGACGAGCGCATGGCCATCGCCCGGCTGGGCATCCTGCAACTGCTCAAAGGTGGCGCGACCAGCGTCATGGAGCCGTTCCGCAATGGCCTGCCGGAGATGTTCGACGCCGCGGCCGAACTCGGCATCCGGTTCTGGGGAGCGCCCTACCTGCTCTCGACCGGCGACGCCAAAGCCGGTGAGGACGGCGTCGTGCGCTACGCCGGGGATGACGGCCAGGCCGATCTTGACACCTGGAACGCGCTGTATGCCCGTTGGAACGGCCAGGCGAATGGCCGTATCCGCCTGGCGATGAGCCCGCACGCCACCGACACCTGCGGGCCCGACCTGCTGCGCGCCTGCGGCGCCCGCGCGCGGGAACTCGGCGTGCCGATCACGACCCACCTGGCGCAGAGTGCCGAGGAGGTCGCCACCATCGGTCAGCGCTATAGTGACCGCACCCCCGCCGAGTATCTCGACTGGCTCGGCCTCCTGGCGCCGGACCTGCTGGCGGCTCATTGCATCGCGTCCAGCGACGAGGATTTGCGCCTGATAGCAGCGCGGGGCGCCACGGTGCTGAACTGCCCCCGCGTGTTCGCCCGCACCGGCGTCACCGCAGCGTTCGGCCGCTTTGCGCGTGCCGGAATCCGCACCGCCGTCGGCACCGACGGCTACAACATGGACTTGCTCGGTGAGCTGAACGCGGCATCCCTCATCTCCAAGATCGCCGCCGGGGATGCCGGAGCGGCAACGTCGCCGGAGCTGATCGACGCGGTGACGGCCGCCGCAGCCGACTGCGTCGCTCGCCCCGATCTAGGCCGGATCGAGCCCGGCGCCACCGCCGACCTCACGGTAATCGACCTCGGCCACCCCATGCTGCACCCGTTCTCCGACCCTCGGCGCGGCTTGATCGCGCTGGTGAACCGGGCCGACGTGGCGCAGGTGGTCGTGGATGGGCGCGTGCTGATCGACGAGGGCCGCCTGCTCGGCGCCGATGAGGCCGCGATCTGCGCGGCCGGGTCGGTCGCCATCGAGCGCATCTGGGACCTGCCCGAGGCCCGGCAGGCATTGCCGCGCTGATGCCGACCCTCGATATCGGCCGGGGCGTCATACACTACGAGGAGCACGGCGCAGGCGAGCCCGTCCTGCTCGTGTCCGGACTCAACGGTCTGGCCGCGCCCTGGGCGGCGGTCGCGGGGATCCTCGCGCCGCATCTCCGCGTCCTGACGCACGACCATCTGGGCGTGGGCCGCAGCGGGCCACGCAACTCGCCGTGCTCGGTCGACGAGATCGCGGCCGATGTCCTGGCCTTCATGGACCGGTTGGGTATCGTGCGCGCCCATCTCGTCGGTCACTCCCTCGGTGGTGCCGTGGTGCAAGCCATCGCGGCCGACCACCCGGACCGGGTGTCCCGGCTGGTCGTCTTTGCCAGTTGGCCCGGTCACGACCCCTATTTTGACCGCGTTATGACCGCGCGCAGGGAGGTGCTGGTCGGCATGGGCGCGGAGCACTTCCTTCGCACCGGCCCGATCGGCATCTATCCACCGCTCTGGATCCGCGACAACGACGAGGCGCTGCGGGCGGCACTGCCCGGGTTGCGATCGGGCTTCATCGGCGTCGACCCGATGCTGCAGCGGATCGACGCCTGCCTGCGGCACGAGCGCCGGGCCTCGCTCCCGCTGATCCGCGCGGCGACGTTGGTCCTCGGTTTGGACGACGATGTCAGCACGCCGCCGCACTGTTCGGTGGAGCTGGCCGAGCTGATCGACGGCGCCGTGCTCAAGCTCCTCCCGTATGGCGGACACAACGCGCACGTCGTGGTGCCCACCGACGTCGCGGACTGCCTGAAGGGGTTTCTCCTTCGTTGATGGGCCATGCTTCCACTTCGCCTGACCGGCGCTATCGAGGAAATCCCATGCGTATCGCCATCGCCCAGGTCTCGCACGAGACCAACACTTTCTCCAACGAGCCGACCGACGAGGCCGCCTTCCGCATTCGCTCCTGGATCGAGGGGGAAGAACTCTTAAACCGTCACCGCGGCGTGCAGGACTATATCGGCGGCATGGTCGACGAGGCCGCCGCCCTGGGCGACATCGAGCTGTTGCCGACCTTCGGCGCCATCACGAGCCCATCCGGCACGATCCGCGCCGAGACCTGGGCGGAGATCAAGCGCAAGGTGCTGGCCGGGCTCGAGGCGGCTGCGCCGTTCGACGCGATCTGCCTCGAGCTGCACGGCGCCGGCGTGGCCGAAACGACCGGCGACATCGAGGGCGACCTGCTGCGCACGCTGCGGCTGCGCTTTGGGACGGCGATGCCGATCGTCGCGACGCTCGACCTGCACGGCAACATCACCGACCGCATGATCGACAATGCCGACATGCTGTTCGGCGTAAAGGAATACCCCCACATCGACATGTACGACCGCGGCCGCGACGCCATCCGCAACCTACATCGCATGGTGCAAGGCGAGCTGCGGCCGCGGATGGCGCTCACCCGCCTGCCGCTGGTGATCCCGACCACGACGACGTTCCATGGCCCGCTCAAGGCGGTCAACGCGCGCTGCGAGTCGTGGGAGGCCAAGCCCGGCCTGCTGCATTGCGCCGCCTATCACGGCTTCCCCTACGCGGACTCCTCGGCCACCTGCGTGTCCGTCATCGCGATTGCGGAAGATGACGAGGCGCTGGCGGCCGCGGCCACGCGAGACGTCGCCGACTTCATCTGGGCGCAGCGCGACGTGTTCGCCATCACTCTGCCGGGTGCGGCCGAGGGGCTCGAGACGGCGTTGAGCTGTCCGGAGACCCCGGTCGTCCTGAACGAGACCTCCGACAATCCCGGCGCCGGCGCGCCCGGCGACGGCACCTGGCTGCTCGCCGAGATGCTGCGCCGGAACGTGCCGCGGACCTGCTTTGCTCACCTGGCCGACGCCGCGGTGGTGGCTGCGGCCCACGAGGCCGGCGAAGGCGCCCGCATCGCGGTCAGCCTCGGCGGCAAAACGGACGCACTGCATGGGGCGCCGCTGCAGGTTGACGCCGAGGTGGTGATGAACACGCTGTGCCGGTGGGTGGCGAGCACGCCCATGGGCAAGGGCGGGCAGCGCGACCTCGGTCGATCGACCCGGCTGCGCATCGGCAATGTCGACGTGATCGTGACGGAGCTGAAATCCCAACTGCTCGATGACGAGATGCTGAAACTGCACGGCATGCCGATGACCGACTACAAAGTCATCGCGATCAAATCGAGCCAGCATTTCCGCGCTTTCTTCGAGACTGCCGCGGCACGGATCGTGACCGTCGACACGCCCGGCATCGCGACATTCGACTTCAGCAATTTCGTCTTCAAGACATCGGTGAAGTATCTGTTCCCACAGGCTTGACCCCGGCGCGGCTCAGCCGTGAGCTACAACGGGCACGTCACGTCGATGACCACCCTGGTGGGCACCGCCATGGCCGGCATGATGGACGGCAAGATCGAGCGCAACCCGTGGCACGGCGATGCCTGGTCGGCGATCCCGGGCCATTTCGGCAAGCCGTGGTCCCGGCGTCACTCCGCGTTGGCGAGCAGGCGGACCGCCAGTGCCGCCGCCGACGCCCGGTTCTCGACGTTCAGCTTCGGGAATATCAGCTCCAAATGCTTGTTCACCGTCCGCGGACTGAGATCCAGGATCGCGGCGATGTCGCGGTTGCTCTTGCCGCGGCTCAGCCATAGCAGCACTTCCGCCTCCCGGCGCGTGAGGCCGAGCAGGTCGGCCAGAACTTCCTCCGGGTTCAACTCCGGGGTCAGCCGCAGCAGCATCTCGTTGCTGCCGACCTCCCCCAGCACCGTCACGCGGATGCGGCACCGACCGGCCTGCGCAGGCAAGGTGGTCTCCGCCCCGACGGCGTCGCCGGGCGTGCAGGTCGCCAGCCAGGCGCGCAGCGCGCCATGCAGCGGCGCCACCGTCCCGTCCTGCTCGAGCAGCCGGGCCGCCTGCGGCGTGGACCACAGCAGGGTCCCGTCGAGCGTGACCGACAGTAGGTAGCGGCCGGTGGTGTCCAGCGCGGTGCGCGCGCTTCGGGTCAGGCGCGCCGTCGCGACATGAACCGTGACGCGGGCGACCACCTCGTCGGGCGCCACCGGCTTGGCGACGTAGTCCACCCCGCCGGCCTCCAGCCCGCGAATCACGTGCTCGGTCTCCGTTAGCCCGGTCATGAACACCACCGGGATCGACGCCGTGGCCGCGCTCGTCTTCATCAGGCGGGTGGTCTCGAAGCCGTCGAGCCCCGGCATGATCGCATCCATCAGCACGATGTCCGGCGAGATACGCTGCATCAGGCGCAACGCATCCTCCCCCGATTGCGCCACCAGCACCGTGTAGCCGGCCCGCTCCAGCGCCTCGCTCAGCAGCCCGAGCGTGGCCGGGCTGTCATCGACGACGAGGACGACCTCGCGGGAGGCGCAGTCGATTGCGTTCATGGGCCGTCCTCGGGCCCAGGCGGGCCAAGCGCGTCCATAAACGCCTTGATCTGGTAACGCGACACCAGCTGCCGCAGCCGCATCACCGTCCGGCGATGCGGGGGCGACGCCTCCTCGATCTGGTCGAGGCGGGCGTGGATGGCTCGGACGTAGCCGATCGATCCCAGCTCCCGCAGCGCACGCGTGTCGACGGGGTCGAGCGCGATCGCCGGCGCGTCGTCGATGGGTGCCGCAGCGATGTCGGCGCCGGTCCATTCCAGCTGCATGAGGGCTCGGATCTGAGCGAGCAGCTCGGTCAGGTCGATCGGCTTGGTGAGCACGGCGTCGTGGTGATGCACCGGCCCCGGCGGCGTGGCGAGCTCGACGGCATTGGCCGAGATCATGATGATCTTGAGCGTCTCGAAGCCGTCCCGCCGCAGCCGCTCGGCGACCTGCCACCCATCGAGCCCCGGCATCGAGACGTCCGCGAGCACCAGGTCCGGGCGGCACTCGCCCGCCAGGCGCACACAGGTCTCGCCATCGGTGGCAGTGAACAGCACGAAGCCGAGCGGCGACAGCAGGTCCTGCATCAGGCCGCGATGCACCTTGTCGTCATCGGCGATCAGCACGGTGAGGCGGCGCCCGGCATAGCCCGAAATGCGGCTTTCAAGACGTCCTTCGATCGGGGCCGGTTTGTGCGGCTGCAGCACTTCGGACAGATGCAGGCGCACGAGGAAACGGCTTCCCTGGCCCGGGGTGCTCTCGACGGTCAGCTCGCCGCCCATGATCTGGGTCAGCAGCTTGGAGATCGTCAGGCCCAGGCCGATGCCGGGGACGGCCAGGTTGCGCCCGGTGTCGACGCGCTCGAACGGCTCGAACACGCGGTCGAGATCGGCCGCCCCGATGCCGATGCCGCTATCGGCCACCTCGAACTCGGCCACCTCGCCGCGGCAGCGCACCGTGAAGCGGACCTCGCCGGCATGGGTGAACTTGACCGCGTTGGACAGCAGGTTGATCAGGATCTGGCGCAGGCGGCGCTCGTCGGTGAACACCACCTCCGGCAGCCGGCCGGCGCTCGATTGCATGAAGCCGATCCCCCGCGCCTCCGCCTGGGGGCGGAACATGTCGCCGAGCTGCTTGAGGAACTCCCGCAGCCGGACCTGGTCGCGATAGATCTCGATGCGTCCTGCCTCGATCTTCGAGATGTCCAGCAACCCCTCGATCAGCCCGGCCATGTGGTCGCCGCTCTGCCGGATGATCTTGATGTGCTCGCGGCGGTGCGCGCTGATGTTCAAATCGCCCTCCATCAGCTGCGCATAGCCGAGGATCGCGTTGAGCGGGCTGCGAAGCTCGTGGCTGATGCCGACGACGTATCGGCTCTTGGCCAGGTTGGCCGCCTCGGCCGCTTCCTTGGCCCGCTGCAGCTTGGCGTCGGTCCGTTCGTGGGCGTCGATCTCGTTGAGCAGCAGGTCGGTCTGCCGCTGCGTCTCCTGCTGCGCCACGTGCCGGCTCTCGTGGCTCAGCGTCAGCAGCCAGGAGACCACGCCGACGGCGGGGAGCAGGAGGGCGAAGATGGTCCACAGCGCCTGCGCCAACGCGCCGGACTCGGCGGGGACGATGACGGCCATGTGCAGGTAGACGGCGATCAGGGCGGCGCCGATCAGCAGCGCCGACACCACCGCCGTCGCCGCCCACCGGCCCAGCGGCCCGGCCAGGTGCCGGCGCATGGTCGGCGACGTCCAGGCCTCGATCTGGTGCAGGATCTGCTGCGGCAACCGGGCGTGCGGCTTGCAGGCGTCGTGGCACCGCGCGTCTAGCGAGCAGCACAGCGAGCAGATCGCGCCGGCATAGACCGGGCAGAACGCCATGTCCTCCGGCTCGAACGGATGCTCGCACACGACGCAGACGATGGTGCCCCGCCCCGCCCAATGCGCCCGCGGCTTGCGCGCCAGGTAGTAGCGGCCGCCCGTCGCCCAGGCGATCGGCGGTGCCGCGGCAAACGCGGCGGCGAAGCCCACGAACGGGGTGAAGGCCTGCGCCGCCTCGCCCAGCACGCCGGCGTAGGCCAGCATGGCGGCCGCGACTGCGATCGCCATCGCACCGCAGCCGACCGGGTTCACGTCGTAGAGATGCGCGCGCTTGAATTCGATGTGCGCCGGGCTGTAGCCGAGCGGCTTGTTGACGACGAGATCGGCCACCAGCGCCCCGACCCAGGCGCCGGCGACGGCGGAATACAGCACCAGCGTGTGCTCGATCGCGCCGTAGATGCCGAGCTCCATCAGCAGCAGCGCAATCGCGATGTTGAACACCAGCCAGACGACCCGGCCCGGATGGCTGTGCGTCAGCCGCGAGAAGAAATTCGACCAGCCGATCGAGCCGGCATAGGCGTTGGTCATGTTGATCTTGAGCTGCGAGATCACCACGAAGCAGGTGGTCAGCGCGAGCGCCGCCGTGGGCGAGCCGACCACGTGCCGGAACGCGACCTCGTACATCGTGTTCGGCTGCCGGGCCAGCATCGGCAGCACGCCCTCCGACACCGCCAGCGTCGCCAGGAACGACCCGGCCAGCAGCTTGAGGATACCGACCACGATCCAGCCCGGTCCCCCCGCCAGCATCGCCGCCCACCAGCCCGCGCTCGGCGCTCCACGCGCCGGGGCCGGCAGGAACCGCAGGAAGTCGACCTGCTCGCCCACCTGCGCGATCAGCGAGAACGTCACCGAGGCCGCCGCGCCGAACAGCACGAGATGGAACCGCCCGTCCGCGCCGGGAGCGACGCCCGGGTAGCTCGGCCACTCCGCCAGCGCCTGCCGTGCCGTGACCGCCAGCACCGCGAACGGCAGCAACTGCAGCGCGATCCAGAGCGGCTGCGACCAGCGCTGCAGGCGGCTGATCACGGTGATGCCATGGGTGACCAGCGGGACCACCGCGGCGGCGCACAGCACGTAGCCGATCGGCGGCGGAATGCCGAAGCATGCCTCCAGCATCGCCGCCATGATCACCGCCTCGATGGCGAAGAAAATGAAGGTGAACGAGGCGTAGATCAGCGAGGTGACCGTCGAGCCGATATAGCCGAAGCCGGCCCCACGGGTCAGCAGGTCGATGTCGACGCCGTCCCGCGCCGCATAATAGCTGATCGGCAACGCCGTCAGCAGGATCAGCAGGCTGACCACCAGGATGGCCGGGAACGCGTTGGCGAAGCCGTAGCCGATCGTCACGGTCCCCCCGATCGCTTCCAACGCGAGGAACGACACGCCGCCGAGCGCGGTGTTGGCCACGCGCGCGGCCGACCAGCGGCGGGACGCCTTGGCGGTGAAGCGCAGCGCGTAATCCTCAAGCGTCTGGTTGGCGACCCATCGGTTATAGTCGCGCCGTATCCGCACGATCCGCTGCCGTGCTGCCATTGGCTCCGTCCGATCCTCCGCCGATCATTGCGCCCGGGACGCTGCGCCGCAGCGCGATCATAGCTCCATACGTCATTTGACGTATTCCGTTATCGTTCCGTCCGCCGCCACGCTGACCTCCTTTGACGAGAGGATCACCGATGGACGACGTTCCGAACTCACCGCTGCGCCGACGCCTGCTCCAGGGCATGGCCGCGCTCCCGGTCGCCGCGATGCTGCCGCGCCTGGCCCAGGCCGCCGGCCCGGCGACCTCGGCCGTCAACACCACCGGCCTGGCCATCACCGACGATACCGTGACGGTCGGCATCCTGCACTCGGCGACCGGCACGATGGCGATCAGCGAGACCGGGTCGATCGAGGCCGAGAAGCTGGCGATCGCGCAGATTAACGAAAGCGGCGGCATCCTGGGCCGGCAGATCAAGGTGATCCAGGAGGACGGCGCCAGCGACTGGCCGACATTCGCCGAAAAGGCCAAGAAGCTGCTGGCCAGCGACCACGTCGCGGCGATCTTCGGCTGCTGGACCTCGGCGTCGCGCAAGGCGGTGCTGCCGGTGCTCGAGCAGCTGAACGGCATGCTGTATTATCCGACGTTCTACGAGGGCCTCGAGCAGTCCAAGAACGTCATCTACACCGGCCAGGAAGCGACCCAGCAGATCCTGGCCAGCCTCGACTGGGTCAACAAGACCAAGGGCAGCAAGAGCTTCTACCTGGTCGGCTCCGACTACATCTGGCCGCGCACCTCCAACAAGATCGCCCGCAAGCACATCGAAGGGCATCTGACCGGCTGCAAGGTGGTCGGCGAGGACTACTTCCCGCTCGGCCACACGCAGTTCAACTCGGTGATCAACAAGATCAAGCTGACCAAGCCGGACGTGATCTTCACCACCGTGGTCGGCGGCTCCAACGTCGCATTCTACAAGCAGCTCAAGGCGGCCGGCGTCGACCTGAACAAGCAGACGTTGCTGACCATCTCGGTGACCGAGGACGAGGTCGAGGGCATCGGCGGCGAGAACATCGCGGGCGCGTATTCCTGCATGAAGTATTTCCAGAGCCTGGATAACGAGAACAACAAGAAGTTCGTCGCCGCCTTCAAGAAGGCCTACGGCGAGAAGAGCGTCATCGGCGACGTGTCGCAGGCGGCCTACCTCGGCCCGTGGCTGTGGAAGCTGACGGTGGAGAAGGCGGGTAGTTTCGACGTGGACAAGATCGCCGCCGCCTCCGGTGGCATCGAGTTCACCGGCGCGCCGGAAGGCTACGTCCGCATCGACCCGAACCATCACCTCTGGAGCAAGACCCGGGTCGCGCAGGCGCAGGTCAACGGTCAGTTCAAGGTGGTCTACGAGTCGCCCGAGCTGATCAAGCCGGACCCGTTCCCGGCCGGCTACCAGTAACCCTCGAGTAGAACGGAGAACAGGCGATGTTCGCAGGCTACACGATGGGCGAACTCGGTTCGATCATGGCGATGCAAGGTTTCGCCGGGCTGATCCTGTTCTCCGTCTTCGTTCTGATGGCGCTCGGGTTGGCGATCATCTTCGGGCAGATGGGCGTGATCAACATGGCGCACGGGGAGTTCATGATCCTCGGCGCCTACGTCACCTATCTCACCTCGCAAGTATTCACCAAGTTCATGCCGGCGCTGTTCTCGGCGTATTTCTTCGTCGCCGTCGTGCTGGCCTTTATCGTTTCCGGCGCGCTCGGCATGTTGGTCGAATGGGCCCTCATCAGCCGCTTGTATAAGCGGCCGCTCGATACCTTGCTGGCGACGTGGGGGCTCAGCCTCATCCTGCAGCAGGTATACCGATCGGTGTTCGGCGCGCGCGAGGTGGGCGTCGATCAGCCGGACTGGATGATGGGTGCGGCCGATGTGACCGATTCCATCCAGATCCCGATCAACGGCATGATCGTCATGGTCCTGACCACGATCATCACGGTCGGCGTGTTCCTGCTGATCTATCGCATGGGGTGGGGCAAGCAGATCCGCGCCGTGGTGTCCAACCGCATGATGGCCAGCGCCGTCGGCATCGACACCGCGCGGGTGGACCGCATCACCTTCGGGATCGGCTGCGGTATCGCCGGGGTCGCCGGTAGCGCGTTCACCATGATCGGTTCCACCAGCCCAACCGCCGGGCAGCTCTACATCGTCGACACGTTCCTGATCGTGGTGTTCGGCGGTGCGGCGAGCCTGGTCGGCACCATCGCGTCCGCCTTCACCATCTCGCAGGCGCGCTCGACGCTGGAGTTCTTCCTCAGCGGGTCGATGGCGCAGGTCATCGTGCTGCTGGCGGTGATCATGATCCTAATGATCCGGCCACAAGGGCTGTTTGCTTTGAAGGTGCGGCGATGACATTTCTTAACCGTAAGGACCTGCTTTGGATCACCGTGCTTGCGCTGGTGCTCCTGCTCGTCTTTCCCGTCGCGCTCGA
This sequence comes from Acetobacteraceae bacterium, assembly GCA_965199585.1. Taxonomy (GTDB): domain Bacteria; phylum Pseudomonadota; class Alphaproteobacteria; order Acetobacterales; family Acetobacteraceae; genus JAVVHH01. The sequence continues at coordinate 1,951,070 of CBDASI010000002.1, read as the reverse complement.
CGCCTTCCGGCTCAACCTGGTTGGCAAATACCTGACATACGGCTTCGTGGTGCTCGGCCTGGTGCTGTGCTGGGGCGATGCCGGCATTCTCAGCCTGGGGCAGGGGGTGTTCTTCGGCCTCGGCGGCTACTGCATGGCGATGTATCTCAAGCTGCAGGCCTCGACCCCGGAAGCGACCAAGATCCAGTCCACCCCGGGCATCCCGGACTTCATGGACTGGAACCAGATCACCGAGCTGCCGTGGATGTGGCAGCCATTCCACAGTCTGGTGTTCACCATCCTGGCCGTGCCGATGGTGCCGATGCTGCTGGCGCTGATCATCGGCGTGGCGATGTTCACCCGCCGAGTCGGCGGCACGTATTTCGCGATCATCACCCAGGCGGTCGCCGCCATCCTCACCATCCTGATCATCGGGCAGCAGGGCTACACCGGCGGCGTCAACGGCATCACCGATCTGCGCACGCTGGAAGGCTGGGACATCCGGCCGGACGGCGCCAAGACGGTGCTGTATTTCGTCAACGCCGGGCTGCTGCTGGGCTGTCTGTTGCTGGCGCAGTTCATTCGCCGCAGTAAGCTCGGGCGCATCCTGGTCGCCATGCGCGACAAGGAGGACCGGGTGCGGTTCTCCGGCTACGACGTGGCGCACTTCAAGGTGTTCGTGTTCTGCTTTGCCGCCGCCCTGGCCGGCATCGGCGGCGCGATGTTCACCTTGCAGGTCGGCTTCATGTCGCCCTCCTTTGTCGGCATCGTGCCGTCGATCGAGATGGTGATCTACAGCGCGGTCGGTGGTCGCACCTCGCTGCTGGGCGCGATCTACGGCGCGCTGATCGTGTGCTGGGCGCGGACCTCGTTCTCCGAAGCGGCGCCGCAGGCCTGGTTGCTGGCCATGGGGTCGCTGTTCATCATCGTGGTGGTGGCGTTCCCGAACGGGCTGGCCGGCGTGTACCGGCAGTATGTCGACCCGTTGCTGGACCGCGTGTTGCCGAAGGCCAAGGGCCGGCAACCCACCATCGCCAATGTCGAGTCGCCGCAAGCGCTGGAACAGGGAGCGGCCGGCCAATGAGCCCGATCGGTGCGACCAACAAGAATTACCTGCTTTCCGTCGAGGGCCTGACCGTCTCGTTTGACGGCTTCAAGGCGGTCGACGACCTGTCCTTCTATCTCGACCGCAACGAGATCCGCGTCATCATCGGCCCTAACGGCGCCGGCAAGACGACGGTGCTCGACCTCATCTGCGGCCGCACCAAGGCGACCAGCGGCTCCGTCGCCTTCGAGGGCAAGGAACTGACCAAGATGAAGGAGCACGAGATCGTCCGCGCCGGCGTGGGACGCAAGTTCCAGACGCCGTCGATCTACGAAGACCTCACCGTGTTCGAGAACCTGGAGATTTCCTATCCGCGCGGCCGCTCCGTGTTCGGCGCGCTGGCCTTCAAGCGGGATGCCGCCGTGAAGGAACGCGTCGAACAGATCAGCCGCGAGATCTTCCTCGAGCAGCATCTGGACGACTACGCCGAGTATCTGAGCCACGGCCAGAAGCAATGGCTCGAGATCGGCATGCTCCTCATCCAGGACCCGGCGCTGCTCATGCTCGACGAGCCCGTCGCCGGCATGAGCGTCAGCGAGCGCAAGAAGACGGCCGAGCTGTTGCACCGGGTCATCCGCGACCGGTCGGTGCTGGTGATCGAGCACGACATGGGGTTCGTCGAGGACATCGCCCACAAGGTGACGGTGCTGCACCAGGGCAAGGTCATCTCCGAAGGCTCGATCGACCACGTCAAAGCCGATCCCAAAGTCGTCGAGGTGTATCTTGGACACTGATCAATGCTGAACGTCAGAGGCCTGCGGGCCGGCTACGGCCAGAGCGAGGTGCTGCACGGGCTCGATTTCAGCCTCGGAAAGGCGGAAATCCTCGTCGTCGTCGGTCGCAACGGCATGGGTAAATCCACGCTGATGCGCTCGCTGATCGGTGCGATCCCCACCAAATCCGGATCGATCGAGCTGAACGGCACCGACATCGCCAAGCTGCCGAGCCATCTGCGCGTCAAGGCCGGGCTCGCCTACGTGCCGCAGGGACGGGCGATCTTTTCCACCATGACGGTGCAGGACAACATCGAGACCGGGCTGTTCGTGCACGGCGGCAAGACCGTCTCGCCGGACATCTACGAGATGTTCCCCGTGCTCAAGGAGATGCGTGCCCGCCGCGGCGGCAACCTTTCCGGCGGTCAGCAGCAGCAACTCGCCATCGCCCGCGCGCTGGCGACCAACCCGCAGGTGCTGCTGCTTGACGAGCCGACGGAGGGCATCCAGCCCTCAATCATCCTCGAGCTCGCCCGCACGCTGCGCCGCATCCGCGACGAGCGGGGCCTGAGCATCATCGCCTCCGAACAGGTGCTGAGCTTCGCACTCGACATCGCCGACCGTGTCATCGTCCTCGAGGGCGGCGTGGTCGTGCACGAGGACAGCCGGGCCGACGTCGATCAGGAAACCGTCGCCCGCTATCTCGCCGTTTAACGTCCAGGGAGAACGACAAACATGACGGACACGCTGATCAAGGTCGACCTGTCGCAATCCGCCTATGACAACGACATGATCCATAACCGCTGGCACCCGGACATCCCGATGGTCGCCACCGTCAAGCCCGGCCAGGACTTCAAGATCGAGTGCTACGACTGGACCGGCGGCTTCATCAAGAACAACGACGACGCGTCCGACGTGCGCGACATCGACCTCTCGATCGTGCATTTCCTCAGCGGCCCCGTCGGCGTCGAGGGTGCGGAGCCCGGCGACCTCCTGGTGGTCGATATCCTCGATATTGGTGCCTTCCCGCACAACGAATGGGGCTTCAACGGCTTCTTCTCCAAGAAGAACGGCGGCGGGTTCCTGACCGATCATTTCCCGGAAGCGCAAAAGTCGATCTGGGACTTCAAGGGCATGTTCACCTCGTCGCGGCACGTTCCGGGCGTCAACTTTGCCGGGCTGATCCATCCCGGCCTGATCGGCTGCCTGCCGGACCCAAAGCTGCTCGATACCTGGAACCGCCGTGAGACCGGCCTGATCGCCACCAACCCCGGCCGCGTGCCGCCGCTGGCCAACGCCCCGTTTGCGCCGACCGCGCACATGGGCCGCCTCAAGGGCGACGCGAAAGCCGCCGCCGCTGCCACCGGCGCCCGCACCGTCCCGCCGCGCGAACACGGCGGCAACTGCGACATCAAGGATCTGTCCCGTGGTGCCCGCGTCTACTTCCCGGTCTACGTTCCTGGCGCCGGGCTCTCGATGGGCGACCTGCACTTCAGCCAGGGCGACGGCGAGATCACCTTCTGCGGCGCGATCGAGATGCCGGGCTGGATCCATCTCAAGGTCGAGGTGATCAAGGGCGGCATGGCGAAGTACGGCATCAAGAACCCGATCTTCAAGCCGAGCGTGCAAAAGCCGAACTACACCGACTACCTCATCTTCGAGGGCATCTCGGTCGACGAGACCGGCGAGCAGCACTACCTCGACGTCAACGTGGCCTACCGCCAGGCCTGCCTGAACGCGATCGAATACATGAAGAAGTTCGGTTACTCCGGCGCCCAGGCCTACTCGATCCTCGGCACCGCGCCGGTGCAAGGTCACATCAGCGGTGTGGTCGACATCCCCAATTCCTGCGCCACGCTGTGGCTGCCGACGGAGATCTTCGACTTCGACATCAACCCCGGCATGGACGGCCCCTCCGGCGGCATCAAGGGCGGCGTCTCCATGCCGCTGGCACCGGATCTCTGACGATGCCGGTCTACGACTACCTCTGCGCCGATTGCGGCCCGTTCAGCGCGCTGCGTCCGATGTCGGCCTACGCGTCGCCGGCGCCGTGCGGCTGCGGGGCCGAGGCGCCCCGCGCGCTGCTCACCGCGCCCACCTTCGCCGGCATGGACACCGGCGCCCGGCGCGCCCACGCGACCAACGAACGCAGCGCCAACGCGCCGCTGCAATCGCGCAAGCATCCAGCCTCGTGCGGCTGCTGTCGGCCGACCAAACGAACGGCCGAGGCCGTCGGGGCCAAGTCGTTCCCCGCCGCCCGGCCTTGGATGATCAGTCATTAGGAGACCACAATGATCCACGGTGATATCTCGAGCAGCAAGGACAGCGTCGGCGTCGCCGTCGTGAACTACAAGATGCCGCGGCTGCACACCAAGGCCGAGGTCCTGACCAACGCCAAGAAGATCGCCGACATGCTGATCGGCATGAAGTCCGGCCTGCCCGGCATGGATCTCGTCATCTTCCCGGAATATTCGACCCACGGGATCATGTACGACAGCGGCGAGATGTACGAGACCGCCGCCTCGATCCCCGGCGACGAGACCGAGATCTTCGCCGAGGCCTGCCGCACCGCCAAGGTCTGGGGTGTCTTCTCGCTCACCGGCGAGCGCCACGAGGAGCACCCGAACAAGGCGCCCTACAACACGCTGATCCTGATGAACGACAAGGGCGAGATCGTCCAGAAATACCGCAAGATCATGCCCTGGGTGCCGATCGAAGGCTGGTATCCCGGCAACTGCACCTACGTGTCCGACGGCCCCAAGGGCCTCAAGATCAGCCTCATCATCTGCGACGACGGCAACTACCCCGAGATCTGGCGCGACTGCGCCATGCGCGGCGCCGAACTCATCATCCGTTGCCAGGGCTACATGTATCCCGCCAAGGAACAGCAGATCCTGATGTCCAAATCGATGGCCTGGGCCAATAATTGCTACGTGGCCGTCGCCAACGCCACCGGCTTCGACGGCGTGTATTCCTATTTCGGCCACTCCTCGATCATCGGCTTCGACGGCCGCACGCTCGGCGAGTGCGGCACCGAGGAATACGGCATCCAATACGCTGCCCTTTCCACCTCGCTGATCCGCGACGCGCGGGCCAACATGCAGTCCGAGAACCACCTCTTCAAGCTGGTGCACCGCGGCTACACCGGCATGATCAACTCCGGCGACGGCGACAAGGGCGAGGCCGCCTGCCCCTACGATTTCTACAAGCGCTGGATCGCCGACCCGGAGGCTACCCGCGAGATGGTCGAGGCCATGACGCGCACCACGGTGGGCACGGAGGAATGCCCGATCGAGGGCATCCCGTCCGTCAAGCATCGGTAGCGTTGGACCTCCAGGGTTACCGCGTCGCGGAACGGCCGTACTACCGGCCGTCCGCCGACGAAGTCGCGCTGTTCGCCGCCGCCGCCGGGCGCCGCCTGCCGATTATGCTGAAAGGCCCGACCGGCTGCGGCAAGAGCCGCTTCGTCGAGGCGATGGCGTTCGAGCTGGGTCGTCCGCTGATCACGGTGGCCTGCCACGAGGACATGAACGCCGCCGACCTGGCCGGCCGCTTCCTGCTCGACGCCGCCGGCACCGTCTGGACCGACGGCCCGCTCACCACCGCCGTGCGGCACGGCGCGATCTGCTACCTCGACGAGGTCGTCGAGGCCCGGCAGGACACCACCGTCATCATCCATCCGCTGGCCGACGACCGCCGGGTGCTGCCGCTGGACCGCAACCGCGAACTGGTTTCGGCGCATCCGGATTTCCTGCTCGTCGTCTCCTACAACCCCGGCTACCAGAGCGCCGCCAAGGACCTCAAGGAGTCGACCAAGCAGCGCTTCGTCGCGATCGAGTTTGGCTACCCGCCCCCCGAGGCCGAAGCCGCCATCGTCGCTCGCGAGGCCGGCGTGGATGAAGATATCGCCGCGCTGCTAGTCGGCATTGCCGCCCGCACCCGCTCTCTGCGGGACCGCGGGCTCGGCGAAGGCGCATCCACCCGCATGGCGATCCAAGCGGCCCACCTCGCCGCGTCCGGCATCGCGCTGCCGCAGGCGATCCGGGCCGGCATGATCCTGCCGCTCACCGACGATTCCGACATGCGCGACGCCCTGGACGCGATCGTCTCCGCCTGCCTGCCGTGAGCGGGGCGCCGGACCTAGCGACGGTCCGGCACCTCGTCAGCGCGCGCCCGGCGCTCGGCCCGGCCTTCGCCGCCGCCGCTCCGGCGATCGCCCGCAGCGACGCGGCATTCGAGCGGGACTGGGCGGCGGCGACCCTGGAATTGTCGGCCGTCAACGCCGGCATCGCCTGCATTCAGGCGTTCTGGCGGCTTGATCCGCCCGACCCATCCGCCGGCATCGCCGCGGCCGCAATCTGCCGCCATGCCGGTGCAGCCGCAGCCGGGTCCTGCCTGTCTGTCCTGCCGGAAGTGCGCCGCCTGCTCGGGGCTGCCGACGTGCCGAGCTGGTGGACGGCGATGCGGCGCCTGGCGGAAGCGGCGCCGGAGCAAGTCAGGCCCGTCACCGCCCGGCTCCCCGTCCTCCTCGCCGACAACGACGTCGCCGGCTTCGCGGACTTCGTCGGCGCCGCATTGAAGGCGACCGTGCGCGACAAACGCCGGCGCACCGCCATCTTCGCCGGCACCGATCCGCTCGCCGCCACCCTGCTCGCCCGGCGACCCGGCGCCCGCTCCTTCGCCGACTGCCAGCCGATGCTGGACGCCTTCGTCACCGGCCTCTGGGGCGAGGCACCGCGGCTCCAGGCGATGCCACCGAATCGCTCGGACCGAACCGTGATCAGCGCCGGCACCATCTTACTGCCCGCGAGCTTTCCCGGCGGCACAGGCGCGCTCTACCGCGCCGCAGCTGCCCATGCGCGCGCCCACCTCGCAGTGCCCTCGCCCAACTTCGCCGTCGCCTCGCTGCGGCCGATCCAGCGCGTGCTCGTCGGCGTGCTCGAGGACGCGCGGGTGGAGGCGCTCGCCATCGCGCGCTTCCCCGGCCTGCGCTCCCTCTGGGCACCGTGGCACGTCGCCGAGCCGGGCGGCCCAGCGCTGGCGCCCAACCTCTTGGCCCGCCTGGCCCGCGCGCTGCTCGACCCCGACTTTCCCGACACGGACGCTTTCGTAGCGAAAGGGCGCGCCCTGTTCGCCGCCGCCGACCGCCACGACCCGGCCACCAGCCGCATCATCGGCGGCCTGCTCGGCAACGATCTCGGCCAGATGCGCGTGCCGTTCAACGCCAAGACCTTCGTCATCGAGCCCACCTACCGCGACGACAACATGCATCTGTGGGACCTGCCGGAGACCCGGGACGACAGCCTCGCCCTGTCGGTCGAAACCTCGCGGGAGCGACCGAACGAAGCGCCGAGCCCCCGCGCCCGTCCCGCCGGGCAGAACGACCGACCGGACATCCTCGCCACCTACCCCGAATGGGACTCCGCCAGCGCGACCCTCCGGCCCGATTGGACGACGGTGCGCGACGCGGTGCCGCGGCGCCGGCCGGTCACCGACCCGCCCGACGCCCGCCTGCGTCACGGCCTCACCAGGCTGGTCCGCAGCCTGGCGGTCGGCCAGCGCACGCGGCGCCCTCCGGCGGAGGAAGGGGAGGATCTCGACACCGACCGCCTCATCGCCGCCGCGTCGGCCCGCCGCATGGGGACGTATCCCGATCCCCGCCTCTACGTCAGCCGGTCGCCGTTGCGTCACGATCTCTCCACCATCGTCATCCTCGACACGTCGCAATCGACGGCGTCGGCAGCGTCGCCGGGCTCGACCGTGCTGGACGTGCAGCGCCGGGCCGCGGCCGCCCTGGCCGAGGCGATGGAGACCAGCGGCAAGGCCCTCGCGCTCCGCTCGTTCGCCTCGGCCGGCCGTGACGACGTCCGCCTGACGCGGCTGAAGGATTTTGACGAAAAGCTGAGCCCGGCCGTGCACGAGCGGCTGGCCGGCCTCCGCGCCGGCCTCTCCACCCGCCTAGGCGCCGCCCTGCGCCACGTCGGCACCGAATTCGCGACCGTGACGACGACCCGTAAGCTCGTGCTCGTGTTCACCGACGGCGAGCCCTCCGACATCGACGTCGCCGATCCATCCGAACTGACCGAAGACGCGCGTCATGCCGCCCGCGAGTTGCGCCGGCGCGGCATCGACGTCGTCGGCCTCCTGCTTCAACCACCCACCGCACGCATGCGGTTCGACATCGGGATCAGCCTTGTCCTCCGGCACCCTGACGAGCTGCTGGGCAGCCTGACCAAGCTGTTAAATCACATCGCCCGGCGTTAGGCCGGAGAGCGGCCGCGTCCGCAGATCGATCCGGTGTTGCAAGCGTTTGCACTGCCGTTGTACGGTCGACGCCAAAGCCGGCGTCGAACACTCGATCCTCGGCCTGCCTACCGAATGCTCACGAGTGCACTATCGAGGCGAGCCGGACACGCGCTCGATCTGGACGGAGAGAATGGCGTTGCAGCAGTTCGACGTGGTGATCGCCGGTGCCGGGCCCGCTGGCGTGGTGATGGCGGTGCATCTGGCCCAGGCGGGCGTGCGCACCCTGCTGCTCGAGGCGGCATCGGCGCCGGCGCAGGATCTGCGCGCCTCGACATTCCATCCGCCCACGCTGGAATACCTGGAGTCGCTCGGGTTGAGCGAGGCCCTCCATGCCGCCGGGCTTCGGGCGCCGGAGTACCGCTGGATCAACCGCCAGACCGGGCATCAGGTGCGGTTCGACTTCTCCGAACTGGCGGACGTGACGCGGTTCCCCTACCGGCTGCAGGCCGAGCAGTGGAAGCTGACGGGGCACGGGATCGAGATGCTCGCGGCACTGCCATCGGCCACGGTGCGGTTCTCTTGCCGCGCCGTGGGCTACACCGACGCGGACGAGCATATCGACGTCCATGTCGAGACGCCGCATGCAATCGAAACGATCCGGGCCCGATACCTGGTGGCGTGCGACGGGGCGAACTCGATCCTGCGCAAATGGGCCGGGATCGAGTTCGAGGGCTTTACCTATGAGGAGAAGTTCCTCTGCCTGTCGACGGTCGAGCCGGTCGAGCAACGGCTCGGCGATGTCGGGCTGATCAACTACATGGCCGACCCGGCGCGCTGGATGGTGCTGCTGCGGGCGCCCACCGCCTGGCGGGTGCTGGTGGCGGCGGATGCGGCGACGCCGGACGCCGACCTATTGACCGATGCGCGCAAGGACGAGGTGTTCGCGCAGTTGCTGGGAGCGCCGGCACAGATCGCGACCACGCACCGAACCATCTACCGCGTGCACCAGCGCGTTGCCCGGCAGTATCGGCGCGGGCGGATGATCCTGGTCGGCGATGCCGCGCATCTCAACAACCCGCTGGGCGGCTTCGGCATGAACTCGGCGCTGCACGACGTGCGCAACCTGTGCGGCAAGCTGGTGCCGATCGTCATGGAGGGTGCCGAGGCGGAGCCGTTGCTGGACGCCTACGAGCGGCAGCGCCGGACCGTGATGCACGAATTCATCCAAGCGCAATCGATGCAGAACAAGCGGCTGATCGAGATGTCCGGCGGCGACCGACAGGTGGCGCAAGAGGCCGAGCTGTCCGCCACGGCCGCCGACCCGGTGCGGCGGCGCGCCTACCTGCTGCGGCAATCGATGCTGTCCGCGGTCGCGCGCGAAAGGGAGATCGCATGAACACCACCCCTCGCGACGTCCTGGGCTGGCGGCACAAATTCGGCGTGATGGGGCCGTCCACCAACACCGTGGTGCAGCCCGACCTGGAGGCGCTGCGGCCAGCGGGGGTGACCAACCATTACAGCCGCATCTTCACGCCCGATGCGAAGGCGATCAGCAACGAGAGCTTCATGGCGGGCGCCCGGCTGATCGGCGAGAACACCGTAGACGCCGTGCGCAGCGTCATGACCGCCGCGCCGGACAGCCTGGTGATGGGCATGTCGGCGGTGACGTTCTTTGGCGGGATGAAGGGCGCGGACGCGTTCCAAGCCTCGATCGAGGATGCGGCGGGGGTGCCGGTGACGTGCGGGTCGCACGCGGCGGCGGCGGCGCTGCAGGCTTATGGCGGAGTCCGGCGGATCGCGTTCATGTCGCCGTATTTCCCGGCCGCCAACGACGAGGTGCGACGGTATCTCACCGAGGCCGGCTTCGACTGCGTGCGGGACACGTGCCTGCGCTGCCCGAGCTGGACGGGGATCGCCGCCGTGCCAGCCGACACGGTGCGCGACACCTTCCGGGCCCTGGATGGCGACGACGTCGATGCGATCGTGCAGGTGGGGACCAATCTGAGCGCGGTCTCCATGGCCGCGGCGGCCGAGCTCTGGCTGGGCAAGCCGGTGATCGCGATCAATGTGGCGACCTACTGGCACGCGCTGCGCCGGGCCGGCATCATGGACCGGATCGCCGGGTTCGGACGCTTGATGGAAGCGTTCTGATGCAGTCGGCGCGCTCGGAATGGCGAGCGGCATGGACCGTGGTGCTGGCGGCCGCGGTGGGCGTCGGGCTCGGGATCACCGGGCTGCCGATCTACACCACCGGGCTGTTCATCCGGCCGTTGGAGCAGGCCTTCGCCTGGCCGCGCGCCACCATCACCGGCGGGCTGCTGTTCCTCAAGATCGGGGTGACGCTGATGGCGCCCGTGGTCGGGGTGCTGGTCGACCGCTTTCCCGTGCGCTGGGTGGCGGCGCTGGCGATGGTGGGGTTCGCGCTCGGGTATGTGGGGCTGACGCTGACCGGGGGCTCGGTGCCGCTATGGTATGCGGGCTGGGCGGCGCTGGCAGTGCTCGGGGCGGGGACGTCGCCGATCGTGTGGACGCGGGCGGTGGCGAGCTGGTTCACCGTCAGCCGCGGTCTGGCGCTGGGGACGACGCTGTGCGGCACCGGGGTGGTCGCCGCCATCGGCCCGGCGGTGGTGGGCGGCATCATCGCGGATTATGGATGGAAGGCCGGGTTCTACGCCCTGGCCGCGGCGCAGATCGTGGTCGGCTTGCCGCTGGTGCTATTGTTCCTGCGCGCCCGCGGCGAGGACCGCGCCGGGAGCGCGACCTCGGCGGCGCTGCCGGGCCTGCTGGTGGGTGAGGCGTTCCGCACCGGCGTGTTCTGGCGCCTGCTGGCGGCGTTTTTCCTGATCTCGGTGGTCGTCGGCGGCTTCATCGTCAATCTGCCGGCGATGCTGGCAGACCGGGGCACCTCGCCCGCCCAGGCCGCGCAGGCACTGGGGTTGATGGGTATCGCCATCATCGTCGGCCGGCTGACGGTGGGCGCGCTCGTCGACCGGTTCGCCGTGCGGGTGATCGCGCCGCTCTACATCCTGCTGCCGGCGGCGAGCTGCCTGTTGCTGGCCCGGGGCGACGCGGCGCCGGTGGCCATCATCCTAGTGGGGCTGGCGGCAGGCGCGGAGGTGGACCTGCTGGCCTACCTGATCGGGCATCTGTTCGGCATGCGGCATTACGCGCGGATCTATGGCTGGGGCCTCGCGGCGTTCAGCGCCGGCGCCGGCGTGGGCCCGGGTCTGGCCGGCTGGGTGCACGATGCGAGCGGCAGCTACGTCGGTGCGCTCTACGCGTTCGCGGCGATGATCGCGGTCGCTTCCGCCCTCCTGGCGACCCTGCACACGCTGGCCCTGGGCGCAACCGGCGCTCAACGACCCAGGCACGCGTAGGCGCAGGTCGCCACCCTGACCAGGAGGGACCTCACTGGGAGGTCGGCCAAGGCGCCGAGCAGGAGCCCGAACAGGATCCCGACGATCCAGTGCTCCCTCGAATATCGCCTGTCCCACCATTCAAACAGCGTTCGAGCATCCCGCGACGTCTTCTTCATGGACGCCAGCGATGCGGGGCCGAGATGTTACGAGAATGGTCTCATCGTGGTGACATCATGTCGAGCCGATCGGGAACAGACTGCGGTCGAGCAGCGTGCAATCGCTAATTGCACCTATGATCGCGCCGAAATACCCCGACCTGAAACTTTTTCAACCCGTCATCCGTAAGGCGAGTTTATGGTTCCAGAGCAGATAGATCGCATGAGGCTTCGCTGGTCCCGCGAGGACCTCGCCAGACTTAGCGGCGTGGGCTTGGCGTCGATCATCCTGATCGAGCGCTTCGGCAGCTCGACGGAGATCGACGACGCCAAGATACGCGACACGCTTGCCCGCGGCCTGGCCGAAAGCGCCACCGTACCGAGGATAAAGGACGCGACACCCCAACCGGCGCACCCGACCCTGGACGCGCCGCAACCGGGCAACACGCCGCACGCGGACTCCGAAGGCTGACATCTACCAGCGCCGGCGCGGCGCGGCCGCATAAGGCGAGATGGAGGTGTTTGCCGGCGGCGCGGCTGCCGGCAACGCGTTGACCGGCTTCCACAACGGCGTCGCGGCGAACCTGAAAAGTCGAACCGGCCGTCGGCAAAACGGAACTTACAGAGAACGGTGGATGAAACCTGTATAAAACTGTGAGAACTTTCCCCGAATTTTAGCGGCTCGATTCAGCCGGAAGTCAGCGGTGTCATGGAGCTACTCTAACAGTCACGCTCGTGCGCACCGTGCACGAGGCATGGAAGACAGTCGCTTGCCCAAGACATCGTTCTTCGGATCCAGTCGGCCGGCAAGGCTGATGGGTGTCGTTCTTGCGTCGTTCGTCATCCTGTTCTTTCCTTATGCTTTCCCCCTCAGCAGGTGAGCGCGTCTGAGTCGTAACTCTTCGGCTTCAACAATCGGGGGGCGGCGATCCTCCTGGTCGTCTCGGCATCCGCTGGCGCGATCTGGGCCGCGCACTACACGCCGTTCACTCCGGCAAGCCGCGAGATTAATTGGTAGGAGGTGTTGCGTCCTAACTAGGGCTGCTACCGCCGCCACCACGTACCGTTCAACCAGGGCTCGACGGCATGCAGCGAGACATGGCTCCCCGAATGCTGCACTAACACGTACCCTGCCAGGATGCAGATGCCCCCCAGCGTCACCAGCTCGGACGCCGTCCCCGTCCGATACACTGGGAGCGCCCAGGTGCCCGGCAACGGCCAGGCCAGCCGCAGCCCGGCCGACGACAGCATGTCGGCCGCCAGGTGCGACAGGTAGCCCACCGACACCGCCGCCACCGAGGCCTCCGAATATCCGCGCCGGCTCAGCAGCGCCGCCAGAACGACGGCCATCAGCGCCGAATGCGTGATGCCGCGATGCCCGAACAGGCGGGAGATTACGGTCGATACCGGCTTGGCGCGGCGGCCCACCCAGGAAGCCGGGTGGTCGATGTCGGGCAGCAAGGACCCCAGCAGCGCCAGGAGCAGGCAAGGCGGCGACAGCGATGGCGCATGCAGCAACGGCGCCACGACCACCCACGTCGCCAACCCGGTGATGGCGTGGGACTTGGCCATCATCCCGCGACCGCGGCGGCGGCAATCATCATGGCGAATCTCCCTGCGCCGCCGAGTCGCAGCCGCTGGATTCCAACTGGCACGTCGCTTGCTGTGGGTAAACGATGCAGCCTGCGCAGACAGCCTTGCAAACCATTGCCGCCGTAGCGCCGACGCCGCGTCCCGCCCGCGCCTGGCCGGACCGCACAAGCCGGACCATGCTGGGATCAGCCTCCGTCGTAGGCATGGTGCTCGCCTGGTGGGCCGTTTGCGCCAGCCACGCGATCCGCGCCGACCTGTTGCCGTCGCCCGCCGACGTCTGGGCCGCCGCGGTCGAGGTGACCACTCAAGGGTATCGCGGCACGACGCTCGGCCAGAACGTCGCTGCCACGCTCGGCCGCCTGCTCGGCGGCTTCGTCGCCGCTACGCTGCTGGGCGTGCCGCTCGGGCTCTGGATGGGCAGCACGCGCGCCGTGCATGCCGCGATCGACTGGATCATCCAGTTCATGCGCCCGCTGCCGCCGCTCTCCTACATGATCCTGCTGATCCTCTGGCTCGGCACCGGCAACCTCTCGAAGTCGATGCTGCTGTTCCTGACCGCCTTCCCGATCATCGTCGCCGCGTCGGCCGCCGGCGTGCGGGGCGTGAAGCTGCAGCGCATCCAGGTGGCCCGCGCGCTGGGCGCCAGCCGGGCCGCCGTGTTCCGCCACGTAGTGCTGCCCTCGGCCGCCCCGATGATCATGACCGGGCTGCAGATCGCCCTGGCCGCCGCGTTCTCCACCGTGGTGTCGGCCGAGCTGCTGGCCGCGACCGACGGGCTCGGCTGGATGGTGATCTCCGCCAGCACCTTCCTGCGCAACGACGTCATCATCCTGTGCATCATCATCCTGGGCCTGCTCGGCGTCGGCCTGGCCGCGAGCCTGCGGGCGGTCGACCACCGGGTCATCCACTGGCGGGGCCGCGAGTGAGCCGGTCGTTCCCCGCCTGGGCCATCACCCTGGCCTCCATCACGATCGTGCTGTGCGCCTGGATCGGCGTCACCGAGGGCGGGCTGGTGCGCGACCTGTTCCTGCCCGGCCCGGCCGACCTCTGGTCCGGCTTCCTCGAGCTGATCGAGGATGGCTACAAGGGGCGTCCGCTGCTGGTCCATGTCGGCGATAGCCTGTTCCGCGTCGGCGCCGGCTTCGTCACCGGCGTCGCCGCCGGCAGCCTGCTCGGCCTGGCCATGGGCACCCTCCCCAAGCTCGACGCGCTGGCCGCCCCGTTCATCGAGTTCCTCCGCCCGCTGCCGCAGCTGGCCTACCTGATCCTGCTCATCATCTGGCTCGGCATCGGCGAGACCAGCAAGATCACCATGCTGTTCCTGGCCGCGCTGCCCGTCGCCGCGGTTGCTGCGCGTGACGGTGTCCGCAACGTCCCAGCCGAACGCCTCCGCGTCGCCGAGACCCTCGGCGCCTCGAAATGGCAGGTGTTCCGCCACGTCATCTTCCCGTCGGCGCTGCCCGAAATCCTGATGGGCGCGCGCTTGGCCGCCGGCATCGTCTACGGCACGCTCATCGCCGCCGAGATCATCGCCGGCTCGAGCGGCATCGGCTGGATGATCCTGGATGCCGGTCGCTTCCTGCGCTCGGATTACGTGTTCGTCGGCATCGTCATGCTCGGCCTCGCCGGCATCGCCATCGACCGCGCTCTGCTGCTGATCGAACGCCGCGCCGTGCACTGGGCCGGCCGCTGACCCCTCAAGGAGACACTGCATGCCGTTGACACGCCGCACCACCCTCGCCGGCCTCGGCGCCGTCGCCCTGGCGGGCCAAGCCCGGGCCGCTTCCCCGTCCGCCGTCAACATCGGCTTCTTCACCGAGACCAAGCCCACCATGCTCGCCAAGGGCGAAGGCTGGTTCGAGGCCGGCACCGGCGGCAAGCTGAGCTGGACCGAGATGGGCAGCGGCGCCGACATCAACACCGCCATCACTTCGGGCAGCTGCGACATCGGCCTGGCCACCGGCTCGGCCGCCACCGCCGCCGGCATTGCGCAACAACTCCCCTTCAAGCTGATCGGCATGGTCGACAACATCGGCCCGGCCGAAGAAATGACCGTCCGCACCGCCGCCAACATCAAGACGGCGGCCGACTTCAAGGGCAAGAAGGTCGCCACCCCGTTCGGCTCCACCAGCCATTTCCGCCTGCTCGGCTTCCTCAAGACCAACGGCCTCACCCAGCGCGACGTCACCGTGCTCGACATGAAGGCCGCTGCCATCGTCGCCGCCTGGAGCCGCGGCGAGATCGACGCCGCCTACGTCTGGGCGCCGGCCAAGAGCAAGATCCTCGCCGACGGCGGCGCCCCGTTCCCGACCTACGAGGCGCTCGATAAGGCCGGCTACGTCATCGCCGACCTCATCATCGTGCGCGACGCCTTCGCCCAGCAATACCCCGATGCCGTCACCGGCTTCCTCAAAGCCTACGGCCAAGCGCTGGCGATGTACCGCGCCGACCCGGACAAGACCGCTGACGCCGTCGCCAAGCAGGCCGGCGTCGCCCCTGCGGTCGCCCTCGCAGACATGAAGGAATACGACTTCGTGCCGCTCGCCGAGCAGCTCACCCCCGCCTGGCTCGGCGGCACCGCGTCCGACCCTGGCAAGTTCGCCCACGTGCTGAAGGGCACCGCCGACTTCCTCGTCGAGCAGCGCTCCATCAAGACCGCCCCGGCGCTCGACGCGTTCCAAAAGGCGATCGACACCAGCTTCCTGGCCAAGGCCATCGCTTGACCGCATTCGTCCAGTTCGCCGACGTCTCGGTCCGCTACGGGACCGGGCCGGAGGCAGTGCGGGCGCTTGAACGGGCCGACCTCGGCATTGAGCGTGGCGACTTCGTCTGCATCGTCGGCCCCTCCGGCTGCGGCAAAACTACGATGATGCAGACTCTCGCCGGCTTCCTGCCGCCCACCACCGGCATCGTCACCGTCGACGGCCGCAAGATCGAGGGGCCCGGCCCGGAGCGTGGCGTCGTGTTCCAGCAGCCCGCCTTGTTTCCGTGGCTCACCGTCGCGGGCAACGCCGGGTTCGGCCCCCGCATGGCCGGCAAGCCGGGAGCCGACCGGGTCGAGCAGTGGCTGCGCACCACCGGCCTGTGGGAGTTCCGCAGCCGCTACCCCTACGAGCTCTCGGGCGGCATGCAGCAGCGCCTGGCCATCGCGCGCGCGCTGTGCAACGAGCCGCAGATCCTGCTGATGGACGAACCGTTCGGCGCGCTGGACGCACTCACCCGCGAGCGCATGCAGGAGGAGCTGCACGCCGTCTGGCGCCGCACTGGCATGACGATCGTGTTCATCACCCATTCCGTCGAGGAAGCCGTCTATCTCGGCACCGAAGTCGTCGTCATGTCGCCGCGACCCGGCCGTATCGTCGCCCGCCTGCCCATGCCGTTCGCCCGCGACCACGCCGACGAAGGCATCCGCACCGTCAAGAGCCGCCCCGATTTCGTCGCCGCCCGCGAGCAGGTCCTGTCCATGATATGGGCCATGGGCGACGACGAGCACTGAAGGAGACCACAGCCATGATCCCGAACTCTCTCCGCGCCCGCGACATCGCCAGCCTGGTCCATCAGCAGACCGACCTCGACCACCATGGCCGCGAGGGCGCCGTCATGATCGCGCGGGGCGACGGCGTGCGCGTCTGGGACACCGACGGGCGTGAATACATCGAGGCGATGGCCGGGCTCTGGTGCGCCAGCCTGGGCTTCAGCGAGCGCCGCCTGGCGGACGCCGCCCACAAGCAGATGCTCGAACTGCCTTACTATCACACCTTCTTCGGCAAGGGTCACGAACCCGCGGTTGAGCTCGCCGAACGCCTGCTGGCCGTCGCACCCGCGGGGATGGACAAGGTGCTGTTCCAGTGCAGCGGGTCCGAGGCCAACGACGCCGCCATCAAGCTCGCCTGGATGTATTGGGGCATGCAGGGCCAGCCGGAGCGCCGCAAGTTCATCGGCCGCGTGCGCGGCTATCACGGCAACACCGTCGCCACCGTCAGCCTATCCGGCCAGCCGCACATGCACGCCGGCTTCGGCCTGCCGCTGCCGGGCTTCGTGCACACGGAGAACCCGAACTTCTACCGCGCCCACGCCGACGGCGAGTCGGAAGAGGCGTTCAGCGCCCGCATGGCTGCCGAACTTGAGGCGCTGATCGAGCGCGAGGGCGCCCACACCATCGCCGCCTTCTTCGGCGAACCGGTCCAGGGCGGCGGCGGCGCCATCACCCCGCCGCGCGGTTACTGGGCGGCGATCCAGGCCGTGCTGCACCGTCACGGCATCTTGCTGGTCGCCGACGAAGTCATCTGCGGCTTCGGCCGCACCGGTCACATGTGGGGCTCCGAGACCTACGGCATGCGGCCCGACATGATCAGCTGCGCCAAGCAACTCTCCGCCGCCTACCAGCCCATCTCCGCGCTGATGATCGGCCCGCACATCCACGAAGCCCTGATAGCCGCCAGCCGTGCCAATGGCAGCTTCGGCCACGGCTACACCTATGGCGGCCACCCCGTCGCCTGCGCCGTCGCCATCGAGACGCTCAAGATCTACTCGGAGCGTGACATCGTGGGTCACGTCCGCACCGTCGCCCCTGCCTTCCTCGACGGTCTCGCTGCCCTCGCCGACCATCCGCTGGTGGGCGACGTGCGCGGCGTCGGCCTGATCGCCGGTGTCGAGCTGATGCAGGACAAGGCCACCCGCACGCCCTTCCCGCCCGCCCGTAAGGTCGGCCTCGCGGTGCAGAACGCCTGCGAGGCGGAGGGCCTGATCGTCCGCGCCATCGGCGACCGCATTGCCTTCACCCCGCCGCTGATCATCACCGCAGCCGAGATCGCCGATCTCTGCCAGCGCTTCCGCGCCGGCCTGGACCGTGCCGCCGCACAACTCGAGGCCGAAACGCGCCAAGCGGCCTGATCATCCGTGATCCCGATGCCAGGGAAAGTGCAGCCGGTGCAGCGTGATGCGCCGGCGCATGGCCCGGTTGCTCAGCACCATCTCGCACCCGAACGCCACGATCGAGCCGAGCGTCAGCAGAATCGCCAGCCCGAAGAGTAGCAGCAGGACGCTGGCGATCGCCCGATTGCTGAGGGCGAACAGGAACAGCGTCAGGATCGACAGGCAGGTCGCCGCCGCTGCCCCCGTGGCGAGCACGACCGCGACGTCGAGGCTCAGAGCGCGCCGCTTCAGGATGCGCAGCCGCTCGTCCGTCGGCGCCGCGCCGTCGCTCTTCTCGGTGAGCGCATCCGCCTGATCGGCCACCCGGGCCAGCCGCCCGGCGAACACGTTCAGCAGGGTGCCGATGCCCGACAGCAAGAACACCGGCGTCAGCACGGTTTGGATGAGATGGGCGGCGTCGTTGAACGAGAGCTGATCGAGCAAGGCTGAACCCGGCGTGAGAGCCGGCACGATAAGCCGCCGGCGCCCACCGACCAACCCGGCGCCGCGGCTGACAAGTCGCGCGCAATCCCGTATGGCCGCCGCATGCGTATCCTGACCCGCTTGTTTCCAGTTTGGGCACTGGTGTTCGCGCTCGTCGCCTACCTCGCCCCGACGAGCTTCACCCCCGTCATCCCCTACGTCACCTATCTGCTCGCGCTGATCATGTTCGCCGCCGGGGTGACTCTGCGGGTCGGCGATTTCCGCCGGGTCCTCACGCGGCCGGGGCCCGTGCTGGCCGGGTTGGGCCTGCATTACCTGATCATGCCGCTCGCGGCCTGGGCGATCGCCCGCCTGCTGGGCCTGCCGCCCGAACTCGCCGCCGGGATGATCCTGGTCGGCAGCGTCGCCAGCGGCACCTCGTCCACCGTGATGGTCTTCCTGTCGGGCGGCGACGTGGCGCTGTCGGTGACCATCAGCGCGCTCTCCACGCTGGTGGGCGTCGTCGCCACGCCGTTGCTGACGCGGCTCTACGTTTCCGCCGGCATCACGGTCGATGTCTGGGGGCTGCTGACCAGCATCGTCCAGGTCGTCGCCGTCCCCGTCCTGCTGGGGTTGCTGGTCAACCATCTCGCGCACCGGCTGGTCCGGCGGATCGAGCCGGCGCTACCGCTGATCTCGATGCTGGCGATCCTGCTGATCATCGCCGCGGTGGTCGGCGCCACGCAGCCGGTGATCGCGACCGTCGGGCCGCTGGTCGCCGTGGGCGTCGTGCTGCACAACGGCGTGGGGCTGCTCGGCGGCTACTGGGGCGGCCGGGTGCTCGGCTTCGACGAGAGCGTGTGCCGCACCTTGGCGCTCGAGGTCGGGATGCAGAACTCCGGTTTGGCGGCGACGCTCGGCAAGCTGTATTTCGGCCCGCTGGCCGCGCTGCCCGGGGCCATCTTCTCGGTGTGGCACAATCTGTCGGGCTCCCTGCTGGCGGGTTGGTGGGCGGCCCGGCCCACCGCGGATCGGCCGCGCTGACGGATGCCCGATCTCCTCACCCGCGATAAAGCGCAGGCAGGCGCGGCCGGCGCGATCGGGATGATGCTGCTCGGCGTGCTGCTCTTCGCCGTCAACGACACGCTCGGAAAATGGCTGGTTGGCGCCTACACGGTCGGTCAGCTCATGCTGATGCGCTCGATCTCCGGGCTGCTCGCCATGTCGCCGTCCATGGTCCGCGTCGGCCCGGCCGCCTTCCTTCTTCCCTCCCGCCCCGGCCTGCAGCTGCTACGGGTCGCGTTCTCCACCGCCGAGAGCTCGCTCTTCTTCTGGGCGCTGCGCGATCTCAAGCTGGCCGAGGTCATGACCTATTATATGGCCGGGCCGATCTACGTGACGGCGCTGTCCCCGTTCCTGCTCGGCGAGCGCGTGGGCTGGCGCCGCTGGACGGCCGTCGCGGTCGGCTTCTGCGGCGTCGTCCTCGCCCTGCATCCCTCGCCCGGCTCGATCTCGGTCGGCGCCGTTTGCGCCCTGGCCGGCAGCTTCGGCTACGCGCTCTTCCTGCTCACCACCCGCAAGCTCGCCGGCACCCAAGGCACCGTGCTGGTCACCTACCAGCTCCTGACGGCGCTCACCTTCGGCGCCGTACTCGTCCTCTCCGGTGGCTGGGTCTCGCCCGGCTGGCTCGACCTCGCTCTGATGCTGCTGCTCGGCCTCGGCTCGCTCGGCGGCAACCTCTTCGTCACCCAGTCGCTCCGCATGGCCCCCGCCTCGGTGGTCGTGCCCTACCAGTACACCCTGATCCTGTGGGGCATGCTGTTCGGCTACCTCTTCTTCGGCGAGGTGATCGGGCCGCTGCCCCTCGCCGGCGCCGGCATCATCGTGGGCGCCGGGCTGTTCATCTTCCTGCGCGAACAGGCGCTCAAGCGCTAGCGCGCGACCTCCGTCATCGCCGCACTGGTCGTCATCGCGAGCGCAGCGCGGCGATCCAGGGTCACCAGCAGAGCTCATGCCGCCATCCTGGACTGCCACGTCGCTACGCTCCTCGCAGTGACGAACCAATCGTCCCACCCTACTCCGCCGGGTGGACCGCCGGGTCCCGCTCTACCGGCCGCACCGACTGCCGCGGCGTCAGCAGCCGCGCGCCGCGCCGGACCACCCAGCCCGAAAGGTCGTCCATCACCGTGTAGAAGCTCGGCACGAACACCAGGCTCAGCAGCGTCGAGACGATCAGCCCCCCGATCACCCCGATTGCCATCGGCGCCCGGAACTCCCCGCCATCGCCGACGCCCAGCGCGCTCGGCAACATGCCGGCCACCATCGCGATCGTCGTCATGACGATCGGCCGCGCCCGCTTGCGCCCCGCATCCAGGATCGCCTCGTTGCGCGGCACACCCTCCGCCCGCCGCTCGATCGCGTAATCCACCAGCATGATCGCGTTCTTGGTCACGATCCCCATCAGCATCAGGATCCCGATCACCACCGGCATGCTGATCGGCTGCCCCGTCACCAGCAGCGCCAGGATCACGCCGCCCAGGCAGAGCGGCAGGCTCAGTAGGATGGTGATCGGCTGGAACACGCTGCCGAACAGCAGCACCAGCACCGCCAGCACGATCGTCAGCCCGGCGCCCATCGCCAGAGCGAACCCGGCGAACACCTCGCCCATGATTTCCGCATCCCCGCCCGACTGCACCCGCACCCCCGCCGGCAAAGCCTTCGCCGCCGGCAGCCCCGCGACCTGCTGCAACGCCGCCCCCAACTCCAGCCCGCGCGCCAGGTCCGCCCCCAGCACGACCCGGCGCACGCGGTCATATCGCTCGATGCTGGCCGGCCCCTGCCCCAGTCCGAGATCGGCCACCGCCAGCAGCGGCACCGCCAACCCGGTGCTCCCCACCACCGGCAGCGCGGCGATCTCCGCCAGGTCCGTTCGCAACGACAAGCGAGACTGCACCCGGATCGGGATCAGCCGATCCCCGTCCCGGAACTTCGCCAGGTTCGCGTTGACGTCCCCAATCGTGGCAATGCGCACCGTATCGCTGATCGCCTCCGTGCTCACCCCGAACCGCGCCGCCTCCTCCAGCCGTGGCGTCACGCGGATCTCCGGCCGGTCCGACCCGGCCGACGGCGCCACGTTGCCGAAGCCCGGCAGCCGCCGCATCGCGCTCTCCATCGTCGCGACGCCGTTCGACAACGCCACCGGGTCGTCGCCCAGGATGGTGAGCGATAGCTCCCGCTCGCCGCGGTCGTTGACGAACCAGCCGCGCACGTCCGGGATGGCGGCCAACCGCGTCGTCAGTTCCTGCTCTATCTGCTTCTGCGTCCGCGCCCGCTTGTCCTTCAGCACCAGGTTGACGATCATCGCCGCCCGCCGCACCTCGGGCGACACGCCGGTTGGCGTGGTGCCGCCGACGACGAACACGGTGGTCACCTCGGGGATTTGCCGGAACGAGGCCGCGATCCGGTCCGTCGTCGCCCGCGTGTCGTCCAGCGTGGCACCCGGCGGCAGCTCGAGCGACAGCGTCACTCGGCTCTGGTCCGACGGCGGGATGAACCCGGTGGGCAGCAGCGTGGTGGACCAGATCGAGAGGCCGAACGCCAGCAGGCCGAACAGCAGCGTCAGCGCGCGCCAGCGCAGCGTCCCGCGCAGGAAGCGCGTGTAACCCCGCATGACGACCCCATCGCGCACTTCGTGATGCCCAGTTGGCACCATCAGATAGGCCGCCATCAACGGCGTGATCAGCCGCGCCACCAACAGCGACGCGATCACGGCAGCGGCCACCGTCAGGCCGAACTGCTTGAAATACTGCCCGGCGATTCCGCCCATGAAGCTGACCGGCGCGAACACCGCCACGATCGTGCAGGTGATCGCCATCACCGCCAGGCCGATCTCGTCGGCCGCCTCGATCGCCGCGTCGTAGGGCCGTTTGCCCATGCGGATATGCCGCACGATGTTCTCGATCTCGACGATGGCGTCGTCGACCAGGATGCCGGTCACCAGCGTGATCGCCAGCAGGCTGACGAAGTTGAGCGAGAAGCCCATCAGCTCCATCGCCGCGAAAGCCGGGATGATCGACAGCGGCAGCGCCACGGCCGAGAGCAACGTCGCCCGCCAGTCACGCAGGAACAGCAACACCACCAGCGTCGCCAGCACCGCGCCCTCGATCAGGCTGTGCATCGCCGACAGGAAGCTCCCGCGGGTCGCTCGCACCCCGTCATCGATCAGCGTGAAGGTCGCCTCCGGATGCGCCGCCGCCAGCGCCTTGAGCTTGGTGCCGACGGCGTCGGCGACCGTAACGTCGCTGGCCCCCTTCGCCCGATAGATCGCGAAGCTGACCACCGGTGTGGTGCCGTCCATCCGCGCGAACTTGCGCGGCTCCTCATAGGTGTCGGCCACCGTCCCGAGATCGGCCAGGCGCACCACGCGGCCGCCCGGCAGCACGATCTGCGTCTGCTCTAGCTGCGCCAGCGAGCGCGCGCCGGCCAGCGTCCGGATCGTCTGCTCCTGCCCGCCCAGCTCGCCCCGGCCGCCCGACATGTCCGCGCTCGTGGCCCGCAGCTGCGCGTTCACCGCCCCGGCCGTGATCCCCAGGGAGGCCAGGCGGTCCGGGTCCAGATTGACCCTGATCTCCCGCGTCACGCCGCCGATCCGCTCGACCCGGCCGACGCCCGACACCCCCTGCAGGTCCCGCAACACGACGTCGTCGACGAACCAGCTCAACTGCTCCAGCGTCATCGCCGTCGCCGTCACCGCGAAGGTCTGGATCGACTGCCCCACCACGTCGATCCGCTCGATGATCGGCTCGTCGATCCCCCGCGGCAGATCCGCCCGGATCTTGGACACCGCATCGCGCACGTCGTTCAACGCCCGGTCGCTGCTCACCTCCAGCCGCAGCTCGATGATGGTCTGGCTGCTGCCGTCGGTCACCGTGCTGGTCAGGTGTTTGACGCCGGTGACGTTGGCCACGGCGTCCTCGATCTTCTTGGTGACCTGCGTCTCCAGCTCCGCCGGCGCCGCGCCCTGCTGCGTCACCGTCACGGCGACCACCGGGATGTCGACGTTCGGCGCTCGCGTGATCGGCAACATGCGGAAGCTGATGATCCCCAGCAGCGTCAGCACCGCGAACAGCACCAGCGGCGGAATCGGCTTGCGGATCGCCGCCCCGGAGATGTTCCACGCCATCTACTTGCCCACCGGCGTCACCCGATCGCCGCCTCGCACGAACGTGCCCGACACGGCGACCACGCCCTCCCCGGCCGCCAACCCCTGCCTAATCTCTGCCCGCAACCCGTCGCGCAGCCCCACCTGCACCGGCCGCGTCTCCACCACCCCGTCGCGCACCACCTGGATCACTGCACCGCCCGGTTGGAACAGCACCGCCGACAGCGGCGCCAGCACCCCGTCCCGCCGGGCCGTCTCCACCGCCGCGCGCGCGAAACTCCCGATCACCAACCCCTCATTGCCCTCGACGGCCACCCGCACCCGCCCCAGCCGCGTCGCGCGGCTCACCTCGGGCGACACCAGCCGCACCGTCCCGCGCCGCTCCCCGCCCGCGATCTCCACCCGAGCCGGCTGCCCCGCCCGCAGCTTGGCCAGCTGCAGCTCCGGCACGTCGGCCTCGAGCTCGATCGCCCCATCCTGGATGATGCGGAACAGCGGATCGCCCGCGCCCGCCACCACCGCGCCCAACCGAGCCGTCCGCCGGCTCACGATCCCTGCCACCGGCGCCCGGATGCTCGTCCGCGCCAGCCGAACCTGCAGCTCGGTCGCCTGCGCGCGCGATAGCGCCAGATCCGCCTCGGCCACCCGCAACGCATTTTGGCTGGCCTCGGTCCGCGCCGCCATCATCGTCGCACTCGCCTGCCGCTGCTCGAACGTCTCGCGCGACGCGTTCCCGTTCGAGAGCAGCTCCCGCGTCCGTGCCAGCGCCTGGTCCACCTGCACACGGTTGGCCTGGTTCTCGGCGATGGTCGACCGCGCCTGCGCCACCGCGGCATCCGCCCGCGCGATCTGCGCCGCATTCTGCGCGACCGACGCGTCCAGCACGTCACGTGACAACCGCGCCAGCACCTGCCCCGCCGTGACCCAGTCCCCCTCCTCCGCCAGCACCTCGGTGACCGCCAGCGCATCGATCTGCGGGCTCACCAGCACCTCCTCGCGCGGCACCAGCGTCCCCGTCACCACCACGCTCTCGGCAATGCTGCCCTCGGTCGCGGTCACCACGCTGACGCTGGGCGGATGCGGCGCCTCACTCTGCGCCCGAGCCGCGCTCGCGCCGAGTAGGACCAGAAGGACAGCCGCAGTAGCGGTCGAGGTGGACATGGATCATCCGATGCGAACGAGGGTTCATGTGCGCCTGTTTTGCCGTCGAGCAACCGCCAGCGGCAGACAGGCGCTGCCGCCTGGACTAAGCAACCCCTTCCACGATCGGAGCACGCCCATGGCCATATCTCTTTATCAGGCGTCAGTCGCCCCGTGCCTACAGATGCTGACATCCCTGTCCGCCATCCTGACCAAGGCGGCTGCCGACGCCGTCGAGCGCAAGATCGACCCGGCCGTCCTGCTGCAATCGCGCCTGTACCCCGACATGCTGCCGCTGGTGCGCCAGGTGCAGATCGCGACCGACGGCGCCAAGGCGGGAGCCGCGCGGCTAGCCGGGGTCGACTACCCCTCGTTCCCGGACGTCGAGACGAGCTTCGACGAACTCCAGGCCCGCCTTACCCGATGCATGGACTTCCTGCGCTCGCTGGACCGGGCTGCCATCGACGCCGGCACCGAGCGCCTAATCGAGTTCAGCGTCGCCAAGCGCACGATGGCAATGATGGCGCCCGAATATGTCGGGGGCTGGATGCTGCCGAACTTCTTCTTCCACGTGACGACGGCCTACGACATCCTTCGTCACAACGGACTGGTCATCGGAAAGCGGGACTTCCTCGGCGAAGTCCCGCTTCTCGACTAGGTGGTTGGGGTCGGCGTTTCCGCGTGCGCCTCGGCATGCTCGGCAGCGACGGCCTCGACTTCGGCGTCGTCTGCCGGGGTCTCGTCTGCGGGCGTCTCGCCCGCCTGCGTCTCATCTGCGGGCGTCTCGCCCTGCGTCTCGTCGGTCGCGGGCTCCGCGGCCGCCACGGGCTCAGGCTTCTCCGGCGGCGGCTCCTTGGCGCGCTCGCGGGCGGCACCGAGGAAGTTGAAGCTCAGCGGGTCATGTCCGTCGAACACGAGATGATACTCGGCGCCGGCGGGAGCGTGCGACGCTTGGTCGATCTTGCCGATCTTCTTGATGACCCATCCTTCGCCGCGGTCGACCAGTGTCGGTGGCAGGCTCTCGATGCGGCTGGGCGGCCGCTTGTCGTCGCGATCGCGGCCGCGGCCGCCGGGGCCACCGCCTTTGCCGCCTTTCCGCTCGCGGCTGTTCATGTCGAATTGCGCCGGCGCGGCCGTCTTAGCCTTGGGCGTACCTGGTGATTTGGCCATGAAGGTGTCCTAATCTAAACCGAAGCGGCTCGCCATCCCTTTAACGGCTCCGGCGTCACGCTGCAGAACGAGTCAATCGTCAGGATGAAGGTCCTATGAGCATGAGCGAAGCAAACATCGTCGGCTGGTCGCACAGCCCGTTCGGCAAGCTGGAAGACCCCGACGCGGAGGCGCTCATCGCCCGCGTCGCCGCCGCAGCGATCGAAGATGCCGGGCTGCAGGCCTCCGACGTCGACGCGGTGTTCGTCGGCAACTTCAACGGCGGCTTCTCCAAGCAGGAATTCCCCAGCTCGCTGCCGATGCAGTCGGTGCCGGACCTCCGCTTCAAGCCCGCCGCCCGCTACGAGAACGCCTGCGCCAGCGGTTCCAGCGCCGTGTATGCCGCGCGCGACTTCATTGCCGCCGGGCGCGGGCGCATCGCGCTCGTCATCGGCGTGGAGAAGATGACGGCCACCCCCGGCCCGCAGGTCGGCGACATCCTGCTCGGCGCGTCCTACCGCCGCGAGGAGGCCGACATCCAGGGCGGCTTCGCCGGCGTGTTCGGCCGCATCGCCGAGACCTACTTCCAGCGCTGGGGCGACCAGTCTGATGCCCTGGCTGCGATCGCCGCCAAGAACCACAAGAATGGCGTCGACAACCCCTACGCGCAGATGCGTAAGGACCTCGGCTTCGATTTCTGCCGCAACGTGTCCGACAAGAACCCCTACGTCGCCGGCCCGCTGAAGCGGACGGATTGCTCGCTGGTCTCCGATGGCGCCGCCGCGCTCATCCTGGCCGACGACGAAACCGCCAAGTCGATGCCGCGCGCGATCCGCTTCCGCGCCGCCGCCCATGTCAGCGACTTCCTGCCGCTGTCGCGCCGCGACCCGACCAGCTTCGAAGGCGGCGCGGTCGCCTGGAAGCAGGCCCTGGCGACCGCCGGCCTGACGCTCGAGGACCTCTCCTTCGTCGAGACGCATGACTGCTTCACCATTGCCGAACTGATCGAATACGAGGCGATGGGCCTCACCGCCCCCGGGCACGGCGCGCGCGCCGTGCTCGAAGGCTGGACCGCGGCGGACGGCAAGCTGCCGGTCAATCGCTCTGGTGGGTTGAAGGCCAAGGGGCACCCAGTCGGCGCCACCGGTGTCTCCATGCACGTGATCACCGCGATGCAGCTTGCGGGCGAGGCCGGGGCGATGCAGTTGCCCAAGGCCGAGATCGGCGGCGTCTTTAACATGGGCGGCGCCGCGGTCGCCAACTACGTCTCGATCCTGGAGCGCGCTCATTGACCAGCGCTGTCGCGCCGCCGAAAGGCGGCGTGACGCCGATGAGCCGCCGGGTCATGAACCTGACGCATTTCCTGCGGCAGAACGCCCGGCGCTACCCGGATAATCCGGCGCTGATCTGGGGCGAGCGGTCCTGGAGCTGGGCCGAGATGGACCGCCGGGTCGACGCCATGGTGGCCGCGCTGACGGCGGCCGGCCTCGGCAAGGGCGACCGCATCTTGGTGCAGTCCCGCAACTGCAGCCAGATGTTCGAGAGCATGTTCGCCACTTTTCGGCTCGGTGCCGTCTGGGTGCCGGCCAACTTCCGCCAGTCGCCAGCCGAGGTCGCCTACCTCGCCAAGGCGAGCGGCGCGAGCGCGATGATCTGTGGCGCGGAGTTCACCGGCCACGCCGCCTCGGTCACCGCCGAATGTGCCGACCTGCGCCTCGCGGTCGCCATCGGCGCGGCCGATTTCGGCCCGGACTACGACGCCCTGGTGGCCGAGCATCTAGGCGCCCCGGCGGGGGTCGCCGACGTCGAATACGATGACCCCTGCTGGTTCTTCTTCACCTCCGGCACCACTGGCCGCCCGAAAGGCGCCGTCCTGACCCACGGCCACATGGCCTTCGTCATCACCAACCATCTCTGCGACCTGATGCCCGGCACCACCGCCGCCGACGTCTCCCTCCTGCTGGCCCCGCTCTCGCACGGCGCTGGCGTCCATCAACTCACCCAGGTCGCCCACGGCGTCTGCACCGTGATGCCCACCGGCGAGCGCTTCGACGCCGACGAAGCCTGGCGCCTGGTCGCGCGCTGGCGCGTCACCAACATGTTCACCGTGCCGACCATCGTAAAGCTGCTGACCGAGCACGACGCCGTCGACCAGCACGACCACTCGTCGCTCCGCTACGTGATCTACGCCGGCGCCCCGATGTATCGGGAGGACCAGAAGCACGCGCTCCGCAAGCTCGGCCCGGTCCTGGTGCAGTATTTCGGCCTCGGCGAGGTCACCGGTAACATCACCGTCCTGCCCCCCGCCTTGCACTCGGTCGAGGACGGACCCGAAATCCGCGTCGGCACCTGCGGCTTCGAGCGCACCGGCATGCAGATCCAGATCCAGGACGACACCGGCCGCGAGGTCTCACCCTTCGAGACTGGCGAGATCTGCGTCTGCGGCCCCGCCGTCTTCCCCGGCTACTACGACAACCCCGACGCCAACGCGAAGGCCTTCCGCAACGGCTGGTTCCGCACCGGCGATCTCGGCCACGTGGACGGGGCCGGCTTCCTCTTCATCACCGGTCGCGCCTCGGACATGTACATCTCCGGCGGCTCCAACGTGTATCCGCGCGAGATCGAGGAGAAGCTCCTCACCCACCCCGCTTTGGCCGAGGTCGCCATCGTCGGCGTGCCGGACCGGACCTGGGGCGAGGCCGGCATCGCCGTCTGTGTCCGCCGACCCGGCGCCACCCTCGAGGAATCCGCCCTGCTCCACTGGCTCGAGGACAAGATCACCCGCTACAAGATGCCCAAGCGCGTGGTGTTCTGGGACGAGTTGCCGAAATCCGCCTACGGCAAGATTACCAAGAAGATCGTCCGGGAAGAACTGGAAGCGCGCGGCGAACTGACCACCGTCGACGCTCGATGACGCCCTCCACGCGCCGCATCGTCCACCCGGGTCCGCCCGACGCCGAGCGGATCCAGAGCGCCGTCGGTCATCTGCGCGAGCTCAGCTTCGCGGTCGCGCCGGGTCTGTCGCTGGTCGACGCCGTCGCCGGCCCGCTGGCCGCCGCCGGCATCCGCGGCGGCGGCATCGATCTCGCCGGCCTGCATCTGGCGCCGTTCGACTACGTGATCCCCGCCCCCTCGCCGGACGCCGAGCACGTCGCCTTCTACAGCGAGACCCGGCGAGAGCCCGACGGCGTCCGCATCGAAAGCGGCACCGCGACCTTCGGCCACCGGGACGGTTCACCCTGGATGCACGCCCACGCGCTGTGGCACGGCGCCGCCGGCAGGGCCGCCGGCCACATCTTGCCGCTCGACACGCGGATCGGGGCGGCGACCGAGGCCCGTGCCTGGGGCGTCGCGGAAGCCGAGATGCGCGCGACCCCGGACCCGGAGACCAACTTCACCCTGTTCGGTCCGGCCCAGCTCGCCGCCGCCGGCGGCCGCTGCGTGCTCGCGCGCCTGCGGCCCAACGAGGATCTGGTGCACGGCATCGAGGCGCTCTGCACTAGATACGGCGCCTCTAACGCCACCGTGCTCAGCGCCGTCGGCAGCACCAACGGCAGCCTGCTTGAGAACGGCGACCGGATCGACACCACGCCCACCGAGTTCTTCGTCCGCGGCGGCACCATCGCTCCCGATGCCGCCGGCAAGCCGCGGGCGGAGATCGACATCGTCCTGGTCGACGAGGCCGGCACCATCATCGCCGGACGCGTCGTCCGCGGCATGAACCCGGTGCTGATCTGCGCCGAGATCGTGCTGTTGCTCGGCGCCCAAGGATGAACGTGATGACCCCGATGGACCAGCACGGCGCGCCGCGCTCCGATTCCGACATCGCGCAGGCCGCCTCCATGCGGCCGATCCTGGAGTTGGCGCAGGACCAGCTCGGCATCGCCCCGCAGCATCTGCAGCCCTACGGCCACACCAAGGCCAAGCTCGACCTCGGCTACATCGCCTCGCTCGCGGACCGGCCCGACGGCAAGCTGATCCTGGTCACCGCCATCACGCCCACCCCGGCCGGCGAGGGCAAGACCACCACCACCGTCGGCCTGTCGGACGGGCTCAACGCCATCGGCAAGCGCGCCGCCGCCTGCCTGCGCGAGCCCTCCCTCGGCCCCTGCTTCGGCCTCAAGGGCGGCGCGGCCGGCGGCGGCTACGCCCAGGTCGTGCCGATGACCGACATCAACCTGCACTTCACCGGCGACTTCCACGCCATCACCGCGGCCCACAACCTGCTCGCCGCGATGATCGACAATCACGTCTACTGGGGCAACGCCCTCGAGCTCGACCCGCGGCGCATCACCTGGCGCCGCGCGCTGGACATGAACGACCGCGCACTCCGCCAGATCGTCGGCTCGCTCGGCGGCGTCGCCAACGGCTACCCGCGGGAAGACGGCTTCGACATCACCGTCGCCTCCGAGATAATGGCCATCGTCTGCCTCTCCAGCAGCCTCGACGACCTGCAGCAGCGCCTCGCCCGCATCGTCGTCGGCTACACCCGCGCCGGCGTCGCGGTGACGGCGGGCGACCTGAAGGCGGCCGGCGCCATGGCCGCCCTGCTGCGCGACGCGCTGTCGCCCAACCTCGTCCAAACCCTCGAGCATAACCCGGCCTTCATCCACGGCGGCCCTTTCGCCAACATCGCCCATGGCTGCAACAGCGTGCTGGCGACCCGCACGGCGCTGAAACTGGCCGACTACGTCGTCACCGAAGCCGGCTTCGGTGCCGATCTCGGCGCGGAAAAGTTCTTCGACATCAAATGCCGCATCGCCGGGCTGCAGCCCGCGGCGGCCGTCGTCGTCGCCACCATCCGCGCGCTCAAGATGCACGGCGGCGTCGCCAAGGACGCGCTCAAGCAGGAGGACGTCGCCGCTCTCGAACGGGGCTTCGCGAATTTGGCGCGCCACGTCCGCAACGTCGGCAAGTTCGGCGTCCCCGCCATCGTGGCGATCAACCGCTTCAGCGCCGACACGCCGGCCGAGATGGACCGCCTGCGCGCGCTCTGCGCCGGCCTCGGCATTCGCTGCGTGCTGGCTGACCATTGGGCCACCGGCGGTCCCGGCGCGGCCGACCTCGCGCAAGCCGTCGTCGAGTTGATCGACACTACGCCCAGCTACTTCCGTCCGCTCTACCCGGACGACATGCCGCTCTGGGATAAGCTCCGCACCGTCGCCACCGAGATCTACGACGCCGCCGACATCGCCGCCGACCCGGCCGTCCGCAAGCGCTTCGGCTCGTTGCAGGAGGAGGGCTACGGCCACCTCCCCGTCTGCGTCGCCAAGACCCAGTACAGCTTCAGCACCGACCCCAAGGCCCTCGGCGCCCCGAGCGGTCACACCGTCCAGGTCCGCGACGTCCGCCTCTCGGCTGGCGCCGGCTTCGTCGTCGCCATCTGCGGCGAGATCTTGACCATGCCCGGGCTCCCGCGGGTGCCGGCGGCAGAAAACATCGCCCTGGCACCAGACGGCGCCATCACGGGACTGTTCTGA
This sequence comes from Acetobacteraceae bacterium, assembly GCA_965199585.1. Classification (GTDB taxonomy): domain Bacteria; phylum Pseudomonadota; class Alphaproteobacteria; order Acetobacterales; family Acetobacteraceae; genus JAVVHH01. Next base: position 1,919,653 of record CBDASI010000002.1, on the reverse strand, counting down.
TGACCCGCGACGACCTCGCAGCACTCGACCGGGCGGACCCGCTCGCGCCGTTCCGCGACCGCTTCACCCTGCCCGAGCGCGTGATCTACCTCGACGGCAACTCCCTCGGCCCGTTGCCCCGCGCCACGCCCGGCCGGGTCGCGTCGGCGGTGGAGGCGGAGTGGGGTCAGGGCCTGATCCGCTCTTGGAACGACGCCGGCTGGATCGACCTCGCGGGCCGCGTGGCCGACAAGATCGGCGCCATCGTCGGCGCCCCGCCCGGCAGCGTGGTGGTGGCGGACTCGACCTCGGTCAATTTGTTCAAGGTGCTGGGGGCCGCGCTGGCGATGCGGCCGGGCCGCCGCGTGATCCTGTCGGAGCGGAGCAACTTCCCCACCGATCTCTATGTCGCGCAAGGCCTCGCCGCCCTCCTGGCCGCCGGCCACGAGTTGCGGACGCTGCCCGCCGACGAGATCGAGGCCGCGATCGACGACAGCGTCGCCGTGGTCATGCTAACCCACGTGAACTACCGCACCGGCGCGATGCACGACATGGCCGCCCTCACCCGCGCCGCCCATGCCGCCGGCGCGCTCGCGCTGTGGGACCTCGCGCACTCCGCCGGTGCCGTGCCTGTCGACCTCGCCGGCGCAGGCGCCGACTTCGCCGTCGGCTGCGGCTACAAATTCCTCAACGGCGGGCCGGGCTCGCCGGCCTTCCTGTTCGCCGCCCCCCGGCATCACGGCGCCCTGCGCTTCCCGATCTCCGGCTGGCTCGGCCACGCCGCCCCGTTCGCCTTCGAGCCCGATTATCGCGCGGCCCCCGGCCTGGCCAGCGCCGTGATCGGCACGCCGCCCATCCTCAGCCTGACCGCGCTCGACGTCGGCGTCTCCCTGATGGCCGAAGCCGACGGCGCCGCCATCCGCGCCAAATCGGTGCGCCAGGTGGCGCTGTTCGCCGAGTTGATCGAGGCCGCGATCCCCTCCTTCCGCCGCGAGACGCCGACAGATCCGGCGCATCACGGCAGCCAGCTCTGCTTCTCCCACCCCGACGCCTACGCCATCATGCAGGCCGCTATCGCCCGCGGCGTCATCGGCGATTTCCGCGCCCCCGACATCCTGCGCTTCGGCATCACGCCGCTGACGCTCCGCTACGTCGACCTATGGGATGCCACCGCGATCCTCGACAGGATCATGGCCGAAGGCCTCTGGCGCGACCCGGCCTACGCCGTCCGCCGCGCCGTGACCTGATCTCCGGCCACCTGAATCTGTGCACCGCAGCAAACCGTGTTAGCGTCATAACGATCGACCTTCTCGAAAGACACGCCATGCGACCGACCCGGCGCGACACCCTGCTCTTTGCCACCAGCCTGGCGCTGCTCGGACGCAGCGGGGCGGCCTTCGCCGCCGACCCGACCCGCGGCGGCACACTCACGGCGCACATGAGCGGCGAGCAGCGTATCCTCAACCCGGCGCTGCGCGCCTCCACCGGCGTCTACGCCATCACCAGCAAGATGATCGAGTCCCTGATCGACCTCGACGCCGACGGCAAGCCGGTCGGCGTGCTCGCCACCGGGTGGGAGGCGGCACCGGACGGCAAGACCGTGACCTTTAAGCTGCGCGAGGGCGTCAAGTGGCACGACGGCAAGCCGTTCACCGCCGCCGACGTCCAGTACAACGCCATGGAACTGTGGAAGACCCAGCTCAACTACAGCACTCAACTCCAGCAATACCTCACCGCCGTCGACACGCCCGACGAGCACACCGCCATCTTCCGCTACGCGCAGCCGATGCCGCTGAACCTGCTGCTCCGCGCCCTGTGCGACCTCGGCTACGTGGTCCCCAAGCACGTCTTCGCCGGCACCAACGTGCTCGACAACCCGGCCAACACCGCCCCTGTGGGCACCGGCCCGTTCAAGTTCGTCAACTACGAGCGCGGCCAGTACGTGATGGCCGAGCGCAACCCGGACTATTGGCGCCAGGGCTTCCCGTATCTGGACAAGATCGTCTGGCGCTTCATCACCGACCGGTCCGCCGCCGCCGCGGCGGTCGAGTCCGGCCAGATCCAGATCTCCACCTATAACGGCCTCTCGCTCGCCGACCTCGACCGCCTCAAGACCGACAAGGCCTTCATCGTCACCACCAAGGGCACCGAGGCCAACGCCTTCAACAACACGCTCGAGTTCAACCACCGCCGCAAGGAGCTGTCCGACGTCCGCGTGCGCCGCGCCATCGCGCACGCGATCGACGTGCCGTTCTTCCTGGAGAACTTCCTCTACGGCCAGGGCAAGCCCGCCACCGGCCCGATCCCCTCGACCTCGCCCGCCTTCTATCCCGCCGACAGCAAGCCGCCCTACCCGTTCGACAAGAAGAAGGCCGAGGCCCTGCTCGACGAGGCCGGCTACAAGCGCGGCGCCGGCGGCATCCGCTTCACTCTCCGCCTGGTGCCGATCCAGAACGGCGAGGACGTCCCGCTGCTCGCCACGTTCATGCAGCAATCCCTCTCGGCCGTCGGCATCCGGATCGAGATCGTCAATCTCGACATCGCCGGCGCCCTCTCCGCCGTCTACAAGGACTGGAACTTCGACCTTGCCACCGGCTGGCACCAATACCGTGGCGACCCGGCCGTCTCCACCTCCGTCTGGTATCGCTCCGGCAGCCCCAAGGGCGCGCCCTGGACCAATCAATGGGGCTGGACCTCGGAGAGCATCGACCAACTCACCGATAAGGCCGCCTCCGAACTCGACCCGGCCAAGCGCAAGGCGCTCTATGCCGAGTGGGTGCAGGTCATCAACGACGAGCTGCCGATCTGGATGATGACGGAGCGCGAGTTCCAGACCGTCGCCAGCAAGCGGGTGCAGAACGGCATGAACCAGCCGCGCTGGGGCTCCAGCGACTGGCACGACACCGGCCTCACCCCCGCGTAGCTCATGCGTATACTCCTGCTCGCCGGCCGGCGCCTGCTGGCCAGCGTGCCGACGCTGCTGATCATCCTCGTCGGCCTGTTCCTGTTGCTTCAGCTCGCCCCCGGCGACACGGTCGACGCCCTCATGGCCCAGATGGGCGGCGGCGACCCCGCTCAGATGGAGAAACTCCGCAGCTTCTACGGCCTGGACGCCCCGGTCGCCGTCCAGCTCGGTCGCTACCTGCTCCGCCTGATCCGCTTCGATCTCGGCTTCTCCGCCATCTACGGCCAGCCCGTCATCACCGTCATCGCCGAGCGCTTGCCCGTCACCCTGCTGCTGATGGTCTCCGCCCTCTGTCTCTCGTTCGCCGGCGGCACTGCGCTCGGCGTGCTGGCCGCCCGCCGGGTCAACCGCTGGCCGGACACGTTGATCTCCACCCTCGGCCTTATCTTCTACGCCACGCCCTCCTTCTGGCTCGGCCTCATGGGCGTCGTCGTGTTCGCGGTGAAACTCGGCTGGCTGCCCGCCAACGGCTTCGAGCAGATCGGCGCCGGCTACACCGGCCTCCAACGCGCCGGCGACATCGCGCTGCACCTCGTGCTGCCCGTTGCCACGCTCACGCTCATCTTCCTGGCCATCTACCTCCGCGTCATGCGCGCCGCGATGCTCGAGGTCATGACGCTCGACTTCATCCGCACCGCCCGCGCCAAGGGCGTCGGCGAGACCGGCGTCGTGATCCGCCACGCCCTGCGCAACGCCCTGCTCCCGGCCGTCACCCTGGTCGGGCTGCAAGCCGGCACCCTCCTCGGCGGCTCCGTCGTGGTCGAGAGCGTCTTCGCGCTGCCCGGCCTCGGCCGCCTCGCCTACGAGTCCGTCGTGCAGCGCGACCTCAACATGCTGCTCGGCATCGTCTTCGTCTCGGCCCTGCTGGTGATCACGGTCAATTTCTGCGTCGACCTGCTCTACGCCAAGCTCGACCCCCGCATCGCCACCAGCCGATGAGCCTGCTCAAGCGCTTCCTCCGCAGCCCGCCCGCGATCATCGGCCTCATTCTTATGATCGTGGTCCTCGCCGCCGCCCTCCTTGCCTCGACGCTCTACCCCGACGACCCGCTGCGCCTGGCGGGGCGTCCGCTGCAATGGCCCGGCGCCAATCCGCGCTTCCCCTTCGGCACCGACCCGAGCGGCCGCGACATCGCCGCCCAGATCCTGCACGGCGCCCGCGTCTCCCTACTCATCGGCGGCATCGCGACGATTGTCTCCCTCGGGGTCGGCATCCTGATCGGCGCCTTCGCCGGCTATTTCGGCGGCTGGGTCGACGACGTGTTGATGCGCATCACCGAGGCCTTCCAGACGCTGCCCGCCTTCCTCCTGCTGCTCGTGCTGGTCGCGGTGTTCGGCTCCGACATCGCCACCGTCACGCTGGCGATCGGCCTGGTCTCCTGGCCCGCTACGGCGCGGCTCACGCGGGCGGAGTTCCTCACCCTGCGCGAGCGCGAGTTCGTGCAGGCCTGCCGCACCCTCGGCATGGGGCATCTGCAGATCGTGTTCCGCGAAATCCTGCCCAACGCGCTGCCGCCGATCATCGTCTACGCCGGCGTGGTGATGGCCAGCTCCATCCTGCTCGAGAGCGCGCTCGCCTTTCTCAACCTGTCCGACCCGAACATCGCCTCCTGGGGCAACATGATCGGCGCCGGCAAGGGCGTGCTGCGGTCGCAATGGTATGTCTCCGCCATTCCGGGCGTCGCCATCCTGATCACCGTGCTGGCGGTGTCGCTGGTCGGCCAGGGCCTGAACGACACGCTCAACCCCCGCCTGCGCGGCCGCTCGTGAGCGTCCTCGACCTCCGCGGCCTCTCCGTCGCCCTCCCGCCCGGCGCCGACCGCCCCTTCGCGCTCCAGGACGTCTCGCTCACCCTGCAGCGCGGCCGCACCCTCTGCGTCGTCGGCGAAAGCGGCTCCGGTAAATCCATGACCGCCAGTGCCGTCATGCGCCTGCTGCCCGATGGCGTCACCGTCACCGCCGGCCAGATCCTGCTCGGCGGCGAAGACGTGCTCGGCCTGCCCGAGCCCGCCATGCGAAAGCTCCGCGGCGCCCGCATCGCCATGATCTTCCAGGAACCGATGACGGCGCTGAACCCGCTGCGCCCCATCGGCGACCAGATCGCCGAGGTGTTCCGCATCCACACCGACCTCTCCCGCCCCGAGATCGCCCGCCGCACCCTGGCGCTCCTCGAAGAGGTCCGCATCCCCGACCCGGCCGCCTCGCTCGCCGCCTACCCGCACGAACTCTCCGGCGGCCAGCGCCAACGCGCCATGATCGCCATGGCCCTCGCCCTCGAACCCGAAGCCCTCATCGCCGACGAGCCCACCACCGCGCTCGACGTCACCACCCAGGCGCAGATCCTCCACCTCATCCGCGACCTCCAGGCCCGCCGCGACACCGCCGTCCTGTTCATCACCCATGATTTCGGCGTGGTCGCCGAGATCGCCGACGACATCGCCGTCATGCAGGGCGGCATCGTGGTCGAGCAGGGCCCGGCCGACGCCATCCTCAACCACCCGCAACATCCCTACACCAAGGCGCTGATCGCCGCCGTCCCGCCGCTGTCGAGCATCCCGTCGGCACGGCCGGTGTCGGCCGAGGCGGTGCTGACGGTCGCCGGCCTGAGCAAGGTCTTCGGCAAGCCGACGCGCTTCCGCCGCGCCAAGCGCCCCGTCCGCGCGCTCGACGACGTCAGCGTCACGCTCCCCCGCGGCGGCACCCTCGGCATCGTCGGCGAGAGCGGCTCCGGCAAATCTACCCTGGCCCGCTGCGTCGTGCGCCTGCTCGACCCCGATAGCGGCAGCATCCGGCTCGGCACCACGGATCTGGCGTCGCTCACCCCACGACAACTCCGCAGCGAGCGCAGCCGCATCCAGATGGTGTTCCAGGACCCTTATGCTTCGCTCAACCCGCGTCGCCGGGTCGGTGAGCTGGTGGCGCAAGGCCCGATGGTGCAGGGCCTGGCCCGCGCCGAGGCATTTGATCGCGCCCGCGAGTTATTCGCCCTGGTCGGCCTGGATCCCGCCGCGATGAACCGCTTCCCGCATGAGTTCTCCGGCGGCCAACGCCAGCGTATCGGCCTGGCCCGCGCCTTGGCGCTGCGCCCCGAGGTGCTGGTGGCCGACGAGGCCGTCTCCGCGCTCGACGTCTCGGTCCAGGCGCAGGTCCTTCGCCTGCTGGCGGACCTGCGCGAACGGCTCGGCCTCTCCACCCTGTTCATCACCCATGATCTGCGCGTGGCCGCTCAGATCTGCGACCGCATCGCCGTCATGCACCGTGGACGTGTGGTCGAGGAGGGCACCGTCGCCGCCGTCTTCGGCGCCCCGCAACACGAATATACCCGCGCCCTCTTCGCCTCCGTGCCCGGCTGCAACCGAACGCCATAGCCAAGATCGGGCCCGCGTCTCAAAACGCTGTTGAGTTCTCGCATAATTGAGCTATGCCTTTATAGACATGACTCGTCTTGGGCCATGCGTTTGGATCACTCCTCGAGACCGGGAGGCCGACCGCCGCAGGAGTGACCGTTGGCCGACTACGCGTTCGAGGGGCCGAGCTGGCCAAGCTCGACCATCACCTGGAGCTTCGCCCCGGCCGGGACGGTTTTCAGCAACGCCATCACCGGCGCCTACCAGGCCACGATCCGCGCCGCCCTCGCCCGCTGGGCGCAGGCGGCCGATCTCACCTTCGTCCAAGCGGCCGATAGCGCGGCGGTAGACATCCGGATCGGGTGGGCGACGATCTCCGGCAGCGAGATTGGCCAGGCCGTGTTCTCCTACCTCGGCGACACCAGCAAGCCCCTGGTCTTCGAGCCGGGCGTCCTCCTGCAACTAGAGGATCCCGCGGCGACACCGCTCGGGGCCGCGCTGAACGTCTTCTATCAGGGCACCGCCACGACGCTCTATCAGATCGCCCTGCACGAGATCGGCCACGCGCTCGGCCTAGCCCACAGCTCCAACCCGGCCGACGTGATGTATGCCGAACTCGGGCCCGCCAATCCCGATTTAGGCGCGGCGGACATCCAGGGCATTCAGCAGCTTTACAGAAGCATTGCCCCAACCATCGACCCAGCCACCGCGCCGACCACCATCATGCCTGCCACCATCATGCCCATCACGGTCGCTGCCGCCCCTACGGTCACCTCGGTGTTCCGCTTCTTCGACACCGTGCAGGGTACCCAGTTGCTCACCGCCAGCACCGCCGAACGCGATACGATCGTCGCGTCCCGGCCGGACCTCACTTATGAAGGCATTGCCCTGGGTGGCGCCATGGTCAGCAGCGACCCCGACGCGGTCCCGGTATTCCGCTTTTTCGACACCACGAACGGCACCCATTTCTTCACGTCCAGCCAAGCCGAGGCCGATACGCTGGCCACCACCCGCCCCGACCTGGTGCCCGAAGCGACCAGTTTCTTCGAACACGCGATCGCCCAGCCCGGCGACACCCCGGTCTATCGCTTCTTCGAGCAGACCAACGGCACGCATTTTTACACCAGCAGCGACACCGAGCGGGCCTCTATTTTGTCGACCCGGCCCGACCTGATCTTCGAGGGTGTCGCCTTCTACGCGCCGCAGCCGAGCTGACCACCCACGGTAAAAACTGCGTCGGCAAGCAAAAGTGATACCGGCGGTGGCAACTGTCGGAGTGGCCATCCGTATCGCTCACGTGCCCAGAGGAGAATGACCATGCAGCAAGCCGGCCACGACATGACGCAGACGTTCGACTGGATTTTCTTCGCCATCATCTTGCTCCCGACCGTGGCGCTGGTCTGGGACTGGCTGCGCAACCGCTAAGCCCGCCGATCGGAGCAGCGCTGCCAGCGCTATCCGATCGCTAGCTTGTCTGCCTGACGAAGACGCGATAGCCACCGGGCATGAGCGTCTTCGCCGACCTGAACGAGATCCGGCAACTTGGCGCGCCGATCGTTGGACTGGTTCGAACTGCACTCGGTCGCGATCCTGACCCGCTGGAAATGGCGGCGCTCGCCCCGGCGGTCCGGGACCGCAAGCCGCTAGCGTCCATCGCCGCGACGCTGACCTCCACCCCTGAATTCGAGCGCCGCTATGGCGACCTCGCTCCCGCGGACCGCGCGGAACGCTTTCTACGCAACGCCTTCGGAACCGCGCCGCCCGGCGTTATCGACACGCGCCGGGCTGCCCACGGCGACGGCACGGACGCGGATATGATCGCCTTGATCGCCGATGCTGCCCTGGCGCGAAACGCCATTCCCTTGCTGCCCGGCCTGGTGCCGGGGGCGGGTCCCGACGACGAGATTGCCTACCGCCTCTGGGTCGACCAGTACGGCCATGCGCCGACCGCGTCGCCATCCGCCAGCACGGCTCTGGTCTCCTTGCTCATGAAGGCCGGCGATACCGAGGCGGAGGCCGCCGAACGCACCGCCGCCTCGCTGACCGCGCAGACCCACCAGAGCTGGGAACTCTGCCTCGCCACCCGCACCATCTCGCCGTGGAGCCAGCAGACGATCGAGGCGATCGCGGAGGACTCTCGGGTGCGCTTGGTCGACGGCTACGAACTCGCCGCCGCGCTTGAGGCCGCCACCGGATCCCTCATCGGCATCCTTGCACCGGGCGACAGGCTAGAGCCGGACACGCTGGCCCGCATCGCCGCCGCCTTCGAGCCCGATATCGGGCTGGTCTTCACCGACGAGGATGTGGAGGATGCCAGCGGCCGTCACCACCCGCGCTTCAAGCCGGGCTTCTCGCCGGACCGCCCGTCCGACCTCGGCGCCCTCTCGATCGTCCGGCGCGACCTGCTCGACCCGGCCAGCCTCCCCGATCCGGCGATCGATCCGGCGGTTCACGCGGCGCGTCATCTCGCACCGGCGCAAATCCGTCATATCCCCGTCGTCGCGCTGCACCGCGCCCGCGCGCCCCGGCCGAGCGAGCCCAACATCGGCGCCGGCGCTCCCATCGCGCTGCCGCAGCCACCCCCGCCCGTCACGGTCGTCGTGCTGACCAAAGACCACCCCGACCTCCTCGCCGCCTGCACCGCCGGCCTGCTGGAGCGCACCGACTACCCAGCGCTAGAGATCCTGCTGGTCGACAACGGCACCACCGATGCCGAGGCACTCACCTTGCTGGCGGCGCTGGACGCGCGCGACAGGGTTCGCGTCCTGCGCCGCCCCGGGCCGTTCAACTTCGCCGCCCTGAACAACGACGCCGCCCGCACCGTTCCCGGCGGCGTCCTGCTCCTGCTCAACAACGACGTCGAGATCGTCCGGCCCGACTGGCTCTCCGAGATGGTCGCCCAGCTCGCCCGACCCGGCGTCGGCATCGTCGGCGCCCGCCTGCTGTATCCCGACCGCACCGTCCAGCACGCCGGTATCCTGCTCGGGCCCGGCGGTACGGCCACCCATGTCGGCCGCGGCGCCGCGGAGACCGAGACCGGCTATCTCGGTCAGCTCACCGGCGTCAGGGACTTTTCGGCCGTCACCGGAGCGTGCCTGGCCATTGAGGTCGAGACCTGGAACCGTCTCGGCGGCATGGACGAGCGCTTCGCCGTCACCTGGAACGACGTCGATCTCTGCCTGCGCACTCGCCGAGCCGGGCTGCGCGTGGTGTGGACGCCGCGCGCGACGCTGATTCACGCGGAATCCGTCACCCGCGGCCTGGAGTCAGAGGACGCGGCCAAGCTCTTACGCTTCCGGCAGGAGCAAGCGCTGATGCTCGCGGAGTGGGGCGACGCCTTCGAGCACGACCCATTCCTCAACCCCAATCTCCTCGCCTTGGACTCCGGCCGGCTCGTCCTGAGCCGGCCGCGGCAACTTGCCTCTCCCGACCTTGCCTGCGGCGCATGATGTTGGCATTGCACAGCTTCGCTTAGCCCAGGACGGGTCGCCTCGATTGCTCAACTCTTCCCTTTCTCCCGCGGCCGCGCTCGCAGCACCGGGCCTGGAACCGCAGTTCCTGACGCCGCCCCGTCTCGGCGTGGAGAGCGCCTGGTTCGGCCATGTGCCGTTCGCCCACTGGCTGGTCGCGGCCACGCAGCCGACGCTTCTGGTCGAGTTGGGCACCCATAACGGCGCGTCGTACCTCTCATTCTGCGAGGCGATGACGCGCTACAGTCCGCAGGGTCGCGCCTTCGCCGTCGACACCTGGCAGGGCGACGAACACGCCGGACGGTATTCCGACGACGTCTACTGGGACCTGCGGCGTTTCCATGACGCGCGCTACAACGGCTTCTCCGAGCTGCTGCGCTGCCGCTTCGACCAGGCGCTGAAGTATTTTGCCGACGGCTCCATCGACGTGCTGCACATCGACGGCCTGCACACCTACGAGGCGGTGCGGGCCGACTGGCTCTCCTGGCAGCCCAAGCTCTCGCGCCGCGCGGTGGTGCTGTTCCACGACGTCAACGTCCGCGAGCGCGACTTCGGCGTCTGGCAGCTGTGGGACGAGCTGGCCGCGCAATACCCGCATTTCACCTTCTTCCACGAGCATGGGCTCGGCGTGCTCGCCTGCGGTGAGGACGCGCCCGCCGCGGTGGCCGAACTCTGCGCCCTGTCCGACGAACGGGCGATGGGCGATATCCGCCAGCGCTTCGCCTTCCTCGGCGAGCGCTGGGTGCAGGCCAACGAGCGGCTGCAGGCCGTCGCCCGGCTGCAGCGGAGCGAAGCGTCGCTGGCCGGTGCGACGGCGCAGGTCTCGACCTTGCGGGAAACCGAGCTGCGGCTGGAGTCGCTGCTGGCCGAACGGACCGAGCGGCTGGCCGATGCCGACGCCAACGTCGCCCGCCTGGAAGAGCGTGAGCGGATGCTCGAGGCCGCCGTCCAGGCCGCCCGTGCTGCCGCCGCCAGTGCCGACCGCAGCGCCGCCGCCGCACGGCAGGCCCTAGCCGCGCGCGAGGCCGAGTTCGCGGCCAGCAGCACCGCCCGCTCGGGCGAGCTCGAGGCCACGAGGGCGGCGCTGGCGGCCCTCGACCTCGAATACAAGACCGTCGTCGCCTCGCCGACCTGGCGCGCCACTTCGCCGATCCGCGCGCTCGGCGACCGCTTTCCGGGCGTCAGCCGCCGCATGGTCGGCGTTGCCGCCAATGCCGCCGCCGCCGCGAAGGGCGAGCTGCCCGCGCGCCTGCGCCTACGCCGCCAGGTGCGCGAGGACGCTGCACTCCTACTCGCGTCGGCGCTGTTTGACCGCGACAGCTATCTTAACCGCTACCCGGACGTCGCAGCCTCCGGCGCGGACCCGCTCTGGCACTATATCTGGAGCGGATGCCGAACCGGCTACGACCCGCACCCGCTGTTCGACAGCGCCTTCTATCTGCGCCGCTATCCGGACGTCGCCGCCAGCGGCGTGAACCCGCTCGCCCACTACCTGCGGGACGGCGCCGCCGCCGGCTACGATCCACACCCGCTGTTCGACACCAAATTCTATCGCCGCCAGACGCCGGAGGTGCCGGCCAACGCGCTTCTGCACTATCTCGAGACCGGCGCGACGCAGTCGCTCGACCCCAATCCGTATTTCGCCGCCGGGCTGTATTGGAACGAGTATCTCCGCGCGCAGGACGGCAGTCTCGACCCGCTGTCCCACTACCTGCTGCTGGGTGCCGCGAGGGGGAACGACCCGCATCCCGATTTCGACACCGATTGGTATGCCGAGACCTATGCGATCCCGCCCGGCACCAACCCTCTGGCGCATTTCCTCGAGATCGGCCGCTTCGCTGGCCAGCATCCGTGCCTGCTGGCCCAGCATCTTGACGGACCGATCCCGCCGGTCGCCTTCAAAGCCGACCGCCTGCCGCTGGTCTCGATCGTCATCCCCGTCTACGGCCGCTCTTGCGACACGCTGCGCTGCCTCGCCGCGGTGATGACCGCCAGCGGCGATGCGATCCCCTACGAGGTCATCGTCATTGACGACCGGCCGGAACGCCCGATCAGCGAGCGTCTGGACCGCCTGCCCGGCCTGCACCTGATGCGCAATCCGGAGAACATGGGCTTCCTCCGCTCGTGCAACCGCGCCGCGCGGCAGGCCAGCGGGCGCTACCTCCTATTCCTCAACAATGACACCATCGTGCATCCCGGCTGGCTCGCCCCCATGGCCCGCCTCGCCGAGGCGGATGCGCGGATCGGCATGGTCGGCGCCAAGCTGCTCAATCAGGACGGCACCATCCAGGAAGCCGGCGGCATCATGCAGCGCAACGGCTGGGGCCTCCCCTTCGGCAAGGGCGACGATGCGGCCAAGCCGGAATACAACTTCGTCCGAGAGGTCGACGTCGTGGTCGGCGCCTGCATGATGATCCGTCGGTCCGCATGGACCGCCATCGGCGGCTTCGACGACGAGTTCGCGCCGGCCTATTACGAGGAGTTCGACTTCGCCTTCGCGCTGCGCGACCGGGGCTGGCGCGTGATGTATCAGCCAGCCAGCGTGGTGACCCATTTCGACAGCGCCTCCTACGGCGCCGCCGAGCGCGACCGGCAATCGACCATCAACCACGCCCGCTTCTGCCGCAAATGGGCCGACGCGCTGACGGACCGCCCGACCGAGGACACGCCGGCCTATCTCGCTCGCGAACGCCCGATGCCGGGTCACCTCCTGATCGTCGATGACCGCGTCCCCGAGCCGGACAAGCATGCCGGCGCCATCGCCACCTTCGACTGGCTGCGCCTCCTTCGCAGCGAAGGCTTCCGCGTCACCTTCTATCCGCACGACCGGCGCGGCACCGAGCCCTACTCCGCCCGCCTGCAGCAGCTCGGCATTGAGGTGCTCTACGGCGACCTCGATGCGCGCGACTGGATCCGGGACAACGGCGCCTATCTGGACTGGGTCTGGCTCGCCCGCCCCGCCGTCGCCGAGCCGCTGCTGGACGCCGTGCGCGATCACGCCGGCAACCGGCTGATCTACTACACGCACGACCTGCATTTCCTGCGTGAGCAGCGTCGCGCCGAACTGACCGGGAACGACGAGCATCGCGAAGACGCCTGGCGCCTGCGCGGCATCGAGCGCGACATCTTCCGCCGCGCCAAGCTCGTCCTATCGCCCAGCGCCGATGAGTTGCCGGTCATCGAGAGCCTGGCCCCGGGCGTCCGCGCGCGGTCCATCCCGCTCTATTCCGTCCCGCCCGTAGACGAGGCCGCGCATGCCGAAGCCGACTTCGCCGCGCGCTCGGTCGTGCTGTTTGTCGGTGGCTACGACCACCTGCCGAACGTCGATGCCGCGCGATGGCTCGCGGGCGAGATCATGCCGCTGGTCTGGGCCGCCGTGCCGGACGCCGTGCTCGTCCTGGCCGGCGGCAAGCCACCCGCGGCGCTGACCGATCTGGCCGACGCCCGCATCGAAGTGCCCGGCTGGCTACCGGATCTCGACCTGCTTTACCGCCGGGCCCGGCTGACGCTGAACGCGCTGCGGTTCGGCGCCGGGGTGAAAGGCAAGATCATCGCCAGCCTGCAGGCCGGGGTGCCGGTGGTGACGACGCCGGTCGGCAACGAGGGATTGGCGCTGCGCGACGGCGAGAGCGCCCTGGTCGGCGACACCGCCGCCGCGCTCGCCGGCCACGCGATCACCCTGCTCCGCGACCCGGCCCTGTGTGCCCGCCTCGCCGAAGCCGGCATCTCGCATGCGGAAACCATCTTCGGCGAATACGCATTGCGCCAGGCGCTGCTGGGCGCCGTGGAGCGGGATGTCTGTCCGGTCTGCGGCCGCTTCGCGAAAGCCTCGACGCCGATGCCGATATGCGACGGTTGCGGCGCCGGGCCAACCGAGCGCGCTTTGGCCGACACCATCCTGATGCCGTTCCGCGCCGCCAACATCGCCAGCGTGCGCGAGGCGTCCCGCGCGCTCGGCCGCGCCGCCCTGCCCGCCGGGCCGCTCTCCGAGGCGCTGGGCCGGCGTGACGATGCGCCGCTCGACCTACTGGTGCTCGCCGACGGCGAGGACCCGGCGGCCGCGGCGGAGATGCTGCGCGCCACCGGCCGGCTAATCCTGCCGGCCGTGGGCCAAGCCGCACCGCCGGGCTGGGTGGCGCATCGGCGCAGCGGCCGGGCCACGCTCGAGATGACGAGGTTGCCGAAATGATCCAGTCTCCCCTTGCCCCGGCGCTCGATCTGGAGCGGACCAGCCTGGCCAAGCAAGGGCCCTCGCTGCTGCTGGACCTGCGGCCCTGCTACGAGGGTTTCGCCGGCATCCCGCAGGAGGTGCGGCTGCTGTTCGCGATGTTCTCCGGGCTAAAGCTGAAGCGCTTTGCCGGGCTGGCGTCGGGCATCCACTACACGTCGCGCCGGATGAAGGCCGAGACGCCGTATGAGCGCGTGATGGCGCAGACGCGGCTGCTGATCAGCCAGGACACTAAGCGCGCGCACTGGGCGCCGGGCCTGAGCATGCTGCCGGGCTTCGTGCGGCGGCGGTTGTTCAAGCCGTATTTGGTGCTCTCGGAGATGTTCCGTCGCGAGAAGCTCGACCTGGAGATCGACTCGCATCTGTTCGAGGATTTCATCTGGACCAAGCTGTTCGACCGCACGCTGGCACCGCAGGATCGGCCGCTGATCCACAAGGCCGAGTATTTCGCCACCGAGTTGGGCCATGAATACGCCCGCTCGTTCAGCCTGCTGCCGCGCGTGTTCCAGCGCCGGATCGACACCCAGGGGTGGGACGTGTTCTTCGGCGCCAGCGTCTCGCCCTACCGGCTGGCTCCCGGCACCAAGATGATGATCCGCTACTACGACGCCCTGCCGCTGCTCAGCCCGCACACCATCGGCGAGCCCTGGCCGCACGCGCTGAGCCACGGCCGCATGCTGCAGCGGAACATGGAAGATGGCGCCGAGTTCTTCTGCGACAGCGAGCCGGTCCGCGAGGACGTGCTGCGCCTGTTCCCGAAGGCCGAGCGGCGCGTGCACACCATCCCGGTCACCGTCGCGCAGGAGTTCTTCCCCGACGTCCGCCCTGAGCGCGACCTGCGCACCATCCTGGCGCGCCGGGTCAGCCCGGCGACCGCGCCCAGCCGTCCCGCCGCGGCCGCGCCCGCCGCCCTGCCGCGACTGTTCATGGCGGTCTCCACCCTCGAGCCGCGCAAGAACTACCTCAAGCTGTTCCACGCCTTCGAGATCGCCCGCCGAATGACCAAGCAGCCGATCCAGTTGCTGATCGTCGCCAATCCCGGCTGGCGGTCCGAGGCCGAGCTGACCGAGCTGAAGGCGCTGGTGCGCGAGGGCACGTATCACGTCGCCGGCGTGCCGACTGCCGAGTTGCGGATCCTGTATTCGATGGCGCACTGCGTCGTGGCCCCCAGCCGCGCCGAGGGGTTCGACTACTCCGGCGTCGAGGGCATGGCCTGCGGCGCCCCGGTCATCGCGTCCGACATCCCGGTGCATCGCTGGGTGTATGGCGACGCCGCCGAATACGTTGATTCCTATGACGAAGAGGCGTTGGCGCGCATGATCGCCCGCATGGCCGAGCTGCCTCGGGAAGAGGGGCATCTCTCCGAGATGCGCGACCGCGGCTTCCGCCAGGCCGCCCTGTATCGATCCGCCACGCTGGCCCCCCGTTGGGAGCAGGCGATCATCGACGTCGTCGCAAAGGAACCAGCATGACCGACCCCGCTTCCGGCGATACTCCGCGCGAGACCGACGCCGCGACCAAGATCTGGGACACGCGCTACGAAGGCAACGAGCACGTCGGCACCCAGCCGGTCGTCGCGGCGAACCCGACCGACTACACGCAGCACAAATTCCTCTACCAGCACTCGATCGCCAAGCCGCAGACCGGCTCGCTCGACGGCTACAACCTCGACCGCGTCGGCCGCACCTTCCTCACTCCCCCGCCGGCCAAGATGCTGGCGCTCGGCGTCGGCATGGCGTTCACCGAGGAACACCTGCTGCGCAACAACTACGCGCAGCACATCGTCGCCTACGAAATGTCCGCCACCGCGGTCGAGCGGGCCAAGCTGCGCCTGGCGGAAGCCGGCCTGTCGGACCGGATCGAGCTACGCGCCGCCGACGTGCTCGAGGACAACGTCCCGTCCGGCAGCTTCGACGCCGTGTTCGTGCAGGCCGCCATCCATCATTTCTACCGCATCGACGACATGTTCGAGCTGATGCATCGTGTTCTCAAGCCCGGCGGCCTGCTGGTGTATGACGAGTATGTCGGCCCGGACTTGCATGTGTGGGACAAGGACGTCATCGCGCTGATGGACGAGCTCAACGAGTGCCTGGCGCCGCAATACCGCTGGGACTGGCACGTCAAGGCGGAGCGGTACGAGGGGCCGAAGCCGTCCAAGGAATGGATGCTGCAGCACGACCCGTCCGAGGGCGTGCATGCCTCGCGCATCCTGCCGCTGACCTACCAGTGGTTCGACGTCATCGACCGCGCCGATTACGGCGGCACCATCCTGCGCCCGTTCTTCAGCGGCATCCTGCGCAATTTCGATTGGGAGGACCCGAAGGACCAGACGGTCGCCCGGCTGATCGTGCTGATCGAGCGCCTGATGACCCGCAACGGCGTCATCCCGCACTACCAGACCAGCATCGTCGCCCGCCGGCGCGATACGGTGCTGCCGCCGCTGGCCGAGGCGCAAGCGGCGCGGATCACCTTCGAGGATTGGCCCGGCCTGCAGCCGGCCCCCTCGCCCTCCACCTCAAACCGGCGCGGGTGGCGACGCCTGTTCGGCGGCTGAGGCGCGCCGGCCGCGCCAAGCCAGGGCCGGCCGCTCGACCAGGTGCCAGGACAGCACGGCCAGCGGCACGGTGAGCGCCGTGCACAGCAGCACCGGATAGTCGGCGTTCGGCCACACCGCTAGCACCGCCTGCTGGACGGGAAACGCGTAGAGATACAGCCCGTAGGAGAAGTCACCGAACCGCGCCGCCCGCCGCACGAATGGCAGCGACATCCGCCCGAACGCCAGCACCATGTAGGGCAGCGTGACCCACTCGAATGGAATGTTCCACCAATCGAGCCAGGCGGAGATGACGTAGTTGCCGCCGAAGAACAGCAGGCAGACATCCGCCCGCCAGAACGTATCGCCATACCGCCGATCCAACACATATAGCCCGGCGCCGGCCAGAAAGAACGGAACCTCGACCAACGCATAGCGGAGATCAAGATGATAGATGCCGACCGGCTCGAGCCCGCCATAGAACATCGCCAGCCCCACCGCGCCGCAGAGCAGGGCCACCGCAGCCAGCGCGGCGACACGGAACCGCATCGTCACCAGCGCGAAGAGCGGCACCGTGAGATAGCAGGCGAACTCCGGCAACAGGCTCCACAGCGACCCGTTGACCGCCCCGTGCTCCCGCATCCCGTCGAACACGCCCGGCAGATACAGCTCGCCATACAGCGCGATGTTGCCGAGATAGCCGGCCGTTTGCGGCGAGGTCAGGTACTCCCACGCCGGCAAGCTCGTCAGCAGCGGCCCGAGCACGAGCATCGTCACGAGGACGCAGGCGATCAGACCGGGGAAGATCCGCAGGGCCCGCTTGGACAGGAACGAGCCGAGCCGCGGCGTCCGTTCCCAGCTCGCGGTCACGAGATAGCCGCTGACCGAAAAGAACACGTCCAACCCGACGCGCGCGAACGGCACCCCCCAGAGGCCCGCACCCGGCGCCCCGGACAGCACCGAGCCATGGCCATGGATCACCATCAGCGCCGCGAACACCCGCAGCGCGTCAAGATTGTTGGCGTGGTCGCGGAGGCGGACGGCGCTCACCAGGCGGTCCGCCGCTCGACGAACCACCACGACAGCAGCCCCAACCCGAGTGCCGCGCTCAGGCACAGCATGATCGGGTGCGCCACGTCCGGCCAGCGCGCGACGATCAACTGCTGCACCGGAAAGGCATACAGGAACGCGCCGTATGCCGGTCGACCGACGGCCGGCAGGCCCGGCAGCCGCAACCGGCCGAAACAGGCGGTCATGTAGGGCACCGTCAGCCAGGCCACCACGATGGTGCTCTCGCCGATCCAGGTCGCCGCGATCCAGGTGCCCGCGAAGCAGAGCATGGCGACATCGGCCCGCCACAGCCCGGCGCCCCGACGCTGCCCCGCAAAGCCGAGCGCGGCCGCGACGAAAAAGAACGGCAGCTCCGGCAGCGCACTGGCGATCTCCGGCCGGCGCAGCAACCGCGGCAGCGCCTCCGCCGGGGGCCACGTCAACCAGGCTGCCGCGAACGCCACCGCGATCGCCACGGTCGGGCCGACCGGCGTGCGCAGCCGTCCGAGCCCCACCACCACCAGGCAGCCGAATGCGTAGGCCCCCAGCGTCCACAGCATCGGATTCGCCGCGCCGGACCATTGCTGACCCTCGAACGCATGCGGCAATAACGGATGCGGCAGCAGCACCGCGTTGAGCAGGTAGGTCCGCGTCCCGGTCGATAGCAGGTACTCCCGCAGTGGCAACGTGGTCGCCAGCGGCCCCACGACAAAGGCCGTCACCGCGACGGAGACCGCCAGGGCGGGGAACACGCGCCACACCCGCGCGATCGCGAACGCGCCCGGCCCGTGCCGCCCGGCACTCTCCGCGGCCAGGTAGCCGCTGATGGCGAACAGCACGTCGAGCCCGATCCGCGGCAGCGGCGCCCCCCAGATGCCCGGTACCGCCCCACCGGTCAGGATGAGACCGTTGCCTGCCACCAGCACGCCCACCGCAAGCAGCCGCAGGAGATCGAAATTCGAGACGGGCGGGTTTCTCGCAGTGGACATGGTGGCAATGGGACTATCACCGGGTCGCCGAGCGTTCCAGCGACGAGGGAAGCGAGACCGATGTCGTTGAGCAGCCGTGCGAATTGCGCTACAGCCGATGCGGTGCGGCAGCGGGACGCGCCCGAACGCCGGGACCACGATTTTGAACAACCCTCGCGCCCTGCGCGGCGCCGGCTTCGATGCCGGCGGAGCCCGGCCTAAGATCACCAGCAGCCATGATGACAGCGATCGAACTCGACATTTGAAGGTTCTAGTCTGGCAATGGGGACGATACGGCGCAGGGCCGCTCTATGCACTCGAACTGACGCGTGCGTTCTCCGCGCATGACGACGTCGACGCGCAGCTCAGCCTGTCGCGCGGCGCCGAGCTGCTGCAGAACGGCGACGTGACCGAGTGCACGCTGCCGGTGCGGACTTATGCCAGCCTGGCCGGGTTCGCCGGCCGGGTCGCTTCGACGCCGGCGACGATCCTGTGGCTGGCGCGCCGCCTGCGCCGCCTGAAAATCGACATCGCCGTCTGCGCCATGCCGGCGGCGATGGATTTTGCCATGGCGGCCGCGCTCAAGCTCGCCGGCATTCCCTACGCCATCGTCGTGCACGAGGCCGATCCACACCCCGGCGACCGTTTCCCGTCGCAGATCATGCTGCAGCGCCTGCTCGCCCGCGGCGCCGTCGCCACCTTCGCGCTCAGCTCGTTCGTGGCTGACCGCCTGCGCGAGCAGGATCCGTCCGGCTCGCGGCTGCTGTTGCGGACCTCGCTGCCACCGTTCTACCGCGCCGCGACCGCCGCGGCGCCGGGGGGCGGAGGCGGCACGCTTCGGGTGCTGAGCTTCGGCCGCCTGCTGTCGTACAAGGGGCTCGACCTGCTGACCGAGAGCCTGGTGCTGCTCGGCAGCCGGCCCGACCTGCTGGTGCGCATCGTCGGCCTAGGCCCGGAGAGCGCCGAGTTGGATCGGTTGCGCGCCTTGCCGGGGGTCACGGTCGAGAATGGCTGGGTGCCGGAGCGCGACGTCGGCGGCGTGCTGGGCTGGGCTGATGCGCTGATCCTGCCGTATCGGGAAGCCAGCCAGAGCGGCGTCGCGGCGGCAGCCATCGCGGCGAACCGCTGGATCATCTCGACCCGCGTCGGCGGCCTGCCGGAGCAATTGGCCGACTACCCCCGCGCGATCATGTGCGACCCGGATGCGGCCGACCTGGCCGGCGCGATCCGCACCTTGCTCGAGCGCGGCGACGCGCCGGCGCCGACGGTCGGCGATCAGCCCGCGTCCTGGGCCGCCGTCGCGTCCGCCATGCTGGAGGATCTCCGGCGCAGCATCGCCGCGGCGAATGCAACCGCGCCAACCGAGGGCGCCCGCCTCGGCACGCCGATCTGACACCGTGACCGGCGAGGCCAAACCTCCGCCAGGCTTGCCATTCCTGCATCGCGCCTGGCGCCTGCTCCCCCGCGCCGCGCGCCGCGCCGCGCTCCACCGCGCCGTCACCCTCGCCGCCCCCCGGCCGGACCGCACCCCACCGCCCGCGATGCCCGGGCTGGCCGTCGCCGGCGAGCTCGACCGGCCATCAGGTCTCGGCGAGGGCGCCCGCCTGCTGCTGCACGCGCTCGAGACCCTGGGCTTGCCCACTTACCCGATCCGACCCGGCGACGCCCCCGCCCCGCCCGGCGTGCCGCTCCTCGTCGTCGGCACCGCCGCCTCGCTGCCGCTGCACCTGCTGCGGCTCGGCCGCGCCCATCTGCGCGGCCGCCTGATCGTCGGCCATTGGTCGTGGGAGCTGCCCGTCGTCCCGCCCGCCTGGCACGACGGGCTGCGCTTCGTGCACCGCCTCTGGGCGCCATCGGAATTCACCGCCGCCGCCCTCCGCCCGCTGCGGCGCCCGGGGCAGCACGACGTCACCGTCGTCATGCACCCGGTCGCCGCCCGTCCACCCACGCCCTCCGCCCTTGGACGGGACGCGTTCGGGCTACCAGCCGACGCGGTGGTCACGCTGGTGATGTTCAATCTCGGCTCCAGCTTCGAGCGCAAGAACCCGCTGGCCGCGATCGCGGCGCATCGACAGGCGTTTGGTGACCGAACCGACCGCATCCTGCTGCTGCACGTCGGCAACCCGCATCACTTCCCGGCCGACTTCGCTCGCCTGCAGGCTGCCGCCGGCGGCAACGTGCGGCTGCATACGCGCGACCAGTCCCGCCCCGACAGCCATGCCCTGCTCGCCTGCGCCGACATCGTGCTCTCGCTCCACCGCAGCGAGGGCTTCGGCCTGGTGCCGGCGGAGGCGATGCTGCTCGGCAAGCCGGTCGTCGCGACGGACTGGTCCGCGACCGCGGAGTTCCTCGATGCCGGCTGCGGCGCCCCGGTGCCGGCGCGGCTGATCCCGGCCCGCGATCCGCGCGGCGTGTTCGAGGCGCCGGGCGCGCTCTGGGCCGACCCCGACATCGCCGCCGCCGCTGCCTGGCTCACCCGGTTGGCCGACGATCCCGAGCTGCGCCACCGGCTCGGCGTCGCCGCGCTTCATGCCGCACGGGCGCGGCTAGGGCCGGGCACGCTGAGGACCGCGGTCGCCGCCCTGTCGGCATCGTGACGGCGCGCCTTCCGCTCTGGCGATCTCTGGTCTATCCGGGCCGCAGCAGACGAATTTAGCAGGTTTAATGCCAACAGCACTCATCACCGGCATCACCGGACAGGACGGCGCCTATCTCGCGGAACTCCTGCTCGGTAAAGGCTACCGCGTCGTCGGCCTCATGCGCCGCTCCGCCTCGTCAGACGTCATCGGCGAGCGCCTACGCTGGCTCGGCATCCTCGACCACGTCGAACTCGTCGACGGCAACCTGATCGACATCTCCAGCCTCATCCGCATTCTGCGGGACGTCCAGCCCGACGAGGTCTATAACCTTGCCGCCCAGAGCTTCGTTGCCGCTTCCTGGCAACAGCCGATCCTGACCGGCAGCGTCACCGCGCTCGGCGCCGGCAACGTGCTCGAGGCCGTCCGCCTGATCCGGCCCGAAGCCCGGTTCTACCAGGCCTCCTCTTCGGAGATGTTCGGCCTAATCCAGGAGCCCCGGCAGTCCGAGCGCACCCCGTTCTACCCGCGCAGTCCTTACGGCGTAGCCAAGCTCTACGCCCATTGGATGACGGTGAACTACCGCGAGAGCTTCGGCCTGCACGCCAGCAGCGGCATCCTGTTCAATCACGAGAGCCCGCTGCGCGGCATCGAGTTCGTCACCCGCAAGGTCACCGACGGCGTCGCGCGCATCAAGCTCGGCCTGGCCGACGAGCTCTCGCTGGGCAATCTCGACGCCAAGCGTGACTGGGGCCACGCCCGCGACTACGTCCGCGCCATGCACCTCATGCTGCAGCAGGATACCAGCGACGACTACGTCATCGCCACCGGGCGGACGCACAGCATCCGCGACCTCTGCCAGCTCGCCTTCGCCCATGTCGGCCTGAACTACGAGGACAAGGTGAAGATCGATCCGCGCTTCATGCGCCCCGCCGAGGTCGACGTGCTGCTCGGCGACGCCGGCAAGGCGAACCAGAAGCTCGGCTGGACGCCCGAGATCAGCCTGGCCGACATGGTCGCCGAGATGGTCGAGGCCGACCTCGCCCGGCATCGCGCGCGCATGGCCAAGTAGGTGACGCTGCGGACGATCCTGGTCACCGGCGCACCCGGCTTCGTCGGGCGGGCGCTCATGCCCGTCCTGCGCCAGGCGTTTCCGCAGGCGGACATCCGCGACGCCGCCGTCGACATCACCGACTCGGCGGCCGTCACCGCCACCATCGCCGCCGCCCGGCCGGACGCGCTGGTCCATCTCGCCGCGATCGCCGCCCCCGGCGATGCCCGCGCCGACCCGGACCGGGCCTGGCGCGTCAACCTGCACGGCAGCCTGGCCATCGGCCGCGCGATCATGGCCGAGGCACCGGACTGCACGATGCTGTTCGTCTCCAGCGCCGATGCCTACGGCGCCTCCTTCCACGCCAGCGCCCCGCTCGACGAGACCGCCCCGCTCGCCCCCCTGAATACCTACGGTGCCACCAAGGCCGCCGCCGACCTGGCGCTGGGCGCGATGGTCGCCGAGGGGCTGCGCGTCATCCGGGCCCGCCCGTTCAACCATACCGGCCCCGGACAATCCGACGCCTTCGTCGTGCCGGCCTTCGCGCGCCAGGTCGCCCGCATCGCCGCCGGGCTGCAGGACCCGGTGATGGAGGTCGGCGCCCTGCACCCGCTGCGCGATTTTCTCGACGTCCGCGACGTCTGCGCCGCCTACGCCGCCATCCTGGCCCGCGCCGATGCGTTGGTGCCCGGCACCATCATCAACATCGCTTCCGGTCGCATGCAGCGCATCGGCGATATCCTGCAGGCCCTGCTCGACACTGCCGGCATCACCGCCGAGATCCGCACCCAGCCCGCCAGGCTCCGCGCGACCGACATCGCCGCAGCCTGCGGCGACGCCTCGCTCGCGCACCGTTTGCTGGGCTGGCAGCCAGCCATCGCCTGGCGCCAGACGCTGCAAGACGTGCTCGCGGCGTGGAAAACACGTCAGTCGCCGAGCGACACCCAAGCCGGCGCGTGATCGCTCGCCTCGTCCAGTCCGCGCACCCAACGGTCCACGCCGGCACCTCGTAACCGTCCCGCCAGCGCCGGGCTGAGCAGCAGGTGGTCCAGTCGCAGCCCGGCGTCCCGTCCCCAGCGCCCGCGCTCGTAGCTCCAGAATGTGTAGGCCGGGTCGCCGCCACGGGTCGCGGCGATCGCGTCGGTCCAGCCCTGATCGAGCAACTGGCGATACGCCGCCCGCGGTGCCGGCTGCAGCAGCGCGTTCGTGGCAAACGAGCGCGGCGAGTAGATGTCCCGATCGGTCGGCACCACGTTGTAATCGCCCGCCAGCACGACCGGGACGCCCGCCGCGATCAGCGACGCGGCATGCGTCAGCAGGCGCTCGAACCAGGCCAGCTTGTAGTCGAATTTAGGCCCCGGCTGCGGATTGCCGTTCGGCAGATAGAGGCAGCCGATCAGCACGCCCTGCACAGCCGCCTCGATGTAGCGCGCCTCAAGGTCGTCGGCATCGCCGGGGAGCGCGCGCCGGGTCGGAATCGGGTCGGCCCCGCGCGCCAGGATCGCCACCCCATGCCAGCGTTTCTGCCCGCGCCACACCGCGCCATAGCCGGCATGGGCCAGCGCCGCGACGGGGAACTTGGCATCCTCGACCTTGATCTCCTGCAAGCAGACGACGTCCGGCGCCTCGCGTTCGAGCCATGCCAGCAGCACCGGCAGGCGGCGCACGACATCGTTGACGTTGAACGTCGCGATCCGCAGCGGCTTCAACGTCGCCCGGCCCGCCCCATCTTTGCGCAATGCCACACCCGATCCAATCCCGTCCGACGCCCTGGAGGACGATCATACTCGTCTGCGGCAAATGCTCCCGCAAACTGGATGGCGGCTTTGGGCCGGATGGTGACGATAGTTTCCGCAATGCCTTGAAGGACGAGGTCGCCGAGCGCGGCGACCGGCGGGCAGTGCGGATCATCGAGACGAAGTGTTTCGGGCTGTGCCCCAAGAAGGCGGTCGTCGCCCTGAATGCCTCGGCGCCGGACCGTATCCTGACCATTTCGCGCGGCACGCAGTCCGGCGACGCGCTGAACCGGCTACTGTCGCCCGCTCAGGGTTGAACGCATAGAAAAAGCGCGTCCCGCCTTCGCGGAGACGCGCTTTCCCTGGTGTCGGTAGAAGCTTACTTGGCTTCTTCCTTCTCGGCCGGCTCCTCGGCGTGCTCTTCGGCCGCGCCGGTCAGCGCCTCGCCGAGCGCCTTGATCTTCTCGGCCGACTTGCCTTCGGTCTTGCCGGCGATCGCCACCGTCTCCTTGCCGAGCTTGGCAATGAGCTTGCGGATCGCTTCGCCGTTCAGCTCCTTGGCATGCAATTGCTTCTTGAGGCTCTCGAGATCCTTGATGATCGTCTTGACGCCGGGCGCCTCAACCTTCTCGAGCGTGGCTTCCCAGCCCTCGATATTCTTCGTGGCAGCCGCGACGGTGAAGCCCTTAACGCCATCCTTAATGTGCTTGATGGTCGAATCGAATTGCGGCATGGACATTTCCTCACATGAACACTGCACAAGAGCAGCGCATCGCGGAATGAAGCTTTGCCGGGCGACGAAGTTGCCGCGTTCTATCGCACGTTAATTTCAGCACTCTTTCTGTATCGAGATGAGTTGACGGCGCTGAGTTTGGACATGTTCTGCTAGGCCTCGTCCTCGATGACGTTCTGGACCACCTGGACGGCGCCGCCGTTCATCTGCGCCGCCAGCAGGTGCCCGGCCGTCACTGATGCCAGGCACAGCACGACCGACACCACGACGTTAAGCGCCGCCCGGCCGACCGCTCCCGCCCGCAGTAGGTCGAACGTCTGCAGGCTGAACGACGAGAAGGTGGTGAAGCCGCCGCAGATACCGACCATGAAGAACACACGCCACAGTTCCGGTGCGCCGAACCGGCCATGCGCCAGCGTCAACGTGCCGAAGAAGCTGATCGCGAACGATCCGAGCACGTTGATTGCGATCGTCCCGACCGGCAGCGACCCACTCAACGGCGCCAGCCAGATACCGACCCAGAACCGGCCAAGGCTGCCCAGGGCGCCGCCGAGGGCGACGGCGAGCGATTGCGTCAACGCCGTCATGAGGCGCGTTCTTCCGACGGGAGATCACCCTCGATCAGCCGCGCCCCGCGGCCGTAGGTGAGCCAGGCCCAGGCCCATTGCACATAGACCAGGAAGCGATTTCGCAGCCCGTTGAGCAGGAACAGGTGAACCCCGCCCCACATCGCCCAGGCGACGAAGCCGGTGAGCTTCGCCCACGGTAGGCTGGCCACCGCCGCCGACCGGCCGATCACTGCCAGGCTCCCCTGGTCGCGATAGCGGAACGCCGGCGGTGCCGTCCGCCCGCCGATCCGCGCCGCGATCAGGTCGGCCACATACCGCCCCTGCTGCTCCGCCACCGGCGCCACGCCCGGCAAAGGTTTGCCGTCCGCACCCGCCAGGGCCGCGATGTCGCCGATGACGAACACCTCAGGGGCGCCCTGCACCGAGCAATCCGGCTCTACCGGCACTGCCCCATGCTTGCCGGGCTTTACTCCGAGCCAGGCAGCCGCCGGGGTTGCCGCGACGCCGGCGCACCAGAACACGTTGGCGCAGTCGATCCGCTGCCCGGCTACCTGCACCCCGGCCGCATCGACGGCTTCGACCGACACGCCGGTATGAACCTCGACCCGCATCCGCTCGAGCCGCACCTGCGCATAACGCGACAGCCGTTCCGGGAACCCGCCAAGCAGGCCGGGCCCGCCCTCGTAGAGCAGCACGCGCGCCTCCGACGGCTCGATCCGCCGGAAGTCCCGCCGCAGCGTCGAGTCCGCCAATTCGCGGATCGACCCGGCGAGTTCCACACCGCTCGCCCCACCGCCCACGACGACGAACGTCAGCAAGCGCGCGGTCTCGGCCGGGTCGGTGGCGCGCTCCGCCCATTCGAACGCGGCCAGCAGCCGCTCCCGGATGCGCGTCGCATCCGACAGCGATTTCAACCCCATCGAATGCGCCTGCCAGTCGTCATGGCCGAACCAACTCGCCGCCGAGCCGGTCGCCAGGATCAGGTAATCGTAGTGCACCGGCCCGATCCCACGCACCGACACCGTGCGCGCTGCCCGGCCCACCCCCTCGATCTCGCCAATCTGCACGTCGACGTTGGCCTGCGCGGCGAACATCGACCGGGTCGGCGACGCGATGTCGGTCGGCGCCAACGCCGCCGTGGCGACCTGATAGAGTAGCGGCTGAAACAGATGATGGTTGGTCCGGTCGAACAGCACGATGTCGACCGGCGCCGAAGCGAGCCGCCGCGCCGCGTTGATGCCGCCGAAGCCGGCTCCGACGATGACGACTCGCGGGCGGGCCGGGCTCAATCGACCAACTTGGTCCATGTGCGCCCGTCCGCCGCCAGCAACGCATCCGCCCCTGCCGGCCCGCTCGACCCGGCGCCGTAGTTCTCCACCTCGCCTTCGCCCTTGCCCCAGGAGTCCAGCACCGGCTGCAGCGCCGCCCAACTCGCCTCGATCGCATCGGCCCGCTGGAACAGCGTTGCATCGCCGAGCATGCAATCGTACAGCAGCGTCTCGTAGCCGACGTTCGGCTTCTCGTCGAAGAAGTCCTTGTAGCGCATCGACGACACGACCCGGCCCAACGACATCTCCGGCCCGGGCTGCTTGGCCGCGAACTGCACGTCGATGCCCTCCTCCGGGTCGATCAGCAGCCGCAGCACGTTGGGCGTCGTCGGCGCATCGCCAAACACGCGATACGGCGCCGGCTTGAAGTGCACCGAGATTTCGGTCTTGCGCCCCGACAACCGCTTGCCGGTGCGGATGTAGAACGGCACGTCGGCCCAGCGCCACGTGTCGATATGTAGCCGCAGCGCCACGTAGGTCTCGGTGCGGCTGTCGGGCGCGACGTTCGGCTCCTCCCGATAGCCCGGCACCGGCTTCCCGAACTCGGTCCCGGCCGTGTATTGGCCACGCACCGCGTCACCCGGCGTCAACGGCCGGATCGCCTGCATCAGCTTGGCCTTCTCGGAGCGGACCGCCTCGGCGTCATAGGTGACCGGCGGCTCCATCGCGACCATCGACAGCAGCGTGAACATATGGTTCGGCACCATGTCGCGCAGCGCGCCGGTCGGCTCGTAGAACTTGCCCCGCCCCTCGACCCCCACCGTCTCGGCGGCGGTGATCTCGACATGGTCGATATACTCGCGCCGCCAGGTCGGCTCGAATATTCCGTTGCCGAACCGCACGGCCATGATGCTCTGCACCGTGTCCTTTCCGAGGAAATGGTCGATCCGATAGAACTGGCCCTCCTCGGCATGCTGCAGGATTCGCGCGTTCAGCGCCTGTGCCGAGGGCAGGTCCGAGCCGAACGGCTTCTCGATCACTACCCGGCGGAACATCCCATCCGCTTGCTGCAGCAACCCGGCCTTGCCAAGTCCGTCGACCACGGTGCCGAAGAACCGCGCCGCCACCGCGCAGTAGAAGATCGCGCTGCCATCTCCGATGGCCTGCTTGATGCCGGCGAAGGTCTCATCCTTGCTGAAATCGCCGACCTGGTAGCTCAGCCGGTCCGTCACCCACTTCCAGGACTCATCGTCGAGTTTGGGCACGTAGAACTCGGCCGTCTTGTCGGTCGTGAACGACTGCATCGTGTCGGTCAGCGATTTCGTCCAGGCCGCGGTGTCCTGCTGCGCGAGATCGACGCCGTGCACCTTGAAGCCGTCATCCAGGCGCTTAGCGGTAGCCAGATCGTAGAGCGACGGCATCAGCAGCCGCTTGGTGAGGTCGCCGCCAGCCCCGAAGATGACCAACGTGCAGGCCGGTGCCTGCTTGACCACCGCCGCCGAGACGTTTGCCGCGGGTCGACCTGCCGGAATGACCGATGTCATGATGTGACTTCCTTCATGTCGTTCGGATCAGGAGGCCCTGATCCGGCTTAAGCTGCAGTGGCCCGGCCGCAACCGGCCACGCGTGATCGTCATGCGTGTCCACGATGACGGTGCCGCCATCCGTCCCCGTCTCGGCCGGCGCACCACCGGTGTTGAGCACAATCTCGAACCGCACCCCGTCCAGCACCCGGCTGTAACGCAGCACGGCGCCGTCCGCGGACGCGGCCATGAGCTGACCGATCGCAAGCGCCAAGTTGGTGCGGCGCGTCTCCAGCAGGCGGCGGTACAGTGACAGCATGGAGCCGGGGGCCTCCGACTGCGCGCTGTGCGGCACCGCGTCGCCCATCGGCAACCACGGCCGCCCCGTCGTGAAGCCGTGATTGGCGCTGTCGTCCCACGGATAGGGCGTGCGCTCAGGGTCGCGCCCCAAACCCTGGCCGGGCTCGCGCAGCTCGGCCGGGTCGCGGATCTCGGCGGGTGGGATCGCCGTGTCGGGCATGCCGAGTTCGTCGCCCATGTAGATCGTCGGCGTGCCGCGTAGGGTCAGCAGCAGCATGGCAGCAACCCGCGCCTGCGCCGGTCCGACCCGCGTGGCGACCCGGCTACGGTCGTGGTTGCCCAGCACCCAATTCGGCCAGGCACCCGGCGGCAACGCGCTCTCATAGTCGTTGATCAACGCCGCGAGAGCGTCCGCCGTCCATTCCTGCAACAGCAGCAGGTGGAAGTTGAACGGCAACTGTGCCCCGCGCCCATCCCTCCCGTAATAGGTAACCAGCTTGTCGACCGGCAGGTAGATCTCCCCGATCAAGACCCGGTCGGGATACGCGTCCAACACGGCGCGCATCTCCGCCACCACCTCATGCACCTCTGGCCGGTCGGCCGAATAAAGCGGCAGGAACTGGTCGAACGGCCGGTCGCCGGGTCGCCAGGCCGGGTTGGGCGGATTGTCCCGATACTCGGCGTCCTTGATCATCATCCAGATCACGTCGACGCGGAACCCGTCGACACCCTTGTCCAACCAGAACCGCAGCGCGTCATACATCGCGCGTTTGACCGCCGGGTTGCGCCAGTTCAGGTCGGGCTGCGTCGGCAGGAACGAATGGTAGTAATATTGCCCTCGGCGCTCGTCCCAGGTCCAGCCGGACCCGCCGAAATTGGCCATCCAATTGGTGGGCTCGTCGCGCCAGAGATACCAGTCGGCCTTGTCGCCCGACCGCGCGCGGCTGGCCTGGAACCAGGGGTGCTGGTCCGACGTGTGATTGGGCACGAAGTCGAGAATCAGCTTCAGCCCGAGCCCATGCGCCCGCGCGAGCAACGCGTCGAAATCCGCCATCGTCCCGAACAGCGGGTCGACCCCGCGGTAATCCGACACGTCGTAGCCGAAATCGGTCATCGGCGACGGGTAGATCGGCGACAGCCAGACAGCATCGACGCCCAGCGTACGCAGATCGTCCAGCCGTCGCGTGATCCCGATCAGGTCGCCGGTGCCGTCCCCGTCGCTATCCTGGAGCGACCGCGGATACACTTGGTAGACGGCGCCTCGTTGCCACCACGCGGCATCCATCGTTGAATCCTACTCTGCCGGGGCTCAACGCCTCGTCCACGACTTAGTTGACGAGCGTCAGCCGCAGGCCCCACGGCGCCAATCCGTCCGCTGCCGCGCCGAGCGTGAACAACGCCTCGCCGGGCGCCATCCACGCCACCGGCGTGTCGGCGAAATTGGCGGCCAGATGCAGCACCCGGCCATCGTCCAGCGTCCACCGCACCGCGACCGCGGTGTCGCCGACCGTCTCATATTGCCCCGCATGGCCGCCGATATGCGGCAGCAACGGCATCAGTCTCGTCCGACGTACCTCGAGCAGCGACCGGTGCCACTCCAGCCAGTCGGCATGCGGCGCCCGGCCCGGCGCGCTCCAATCCAGCACGCAGGCGTCCCGCGTGCTCGCCGCGTTCGGATCGGCCAGCTTGGCCTGCGCCTCCTCGCTGGAGAACTCCGGCAGATGGGCGAACTCGTCGCGCCGCCCCTTGCGCACCGCTGACGCCAACGGCTCCGCATAGTCGCAGAAGAAGTCGAACGGCTCGGCCGACGCCCATTCCTCGCCCATGAACAGCATCGGCACCGCCGGCCCCAGCAGCAGCACCGCCGCCCCTAGCCGCAGCGCGGCCGGGGACGCCAACGCCGCCAACCGCTTGCCGAACGGCGTATTGCCGACTTGGTCATGGTTCTGCAGGAAGTTCACGAACGCCACCGGCGGCAGGTGCGCCGACGGCGTGCCGCGCATCAGCCCGGGCCGATGGATCGACTCCTGGTCGCCCTGATACGAAAATCCCTCGGCCAACGACTTGCCCAGACGCGCGACCGGATCGATGGCATAGTCGCGATAATACCCGTCCACGCGCCCCGCCAGCAGCACCCGCATCACGTGATGGAAGTCGTCGTTCCACTGGGCGTCGTAGTGCTTGGTCTGCCCGTCGCCGCTCCGCTCGAGCCAGCGCGCGTCGTTGTTGTCGTTCTCGAGTGTCAGGTGCAGCGATCGGCCCGACCGCGTCGCCCGTACCCGCTCGGCGATCTCGTCCAGGATGTGCGGGCTGCCATCGTCGAACACCGCCTGCACCGCGTCGAGCCGCAGGCCGTCGAGATGGAACTCCTCGATCCAATAGACCGCGTTCTGGATGAAATAGGCCCGCACCGCCGGCTGCGCAAAATCGATCGCGCCGCCCCAGGGCGTCTTGTGCCGCTCTGTAAAGAATTCCGGCGCGTAGTCCTCGATCGTGTTCTGGTCCGGACCGAAATGATTGTAGACCACGTCGAGAACGACGGCGATGCCGGCCGCGTGCGCCGCATCGACGAACCGCTTCAACTCGTCCGGCCGCCCGTAGCTGTGATCCGGCGCGAACGGCAGCACGCCGTCATAACCC
This sequence comes from Acetobacteraceae bacterium, assembly GCA_965199585.1. Lineage (GTDB taxonomy): Bacteria > Pseudomonadota > Alphaproteobacteria > Acetobacterales > Acetobacteraceae > JAVVHH01. The sequence goes on along the minus strand of CBDASI010000002.1, from coordinate 1,888,718 downwards.
CAGTTGCGCGAGCCGGAAAACTCGCCGACCGGCATCAGCTCGATCATCGTGATACCCAGCCGCGCCAGATGCTCCAGATGCTCGATCGCGGCGGCGAAGGTGCCGGCCGATGTGAAGGTGCCGATGTGCAACTCATAGAGCACGGTCTCGTGCCAAGGCCGCCCCGCCCATGCAGCGTCCGACCACGCGTAGGCTGTAGGATCGGTCGCTTGGCTCAGGCCGCCTGGTCCCTCCGGCTGCGACCGGGATGCCGGGTCCGGCACCACCGCGCCATCGATGCGCACGCCGTATCGCGCCCCGGGCGCCAACGGTTCAGCCGTTGTGGCAAGCCAGCCGCCGCCCTCGCGCGTCATATTTCGGTCGAGAGCGTCGGACTGCGCGAGCGTGGCATCGGTCGCGCTCGGCGCCCAAATCCGGACGCCGTCGCGCCGTTTGGACAGGCCCCAGCGTGGGGCCGGGACGTCAGGATCGTTCATCGAAGCTCGCCGAAGTTCGATCCTTCAACGCGGCCCGGCCCGCTTGGATCGCCGACTACTTGGCGCCCGTCGACACACCGCCGGTGTTGCCCGGGATCGTGCCGGTCGTCGCCGTGTGCCCGATCACCTTCTGACCGACGCTATCCCGCGCGATCCGGCCCGCCGGCGTGGCCGCACTCGGCGTGCCGGGCGGCGTCTTACCCGAAGGGTGCGTCGGCGAGGCCACGCTGGTGCCGACCGTCCCGCCCCCGGCCGACCCGGCCGCCGGTGCCGCCGGCAGCGGTTGGGCCGAAGCGACACCCACCCAAAGCAAGCCCAATGAGACGAGTAGAACCTTGACCATCGCATCCCTCCCTCGACACCCTGTTGAGCGGGCGTATTGCCGGGTATGATCCCCGAACAGCCTGGGCTGGGCAATGGTTTTCGCGTGAAGCAGGTCAGTAGACGACCGTCACCGTCGGCGTATCCATATAGCTTCCCGGCGGCACAATCTGACGCGCCGCGATCGCTCCGTAGATCGGGTAGCTCTTGGAAACGGGCACAAGAAGAGAGAGCGTTATCGTGTCGCTGACGAAGCCAGTTCCGCCCGACCCATCGCCCCACACCACACTCCGCGCCGCGCTGGTATAGAGTTGATAGGCGAGCCGTCCCGCCCCAGCGGCCAATGCCCGCCCGCTGAACGAGCCGCCGCCGCCCGTGCCAACCTGAATTTGATAGCTAAGGTTGACCGCGATGAGCGGCTGACAGGTGACCGTGACCGTCCCGGTGATCGATGACGCCGTTGACGCAACCGGGTCGTAGGTTCCGAACGCCACTCCGGTCGACGTCACGAGGCAAGTCTGGCCCCACGCCGCCCGGCCGGTCAGCACCAGGAGCAACAGCGCCACCACGCCACCCCACCGGCGCATCACGCCGCCTTCCGGCAACGCAGCGGACCGATGGTCGGGATGTCTCCAGCCGTCGCGCGGTAATCGAACTCGAACCGGCAGGTCCCTCGCCCCGGAATATCGGCCTGCATGCGGGCATGCGGGGGCAGGTCGCGCATGAACGCTTGCCCGCCATATCCCACCGGCACCGGCCCTCCTCCAGTCTCGAGCCGCAGCGTCGACCCGATCGGCAGCGGCTGGCCGGCCTCGTCGACCACCTGCAACAGCGCGGACTGCCGGCGGCGCATGTCGAAATGCACCACCACGCCCGAACGATCGCCGGGCCGGACCTCGCGCGTTCCCGTCTCGGCTTCGACGTCCAGCGGCAATCCGCTCGGGTCCACCGACACGTGGTTCAGCTCGAACGACCTCAGGTCGGGCACGAGGACGCGGCCGGACGTACCGGTCTTCTCGATCGGGCGGTTCTCATAGAGCACGTTCAGGCCGGGAGTGCCGTCGGTATCCACGATGGCAAAACTATCCGTAATGACATTGCTCGCAAAGAAATCATTGTCGGCGAAGACCAACGAGCCGCTCGCGCCGCCGCGCCAGGCCGTTCCTCCGCTGGAATGGTAACCGCTGACCTCGAGCAACGACCAGGGCGACTTGTATTGACCGGTCGCGAGCACCCGGCGATCGCCCCCCTCCGATGCGTAGAGCTGACCGCCGGCATCGCCCACCGTGACGACCGATCGGCTCGCCTGCAATGTGCCAACGGCGGCATTGGATCCAACCCCGAGCCCCGCGCCGACAGAGTTGCGGTCGCCGAGCGGCATTGTGATGCCGAACAGGGCGCCGTTACCCGACCGATTGTCGAAATCGTGGAACGCCGTCGCGTACAGGCTCGCTCCGCCGTAGCCGAGCGCCACCGAGTAGCTCGCCGTCACCAGCGACGTCCGGATCGGCAGGTAAAACGCCGGGCCGCTCAACGGATCGCCCGTGACCCGGCCGAAGCTGGTGGTGAGATAACCGCTGGTCAGCGGCGCTCGCGTGACTGAACTCCGCCGCTGACGCGTGTAGGCGACGCCGACCGTGCCGTAAGCGCCGAACGAATAGCCGGCCGATGCACGGAGCGCCCGGTCCGGCACCGGGTCGTCATAGAGGGAGGCGAGGTCGCGGAACTTGCCATCGGTGTATTGTGCCGAGACGGACAGGCTCAGCTTGCGCGTGGTCCGCTCGACGGCGCCGTAGACCAGCATGCCGCTCTTACCGCGCGCGCTGCTGCCGGCCACGGCGACGGAGGCGACGGCGAGCGAGCCCAGCGTCACCGTCGCGCCGCCGCCGCCCATGCCGAAGGATGGGCTGGCTTCGGCATGGCCGCTCAGCGTGAGCCAGTTGGTCACCCCTCGCCGATACGACGCCGAGCCGGCCGGGGCACGGTAGTCGTTGCTGCTGATCCCGTAGCCGAGCCGGACCGCGCCCACCTCGGCCGAGTAGGCATCCAGGCCGGGCGCCAGCATCGCCGTGCTGGTGTAGATCGGCGCCGTCGTCGTCACCTGTTGGCCAAGCGCGTTGTTGACGACGAGGGACACATCATTGGCGCCGTTGACGATCGGCAACTGCCGCATCTCGAACGGCCCCGGATCCGCTTGGGTCGAGAGCATTTGCGTCCCGTTAATGAGCACGTCGACGGTGGACGGCACCGCGACTTGTCCCGCGATGCTTGGCACCGGAAAGGTGATCAGATCCGGGCGCAGCCCGAAGTCGCGGGCAAACTGAGCGCCGCCGAGGCGGATCGGCCGCGTCCATGCCAGGCCCGACGAGATCACGTCGCCCACCCGGATGCGCCGCAGCGTCTCCGGATCTGAATAGGTGTAGCCGCTGTCGAGCCGAATCGCCGTCGACGTACTGGCCCCCGTGCGCGCGATCGCCTGTGAGCTGAGCACCCCCCAGGGCGAAAAGACCCGGCCGTCCAGCAGCGCCTCTACCCGGCTGCGTCCGGCGGCATATTCGCCGATGACGTTGTAGTTCAGCACCGCGCCGACCCCGCTCTCGATCGACGCCTCATGCCGCTCCGGCGCTTCAGGCCCGAGCAATGCGGGGCGTAGCGACGGCGTCGCGGCCGTGAAAGCGACGGCTTGATTGGGTTGATCCAACGACGCCGAAACGCCGGGCAGCGAGGCGACAGCGACGACCTCTTCAGCAGCGCCGGGTCCGGTCTGCAGGCCCAACTCAGTCAACTCGCGCCGGGTCGCGAACAGGGCGCCGTTCCTGGATTGGAACTCGCCGATTTTGCCGATGTGGCGGCCATTGATAATGACGTCGAGAAGGAGGGCCTGTGTTCCCGCAGACATCGGCGTTCCCGCGGCCGGACCGGATGGCGCTGCGGGGGGCGGACTGGCAGGCGAGAGGGCGGACGGAAGTTGCGGTGACACGGGCGTCATGGGCGGCGGAACGGGCGGCGGGCTTGGAATCGGACCGGACCGTGATTTGGCATTCGATGCGGTGGGCACACTGGCCGGAGAGGCTGGCCGAGCAAGTCCGAAGAGCAGCAGTGTCGCTGCGATCAGCCCGTATCTCGGCGGCCCGCGACGGCGGGGCACTGTGGGCTCGGCCCGTTACGGCGGGGCGTTGACGACAGAGGCCTGCACCTCTTGAAGGCCGGCATCGGTCGTGACCGTCAGCCGAACGGCCCCACCAGCCGGCAACCGAGCAGGCCCGATTGGCCACTGCGACGCGGCACCCGACAGCACATAGGGATGTGCCGACGTGCGGATCGCGACCTGTCCGCCACTCGGCTGCTGCATCTGCGCGGAGATGACGGTCACATGCCGATTGCCGCGATTTTGCACGTGAAGCTCGCTACCCGAACGGCCCGACATGATCTGCCAGACCAGCGCGGCATTGGCCTGCGCGGTGGGCTGGATGAAGACCGGCAGCGAAATGCGTAACGCGACGCGGACACCCGTGGTGTTCGGCGGCGGCAACTGATCGATCAGCAAGCGGTAGGTCTCCTCAGTCGCGCCAGGAGGCGTGCGCAAGACCATTCGAACCGATTGCGCCTGACCCGGCGCGATTTCTGTAAAAGGCGGACTAACGCCCAATGCCGCCGTGTCGGTTAGCGTCGACGTGCCATTGTTTTCCCGCCAAAGGAATGGCCTGACCTGAATGACGACCGGCGCAGTACTCCGGTTGGTTACGGTAACACTAGCGGTGCGCTGCTCCGGCATGAACATGATAGAAACCGGCGCGATCTCCAGCATCTGCGCACGCGCGTGACCGCCCCATAGCAAACTGAAGAACAGGACGGCGACGATGACGCGCATGGCGTTAATAGGTGAGCGTAGCTGTTACGGTGTCCGTGTACGCGCCAAATCCGGCGTTTTGCCCTGCCGGAATTAGACCGTAAACTGGGATCGACTGTAGAACGCCATTGCCGGTACCACTGACAGTGTCGGTACCCGCATTATTGCCAAAATTCTGAGCATGGCTTGAGTCTCTGAACAGCTGATAGTTCAACGTCCCGCCTAAACCCGTCATTTTGCGCGTCGTGGTAGTTGCGCCTGTCCCAGTTCCAACATCCAAGCCTACAGTATAGGTTGTATTTAAAGTACAAGTTACACCCAACGATGACGTACCAGAGAGAGGGCTGGCAGCACTGTAATTTCCGAATGCAAGCGTGCCACTCCCTATTACGCAGAGAGAAAGCACGTTTGCAGTTACTGCGAGTGTTCCAGTCGATGTCGCTGCTATCACACTGGTTGCTTCGACGCAGAAAATGCCAAAACAAATAAACGAAAGGTTAAGAATTTTCTTTAGGCGCATCAGACTGGTCCGCGTCAAAGGTGTTGCCGCATGGCTGTTATTTATCTATAACGTGCATGATGACAAAATGCAACGTTAAGTTGTATTCAGATCAGATTTTCGCGTTCGTGCTTAGCGTTGTGCAACAGACGCCCGCATGCCATCTGAATCCCATGACAACGACCCTGGCGAAGAAATCCAAGGCAGACCCGGCGCCCCCGGTCACGTTCCAGCAGGTCAAGCAGCCCGCCAAGGCGATGACCACGCCGCTGCGGGTCGTCTCGCACTATGAGCCAGCCGGCGATCAACCGCAGGCCATCGGCGAGCTCACGACCAACGTCCAAAGCGGCGACCGAGATCAGGTGCTCCTGGGCGTCACCGGGTCAGGCAAGACCTTCACCATGGCGAAAGTCATCGAAGCCGCACAACGCCCGACGCTGATCCTCGCCCCCAACAAAACGTTGGCCGCGCAGCTATACGGCGAGATGAAGCAGTTCTTCCCCGACAACGCCGTCGAATACTTCGTCAGCTACTACGATTACTATCAACCCGAAGCTTACGTGCCGCGGACCGACACCTACATCGAAAAAGACAGCCAGATCAACGAGCAGATCGAGCGCATGCGCCACAGCGCCACCCGCGCCCTGCTCGAGCGCGGCGATGTCGTCATCGTCGCCTCCGTCTCCTGTATCTACGGCATCGGCTCCGTCGAGACCTACGGCAACATGATCGTCCGCCTCGAGCCCGGCGGCCAGATCGGCCGTGACAAGCTCGCCCGCGCCCTCGTCGAGCTACAATACCGCCGCAACGATGCCGCCTTCCAGCGCGGCACCTTCCGCCTGCGCGGCGACACGGTCGACGTCTGGCCCAGCCATCTCGAGGACCGCGCCTGGCGCATCACCCTGTTCGGCGACGAGATCGAGAGCATCAGCGAGTTTGACCCGCTGACCGGCGAGGTCACCGGCCCGATGGGCCAGGCCAGCATCTACGCAAACAGCCACTACGTCACGCCGAAGCCCACGCTCAATCAGGCCATCCAGGACATCAAGCTGGAGCTGAAGAACCGCATCGACACCTTCGTCGCGGAAGGCAAGCTGCTCGAAGCGGAGCGCATCCAGCAGCGCACGACCTTCGACATGGAGATGATCGAGACCACCGGGTCTTGCAAATCCATCGAGAACTATTCTCGTTATCTGTCCGGCCGCAAGACCGGCGAGCCCCCGCCGACGCTGTTCGAATACCTGCCCGAGAACGCCATGCTCATCGTCGACGAGAGCCACGTCACGGTGCCGCAGATCGGCGGCATGGCGCGCGGGGACGCGGCGCGCAAGGGAGTGCTGTCCGAGTTCGGCTTCCGCCTGCCGTCCTGCATGGACAATCGCCCGCTCCGCTTCGAGGAATGGGAGCATTTCCGCCCACAGACGATGTTCGTCTCCGCGACCCCCGGCCCATGGGAGATGGAGCGCACCGGCGGCGCCTTCGTCGAACAGGTCATCCGCCCCACCGGGCTCATCGACCCGGTGACCGAGGTCCGTCCGGTCGAGCGCCAGGTCGATGATCTCCTGGCCGAATGCCGCATCGTCATCGGCAAAGGCGGCCGCATCCTGGTCACCACGCTGACCAAGCGAATGTCCGAAGACCTGACGGACTACATGACCGAGAACGGCATCAAGGTCCGCTACCTGCACTCCGACGTCGACACGCTCGAGCGCATCGAGATCATCCGGGACCTCCGCCTCGGCGTGTTCGACGTGCTGATCGGCATCAACCTGCTGCGCGAGGGTCTCGACATCCCCGAATGCGCCCTGGTCGCCATCCTGGACGCCGACAAAGAGGGCTTCCTTCGCAGCCAGACCAGCCTGGTGCAAACCATTGGCCGCGCCGCGCGGAACGTGGATGGCCGGGTCATCCTGTATGCGGATTTGATGACCAACTCGCTGCGCTACGCCATCGAGGAGACCGAGCGCCGCCGGGCCAAGCAGAATGCCTGGAACGAGGCCAACGGCATCACGCCGACCAGCGTGCGCAGCCAGATCGGCGAGGCGCTACGCTCGGTCTACGAGCAGGATTACGTCACCGTCGCCCCGGTGAAGGACGCCGGCGTCACCGAGATGGTCGGCAAGGACCTGAAAACCTCGATCGCCGAGTTGGAGAAGCGGATGCGCACGGCTGCCGCCGATCTCGAGTTCGAGACGGCGGCTCGGCTGCGCGACGAGATCAAGCGGCTCGAGGCGCTCGACCTCGGCTTGCCGCCGCCGCCAGTGTCGCCGCTGGCGTTCGGCGGCAAGGCCAAGAAGGATCGCACGCCCGAACCGCTCGGCCCCGGCGGCGGCGGCTATGACCCCGAGAAGAAGGCCGCCAAGAAGGGCCGCGGTCGGCGCTGAAGGCCGCACTTTTGCGTGTTGTTGGCGCAATCGCGCCTGGTTAGTGTCCCGTGAAAGAAAGCGGGAGACGTCATGCGGATCTGTATCTATGGAGCCGGGGCCATCGGCGGCTATGTCGGCGCGCAACTCGCCTTGGCCGGCGCCGACGTCAGCCTCGTCGCCCGCGGCCCGCACCTCAAGGCGATGCGCGAGAACGGGCTGCGCCTGCGCATCGGCGGCGAGGAGAAGGTTGCCCGCGTCACCGCCACCGACGACCCGGCCGAACTCGGCCCTCAGGACAGCGTCTTCGTCGCGCTCAAGGCGCACTCGATCCCCGGCGTGGTCGATCAGATGACCACGTTGCTCGGCAACGACACCAGCATCGTCACCGCGGTCAACGGCATCCCGTACTGGTATTTCTACAAGCACGGCGGCGCGCTCGCCGGCACCAAACTCCACTCCGTCGACCCCGGCGGCGCGCAGTGGGAGAAGCTGCGCCCGGAGCGCGCCATCGGCTGCGTCGTGTTCCCCGCCACCGAAGTCGTCGAGCCCGGCGTCATCCAGCACATCTACGGCGACAAATTCCCCCTCGGCGAACCGAACGGCGAGAAGACCGAGCGCGTGCAGGCGCTCAGCGCCCTGATGGAGTCCGCCGGCCTGCGCGCCCCCGTGGTGGACAGCATCCGCGACGAGATCTGGCTCAAGCTGTGGGGCAACCTCTGCTTCAACCCGATCAGCGCCCTGACCCACGCCACGCTCGAACAGATCACCAACGACAAGGCGACCCGCGCCGTCTCCAAGGCCATGATGCTGGAAGGCCAGGCCATCGCCGAAAGCCTCGGCATCAAGTTCCGCGTCGACGTGGAGCGCCGCATCAACGGCGCCGGCGCGGTGGGCGCCCACAAGACGTCAATGCTGCAGGACCTCGAGCGCGGCCGGGCGATGGAGATCGACCCGCTGGTCACCGTTGTTCAGGAATTGGGCCAACTCACCGGCTTGCCGACGCCGACGCTCGACGTGGTGCTCGCCTTGGCGCAGCAGCGCGCCCGCATCGCCGGGCTCTATTGATGGCGCGCTGGGTCCGCTTCGCGCCCGACCGCTTCGGCCAGCTCGAGGGCGACACGATCGTCCTCCACACCGGCGACATGTTCGATCACCCGGTCGAGACCGGCGAGCGCATCCCGCTGGCTGGTGTTCAGCTTCTCGCGCCGACCCGGCCCTCGAAGATGATCGCGCTGTGGAACAACTTCCGCGCGCTGGCCACCAAGCTCGGCCAGGCTACCCCGCCGGAGCCGCTGTACTTCCTGAAGGCCGCGTCGTCCTTTGCCGGCCCGGGCACCGAGGTTCGCCGGCCCGCCAGTTATGACGGTAAGGTCGTGTTCGAGGGCGAACTCGGCATCGTTATCGGCGCCCGCTGCAGCAACGTCACCGAGGCCCAGGCGACCAGCGCCATCTTCGGCTACACCTGCATCAACGACATCACCGCCGTCGACATCCTCAACCGCGACTCCAGCTTCGCGCAGTGGACCCGCGCCAAGAGCTTCGACGGCTTCGGCCTCATGGGCCCCGCCATCGCCACCGGGCTCGACCCGGCGACCCTGACAATCCGCACCGTGCTGAACGGCGCCGAACGCCAGAACTACCCGGTCAGCGACATGGTGTTCCCTATTGCCACACTGGTCAGCCTGATCTCCGGCGACATGACGCTCGAGCCCGGCGACGTCATCTGCTGCGGCACCTCGGTCGGCGTTGGGGTCATGAAGGAACCGGTCAACACCGTCGACGTCACCATCGACGGGATCGGGACCCTCAGCGCGACCTACCGCAACTGACGATCAGACCGCCACCGCCGGCGCCAGCCGTCGCTCCTGCGCCCGCCGCATTGGCCGCAGCACGACCAGCGCCAGGAACACCACGACGAAGTTCATCGCCGCCGCTACCAAGAAGACCGACCACCAGCTGCCGGTCGCCGCCTTGATCATGTTGGCGAACGGCACCAGCAATGCCGACGCGCCCTTGGCGGTGTAGAGAAAAGCCGAATTCGTGGTGGCATATTTCGCCCCGAACGCGTCCGTGCAGGTCGAGGGGAACAGGCTGAAAATCTCGCCCCAGGTGAAAAAGATCAGCGCCGCGAACAGCACGAACATCCACGGATTCGAGCCGAACTGCCCCAGTAGTAGGTAGGCGACGCCACCTAACGTGAAAGCGATCGCCATCGTCGTCTCGCGCCCGATCTGGTCCGATACCCAACCGAAGAACGGCCGCGCCGCGCCGTTGGCCAGGCTGTCCACGATCAGCGCCGTCGCCAGCACCGTGCTGCCGCCGAGCAACAACATCGTGTCGAGCCCGAAATCCTTCGCGATCAGCGACAGCTGTGCCGTCGCCATGAGCCCGCTCGCCGACACCATCACGAACATCGCGTAAAGCAGCCAGAACACCGGCGTCGCCAGCATCTCGCGTGGCGAGTAGTTCCGTGCCGATTGCGTCACCTTGCGCGACGTCACCGCCGGCACTTCGCCGGGCGCCGGATATCGCATGAACCACGCGATCAGGAACAGCAGCACCCCTTGCCCGATGCCGAACACCAGGAAGGTGTGGGCATAGCCGCTCGCCTTGATGGTCTGCTCGATCGGGATGATGGTCAGCGCTGCCCCTGCGCCGAACCCGGCCGCAATCACGCCCACCGCCAGGCCGCGCCGGTCCGGGAACCATTTAACCGCCAGCCCGACGCAGGTCGCGTAGATGAAGCCGCCACCGATCCCGGTGATGGCCGAGCCGACGTAGAGCAATGTCAACGTATCGGCGACCGAGTTCAGCCCCCAGCCGATCGCGACCAGCACGCCGCCCAGCGCGATCGTCAGCTTGGGCCCGGTCTTCGCCCCGAGCCGCTCGACCATCCAGCCACCCGCTGGCGTCAACCAGGTCTCGAGCGCCACGAAGATGGCGAACGCCAGTTGGATGTCGGCGATCGCCCAATTCGCATGCGCCGCCTGCAACGGCTGGACGAACAACGTCCAGCCATATTGCAGGTTAGCGATCAGCACCATGCTCGCGACCCCGAGCAGCAGTTGTATCCACCGGCGTTGATCCGGTGCGGGGCCGGCGAGGCTTGTCGACATGTCGTCCTCCTGAGCCGGCCCCGTTCTCAGTGGGGGGCTCGGCGGTTTCTAGCCTTTTAGCGCACGAACCATCGTGCTCCCAAGAGAGGCCGGGCTGTCGGCCACATGGATTCCCGCCTTGCGCATGGCCTCGAACTTGGCTTCCGCCGTGTCCTTGCCACCCGAGATCACCGCGCCGGCATGGCCCATCCGGCGCCCTGGCGGGGCCGTGGCGCCGGCGATGAAGCCGACCACCGGCTTGCGGTTCTTCTCGCGCGCGATGAACTCGGAGGCATATGTCTCCGAGTTGCCGCCGATCTCGCCGATCATGATGATGCTCTCCGTCTCCGGGTCGGCGAAGAACATTTCCAGCACTTCGTTGAAGTCCGTTCCCTTGACCGGGTCGCCGCCGATGCCGACGCAGGTGCTCTGCCCCAGCCCGGCCGCCGTCGTCTGCGACACCGCCTCGTAGGTCAGCGTGCCCGAGCGGCTGACGATGCCGACGCTGCCGCGGCGATGGATGTGGCCCGGCATGATTCCGATCTTGCAGGCGTCCGGCGTGATCACGCCCGGGCAGTTCGGCCCGATCAGCCGTGACTTGGAGCTGGTCAGCGCCCGCTTGACGCGGATCATGTCCTGCACCGGGATACCCTCGGTGATGCAGATGATCAGCGGAATCTCGGCATCGATCGCCTCCAGGATCGCGTCGGCCGCGAAGGGCGGCGGCACGTAGATGGCGGTCGCGTTGGCCTTGGTCGCGTTCACCGCCTCTTCGACGGTATCGAACACCGGCAAATCTAGATGCCGCGTGCCGCCCTTGCCCGGCGTCACGCCGCCCATGACCTTGGTGCCGTAGGCGATCGCCTGCTCGGAGTGGAACGTGCCCTGGGCGCCCGTGAACCCCTGGGTGATGACGATCGTATTGGCGTCGACGAGAACGGCCATTATGCGGCTTCCTTCACGGCCCGGACCACCTTTTCGGCAGCATCGGCCAGGTTGTCGGCCGACACGATCGGCAGGCCGGATTTAGCCAGGATGGCCTTGCCCAACTCGACGTTGGTTCCTTCGAGACGCACCACCAGCGGCACGCCGAGGCTGACCTCCCGCGCGGCCGCGACCACGCCCTCGGCGATCACGTCGCAGCGCATGATGCCGCCGAAGATGTTCACCAAAATGCCTTCGACGTTCGGGTCCGACAGGATGATCTTGAACGCCGCCGTCACCCGCTCCTTGGTCGCGCCACCGCCGACGTCGAGGAAGTTGGCCGGGCTGCCGCCATAAAGCTTGATGATGTCCATGGTCGCCATCGCCAGCCCGGCGCCGTTGACCATGCAGCCGATCGTGCCGTCGAGCGCCACGTAGTTGAGGCTATACTTGGCAGCCTCCAGCTCCTTGGGGTCCTCTTCTGCCTCGTCCCGCAGCTTCTCCAGCTCCGGATGCCGATACAGCGCGTTGTCGTCGAAGCTCACCTTCGCATCCAGCGCCACCATGTCGCCCGCGCCGGTGACGACCAGCGGATTGATCTCGACCGTCTCGCAGTCGAGATCGGTGAACGCCTTGTACATGGCCAGCACGAACTTGCTGAACGCGCCGACCTGCTTGCCCTCGAGCCCGAGCCCGAACGCCAGCTTGCGGGTATGGAAGCCCGAGATGCCGCTGGCGGGATCGACCACTGCACGGAGGATCTTCTCCGGGTTGTGTTCGGCGACGTGCTCGATCTCCATACCGCCCTCGGTACTGGCGATTACCACCACGCGGCCGGTATCCCGGTCCACCAACAGCGACAGATACAGCTCGCGCTTAATGTCGCAGCCGGCCTCGACATACACCCGGCTGACCCGGCGCCCAGCCTCGCCCGTCTGCTTGGTGATCAACACGTTGCCGATCATCGCCTCCGCAGCGTCCTTGACCTCGTCGGCGCTCTTGGCCAGGCGCACGCCGCCTTTGCCGTTCGGATCGTCCTGGAACTTGCCCGCTCCACGCCCGCCGGCATGGATCTGCGACTTCACGACATAGATCGGCCCGGGCAGCTTGCCGACGGCGGCCTGCGCCTCCTCCGGCGTCCAAGCGACATGCCCTTCGAGCACGGCGACGCCGTAGCGGCGCAGCAGCTCCTTGCCCTGATACTCGTGGATATTCATTCCGGCAGAACCTCGCGTTGGATCGTGCAAACTCGCTCGATCCTCCATAAGCCGAAACACTCGAGGCGACTAGCTGACCCGCCGCAGCGGCGATCGGATCGGGTTCCGAATGTAAAACATCGTCACATGAATGAAACCCGGGCCCGGGCCACTCGTTTTGGACGGCTAGGTTGGCAACTGTCGCGGCACACCGACGCGACGAGTTGTTTCAACGGGCAATCATACGGAGGAAAGCAGTTATGTCCGACAAGATGGAAGGCACCGCACGCGATGTGGGCGGCAAGATCGAGAGCACCGTGGGCAACCTGACTGGCGACACCAAGAACCAAGCTCAGGGCAAGATCGACCAAGTCGCCGGTCAGGCACAGAAGGCCTTTGGCGACGCCAAGGATGCCGCCTCCGACGTCGCGGACAAGGCTAGCTCGAAGCTGAGCGACGTCGCCGACAAGGTCAGCGACCACGCGTCCAACATCGGCGGGCAGGTGTATGAAGCGGGCGAGTATGCCGCGGAGACCGTTGCCGACTACGTCCGCAATGAACCCGTCGCCGTCATGCTCGGCGTCGCTGCCGTGAGCATGCTGGTCGGTTACCTCATCGGCCGTCCGCCGGCCGAGCGCGCCGTCGAGCTAGGCCGCTTCCGCGCCGCTTATCGCGACCGCTAATCCGTTGGGTGGGGTGCTCTTCAGCACCCCACCAGACGCTACTCCGCCGCTAGTTTGGGCGTCGAGGCTCCAATTGCCCCAGACTGCCGGATTGTCTCGATCCGAGCTTCGTCAAACCGCAGAACGTCTCGAAGGATCTCGTCCGTATGCTCCCCGAGCAACGGCGATCGTGTGACCTCGGTCGGACTATCGGACAGCTTGATCGGGTTACCGACCGTCAGATAGGTCCCGCGCACCGGATGAGGCACCTCGACCAGGGTGCCGGTATCACGCAACGACTGATCCGCCGCGATCTCTTTCATCGATAGGATCGGCCCGCACGGAATGTCGTGCTGGTTCAACTCCTCCATGGCCTCGAACTTCGTCTTGGTCATCGTCCACTGCTCAATGCGGTCGAAGATCGACTTAAGCTTCGGCAACCGGGCGCCGGGCTTGGCATAGCCCGGATCGGTCTTCCACGTGGGCTCGCCGATCACGTCACAGATTGCTTCCCACACCGGCGCTTGGGTGATGAAGTAGATGTAGGCGTTCGGGTCCGTCTCCCAGCCCTTGCACTTCAGGATCCAGCCGGGCTGCCCGCCGCCCGAGGCGTTGCCCGCGCGCGGTACGCTCTCGCCGAACTCGCCATCCGGATACTGCGGGTATTCGGTGAGTGCCCCATGCGCCAACCGCTGCTGGTCCCGCAGCTTGACCCGGCACAAATTCAGCACCCCGTCCTGCATCGCCGCCGTGACCTTTTGGCCGCGCCCGGTGGTATTACGCTGATACAGCGCCGCCACGATCCCCAGAGCCAAATGCAGCCCGGTGCCGCTATCGCCGATCTGCGCGCCCGTCACCAGCGGCGGGCCGTCGTCGAAGCCGGTCGTGCTGGCCGAGCCGCCGGCGCATTGCGCAATGTTCTCGTACACCTTGCAATCCTCGTACGGCCCGGGCCCGAACCCCTTGATTGAAGCCAAGATGATCCGCGGGTTGATCTCCTGGATGCGCTCCCAGGTGAAGCCCATCCGGTCCAGCGCGCCCGGCGCGAAGTTCTCGACCATCACGTCGCAGGTCTCGATCAGCGATTCGATGACCCGCTTACCTTCATTGTTCTTGCTGTCGATGGTGATGGACCGCTTGTTGCTGTTCAGCATGGTGAAATACAGGCTGTCGGCGTCCTTCACGTCGCGCAGCTGTCCGCGGGTGATGTCGCCCACGCCGGGCCGCTCGACCTTGATCACGTCGGCGCCGAACCACGCCAGCAGCTGGGTGCAGGTCGGCCCCGACTGCACATGGGTGAAATCGAGGATTTTGACGCCGTCCAGAGCCTTCATGCTGCGATCCCTGCCTTCTTCTTCAATGTGCTGGTGGGGTTGAGGCTGCCGATGTTGCCGCTCTCGCTGCCGGCCGCCGGGTCGATGACGGCGTTGATCAGTGTCGGCCGCCCGCTATCCATGGCGGCGTCGACGGCCGCCTTAAGCGCATCCGGCGTCGTCACGTTCACACCGACGCCGCCGAACGCCTCCATCATCTTGTCGTAGCGGGCGCCTTTGACGAACACCGTCGTCGCCGGATCGCCAAGGGCCCCCTCGTCGGTGCCGCGGTAAATACCGTCATTGTTGAAGACGACGATGCACACCGGCAGGTCGTAGCGGCAGATCGTCTCGACCTCCATGCCGGAAAACCCGAACGCGCTATCGCCTTCCACGGCCAGCACCGGCTTGCCGGTCTCGATCGCGGCGGCGATCGCGAACCCCATCCCGATCCCCATGATCCCCCAGGTGCCGACGTCGAGCCGCTTGCGGGGCTCGTACATGTCGATCACCCCGCGCGCGAGGTCGAGCGTGTTGGCCCCCTCGTTGACCAGCATCGCATTCGGCCGCTCCTTGATCACGTCGCGCAGCACCCGTAGCGCGCTATGGAAGTCCATCGGGCTCGAGTTCTTGCCCAGCTTGGTCGCCATCTTGGCGATGTTGGCGTCCTTCTTCTCGCGGATCGCGTCGGTCCAGGCGGTCGGCGGCGGTGCCCAATCTGTGCCCATGCCGTCCAGCAGCGCCGCCACGCAGGAGCCGATGTCGCCTACCAGCGGCGCCGCGATCTCGACGTTGCTGTCCATCTCGCGCGGGTCGATGTCGATCTGGATGAACCGCTTGGAGCCCGGCGGCCCCCATTGCTTGCCCTTGCCGTGGCTCAGCAGCCAGTTCAGCCGCGCGCCGACCAGCATCACCACGTCGCTCTCCTTGAGCACCGTCGAGCGCGCTGCCCCGGCCGAGAGCGGGTGCGTGTCCGGCAGCAGCCCCTTGGCCATGCTCATCGGGATGTACGGAATACCCGACGTCTCGACCAACGCCCGCACCGCCTCGTCCGCCTGCGCGTACGCCGCGCCCTTGCCCAGCACGATCAGCGGCCGCTGCGCCGACTTCAACACATGCAAAGCCCGCTGTACCGAGTCCGGCGACGGCAGCTGCTCCGGCGCCGGGTCGATCACCTTGACCAGCGAGCGCCGCCCGGCCTCGGCCTCCATCGTCTGCCCGAACAATTTCGCCGGCAGGTCGAGATACACCCCGCCCGGCCGTCCCGACACCGCCGCCCGGATCGCGCGCGCCACGCCGATGCCGATATCGGCCGCGTGCAACACCCGGAACGCCGCCTTGCACAGCGGCTTGGCGATGGCGAGTTGGTCCATCTCCTCGTAATCGCCCTGCTGCAGATCGACGATCTCCCGCTCCGAGGACCCGCTGATCAGGATCATCGGAAAGCAGTTCGTGGTCGCGTTGGTCAGCGCCACCAGTCCGTTCAGGAAGCCCGGCGCCGACACCGTCAGGCAGATGCCCGGCGCCTTGGTCAGGAATCCGGCGATCGCCGCCGCATTGCCGGCGTTCTGCTCGTGTCGGAACGAGATCACCCGGATCCCTTCCGCCTGCGCCATCCGTCCGAGATCGGTGATCGGGATGCCGGGCACGCCGTAGATCGTCTGGACGCCATTGAGCTTCAGCGCATCGATGACGAGGTGAAAGCCATCGGTGAGCTCGACCTCGGGAACGACATCGTCGCTCGGCTTCAGCGCTGCGGACATTGGAGACCTCCGGTTAGTTCGCGCTGGCGTCCCAGCCGTTCATGAGTCCCGCGGTTGTAACAGCCAGCCCGAAAGATTCATAACGAACGCCCGCTCACCCCGTCATCAATTCCCTCGTAGGGAGGGCTTCAGCCTATCACCCTCCGTTTCTACGAGCGCAACGCGGGTTCAGTGACGGCAAGCGACGGTGGGCTGAAGCCCACCCTACGAAGACGGCAATAACCCACCTGCCGTTCAGAGATCGGCCACGAACCCGTCGAGCGCGGCGTTGAACGCGTCGGGACGTTCGGCGTGCGCCAGGTGTCCCGCCCCGTCCAACACCACATAGCGTGCGCCCGGGATGCGCGAGGCCATCCGCTCGCAGCCGGCGGGTGGCGCCAATTGGTCCAGGCTGCCCGCCACCACCAGCGTCGGCACCGCGATGCGCGCCAGCGCCTCGCGCTGGTCGAAGCCCGGCATCGCCAGCACCATGTCGCGGTACGTGCTCTCCGGCACCGCGCCGAACGCCGCCTGTGCCGCCGCGACCCCGGCCGGGTCGGCATCCGTGCCGATGGACTCGCGGATTGCCTCGGCCGCCAGCGTCTCCATGCTGTGCCCGGAGTCGAGCGGCCCCAGCTTGGACGCCACGAACTGCTCCGCCCACGCCGGGTCGCGCCCGCCGAAGGTCGGGCTGGTCTGCGACAGCACCACGCCCCGCGCCACATGCGGCGACGCTGCCAACAGCCGCTGAACGATCATGCCGCCCAGGCTGTGCCCGACCAGGATCGGCCGGTCCAACGCCAACGCCTTGATGAACCCGGCCAGCGACGCCGCCAACGCCTCCATCGTCACCAGCGGCAGCGGCGCCGAGTTGGCGTAGCCCGGCATGTCCCAGGCGATCGCGCGGAACTTTTTGCCAAAATGCGCCAATTGCGGCGCGAACACCGGTGCCCCGCCACCGATCCCATGCAGGAACAGGATCGGCACCCCCTCCCCCTCCTCGAGATAGACGATGTCGGCGGCCTCGCGCACCTGGCGCACATCCATTTGGCCGATCTGATGCGCGGGTTGGATGACGCGCGCTTCGTGTTCGATTGCACTCATAGTTTCAGCTCGGGCAGCAGGTGGTAGCCCCCATCGCGAATCTCGACCATCACCTGGCTGGTCGCGCTAGCGCCACTGTGATCCGTCGGCGTCAGCGAGAACACTGCCTCCGCCCCCGCCATCCCCGTCACATGCTCCATCGCGTCGCGCAGCACGGTGCGGAACGCCGGCGTCCCCGCCGTGCCGCCGCCCATTTCGGCACCCATCGCCACCAGCATGAACGAGTCCCACATCGTCGCCCCGAATAGCGACCGGCTGCCGGGGCCGTACTTGCCCTCATAGGCCTTGATGAACGCCATCGCCGGCGCCCGCACCGGGTTGTCCTGCGGCAACTGCTCGGCCACCAGCACCGGTACCGACGAGAACATCACGCCATCCAGCGCCTTGCCGCCCACCCGCAGCGCGTCTGGCCCGGCGATGCCCTGCACCGTGTAGATCGGCCCGGCATAGCCGCGGTTGCGCAGCTCGATGATCGGCGTCGTCGCCGGCGTCGCCGAGGCCGCGATGAACACCGCGTCCGGCTTCGCGGCGATCACCCGCAGCACCTGCGGGGTGACGCTGGTGTCGGCCGCGTTGTAGCGCACGTCGATGACGCTCTCGATCCCGCGCTCGGCCGCCTGCGCCGAGAGCGCGCTGATGTAGCCGTCCCCCAGCGCGGTCGCGAAGCCGATATGGGCCAGTCGCTTGGCCCCGGTCCGGACCAGCCGGTCCACGATCTGCACCGTCGCCACCCGCTCGCTCGGGATCAGCTTGAACGCCCAGCGCCGGTCACCCTCCGGCGGCTCGATCGCGCTCGAGGACCCGGCCAGGCTGACGAACGGCGTGCCCGTCGACCCCGCCACGTCCAGGATCGCCAACGAGTTCGGCGACGTCGACGGCCCCAGGATCGCGTCGACATGCTCCTCGTCGACCAGCTTGCGCGCCGCCCGCACCGCCGCTGTCGAGTCCGTCGCGTCGTCCAGCACGACCCAGCGCACCGCGTGCTCGCCGATTCGCTTCGGCAGCAGCTCGATCGTGTTTCGTTCCGGCACGCCCAGCCCGGCCCCCGGCCCCGTCAACGACAACACGGCCCCGAGGGTCATGTCGGCCCGCGCCGGCATGGTCCCTGCAAGGCATAGGGCAATGATCGCGATCGACCGCATCCGGTCCTCCCAAATCGAGCGCCGAGCCTAGCGCCCCCGACGCCACACTCCAACCGTCGCGTATCGGTGATGTGTCGCCGGGCAACGGGCGGCCGGCGACAATGTTAGCCCATGATGACCGATACCAATCACGACGACCGCTCCGCCCTTTCACGCCGCCTGATGATGAGCGCCGCCGGCCTCGGCCTGGCCGCCGCCACCACCGGCACCGCCGCCGCGCAGACACCGGCGCAAGCCCCCGCGACCGGCCAGCCTTTGTCCGACCCACGCACCAAGTACCCGCAGCCACCGTTCGCCAAGCAATCGCAGCCGTTTCCCGGCCTCGTCCGCGACATGAACCCGCGTCCGGACCACGGCGAGACCAGCTATCGCGGGTCCGGTCGCCTCGCCGGCCGTCGCGCGCTGATCACCGGCGGCGATTCCGGCATGGGCCGCGCCGCCGCCATCGCGTTCGCCCGTGAAGGCGCCGACGTCGTCATCAACTACCTGCCCGCCGAGGAGCCCGATGCGCAGGACGTCATGGCCCTGATCCGCGATGCCGGTCGCAAGGGCTTCGCCATGCCGGGCGACCTCCGCGACGAAGCCTTCTGCAAGAAGCTGGTCGCCGATGCCGTCGCCCAGCTCGGCGGGCTCGACATCGTGGTCTCCAACGCCGCGCGCCAGCAACAGCACCAGTCCTTCCTCGACCTGTCATCGGAGGATTTCGACGCCACGATGAAGACCAACATCTACGCGCCGTTCTGGATCCTGAAAGCGGCCGTACCGCACATGCCGCCGGGCTCGGCCATCATCGCAACCACCTCGGAACAGGCCTACGACCCGACGCCTGAACTCTACGACTACGCTCAGACCAAGGCGGCGACGATGAACTTCGTCAAATCCCTCGGCAAGCAACTCGCTTCCAAGGGCATCCGCGTCAACGGCGTCGCCCCGGGCCCGATCTGGACGCCGCTACAGGTCAGCGGCGGCGCAACGATGGAGAAGCTGGAGAAGTTCGGCGGCAACACCCCGCTAGGCCGTCCGGGCCAGCCTGCCGAGCTGGCCTCGATCTACGTGCAACTCGCGGCTAGCGATGCGAGCTACGCCACGACTCAGGTCTACGGCGCAGCCGGCGGCAACGGCCAGCCCTGATCAGGCGGGCCGGGAATGGATCAGTGCGTCCAGTTCTCGGCCCGGCCGTATTTGAAATTGTCGGCATACACTTTGGGCTTGATCGGGTTCTTCTTCGGCGGTTGCTCGACCTGGAACTCGATCCCGTTCGCCTCGGCATAGGCTACCGCCTGCTCGCAGGTGTCGAACTTCAGGATCACCTGCCCCTGGGTAAAGTCGCTGCCCCACCAACCCATCAGTGGCTCGGTCACTTCTTTCTGAGGCTGCCAATCCAGCGTCCATTGTCCGGCCGTCGCCGGGCCGGACTGGGTGGCGGTCTTGGGACGCATGAAGATACGGGCGCGCATGGACATGGCGACCATCATACAGGAACACCGCGCCGCCACGCCAGGCTCCGCCGGTTCAACTCCGGCAACAGGTCCGGTGATTGCAGCACGCGTTCACCCAGTGCGATCGCCTGCTCCAGCCGCTCCGCCCCGATATGGCGGATCGCCGGCCGCGCGATCATGTGGTGCCAGACCCCACCCATCGAGTTGTCGAGCAACACCCGCATGAAGCAATGATCGAACCTGATTGGCCACCGATGCTCGACGGCGACGCCGGGCAGCCGCACTCGCGTCAGCTCCAACCATCGCGCGACCCGGCGCCGCTGATCCTCAGCCTCACCCTCGCCGCCGACGATCAGGCGCGTCTGGACCGGCTGCGCGCCGCCCACTTCCCGTCCCAGCGCAATTTCCTCGCCGCTCATGTCACGATGTTCCACCATCTCCCCGGCGACCAGCTCGAGACCATCGCCGCCGACCTCGCTGCCATTGCCACGGCGACCCCCGCCTTCACCGTCCGCATCGCACGCTTGCAATCGCTCGGCCGCGGCGTCGCCCTTGCGCTGGAGGCCGATCCGCTGCTGCGCCTCCGTGCCGCCCTGGCGCGCAAATGGGCCGCTCGCCTGACCGCGCAAGACAGCCAGGGCTACCGTCCGCACGTCACCATCCAGAACAAGGTTGACCCGGTCGTCGCCAAGGCGCTGCTGCACGAACTCTCGAAGGGCTTCTCGCCGTGGGACGTTTCGGCGATCGGACTATCCATGTGGCACTACCGCGGCGGCCCTTGGGAGCCCGCCGGCAGCTACGCCTTCACAGCTGACGCGGCGGCCCCGCCATGACACCGCCATCGATGACCAGGGTCTGCCCCGTCATGAACCGTCCCGAGGCCGCGGCCAGGAACACCGCGGCGCCGGCGATCTCGTCCGGCTCGCCGATCCGCTGCAGCGGCGTGTCGGCCGTCCGGCGCCGCAGGTTGTCGGAGTCCTCCCACAGTGCCCGCGCGAAGTCCGTCCGCACCAGGCCCGGCGCGATGCAGTTCGCCCGGATGCCGCGCGGCCCCCATTCCACCGCCAGGTTCCGCGTCAACTGCATGTCCGCCGCTTTCGAGACGCCGTAAGCCCCGATCGTCGCATTGCCGCGCAGCCCGGCGATCGACGACACGATGATCACCGACCCGTCGCCACGCTGGGCCATCCCCGGCAGCACCATCGTGCACAACCAGTGATTGCTGCGGATATTGCTGCCCATGATACGGTCCCACGCTTCATCGGGAATGTCGGCGCCCGGGCCGAAATACGGATTCACGGCCGCGTTGCACACCAGCGTGTCGATACGGCCCCATTCGGCCTGCGTCCGCCCAACCAGCGCCTGCAGTTCCTCTTTGCGCCCGATGTTGCACGCGACCGCGATCGCCTCGCCGCCTCGAGCGCGGATTTCAGCAGCCACCGTGTCGCACGCGTCCTGCCGCCGGCTGCTGATGACGACTCGCGCGCCGTGCTGCGCCATGCGCTCGGCGATCGCGCGCCCGATTCCCTTGGTCGACCCGGTGATCACCGCAACCTGGCCGCTCATGTCGAACAATGAATTGGACGTTGACAGCGTGGGCAGGGCGGTTCTCCGCTTCTGAAGGCCGGGCTGTGGTGGAATGGTGCTGCTGGAGGGGATTGAACTCTCGACCTCTCCCTTACCAAGGGAGTGCTCTACCACTGAGCTACAGCAGCGCTATGGGTGCACCCCTAAGGACAAGCGCGCCTCCGGTCAAGCCGGACCTCGTTTGACAAACGTTCGGTGTCACATTCATGTTATTGTCACGCCTTTCGTTTGACACATTTGCGGTCACGCTCGCTAGGCTTGCAGACGGGAACGCCTTGAGGGGTTTTGACAATGCATCGGCAAAATCGGCCGGCACTGGCTATCGTGGACGACCGGACCAGCGCGCGAGAACTGCCCGTCGGCTCGGAATTGATGATCGCCCTGGCGCTGGGCTTGGCCGGCTGGTGGGGCATCGTGCACCTGGTGATGTGGATTGCCGCCTGACGACGAGCCCGCGGTTCCGCGCCCGGCCGCGCCATCCATCAAACCGACCCAGCTTGAGCGCGAGGCCGACGCGCTCCGCGCCAATCTCCGCCGTCGCAAACAGCAAGCCCAGGCGCGTGCTCTGCCTGTTCAGGACAGTGCCCCCGCCCCGGCTCAAGCACGGGACGGTCCCGACCGATAACCGCGCTGGCCCTCGCCCGTCGCCTGCGTTAGAGGCAGCGTCATGTCTGTGATGCCCGACCACTGGATTCGCCAAATGGCGACCGAACACGCCATGATCGAGCCGTTCGTCGGCTCGCAGAAGCGCGACGGCATCATCAGCTACGGCCTCTCGAGCTACGGCTACGACGCCCGCGTCTCGGACGAATTCCGCGTCTTCACTAATGTCGACAGTGCCATCGTCGATCCGAAGAACTTCAGCTCCGACAGCTTCGTCACCCGCACCGGGCCGTCCTGCATCATCCCGCCCAACTCCTTCGCGCTGGCACACACGGTCGAATACTTCCGCATCCCGCGCGACGTGCTGGTCATCTGCCTCGGCAAGAGTACCTACGCCCGCTGCGGCATCATCGTGAATGTCACCCCGCTCGAACCGGAGTGGGAGGGCCAGGTCACCATCGAGATCAGCAACACCACGCCGCTACCCGCGCGCATCTACGCCAACGAGGGAATATGTCAGTTCTTGTTCTTGCAAGGGGCGAGCCCGCCCGAGACGAGCTACGCGGACAAGGCGGGCAAATACATGCACCAACGGGGCGTCTCTCTCCCGCGAATGTAAGGAAAATCGGCATGGACCGTATCCGCATCCGGGGCGGTCGTCCGCTCGAGGGCACCATCGCCATAGGCGGCGCCAAGAACGCCGCCCTGCCGCTGATGACCGCCGGCATGCTGACCGACGAGCGCCTGGTGCTGACCAACGTGCCCAAGCTGGCCGATATCGGCACCATGACGGCGCTGGTCTCCCAACACGGCGTCGCCTGCGACCTCAACGAAGGTACCACCAGCGCCGATCGCGTGCTCTCCATCGGCGGCCCCATCACCAATACCGAGGCGCCCTACGACATCGTGCGCAAGATGCGCGCTTCCATCCTCGTGCTCGGCCCACTGCTGGCCCGGGTCGGCGAGGCCCGCGTCTCGCTGCCCGGCGGCTGCGCCATCGGCACCCGGCCGGTCGACCTGCATCTCAAGGGTCTCGAGGCCATGGGCGCCGTCATCTCGCTCAGCGGCGGCTATATCGACGCCAAGGCCCCAGGCGGCCTGCACGGCGCCAAGATCGTCATGCCGTTCGTCTCCGTCGGCGCCACTGAGAACCTGCTGATGGCCGCCGCTTTGGCCGACGGCCAGACCATCCTGGCCAACGCCGCGCGCGAGCCCGAGATCACCGACCTCGCCAACTGCCTCGTCGCCATGGGGGCGCAGATTGCCGGCATCGGCACCGACCGCCTGGTGATCGAAGGCGTCAAGAAGCTGCACGGCGCCACGCACCGCATCGTCTCCGACCGCATCGAGATCGGCACCTATGCCTGCGCCGCCGTCATCACCGGCGGCGACGTCCGCCTCCAGGGCGCCACGCTCGACCATCTCGGCTCCGTCGCCACCGTCCTGGTCGAAGCCGGCGCCGAGATCTCCCAGGAAGACGGCGCGCTGCACGTTCGTCGCCTCGACGGCCTGCGCGGCGTCGACGCTATGACCGAGCCTTATCCCGGCTTCCCAACCGACATGCAGGCGCAGTTCATGGCCGTCATGGCCGTTGCCGAGGGGGCCTCGATGGTTACCGAGACCATCTTCGAGAACCGCTTCATGCACGTTCCCGAACTGAACCGCATGGGCGCCCGCATCAACGTCCATGGCTCGTCGGCCATCATCCGTGGTGTCAGCGCCTTATCCGGCGCCCAGGTCATGGCCACCGACCTGCGTGCCTCATCCTCGCTGATCCTCGCCGGCCTGGCCGCCTCCGGCGACACCGTCGTCAACCGCGTCTATCACCTTGACCGCGGCTACGAAGCGCTCGAGCACAAGCTCTCCTCCTGCGGCGCTCAGATCGAGCGTATCCCGGGCTAACGTCCGCAACCTGTTCCCTCTCCCTTCGGGGAGAGGGCTGGGGTGAAGGTGGCGCGCTTCCCGCCACCCCCATTTCGGTGCTAGTTCCCAGCACCCCACGCCCCAGAGATCCCGAATGACTGCCCCCTTTCCGGCCGCCACCCTGGCGCCGGAGATCGACACCCCGCTCATCCTCGCTCTGCCCAAGGGCCGCATCCTCGGTGAATGCGGCCCGCTGCTGGCCCGCGCCGGCATCGTGCCCGCGCCCGACCTGCTCGACGAGGACAGCCGCCGCCTCCGCTTCCCCACCGATGACCCGGCGCTCGACGTCGTCCGCGTCCGCCCCTTCGACGTCGCCACCTTTGTCGCTTTCGGCGCCGCCCATGTCGGCATCTGCGGCGCCGACGTGCTGATGGAGTTCGACTATCCCGAGATCTACGCCCCGCTCGATCTCGGCATCGGCGGCTGCCGCGTCAGCGTCGCCGAACCAGTCGAAACCGCCGGGTTCGACGACCCGGCCACCTGGTCCCGCATTCGCGTCGCCACCAAATATCCCAACATCGCCCGCAAGCATTACGCCGCACGCGGCATCCAGGCCGAGATCGTCCATCTCAACGGCGCCATGGAACTGGCCCCCGGCCTCGGCCTCTCCCGCCTGATCGTCGACTTGGTCCAAACCGGCAGCACCCTTAAGGCCAATGGCCTGAAGGAAACCGAGGTGATCGCCCAGGTCACCAGCCGCCTGATCGTCAACCGCACCGCGCTGAAGACCCGCCCCGAAGCCGTCAGCGCCCTCATCGCCCGCTTCCGCACGGCGCTGGAGACCAAATGAAGCGCCTCGCCACCACCGACGACGACTTCCCCGCCGCCTTCCGCGCCCTCGTCGCCGACGGCCGCGACACTACTTCGCGCGTCGATGCCCCCGTCGCCGCCATCATCGCCGACGTGCGCGCCCGCGGTGATGCCGCCCTGATCGAATACACCAGCCGCTTCGACCGCCTCGACCTCACCCCCGACACCCTGCGCGTCACTGCCGACGAGATCGAGCAGGCCACAGCCGCCGTTCCCGCCGCATTGCTCGAATCCCTCGACCTCGCCGCCACCCGCATCGAAGCCTTCCACCGCGCCCAGATGCCGGCCGACCTAGAACACACCGATACCGCCGGGCTGCATCTCGGCATGCGCTGGTCCCCACTCGACGCGGCGGGCCTCTACGTCCCTGGTGGCAAGGCGGCCTATCCGTCCTCCGTGCTGATGAACGCGCTCCCCGCCCGTGTCGCCGGCGTCGACCGCATCGCCATGACCGTGCCCTCCCCTGGCGGGCATCTCGAGCCGCTGGTGCTCGCCGCCGCTCGCCGCGCCGGCGTGTCCGAGATCTATCGCGTTGGCGGGGCACAGGCCGTGGCCGCGCTGGCCTACGGCACCGACACGATCGCCCCGGTCGACCGCATCGTCGGCCCCGGCAACGCCTACGTCGCCGAAGCCAAGCGCCAGGTGTTCGGCCGCGTCGGCATCGACAGCATCGCCGGCCCCTCTGAGGTTGTCATCATGGCTGACGCCGACAACGACCCGGCCGCCATCGCCATGGACCTTCTCGCCCAGGCCGAGCATGACGAAAGCTCGCAATCCATTCTCGTCACCACCGACCCGGCCCTCGCCGACGCCGTCGCTGCCGCCGTCGACCACGCCCTGACCACCCTGCCGCGCGCCGCCATCGCCGGGGCGAGCTGGCGCGACCACGGCTGCATCGTCCTCGCCCGCGACTGGAACGAAGCGGTGGTTTTGGTCAACGAACTCGCCCCCGAACACCTGCAGATCATGGTGGCCGACCCGCGCCCGCTCTTTGCGCAGATCCGTCACGCCGGCGCGGCCTTCCTCGGTGCCAACTGCCCCGAAGCCGTCGGCGATTACGTCGCAGGCCCCAACCACGTCCTGCCCACTGGCCGCACCTCTCGTTTCGCCTCCGGCCTGTCGGTGTTCGACTTCCTCAAGCGCACCACCTGGGTCGAATGCGACCGCACCGCGCTCGGCCGCGTCGGCCCCGCCGCCGTGGCACTGGCGACGGCCGAAGGCCTCACCGCCCACGCCCAGAGCATCAGCCTCCGCCTGGCTCGCGCTTGACCGAACCCGCTCGCGTACTCATGTTCCGGCCACAAAACCAGGATTGCTCCCGGATGAACACCATGAAAGACCAATGCAAGTATGACTAAGGAAGACATGATCGAGTTCAGCGGCACCGTTCAGGAGCTGCTGCCCAACGCGATGTTCCGCGTGAAGCTGGACAATGAACACAGCATCCTCGCCCACACCTCCGGCAAGATGCGCAAGAACCGCATCCGCGTGCTGGCCGGCGACCGCGTCAACGTCGAGATGACCCCCTACGACTTGTCCAAGGGCCGGATTACGTTCCGCTTCAAGTAGCCGCCCCGAGTAGCCGTATCATGCCGCCACCGCTGGTCCTCGCCTCGGCCAGCTCCCGCCGCCTCGCGCTCCTGGCGCAGATCGGCCTCGTGCCGGACAGCGTCCTCGCCACCGACATCGACGAGACACCCGGCCCGGCGGAGTCGCCGCGCGAGTATGCCCAGCGCATGGCGAGCGAGAAGGCCACCGCCGCCGACAGCCCCGGCAGCTACGTCCTGGCGGCCGACACGGTGGTTGCCCTCGGCCGCCGCATCCTGCCCAAAGCCGACGATGCCGACACCGTGCGCCGTTGCGTGGCCATGCTGTCCGGCCGTCGGCACCAGGTGATCACCGCGCTGGTGCTGGTTGGTCCCGATGGCGGCCGCTCCGCCCGCACCTGCATCACCGCCGTCGCCTTCGCCCGCCTGTCGCACGAACAGCTCGACGCCTACGTCGCCTGCAGCGAAGGCATTGGCAAGGCGGGCGGCTATGCGATCCAGGGCCGCGCCGCCGGGTTCACCCGCCTGCTGACCGGTAGCTACTCCGGCGTTGTCGGTCTGCCACTGTTCGAGACCGCCCAGGTGCTGCGGGGCCGCGGCTACCCGGTCCCATGATCCGTATCTTCGTCGACGCCAGTCCCGGCGAGACCCGCATCGCCGTCCTCGACGGCACTCTCCTGCAGGATTTCGCCCTCTGGCGCCCCGGCCAGCCCGATGGCGTCGGCGACGTCCATCGCGCCCGGGTCATCGCCCGCATCCCCGCTATGGCCGGCGCCTTCGTCAGCCTCCCCGGCGGCGATGGCTTCCTCCCCGACAGCGACGGCGCGGCGGCCACCCCCGAAGGCAGCCTAGTCGCCGTCCGCATCGTCCGCGCCGGCCAGGGCGGCAAGGGCCCCCGCCTCGCCCTGGCAACCGATATCAGCGCCCAGGGCGACCCCGGCCTCATCGCCCGCGGCCCCTCCCCGCTCGACGAGTTCATCGCCACCCATCCCCTGGCCCCAGTCCTCCGGCGCCCGTTCGAACCCGCCCTGGCCGATCAGGTCGCCGCCCTCGCCGAGACCGAGATTGCGCTCCCTGCCGGCATGCGCGCCAGCATCCATCCCACCCCGGCCCTGGTCGCCATCGACCTCGACATGGCCGCCGCCACCGCGACCCGGCAGCCCAAGGCGTCCGCCCAGATGGCCGCCAACCTCGCCGCCCTGCCCGCCCTGGTCCGCCAGATCCGCCTTCGCAACCTGTCCGGCGCCATCTTCGTCGACCCCGCCGGCCTCAGCGTCAGCCGCCGCCCCAAGCTCGCCTCCGCCCTGGCCGCCGCCCTGGCCACCGACCCGCTGCAGCCCCGCCTGCTCGGCTTCACCGTCCTCGGCCTGGCCGAGATCGTCCGCCGCCGCGTTCGCCCGCCGCTGCACGAACTGCTCGCCGGCCCACACGCCGCCGCCCTGGTCGCCCTGCGCGAGATCGACCGCGACACCGCCGCCGCGCCTTACCTCGCCCTCGGCCTGGTTTGCGCCCCCGACGTCGCCGCTGCCCTTTCCCACGACCCGGTCGCCCTCACCGATCTTGCCGACCGCACCGGCCGTCCCCTGATACCGAAGTCCGACCCGTCCCTCCCATCGGGCGCCTGGCGCATTGAGAGACCGAATTGAGCAAACCCTGCCCCATCTGCGGCCGCCCCGCCGAGACTCCGCGCACATTCCCCTTCTGCTCACCCCGCTGCGCCGACGTCGATCTCGGCCGCTGGTTCAACGGCAGCTACGCCATCCCCGGTCCCCCGCCCGAGCTGGACGAGGACCCGCCCGCCTCCGAATGAACCAAACCGTCACAACAAGGGTTGAACTCCGCGCCGCCCCGGGCTAATCAGCCGCTCTCCCCGGCGCCCAAGTAGCTCAGCTGGTAGAGCATGCGACTGAAAATCGCAGTGTCGGTGGTTCGACTCCGCCCTTGGGCACCATTTTCCTCGCGAAAATCAAACTCTCTCCCACACGCCCGTCTGAGAGAAGCGGCCTCTCCCGCGAGACCAAATTTCAGAAATCACGTTCATTGATCGTCGCGCCCCAAATCGCGACATTCAGCGTCATGAACACGCCCTTGCAAGCTCCCGCATTTGACGCGTTCGGCGACCGTGCCGTCACCGAGCCGAGCCGCCGCACCACGACCGATCGTGCCCGCAGCGCTGCCGTTGCGATCTTCTGGTCGGTCGCGATGCTTCTCGTCGCCGGCCGCGTCTATCAGCAGGGTGCACCGGCGCAGCCGCACGCGATGGAGATGGCCTCCCGCTAACGCGGTCCGGCTGCCGTCAGCCCGCCATCCACTACGATCTCCGTCGCAGTGACGTAGCGGGCTTCGTCGGACACCAGGAACCGTACCGCATGCGCGATATCCCATGCATCGCCCATCCGGCCCATCGGCACCTGCGCATTCCGGCTTTCGATCAGCGCTGCCGCATCGTTGGCGCCCAACTGCTTCAATAGCCGCGTCTCCACCAGCGGCGTGTGCATCAGCCCCGGGACCACCGTGTTGCAGCGGATGCCTTCCTTGGCATGGGCCAGCGCCACCGATTTCGACAGCGCGATGATCCCCGCCTTGCTCGCCGTATAGGCCACGTGCGACCGCCCCGACAGGATCCGCATCCCCGCCACCGACGACAGGTTCACGATCGCGCCCGATCCCTGCGCGATCATCGGTGCCAGCGCATACTTGCACCCCAGGAACGCCGTCTTCAGATTGAAGTCGATCTGCCGGTCCCAGACCTCTTCCGGCATGTCCGCCGCCGTGCCCGGATGCGACCCGCCGACATTGTTGACCAGAATGTCCAACCGCCCGAACCGGTCCAGACACGCCTGCACCGCCCCTTCCACCTCGGCCGCGATCAGCATGTCCACCACCGCGAACTCGCACACCCCGCCCTCGTCGCGAATGATTTGCGCCGTTTCCTGCACCGCCGCCTCGACAATATCCAGCAACAGCACCGACGCCCCTTCGCGCGCCAGCAGCACCGCCGTCGCCTTGCCGTTCCCCCATCCCGGCCCGACCGACCCCGCCCCGGTCACGATCGCGACCTTACCCGTCAGACTACCCATCGTTGCGCGCTCCCCGCTTCGGCTCGAACCGATACGGACTAGCACTTCCCAGCGCCGGGTCGAGTACCAGGCGATGTTCCAGCGGCGGAAACGCCCGGCTCCGGCATCCTTCCCGGTCGCACAGCCGGCACGACAGCCCGATCCCCACCGTCGCCCGCTCGAGATCGATCCCGTCCGCATACACCAGCGACCCGGCGTGTCCGACATCGCATCCCATGGCGATCACATGCGTCGGCGCCGGCTCGCCCCACTGCGCCGCCCGCCCCGTCACCGAGCGCGCGAAGCACAGGAACGTCGCCCCGTCCGGCAACTGCGCCACCTGCACATGGATCTGCCCTGGCTGTGCAAACGCCCCGTGCACCACCCAACGCGGACATGACCCGCCGAACCGCGCGAACGGAAACCCCGCCGCCGAGAACCGCTTGCTGACGTTCCCCGCCGGGTCCACGCGCAGGAAGAAGAACGGCACCCCTCGCGCGCCCGAGCGTTGCAGCGACGACAGCCGCTGGCAGATCTGCTCGTAGCTCATCCCGAACCGCTCCCCCAACGCCTGCACGTCGTGCCGCAACGTGGATGCCGCTTCCAGCACGCGCTCATAGGGCAGCAGCACCGCCGCGGCCATGTAGTTCAACAATCCCAGCCGGATCAGCGAGGCCGCCTCCGTGGATGACGGCCCGATCGCCGCAATCTGCGCCTCGATCGCATCCTTGGCCTCAAGCAGCACCAGCTGGAACGCGAGGTGAAATCCCTGGCTCTCGCGGGGCAACTGCTCCGACAGCGCGAAGCTGCGCGTGCTCGGGTCGTAGCGTCGTAGCGCGCCCTCCAGCGCACCCACCGAAACGTGCAGCCCATGTGTCCGCCGCAGCCGCTCGACGATTGCATGGTCCCGATCTGGCGGTAGAATCGGCAGCCCGGCCGACAGCGCATCGGCCGCCGTCTCCAGCTCCGGGAAGTGATTGGCTCGGTCGTGAAAAGCGTCCCGCGCCTCTTCGTTCGGCATCAGCAGCCGCCGCCCCGACGGCAGCGCGATGCCGCTGCTCTCCTCCCGCGCCACCCGCCACGAGCGATATAGCGCCAGGATGCCCCGCGCGGCCGCCGGGCTGTTGGCGGCCAGCACCGCCAATTCCTTGCCGTCGACCTGCTGGTCCAGCAGCGGATCGGCAAACACCTCCCGCAGCCCGGCCTCCAGCTGGCGCTCCTGGCTCCCCGACAGCGATGCCAGATCGACCTTCAGCGTCTCGGCCAGCTTGATCAGCAAGGCGGCCGTCACCGGCCGTTGCTCGTGCTCGATCAGGTTGAGGTAGCTGGCCGAAATCCCCAGCCGCGCCGCCAGGCCCTGCTGCGTCAGGGCCTGTTCGGTCCGGAGCCGGCGCACTGCACGGCCGATAAGAGGGGCTGCCATAGTCGCCAATTTACAACGACAGCGACCGATTATGTCAAGACAGACCCGAATTACGCAACATCCCGCTACCTGAACGCGAGATGCTTACCACCATTGTCAATCAGTGACTGATTACCACCCCAGGGTGGCTCCGCTGTAGTCGACGAAGGCCGAGCCGGGCATCTGCCGATGCGTCTCGATAACGTCGGCAATGCCTTTGACGCTCGTCGCGACGTCCAAGTCGGCGCCCCGCCCGCCCATATCCGTCTCCACCCATCCCGGATGGAACGACAATACCGGCCGCTCGCCGAAGCTGGCCATCTTCGCCCGCGTCAGCGAGTTCAGCGCCGCCTTGCTCGCCCGATACATCGCCTTGTTGTCCTGCTCGGTCAGCGACACGCTGCCCATGCGGCTGCTCATGAACGCGATGGTCCCGCCCGGTGTCACCCGATCCAGCAACGCCAGCGCGGCCCGCACCGGCGCCACCGCGTTGGTCATGAACAGGTGGCCGATCCCGTCGGGGTCGATCGTCCCGAAATCATCGGGTTCCGAGATCCCGGCGTTGACGAACAGCAGGTCGAGCCCGCTGCCCTGAAGCGCGCTGACGCTCGCCGGGTCGGTGATGTCGGCGATCGCCGATGTGGCGCCCGTCGCCTCCAGCCCGGCCCGGTCGGCCTCCTTGCGCACCGTGCCGGTGACCGTCCAGCCGCGACCTGTCAGCTCCTTGGCCAATCCGAGACCGAGCCCTCTGGAGGCGCCGAGAATGAGTGCTTTAGGCATGGTGAGCTCCGTGAAAGTGCCCGCAGCACATTGGCCCTCCCGCTCGACGCCGCAACCGGGCGCGTCAGCCCGGCCTTGGTCAGCCTTGGGCGGTCTGCCGCTCCTTCATCGCCGCTTCCGCCGTGCGCACCATCTCGTCCTCATGCCGGTTCACCCAGACGACGAACCAGATGATCAACCCCAGCGCGATCACCCCGATCGTGATGCCGATCGGCCCGAGGAACACCTTGATGTGGTCGCCTACCAGATACGCCGCGCCGCCATAGCCCACGACCCAGCAGAACCCGCCCAGCCCGTTCCACAGCAGGAAGCGCGGCCACGGCATGTGTACCGCGCCCGCCAGCAGCGCTGCGAACGTCCGCATAAAGGCGATGAAGCGTCCAAAGAACACCACCTTGCCGCCATGCCTGTCGAACAGGTACTCGCCCAGGATGATCCGCTTCTCGGTCAGCCCAATCTTGCCGCCCCACCGGGTCAGCGCCCGCCGCCCCAGCTTTTTGCCGATCAGGTAGCCGACATTGTCGCCCATCACTGCGCCGATCACCGCCCAGCCGAGCGCCGTGTAGATGTCGATCCCGCCCTGCGTTGACGCATAGATCGCCAACCCGATCAGCAGACTTTCGCCCGGCAGCGGCAGGCCCATGCTCTCGAAGAAGATCACCACCGCGACGAACCACGTCCCGTGCGTGTGAACGAACGCGTCCAACCATTCAATCATGCGTGCTCCCCCCGGAACCGCCGCCAGCCCGCCGCCCGCAGCTCGCACGCCGGACACGTGCCGCAGCCGAAACCCCAAACGTGCCGATCCATCCGGTTACCCAAATAACACGTATGGGTGAGCTCAACCGTGATGTCGAGCACGCCCAACTGCTCCGCCAGTGCCCAGGTCGCCGCTTTGTCGAGCCACATCAACGGCGTTTCCAGCACGAACCGCCGCTCCAGCCCCAGGTTCAGCGCCAGCTGCATCGCCTTGACCGTGTCGTCGCGGCAATCCGGATAGCCGCTGAAATCCGTCTCGCACATCCCGCCGACGATGCGCCGCAGCCCGCGCCGATACGCCAACGCCGCGGCATAGGTGAGAAACAGCAGGTTGCGCCCGGGCACGAACGTCGTTGGCAGCCCATCGGCCCCCATCGCGATCGCCACTTCGCTCGTCAGCGCCGTGTCGCCCAGGGCTGACAGTCCGCCACCGATGTCGATCACCGTGTCCGGACCCAACCCCGGCCAGCGCGCCGCCAGCGCCACCCGGATCGGCTCGCGGCAGTCCATCTCCACCGCATGCCGCTGGCCATAGGCGAAGCCGACCGTTTCCACCCGCTCGAACCGCTCCAGCGCCCAGGCCAGACACGCCGTGCTGTCCTGCCCGCCACTGAACAGCACCAATGCGCCCTCTTGCATCGTCTTCCGCCACCCCGATCACTATCTTTCCCCTATGGACCTGGATTTCACCGAAGACGAGATCGCCCGCTACTCGCGGCACATCCTGCTCGACGAAGTCGGCGGCACCGGACAGGCCAGGCTTCGCGCCGCCCGCATCCTCATCGTCGGCGCCGGCGGCCTCGGCAGCCCCGCTTTGCTGTATCTCGCTGCCGCCGGCATCGGCACGATCGGCCTGGTCGACGACGACCATGTCGACCTCTCCAACCTCCAGCGCCAGATCGCCCACACCACCGACCGCGTCGGCGCCGCCAAGGTCCGCTCCGCCGCTGCCGCTGCCCAAGCCATCAACCCGGCCGTCACGATCGAGCCCTACGAAACCCGCCTCACCGCCGCCAACGCCCTCGATCTCGTCGGCCGCTACGATCTCGTCTGCGACGGCAGCGACAATTTCGATACCCGCTTCCTCGTCGCCGATGCCTGCACCCTGGCCCGCCGCACCCTGGTCTCCGCCGCCGTGCTGCGCTTCGACGGCCAGCTCTCCGTCTTCAAACCTCACACAGGCGGCCCCTGCTACCGCTGCCTGCACCCGGCCCCGCCGCCCCCCGGCCTGGTACCCTCCTGCAGCCAAGCCGGCATACTGGGCGCCGTCACCGGCGTCATGGGCACCTTGCAAGCCACCGAGGCGCTCAAGGAAATCATCGGCATCGGCGACAGCCTGTCCGGCCGCCTCCTGCTCTGGGACGCACTCTCCGCCCGCATGCGCACCATCAAACTTCCCCGCGACCCCGCCTGCTCGCTCTGCGGCGAGCACCCCACCATCACCGACCTGTCCGCCCACGCATGACCGACACCCCGCTCAGCCTGCTGCTTCTCACCGGCACTCACGAGCGCGCGCATTACGCCTTCATGCTTGCCGTCGCCGCCGCCGCCATCGGCCGCCCGGTAATCCTCTTCGCCAGCAATGACGGTTGCCGCGCCGTGGCGCAGGATTGGTCGAGCCTGGACGATGCCGCCCGCGACCAGGTCGTCCGCGCCCGCGGCGTCGCCGGCCTGGATGAGCTGCGCACGGCAGCGGCAGAATTAGGAGTACGTTTACTGGTATGCGAATCCGGCTTGCTGATGGCCGGGCTGCCGGAAGAGGGCCTGCTGCCGGGTGTCGTGGTGAGCGGCATCCCCGCCTTTCTCGCCGCGGCCGGCCCTGGTGCCGTCATTACCCTGTGATCCGCTTGACCCGGCTGCGGCGACCACGGCAGGGAGGGTGCATGCGTCTTGCCGTCCTTCTCCTGCTGGCCGTGCCGGCCTATGCCGCGGCACAACCGTCGCCCCCCGCGTCGGTGCTCAAGCTGCCGTCCCCGCTCCCCCCGCCGGTCGCGATCCACCGCGCCACCCCGCCACCGGTCAAACCCGGTGATCACAAGCCGACCAAGCCCGACGAGCACAAGCCGGGAGCGTCGGCCTCTGCCCCGCACAAACCGACTTCCGAGAAGGCCGCGCCCGAGAAACCAACCCCCGGAAAGCCCGCTACAGCAAAGCCCGTCCCCGCCAAACCAACGCCGAGCAAACCCGCCCGCAAGCCCGCGCCACCCGCGGCGCCCAAACCCGCCGCCGTCGCCCCTGCGCCGGCCCCGGTCGAAGCCCCGCCCGCCGAGCCCGGCAAAGGCAGCAACACCAACCTGCCGCTTCCCCGCTTCGCCTCACTCCGCTCCGACGACGTCAACTTCCGCTCCGGCCCCGGCACCCGTTACCCGATCGACTGGGTCTACAAACGCCGCGACCTCCCCGTCGAGATCGAGCGCGAGTTCGACCTCTGGCGTCTGGTCCGCGATCCCCTCGGCAACAAGGGCTGGGTGAACCAGGCCACGCTGACCGGCCGCCGCACCGCCATCGTCGCCGGCACCGAGCGCGTCCTGCGCCAAACCGCCGACGACACGGCGGGCCCGGTCGCCAAGCTGAAGGTCGGCGTCATCCTCCGCCTGCGCAGCTGTGAGGCGGGTTCGCAGTGGTGTCAGGCGCAGATCGGGGACTATCGTGGCTACATCCGCCGCAGCGAGATCTGGGGCGTCACGCCCGACGAGGTGATCCAATGAGCGAAACACTACCCCGCGCCATGCACGACATTGGCGGCGTCCCACGTTTCCTCTGCGAAGGCATCGACACAGAACCGCACACGCTGACCGAATTCGACCGCACGGTGGACGCGCTGCGCCAGATCCTCGGCGGCAAGAAGATCATGTCCGTGGACGAACTCCGCCGCGGCATCGAGGCGATCCCCGAAGCCGACTACATGCGCCTCTCATATTACCAGCGCTGGATCCGCTCGATCGCCGACAACCTGCTCGCCCGCGGCGTCATCACCGAAGCCGAGCTCCAGGCAGCCCTCGCCCGATGCTAGAAGCCGGCACCGCCGTCCGCGTCCGCGACGACTGGCCCGAGACCCGCGGCCCCTGCCACATTCGCACGCCGCATTACCTCCGCGGCCACACCGGCACCGTCATCCGCCATCTCGGCAATTTCCGTAACCCGGAAGACCTCGCCTTCGCCCGCCCGGCCGCCACCCTGCCACTCTATCACGTCGCCTTCGCCCCTAACTCGATCTGGCCCGACGCCGGCGCCGCCGAGCTTGTGGTCGAACTCTTCGAACCCTGGTTGGAGCCGCTATGACCGCCCTACTCGAAGCCGACAGCGACCACCTCCTCGCCGCCATCCGCCTTCTGCTGGCGGAAAAAGAGATTGCCACCGACGACGAAATCACCCTTGCCCGCGAGCGCACCGACAAGGCCAGCCCGGCCCAAGGCGCCCGCATGGTCGCCCGCGCCTGGCTCGACCCGGCGTTCCGCGCCCTCATGCTCGAGGACGGCGCCAAGGCCGCCGACAGCCTCGGCATCCCCATGCTCGGCCTGCCGCCGCTCGGCGTGCTGGAGAACACCGAGACGACCCACAACCTCGTCGTCTGCACCCTGTGCAGCTGCTATCCGCGCGGCGTGCTGGGCTACCCGCCGTTCTGGTTCAAATCCGTCGGCTACCGCGCCCGCGCCATCCGCGACCCGGCCGGCGTGCTGGCCGAGTGGAACACCGTGCTGCCCGCCGGCACCGCTATCCGCGTCGTCGACAGCACCGCCGACTACCGCTGGATGGTCCTCCCCCGCCGCCCCGAAGGCACCGAGGGTTGGGACGAAGCCCGTCTTGCGAGCCTCGTCAGCGCCGAGGACATGATCGGCGTAACGGTGCCCGCCCTGGTTTAAACCCTTATGGGCGTGCCGTAGCGCTCAGGCTTTCCGCCTTCGGCACGCCCGCCAGGAACTCGGCCAGCTGCGCCTGGTAGAACTTCGCCACCGACGTCGTGCCATGCCCGCTCGTCTCGGGGCTTTCCGGGATCAGGTAGTATTTCGCGCGGCTCACCCGCTTCAGCGCCGAGTCCAACAACCCGGTCTGCGGCGGGTTGCGCTCGTCGTCGGCCGAGTTGATCACCAGCACGGCAGCCTTGATCTTCTCCAGTTGCGGTGCCGCATCGAAGTCCCGTGACGCGTCCCACTGGTAAACGAAGTCGTTGGCATCGGCCGTGAACGGCAACGCCTTGCGCTTGTTCACCGCCGCATCCGCCATCAGCCGCGTCGGCGCTTCTTTCTGATACGCCGAGCTGCCGCCGCTGGTCGCGATCCCGAACCAAACGTTCGCCATCCGCAGCGAGGGAGGCTGCTCGGTGTAGTTGCCGTCCTTGTAGGCCGGGTCGTCCCGCACGGTATCGATCACCATGCGGCGCATCATCCAGTTCCGGCTCGACATCGCCGTCGGCTGGCTCGCCATCGGCACCAGCGCGTCCATGAAGTCGGGATGCATCTCGCCCCAAGCCCAGGTTTCCATGCCGCCCATCGAGTTGCCGATCACCAGCCGCAGGTGCGTCACCCCGAGCCCCTTGGTCAGCATCTCGTACTGCGCCCGGATCATGTCGTCGTAACCGTAGTGCGGAAAGCTGGCGCGCATCCCGTCCGACGGCTTGGAGGATTGTCCCGCCCCGATCACGTCCGGCAGGATGATGTAGTATTTGGACGCATCCAGCGCCTGCCCCGGCCCGAATAGCGCCCCGGCGAAGGCCGGGTTCAGCATCCCGGTCCCGGTGCCGCCCGTCCCGTGCAGCACCAGCACCGGCTCGCCCGTGCTGGCGCCGACCGTCGCATAATGGAGCTTCAGCTCCTTCATCGTCTTGCCGTCGTCGAAATGGAAATCGTGCGCGATGTAGTCGCCCTGCACCGGCGCCGGGTAATCCGCCGCCCCGGCGGCGGCGTCCGCCGCGCGCGCCGCGCCGCTCAACAACATTACAGCCGCCAGCACCCGCCAACTTTTCGACACGACGACCCCCTGCTTGATTGGCAGCGAGCCTACGCGCCCTGTTCCCTGAATCGCAACGGTCAGGCCCAGCCAAGCTCCTTCATCGCCCAAGGCGCATTCCAAATTTTGGTCATCCCGGCGATCTTCCCGTCCACGAACTGCATCACATAGACGTAGTCCGTCCGCGTGCTCTTCCCCGTCGCTGCCATCGGCCCGCCCGCGCCGGTATGCGTTCCCGAAAACACCCCATAGGCACAGACGTTGTTTCGCACCTCGTCCGTTGCGAAAGACATCACCTCGTAGCGGCCATCCGGCATGAACCCGAGCAGACCTTTCATCCATTCGGTATAGCCTTCGAGCGTCACGATTCCCGCCAACGGCTCCGCCTGCGCAGCGAAGCTCGCATCGTCGGTACAGTAGGCGCGACACCCACTCCAGCCCTTGCCCGTCTCGCAGGCATCGAAGAAAGAACGGGCCGTCTTGGTGATCGTGGCCATTGGGTGCACCGCGGTTGCTGCGTCACCCATAGCAGATCGTTACGCTCGCACCATACGCGCCGCCGTCGTCGCGATGACAGCCATCGCCGCCACCAGCACCCCCAGCGCGATTCGCAGCCCCGATAGTTCCGCGATCCCGCCGATGATCGGCGGCCCCACCAGCATGCCCGCGTAGCCCAACGTCGCCACCGCCGCGATCCCGGTGCTCGCCGCCGTTCCCGCCCGACCCGCCGCCGAAAATAGGATGGGCGCGATGTTGGCCGCCCCCAGCCCCACCAGTCCGAACCCCACCGGCCCCGCCACCGGCCACGCCATCGCCAGCAGCACGCCCAGCGCCGCCACGCCCGCCCCCGCCTGCAAAACGGCCCGCGCACCGAACCGCCGCACCCAACGATCCCCGAACACCCGCGCCGCGATCATTGCCGCCGAGAACCCGGCATACCCTGACGCCCCCGCCGGCGCCCCGAACCCGGCGACGTCGCGCATGAACACGCCGGACCAATCCGCCACCGCCCCCTCGGTCAGGAACGCCAGCAGGCAAAGCACGCCGATGCCGACCAGCACCCGGTCCGGCCACCCCGCCCGGGTGCCCTTCTCCTGCCCACCCATCGCCGGGTCCGGATCGAGCCACGCATGCGCGATCACGCACCCCGCCACCGCCGCAGCCGTCGCCAATAGCCCGCCACGCACCCCGGCACCCGCCGCCTCGCACCCGGCCACCAGCACCGTGCCGCCCAACCCGCCCAGCGAGAACGCCGCATGGAACGACGACATCACCGCCCGCCCGGACTCCTGCTCGAACCGGCTGGCCCGCGCATTCATCCCCACGTCCAACGACCCGGCTGCCGCCCCCAGCAACAGCAACACGCCCCCGAGCGCCACCAGCCCACCGGCGAACGTCGGCAACGACAGCACCAGCACCAACGCGATCCCGCTCGCCGTCAGCAACCACGGCAATCCGCGCGCCCCGAGCCAGCCCATCACCGGCATCGCCACCATCGCCCCGGCCGCGACGCACAGCAGCGCCGCCCCCAACGCCCCGTCCGACAGCCCCAACGCCGCCTTCACCCCGGCAATGCTGACCGCCCACCCGCCATAGGCCAGCCCCGCCGCCACGAACAACAAGGCGATCCCAACCCGCGGCCGACCCCGTAGGGCGGATGAAATCCGCCTCTCCCGCCCCACGGCCTCCAAATGACTTACCCCACGGCGTCCCAAGCCGGCGCGAACCCCGGATTGACGCAGCGCTGATCCTTGGGCAGCGCCGCAATCGCGGCCCGATCCGCATCGTCCAGCGTCACTTTCAGCGCATCCAAATTGGCCTGCTGGCTCTCTCGCCGCCCCGCCTTCGGGATCGCCGCCACCCCGTCCTGATCCAGCAGCCACTTCAGCGCCACCTGCGCCGCGCTGACCCCATGCTTCTGCCCGATCTCAGCCAGCGCCGGCTGCTCCGCCAGCTTGCCCTGCGCCAACGGGCAATACGCCACGCTCGCCGCCCCGACGCCGCGCGCCGCCTCGACCATCCGGTTCTGCCCGAGCAGCACGTGATACTCGAACTGGTTGCACGCGATCGGCGCCCCGATCTCGCCCACCGCCCGCTTCAGCAGCGCCGACGGGAAATTTGCCACCCCGATCGACCGCGCCCGACCCTGCTCCTTCAGCGCGACGAGCTTCCGCATTGCATCGGCCAGATCCATGTCCGCCGCCGGCCAGTGAATCAGGTAAAGATCCACGTAATCCGTCCCCAACCGCGTCAGGCTCGCTTCGGCCGCCCGCTGCATGTCGTCGCCGGCCAGGTGCTGCCACCACACTTTCGTGGTCAGGAAGATGTCATCCCGCGCCACGCCGCTGGCCGCGATCCCGCGCCCGACCGCCTCCTCGTTGTCGTACATCTCGGCCGTGTCGATGTGCCGATACCCGAGCTTCAACGCGCCTTCGACGGCCGCCGCGCACTCCTCGCCTTTGAGCCGATACGTGCCCAGCCCGAGCTTCGGCATCCGCATCTCATGCATGTCGATCGTTTGCATCGCGGCTATTCCTATCGTTTTGCCAGGTCCACCAAAGCGGCGAACCCCGTTTCGGTTCCGAAAGCGAGCTTGCTGCCATCCGCAGACCAGGCCAGCGCCGTCACCTTGCCAGCCGCCGGGCCGTCCTTCGGCTGCGCGCCCGGCTGCGAAATCGGCAGGATTCGCTCGCTCGCCACGTCGGCGATCACCACCAGCCCGTCGGTGAACCCGGCCGCCACCATGTCCTGCTGCGGATGGAACGCCACCTGGCTGCACATCACCCCGTCGCCGCCCGCCAACTCCAGCGGCGCCTTGCCCATCGGCCCGCCGCCAAAGAACGGCCACATCACCACGGTGTCGGCCCCCGACGACGCCAGCCACTTGCCGTTCTTGCTGAACGACAAGCTCTCCGTCTTGGAGGGATACCCGCTCATCCGCATGTGCTGCGAGTCCGCCAGCCGCCAGCCATGCAGCGCGTTCTCCTGCATCGACGTCACCGCCGCCTCGCCGGCCGGGTGCAGGATGATGCCGGTATGGCTTCCCTTCCATTCCAGCACCCGCGGCGTGTCCGTCTTGGCGTTCACGAACCACAGCGAACAGCCATTGTAGTGCGACGCCGCGACCCGCTTGCCTTTCCCGTCGAACGCAATCCCCGTGACGCTCGACGGGTGATCCAGGCTCTTCAGCCGCTCACCCTTCGCATCGAACACGTGCACGACCTTCCCAACCGCGCACGCCACCAACGGCGCCTTCGCATCCGAGAACGCCGCCACCTGCTCGACCCACTTGCCTTTGAACCGCGCGACCTCGCTCACCGCGCCATCCGCCGCGACTCGGCGGAACCCGCCATCGTCCCCACCGGTCAACCACCCGCCCGATGCCGTCACCATCGACAGCACCGGCCCGTCATGAACCTCGACCGTCCGCCAAGCCCCATCGCCCGTCACCAGCCGCACCGTCCCATCGCCCAGCGCGAACCCGGCCGTATGCCCCGAGAACCCGGCACCGACGACGAACTCGCCCGTCTCCTGCGTCGCCCCACGCTCCCGCAACAGCGCGTCCGGCGCCATCATCGCCCCAGCCTCAAGCCGGAACCTGGCAGCTCTCGAACCCCCGCCGCAGCTGCGGCCGGTTCAGGTTGCGCCCGATGAACACCAGCTTGCTGCGCCGCTCCCCCTCCGGCCACGCGCCGACGAAATCGCCGTCCGCGATCATGTGCACCGCCTGGAACGCGAACCGCCGATCCTCGCCCGGATAGGCCAGGATGCCCTTGGTCCGCAGCAGATCCTGCCCCTTCTCGGCCAGTAGCGCCGACACCCAGGCGTTGAACTTCTCCGGGTCCACCGCCCGCTCCAGCTCGAAGCTCATGGACGAGACGTCGTCGTTATGGCTGTGCTCGTGCTCCTCCTCGAGGAACTCCGGCTCCCGCGCCAGCACCCGCTGCAGGTCGAACGCCCCCTGGTCGAGGATGTCGGTGACGTCCATCTCCGCCCGCGACGTCCGATGGATCTTCGCGAACCGGTTGATCTTGCGGATCATCGCCTCGACCTCGGTCAGCTCCTCGGCCGTCACCAGGTCGGTCTTGTTCAGCACGATCACGTCGGCGAACGCGATCTGCTCCTCCGCTTCCGCGCTATCCTTCAACCGCGCCGGCAGGTTCTTGGCATCCACCACGGTCACGATCGCATCCAGCCGCGTCCGCGTCCTGACGGTGTCGTCGACGAAAAAGGTCTGCGCGACCGGCGCCGGGTTGGCCAGCCCGGTGGTCTCGATGATGATCCCGTCGAACTTGCCCCGCCGCTTCATCAGCCCGCCGACGATCCGGATCAGGTCGCCCCGCACAGTGCAGCAGATGCAGCCGTTGTTCATCTCGAACACTTCTTCGTCCGCATCGACGACCAGCTCGTTATCGACGCCCAACTCCCCGAACTCGTTGATCACGACCGCATATTTCTTGCCGTGGTTCTCCGTCAGGATGCGGTTCAGCAGCGTCGTCTTCCCGGCGCCGAGATACCCGGTCAGCACCGTCACCGGAACCTGTGTATCGGACATGGATTGAGCCTCGTTGTCGTGTTGTCGCATGATATAGTGTGTCGGTCGGACGAAGGCACGGTGGGTGATGGGCAAGCTGGATCGCGTCGAGACGGGCTGGACAGCGGAAACGTTCTTGCAGACTGATCAACGCGCCTTTGGCGGCGCTTGGCGATACGAGCTGGTCGACGGCCAGGTCATTGCCCATGCCGCCCCCGTCCCGCTGCATGGGCAGATCCATGGGAACGTCGCCGTTGCGATCGGGGCGAGACTACGCGGCAAGCCGTGCCGGATGGAAATCGGGACCGGCGCCGCACCGCACGATCAGCAGCGTCCGACGGCTCGCATCCCGATTTGCTCGTCCGTTATGAAGGTCTACCCCGCATTCTGTTCGAGATCGTCTCGCCCTCGGAACTCCGCGACTGGCGCGGGCGAAATCGCAAGCGGCGTGACGAACAGGATGTCGAAGGTGTCCAGGAGATCGTTGAGATCTACCAGAGTCAACCTTCAGTCCATCTCTATCGCAAGGGCGCGCAGGGCGAGTGGACGTTCGAGGCGGTCGATGATCTGGAAGGCGTGTTGCCGCTTCAAAGCGTCGCCATCGATCTCCCTCTCGCCGAGATCTACGACGGCGTCGACTTCACCGAATCCGAGTAGGCCAACGCCAACCCGAGCTGCACGAAGAAATATCCCGCCAGCGGCATCGCCACCCAATCCGTGTTCCCCGCGATTGGCCATAGATGGATTGCCGCCGCGATGAACAACCCGGTCCGCAACGCGTCCCCGCCCATCCCCCTTCCAATCGTCACCAACCAACTCACCGCTAATGCCAGGAACAGCAGCACCCCCGGCACCCCGCCCTCGACCGCCGCTTGCATGTAGAAGTTATGCGGATGCTGCACGCACATCGCGGCCCCACCGCCATCGTCGCCCTTCCACCCCTGGAAATACTCGGGCTGGTCGCATAGCCGCCGGAACCCGTCGAACCCGGCCCCCATCACCGGATGCGCCCGCACGATCGCCACCGACCGCGCCGCGATCTCCCCGTAATGGTTGTCGCCGAAATCGCTCATCTGCTTTGAGAATTGCGTCAGCACCCGCTGCGCCGCGCTCGGCGACACCACCGGCAGCGCCGCCAACAACAGCACCGCGGCCACCCCCGCCCCGACGGCCGCCAGCCGGAACCGCTTCACCAGCAACCCGGTCAACGCGACCCCGAACAGCGTCAGCACCAACGGCATCCGCTGCGCCACCAGCAGCATCAGCGCCACCGCGCCGACCATCGCCGCCAACTGCCGCCACCGCGTCCGCCCCCACACCAGCAGCGCCGGGAACAGGATCCGCGACAGCACCGGCCCCGCCCGCGGTTTGGTGAACGGCCCCGTCAGTTCCCCCGCCGCCCCCTTCGGCCACCCGAACAAATTATGCCCCACCGCGAACTGCGTCAGGCACTGCACCCCGATATAGATCACCGACCACCGCAGCAGTCGCGCCACCCACACCCGCAGCCACGCCTGCTTGAACACCCAATACGCCAGCGCCGCCGCCAGCAACGGGAACCGCACCACCCCCAGCGCCTGCCCCAGATCCGTCCGCACCGAGCACAGCACCAGCCATCCCCACCACGCCGCCGCGATCCGCACCCAAGGCCGCCGCAGCCACCCCCACTCCTGCCGCATCGCCGACTGCGCCAGGAACAACACCCCGATTAGGCTCAGGGTCACATCCGCCGGCGCCCGCCCATGCAGCAGGAACACCGGCAGGATCAGCACCAGCCCGGCGCCCACCCGATCAATCCACTGCATCGCCCGCCCGGAACCGCTCCGAGCCACGAGCGCCACCGAACTCACGGCGACGTCTCATAATGGTCCATCTGCCACTCCATCGGCTCCGCCGCCGCCAGCCGATACCATTCCTCCATCAACGGATGCGCCCGCACCGCCGCGCAATACGCCCGCGTCTCCTCCGCCAGCGCCGGCTCATACGTCAGCAACCGCGCCACCACCGGCGCGAACATTACATCCGCCCCGGTGAAATCCGCCCCGAACAGGAACGGCCCGCCCGCCCCGAACTGCG
Source organism: Acetobacteraceae bacterium (assembly GCA_965199585.1). Lineage (GTDB taxonomy): Bacteria > Pseudomonadota > Alphaproteobacteria > Acetobacterales > Acetobacteraceae > JAVVHH01. The sequence continues at coordinate 1,844,562 of CBDASI010000002.1, read as the reverse complement.
CCCGCGTCTCGCGCCACAGCGTCTCGATCCGCCCGATATCGGCCAGCGCCGCCTCGGTCTGCCCCCGCCCGCGCCCATCCTTGCCCAGCACCATCGGCATCGCCTGCCGCAGCCCCCGGAACCCGGCGTGCATCTCCGCCGAGATCGCCCGCGCCCGCGCCCGCGCCGCCCGGTCCGCCGGCCACAGCGCCGGAAACGCCTCCGCGCAATACTCGACGATCGCCAGGCTCTCCCAGACCTGCACGCCCCCATGCTCCAGGAACGGCACCAGCCCGCTCGGCGACCGCTGCGACACCGCCGTTCCGGCCCCACCGCCTTCGAGCGGGATCACGACGTCCTCGACGTCCAGCCCGGCCAGCCGCACCGCCAGCCACCCCCGCAGCGACCACGACGAGTACCGCCGCGTGCCCAACAACAGAGTCCCGTCCGACATCGCGCTCTCCAATTCCGAGCGCCGCTATCGCACGCTTGCCCGCGACCCACCAAAGCGCAATCATCGCCGCATGAACGAGATCAGCCGCCCCAACAATCTCGACGCCCATTGGATGCCCTACACGGCCAACCGGTCGTTCAAGCAGGCGCCCCGCATGCTCGCCCGCGCGGAGGGCATGTTCTACTACACGCCCGAGAACCGCGAGGTCCTCGACGGCACCGCCGGTCTATGGTGCGTCAACGCCGGACACGGCCGCCGCGAGATCGTCGAGGCCATCCAGAAGCAGGCCGCGGTGCTCGACTTCGCGCCCACCTTCATGATGGGCCATCCGATCGCCTTCCAAGCCGCCGCCCGCCTGGCCGAGATCCTGCCCGCCCCGCTTGAGCGCGTCTTCTGGACCAACTCCGGCTCCGAATCCGACGACACCGCGCTGAAGATCGCGCTCGCCTACCAGCGCGCCCGCGGCCAAGCCCAGCGCGTCCGCCTCGTCGGCCGCGAGCGCGGCTATCACGGCGTCGGCTTCGGCGGCATGTCCGTCGGCGGCATCGGCCCCAACCGCAAGCAGTTCGGCGCCCTGCTGCCCTACGTCGACCACCTGCCACACACGCACAGCCTCGAGCACAACGCCTTCACCAAGGGTCAGCCCGAGTGGGGTGCTCACCTCGCCGACACGCTCGACAACCTCGTCGCGCTGCATGGCGACACCATCGCCGCCGTCATCGTCGAGCCCGTCGCCGGCAGCACCGGCGTCCTGGTCCCGCCCAAGGGCTACCTCGAGAAGCTCCGCGCCCTGTGCACCAAGCACGACATCCTGCTGATCTTCGACGAGGTCATCACCGGCTTCGGCCGCATGGGCACCAATTTCGGCGCCGAATACTACGGCGTCGTCCCCGACCTCATGACCCTCGCCAAGGGCCTGACCAACGCCGCCGTCCCCATGGGTGCCGTCGCCGCCTCGGGCCACATCTACGACACCATCGTCGAGAACAGCCCGGCCGGTATCGAGCTGTTCCACGGCTACACCTATAGCGGCCACCCCCTCGCCTCCGCCGCCGCCATCGCCACCATGGACTTGCACCGCAGCGATGACCTTCCCGCCCGCGCCGCCGCCCTGCTGCCCTACTGGCAGGAATCGATGCACTCCCTCCGCAGCGCCCCCGGCGTGATCGACATCCGCAACGCCGGGCTCATCGCCGGCATTGAACTTACCCCGCACCAGGGCAAGCCCACCGCCCGCGCGATGGCCATCCTGCAGCGTTGCTTCGACGACGGCCTACTGATCCGCACCACCGCCGACATCATCGCCCTCTCCCCGCCACTGATCGCCGAGAAGCACCACGTCGACCGCATCGTCCAAACCCTGGACAGCGCCATCCGCGCGGAGGCTGCCTGACGAGCCCGGCGACGCCACATCACGCGGGAAAGTGATCGGGAGCCAACGCCAACTTCAACTCTCCCCCGTAACTCTGCCTGAGTAGCGCAGGCCCTGGGCAATCAACACGGTTGTCCGGCCAGTCGCGGGCAGGGAGACGACAGTTAATGACGACCTACACAGTCGCGGCGGACGGCACGACCTCACCGGCCAACCCGGCATTCCCAGCAACCGTCATCGACGACGTTCTTCAGCCCGATGGCAGCTACGATACCACCAGCAACAACCCTGTGGTCGCCATCACCGGCGGTGACTACACGCTGAAATCGCTGTTCATCGGCACCTCGATCGAGGTCGATCTCGGCGGCTTCTTTGGGTCCGGCAATGAACGTCTGACCGGGTCTGGCTCCATTACCGGCGCTACTCCCGTCTTCCCACCCGACCTGACGACGTCTACGCCGATCAACCCCGCTTTCGTCAACGGCGGCCTTCTCGACATCAATGGCACCATCGCCGTCGCGCTGGTGAACAACGGGATCATCGCGGTCTCCGCTGGCGAACGCCTCGACGTGGAAGGCGACTTCAGCGGCTTCGGCGCGTCCACGATCACCATCGCCTCCAGCGCCGAGCTCGACCTCAACAGCCAGAACACGGTCGACGTCAGCGCGCTGAGCTCACAGGGCACGCTGAAGATCACCGCCCCGAACACCAGGATCACCGGCAGCACAACCTTTGGCGGAACCGTGCTCGTCCAGGGTGACGCCCAGAACGGCGCCGGCGCTGGCACTTTGGGCGCGCGGAGCACCGGCACTGCCAACGGCACCTACGTCGCCGCTCTCGATCTCCGCAACGCAGCGTTCACCGCCCCAATCACCAGCCTGACCCTGGCCCAGGACGCCAGCATCAGCTTCGGCTCCGGCGCCTCGGTCGCCCGCTTCGCGGTCGCCGGGTCCAGCACCGCGCTCGTCCCGCTCGACGTCGTCAACGTCGAAGGCACCCTCACCGTGACGGGCGACGGCACCGGCCTGACCAACTCGGTCTCGATCAGCCAAGCCAAATTCGCCGGCACCAGCGCCTCGACAGGCACCGGCTTGAACACCGTCGACTTCAAGGTCGCCGCCTCCGACGGCGGGGCCAGCCTCTTCAACCAGATCGCCATCGACGCCAACACCATCCTGCGCAACGACGGCACCATGACGATCGGCGGCCAAGCCAACGCGACCTCGACGACGACCGTCGGCGCCACCGGTGCTGCCGCCGGGTCGAGCTTCGTCAACGGTGCCGGCGCCCAACTTACCCTCGCCGCCGGTGCCGCCCTCAGCGCCGCCGCCATCCAGAACGCCGGTGCCATCACCGTGTCCGGCAACGCCAGCTTCCTTCAATCCCTCACCAACACCGGCACGATCGCCGTCACCACCGGCACGCTGGCGCTCGAAGCCGCGGTCCAGGGCACCGGCGGCACCTTTGCGGTCGCCAACGGCGCTGTCCTGTCGCTCGACGCCGCGTCCGCCCAGTCCGTCTCGATCGCCGCTGGCGGCACGCTCCGCCTCTCGCAACCCACGAGCTTCACCGGCATCCTCCAAATGCCCGCGACCGGCGCCCGCATCGACCTCGCTGGCATCACGGCGACCGCAGCCAGCGTGTCCAACGGCACCATCGCCGTCACTACGTCGACCGGCACCCTCAGCTTCGCCGAAACCGGCCTGGTCAATGGCACCGCACTCGGCCTCGCCACCGACGGCGCCGGCGGCAGCCTACTGACCGTCGCCAACGCCCCGGTCGTCACCAACCCGACCACGCCCACCAACCCGACGACGCCCACTACGCCCACCACGCCGGCCTCGACCCACCCGGTCGCCTACCGCTTCTTCGACAGTATCCACGGCACCCAGTTCCTGACCACGAGCGCCACTGAACGCCAGACCATCCAAAGCACCCGGCCCGACCTGGTCTACGAAGGCATCGGCCTCAACGCCGTCGACCCGGCCGCCGACAGCACCGCCGCCCCGGTCTACCGCTTCTTCGACACCAAGTTCGGCACCCACTTCTACACGTCGAGCGCGACCGAGCGGGACACCGTGCTCGCCACCCGCACCGATCTCGTCAGCGAAGGCATCGGCTTTTACGAACACAACACCCAACAAGCCGGCGACTCCCCGGTCTACCGCTTCTTCGACAGCAATTTCGGCACGCACTTCTACACTGCGAGCAACACCGAGCGCGCAAGCATCGTCGCCACCCGGCCGGACCTGATCGCCGAGGGCGTCAGCTTCTACGCCCCGTCGAACGCCACCGTGTAGAATCCCGGGCGGCGAGCGATCTCGCCGCCCGGCTCTCAGAACGCGCCGAGTGCAGGCGCCAGATACCCGAGCAACGTGAACACGACCCCTGCGATCCCGAGCGCGGCCGAGAGCAGCAGCAGCGCCCGCGACCGCATGATCGCCGACGCCGTCGCCAGCACGATCCCCAGCTGATATGAGGCGGACCCGTTGTGATAAGCGTGCGTCTGCTCGGTCGCATACTCGCGCAGGTGCTCGAGCGTATGCGCCCGCCCGGCAATCGCGTCCCGCCCGTCCGTCGGATCGTGATCGTAGCCCTCGGCGTCGCTGCGCAACTTCGCCACGAGCGCATCCCGCCGCGCGATCGCCACCGGGTCGGTCCCGAATTCCAGCACGCTTGCCAGCGCCGCGACGTCGCGCGCCACCGTTCCCCGCGTCGACTTGGCCTGGTACTGGGACCACGCATCCGTCACGTCGATCGCTCGCTGCTGCACGCGGATCTCCGCATGTCGCGCACCTTGCTCGGCGATCGCCAACCCGGCCGCCAGCGTCGCCACCAGCAACGCCGTCCACTGGGTCGAGCGGTTCATGCCATGGCCGGCCTCGTGAGCGGCATGCTCGTGCCGCTCCAATGTCTCCACGATCTCACTCATTCCCGCCCCCTACTGGCTTGCGGGGCCGAGTCTTACGCCAATCCGCTCAGGCGTGCTTGATCCAGTCTTCGAGCAGCGCCAGGTTCCGCAGATTCGCCTTGAACGCCATGTCGAACAGGTCGCCTAGGATCGGCACCGACCCGCCCACGACCTCGATCGCCACGTTGCCCAGCATCCGCGCCTGCAATCCGCTCGGCGCGCCCATCTGCCGCGCTTCCCACACCAGGTACAGTGAAACCAGCCCCATCACCACGTCGCCGGCTACCGGAGCCAGCCCGATGAGGCTGTTCAGCCCGAAGCGGAACCGCGTTCCCGGGATGCCGAACTGGCCGTCCAGCAACCAGGCATATTTGCGGAACTTGGCTAGCCGCTCCGCGCTGGCGGCGAACTTGGCAGCATGACTGAATGTGGTGCTCACCATGGCGGGACCCCTCGAACGCAGCGCTATGTCGGAGCGCCGGGCCTCCACCACAAGCGGGGCGACCTACCCCTTCGCTAATTCCTTTACCGCCGCCACCGCCGCCGGATCGGCCCAATCCGCCCCGCCCTCGAGCCGCGCCCGCTCGCGCCCCCGCGCGTCGATCAGCACCGTGGTCGGGATCCCCCGCGACCCGAACGCCCGCGCCGCATCCCCCTTCGGGTCCAGCAGGATCGGCAGCCCGGCGATCCCCTTCTCCTCGTAGAACTTCCGCACCGCCGCCGCCCCCGCCCGGTCCGACGACAGCGGCAGGATCACGATCTTCGCCGGGTCGGTCAGCGTGGCGAGCTTGGCCAGCGCCGGCATCTCCGCCACGCACGGAATGCACCACGTCGCCCAGAAATTCAGCACCACGCCCTTGCCGGCATAGTCCTTCAGCGTCTTGACCTCACCCTCGGCCGTGGTGAACTGGAACTCCGGCACCGGCACCGACGTGCTCGGCAGCTCGTCGACCGCGGCTTTCGGCGCCGCCCATAATTTGCGCGGCAACAACACGGCCGGTAGGGTCGCCCCCATCGCCGCGAGCAGGACCCGGCGCCCCGTATAGACAGTAGAAAGGGTCATGGGCTTGTCCCTCGGCACGAACGATCAATCCAACTTAGAAGCCAACGCACAATGGGGCGGTCGCTTCGCCAGCGGCCCCTCGATCATCATGCAGGACATAAATGCCTCGATCGGCTTCGACCGCAAGTTGTGGCGCCAGGACATCGCCGGCAGCCGCGCCCACGCCGCCATGCTGGCCCATGTCGGCGTCATCGACCAGGCCGATGCCGACGCCATAAGCACCGGCCTGGCGGGCATTGCCGCCGAGATCGAGGCCGGCCGCTTCCCCTTCGTCGAAGACCTCGAAGATATCCACATGAACATCGAGGCCCGCCTGACCGAGCGCATCGGCGAGGCCGGCAAGCGCCTGCACACCGGCCGCAGCCGCAACGACCAAGTCGCCACCGATTTCCGCCTCTGGGTCCGGGACGCCATCGACGGCCTCGACGGCCAGGTGAAGGACGTGATGCAGGCCCTCGCCGCCCGCGCCATCGAGTTCGCCGCTGACCCGATGCCGGGCTTCACCCACCTGCAGACCGCCCAGCCCGTCACCTTCGGCCACCACTTGCTGGCCTATGTCGAGATGCTGTCCCGCGACCGCTCCCGCCTGCACGACGCCCGCATCAGAATGAACGAGTGCCCCCTGGGTAGCGCTGCCCTGGCCGGCACCTCCTTCCCACTCGACCGCCAGATGACCGCCGCCGCCCTCGGTTTCGACCGCCCCACCGCCAACTCGCTCGACGCCGTCAGCGACCGCGACTTCGCCCTCGACTTCCTCGCCGCCGCCGCCATCTGCGCGATGCACCTCTCCCGCCTGGCCGAGGAGATCGTCATCTGGTGCAGCGCCCCCTACGGCTTCATCCGCCTCTCCGACGCCTTCACCACCGGCAGCTCCATCATGCCGCAGAAGCGCAACCCCGACGCCGCCGAACTCGCCCGCGCCAAGACCGGCCGCGTCACCGGCGCTCTGGTCGCCCTGCTCACCGTCATGAAGGGCCTCCCGCTGGCCTACGCCAAGGACACGCAAGAGGATAAGGAACCGGTGTTCGACGCCGCCGCCGCCCTTTCCCTCTCCCTGGCCGCCATCGGCGGCATGGTCCGCGATCTGCAGCCGAATCTTCCCCGCATGCGTGAGATGGCCGGCTCCGGCTTCGCCACCGCCACCGACCTGGCCGACTGGCTTGTCCGCGTGCTCAAGCTCCCCTTCCGCACCGCCCACCACGTCACCGGCCGCCTGGTTGCATCAGCCGAAGCCAAGGGCACCGACCTCGCCGGCCTCACTCTCGCCGAAATGCAGGCGGAAGAACCCGCCATCACCGCCGACCTCTTCAACGTCCTCACCGTCGACGCCTCCATCGCCAGCCGCAGCACCTACGGTGGCACCGCCCCTATCAACGTCGCCGCCCAGGCCCGGCGCTGGACAGAGGCGCTGGCATGAAGACCGCCCTCTTCCTTGTCGCCCTCATCGCGCTGACCGCCTGCGGCAAGAAAGGCTCCCCCGTCCCCCCCGGTCCCAGCAACGAGATCGTCTTCCCCAAGCAGTACCCCTCCCGATGAGCGCCGCCCTCCTCCCCGAGAGCGACGACCCCAGCGCTGCCGACCTCATCGCCGCCCGCCCCCACCTCTCGACCCATCCCATGGACGGCCTCCTGGTCGAGGGCGTCCCCCTGCTCGCCATCGCCCGAGACGTCGGCACCCCCACCTGGGTCATCTCCGCCGGCGCGCTCCGCTCGCGCCTGGCCCACCTACACGCCGCGCTGGCCGACCTCCCCATCCGCGTCCACTACGCCGTCAAGGCCAACGACCACCTCGCCATCCTCCGCTTGATGTCGAAAGGTGGCGCCGGCGCCGACGTCGTCAGTGGCGGCGAACTCCAGCGCGCCCTCCATGCCGGCCTCGACCCGGCCCACATCGTCTTCTCAGGCGTCGGCAAACAGGAGTGGGAGCTCCGCCTCGCCCTCGAGCGCGGCATCGGCCAGATCAACGTCGAGAGCGCCGAAGAACTCGTCATGCTCTCCGCCATCGCCCAAGCCACCGGCCGCACCGCCACCGTCGCCCTGCGCATCAACCCCGACGTCGATGCCGGCACCCACGCCAAGATCACCACCGGTCGCGCCGACAACAAGTTCGGCATCGCCTACGACGACGCCCCCGCCCTCTACGCCCACGCCGCCACCCTTCCCGGCATCGACCCGGCCGGCATCGCGCTGCACATCGGCAGCCAGATCCTCTCCATGACCCCCTACCACGCCGCCTACCGCCGCGCCGCCGACCTCGTCCGCGCGCTCCGAACCGCAGGCCACCCTGTCCGCATCGTCGATTGCGGCGGCGGCCTCGGCATTGGCTACCGCGACGAGCCCGCCCCCGCCCCGGAAGCCTTCGCCGCCACCATCCGCCAGGCCTTCGCCGACCTCGACGTCCGCCTCGCCATCGAGCCCGGCCGCTGGCTCGCCGGCCCCCCCGGCCTCCTCCTCGCCAGCGTCATCCTCGGCAAGACCACCGGCACCCGCCGCTTCGTCGTCCTCGACGCTGCCATGAACGACCTCCTCCGCCCCGCCATGTACGAGTCCTGGCACGGCATCATCCCCGTCGCCGCTCCCGACCTCGTCGCCGACACCTCCCTGTGCGACATCGTCGGCCCCGTCTGCGAGACCGGGGACACGTTCGCGAAATCCCGCGCGCTCCCGCCCCTGGCGCCGCACGCAAAAGTAGCGATCCTCGACGCCGGTGCGTATGGTTCGGTCATGAGCTCGACCTACAACGCCCGGCCCCTGGCCGCGCAGGTTCTCGTCGACGGCGACCGCTGGACCACCATCCGCGCCCGCCAGTCACCCGAAACCATGTGGGCCGACGAGACGGTCCCCGCTTGGCTCTGACCCCGCCGCCGCTACTCGCCCGCAAGCGCCGCCTCGCGCAGGCGGCGCTCTGGGTCGAGCAACTCTGGCCCGCGATTTGGCCCGCCCTCGGCATCCTCGGCCTCTACGCCGGCGTCGCCCTGCTTGACCTTCCGGCCTACCTCCCCTCCTGGCCCCGCCTGCTGCTCTTCGCCCTGGTCCTGCTGACCGCCGGACTCCTCCTCTGGCGCGGCCTGCGCCGCATCGCCCGCCCCAGCCCGGCCCTCGCCGACCGCCGCCTCGAGCGCGACACCGGCCTCGCCCACCGCCCGCTCGCCACCCTCGCCGACCGCCCCGCCGACCCCACTCCTGAGCAGGATGCCCTCTGGCGCGTCCACCTCGCCCGCCTTGCCGCCACCATCCCCCGCCTCGTCGTCCGCCGCCCCCGCCCCGGCCTAGCCGCCCGCGACACCTGGGCGCTCCGCGGCGCGCTGGCCGTCTTCCTCGTCGCCGCTCTCGCCATCGCCGGGCCCGATGCCGGCACCCGCCTCCTCCGCGCCGTCACCCCCACCTTCCCCCCGATCCCCGCCGGCCCCGGCACCCAAATCCAAGCCTGGATCACCCCCCCGGCCTACACCGGCCTGCCGCCGATGCTGCTCCACCCCGGCGCGACCGACGCCCGCGTTCCCACCGGCTCGCGCCTGACCGCCAGCGTCACCGGCGATACCGCCGCGCCGAGCCTGTCCGTCAGCGGCGTCACCGAGCCCTTCCGCGCCCTCGACCCGGCCAGCTGGCAAGCCGAACGCGACCTCACCCAAACCACGCCGGACCTCCACGAGCGGATCGAGATCCGCCGCGGCGGCCTCCTCGCCGCCTGGACCGTCACGCTGATCCCCGACCTCCCTCCGGTCCCGCTCTTCACCGAGCCGCCCGGCCCTGCCCCCGCCGCCCCAGTTGCCGAGGGCGCCCGCAATCTCCAGACCCGCTTCGCCTGGCAGGCCACTGACGATTACGGCGTCACCCAACTACAGGTCGAGATGCACCTGACCGGGCGCCCCGACGCTCCCGCCTTCGTGGTCCAGATCCCGCTCCCCGGCGCGCCCAAATCGGCCCACGGCCTCATCGCGCCGGACCTCTCCGCCCACCCGTGGGCCGGCCTGCCCGTCACCGCCCGCCTCTCGGCCAAGGACGCTGCCGGCCAGCTCGGCAAGAGCGACCCGGCCGGGTTCACCTTGCCCGCCCGCGAGTTCCACAACCCGGTGGCCGCGGCCCTCATCGCCGTCCGCCGCCAACTGAGCCTGATGCCGGAGGAGCGCCGCGCCGCCCGCGCCGTCATCGACGCCATCACCGACGACCCGGCCTCCGTCGACAACTCGACCGCCCTCCTCCTCAACCTGGATGCCCTCTCCGCCCTGCTCGCCCGCGGCCGCGGGCAGCCCGCCGTCGACGAGGCGCAGGCCCGCATGTGGACCCTGGCGCTCGCCCTCGAGGAAGGCGCCACCGAACGCACCGCCCAGGCGCTCGAGCAAGCCCGTCAGGCGTTACGCGACGCCGTCGATGCCGCCAAGCCGCCGCCGGAACAGCCCACCACCGCCGAACAGGCCGAGATCGACCGCCGCATGCAGGAGTTGCGCGACGCCATCCAGAAACACATGGACGCGCTCGCCGAACAGGCCCGCCGCGACGACACCCCGATGCCGAGCGACCCCAAGCTGCCCCAGATGAACGCGCGCGACCTCGACAAGATGGCCCAGCAGCTGCAGCAATCGCTGAAAGACGGCCGCATGGACGACGCCAAGCAGCAGATGGCCGAACTCGAAAAGCTCCTGGAAGCGCTAAAGAATGCCCGCCCCGAAACCGGCGAGGAGCGCGACCAGCAGCGCGCCGAACGTCGCCAGAAGGGCCGCGATCAGATGGACGCCGTGCAGGACATGATCCAGCGCGAGGGCCAGATCCTCGACCGCACCGAGAAGCGCTCCGCCGAGCAACCCGCGCCCCGCCCGTTCGACCCTCGCACGTTCGACCCCCGCACCTTCGACCAACGCCAGTTCGACCCCCAGCCCCGCGCTGGCCAGCCGCAGGCCCAGACCCAGACCCAGCCCCAATCCCAGCAGCAGCCCCAACCCGGCCAGCAGCGTACCGGCGACCAGAAAGCCCAAGCCGCCATGCGCCGTGCCCTCGGCGAGCTGATGCAACAATTCGGCGACCTCACCGGCGACGTTCCCGCCCCCCTCGGCGAGGCCGACCAGGCCATGCGCGACGCCAGCCAAGCCCTAGCCGATGGTCGCGACGCCGCCGCCGGCGCCGCCACCAAACGCGCCATCGAGGCGTTGCAGAAAGGCGGTCGCCAAATGGGCCAGCAGGTCGCCCGCCAGTTCGGTACCGGCCAACAAGCTGGCCAGGGCGAGGAAGGCCAGGACGGTCAGGGCCAAGACGGCCAAGGCCAGGGCGCCGACGGCACCGAAAACGGCAACGGCCGCACCGCCGGCCCCAGGCCCGGCGAGAACCCCGGTTCCGGCCAGCGCCGCTCCGCCGACCGCGATCCTCTCGGCCGCCCACTCCAGCGTGGCACCTCCGGCAGCACCGAGGCCGGCGACGTCCGCGTCCCCGACGAGATGGAACAGGCCCGCACCCGCGAGATCCAGGACGAACTCCGCCGCCGAGGCGCCGACCGCACCCGCAAGCAGCCCGAACTCGACTACATCGACCGCCTCCTCAACCCCTTCTAACCCACCCTCAGTTACCCCGTAGGGTGGGCTTCAGCCCACCACCGCCCACCAAGCCCACCACCGCCCCCTCAGGGCCGAGCCGCCAGCCCCACCGCGACATAGGCGCGGATGCTCGGCGGCCACGCATGCATCACCGCCTCGCGCCAGACCACCAGCGCCGCCACCCCGCCGATCACGGCCAGCACGCTCATCACCCAGGCGATCGCCAACCAGGGCCCGCCGCGTCGCCCGGGCGCTGGGACCGCCGTGACCGTCACCGGCGCCACTGTCACCGGTGCCACTGTCACCACCGGGTTGTCGTCCAACACCATCTGCCGGATCGGCGGCGGCGGATCGGCGTCTTGCGGCGGCGCCGGCTCGAGCGGCGGCTCGGGCAACGCCTCGGGCCGCATTTCCACCCCGCCCTTCTCGACCGGCACCTTCTCGGCCGGCATCTTCTCGGCCGGCATACTCTCGGCCGGCGCCGTCTCGGCCGGTACCGAAACGACCGGTGACCAATCCGTCCCGCACCGCACGCACCGCACCACCCGGCCCTCGCCGAGCTGCTCGTCCGGAACTTGATACACCGCGTTGCACGACGGGCAGGCAATCCTCATTTTCGGGTGATACAAGCCCCGCTCCGGGCTGAACAGACGCACTCTTTCCGCATCGATCGTCCGCCGAGCAATTCCGTAACCGCGCCAGCCGTGCCACAACCCGGCCCCGCGACGGGCAACGTGAGGGAGAACCAGATCGGTATGGTGCGGCTAGACCAAGTCGGGCTCGAGCTAGGGCGCGGCGACACCCGCACGGCCGTCCTGCAGGAACTCAGCTTCGACGTCCCCGAAGGGGGCTTCCGCTGGCTGCTCGGCGACTCCGGCGCCGGCAAGACCAGCCTCCTGCGCCTCCTCGCCCTTTCCGCGCTGCCCACCCAGGGCCGCCTCACTTTGCTCGGCCGCGACATCGTCCGCGCCCGTCGTCGCGACCTCCCGGCGCTGCGCCGTCGCATCGGCGTGGTGTTCCAGGATTTCCGCCTCCTGCCGCACCTCTCGGTCTACGACAACGTCGCCCTCCCGCTCCGCATCGCCGGCCGCCCCGAGGGCCAGATCCGCGTCGACGCCGTCGAGCTCCTCGGCTGGGTCGGCCTCTCCCGCAAGCTCGCCTCCCGCCCCGCCGAGCTCTCCGGCGGCGAGCAGCAACGCGTCGCCATCGCCCGCGCCGTCGTCGCCCGCCCCCTGCTCCTCCTGGCCGACGAACCCACCGGTAACCTCGACGAGGAACAGGCCGAGCGCCTCATGCGCCTCCTGCACGAGCTCAATCGCCTCGGCACCACCGTCCTCGTCGCCACCCACAACACCGCCATGGTCCACCGTTATCCCGCCCACACGCTCCGCCTGCACGAAGGACAGCTCATCCGCGATGACTAGGAGCCTCCTCCGCCCCGCCGGCTTCGACGACCTCGGTGTCCGCCGCGCGCTGTCCGACCGCCTGCTGCCCTCCCTCGTCGCCGCCATGACCTTCCTGGCCGCCCTCGCCGTCGCCGGCGCCATCGGCGCCACCGCGCTCGCGCAGCACTGGCAGTCAGGCGCCGGCGGCACCATCACCGTCCAGGTCCCGCAACCGACCGACCTCGTCGCCAACGGCACACGCCTCGACCGCGTCCGCACCGCCCTAGCCGCCACCGCCGGCATCGCCCGCGCCCGCACCCTCTCCGACGACGAACTCCGCACTCTCCTCCGACCCTGGCTGGGCGCCAATCTCGGCAGCTCCTCCGGCGAGATCGCCATCCCGCTGCCCGCCGTCATCGACGTCCAGCTCACCGGCGCCGGCCCCAATCACGCCGCCCTCGCCGCCGCCCTCGAGACCGCCGCCCCCGGCACCCTGGTCGAGGAGCACGACCGCTGGGTCAAACGCCTCGCTACCCTGGCCCGCAGCCTCCAGGCCTGCGCCGCCCTCGCCCTTGCCGTTGTCGGCTTCGTCGCCGTCGCCGTCATCGCGGTGGCCACCCGCGCCGGCCTCGCCTCCCGCCGCGACGCCATCGAGACCGTCCACGGCCTCGGCGCCACCGACGACTTCATCGCCCGCAGCTTCGCCCAGCGCGCCACCGTCCTGGCCGGCATCGGCGCAGGCATCGGCGCCGTCGCCGCCCTTCCCGTGCTGGCGGGCCTCACCGGCCTGGCCGCCCCGTTCGGCAACGCCGCCGCGCCAGACGGGATCGCGGGCGCCCTGGCCGCCATCCCCGTCACCCTCTGGCTCGCGGTCGTCTGCCTGCCCCCGCTCGCCGCCTCCATTGGCTGGCTCACCGCCCACCGCACCGTTCGTCGCTGGCTCCGGCGCCTCCCCTGATGTGGCGGTTGCTCGCCCTCGCTTTCTCCTGCCTCGTCGCCGCCGCACTCATCTGGCTGGCCGGCTTCACCGCCTTCGAGGACGACGCCCGCCGCCTCGTCCCCACCCCGCCCCCGGCCGACGGCATCGTCGTCCTCACCGGCGGCGCCGACCGGATCGAGGCCGGGCTCCGTCTGCTCGCCGATGGCAAGGCGCCTCGCCTGCTGATCTCCGGCGTCGGCAATGGCACCGAGCTGTCCGAGATCCTCCGCCGCGTCCCCGTCGACCCGGTCCTCCTCGAGGCCCAGATCATCACTCTAGGTCATGCCGCCACCAACACCGTCGGCAACGCCGCTGAGACCGCCGCTTGGGTCCGCAAATTCGACCTGCACAGCCTAATCGTCGTCACCGCCGGCTATCACATGGCCCGCGCCTTGGCCGAACTCGCCCGCGAGTTGCCCGGCGTCCAGCTGCATCCAATGCCGGTCCGCCCGCCCGCCCTGCGCACCCGTGACGACATCACCACGCTCCGCTTGCTCGCCATCGAATACGACAAGCTTCTCGCCGTCCGCTTCGGCCTGACCCGTTTTAAAAAGGGATCTCGACCGTGATCGTGCTCCGCTCGGCCCTCTTCAACGCTTGGTTCTTCGGCGGCACCGCACTCCTCGGCGCCATCGGCATCTTCGTCCGCGCCTTCACCCCCTGGTGGACGCTCCGCCTGGCCCAGATCTGGGCCGCTACCCTTCTCTTCGGCGCCAAGTGGATCTGCGGCATCGAGGCCGAGATCACCGGCCTGGACAAGGTGCCGCCCGGCGCCGCCCTCCTCGCCTCGCAGCATCAATCCGCCTTCGACACCCTCATTTGGGTTACCACGCTCGAGCGCTGCAGCTACGTCTTCAAGGCCGAGCTCGCCGGCATCCCGCTCTTCGGCCCCATGCTCGAAGCCTCCGGCCAGATCCCGGTCGACCGCAACGCCTCGGTCGCCGCCGTCCGCGCCCTGCTGCGCGGCACCCAGGCCGCCAAGGCCGCCGGCCGCCAGATCGTCATCTTTCCCGAAGGTACCCGCGTCGCCCACGGCGCCCAGGTCGACATCCGCGGCGGCTTCAGCATGATCGCCGCCCGCACCGGCCTGCCGATCTACCCCGTCTCCACCGATTCCGGCCTCTATTGGAGCCGCCGCGCCTTCGTCAAACGTCCCGGCCGCGTCCGCATCCATGTCGGCGAGCCCATCCCGTCCACCCTCCGCGGCGACGAACTCATCGCCACCCTGCGCCAACGCTGGGCCGATGCGCTACCAACCCGATCGACTGTGGATAACTCCGTGGATCAACCTGTGTGACACCTGTTGGGAAGCGCCCTGAAACCCCGTTTTCCCGCCTCGGCGGCATTTCGCGAGAAAGGCCTGAAAACCGCGTGACTCATGCATTTCCGCCACAGATTGCCCGGTGACATGACGATGCGTCCCTTGACGAAGCGTCCACCCTACACTGGACGGTTACCGTATCGTGAGTATCTGATGACAAAACCCAACGATCCGACGGGCATCGCACCCCTGTGGACAAATTTCAGGAATTGCGACGAGTCAACACTAAAGCGAAGCCACTCCGGTGAGTGAAACCGAGCGTCGCCGATCGAGAAAACTGCTCGTCTCCGCCCTTGTCCTGGCCGCCCTCGTCGCTGCCGACACCGCGGTCTGGTCCATCGCCTGCCAACGTCTCGACACCGGCGCCCATGACGCCGCCGACGCCGTCGGCTGGTCCCTCTCCGCCGATCCCGCGCGCTGGCGCGGCTGGCCGATCGCCGCGGAGATCGTCCTGCCCAACGCCGTCCTGCGCTCCGGCCCCGACATCCTCCCGCCTCTGGTCTGGACCGCCGGGTCGCAGACGCTCCGCCTCGGCCCGCTTCACCCCGCCCGGCTCACCCTCTCCGCCGCCGGCCCGCAAAGCGTCACCGTCGCCGACGCCCCGCCCGTCCCGTTCACCGCCGGCACCCTGGTCGCCACGCTCGACCTCACCCAGCATGACCCGACGCATGTCGACGCGACGGATCTCGCCATCGCCGCCGCAGCCGGACGTCCCGTCCACATCGCCGCCGCCCATCTCGAGACCCGGCCCGACGGCTCGACCCTGCGGCTCTCGACGGTGACGCTCGTGGACTCCGACCACCGCCCGGTAGAGCCGCCGATCGATTCCCTCTCGCTGACCGCCCGCCTCTCCGCGCCGATTGTCCCAATGCCGACCGCGACGGAGAGCGCCCGCCGCTGGCGCGCCGCCGACGGTCGCCTCGTCATCGACGATGCCGCGCTGAACTGGGGTCCGCTCGCCGCCACCGGCACCGCCACCCTCACGCTCGATCCGTCGCTGCAGCCGGCGCTCACCGGCCGCATCGCCGCCACCGGCCTACCCGCCGTGCTCGACCGCCTCGCCGCCACCGGCGCCATCACCGCGTCCGCCGCCACCGCAGCCCGCGGCATGCTGGCCATCCTCTCGGCCCCGACTGGCGCCGGACCGCTCTCACTCCCGATCGCGCTTCAGGACGGAATCGTCAGCCTCGCCCGAATCCCATTGCTGCGGCTCGCGCCGCTACAATGGGATTGAGCCAGCAGCTACGGCTTCGCCCGGCGCGGCGACTTGCCGTTGGCCCCCGCTGGCGCCGGATCGCGCCGCAGGTTCTCCGGGATCGCGCCCGGCTCCAGCATTGCCGCCGGCGCCACGGCCGCCGCATGGGCCACCGCCAACTGCCGCTGCAAGCTCTCTACCTCGCTGCGCAGCCACACCACTTCCGGGTTCTCGGCCGCCTGCTCCGCGGTCTGGCCAGTCGCCCCGCCCTCGGATCCGTCGCCCATCTCGGCGGCAGCCCCCGAGGCCGGCTGCCCGGCATCGCCCGCCCGCGCGAACGGATTCCACAGGCTCACCGCACGCTCGAACATCGCCATGTTCTGCCGGTTCATCTCTTCCACGCCCATCGGCATGAACGGGCTGAACGTCCGCTCCATCACCGTGCGCATCTGCTGCTGCTGCCGCGCGAAGCTGCTCATCGAGTATTCTAGGTACCGCGGCACCACGCCCTCGAGGTTCCCGCCATAGAACCCGATCAACTGCCGCAGGAACGCCACCGGCAGCATCGCGCTGCCCTTGCTCTCTTCCTCGACGATGATCTGCGTCAGCACCCCGCGCGTGATGTCGTCGCCGGACTTCGCGTCATACACCACGAAATCCCGCCCCGCCCGGATCATCTCGGCCAGGTTGTCGAGCGTGATGTAGCTGGACGTCTCGGTGTTGTACAACCGGCGGTTCGCGTATTTCTTGACGACGACGGTGCCCGAGCCTTTCTGGCTCTCCATGGCCTGCTCGGGCGGTGTCGCGGGCATATCAGCCATGGGGGACCTCGTTAGCGTTGGAGGCTGACGATAGCATCTGCCGTGGTGCACTGCGACATACACGTTTAATCAACCCAGGTCCCACTTAGCTTCCGCGCGAGCCAGCCCCGCCGGGCTGGTTGCGCCGCGGCCGACCCCCTATCTATTTACCGAATTACAGGGAGATCGAAAATGGAAGACGTCGTCATCGTCTCGGCAGTGCGCACCCCCGTCGGCAGCTTCAACGGCGCTTTCGGCAGCGTACCGGCCCATGTCCTCGGGGCCGACGCCATCCGCGCCGCCATCGCGAGCGCCAAGCTCGACCCGGCCGACATCGACGAGATCATCCTCGGCCAGGTCCTCACCGCCGCTCAGGGCCAGAACCCGGCCCGCCAGGCCGCCCGCATGGCCGGCATTCCCGACAGCTCCACCGCCTTCGGCATCAACCAGGTCTGCGGCTCCGGCCTGCGCACCGTCGCCCTCGCCGCCCAGCAGATTATGAGCGGCGAAAGCCAGATCGTCGTCGCCGGCGGCCAGGAGAGCATGAGCCAGTCCACCCACGCAGCCTACCTCCGCCAAGGCACCAAGATGGGCGACCTCGGCCTGGTCGACACCATGATCAAGGACGGCCTCTGGGACGCTTTCAACGGCTACCACATGGGCACCACCGCCGAGAACGTCGCCACCAAGTTCCAGATCACCCGCCAGCAGCAGGACGAATTCGCCGCTGCCAGCCAGAACAAGGCCAGCGCCGCCCAGAAGGCCGGCAAGTTCAAGGACGAGATCGTCCCCGTCACCATCAAGGGCCGCAAGGGCGACACCGTCGTCAGCGACGATGAATACATCCGTCACGATTCCTCGCCCGAGACGATGGCCAAGCTCCGCCCCGCCTTCTCCAAGGACGGCACCGTCACCGCCGGCAATGCCAGCGGCATCAACGACGGCGCCGCCGCCCTGATCGTCATGTCCGCCAAGGAAGCCGAGCGCCGCGGCCTCACCCCGCTCGCCCGCATCGCCAGCTTCGCCACCGCCGGCGTCGACCCGGCCATCATGGGCACCGGACCGATCCCCTCCTCCCGCAAAGCCCTCGAGCGCGCCGGCTGGAAAGCCGCCGATCTCGACCTAGTGGAAGCCAACGAAGCCTTCGCCGCCCAGGCCTGCGCCGTGAACAAGGACATGGGCTGGGACACCGCCAAGGTGAACGTCAACGGCGGCGCCATCGCCATCGGTCACCCGATCGGCGCGTCCGGCGCCCGCATCCTCACCACCCTGCTGCACGAGATGGGCCGCCGCGATGCCAAGCGCGGCCTCGCCACCCTCTGCATCGGCGGCGGCATGGGCGTCGCCATGTGCGTCGAGCGTTAACGGACGAACAGGAGATCGCCGGCGGTTCCAGCGGTCTCCACCGTCAGCGTTAACCAATTATTATTTCGGTACCGATTACGGTGCGGGGCTACCGACGGATCTGCCCGCAATGGTGTCACTCGCGCCAATTCCACCCGACGAGATCGCCCGGCTCGCGTCGCTGCATAGCTATCAAATCCTGGGAACCGGGCCGGACGCACGGTTCGACCTGTTCACCCAGCTCGGCACCTGGGTGTTCGACACTCCTTTCTGCGCCATTCACTTCGTCGGCGACCAGACCACCTTCTTCAAGTCGGCCATCGGCTTCGCTTCCTATGAGCCGCCCCGCAAGACGTCGATCTGCGCCCACGCGGTCGGCCTCGACGCCCCCGTCATGGCCGTCGAGGACCTGTCGAAGGATCCTCGTTTTTCCGATCACCCGCTCGTCACCAAGAAGAACTTCCGTTTTTATGCCGGCGCGCTGCTCCGCTCCTCCTCCAATCACGCGCTCGGCACCTTTTGCATCGCCGACACCAAGCCACGGATCCTGTCCGACGAGGACAGTCGGAGGCTTCAGGCCCTAGCCGGCGGCGTCGTCAGCGTTCTCGAACTGCATCGCTGCGGCATTCAGCTGCTCGAAGCCGCCAACCGGGACCCGTTGACCGGGCTGTATAACCGGCGCCATTTCGAGATCGCGCTGCATGGCTCGGTCGAGCGCGCGCGCGTCGGCTCGCCGTTCGCGCTCATGTTCCTGGACCTCGATCGCTTCAAGCCGATCAACGACACGCTGGGTCACACCGCCGGCGATGCCACGCTCTGCGAAGTCGCCCGCCGGCTCGAGACCGCCGCGCGTCGGAGCGATGTCGTGGCTCGCCTGGCGGGTGACGAATTCGTGCTGCTGATCCGCGACACCGCCGATGAACGCGCCATCGCGCGGCTAGCGACCAGGCTTCTCGCCGCCGTCGCCGCACCATTCGCGTTTGAAGGCCAGGACATCCACATGGGCGTCTCGATCGGCATCACCCTATGCCCCGACCATGCCGACACGCCGGCCGATTTGCTGCGCTTCGCCGACGCCGCCCTTTACGACGCGAAACGCGCTGGCCGTAACTGCTTTCGACTGTATCAACCCACGCCGGTGTCGACCGTCGACACCGGCATCGTCTACGCAACCGGCTGATCCGGCGGCCCGATCGAGCGCAGCACCCGCGCCATGTTCTTCCCCACCCGCCCCAGCATCTCGTCCCACTCGACCAAGGCGAACCGCGCCAGTTCCGGCACGTCCCGCCCATCCCGCGAGCGGAACGTCGAGCGACACCGCAGCCCGGCGACCTCGATCTCCCCCACCCTCCATCCGAACAGCGCCAACTGCTTCGCCGGCAGATACCGATGGACCCCGAGCGCCTCCAGCACCGCCGGATCGGCGACCAACCCGGTCTCCTCCCTGAGCTCCCGCACCGCCGCCTCGACATGGCTTTCCCCCGGCTCGGCGATCCCCTTCGGAATGTCCCACCGCGCCGACCCCGTCGCCTGCCCCAACAGCACCAGCCCGGCCGCATCCCGCACCAGCACGCCGCAACTGATTATCGTCATCACGCCTCCCAGCAACTCGCCCCACCCTCCCGATGTTTAATACGTTCAAGGAGTGCTGCCATGTCGTCCGCCCCCATCCGCTACGCCCCCACCGTCGAACACGTGCAAGCCGACGAGTCCGAAACCGTCAACGGCCTCAACACCACCTTCGACACCATCCTGCACACCACGGCAGAAGACGGTCATCACGCCATTCGCGCCGTCCATGCCAAGGCGCACGGCATCCTGCAGGGCACCATGACGATCAAGGACGGCCTGCCGCCCGAACTCGCCCAGGGCCTGTTCGCCACCCCCGGCGACCACAAGGTCTACCTCCGCCTGTCCACCAATGCCGGCGACATCCTGCCGGACTCGATCGCCCTGCCGCGCGGCATGTCGATCAAGGTGCTCGACGCCAAGGGTGACCGCCTGCCCGGCGCCTCCGGCACCACCCAGGATTTCATCATGGTCAATGGCGACGTCTTCGTGGCCAAGACCGCCGACAAGTTCCTCGGCAACCTCAAGCTGCTCGCCAAGACCACCGACACGCTCGAGGGCACCAAGAAGGTCCTCTCCACCGTCCTCGGCGGCATCAACACCGCCCTGTCCAAGGTCGGCCTGGACAGCACCACCCTGGCCTCCCTCGGCGGCGCCCCCAACGTCGACCCGCTCGGCGAGACCTATTACAGCGTCACCCCGTTCCGCTACGGGGACTACATCGCCAAGTTCAGCCTCGTCCCTGTCTCCAAGGGCCTGACTTCCCGCAAGGGCACGCAGATCGAGACCTCCGAGGACCCCAACGCCATCCGCGACACCGTGCGCGCCGAGATGATCAGCACCGATGCGGTCTGGGAGTTCAAGGTCCAACTCTGCCGCGACCTCGACAAGCAGCCCGTCGAAGACCCCACCGTCTCCTGGGACCCCGAGGCGGCACCGTTCCAGACCGTCGCCACGATTCACGTCGCGCCGCAGAACTCCTGGGACCCGGCGCAGGTCCAAGCCGTCGACGAGGAGATGCGCTTCAGCGTCTGGACCGGCCTCGCCGCCCACCAGCCCCTCGGCAACATCAACCGCGCCCGCAAGGACTCCTACCAGCACTCCGCCGACTTCCGGGCCAACTTCAACAAATGCCCCATCCACGAGCCGCTGCCCTAATCCTAGCCAGCAAAAGGCGGCCACGAGCATCGCGGTCGCCTCGTTCGCGAGGAAAGATTACAGCCGGTTCATGTGTCATCCGACTGCAACGCGCCCGTCATCACGGTGCGCGCCCGACCTGCCACTCTCCGCCTGTCGTTAGAACTCTCGGAGAATACAATGCGTCCCCTTCTCGTCGCCTGCGCCGCACTCGCCGCGACCGCCGCGACCGTCCAAGCCGCCCCGCTCACCCTGAACGGCCAACCGCCCATCGTCATCAACCATCGCGGCGCCAGCGGCTACCTGCCCGAAGAGACCACCCAGGCCTACGCGCTCTCGATCTCGATGCATCCGAACTACATCGAAGGCGACGTCTACATCACCGCCGACAAAATCCCCGTCATGCTGCACGACGGCACGCTCAACGCCACCAGCAACGTCGTCTCCTACGCCGCGAGCCACCCAGACATCGCCGCCCTGAAATCAGCCAACGGCACCTACGACGTGACCAAATTCACCCTGCCGCAACTACAGGCGCTCAATTTCTCTTGCCGCAATGCCACCGGCTATTGCTCGGATCTCAGCTTCTATGATCCCAGCACGAAATACACCATTGCGACTTATCAACAATTTCTTGACGCCGCTTACGACAACTACGTCAAGACCGGCGAGGCGATCGGCGTCTACCCGGAAGCCAAGCAAAGTGGCCTAGATGTCGCCGCCGCGATCCTCACCGGGCTGAACGACCCGCGCTACAACGGCTACTTCATCAACGGCCACGCCTTCACCCAGTCCTTCGACCCGACTCAGGTCGCCTACCTGAACACCAACTCGTCCATTCCGGTCGACTATCTCGGCGTTTGCCCGACCACGGCCGCCGCGGCTGCCTCCATCAAGGCCATCGCCGACGGCATCGGCCCGTCCACCGGCCAGACCACCGCCGCCTGCGTCAACGCTGCCCATGCCGCCGGGCTGTTCGTCCACCCCTACACCTTCCTCAACAACCCGGCGCAGTACCAGACCTACTACGCCCTCGGCATCGACGGCGCGTTCAGCAACTTCGCTCCCATCGCCGAAAGCGTGCGCGACCAGGCCTTCGTACCCGAGCCGGCCAGCCTCGCGATCCTCGGCGCCGGCGTAGTCGGCGCCCTGATCCGCCGCCGCAAGCTCGGATGCGTTGTCACCGCATAATCTATGGTCTAGTGGTCACCGGCATTCCAAAAACGAATAGCGTCCCGGCGCCGGGGGAGAGGGCGGCCCAGTTGTCGCCCTCTTGGCACCCAAGCCCTTCTAACGCCCGCCCGAAACCGTGAGCGTCGTACCCGTCACATAAGTCGCCGCCGGTGACAGCAGCCAAGCCACCGCATCGGCGACCTCGCCGGGCTGCCCGGCCCGCCGCATCGGAATGACCGGAGCTAGCCGCGCGATGCGATCCGGCGGCGCCATGGCGGTCTCGATCAACCCCGGCGCCACCGCGTTGACCCGCACACCTTCTTCCGCCAACTCGCGGCCCAACCCGGTCGTCAGCGTATCGATCGCCCCCTTGGTCATCGCATACAGCACGTTCTCGCCCCCGCCCCCAAGGCGCGCCGCCGTGGACGACAGGTTCACAATCGCCCCACCCGCCCCGCCCAACCGCGTCGACATCCGCCGCACCGCCTCCTGGCAGCCCAGCACCGTCGCGATCACGTTGACCTCAAGCAGCGATTGCAGCGAGGCAAGCGGCATGTCCTCGATCCGCCCCAACGGGCCAAGGATGCCGGCATTGTTGACCAGCGCCGCAAGCGGCCCGAACCGATCCACCGCGGCCGCGAACAGCCCGGCAATGGCCACCGGGTCCGACACATCGGCGCGGAACGCCGCCGCCTGACCGCCGGCCCCCTCGATTTCCGCCACCACCGCCTCGGCCGCCGCGGCCCCATGCCCATAATTCACCGCCACCGCGTAGCCATCCCGCGCCAACCGGCGGCAGATCGCAGCACCGATCCCCCGGCTCCCACCCGTCACGATCGCCAACCGTTCCATCACCGATATCCCGCCGCCTGCAACTCGAACAACTCCGCATACCGCGCACCACGCGCCAGCAACTCCGGATGCGTCCCCTCCTCCAGCACCCGGCCACCCTCGATCACCACGATCCGGTCGGCCATCCGCACGCTCGAGAACCGGTGCGAGATCAGCACCGCGGTCCGGCCGTTGCTCAGCCCCTTGAAGCGCTGGAACACCTCGAACTCCGCCCGCGCATCCAGCGCCGCCGTCGGCTCGTCCAGGATCAGCAGCGCCGCATCCCGCATATACGCCCGCGCGATCGCCACCTTCTGCCACTCGCCCCCCGACAGCTCGACGCCGCCCTTGAACCGCCGCCCCACCATCTGGTCGTAGCCGCCCTCGAGCTTGCCGATCACCTCGTCCGCCCGCCCCAGCCGTGCCGCCGCCTCGATCCGCTCCCGATCCTCCCGCAGCGCCACTCGCCCCACCGCAATGTTGTCGCCCGCGCTGAGGTCGTATCGAACGAAGTCCTGGAAGATCACCCCAATCCCCGCCCGCAACCCGTCCAGGTCGTACTCCCTGAGATCCACGCCATCGAGCAGGATGCGTCCTTCCACCGGGTCGTAGAGCCGCGTCATCAGCTTCACGAGCGTGGTCTTCCCCGCCCCGTTCTCGCCCACCAGCGCCACCACCTGCCCCGCCGGCACCCGGAAGCTCAGATGCCGCACCGCCCACTTGCTCGCGCCCGCGTATTTGAACCCGACATCCTCGAACACCAGCCCGCTCGTGATCGCTGCCGGAAACCGCACCCCGTTTGGCGGCGACGTGATCGCCGGCTTCACCTCCAGGAAGTCGAACAGATCCTTCAGATAAAGCGCCTGGCTCGCCAGCGTCGAAACCCCGCTCAGCAGCCCGGCCAGCAACCCCCGCAGCCGCAGAAACGACGCCGCCAGGAACGTCAGGTCGCCGACCGTCAGCCCGCCCGTCGCCGTCCGCCACGCCAGATACCCGTACGCCGCGTAGTACCCCACCGTTCCCACCGCCGCGAGCCCGGCTCCCGCCGTCGCCCGCCGCCGCGCGAACGCCGCGTTCTCCCCCCGGATCGTCTCCGACACCGTCCGATACCGGTCGATCAGGAAGCCGTGCAGCCCGAACAGCTTGACCTCCTTGGCCGTCGACGTGCTCGCCCCCGTCTGCCGCAGGTAATCCAGCTCCCGCCGCTCCGCCGTCCGGAACGCGCTCAGCGCGTAGCTCTCCGCGTTGAACCGCAGCTCGCCGAGGAACGCCGGCACCAACGCCGCCGCCAGAAGGAGAATGAGCCAAGGCGCATACGCCGCGATTCCGGCCGCGAACCCCACCAACGTGATCCCGTCCTGCGCCAGCCCGAATAACTGGCTGATCAGCCCCGTCCGCCCGCTCGCCTGCCGCCGTGCCCGATCCAGCCCGTCCTGGATGTCGCTATCCTCGAAATCCGCCAGGTCCAGCGTCGCCGCATGCTGCATCAGCCGCAGGCTGGTCGCATCGCTGAACCGATCCGACAGCAGCGAGTCCACCAGGTTGACCGCCCGCCCCAGCGCATCCGCCAGCAGCGCCAACCCCAACTCCGCCAGCAGCAACACCCCCAGCCG
Organism: Acetobacteraceae bacterium; assembly: GCA_965199585.1. Taxonomy (GTDB): domain Bacteria; phylum Pseudomonadota; class Alphaproteobacteria; order Acetobacterales; family Acetobacteraceae; genus JAVVHH01. The sequence continues at coordinate 1,819,912 of CBDASI010000002.1, read as the reverse complement.
GCTCTCCAGCACATCCACCCACGGCGCCGCCACCGCCGGGTGTGTCCCCAGCCGCACCACCTCGTCGATGATCAACTTGGCCACGAACAACGTCGCGATCGGCAACCCGGCGCGAACCAACCGCAGCCCCAACGACCCCGCCGTCAGCCCGGCGCTCGTCCGCCACAACATCCCCACGAACGGCGGCAACGTCCGCAACGCCCCCAACCGCGCTTTCCCGCCGGGCTGACTAAACAACCTTGTGCGACCTCAACCACGCGGCGAACTCGGCCTCGCTGACCTGTCGCGCGGCCAACCCAACGACCGTCTCGATGATTTCCGGTACCGGCGCCTCGATCCGCACACCGTTCAACTTGAGGAACAACGAGCAAACGCTCCATGCCGTCCGTTTGTTGGCATCCGTGAAAGCGTGATTGCTGACCAACCCGTAAGCATACGCGGCCGCGAGATCGAACAGGTCGATCGATCCCGTGTCCTCATAAGCCAGCTTGTTCATCGGCCGCGCCAACGCGCTGTGCAGAAGGTCATCCTTCTGTGCCCCTTGCGCGCCGCCATACTCGCGCAACGCCTGGTCGTGCATGAACAGCACGACGTCGAACGCGACGAACTCCGGCTCCGTCACCGCTTGGACAGCTCCTGCAACACATCGGCCTGCTCGCGCAGCACCTCCCGCGCCAGCTCCATCTGACGCTCCAACGCCACGTTCCGCTTCACCAGCTTCACGCCGTCCGACAACTCGATCAGCGTCAGATCCTGCCCCACCTCGAACCCCATCCGGATCCGCGTCTCCGCCGGAAAGCTCACGCCCACCGAGTTCCCCTGCCGCCGCACCGTCACAGTCGCCATGTCACCCTCCGTAATACGAATTGTCATACATCAACCGAGCACCCACGGCAAATTGCTGCACACGCACACTCGACCTGCGCCCATCGCATCAGTGCGTAGTTGCTCCGGCAGGGTCGTTCGCGGTATCGATCCTCCTTCGGCCGGGGACGCCGACGCTCGGTCCGCTCCCCATTGCTCTTGCTCGCCGGGCAAGCTGAACGGACCGATACGTACCGCATGCTGAGCCCATTTTCGGCCGACGATCTCGGACGCGTCTTCGACGCCAAAATCCTCACCCGCGGCCGCAGCCTCGTGCTGCTCGGCGCCGTCGAAGTTGCGCTCGACGACAACGCCATCACCGCCACGGTGGACCATGCCGGCTTCCAGCGCCGCACCACCACCGTCTCGACCAAGGTCGGCCACCGCGTCGTCTTCGAGAACACCTGCACCTGCAACCAGCCGAACTGCATCCACCTCGCCGCCGCCGGCCTTGCCGCGCTCGACCGTTTCCCCTCGCTCCGCAAGGCCACCCAGAAGAACTTCCTCGACAACCTCACTGAGAATTCCGGTGTCGAGAAGCAGATCCTCGCCTTCGAACTCGCCCCCGCCGACCCGCCGGCCGCCTGCGCCGTCACCACCACCCTGATCGGCGAGCGCACCGGCAAGCTCGAACCCACCAGCCCGGCCCGCATCATCGCCGACAAATCCGGCCCGGAATCCAACCGCATCCTCGCCAAGCTCCTCGGCAGCGGTGACGACGCGCTCGCCCTCATCCCGCCAGCCCAGGTCGCCTCCGTCCTCGGCCTGATCGCCCGCATCGGCCGCGGCCGCTGGAAGCCCACCGGCAAGACCCTCGTCCTCGGCGAGGAGCGCGCCTTCCAGGCCAACGTCGCCCCTGACCTGCCGCCCAAATCCGCCGTGATCCTCGGCGAAAGCGGCCCTTGGTACGTCGACGCCGCCACCGGCCAGGTCGGCCGCGTCCGCCTCCGCAATCACGCCATCGCGCCCGATGCTGGCAAGTCCGACGCTGCCAAACCTGCCCCCAAGCCCGGCTTCAGCATGACCCCTGCCGCGGTCAAACCATCTCCCCACATCGCCGCCCGCCTCGCCGCCTCCCCCACCAGGCCCGGCCTCAAGCCCGGCGCCCGCCCCGCCTTCACCGGCGCCCCCTTCGGCGGCCAGCCACGCCCGCCCTCGCGCCCCTCCATCCGCCAAGTGGCAAAACCCGTCTCCCGCTCCGGCCCGCCCACCGCGACCGCCGCCGCGCCCGTCATCCTCGAATGCACCGCCGTCCCCGTCCTCCAGCTCCGCCGCATGGACGCCCCCGACGATTTCGGCCGCATGACCAAGATGGACGCCCTCATCATCGACTTCGACTATGACGGCGTCTCCGTCCCCGCCGATGATGAGCGCCAGTTCGTCCGCATGAAGGACGGCAGCTTCGTCCGCCGTGACCGCGAAGGCGAACTCGCCGCCCTGGCCGCGCTGAAGCCCGACGGCTTCACCCTCATGCGCGTCGCCGACCCCTCCTCGGCCCGCGGCCGCATGGTCCACGTCCACCGCGGCCGCGACGCCGCCGAGAAGTGGCAATCCTTTATCCACGGCCGGGTCCCCGGCCTCGAAGCCCTCGGCTGGCAGAACAAGATCGAGCGCGATTTCGGCCCCCGCACCGTCCAGACCGTCGGCGAATACGACGTCAAGATCACCGACGCCGAGCGCGGCCGCTTCGCCCTCGATTTCGGCATCGAGATTGACGGCCACCGCGTCCCCTTGCTCCCCATCCTCACCCGCCTGCTCGACCGCGGCGGCATGGACGCCGCCCAGATCGAGGACGGCGACCTCGTCACCTCCCTCGAAGACGGCCGTATCCTAAAACTCCCGGCCGACCGCATCCGCCGCCTGCTCGCCGTCATGGCCGACCTCATCGACGCCGCCCACCGCACCGTCAACGACGAGCTCGTCCTCTCCGCCGGCGAAGCTCCCACCGTCCTCGACCTGGAAGACCTCCTCGTCACCCGCTGGGACGACTCCGCCGCCATCGCCGCCTACGCCGCCCAATTCCGCAGCCCGGCCGAACTCCCCCAGATCGACATCCCCGCGAGCTTCACCGCCACGCTCCGCCCCTACCAGTCCCTCGGCGTCGCCTGGCTGCAGCACCTCCGCGCCCACGACCTCGGCGGCTTCCTCGCCGACGACATGGGCCTCGGCAAAACCGCCCAGACCATCGCCCACCTCGTCATCGAACACGCTGAAGGCCGCCTCGACCGCCCCGCCCTGATCGTCGTCCCCACCAGCCTGGTCAGCAACTGGACCGCCGAACTCAAGAAATTCGCCCCTCACCTCAGCATCGAGGTCCTCCACGGCCTCGACCGTCACGAGCGCCGCGCCGGCCTCGACGCCAAGCACGTCGTCATCACCACCTACACCGTGCTCAGCCGCGACATCGAGGTCATGGCCCCGCTCCAGTGGCACATCGTCGTCCTCGACGAAGCCCAGGTCATCAAGAGCCCCGACAGCAAGGCCACCCGCGCCGTCTGCCGCCTCGACACGCGGCACCGCCTCTGCCTCTCCGGCACCCCGATCGAGAACAACCTCCAGGAGCTATGGTCGGAATTCGCCTTCCTGATGCCCAACCTGCTCGGCGACCGCAAAAGCTTCGTTAAACGCTTCCGCACCCCCATCGAGAAGAACAGCGACGTCGTCCGCCGGGTCCAGCTCGCCCGCCGCATCAAGCCGTTCCTGCTCCGCCGCACCAAGGGCGAAGTCGCCACCGACCTGCCGCCCAAGCACACCATCCTCCGCCGCATCAATCTCGCCCCCGAGCAGCGCGAGGTCTACGACACCATCCGCGGCACCCTGTCCGAGGAAGTCCGCGAGCAGATCCGCGGCCTCAGCGCCGCCCAGGGCCGCATCGTCGTCCTCGACGCGCTGCTCAAGCTGCGCCAGCTCTGCTGCGACCCCCGCCTGCTCAAGCTCCCCTCCGCCCGCGCCGTCGAGACCTCCTCCAAGCTCGACGACCTCATGGAGATGCTCGGCGAGATGATCCCCGAAGGCCGCCGTATCCTCATCTTCTCGCAGTTCACCTCGATGCTCGACCTGATGAAGCCCCGCCTCACCGAAGCCGGCATCACCTTCGTCGAACTCCGCGGCGACACCCGCGACCGCGCCGAGCCCGTCCGCTCCTTCGAAGCCCGCGAGGTCCCGGTCTTCCTCATCAGCCTCAAGGCCGGCGGCCGCGGCCTCAACCTCACCTCCGCCGACACCGTCATCCACTACGACCCCTGGTGGAACCCGGCCGCCGAGGACCAGGCCTCCGACCGCGCCCACCGCATCGGCCAGACCAAATCCGTCTTCGTCTACAAACTCATCGCCGCCGACACCGTTGAAGACCGCATCGTCGAACTCCAGCAACGCAAGACCGACCTCGCCAACATCGCCCTCAGCGACGAAGGCGACATGCCGGGCCTTGAAGTCGAGGACCTCGACTACCTCTTCGGCGGCGGCAAGGAAAAAGACCTGCTCGCCGCTGCCTAACCGCCCTTCCCCACCCAGGGGAAGGGCCCGGCACCCGACACAGGACGAACCTCCATGCCAATGCTTTCGACGGCCACCGACTACGCCGCCCGCGACGCCGACATCACCATCAACTCCTACACCACCGTCCTGCGCCGCCCCCGCGTGCCGCACGAGCTGTTCGCCACCTACTGGCGCGACGTCCACGGCCCCCTCTGCTCGCGCGTCCCCGGCCTCGGCTGGTACGTCCAAGTCCATCTCGACCGCCAGCAGGACGCCCATCTCTGGCCCGCCCTAGACGGCATCGCCCCCTTCCCCGACTACGAACTCGATGGCGGCGTCGAGATCGGCTTCTACTCCGCCGCCGACCAGGACCGGTTCAACGAAACCTGCTCGATCCTCTTCAGCGACGAACAGAACATGTTCGCCGCCACCGTCGCCTACGCCCTACCCACCGGCTCGATCACCCTAGTCGACCGCGTCGCCGACCCGGTCCCCAACGAAGACGACGGCCTCGACCGCATGCACATCCATTTCGGCGCCGACCCGGCCAATGCCGCTGCCTTCCGCGACCGCATGCACCGCCTCGCCACCGCCCTGGCCGCCGAAGACGCCGTTCTCCGGGTCCGCCTGCACCTCCCCGACACCTACAGCAACGCCGACCCGGCACCCCCCGCCCCCAACGTCGCCCACGACGTGCCCGACGAACGCCGCTGCATCGCCATCCTAGACCTCGCCTTCGCCTCCCCCCTGGCCCGGCGCCAATTCTACGCCACCCCCCAATTCTCCGCCGCCACCGCCGACCTACGCGAGACCGTCACCCACACCACCGCCTTCGCCGTCAGCGGCGTCTACACCTACGTCCGCAACAAACAACTAACCCTCGCCGGCCTCCGCGGCAGCCGCCCCGCCCAACTCATCACCCAACTCGGCGCCCTTAACCAGGTCAGCGAAGAAGTCCGCCACCTCCTCCTGACGAACCACCTCAAGCCAACCTGACCACGCCACCGCGCCCCCGTCAGCGCCCACGAGCCGCCCTTCAAGAGCAACAAGACCGAGGACGGCGCAGCATCACGGCGATCGCCTCCCCGACAATTTCGTCATCGCGAGCCGCTCTTGCGGCGTGGCGATCCAGGGCGGCACCACGAACCCTCGGTGCCGCCGCCCTAGACAGCCACGCATCGCCCGCGCTGACGAACGACCGCCAAAGCTGAAATCATCACGCTCAAGCGCCGTTTCATCTCACGACCCACCCTTGGCAAAAACGCCCGCTAGCCCAAATCATCGTAAATACCTCACTCGTCACGATTACATAGAAAAGAGATCCGATGCTTGAGTTGCTGGCCTACACAGCGTTGTTTTGGATCGTTATGCCCGCCCTAATTTGGTACATCGGCAAATTTATTGTTCGCTATACAGTTGAAGCGCCAAGTCCTCGAGACCTGCGTAACATACAAACAGAGACCCGCGTTAATAGTCTGCGCCCGGCTACTGCGAAATAAATCGCAGACCAAATTTGATAGCCCTAAGCTCGCCGGCAACGGAGTCCTCCGCCATAGGTGGACCTGGGAAGCGGGCTGTTTGAAGGCGTTCTTTGCCGCTTTCGACCTCATGTCAGTCAGTGGGCATTACCTAACCTACCGTCGAAAGCGGTCATAGTGTGGCAGCGCTTTACGCCGGCCTGCCGTCAATGCGAGATGTTGAACCACGCGCGCAGCGTACTGAAAGTGGTTACTCGGCCGAGTTGTTGTTGGTGCATGGCGGTTGGCATATGCGCACACTACAGCTTGCTCGTATCAAATCGGAGGCAGATGGGGCGAAAGCGAGCGTTCCGCTGTGGGCGACCTGACTCGCAACGCAATTAGTAAGTTGCTTAGGAAGAGCTGTTGAATAAAACTTCATTCAATTTCGCGTCTGGAATCTAAATATTCTTTCTTTATATCAAGTATTGCAAAAATTGTTTCCGCCATACGATAGAACGTATACAAACTTTCTAAGTAAATACAATTTAATATTGTAGTATAGCAGATTGCAAAAATCATAAACATCAGTCTTATGTAATCTGTAATGCTAGCAACGTGAAGATTTTCTCTGACTATAAGTTTAGGTACCCACGATGTGATTGAATAGTGATCCGAGAGGCCGGCGCTAGCAGCTGCCAGAAGAACAATCTCTAATATTGATATTGTAATGAAAAATGATGATCTCGTCCGAAAGTTTTGTGTTAAAGTATTAAGCCGAATTAAGTCCTGCCGATCATTCTCGTTCTTTGGAGGAGGCAGCCCAGACGAGCCCAGCGCCTGATTGGAGAAAAGGGCAGTAAACGTGAAACCAGTAAGGACTGTAATTCCTGTCGCCATAATAGAATAGACATTTATGACGTTGTCGGCCCCGAACAAAGCAAAGAAAAGTGAGGAAATCAGTAAGAAGCATACTCGGTATAGCTGCGGTTCTCGTGTCTGCAGAGACGTATTGATATAAGTATTGTAATGCGAGACAATGAATTTTATCATTGGTTCAGCCAATCAGCGGCATTATCCTTTCTCTCATCACTCTGATCATCTCATTCCGAACCTGCTCACGATTCGGAATACCGTCTCTGCCAACGTCAACCTTTAATCTAAATTTTGTGGCTAGATTACTGCCGCCCAGAAAATACACCGTTGAGGTTCGACCATCTCGTCTGATAATCGCGGAGCAACCAATGTAATTGCTCACCCCGGTGATGCGGCGATCTGACGTGTTGAGGCCGTTGCGAGCACGGCGCGGAGTTCGCCGAGGACGGAACGGCCGTTAGCCTTGGCGGTGCTGACCACGGAGCGGAAGGCGGCGTAGGTTTGCGCGCCCCATTCGGAGCGGAAGCCGTTGGTCACCTTGCGGAAAATCACGCTTGGCCGCAGCGCACGCTCGCAGGCGTTATTGGTGGCCGACACAGCGCGATCGGTCACGAATAGGAATAGGTGCGCGCGGTCGCGGGCGATGCGGCGGCGTAATTTCTCGGCGGCGTCGCCACGTCGCGGCAGCGCCATCACACGCGTCAACCTTCGTTCCAGATCGGCTTGGTATTGCGCGAGCGTGGTGTCGCGCAGCGTTTCGCGTCGCCGCCCGATGGCGATCGCGCGCAACAGCAGGCGCTTGAATGCTGGCGAGAACCCGTCGTCGCCGCAATCAATGGCGAATTGCGTGTCGCGCAACAGATGGGCGAGACACATTTGCCAGAACTCGGAATGGCCGCGCTGGGCGCCGAAGCTGTCGGAGATCCAAACGCGCGGGCGATGGTCGCCGAACAGCGCGCGGACCACACCGGCGCCCCGGCTGGGGCGGATGATGTGCAGCACGTGCAGGGCGGTCACGAAGACCCATTCCCACTGCGTCTTCTTCATCACTCGCACCGAAGTCTCGTCGGACGCGACCACGTCGGACGCGGTGACCGCCGCCGCAACGGCCAAGGCGGCCGCTTCCAGCGGGGCTTGCGCGCGCGCGAGGATGTTGCACAGCGCGCCTTCGCTAATCGACAGGCCAAACATCTCGGCGAACAGGCAGCGCAGCCGTTGGAGGCCAATTGCCTGGGCGTAATGGAGGTAGACCGCGATGGCCTCAATGGATTTGCCGAACGGCGAGCCCGGCTCGAGACCTTTCGGCGCGCCGGCCACGGCGCGCTCGCCACAACAGGCGCAGCGACCGCCGAACAGGCGCACACGGGTTACGTCTGGCCTGACCGGCGGCAGTTCGATGCGGTCATAGACCTGTTGCGGCGTTTGAGGGTCAGCCGTCCAGGCGGCGGCGCAATGCGGGCAGGCATCAAGCCGGCTATCGACGATGCGGTCGGGATTGGGATCGAGCGCGCGGCCGAAACCGGGGCGGCTCTTGCGCGGCGGTTTCGTGCCGGTCGGCTGACCGCTGGACTTCTGGCCCTTGGACGGCGGCAGCGAGGAGTTGTCCGGCGTCTTGGGCGGCTTCTCCAGCCGCGCCAGCCGGGCTTCCAATTCGGCGATCCGCGCCAGCGCCGCTTCCAGCTGGCCGACAAGCGGCAACAGAGACAGGATCAGCGCGTCCTTCTCCGCAACCGTCAGCTTGGTGAGGTCGATCTCGCGGGTCACCCCGGTGTTGAATCGAATCTCCCGTGATCGCGTCAACCACCTTCGTCATCAGACCGACGGTCGGGCCCGAAACCGCCAGCGGTTACCCAGGTGAGCAATTACCAACCAATAATGTCTTCGTCGTCTAGATCAATCATGCTTCCTTGCTTAACGATTAAGCCAATTGTTTTCTTTCTATCCTGGTCATTGCCTCGAATACTTTTGGCAATTTGCGCTACTTGTTCAGGAAAATCATCACCAAAATCTGCACGTTTGATTGCAATTACACCAGTTTTGCTGAATATCCCTCGCCGCTCAGGTCTATCGCTAGCATTACGATAGCTAAGCCGGATTTCAGTTGGAGTTCCCTCTCCAAGTTCATCTGATAGACTTGTTATACTATGTGATCTGATCCGGCATCCATTTGACTTTAGCAAATATGTAAGGCAATTTTTTAAACCGTCATAATCACCGTATTGTCCATTGTAAGTTACCCCAAGTAATATTTTTCCATCACGCAATAGCGTGATAAGATAATTAAACGGTCGTAAATTGAGACTTTCTGCTGTTACAATACCGAGAACGTTATTACGGTATTTTTGTCCATAGTACGCACCCTCAAAATCTCCAAAGGAGAGAGCGGTATCAACCTCCTCATATTTGCTGAACGGTAAATCAACGCCAGTTTTTATCCTGGTAATAATAATTGGATCATTTTCGTCCAAAGGCCGCTCATCAGAAATCCGAGTGACTATTTTCTGAAATTCGCTTTCTGAAAAGCCGATTTCACGGGGATTAGCCGGATCATCGTAATCACGTACTATTTTTATTAAATAATGAAAAGATGCGGTAATCAAGTTGGTCTTGTGCCGTTTGGCCATCGAAATTTCCCGAACTCAACGGGTGAGACTACGCCTACACGCGAACGCTTCGTCAATGCAGTTCTTCAGCAAGCGTAGCAAGCGTAGGGCGGAAAAGCGTAGCGCATTCCGCCAACTTCGCTGGGTCGTCCTCGCCACTAGACCACCCGACAGGCACCGTTCGGCTTGCCACTCAACGATGAACGACAAATGCGCCTTGCCTGCCCGTTATACGGCGTGAATAGGCGGATGTCCGATTCCGGCCGAGCGACCCTCAGAACCAGACAGTCCGCGAACCACCAAATCCAGCCACAAAATAAAGCCGGAGCAGAATTACTGGGACTAGTAACCATCCATCGCGAACGCCTGCCGACCTCCACTAACTCAATTCATTGACCCGCCCCGTGACGCAGTCAGCCGATAAAGCGGCGGCTCCGCCAAACCGACCCAACATAGCGTCAACGCTCGCCCCGGCATAAACCAAAACCAAACACAACACGCCAAAGAACCCACCCCATGACCCTCCCCGACCTCCTCGCCCCAACCTACCTCCAAATGCTCCGAGCCCTCTCGACCTGGCTCGACAAAGCCGAGTCCCAAACCCCGCCCGCCCAAGCCGAAGCCCTCCTCACCGCCCGCCTAGCCCCCGACATGTTCCCCCTCTCCACCCAGATCCGCTTCGCCTGCGTCCAGGCCCACGAAGGCATCGCCCGCCTCCGCCAACAGCCCCTCCCCGCCGCAGCCACCATCCTCCTCGACGAAGGCCGCACTGCCGCCGAACACCCCGGCACCCTCGCCCAAGCCCGCACCAGGATCGCCGAAACCATCGCCGCAGTCGAAGCCGCCGCCATCCCCGACATCGACCCGGCCACCCCAATCGCCCACGCCCTCCCCCACGGCATGATCTTCGACCTCACCGCCGAGCAATACGCCCGCGACTGGACGCTGCCGCAATTCTACTTCCACCTGATGACCGCCTACGCCATCCTCCGCGCCCAAGGCATCGACCTGGGCAAAGCCGATTACGTCGCCCACATGTTCGCCTACCTGCGCCCCGGCACCCCACCCGCGCCGTAACGCCCGCGCCCCCATGCCCCCAACCCCCACCGTCCTAGAAACCTACCAACGCCACGCCCCCGCCTGGGCCACCCTCCGCGGCACCCACCTCATCGAATCCCCCTGGCTAGACCGCTTCTGCGCCCTCCTCCCGCCCGCCGCCGAAATCCTCGACATCGGCTGCGGCGCCGGCCACCCCCTCGCCGCCGAACTCCTCCGCCGCGGCCACGCCCTCACCGGCATCGACGGCAGCCCGGCCATGCTCGCCCTCTTCCACCGCAACCTCCCCAACACCCCCGCCCACCTCATGGACATGCGCCACCTCGCCTTAGGCCGCCGCTTCGCCGGCCTCCTCGCCTGGGACAGCTTCTTTCACCTCTCTCCGGACGACCAACGCGCCACCATCCCCCGCTTCGCCGCCCACGCCGCCCCCGGCGCCCCCCTCATGTTCACCAGCGGCGACACCGAAGGCGAAGCCATCGGCGACCTGGAAGGCACCCCGCTCTACCACGCCAGCCTAGACCCGGCGGAATACCGCTCCCGCCTCCAAACCGCCGGCTTCACGGTCCTCGCCCACGCCAGCAAAGACCCCACCTGCCGCCGCACGATCTGGCTCGCCCGACGCGACCCCGCCCAACCCGGAACCGCTTGACTCCCAAAGCCCATAAGTTCCCTCTCTGTTCATGCCCGCCCTCGAGCAATCCCCCGAGCTGCCCGACCTAGACGACGCCGCCTACCAGCGCGCCCTGGCCGTCCTGCTCGACGTCGGCACCGCCCTCGCCCAGGAACTAAAATCCCCCACCGCCGACGCCACGGTCGTCCAGCGCGCCACCGCCTTCCCCAACGTCGCCACCGCCGTCCGCCGCACGATCATCCTCTCCCGCCACATCGCCAACGACCCCCACCCCGCTGCCGACCCGGCCGCCAAGCGCACCGAGGCCCGCAAGCACATCATCCGCGAAGTCGAGGACTCCATCGTCCAGAACGCCGACCCCGCCGACGCCGGCGCCCTCCGCCTAGAACTCCTCGAGCGCCTGGACTCCCCCGAATTCGAAGCCGACCTCGCCCAGCACACGCCGGAGCACCTCATCGGGGAACTCTGCCGCGACCTCGGCCTGGCCAACTACCCCTACGCCCTCCCCTACGCGCGCCGCACCCCCGACGACATCGCCATCCTCGGCGCCCGGGCCGCCGCCGCCCCCGGCGCCGGCCTCAAGACCTGGCTCACCCTGACCGAGTTCAGCCTCCCGCCACCCCCAAGCCACCCTCCGTCCTGATCCCCGATCCGTCCTCGTCAGTGCGAGGAGCGAAACGACGCCGCAATCCAGCGCCCCATTGCCGCGCCCGCCATCCCCGCCCCATGCTCCCCGAAGCAAGGAGTCGGACGCTGATGGCTAGGCAAGGCATGCTCGCGCGCAAATCCGTCGCGCAAACCACCGCCGGCCGACCCGGCGACGACGCCATGCAGAAGACCCTCGGCCTCCCCAGCATCATCGCCATCGGCGTCGGCGCCATCATCGGCGCCGGCATCTTCGTCCTCACCGGCACCGCCGCCGCCCGCTACGCCGGCCCCGCGATCATGCTGTCCTTCGTCCTCGGCGGCATCGTCTGCGCCCTCGTCGGCCTCTGCTACGCCGAACTCGCCGCCATGATCCCCGTCTCCGGCAGCACCTACTCCTACACCTACGCCACCCTCGGCGAGGTCTTCGCCTGGATGATCGGGTGGGACCTCGTGCTCGAATACGCCATGGGCGCCGCCACCTTCGCCGTCGGCTGGTCCGGCTACTTCGTCAGCCTGCTCAAGGAAGTCGGCATCACCATCCCCCCGGCCCTGACCGACCACGTCAACCTCCCCGCCGCCGCGATCGTCGGCCTCCTCACCGCCCTCCTCGTCCTCGGCACCAAGGAATCCGCCCGCCTCAACAACGTCATGGTCGCCGTCAAGCTCACCGTCGTTCTCGCCTTCATCGCCGTCGGCATCTTCTCCGTCGACCCGGCCCACTGGCACCCCTTGATCCCCGCCAACGCCGGCGAGTTCGGCCATTTCGGCGCGAGCGGCATCCTCCGCGGCGCCGGTGTCGTGTTCTTCGCCTATATCGGCTTCGACGCCGTCTCCACCGCCGCCCAGGAAGCCAAGAACCCCCAGCGCGACATGCCCGCCGGCATCCTGGGCTCCCTGGCCATCAGCACGATCCTGTACATCGCCGTCGCCGCGATCATGACCGGCATCGTCCCCTACGACCAACTCAACGTCCCCGACCCCATCGCCAAGGCCGTCGACGTCATCGGCGCCAACGGCGGCTGGGGTTGGTTCTCCCTGCTGGTCAAGATCGGCGCCCTCACCGGCCTCACCACCGTCATCCTGGTCCTGCTCTACGGCCAGACCCGCATCTTCTTCACCATGGCTGAAGACGGCCTCCTCCCCGGCATGTTCGCCTACGTCCACCCCAAGCTCGGCACCCCGATCCGCAGCCAGCTCCTGATCGGCGCCGTCGTCGCCGCCATCGCCGCCTTCGTCCCCATCGACATCCTCGGCGAGATGGTCAGCATCGGCACCCTCGCCGCCTTCATCCTGGTCTGCACCGCCGTCCTCTACCTCCGCCGCAGCGACCCCGAGACCCCGCGCCCGTTCCGCGTTCCCGCCATGCCCTGGATCCCCCTTGCCGGCATCCTCGTCTGCCTAGCCCTGATGGCCGGCCTCCCCGGCGCCACCTGGCTCCGCCTCATCGTCTGGATGGCCATCGGCCTCGGCATCTACTTCACCTACGGCCGCCACCACTCCACCCTCAGCCATGATGGCTGAATCGCAGGAACGCCACCCCGTTCTGGCTGCCTGTCGTCACATCCGTCTGCGCCCGCACCTCGTGCAGTGACAAGTTCGCGAAAGTCAGCGTCGTCGTCGCCCCGCTCCCGGTCACGCTGGCCCGCACCGTCGCGCCCGACTGCTCCGGAATCGGGCTACGGCTCATCCAACGCAGCGCCCCCAACCCGGCCGTGAACCCCCAGAGCGTCACCACGTCGCCTTTGTGGAAATTGACCACCGTATTCGCCGTCGCCGCCCCACCCCGCACATCGGCAAAGAACCGGTCCGTCCCCCCATCGCCTCCGTCCGTCCCGACCAACAGGTTCGACCCGCGGCCACCATCCAGCACGTTGCTCCCCGCCATCGCCGTCAGCGTATCGTTACCCAAATTCCCCTGCAGGTAGGCATTGCCCACCGGCGCCGTCAGCGCCACCGCATCCGGGCTGGCCCAACTGAACTTGACCGTCGGCACTCCCGCCAGCACGGCCCCAGTCACCGGCACGACCGCCCCGTTCTCCAGATCGGTCGCCACCGCGACCACCCGCGCCGGCGGCACCACCACGGCAGCCGCCCCGGCATTGGCCGCCCGGATCACCAACGGATGGTCCGTAACGCTCACCGTGACCCGCGACACGTTGCTGTACTGCGCGACCGCACCCGTCCCCACCATCGGATCGTACACCGACACCGACCCGGCCACCGCTCCCAGTTCCACCGTCACCTGCGCCGCCGCCGCCGCGATCGGCGCCTGCTTCTCGGTGTCCCAGATCTTCGGCTCCGCCCATACCGTCAGGAACGTCGCCCCATCCGTCCCCGTCAGCGTCAACGACCGCCCACTCTCCGGCAACCCGGTGATCTCCGGCCGAAACGCCGCCGACACCCCCGCTCCGCCAACTCCAAGAATGCTGGTCATGTTATGGATCGCCATCGCCGCCAGCTTGGGCGAACCGTCGGCATGGAACAGCCCGTAATGCATCTCCGAGTTTGTATTCCCCGGATCGGCACCCTCATCGAGCAACTCGTAAAGATACGTCTGCTTGACCCCCAACGAGAAGCTGTCGAACACCGTATCCAGCGTCAGTTTCGCCTGCGTCGTCTCGTCCACCCCGCTCGGGTCGACGCTGTTGTTCAGCATCGTGAAATACCCGGTCTCGGTAATGACCGCGCTCTTACCCGCGCCGACCTCCGAACTGACCCGACCCGGCAACACCAACTGCGGAACGTCGCCCCACGCCGCATAGGCATGCAGGTTGACCACCTCGCTGAACGCACTCGACGCGCCTGCATACTTCGCGAAATTGCCCGGATCCGCCACGCTGAGGTTGAGCACGGGGATCGCCTTCATCGCCGGGCTCGCCTTCACCGCCGCGAACAGCGCCGCCTGCTGCGCCACGATCGCCGCCACCTTCCTGCCGCTCGTATCGACCTCGTTCGCCCCCTCGAATGACACGACACTCCCGGCAATCGGCGCCATCGCCGCCACCGACGCTTTCGGCTGGTCGTCCACGATCAGGTCGAACTTGACGCCCCCCGTCGCCAAGACCTTGTAGGCAGCCAGATCGCTGTCCCACGCATGATCACGGATATGGTCGATGCCCAAATAGGCGAGTTCCCGCGCCACGAGCGAGACGTCCCCGTAAGGGGTGCTCGTTGCATCGACATGCGTGTTGACGCCCAGACTCGCGACGAACGTCGCCACGCCAACCATCGGACCTCTCCGCTCAGATCCCGGTCAGCCTACCCCGAGACCCGTTAACGGAGCATGAAGCTAGTCCAGCCCAGCCAACATCGCGCGAAGCTCCTCCCGCCCCGCCGGGCTTAACGGCGTCTGCGGCGCCAACGGCGCACCTACCTCGAACCCCTGCAACTCCAACCCACCCTTGATGCAAGCCGCCAGCGAATACCGCGCGAACGCCTGGTTCAGCGGCCAAAGCCGCCGCTGCAGCGCCATCGCCGCACTCCAGTCGCCACGTCGGCAAAGATCGTACAGCGCGACGCTCTGCCGCGGGATCAGGCAAGCCGGCCCCGCCATCCACCCCTCGCCGCCGATCATCATTACGCAAGCCGGGATGTGCGCCGACGCCGCGAACACCCCCATGCGCCCTTCGGTCTCCGCCATGATGGACAACAGGCGCCCAGTATTGGTAGACGCATCTTTGATGTAGCGAATGTTCGGCACCGTCGAGAGCCGCTTCAGCACTGGGATCGACAGATCCGAGCGCTGGAACTGCGGATTGGTATAGAGCACCACCGGCCCGTCCGTCGCCTCCGCCACCGCGCGGAAATAAGCCTCCACCCCATCGTCCCCGATTGGGAAATACGCCTCCAACACCGCCAGCACGCCATCCGCGCCCCGCTCCATCACCGCCCGCGCCAGCGCCACCCCGCCAGACACCGTCGTCGCCCCCACCCCGGCGATCACCGGAACCCGGCCCCGCGCCGCCTGCACCACCGTCTCGACGATCTCCAGCTTCTGCGCCGTCTCCAGATAGGCGAACTCGCCGGTGCTCCCGAGCGGCGTCAGCCCATGCACGCCGGCATCGATCAAGTGGTCCACCAACCGGGTCAGCACGGAGCGCATCACCCGCCCCTCCGCGTCGATCGGCGAGACGAGGTAGGGGAACACCCCGTGCAACGACATCCGATCCGCCATGCTGCTCAATCCCGCTCCGCCGCCGCCAGCCGCTCGACCTCTTTCACGTAGCCGTCGGCATCGAACTTCTTCAGGCTCGCCTCGCTCATCGACCGCACGTTGCCGAACACCGGCTGTGGCCCCCACGGCCGGTCGTGCAGCCCGAACAGCCAGCCCACGTTCGTGTATGAATTGGCATCCCGCCCGTCGATGAAGTAGCGGTTGTTCAACCGCAGCACCGTCTCCCATGCCGCTTCCGGCGACGCGGACCACTGCACGATCTTCTTGCCCCAATACATCCGCATGTGATTGTGCATGTACCCGGTCTCCCGCATCTCCATCATTGCGGCATTCCAATATCGGTCATGCGTCAGCCCCTGATCGAACTGCTCATCCGTATAGCTCTGCGGCCGCTTGTCCGTCCGATGCGCATCCAGCGTTTTGCGCGCCCACTCCGGCACGCAGGAGTAGTCGTCGTACCGCGGCTCGTAGAAGATGTGGTTGGCCGCCAACTCGCGCCGCACCACCAACTCCTCGACATACGCCGCCTTGTCCTCCGCATCCCCCGCCTTGGCCGCCCGCACTGCCAACACGATCGCCACCGGCGAGATCTGCCCATAATGGAGGTAAGGGCTCATATGCGACGCCGCTCCGGCCTCCGGCTTGCCGCGCACCGTCGCGTAATGACCGAATGAACTCTCCAGATAACGCCGAAGCCGCTCTTCCGCCGCCGCCCCGCCGCCCTTGAACCGCCGCACCGGCCGAACGCTCTGATCCGCCTTCAGGCCAGCCACCAGCCGCGGCAGATCGTCCAGTTCGAGCGTGCTCTCGACCTTCAACCCAGTCGCCTTGCGGACCACCGTCCGCTCCTCGAGCGGCACCAGATACTCGTCCATCATCTTGTTGATCTTCGGCCGCAGCGTCCGCGCCGCATACTCGTGCTTCGGCGACGCGGTCTCCACCGGCACCACCACATCGCCCTCCACCTGCACGACCCGGCACGGCGCCCGCTTGGCGAAGTCCATATAGAATTGCACCACCGGCTTCAGATAAGCGCGGTCACACACCACCAGCGCCGCGTTGGCCGCATACATCAGCGCCGTCTCCACCGGCGGCTCGCGCCTGGCAACGAACGCGATGCCGCGCTTCTTCAGCGCCGGCCCGATATCGGCGATGCCTTCCAGCAGGAAGTTCCAGTGCCGCGCATTCGCCTCGGGGATCCCCTCCGCGATGCCGTAGCAGACCAGCACCGGCAGCTTGCGCGCATTGGCCTCGTCGACGGCGTATTCGAGTGCCGGGTTGAACGCCGCGCGCTGCGACAAACCCATCCAATACAGGACGTAGGGTGCGTCGGTCTTCTCCGGAGCATCGTTGAGGGTGCGGATACGGGTCTGCTGGATCATGCGGGCTTCATGTGGTGCAGGGCTCCCTGGTGCCTAGGCAGCTTGCCACCCCATGACAAGCGTGCCCAACTCGGTCACGCGCTCGTCCCATGAAGCGCCCGGGAGGTTTCGATGCACAACTCGGCACGGCGGCCGCGCGCCGCTCGCGCACTCGCCCCAGCTCTGGCCCCGGTACTGGCCCCAGTACTGGCCCCAGTACTGGCCCTGGCGGCGGTTCTCGCCGCCCTCGGCACGGCAACCTTCCCATCGACGGCCCGCGCGCAAGGCAGCGCCTGGCCCGGCCGCATCGAGATCCGGCCCGTCCGCTCCCAGACCCTACCGCTCGACGCCTTCCTGCGCGGCGACAAGAACGGCCCGGAAGTCCTGCTCGGCGGCGAACTCCGTCTGCCGCTCGGCGCCACCGGCCCGGTCCCGGCCGTCATCCTCGTCCACGGCTCCGGCGGCATCAGCGCCGGCCCGGACATGTGGGCCCACATCCTCAACGAAGCCGGCATCGCCGCCTTCATCCTGGACAGCTTCTCCGGCCGCAACATCGTCTCCACCGTCGAGGACCAGGACCAGCTCAACTCCCTGTCGATGACGCTGGACGCCTACCGGGCGCTCGACGTGCTGGCCGCCCATCCGCGCATCCGGCCCGATCGCATCGCCGTCTGGGGCTTCTCCAAGGGCGCCGTCCCGGCCGTCTACTCGGCCATGGACCGCTTCCGCAGCAGCTTCGGCAGCCAGAACCGCTTCGCCGCCCATGTCGGCTTCTATACGCCGTGCAACGTCGCCTATGACGGCGACGACAAGATGTCCGGCGTGCCGATCCGCCTCTTCCACGGCAGCAGCGACGACTACGTCAACCCGGCTGCCTGCCGCACCCTCGTGACCCGGCTGAAAGCCACCGGCGTCGACATCGCCCTCACCGAATACGCCGACAGCCAGCACAGCTTCGACACGCCCAGCTCACCCCCACTGGTCTCCGTGCCGAAGGCGCAGAGCACGCGCAACTGCCAGCTCAAGGAGGGCCCGAACGGTCAGCTCCTGGATGCCGCGAGCGGCCAACCCTACGTGCTGCAGACCGCCTCGTGCGTCGCGGTCGGCGCCCATGTCGGCCACAACGCCCAGATGACCGAAGCAGCCCGGGCCGGCGTCATGACGTTCCTCAAATCGGTCCTGCTGAAGTAACCGACCCGGCGCTACAGGAAGTTGTTGGGCCAGATCGCCGTGCGCCACATATGGGCGACCGGCGACCCATCGAAGCCCAGCCCTTCCTTCGGCTGCCGGAAGTTGCGCCCGATCAGGTCGGTGAAGATCTCCGGATCCGGCGCCGGTGTCTCGTCGAAGAAGTAGATGTCGTACATCGTCACCAGCCGCGACGTCATGTACCAGCGATGCTTCTTGGCGGCCTCGGCATCCCGACGGATATACTCGGGCGGCACGTAGTCCGGGCCGAAGAACCTCACGTAGCTCTCCGGATACTTGTAGCCCGCCTCCTCGTCCGCGAAGTAGCGCAGCGCCTGGTGGTTCTGCACCGCCCACGTGACCTCCTCGCTGACATAGGGCGCGATCATCTGCGCACCCCAATACCCATGGTCGGTCCGAATCAGGCATCCGTTCGAGATGTCGTGCAGCAGGCAGGACATCACCACGCTGTCCTTCTCGCCATGCGCCAGCGCCTTGGCGGCACTGGTGAGCAGATGCCGCGCCGTGATGTCCGTGAAGCGCAGGCGGAAGAAGTCCATGAGCGACGGGTTCTTCGGCATCCGCGGCAGCGCCGGGTTGTCGCCCATCATCATGACGTGCGACCCATCGAGCGAGGCCAGCATCGCCGGCTCCGGATCGGCCATCCCGCTACCCTTCAGGCCGACCGGCGGCGGAACGATCATGCGCTCACGGCCGGGTTGCGGCCACTCGGGTTCACACATCAGTCCCTCCTCGTCTCGCTTCGCGTCGAACGCGCCGTCTATCCCATAGCACGTAATGGGGAACTCGACCTCGTCCAGTCCGACCTCAGCACCCGAGCGCGCTGAGCCCGGCATGATCGTCCGGCCGACGCCCGAGCGGCCAGCGGAACAGGCGGTCGGCCTCGGCGATCGGATGCTCGTTGATGCTGGCCAGCCGGAGCCGCATCAGCCCACCCGCATCGAACTCCCAGTTCTCGTTCCCATAGGCCCGAAACCAGTTCGCGCTGTCGTCCCGATACTCATAGGCGAACCTGACCGCGATGCGGTCGCCCTCGAACGCCCAGAGCTCCTTGATCAAGCGGTAGTCCAGCTCGCGAGCCCACTTACGCTCCAGGAAAGCCTGCGCCTCCTCCCGCCCGTTGATGAACTCCGCGCGGTTCCGCCAGCGCGTGTCGGGCGTGTAGGCCAGCACCACCCGCGCCGGGTCACGGCCGTTCCAGCCATCCTCGGCAAGGCGGACCTTCTCGGTTGCGCTGTCGCGCGTGAACGGAGGCAGTGGTGGTCGGGACAAATCGGGCTTCCTGACAATCGTGGACGTCCAGTGTCGCGCGCCCGGCGATTAACTCGCACATGGCGCTGCGATAGTGGAGAATGCCACCCATGAGCACCACGTCCAAGCACTCCAAGCGCACCCATATCGGCAATCACCTGCTCCACCCCGAGACGCAGATGATGAATTACGGCTTCGACCCGGCTTTGTCGGAGGGAGCCGTCAAGCCGCCGGTGTTCCTGACCTCCACTTTCGTCTTCAAGACGGCCGAGGACGGCCGCGACTTCTTCGACGTGGTGTCCGGCCGTCGCGAGCTGCCGCCAGGGGAGAGCGCCGGGCTGGTCTATTCTCGCTTCAACCACCCCAACAGCGAGATCGTCGAGGATCGCCTCGCGGTCTACGAAGCCGCCGAGAACTGCGCCCTGTTCTCCTCCGGTATGTCGGCCATCTCGACCACCCTGCTCGCCTTCATGCGACCCGGCGACGTCATCCTGCACTCGCAGCCGCTCTACGGCGGCACCGAGACGCTGCTGACCAAGACTCTCCTGCCGTTCGGCATCGCTGCGGTCGGCTTCGAGGACGGCCTGGACGAGACCATCGTACGGGACGCGGCGGAACGGGCCATGACCATGGGCCGCGTCTCCATGATCCTGGTGGAGACGCCCGCCAACCCGACCAACAACGTGGTCGACCTACCGATGATCCGGCGCATCGCCGACGAGATCGGCACGCGTCAGAGTCACACGCCGATGATCGGCTGCGACAACACCATGCTCGGCCCTGTGTTCCAGCGGCCGCTCCAGCACGGCGCCGACATCTCGCTCTATAGCCTGACCAAATACGTGGGCGGCCATTCCGACCTGATCGCCGGCGCGGCCATGGGATCGCGCGCCGTCATGAAGCCCATCAGGGTGTTGCGCGGCGCCATCGGCACGCAGCTGGACGCGCATACGAGCTGGATGCTCGGGCGCTCGCTGGAAACCCTGCACCTCCGCATGGAGCGGGCCGATCGCAACGCCCGCATCGTGGCCGACTTCCTTCGGGAGCACGCCAAGGTGACGAAGGTCCACTATCTGCCCTTCAACGCGCCCGACTCGGCTGCCGCACGGGTCTTCGCAGCGCAATCCACCGGCGCGGGCTCGACCTTCTCCTTCGACATCGTCGGTGGCCAAGCCGCCGCGTTCCGCTTCCTCAATGCCCTGCAGATCGTGAAGCTGGCGGTCAGCCTGGGCGGCACGGAATCCCTGGCCAGCCTACCGGCCAGCATGACTCACTCGGGCGTGCCCGCCGATGTGCGGCACCGCATGGGCGTCCTGGACTCGACGATTCGCATCTCCATCGGCGTCGAGCACCCCGACGACCTGATCGCCGACTTCGCCCAGGCGCTCGCGGCCGCCTGACAGGGACCAGTATCAGCGGCGAGACTGACTCCAATTGCAGTTGCGACTAAGTCTCGCTTTGAACTTCGACTAATAAAGACCGGGTTATATTTTCGGTTGCCGTCATTCGGCCCAGATTATACAACCATGCGACCGCCAAACCGCGCTGGCGCGCTGCACCGTTACGTATCTCGATCGCGCCGGCGTCCCTGAAGGACGCATCGTTGATACCAACCCGCAAGACCTCGCTCTGGAAGCGCAAGAACCGTCACATCGAGGATCTGTCGGATGCCGAGATCCTTGCCTTGGCCATCAGCAACGAGGAGCAGGCCAGCATCGCCTACACGGGCTTCGCCGAGACGCTGCGCACCAACTACCCCGACACCGCCCGCATGTTCGTCGAGATGGCCGAGGAAGAGACCGGGCATCGCCACCAGCTCGCCGAGCTGTTCCGCTCGAAGTTCGGCGAGACCATCCCCCGCATCGACGCCGACGACATCCAAGGCCTGCTGCAGGAGCGCCCTTCCGGTTCGATGATGTTCCAGGGCCCCGAGGGCATGCGCCGCGAAGCCCGGCGGATGGAGTCCAACGCCAGCCGCTTCTACCACCAGGCCGCCAGCCGCACCCTCGACGTGACGATCCGCACCGTCCTGGGCGACCTCGCCGTCGCCGAAGCCGCGCACGAGCGCACCGCCGACGAGATCGACGAGGATAAGCCGCCCACCGAAGCCCGCATCCGGGAGGATGACGACGCTCGCCGCCGCTTCGTGCTGCAGATTGTCCAGCCCGGCCTCGTCGGCCTCATGGATGGCTCCGTCTCCACCCTCGCCCCTGTCTTCGCCGCCGCCTTCGCCACCCACGATTCCTGGAACGCCTTCCTCGTCGGCCTGGCCGCATCGGTCGGCGCTGGCGTCTCCATGGGCTTCGCCGAGGCGCTCGCCGACGACGGCAAGCTCTCCGGCCGTGGCACACCCTACCTGCGCGGCCTCGTCTGCGGTCTCATGACCATCGCCGGCGGCATCGGGCACACGCTGCCCTACCTGATCCCGGATTTCTGGACCGCCACCAGCGTCGCCGGCATCGTAGTCGTCATCGAGCTGCTCGCGATCGCCTGGATCCAGTGGCGCTACATGCAGACCCCGCCACTCGCCGCCATCGCCAAGGTGATGCTAGGCGGCGCGATCGTGCTGGGGCTCGGCATCCTGATCGGCAGCAGCTGACCCTCAGGCCTCCGCGCGTGAGGCCGAGCTTCACCGTTCCGAGCTTCACACCATCTCAGCCCCATGCGCGACGATCGACCAACCACCGGCACAGAGGACGGCCCCATCTGTGCGCTCTGCGGCAGGAGCATCCCCGCAGGTGCGAAATCCTCGCTGCACCATCTCACCCCGAAGCTCAAGGGCGGTGCCCACGCCGGCACCGTGCGGCTGCATCAGATCTGTCATTCGGCCATTCACGCCCGATACACCGAAGCCGAGATCGCCAGGATGCTGTCGTCGCCGGAGTCGCTCAGGGCGGACCCGGAACTCGCCCGCTTTGTGACCTGGGTGCGGACCAAGCCGGACGACTTCCATGCCCCGACCCGACGAGCGCGCGGCAAAACCGCCAAATGGCGCTGACCCCGGGCGCCTAGCCCGTGCAGAGCCCCCGCGGGGACGGGTTGGCCAGCACCAGACAACGCGCCATCACTCGTTCAAGCCGCGCGCCGGATACGGATGCGTCGTCGTCCAGTGCCGGGCGATGTCGATCCGCCGGGTCACCCAGACGCGGTCGTGCTTGAGGATGTGGTCCAGCAGCCGGGCCAGGCCCGCCGCCCGGGACGGATGCCCGATCAGGCGCATGTGCAGGCCGACCGACATCATCTTCGGCGCGTCGTCACCCTCGGCGTAGAGCGTGTCGAAACCGTCCCGGATGAAGGCGAACCAGTCATCGGCGGTGCCGACGTTGCCCAGGAACTTGCCGTCATTATGGGTCAGCGAATACGGCACCACGAGATGGCCCTTGCCGTCCACCGTCACCCACCAGGGCAGTTCGTCCGCGTAGCTGTCGCTGTCGTAAAGGAAGCCACCCGCTTCGACGAGCAGACGCCGCGTGTTCACGCTCGGCCCGTAGCGGCAATACCAGCCGTCGGGCCGATGCCCGACCGTCCGTTCCAACGAGGCGACCGCCCGGCGGATGTGGTCGCGTTCCTCGGCTTCCGGCAGCTGGAAATGCTTGACCCAGCGCCAGCCGTGACAGCAGACGTCGTATCCGGCCTCCCGGATCGCCGCGGCGGCCTCGGGATTGCGCTCCAGCGCCAACGCGCAGCCGAACACCGTAAGCGGCAGTCCACGCTCGCGGAACAGGCGATGCAGCCGCCAGAAGCCGACGCGCGAGCCATATTCGAACATGCTTTCGGCGCACAGGTCGCGCCCGAACGCAGCGGCCTGGCCGTTGGAATCCGACACGCCCCACTCGGACGCCCCATCGCCGTCCGGATACGACAGCTCCGAGCCTTCCTCGTAATTCAGCACGAAATTGACGGCGATCCGGGCTCCGCCGGGCCATCGCGGATCGGGGGGATACGCGCCGTAACCCCGGAAATCCCGCTGCACCTCATAGACCACGCCGGGTTACCTCACTCGAGTTCGAGGGTGAACGGTGGCACGTCGACGAACTGCTCGTCACCGTCTGTCAGGTTCCGGACGATCATCGCGCCAGTATGAGCCCGCTTCGACAAACGCCGCCGCGCCAACGGCAGGGTTTCATGTTGCATAGCTCGTGCATGCGTGCATTCATTTGATCCATTCAAAAATGATAGTTGGCATCGTTGCTTACAATCATGTCACGCCAACTGAGTACGCCCAAAATTTGGGCCGTCAAATGACGTGGCGCGTCGGGATCGACGCAGGTGGCACTTTCACCGACGTCTGTCTTTTCGATGATGACACCGGCGGCGTGGCCGTGTGGAAAGTGCCCTCGACGCCGGACGATCCCTCCCGCGGCATCGCCCAGGGCTTGACCGAAGGCATCGCGGGCGTCGGCAGCACGCCGTCAGACATCGGGTATTTCGGCCACGGCACCACCGTCGGCACCAATGCGCTGATCCAACACCGCGGCGTGACGACCGGACTGATCACGACCGCCGGGTTCCGCGACTTGTTGGAAATCGGCCGCCAGAAACGGCCGGACCTCTACGATCTCCAAGTCGATAAACCGCCCGTGCTGGTCAGCCGCGACCTCCGGCTCGAAGTCGCCGAACGCGTCCGTCACGACGGCACCGTGGAGACGCCGCTGGACCAGGACGGCTTCCGCGCCGCCGTGCGTCAACTCAAGGGCGCCGGCGTCAAAGCGATCGCCGTCTGCTTCCTCTACGGCTTCATGTGCACCGAGCACGAGGACATCGCACGCACCATCCTCGCCGAGGAGTTCCCCGAAGCCTTCGCCTGCACCAGCCATGATGTCGCCCCCGAATTCCGCGAATACGAACGGCTCTCCACCGCCGTGGTAAACGCCTATCTCGGCCCGGTCATGCGCAGCTACATCGAGCGCCTCGGCGGCCGGCTCGACGACCTCGGCGTCACGGCGACGCCGCACCTGACCCAGTCCAACGGCGGCGTCATCGGCTTCGAGCAGGCCGCGCGCCTGCCCGTGCGCACCGTGCTGTCGGGCCCGAGCACCGGCGTGGTGGCGGCCCAGGAGATCGGCCGCGTCGCCGGGCTGCCGGACCTGATCACCTTCGACATGGGCGGCACCAGTTCCGACGTCGCGCTGCTCACCGGCGGCCACTGCCGGCTGACCAACGAGGCCGTCGTGCATGGCTACCCGATCAAGGCGCCGATGCTCGACATCCATACGGTGGGCGCCGGCGGCGGCTCGATCGCGTCGATCGATACGGGCGGGCTGCTCAAGGTCGGCCCCCGCAGTGCCGGTGCCGCCCCGGGCCCGGTCTGTTATGGCCGCGGCAACGAGGAGGCGACCGTCACGGACGCCAACGTCGTGTTGCAGACGCTGAACCCGACGCATCTGCTCGGCGGCCGCATGCCGATCCGGCAGGACCTCGCCCACGCCGCGATCCAACGTCTCTCCGAGCGCCTCGGCCTCGGCGTCATGGAGACGTCGCAAGGCATCATTGCGGTGGTCACAGCCAACATGGCGCGCGCGATCCGCGTCATCAGCGTGCAGCGCGGCTACGATCCGCGCGACTACACGCTGGTCGCGTTCGGCGGCGCCGGACCGCTCCACGCGGTGCGTCTGGCCCGCGAACTGGACATCACGCGCGTCCTGATCCCGCGCAACCCGGGCATCCTCTGCGCGACCGGCCTGCTGCTGACCGATCTGCGCGCCGATTTCGCCTCCACCCGGCTGCAGACGTTGGACCCGGCCGCCCTGCCCACCCTCACCGCTGCCTTCGACGCGCTGGCGGCCCGCGCGCTGCAATGGTTCACCGACGAAGCCGTGCCGGACGGGGATCGCCGCACCCTGCGCACCGTCGATCTCCGATATGCCGGCCAGAACTACGAGATCGCCGTCCCGCTGCCCGACGGCCCTATCGACGCCGCCGTGCTCGACACCCTGCGCGACGGCTTCGCCGAGGCGCACCGCCGGCTCTATGGCTTCGTCGCCGACGGCGAGGCGATCCAACTCGTCACCACCCGCACCGAAGCGACCGGCATCGTGCGCAAGGCCAGCTTCCCCGCGCACGACGATGCCGGCCCGGACGCGAGCGGCGCCATCGTCGGCACCCGCGACGTGTGGCTGCCCGAAGCCGGCCGCTTCGTCGCCTGCCCCGTCTACGACCGCGAGAAGCTGCGCGCCGGCAACCGCATCGCGGGGCCGGCCATCGTCGAACAGATGGACGCGACCACCGTGGTGCTGCCGGGCTGGAACGGCCGCATCGAGCCGTATCTCAACCTGATACTGGAGTGCGCATGAGCCAGGCCCGCCCCATCGAGGCGTCCGCACCGACGCTCGACCCCATCACCGTCGAGGTGATCGGCTCCGCGCTCTCGTCGATCACCGAGGAGATGGGCGAAGCGCTGGTCCGCGCCAGCTACTCCACCAACATCAAGGAGCGGCGCGACTGCTCCACCGCGCTGTTCGACACCGCCGGCACCACGCTCTGCCAAGCCGAGCACATCCCGATGCATCTCGGCAGCTTCATCGGCATCATCCCGCACATCCTCAAGCGGCACGACACCGCCGACATGCGACCCGGCGACGTCTTCGTCGGCAACGACGCCTTCGAGGGCGGCGGCACCCATCTGCCGGACCTCGTGCTCGCCGAGCCGATCTTCGTCGACGGCGTCATCACCGCCTGGGCCGTCAACACCGCGCATCACGCGGATTTCGCCGACCGCGGGCACCAGCACATCTATCAGGAAGGCATCCGCATCCCGCCGATCCGGCTCTACCGTGCGGGCGAACTCCAGGCCGACGTGCAGGCACTGATCCTGCTCAACTGCCAGGTGCCCCACGAACGACTCTCGGACCTCCGGGCGCAGATGGCCGCCAACCGCCTGGGCGTCCAGCGGATGAATGCCCTCTGCACCCGCTACGGCCGCGACATCGTGCTCGCCGCCGGCCGCGCGCTGCAGGACTACGCCGAACGCAAGATGCGGGCGGGCATCGCCGCCATCCCCGACGGCACCTACCGCTTCGCCGACCGCTACGACGGCCCGGAATTCGACGGCGAACTCGATTTCAGCGTCGCCCTCACCGTCGACGGCGACGAGATGCGGCTCGATTTCGACGCCCCGCCGCAGCTCCGCGCCGGCATCAACATGACCTACACGGCGCTGCTCTCGACCGTCTATTACGCTGTCAAGACGGTGGTGGACCCCACCATCCTGCCGAACTCCGGCCTGGCGCGCCCGATCGGCGTCACCGCCACCGAAGGCAGCGTCGTCAACTGCGTGCATCCGGCCGCCGTCAACGGCCGGATCGGCCCCTGCCAACGCGTGGTCGACCTGATCCACGGCGCACTCGCGCAAGCCGTGCCCGAGCGGGTCATCGCCGCCTGCAACGGCAGCGTGCTCTCCGCCACCTTCGTCGGCGCCCGGCCGGACCGCTCGCTCTGGGTCTATCTCGAAACCATCGGCGGCGGCTCCGGCGCCCGCGCCACCAAGGACGGGCTCGACGGCGTGCACGTCCACATGACCAACACGTCCAACCTGCCGGTCGAGGCGCTGGAGGGTGAATATCCGCTGACGTTGCTGGCCTACGAACTTGTTCAAGGCTCCGGTGGCATCGGCCGGCAGCGCGGCGGCATGGGGTTGCGCCGGGTCTACCGAGCGGAGGCGGAGTGCCGCCTGCGGATCGACGGATCGCGCATCGTCTCGCGCCCCTGGGGGCTCGAGGGCGGCGGCGAAGGCGGCGGCTGCTCGTTCCGCTTCAGCGAGGGCACGGCGCCGTTCGTGCACGGCAACGGCACGCTCAAGCCCGGTGACATCGTCGAGATCGTCACCCCCGGCGCGGGCGGCTACGGCCCAGCCTCGTCGCGCACGCCCGACGACATCGCCCGCGACCTGCGCGAGGCCCGCATCGACGCCGCCACCGCCGCCTCCGCCTACCATTTCGAACAGGACCTGCCGTCATGACGATCCGTCGCCGTGCCCTCGTCGCGGGCAGCGTCGCCCTGCCATTCCTGCGCATCCCCGCCCGCGCCGCCAGCACCCCGGGGCACCTCACCTTCGGCCTGTCGAGCTACCCGCCCAACTTCAACCCCTGGGTCCAGGCCGGCACCGCCGCGGGCACCGTCACGCTGCAGGTGCATCGCGGCCTGATGTCCTATGCCCCCGACGGCACCCTGCGCGGCGAACTCGCCGAGACATGGGCGCGCGACGGCGACGCCGGCTGGCTGTTCACCCTGCGCGATGCGACGTTCCA
Organism: Acetobacteraceae bacterium; assembly: GCA_965199585.1. Lineage (GTDB taxonomy): Bacteria > Pseudomonadota > Alphaproteobacteria > Acetobacterales > Acetobacteraceae > JAVVHH01. The sequence continues at coordinate 1,792,056 of CBDASI010000002.1, read as the reverse complement.
CAACGGCGCCAAAGTCACCTCGGCGGATGTGAAATACTCGCTCGACCAGGTATCCGCCCCGAAATCGACCGCCTACATGCGCGGCCAGTTCCAGGGCGTCGACCGCATCGAGACGCCGGACCCGCGCACCGTCCGCATCGTCATGAAGGAACCGACCGAGACACTGCCGCTCTGGCTCGCGGCCTATGAGATGCCCGTCGTCGCCGCCGGGTCGGCCGAGCCCGGCAAGGCACCGATCGGCTGCGGCCCGTTCACCATCACCAAACAGGAGCGCGGCGTCTCCATCGACCTCGCGGCCAACCCCAACTTCTACAAGCCCGGCCTGCCCAAGCTGAAGACGCTCCGCTTCGTCGTCTACACCGACGAGACCGCCCGCGTCGCCGCGCTCCAGACCGGCGACGTCGACCTGATCGAATACGTGCCCTGGCAGTCGATGGCCGGTATCGAGGCGGACCCCAAGCTGCGGCTGCAGAACACCGAAGGTCCCTTCATGTATCTGACCTTCAACGGCGCGACGGGCCCGTTCAAGGACCCGAAAACCCGCCTGGCCGTCGCGCACGCGATCAAGCGCGACGACATCGTCAGATCGGTGTTCTACGGCCGCGGCGCTGCCCTCGCCGGCACCCCGCTCGTCGAGACCAGCCCGTTCTACGACAAGTCGCTCGCCGATGGCTGGGCCTACGACCCGGTCAAAGCCAAGTCGCTCCTGGCCGAAGCGGGCCTCGGCAGCGGTTTCGACTGCACCCTGCTCGCCACAGCGCAATACAGCATGCACAAGGACACCGCCGAGATCGTGCAGCAGAACCTGGCCGCGATCGGCATCCGGGTCGAGTTGGCACTGCCCGACTGGGCGACCCGCGTCTCGCTCGGCAATCGCGGTCAGTACCAATTCGCCGTCAATGGCACCACCGCCGACAGCAACGACCCCGACGGCCTCAGCGCCCTGATCGACGGCACGCTCGGCCCCTCCACCGCCCGCAGCTTCGACCTCCGCGACGACGGCGTCGCCAAGGCGCTCGCTGCCGGGCGCGCCGAGTTCGACCCCGCCAAGCGCGCCGCCATCTACACCGATCTGCAGAAGCTGATCCTGGCGCAGACGCCGATCGTCTCCCTGGCCTGGCGCGCCCAGGGCTACGCCATGGCGGCCGCCGTGAAAGGCTTCACCAACATGCCAGGCGCCCTCACCTTCTTCTCCGGCACCACGCTGGAGGAGACGACGCTCGGCTGATGATCTGGGCCGCCAAACGCATCGGGACATCGCTGCTGCTGGTCTGGCTGGTGATCACGCTCGTCTTCCTGGCGATCCACCTCGTCCCAGGTGACCCGGCCGAGCTCCTGCTCTCCCAAGGCGGCGCCGCGCCGGACCCCGATTCGGTCACGCAATTACATGAACAGCTCGGCCTCGACCGACCGCTGCTCGAGCAATACGCTGGCAACCTGCGCGGCCTCGCCCACGGCGATCTCGGCCAGTCCATGCAGGACCAAGCTCCCGTCGCCGACTCGATCGCCGACCGCCTCCCCCGCACGCTCGAACTGATCGCCGCGGCCGCCATCGTCGCATTGGGAGCCGGCATCCCGCTCGGCACCGCCGCCGCCGCACGATCCGGCGGTTGGCTCGACCGCATCGGCACCGCCATCGCCGCGCTGCTACTCTCGCTCCCGGTGTTCGTGCTCGGGACCCTCCTGGTCCTCGTCTTCGCACAGACGCTGCATTGGCTCCCCGCCGGCGGATACGTCGCCTTGGCCGCCGACCCGGTGCGCCACTTCCAGCTTCTCGCCATGCCGGCGCTGACCATTGCCGCCGGGCTCGCGGCGGTGGTCTACCGCATCACCCGCGGCGCCGTCGCCGACGTGCGACAGCGCGACTACGTGCGGACCGCGCGCGCCAAGGGCGTGGCACCGGCGCGGATCATGCGCCGACACGTGCTGCGCAACGCCCTGATCCCGGTCGCCACCGTCATTGGCCTGCAGCTCGGCGGCCTCCTCGGCGGCACCGTGCTGGTCGAATACGTGTTCAACTACCCCGGCCTCTCCGGCCTGCTGATCGACGCCGTCAGCGCCCGCGACTACCCGATGGTGGAGGGTATCGTGCTCGTCATCTCGGTCCTGTTCGTGGGCCTGAACCTTCTGCTCGACCTGCTCTACGGCGTGCTCGACCCCCGCGTGCGCGCAGGGTGACGCGGTCGTGAGCCGGCTGCCCATCCTACCCGTCGCCGCCCTAGCACTGCTGGCCCTGATCGCGCTCGCCGCCCCGCTCCTGCCCTTGCCCAGCCCCGTCACGATGGACGTCGCCCATCGCCTCGCCGGACCCGGTGCCGGCCACGTCCTCGGTCAGGACGAATTCGGCCGCGACGAGCTGGCCCGCCTGATCTGGGGTGGCCGCACATCGCTCGCGGTCGCGCTGACCACCACGCTGATCGCCTGCCTGGTCGGCACCGCGCTCGGCCTGGTCGGCGGTTACCTGCGCGGTATCGCCGAACTGCTCGCGGTGCGATCGATGGATGTCGTGCTGTGTTTCCCGCCGCTGCTGCTGGCAGTCCTGGTGGTCACGCTCGCCGGGCCCGGGGCCGTGACGCTGATCGCGGTGCTGTCGGTGCTGTTCCTGCCGGGCTTCGTCCGTATCGCCTATGCCGGCGTGCTGACGACCCGGCAGCTCGATTACGTCGAGGCCTTGCGGGTGCTCGGGGCCAACCCGATCCGGGTGATGGTGCGGACCGTGCTGCCCAACATCGCCGGTCCGTTGCTGGTGCAGGCGAGCCTCGCGGCCGCGGCGGCGGTGGTGCTGGAGGCCGGGCTGTCGTTCCTCGGCCTCGGCGTCGTGCCGCCGACACCGTCCTGGGGCGTGATGGTGCGCGCGGCGCGGACGACCATGGGGCAATCGCCGTTGCTGCTGCTGTGGCCGTGCCTCGCGCTGGTGGCGACGATCCTCATCCTCAACACGTTGTGCGACGGCCTCCAGACTTGGCTCGATCCGCACGGCGCCACGCGCTCGCTCTGGCGCCGCCGGGGCGCCGCCTTGCCGGCGGTCGCGGGCTCGACGAGCGGCGCGGCCCTGTCGGTGGAAGGGCTGACGCTCGAACTCGACACGCCGGCCGGCAAGGTGCGCCCGGTTCGCGACGTGTCGCTGTCGGTGGCGGCGGGAGAGACGCTGGCGTTGGTCGGCGAGAGCGGCTCCGGCAAGTCGCTCACCGGATTGGCCGTGCTCGGCCTATTGCCGCCGGTGGCCCGCCCGGTCGGCGGCAGCGTATGGCTGGCCGGCGAGGAGCTGCTCCGGCTCGCCGAACCGGCGATGCGGCGCAAGCGGGGCGGCGCGCTGTCCATGGTGTTCCAGGACCCCGCCAGCAGCCTCAACCCGGTCCATCGCGTCGGCGAGCAGATCGACGAGGTCATCCGCGCCCATGCCGGCCGCCGCGACGTCGTCGATCTGCTCACCGAAGTCGGCATCCCCGACCCGGCCCGCCGTGCCCGCGCCTACCCGCACCAGCTCTCCGGCGGCATGCGGCAGCGGGTGATGATCGCGATGGCCATCGCCAACAATCCGCGCGTGCTGATCGCCGACGAGCCGACGACGGCGCTGGACGTGACGGTGCAGGCGCAGGTGGTCGACCTGCTGGCCGGATTGCAGCGGCAGCAGGGCATGGGCCTGATCTTCATCACGCATAACCTGCCGCTGGTCGCCGAGATCGCCGACCGCGTGGCCGTCATGTACGCGGGCGAGATCGTCGAGCAGGGACGGACCGACGCGCTGTTCGCCAACCCGCTGCATCCCTACACGCGGGCACTGCTGCGCAGCACGGTCGCCGAGGACGGCCGCGCGGCGCCCGACGGCATCCCGGGCTCGGTGCCACCGCCCGGCGCACTGCCGCTTGGCTGCGTCTTCGCGCCCCGCTGCACCCATCGCCTCGATGCGTGCGAGTCCGCCCATCCCGTCCTGCGCGAGGTCATGCCCGGCCGCCTCTCGCGCTGCATCCGCTGGCAGGAGGCGGCATGACGGCCCTGCTTCAGGCCGACGGTGTCGGTCGGCAGTTCGGCACCCGGCGACACGCGGTGCAGGCAGTCAGCGACGTCTCGCTACGGCTCGGCCGCGGCGAGGCGCTCGGCCTGGTGGGCGAGAGCGGCTCCGGCAAAAGCACGCTCGGCCGCCTCCTATTGGGCCTGCTGCCGCCCAGCACCGGCGAGATCCGCTTCGACGGCGCCCCCTTGCCCGCCGCTCCGGGCCCGGCACTGCGCCGACGGATGCAGCTCGTGTTCCAGGATCCGTATGCCAGCCTGGACCCGCGCCGCCGGATAGGGAGCCAGATCGCCGATGGGCTCGCCATCCACCGTATCGGCCCCCGCGCCGAGCACCCGGCCCGCGTCGCCGCCTTGCTCGAACAGGTCGGCCTCGACCCTGCCCACGCCAGCCGCTTTCCCCACGAGTTCAGCGGCGGTCAACGCCAACGCATCGGCATCGCCCGCGCGCTCGCCCCCGGGCCGGACCTGCTGGTCGCCGACGAGCCCGTCTCCGCCCTCGACGTCTCGGTGCAGGCGCAGGTACTGGCCCTGCTGGCCGATTTGCGCGCGCGGCTCGGCCTGGCGCTGCTGTTCATCAGCCACGACCTCGCCGTCGTGCGTCATCTCTGCGACCGGGTCGCGGTCATGTATCTCGGCCGCGTCGTCGAGGAAGGGCCCTCGGCCCGCCTGTTCGCCGCGCCGCGCCACCCCTACACCCGCGCCCTGCTCTCCGCCTCGCCACAGCTCGACCCGGCGCGCCGCCGCACCCGCATCACCCTGGCCGGGGAGCCGCCCAGCCCGCTGGCCCCACCCTCCGGCTGCGTCTTTCGCACCCGCTGTTCCCTGGCCGTCGCGGCATGTGCCGACGCCGTCCCAGCCTGGCGCGACCTCGGCGACGGGCACCGTGTCGCCTGCATTCGTGAGGAGATCATACCGTGTTGAAGGCTGAAGGCCGCGTCGTCATGGTGTCCGGCGCAGCGCGGGGTATCGGGCGCGCGACGGTCGAGCATCTGCTCGACACCGGCTGGAGCGTTTCGGCCGGCATCCGCGATGCGCGCGGCCTGAAGGACTCCGACCGGCTGTCCCTCCACCGCTACGACGCCGAGGACGCCGAGAGCCCCCGCGCCTGGGTCGCCGCCACGCTCGCGCGCTTCGGCACCCTGAATGCGCTCGTCAACGCCGCCGGCATCAACACCAAAGCGACGCTCGCCGACGAGGACGAGACCGCGCTCGATGCCCTTTGGGCGATCAACGTGAAGGCGCCGATGCGGCTGATCCGGGCGGCGATGCCGGCGCTGCGCAGCTGCGGCGAAGGCCGGGTCGTCAACGTCGCCTCGCTATCGGGCAAACGGGTCGCCAACGAGAATGTCGGCTACGCGATGAGCAAGTTCGCGCTGAACGCCCTGACCCAGGCGGTGCGCCGCGAGGGCTGGGACGACGGCGTGCGCGCCTGCAGCGTATGCCCGGGCTTCGTCGCCACCGACATGACGGCGGCGGTGACCACCACGCCACGCGGCGCGATGAGCAGCGCGGGCGACGTCGCCGTGCTGATCGGGACGGCGCTGTGCCTGCCGAACAACGCCACGGTGGGCGAGATCCTGGTCAATTGCCGCGTCGAGCCGATGCTGTGATGGAGATCCTGGTCGGTGTCTCCGGCGCATGATCCGCACGCTGTTCTCCCGCATCGGCCAGAGCCTCGTCCTGCTCGTGCTCGTCTCGATGATCGGCTTCGGCCTCCTACACCTGGCCCCCGGCGGTCCCCTCGCTCAATTCGCGCTCACCCCCGGCATGTCGGCCGAGACGATGGCGGAGATCTCGCACCAGATGGGCCTCGATCAACCGTTACCGATCCAATACGTCGACTGGGCCGGACACCTGCTCGGCGGCGATTGGGGACATTCCTACCGCGACGGCGCGCCCGTGCTCTCCGTCATCGCGTCCCATCTCGGCGCGACGTTCGAGCTGATGGCCAGCTCGACGCTGCTGGCCGTGCTGATCGGCACCTGGGTCGGCGTGCTCGGCGCCATCCGGCGGTATTCCGTCGCCGACTACCTCGCGACCATCGGCGCCATGGTGGCGCTCTCGATCCCGACCTTCTGGTTTGGGCTCGTCATGATCTACCTGTTCTCCGTCACGCTCGGCTGGTTGCCCTCCGGCAACCGTCACGCCTCAGGCGATTCTAGCTGGCTCGACGGCCTGCGACACCTGATCCTCCCCTGCGCCGTGCTCACGCTGGTGACGGTGGCGACTTGGAGCCGCTTCATGCGCGCTTCCATGCTCGACGTGATCTCGCAGGATTACATCCGCACCGCGCGCGCTAAGGGCGTGCGTCAGCGGGCGGTGCTGGTGCGGCATGCGCTGCGCAACGCGCTGCTGCCGATGATCACGATCGCCGGGCTGCAACTGCCGACGCTGCTCGGTGGTGCGCTGGTGGCCGAAACCGTGTTCACCTGGCCCGGCATGGGCCGATTGTTCCTCGATTCCATCGGCTACCGCGACTACCCGGTGGTGATGGGCCTGCTGATGATCTCGGCGATCATGGTGCTGATCGGCAATCTGATGGCCGATATGCTTTACGTCGTCGCCGACCCGCGGATCCGCGTCCGATGAGCGCGACCCTCACGCGCCCGACTTGCCGCATCCGCAGCCCGGCGCTTCGCCGCCTCCTCCGGCACCGGCTCGCCATGTTTGGCCTCGCCGCGCTCGTCGTCCTGATCCTGGCCTGCATCATCGGCCCGTCTCTCGTGCCCTACGACTCGCTGGCGATCGACCTGCGGCATCGCTTCCAACCGCCTTTCGCCGGGCCGCATCTGCTCGGCTCGGATCCGCTCGGGCGCGATCAACTCGTTCGCCTGCTTCTGGCCGGTCGCATCTCGCTGTCGGTCGGGTTCGCCGCGATGGGGCTGAGCACCGTCACCGGCGTCCTCGTCGGTCTGGTCGCCGGCTTCTACGGCGGTTGGACCGGCACGGCGCTGATGCGCGTCGTCGATGCGGTGCTGTGCTTCCCGTCCATCTTCCTGCTGCTGACGCTGGCCGCGCTGGTCAGCCCCGGCGTGCTGACCATCACGCTGATCGTGGCGCTCACCTCCTGGATGGAGGTGGCGCGCATCGTCGAAGGCCAGATCCGGGCGTTGCGGGAGCGGGATTACGTGCTGGCCGCCGAGGCGATCGGCGTGTCGGACGCGCATCTCATGCTGCGAGAGCTGCTGCCGAACATCATGGCGCCGATCATCGTCGTCGCCACGCTCAACGTCGCCCGCGCGATCCTGCTGGAGAGCTACGTCAGCTATCTCGGCTATGGCATCCAGCCGCCGACCCCGTCCTGGGGCAACATGCTCAACAACGCGCAAGAGTATCTGGCCACCGCGCCCTGGCTCGCGATCCTGCCGGGGGCCGCGATCACGCTGGCGGTCACCGGCTTCAACTTCCTCGGCGACGGCCTCCGCGACGCGCTCGACCCGCGGCTGGACCTGAACCGATGACCGCCGTGCTCACCGCCACCGACCTGCGCGTCACCTTCGCCGGCGAGGGCGGGCTGGTCCGCGCCGTCGACGGCGTGTCGTTCGCGCTCGGGGCCGGCGAGACGCTGGCGATCGTCGGCGAAAGCAGCTCCGGCAAGAGCGTCACCGCGCTGGCGCTGATGCGATTGCTCGGGACCGGGCCGCGCGTCGAAGGGTCCGCCATGCTGGACGGCAAGGATCTCCTGTCGCTGCCCGAGCGACAGATGGCCGCCATCCGGGGTCGCGACATCGCGATGATCTTTCAGGAGCCGATGACGTCGCTCAACCCGGTGCATCGCATCGGCGACCAGATCGCCGAGGCCGTGCTGGTGCACGAGACCGTCGGCCGCCGGGCCGCCCTGGCGCGCGCGGTCGACCTGCTGCGCCAGGTCGGCATCGCGGAGCCCGAGCTGCGCGCCCGCGCCTTCCCGCATCAGCTCTCCGGCGGCATGCGGCAGCGCGCCATGATCGCCATGGCGCTCGCCTGCCGCCCGCGCGTGCTGATCGCCGACGAGCCGACCACGGCGCTGGACGTCACCATCCAGGCGCAGATCCTCGAACTGATCCGCAGCCTGCAGCGCGAGACCGGCATGTCGGTCGTGTTTATTACCCACAACCTCGGCGTGGTCGCCGAGATCGCCGACCGCGTGCTGGTGATGTACGCGGGCCAGGTGGTGGAGGACGCGCCGGTCGCCGATCTCATCCGCACGCCGTTGATGCCGTATAGCCGCGGGCTCATCGCCTCGGTGCCGCTGCTGTCGCAACTGCGCGATCGCACGCCGGGTTCGCGACTGCCCGCCATCCCCGGCAACGTGCCGGACCCGCAGCACCGGCCCGCCGGCTGCACCTTCCACCCTCGCTGCACGCACGCCCTGCCCGAGCCCTGCGAGAGCGCCCGGCCCCCGCTGGAAGCCGTCGCCTCCGATCACTCGGTCCGTTGCGCCCGGTGGCGGGAGCTGGCGGCATGACGCCGTTGCTTGAGGTCACCGACCTGGCCAAACACTACAAGGTCGGCGGCCGCCGCACGTTGCGGGCGCTGGACGGCGTCTCGTTCACCCTCGCGCCCGGCGAGGTCCTCGGCATCGTCGGCGAAAGCGGCTCCGGCAAAACCACCCTCGGGCGCACCATCCTGCGGCTTCACGAACCGACTGCCGGGTCGATCCGCTTCCAGGGCCAGGAGATCGGCACATCCTCCCGCCGCGAGCTGCGCGCGGTCCGCAAACACATGCAGGTCGTGTTTCAGGACCCGTACGCCTCGCTCAATCCGCGCATGTCGGTCGAGCAGAGCCTGGCCATTCCGCTCGCCGTCCATGAACCCGGCCTCGACGGCCCCGCCCGGCGCGCACGCATTGCCGACGCCCTCGCCTTGGTCGGCCTGCCCGCCAGCGCCGCTCCCCGCTACCCGCACGAGTTCTCGGGCGGCCAACGGCAGCGCATCGGCATCGCCCGCGCGCTGATCTGCCGCCCGACCCTGCTGGTCGCCGACGAGCCGGTCTCCGCGCTCGACGTCTCGGTGCAGGCGCAGGTCGTCAACCTGCTGCTCGACCTGCGGGCCGAACTGGGCCTCTCGCTGCTGTTCATCGCGCACGATCTGGCCGTGGTCGGGCTCATCTCCGACCGCATCGCGGTGATGTATCTCGGCCGCATCGTCGAGATCGGCTCCACCGCCGACCTATTCGCCCGGCCGCGGCACCCTTACACCGAGGCGCTGTTCTCCGCCGTGCCCGACATCGGTGATCCCCGGGGCACCCGGCCGCCCCGTATCCTGCTCGAGGGCGACATTCCAAGCCCGCTCTCGCCGCCCTCCGGCTGCACCTTCCGCACTCGCTGCCGCTACGCCGAAGCCGCCTGCGCCCAATCGCTGCCGCCGCTGGCCGAGCTGGCGCCGGGCCATTTTGCCGCTTGCCGCCGGCCCGAGCTGACCCTCGCCTCGCCGGTCGCACCTCACCCTGAACAGGAGCTGACATGGGCCCGCTGATCGACCCGGCAGACACCGACCAGAAACTTCCCACCCGCGTCGACGTCGTCGTCATCGGCGGCGGCATCATCGGCGTCTCGGCGGCGCTGCATCTGGCGCGCGCCGGCAATACCGTCCTACTGTGCGAGAAGGGCAAGCTCGCCGGCGAGCAATCCAGCCGCAACTGGGGCTGGGTCCGCAAGACCGGGCGCGACCTGCGCGAGGTGCCGCTGATCATCGAGGCGCTGCGCATGTGGGGCGACTTCAACCGCGAAGGTCTGCCCACCGGCTTCACCGACTGCGGTGTGCTGTATGTCGCGCGCACCGATGCGGACCGCGAGCACTACCAGAAATGGCTGGATGGCGTGTCCGAATACCAGATGGGCAGCCGCATAATCGAAGGCGACGAACTCGCCGCCCTGCTCCCCGGCGCGACCAAGCGGTATGGCGCCGCACTCTACACCAAGACGGACGGCCGGGCCGAGCCGCAGAAAGCGGTCCCCGCCTTGGCCGCAGCGGCGCGCCTGGCGGGCGCGCTCATCGTTGAGGGCTGCGCCGTCCGTGGATTGGACCTGACCGGCGGGCGGGTGACGGGCGTGGTGACGGAGCGGGGCCGGGTCGCGTGCAACAGCGCGATCATGGCCAGCGGCGCGTGGTCCCGCCTGTTCTGCGGCAGCCTCGGCCTGCGTCTGCCGCAACTGAAGGTGCGCTCCTCCGTGCTGCGGACCTCGCCGGTATCGGGTGGTCCGGAGACCTCGGCCTGGGTCGGCAACTTCGCCTACCGCAAGCGGATGGATGGCGGATACACCATCGCCAACGGCCAGGCCAACGTGGTGCCGATCACGCCGGACACGTTCAAGTTCTTCCGCGAATTCCTGCCCGCCGCAAAGGCCGAGCGCCGCGGCCTCCGCCTCCGCCTGGATGGTGACTTCATCGCCGAAGCCCGCACGCCCAAGCGCTGGGACCTCGACCGCGCCAGCCCGTTCGAGAAGCTCCGCACCCTCGATCCGGACCCGGTCGGGCACATCAACGACGACGCCATGCGGCACCTTCGCGAGGCCTTCCCGATCTTTGGCCAGGCCACCGTAACGCAGCAATGGGCCGGCATGATCGACGTGACGCCCGACGCGGTGCCGGTCATCTCCGAGGTGGACAGCATGCCCGGGCTGGTGATCGCCACCGGGTTCTCGGGCCACGGCTTCGGCATCGGTCCGGCAGCCGGACGCCTGGCCGCCGAGATCGCCACCAGCCGGCCCACGATCGTCGACCCGACGCCGTTTCGCTTCAGCCGCTTTACCGACGGCACCCCGATCTCGCTGCAATCCGGACTATGAAAGCCCTCGACATGAACATCTCCCGCCGCCGCCTTCTCGTCACCACGGCCGCGATCGGCGCCGCACCCTCCCTCGGCTGGGCGCAGGCCAAGTCGAAGCCCGCGGGCCAAGTGGTCGTCGGCCTCTCGCAGGAGCCCACCGTCTTCGACCCACGCCGGCCGCATATCGAGGTCGATGACGGCGTCAACATCGCGGTCTATAGCCCGCTCTGGGCCGTGTCCCCCACCGGCGAGATGCTGCCGCGCCTGGCGCTCGAAGTGCCGACCGTCGCCAATGGCGGCCTGTCCGCGGACGGGCTCACCTGGTCCATCAAGCTGCGACCCGGCGTCAAATGGCACGACGGCACGCCGTTCACCTCCGCCGACGTCGCCTTCTCGCTGCAGAGCATGACGCAGAAGGACTTCCCGGCCTACAGCCGCACCGGGCACAGCCTGGTCGAGAACATCCAGACCCCAGCGCCGGACCGCATTACCTGGACGATGCAGAAGCCCTACGCCCCCTATCTATCAATCCTCTCCTGGTTCTTCATCGTGCCGAAGCATAAATTGGAGAACGAACCGGTCGTGGGCGGTCACTACGCCGAAAATCCGGTCGGCACCGGCCCGTTCAAATGGAAGGAGCGCGTTCCGGGCGATCACATCACCCTGGTCGCCAACGAGGACTACTTCGAGACCGGCCCGATCCTGCAAACGGTGGTGTTCAAGTACATTCCCGACCTGACGGTGCTCTACACGCAGTTCCGCACCGGCGACATCGACTTCATCGGCCTACAAGGCATCTCGGCCGACCATTACGCCGAAGCCAAGAAACTACCGGAGCGCACGGTCACCGCCGCGCCGACCGCGTCGATCGAGACCTTCTACTTCAACCTCGGCCTGCCGCAATTCGCCGAGAAAGCCGTGCGCCAGGCGATCTATTACGCCTACGACAAAGACAGCATTGTCGAGCAACTGTATTTCGGTGTGCCGTTCCCGACCGAATCGTATTTGCCGCAGCAAAGCTGGGCATACGATGCCGGCCTTCCCAAGCACGAGTACAGCATCGCCAAAGCCAAGAAGACGCTCGACGATGCTGGCTGGAAGCCCGGTGCCGACGGTGTCCGCGCCAAGAACGGCGTGCGCCTGGCGTTCACCAACTCTACCACGGCCGGCAATCACCTGCGCGAACAGGTGCAGCAGCTATTACAGCAGGACTTCAAGTCGATCGGCATCGACATGACGATCAAGAACCTGCCGCCCGCGGTCATGTGGAGCGACTACTGGGTGCTGTCGAAGTTCGAGACCGCCATCGTCGGCCTCAACTTCATGGTCGGCCCGGACCCGGACGCCTCCAACTACTTCTCCAGCAGCGAGATCGCCGCCAAGACGGGCGCCGGTCAAAACACGATGCAGTATTCCAATCCCGAGGTGGACCGCTTGCTTCAGGAAGGCGCCACCGAGCTCGACCGCACCAAACGGGCCCCGATCTACCAAAAACTGCAGCAAGTGCTGCGCGAGGACCTCGCCTTCCTGCCGCAGCATCAATACGCGCTGATCGAGGGCACTAAGGCCAAGCTGATGGGCTACGAACCCGACATCAACGTTCGCCTCAACACGTGGAATCTTGCGGCTTGGTACTGGGCATGAAGGCGAGGCGCCGAATGACATCGGCCAGGACCGTTGCCCCGGCCTCGACGTGGGACGGTTCTGTCCATTCATACTCGACATGGCTGACGCCGTCGCGGCATGGGATGAAGATCATGGCGCTGGGACAGAGCGGAGCCAGGTAGCGTGCATCGTGCCCGGCCGCCGACAGGATGGGCACGGACCCGAGGCCGCGAGCGGCGGCAGCGGCTTCGATCGCGGCGCGCAACATCGGATCGAAGCCGTTGGACGCAGCATGGGACAGCCGGGTGACCTCGACGGAGCACGGTGAGGCAAGACGCCGAGCCAGGGCCGCCACACGATCGCCCATCGCGGTCAGCACCGCGTTGTCCGGGTGCCGCAGATCCACGCGGAAGCTGACTCGGGCCGGCACCACAGAGGGCGCATTGGGCCACAGATCGACCCGGCCGATCGTGAATTTGACCGCCGGGTCGGCCGAGCCGATCTCGGTGAACATGCCGTGCGCGATCACGGCGAAAGCGGCGAGCGCATCCCGGCGATCCGCCATGGCCAAGGTGCCCGCATGCCCCTCCGCCCCCGTCACGGTGATCTCCCAAGTCGTCTTGCCTTGGATGCCGGTCACCACGCCAAGCGGAACGCCGCGCGCCTCCAGCACCGGGCCCTGCTCGATATGCGCTTCCAGATAGAAACCGGGCGTGAAGCCCAGATCGCGGCGCGGCAGGTCGGGGAACGCCGACAGCAGCGTGTCCAGTGCCTCCCCGACGGTGATCCCCCGCGCGTCCCGCACGGCCAACGTTTCCGCCAGGTCGCGATCCCCCGCAAAGGTAGCGGACCCCATGATGCTGGGGGCGAAGCGGCTGCCTTCCTCGTTCATCCAGGCCACCACCATCACGTCGCGCTCCGGCGCACGGCCGCACGCCGCCAGCCCCAGCACGGCCTCCAGCGCGGCCAGCGTGCCGAAGGCACCGTCGAACTTGCCGCCAGTGGGCTGCGTGTCCAGGTGGCTGCCGGCCAGGATCGGCGGGAGGCTTCCGTCACGTCCCGGCAACGTCAGGAACAAATTGCCGACCGGATCGACGGAGGGGACCAGCCCGCCCTCCGCCGCCCAGCCCAGCACCAGGCGCCACGCCGCCGCCTCGCCTTCCGTCAGCGCCTGCCGGTTCACGCCGCCGGCCGGCAGCGCACCGATCTCGGCCAGGCGCATCAGCCTGGTCCAGAGTCGGTCCGTGTCGACAGCCGGGATCACGAGGTCCGCATCACCTGACCCGGGAGTGCCCGCGGGTCGCGCGGCAACCAGGCGCCGGCTTCGACCTGGGCGATGAACTCGGCCAACACGGCGTTGAACATCGCGGGCTCCTCCAGGTTCAGCGTGTGACCTGTCTTGGGGAACACGCTGAGGCCGCACGCGGGGATCGTGCGCTTCAGGAACAGGCCGGGTTGGAGGCAGTGATCGTCCTCGTCGCCGACGATCACCAGCGTTGGGACCAACATGCGCTTGAGCCCGTCCTCAAGGTCCCACAGCGAGGGGCGCATCGCCTGCACGCCGCGCATGGTCAGCGCCGCACCTTTGCTTGAATGCGTGGCCAGCCGGTCCGCGAACTCGCGCCAACCGCGGGGATCCTTGGCCTGGAATTGCACCCGGCTGGCGCCCTCGGCATAGATGGGCGCGAAAGCCGCAGCACCCAGCGTCTCGAACTTGTCGGCGACTTCGCGCGAGACGCCGCGGAAGTAGTCCTCGTGCTGCTTCTCTGCCCCGTAGCCGGCGCCGGCTACGGTCAGCGACAGGGCGCGATCCGGATGCGTCAGGCCGAAATGGACCGTGGCGAACCCACCCATCGACAGGCCGACGATGTGCGCCTTGGGGATGCCGAGCCCGTCCAGCACCGCAATCGCATCGGCCACGGCGATAGCTTGGGAATATCGGGTGACGTCGTTCGGGACGTCGGACGGTGGATAGCCGCGAGCGGCGTAGGTGATGCAGCGGTGGCGGCGGCTGAAATGCCGCAGCTGCGGCTCCCAGCTGGCATGGTTGCCGCCGAATTCATGGATGAACAGGATCGGCGTGCCGGAACCAGCCTCCTCGACATGGAGAGCGATACCGTCCGAGGTCGTGATGCGCATTGTCAGCTCCTAGAATTGCGGTGGGACGTCGTTCAGCGTGCGGGCCTCCGCCACCAGCTCGGGCAACAGGGCGCAGAAGCGCTCGGCCCAGGCTTCCGGCACGGAGGTGCTGACCTTGACGAAGCGGTCGCCGAAACGGGCGGTGTGATAGGTGCCCTGGCGGATCATGATGCCCCGCCGGTTGAAGCACTCGACCAGGGCCTCCGGGCGGATGCCGGCTCCATCCGTTTCGATCACCAGGAAATTGCCGTGGCTGGGCCACACTGGAATGGAAAAACCCGCGATGCCGGCGACTGCGGCATGGATACGCTGCTTGTTGGCATCGTCGATGGCGCGCACCGTCGTCATCCATTCCGCCTTCATCGCCAGCCCGGCCATCGCCGCACGCTGCGCCACCACGCTGGCGCCCAACACGCTGGTCGCCTGACCGGCGAACTCCGCGAACAGGGCCGGCGGGGTGACCAGCGCGCCGATGCGCAGGCCAGCCAGACCGAGCCATTTGGAAAACGACAGCGACACTACCGCATGGTCCGGCGCCTCCAGCAGCGCTGGATGGTGGCCCTCGGCGAAGTCGCGATAGGTGCAATCATGCACCAGCAGCGCGCCGCACCCCCGTGCGATCGCGGCAAAGGCGCGGATCTCGTCGGCGGTGTAGCAGATCCCTAGCGGATTGTTCGGATCGACCAGGTAGATGATGGCGGTGCGGTGGTCCACCGCGGCTTCCAACGCCGCGGGTGTCAGCCGATAGCCGGTTTCCGGCCCGTAGATCGGGATCTCGATCACCTCCGCGCCCGCCTGTCGCGCGAACAGGCACGGCCATTTCCAGGTCGGATCGGTGGTGACGAAGGTGGTGCCGGGCCGGCAGCGCGCGCGGCAGACCATGGCGAGGGCGCTGACCCCGCCTTCTGTCACCAGCGCTTCGGCCCCCGGCACGCCGAGATCGACGGTGATCGCGGCCCGCAGCGCCTCGAAGCCGAGTGGCGGGGCGTAGGCGTTGTATTCGCCGGCCTCGACCGAGGCGATCATCGCCTGCTGCACGGCGGGATGCGCCGGAATGTGGTTGGTGTTCTGCCCCATCCACATCAGCCCCGGCGTGCTCGCCAGAGTGTCGAAATAGCGGTTGCGGGTCAGCAAATCCGCCATCAGATCACCGAGCCGCGGGCCGAGATGCCGCCATCGATGGTGACCACGGTGCCGGTGATGTAGCCGGCCCGCGGCGAGGCCAGGAAGGCGGTGAGGTCGGCGACTTCCTCGGCCGTCGCCGGCCGCTTGCCGGGATAGCGGTCGTAGAGCTCCTCCCAACGGGCCTCGTCGCCCAGCATGTCGATTGCCTTGCGCTTCATGATCTTCAGCATCCGCGCGGTCGCCACCGGGCCCGGATTGATGCCGACCACGCGCACGCCATCGTTCAGGCTGGCGCCGCCGATCGCCTTGGTGAACGACATCAGCGCCGCGTTCCCGGTCGAGCCGGCGAAGTAGCTAGCGTCCCAGTTCTCGCCGGAATTGCCGATGATGTTCACGATGACTCCGCTCCCCTTTATGTCCCGGGCTTTCAGCCGGGCGTAGAAGGCGCGGGTCAGGGTGATGTAGCCGAACACTTTGAGGTCGAAGCCGGCCCGCAGCGCCGCATCCGTCACCACGCCCAGCGACCCCGCCGGGATGTCGCCGGCATTGTTCACCACGATGTCGGTATCCGCCGCCGCTTCGGCCAGCGCCTCCATCGCCTCCGTGCTGGACAGATCGGCCCCGTGCACCGTGACGCGGACGCCGTGCTTCCCCTCGATTTCCGCCTTGGCCTGCTCCATCGCCGCAATGTTGCGCGCCGCGAGATGCAGATGGCAGCCTTCGGCGGCGAAAGTGTGGGCGCAGGCCAGGCCGATGCCCTGAGAAGCGCCGGTGATCAGGACGGTCTTGTTGGAAAGGCCAAGGTGCACGCGAGTTCTCCGTTATTCGATATACAAACATAGGCAATTTGCATACCAATGCTCAGTCGAACGCGGCGATGAAGTCGAGCAGGTTGTCGCCGAGCAGCGTCAGGTGCGCTCTCATGGCGGCATGAGCGCGGTCTGCATCGTGCGCGAAGATCGCGTCCATGATCGCCTGGTGTTCCCGCAGGGTGTCGGCGATCCGGTTGGGCATCCGCGTGACCCGGCGCCGATACCCCGCCACGCGATTGCGCAAACGCCGGGTCTGATCGGCCAGGAAGCCGTTGCAGGAGGCCTCGTAGATCGCCTCGTGGAATTCCTGGTTCACGTCGTAGAACACGTCCGCGCCCTGGTCGGCCACAGCCACCAATCGCTCGTGTATCGCGGTCAGGACGGTCTTTTGCGATGGCGTCAACCGGCGCGCCGCGAGCCGGGCGCATAGGCCTTCCAACTCACCCATCACCTGAAACATCTCAACCAGCGCATGCACGCCGATCACACGGACGGCGGCACCCTGGCGACCGCGCAACTCCACGAGATCGTCGGCCGCGAGCAGGCGGAATGCCTCGCGCACCGGGGTGCGGGAGACGCCGAAACGCTCGGCGATCTCCTGTTCGTCCAGCTTGGCACCGGGCTCGATGCGGCCTTCGGCAATCTCGGTCTGCAGTTGGCGATGCACCAGGCTGGCCCGCGTTTGCGCCGGGTCAGTCGGCGCCGCTTGCTCGTTTCGTGGTCTGGTCGCTCGTTGTTGTGCTTCCGAAACGCGCATGTGTGTACAAACCTACATTCTAGGCATACATGCAATGTAGCCCATGGCGGTCGCACGGCAAGCGTCGCGCTGCTTGTCCTCTCATTGGCATGGGCCTTGCTGTGTCCGGCCTGGACAGACAAGGACATCAGCGTGGCCCTCGCGGCAAACGATCGCACGATCCCGGACCTGCTTGAGATGCGCGGCATCTCCAAGACCTTTGGCCGCACCGTGGCGCTCGAGGGGCTCGAGTTGTCCGTGCCGGCGGGCGAGTTCGTCACCGTCGTCGGCCCGTCCGGCTGTGGCAAGAGCACGCTGTTCAACATGGTCGCCGGGCTGGAGGAGCCCGATGCGGGCGGCGCGATGCGGTTCAGGGGCCGTGGCTGCCACGCGTCCGAGTTGCTGGGGCAGGTCGCGTTCATGCCGCAGCGCGACTTGCTGCTGCCGTGGCGCAGCGTGATCGACAACGCGATCCTGGCGAACGAGATCGAGGGGGCGCCGAAGCGCGAGGCGCGTGCCAAGGCGCGGCACATGGTGCCGGAGTTCGGGCTGGCCGGGTTCGAGGACCAGTATCCGCACCAGCTTTCCGGCGGCATGCGGCAGCGCGTGGCGCTGATGCGGACCTTTCTGTTCGAGCGCGACCTGATGCTGCTGGACGAGCCGTTCGGCGCGCTCGATGCGCTGACGCGCACCATCATGCAGCGCTGGCTGCTGGACGTCTGGGAGCGGCACCGCCGCACCATCCTGTTCATCACCCACGACGTGGACGAGGCGATCTTCCTCGGTGACCGCGTGCTGGTCATGACCGCCCGGCCCGGCCGGGTGAAGCTCGAGCGACGCGTGGACCTGCCCCGCCCGCGCGATGCCGGCCTGGTGCTGACGCCGGAGTTCATCGCCCTTAAACGCGAAATTCTGGCTGCGATCGAGGAGGAAAGTATGAAGAGCTTTTCGGCATCGGTGCCGGTGGCGGCATGACAATGGACCCGGCGGAGCGGCAGGCCCGCATCGATCTGGCCGCCTGCTACCGGCTGGTGGCGCGAATGGGTGTGGACGATCTGATCTACAACCACATCTCGCTGCGGGTGCCGGGGCATGACGATCAGTTCCTGATCAATCCCTACGGCATGCTGTTCGAGGAGATCACCGCGTCCTCGCTGGTCAAGATCGACATCGAGGGCCGCAAGCTCGACGACACGCCGCACGCGGTCAACGCCGCGGGCTTCGTTATCCACGGTGCGATCCATGCGGCACGGCACGATGCCGCCTGCGTGTTGCATACGCACTCCGATGCCGGCGTGGCGATCACCGGGCAGGAGGCCGGGCTGCTGCCGTTGAGCCAGTTCTCCATGTGGTTCTATGGCCGCCAGGGCTTCCACCCCTATGAGGGCGTTGCCATCGATTTGGCGGAGCGGGAGCGCCTGGTCGCCAACCTCGGCGACAAGCCCGTCCTGCTGATGCGCAACCACGGCACGCTGACGGTTGGGCAGACGCCGGCCGAGGCGTTCATGATGCTCTACTACTTCGAGCGCGCCGCTCGCATCCAACTGCATATGCAGGCGTCGGGGACGTCGCTGACCGTTCCGTCGCACGAGGTCTGCGCCAAGGCGAACGCCCAATTCTGGGGCCAAATGGGCGACATCCAGCGACCCGGCCAGCGCGAATGGCCCGGCCTGCTCCGCCAACTCGACCGCGCCGACCCCTCCTACCGCAGCTGACCCCGGAGCACCTCCCATGAACAGACGGCACCTGCTCGCAACCCTTGCGGCCTCCGCGACCCTTCCCGCTTTCAACGTGCGTGCGCAGACGCTCACCAAGGCCAGCCTGCGGCTGAAATGGCTGCCGCAGACGCAGTTCGCCGGGTTCTACCTGGCCAAGGCGCGTGGATACTATGCGGCCGAGGGCATCGATCTCACCATCAACCCCGGCGGGCCCAACCTGCTGACCGAGAACCTGGTCGCCACCGGTGCCGACACGTTCGGCCTGTCGGGCGGCACGGACAGCGTGTTCGCGGCACGGGACAAGGGATTGCCGGTGGTGTGCGTCGGCATCTCACATCAGGTGACGCCGTTCGTGTTCGTGTCCCGCGCCGACGGCCCGATCAAGACGCTGCCGGATTTCCGCGGCAAGACCGTCACCACCTGGTTCACCGGTGCCAATTACGTGCTGCTCGGCATGCTGGCCCAGGCCGGCATCAAGCCGGGCGAGCTGACGTTGCAACCGCAGCAGGTGAGCATGACACCGTTCATCGACGGCCAGAGCGACGTCGCGACCGCCACCGTTTACAACGAATACTACACGCTGCTTACCCGCATGGGCGCCGACAAGCTGCGCCGCTTCGTGCCGGAGGATTACGGCGTGACCTTTCCGCGCGACACGGTGATCGCCAGCGAGGCGACGGTGAAAGGGAAGCCGGAGCTGGTGCGCGGCTTCCTGCGCGCCTCCATCCGCGGCTGGCGCGAGGCACTGCGGGACCCCAAGGCCGGCGTGGACACTGTCATGGCGGTGGCGCCGACGCTGGACCGTGCCGCCCAGGAGTTCATGCTGACCGAGGCCGGGAAGCTGATGGTGGCGGGACAGGCGAGCCAGGACGGGTTGCTGTGGATCAACCAGGATGCGGTCAAATCCGCGCATGACTTCCTGCTCAAATACGAGGTGATCAAGAAGCCGGTGGATCTGGCCGCCGCCTACGACCGCAGCTTCCTCGACGCCATTCCGGTGGCCGACCGACTAGCCTGACCCCCATGCGCTTCGCTGCATCGCTGGGGCGATTGCTGGCCGGGTTGCTGATCGCCGGGTTGCTGTGGGAGGGGGCGGTCGTGGTGTTCGGCATCCGGCCGGCCTACCTGCCTCGGCTGTCCGCCATCCTTGCCGCCGTCGCCGCCACCCCGGGCGCCTATCTGGACGGTTTCCTGCGCACGTTGGAGGAAACGCTCATCGGCTTCGCCTTCGGCGCCGTGGTCGGCGTGGTCAACGGTTTGGCGTTCTTCCGCTGGCCGGTGCTGCGGGACATGCTGTTCCCTATCTTCATTGTGTCGCAGACCATTCCGGTGATCGCCTTCGGAGCGCTGGTCGTGCTGTGGTTCGGCAATACGCTGCTGGCCAAGGCCGTTATCGCGTTCTACCTCACCTTCTTTCCCGTCACGGTGAACACGCTGCTGGGCCTCCGCTCCGTCGACCCGGCCCAGGTCGCGCTGCTCCGTAGCTTCGGCGCCAGTGGACGGGCGCTGATGCTGCGGCTGCAACTGCCCACCGCCCTGCCGCAGATCTTCGTTGCGCTGCGCCTGGGTGCTTCGCTCAGCCTGGTCGGCGCTATCGTGGGCGAGTGGTTCGGCGACACCACCGGACTCGGCGTGTTGCTGCTGCAGGCGATGTACACCGAGAACGTGGTGGGTTTGTGGGCTGCGATCCTGTGCGCCGCCGTGCTGGGCACCGGCTTCTATGCGGCGGTCGCGGAAACTGAGCGGCGGCTGGTGTTCTGGAGCGCCGAGCAATGAGCCGCTCCACCGCGCGCGGCCTGCTGGGCGGCCTGCTGTTGATGGCGGTGTGGGAGGGCTTGGCCCGGGGCCTGCACCTGCCCGCCTATACCCTGCCGGCATTCAGCGAGATCCTGCTGTCCATCTGGGATCAGCGCCTGTCCTTGATGCACGCCGGTGGGGTGACGTTGGCGGAGGCTTTGCTCGGCTACGCGGCCGGGTCACTGATCGGCATTGGTTTTGCGGTGCTGCTTGTGGTGCTGCCCTGGACCCGGCGCGGCGTGATGCCGGCGCTGCTTGCCATCAACTCGGTGCCGGTTGCCGCCTACTCGCCGCTGGTGCTGCTCTGGTTCGGGCTGGGCTGGTCTTCCAAGATCGTCATGGTGGCGCTGGCGGTGGGCTTCACCGTGTTCCTCAGCGCGCTGGCCGGGTTCGATCGGGTGGATCGGCGCAGCGTGGGATTGCTGCGCTCGTTTGGTGCCGGCCCATTCGGCATCCTGTGGCGGCTGCGGCTGCCCACCGCCCTGCCGCTGATCGCCGCCGGGATGCGGGTCGCGACGGTGCGCAGCTTGATCGTGGCCATCATCACCGAGATGCTGGGCGCGTATGGCGGGCTGGGCTGGATCATCTACCAGGCCGTGGTGCAGATCGATTTCGTCCAGGTCTGGTCGGCGATCTTCGTGGCATCGGCCATCAGCCTGGCCTTCTTCGGCCTGATCGGTGCTGCCGAACGCCGCATCGTGTTCTGGAAGTAGCCATGCCGCGTCAGATGCATCTCGGCCTGTTCCTCTTGGGCACGGGCAGTCACGTCGCGGGCTGGCGCATGCCGGGGGCGGTGGACAGCTTTCAAGACATCGACGCCATCCAGCGCATCGCCGCCGACGCGGAACGCGCCTGCTTCGACATGATCTTCATGGGCGACAACCTCTACGCCGACCCGGCCACCCACCCGTCCTACACGGCCCGCCTGGAACCGCTCACCATGCTCGCCGCCATTGCCGCGACAACGCGGCACATCGGCCTGGGTGCGACCATGTCGACCACGTATAGCGACCCGTTCACCGTCGCCCGCGCCTTTGCCTCGCTCGACCACATCAGCCATGGCCGCGCCGCCTGGAACGCCGTGACCGGCGCGAACCCGGCTGCCGCCGGCAATTTCGGCCGCCTGCACCCGAACCACGCCGAGCGCTACACGATCGCCACCGAGTTCGTCGACGTGGTCAAGCGCCTGTGGGATGGCTGGGCGGACGGCGCGATCGTCGCCGATCGCGCCACCGGCCAATATATCGACCCGGCCCGCGTCCACCGCATCGACCATGACGGACCGCATTTCAGCGTTGCCGGGCCGCTCAACATCGGCCGTGCGCCGCAGGGGCATCCCGTGGTGCTGCAGGCCGGCGGCTCGGAGCCTGGTCAGGCACTGGCGGCGGCCACGGCCGACGTGGTGTTCTCCGTCGAACAGGACATCGACGAAGCCCGCGCGCACTACGCCGCCTTCAAGGCCCGCCTCCCCGCCCTGGGCCGAGACCCCGACACGGTGAAGATCCTGCCCGGCGTCATGCCGGTGGTCGGCCGCACCGACCGCGAGGCGTTCGATACGCTGGCGCAGCTTCAAAGCTTTGTGGATTCCGGCAACGCCCTGGCTTTGCTGTCGGACCGGCTGGGCGTGGACATGAGCGGCTATCCACTCGACGGCCCGGTGCCGGATCTCGCGTTGCCGGACACGTATCACAGCTTCAGCCGCGTGATGCTGAGCAAGGCCCGGCGGGAGTCGATGACCCTGCGCGACCTTTACAATCTGACCGCCGCGGCGCGTGGGCATTGGGTGCTGTGCGGTTCGGCGGAACGGGTGGCCGACACGCTGGGCACCTGGTTCACCACCGGCGCGGCGGACGGCTTCAACATCATGCCGCCCTACTTCCACGAGGGGTTCGGCAGCTTCACAGAGCTGGTCATCCCCATCCTGCAGGAGCGCGGCTGGTTCCGCCGCCGCTATCCCGGCACCACCTTGCGCGACACGTTAGGGCTAGAGCGCCCCTAGGTCGGGGGAAGGCGGGCTCGCCGTCGTGAACCAATCGCAGATCGCACTGCCGGTGGTGAACACCGTGTCGTTAGAGCGCCGCAGCAGGTCCAGCGCCCGGCGGAGCTCGTCGATCCGATGCGGAACGCCGATCAGATGCGGATGCAGCCCGATGGCCAGCACACGGACCTGCCGGGTGCACTCGGTCTCGAACTCCCGCACCGTGCGCTCGATCCGGCTGAACAGCTCGCCGGTCGCGTGCCGCTCCACGGCGTAGACGATCGAGTCGTTGATCTCGAGATTGTACGGCATTGCCACCAGCGGCCCGTGCTCGGTCGTGAGGTAAGACGGCACGTCGTCGACCACCCAGTCGCAAACGTAATCCACACCAGCCTGCTTCAGCAGATCCGGCGTGTGGACGGTCTCGCGCAACCCGGGCGATAGCCAGCCGCGCGGACGCACGCCGGTGAAACCGGCGATCTTGTCGAGGCAGGCCTGGATCAGCGCGCCCTCGCCGCCCTCGACATGGTTGGTGGCGCGCTGGTGCATGCCATGGGCGATGAACTCCCAGCCTGCCTTGAGCATGGCGTCCGCGGCGGGCGGATAGGCGTCGACGACGCCGGCGTTGAAGCTGGTCGACGCCGGCAGGCCGTCCAGAACGTCGAGCAGCCGCGGCAGCCCGGCACGCATGCCATAATCCGCCCAGGAGAAGTTCGGCACGTCCGGCACCGTCTCGCGGCCATGCGGCGGCGTGATGATCGTGCGCGGCATCGCTTGCTCGAACACCCAATGCTCCACGTTGACGACGAGGTGCACCAGGATGCGCTTGCCCTGGAACGGCGGCAGCGGCGCAACGCTGGGCGACAGGCGGTACGGGATACGCGGATTGGCCATGGCGCCTCTCAGTGCGGCACGGAAGCGCCCCGCATCTCGGCCATCACGATGGCTTTGAGGCGGGTGAACCCGGCCGTGGTCAGAGTGTCGATCGAGCGCGGGCGGGGCAGATCGACCGGGATCTCGCGGGTGATCCGGCCCGGGCGTGACGTCATGACGCAGATGCGGTCGGCCAGCAGGATCGCCTCGTCGATGTCGTGGGTGACGAACAGCACGGTGGTCTTCAGCGTCTGCCAGACATCGAGCAGCAGCTCCTGCATCGATAGCCGCGTCTGCGCATCGAGTGCGCCGAACGGTTCGTCCATCAGCAGCGCCTTGGGCTGCATCACCAGCGCCCGCGCGATGCCGACGCGCTGGCGCATGCCGCCCGAGAGCTGCACCGGCAGCGCCTGGTGGAACTGCTCGAGCCCCATCAGGCGCAGCATCTCGCGGGCGCGCGGCTCGTATTCGCTGCGAGGGACCTTCTGGACCTCCGGCCCGAACACGACGTTGTCCCAAACGGTGAGCCACGGCATCAGCGAGGCCTCCTGGAAGACCACGCCGCGATCGGGGCCGGGTCGTGAGACGCCGCCGCCATCGAAGGTCAGCCTGCCCTCGGTAAGCGGTTCGAAGCCGGCGACGAGGTTGAGCAGGGTCGATTTGCCGCAGCCGGACGGGCCGAGCAGTGCGACGAACTCGCCCGCCGCCACGGTGAAATCGACCCGGTCGAGCGCACGCACCCCGCCGGCATAGGCCTTGCCGACGGCGGCGAGATCGATCGTGGCCATCTCAGGCCCCGAACGATTGCAGGCGGCGCCAGCGCAGCGCCCAGAACTCGAGCCGGACCAACACCCAGTCCGACAGGAAGCCGAGTAGCCCGATCGAGACCATGTCGGCGATCACGATATCCATGCGGCCCACGTAATAAGCGTCCCATAGCACGTAGCCGAGGCCGGATTTCACCGCGACCATCTCCGCCACGATGACCGCCGTCCAGGCGATCCCGAGGCCGATGCGCAGCCCGGCGAAGATCGACGGCATCGCCGCCGGCAACACGACCCGGCGCAGGATGTCGGTCTGCCCGGCCCCCATCATCAGCGCCGCCCGGATCCAGTTCTTGTCGACGCCGCGGGCGCCCTGCGTGGTGTTGATCACGATCGGGTAGAAGGCGCCGATCGTGATCAGGAAGATCGCGCCGAAATCGCGGATGCCGAAGATGGCCAGCGAGATCGGCAGCCAGGCCGTGATCGGCACCGGGCGGAGCCACTGGATCGTCGGATCGATCATGGCCGAAGCCAGCCGCGACCAGCCGATGATCAGGCCGAGCGGCACGCCCAGCAGGATGGCGACGGCGAACCCCTCGGCCACGCGCTCGGCGGAGTGGCCGAGGGCGGCGGCCCAGGTGCCGACATAGGGCGACAGCGTCATCGGCCCGGCATGGCCGAACGCCCAGCTCAGCCAAGCGGTCCAGACCCGGTCCGGCGTCGGCAACGCGCCGCCGGCGAGCGCGCCATCGGTTCCGCCCAACTGCCACAGCGCGACCGCCGCCACCGGCAGCACCAACGCCAGCAGGCTGCGGCCGATCTGACGGCGTCGCTGCGGCCGGCGCTCCGCCCGATCCGATGGAGCGGCGACGGCCGCGCTGGCGCTCACGCCTTCATCGCCGTCTCGAGCAGGCTGGCGTCCCAGTAACGATCGATCTCGCCCGAGACGTCCTTCGGGATCACGCCGAGCTCGGTGAACGCCTTGGCCTGACGCTTGACCTGCTCGGGGGTGATGACCGGGCCGAGCTTGATGATCTCGGCGATGCGGGTGGAGACCGCCGGGTCGAGACCGGTCAGCGTGGCGATGGCGGTGCCGAACTTCGCCGGCGAGGCGCCGAGTTCCTTCATCTTGGCGACGTACGCGGTGACGAATGCCTGGATGGCGTCGCGCTTGGCCGCGAGCGCGGCCTTGTTGGCGACCAGCATGCCGAGCTCGGCGCCGACCGCCTTGGAGGCGGAATAGTCGAGGTTCTTCGCAAAGTAGCCGTAGCCCTTCATCACCGGGATCGACTCGAACGGCTCCCAGGTGACGATCGCGTCGACGTCGCCCTTCTCGAGCGCGGTGTCGAGATTGGTGCCGGCGCCCTGCACGTTGACGGCGGTGAAGGAGTTGTAGGCGATGCCCTGCTCGATCAACGTCGCCGCGAACTGGAACCAGACGGCCGAGCCCGGCGCGATGGCGATGCGCTTGCCGGCGATGTCGCTCCAGCTATCGAACTTGGTGCCGGTGCGCCCGACGACGTATTTGGGCGACGCACCGACACCCATGAGCCCGACCATGTTGGTGGAGCCGTTGGCCAGCGCGATGGCCAGGTCCGCCGGGCCGACCGCGGCCACGTCGAGCGACCCGGCCAGCAGGGCGGTCCGCGCATCGGCATAACGGACGAACTCGACCAAGGTGACGTCCATGCCGGACTGCCGCAGCGCCGCGGCGGCCTCGATGATCGGCGCGAGATGACCGACCTTCTGGTAGCCCACGGTGAGCGTGGCGGGCGCCGCGCGGGCGACGGCGGCGAAGCCGAGGGCGGGGAGGCCGGCAAGGATCGTGCGACGTTTCATGGACGGTCTCCTGTGGCGATCACGGCGCGAGCATCAGACGGTTTGCAACGCGACGGCAAGGTCGAGCAGAGCACGGTCCGACCCTGGCCGGCCCACGATCTGCATCGAGACCGGCAGACCGACATCGTCGTGCCCGGTCACGACGCTGACGGCGGGCAGGCCGAGACCGTTCACCCAGCGCGTGAGAGCGGACAGGGCGTAGAGCGTACGGCCGGAGAAGCCCGGTGCCCCCGGTTCGCACTGCGCGACCAGCGGTGTGGTGATCCGCATGACCGGTAGCAGCAACGCATCGGCGCCGGCGAACACCGCATCCAGCGCGCTGCCGGCCAACCTGCCGAGCGTATCGCGGCTCTCGTCCAGCGCGGCGGCGGAGATCGCAAGTCCCTTCGCGAGGCGAGCGCGGAGCGTGGGGTCGAGCGCGTCGCCGTCGATCAGGGAGCGATGTTGGGTGGCGGCCTCACCCTGCATGAGCGCGAGGACCGGCCCGTCGCAGGCGGCGATGAGCGGTTCGGCGGCGGCACGCGGCGTCTCGCATCCGAGGGCGCGCAAGGCGCTGGCAGCGGCGCAGGCCGCGCGGGCAACCGGGCGGTCGCACCCGGCGAACACGTCCTTGGCCAGCGCCACGCTGCGGATCGCCGGCGGCGACGCGCTGTCGAACAGCGGCGCCAGGTCGCGCAGTGGCGCGGCGGTGCCGGCCAGGAAACCGATCGTGTCGAGGCTGGGCGCGAGTCGCATGGCGCCGTCGATCGGCACGAGGCCGAAGCTCGGCTTCCACGCCGTCACGCCGCAGCATTGCGCCGGAATGCGCAACGAGCCGCCGGTATCCGTCCCGATCGCGACCGGCACCAGCCCGGACGCGACCGCGACCGCGGAGCCGGACGACGAGCCGCCGCAAATATGGGCGGCGCTCACCGGGTTCAGCGGCCGGCCTTGGGCCGGGTTGGCGCCGGAGGGCTCGTAGGCCAGCGGCGTCATCGTCGCGAACCCGGTCAGCACCGCGCCTGCCGACTGCAGACGCGCGATGACCCCAGCCGTGGCCCCGCGGCTCGGGTATGGCGCGGCCGCCAACCCGCAAGTCGGCGCGCGATCGCCCACGTCGAACAGGTCCTTCGCCACGAACCGCAGGCCGGCGAGGACCGAGGCGTCAGCCATGCCCGGCCAACGCCTCGACACGCGGGACCGCATCGAGCAGGAGCTTGGTGTACGCGTGGGTCGGACGGTGCAGCACGTCGGCCGGTGCGCCGCGCTCGACGATCCGGCCGGCCTGCATGACAACGACCTCGCTGCACAGATGATGCACCAGCGCGAGATCGTGGCTGATGAAGATCAGCGTCAGGCCGAGTTCGTCACGCAGCCGCATCAGCAGACGGATGATCTGGGCCTGCAGCGAGACATCCAGGGCGGAGACCGGCTCGTCGGCGACGATCAGGTCCGGCTTCATCGCCAGCGCCCGCGCGATCGCCACCCGCTGACGCTGGCCGCCGGACAGCTCGTGCGGGTAGCGGTCGAGCTGCGTCGCGTTCAGGCCGACGCGCTCGAGCAGTGAGACCGCGGCGCCGGCGCGTTCCTGCGACGGCACGCCGGCCAGGCCGAGGCTCTCCGTCAGCACCCGGCGCACAGTCTTGCGCGGGTTGAGCGAGCCGCCGGGATCCTGGAACACCATCTGCATCCGCTTGCGGATCGGGATGAGCGCCGCGCCGGAGAGCGCCGTGATGTCCTGGCCATCGAAATGGATCCGCCCCGCCGACGGCGTTTCCATGCCCAGGATCATGCGCGCCAAGGTGGACTTGCCGCAGCCGCTCTCGCCCACCACGCCCAGCACGTCGCCTCGGCGCAGAACCAGGTCCACCCCGGAGACGGCGGCCAGGCTGCGGGTCCGCCCGGTCATCCGGGCGAGGAGGCGATCATCGAGCCGGTAGGTCTTGCCCACGCCCTCCAGCTGCAGGAGCGGTCTCATGCCGCCACCCAGCAGGTCACGCGCCGGTCGCCGTCCATCCGCTCGGGAGGACGCTCGGTCACGCAACGGTCGATGCGCTGGGAACAGCGCGGCTCGAACGGGCAGCCCGGTCCCATGCGTCCCGCGATCGGCGGCGCGCCCTCGATCACGCCTAACTGCCCCGGCACATCCGACAAGCGCGGCACGCAGCCCATCAGCGCCGCCGTGTACGGCTGGTGCGGCGTGGCGAACAGCGCCGCCACCGGCGCCTCCTCCAGCACCAGCCCGCCATACATCACCAGCGCGCGGTCACAGATCTGCGCCATGAGATCCAGATTATGGGTGATGAACAGCAGCGCCAGGCCCAGCTCCTGCCGCAATTCGGCGAGCAGGCGGACGATCTGCGCCTGCACCGTCACGTCCAGCGCCGTGGTCGGTTCGTCGGCCACCAGCAGGCGCGGGCGGCAGGCGATCGCCATCGCGATCAGCGCGCGCTGCCGCATGCCGCCGGAGAACTGGTGTGGATACTGCGTCAGTCGGCTGCCGGCCTCCCGGATGCCGACCCGGGTCAGCGCATCCACGGCGAGGTCGCGCGCGGCCGACCGGGTCACCGGGCGGTGCGCCCGGATCGCGTCGGTGATCTGGGTGCCGATGGTGAACGCGGGATTGAGCGACGCCATCGCGTCCTGGAATACCATCGACAGCCCGGCGCCGCGCAGCGCGGACATGGCGCGATCATCGAGTTGCGTCAGCTCCACGCCTTCGAACCGCACGCTCCCGGACAGGATCCGCCCCGGCGGCTTCAGCAACCGCAAGATTGAGAGCGCCGTCTGGCTCTTGCCGGAGCCGGACTCGCCGACCAGGCCCAGCGCCTCGCCGGGCTCGAGCGTGAACGACACGCCACGCACCACCTCCAGCATCCGTCCATGACTCGGAAAGCCGACGTGCAGGTCCTTGACCTCGAGCAGCGGCATCAGCCCAACAGTCCGGACAGGGTGGGGGCGCCGTGACTGCGCCGCGGATCCAGCGCGTCCCGCAGCGCGTCGCCCAACAGGTTGAACCCGATCACGCTGGCGGAGATCGCCGCCCCGGGGCAGACCGACATCCACCATTGCCCGGTGAAGACGAAGCTGCGCGCATCGGCCAGCATCGTGCCCCAACTCGGGTTTGGCGGTTCCACCCCGAGCCCGATGAAGCTCAGCGAGGCTTCGACGATGATCCCGACCGCGACCAGCAGCGTGGCCTGCACGATCACCGGCGACAGGCAGTTCGGCAGCACGTCGCCGACCAGGATCGCGACGTCGCCGGCGCCCTGCGACTGGCGCGCCCGCACGTAGTCCGACGCAGCTTCGACCAGCGCGCTGCCATAGGTGACGCGCGCCAAGGGCGGCATGTAGAAGAGGCCGATCAGCAGCGCGACCTTGGCCTCGTTCGGCAATTGGAGCGACCCGATGTGCACGGGGCCGACGCCGACGATGCCGATCACGGCGATGGCCCAGATCAGCAGTGGTATGGACGCCAGCCCGTCCATCACCCGCATCGACGCCTGCGCCCAGAGGCCGCGGTAATAGCCCGCTGTCAGACCGACGCCGCAGCCGCCGACGAGGCCGATCAATACGGCGACCAGCCCCACGGCCAATGATGGCCGCGCCCCCCACAGGATCCGGCTCAAAAGATCCCGCCCGGTCTGGTCGGTGCCCAACCAATGCGCCGCCCCCGGCGGCTGTAGCTTGACGGCCAGGTTCACCATGACCGGGTCGGCCGGCGCGATCCACGGCGCCAGCAGCGCGGCGAGCACCACGATGGCGACCAGCGTCGCGCCGATCAGCCCGGCGGGCCGGCGGAGCAGCGTCGAGACGGTGCCTGGGCGGCGGACCGTGTCGCTCATGCCGCAAGCCGCGGATTGAGGACCCGGTAGAGCCAGTCGGCCGTCACGTTGGCCAGCAGGAACATGGCGGTGATCACCAGCACGATGCCCTGGACCATCAGGTAGTCACGCTGAAAGATTGCCGTCAGCAGGGCGCGGGACATGCCGGCGATGTTGAAGACCTGTTCGACGATCAGCGCCCAGCCGAACATGTAGCCGAACGACATGGCCGCGACCGTCACCACCGGCGTCAAGGCGTTCTTCAGCGCATAGGCGAGGATGCGGGTGCGGCCGAGACCCAGGGCGCGGGCGGTGCGCACGTAATCCTGCGCCATCGCCTCGCCGAGGCTCGACCGGGTCATGCGGCTGATGATGGCGACGTAGTAGAACCCGACCGTCACGGTGGGCAGCACCATGGACCGCAGATGCGGCCAGACGCCCTCCCGCCACTGCACGAAGCCGCCGGGCGGCAGCCAGCGCAGGTCGACGGCGAACCAGCTGATCAGCAGCAACCCGAGCCAGAATGCCGGCACGGAGACGCCGATCACGGCGACCAGCCGGGCGATGTGATCGATCCAGCTATCCTCCCAGAGCGCCGACGCGACGCCGAGCGGGATCGCCACTGCCAGCGCGAACAGGAACCCCAACACGACCAGTTCGAGCGTGATGGGGAACGTCCGCGCGATGCGGGGCCCGATCGGCGTATCGTCCTGCAGCGACGTGCCGAAATCGCCCCTGAGCATGCCGCCGACCCAGCTCGTGTACTGCGTCGCGAGCGGCAGGTCCAAGCCATGCTCATGATCGAACTGCGCGATGTCGTCCGCGCTCGCATCCGGGCCGAGCACCACCAGCGCCGGAGACACCGGGATGGCATGCACCAGGCCGAACAGCACGACGCTGACCAGCACCAGCATGACGGCGGACGACGCCAGGCGACCCAACCAGCCCATGGCTCAGCCGAGCGCCACGTCGCGCGTCCAGATCGTCAGCCCGGTGTTCACGGCGAAGTTCTTTACCTCGTCGCGCCAGGCATTCGTCACCACGACGTAGCCGAGCCAAACATGCGGGCAGTCCTCGGCCAGGATCGCCTGGATCTTGTGATAGACCGGCAGCAGATCCTTCATCTCCGTATGCCGGTAACTCTCGGCGACGGCCTCGGTCAGCACCGGGTTGCTGTAATTGGACGATTTAGATTGCTGCTGGTCCGGCAGGTAGCAGATCTGCACGTGGAAGGTAGGGTCGCTCGGCGCCATCAGCGGCAGCAGCGTCGCGACATGGTTGCCGGCGGTCATGCTGGCCAGAACCTGCGGCATCTCCTGGCTGCGGATGTTCATCTTGATGCCGATCGCGGCCAGCATGGACTGGATCACCACGGCGGCGTCACGGGTGTCGATCAGGTAGGGCGGGTTCGGCACCTGCAGGCTGAATTCGGCGCCGGTCGGGTATTTGGATTTGGCGAGGTAGGCTTTCGCGCGATCGAGATCGTAGGACAGCGTCGCTTCGGCCGCGGCGTTGAACCAGGGCGCCTCGCGCGCCGCCGGGACGGCGCTGGGGCTGATCGTGCCGTAGAACACGTCCTCGGCCAGCTTCTTGCGGTCGATCGCGCACGACACCGCCTTGCGGAAGTTCACGTCGTCGAACGGCTTGCGCAGGGTGTTCGTCTGCATGAACCACAAACCGCCGAGCGCGGTCTTGTGGCCGACCGTGACGCCTGGCGTCTTGGCCAGTTCCGCCAACTGGTGCGGCGGCGGCGCGCTGATGATCTGCGCCTGGCCGGTGCTGAGATAGGCGACGCGGACCGACTCTTCCGGGACGATCTTGGCGACCACCCGATCCCAGACCGGGACGCCCTTGCGCCAGTAAGTCGGGTTGCGCTTGACCTCCATCTGGTCGTTCGGCGTCCAGTCCACGAAGATCCCCGGCCCGGTGCCGACGCCGATCGGCGTGTTGGCGAAATAAGCGTCCCCATGCTGCTCGCGGCTTCCCTTCGGGAAGATGCCCATGAACTTGGTCTGATACTGCAGGAACGGCCGGAACGGCGCCTTGAGATGGAACACCACCCGCGTTGGGCTCTCGACGCTGATGCTCGCGATCCGGTCGAAGATGTAGCGGCGGATCGAGCGGTTCTTCGGGTCCAGCATGTAGTCGTAGCTGTATTTGACGTCCTCGGCGCTGAACTTGGCGCCGTTCTGAAATTGCACGTCGTCGCGCAGGTCGAAGCTCATGGTAAGCTGGTCGTCCGAGATGGTCGGCAGCGCGCGGGCCAGGCTGGGGACGACGTTGCCGTCCAGATCGACTTCCAGGAGGTTCTCGAAGATGGCGTTGCTGATCGCCATGCCGTCATGGTTCGAGTTCTGCAGCGGGTCCATCGTGGTGGGGTTGTTCGGCAGCGCGATCGTCAGCGTCCGATCCGCTGCGACGGCGAGATCCGGGCGGAGCAGGTGCAGCCCGAGCGAGGCACCGCTGGCGGCGAGAAGGGCACGGCGGAGGATGGGCATGGACGAGCTCCTTCGAGGGGGTCAGGTCGAGATCGTTTCGGCAGCGATGAGCCCGAGCGCGAATGCGTGGCCTAGGCCGTTGCCCGGCAGGTAGCCCGCCGCACCATGGCCGGAGATGCAGGCCGCAGCCCCGCCCGCCGCCAGCAATCCGGCGATCGGCGTGCCGTCCCCCCGCAACACGCGCGCGGCCGCGTCGACGCGGAGGCCTCCCTGCGTGTGGGCCAGCGCTCCGGTGACGCGCGTGGCCATGAACGAAGGCGTCAACGGACGGAGCGCGACCGTGCGGCCGAACGGATCGGGCGCGCCCGCGAGGCTGGCTTGATACTGCGCCATGGTCCGTTCCAGCGCGCCGGCCGGCAGGTCGAACGCGGCGGCGATCTCGGTCAGGGTATCGGCGGTCGTGATCGCCCCGGAGGCGAAGACCGCGCGGTAGGTGCTCAACTCCAGCGCGCTCGCGTGGATATGGTGGTCGAACAGCTCGATGGCGACACCGCCGGGCTGGGCGAGGACGTGGGCGCCGAACTCCGAGGGGCCCATCGCCTCGTCGGCGAACCGCTCGCCCCGCAGATTGACCACCACCGCACCGAACGAGGTCAGGCCCGGGCCGAGCCGCCCGGAGCCATCCGGCGTCGTGTGTCCCTGCCCCTGGTAGCTGTCCATCAGCAGCGTCTGACCGCCGAGCGCGGCGCCCTGCTCTATCGCCCAGCCATCGTTGGGGCCGCACCCGATGTTGATGGCGTCGGCGATCTCGGGGGCGTGGCGCGCGATCATGGCCCGGTTCGAGGCGAAGCCGCCCGACGCCAACAACACGTGACGCCCGCCGATCTCGTGGCCCGGCCGGGTCCGCACGCCGGTCACGCGTCCTTCCTTGACCAGGAGATCGGTCGCTTCGGTCCGCGTCATCAGCGTAATTGACGGAGCGCGCCGGACGGCGGCGAGCAACAGCTCCGCCAGCTCGCGGCCGCTGCCCGCGGCGGTCGAGTGCAGCCGCGCGGCGGTGTGGCCCGGCATCACCAGGCCTTTCTGCAGGCGCAGCGCGAGCCCGACGCGATCGGCGAGGAAGTGCGCGACGTCGGCCGAACGTCCGGTGACGCTGGCGACGAGCGCCGGGTCGACGGCGCCGGCGGTCTTGCGGTTGATGTCGTCGGCCCAGCGTGCCGCGTCGTCACCCACGCCGGCATCGCGCTGGAAGCGGGTGCCGGCTGCGGAAAACAGGCCGCTGCTGACCCAGAGGTTGGATGTCTCTGCCGCAGCGCCGTCCAGCAGCGCCACGCGCGCGCCGAGATCGGCCGCCTTCAGCGCCGCCAGCAGTCCGGCGGCCCCCGCTCCGACGATCACGCCGTCGAAGGCGGCGCTCCACCCCGGCATCAGAACCGCTCCAGCAATGGCCCCCAACCGGCGACGGCATCGGTGATGCCTGCGCTGCGGAGGGCGTGCCAGTAGATCGCGGTGTTGATGGCGATGACCGGCTTGCCGAGCCACGCCTCGGCGGCCGGCGCGAGTCGGGCCATCGCCAGATTGGTCCCGACCTGGACGATCGCGTCGATGTCGTCGCCGTCCACCTCGCGCAACGCGGCGGCAAGCTCCGCCTCGCTCACCCTCGCGATGGCGGTCGGGCTGGAGCAGGAGAGCCCCTTGATCCGCGGCACCGCGTACCCGGTTTCCTCGAAGAAGCGAACGACGTTGCGATCGCCGACCGGGAAATATGGGGTGACGACGGCGATGCGCTTGGCCCTGGATGTCGCCAGCGCCGCGTGGCAAGCATCGGCACCGGTGCAGACGGGCAGGCCGGTTCGCTGCTCCAGGGTTCGTTTCAGGTCGACGCTCGCGGCCGCCCCGCCCCAGAACGTTTCGGCCGAAATGCCGAGCACGATCTGATCGGGCTCGCAGCTCATGACGCTGTCGACCGCCTCGTCCTGGGCGTCGACGATCAGCGCGATCAAGCGTTGGAAATCCTCGTCGCTGTTCAGCGGGATGTTCGGGATACGGATCCGGCTGGTGTGATTGGTGACACCCGGCGGCCGCATCGAGTCGAATTCCGGTTGCACGGTCGTGTTGGTCGATGGGACCAGAACGGCGAACACCTTCCGCCATCCGAGTGCGTCGGTCACGGTGCCGACCCGGCTAAATCCAGCTGCGCAGTGCAAGCGCGAGCATTGCCCGTAAACATTGGTTTACCAGTCATCTCACCTGCGTTGGCCCGTCTTCGGCAAGAAGCCTAGAGCCTAAATGCACACGCTTGCAATCATAGATCGTTCGTGGGAGTGATTCGTTGAGATGGCGAACTCATCAAGACCCGGCGGAGAGGAACGCGACACGGTCATTACGTTGGCGCGCATTCTTGGCGTCGCCGCCTCGACCGTGTCGCGTGCCCTGCGCGGTGACCCTCGCATCTCGGCCAAGACCCGGCGCCGGGTCGAGGCGCTGGCGGCCGAACGGGGATACGCACCCAACGTCCTGGCGCGCACGCTCGCGAGCGGTCGTAGCGGTCTGATCGCGCTGTCGCTCGGGCCGATGAGCAACCCGTTCTACGGCGAGTTGATGCAGGAGGCCGTCGCGCAAGCCGCCCTCCGCGGGTTTCGGCTGCTGCTGCTGCACGCCGGCAACGGACCCATCGAGGATCAGACCGCGCAGACCTTGCTGCAATACAAGGTCGATGGCTGCCTGATCACGTCGGCCGAGCTGTCATCGCACGCGGCCGGGGTGTGCGCCGCCCACAACGTGCCCGTCGTCATGGTCAACCGCGTGCCGCGCCTGCATGCCAGCGCGGTCGCTTGCGACAATTTCTTCGGCGGGCAAGCTCTGGCGGGGCTCCTGCTCGAGGCCGGACACCAGAGCTTTGCGATCGTGCGCGGCAATCCCGACAGCTCCACCAGCGTCGAACGCGAACGCGGGTTCGCCGAGCGGCTACGGGGTCATGAGATCGCTGTCGATGTGCGCGTCGATGGCGGCTCCACCTACGATGGCGGATTTGCTGCCGGACGCATGTTTGCCGAGATGCCGGCCGAGCGGCGACCCGAGGCGATCTTCGCGGTGGCGGACATCATGGCGATGGGCATCATGGATGCGCTGCGCATTGCGGGCATCGGGGTGCCCGATGAGGTCTCGATCGTCGGTTTCGACGGGATCGCGCAAGGCGCCTGGCCGGCCTACTCCATCACCAGCGTGCGACAGCCGACGGCCGCGCTCGTGGCGCGCGGTCTCGATCTTCTCGCCGCCCGGATCGACCGCCCCGACACCCCGGACGAGGTGGTGTCGCTGCGGGGCGAGATGGTCATCCGCCGCTCCGCCCGCCTGCCGCTGCAAGCGGCAGCATGAGCCCGCACCGCGCCGGATCAAACGCTTCACAGGAGCCTGCACCATGGATCTAGGGGTTTTCATTCCGATCGGCAGCAATGGCTGGCTCATCTCGAAGACGTCGCCGCGCTACCGGCCGAGCTTCAAGCTGAACCGCGATACCGTGATGCTCGCCGAGCGCTACGGCTTCGAGTTCGCGCTCTCGATGGTCAAGCTCCGCGGCTTCGGCGGCGAGAGCGAGTTCTGGGACCACTGCCTCGAGAGCTTCACGCTCATGGCCGGCATCGCCGCCGTGACCGACAAGATCAAGCTGTTCGCCTCGAGCGCCGTGCTGACGATGCCGCCGGCCATCGCCGCGCGCATGGCCGCGACCATCGACGACATCGCACCGGGCCGTTTCGGCATCAACATCGTCTCCGGCTGGCAGGAAGCGGAATACAGCCAGATGGGTCTATGGCCCGGCCAGGCGCACTTCCAGCGGCGCTACCAATACTGCGCCGAATACGTGACGATCCTCCGGGAGCTGTGGGCGACCGGGCGCTCGGACTTCAAGGGCGACTTCTTCCAAATGGAGGATTGCCGCCTGAGCCCGGTGCCGTCCTCGATGCCGGCCATCGTCGCCGCCGGGCAGAGCGGCACCGGCGTCGACTTCGCCGCGCAGTATGCCGATTTCAATTTCTGCATGGGCGAGGGCGTCAACACGCCGACCAAGTTCGCGCCCTCCGTCGCCCGCCTGGTCGAGGCCAGTGCCCGCACCGGCCGCACGGTCGGGGCCTACGCGCTGTTCATGGTGATCGCCGACGAGACCGACGCGGCCGCGGAAGCGAAGTGGGAGCATTACAAAGAGGGCAAGGACCTCGAAGCCCTCGCCTGGATGGGCATCCAAGCCGCCGCCGACGACAAGGCGGACAAGGCCTCGACCGCGAAATCGATGACCAACCCGGTCTCCGCGGTGAACTTCAACATGGGCACCCTGGTCGGCTCCTACGCGACGGTCGCCGGGCTGCTGGACGAGTTGGCGACGGTCGAGGGCGTGGCCGGCATCATGCTGACCTTCGACGATTTCATCCTCGGCATGCAGGCGTTCGGCGAGCGCATCCAGCCGCTGATGCAGTGCCGACGCGGCAAGGCGACCGTGACGGAGCGCGCAGCATGAGCGACGAACTCGACATCTACCGTAAGCAAGGCTTCGCCCAGACAGTCGGCATCGGCGTCGCCCCGGCCTTGGTCGTGGTCGATTTCGTGCACGGCTTCACCGACCCGGCGCATTTCGGCGGCGGCAACATCGGCCCGGCGATCGAGCGTACCGTGCAGTTGCTCAAGCTCGCCCGCGCCCGCAAATGGCCGATCGCCCACACCCGCGTCGTCTATGCCGACGATGGCTCGAACGCGAGCAGCTTCACCCGCAAGGTGCCGGCGCTGCTCGGACTGACCGAGACCAGCCCGCTATCGCAGATCGTGCCGGAACTGACCCCGTTGCCGGGCGAGTTGGTGATCCGCAAGCAGAACGCCAGCGCGTTCTTCGAGACCGGTCTGGCCGGTTGGCTCGGCGGGCGCCGGGTCGACACGCTGCTGGTCACCGGCTGCACCACCAGCGGCTGCGTGCGCGCGACCGTGGTCGATAGCTGCAGCCACAATCTGCGCACCGTGGTGGTCACCGATTGCGTCGGCGACCGGGCGATCGGGCCGCACGAGGCCAACCTCTTCGACATGGGCCAGAAATACGCCGACCTGATGAGCCTGGACGAGGTCGAAGCCGCCCTGCTGCGGAACGCCGCATGAGCGTCACCGCCTCGCACCGCTTCGCCCGCCACGCGCTCGGCGCCCGCTACGAGGATCTGTCGGCCGAAGCCGTCGAGCAGGCCAAGGTGTTCATCCTGGACACGTTCGGCGTCGGCATCTCCGGCTCCACGGCGTATGGCGCCGACGAACTCATGTCGGCCAGCACGCACTGGGGCTCCGGCACGGAAGCCACCGTCTGGGGCCGCACGGAACGCGTGCCGGCGCCGATCGCGGCGATGCTGAACGGGTTCCAGGTCCACTGCCAGGAATACGACAGCGTCCACGAGCCTGCGGTGTTGCACCCGCTCGCCACTACGCTCTGCGCTGCCATGGCGTATGCGGAGCGGCAGGGCAGCGTGTCCGGCAAGGACCTGCTGCTGGCCGCTGCCGTCGGCGTGGATATCGCCGCCGGTCTGGGCATGGCCTCCAAGTCGGCGATGTCGTTCTTCCGCCCTGCCACTGCCGGCGGCTTCGGCGCCGTGGGCGCGGTCGGCAAGCTGATGGGCCTCGGCGAGGACGCGCTGGTGAGTGCTTTCGGCATCCAATATGCGCAGACCAGTGGCACCTTGCAGCCCCATGTCGAGGGCAGCGTCACGCTGCCCCTGCAAGTGGGCGTCAACGGCCGCGCCGCGCTGCAGTCCGTCGACATGGCGCGCGCCGGCCTGGCCGGCCCCGTCGACGTGTTCGAGGGCAAATACGGCTACCTGCGCCTGTTCGAAGGCGAGTGGGACCTCGAACCGGTCCTGCAATCGCTGGGTAAACGCTGGTGCATCGCCGAGCTGAGCCACAAGCCCTATCCGAGCGGCCGCGCCACCCATGCCGGCGTCGAGGGCATCATCGAGTTGCGTCGCCAGCACGGCTTCACCGTCGACGACGTGGTCTCGATCACCATCGTCGGACCGCCTGTCACCGCCCGCCTGTGCTCGCGCCCCGACATCGCCGATCCGAGCCCGAACTACGCCCGGCTCTGCATGTCGTACGTCGCCGCCAAGGTGCTGCTGCATGGCACGATCGATCTGGCGCATTACCGCGGTGCCGAGCTGACCGACGCCGCGACCCATGCGCTGGCGCCGCGCATCCGCATGCTGGCCGACACCAACCCGGATCAGAACGCGCTCTTGCCGGTCGATGTCACGATCGAGCTGACCGACGGCAGAACCCTGCGCTGGCACTGCGACGCCATGCTGGCCAGCCCGACCCGGCGCCTCACCCGCGACCAGCACCTCACCAAATTCCACCGCTGCTGCGACTTCGCCGCCGCGCCGATGCCGACCCGTCAACGAGACGCGCTGATTGCTGCTGTCGACGGGATCGAGGACATCGCGGACGTCCGTTCGCTCGCCGCGCTGCTGACACCACAGGCTTGAGGGGCTCACCGGTATGATCACACGCGCCTGCGCTGCCGTCCTGACCGTCGGCCTCGCCCTCTCCCCGCCAGGCCACGCCAGGGCCGCGGAACTGCTCGTACTGGCCGAGGACGTGCCGGTCGGCCTCGACTATGACGGGCCGGCCGTCTCGGTGAACACGTCGCAGGTCGGCTTCATCAACCTGATGGAGCCGATGATCGACTACCCGATGGCCGACAAGCCCAACGAGGACAGCATCCGCAGCCTCGACTTCACCAAATTCCAGGGCCGTTTGATCGAGTCCTGGGACCACGATCTCGCCACCCATAGCTGGACCATGCACCTGCGCCACGGCGTGAAAAGCTGTGCTGGCAACGAGTTCACTGCCGACGACGTGATCTACACCCTGGCGCGCGGCAAATCCGTCAGCGGCACGGCGCCGATCAACTGGTTCCTCGGCAGCCTCGGCTCCATCGACGGCTTCGACCGCAGCGTGTTCAGCGGCGGCAGCAAGGAGCTCGGCGACGCCGTCACCAAGATCGACGACCACACCGTCCGCATTCGCCAGTCCAGCGACAATGCGCTGTTGCTGACCGTGATGACCGTCTACTCCATGGCCGCCTGGGACAGCGTGGAGATGAAGAAGCACGCGACCCCCGAGGACCCGTGGAGCCATGTCTACGCGAACACGGTCAACTCGCCGGGCTTCGGCGCCTATTGCCTGGAGAACTGGGTCAAGGACGACCAGTTCGTCATGCGCGCCAACCCCGACTACTACCGTGGCAAGCCCGCCATTGACCGCGTCGTCATCAAGCGGGTGCCGCAGAGTTCCAACCGAGCGCTGACGCTCCGGAGCGGGCAGGCGCAATTGACGCAGCGTCTCTCGGCGCGCGAGTTCGACAGCCTGCGCCGCGCCTCCGGCGTGAAGGTGGCCGGCATCTACGGCAACGAGGTCTTGGCGCTGAACCTGAACTTCAAGACGCCGCCCTTCGACAACCCCAAGCTCCGCCAAGCCTTTGCGGCGGCGATGCCCTACAAGCAGATCATCTCGATCGGCTATTCCGGCCAGGCCCGCAAATGGGACGCGCAATACACCGAGTTCCTCAACGGCTTCATCAAGCCGAAAGCGCAATACGACCAGGATCTCGCCAAGGCCAAGCAGCTGCTCGCCGAAGCCGGCTTTCCCGGCGGCAAGGGCCTGGAGCAATACGCGTCCGCGATGCGCCTGACCTTCGTCTCGGAGCGGGAATCGTTCCTGGGCCCGATCGCGACGGCGATCCGATCCGCGCTCGGCGATGCCGGCATCCCGATCGAGCTGGATCCGCTGCCGCAGACGCAGATGAACGACCGCAAATTCGTCAAAAAAGACCTGCCGATTGGCTTGAGCGACACCGAGAAGCCGGTCGGCCCCGACGTGCTCTACGCGACCAAGCTGTTCTTCGTCTCGCCCGGCGCGGGCGGGGTCAACAACATGGTCAACTACGCCAACCCGGCGATGGACAAGCTGTTCGCCGACGCGCTGGTCGAGCCGGACGCGGGCAAGCGGCAGGCGATGGAGGCGCAGATCCAGGAAATAGTGCAGGACGATCTGGCCTGGGTGCCATTGGTCCAGACCAAGACGCAATGGGCCTTCTCGGACAAGCTGCACGGCATCACCTGGCACCCGGACAACGCGATCCGCTTCTTCGAACTGAGCTTGGATCCGTAGACACGATGGGCCGCTTCGTCCTCCGCCGCCTGGCTACCGCCGCGGTCCAACTCGCCGGGCTGGCGTTGGTCGTGTTCTTCGCGATCCGGTTCCTGCCGGCGGACCCGGTCGCGCGGCTGGTCGGCCAGAACGCGTCGCCGGAGGCCTACCAATCCTCCCGGCACGCGCTCGGCCTGGACCAGCCCGTGCTGGAGCAATTCGGGCGCTATGTCGGCGTCTACGGCTCGAGCGGCCTGCTGGAGGGCAATCTCGGGCGCTCCTGGGTGACCGGCGACCCGATCGCGCAGGAGATCGCGCGCACCCTGCCGATCACGCTCGAGCTGATCACCATCAGCTTCGTGCTCGCCTTCCTGCTCTCGGTGCCGCTCGGCATGCTCTGCGCGCTTCGACCCGGCGGCGTCGCCGACAAGCTGACCTTCAGCTACAGCCTGTTCGCGGGCTCGCAGCCGGAGTTCTGGTGGGGCCTGCTGTTCATCTACGTCTTCTTCGCCGTGCTCGGCTGGGCACCGCCACCCCTCGGCCGCCTCACCCCGATGCTCGTCGCGCCGCCTGCGGTGACGGGCTTCATCACCGTCGACAGTCTGTTGGCCGGCAACCTGATCGCCTTGCGCGACGGCCTGCAGCATCTGGCGCTACCGGTGCTGACCAAGATGTTCGTGCTGTCCGGGCCGATCGTGAAGATGGTGCGGCAGAACATGGTTCGCGTGATGGGGTCCGACTACGTGCTCTACGCCCAGGCCTGCGGCCTGCCGCCGCGGCGCATCGCGCTGATCGCGTTGAAGAACGCGCTGGTCCCCTCGCTGACGCTGCTCGGCGTGCTCTACGGCTACATCCTGGGCGGCGCCGTGCTGATCGAGACGGTGTTCTCGCTCGGCGGCATCGGCCAATATGCCGTCAGCGCCGTGCTGAATTTCGACTATCCCGCCATCCA
The DNA here is from genome assembly GCA_965199585.1 of Acetobacteraceae bacterium. Taxonomy (GTDB): domain Bacteria; phylum Pseudomonadota; class Alphaproteobacteria; order Acetobacterales; family Acetobacteraceae; genus JAVVHH01. Next base: position 1,750,540 of record CBDASI010000002.1, on the reverse strand, counting down.
GGCGGTGGTCCTGGTCATCGCGATGATCTCGCTCTTCGTCTACCTGGCGCTGGATGTCGTCCACGCGCTGCTCGATCGGCGGCTGCAGGCATGAGCGGCGCCGAACAACTCGACGGCGCGCTGCTCGAACTCGACCTGCAGGCACATCGGGCGCGCCCCGTGGCGGATGTGCTGTTCTACCTCGGCGGCGCCGTGGTCGCGCTTTCCTTGCTGCTGATGGTGGTCGGCCCATGGATCGTCCCCTTCGATGTCGGCCGACCCGGCGACGACATCATGCAGCCGCCGCCGGCCCTGGCCGATGTACCCTCCCTGCTGATGCAGGTGCTCCGCGGAGCCCCGCACGACCCGATCCACTGGTTCGGCACCGACAGCGCCGGGCTGGACATCTTCTCCCGCGTCCTGGCCGCCCCGCGCGCCGACGTGGCGATCGCGGTCGGTGCCAACGCGTTCTCGCTGGTGATGGGCAGCCTGATCGGCCTGTTCGCCGGCATGGCCCGCCCCGGGATCGGCGCGCTGACGATGCGGATCTCCGACATCGTGCAGGCTTTCCCAGTCTTCATCACCGGCATGGTGCTGGTCACGCTCGCCGGGCGCAGCGATCTCACCATCGTCGTCACCTTGGCGCTGCTCTACACGCCGATCTACATCCGCCTCACCCGCAGCGAGGTGTTGACGCAGCGCAACCGCGGCTTCGTCGACGCCGCCCGCGCACTGGGCCGCTCCGAACCGTGGATCGCGCTGCGCCACGTGCTGCCGAATGCCTTGGCGCCGGCGATGATCCAGGCCTCGGTGACGATCGGCTTCGCCATCCTCATGACCGCCGGCCTCAGCTTCGTCGGCGCCGGCGTGCGCCCGCCCTCGCCGGAATGGGGACTGATGATCGCGGCGGGGGCCAACGACATCGTGCAGGGCGACTGGTGGCCGTCGGTGTTTCCCGGCCTGGCCATCTCCGTCACCGTGTTCGGATACGCAGCCTTCGGCAACGGGCTGGAGCGGCGCAATGCAGCCTGAACCGATCCTCTCCGTGCGCGGCCTCAGCGTTAGCTTTCATGGCAAGACCGCGGTCCGCGCCGCGAGTTTCGACGTCGCGCCGGGCGAGATCGTCGGCCTCACCGGCGATTCCGGCAGCGGCAAGTCCACTCTCGGCCTGGCGCTGCTCGGCCTGGTCCGCCAGCCCGGGCGCATCCTCGATGGCCAAGTCATGCTCGAGGGCACCGACCTTCTAGCGCTGCCCGAAGCCGAGCGCCGCTCCCGCCGCGGTCGCCAGATCGGCCTGATCGTGCAGAACCCGCGAGGCGCGCTCAGCCCGCTGCACACGGTCGGCGGACAGATCCAGTCGGTGCTACGCGCGCACCAGCCGATGGACGCGGCGCAATCAAGCAAGCGCGCCGTCGGCCTGCTGCGCGACCTCGGCCTGAACGACCCGGAGCGCCGCGCCGGCGCCTTTCCGCACGAGATCAGCGGCGGCATGGCGCAGCGCGTGCTGATCGCCATGGCCGTTGGCGCCGGCCCCCGCGTGCTGATCGCCGACGAACCGACCAGCGGCCTCGACGTGACCATCCAGGCGCAGTTCCTCGACGAGCTGGCCCGCACTGCACGCGCCACCGGGTCGGCCGTGCTGCTGATGACGCAGGATCTCGGCATCATCGCCAATTACTGCGACCGGGTCATGGTCATGCAAGCCGGCGCGATCGTTGCTGATAGCGAAACCCGCGCCTTCTTCGCCGCGCCCTCGGACGACTACAGCCGCACCGTGCTGGCGCTGCGCCACGCCCCACCACCGGCCACACCGTCCGACCCGGCGCCGCTTCTGCACGCGGATGGATTGACCAAACGTTTCCCGTTGCAGGGCTCCAAGAAGGTGCTGCAGGCGGTCGATCAGGTAACGTTCGAGATCGGCCAGGGCGAGACGCTCGGCCTGGTCGGCGAAAGCGGCTCCGGCAAGACCACGGTCGGGCGCTGCCTGCTCCGCCTGATCGAGCCCGACGGCGGCACGATCACCTTCGACGGGCACGACCTGACCCGCGCCAGCGGCAAGGACCTCCGCACGCTGCGCCGCCGCGTCCAGATCGTGTTCCAGGATCCGCTGGATGCGCTCGACCCGCGCTGGACCGTCGCCGCCATCATCGGCGAAGCGCTCGATCGCCCCGACCCCAAACGAGTTGCCGAACTGCTCGATCTCGTCGGCCTCGGCCCCGAAGTGGCACGGCTCCGCCCCCGCTCCCTCAGCGCCGGCGCGCAGCAGCGGGTCAGTATCGCGCGCGCCATCGCGGCGGACCCGGCGCTGATCGTGCTCGACGAGCCGACCTCCGCGCTCACCCCGCTCGCGCGCGTCGGCATCGTCAAGCTCCTGCGCGACCTCCAGGCCAAGCTCGGCATGTCCTATTTGTTCATCTCGCACGACCTCAACACGGTCGAGCAACTCAGCCACCGGGTCGCGGTGATGTACATGGGCCAGATCGTGGAACTCGGCACCCGCGAGCAGGTGTTCGAGGCGCCGCTTCACCCCTACGCCCGCGCCCTGCTGGCCGCCCACCTCGCCCCCGACCCGGCCGCGCGACGGATCGACCGGCCGCGTGAGGCAGGCCTGGCGGGTGAGATCCCCAGCCCGATCGACTTACCCCCGGGCTGCTACCTGGCCGGCCGATGCCCGGACGTCCAGCCTGCCTGCCGAACCACGCCACAACCGCTACAGCATCTCGGCGACGGGCGCCTCGTTCGGTGCACCCCCGCCGCCGTCCGAGCGAGAACGGTCCGCGTTGAGATGTCGATGAGAGAACAAGCTGATGGATAGAGGACTCTACGAGAAGCTCTGGGACGATCACGTCGTCAGCACGTACGACGACGGCTCGGCGCTGCTCTACATCGACCGCCACCTCGTGCAGGAAGTCAGCAGCCCGCAGGCTTTCGCCAGCCTGGAGAAAGCCGGCCGCCGCGTGCGCTGCCCCTCGGCCACCCTCGCCGTCGCCGATCATGCCGTTCCGACCCGCGACCGCGGCGGCCCCATCGCCGATCCGCTCGCCCGCAAGCAGATCCAGCGTCTGGAGCAGAACGTCGCCAAATTCGGCATCCCCTACATCCCGCTGACCGACGTGCGCCAGGGCATCGTCCACGTCGTCGGCCCCGAGCTCGGCTTCACGCTGCCGGGCGTCACCCTGGTCTGCGGCGACAGCCACACCTCGACCCACGGCGCGTTCGGCGCTCTCGCCTTCGGGATCGGCACTAGCGAGTGCGAGATCGTGCTGGCGACGCAATGCATCGTGCAGCGCAAGGCCGCCACCCTGCGGGTCGACCTCGACGGCACGCTCGGCCGCTTCGTCACCACCAAGGACGTGGCGCTCGGGCTGATCGCGGCGATCGGGGCCGGCGGTGGCAGCGGCTACGCGCTCGAATTCGCCGGGCCCGCGATCGCCCGCTTCTCCATGGCCGCGCGTATGACGCTCTGCAACATGGCGATCGAGGCCGGCGCCCGCGTCGGCCTGATCGCGCCCGACGACGTCACCTTCGCCGCCCTCGAGGGCCGCCCGATGGCGCCGAAAGGCGCCCTCTGGGAGCGGGCGCTCGACAGCTGGCGCACCCTGCCCGCCGACCCCGCTGCCGTCTACGACAAGACCGTCGGCCTCTCGCTCGACGCCCTGCAGCCGCACGTGACCTGGGGCACCAGCCCGGAGGACGCCCTCCCGGTCGGCGGCCGCGTGCCCGACCCGGCCGACGAGACCGACCCGGCCAGACGCGAACGCCGCGCCAAGGCGCTGGCCTACATGGGGCTCACCCCGGGCACCGCGCTCGAGGACATCCGCATCGACCGCAGCTTCATCGGATCCTGCACCAATGGCCGCATCGAGGATCTGCGGTCCGCTGCCGAAGTCGCCGCCGGGCGCCGCGTCGCCCCCGGTATCGACGCCATCGTGGTGCCGGGCTCCGGTCAGGTCCGCGCCCAAGCCGAACGGGAAGGCCTCGACCGCATCTTCATCGACGCCGGCTTCCAATGGCGCGCCGCCGGCTGCTCCATGTGCGTCGCCATGAACGACGACCGCCTCAACCCGCAGGAACGCTGCGCCTCCACCTCCAACCGCAACTTCGAAGGCCGGCAAGGCTATGGCGGCCGCACGCACCTGATGAGCCCGGCCATGGCCGCCGCGGCCGCCATCGCCGGGCACATCGTCGACGTCCGCACCTTGGTGGCCTGATGTCCCGGTTCGACCGCTTCTCCGCCGTAGCCGCCGTGCTCGAGACCCCCAACATCGACACCGACATCATCTTCCCCGCCCGCTTCCTGCTGCTGCTGGATCGGGACGGCATCGGCAAACACGCCTTCGAGGATCGGCGGCTGGACCGCGCCGGCAACGAGGATCCCGGCTTCGTGCTCAACCAGCCCGCCTTCCGCGACGCCCGCATCCTGGTCGGCGGCCCCAATTTCGGCTGCGGCTCCAGCCGTGAGCACGCGGTCTGGGCGCTGCATGACCGCGGCATACGCTGCGTCATCGCGCCCAGCTTCGGCGAGATCTTCTTCAACAATTGCCTGCGCAACGGGGTGCTGCCGATCGTGCTCGCCGACGCGGAGTGGCAGCGCGTCCAGGCGCACGCCCTCACCGCCGCACCGGTCACGGTCGACCTGTCCCGTCAGTCGATCGACCTCGGCGATGGCGCACCGATCGGCTTCGCCATCGCCCCCGAACGCCGCGACGCGCTACTGAACGGTCAGGACGACATCGCCGCGATCCTCGATCGAAGCGGCCCGGCGATGCACGACTACGAGCAACGTCGCCGCCACACCCACCCCTGGCTATTCGCCTCGGACGACAACCGACAAGGAAACGAAGCATGACGACCATTCGCGATCTGGTGCAGCCCAACAAATGCCTGGGACTGCCCGGCGTATTCGACGGTATCTCGGCCCGCATCGCCGACAGCCTCGGCTTCCCGGCGCTGTACATGACGGGCTACGGCGCCGTGGCCTCGTCCCTGGGCGTCGCCGATGCCGGCACCGCCACGTTCTCCGAGATGCTGGACCGTGTCCGCTGCGTCGCCGGTGCCGTCTCGGTGCCGTTCATCGCCGACGGCGATACCGGTTATGGCGGCCTGCTGAACGTGGACCGCACGGTGCGCGGCTACGCGGCCGCCGGCGCGGCCGGCATCCAGCTGGAAGACCAGGAATTCCCCAAGAAGTGCGGCCATACCGAGTATCGCCGGGTCATCCCGATCGACGATGCGATCGCCAAGATCCGCGTCGCCGCCGAGGCGCGTCCCAGCCCGGACTTCCTGATCGTCGCCCGCACGGATGCCCGCTACGCCCATGGATTGGACGAGGCGCTCCGCCGCGCCGAGGGCTTCCTCGAGGCCGGGGCCGACATCCTCTTCGTCGAGAGCCCGGAATCGCATGAGGAACTCCGCCGCATCGCCGAGACGTTCAAGGGCGCGACCCTGCTGGCCAACATGGTCGAGGGCGGCCGCACGCCGTATCTCGGCACCGACGAGTTGGCGAGCCTCGGCTTCACCGTGGCGATCTATCCCGCCACCGGCTTCCTCTCCGCCGCCGCCGCGCTGAAGAGCGCCTACGGCCACCTCAAGGCGACCGGCATCGGCACCGGCGGCCCGGCCGAGATGATGCCGTTCTCCGAGATGAACACGCTGATGGGCTTCGCCGCGGTCCACGAGTTCGAGCGGCGGCACGGCCAGACCGACGCTCGCCTGTAGGCGCATCGATACGGCGGTATCATCGCGGCGGGCATCCGGCGTAATGTGCCGCCGAACAAGCCGGCAATCGGCGACACGGAGGGAACGATGATTTCCATGACGATGATGCGACGACTTTTCCTACTGGCAGGCCTGGCGACCGCAACGATCGCCGGTGTTGCCCAGGCCGAGACGATCACGGTCACCCATTGGGGCGGCCAGTTCTACGGCGCGCCCTATGCCGTTGCCATGGAGAAGGGCTACTTCAAGCAGCACGGCGTCGACGTCACCGGCTTCCTCACCGCGCCCGGTGGCGGAACCGCAGTGCGCAACACCCTCGCCGGCGGGATCCCGTTCGGCGAGGTGTCGCTCGCCGCGGCGGTGCAGGCGATCAACGCGGGCGAGAAGATCGTCATCGTCTCGGGCGGGGTGCAGAGCGCGGGCGACCAGATGTGGGTGGCCAAGGCCGGGTCGCCACTGACGGGCATCAAGGAGCTGGTCGGCAAGCGGGTCGCGTTCACGGCACCTAATTCCGTCTCCAACATGATCATTCTGATGGCATTGAAGGCCAATGGCATCACCCGCGAGCAGGTGAAGCTCGTGCCGGCCGGCGATTTGGGCGCCAATCTGTCGGCGGTCTCCAGCGGCGCGGTCGATGCCGGGTTCAGCGACACGCTGGTCTACTCGCAGCGCAAGGACCTCGTGCAGCCCGTCTTCTACGTCAAGGACGTGATGTCGCCGCAGATGATGCAGACGGTCTGCATCACCACGACCGACTTCGCCAAGGAGCATGGCGACGTCATCCGCGGCATCATCGCGGCGCGCAAGGAAGGGCTGGACTACGTCACCGCCCACCCGGACGAGGCGGCGGACATCCTGGCCAAGGCCTACAACAACCCCGACGCCGCCGCCTTCCGCATCCACATGAAGGATCTCATCGGGATCAACTACTGGAGCGACGGCCGGCTCGACTACACCGCCATGGACCGCATGGTCGAAGGCCTGCAGATCACCGGCCAGCTGAAGCAGGCGCCGGATTGGGCCAAGATGGTCGATCTCCAGTTCCTGCCGCCGGAACAGCGCACGGCGCGCTGATGTCGGACGCTCATGCGACGCTACGCGGCGTCGTGCGCCGGTTCGGCGGCGCACAGCCGGTGCATGCATTGGGGCCCATCGACCTCGACCTGGCGCCCGGGGAGTTCTTCTCCGTCGTCGGCCCCTCCGGCTGCGGCAAGTCTACCCTGCTCGACGTGCTGTCGGGCCTCGGCGTCCCGACCGAGGGTGAGGTGAGCTTCGAAGGCAAACCGCTGCGTGGCGCCGTGCCGGACGGGGTCGGCGTCGTGTTCCAGGAAGACGCCAGCTTCGCCTGGCTCACAGTGCGCGACAACGTTGCCTTCGGGCTGCGGCGCGCCAAGCTGGCCAGCGCCGAAGTCGCCCGCCGGGTCGACCGCGCCGTCGAGTTCATGGGGCTCGGTCAGTTCGCGTCGCACTACCCGGCGCAGCTTTCGGGCGGGATGCGGCAGCGCATGTGCATCGCGCGCACGCTGGTTCAGCAGCCGCGGCTGATCCTGCTGGACGAGCCATTCGGCGCGCTCGATCAACAGACCCGCCTCCTGATGGGCGACGAGCTGCTCCGGCTCTGGCGCGAGACCGGCGCCACCGTGCTGCTGATCACGCATGCGCTCGACGAGGCGGCGATGCTGTCCGACCGCGTCGGCGTCATGTCGGCGCGACCCGGCCGCTTCATCGACCTCGTCGAGACCGGCTGGCCCCGCGACCGCGACAGCCGCGTGGTGTCGGACCCGCATTTCGGCGAGCTGACGGCGCGGCTCTGGACCTCGCTGCGCGTGGAATCGCTGCGCACGATGGGCCGGGCGTGAGCCGCGGCACGGCCGTTCTCCTGGTCCGCACGGGCGTGCTGGCCGGCGCGGTGCTGCTGCTCGAACTGCTCTGCCGCACCGGCGTAATCTCGCCGCAAGCGGTGCTGGCCCCGAGCGCCATGGTCGCGGCCATGCTGGAGGTGCTCGCCTCCGGCGACGCCACGGAGCCAATGCTGAGCACGTTCACGACGGTCGCACTGGCCTTCGTGCTCGCCGTGGCGCTGGGCATTGCCGTCGGGGCGGTCGTGCACGCGATGCCGCGCCTGCGCCGGGCCATCGACCCGATCCTCGCCTCGTATTACGCCGTGCCGACTTTCGTGTTCTACCCGCTGCTCGTGGCGCTGCTCGGCTTGAGCATGGTGCCGCTAGTCGTGCTGGGCGTCCTGTCGGCCGCGCCGGCGATGGTGATCGCGACGCTGGCCGGGTTGGACAGCTTGCCGCGCGTGTTGCGCCGGGTCGCGCGGGTGCAGCGGCTGGGGCCGGTACGGACGCTGCTGACGGTGATCCTGCCGGCGGCGATGCCGTCGCTGTTCGGCGGCGTCAAGCTCGCGCTCTCCTACGCGCTGATCGGCGTGATCGCCGGCGAGTTCATCCTGTCCGGCAGCGGCCTCGGCTACGCGATCTCCTACGCCTACCAAAGCTTCGACAACCGCACGATGTACGGGCTGATGCTGTTCGTGCTGCTGGTCGCCGTCACGGCGAACGGGCTGCTGTATCATTGGGAATCGCAACTCTTGCGCCGCCGTGTGCGCGCATGAGCGTCACGACCTCGCCGTCCAAGGCCGAACCCGCTTCCCGTCTGGCGCTGCTCGACCCGGCGTTGCTGATCGTGATCGCGTTGCTGCTGTGGCAAGCCGTCGGCAGCTGGACGCAGGGCGTCGCGGTGAGCCCGCCGCTGGCGACGTTCGCCTACGCCGCCGAGTTGGTGACGACGGCCCGGTTTTGGGACAATGCCGGCGCGACGGTGACGGCCTTCCTGATCGCCTTCGCGCTGTCGGCCGTGCTCGGCCTGCTGCTCGGGCTGCTGCTCGGCCTCCGGCGCTTCGCCGGCGACGTCGCCGAACCGATCCTGGCCGGGTTCTACTCCATCCCGAAAGTGACGCTGTATCCCGTCGTGCTGCTGGTGTTCGGGCTCGGCATGAGCGCGAAAATAGCCTTCGGCGTCATGCACGGGCTCGTGCCGGTGACGCTGTTCACCATGGCGGCGATCAAGACGCTCCCGTCGGTGCTGCCGCGTGCGGCGCGCGCGATGCGGTTGTCGCCGATGCAGACGATGCGCTGGGTGCTGGTGCCGGCGTGCCTGCCGCAGATCGTCTCCGGACTACGGCTGAGCTTCTCGCTCAGCCTGCTGGGCGTGCTCATCGGCGAGATGTTCTCGTCGCAGCGAGGCCTCGGCTTCCTTCTGGTCAGCGGTTTGGCGCAGCATAACGTGAAGCTGTCGACGGCCGTCGTGCTCCTGATCGTCGTGGCCGCGATCGGCGCCAACATGGCCATGCTCCGGTTCAGTCGGCGACTGGCGCGGCAGTAGACGTCCTCAGCCTGGCCTCGGCGTAAGAAGGCTCAAAGAATGTAGATGCTCGAACCGTTCCGATGTGCGGGTCAAGGCTCGGTTAAGCTCGGGCGTTGCAAGCGTTTTGATCGAGAAATCTCGACCGCACGACGGTGATTTGCCGTGGCGGTAGCATTAGCGAACGGAGTCGTAGCATGAGTGCACCATTGGCCGGGCTGAGGGTGGTCGAGGTATCCGCCTTCATCGCGGCGCCCTTGGGCGGCATGACCTTGGCCCAACTCGGCGCCGAAGTAATCCGCATTGATCCCCTGGGCGGCAACATCGACGCCAAGCGCTGGCCGTTGGCTCCCAGCGGAGACAGCATCTATTGGGCCAGCCTGAACAAGGGCAAACGCTCCGTCACCCTGGCGCTCGACACGCCGGAAGGACAGGCGATCGCGACCGACCTCATCACCGCGCCTGGCCCCGGCGGCGGCATTCTGCTGACCAACCTGCCGACCCGCGGCTGGATGAGCGATGCCGCCCTACGCGCCCGGCGCCCGGATCTCATCACCATGCGCCTGACCGGCAACCATGACGGCAGTGGCGCCGTCGACTACACGGTCAACTGCGCCTCCGGCTTTCCCATTGCCACCGGAGCCAATGCCGACCCGGTCAACCACGTCCTGCCGGCCTGGGACATCGCCGCCGGCCTTTACCTCGCCCTCGGCATACTGGCGGCGGAGCGCACGCGGCAGCGCGACGGACAGGGCCAGGAGATCTCGCTCGCCCTGAACGACGTGATGCTCGCGACGGTCGGCAACCTCGGCTACATCGCCGACGTGCAGATCAACGGCGCCGTGCGCGAACCGATCGGCAACCACCTCTACGGCGCGTTTGGCCGGGATTTCGCCACCAGCGACGGGCGCCGGGCCATGCTGGTCGCCATCTCCAACCGGCAATGGCGCGCCATCGGCAAGGCCACCGGGCTGACGGAGAAGCTGGCGATGGTGGGGCCGCTCATGGACGTCGACATGGCGACCGAAGGTGGCCGCTACGCAGCGCGTCACGCCATCGCCGCGGTGCTGGAGCCCTGGTTCGCGGGGCGGACATTGGCCGAGGTGCACGCCGCGCTGGATGGCTCCGGCGTGCTGTGGGGCCCCTACCAGGATTTCGGACAGCTGGTGACCGAGGACTCCCGCTGCTCCACGAGCAATCCCATGTTCGCCGACATCGACCAGCCCGGCGTCGGACGGGTGCTCACCCCGCGCATCCCGCTCTCCCTCGGCGGCACGCCGGCCAACCCGCCGACAGCCGCCCCGCTGATGGGCCAGCATACCGGCGAGGTGCTCGCGCAAGTGCTGGGCTACGATGCAGCCCGCATTTCGGCCCTGCGCGATGCCGGCGTGCTAACCGCGGGGGTGTAGCCCAAACACGCTCGAACACGGCGGCCATGCCGGCACCGGCCGAACGATCGGCCCGCTCCGGCCCGCCTCGTTCACATCGGGGATGTCGTATTGAAAGTCGTAGGAGGTTCAGTTGCCGCAACATACCTTGTGCTCAAATAGATCAGACCCGCACGGCGGCTTGTCTGACACCCTCTCGTCCGGCCACGTGCTGTGATCCGGTTTGGCCAAATTGGTCGGACATGAAGGCAGAGAAGAACGCGGATAGCGCGGCATGTGCGTCGAGCGGCAGGACGTGCGCGACATATTGATCCGGCCTTACAATGATAGCGCAGCCTGACTGCCGGTCGATGCCGCGCGCGTCGAAGATGTCGCCCGCACCAAAATCCGGGCAGAAAACCTTTTCATAATCGACCAGGCTGAACCGGCTCTTGCGAGGCCGGAGCAAGTCGGGCAACGCCTCGAACTGCACGTCCTGATGGCGCTCCTGCAAGATAGCCCGCACGTCGATGACGGAGTCGATGTCGGCTTGCGGCGGCGTAAAGCGGACGCATGGCCCACTGCCGGGAGCGGTCAAGAACGAGCAGAGCGCATGCAGCGACCCCATCGTGTCCCGTGCACCGGTAAACAGCAGGATGCGCCAGCGGCCGTCGGCACCGCCGACATGGCCGAGTTGGACCGGCTTGGCGTCCGCCATGCGGATCACCGGTGCCGAATGTAGCCGCATCCCGATCGGAAAGCCCTGCGCGAGCGCCTGATGGCGGGGCTCCGCCGAAATCAGCGACGGTGCATACCGGGTGGCAACCCCGGCGGTAAAACGCCCTTGCTGGACGAAATAGCGCTGGAACTCAGCGGGATCGATGCCGCCATCGACACCGGCGCGCTTTGGCGTCGCGCTGAACATCGTTGCGAATTCGCGGTCGAACTCGATCAGCTCGGCCGCTACCGCCTGGCGCTCGGCGGAGTAGCTGTGCAGGATCGCCGGATCACTGCGGCCTTCGAGCACGGCGGCGAGCTTCCAGCCGAGATTGAAGCCGTCCTGCATCGAGACGTTCATGCCTTGGCCCGCCTTGGGGCTATGCGTGTGGCAGGCGTCGCCAGCAATGAACACCGAGGGAACGCGGTCCATCCCATCGGCGACGTCGTCGAACTTGTCGCAGAGGCGTTGGCCGATTTCGTAGACCGACCACCAGGCGACCTCCTTCACCTCCAGCGTATACGGACGCAGGATCCGGCCTGCAGCGGCGATGAGGCGCTCGATGGTGATGGCCCGATCGGCGATGCGCTCCTGCTCGCCCAACTTATCGAGCTCGATATACATGCGCACCAGATAGCCACCCTCGCGCGGGATGATCAGGAGGCTACCCTCGTCGGCCGAATGGATCGCCGTCTTGAGGCGAATGTCGGGGAAGTCGGTGACGGCGAGCACGTCCATCACGCCCCAGGCCTGGTTGGCGGACTCGCCGGTCAGCGACCGCCCGAGCGCCTTGCGCACCTGGCTCCGCGCCCCGTCACAGCCGACGACGAAGCAGGCCCGGACCGTCTCGGTCTCACCGTGGCCAGCCTCGTCGACACGGACGAGCCGCACCGAGACGGGCGCGCCGGGCTGCTCCGGCAGATCCAACCCGGCGAAACTCACCGCGTAGTCCGGCTCGATATGCGCCGGGCCGTTGCGCATGGTCTCGAGCAGGAAGTCGTGGATGCGCGCCTGGTTGAGGATGACGTGCGGGAACTCGGAGAGACCGTCCTCCGTATCCTGCACGCGCCCCCCGCGCACGATGGTGCGACCGTCATCACCCGGCTTCCAGAACGTCGTCTCGTTCACCCAATAGGATTCGCGCAGCACGCGCCCGGCAAAACCGAACGCCTCGAACATCTCCATCGTGCGGCACGCGATGCCGTCGGCTTGGCCGACCAGCAAGGGGCCGGATTTCTGGTCGACGATCCGCGTCCGGATCGCCGGAAATGCCGCGAGCTGTGCGGCGAGCGTCAGCCCGGCCGGTCCGCAACCGACGATCAGGACGTCGACAATCCCGTCCTGCATCGGGGGAAGCGGCCCGGCGATGGCTGGGTCACCCGGCCGGTATCCGTCGAGGTGGAATTGCATGGCGGGCCAGCTAGCTCAGGCAGCCCGGCGCTTGGCCGCTTCCGCCTTCCAGAACTCCCACGGGCGCTGCACCTGGCCTTCGACGCGGTTGGTGCACGCCAAGCCCTCCGCTGCAGTCAAATAGGTGACATCGCCGAGCGAGCTCGCCTGCAGCTGATAACGCGCGTTCAGCTCGGCATACACGGCGCGGTACACCGCCAGCGGGATCGAGTTGGCAACCACCGTGGAGCCGTGGCCGCGCATGAGCGCGATGTCGGAACCGGCGAACGTCGCCGCCAGCGCGGCACCGAGCCGGTTGTCGGTGATCAGCAGGTCGGTCCCGTCGCCGCCGGCGTCGCGGATCTCGAACACGGGCGCAGCCTCGCCGATGAAGCCGGCCATGTGGAAGATCGCGCGCAGCGGCGTGCCCTTGACCGTGCTCAGCGGGACGATGTTGTGCGAATGGGAATGCACGACGGACATCACGTCGGGCCGGGCCCGATACAACTCACCGTGGATGAAGCGCTCCAGATAGACCTTACGTCCGCCGGCATCGACCGCGTTGCCATCGAGGTCGAACTCCAGGATGTCGTCGGCGGTGACGTTGCCCGGCGCCATGTTGCGGGCCAGCAGAAAACGGTCCGGCCGCTGATCGTGGCGGACGCTGATGTGGCCGAACGCATCCACCACCCCCTGATCGAACAGGATGTGGTTCGCGGCGACCAGGTCGGCGATCAGATCGGGGGATGCGGACAATGTTTCACTCCTAGGCTGGCCCGTTCGGGCGTTCGTTCTTGGTATCGGCGAGTTGTTGCAGGATGCGGATGAACGCGCTGCGGTCGGCCGGGTCCAGCGGCGCCAGGATGCGCTCCTGAACCCGGTGCACCGCCGGCCCGACACGGCGCAGCAACGACGCTCCGTCGGCTGATAGCTCGATCAGCTTGATGCGCCGGTCGCCTGGTGCCGGCTTACGGACGATCCAGCCTTTCGTCTCCATGCGGTCGAGCACGTCCCCGATCGTCGACCGGTCGAACGCGATCAGGGCCGACAGCCGGGTCGCATCGACGCCGGGATGGCCGGCGATCATCCGCAACGCGGCGAACTGAACCGACGTCATGTCGAACTCGGCACACTCTTCGATGAACAGCGCCGTCGATAATTGCTTGACCCGACGGATCAAGTGACCGGGCATGTCGAGAATGTCGTCGATTACGGCGGTTTCCATCACAGCTCGCGGAACTTATTACAGCACGTTTCTTCGGCTTGCCTTGTTGGCATTGACGATAGGATGATCGGGGGTATACGGTCAATCCAAGCAATATGGCCGGATGGTCAATAATACTGGAGGGATCGGGCGAGATGAACGTCATGCCGAACCAAGCCGTGCTTCCCGACGCAAGAGGGCTGTATTACGGCGGGCAGTGGCATGAGGCCGTCCAGGGCAGCCGCGTCGACGTGCTCAGCCCGGCGACCGGCAGCCTGCTGTGCAGCATCGCCGACGCCGCCACCGCCGACGTCGATCGCGCCGTCGCGGCAGCGCTCGACGGCTTCAAGCTCTGGCGCAATGTCGCTCCTCTCGAACGTGGCCGCATTCTGCGCGAGGCCGCGGCGATCCTGCGCCGCAACGGCCGCGAGTTGGCCGCCCTGGACGCGCTAGACGGCGGCAACCCGGTCACCGAGATGGCCGGCGACGTGGCGATCGCGGCCGCGCAGATGGAGTTCTTCGCCGGGTTGGTGACCGAGATGAAGGGCCAGTCGATCCCGATGGGGCCGGACGCGGTGAACTTCTCCATCCGCGAGCCGCGCGGGGTGGTCGCGCGCATCATCCCGTTCAATCACCCGTTCATGTTCTGCGCCGGCAAATCCGCCGCACCGCTGGCCGCCGGCAACGCCGTGATCGTCAAGCCGCCGGAGCAGGCGCCGCTTTCCGCGCTGCGCCTCGCCGAACTGCTGGGGCCGCTGCTCCCGCCCGGCGTGTTCAACGTCGTCCCCGGGGGCCGCGAGGCCGGCGCGCGGCTGGCCGAACATCCGGATGTCGCCATGGTGGCGCTGATCGGGTCGGTCGCGACCGGCCGGGCCGTCATGCGGTCCGCTTCCGAGACGATCAAGCCGGTGCTCCTCGAACTGGGCGGCAAGAACGCCCTGATCGGCTTTCCGGACGCGGAACCGGAGACGGTGGCCAGCGCCGCCGTGGCCGGTATGAACTTCACCTGGTGCGGCCAGTCCTGCGGCTCCACGAGCCGCGCGTTCATCCACGCGGACATCTACGACGCGGTGATCGACCGCCTGGCCGAGAAGGCGGCGCGGTTCCGTCCGGGCCTGCCGACCGACCCGGCCACGACCATGGGCGCCCTGGCCAGCCGCGCCCAGCACGAGAAGACGCTGCGCTACATCGAGACGGCGAAGGCCGAGGGCGCGCGCCTGGTCTGCGGCGGTGCCCCGCCCGACGACGCCGCCCTGCAGGACGGCTTCTTCGTCGAGCCGACGATCTTCGCCGACGTGACGCCGGAGATGACCATCGCCCGCGAGGAGATCTTCGGCCCGGTGCTCGCGGTGCTGAAATGGTCCGACGAGGCGACGATGATCGAGCAGGTCAACCGGCCCGAATACGGCCTGACCTGCTCGATCTGGACCAACGACATCCATCGCGCGCACCGCACCGCGGCCGCCGTGCAAGCCGGCTTCGTCTGGGTCAACGAGGTCTCCAAGCACTTCCTCGGCACGCCCTTCGGCGGGTTCAAGCAATCCGGCCTCGGGCGCGAGGAATGCCTGGAGGAACTCCTGGCCTTCACGCAGGAGAAGAACGTTCACATCCGGTTCAAGCCGGCCTGACAACCAATCGAGGGCGCCGCAGACGCGCTCCGGGGAGAGAAATGCCGGATACCATCCTGCCCACCACCGCCCGCACCGACGACCCGGCGGCGATTCTCGAACGGCCGACCGGGTCGCCCGGCACGGCGCTGTTCGGCAGCGACGCGGTCGCCGAGGCGTTGCGCGACCTCGCCATCCCGTATGTCGCTCTGAACCCCGGCGCGTCGTATCGCGGGCTGCACGACAGCCTGGTCAACCATCTCGGCAACGCCGCGCCGCAGATGCTGCTCTGTCTACACGAGGAGCACGCCGTCGCCATCGCGCAGGGCTGGGCCAAGGTGACCGGCACGCCGATGCTGGCGGCGGTGCACTCCAATGTCGGGCTGTTCCACGCCACCATGGCGATCTTCAACGCCTGGTGCGACCGCATGCCGGTCATCGTGCTGGGCGCGACCGGGCCGGTCGACGCGGCCAAGCGGCGCCCGTGGATCGACTGGATCCACACGGCACAGGATCAGGGCGCGATCGTGCGCCCCTACGTGAAATGGGACGCCCAACCGGCCTCCCCCGCCGCCGCGCGCGAAGCCTTGTTCCGCGCCGCCTGGTTGGCGCGGACGGCCCCGTGCGGCCCGGTCTACGTCAATCTCGATGCGGCGATGCAGGAAGCACCGCTGGCCGAATCCCTCCCGACGCTCGACCCGGCGCGGTTCATGCCGCGCCTGTCCACCGCGCCGGACGCGGCGACGGTCGAGCAGCTCTCGCACATGCTGCGCGAGGCGTCGCGTCCGGTGATCCTGGCCGGACGGGTCGGGCGCGGCGAAGCGGAATGGGGCCGGCGCATACAGCTGGCCGAAGCGCTCGATGCGCGGGTGGCGACCGACCTGAAGGTCGGCGCGGCGTTCCCGACCGACCATCCGTTGCATGTCGGCCAGCCCGGCGTGTTTCCGGCGCCCGAGACGGCGGCGGCGCTGCGCGAGGCCGACCTCATCCTGTCGCTCGACTGGGTCGATCTGGGCGGCACGCTCAAGGCGGCGTTCGGTGGCGCCTCGCCGGGCGGGCGCATCGTCCAGGTCTCGCTCGATCACGCGCTGCACAACGGCTGGAGCGCGGATCACCAGAGCCTGCCGCCCGTCGACCTGTTCGTCGCGGCCGATCCGGACGCGACCGTCGCGGCGGTGCTGGCATCGCTACCGGCGGGCACGGCCGCGCCGCGGCATTGGGTGGCCCCGCAGCCCGACCCCAAGGCGGCGCTCGCGGTGCCGCATCTGGCGGCCGCATTGTTCGAATCCGTCGGCGCGAGGGCGGTGTCGCTGCTGCACCTGCCGCTGTCCTGGGACGGAGCATTCTGGCCGTTCCGCCATCCACTCGACTATCTCGGCTCCGACGGCGGCGGCGGCATCGGGGGCGGCCCGGGAATTTCCGTTGGCGCCGCGCTCGCGCTGCGCGGCTCCGGGCGGCTTCCCGTCTCCGTCTGCGGCGACGGCGACTTCCTCATGGGCGTGACCGCGCTCTGGACGGCCGTGCACTACCGTATCCCGCTGCTGCTCGTGGTGGCCAACAACCAGTCCTTCTTCAACGACGAGGTGCATCAAGAGCGCATGGCGCGCGAGCGTGGCCGACCCGTCGAGAACAAGTGGATCGGTCAACGCATGACCGATCCGGAACTGGACATCGCCGGCCTGGCGCGGGCGCAGGGCGCGACCGGGTTCGGCCCGGTGAAGCACGCGGCGGATCTGGGCCCGGCCTTCGCCGACGCGATCGCCGTCGTCGAGGCGGGCGGGGTTGCCGTCGTCGATGTCCGCGTGGCGCCCGGATACACGCCGGCGATGGCCTCGGCGCTCGTGCGGCACGACAAGTGAGCGCCGCCCTGGCGACCGTCACGGCAGCGGTATCGAGCGATACCGCCATGTTGTCGGTCGCCGGGCTGACCAAGCGGTTCGGCTCGCCGACCGACGGCGTGACGGCGGTCGAAGACGTCTCGTTCGACATTCGTCCGGGCGAGTTCGTCTCCGTCATCGGCCCGTCCGGCTGCGGCAAGTCGACCCTGTTCAACATCATCGCCGGGCTGCAGACGCCGACGAGCGGACAGGTCAGCGTCGAGGGTCAGCCGGTGCGCGGGCCGCACCCGGCGGTCGGCACGGTATTCCAGGAGGAATCCTGCTTCCCGTGGCGGAGCGTCATCGACAACGTCGCCTTTCCGCTCGAACTCGCAGGGCTATCGAAGGCCGCCCGGCACGAGCAGGCCAAGCGCTTCATCGACATGGTCGGTTTGCGCGGCTTCGAGCGGCGCATGCCCTCCGAGCTGTCGGGCGGGATGCGCCAGCGCGTCTGCATCGCGCGCACCCTCGCGGCCAAGCCGCGGCTCCTCCTGATGGACGAGCCCTTCGCGGCGCTGGACGAACAGACGCGACTGCTGCTGGGCGACAAGGTGCTGCAGATCCAGCAAGAGCTGCGGCAGACCACCTTGCTGATCACCCATAGCATCACCGAGGCGGTGCAGCTCTCCGACCGGGTCCTGGTCATGACCTACCGGCCGGGCCGGCTCAAGCGCTTCGTCATCATCGAGCTGCCGCGCCCCCGCACCGGCGACGCCGTCACCAGCCCGGCCTTCGGTGCTGCCGTGGCGTCACTCTGGGCCGACCTGCGCGAAGAGGCCTCCCGCGGCATGCAGGAAGCCGGAGGGTGAGGCAGACCGCGGCGCCGCTGTTGGGGATCGGCCTGGTGGTGTCGCTGGTCCTGCTCCTGCAATGGGCGATCGGCGCCGGCTTGGTCGACGAATACACGGTGCCGCGCCCGAGCGAGATCGCGGCTGCGCTGCCGCGGCTCGTGACGGAAGAACATGTCACGTCCCGGTTCATGGTGACGGTGGGCGAGACGTTCGCGGCCGGCGCGCTGGCGACGCTGCTCGGGACGGCGCTCGGGGCGGCGCTGTATCGCTGGCCGCTGATGCGGCGCTCCTTCGAGCCCTGGGTCGCCGTGCTGGCGGCGGCGCCGCTGGTGCTGGCGTATCCGTTGTTCCTGGTAATGTTCGGGCGGTCGTCGCTGACGGTGGTGGTGATCGCGTTCGCCTCCGCGCTGCCGCCGGTGGTGTTGCAGACGGTGGCAGGCTTCGCCGCGGTACGGCCGGTGCTGCTGGCGGTCGGGCGCTCGCTCGGGATGAGCCGAGCGGCCGAGTTCCGCCGGATACTGCTGCCGGCCGCGTTGCCGAGCGTGTTCACCGGGCTGCGGCTGGCGCTGATGTTCGGGCTGATCAACGTGGTCGGCGTCGAGTTCCTGATCAATCTCGGCGGCCTCGGCGCGCTGATCAACGACCTCTCGGAGCGCTACGACCTGCCCGGGACCTGGGCGGCGATCGGGTTCGTGGTGCTGGTCAGCGTCTGCTTCTTCGCGACGCTCGACGGAGGCGAGCGATGGCTGCGGCGGCGGGGCTGATGCGGTCCGGCACGCTGCTGCCGCGGCTGGCGGCTGCCGTGCTGCTGCTGGCGGCCTGGCAGGCGCTGGCGCTGTCGGGGCTGCTATTCAAGGATGTGGTGCCGCCGCTCGGGGCCTTGGCGGCCGGGCTCGGGGGCGTGCTCGCCGATCCGGGCTTCTGGACTAACGCACTGGTCACCGGCGGGGAGCTCGCCGCCGCGCTGGCGATCGGCGGCGCGCTCGGCGTCGCGGCGGGCCTGGTGTTCGGGGCGTCGGCCTTCATCGCGGCCGCCCTCGAGCGCTGGATGATGTGGCTGGCGCCGACCCCGAAGATCATCCTGTTCCCGGTGCTGATCCTGTTCTGCGGTGTCGGGCCCGGCTCGAAGGTGGCCATGGGTGCGGTCTCCTGCTTCTTCCCCGTCCTGCTCAGCACGGCCGCCGCCGTCCGCGGCGTCGACCCCGTGCTGTTGCGGGTGGCGCGCTCGTTCCGCGCCAAGACGCATCAGACGGTGGTGAAGGTATACCTGCCGGCCGCGGTGGCGCCGATGCTGAATGGCGTCCGGCTCGGCTTCGGGGTGGCGCTGATCGGCGTGCTGCTGGCGGAAACCAAACTGTCGAACCAGGGCATCGGCTTCCTCGTCATGCAGGCCTACGCCCGGTTCGACATGCCGCGCATGTATGGCCTGCTCATCGTCGTCGTCGGCTTCGCCGCGGCCATCAACATCGCGATCGGCCACGCCGCGCGCCGCGCCGCCGGCTCCACCGCCAGGGAGAATTAGACCATGCGCCGCCTTCTCGCCGCCTTGCTGCTCTCCGCGGCACTCGCCACCCCGGCCAGCGCCGAAGACCTGCTCAAGCTCGCCATTGGCCAGCGCGGCAACTGGGAGAACAGCGTCTCAGAACTCGGCCAGGACGCCGGCTTCTTCAAGAAACATGGCCTGACGCTCGAGATCCTCTACACCGAGGGCGGCGGGCAGACGCAGCAGGCCGTCATCTCCGGCAGCGTCGACATCGGGATCGGCGTCGGCACCTACGGCGTGCTCGGCGCGTTCGGCAAAGGCGCGCCGGTGCGCATCATCGGCAACTCGATGGTCGGCGCGCGCGACCTCTACTGGTATGTGCCCGCCCCCTCCCCGATCCACTCGATCAAGGAGGCCGCCGGCAAGAGCATCGCCTTTTCCACCACGGGCTCCTCCACCGACCTGGTCGTGCGCGGCTTCCAGCGCGTGTTCGACATCAAGCTCAACCCCGTTGCTGCCGGCAGCCCGGCCTCCACCTTCACCCAAACCATGTCCGGCCAGATCGACATCGGCTGGGCCTCGCCACCCTTCGGCGTCGAGGCCGCGCAGACCGGGCGCACCCGCATCGTCGGCCGCGGCAGCGACGTGCCGGACTTCGCCGACCAATCCGTCCGCGTCATGATCGCCAATGCCGGCGCCGTCGCGCGCAAGGCCGACGCGATCGACCGCTACATGGCCGCCTACCGCGAGACGCTGGCCTGGCTCTACGCCGACCCGGCGGCGCTCGACGCCTACGCGAAATGGGCCGGCGTCACGCCGGCGCTGGCCAAGGAGGTCCGCGACGAGTTCTACCCGCGCGCCAACATGGAGCCGGACCGGATCCGCGGCCTCGACGGCTTGTCGCAGGAGGCCGTCGGCCTGAAGTTTTTGGCTGCTCCCTTGCGCCCGGACCAGATCACGACCCTGGTGCAGAACAAGCAGGCGGCGCAGTGATCATGCGGCGGCTCTGGATCGGCGCCCTGCTCGCGCTGCTCTCGGCCGGGGCCGACGCCGAGACGCTGAAGCTGGCGGTCGGGCAGCGCGGCAATTGGGACACCTCGGTCGCCGAACTCGGCCAGCGCGCCGGCATCTTCAAGCGGCACGATCTCGAGCTCGACATTCTCTACACCTCGGGCGGCGGCGAGACGCAGCAGGCGGTGCTGTCCCGCTCCGTCGATATCGGCGTGGCCGCCGGCACGCTGGGCGTGCTCGGCGCCGCGTCCAAGGGCGCGCCCGTCCGCATCATCGGCGCCGAGACCACCGGTGCGGCCGACCTCTACTGGTATGTCTCGGCCGGCTCGCCGCTCAAAACCGTCGCCGACCTGGAGGGCAAGACCGTCGCCTTTTCCACCAACGGCTCCTCGACCGACACGGTCGGGCGGATGGCGCTCGCCCAATTCGGCGTGCCGTTCAGGATGGTTGCCACCGGCAGCCCGCCCGCGACTTATACCCAGACGATGTCGGGCCAGATCGACGTCGGCTGGGCCGCCGCCCCGTTCGGCGTCGAGGCGCTGCGCGACGGCAAGATCCGCTCGATCTTCGACGGCGGCCAGATCAGGGCCGCCCAGGGCCAGACGATCCGCGTGCTGATCACCCATGGCGCGGTCCTGGCGCAGAAGACGGCACCGTTGACGCGGTTCATGCAGGCATATCGCGAGACGATCGACGCCATGTATGCCGACGACGCCGTCTTGAAGGACTACGCGGCCTTCGCCGGCGTGCCCGAAGCGGTGGCGCGCGACACGCGGGACAAGTTCTTCCCCAAGGCCGCCATTGCGCCCGACCAGATTAGCGGCCTGCAATCGGTGATGGACGACGCGGTCCGCTTCAAGTTCATGGCCGCGCCGCTGACCGCGGAGCAGTTGAGCCAGGTCGTCGTTCTCGAGCGGCTCAGATAGGCATCAGATCCGGTGCGCCTCGAGCGCGGCCGGGTGGAACAGCTCCTCGGCCGACAGCAGCCGCGACGATAGTCCCTCGTCGTGATGCTGGCGGAGGAAGCGGTCGAGCACATGGCGATTGGGCTCGAGGCCGTAAGACCAGAAATCCTCGCCCATCAAGGCGCGCGCCGCTTCCAGCTGCTCCTCGACGAAGGGCAGCGTGACCTTGGTCGCCGAGGTGTCGCCAAGCTTGGCGAGCGCCACCTGCTTGGACTGCTCGAACGCCTTGACCACGGCGTAGGGCAGCCACGGATGCGCCTCGGCCAAGCTGCGGCGGATGCCGAGCAGATGCATGATCGGGAAGATCTGCGTGCGCCGATACCAGTCGGCGGCCTCCCGTTGCGGGTCGGCGAACAGGTAACCCACGTTCGGGTGGCGCGCGCGAAAGCAGGACGGCGCACGGGGGCCGATCACCGCGTCGAGTTCGCCCGATGCCAGCATGCCGGAGATGGTCGCGCCCTCCGGGACCGATTCCAGGCGGACGTCGGCCGGCAAGGACAGGCTGATCTTCTCGACCCGGCCGGGCTGCTCGTAGCCGCCGCGCACCCAGGTGACGTCCGACGGCCGCACGCCGTAATCCTCCTCGAGGAACAGCCGCACCCAGACATTGGCGGTGAGCTGATACTCCGGCACGCCGACGCGCTTGCCCTTCAGGTCGGCGGGCGACTTGATCCGGTCGGTGCGGACGTAGATCGACGTGTGGCGGAAGGCGCGGGACGGGAAAACCGGGACCGCGATGTAGGGCGAGGTGCCGGCGGCCGTCTTGACGCTGTAGCTGCTCATGGACAGCTCGGTGATGTCGAAATCGGCCTGCCGAAACGCCCGGAAGAAGATCTCCTCGGGATCCAGCAACATGAATTGCGGATCGACGGCGTCGATCTGCACCGCACCGTCGACCAGCGGGCGCATGCGATCGTAGTCGCCGATGGCGACGGAGAGGCGGAGCTTGGACATGGTGACGGTTCCTACTCGAGCGGCTGGCCGCGAGGGTGGCTGACGATCTGCCACTGCTTCGCGGTGCGGTCCCATCTCGTGACGACCACGTTGCTGTCGTCCAGCCCGCGCTGCGGCACCTTGGGGAAATCGTAGATGCCGTTGACGCCGGCGAAGCCGGTCAGCTTGGACAGGCGATCCCGGACCTGCTCGGGCGTGGCGTCCGGCCCGATCGCGCGCAGGGCGGCGACGGCCAGCAGTGCCGGGTCCCATGCGAAGGAGGATGCCGCGTCCGGCGAGGTGCCGCTGCCCTCGAAAGCGGAGAAGAACAGCTCCTTGGCCGCCTTCACCGGCGGCGGGGTCTCGTCCCGGTCGGTCTTCGGCCATTCCGGCGACGGAATATAGAGTTCCGCCGGCAGCACGTCGGCGAACTGCTTCATGGTGGCGTACGTCATGTTTCCATCGGTGGTCGCGACGGGAACGCTGATGCCGGCATCCTGGATTGCCTTGAACACGGTGCCGATCGCCGAGCCGGTCGACCAGGCGATCACCACCTGCGGGGCCGACCCCTTGATCCGCTGGATCTGCGCGGACGCACTGACGTCGGTGGGGTTGAAGCTGGTCTCGTTGACCACCGTGATCGCCTTGTTGGCCGGGTCGGCCACGACCTCGCGCAACTGGCGCTGCGCGTCCTGGCCGCTGGCGTCGGTGCTGGTGATGACCGCGATGCGGGTCAGACCCCGGGCAGCGAAGTATCGCAGCAGGGCTGAGGCGAGGTCGCGGGTGGAGTTGCTGGAGCTGAACGTGAAGCTGCCGGGCGCCGGGTAGATGCCGGGCGACAGGCAGAACAGGACGGGGCCGCGCCGGTAGAGCGGTGCCATCGCGTTGCACATCGCAACGGTGGCGGAGCCGAGGACGATGGCGGGCTTGCCGGCGTTGATCTGATTGGCCAGCTGCACCGCGACCTGGGGGCTGGTCTGGTCGTCATGGAACACGAAGCGCACGGCACGGCCGCCGATCCCGCCGTCCCGGCTGAGCACGGGCTCCGCGCGCTGCAGCGCGGCCTGCTCGCTGGTGCCCAGGAACGCCGCCGCCCCCGTGAGCGGCAAGACGACATGGATGTCGAACGGCTCGGCCGCCCGGGCCGCCGGTGCCATCAGCAGGGCGGCGAGGAGGATCGCGCGGAACGACATGGCCGCTACTCCGCCGCGGCCAGGGCCATCTCGCGGTCCGTCTCATCCTCCTCGATGCCTTGCAGGTAGGCGATCTCCTCGGCTTCGGCGCCCAGCAGGCGCCAGTTCTCGGTCTTCGGCACGATGCCCTGGTAGGAGCGGAGCTTGGCTTGCGGCAAATGCGGCTGCACCTGGCCGATGGTGCCGGCCCCCTGCCGGAACCGCGCCACCGCATCCAGCATGACGCGGCGGAACTGGATCACCGCGATGTCGCTGGCGCCCAGGCGTTCCGCGCTGCGGTCGGCGATGGCGCCCATCGACTCCCACATGGCGATGTCCTGGTTGGGGATGCCGGGCAGGCCGGTGAAGTCGCCCTCCTTCATCGCCTGCCGGTCCTGCATGTAGTTGTTGGCGGCATTGCGGAACAGCGGACGGAACTGATCGTCCACGTCGACGCCGGGCTGCATGACGCAGAACCGGCGCCAGGCGTCCTGAGCGATCACGGTATCGCCATAGCCCCAGGCGATGAAGTGGAAGTAGCAGCTGGTGTCGTCGCGCGGCACGATCACGCTGGCCACGTTGTAGGAACTATTGGGCGGGATCAGCGCCGTGAACGGGGCCACGAAGGTGGTGATGCGGACGTAGTCGGTCTCGCGCGCGTTCATGATCGGCCGGCGGATGGCGGCGTAGCGCATGCCGTAGTTGGTGACCTGCACCTGGATGCGCGGGTTCTTGTCGGTGGACGGCCGGGTCCAGTGCGAGTCGGTGGCGCCCGCGGTGGCGACACGGGCCGGCTTCATGTCGGACGAATGCAGGCTCGAGCTGTGGGCCGAATCGATCTGCCCTTCCATCACCTGCGCCCAGTTGCAGGGCAGCTGCACCTTGACGATCGACACCTTGGCGTCCGGCGTCGGCGCCCAGGCCGGCGCCTCGAACGCCGGCATCTCGTCGGCCGGCCCCATGAAAGTCCAGACGAAGCCGCCGGCCTCGCGGGTCGGGTACGCCTTGTGCTTCACCTTCTCCGCAAAGCCGCTTTCCTTCGGTTCCGACGGCATCTCGACCACGTTGCCGTCCACGTCGAACTTCCAGCCGTGGTAGAGGCAGCGCAGGCCGCATTCCTCGTTGCGGCCGAACACCAGCGACGCCTTACGGTGCGTGCAGAACTCGCCGAGCAGGCCCAGGCGCCCGTGAGTATCGCGGAACGCGACCAGCTCCTCGCCCAGCAGCTTGACCCGCACCGGCGCGCCGTCCCGCTCCGCCACCTGTTCGGACAGCAGCGCCGGGATCCAGTGCCGGCGCATCATCTGCCCCATGGGCGCCTCGCCCTCGACCCGGCACAGGCGGTCGTTCTCTTGCGCGGTCAGCATCGGTGTTTCCTCCACGTGCGTCTTGCGCAAACGAATAATGCTTAGGCTCCATAGTGTCCATAGGCGTGTCCGGCGTGAGCGGATGACCAGTCATGACGGTGTTTGACACCGGTCAAGCTTGAGCAAATTTACTTAGGGCACTAAGACATTCGACGAGGCGGGAGGAACGGCATGACCGAAGTCGAGGACGGCGGAACGCTCGAGTTGGTGGTGGCGCGAGCCGAACCGGCGGCGGACGGCATCCACCTATTCGAGCTCCGCGACCCGGCCGGTGCAGACCTGCCGGCCTGGGCGCCGGGCTCCCATCTGGCCATCAAGGTGCCGAGCGGGGCGATGCGGAACTACTCGCTGTGCAACGATCCGCACGAGCGTGACCGCTACGTCGTCGCCGTCAAGCGCGAGACGGGCGGCCGCGGCGGCTCGGTCAGCCTGATCGACGGCGTCAAGCCCGGCGACACGGTGCGGGTCATGGCCCCGCGCAACCTATTCGAGCTGGTGACGTCGGCCTCGAGCTACATCTTCGTCGCCGGCGGGATCGGCATCACGCCGGTACTGTCGATGATCCGCTACCTGACCGCCACCGGCGACAAGCCCTTCCACCTCTACTACCTGACCCGCAGCGCCCCCGGCACCGCGTTCCTGCCGGAGCTGGCCGCGTTCGGAGACCGGGTGACGGTGCACCACGACGAGGGAGACCCGGATCGCGCCTTCGATCTATGGCCGGTCTTCGAGGAGCCGAGCCGGGCCTACATCTACTGTTGCGGCCCGCGCCCGCTGATGGACGCGGTGCGCGACATGACGGGGCACTGGCCGGAAACGGCGGTGCATTTTGAGGATTTCGGTTCCGACCTGGTGCGTCCGCGCGCGGACGACACGCCGTTCACCGTGCAGCTCGGCGCCGGGGGTGCGCGGCTGGAAGTGCCCGTGGGGACTACCATCCTGGAGACGATCCGCGCGCATGGCCGGGTCACGCCCAGCAGCTGCGAGAGCGGCACCTGCGGCACCTGCCGCACCCGGGTGCTCGAGGGCGAACCCGATCACCGGGACCTGGTATTGGACGAAGCTGGCAAGCGGACGAGCATGATGATCTGCGTGTCGCGCGCCAAGAGCCCCGTCCTGGTGCTCGACTTGTGAGCGGGGCATGACGGTGCTGCGGCTGGGCGTGGGCGGGCTGGGCCGCGCCTTCATGCTGATGCTGCCGACGCTGGTGCGGCATCCCCGCATCCGCCTGACCGGCGCCGCCGATCCGCGCGCCGAGGCGCGGGACTGCTTCTCCCGCGATTTTGGCGCACCTGCCTATGCTGACGTAGCCGCGCTCTGCGCAGATCCCGAGGTGGACGCCGTCTACATCGCCACCCCGCACCAGTTCCACGTCGAGCACGTCCGCCTCGCGGCGGCGCACGGCAAGCACGTGCTGGTCGAGAAGCCCATGGCGCTCACGATCGAGGACTGCCGCGCCATGGTGGAGGCGGCGCGGGACGCGCGCATCCACCTCCTGGTCGGGCACAGCCACAGCTACGACCTGCCCTATCTCCGCACCCGCGAGCTGCTCGACAGCGGAGCGTTCGGCGCGGTGCGGATGATCACGGCGCTGAACTTCACCGACTACCTCTACCGCCCGCGGCGACCGGAGGAGCTGGACACCGCGCAAGGCGGCGGCGCCATCTTCAGCCAGGCGCCGCACCAGGTGGAGGTCGTGCGCCTGCTGGCCGGCAGCCCGGCGACCAGCGTCAGGGCCTCGTCCGGCATCTGGGACCCGGCGCGGCGCACCGAAGGCGCCTATGCCGCCCATCTCAGCTTCGCCAACGGCGCCTTCGCGAGCCTCACCTATAACGGGCACGGCCATTTCGACAGCGACGCGCTGCAGGGCTGGATCGGCGAGATGGGGCAGCAACGGAATGGCGCCGGCTATGGCGACGCCCGCCGCAAGCTTCGCGGCCTGGACCCGGCGCAGGAAGCGGCGCTGAAGAACTGCCGCGCCTATGGCACCACGGTCTCGGCGGCGGAGATGCGGACCGCACCGCCGCCGCCCGCTTACAATCATTTCGGCTTCGTCGTGGTATCCTGCGAGCGAGGCGACCTGCGGCCCATGCCGAACGGCGTGGAAATGTTCGGCGACGCGGAACGCTCGTTCGAGGCGCTGCCGCCGCCGGACGTGCCCCGGGCGGAGGTGATCGACGAGTTGGCCGCTGCCGTGCTTGACGGCCGACCGCCGCTGCACACCGGCACCTGGGGCATGGCCACCGCCGAGATCTGCCTCGCCATCCTCCAATCCAGCAGCACGGGCCAAGAGATCCCGCTGCATCACCAGGAGACACCAGCATGAGCCTCATCCGCATCGAACCCGTGCTCGATCCCGCGTCCAACAAGTTCTTCCTCGAGATCTACAACCCGCACGACGCCGAGCAGCCCTTCGTGACCACCCAGCCCCGCTACCAGAGTAAGGCGGCGGCCGAGACGGACGTGGTGGCGATCATCGCCGCGGCGGCCAGCAGCGGCACGGCGGGCTGAGCCCGTCCTTCACTCCTGCAGGTTCGCCTGCATCGCCTTCAGCAGGGCGATCAGCATGGTCTTCTCCCGGTCCGTGAGCCCGGCGGAGGCGGCGGCGATGACGGCGTGCGCCGTCGGTAGCAGCTGGTCCCGCAGGGCGCGGCCCTCGTCCGTCATGTAGATGTTGATCTTGCGCCGGTCGTCCGGGTGCGGCGCGCGACGCACCAACCCGTTGCGTTCCATGTCGCGGATGGCGGACAGGGTGGTCGGTTCCATGGTGCCCACGCGCTGCGACAGCTCGCTTTGGGTGATGCCGTCTTCCGACCATAGAACGCGCAGGAAATACCACATCCCGAGCGTGACGCCCGATCGCTCGATCTCGAGCTGCAAGGCGCGCTGGAACAGTCGGTGGGTGGTGCGGATCTGGTAGCCGAGACTGTCCCCAAGCGGGAGCTCGACGGCGGCGGAACGAGGGTCGGGAGCATCGGACATGAGGCCGAAGCTTAGCCGCAAGACAGCCCGCGTGCGACACGGTGCGGAAAAGCTTAACCAACTAACCTAAATTTTGCTGCTCTATCTGCCCCAGCATGGCTTTTTCTGAACTAACCGCGCGAGCTTCCGCCGGTTTGGCTGGACAATATTACTAAGCTCTCTTAGCAAATGACCAAAGACGGGGAGAAGCGGCCATGCGGAACATCGCGGGCGAACGGGGCGGCCGGCCTGGGGTCCTTACGTGACGGAGCTGATCCAGATCGCACTCGGCGGCCTGCTGCAGGGCTGCGTCTACGCGCTACTCGCGGTCGGCTTCGGCCTGGTCTACCGCGTCACCGGGGTGATCAATCTGGCGCAGGGCGGCTTCTGCATCCTCGGCGCACTGCTGACGTACAGCCTGCGCCAGCGGTGGGGCTGGCCTTTGGCGTTGGCGGCCACGGGCGGGGTGCTGGGCACCACGCTGGTGGGCGCGGCCCTCGGCGCCGTCGCCTTCGTGCCCGGCATGCGGCGCGTGTCGAACAGCAACATGCTGATGCTGACCGCCGGGCTGCTGGCGGTGCTCGGCGGCGGGATGCTGGTGGGCTGGGGCAGCCAGCCCTACGTGATGCCGCCCTTCTCCGGAGACCGGCCGGTCTCCATCGCCGGGATCCTGGTTCCCACCCAGGATTTCTGGGTCTTCGGCACTACGGTGCTGCTGGTGGCTGCCTTGTGGTTCCTACTGCAGCGCACCGGCCTGGGCCGCGCCTTGCGCGCCTGCGCCGAGAACCCGGCCGCGGCGCGCCTGATGGGCATCAGCGTTCCGGGCATGACGCTGTTCGCCTACGCGCTGTCGGCCGCGATCGGCGCGGTCGCCGGCATCGTGGTGGCCCCCGCCACCTCGCTGCAGTTCGACACGGGCACCCTGTTCACCATCTTCGGCTTCATCGCGGTCGCCGTCGGCGGCGTCGGTTCCTTCCCGGGCGCCGTGGCCGGCGGGCTGCTGCTGGGCCTGGCGAGCCAATTCGCCACCGCCTACGTCTCGTCCCTGTTCAGCAACGCGCTCGCGCTCGGCCTGCTGCTCGTGGTGCTGCTCTGGCGGCCCAGCGGCTTGTTCGCGCCGCGCCAAGCCCGGCGGACCGACGTGCGGGACGAGCCGCGGGTGCATAAGGGCATCATCCGCCTGCGTCCCGGCACGGTTCGCTTGTCCTGGGTGTTCGGGCTCGGTGCGGCAGCCGCGCTGCCTTGGCTGCTGCCGGAGGGCGGGCTGCTGGGCTCCACCGTCATCACGCTGATCCTGTTCGTCGCCCTGCTCGGGCTCAACGTGCTGATGGGCTATGCGGGACAGGTCAGCCTGGGGCAGGCCGGGTTCATGGCGATCGGCGGCTACACCGCGGGATGGCTCGCGGTGGCCTACGACGTCCCGCCCTTGCTCGGCACGCTGGCCGGGATCGGCGTATCGCTCGCCTGCGCCCTCGGCTTGGCGCTGATCACCATGCGGTTGCGCGGACTCTACCTCGCCCTCGCCACCCTCGCCTTCGGGCTGCTGGTCGACTCGTTGGCAATCGGGCTGGACGGCATCACCGGCGGTCCGTCGGGCCTGGTCGGCATCCCGCCGTTTCGGATTGGCGACTACGAGTTCGATAGCCCGATGCGCATGTACTATCTGGTGCTGGCCGTCGTCGTGGTCTCGCTGGCGCTGCTGTCCGGTGCGATGCGTTCGGATTTCGGCCGCACGCTGCAGGCGATCCGCACGGACCAGATGGCCGCGGCGGCGCTGGGCATCAACGTGCCGCTGTACAAGCTGGCCGCCTTCGCCATCAGCGCGGTGTTCGCGTCCCTGGCCGGCAGCCTGTATGCGTTCGACTTCAACTTCCTTGCCCCGGAGATGGTGGGCACCACCCGGTCGCTCGAACTGGTCACCATGATGATCATCGGCGGCGAAGGCACGCTGCTCGGCCCCGTGTTCGGCGCCGCGCTGCTGACGGTGCTGCCGACCGTGATCCAGGCGCTCTCGGTGTATAAGACCTTCGCCAACGGCGCGATGCTGGTGGCGGCCTTCCTGTATCTGCCGCAGGGCATCTTCGGCGGCCTGGTGCATCTGTTCGGCGCCGTGCCGCGCCGGGTCGCGGGCTGGCGCGGATCGTTGCAGCTGGTGCGGGGAGCCTGAGATGAGCGCCCCCCTGCTCGCGGTGAGCCACCTGGACAAGCATTTCGGCGGCCTGCACGCCACCTGCGACGTGTCGTTCGAGGTGCCGGAAGGGCGGCTGGTGGCCATGATCGGCCCCAACGGCGCCGGCAAGACCACGGTGTTCAACCTGATCACCAACCTGTTTCCTGCCACCTCGGGCGACGTGACGCTGGCGGGGCGCTCGATCTCAGGCTTGTCGGCCATGCGGATCGCGTCGCTCGGGCTCATTCGCACCTTCCAGACCGCGCGCGTGTTTCCAGGCATGACGGTGCTGGAGAACGCGCTGGTCGGCCGGCACCGCCTGCTCCGCGCCGGGCTGCTGCCGCAGATGCTGTCGCTGCCGCACCAGCGGCGGGAAGAGCGCGACGCGACCCGGCGTGCCGAAGGCTTGCTCGAGATGGTCGGCCTCGCCCGCTTCCGCGACACCCATGCGGCGGACTTGCCGATGGGCGCGCAGAAGCTGCTGGAGGTGGTGCGCGCGCTCATGGCCCGGCCCCGCCTGCTATTGCTGGACGAGCCCGCAGCCGGTCTGAACGACAGCGAGACGGCCGAGCTGGCCGGCTTCCTGCGCGCCATCCGCGACAGCGGCATCACGCTGATGCTGGTGGAGCACAACATGCCGCTGGTGATGGGCATCGCCGACGAGGTGCTCGTGCTGGAAGCCGGGCGCCTCATCATGGCGGGCCCACCAGCCCTGGTGCAACGCGACCCCCGCGTGATCGAGGCGTATCTCGGCACCGACATCCAGGCGGCGGCGTGATGCTGGAGCTACGAGGCGTATCCGCGGGCTACGGCGCCGGGCCGGTGGTGTGGGATCTCGACCTGTCGGTCCGGCGCGGCGAGATCGTCACGCTGATCGGGGCCAACGGGGCGGGCAAATCCACCTTGGTAAAGACGGTGTCCGGGCTGCTGCCACCCATGACCGGGCAGGTTCTGCTGAACGGCCAGCGGATCGACACGATGTCGACCGGCGCGCGGGTCCGGCTCGGGGTCGCGCACGTGCCAGAGGGGCGACAGGTGTTCGCTGGCCTGACGGTGGCGGAGAACCTGCGCCTGGGCGCCTACGCGCACCGCAGAACGGAAGACCGGGCGGCGGTCGAGTCGCGCATCGGCGCGGTGTGCGAACGCTTTCCCGTGCTGGCGGACCGGATGGACGAGGTGGTGGGCAACTTCTCTGGCGGGCAGCAGCAGATGCTGGCGATCGCCCGCGGGCTGATGTCGAATCCGTCCCTGCTGATCCTGGACGAACCGTCCTTGGGATTGTCACCACTCCTGGTGCAGGAAGTGTTCGGCCTGATCGCCGGGCTGCGCGTCCAGGGGATCTCCATCCTGCTCTCCGAGCAAAATGCACGATCGGCCCTCGCCATCTCCGACCGCGGCTACGTGATCGAGAGCGGGCGTGTGGTGATGAGCGGCCCGGCCGCCGACCTACTTCGATCCCCCGAGGTGGCGGAGCGCTATCTGGGAACCGGCTCGGTGTCCGCTGCACTCCCGGGCCACCAGAGCATGGCGCAGTCGATCCGTGGGCTCGTCGGCGCCTGACCTAAGTGATCGTCCAGGCACGGCAGTTTGGCATCTGGTTCAGAAGAGAGCTTCTCATGAGTTCCCGTGTCGAATGGCTCGTCCGTAGAGCGGGCCGGTAGCATCTCGTCAGCGCTCCAGCAGAACGCAGCGCGCGGGATCCACGGAGAGGTAACCCGGGCCTTCGGCTGGAATGGGGCTGAGTGCAGTCTGGCGTAGGACAAGCTTCTGGCCGCCCCAGTCAAGATGGACTTGTATCAGGTCGCCGAGGAACACGGCCCGCTCGATGATGACGGGCCAAGCGTTGGGGCCATCTACCGGGTTGGGCGAGAGGCGAAGATGGACGGTGCGAACCGACATGGTGGCGTCAGTCTCGACCGCGCGGCCATGGGTGACGCCGTGGATCACTTGCCCAGATGTCGTCTCGAGCGCGACTGCGCCGTGTGCAGATAGGTCTGAACGCACGCGACCGGCGATCAGGTTGGCGGAGCCGACGAAGTCGGCCACGAACGCGGTGCGCGGGAAATCGTAGATCTCGGCCGCCGAGCCCGACTGCTCGATGCGGCCGCCGCGCATGACAACGATTTGGTCGGACATCGCCAGCGCTTCCTCCAAATCGTGTGTCACGTAGAGGGAGGTCACACCCAGCCTGTGCTGCAGCTCGCGCAGTTCTACGCGCATATCGCCGCGCAACTTGGCGTCTAGGTTGGAGAGCGGCTCGTCGAAGAGCAGCACTCGGGGCGAGAAAGCGCAGGCGCGCGCGAGGGCAACACGCTGTTGCTGGCCGCCGGAGAGCTGGGAGGCGTGGCGATCCGCGTAGGCGCCCATCTGCACCAGATCGAGCGCATGCATCACCTTGTCGCGCAAAGTCGCGGCGGGCTCGCGGCGGACGCGCAGGCCGTAGGCGACATTCTCAAATACCGTCATGTGCGGCCAGATGGCGTAGGATTGGAACACCATCGAGAGCCCGCGTTGCTCGGCCGGCACGTTGATGCCGGCGCCGTCGAACATGAGCTGACCGCCGATGCGGATGATACCGGAGGTCGGCCGTTCCAGCCCGGCGACCGCACGTAGCGTCGTGGTCTTGCCGCAGCCGGACGGCCCCAGCAGCGTCAGCTGCTCGCCCGGCATGACCCGGAAACTGACGGGTCCGACAGCGGCGAAGCTGCCGTAGCGGATGGTGAGGTCCTCGACCTCGATGTAGGGCGTGTTCTGCAAATCAGCCTCCCCGCCGTGCGGCGCGGTTGGTTACAATGGTGAACAGCAGCATCACCAGGCCGACGACCAGCGTTTGGATCAATGCCATCGCTGCGGTCAGCTCGCTACTCGACGAGAACCAGGCTTCCACGATGGCCGGGGTCAGCACCTTGCTGTCCGGGCCCATCAGCAGGATGGAGGCACCGAGCTCGCGCACGCTGGCGACGAAGATCAGCAACCAGGCGGCCAGGATGCCGGGGCGCAGCAGCGGCATGGTGATGGTGCGGATGCGATACCACCAGCCGGCGCCGCAGATCTCGCCGCACTCCTCGAGGCTCTTGTCGAGTTGGACGATGACGCTCGAGAGCGTGCGCACGCCGAGCGGCAGGAACACCGTGAGATAGGCGATCAGCAGCAGCCAGAACGTGCCGTAGATCGGGATCGGGAACACGAGCCAGGCCCACATCATGCCGAAGGCGAACACCAGCCGCGGCACCGCCTGCGGCAGCATGACGACCGTCTCGAGCAGCTGGCGGCCTGGTAGGCGGGAGCGCTGGATGATCCAGGCCAGCAGCCCGGTGATCGCCACGCCGAGTGTGGCGGTCAGCAGGCCGAGCAGCACGCTGTTGACCAAGGCCGACCGCACGGCGTTGAGCGACAGCGCCGTGCGGAAATGATCCAGGGTGAAGTTAGACGCGGCCGGGAACGTCACGGCGAGCTTCTGCAGCGCGACGTAGATCAGCGTCGCCACCGGCAGGAAGACGGCGAGCACGCTATACAGCGCGCAGACGCCGAACAGTAGCCAGCGCCAGCGCCCGACATCCATCAGGCGCGGCCGGAACGCCTTGCCGCCGACGGTGACGTAGCTGCGGCCCTTGGTGACCCGGCGATACAGGAACAGCATCAGGAACATGACCGCGAACAACGACACGCCCATGGCGGCGGCCAGCGGCAGGCGCGGCGGGTATTGCGACACGAGCTGATACATCGCCGTGGTGATGACGTAGAACCGGTTGGGCGTGCCGAGCACGAGGGCGGCGGA
Organism: Acetobacteraceae bacterium; assembly: GCA_965199585.1. Lineage (GTDB taxonomy): Bacteria > Pseudomonadota > Alphaproteobacteria > Acetobacterales > Acetobacteraceae > JAVVHH01. Next base: position 1,716,684 of record CBDASI010000002.1, on the reverse strand, counting down.
GAACGAGCCGAGCATCTCGGCGAACACGTAGATGGCCGCGCCGAGCACGCCGGGCGTGACCAGCGGCAGCGTCACGCGCAACATGGTGCGCCACTTGCTACCGCCCATGACCTGGCTGGCTTCCTCCAACGCCGGATCCATCGACTTCATCACCGCACCGATCATGACGAAGGCAACGGAGCCCTCGAACAGCGCCATGACCCAGGCGATGCCGATCGGCCCGGTGATGTCGAACAGCACGCCGTCACCACCGATCATGGCGCGCCAGAGCTGGTTGACGAAGCCGCTCTCGGGCGCGCCGAGCAGGCTCCAGGCCAGGGCGCCGAGCAGCGGCGTGACGTAGTAGGGCACCGCCATGAGCTGCTCGAGCGTGCGCCGGGCCGGGACGTCCGTCCGGTTAAGGATCCAGGCGGTCAGGAAGCCGAACACCAGCGCCAGGATCGTGGCCGCGAACGACACGCCCAGCGTGTTCAGCATGATCTCGCCGTATTGCGGCAGGCGTTCGAAGTTATCGAGGCCGTACGCGGTGGGGGGCCGGACGTCGGGATCGCCGACGTCCAGCGACGCCTGCACGAGATAGAAGATCGGGTAGAGCACCAGCAACGCCGCAAGCCCGGCAACCCCGAGGCCCATCACGGCCTGCGTCGGGAAACGCCGCCGAAGCGATGTCCCCACCGTCAGCGACACGGCTACAGGCCGAGCATGCCGTTCCACTCTTTCACGAAGGTCGGATGCGCGGCCGCATAGGCATCCATGTCCTGCGGATACAGCAGCTTGAAGTCGCTCAGCTTCATGCCGCCCGGCATCGGCTCGGCGTCTCGGCGTAGCGACGGATAATAGAAGTAGCTGTTGGTCTGATAGAGGTTCTGCCCCCGGGGCGACATCATCCAGTCCAGGAACAGCTTGGCCGCCTCCGGGTGCGGCGCGTTGCTGACGATGCCAGCCGCGATCGGGGTGGCGGGCAGGCCGTCCGGCGGGGTGACGAAGGCGATCGGGGCACCGCGGTCCTTGTAGAGCTGGTAGCCCGCCCATTCGGCCAGGGCGCAGATCTTGTCGTCGCCCTTGGCGAGCCGGTCGAACAATTGGATACGGGAGTCGAAACCGCGCGGACGCTGCTTGGCGAATTCCTTCCAGAAGCCCTCGCCGTAGAGCTTCTTCAGCTCGTACCACTCGACGAATTGCATGCCGCTGGTAGCTTGCTTGGTGTTGACACCATTCTTCCAGGCGGGGTTGAGCAGATCCTTCCAGGTCTTGGGTGCATCGGCGGCGGAAACCTTGTCGGTATTATAGGCGATGCCGCCGAAGGTGACGCCGGAATAGAAATAGTATCCGGACGGAGAGCTCAGGGCGTCTGCCGGATAGGCGGAGGCTTCAGGTGAGTCGTAACGCGTGTAGCCGTCGCGTTTCTTGAAATCGAGCGCCGTGCTGACTTCGGAGAACTGGATGACGTCGACGCCGTAGCGCCCGGCGGAACGTTCGGCGAGCAGCTTGCTATACAACGCGCCGTTCTGAGCCCGCAGGTAGGACGCCTTGATCTTGGGAAAGTCCTTGGTGAACGCGTCGGCGATGGCCGCGCCGGCGGGGTCGCTATCGTGGGTATAGAAGACGACCGCGCCTTCGGCTTCCGCCTTGGCCATGTCGGCGCTCGTCTTCACCCCCGCCACGCTCGTCTCGGCGCGGCTGCGACCGGCCAGGAGTAGGGCGGGGGCGGCCAGTAACGCGCTACGCCTTGTGATGCTCATCGTGCCACTTTTCGACATCGTTGCTTCCTCCCGTTGTGGTTTACTTATCGGCTAATCGGTCTACGCCGAGTTTGTTGGCCAAATCGTCAAATGAGCGTCAGGTTATAAAAGATAATGATACCCCGTCCGCCCGGGCGAACGCGGTGGTGAAATGGCCTGTTCACCCGACACCCGGACCAAGCGCTTCGGGTCGAGCGGTGGCTCCATGTGGCATTGTTCCACGAAGTGATCCGTTTGCGCCACGAATTCGTCGTGTCCGACGAACGCCGCCGTGTCGATCGATTGGCAGTAGACGTTGGCGACCCAACCAATCGGCGCATCGTGCCTTGCCCGATAATCCTGGATCAGCGCCCCCACATTCAGCGCCAACCCGAACCTCTCGTGCCCGGCCTCGTAGCTCCCGAGCAGCAACAGACTGTCACAGTCGATCGCACGTTATACAACGATCGCGATTTGAGCCTTCGATCTTAGCGGGCTCAAAGAGGCCGGAAGAGAGCAGAACATCGTGTTCATCGGGCACGGCCTGACGCCAGGAACGCGCAACCTGCTGTTGGACGAGACGCTGGACGCCGTGCTCACGCAGGTTCCGCGCGCAACGGTGCTGGGCTGTACGGCCATTTTCGCCAATCTTCGGTCCTACGTGAGAACCTACCTTGAGTGACTAAACTCAACCTCGTCATGGATTGTCTTCCGCAAATTCAAGACAACGGTCAGAATGGCTGACAGTGGACAGTCCGCTGTGAAAGACTACGAGCCGAAGCAAGGATGTCGTCGACTAGGCGCTGACTGACCAGCGCTTCCTCACCGGTCACCACCGGGTCACGTTCGTTTTCGATTGCGTCGAGGAAGTCTGCCAGCACGGCGCGGTGCGCGTCGTTGGGAAAGTCCATGATGTTAGCCCCCCCTCCCGTACCGCCTTCGGCCTCGATCACCTCCTCGCCGCCGGCCATCCAGCTCAGTCGAAGCGCTCCGCCCGCCAGCACGGCCGACCCCTTCGAGCCCCAGATCTCAATCCGCTCCGGTGAACCTGGGAAGGCTGCAGTCGTCGCCATCAGCGTGCCCGGTGCGCCATTGCCCAGTCGCAAGAGAGCGGAGACGAAATCCTCCGTTTCCATACGGTGCGCCACGGTGGTCACGGCGCGCGCGGCCTCCACGGCCGAGACGCCCACCAGCGAACGGAACAGGTCCAGCGTGTGGATTGCCTGGGTCAACAGCACGCCGCCACCGTCGCGTGCCATCGTGCCGCGCCCGGGCTCGTCGTAGTAGCTCTGCGGCCGCCACCAGGGCACCACCATGCTGGCGGCCAGCACCGTGCCGAGCTCGTCGCCTGCCAGCGCTGCTCGGAGGCGAACACTACCAAGGCGGAAGCGGTGCTGCAGCACGACGCCCAGGCGCAGCCCCGCCGCACGTCCTGCCTTCACCAATGCCGCCCCACGCGCCACCGTCAGTTCCAGCGGCTTCTCCAACAGCACGTGCTTGCCGGCGGCGAAGCAACGCTCCGCCACGGCGGCATGGGCTGCCGGCGGAGTGAGCACCAGCATTGCCGCGATCGAAGGGTCGGCAATGACACCGTCGATATCCGTCGTCACGGCAAAGCCGAAGCGGCTGTGGAAGCTACGGCACGCGGCCTCAGTCCGGCTCGCCGCTGCGACCACCTCCACACGCTCAGCCAAGTCGTGCAGGCTCTTGGCATGCGGCTCCGCCCCTGGGCCCAGCCCAATCAGCCCGATGCGCAGGCGGCTCACGCGGGCGATCCCGTGGGCAGGCCGCCGGGCAGCTGCACGCGTTCCGCCCCGGCCTGCGCCGCGAGCGCCAGGCGGCAGACCGTCCAGACATGCTCCTGCGTCATCGCCGTCTCCGTCCGGTCCCGCACATCGGCCAGCACGTCGCGGAAGTAGGTGACGGGCTCGGCGGCACAGTCGACGTGCCGGGTTCCATGCCGATCGGCCAGGAAGAGATGGTTGGTGCCGGGCCGGCCCTCGATGTCGATGTATTTGCGCAGCTCGATGCTGCCCTCCGTGCCGGTCACCGTCAGGCGTCCGTCGCCCCAGGTCGGCAGCCCGTCCGGCGTGAACCAGTCGACCCGGCAATAGCCGCAAGCCCGGTCACTGCGCAGCAGCACTTCCCCGAAATTCTCGAAGCCCTGCTGCCGCGGGTCCTCGAACAACCCCACCGTGCTGGCGACGATGCGGGCGTCAGCGGAACCGGTGAAGGCCAGAAACTGGTCGATCTGGTGTGACGCAATATCGGCAAGGATGCCGCCGTAGCGAGCCGGATCGAAGAACCAGGGAGGCCGGATATCGCGGTTCAGCCGATGCGGCCCGAACCCGGCCGTCTGCACCACGCGGCCGATCGCGCCATCCCGCACCAGCTGCAGCGCCACGCCTGTGGCCGGCACCAAGAACCGCTCGGAGAAGCAGATGGAAAAGATTCGGCCGGTTTCCGCCACGGCCTGCTGCAACCGCGCGAGGTCGGCGATGGTGGTGACGCCGGGCTTGTCCATCAGCACGTCCTTACCGTGCCGCATGGCCGCGATGGCGAGCCCGGCACGGTCGGCCGGCACGGCTGCGCACACCATGAGCGCGGCGGACCGATCCTCGATCAACGCTGCCTTGTCTGCGACCTCCGGCAGATCGGGGAAGCGCTTGCGGAACCCGGCCACCACCAGCGGGTCCGAGGTGGCGGGCCACCAGCCGGCGCATTCGGCTCCAGCAGCCAGCAGCTCACCCACCAAGTCCCAGATGTGACGGTGATCGAGCCCGACCGCGACGAACCGTATCGTCATCGCTTCGAGCCGATCTGCTCGTCCCAGCGGCGGAAAGCCAGCACCAGGCGGTCCGGCGTGAGCGGTGTCTTCACCGGGCGCTCCGCGATCCAGCGGTCGTATTGCGGGCGGCCGAACTCGCGCACGACAGCTTGGCTTTCCGCCGGCGCGGCGGATAGCGGCACGTCCGTGACCGGGCCGGGGTAGAAGTAGCCGCGGTCATAAGTACCAGCCTGCTGCTCGGGCTGCAGCATGAAAGCCATCAGCCCCAGCAGCACGGGCATCTTCTCCGCCGGGACCCCCTTTGGAATGCACATGAACTGCGTGTCCGGCAGCCAGCTTGTGCCGTCCAGCATGAACACTTCCGTCTCTTTCGGAACCACGCCCAGCACGCGTGGATTGATGTCCCAACCGCAGGTCGAGACCACGACGTCGCGGGTCTCTTCTGCCAATTCCTTCATCATCGCCGTGGTGCCAGTGGGGTAGTAGTCGATGTGCTCGCCCAAGGCCTGGAGGTAAGCCCAACTTTTGTCCCAGCCCTTGACCGGATCGCTCGGGTCGGCGTCGCCCAGGATGTAGGGAAGGCCCTGCAGCCAGGTCCAGCCCGGGCCGGAGTTATAGGGCCGGGCATAGGTGAAGCGGTTCGGGTGGGCACGCACCCAGACCTGCAGCTCCGCCGCGTTCTTCGGGACGTCCTTCACCCGAGCGGGTGCATATTCGAAGAGCGGGCCAGACGGCGAGTAGGCGACGGCGATGCCCTGACCCCGGCCGAAATTCTCCTGCATCATGCGGGCCCCCGAGGTGAACAGCGTGTCCAGCTTTGGCAGCGCGGCGGCATGCTTGGGCAGCACCTCCTCCCACAGACCCTGGGTCACGCCGTCAGACAGAGCGCCGGGCCCGGTCAGCACCAGATCGATATCGACCCGGCCCGCCGCCTGCTGCGCCTTCAGCTTGCCCGGCAGCTCTGGCGACGGCGCCTGCGAGAAGCTGATGCGGGACACCAGGCCGGGGTTGGCGGTGCGGAACCGCTCGATGCCAGTTCTGGTGAGTTGCAGGTTGCCGGCGACGTCGACGATCGACAGATCGACCGGGCCTGCGGCACGGGCGGATCCAGCCACCGTCGCCGCAGCACCCGCCACGAAGGCGCGCCGACGCAACCGGGGGGCTGCTCGCATGGAGCGCATGGCATCATCCGGCATCCGCCGGCTATCCTCTTTGTCGGTCATAAGGTCTCCCCGCCGGCGACTTGTGGTGTCGCTTCGATTGGCGATGCTAGGCGGACCGGTTCCTCGGCAGCAATGACCTTGGCGCCACGATCATGACCACGGGGTGGTTGGATTAAGACATGACAGCCTTTGCACCGTCATGGTCGTCATGTCATCGGCGATGCATTTCTGACAGCTTGGCCTCAGTCTGCGACCACCTCTACCCTACTTGAACAGGCCGGTCGGGGCGTAGAAGGCCACGCCTTCGGAGATGAGGTCGGCGCGGAAGCCGGCCCCTCCCGGTGCGGCAATGGCGTCGTGTTCGCTCTGGTTGCCGGTATAGAGTTGCGTCCCGAGCTTGGTGTCGAAGCGGTAGACGGCCACGTCGCCCGCAGTTGGGCACCGTGCTCGTAGAACAGATCGCCGGCCTCGAAGGTGAGGTCGGACCGGGTAGCCTGCACCGTGTCACGCTCGCTGGTGCTCGACGTAATGAACTGCGTGCCGTGAACGGTGTCGAGGAAGCGGAACACCGAAGCGGTCGGGGCTGTGGTGGTCGGGACCGCGGTGGTCGGCGTGATCGGAGCGGTGGTGGCGCGGACGATCTTTCGATCGCCTGGCAAACTTCAGCTGAGTATTTGAATTCCTGGAGCGGGCGATGGGATTCGAACCCACGACCCCAACCTTGGCAAGGCAAAGCGAGCCAAGTAATTCCAATAGCTTAGACTAGCACCGACCAGCAAAACGCGCACCAGAACACCAGGAGATAGCCGGTGTTGCGTGCGAGTAGCGTGTTACCAGACCACACAGTTCCCGTCACCCTTTTCGAGGCGCAGGGACGTGTTCAGACCGCGTTCGGACCTGCCCGAACGTCCGAACCGCAGCCGATCCGGCTGCCGCGTGACAGCGGCATCGCGCAGGTTCTAGCGCGCATCGCCGACCGCGCGGCGGATGAAGCTTTCGAGGCCGGGCGCTTCGATGCCGCCGATCGGCTGGCCGTGCTCGTGCTCGAGCTGCGGGCGCGAGCGACGGGGATGCGCGCATGAACGCGATCCTGCCCAGCTCGTCCTCGATCGGCTTCCAGGCCTTGCACCTCGCGCAGCGCGGCCTGCCGGTATTCCCGTGCGACCAGCGCAAGCGGCCGATCACGCGGCACGGCTTCAAAGATGCCAGCCGAGATCAGCAGGCCGTCAACCGCCTGTTCCGCGACCCTGCGGCTAAACTGATCGGCGTTCCGACCGGTACGGCAAGCGGGACTGTGGTGGTCGACATCGACGTGAAGAACGGCGCGGCCGGCGCTACCTGGATGCGCGAGCACCAAGGCCACCTGCCGGTCACGCGGACGCACGGGACGCCCTCCGGCGGGCAACACCTCGTCTTCCGCTATCCGCCGGGCGGGCTCGAAATTCGCTCGACGGCGAGCGTGGTGGCGCCGGGGGTCGATATCCGCGCCAACGGCGGCTACGCGTGCTGGCCGAGCTGCGGCGGCTACATGGTCCTGAACGGCTCCCGTGCGGCCGATCTGCCGGAGTGGTTGATCCCTCTCCTCCTGCGGCCGCCGCCCAAGGCTGTCCGGCCGGCACCTGCCGCGACCGTGCAAGCCGATCAGTTCGGGCGCTATGGGGCATTCATCACCCGCTTGCTGGCGAACGTCCGGCAGGCACCGGAGGGCGCCAAGCACTACGCGCTCATCCGCCACGGTCGGACTCTCGGCGGAGTGCTCGCGGCGGCTGGCATGGCCAAGGGTGACGCGATCGCCGCGCTGGTCGATGCGCTGCCGGACACCGTGGCGGATTGGGCCGCGGCCAAGACGACGGCGGCATGGGCCGTCGAGATCGGCATGGCCGAACCGCTCCAGCTCGAAGATCGCCCGATGGGGGTTCGCCGATGAGCCCCGTTGCCAAGAAGCGGGCCGCCCGATTCGGCGAGGCCTGGAAGGACGCGTGGCAGACCAACGACGACGGCAAGCCGATCTCTAACCTGGCGAACGCGCTGCACGCCCTGCGGCACTCGCCCGACCTGGCCGAGATGTTCAGCCGGGACGAGATGCTTCGCGCCGACATGATGCTGAACCCGACACTGCAGCCGGTGCGGGATCACGACGTGACGGCGGTACAGGAAGGCTTGCAGCGGGCCGGGCTCACTCGCCTGTCGAAAGACACTATGCACCAGGCCGTGCAGCGGCGGGCCAGCGAGCGCGAGTTCCACCCGGTGCGCGACTACCTCGACGGCCTGCGGTGGGACGGCACCAAGCGGCTCGACCGCTGGCTCTCCTACTATCTGGGCGCGGTGCATACGCCGTACACGGCCGGCATCGGGCGCATGTTCCTGATCGCCATGGTGGCGCGCGTCATGCGGCCGGGCTGCAAAGCCGATTATATGCTGGTGCTGGAAGGTGCGCAGGGTGCCAGGAAGTCGACAGCCTGCGCCATCCTGGCCGGGACGTGGTTCAGCGACTCCCTGCCGGATCTCCGCAGCGGCGGTAAGGACGTGGCGCAGCACCTCAACGGCAAGTGGCTGATCGAGGTGGCCGAAATGTCCGCGCTCGACAAGGCCGAGGCCGCGGCGCTGAAAGCGTTCATCACCCGCACCACCGAGCGCTATCGCCCCAGCTTCGGCCGGGCTGAGGTGATCGAGCCGCGCCAGTGCGTGTTCATCGGGACCACGAACAAGGAAGCATACCTCCGCGACGAAACGGGCGGCCGGCGCTTCTGGCCGGTGACCGTCACGGCGATCGACACCGACGCGCTGGCCCTCGACCGCGATCAGTTATTCGCTGAGGCGGTGGCCGTGTTCCGTGCCGGCGAGAAGTGGTGGCCGGATCAGCAGTTCGAGGCGCAGCACATCAAGCCCGAGCAGGACGCGAGGTATGAGGCCGACGCCTGGGAGCAGGCCATCGCCGACTACGTGAAGGACAAGGACAAGGTCACGGTTCTCGAAGTGGCGGTGCATGGGTTGGGCTTCGACAAGCCTAAGTTGGGCACGGCTGATCAGCGGCGGATCGGGGCCGGGCTGGAGCGCGTGGGCTGGGAACGTGGCGCCCGAACCATGCACGGCCGCTGGTATGTGAGAGGCATACGGGCATGACGCATGACGCACATGACGCACATCTCTTCTACAACGGTGAATTTGGGTTCGTTACGCAACAAAAGGAAATACACCCGCACAATAGGGCAAGTGCGTCATGTGCGTCATGTGCGTCATGACCGACACCAGCCCCGTGACGGTCGAAGTAGTCGACCTCACCCGCATTTCCGGGCGCGGCAAACTGATCGGCCTGGTTGCCGTCGAGATCGTGCTCGATGGTGTCGCGGTGGTCACGCAGGGGTGGCGGCTGGTCCGGCGGGCGGATGGGCTGGCTACAGTCGAGGCACCCGTCTACCGGCATGCTGACGGCGACTGGGTTCCGGCCATCGTGCTGCCGGATGAGCTGGAGGAGGCAGTTGCGCGCGCGGTACTGGAGCATGCGGGCGGGACGATGGTGGTGGCATCATGACGGGCGCGGGCCAGGCCGTGGGGCGGGGGCGGGTCCTCCTCCGCTGTCCGTTGTAACGGGTGGCATCGCCGCAACGTGTTCCCTGCCAGGACGCGCGCATGGTGGGTTCCTCATCATGCAGACCTCCGATCGGGAACGAATGCAGTGTCGTAGGCTTGGAGCTTTGACATTCTAAGGAAACAGCGGACGATGACACGATGAACGTCTTCGCCATTTTACCGCCCGGCCCAAACTCTCAATTGGATGCTAAAATTGAGTCGCTGTTTGCAGGGAATTGCCTTCGGCTGACAACGAGCGAGTGGCTCGTTGCTGCAAATGGTACGGCTCGGGAAATTTCAGATCGGCTTGAAGTGACCGCAAGGTCTGACGACAAGGTTATAGCGGGTCCAACCGGTGGTGCGGTTGTGATCGCCGTTTCCGGCTATTTTGGTGTTGCACCAACAAACGTGTGGGAGTGGCTGAAGACTAAGATGGAGGCTGTCGCGCCGTGAGTGACCAGTCACGAAACAACCCCTCAGCTCCGCCAGGCTCGTTTGCATCCACGCCACCGCCGGTCGACATGGGGCTTGATCGTATCGAAGCGATGAACTCAATGATGATGATCAATCAAAGGCTAGGTAGCCTCCACACATCTGTAGAGTTTATAAATCGGGATATCCGAGATCTGAAGGATCGCGATATAGCTGAACTTAAAAAGACTATTGGTGAACAAACGACAAAAATTAGCGGCATAGACAAGAAGGTTTATGCCGCCATTGCATTGCTGGGTTTGGTTGGAGTAGTTCTTGGCCCCCTGGTAACTATATTACTACAGAGATGGTTTGGTCTGCATTAAAGGAAGCTTGAGCTAAACTTGTTGTAGACCAATCCAAGCGCTTCGTTCGGCCTCGATGACAAGGACTGAATTCTTAAACCCCGTCTGACTAACGATTGAACTCACAACGTCACGTACAGTATTCACTGTGCCTGGATGAATGCCTTGATAAGTCGCTGGTGGCAGTTTCCAGCTTCTACCATCGTCAGATTTCTGTATTCGATAGAAGTTCTTACTCAGCATCAACTGATGCAATCTCTCATAATCGCTTTCAAGCTTGGCTGAGTGCAGTTCAACTCTGACGTAATAAGATGGCATGTTGTCACCTTTGGTTTTGTTGTGCCTGACGGTCAATAGCTTCTGACAGGATGCGCCGCATTGCCTCCGGTCGCGTGGGCGCGGGACGGGGCTGGGCCTCAATCCACGCGTCAAGCTGGGCGAGCTGATCGGGTTGAAGGCGGACGCCGATCAGTGTGCCAATGCCAGTGACGGGTCGCCCCATCTTTTTTGTTATCATTTTGTCTTGGCGATCGGGCATAGATCATGATAACAAAAAGTCGGCCGAGTAGGAAGGTGGAACTTCCAACCCGGCCTAACCGCAACCGCTGAAGGAGTCAGCAGGTCATGGCTGAACACGCCAATAGCACACCCATGCGGACCGTCGATCTGAAGACGCCGCGCAAGAAACTGGATGACGCCGTCTACGAGATCGGCGTCATCGCCGACATCATCGCCAAGCTGGCGACGCTCATGGTCAGCAGCAGCGAGTCCGTCTGCGGTACGTCGTTCGACTTCCTCGCGAAGCAGCTTAACGAGCGGCACGAAGCCATCCAGGAGCTGACGCGCACCGGCACATGCTGGGCGGGAGCGTGATCATGGGAGCGACCGTATCCCGCCGACGCTCGCTGTTCGCCGCGGCCAGCGCTGCTGTGATCGGCTCTGGCATCACGAGCGGCGTGGCGGCGTCCGTCGCCGATCTGGTGCCGACCGAGACCGACGCTGAACTGATCGCCGCCTGCGGCCGCTTTTGCGAGTTGGAGCGCGACTTCGAGGTGGCATGCCTGATCGACGACGAAGCCGGGACCGACGTGCATACTCGTCCGATCATCGCCATGTCGGATGCTCTAGCCGAGCGCATGATCGCGATGCCCTGCACCAGTCTTGCGGGCGTGCAGGCACTGGCGAGGGCGCTGGCGGCGTGGGACCGCGAATTGCTGACGGACGCACCCGCGGAGGACATGGGCGAGTTGATCACGTCGCACCTAGTGACACGGCTGCTCGCTCTGCCGGCCGGGAGTGCGTGAAATGGCCCGCAAGCGCCCACCAAACCAACCAAACCAACCAAAGCCGCCGGAGATGCCCGCCACCACGGCCGAGGAAGTTGAGATGGAGCGGCAACTCCTGCTCCAGATGCAGGGCATGACTGCCAAGCTCCGGCAGCGCAACCTCGACAATGCGGTGCTGCTCGCCCAGCAGGCCGCACGCGGTCAGGGACCGCTGGTCGACTGGTTCCAGGAGATCGGTCGACGCTTCGGCGAGACGCTCGACGAGCCCAAGCGGCCGAAGCTGCGCCTGGTGGAGTGATCGGGTCCTTCCCGGCCGTCCTCATAACGGGTGGCTATGCCGCCGTAGCTGTCTAGCCGCGGGGTGCAAAAAGGTGTCCGCGCACACAGTGTCCGCACCAAAAAGCACCGGATTTGCTGGGTTTTCAGGTGAGGACATAGATGCGGACAGTCTGAACACAGGTGCGGACAGTGCGCACCGAAAGCCGAAGGGCCGGGCTCCGTCTCACGACGCTGCCCGACCTCTCCATGCCCGCACGGACGATGCCCAGCCGACCGCGGTGATCATCGTATAGCCCACAACAATCTACTTGAACAGCCTGTCGGAGTAAGCTAATTGAGATCAGACAAGTTGTTGGAGTGAATCATGCCCGAACCCCTAACTCTCGCCGAGGCTGTGGAGCGGACCTACAGCGTGCAGGAATGTGCCGCGGCGGCGAATGTGTCTCGGCATCAGATGGAAGGCTGGCTGGCCCGCGGCTTCATCAAGCCAGAACACAAGCCTGCGCCGCCTGCGCCACGCAAATACTCGTACCGCGATGTGCTGCATGTCGCCATCTTTGCTGAAATGGTTCGGCTGGGCCTTCCCGTCGCCAACTGCATCAGCGGGGCAACCTTTCTGCCTGGGATGCGGGCGGAAATGGGCGTTCTGGCTTTCTGGCAGGGACCCATGGAGTTGATCGGCGCGACCGATCGCGCCACGGGCAAACCATTGGGCGGCAAGCCCGGCAAAGCCTACAACCCCGACCAGCCCCCTCTTCATGCGCGTATCGTTCCTGTTCAGGACGTGGTTTCGCTGGTGATTGACCCCGACGTGCGGGCGCTCGTGACGGTGAATCTGGCTCACGTCGAGCAGCGGGTGCTGGCCGGGCTGGCTGCCGCCTAATGCTCGACCGGCTCCGCTCCTCTGTCGCCCGACTAATTGCACCTGCTACGGCGACGCGGCGGTTTGATGCGGCCGGTGGTGGGCGGCGTTGGAGTTCCAATCCGAGCTTCGGCCAGATCAACGCAGAGACACTGGCAGCTGCCGGCCCGATGCGGAGCCGGGCTCGTCACCAGGCGCGGAACAACGGCTATGCTTCCGCCGCCTCGAGCGCTTGGATTGCGAACCTTGTTGGAACCGGCATCGTCCCGGCTTCCCTGCATCCCGATCAGGCGACCCGCAGGCGTCTCGCCCAAGCGCACCGGATCTGGAGCAATCGGGCGGATGCTGACGGCGCAACTGATCGTGCTGGTCTGGAGGCCCTAGCGGTCAGGTCCATGGTTGAGGCCGGCGAGTGCTTTATCCAGCTCCAGATCGTCGACAATGTGCCCGGTGTCCCGCTGCGGCTCCGGCTGATCGATCCTGATCAAGTCGACCTTTCCTACTCGGTCGAGTTGGCCAGCGGTGGCCGCATCGTGGCCGGGATCGAGTTTGACGCGAACGGTAACCGGGTCGCCTATCACGTGCGCCCAACCAATGCTTTCGGCTTGTCGGGCAATGCGGTGTCGGTGCCTGCCGCGGACATGCTGCACCTGTATGCGCAGCTCGCGCCTGGCCAGATCCGCGGTATCCCGTGGCTCTCCCCTGTGTTGTTGAGCCTGTCCGACCTGGACGAGTTGGAGGACGCCCTGCTGATGAAGCAGAAGGTGGCGGCCTTGTTCGCGGGCTTTCTGGTTGATCCGAATGCTGATTCGGCAGCCAACGGTTTGTCTCCCTTTGATGAAGCTCCGGGATCTCTTCCCAGCTTAGAGCCGGGCGCAATGCAGGCCCTGCCGCCGGGCTACGACGTGAAGTTTGCGTCGCCTGGTGACGCATCCGAGGGGGTGGCGTTCATCCGTTCGCAGCTTCGCCGCATCGCGATGGGTGCGGGCCTCCCGACCCACATGATCAGCGGCGACCTGTCCGACTTCAACTTCTCCAGCCTCCGCGGTGGTCTGATTGAGTTTCGCCGCCGGGTTGAGCAACTGCAGTTCAGCGTCGTCATTCACCAGCTTTGCCGGCCGGTCTGGGAACGATTTGTTACCACTTCGGTCCTTTCCGGCGTGATCAACGCTCCAGACTTCGAGGCGAACGTCGACGACTACCTGAGCGCGGAATTTTATCCGCCAAAACAGGCTTGGGTCGACCCGGCAAAAGACGCCGCTGCCGACGCCGAAGCCGTCGCTGCCGGGTTCAAAAGCCGTCGTCAGGTCGTCGCTGAGCTGGGTTACGCCGTCGAGGATTTGGATGCCGAGATCGCCGCCGACCGCGCGCGGGAGAAGTCGCTGGGCCTCTCGTTTACCACGCCGGTCCCGGCCGATGCGGGAGCTACGCCATGATCATGCAGACACGCCGCCTGAGTCTGGCGCCGACCTCGTTCAACCGGGCCGCCGGCACTGTTCAGGCGACGATCAGCACCGGGGCCAGCGTGCAGCGCTCCGGCTATGTCGAGCGCTTGGCCGTTACCCCTGATGCGGTGGACGTGTCGCCGCATCTCCCTGTCCTCGATGCGCACCGGCAAGGCTCGATCGCCGATGTGTTGGGCCGGGTGACCGACGTGACGTTCAGCGGCGGCACCATGGCCGCCACGCTCCGGGTCAGCAGCCCGGCCGCGTTGGATGCGATCGAGCGGGGCGACCTGTCGGGCGTCTCGATCGGTTACCGCGTCGCCACCTGGTCCGACGATCGGGCCGGCGGTGTCCTCACCCGCACGGCGACGAAATGGGCCTTGCTTGAGGTGTCCCTTGTTCCACTGCCGGCCGATGCCGGCGCAACCCTACGGAGTCAGCACAACATGAGTGAGACGAACGTCGAGACGACGCCCGAGCAAACGGCCGCAGTCGAGCGCGCCGACCTGAACCGGTCGATTCGCAGCGTTGCTACCGCGACCGCGCTGGGCACCACCTGGGCCGATCAGCAGATCGATGCCGGCGCCACGGTCGAGCAGGCCCGCGCTGCGGCACTGGACGAGTTGATCCGGCGCGGCGGCGGCACCATCCGCACGCAGCGCGCAGAAATCGGCACCGACCACACGGACCCGGCCGCGATCGTGACCCGGATGGGCGAAGCGCTGACGGCCCGCATGGCGCCAGGCCAGAAGCCGAGCGACGCCGCCCGGCCCTACCTCAACCTCTCCGTCGTGGACATGGCCCGCCAGCTTCTCCAGGCCCGGGGCGAGCGCGTTCAGTTCCTCTCCCGTGAGGACGTGATCAAGCGGGCGATGCACACCACGTCCGACTTCCCCAACCTGCTGACCGGCTCCGGCAACCGGGTGCTGTCGGCAGCTTACGAAGCGGCGCCGAACCCGCTGAAACTGATCGCTCGCCAGACCACGCTCCCCGACTTCCGCGCCAAGTCCGTGCTTCGGCTGGGCGAGTTTGGGCAGCTCCTGCCGGTGACCGAGCATGGCGAGATCAAAGCCACCACCCGGGCGGAAACCAAAGAGGGCTACAGCCTCACCACCTTCGCCCGACTGTTCAGCATCTCCCGGCAAGCCCTCATCAATGATGACCTAGGCGCCTTCGCTGACTGGAATGCGGCCATGGGCCGGGCGGCGGCCGAGACCGAGGCGCAGCAACTCGCCGCGTTGCTGATCACGAACCCTGTCATGCAGCAAGACGGCAAGCGGCTGTTCAGCACCGACCACGGCAACCTGGGCGGTACGGGTGGCAATCCCGACGTGGCCGGCCTGACGATCGCTCGATCCGCAATGCGGACGCAGGTGGGCGTGGACGGCAAGACGCCGATCAACGCGACGCCGAAATATTTAGTGGTCAGCCCCAACTTGGAGACGATGGCCGAGCAGTTGCTCGCTACCATTGCCGCGGCGACGACCGACACCTCGAACCCGTTCTCCGGGAAGCTCACGTTGCTGGTCGAGCCCCGCCTCCCGCCGGGTGCTTGGTACGTGTTCGCGGATCCGGCATCGCTGACCGTGCTGGAGTTCGCGTACCTGACTTCGGCGCCGGGCCCGCAGCTCGCCAGCCGTGAGGGATGGGACGTGCTGGGCATGGAGTTCCGGTGCGTGCTCGACTTCGGTTGCGGTGCCATCGACTGGCGCGGCGCCTTCAAGAATCCAAGCGCGTAAATGTCGGGCTCGCTCTCACCGCTGGCCGATCTCAGCATCGAGGAGGCCGAGAAGTATCGCGGCAACCTGCTGCGATCGATCGCGGGCGGCACACTCTCGGTGCGCACCTCCGATGGGAGCCAAGTGACCTATCGCAGCGGCGAAGAGATGGAGGACGCTCTGGCCTTACTTGATCGCCGCATATCCGCAGCCCTGAGCCCAATAGCCGCGCCTCGATCGAGCCGGTTCTACTTCTCTACGTCGAAAGGACTCTGACCTATGCGAAACTACGTCCAATCCGGCAATTTTCTCACCCTGCCGGCTCCCTATGCCCTGGCTTCCGGCTCCGGCGCCAAGGTCGGAGCAATCTTCGGCGTGGCGGCCGAGACGGTGCCGACCGGCGCCGCGGTCGACCTGGCCGTCGAGGGAGTGTTCAACCTCGCCAAGGTGGCCGCATCGGCGATGAGCGTTGGCGACCCGGTGTATTGGGACGATACCGCCAAGCTGGTCACCGGCACCGGTACCGGTAACACCCGGATCGGCGTGGTGGTCACCGCCGCGGCGAACCCGAGCGGCACCGTGGACGTGCGGCTTAACGGCAGCTTCTGATCCTGAATGCCTGATCCCGTCCCCTTCCCGCGCTTGATGAAAGAGCGCGACGCCGCTGCTGCGCTGGGCGTGTCCCTGGACACGCTACGCCGTGAGCGGCACCGGGGGCGGATTGGCTACGTGGTGGTAGCCGGCCGGCCGCGCTACTTGGAACGCCACCTTGCCGAATACCTCGACGCCCAGGAAGTAAAGCCATGCGCAAGCGAACCGACCGGCCGGGGCAAATCGGCGACTATTGGCTCTCGCAGCGGCCTAACTCCCCCGTCTGGTGTCGCACCTGGTTTGACGTCACCAGCCGACAGACTAGCCGCGCATCGCTTGGCACTGACGATCTTGCAGCCGCCCGCATCGCCCTTGCCAAGTGGGTCACCCTCCACGGGCACCGGGCGGCGCAACAGCCGCGCGACGTGCTGATGGGCGACGTGTTCGCCCGCTACTACGAGAAGCACGCCCAGCATACGGTCGGAGCTGGGGTGCAACGTCGTAACCTGTTCTTGGCACTGGAGCGGATGCAGGAGGGAGTCACGGTCGGCGAGTTCACCCTCGACGCTCAACACACCCTCACGCGCCGGATGGAGGCCGACGGCTACCAGCCCGGCACAATCAAGCGCGTCATGGGCGCCACCAAGGCGGCCGTGCAGTGGGCTTGGAAGAACGGCGAGCTGGAGCGGCCGATCCCGTTCCTGACCGTGCAGGAAGGCCCGCCGCGCGAACGGGTCATGGATGCCGGCGAGATCGCCGCGCTATGGGACCATGCTGAGCACGAGCACCTCCGCATGTTCATCCTTCTGTTGCTGGGCACGGCGGCACGGCCGGCAGCGGTCCTCGAGCTGACCCGGGAGCAATGCGACCTCGACCGCGGGCTGATCGACTTGAACCCGCCAGGCCGTGTTCAGACGAAGAAGCGGCGGCCAGTGGTGCCGATGCCTGACTTCCTGCGACCTTGGATCATGCAAGCGCCAGCCGGCACCCTCGTGCAGTTCCGGGGCAAGGCGGTGGTGAAGGTCAACAAGACTTGGCGGGACGCACGAACGGCGGCCGGCCTAGATGACGCGGTGGTGCCCTATACGATCCGGCACACTATCGCGACCGAGTTGCGCGCCCGCGGTGTCCCCGAGCTGGAGCTCGCTGGGCTGCTAGGGCATGCGATGCCCAACTTTCGAACGACAGGGAGATACGCCAAATATGCGCCGAACCATCTAAGCGCGGCCCGTACCGCGGTTGACAATTTCGTGACGGAAATCGGCCGGGTTGCAGCCCGACCGACATATCCGAATTCCAATTTGCGTGTTAGCTGCGTGCTAGTCACAAGCTCAACGGTGGCGAAACCGTTGTTTTCTGGAGCGGGCGATGGGATTCGAACCCACGACCCCAACCTTGGCAAGGTTGTGCTCTACCCCTGAGCTACGCCCGCATCCGGAGGCGCCTTCTAGGCCGGCGGGCCGAGCGGCGCAAGGGTGTTTTGTCCGCAACCCCATCTTTGTCGCGACGTTGGTCCTTCAACACAGATATAAAGGATTCGGCGCCCATGTCCGACAACGTCAATCACGGCCAATCAGACGCCAGCGAACAGATCGCCCAACTCCGCGAGCAAGTACAAAGCCTCATGGCAGACCGGGTCACGCCCGCCCTCTCGCAGGCCGCCGACACCGCCCAGCAATACGCAAGCCAAGCCCGCGACGTCTATGAGGAGCAGACCGAGGCGCTATCCGAGCGCGTCCGCGAGTCGCCGATCCTCGCGATCCTGGTCGCCACCGGGCTCGGCTACGTCATCGGCCGTATCGCGCGCTGATGCCCGCCTCACAGCCCCGACGGGATATCGCCTCATGAGAGCGGTCGAACTCGCGAAGGTCGCCGCCGCGGCCGAGGCCCTGCGCGTCAAGCGCTTCGCCCGACGCCAAGGCATTCGGCTTGGCCTCGCTGCTGGAGCGGTCGTATTCCTGCTGGCATTGGTCGCCATGATCCATGTGCTCGCTGTCGTCCTGCTCGCGACCATCATGCATCTTTGGCTGGCCGTCCTGATCGTGCTCGTGGTCGACCTGGTGCTGGCCGGTGGCCTCGGCTCGCTCGCGCTAAGCAACAAGCCGGACCGTATCGAGCTCGAGGCCGCCTCGGTCCGTCGTCAGTCGCTGGCCGAAGCCAAGAACGCCGCCACCAGCCTGGCAACGTTCGG
The DNA here is from genome assembly GCA_965199585.1 of Acetobacteraceae bacterium. Lineage (GTDB taxonomy): Bacteria > Pseudomonadota > Alphaproteobacteria > Acetobacterales > Acetobacteraceae > JAVVHH01. Next base: position 1,698,294 of record CBDASI010000002.1, on the reverse strand, counting down.
CGAGGTCGCCGGTCTGGCGATCGGAATGACCGGCAAGCGCCGCGCCAAGAGCAGTAAGATCGGCAAGGCCTGGATGATCGCCGACTTGGCGTCTCGCTTCGTCCGTCGTCGTTGACCGAAACCTCGTTCGTGCCGGACACCGTCCTGGCACGCCGTGAGGGCCGGATCGGGCATATCACGCTCAACCGGCCCAAAGCGCTGAACGCTTTGACCCTGGAGATGATTAACGCGCTGACGGCTTCCCTTGAAGCCTGGCGCGACGACCCGGCCATCCACCTCGTCGTCATCGACTCCAGCAGCGACCGCGCCTTCTGCGCCGGCGGCGATGTCCGGACCGTGCGCGACTGGGTCCTCGCCGATCGTCCCCAGGAGGTCGAGCAGTTCTTCGTGCTCGAATACGCGCTCAACCGCATCATCGCCCGCTACCCCAAGCCCTATGTCGCGTTGATCGACGGCATCTGCATGGGCGGCGGTATCGGCCTCTCGGTCCACGGCAGCGTCCGGGTTGCGACCGAACACGCGACCTTCGCGATGCCGGAGACCCAGCTCGGCCTGTTCCCCGACGTCGGCGCGAGCTATGTCCTGCCTCGTCTGCGGGGCGCATTCGGCATGTATCTCGGCCTCACCGGCACACGGATCGACGCCGCAGATGCATGTTGGCTCGGCATCGCGACCCACTACGCCCCACGAAGCGCAACGGGCGATCTGACCGCTTCACTCGCGGAGCACGGCATGGGCGCGCTCTCCACGCTCACCTCGATCCCGCCGGCACCCGCCCTCCCCGCGATCGAGGCCGAGGTGAACCGGATCTTCGGCCAAACCTCGCTCGACGCCATCGTCGACGCCGTGGACGCGCTCGATGCCTCTTGGGCCGTCACCGCCCGAGCCGCGCTAAAGTCGGCCTCGCCCAGCGCGCTGCGATGGACGTTCGACCTTCTGCAGGCCGGCGCGACCCAGACGTTCGAGCAGTGCCAGCGCGCCGAGACGATCCTGACGCGCCGGGCCTGTCATCATCCGGACTTCGCCGAGGGCGTCCGCGCCAACGTCGTCGACAAGGACCGCACCCCAGCCTGGCAGCCGCTCGCCGGGTGAGCGTGCTCGACCCGGCGAGCGGCGCCCGCCGCTACCCGGGCCGCCGTGCCAGCCGTAGGAAGCTGAGGAAGAACGACATCGACGCTGTCGACACCGCCAACATGATCAGCGTCGCCGACGGGATCGCCAACCGCATCGTCCGGATCGGGTCCAGGCTGCCGAAGCCGCCACTGCCCCAGCCCGCGGTCGCGATCACGCCGAGGGCCAACCCGCCCACCAGCATCGCCAGCGCGAGCAACAGCCCCCGCTCGAGCGTAAAGCCGTCATGCAGCCGCTTGAACGTCGGATCGGGCGCCAGGATCCGCTGCGTCATGTTGAGCGTCTTGCAGAAGAACCAGAACAGCATCGATTGGAACCCCACCACCACCAGCACGCCCGCGTAGAGCAGCGTATGGATGTCGAGCGTCGCCCCCAGTAGATGCACCGGCCCGGCCTCGAGCGCCGCCATCCCGAGCAGTCCGACGGTCAGCATCGCCAGGCCCGAATACAGGAACACCCAGCGCGGACTGAACAGCAGCAGGAACCGCAGGTGCCGCCAGCCATCCCGCCAGCTGCGCAGATGCGGCGGCCGCGACCGCCCGTCCTTCGACAGCGTCGTAGGCACCTCGGTAATCCGCAGCTTCTGGATGGTCGACTTGACCACCATCTCGCTGGCGAATTCCATGCCGGGCAGGTCGAGCCCCAGATCCAGCATCGTCTGCCGATCGAAGCCGCGCAGCCCGCAATGGAAGTCGCCCGAGGGGCTGCCGTAGAGGATCCGCCCGATCGAAGTGAGCACCGGGTTGCCGAGGTAGCGGTGCAGGTTCGGCATCGCGCCCGGCGCGATCCCGCCCTGGAAGCGGTTGCCCATCACCAACTGGTAGCCTTCGCGCAGCTTGTCGACGAAGTTCTCCAGCCGGCTGAAATCGTAGCTGTCGTCGCTGTCGCCCATGATCACGTAGCGGCCGCGCGCCGCCTTGATCCCGCCCAGCAGCGCCGACCCGTAGCCGCGCGTCGGGATCGGCACCACGCGCGCGCCCAGCGACGTCGCGATCTCCTGCGAGCCGTCGGTGCTGCCGTTATCGGCGATCACCACCTCGCCGGCCACGCCGCTCCGCTCGAGGTAGCCCATCGCCTTGCGGATGCAGACCGCGAGCGTCTCCGCCTCGTTCAGGCATGGCATTAAGATCGTCAACTCGAGCGGCATCGCCCTGACATCGTCCATCGTACTCGTCTCTTCAATCTGTGTTCGTAACATTTATACCTACCATGCCAGTGTCGTCTGCGACGGCGTAGCGTGTGTTTGCGGCCCGAACATGGTATGCAGCGCCGGCAAACTTGAGCCGCCAATCCAAATGCCCGTGACTTTTGCCGACCCGGCGCGCCGTGAACAAATCCGTCGCTTCGTCCGCGACGGCGGCCTGCGCGAACTCTTGATGTTCTTGATCATCGGCGGGACCGGTGCGGTCGCCTACACGGCGCTGAACGTCTTGTTCACTAAATCGGGCATCAGCCCAAGCCTATCCATTGCGATTACCATCGCCTTGCTGATCCCGCCAGTCTACGTCCTGCAACATCGCTTCACGTTCCGCTCCGGCCGAAATCATCTCTCGGCCTTCCCGCGCTACGTCGGCACTCAATTGTTCGGCAATCTCATCGCCATTGCCGTCGCGCTCGCCGTGCCGGAGCCGATCAAGGCCAACCCGATCACGGCCTTCATCCTCATCTCTGCCGTCGTCGCCGCCATCAACTACGGCATCCTGAAGTTCTGGGCCTTCCGTCACAGCCCGGTCGCCCCCGGCTAATTCCGACATTCATGCCAGACCTGCATCTGCTGCCGGCGTTCGTGGCCGCCGTCGTCGTGCTGATGTTGATCCCCGGCCCCAACGTCGCCCTGATCGTCTCCAACAGCCTCGCCCATGGCACCCGCCACGGGCTCTTCACCGCCTTGGCGACCAGCAGCGCCAGCGTCGTCCAGCTACTGCTGGTCTCCGCCGGCATGGCCTCGCTGGTGTCGCAGATCGGCGGCTGGTTCACCGTCCTGCGCTGGATCGGCGTCATCTACCTGGTGGCGATCGGCATCCAGCAATGGCGCGCCGCCACGCCCGAGCTGGGCGCCCTGCCCCGCCAGCTTCCGCTCCGCACCGTGTTCGCCCGCGCCGCGACGGTCTCCATGCTCAACCCCAAGACGCTGCTGTTCTACGCCGCCTTCTTCCCGCAATTCCTCTCGCCCGACCGCCCGGTCGCGTCGCAGCTCGCCGTCCTGGCCGCGCTATATCTCATGCTCGCCATCGCGATCGATTGTTGCTGGGCGCTCGGCGCCAGCCGCTTCCGCTCGCTGCTCGGCGCCCGCTCCCGCCTGTTCAACCGGATCTCCGGCGGCGTGCTGATCGGCGCCGGCCTCGGCCTGGCGCTCGACCGCACCCGCTGATCAGGCCGCGCTCAGCCGCATCTCCGGCGTCCCCAGCCGGACCACGATCGGCCGATGATCGCTGTTGCTCCGGTGCAGCGCATGCACCTGGCCGCAGATCAGCCCGCGCACCAGGCACCGGTCGATCCGCAGCGGGATGACGTCGACGGCCCGATGCGTCGGCTCCCGCGGCCCCACGTCGCGGAACCCGCGCAGCAGCGTCGGCCCCACCAGATTGTAGTCGCCTAGCACCGCCGCATGCTCCGGCAGCGCCGCCGCGACCCGGCGCAACTGTCGCCGGTTCAGCAACTGCCCATGCGACAGGTGCACGTTGGCCACCTTGAACTCCCCGACATCGACGATCTGCGACACCCGGCGGAACATCGACCCCGCCGGCAGCGCGATCACCTCCGGCGGCGGCAAGTCCCGCGGGCTCCAGAACGCCAGCCCGTGGATCCGGCCGGGCTGCTGCACCCGGTGGTACGTCCCGCCCAGGATCCGCGGCAACTCGTCGATGCGCTTGGTCGCCTCCTGCATCAGCAGGAGCTCGGGCCGCTCCTGCCGGGCTAACCGGACCACGTCATCGAGCGTGGCCCCGGTCAGCCGCAGGAGATTCCAACTGACGATCTTGATCATTGGCCCGCACACTGCGGAATGCCGCATCCGCCTGCAAGGCATCCTCGGATGACGTTACGTCCACGTCCGCCCTGAGGTCCGCCCTGAGATCCGAACTGACGTCCGCGCTGACGTCGTCGGTCGGCGGCTGCGGCTTGCCGCTCCGCAGCCGAATCGCCCGGATCAGCAGCGTCGCCGACACCCAGCACCCCAGCACCGCCAGCGGAAACGTGACCGCCAGCGGATACAGCACCGCCAGCAGCGAGACCGCGAACAGCAGCGCCCCGCCGATCGCCATGACCTTCGCCTCCGCCGGCCCCAGCGGCCGATGATTCGTGATCGCCGCGCTCACCGTGCTGCCCAACCCGGCCGCCCCCGCCGCGATCCGCCCCGGGCTGCCCCGCCGGGGCCCTGCGAACTTGGCCGCCCGCGGCTCCGCCGGCAGCACCTTCTGCCGCTCCAGCACGATCTCGGTCGCATGCTCGAGGTCCCGCTCGAACATCTCCTCCATCTGCCCAGCGAACCCGGTGTCCTCCACCGCAATGTCGAGCTCCCAATTGCCCGCCCAGCTCGCCAAGTTGAGGTTCGTCGACCCGATTCGCCCCCAACGCCCGTCCGCCACCGCCGTCTTGGCGTGCAGCATCGGCCCATCCCACTCGAAGACCCGCACGCCCGCTTCCAGCAGCGCCCGATACCCCGCCCGCGACAGCGCCTTGGCCACTGGGATGTCGGACGCTCCTGGCACCAGCAGCCGCACGTCCACCCCGTCCTCCGCCGCGTCGATCAGCGCCTGCACATACGCCGTCGTGCCCACGAAATACGCATCCGTCAGCCACAGCCGCTCCCGCGCCACCGCCGCGACCAGCTGGTCGAATCGATACAGCCCCATCGTCGCCGGCTTGCTGCCGATCACCCGCAGCGCGATGTCGCCCGCCCGCTCGCCGCCGCCGGGCGCACCGCGCGGGATCGTCTCGCCGCCCGCGAACTTCCACGTCTGCGCGAATGCCAGATCGATGTCCGCCACCGCCGGCCCCCGCACCTCGACCCCGGTATCGCGCCAGGCCTCGATCCGGCGCACGGCATCCCCGACCCAGACGTCACCGACGCACAGCCCGGCGACATACCCCACCGTGCCATCCACGCTCAGCGACTTCCGGTGATTCCGGCTCAGCCACCCGAACGGACTATCGAGCCGCGGCCGGTTGAACCCCCGCACCTCGCCGCCCGCCTCGCGCAACGGCCGCCAGAACCCCGGCTTCGTTTTGGTCAGGCACCCCATCCAGTCATACAGGACCCGGACCGTCACGCCCTCGCGCGCCTTGGCCACCAGCGCGTCGCGGAACCGCCGCCCGGTCGCGTCGCTGGTGATGATGTAGTTCTCGAAATGCACGGTCCGCCGCGCCCGCCCGATCGCGTCGAGCCAGGCCGGGTAGTTCTCCGCTCCGTTCTGCAACAGCCGCAGCGCGTTGCCGTCGATCTGGTCCGCCCCGGCCACCCGCGAGAACACGTGCTCCGCGGCGACCCGCGTCAGCTTCTTGCTGCCATCGACCGCCGTCGGTTTGTTCGATCGGGCGGGCGCCGCGGCGTGCCGGGGCAGCCTGCGCGCGCGACGAAAGCTCCGCAGCATCTCGACGAGGCGCCCCCGCCCAAGCCTGTCCCGACCCGATGTCAAACCGCAATCCTCGCCAGTGGGTCGAGCCCGCGCGGAGATTTACCGCGCCGGACCCGCTCTGCATACGCGGCCCGGGCCATCACGGTTGCCGTTACGGTTTTCCCCGCGTTGTCAGTCCGGCGCGGTCAGCCCGAACCCCGCCCCGGTCGCCTTGATCGCCGCCCACGTCTCCGCCTGCAGCGGCACCCCGTCGCGCATCCGCTCGACGCGCGTCTCGGCCTCCTTCTGCCCCGGCACCATCACCGGCACACCGGGGACCACCGGGTCGCAGGCCTGGACGTAGGCCGCATAATCCGCCGCCGTCTGCGCGAACCCGGCCGCCCCGAAATGCCCGGGGTCCAGGTAGATCGACAGCATCCCGTTGACGATCCCGCTACGCTTGCCTGCCTTCAGCGGCCCCGATGTCGGGCTGCCGGTCAGGCACCCCGCCAGGATCTCGCACATGAACGCGATCCCGCTGCCCTTATGGTCGCCGAACGCCCGCAGCGACCCGGTCCCGTTCCCCGGGTCCCGCACCCGCGTCCCCTCGATCGGCCCGTAGAAATCCGCCGGGTCGGACGACATCCGCCCGTCGCGCGTCACCAGCGCATCCGCCGGGATCGGCTTGCCGCCATTGCTCGCCACCAGCACCTTGCCCTCGGCCACGATGCTCGTCGCCAGATCCAGCAGCAGCGGCGGCCCATCGGGCTGCGGCGCCCCGATGCAGATCGGGTTGGTGCCGAACCGCCGCTCCTTGCCGCCGAATGGCGCCACGATCTCGCCCATACCGACGTTGACGAAATGGATCGACACCAGCCCGGCTTCCACCGCCCGCTCCGCCCAGCCGCCGATCCGCCCGATATGCCCCGCATTGCGCAGCGCCACCACCGACAGCCCGCCCGCCTTCGCCTTGGCGATCCCCAGGTCGACCGCTTGCTCGCCCACCGTTTGCCCTAGCCCCTGCTGCCCGTCGACCACCGCATGCGTCGCCGTCTCGCTCACCACCTCCATCGAGCGCCCCGCGAACACCAGCCCGTCGCGCAGCCAGTCGCAGTAGCGCGGCACCCGGATGATCCCGTGGCTGTCATGCCCGGTCAGGTTGGCGGTCAGCAGATGCCGCGTCGTCCGCTCCGCCTCCGCCGGCGAACACCCGGCCGCCTCGAAGATTCGCGTAATGAACGCCTGCAGCGTCTCCAGCGGAACGGTGACCATCTCGGCCATCATGCCTCTCCCGCGATGCGGCGCGCGGTGTCGCGATAGAAAGCGTTGTCCGTCGGAGTGATCGTCATCTCGGCCATACAGGTACGGGACGGCAGCCCAGCCGCGAACACCGCCGCTGCCGCCACATCCTCGGGTTGAACCATGATCGCGCGCTCGTCCGCCGTGGGCGGGGTCGGGCGCTTCTCCAGGATCGGCGTCGCCACCTCCCCCGGATTGATGCAGACGGAGCGGATGCCGTGAATGCCTTCCTCGGCATTGATCGTCGCCGACATCGCCCGCGCCCCGTGCTTGGACGCCGTATACGCCGGCCCCGACACGCTGAAGATGCCCACCGCCGCGTTCGAGACGATGTGGATCAGCATCCCGTCCCGCCGCTCCCGCATCGCCGGCAGCACCGCCAGCGAGCAGAGGAACGGCCCCTTCAGATTAACGTCCATCAGATGCGCCATGTCCGTCGCCGACAGCTCCCGCCAAGCCCGCCGCGCCGTGTTGGTGCCCGCGTTGTTGACCAGGATCTCGACATCCCCGAGCGCCTCCGCCACCGCCCGGTGCGCCGCCGTCACCTCATGCGCCTCGCTGACGTCCGCCATCGCCAGCATCGCGCTGCCGCCGGCCGCTTCCACCATCGCCTGCGTCTCCGCCAGCGTCTCGCGCGACCGTCCCGTCAGCGCCAGCCGGCATCCCGCCTGCGCGAACGCCAGCGCCAGCGCCCGCCCGATCCCCGTCCCAGCTCCCGTGATCCAGACGGCCCGGCCCTCGAGGCCGCCGCTCAAACCACGGTCCCGGACGCCGCGTCGATCAGGTGCATGTTGGTCATGTCCGCCTGCAGCTGCAGCACGTCCCGGGGTTGCGCCGTGCTGTCCGGGCTGACCCGCGCGATCGCCGGCGTCTTGCCCTGGAAGAAATGCACCAGCGTCTCCATCCCCATCGGCTCGACCACGTCGACCGTCAGGCGGAATGGCGCCAGGTCCGGCCGGCCGGGGTCCAGCATGTCGGTCAAGTGCTCCGGCCGCAGCCCGAGCAGCATCTCCTTGTTGCCATGCGGCGCATACCGCGCCCGCCGCGCCGCCGGCACCGGCAGCGTCTGCCCGTCCTCGAGCTGGACGGCCAGGCTGCCATCGTCGCCCACCAGCCGCGCCGGCATGAAGTTCATCGCCGGGCTACCGATGAACCCGGCCACGAACTTCGTCGCCGGATGGTGATACAGCTCCTGCGGCGGCCCCACCTGCTCGATGATCCCGCCGTTCATCACCACCACCCGGTCCGCCAGCGTCATCGCCTCGACCTGGTCGTGCGTCACATAGACGGTCGTCGTCGGCACCAGCTGATGCACCTTCTTGATCTCGGTCCGCATCTGCACCCGCAGCTTGGCGTCCAGGTTCGACAGCGGCTCGTCGAACAGGAACACCTTCGGGTTGCGCACGATCGCCCGCCCCATCGCCACCCGCTGCCGCTGCCCGCCTGACAGCGCCTTCGGCTTGCGCTCCAGCAGCGGCACCAGGTCCAGCATCCGCGCCGCCTCGTCCACCCGCTTGGCGATCTCCGCCTTCGGGAACTTCCGCAGCTTCAGCCCGAACGCCATGTTCTCGCGCACCGACATGTGCGGGTACAGCGCGTAGTTCTGGAACACCATCGCGATGTCCCGGTCTCGCGGCGGCACGTCGTTGACCACGTTGCCCCCGATCCAGATCTCGCCCCCGCTGATCTCTTCCAGCCCGGCGATCATCCGCAGCGTCGTCGACTTCCCGCACCCCGACGGCCCGACCAGCACCACGAACTCATGATCCGCGATCTCGAGGTCGATCCCCCGCACCGCCTGCACCCCGCCCTCATAGGCCTTGACCACCTTGCGGACAGATACTCCAGCCACGGCACGCCTCCTGTTTTGCGCCGCACTGTGCCAACCCGGCAAAACTCACACAAGGCTCCGTAGGATGGGCGTCAGCCCACCATCGCTCGCCGCACCGAAACCACCGGCGCGGCAAGCGACTCGAAACCGTCCCTAGTGGCTCAAGCTCTTCTCGATCTCCTTGAGCGAGTTGTTCGTCAGATCCTTCGACAGTGAGAACGCGATCGACCCTTCCAGCGGCTTGTGCATGGCATCCCGCATCTCGCCCAGCGTCTTGGGATCGGCGACCAGCACCATCTCCTTGAACGCATGCTCGTCATGCATCGACGTCAGCAGCTTGGTGAGGTTCTTGGCGAACGTCGCCTCCTCGGTCTGCTCCGGGCTCTGCTCCACCGGCCGCGAGCCGGACGGCCCCTGCGTCAGCGTCGACGGCTCGACCCGGCGCTCTTCCTTCAGCGACAGCTCGCTACCGGTGCCCGTATTGCGGAACAGGATCGCCTTGCCGCCATCGGCGACGACGACCAGCGCGTTGGCGGGAACGATTTTCTCTTTGGACATGGGCAAACTCCAGGAATTCATTGGCCGTTGGGCAAGGCACCATGACGCGCCGGACGCCCCGTGGTTGCACTATCGCCGTCAGCCGCGCGGCGCCGCACTGCCCGGCACCGCCGCCGGACCACCCTTCTGCGCCTCGTCGATCAGGTGCGTCGCATCGTCCGGCAACAGGAACCGCTGCTGCACCAACCGCGCCGTCGCATTGCGCACCGCTGAGATATAAGCCTCGCCGTTATTGCCCGCCGCGCCATACCGCTCCTCGATCGACGGCCGCGGATCGCCCACCGCCTCGCGCGCCGCCTTGGTCGGCGCGAACGGGATGAAGCTGCCCTGCAGGTTGCACATCCCGCCCTCGAAAAGGCCCGCCCGCCCGACGTTCCACCCGGTATACGTCCCGACCGGCACCTGCGCGAACACCGACCGGATGCCGCCGATGTCGTTGCCGTCCTCGTCCACCTGCGGCTCCAGCACGCCGTAGCTGGCCGTGCCGACCTTCGGCGGCTCGATGGTGATGATGCCGCTCTCGTCCTGCGGCTTGAACTCCGGCCCGAAATCCAACGGATGCAGCGTGTCATACACGCGCGTGGTCAGCGTCGCCGGCCGCTTCACGCCGCCGTACTCGTTGGCCGGGATCGGCGGAAACCGCACCTGGTCGGGCGCCACCAGCGTCCCGCCGGCGATCGTCGGCGTGGTCGAGGGCGGCGGCGCCGTGCCATCCTTGATCCAGCCGGTGAACGCCGTCAGCAGCGCCCGCATCGTCCAGACCTGCGGGTTCGGGTTGGATTGCTGCTGACACATGTTGCCCGCGCCGGGCTCCGGCAGCGGCGCGGAAGCCGGGCTGTGCTGCGTGCTGGCCATGATGTAGGTGCGCACCGTGTCCGGATCGGCGAAATCCTGCCGGCCCAGCGGATCGGTGAAGCCGAGCGATTGCCGCCCTTCCCACATTTCCAGCACCGTCGCGACGTGGAACACCTTGGGGCAGGTCTGGCTCGCCTGGCACCGGTCCAACAGCCCGCCCGTGCGCCCGGTCAGCGGGTCCGTCTGGCTGCCATAGGTGAACGGGAACTCGTAGGCCGGATAGGTGTGGTCCGTCTGCTCGCCCCACGCCCGGTACGCCTGCCCGAACCGCACGTTGAGCGGCATCAGCCCGCCGCCGATATGCGGATACGCGCCCTCGAACACGCGCTGCCCGCGCTCGTCCTCGTTGAACCCGAGCGCCAGCATGCTGCGCACCATGCGCCCGCTCTGCGACGTCCCCTCGATGATCGCGTGCGCGCCGTCGCGGTAGATCGGGTTCGCGGTGCCCGCATCGTCGGCCTTGGCATGCGTCAGGAACGCGCCCAGGTCACGCGAGGCGGCAAAGCCGATCCCCTGCACCGTCGGGTCCTGCGCCCGGTAGATCAGCTCGTAGAGCCGCCCCGGCTTGAAGCCGTCGGCCATACAGATGTGCTTGGCGTCTTTCGCGTCCTCGCACGTCCCGAAATGCCACGCCTCGGCCGGGATCGTCACCCGCGGATCCTGCTCGCGCGCCCGTACCGTCAGCGTCGGCAGGAACCCGTCCGCAAACGCCGCCTTGTTGTCGAGCTGTGCCGTCGGATACCCGTCATAGCTGTCCGCCGGCGGCCCCATCACCTGCTGGCTCCGCGTGAACGACATCGAGTTCACCGGCCCCGGCGTCTCCATCTCCGCCCGCACGATCCCCGTCACCGGCGACCCGTCCGCCTGATGCGCCACGATCTCCGGCATCAGGATCCGGTTCCAGCCCGGCTTGACGTCCATCTGCCAGCCCCACCACACCAGCGTGTAGCCTTGCTGCATCAGCCACCCGTCGCCGGCCGAGGTCAGCCCGTTGCGCGCCTCGGTGTTGCCCGTCACCGCGTCGTCGAAGAAGCCGAGCGCCAGCTTGTTGCCCCGGTTGTTCACCTCGAACATCAGCATCCCGTTGCCCCGCCCCGCCTCGGCCGGCTTCAACAGCTCCACATCCGTCGAGTAATGCACCATCCCCTGCGCATCTTTCGGCGCCAGCGCGATATCCTGGATGATCGCGTTGCGCTTGTCCGCCGGGTCGAGCACCCCCTCGACCCGCGCCGTGACATGATCGTAGCGCCCCACGCTGCCGAAACTCTGCCCCCCGAACGCCGGCTCCGTCTTGAGCACCTGCAGCGTCGTGATGCGCGCCTGCGCCGACGCGAACGGTAACAGAGTGCAGGCCACCAGCACGCCAGCTTTGCGGATCATGAACGTTCCCCAGTTGTTGATCGCACTATGCGACGCCTCGCCGCGCCCGGGTAGGGCGGGCGTCGGCCTACCCTGAGGCCGAACCCACACGCGCACTGATTTGCCTCCCCCGCCCGGGTCCGCTACGCCCACCCCCAACGGAGGATATGTGCGCATACTCGGCATCGGTTCGAAGGTGGAACTCGGCGACCTCTACGTCAGCCTCGTGCGCGAGGGCCACGAGGTCCGCGTCTACGCCGGCGACCCCACATACGCCGGCTGCTTCGAAGGCATCCTCCCCAAGATCGCCGACTGGCAGGCCGAACTCGACTGGGTCGGTCGTGACGGCATCATCCTCTTCGAACGCGTCGGCGTCGGCCCGCAGCAGGACGCCCTCCGCGCCCAGGGCTACCGCGTCATCGGCGGCAGCGCGCTGGGCGACCGCCTGGAATACGACCGCGCCTTCGGCCAGCAGACTCTGCGCGACGCCGGCCTCCAGACCGCCCCCGCCCACAGTTTCCCCACCGCCCCCGACGCCGCCGACTGGCTCCGCGCCAACCCCGGCCGCACCGTCCTGAAATACCACAACAACGCCAAGGCCACCTTCGTCGGCGATCACGCCACCGGCCGCGACGTCCTGTTCCAACTCGGTCGCGGCCCCCAGGGCCCCGTCCTCCTCATGCCCCGCCTCGTCGGCGTCGAGGTCGGCGTCGGTGCCTATTTCGACGGGAAGCACTTCCTCCGCCCCGCCTGCATCGACTTCGAGCACAAGCGCTTCTGCGTCGGCGAGATGGGCGAGATGACCGGCGAGATGGGCACCCTGGTCGCCTACCCCGAGCACAACCGCATCTTCGAAGCCACTCTCGCCCGCCTCGAACCCGTCTTCCGCGACGCCCGTCACGTCGGCTACGTCAACCTCAACATGATCGCCAACGCCGACGGCCTCTGGCCCCTGGAATTTACCTGCCGCTTCGGCAACCCGGGCTTCGCCATCCTAGCCCCGCTCCAAACCGCCGGCTGGGGAGACCTCTTCTCCCGCATGCTCGAGGGCGGCCACACGCACTTCCCCGCCTCGCCGGACTGGTCCCTCGGCATCGTCCTCACCGTCCCCCCCTTCCCCGAGGAACGACCCGGCGCCGACCCCGCCGAAGACCCACCCCTCTTCTACCACCACGACCCCGCCCCCGAAGAGCAACCCCACTACCACCTCTCCGACGTCCGCCTCGACGGCGACCAGCTCTTCGCCCGCCGCCGCACCGGCTACGCCATGGTCGTCACCGGCACCGCCCCCACCATCGCCGCCGCCCGCGACGCCGCCACCCTGCGCGCCCGCAACGTCTGCGCCCCCGACCTCCGCTGGCGCACCGACATCGGCGACCGTTTCATCCACGGCGAAGGCGCCCACCTCGAAATTCTAGGCTGGCTATGAATCAAACCCTGCACGACTGCATCGCCGGCCGCATTTCGCCCCAGATCGCCGTCGCCCATTTCATGTTCAACGGCAACGACGCCGCCGCCATCGAGGCCGCGCTCGTCGCGGCCGCTCTCGATCAAGGTTCCGAACTGGCCCAAGCCGAACCTCACCCCCAGCTCGACGCCATCCGCACGCTCCTCCTCACCCACACCGCCCAGATCGACGCCCTCACCGCCCATATCGGCCTTCACGGCGCCGACCACACCGCATCGGGCGACACCCCCGAGCAGGGCGTCGCCCGCATCGCCGACTTCTTCGACCGCGCCGTCGCCGCCTCCCCCGAAGCCAGCGTCGCCCTCTATTCCCTCGGCGACCCCCTGATCCTCGCCGCCGCCACCGCCGAGATCGTCGAGTGGCTGGAGATGTCCGACCTCCTGGCCGCCGAAGCCGACGTGCTCGACCTCGGCTGCGGCATCGGCCGCGTCGCCGGCGCCCTCGCCCCCCGCTGCCGCTCCGTCTTCGGCCTAGACGTCTCCCCCGGCATGGTCGCCGAAGCCCGCCGCCGCCACGCCGACCAGCCAAATGTCCGCTTCGAAGTCACCGCCGGCCAGAACCTCGCTTTCCTGGACCCCGAGTCCTTCGACCTCATCCTGGCGATCGACAGCTTTCCCTACCTCGTCCAGGCCGGCATCGTCCCCGCCCACCTCGCCGACGCCGCCCGCATCCTTCGCCCCGGCGGCGCCCTGGTCGTCCTCAACCTCTCCTACGAATCCGACGAATGGGACGAGATCCAAGCCCCCATCTGGGCCGCCGACAGCGGCCTCACCCTCGCCGGCAGCGACCGCCAACCCTTCCGCCTCTGGGACGGCTCCGCCTTCGTCTTCCGCCGTTGACCCCCACACACCCCCGCGTAGGGTGGGCTTCAGCCCACCAAGCCCCGTCCCTCACGATCATCGCCCTTCGCGCCACCCTCGCCCTAGGCGCCCTCCTCCCAACCACCCCCGCCTCGGCGCAAACCCTCCGCCTGCTAGCCCACACCGCCGCCGGCACGCTCGACCCCCACCTCAACTACACCGCCCAATTCTGGCAGCTCTACGCCTTCACCTATGACGGCCTGGTCGCCTTCCGCAAAACCCCCGGCCCCCGCGGTGCCGACCTCGTGCCCGACCTCGCCGACGCCCTCCCTACCCCTGAAGACGGCGGCCGCCTCTACCGCTTCCACCTCCGCCCCAACATCCATTTCTCCGACGGCCGCCCCCTCGGCCCCGCCGACGTCGCCGCCAGCCTCCGCCGCATCTTCCGCGTCCGCAGCCCCACCGCCGAGACCTTCTACGGCGCCATCGCCGGCGCCCCCGCCTGCCTCGCCACCCCCGACACCTGCACCCTCGACGGCGTGACGACGGACGGCGACACCATCGCCATCCGCCTCTCCCGCCCCGACCCCGAATTCCTCGCCAAGCTCGCCCTCCCCCACGCCAGCATCCTCCCCGCCGACGCCCCCACCGCCGACGCCGGCATCGTCCCCATCCCCGGCACCGGCCCCTATCGCTTCCTCGCCTACGACCCGAACGACCGCCTCCAGATCGTCCGCAACGAACACTTCCGCCCCTGGAACCCCGACGCCCAACCGCCCGGCAGACCGGACCGCATCGACTACGTCTTCGGCCTCGAGGACGAAGCCGAGCTCACCGCCATCGAGAACGACCAGGCCGACTGGATGTTCGACAGCCCACCCGCCGACCGCCTCGCCGAGCTGGGCCGCCGCTTCCTCGACCGGGTCCACACCAACCCAACCCCGGCGCTCTGGTTCGTCCCCCTTAACGTCCACCTGCCCCCCTTCGACGACCCGCGGGTCCGCCAAGCCGTCGACCTCGCCGTCGACCGCGACGCCGTCGTCAAGCTCTTCGGCGGCCCCCGCCTCGCCGCCCCCACCTGCCAGCTCCTCCCCCCCGGCCTCCCCGGCTACGCCCCCTACTGCCCTTACCCCCACGATCCCGCCCGCGCCCGCGCCCTCATTGCCGCCGCCGGCGCCACCGGTGCCCCCGTCACCCTCGTCACCGACGACAGCCCGGTCGCCCGCGCCATCGGCACCTACCTCCGCGACGTCTTCGCCAGCATCGGCCTCGACACCAAGCTCCGCTCCCTCTCCGCCAACGTGCAGTTCACCTACATCCAGAACACCAACAACCGCGTCCAGGCGAGCCTGACCTCCTGGTACGCCGACTACCCCTCCTCGGCCAATTTCCTCCTCGGCAGTTTCGGCTGCACCGCCTTCCACCCCGGCTCCGACTCCTCCCCCAACATCACCGGCTTCTGCGACCCGGCCATCGACGCCCGCATCGCCGCCGGCGACATCGCCCCCGCCGACCATGCCCTGACCGACGCCGCCATCGCCATCGCCCTGCTCAACCCGAACTACGTCGACGTCGTCTCCCACCGCGTCGAGGACTACGCCTATCACGAGGTCTTCCACTGGCTGATCGCCCAAGCCGGCCTGCGGTGACCCGGCCTGCGGTGACCCGGTCGCGCCTGCTCGCCGCCCTCGTGCTGCTCGCCATCGTGGCCGGCGCCCTGCTCGCCCCCCTCTACGCCGCCCGCATCTCCGGCACCGACCCGTTCCTCAGCACCCCCATGGCCCAGACCGACGGCCACCCCGTCCTCGCCGACAACCCCGGCCTCGGCGTCACCCCGATCGGCCCCGCCTGGGAGACATCCTGGCGCGGCCCTTACCTCCTCGGCGCCGACACCCTCGGCCGCGACGTCGCCGCCCGCCTCCTCTATGGCGGCCGCACCTCCCTCCTCGTCGCCGGCGCCGCCACCCTGCTCTGCCTAGGCCTCGGCGCCCTCTCCGGCATCCTCGCCGGCTTCGTCGGCGGCCTCACCGACACCGTCGTCTCCGCCCTGATCGACCTCCTCTGGGCCTTCCCCGTCTATCTCCTGGCGATCTCCCTCTCCATCGTCCTGGTCAACGAGGGCCTCCATCTCGGCCCCATCACCCTCGAAGCCGACGACAAGCTCCTCCCCGCCCTCATCCTAGGCCTCGTCTACGTCCCCTACGTCGCCCGCCCCGTCCGCACCGAAGTCCAATCCCTCCTCGCCCGCGACTTCGTCGAGGCCGCCTTCGCCACCGGCGGCACCCGCCTGCACATCCTCCGCCGCCACATCCTCCCCTCCCTCTGGCCCACTTTCCTTGCCCTCGCCCCCATCGTCGCCGCCATGACCCTCCTCACCGAGGCCGCCCTCTCCATCCTCGGCATCGGCATCCACCCCCCCCAAGCCAGCTGGGGCACCCTGATCGCCGACGGGCAAACCTTGATCTACAGCCGCCCCTGGGTCGCCATCGCCCCCGGCCTCGCCGTCGCCACCACCGTCCTCGCCCTCAACGTCCTGGCCGACCGTGAATAATCGTCATTGCGAGCGAAGCGCGGCAATCCAGGGCGGCGCGGACCGCTCCCGCCGCCCATGACCCGCCTTCTCCGCGCCCTCGCCGTCACCCTCGGCATCAGCGTCATCGTCTTCCTCATCTTCTTCGCCACCCCCGGCACCGACCCGGCCGCCCGCCTCGCCGGCCGCGGCGCCTCCCCCGAAACCCTCGCCGCCATCCGCCACGATTACGGCCTCGACCGCCCCCTTCCCCTCCAATACGCCGCCCTCATGCGCCGCCTGTTCTGGACCCGCGACCTCCCCAGCTTCGTCAACCGCGGCCAGCTCGTCGTCCCCACCCTCCTCCGCGCCGCCCCCGTCACCCTCGCCCTCGCCGCCGGTGCCGCCGCCATCTGGCTCACCATCGGCCTCGCCATCGGCCTGATCGGCGCCCTCTCCCGCCCCGCCGGCGCCCTCGTCACCGCCCTCGGCCTCCTCGGCGTCTCCATCCCCGTCTTCTGGCTCGGCGAGATCGTCAACCTCCTCACCCAGGACCGCCTCCGCCCCTGGTTCGCCTGGGTTCCCCCCCTCGGCCTGCGCGACCAAAGCTGGGCCGACACCGCCCTAGGCTACCTCCTCCCCTGCGCCACCCTCGCAATCCTCTACGCCGGCATCTACGGCCGCGTGCTGCGCACCAGCCTCGCCGACGCCTACCGCCAGGACTACATCCGCACCGCCCGCGCCAAGGGCCTCGGCGAGGCCCGCATCCTCCTCAAGCACGCCCTCCGCAACGCCCTTCTTCCCATCCTCGCCCTCTTCGGCCTGGATTTCGGCGCTCTCATCGGCGGCGGCACCCTGCTCGTCGAACTCGTCTTCGGCCTCCGCGGCGTCGGCAAGCTCACCTACGACGCGCTCCGCAATCTCGACCTCGCCATGGTCATGGCCTGCGTCCTCTACGCCTCGATCTTCGTCGTCCTCGCCAACGCCGCGGTCGACCTCCTGCAATCGCGACTGATCCCCGCCGCCGTTAGGCAGCGCGTTAGACGACAGCCGCCGTTAAGCGGCGCATCAGACGACAGCCGCCGTTAGGCGGCGAACTAGACGACAGCCGCCGCTAGGGGCCTATAATCCGCTCATGCAAATCACCCCCGTCGCCACGTTCGACTACGTCGTCTTCGGTGCCACCGGCGACCTGACCATGCGCAAGCTCCTCCCTGCGCTCTATCACCGCTTCCGCGACAAGCAGTTCGACGCCCAATGCCGCATCATCGGCACCGCCCGCTCCCCGCTCGACGACGACGAGTTCCGCCGCCGCGCCGGCGAGGCGCTGGAGAAGTTCGTCGGCAAGGCCGAGCGCGAACCAGCCATCATCGCCGACTTCCTCGGCATCCTGCACTACGCCCGCGGCGACTCCACCGCCCCCGGCGGCCTGGATACCCTGGCCGCCCTGCTCGAATCCCACCCCGACCGCGTCCGCGTTTTCTACCTCGCCACCTCGCCTGCCCTTTACGGCCCCACCTGCCAGAACCTCCAGGCCGCCGGCCTCTCCGGCAACGGTGCCCGCGTCGTCCTCGAGAAGCCCATCGGCCACGACCTCGACTCCGCCCGCGCCATCAACGACACCGTCGGCGCCGTGTTCGACGAAGCCCACACCTTCCGCATCGACCACTATCTCGGCAAGGAGACCGTCCAGAACCTCCTAGCCCTCCGCTTCGCCAACGTCGTCTTCGAGCGCCTCTGGAACGCCGACGTCATCGACCACGTGCAGATCACCGTCGGCGAGACCGTCGGCGTCGAGGGCCGCGGCGACTATTACGACGGCTCCGGCGTGCTCCGTGACATGGTCCAGAACCACCTGCTGCAGCTCCTCTGCCTCCTCGCCATGGAACCCCCCGCCAGCCTCGGCGCCGACGCCGTCCGCGACGAAAAGCTCAAGGTCCTCCGCGCCCTCAAGCCCATCGCCCCCCACGAAGTCGGCCACGTCACCGTTCGCGGCCAATACGCCAGCGGCGCCGTCGACGGCAAAGCCGTCCCCGGCTACCTCGCCGACCTCGGACCCGGCCGTACCAGCCGCACCGAGACCTTCGTCGCCGTCAAGGCCGAGATCCAGAACTGGCGCTGGGCCGGCGTCCCCTTCTACCTCCGCAGCGGCAAGCGCCTGCCCCAGAAGGTCAGCGAGATCATCGTCCAATACCGCGCCGTCCCCTTCAGCATCTTCGGCCGCGACGCCGGCGAGCTCAGCGCCAACAAGCTGGTCATCCGCCTCCAGCCTAAGGAGGGCATGCGCCTGACCATGATGACCAAGGACCCCGGCCCCGGCGGCCTCCACCTCCGCCCCACCGACCTCGACATCAGCTTCGAGCAAGCCTTTGGCACCCGCTTCCCTGACGCCTACGAGCGCCTCCTGATGGACTGCATCCGCGGCAACCCCACCCTCTTCATGCGCCGCGACGAGGTCGAGACCGCCTGGTCCTGGGTAGAGCCCATCATCGAAGCCTGGGACGACCAGCGCGAAGCCCCCCGCCTCTACCCCGCCGGCGCCTGGGGCCCCACCGCCGCCATAGCCCTGATCGAAAGAGACGGCCGAACCTGGCACGAAGAACTAACCTGAACCCGCACCCGGTTGGTGGGCGTCAGCCCACCAACCCAAGAAGCCCGCGACCACTTTATCGGTAAACTAACCCCCCGCCCCAGGCACCCGCGTCGACCGCGAATTGAGCACCCCCAGCGTCGTCCCCAAGGTCGCCGTCGCCGCCTCCACCGCCGCCCCGACCTCCTTGAACCCCGTCGCCGCCAGCGCCGCGGCCAACTCCCCCAGCGCCGCCTCCAGCTCGACCGTCAACACATGCTCCCCCAACCCGGACAGCATCCGCCGCGCCGCCTCCGCCAACTGATCGCGCCACGCCCCCGGCACGAGCTCCAGTAGGATCGCCACCGCCCGCACCGCATGCGCCAGCGTCGTCGCCTGCATCGACTCCGACGTGACCAGGAAGATGCTCTCGAACGCCCCGATCGCCTCCACCGGCGCCACGTCGGGCACCACCACCAGCGACCCGGCGTCCCCCGCGACCGGCCCATCCCCCGCCCACCGCGCCAGAATGTCGCGCAAGCTCTGGATCACCGCCAAGCCCGGCGCCGGGTTGCCTTTCGCGGTCGACACCGACGTCCATGCGATCGTCGACAACTGCATGATCCCATACGACGGGTCCTGCCGCAGATCCCGCGCATCGTTGAACGTGATCGCCGCACCGACCGCGCGTCCGACACGCTCCAGCGTCTCGGCCTCCAGCGCATCGCCCGTCCGCGTCCGCAACGTCGCCATCGGGTCGCCGAACGCCAGATACCGCCCGATCGGCACCCGCAGCTCCACTTCGACCTCGCCGCACCCGATTTCCCCAATCGCCGCGCGCAGCTTGCTCGCGTCGACGGCGATGACGTGTCCCGTCTCCGTCGAGCGCACCTGCCCCACCACCGGCCAATCCGCCCGCGGCACCCGCCGCGTCGTCGCCAGCAGCGCCGTCTCCCGCCTCCGCGCCCGCAGCACGTGCTGATGGATCGCCCGCACGATCTGCGTCGGCCGCATCTGGTCGATCGTGTCGTAGATCATCACCACGACCATGCAGAGCGCGGCGATGGTCAGGATCAGGATCAAGCTGGTCCCGAAGATCGGCCGATGGATGCTGCTCGCCGTCACCAGGCTCAACAGCGTGAACACCGACAGCCCGACGAAATAGCCGAAGTAGAACTGGTTGGTCCGCCGCATCAGGAACTGGTCCGTGACCTGCGTGGTGAGCGCCGACGCCCCCTGCTGCAGCGCGATCAGCAGCAGCGAAAAGGTGATCGACGTGACCGTGATGATGCTCGACGCGATCGTGCCCAGCAGCGTCGACAGCGACGAACTATCGCCCAACAACTGCCCCAACCAACTGAACCGCGCCGGCGTCTGCCCGGCCGACCAGGCCTGGTCGGCCCAGTAGATCACGATCGTGATCACGATGAACCCGATCACCACCGCCAGCGGTAACGCCAGGAACTGGCCGAACGCCCGCTTCAAACCCCCGCCGATCCGGGTCGGCAGGCTAGCGACGGCAGTCAACGGCGCCCGCCGCGCCGGGTAGATGAAGGTGTCACGTACGCTTCTCTCGAACGATTACCCCCGCTCTATACCCGGCTCCCGCCCCCACCGTCATCGCGAGCCCAGCGGCGATCCAGGGTAACCAGCCCAATCCGCGCCATTACCGCGGATCACCGACCGAGCACCGCGCATGGGCTTTCACCCACGAGAGTGCCTTCCAAAACTCGTCATGGTGAGTCGGCTGGCGTTCGCGTCCGAGCATCGGAGCGGAGCGGCCTTCAGGCCGTGAGCACCGAAGCGCAGGACGCGGGCGTCAGACGGCCGCCAGGACGGGTTTTGGAAGGCACTCTAGGTGACCTCCATCTCGCCCAGATACGCCTGCTTGATCTCCTCGTTTTCCCGCAGCGTCGCCGCATCACCCGACAGCACCACAACCCCGGTCTGCAGCACATACGCCCGGTGCGCGATCTGCAGCGCCATCGCCGCATTCTGCTCCACCATGAAGATCGTCATGCCCTGCCGGTTGATCGCCTGGATGATGTCGAACACCTGCTCGACATACAGCGGCGACAGCCCCATCGACGGCTCGTCCATGCAGATCAGCCGCGGCCGCGCCATCAGCGCCCGCCCGATCGCCACCATCTGCTGCTCCCCGCCCGACAGCGTGCCGGCCAACTGCCCCCGCCGCTCCTTCACCCGCGGGAACAGCCCGTAGACCCGCTCGATGTCCTCGTCGAACTCCGGCCCCTTCTTCCGCGTATACGCCCCCATCTCCAGGTTCTCGAACACGGTCATGCGCGGAAACAGCCGCCGCGCCTCCAGCACCGGCGCGATCCCCCGGCTCACCCGCGCCGACGTCGACAGCCGCTCGATCGGCGCCCCGTCGAACAACACGCTCCCCGTCGTCGGCCGCACCACCCCCATGATCGTCTTCATCGTCGTCGACTTGCCGCAGGCATTGCCGCCCAGCAGCGCGATGATCTCGCCCGCCTTGATGTCGTAATTGACGTCCTTCAACACATGCAGGTCGCCGTAATGCGTGTTGACGTCCCGGAACTCGAGCAGCGACCCGCTCGGCATGAAATCAGGCAATCTCCTTCTCCAACGCCGCCCGCGCCGCGCGGCCCAGATAAGCCGTCAGCACCTCCTCGTTCCGCCTGATCTCGTCCGGCTTCCCCTCGGCGATCTTCTCGCCGTGATCCAGCACCACCACCCGGTCCGCCAGCCGCGTCACCACGTCCAGCTTGTGCTCGATGATCAGGATCGACAGCCCGCTCGCATGCAGCGACTTGATCTGCTCGGCCAGCTCCAGCGTTTCCGCCGGGTTCATCCCCGCGGTTGGCTCGTCCAGCAACAACAGCCGCGGCCGCGACGCCAGCGCCCGCGCGATCTCGACCCGGCGCCGGTTCGCATAACTCAACCCGCTCACCGCCTGCGCCACCCGTGGCGCCAGCCGGTTGCCGAACAGCGCGATGATGTCCAGCACCCCCTCGCGGGACGCCTCCTCCTCGTCCTTCTGCGCCGGCGTCCGCAACACCGACGCCACCGGCCCCGAATGCAACCGCGCATGCCGCCCGATCAGCGCGTTCTCCAGCACCGTCAGCGTCGGGAACAGCCGGATGTTCTGGAACGTCCGCGCCACCCCCAACTCCAGCACCTGATGCGGCTTCAGCCCCAACAGTTCCCGCCCGCCGAAGCTGATGGTCCCCACCGCCGGCACCAGCCCGGTGATCACGTTGAACAGCGTCGACTTGCCCGACCCGTTCGGCCCGATCACCGCGACCACCCCGCCCGCCGGCACCACCAGGTTCACCTTGTTCAGCGCCACCAGCCCGCCGAACCTGACCGTCACGTCCTTGATCTCGAGCGCCGCCCCGTCTCCCCAGTGCGCCACGTTGCCCAGGTTACGGAATCCGCCCCGCGCCACTTCGGCATGCTGCGCGTCATAGGTCAGCCCCGGTGTCCGCCGCACCGCCGGGATCAACCCCTCACGCCGATACAGCATCATCCCGATGAGGATCAGGCCGAACAGCAGCTGCGTCCACTGCGTCAGATCCACCCGTTGCAGCCAAGCGCTCTGCATCGAGACGCCCACTTCCTCCACCAGCCGGCTCAGCCCCGGCAGGAACCAGCTCTGCATCAACTGCAGCAGCACCGCCCCCAGCACCACGCCCCACACGCTGCCCATGCCGCCGAGCACGACCATCACGATCAGCATCGAGCTGACGTTGAAGTTGAACATCTCCGGCGTCGCCGTCTGCAGCTTGGCGACGAAATACACCCCCGTCATCCCCGCGAACGCCGCCCCGATCGCGAACGCCATCAGCTTGTACTTGACCGGATTGACCCCCATCGCCGACGCCGCCGTCTCGTCCTCGCGGATCGCCATCCAAGCCCGCCCGATCCGGCTGTCCCGCAACCGAACCGACGTGAAGATCAGCAGCGCGATCAACCCGAGCCCGACGTAATAGTACGGAACGGCATCGATCCCGAAATTGTACCCGAACAGATGCGGCGGCTGCACCCCATTCAGCCCGGCCGCCCCGTTCGTCACGCTGGTGACGTTCCGCGCCACGATCGGCACGATCTCGCCGAACCCCAGCGTCACGATCGCCAGGTAATCCCCCCGCAGCCGCAGCGTCGGCGCCCCGAAACAGATCCCGCACAATGCCGAGACCACCGCCGCCAGCGGCATCGCCAACCAGAACGACAGCGTGAAGTGCACCAGGTCCGGCCCCCCCTGGTTCAGCTTCTCCACCAGCCCGACATACGCGAGCGGCTCCCAGAACCCCGACCATTCCGGCATGATCTGAAAGCTCGTCAGGATGCCGTAGAAATACGCCCCGATCGCAAAGAACGCCGCATACCCAAGATCCAGCAGCCCGGCGAACCCCACCACCACGTTGAGCCCCAGCGCCAGCGCCGCATACGACATCGCGTTCGCCAGCGCATCGATCCCCGCATCGTCGTCCCACACCGACGGCAGCAGCAGCAGCGCCACCGCGATCACGTAGATGACGAACAGTCGCTGCCGGTCGCGCGGAATGCCCGTCACCGGATGCGACGCCGCCAGCCCCGTCTCCTCCGTCCCCCGCCTCGGGCTGAAGATTCCTCCACTGCTCATGACTTGTTCGGCGCCAGCCGCCCCAGCAATCCCGCCGGCTGGAACACCAACACCAGCACCAGCAAACTGAAGATGACCACATCCGCCCAGGCCGACCCGATCGTCTGCCCCGCGAACGCCTCGATCAGCCCGATCAGGATCCCCCCGACCATCGCCCCCGGCACGTTGCCGATCCCCCCCAGCACCGCCGCCGTGAACGCCCGCAGCCCGGCCCCGAACCCGATATCCACCTTCGCCAGATTGTAATACAGCCCGAAGATGATCCCGCACGCCCCCGCCAGCGCGCCGCCGACGAAGAACGCCGTCATGATCACCCGGTCGACCTCGACCCCCATCATCCGCGCCGCATCCGGGTCCTGCGCCGTCGCCCGCATCGCCTTGCCTAACTTCGTGTAGCTGACGAAATATGTCAGCGCCCCCATCAGCCCCAGCGAGATCGCCCAGATCGCCACCTCCCGCACCCGCAGCACCGCCCCCCCGATCGCCCAAGACACCGGCGGGATCGGATTGGGGAAATTCTTGCTGTCCGACCCCAGCGTCAGCAGCACCACGTTGAACAGCACGTAGCTGACCCCGATCGTCGTGATCATCGCCGCCGGCCCCTTCACCACCGCCAGCTTCCGCAGCAGGAACCGCTCGATCGACATCCCGATCAGCCCACACACCAGCATCGCCATCGCGAACCCGGCCAGCAGCACCCCCACCAGCGGCAACCCGGTTAGGATCGTCTCCTGCCCCACCAACCCGAACGCCTGCAGCGTCAGCAGCCCCACCATGCTGCCGACCATGAACACGTTGAAATGCGCGAAGTTGATCAGCTCGGCGATGCCGTAGACCAAAGTAAATCCAAGCGCGAGCAACGCATACATCGAGCCCAAACTAAGCCCGTTGATCAATTGCTGAACGATAATGTCGACCGAACTCATGCCGACCCACCCTTCGCTCGTAGGGTGGGCGTCAGCCCACCACCACGCGCTGCGAAGCAGCCAAAGAGCACGGAAGCCCTCAGCTCATCGGCGCCGTGCCAATATACTTATACTGCGCGGTCGGATCATCGAGCGGCGCCTTGTCGTCCCGAGTGATCTTGAACACGCTGATCACCTTGTTCTTCAGGTCACCGTTCCCGTCGAACTCCACCGGCCCGACCAGCGTGTTCTTCAGATCGACCCGCTGGATGGCATCCCGCATGGAACTGCGGTCGATCGCCTTCTTCGCCTTCACCAGATCCTTCACCGCCTGGATCACCACCTCCGCCGCCGTGTAGCAAGTGACGGTGTAATCGTCCGGATGCTGGTTGAACTTCTTGAAATACGCATCCCCGAACGCCTTGGCCCTCGCGTTGCCCGCCTCGTCGAAATGCGGCGACGCCACCGTCGCGTACCACCCCTCCACCGCCGGGAACCCGGCCCCCTTCAATAGGTCCGCGCTCTGCATCCCGTCGCCACCCGCCTTGATCACCTTCGGCATGATGTCGTACGCCTGCTTGGCCAGCTTCACCCCCGCTTGACCCACGCCGCCATAGTAGACCGCGTCCGGGTTCATCGACTTTATCTTGGTCAATATCGACGAATAGTCGACCGCCTTCGGGTCCAACTTGTCCCGCCCGAGGATCTTGATCCCCTTCTTCTCCGCCTGCCCCTGGAACGCGTCCGCCAGCCCCACGCCATACGCCCCGGTATCGTCCAGCACGTAAACCGACTTCACCTTCAGCGTGTCGGCCATGTAGTTGGCCATGTTCGGCCCCTGGAACGCATCCGTCGCCACCGTCCGGAAATAGATCGCCTTCCCCGCCGGCCGATACTGCGCCGCGAACTTCGGGTCCGTGATGTCCGGATTGGTCGACGCCGGCGTGATGATCGCCAGGTCCCCCTGGCTCAGGATCGGCGCCATCGCCTTGCCCGCCCCCGACATCTGCGGCCCGATCGCCGCCACCGTCGCCTTGTCCGAGATCATCGACCGCGCGTTCGTCGCCGCCTGCGCCGGGTCGTACTGCCCCGCCGTCGGCGTCGCGTCGTCATACTTCACCAGCTGGAACGTATACCCCGGCACCTCGTGCTTCGCGTTCGCCTCGTCGAACGCCAGGATCGCCCCGTTGGCGATCCGCGCCGCGTTCTCCGCATCCGCCCCGGTGAACGACAGGTTGATCCCCACCTTCAACACCTTGTCGGCCGCCAGCGCCGCCGCGCCGAACCCGCCGGTGCCGGCCAGCACGGTGGCCGATAGGAGAAGCGATTTGATCGCGCCGCGACGTGAGATCATCGACAGACCCTCTGTTGTTGCATACCAGCTCTACCACCAGAGCACGCAACCCAGAGCTAAGCAATCGCCATGCCGTCCCGTGCCTACCGCAGCAGCGACCGCCGCGCGCTCACGAACTCGCTCACCGCGCCCACCAATCCATCGAACTCTGCCTCGCCAAGAGGCAGACTCAGCGCCATGAACCCGCGCCGCGGCATGGAGTAGATCCCCGCCGCCAGCAGGTCGTAGAACAGCAGCTCCCGCACCCCCGCATCCCCCGCCGCCGCATCCGCCGGCGTCCGGATCTCGCCCCGCCGCGCATGGAACCCCAGCATCGACCCGATCCCCGTCACCTGCAGCGCCGCACCCGCCGCCGCACACACCGCGTTCAACTGCCCCCGCAGCCGCTCCCCCCGCTCTGCCAGCGCCTCCGCCGCCGCCGCCGTGAACACCTCCCCCAACCCGGCGATCCCCGCCCGCAACGAGAAGACGTTGTTGTTGTACGTCCCCGAATGCTGCAGCGGTCCCGACCCGCCGTGGCTCTCCCTCGGATCGTACCGCTCCATCAGATCCGCCCGCCCCCCGAACGCCCCCGCGCTCATCCCGCCGCAGATATACTTCCCCAGCGTCGTCAGGTCCGGCCTGATCCCGTACCGCCCCTGCAGCCCGCCCGCCCCCAGCCGCGACGTCATCACCTCGTCGAAGATCAGCACGATCCCATGCCGCGCCGTCCGCTCCCGCAACATCCGCAGGAACCCCACCTCCGCCGGGATGCACCCTCCGCCCCCGATCATCGGCTCCACGATCACGCACGCCAGCTCGTCCGCATGCGCCTCGATCAGCGCCGCACTCCCCTCCAGATCGTTGTAGCCCGCCACCACCGTCGGGATCGGCACGTTCAACGGGTTCTCCTTCGCCGTGAACGTCAGCAACCCGCCATGATAGCACCCTCCGAACCCCATCACGCTCGGCCGCCCCGTCATCACCCGCGCCGTCTGCACCGCGAACATGTTCGCCTCGGTCCCCGAGTTGCAGAACCGCAGCCGCTCCATCGACGGAAACCGCTCCCGCAGCAGCCCGGCCAGCTCCCCCTCCAGCGCCGTATGCCCCCCGAAATTCCACCCCAGCGCCAGCTGCGTCTCGATCGCCCGGCGGATCGCCGGATGGTTGTGCCCATACACCCCCGCCGTCGCCTCCCCCAGGAAGTCGACCGCCTCGTGCCCGTCCTCGTCCCACAGCCGACAGCCCTCGCCCCGCGCCCACGCCACCGGAAACGGCGCGCTGAACACCCCCGTCCGCGTATTCCCCCCCGGCAGATGCGCCACCGCCCGCTCATGCACCGCCCGGCTCTTCGGCCGCGCCGCCGCGAACCGCTCCTTCGCCTCCGCCAGCGCGTCCCCGACTTCCGCATTCGCCAACGCCACGCCCATCGCCCCACTCCCGGCCACCGGCCCCATACTGTCGAACCTCCCGACCCGGCGAAAGCCTGTCGGCGGGCGGTCGGGGCCGACGCCGGAAGCGCGTCACTGCAGCTTGAAGAACCGCGATGGATCGGCGTCGCACGGGAACTGCACCGCGACGTCGTTCCTGTTCCCCGTCCCGCCCGCGATGGTCAGGCAGAGCCCGCTCTGCAGGTTCACCAGCCGGAACCGCCCCCCGTCATCCGGCGAGAACACCCACCGCCGCGACGGATCGGTGTCGCACGGAAACTGCACCGACGGCGTGTTCCGCTCGCTCCCGCCCCCGGCCACGGTCAGGCATTGCTGGCTCTTGACGTTACGGATCTTGACCACGTTCCCCTCGACCGGCTCGATCGTCCACACCCGCGACGGATCGGCATCGCAGGTGAACTGAACCGTCTGCTCGTTGCGGTTGCTCGTCCCGCCCGCTGGGCTGAGGCACAGTCCGCTATTGGCGTTGGCGATCTTGTGCCGCCCACTCGGCGGCGGCGCCCCCAGCGCCGGAACCGCAACACTCAAGCTCGTCGCTGCAACGACGAGGCAGGCAAGGCGCGAAATCGACATGATCGTCTCCCGTTTCGGAAACGCAACATAATCCGATCCGCCACGGCCCGTCACCCGGTATTCCGTCCTGGGTCTCGTCCCTGCCAACGACGAGTTACTGATGGTGGGGAGCGGACTGTCTGCTTTGGATGTGTTCCCACGGAGTAAGCAAGATCTTCTTTTGACGAGGCTTCTAAGGGCGGATCTGGTTGCGCCGACTCGATCAATTTCTCTATCTTCGCTCAAAGGAGTCCGTCAAGTGACTGTAGTATTCGTTGCATATGCGTCCGGCAATACCTACCACAGTCAAATTATTGAAGGCGCATGTAAGGCCGCATCAACAGATCGACGAACAATAACAGCATGGTCCCAGCAGGATACCTCTGGAGCCCCGATTGCTAGATCAGTTGAGAGTTGGATTGATGCTGCAGACGCATTTGTGGCAGACATTTCACTGCTTAACGCCAACGTTACGTATGAGTTGGGATACGCGATCGGTAGAGGCATACCCATACGATTGATCAGGTCGTCTCATTTCTCGTTTGAACCCGCAAAAGAGGTTGGCCTTCTCGACACCCTTGGCCACGACTCGTATGAGCAGCAACCGGCCTTAGTACAGATTCTTTCTAGAAAGGATGAAACATCACGCTGGTCGGAGGTCGCAAAGGACAAGAACCAGCCACTTTTTCTGCTGCAACCTCCGGGAACTGGATCGAGTGAAGCAGCAAGACGAGTGCAGAGTGCTGTAAAGAAGATTGCACGCGTTCGCTTTCGCAACTTTAATCCTGCCGAGATTAGCCGGCTGAATGCGGGCGAAGCCTATCAGAATGCAGCATCATCGTTTGGCGTTATTACATTCTGGATGGATGGTACGTCAGGTGACGCGGTCAGGAACAACCAGCGAGCAGCGTTTATCTATGGTGTGTCGCGAGGCAAGCAACTTCCTGCTATGATGATTGCGCACGAAAAAACCTTCCTTCCGCTTGATCTTCAAGATCAAGCAAGCCGCTTCTTTAAGTTTGAAGATATTGATGAGCTTATTGCTGACTTTCGATTGAAAGTTGCTGATGCACAAAACGACTTCGTCGCAGTTAAACCTCTTCAAGAGAAATTGCTTGAACAGCTTTCGTGCGGCGATCCTGTTGCGGAAAATGAGGCCAGCACGCTTGCTGATCACTTTCTACAAACAGATGCCTACACCCGAACACTCAACGGTGAGGCGAACTTGTTAGTTGGCAGAAAAGGAAGCGGAAAATCAGCAGTTTTCCTACAAGTTCGCGACCGATCACGGGCTAACAGGGACAACATTGTAGTAGACCTTACACCTGAAGGTCATCAACTGATCAAGATGAAGGAATTCATCCTTGATCGGTTAAGCTTTGGAAGCCGCAAAGAGGTTATTGCTGCCTTTTGGGAGTACGTTTTGTGGCTTGAAATTGCTTACAAGCTTCTAGAAAAGGATGAAGTTCGATCACTTCGAGATCCACGCCTTCTTGAAGGCTACAAAAATCTCAAAAGTTTGTTCGAGGCACGTGTGGATACAGGGACTGGCGACTTCTCTGAACGACTTAGGCGTTTGTCCGATAACGTTGTGGATCGTTTTCGAAAGAGCGATATCGAAGGTGACGTTGAGCAACTCGCGTCATCAAAGGTTTTAGAGGTCATATATGGGCAAGATCTACGAGATCTTAGAGAAGGTGTTTTAGCCTATCTGAGAGTTAAAGGCTTTGTCTTTTTTCTATTCGATAACTTGGATCGTTTTTGGACCCCTGGAGGTTTCACTCAGGACGATGCACTAATCGTGCTGGGTCTCGCCGAGTCGATGCAAGAAATCTCTAAAAAGTTTCGCCGAAAGCAATTAGAATTTCGATGGGCTATCTTCGTTCGAAGTGACGTTTATGAATTCTTAATTCGAGGCATGGCTGATTACGGCAAGTTATCAGTACAAAGTTTAGAGTGGGCTGATAGAGGGCTCCTACAAGCCCTTTTCGAGCAAAGATTGCGAGCGAGTATTATTCAAAATCAAGAGCCATGGCCTGAAATATGGAAGTCAGCATCAGTAGCCACTGTGAACGGTAACCCCGTAATGGATTTCTTGATTGATGGAAGTCTTATGCGGCCTAGGTATTTAATCCGCCTATTTGAAACCGCTCGACGGCGCGCAGTGACTTTTGGACGGATCAGGATAGAAGAGGAAGATTACAAAGTCGCACTGAAAGAGCTTGGCTGGCAAGTGCTTGAAGATCTTGACCGAGAGATATCTGACTTGGTTCAAGGTGGAGCCGATTTGTTATTCGAGTTGCTTCAAGCTCGCCAGGGTTTGACGATTGCGAAGCTCCGATATCTTTCTAACAAAAGGCTTTATTCACCCGAAGATAGTGAGAGGCTTTTGGACGTCATGCTCTGGAATGGAAGCTTGGGCGTGCTCGAAGGCGCAAACGTTAAATATATTTTCGATGCGGGGTATAAACGTCAGTATCTTGCGGCGATAATAAACGGCAATCAGGATACTGTCCTGGCACTCCATCCGACCCTGGTGGCTGCAGTCAGCTGAGTAAAATTACGAAATAGGCAGCATGTCTGCTTTTGAATGTAGGTTTGTACGTTGATGTCAGCTATGAGGTCGAAAGCCGCCGCGAATCCCGCCCCCGCATCAATGCCTTTAAAACACAAGCACCGAACTCGGCAGCATTCAGCAATCCAAGCCGCTCCTCAAACAACCAAGATCAACCAACCCCCTTGCACCCCACCACAGGAAAATGTTCCTCTCTCCGCCATGGCCCCCTCACCCCACCCCCTCGAAACCGACGAAGCCCGCAAAGCCCGCCATTTCGAGACCCTACGCCACCTCGCGACCATGGCCATGGACCTCGCCCAGGACGCCCACGCCCTCGCCAAGCAGCAACTCGCCCCCCGCCCCCGCCCCGCCGGCCTCCCCGCCAACGTCGCCGCAGCCGATCACGCCCGCACCTTCGCCATGCTCGCCCGCGCCGTCCGCCAGATCCTCGCCCTCGAGATCCGCCGCGAAGCCGAGCCCCGCGCCCGCCCCACCTTCCGCGCCCTAGCCCGCCCCCCAGGCGTCCCGATCGACCCCCGCCGCGAACTCCTGCGCGCCGTCTTCTTCGCCGCCATCGCCAACGACCCCGACCGCGCCCGCTTCCGCCGCGAGATCGACGAACACATCGACCGCCAGCTCGCCGCCGACCCCGATCAGCGCCGACCCCTCGAACGCATCGTCGACGACCTCGTCAACTCCCTCGGCATCGACCTCGACCCGGCCAAACTCCCCGACGCCCTCCTCGGCATCCCCCAGCGCGACCGCTTCGCCCCAGCCCGGGCCAGCCCCTGAACCACGCCCCCTCGCGCCCGCACGCATCGTCCACCCCAGCCCCAAGCACGCAGCGACCCCCCATCCGGTCGCCGCACCCCCATGTCCGCCCGCCTATGCCGCCCCTTCCAGCGCCTCGGACGCCTCGAGCCACGCCATCTCCGCCGCCTCGACCTCCCGCCCGATCGCCGCCAGCCGCACGTTCGCCGCCGTCACCTCCCCCGCCTTCCCCGGCGCATACATCGCCGGGTCCGCCAGCTTCGCCTCGATCCGCGCCTTCTCCGCCGCCAGCTTCGCCATCAGCGTCTCCGCATCCTTGGCCTGCCGCCGCAGCGGCGCCTGCTGCGCCCTGACCTCCGCCCGGTCGCGCCGGTCGTCCCGCCGCGTCGGCGCCTCCGCCCGACCCGGCGGCCGACCCCGCTCCACCAGCAGCGCCCGATACTCGTCAATCGCCCCGTCGAACGCCGCCGCCGTCCCGTCCGCCACCAGCCACAGCCGGTCCGCCACCAGGTCCACCAGATGCGGATCGTGCGTGATCAACAGAACGGCCCCCTCGAACGCCGCCAAGGCCCGCACGAGGGCTTCCCGCGCATCGATGTCGAGATGGTTCGTCGGTTCATCGAGGATCAGCAGCTGCGGCGCATCCCGCGTCGCCAGCGCCAGCAGCAGCCGCGCCTTCTCGCCCCCCGACAGCGCCGTGATCTTGTTCCCCGCCCGGTCCGCATCCAGCCCGAACCGCGCCAACTGCCCCCGCACCTGCGGCGGCGTCGCGTTCGGCAGCGCCCGCGTCATGTGGTCGATCGGCGTCTCGTCCATCACCAGCTCGTCCGTCTGGTGCTGCGCGAAATACCCCACCCCCAGCTTCGGCGCCCGCCGCATCGACCCGGCCATCGGCTCCATCCGCCCCGCGATCAGTTTTGCGAGCGTGCTCTTCCCGTTCCCGTTCGATCCCAGCAGCGCCACCCGGTCGTCCATGTCCAGGTTCAGGCTCACATTGGTCAGCACAGGCCGATCCCCATACCCGATCGACACCCGCTCCAGCGTCAGGATCGGCGGCGACAGCCGCTTCGGCGTTGGAAAGTCGAACTTCGTCGGCGCATCCTCCACCACCGACTCCAGCGCCGGCATCTTCTCCAGCGCCTTGATCCGGCTCTGCGCCTGCCGCGCCTTCGTCGCCTTCGACCGGAACCGGTCCACGAACGACTGCATGTGCGCCCGCTGCATGGCGATCTTCTCCGCCATCCGCGTGTGCTGCATCGCCTGCTCGGTCCGGATCCGCACGAACTCGTCGTACCCGCCCGGCGTCAGCGTCAGCTTGCCCTTGTCCAAATGCGCGATCGCCTCCACCGCCCGGTCCAGCAACCCCCGGTCATGGCTCACGATCAGCGCCGCCCCCGGAAACCGCGCCAGCCACCCCTCCAGCCACAGCGTCGCCTCCAAATCCAGGTGGTTGGTCGGCTCGTCCAGCAGCAGCAGGTCCGGATTGGCGAACAGCGCCGACGCCAGCGCCACCCGCATCCGCCACCCGCCCGAGAAATCCGCCACCGGCCGCGCCTGCGCCACCGCGTCGAACCCCAGCCCGGCCAGGATCGCCGCCGCCCGCGCCGGCGCGCTCTCCGCCCCGATCGCCCGCAGCCGCTCGTGCACCTCCGCTTGCCGGGCGCCCTCAGCCGTCTCCACTTCCGCCAGCAGCGCCACCCGCTCCGAATCCGTCGCCAGCACCGTCGCCACCAGGCTCTCCGGCCCCGACGGCGCCTCCTGCTTCACCTGCGCCACCCGCGCCCGTGACGAAATGGTGATGTCGCCACCATCCACGCCCAGCTCGCCCATGATCGCCTTCAGCAGCGTCGACTTGCCCGCCCCGTTGCGCCCCACCAGCCCGATCCGCCGCCCCGGATCGACTCGCAGCGTCGCCTCGTCCAGCAGCGTCCGCCCCGCCATTCGCAGCGTCACACCATCGATCACCAGAAGACTCATGCCCCTAACCTACCCGACTTGCCCCGCCCCGGCGACTGGCCTAGACCGCGACACCTCTTCCAGACCGAGATCGACCATGACCGAACGCACCCTCTCCATCCTCAAGCCCGACGCGACCCGGCGGAACCTCACCGGCAAGATCAACACCATCTTCGAAGACAACGGCTTGCGGATCGTCGGCCAGAAGCGCATCCAACTCTCCACCGCCCAGGCCGAGGCCTTCTACGGCGCCCACAAGGAACGCGGCTTCTTCCGCGACCTGGTCACCTTCATGACCTCCGGCCCCGTCGTCGTGCAGGTCCTCGAAGGCGACGACGCTATCGCCAAGAACCGCAAGCTCATGGGCGCCACCAACCCGGCCAACGCCGACGAGGGCACCATCCGCAAGCTGTTCGCCGAGAGCATCGAGGCCAACAGCGCCCACGGCTCCGACAGCAAGGAAGCCGCCGCCGAAGAGATCGCCTTCTTCTTCTCGGGCACTGAAATCGTTGCCTAATAAGCTAACCGTCGCGTTGGCCGCCGGGTTCCTCCTGGCCGGCTGCGCAAGCCGGCCAGCCCCGATCGTGCTGACCCCTCAGCCGGGTCCGCCGAGCGGGGTCGAGGGTCGCTACCGCGGCACCGCCCGCCTGATCCGCTCGGACAATCGCTACTGCCCGCGCAGCGGCCCCCGGGTCTACGAGCTGCAGAACGGCGCCGTCACCCTGTCCTACCAGGGCCAGGGCCGCGCCCGCATCCCGCTCACCGCCCCAATCGGCGGCAACGGCGAGTTCGACACCTCCGACGGCCAGGGCCGCCTGCAGGGCACCGCCGCGAACGGCGACCTCAGCATCACCATCGCCAGCGCGGCCTGCGAGCATCACTGGACGATGCGCCTCATCAACTGAACAACGCCCAAACCGTAGGGTGGGCATCAGCCCACCATCGAGCGCCGTCACTCGATCCCGTTAGTGCGAAGCTCCCTTCTTCGCGAACAACCGCGAGAAGCTCACCAAGCAAGCCACCGCCGCGAACCCGGCCCCCAACGCCAGCGCCAGCGCCGGCCCATGCGCCGCCGAGATCCCGAAGCACAGCGCCACCAGCGCCGCCCCTGTCGACTGCCCCATCAGCCGCGACGTCGCCACGATCCCCGACGCCCCGCCGCTCCGCCCCGGCGGGGCGCTCGACATGATCGCCCGCAGGTTGGGCGACTGGAAGAACCCGAATCCCGCCCCGCACAGCAGCATCCGCCACCCGATTGCCACCCCCGTCGCCCCCTCCGGCAACGTCGCCATCAGCGTCAGCCCCACCGCCAGCATCGCCATCCCGATCCCCCCCAGGATCGCCGGCGGATACCGGTCCGACAGCGGCCCCGCGATCGGCGCCATAGCCGCCGTCGCCACCGGCCACGGCGTCAGCAGCAGCCCGGTCTCGACCGCGCTCCGCCCCATGCTCAGCTGGAACAGGAACGGCAGCGACACGAAAGACAGCCCCTGCGCCGCAAACGAGCACATCGCGGTGAACGACGACAGCGCGAACATCGGCCGCCGATACAGGTCGATCGGCAACAGCGGCACCGACAGCGTCAACTGCCGCCGCACCAGCGCCACCCCCGTCACCACCACGACGATGGACAACGCCACCGTCTGAAATGTAGAAGCTCGGTGCGCCGCTTCGCCGATGGCGAAGATCAGCGCCCCGAAGAATATCGCGTTCAGCAGCCCGCTCGGCCAGTCGAACCGATGCGTCGACAGTGGCGTGTCCGGCAACGACCGAACCGCCAGCAGCATCGCCGCCACCCCGATCGGCACGTTGACCGCGAACAGCAGCGGCCACGGCCCCACCGACAGCAGCCCGGCCGCCACGCTCGGCCCCAGCGCCGTGCCGACGCCGACCACCATGGCGTTGAACCCCACGCCCCGCCCGAGTTGCTTGGCCGGATAGATGAACCGGATCAGCGCCGTATTGACGCTCATCAGCCCCGCCGCCCCGAACCCCTGCATCACTCGCGCCACCGTCAACGTCGGCAACGACCAGCTCATGGCACACAGCAACGACGCCACCGTGAAGATCGCCAACCCCCACAGGTAGACTCGGCGGAACCCATAGATCTCGCCCGCGGTCGACAGCGGCAGCAGCGTCGCCACCAGCGCCAGTTGATAAGCGTTGACCACCCACACCGACGCCGCCGGGCTGGCCTGCACGTCGATGGCGATGGTCGGCAGCGCCGTATTGGCGATCGACGTATCGAGCGACGCCATCCCGATCGCCAGCACGATCGTCGCCACCGCCCACTTCCGCTGCCCCGGCGGCACCCCATCCTGCACGATCACTGCGTCGCTCATTCCGCCGCATCCTGCCCGAACTGCGCCTCGTGCAACCGCCGATACGCGCCACCCCGCGCCAGCAACGCCGCATGCGATCCCTGTTCCAACACGCCCTCCGGCGACAGCACCACGATCCGATCCGCCCGCCGAATCGTCGCCAGCCGATGCGCCACCACCAGCGTCGTGCGCCCTTCCGCCAGCTCCGCCAGCGACCGCTGGATCGCGATCTCCGTCTCGCTGTCCAACGCCGACGTCGCCTCGTCCAGGATCAGGATCGGCGGGTTCTTCAGGAAGATGCGCGCGATGGCGATCCGCTGCCGCTGCCCGCCCGACAACCGTGCCCCGCGCTCGCCGATCTCCGTATCCAGCCCTTCCGGCAGCCCGTCGACGAACTCCTCCAGCCGCGCCCGACGGATCGCCGTCCGCACATCCGCCGCCGACGCCCCGAGCCGCCCATAGCCCACGTTGTCCCGCACCGACCCAGCGAACAGGAACACGTTCTGCTCCACGATGCCGATCTGCCGCCGCAGCGACCGCCGGGTCACGTCGCGAATGTCGACGCCGTCGATGGTGATGCGCCCGCCATCCGGATCATAGAAGCGCGGCAACAGCGCACACAGCGTTGTCTTGCCCGCGCCGGACGGCCCCACCAGCGCCACGGTCTCGCCGGCCCCGATCGACAGGTCCAACCCGCGCAGCACCGGTCGTTCCGCCCCATACCCGAACGACACGCGCTCGAACCGGATATCCCCCCGGAATGCCCCAGCCTCGGGCGCCCCCGGCTTGTCCTGCACGTCCGGCACCATCGCCAGCAACTCGCGATACCGCCGGAACCCGGCGAGCCCGCGCGGATAGATCTCGATCATCGTGCCGATCTTATCCAGCGGCCGGTAGAACACGCTCACCAGCAGCAGAAACGCCACGAAATCGCCGATCGACAGCGACCCGCGCACGATCAGCACCGTGCCGGCCAGCATGACGATGATCTGCACCAGCCGCATGCTGAGATAGTTCAGCGTCAGGCTCGTCGCCATGATGCGGTAAGCGCCGATCTTCTCGGTCCGATAGCTCTCGTTCTCGGTGGCGAACAGCTTCTGCTCGTGCGCCTCGTTGGCAAACGCCTGCACGACGCGCACGCCGCCGACATTCTCCTCCACCCGCGCATTGAACCGCGCCACCCGGCTGAACTGCGCCCGCCAGACCTTGTCCATCCGCGACCCGTAATGCACGATCAGCCAGGTCGCCACCGGCACCACCAGCAGCGCCACCAGCGCCAACTGCCAGCTGACGAGCAACATCAGCGCGAACGCGCCGATGAAGGTCAGCACCGCGATCAGCGCATCTTCCGGCCCGTGATGCGCGACCTCGCCGATATCCGAGAGGTCCGTCGTGATCCGCCCGACCAGGTGCCCGGTCTTCTCGCCGTCGTAGAACCGCATCGACAGCGCATGCAGGTGATCGAACGCGCGCCGCCGCAGCTCCGTCTCGATCGACACGCCCAGCACGTGCCCCCAATACGTCACCACCGATACTAGCAGCGCCGCGCCCACATACAGCACCAGCAGCCCGGCGATCGCCCACAGGATCGGCCCCATCGCCGCCCGCGGCAGCAATTGGTCGACGAACGCCCGCACCGCCATCGGAAACCCGAGCTCGAGCACACCCGACACCGCCGCCGCGCCGAACACCGCCAGCAACAGCCGCTGGTGCGGCGCGTAATAAGACCTGAAATCGCGCCACATCGGACAGCACCCGTCAGCAATCGTTCGTCGCACTCACGATGCGCCGATCGGTATCATGATGCACTGCACCTAAGCGCAATGGCGCCACGCGTCGAGCGGCGCAGCAGCGCTTACGGCCGGGCGGGTATCGGCGGCTGCTTGAGCCGCTGTTCGACGTAATCCCGCCACGGCGCATCTGGCGGCGCCGCCGCCAGCGCACGGCGGAACAGCGCTGCGCTACTCTCGGTCAACCCACCTTCCGCCCGCACCGACGCGTCGGCCGCGCGCGCCGCGATGGTCGGGTCGAACTTGCCCTGTAATGCCATCCGGAACGCCGCCGCCGCGCCGGCATCATTCCCGCGCTGCTCTTCGACCGTCCCGAGCAGCGCGAAACCCTGCCGCGCCTTGTCGGTGTTGGGATCCATCACCGCGAGCTGCGACTTCAGTCCCTCGATCAGCTGCTGCTCCTCGTTGGCCCGCGCGATGTCGCTGCCGCCCGACATCGACGGCATCATCGGCTTGCTGTCGCTGACCGCGTACAACCCGGCCGCCACCAGCGGCACCAACACCACCGTCGCGATCACCGGCCAGCGCGCGCCCGTCCGCGGCGCCGTCTCCACCGCCGTCGCCGCAGCGAGCAGCCGGCGCTGCACTTCGAGCGTCGCCGTCGCATGCTCGGCCGGCATGATCCGACCCTCTGCCAGGTCACGGTCCAGCTCCCGCAACTGTGTCTTGTGCAGATCCATCGCCAGGTCGCGCACGCCGCGGCTTTCCACCTGACGACGCAACACGAGCAACACCGGCACCAGCACGAGCAGCGCCAGCAAAGCAATCAGAACGAAGATCATGCCGCCGACGGGGGTTCCGTGAGTTGAGCGAGCTTGCGCCGCTCGGCTGCGGTCAGCGGCACCGGCGTAGTCGGCGGCCGACGGCGCAACACCAACACTGCGATCAGCGCACCACCCACCGCGATCAACGGAGAGCCCCACAAGGCCGCTGTGACCCAGTTTACCGGCGGCCGCAGCCTGACGAAGTCGCCATAGCGCGAGACCACCCAATCGGTCGCTTGGGTGTCGGTGTCACCAGCCGCGATCCGTTGCCGCACCAGCTTTCGCAGGTCTTTTGCCAAGTCGGCATTGCTGTCTTCGATGCTCTCGTTCTGGCACACCAGGCAGCGCAGTTGCCGCCCGACTTCTTCGGCACGGACTTCCTGCACCGGGTTGGCCAGCATCTCCGCCGGGTCGCTGATGGCCCAAGCCGGCGCCGCCAGCAGCATCAAGACGAAGAGCAGCCGGATCACGCGATGCTCCGCAGCATCGGCTTCAACTGCGTCTCCAGCACATCATCGGTTATCGGCCCAGCCTGCCGCCAGCGCACCACGCCATGACGGTCCAGCAGATACGTTTCCGGCACGCCATACACGCCCCAATCAATCGCAACCCGGCCGGGCTCGTCCATTGCGATGCGCGTATACGGATCACCGTGCCGCGCCAGGAACGCGCGTGCGGCTACCGGCTTGTCCTTGTAGGCAATGCCCCAAATCGGGATATCCTGCTGCTTGAGCAGCATCAGCGTTGGCGCCTCGATCACGCAAGGCACACACCAACTAGCGAAGAAGTTGACCAGCAACGGCTGACCGGACGACGTCAGCGACGCACTGTCGAAGCCCTGCGTCCCTGCATCGAGCGCCGGCAGTGACTCGAAGGCTGGGATCGATTTGCCGATCAGCTGGCTCGGCACATCGTGCGGATCAAACGTGCCTTCCTTCATGCGCCTTAGGATCGTCCAAGCCCCGAACCCGCTGGCACCCGCCACCGCGAGCGGCGCGAGAAGGAGAAGTCGCCGATTCACGCCACCGCCGACCCTGCACCGGGCCGGACGGCCGCCTTCTGCGGCGCACCCACCCGTGCCCGCCGATCCAACAAGGACATCATCCCGCCGGATGCCATGATCAACGCTCCGAACCAAATCCATGGTGCAAGGAAGTTGTCGTGGATGCGCAACACCGCCACGCCGTCCCGCTCCTCACCAAGCACCGCATACAGGTCGCGGATGCCGTTGGTATGGATGGCAGCCTCGGTCGTGGTCATCCGCTGCGTGGCGAACGTGCGCCGCGACGGATGCAGCGTTAGGAATGGCGCGCCGTCACGCGTTACCTCGATGGTCGCGATTCGCGACACGTAGTTCGGCCCCCGCTCGTCATGCAACTCGACCAGCTTCCAGTCATAGCCCGCCTCAAGCGTACTCTCGCCGGGGTGCAAGGCCACAATCCGTTCCGACGCCATCGACATCCCGGCGATCCCCGCCACCGTCACGCCCATACCCGCGTGTCCGAGAGCCGTGCCCCAGACTGACAGCCGCAAGCCGGCCAGCCGCGACAGGCTCTGCCCCGTCGGGATGCGAAACAGCTTGATTCGCTCGACGATCTCGGCGGCGGCCCCGAACACGATCCACACCGACCCGGCGAACGCCAGCGCCGGCAACACCTTCTTGGCGCCATAAGCCGCGACGAGCCCGACCAGCGCCGCCACGATCGCCGCCCACCACAAGCGGCGCAACGCCGGCCAAAGATTCGCCCGCTTCCAAGCCAGCCCTGGCGCGATCGTCATCACGGCGAACACCGGGATCGCCAGCGGCAACACCGTCGCATTGAAGAACGGCGCCCCTACCGAGATCTTATGATCGAAGATGAAGTCCGCGATCAGAGGATAAAGCGTGCCCGTGATCACCACCGCCGCGATGCTGCACAGCATGATGTTGTTGAACACCAGCGCACCCTCGCGCGAGATCGGCGCAAACAGCCCGCCTTGCGACAGCGCCGGCGCCCGGAATGCGAACAACAACAGGCTCCCGCCGATTACGATCGCCAATAAGCCAAGGATGAACACGCCTCGGGTCGGGTCGTTAGCGAACGCATGCACGGAGTTCAGAATGCCGGAGCGCACCAGGAACGTGCCCGACAGCGACAGCGAGAACGTCGCGATTGCCAGCAGCACCGTCCAAATCTTCAGCGCTTCCCGTTTCTCCACTACGATCGCCGAGTGCAGCAACGCCGTGCCGGTCAGCCAAGGCAACAGGCTGGCATTCTCCACCGGGTCCCAGAACCAGAAACCGCCCCAGCCGAGTTCGTAATACGCCCACCAACTGCCCAAAGCGATGCCACCGGTCAGGAGGCACCACGAGGCCAGTGTCCACGGCCGCACCCAGCGCCCCCAAGCCGCGTCGATCCGCCCCTCGAGCAATGCCGCCACCGCAAACGCGAATGGCACGGCAAAGCCGACGTAGCCGGCGTAGAGAATTGGCGGATGAAACGCCAAGCCTGGATCCTGCAACAGCGGGTTCATATCCCGCCCGTCGAGCGGCGGCGGCCAGATCCGATTGAATGGATCACTCGCTAGCAAGCAGAACAGCAGAAACCCGGTAGACGTTCCGCCCAGCACACCGATTACCCGTGCCCGCAGCGCAGAGGGCAGTCCACGCCCGAACACTGCCACCGCCCCGCCGCACAGCCCGAGGATCAACCCCCAGAGCAAGATGGAGCCCTCGTGATTGCCCCAAGTGCCGGTAATCTTATACAGCAGCGGCTTCAGCGTATGACTGTTTTCGGCCACGTTCAGCACGGTAAAGTCGTCGCCGACGCTGCTCATCACCAACGCCGCCGCAGCGGTGCCGAGCGCCAGCAGCTGCGCCAGTGCCAGCGCCGGCGCCATGGCCATCAGCCGGGCATCACCACGATGCGCGCCCCAGATTGGCACGATGGCCTGCGCCAATGCGATGGCACAGGCCATCGCCAAGGCGAAATGTCCAAGCTCAGGGATCATGTCAGGACTTTCGTGACGGGGCGGACGGCTCCAGCGTGTTCCAAGTCGCCGCCGGGGGCGGCGCACCATCTTCCGGATGCCACATGCCCGACTTCTTCAGCGCATCCGCCACGTCGCGCGGCATGTAGGTTTCGTCGTGCTTGGCCAACACCTCACTAGCCCGGAACGTCCCATCCGGTAGCAACTTGCCCAGCATCACCGCGCCCTGCCCCTCACGAAACAGGTCCGGCAGGATCCCCGTGTAATTGACGTCGACGGCTGCCTTACCGTCCGTCACCCGGAACTGCGCTACCGGCGACCCGGCGATCTGCGTCCGATGCACGCTGCCGGCCTCGATCATGCCGCCGAGCCGCAACGTACTACCCACCTTGTCAGCATGCTGCTCGAGCGTCGATGGCGAGACGAAGAACACCAGATTGTCACCAAACGCCGTCAGCGCCAGCGCAGAGGCGGACCCAAGCCCGATCCCACACGCCACCACGATCCACAACCGCCGCTTTTTGCGCGTCATCTGGACATCCTCGGATCGATCACCGCCAGCCGCTTCTGCGCCAGCTTCAAACGCCGCCATGACATGAACGCCAACACCGCTGGCGCGCCAACGCCGAGCGCGTAAGCCGCGCTGATGAACGGTAAATGGGTCACGCCCGCTCCGCCTGTGCCATCAGCAACCCGCGAATGCGTCGTTCCATCACCGCCGCCCGCGTCCGCGCCAGCACGATCGCGCCAAAGGCGAAGGTGAAACCGACGGTGCAGACCAGCAGCGGCCACAGCATATCGACATGCATACCGGGCGCACCGGTCAGCGTGATGGTGTTCCCTTGGTGCAGCGTGTTCCACCACTGAACGCTGAACTTGATGATTGGCAAATTGATCACGCCTACCAGCGCCAGGATCGCCGCCGCTCGCGCACCGCGCACCGGGTCGTCGAAGGCCTGCATCAGCGCGGTATGTCCGACATACAGGAAGAACAGCACCAGCATGCTGGTCAGCCGGGCATCCCACACCCACCAGGCGCCCCACATCGGCTTGCCCCACAACGACCCGGTGGCCAGGCACACGGCGGTGAATACAGCGCCCACCGGCCCGATCTCGGCCGCCGCCAAATCGGCCAACGGATGCCGCCACACCAGCGACGACAGCGAGCAGATCGCCAGCCCGACATATCCGGCCGACGCGAGCCAAGCCGACGGGACATGAATATACATGATGCGGACGCTGTCGCCCTGCTGCCAATCGGCCGGCGAGAAGAATAATCCCCAGCTGATACCGACTACGAGCAAAAGCAGGGCCGGCCAAGTCAGCCACGGCTGAATGGCGCGCGCCAGCCGGAGGAAACGCCCGGGATTGGCGAAACGATGGAGCGAGCGCGATGGCCGCGAAGGGAGAGCAGTGGCGTCCACACGGCCAAGATAGCATGAGTTCGGCGAGTTGTAAGGCCACCCTGACACGTTCCGCCGCGCGATCCGTTGACGCACGCCCAACCGCGGCTAACCTCGTCGTCATGCAATACTGGCTCGTCAAATCCGAACCCGATGCCTTCAGCTGGGACCAGCAGATCGCCAACGGCGTCGAGCCCTGGACCGGCGTGCGCAGCCACCAGGCCAAGAATAACCTCGCTGCCATGAAGCTGCGCGACCGCGCCTTCTTCTATCACTCCAACATCGGCAAGGAGATCGTGGGCATCGTCGAGGTGGTCCGCGAGGCCTATCCGGACCCGAGCGCAGGGCAGGACGGCAAGAAGGGCGACTGGGTCTGCGTTGATATGAAAGCGGTTGCCGCCCTCAAGCGCCCGGTCACTCTCGCCGAAGCCAAAGCCGACCCGGCACTCGCCGACATGTCGCTCGTCCGCTACTCCCGCCTCTCCGTCGCGCCCATCACCGAGCCCGAATGGGAGCACGTTCTGGCGCTCGCCGGCGGCAGCAAACGCGTCCCACGCTGACCTGGCGCCCCGATCACGCGAGCGCTACAGTTCGCACAAAGCTTAAATAAATCGAGGGAACACCGTGTCCGATCAACTCTATCCCGTGTCGCCCGCCGCGGCCGCCTCGACGCATCTCGACGCCAAGGCCTTCGCCACCTGGACCGAGCGCGCCCGCACCGATCATGACGGTTTCTGGGCCGAGCAGGCCCGCCGCGTCAGCTGGATCAAGCCGCCGACCAAGATCCTAACCGGCGATTTCACCGGCGACGTCCAGGTCAGATGGTACGAGGACGGCACGCTCAACGCATCGGCTACCTGCCTCGACCGCCACCTCGCCGATCGCCCCGACCAGGTCGCCATCATTTGGGAGGGCGACGATCCCAACGCCTCCCGCTCCGTCACCTACCGCGAACTGCACGAGCAGGTCTGCCGCTTCGCCAACGTCCTGAAGTCGCTCGGTGCCAAGAAAGGCGACCGCATCACCATCTACCTGCCGATGGTCGTCGAGGCCGCGGTCGCCATGCTCGCCTGCGCCCGCATCGGCGCGATCCACTCCATCGTCTTCGGCGGTTTTTCGCCCGACAGCCTGGCCAACCGCATCCAGGATTGCGACAGCACCCTGCTCATCACCGCCGACGAAGGTCGCCGCGGCGGCCGCAAAGTCGCGCTGAAGACCAACGCCGACGCCGCACTCAAGAGCTGCCCCAGCGTCCAGCACGTGGTCGTTGTCTCCGTCACCGGCGGCGACGTCCCGATGCAAGCCGGCCGCGATCAGCGCTACGACGACCTCATGGCCGCCGCCAGCCCCGACTGCTCACCCGAGCCGATGGAGGCTGAGGCTCCCCTCTTCATCCTCTACACCTCCGGCAGCACCGGCAAGCCGAAGGGCGTGCTGCACACCACCGGCGGCTACATGGTCTGGGCCGCCATGACCCACCAGCTAGTCTTCGACTACCAGCCAGGCGAGGTGTATTGGTGCACCGCGGATGTCGGCTGGGTCACCGGCCACACCTACATAGTGTACGGCCCGCTCGCCAACGGCGCGACCACGCTGATGTTCGAGGGCATCCCGACCTATCCCAACAGCTCGCGCTTCTGGCAAGTCATCGATAAGCACCGGGTCAACATCTTCTACACCGCGCCCACCGCCATCCGCTCGCTGATGCGCGAGGGTGAAGGCCCGGTGAAGTCCACCAGCCGGCAGAGCCTCCGCCTGCTCGGCAGCGTCGGCGAGCCGATCAACCCCGAAGCTTGGACCTGGTATCACCGCGTGGTCGGCGACGAGCGCTGCCCCATCGTCGACACCTGGTGGCAGACCGAGACTGGCGGCATCCTGATTGCCCCGCTCCCGGGCGCCGTGGCGCTCAAGCCCGGCTCGGCCACCCTGCCGCTCCCCGGCATCATCCCCGTCCTGGTGGACGCCGAAGGCAA
The DNA here is from genome assembly GCA_965199585.1 of Acetobacteraceae bacterium. Taxonomy (GTDB): domain Bacteria; phylum Pseudomonadota; class Alphaproteobacteria; order Acetobacterales; family Acetobacteraceae; genus JAVVHH01. The sequence continues at coordinate 1,653,983 of CBDASI010000002.1, read as the reverse complement.
GGTCGTCGAAGGCGCGGTCGAGGGCAATCTGTGCATCGCCAAGCCCTGGCCCGGCATGCTGCGCACCGTGTTCCGCGACCACGAGCGCTTCAAGCAGACCTATTTCTCCACCTTCCCCGGCTACTACTTCACCGGCGACGGCGCCCGGCGCGACGCGGACGGCTATTTCTGGATCACCGGCCGGGTCGACGACGTGATCAACGTCAGCGGCCACCGCATGGGCACCGCCGAGGTCGAGAGCGCCCTGGTAGCGCATCCGAAAGTCGCCGAGGCCGCCGTGGTCGGCTTCCCGCACGACCTCAAGGGCCAGGGCATCTACGCCTACGTCACGCTCAACGCCGACGAGGAGCCGAGCGACGAACTGCGCAAGGAGCTGGTCGCCTGGGTCCGCCGCGAGATCGGCCCGATCGCCTCGCCGGACGCGATCCAGTGGGCACCCGGCCTGCCCAAGACGCGGTCGGGCAAGATCATGCGCCGTATTCTGCGCAAGATCGCCGCCAACGAGACCGACCAACTCGGCGACACCAGTACCCTAGCCGATCCCGGCGTGGTGACCGATCTGGTCGACAACCGCGTCGGCTGACCACCTGTAAGCTTTAGTTAACCTCGAACGCCCATACTCGTGAGGGCGGTGCTGTTCCACGCTGAGGAAGAACGGCACCGCCCTGCATGAGGTGGTGATGACGAAACTGATCCCGGCAAACGAGTTGGACCGTCTTGCCGCGCTCGCCAGCTACGACATCCTCGAGACCGCCAACGAGGACGTCTTCAACGATCTTGCCAACCTGGCCGCCCGCGTCGCCGGCACCGACTTCGCCGCCGTCACCCTGCTCGATGCCGAACGCACCTGGTTCAAAGCATCGAGCGTGGACGGACCGGCGTCGATGCCGCGTGAGGACTCGTTTTGCGCACACACCATCATGACGCCCGAGCAGCCCTTGATCGTCGGCGATCTTGCGGCCGATCCTCGCTTCTCGAACAATCTGCTGGTGAGCGACGGTGATGCCCGCGCCTATCTCGGCGTGCCACTCGTCAACGCGGAAGGCTACGCGCTCGGCTCGCTCTGCGTGATCGACGACAAGGCCCGCTCCTTCGACAAGACGACCGTGGACACGTTGACTACCCTCGCCCGCGCCGTGGTGACCAACTTCGAGCTCCGCCGTGCCCTGACCCGGGCCAACGGCGCTGCCCGGACCGACGCGCTGACCGGCCTGCCGAACCGGCGGACGACGATGCAGGCAATCGAGGCGATGAGCCGTGTCGGCACGCCGTTCACCGCCATCGCCATCGACTTGGATCTCTTCAAGGAAACCAACGACAGCGAAGGGCATGACGCCGGAGACGCCGTCCTCCGCGCTGCAGCCGAGCGGCTGAAGCTTGCCGTCCGCCATGGTGACATCGCAGCCCGGCTCGGCGGCGACGAGTTCGCGGTGCTCCTCGTCGGCATCACCGACCCGGCCGTCGCCTACGTCATCGCCCAACGCATCTGCGAGAGCCTGCACATGCCGGTGGAGTTCCGCGGCAAACGGCTGCGCACCGGTGCGACTCTCGGCCTCGCCCAATTCCCTCACGACGTCGCTGAGGGCGACCAGACCTTCCGCCTGGCCGACGAGGCACTCATCCGCGCCAAGCGGGAGCGGCGCGGCAGCATCGGCCTGGCTGTCCAGGAGGACGCCGCGAAGCTCTCGACCGGGATCGCGATCATGCGCGCTTTCGAGGCCAGCGTGCGCGGGCCCGACGCGATCGACGGCGCCGCCGTGCATTTGCAGCCCACTGTGACCCTGGCCCGGAACAGCTCGACACCCGCGCTGCTGTCGGTCGAAGCGTTGACGAGATGGAGCCACGTGAGCGTCGGCACCGTCCCTACCAGCGATTTATTTCCCATGATCGGGCCGGAGCGCGCCATGTGGATCGGCCGCCTCGTGCGAGCACAGGCGCTCTCCGCCTTCCGCGCCTTGCGCGACGCCGGCCTCGAAGGAGTCCGGCTCGCGCTCAACCTTTCGGTCAACGAAGTGGTCCGTGAAGACACCGCTGCCGAGTTTGCACAACAAGTCGCGGACGCCGGGTTGTTGCTCGACGATATCGAGATCGAGGTCACCGAAGAGGTCCTGCTCGACCGCGTCAGCAACCGCGCGCTAGACGAGCTCGCCATCCTGCGCGACCGTGGGGCGCATCTGGTGCTCGACGATTTCGGCGTCGGCAACTCGGGCGTGACACAACTCCTGCGCCTACCGCTCGACGGACTCAAGATCGCGACAGGTTTCGTCCAGTCGCTTGGCGTCGATCGCCGGGCCGAGGAGATGATTCGCGCCTCGGTGTCGCTTGCTAACAGCCGAGGCCACACCGTGGTTGCAAAGGGCGTCGAGACCGAACAGCAAGCGGTGATGCTGCTCGGTCTCGGCTGCGCCGGCGCACAAGGCTTTCTGTTCGGCTACCCGATGTCGCCCGAGGACTTCCGGGACTGGCTGACTGAGCGGACCGGGGTGAAAGCCGGCCCTAGAGACCCCCGCCTCGCCGCCCCGCCATCGCACCGAGCCGGAGGCGTAGGGAGTTCAGCTTAATGAAGCCCTCCGCGTCGACTTGATTGTAGGCACCCTGATCATCCTCGAATGTCACCACCCGCATGGAGTAGAGGCTGTTCGGGCTCTCCCGCCCGATGCAACTGACGTTGCCCTTGTAGAGCTTCATGCGAACCTGGCCGGTGACGCTCCGCTGGCTCTCGTCGATCGCCGCCTGCAGCATCCGCCGCTCCGGGCTGAACCAGAAGCCGTTGTAGATCAGCTCGGCGTAGCGCGGCATCAGCTCGTCCTTGAGGTGCATCGCCTCGCGGTCCAGCGTGATCGACTCGATCGCCCGATGCGCCGGCAGCAGGATCGAGCCGCCGGGCGTCTCGTAGACGCCGCGCGACTTCATGCCGACGAACCGGTTCTCGACCAGGTCGAGCCGCCCGATGCCGTTGGCCTTGCCGAGCGCGTTCAGCTTGGTCAGCAACTCCGCCGGTGACAGGCGCACGCCGTCGATGGCGACCGGGTCGCCCCGCTCGAAATCGATGCTGATGATCGTCGCCGCGTCCGGCGCGTCTTCCGGACGGATCGTCCGCTGATAGACCACCTCCGGCGCCTCGACGGCGGGGTCCTCGAGCATCTTGCCCTCGGACGAGGAGTGCAGGAGGTTGGCATCCACACTGAACGGGCTTTCGCCGAGCTTGTCCTTGCTGATCGGAATCTGGTTCTGCTCGGCAAATTCCAGAAGCTTCGTCCGCGACGTCAGCTCCCACTCGCGCCACGGCGCGATCACCTTGATGTCCGGCTTGAGCGCGTAATACGCGATCTCGAACCGCACCTGATCGTTGCCCTTGCCGGTCGCGCCATGTGCCACCGCGTCCGCGCCGACCATTTCGGCAATCTCGATCTGCCGCTGCGCGATCAGCGGCCGCGCGATGCTGGTGCCGAGCAGGTATTGCCCCTCATAGACCGTGTTGGCGCGAAACATCGGGAACACGAAATCCTTGACGAAGGTCTCGCGCAGATCGTCGATGAAGATCTCCTTGACACCGAACATCTCCGCCTTGCGACGCGCCGGCTCGAGCTCCTCACCTTGTCCAAGATCGGCGGTGAACGTCACCACCTCGCAGCCATATTCCGTCTGCAGCCACTTCAGGATGACGCTGGTGTCGAGCCCACCGGAATAGGCCAGAACTACTTTCTTGACGTCTTTGACCCGCATGCCTGCCCGCTGATTCGATGACCATTTCGGGTAACTCACGGTCGGCGGCGGCGCAAGGGTGGGCGCTACTCCACCATCGCCATCAGGCCCAGCAAGCTACCCAGACGGTCCAACCGCCGCTGCACGCCCTCGCCCGCGAACACGCCGGGACCGTCAAGCCGCAGCACGACCCGGCCCGGTTCCAGCCGCAACGAAGCGCCCGCCAACAAATCCGGCGTCCCCGCCGACAGCGTGTAAGCCAGCCGCAGCGCCGTCCCCAACAGCTCCGCCCGTGCGATCGATGCCGCATCCAGCAGCGCGCGCGCGGTCGTCAGATAGGGCGCGCCGGGCTCCGCCTCGTAGCGCGTCGCCAATGCCAGTGCCAGGAACGCCCGAGTCGGATGGTCGGACGCGCCCGGCGCATACAGGCTGCGCTGGAACGTCAGTTCGGCCCGATACTCCGGATGATCGTGGCTACCGGTGTCCGACAGCCAGCAGGTAGCCTGCCGCAGCCGGGCCGTGCTCTCGGTCTCGAACGGGAACAGCGGCGCCGTCCAGGCGATCAGCGCCGGTGGCAGCACCGGGTCGCGCCCGAGGCGCCCGGCCTCATCCCGCGCCGCCGTCAGCAGCGGATCTTGCGCGCGCACCTCCGGCGGCACCTCGCGCAGGAACCATCCTTCACGAATACCGTAGGCGCTGAACACCACTTGCCGCACGCCAGTGGCGCGCAACAGCCGACGCAACACCAGGGCGGCATAAGGAATGTCCTCCGCCCGCCGTCGCGGCAGGCCCGGGATCTTGCCCGGCCCGACTACGAAATTGCTCAGCTCGCGCGCCGCCTCATGCCCGATCGTATAGCAATGCACGATATTCAGCGGATATCGCACCTGCTGCATGTGCACTCGCGCCAGCGCGCGCCACGCCCCGCCGACCAAATACAGGCTTCGGCCCGCTCCGTTGCCGAGCCACTTCACCCCCGCCAGATCGGCATCGGCGATGTCCCGCGCCCGCTCGAGATTGCCTTCCGACCGGTCCGCCAGCCGGATCACGCCCAGCCGCAGCGTCACCGCGTCATGCGCCCCCGTCGCGTCGAGCCCGACCAGTTCGAGCGATCCGCCGCCGATATCGGCCAAGATGCCGTCCGCGCCCCCGATACCGCAGCGCAGCCCGGCGGCCGACATCGCCGCCTCCTCCGGCCCCGACAGCACGGTGATCGTCGCCGCCGGCATCCGCTCCTGCAGCGCGGCGATGAACTCCGGCCCGTTGCTCGCGTCTCGCACCGCCGCCGTCGCCAGCACCTCGAACGGCGTAGCCCCCATCGCCTGCGCGATCACGTGATAGCGCACCATCACCTTGAGTGCCTGCGCCACCCCGACCTCGTTCAGCCGCCCGGTGCTTTGCAGCCCCTTGCCCAGCCGCAGGACCGCCTTCTCATTGAAGATCGACACCGGGTTACGCCCGCGTCCCTCATAGACGACGAGCCGCACCGAGTTGGACCCGAGGTCCACCACGGCGCAGCGCTCCGTCCCAGTCTGCGGTCTCACGCCCGGGGTCACCATTTCGCTTTGGTCCAAACTCATCAATCCTGACTGACGCGATCCTGCTTGCGCGCTGGGCTCTGCGGCGGCAGCGCCGTGTTGTTCAACGCCGATCCGCGTCCCGATAGCGACGGGTTGGTCATGAAGTAATGGTGTGCCGACACCGGCCGCGACCCGGCCGCCACCCGGCGCCATGCCCCGTCCGACCCCAACTCCCACGATTGCAGATTGTCGCGCAGGTTCACCACCATGATCTGGTCCAGCACTTGCGCGTGCACCGTCGCATTGTGGATCGGCACCAGCGTCTCGACCCGCCACTCCATGTTGCGCGCCATCCAGTCCGCGCTGCTGATGAACACCAGCGCGTGCCGGCTCGGCATCCGGTGCCCGTTGCCGAACGAATAGATTCGGCTGTGTTCGAGGAAGCGGCCGACGATGCTCTTGACCCGGATGTTCTCCGACAGATCGGGCACGCCGGGCCGCAGGCAGCAGATGCCGCGGATGACGCACATGACCTGCACCCCCGCCTGTGACGCGCGATACAGGTGGTCGATCAGCTTGTCGTCCACCAGGCTGTTCATCTTCAACCAGATCGTCGCCGGCTTGCCCGCCTTGGCGAACCCGATCTCCGCCTCGATCAGCTCGTCCAGCGTGCGCCGGATGGTCAGCGGGCTGAAGGCGAGGCTGTCCATCTTCTCCGGCCGCGCGTAGCCGGTCATGTAGTTGAACAGCCGCGCGCTATCCCGACAAAGGTCCGGATCGGACGTGAAGAAGCTGAGGTCGGTGTAGATCCGCGCCGTGATCGGATGATAATTGCCGGTGCCGAAGTGCGCGTAGCTGCGCATGATCGCGCCTTCCCGCCGCACCACCAGCGACAGCTTGGCGTGCGTCTTCAACTCGACGAAGCCGTAGACGACCTGCACGCCGGCGGCTTCCATCGAGCGTGCCAACCGGATATTGGCCTCCTCGTCGAACCGCGCCCGCAGCTCGACCATCGCGGTCACCGACTTGCCAGCCTCGGCCGCCTCGATCAGCACCTTGACGATCGGGCTGTCGCGGCTGGTGCGGTAGAGCGTCTGCTTGATCGCGACCACGGCCGGGTCGGACGCCGCCTGCCGCAGGAACTGCAGCACCACGTCGAAGCTCTCGAACGGGTGGTGGACGATGATGTCCTTGGCCCGGATCGCGGCGAAGCAATCGCCGGCGAAGTCGCGGATGCGCTCCGGGAAGCGCGGCGTGTAGGGCGGGAACAGCAAGTCCGGCCGATCGTCGGCAATCATCTGCTTGAGGTCCGCCAGCCCCAGGATGCCGTCCTGGATGACCACCTCGTCGCCCGGCACGCTCTTGTCGTCCACGTCCAGCTCGTCGGCGACCAGGTCGCGCAGCTCCTGCGACATCGCGGCATCGACCGACAGATGGATTGCCACCCCCCGCCGCCGCCGCTTCAGCGCCGTCTCGTAAGAGCGCACGAGGTCCTCCGCCTCCTCTTCGAACTCGACCCCGGTGTCGCGGATGAGACGGAACTTGCCGCTGCTGAGCACCCTGAAGCCGGGGAACAGCCGGTGCAGGAACAGCCCGACCATGTCTTCGAGCAGCATGAAGCGGATCACCTTGCGGTCCGCCTCGCTCGGCAGCCGGATGAACCGCTCGATCGTCGCCGGCAGCGGGATCAGCGCCTGCATGCCATGCCCGTCCTGGTCGCGGTGCAGCTTGAGCACCATCACCAGGCCCATGTTGGGGATGAACGGGAACGGGTGCGCCGGGTCGACCGCGAGCGGGGTCAGCACTGGAAAGACGCGGTCCATGAACCAATGCTCGAGCCGGTCGATGTCGTCGCCGCTCAACGACGATGCCTCGACCAGCTCGAGGCCCGCCTCGGCCAACTGCCCACGCAGCTCGCGCCACACGCGCTGCTGCGCACCGATCAACCGCTGTGCGCGGGTCTGGATCGCCTCGAGCTGCTCACCAGCCGTCCGCCCATCGGCGCTGATCGCCGCCACCCCCGCCTTCGCCTGCCCGATTAACCCGGCGACGCGGACGCTGAAGAACTCATCGAGGTTGCTGGCGCTGATCGACAGGAAGCGCAGCCGCTCCAGCAACGGATGCCGCGCGTTCTCCGCCTCCTCCACGACCCGGTGGTTGAAGTCCAACCACGACACCTCGCGGTTGATGAAGCGTTCTGGGCTGTCGCCGGTGACTGCGGATGGCTCCGTCGAGGACAATTCGGTCGGCTTGGCCCGGACGGTCGTCACGTTGGTCACGTTGATCTCTCCTATGGAGTCTCGTTGAGCAACAACTCGGCCAGGCACTCGGCCGCCAGCCCGCGCGACACGCTCGATTGGGCGGCCAGGGCCGCATAGTCCAATCGTTCGACCGCCTCGCGGATGGTGGCGGCCGTGCGCGGCAGCCGGGTCAGCATCCATTTCTGTATTGGGGGCGCTACCACGATCTGACGGTCCGACAAGAGCTTGGCCAACAATGACGCCAACATGTCATCATCCTGCGGCCCCAACTCGACTGCCATGGTCGCCCGCAATCGGCTCGCCAGGTCGGGCAGGCGGATACGGCTGCGCGCCGGAGGCCGAGTCGAGGTGAGCAGCAGGCGGTGCCCCGCTTCGGCCGCCGCGTTCAGCACGTGCAGCAGCGCCTCCTCGGACGGAACCTGGTCCGCATCGTCGATCGACAGGGCGCCTTGCGGCCAGAACGGCTCATGCAGCCGTCGGCCATCCACGATCGAGGCGCCGGTCTCGCCGGCCCAGATATGGAGCAGATGCGTCTTGCCGACCCCGGCCCCGCCCCACAACACCAGCCGGCTCTGTGGCCAGGCGGTTCCCGCGGCGATGGCTTCGAGCGCCAGTTGCACGCCCGCATGCGGCAGGAATTCGCTGGACCCAAGGCCCGGCTTGAACGGCAGCACGAGCGGCAGCTGCGCATCAGCCATCTTGCGGCGGTTCCAGGTAAATCGGGCTCGCCAGATACCGCTTGAGCCAGAACCTCGCCAGCACCCCGATCGCCGCCGCGACCGGCACGGCCAGCAACACGCCCAGGAACCCGAACGCCGCGCCGCCCGCGAATAGAGCAAAAATCACCCAAACCGCATGCAGCTCGACGCGATCGCCCAGGAAGCGCGGATAGATGACATAGCCCTCGAGCAACTGACCCACGACGAACACGCCGGCGACGACGGTGACCCCCTGCCAATGAAACTGCGCCAGGGCAAGCGCAATGCTGGTCAGTCCGCCCACCACGCTGCCGACATACGGGATGAACGACAGCAGCCCGGCCGCCATACCGACGATCAGCCCGAGATCGAGCCCCACCGCCGTCAGCCCCACCGCGTAGAACGCCGCTAGCAGCACGCAGCAGATCGCCTGCCCGCGAAGCCAGGCCGACAGGATTCGGTCCACCTCCCGCGCCTGCGCCCGCAACACGCCGGCATAGCGCCGCGGCAGCCAGCTATCCAGCCGCGCCACCGCCCGCCGCCAGTCGCGCAGCAGGTAGAACGCCACCACCGGCGTCACGATGACCAGCGAGATGACGCTGAACAGCGCGAACCCGCTGCCCACGATCCGCGTCAGCGTGCCGGCCACCCAGCCGAGCATCGACCCGGCCTGCCCCGCCACCAGGTCCCGCAGCTTCTCGTCGACATACTCCGAGCCGAGCCCCTCCTGCAGCCGATGCACCACGTCGCCGGCCCAATCACGGATGTCCATGACGTAGGACGGCGCGCGGCTGACCAGCAGCCCGATCTGCGCCAGCAGCAACGGATACAGCAGCAGCGCGAACAGCAGCATCACCGCCAGCAGCGCGACGATCATGATGCCCGCGGCCGCGCCGCGCGGTAGGCCGATCCGCGTCAGCCGCGTGGTCGGCGGGTCCAGGAAATAGGCGATGCACGCCGCCGCCACGAAGGGGAGCAGGATCGAGGAGAACAGGTACAGCGCGACGCACAGCGCCACCACCAGCCCGGCCAGCATCCCCAGCCGCTGCCCCCGCGTGGTCCGCTCCGGCGCGGCCGGCCGCAGCTGCGGCTCGACCTCGAACTCCAGCACGGGGCGGCTCACCGGTCCCACCCGCCGATGGCTTTCCGCGTGTAGGCCGCCGCCGACAGCAGCGTCGTCGCCGCCACGATCCAGATCAGCGCCTGCAGCAGCAGCTCGCCGGGCAGCGCGAACCCCCGCAGTAGCAGCGCAACCGCAACCAGCAGCAATTGCAACGCGGTATTCACCTTCGAGATGAACAATGGCCGCATCCGCACCCGCACCGAGCGCGTCCACAACACCGCCAGCCCGGCCACGATCGACACGTCCCGCGTCACCGTCAGCACCGCAAGCCAGACCGGCAACACCCCGATGGCGGCCAGCGTCAGGAACATCGACACCAGCAGCGTCTTGTCGGCCAGCGGATCGAGGATGGCCCCGAGCGCGCTGCCGCCTCGCCGCCGGGCCAGCCAGCCGTCGAGCGCGTCCGACGCGCCCGCTGCGGCCGCGACGGCGAACGTCGCGACCAGATGATGCCGCAGCGCCAACCACACGGCGACCGGCACCGCACAGAGCCGCGCCAGCGTGACCATGTTGGGAAGGTTGACGATATCCGACCCGGCCCGTGTTGCCGGGCCCGGGCCGCTGTGGTTGTTTCCGGCAAGGCCGCTCATACAGGCAGTCTAACCGCCTCCCAAGACAGAGTCTTTGCCGATGAGCCGTCCCCCTTCCGACAATGTGATGACCTACCGCGATGCCGGCGTGGACATCGAGGCCGGCGATGCCCTGGTCGACCGCATCAAGCCGCTCGCGCGCGCCACCGACCGAGTCGGCACCATGGGCGGGCTCGGCGGCTTCGGCGCGCTGTTCGACCTCAAGGCTGCCGGGTTCCGCGACCCGGTGCTGGTCAGCACCACCGACGGCGTCGGCACCAAGCTCAAGATCGCCATTGATGCCGGTATCCATGACACCGTCGGCATCGACCTGGTCGCCATGTGCGTCAACGACCTCGTCGTCCAGGGCGCCGAGCCGTTGTTCTTCCTCGACTATTTCGCCACCGGCGCGCTCGACGTCGCCCATGCCGCCAGCGTCGTCGCCGGCATTGCGGAGGGTTGCACGCAAGCCGGCTGCGCCTTGGTCGGCGGCGAGACGGCCGAGATGCCGGGCCTCTACCGTGGCGGCGACTACGATCTCGCCGGTTTCAGCGTCGGCGCCGCCGAGCGCGACCAACTGCTCCCCGCCGGCGTGACGCCGGGCGATACCATCCTCGGCCTGCCCAGCAGCGGCGTGCACAGCAACGGGTTCTCCCTAGTCCGCAAGATCGTCGAGGCCAGCGGCGTGGGTTGGAACGACCCGGCCCCATTCGACGCCGAGCTCAGTCTGGCCGCCGCCCTGCTCGCCCCCACCCGGATCTACGTGCAGCCCATGCTCGCGCTGCACCGTGCGGGCCTGCTGAAGGCGGCCGCACACATCACCGGCGGCGGCCTGCCTGGAAACCTACCCCGCGCCCTGCCGGCCGGCACAAGCGCCGCGATCGACGCTGCCAAATGGACCGTGCCGCCCGTATTCCGCTGGCTCGCCGGGGTCGGCGGCGTCGCCGATGCCGAGATGCTGCGCGTGTTCAACTGCGGCATCGGCATGGCCCTCGTCGTGTCTGACGCGGAGGCAGCCATCGCGCTACTGGCCGAACACGGCGAGCATGCCGTCGCGATCGGCACCGTCGAGGCGGCCGATGGCGAGGCGCGCGCCGACATCGCCGTCCCGGACGGCTGGCTGGCGTGAGCCGCATCGGCATCCTGTTCAGCGGCCGCGGCAGCAACATGGGCGCCCTGGTGCGGGCGGCGAAGGCACCGGGCTTTCCCGGCGAGATCGTGCTGGCACTGAGCAACGTCCCCGACGCTGGCGGCTTCGCGCTCGCCGCCAGCCACGGCGTCCCGTCGCTCTGCATCGACCACCGCCCCTTCAAGGGCGACCGCCTGGCACATGAACATGCCATCGACGCGGCACTGCGCGAAGCCGGCGTCACGCTGGTCTGCCTGGCAGGCTACATGCGGCGCCTCACCCCGTTCCTCGTCGGCCAGTGGGCGGGGCGCATGCTCAATGTGCATCCGAGCTTGCTGCCGTCGTTCCCCGGCCTGCATACCCATCGCCGCGCCCTCGATGCCGGGGTCAAGCTGCATGGCTGCACGGTCCACGTCGTCACCGACATCGTCGACGAGGGCCCGATCCTGGCCCAGGCCGCCGTTCCGGTGCTGCCGGACGACGACGAGGACACTTTGGCCGCCCGCATCCTGACCCAGGAACATGCGCTCTATCCGGCGACCCTCGAGCGCTTTCTCCGCGACGCGCCCGGGCGCTTCGACCCGGAAGCCGCCTTGCTCAACCCCTTGCCGATCCCGCCCTCGGCACCGTAGAAGCCACTATCGAACGAGGCATGACCATGGCGCAGATCCAGCAGGAAACCCGGGAAACCGATCCGATCACCCAGTCCTTCGTGGTCGACCGCCAGGCGTTCTGGAACCGCTTCACCAGCTTCACGACCTATGCCGGCGGTGCGGTCGTACTGCTGCTCGTGCTGATGTGGATCTTCCTGGTCTAGCCTGCCTCAATACATGAGTTGCGTGTCCAGCACGTTCCTCATGTCGGTCCTGCGGCCCTCGAGCCAGCAGGTCAGGTTGTAGCAGAACACCTCCGTGATCCGCGCGTTCTCGCGCTCGACGGTGCTCGCGGAATGCGGGCTGATCAACACGTTCGGCATCGCCCATAGCGGGCTGTCGGCCGGCAGCGGCTCCGGGTCCGTCACGTCGAGCGCCGCAAAGCCGACCTGCCCCGAGCGGAGCGCCTCGATCAGCGCGTCCTGATCCACCGTCTGTCCCCGCCCTATATTGACGAACATGGCCCCCGGTCGCATCTCGCCGAACGCGCGCGCATCCAGCATCCGCTCCGTCGACGGCGTATGTGGCACCGTCATCACCACCGCATCCGCCATGCCGAGCGCCAGCGGCAATTCGCTGACCGGCATCACCGCATCGAACAATGCCGCATGGGCCCGGTTCCGCGCCGGGTCGCGCGCCACGGCGATCACCCGCATGTCGAACGCCTTGGCCACTTTCGCGCATCCTCGCGCCAGGTCGCCCGCGCCGACCAGCACAAGCGTTCGCCCGGCCAAGTCCTCCCCGGCATAGCGCTCCCAGTGCCGCGCCGCCTGATCGGCCCGCAAGCGGTCATAGCCCCGTAGATGGGCGAGCAAGGCCATGAAAACCCACTCTGCCAGCGGCCCGGCATGCACGCCCCGCGCCGTCGTCACCAGGATGCCCAGCGCGTCCAGACCCAGCCGGGCGACGCGCGGCCCCACGCCGGTGCTGGTCGCCTGCACCCAGGCCAGCTTCGACAGATGCGGCAAGTCGCCTGCCGCCGGTAGGTCGAACAGAACGGTCGCCCGCGCCAACATGCCCTGCCACCGCGCCTGCTGCTCCGGCGTGCGCTGAAAGGCCGGGTCGCCACCGTGATCGGCGGTGAACCGCGGCGCCGGCAGCAGCAGCGGATCGTGCAGGACGAGCAGCCGCTCCGGCGCCATCGCGCGAATACGGCTGACCAGGACTTCCTCGAGCGGCGACGCGATCAGAACGGTTGCGGCTTGTTGCATTGTAGAAGCCGACCATGACGACGCGTGGCCGGTCAATCGCTGGCGCGCCGAGAACTGCGGAATCGGTTGACCCATTTGGCCCCGGCGGATACCCCCTTGGGATCGTGAGCGCCGAAAATCGTCCAAACACATCTGCACGCCCGTTCGTGCGCCTGCGCGGGCGGTCGTTCATGGCGGTCGTGCTGATGCCGGACCCGCCGGTCGAGGCCTGGCTCGAGCAGCTCGACGCGCAGCTTGCGCGCTCACCCAAGTTCTTCGACGCTCGCGCCGTCCTGCTCGACTTCACCGCGCTCGCGGGCCAGGAGCGCAGCTTTCCCGCGCTGCTCGACGAGATGAAGCGCCGCAGCATCCGCATCGTCGGCGTCGAGGGCGTCGACCCCAACCGCTTCGGCGACGACATGCCGCCGGTGCTGGCCGGGGGCCGGCATGTCCCAGTCACCGCCGACGAGCCGCCGCCGCCCGAGATCAAACAGCCCGAGCCGATCTCGCTGATGGTCGACGAGCCCGTGCGCTCCGGCCAGAGCATCAATTTCCCCGGTGGCGACGTCACCATCATCGGCTCCGTCGCGTCGGGCTCCGAGATCGTCGCCGGCGGCTCGATCCACGTGTATGGAACGTTGCGGGGCCGTGCCATCGCCGGGCTGCTCGGGGCACACGGCTCGTCTCGCCCACGCATTTTCTGCCGCAAGCTCGACGCCGAGCTGCTGGCCATCGACGGCGTTTATCGGACCGCCGAGGAAATCGACCCGAAGTTGCACGGCCGGGCCGTCCAGGCCTGGCTCGACGGCGATCAGCTCCGCGTTGCGGCGCTCGACTAAAAGAGAGGAACAAAGCGATGGCCAAAGTATTGGTCGTGACGTCCGGCAAGGGCGGCGTCGGCAAGACCACTTCGACGGCAGCCATCGGCGCCGGGCTCGCGAGCCTCGGCCAGAATGTCTGCGTCGTCGATTTCGATGTCGGCCTGCGTAACCTCGACCTCATCATGGGCGCCGAGCGCCGGGTCGTGTTCGACCTGATCAACGTCACGCAGGGCGACGCCAAGCTCAGCCAGGCGCTGATCCGCGACAAACGGCTGGAGACGCTGCATTTGTTGCCCGCGAGCCAGACCCGCGACAAAGACGCGCTGACCTCCGAAGGCGTCGCCCGCGTGATGCTCGAGTTGCGCGAGAAGTTCGACTGGGTCATCTGCGACAGCCCGGCCGGCATCGAGCGCGGCGCCCTGCTGGCGATGTACCACGCCGACGTCGCCGTGGTCGTCACCAACCCGGAAGTCAGCTCGGTGCGCGACAGCGACCGCATCATCGGGATGCTCGACAGCAAGACCGCCCGCGCCGAAGCCGGCCAGCGCGTCGACAAGCACCTGCTGCTGACCCGCTACGACCCGCTACGCGCTCAGCGCGGCGACATGCTGCGCACCGAGGACGTGCTCGAGATCCTCTCGATCCCGCTGCTCGGCATCATTCCCGAGAGTCAGGACGTGCTGAAGGCCAGCAACGTCGGCTCGCCCGTGACCCTGGCCGACCCGGCCTCCCCGCCGGCCCGCGCCTACATGGACGCGGTCCGTCGCCTCAAGGGCGAGGAGATCGAGATGTCGATCCCGTCCGAGAAGAAGGGGCTGCTGGGCAAGCTCTTCGGTAGGAGGGTCGCGTGAGCCTATTCAACTGGTTTCGCCCGAAGAGCACGGCCCCGGTCGCCCGCGAGCGCCTCAAGATGGTGCTGGCCCATGAGCGGGTCGGCAACACGCACTCGCAGCTGATCGCCGTGCTGCAGGAGGAGATCATCGCAGTGATCGCCAAGCACATGCAGATCGACCGCGACAAGGTCTCCATCAAGCTCGACAAGAACGACGACGTGAACACGCTCGAGATCGACATCGAAATGCCCTCGGCGGTCGTGAACTAATCGATCAGCCCGACGGCGCTCAGCTTCAGATGCTCCGGCAGGCGCGGAGCATGCGTCAGGTTCCAGACGACATACTGCTCATTATACAGCGTGCTCGACACCATGCCGTCGACCGGCACCACCACGTCGAACCCACGGAACACGGCCGACGCTGCCGTCTCCATCACCGCCCCCTCCGCCGCCGCCCCGATCGTCACCACGGTCTTGATCCCACGATCCCTGAGTAGACCATCGAGCCCGGTCCCCACGAACTTGTCCGGCGGCCCCGTGACCTCCGGCTCCGCGTCCAGCTTGGCTACGGCAGGCAGGATGTCGGCCGTCTTGCTCGCCGCACCCAGCGTGTAGATCACCGTCCATGTCTTCTCCCGCGCATGCGCGATCAGCGGCTGCACGTGCTGCGCCATCGCCGGGCAGCGGGGCCGCTGCTGCGGGTCGCAGGTCTGACTCGCCAGATCCAGCACCAGCAGCGCCGTGGTCGCCGGGTCGAGGCTGACGCGCGTCGCCACCGGCTTGTCCGTCGGCGCGGTGATCGTGGCCCACTGGTCCAACACGCCTTGCGCCAGGGCCGGCGTCAGGGCCGGCGTCGCCAGGCTCAATCCGGCCATCAGTGCACATCCGAACCGCATTGTCCTCGTCCTCGTCGCCTTGCCGTGACACCATGACCGCATGGGTGACATCGTCAATCTCCGCCGGGTGAAGAAGGCCAAGGCGCGCGCGGAAGCGGCCGTCCAGGCCGCCGAGAACCGCAGCCGGACCGGCCGCACCAGGCAGGAGCGCGAGGCTGAGGCGAAGCGCGACGCCCTGGCCGCGCGCACGCTCGACGGCGCCCGTCTGCCGGATCGCTAGCCAGGAACGGCATAGGCGGCGAAGTCGCGCGCCAGCACCTGGTAGATCGGCAGCTTGAACGGCACCGCCAGCGCCGGCAGCTCGGCCAGCGTCGCCCAGCGCCAGGCGTCGAACTCCGGATGTAGGTCGAGATCCAGCCGGATATCGGCATCCTCGCCCTCGAACCGCAGCGCGAACCAACGCTGCCGCTGCCCGCGATACTGTCCGCCCAGCGCCTTGCCCACCAACTCCGGCGGCAGATCGTAGGTCAGCCACTCCGGGTGCTCCCCGATGATGCTGGCCCGCGCCGTGCCAATCTCCTCCTCCAGCTCGCGAAAGATGGCGATCGCCGGGTCTTCGTCGGCATCAATGCCCCCTTGCGGCAGCTGCCATCCGCCCGGCGCCCCTTCGGCATTGGGGAAGTCCGCCCGCCGCGCCACCAACACCAGACCGGCCCGATTGAACAGGGCGGCGCCGACGTTCGGCCGGTATGGCAACGAGCTCATTTATGCGCCTCCGCGTCGGCCACCAAGGGATTGATCAGCGCACTCACCGGCACGAGCGCAATACCCTTGTCGCCCAGGGCACGCGACCAAGCCGCAACCCGCTCGATCGTCACCGGTCGCAGCGGCCCGGCAAACCCGATCGCGGAGCCCTTGTCGCGCGCCATCCGCTCCAGCGCTGCCAGCTTACCCTCGATATCCGCCCGCGACGGTGGATCGTCGATCACGACGTCCACGCCGCGCCCCGGCACGTCGGCCAGTTTATCAACCGTCTTGCCGGGCCGCGGATCGACGTAGAGCAGCCCGCGCCGCTGCAGCTCGTCCAACACCATGCGCAAGCTGCTCGACTGCTCGGCGAACCGCTCGCCCCGCATGGCATCCAGCGCCCCGATCGCGCCGACATAGCCCTGGTTGCGGCTTAAGCTCCACTCGAGGTTCGCCGCGTTCTGGGCCGGCGCCGCTCCGGTCAGCAGCGAGCGGCTGCCCGCGTCGTTCAGCGGATATCCGGAGGGCTCCAGTGGTAGCGACACCAGCATCTCGTGTCCCAACGTGCGCGACAGGTCGAGCAAAGCATCCGACTTGGTCGCGTAGGGCGAGAAGCTCAGCGAAACCGGCCCGGGCAAGGTCTGCATCGCTTCCCGGCTGTCCGCTTCCGACATGCCCAACCCGGTGATCACCAACGCGATTCTGGGCCGCCGATCCTCGGAGTCGACCGCCCGAGCATATACCACGCGCGAAACCCGGCCATCGGCCGCCACGCGCGGCAACATCGCCGGCGGATACAGCTTGGACGGCTCGAGCAATGCAGCCTGGGGCGGCAAAATCTGCCCCGGCGCCAGCACCGGCGCCGGCGGCGGTTCGGCGGCAGCATGCACCGACTCTTCCGCAGGTTTTGGCGGCCCGAGATACTGCAGGACACCGGCCCCGATGACCAACACGCCGGCGACGACACCCCAGAAGACGCCGAGTCCGCGCCAACCGGAGCGGCGGCCTTGGGCCATCGTCGCCAAGTTCAGGTCAGCGCGAAGCCCGGCGCTGCTGCGCCATCGCCTGCGTCAAGGCGACCGCCTCCTTCAGCTGGAAGTCGGTATCCGGCTTGGCCAGATCGAACGCCGGCGACCCTTCGGGTGGCAGCTTCGGGATCTCGCGCGCGATCGGCGGCAGATCCGTACGCGGCGTCGGATTGGCCGGCTGCGGCGTGCCGCCCTGATTGCGCAATGCGCCCCGCAGATCGGCCTCTCGCTCCGGCCCGAACCGAGCGACCTCGGTGCGCGACGACGCGACCTCGACGTCCGGTGTAATGCCCAGCCCCTGGATGCTTCGGCCGGACGGCGTGTAGTACCGCGCCGTCGTCAGCCGCATGGCGCCGTTGCCCGGCAGCGGCATCACAGTCTGGACCGAGCCCTTGCCGAAGCTGCGCGTGCCCAGCACCACTGCACGCTTCTGGTCCTGCAGCGCGCCAGCGACGATCTCGCTGGCAGAGGCGGAACCGCCGTTGATCATGACGACGACCGGGATGCCCTGCGTGATGTCGCCCGACTTGGCATTCCAGCGCTGGCTGTCCTGCGTGTGCCGTGCGCGGGTGGAGACGATCTCGCCCTGGTCGAGGAAATCGTCCGACACGGCGACCGCCTGATCGAGCAGGCCGCCCGGGTTGTTGCGCAGGTCGAGGATGAGACCCTTCAGCGTTCCCCCCGCCTTGGCCTTCAGATCCGTCACCGCCTTGCGCAGGCCCGGATCGGTCTGCTCGTTGAACGACGTGAGCCGCACGTAGCCAATGTCGCCGGCCTCGAGATGCGACTTGACCACCTGAATGTGGATGACCTCGCGATTCATCGACACCTCCACCGGCGTGTCGATGCCCTCGCGCTTGATCGTCAGCTTGATCGGGCTACCCGCCGGGCCACGCATCTTGTCGACCGCCTCGGTCAGCGTCAGCCCCTGAACCGTCTGCCCGTCCAGCATGGTGATCAGGTCGCCGGCCTTCATTCCCGCCTTGGCCGCCGGCGTGTCGTCGATCGGGCTCACCACCTTGATGAGGCCGTTCTCGGCCGTCACTTCCAGGCCCAGACCGCCAAACTCCCCGCGCGTCGTCACCTGCATGTCGCGGAACGCCTTGGCGTTCATGTAGGAGCTATGCGGGTCCAACCCGGTCAGCATGCCGTTGATCGCGTTCTCGATCAGCTCGCGATCGTTCACCGGCTCGACGTATTCGGCGCGGATCCGCTCGAACACGTCGCCGAACAGGGTCAGCAAACGATACGTATCCGCTCGCGACGTCCCGGAGGACGAGGAGTTATCCTGCGCGCGCGCATGCGCCACCGGCCAGGCAAACCCCGTCCCACGTTCGACGAGCGAGGCCCCGGGCCCGGCCAGCATACCGGCGGTGAACGCAACGCCCAGCAACAACCCGCTTCTGATCTTCATGCCGAAACCAATCCTCTTGCATCCAGCCGAGAATGCTCGCCCGTGCTGATTACCCTAGCCCCTAGATCTTTGTCACACGGTTAACATCGTTGAAACCAGTGAACATGAAGATAGATTTGGTCAGGAACCCGATCTTAGATAGGGGGCAGGATCAACCGGATCGCCATCCCGGCGCAATTCGACGTAGAGCGCCGGCCGCCGGCCCGAGACTGCCGGGTCCCAATCCGGCATCGAACCGAGCGAATCGCCCGGCCGCACCGCCGTGCCCGCCTCCACGTCGAGCCGCTCGAGCCCGGCCAACACGAAATGATACTTGGCGCCACAGTCGAGGATCACCAGCACGCCATAGCTCCGGAACGGCCCCGCGAACGCGACCCGGCCGGTGCATGGCGACACCACCCGCCCGCCGGGCGGCGCCCGGAACGCCATGCCCCGCGCCGGCCCCGCATCGGTGCTCTCGCCCCACCGCCGCACGACCGGCCCCGCCACCGGCACCAACGCGCCGCCGCCAGGCTGAATACCGGGGCCGCGCGGCGCCGCGACTTCCGCCTGCCGCTTTTGCGCCAGCTGCAGCGCCACCGTCCGCCGCTGCGCCGCGGCGCGCTCGGCGTCGCGCTTGAGGAGCTGCTCGGCCCGCACCCGCGCCGCCGCCATTGCGTCGAGCGCGTCGCCCACGCTCTCGGCCCGCGTCGCCTCGGCAGCGGCCCGCCGTGCCTCGTCGGCGGCGGCGTCGTCGTTGCGCGCCCGCTCGGCCCGCGCCTGCTCCACCTCGCGATCGAGCAAGGCCGCCTTCAGGCGTTGCTCCGCCTGCGCCGTCCGGAACTGCGGCAGCGCCGCTTCCAACTCACGCTGCGCCTTGTCGACCGCGGCGATCTCCGCCCGCGCCGCTGCCGCCTGACGCTCAACCGTGCGCGCCAACGTCTGCAGCACCGATAGCCCGCGCATCGCCTGATCGGGCGGCACCGGCATCGCCAGCAATGTCTCGGCCGGAAACATGCCGAGCCGCTCGGCCAGCGGTAGCAGCGGCGCCAGCGCGTCGGCCCGCTCCTGCAGCCGCGCCCGCGCCGCCCGCCGGGTCGCCTCCAGCGCGCTGACCTTCTGCGCTGCCTCGCTGAGCGCCTCGTCGGCGCGCCGCACCTGCGCGACCGATTGGGACTGCGTCTCGAACGACTCCGGCGCTGCGCCGCCCAGCAGGGCCCCGATCAACAGGCCCGACACTACCCTGGACCGCATTGCCAGGAACTTAAACGCCGCGGTCGAGCAGCGAGCGCCCCGTCATCTCCGCCGGCTGCGGCACGCCCAGCAGCGCCAGCAACGTCGGCGCGATGTCGGCCAGCCGGCCATCCGCAATCGTGCCGGCACCGTTCATCAGCACCACGGGCACCGGGTTGGTGGTGTGGGCGGTATGCGGCCCGCCGGTGACGGGGTCGCGCATCAACTCGCAATTCCCGTGATCGGCGGTGACCAGCAGCGCCCCGCCGACGGCCTCGATCGCGTCCATGATCCGGCCCAGGCCGTGATCGACCGCCTCGACCGCGCGGACCGCCGCATCGAGGCTCCCGGTATGGCCCACCATGTCCGGGTTGGCGAAATTGAGGATGATGAGGTCGTATTGCCCCGATCCGATCGCCGCGACCGCCTTGTCAGCCAACTCGGGCTCGGACATCTCGGGCTGCAGGTCGTAGGTCGCGACCTTGGGGGACGGCACCATCGAGCGCCCTTCCGCCGCGAACGGCTCCTCGCGGCCGCCATTGAGGAAATACGTGACATGCGGATACTTCTCCGTCTCCGCCATCCGCAGCTGCCGCAGCCCGGCCTCGGCCACTACCTCGCCGAGGATGCGCCCCATCGGCTGCGGCGCGAACACCGTCTGCATCATCGTGGCGAGATGGTCGCCATACCGGGTCATCCCGACCACGCTCGCGAACGCGATGCGCCGTGGCCGCACGAAGCCGGCGAACGCCGGGTCGATCATCGCGCCGATGATCTCGCGAATTCGGTCCGCCCGGAAGTTGAACGACAACAAGCCGTCACCGTCGCGCATGCCGCTGTAGTTCGCGATGATCGACGGGATGACGAACTCGTCCGTCACGCCATCCCCATAGGCGCGGTCCATGACCGATGCCGCATCTGCCGCGCCGGCGCCCCGCCCTTCCGCCATCGCGAGATAGGCCTTCTCGACCCGGTCCCACCGGGTGTCCCGGTCCATGGCGTAATACCGTCCGCTCACCGTGGCGATCCGCGCACGCTCCGGCAGTCCCGCCTGTAGTTTCTCGATCGCAGCCAACCCGGACTGCGGCGAGGTGTCCCGGCCGTCGGTGAACGCATGGATCGCCACTGGCACCCCGGCCTGCGTCACGATACGCGCCAGCGCCGCCGCATGATCCTGATGCGCATGAACACCACCGGGCGAGATCAGCCCGATCAGGTGACAGGTCCCGCCGCTCGCCCGCAGCGCCTCGATCAGCCCGGTAATCGCCGGGTTGGATGCCAGGCTACCGTCCTTGATAGCCTCCCCGATGCGCGGCAGGTCCTGCATCACCACCCGGCCTGCGCCGATGTTCATGTGCCCGACCTCGGAGTTGCCCATCTGCCCCTCCGGCAACCCGACATCGAGCCCGTGCGTGCGCAGGAACGCATACGGCGCTTGCAAGAGACGATCGAAGGACGGCGTCTTGGACTGCCGAACCGCATTGTCCGCCGCGTCCTCGCGCCAGCCCCACCCGTCCAGGATCACCAACATGACGGGCCGAGGCGCCGTCGCGCGGGAGGTCTGCAGAGGGGAAGGCGAGGTAAGGGACATTCTGCGCGGGTATGGCGCGAGGAACTTTGATGGGCAAGGTCGGTCCCGGGCCGGAGCGCCCGGCGCGGGATCGTCGGCGCTTTAGGGCCCGCGTTGCAGCCGGGTGATCTCCTCTTTTAGCCGCAGTTTCTCGAGCTTGAGCTTAGTCAACGCCTCCCCATCCGGTCGCGGCCGGATGTCCTCGGCATGGATTTTATCTTCAAGCGACGCATGACGGTCCTTGAGGGAAACCATGCGGGATTCCAGGCTCATCGATACCTCCTTCACGGCGGAACAGCATCGCATTAGGACGGTGCTGCAAAGCTGGCGGCGTCACCGCCGAGGCTGAGCGTCATACACTCGTAACCTTAAGGCCAGCTTAAAATTGGCTGCGATCCCGGGCCCATGATATGCACACAGAATGTTGACTGCCCCATGCTAACCGATCGTGATTCGATGCTGCGGCAGCTCCATGAACTCCGCAGCGAACATCGAGACCTCGACACCGTGATCGCCCGCTTGGCCGAGGTCGGCGGCGATCAGCTCCACCTGCAACGCCTTAAAAAGCGCAAGCTGCTCCTCAAGGACGAGCTCGCTTGGATCGAGAGCCGGCTGATCCCGGACAGCATCGCCTGATGCGACCACCCGCCGTCTCGCCCACGGTGTCGATCATCATGGGCAGTCAGTCCGATTGGCCCACGATGCAACATGCCTCCGACATGCTCGACCGCCTCGAAATCCCGCACGAGACCCTGATCGTCTCCGCGCATCGCACGCCGGACCGCCTGGCCGACTTTGCCCGCGGTGCGCGGGCCCGCGGCATCCAGGTCGTCATCGCCGGCGCCGGCGGGGCCGCCCACCTGCCCGGCATGTGCGCCGCCTGGACCACGCTGCCCGTGCTCGGCGTCCCCGTCCGCTCGGAGGCGCTGAGCGGCATGGATAGCCTACTCTCCATCGTGCAGATGCCCGGCGGTGTCCCGGTCGGCACCTTGGCGATCGGCCGCCCCGGCGCGATCAACGCCGGGCTGCTGGCGGCGTCGATCCTATCGCTCAACGACGACGCGCTGGCCACCCGGCTCGAGGCCCATAAGCGTGCCCAGACGGATACGGTGGCGATCGAGCCCACCCGCGAAGCCTGATGCCCGCTCTGCCGCCGAACTCCACCATCGGCATCATCGGTGGCGGCCAGCTTGGCCGAATGTCGGCCATGGCCGCCGCCGAGCTGGGCTACCGCTGCCACATCCTCACCCCCGAGCCCGACAGCCCGGCCGCCCAGGTCGCCGCCCATGCCACGGTCGCCGACTACGAGGATAAGGACGCCTTGCGCGCCTTCGCTGCCGCCGTCGACGTGATCACCTTTGAATTCGAGAACGTCAGCGCCGAAGGGCTCGACCTGCTCGCTTCCATCCGCCCGGTCCGCCCGTCCCCGTCCGTGCTGCGCATCAGTCAGGACCGCGTCACCGAAAAGACCTTTCTGCGCGACGCCGGCGTGCCCACTGCCGCCTGGGCCGCGATCGGCAGCTTGGCGGAACTCGAGACCGCGGTTACCAAGATCCGCCTGCCGGCCGTCCTGAAGACCACCCGCCTGGGCTACGACGGCAAGGGCCAGGCCGTGCTCCGGTCGCCCGTCGACCTCGCCCCGGCCTGGGAGGCTCTCGACCCCAAGCCGCTCGTGCTGGAAGCGTTCGTAGACTACGCCTGCGAGATCAGCGTCGTGGTCGCCCGTGGTGCCGATGGCGGCGGCTCCGTGTTCGACGCCGCCGAGAACCGGCACCGCGACGGCATTCTCGACCTGAGCATTGCCCCCGCCCGGGTCAAACCCGGCACCAAGGCCGAGGCCGGCCGCGTCGCTTGGCGCATTGCCGAGGCGCTGGACCTGGTGGGCCTGCTCGCCGTCGAGATGTTCGTCGACCGCACCGGCCGCGTGCTGGTCAACGAGATCGCTCCGCGGCCGCACAATTCCGGCCACTGGACCATGGAAGCCTGCCCGGCCAGCCAGTTCGACCTGCATGTCCGCGCCGTCACCGGGCTGCCGCTGCCGCCCGGGCTGCGCCATGCCGACGCAGTGATGAAGAACCTGGTCGGCCCCGACGAGGTCGCGCTCTGGCCGCAGATCGTCGCCACCCCCGGCCTGATCCCTCACCTGTACGGCAAGGCCGAAGCCCGCCCCGGCCGCAAGATGGGCCACGTCACCCGCCTGTTCCCGCTCGACGGCCTGCCGGACGATGCCGAGATTGCCAAGGCATTGGGGTGCCTGACCCAAGGCTGAATTGGTTGCAGTGCTGCGGCCTCTGACCGATGTCGCGACGAGGCCCCCGCGACCACCCTGCTTTCTCGCCTAAGCCCCACGCGCGCCGTTGAATATCGGCGGGCAGCGTTGTTGGATGGCGCCATGACCTCCCTCCTCCTCGCCGGCCTGTTCTTCATCGCCGTCCATATCGGCATCGCCGGCACCACCTTGCGTGACCGGGTCGTCGCTGCCCTGGGGGAGCGCGGCTACATGATCGCCTTTTCCATCGCTTCCCTGGGTGGGATCATCTGGCTGGTCGCCGGCTACAAGGCCGCACCCTATGTGGACCTCTGGGGCCAGCCGAACTGGTGGAAGCTCGTCGCCGACGTTCTCATGTTGCCGGCCTTCATGCTGGTCATCATCGGCCTGGCCACGCCCAATCCGACCTCCGTCGCCCAGGGTAATCTCGCCGCCCAGGCCCCCGCCGGCATCGTCCGCGTGACCCGGCATCCCTTTCTGGTCGGCGTCGGCCTTTGGGCCACGCTGCACCTGGTTGCCAACGGCGACCTCGCCTCGTTGCTGTTCTTTGGCGCCATCCTCGTCGTCTGCCTCGCCGGCCCGCCCTCCATCGACGCCAAGCGCCGCCGCGCCCTCGGCCCGGCCACCTGGGACGGGTTCGCCCGCAAGACCTCGATCCTTCCTTTCGGGGCCATCGCCGCCGGCCGCAACACGCTCGACCTCGGCCAGATCGGCTGGTGGCGCATCGGCTTCGGCGTCCTGGCCTACGTCCTGTTCATCGGGGGCCACGTCCACATCATCGGCGTCTCGCCCTTCCCAGCCTGGTGATCCGGGTGCATAGGTCGACCGATAGCTAGACTGAGGAACGCATGGCCAAGATCAAGGTGAAGACCCCCGTCGTCGAGCTCGACGGCGATGAAATGACCCGGATCATCTGGGGTTTCATCAAGGACAAACTGATCCTGCCCTACCTCGACATCGACCTGAAATACTACGACCTCGGCATCGAATACCGCGACCAGACCGACGACCAGGTCACCATCGATTCCGCCCACGCCATCCGCGAATTCGGCGTCGGCGTGAAGTGCGCGACCATCACCCCCGACGAGCAGCGCGTCGAGGAATTCAAGCTCAAGAAGATGTGGCGCAGCCCGAACGGCACCATCCGCAACATCCTCGACGGAACGATCTTCCGCGAGCCGATCATCTGCAACAACGTCCCCCGCCTGGTGCCGCACTGGTCCAAGCCGATCGTCATCGGTCGCCACGCCTATGGCGACATCTACCGCGCCACCGAGACCAAGATCCCCGGCGCCGGCAAGCTCACCTTGAACTACACGCCGGCCGACGGCAGCCCGGCCATGGTGCTCGACGTACACGACTTCAAAGGCCCCGGCGTCGCCATGGGCATGCACAACACCCGCGCTTCCATCGAGGGCTTCGCCCGCGCCAGCTTCAACTACGGCCTAGCCCGCAAATACCCGGTCTACCTGTCGACCAAGAATACCATCCTCAAAGCCTATGACGGCATGTTCAAGGACATTTTCCAGGACATCTACGACACCGAGTTCAAGAGCACCTTCGAGCAGAACAAGCTTACTTACGAGCACCGGCTGATCGACGACATGGTCGCCTGCGCCATTAAGTGGGAAGGCGGCTACGTCTGGGCTTGTAAGAACTACGACGGCGACGTGCAGAGCGACATCGTCGCCCAGGGGTTCGGCAGCCTCGGCCTGATGACCTCGGTCCTGATGAGCCCGGACGGCAAGACCATCGAGTCCGAAGCCGCCCACGGTACCGTGACCCGGCACTACCGCGAGCACCAGAAGGGCCGCGAGACCAGCACCAACCCGATCGCCTCGGTGTTCGCCTGGACCCGCGGCCTGGCCTATCGCGGCAAGTTCGACAACACCCCCGAGCTGACCGATTTCGCCAACACGCTCGAACGCGTCTGCATCGAGACGGTCGAGAGCGGCTTCATGACCAAGGATCTCGCCATCCTGATCGGTCGCGACCAGAAGTTCCTCAACACGCAGGACTTCCTCGCCAAGATCGACGAGAACCTGCAGGTCGCGATGTCGCACGCCCAAGCCGCCGAGTAACCGGACCCGGGGAGCCTTGCCGGGCTCCCCGCTTCATGCTCCGGTGCGCCCCAACGACAAAGGGGTTCGACCATGGACGGCACCGAAGGTCTCACGCGCTTCCCGCTCGCCCGACGCGGCATGATCATGACGAGCCTCATCAGCGGTTTCACCCTCGCGGTCACCGCCGTCGAAGCCCAAGTGATCCACACCGACACGATCGGCATCGCCGGCGGCGAAGTGAAGATCCCCGTTTCCGACGGCGAAATGCCGGGTTATGCCTCCAAGCCCAATGGCCCCGGCCCGTTCCCGGTCATCCTCGTCAACGAGGAGATCTTCGGGGTCCATGAGCACATCAAGGACCTCTGCCGCCGCCTCGCGAAGGTCGGCTACCTCGCCGTCGCTCCCGAGATCTATGCCCGTCAGGGCGACCTCTCCAAGATGACCGACGTGAACCAGATCGTCTCCCAGGTCATCAGCAAGAAGCCGGACGCCGAGATGCTGAGCGACCTCGACGCCGCTGTCGCCTGGGCCGGCAAGAACGGCGGCGACCTCAACCGCCTCGGCGTCGTCGGTTTCTGCCGCGGCGGCCGCAACACCTGGCTCTACGACGCCCACAACCCGCAAGTGAAAGCCGCCGTCGCCTGGTATGGCCCGGTGAAGGGCGCGACCTCGGACATCCAGCCCAAGAACGCCATCGACGTCGCGACCGAACTCAACGCGCCGTTGCTCGGCCTCTACGGCGGCCAGGATACCGGCATTGCCGTCCCCGATGTCGAGGCTGCCGCCACCACCGCCCGCACCGCCGGCAAGACGGTCGAGATCCACCTCTACGGCGACGCCCCGCACGGCTTTAACGCCGACTACCGCCCCAGCTACAAGAAGGCCGACGCGGAAGACGGTTGGGCTCGCATGCTCGCCTGGTTCAAGAAATACGGCGTCGCCTGACCTGCCGGTGACGATCGGCATCACTCGCCGGGCCGGTCTCGCCGTCCTGCTGCTCGGCCTGTCGCGGCGCGCCCGCGCGCAGGATGCCGACGGCGTGCAGACCGGCGAGGCGCAAATCCCGACCGATGGCGGCGCCGTGGCCGGCGCGTTCGCCAAGCCGCCCGGTGCCGGCCCGTTCCCCATCGTCCTGATCGCCGAGAATGGCACC
Organism: Acetobacteraceae bacterium; assembly: GCA_965199585.1. Lineage (GTDB taxonomy): Bacteria > Pseudomonadota > Alphaproteobacteria > Acetobacterales > Acetobacteraceae > JAVVHH01. Next base: position 1,627,190 of record CBDASI010000002.1, on the reverse strand, counting down.
GGGCTGGACCGGGTCGTGCTCGATGCGTGTCACGGCTTGGCCAAGGAAGGCTTCCTGGCCGTCGCCCCCGCACTGTTCGCCGGCAACCCGCCCGATGGCACCTTGATGCAGCGCCTCGACGCCGCCGCGACATGGGCAGCACAGAATGGCGGCGACCGGCTGCGCACCGGTATCGTCGGCTTCGGGCCCGGTGGCCGCCTCGCCTGGCTCTACGACGCTTTCAGCCCGGCCCTCAAAGCCGCGGTGGCCTGGTATGGCCCGCTGCAGGGCACGACCTCGCCCGCCCAACCGATGACGGCGCTCGATGCCGCTGGCCAGCTCAACGCCCCGCTGCTCGGCCTCTATGGCAAGAACGACGGCACGCCGCAGCGCCTCCTGCTCGATGCGGAGGCCCGCGCCAAGAAGGCCGGCAAGACCGCCGAGATCGTCTCCTACGTCGGCGCCGGCCGCGACTTCGCCGTCCCCGGCACCAGCTTCGACCAGGCCGCCACCCTCGACGGCTGGCAGCGCACCCTCAAATGGCTGCGCGACCACGGCGTGTCATAACCACCGACATCGCCGTTGCAGCCGCTCCGCCGTAAGGCGATGCTGCACCATGTCATCGCTGCCCCCGTGCGGATCATGCGCCGCCGTTCCCTGACCGATACCGACCGCCGGGTCTGGGCGAGCTACGTGCAGTATGTCGCCCAACTCCCGGGTGCCACACGTCCAGAACCGGCATTGGTATCGGGAGTGGCGCCGGCATCCGTCGCTGTGCCGGAGCCCAAGGCGCCCACCGCACCTCCCGCTCCCGTACGGCCGGCCAAGCGAGCGCTCGCGCCGATCGAGGTCGGCACCTCGCCCGGCGGCGTCGACCGCAGCACCTGGACCCGCCTCCGCGCCGGCAAGCTTTCCCCCGAGCGCACGCTCGACCTGCATGGCCGCACCGTGCAGCGCGCGCATGCCGACCTGCACGCCTTCCTCGGCGCGGCCCTGTCCGAACGGCTCCGCTGCGTCGAGGTGATCACCGGGCGCGGCAGCGGCGAGACCGGCGGCGTGCTGCGGCGCGAGGTGCCGCTTTGGCTCAACGGCCCGGCCTTGCGCCCGATCGTGCTGGCCGCGTCGCACCCGCATCCGGCCAACCAGGGCTCCATTCGCATCCTGCTCCGCCGCGTTCGATGACACCGTTCGGCGCCCGCCTGCGTGCGCTGCGCGACCAGCGCGGCATGACGCTGACCGACCTCGCCGCCCGTCTGCAGATCTCGCCGGCGTATCTTTCCGCCTTGGAACACGGGCGGCGGGGTGCGCCGGGTTCCGTGCTGGTGCAGCAGGTATGCGGCATCCTCGGCCTCATCTGGGACGATGCCGACGAGTTGGGCCGCCTCGCCCGCCTGTCGCATCCGCGCATCACGGTCGACACCGCCGGGCTGTCCCCAGCGCAGACCGCGCTGGCCAACCGCCTGGCGCAGACCATCCACCGCCTGACGCCAGAGACCGTCGCGGCGATGCACGCGCTGCTGGACACCCCAATCCCGTAGGGTGGGCGTCAGCCCACCATCTGGCCAGGTGGGCTAAAGCCCGCCACTTAGCCAGGTGGGCTAAAGCCCACCCTACGCCGCAGCGATCTTGGCCTCGATCCGATCCCAGATCACCGCACTCAGATCGACGCCATCGAAGCGCGCGATCTCCTGCAGCCCAGTCGGCGAAGTCACGTTGATCTCGGTCAGGTAGTTCCCGATCACGTCGATACCGACGAAAATCAGCCCCTTCTCGCGCAGCATCGGCCCGATCGCCTCGCAGATCTCGCGATCGCGCGTGGTCAGCGGCGACTGCTCCGGCCGCCCGCCGACATGCATGTTGCTCCGCGCCTCGCCCGCCGCCGGCACCCGGTTGACCGCGCCCATCGCCTCGCCATCCACTAGGATGATGCGCTTGTCCCCCGCCCGCACCGCCTTCTCGTAGCGTTGGATCATCAACGGCTCGCGCGACCGCGCCCAGTGCATCTCCAGAAGGCTCGCCAGGTTCTCGTCATCTTCCTTGATGCGGAACACCCCGGCCCCACCGTTGCCGAACAGCGGCTTGACGATGATGTCCCGGTGCTCCGCCCGGAACGCCTTCACGGCATCCGGATCCCAGGTGATCAGCGTCGGCGGCATCAAGTCCGGATAATGCGTCACCAGCAGCTTTTCCGGCGAGTCCCGCACGTATTTTGGATCGTTCACCACCAGCGTCTTCGGATGGATATGCTCGAGCATGTGCGTCGCCGTGATGTACGCCATGTCGAACGGCGGGTCCTGCCGCATCAGCACGGTGTCCATGGTGCCGAGATCGACCAGCTCCGCCGCCCCAAACTTGTAGTGGTCGCCCGCCACCCGCTGCACCGTCACCGGCCGCACCTTGGCCATCAAGCGACCGGTCCGAGCCTCGCCCACGCCCTCGTGCAGCGACATGTGCTTGACGTCGTAATGCCAAAGCTGGTGCCCGCGCTTCTGCGCCTCCAGCATCAGCGCGAACGTGCTATCCCCATCAATGCTGACCGCTTCGATCGGATCCATCTGGACGGCTACTTTCAGCACGGACGCTCCTCGTATTTTTTGCAAAACTCTTCCGCCCCGAGCGCGCGGAAGTCGCCCATCGCGATCCGCAGCCGCTCGTGCGGCCAATCCCACCACGCGATCGCCAGCAATCGCTCGATCACGCCCTCGTCGAACCGCAGCCGCAGCACCCGCCCCGGATTGCCCACCACGATCGCGAACGGCGGCACGTCCTTGGTCACGATCGACCCGGCGCCCACCGCCGCCCCGCTGCCGATGCTCACTCCCGGCAGCACCACCGCGCCGTGCCCGATCCAGACGTCGTTGCCCAGCGTCACCGGCGTCGACCGTCGCCACTCGAAGAACGCACTGTCGTCGTTGCCCATGCCATAAGCGCTGCTGCGGTAGCCCACATGGCTCATCATCACCCGCTTCAGCGGATGGTTGCCCGGATTAATTCGCGTCTGCGCCGCGATCGAGCAGAACTTGCCGATCGTCGTGTAGATGATGTCGCTATCGTTGACGACGTAGGAGTAGTCGCCGAACGCGCTTTCGGCGACCTTGGTCCGCGCGCCCACCTCGCAGAACCGCCCAAACGTCGTCGCGCGTACCGAGGCGGTCCGATGGATGTCGGGCTCGCCGCCAAGATCCTTGGCGGTGCTGTCCGGATCGTTGGCCATGGCTAGTTGAGGAACAATTTGCCCGGATTCATGATCCCGCGCGGGTCCAGCGCCGTCTTGATCTGACGCATCACCGCCAGCGTCTCGACGCCATGCTCCTCCTCGAGGAACTCGCGCTTGCCGATACCCACCCCATGCTCGCCCGAGCACGACCCACCGAGCGCCAGCGCCCGCGCCACGATCTTGCGATCCAGCGCGAACCCTTCTTCGATCCCCGCCGGCGTATCCGGCACCAGGATCACGGTGTGGAAATTTCCGTCGCCCACATGCCCCACGATCGGCGCCGTCAGCCCGGAGGCATCGATGTCCCGCTTGGCGCCCACCACGAGCTCCGGCAGCCGTGAGATCGGCACCACCGCATCCGTGGTGATGCCCTTGCAGCCGGGCTTGGACGCCAGCGCCGCCCAGTAGCCGTCATGCCGCGCCTTCCACAGCTTGTTCCGCTCGGCCGCATCGGTCGCCCACTGGAAGCCACTCGCCCCGAACCCGGCGGTGATCTCCTCGGTCAACGCCGCCTGCTCGGCGACCCCGGCCTCCGACCCGTGGAACTCCAGCAACAGCGTTGGCGCGGCGTGGTATCCCTCGAGCTTCGAGTACGCGATCGAGGCCGCCATTTGCACCTCGTCCAGCAGCTCGATCCGCGCGATCGGTACCCCGGCTTGCAACACCGAAATCACGCTCTCGACCGCCGCCTCCAGCGACGGGAACTGGCAAATCGCCGCGCTCATCGCCTCCGGAATGCCGTGCAGACGCAGCTGGATCTCGGTGATGACGCCCAACGTGCCCTCCGACCCGATCATCAGGTGCGTGAGGTCATAGCCGGTCGCCGATTTGCGCACCCGCCCGCCGGTGGTGATCAGCCGCCCGTCCGGCAACGCCACCTGCAGCCCGAGCACGTTCTCGCGGATGGTGCCGTAGCGCACCGCCGCCGTACCGCTCGCCCGCGTGGCGCACATCCCGCCGATGGTGCATTCGCTGCCGGGATCGACCGGGAAGAACAATCCCTCCGCCCGCAGATGCTCGTTCAGCTGCTGCCGGGTCACGCCGGCCTGGATGCGGCAGTCCATGTCCGCCGCATTGACCGTCAGCACCTTGTTCATCCGCGACATGTCGAGGCTGATCCCGCCCCGCACCGGCGTCACATGCCCCTCGAGCGACGTCCCCGCCCCAAACGGCACTACCGGCACCCCGTGGTGGTAGCAGAGCTGCAGCAGTTGCGCCGCCTCCTCGCCGCGTTCGATAAACGCTACGGCGTCCGGCATCACCCGCGGCTGGTAGTCCTCGCCGTGGCTATGCTGCTCCCGCAGCGCGGCATTGACCGTCAGCCGCTCCCCGAGGAAATTTTGCGCGGATGCGATGACGAGATCGACTTGGTTCGGCATAGCATCGCTCTAGTGCTGCCCCGCTGGAAAGACAACGCCGGCGAGGCCGCGTGCGTGACGGGAACTAGAAGATCTTCCAACCCTCGGAACCATGCCGCGTCATGTGACACGTCATCACCCGCCCTTCCTGCTTCTCCAGCGCCCGGATCACGTTCACGCGCCGCGCCGGGTCGACCAGGAATGTCATGAACCCGCCGCCGCCAGCGCCCGAGATCTTGCCCGCCAGCGCCCCGGCCGCCATCGCCGCCTCATATACCTGGTCGATGCTGTCGTTGGTGATCCCTGCCGCCAACTGCTTCTTGGCGGTCCAAGACTTGCGCATGTAGGAGGCGAACTGCGTCAGGTCGCCCTTAAGCAGGCACTCCTTCATCCCGATCGCATCGACCTTCAACTCGTGCATCGCCGCCAGCGCGCGGCCGCCTTTGTCGGCCAAGTTCGCCGTCTGCTTCTCGATGATCGCCGCCGAGGACCGCGACACGCCGCTGTTGAACAGCACCAGCGAAGTCTCCAGTTCCGACATGATCCAGTTCTTCACCCGCAGCGGGTTCACGATGACACGGTCATCCCGATGGAACTCGATGAAGTTCACTCCGCCGAACGCCGCCGCATATTGATCCTGCCGACCGCCCGCCAGACCGGCATCGGTCCGCTCGATCTCGAAGGCGAGGTGCGCGATCTCGTACTCGCCCAGCGGCAAGCCGAGCCACTCCACGAAACACTTGACCAGCGAGACGACGACCGTCGACGACGTCCCCAGCCCGGAGCCCGGCGGTGCGTCGCAAAACGTCGTGATACGGCAGGAGAGCGGCCGCCCGCCGTTGAACTGCTGCACGATGCGCCGATACACCGCCTTATGAAGGATCAACGGGTCGGCGACGGCCATGATCTCGTCGGCCGGCCCCTCGACCACCTGATCAATATCCGCCGCGATCATCACTACCCGCCCGTCCGTGGTCGGCTCGATCACCGTATAGGCGTACATGTCGATGGTGACGTTCAGCACCGCCCCGCCATGCTCGTCGCAATAGGGCGAGACGTCGGTCCCACCGCCGGCCAAGCCGAGCCGCAACGGCGCCCGCGACCGCACGAACGCGACCCGGCCGGGGTCCATGAACGAAGTCGGCGGGCGAGGCGAGGCAGTGGCCACATCAGGCATCATCGCGGTAGTCCCGTTAAACTGGACTTCCGGTAGCGGAGGTCATGTCGCGACTCAAGCCACACGTCGACCCGGAGCCAGCTTCCATGCCACCCCTCCTCACCCTCGACACCGTCGACAGCACGATCCTCGAGGCGGCCCGTCAGGCCGCCGTTGGCCGGCGCGGCCCTCTCGTCATCTGCGCCCGCGCCCAGACCGGCGGCGTCGGCCGGCACGGCCGACGTTGGTCCTCGCCGCCCGGCAACCTCTATTGGACCATCCTGCTGGATGATCCGGCGGACCTGCCGCGCGACGCCGGCCTCGGTTTCGCCGCCGGGCTGGCCATCGTCGACGCGCTCGCCGCCATCGGCGTCCCGCGCGGCCGCCTCCGGCTCAAATGGCCCAACGACGTCCTGCTGGACGGCCGCAAGCTCGCCGGTCTGCTCGTCGAGGCCAGCGTGACAGGCGGCCAGGTGCGGACCATCGTCGGCATCGGCATCAACGTCGCCTCTTGCCCGTCCGACGCCGCCTTCCCCGCCACGCACCTCGCCAATGAAGATATGCCCGAGCTCGACGCACTGCGCGACGCGCTGACCAGCGCCTTCCTGCGTCGCCGCACACAGTGGCACCGCGTCGGCCTAACACCTCTGCGCGACGAGGCCGCCGCCTGCCTGCACGGCGTCGGCGCCCCCGCCACCATCGCGCTGGATCGCGACCGCACCGAACTGCTGCACGGCATCAACGACGGGCTTACCCCGTCTGGCGCGCTGCGCCTGCGCACGCCCGATGGCATCCTGCACACCCTCCTCGCCGGCGACGTCCTCGCCTAAGCTGGCGCGCATGACCCAACCGACTGGCGCCCACCGCTTCAGCCTTCCTCGCCCGGACGGCACCGCGCTCGACCTGGCCGAGTTCGCCGGCCGCCCGCTTCTGATCGCGAACACCGCGTCCAAATGTGGCTTCACCGGCCAGTATGCCGGCCTACAGCGCGTGTGGGACACCTACCGGGACCGCGGCCTCGTCGTCATCGGGGTGCCGTCCAACGATTTCGGCCGGCAGGAGCCCGGCACCGATGCCGAGATCGGCAGCTTCTGCGAGCTGAACTACGGCGTCACATTCCCGTTAGCGGCCAAGTCGCACGTGACCGGACCGGAGTTGCATCCACTGTTCCGCTACCTCGGCGAACAAGCCGGCCCACTCGCGAAACCACGCTGGAACTTCTTTAAATACCTTATCGCCCCGAATGGCAGCGTTGCGGGATGGTTCTCCAGCGTTACCCCACCGGCCTCCGCTCGCGTTATGCGTGCATTGGATCGACTGACCTCCCGGTAGGCGCGATGTTGGCATGAAAGACACACTTCGGCGTCTTCAGCATTTGTCCGTCATAAATCGCTTGCTAGACCGCACGATCTTCGGCATATTGTGCAGCGCAGCAAGCGGTTCGCCGCTACTGCAGGACGTTTCCTCCCTAAACTTGGCGGTGCCCTCGGGCACCGCCATCTTTTTTGGAATACTACCGTCCGGGCCGCCCCTGCCGCACTAGCGCCGCGATCAACCGCCGCACCAGCAGCACGTCCGGGCTCCCCGTCTGCTTGCATGACAGCTCGACCCGGCGCGTCTCCCGCATCGCCAACGTCAGTTTTGCCGCATCCCAGTGCTTCAATGCCCGCGTGAACTCCGGCATCCGCTTGAAGAACACCGGCGGCCGCGCCGACCGCGCCGCATCCTCCGCCGACGCCCCCTCCGCCATCCGACCCCGGGCGACATGCAGCTTGGCCAAGTGCCCCAGCACACCGCGCGCCACCGCCACCGGTGCCGCACCCTCCGCCAGCGCCCGCTCCAACGCCCGGTCCGCGGCCGCCGCATCCCCGCTCGTCGCCGCGAACACCGCGTCGTCGAACGCCACCGCCCCTGCATCCCCGACACAGGCCCGCACGTCATCCAGCCGCAACCTGCGCTCGTCGCCGGCATACAGAATGAGCTTCTCGATCTCGCCGCCGACCGCCGCTGAATCGCTGCCCATCCGCTCAACCACGTACTGCAGCGCGTCCGCCTCCAGCCCGATCCCCGCCGCGGCCAACCCTGCGGCGATCCGGTCGCCAAGCGCCCGACCCTCCTCCGGGTAGCACGCGATCGCGGCACCCTCGGGCAACGCCTCGATCAACGCCCGCAGCTTGGAGCGCGACGGTAGCGCGCCCGCCTCGAGCACGACGAGGCTATCCCCCCCGCTCCGCCCGAACGTCGCGGCCAGCGCCGTCACCGAAGCGGCCAACCCGTCCCCAGCCTCGCGCACGCGGATCACGCGCCGCCCGCCCAGCATGGAGATCGCCGTCGCCTCCTCGGCCAGCCGCGCGTGATCTTCCCGCCCCAGCCACGCCACCCGGAACGCATCGTCTTTGGATCCGGCGACCGTGATCGTCAGTGCATCTGCCCGTTGCCGGACCAATCCCTCGTCTTCCCCGTGCAGCAACACCAGCCGGGTCGGCCCGGGGTCGCGCAGGAAAGCCGAGAGGCGCCGCGCGTCCAGCTTCACGCGGTCGGATGCGTCCTGAAGTAGATCGCCAGATCCAGCACGATTTTGTCGGCCACCTCGTCGGCCAGCCGTCGATAGGCCGAGGACGTCTCCAGGTCGGCGGCGAAGTATTCCTGGTTGTTGATGTTGATGCCGTCGACGGCCTTGGCCACGCCGCTCGTCACCACCGTATTGGCGACGTCCACTTTGCGCAGTGTCCAGTTCGAACTCGCGTTGAACCGCGTCCGGGTCGACGAGGTATCCTGCTGGATGCCGATCGCCTCGGCCGAGATCGTGAGTCCGCCGGAGAGCTCATATTGCTTGACCCCGGCTTCATCGGACCCGGCCAGCCGCTGCTGCAGCGCCTGCCGCAGCAACTGACCCTGCCGCTCGGCCATCACCGTCACGTAGATCGACGCCAGTTCCGGCCGCAACGCGCCGACGCCGTGCCGGCCATACAGCGGCGCGAACCCGCACCCGCCCAGCCCGGCCGCCAGCCCGGTGATCAGGACCCGGCGCGCGATCATCCCGCGATCACGAAGTTGATGATCCGATCGGGCACATAGATGCGCTTGACCATCCGCTTGCCCTCGATCAACCGCGCCACGTTCGGCTCCGCCATCGCGGCCGCATAGGCTGCGTCCGCCTCCGTCCCCGGTGGCAGCGCCACCGTCCCGCGCAGCTTGCCGCCTACCTGTACCGCGACCGTCACGGTATCGACGGTCAGCAACGCCGGGTCCGCCTGTGGCCAGGCCTGATCGGCTACCAACGGGCTCGAGGGCTCGAGCAGATGCGCCATCTCCTCGGCCAGATGCGGCGCCATCGGCGCGATCAGCCGCGCCATCGTCAGCATCGTCCGCCGCCGCGCCGCCACCAGGCCCGGCACCGGCCCGGCGCGCTCGGCCTCGCCCAGCGCACTGGTCAGCTCGTAAAGCTTGGCGATCGCCACGTTGATCGCAAACTCGTCCAGCGCCGCCGTCACCGCCGCGATCGCCCGATGCGTCGCCCGGTCCAGCGCCAGCGCCGCCGGTCCGCTCTCGGCGTCGCCCATCCCGTCGCGCGCGACCGCCGCAGCCAACCGCATCACCCGCTGTACGAAGCGCGACGCCCCAGCCACGCCCGCCTCGGTCCACTCCACATCCCGATCCGGCGGATTGTCAGACAGCACGAACCAGCGCGCCGTGTCCGCGCCATACCGTTCGATGATCGCGCCCGGGTCGACCGTGTTGAGCTTGCTCTTGGACATCTTCTCGCTGCGGCCGACCGTCACCGCCGTGCCATCCGACCGCCGCCGCGCCGTCCCGTCGCCCGACAACTCGACATCGCCCGGATTGAGCCAAGCCCCGTCCGCCGCACGATACGTCTCGTGCGTCACCATTCCCTGCGTGAACAGCCCGGCGAATGGCTCCGCGACCGCAACCTCGCCCGCCTGCTGCAGCGCCCGCGTGAAAAACCGCGCATACAACAAGTGCAGGATCGCATGCTCGATCCCACCGACGTATTGGTCGACCGGCAGCCAGTGATCGACCGCGCGCCGGTCCAGCGCGCTAGATGCCTGCGGCGAGCAGAACCGCGCGAAATACCACGAGCTGTCGACGAACGTGTCCATCGTGTCCGTCTCGCGCTGCGCCGCGGCCCCGCATTTGGGACAACTCACATGTTTCCAGCTCGGATGGTGGTCGAGCGGATTGCCCGGCCGATCGAACGTCACGTCGAGCGGTAGCACCACCGGCAACTCCGCCGCCGGAACCGGCACCACGCCACAGGTAGCACAATGAATGATCGGGATCGGCGCGCCCCAATAGCGCTGCCGGCTGATGCCCCAGTCGCGAAGACGCCAGTTGACCACGCCCTCGCCGGCGCCCTCCGCCTCCAGCCGCTCGATCGCCGCCCGCTTGGCCGGCCCGGTCTCGAGCCCGTCGAGGAAGCCGGAGTTGATGATTCGCCCCGGCCCGGTATAGGCGATCGAGGTGATCGGCTCGCCGGACGCCGCACCGGAGGACGCCACCACCGGCTCGACCTCCAGACCGTATTTGCGCGCGAAGTCCAGGTCTCGCTGATCGTGCGCCGGGCAGCCGAAGATCGCCCCGGTGCCGTAGTCCATCAGCACGAAGTTCGCGATCCAGACCGGGTAGGTCCGCTCCGGCAGGAACGGATGCGCCACCCGCAGGCCGGTGTCGAAGCCGCGCTTCTCCGCCGTCTCGATCGCCGCCTCGCTGGTCCCCAACGCCCGGCACTCCGCCACGAACGCCGCCGCGCCCGAATTGCGGGCCGCGACCGAGGCTGCGACCGGGTGGTCCGCGGCGACAGCGACGAACGACATGCCGAACAGCGTATCCGGCCGGGTCGTGAATACCTCGATGGTTTCGCCACCGCCTGCGAGCGGGAAGCGCACCCGCGCGCCCTCGCTCCGCCCGATCCAGCGCGCCTGCATTGTGCGCACCCGCTCCGGCCAACGGTCCAGCCCGTCCAGCGCCTCGAGCAGTTCCGGCGCGAACTGAGTGATGCGAAAGAACCACTGCGCCAACTCGCGCTTCTCGACCGGCGCTCCGGACCGCCAGCCCTTGCCGTCGATCACCTGCTCGTTGGCCAGAACAGTGCCGTCCACCGGGTCCCAGTTGACGAAGCTACGCCGCCGATCGACCAGCCCGGCCGCCATCAGCTCGAGGAACAGCGCCTGCTGATGCCCATAATACTCGGCGTCACAGGTGGCGAACTCGCGCGACCAGTCGATCGAGAGACCCATGCGCTGCAACTCGCCGCGCATCGTCTCGATATTCGCGCGTGTCCAGGCGTCCGGATGGATGCCGCGGTCGCGCGCCGCGTTCTCCGCCGGCAGGCCGAACGCGTCCCACCCCATCGGATGCATGACGTCGAACCCGCGGGCCCGCTTGTAGCGCGCCACCACGTCGCCCAGCGCATAGTTGCGCACGTGTCCCATGTGGATCTTCCCGCTCGGATACGGGAACATCTCGAGCACGTAGTATTTCGGCTTGTCGCCCGCCGGCACGTCCTCGACTCGGAAGCAGCGCCCGGCCGACCACGCCGCCTGCCACCGCGGCTCCGCGGTCCGGAAATCGTAGCCTCCGGCGTCGATCGCGGCGCTCTCTACCGTGTCGGGCACGCGGCCGCCTAGGACTTCGCGGCGGTCTGCGACCGCAACTCGCGCGCCCGCGCCAGGACCTTGTCCTCGATCTCGCCGCTCGTCGACGGTGAGACCGGCTGGTCGACCCAGCGCCCGCCCTGCTCGATCTGGCGGAACACGGTAATGCGGATGCCATCGGTGCGGAGCTGCCGGCCGAGTATGTAGGCGGTCGCCTTGAACCGCTCGCCCTGCGCGCCCGGCGGTGAATACCAGTCGGTGATGATGACGCCGCCGAACGGATCGGCCGAGACCAGAGGCATGAACGACAGCGTGTCCAGCGTCGCGCGCCATAGATAGGCGTTCACCCCGAGCGCGCCGCCGCCCTGGTCGCCGGCGTCGGCACTACTCTTGCCGCCAATGCCCAGCACCAGCCCCTGCTCGCCGCCGAGCTTACCGCGCTCCGGACCGCGGGTCCGGTAGTCGTTGTACTCGTCGTCGGCGACGGGCCGCGATTTCGAACACGCCGATACCAGCAGCGTTGCACTGAACAGGGCGGCGAGAATGGCGGACTTGGACATGTTCACACTTGCTGTTGCAACGGATCGAGGGGGCTCGTCTTAGCCCGCGTGCCGCTAGGTGCCAAGCAGTGATCCCAGCCGGAATCGAAACGGGCGGTGGTTGCCCACCGCCCGCTCCGAAATCAACCCCGGTTGCCCGGGACCGTTAGTCTGTTACCAGCTGAAGGCCGTGCCCAGGGACACGCCCGAGACGGTGACCTTGTTGTTTGCCGCACTACCAGCCGCACCGGTCGCAGCGCTCACGCCCGAGCCCGTGACGAAGTTATAGCCGTTCTGCTTCCGCTCACCCCAGAGGGCCGAGAGGAACAACGAGATCCCAGGGGCCAGCGAGTAGGTGCCGCCTGCGGCGATGCCCTGGTCCTTACGCTGACGTCCGAAGAACGCGTTGCCGATGTCGCCGGCGCTCTCGCTGACGAAGTAGGACGCACCGACGATCATCGGGCCGAACGTGTAGGAAGCGCCGCCCAACCAGGCGTTGCTGTCCGGCACGCCGCTGGGCAGCGTGTTGGCGACGTTGCCGTTGAAGCGGCCCGTCGTGTAGTGGCCGCCGACGCTGAGGCCGGCAACCGTCACGGCGGCACCGAAGTCGCCGATGTTCAAGCCGCGATACCCAGGGGCCTGACCGGTGGTCGCCAGCACGTTGTTGGTGAGCGGCTGCGAGCCGTTGTAGCCGACATGGCTGCCCGTGATGTAGGCGGCCGTCGCGGCGACGCCGAACGCGCCATACGTGGCACGGTAGCGGAGCAGCAGGTCGAACGTGTTGCGACGACGAGCGGACTCGTTGATGTTGTTCGTCGACGAAGCGCGGTCGCAATAGCTGGTCTGCCCAGCGGGAGAGTTGTAGGTGCCGCCGTACGCCACGCCCGGAGAGGCGCAGTTGTCGCTGCCGCTGAGGTTGGCCGTGCTCGGCTCATACGAGGCGCCGAGGTCGAAGCCGAAAATCTGCGGCGAGAGGTAAACGGCCTTGTTCGTCGTGTAGTAGCTGCCGACGTCCGAGAACGGCCATGCCGGCTGGTTGTTGCCGGAGAAGAAGCCCGGAAGGTCGCCGTTCCAGCCACCGTCGTTGAAGTTTTCGAAGTTGCCGGTCAGATACAGGCTGGTCGGCTGGTCGGTGCTGCCGAGGCGGATCGTGCCGGCCTCGTTGGTGCCGAGATAGCCCCAGACGCGGCGGAAGTAGAGGCCTGCGCGCTTCGGGTCCTGCCCGGAGACGCTGCCGTTGGCGCCGCCGCCGGCCGGTGCGTTGGTATCCTGCCGGATTTCGAGGCTGGCACCATACTTCAGGCCGTTCGCGGCAACGCCGTCGAAGCCCGGGTACAGGCGGCCGTATTCGGCGAAGCCATACTTGTCCTGCTTGTTCTGCAGCGTGCCGGCAGCATTGCTGTTGGAGGCGTCACCATCGAACGCGGCATACGCATAGAAACGGACGCGGCCGTTCAAACGTACCACGACGGTGCCCGGCGACGGCGCAGAAGCCGCCGGCAGCGCAGCGCCGCCCTGATACGTGGTGTAGCTAGCGTTGCTCTGCGTCGGCGCCTGAACGGCGTTCTGGGCGCTGGCGTCGCTCACGACCGCCCCCCAGGTGCCCAGGCCGGCCACGGTGGCCAGCAGGAGTTTACGCATAAAACCCTCCTTAAAAACGCCGATGTTCGGCGGACAATTTACCAGGCCCCGTCCCATCACTCCACCACTGCACGGTGCAGCAAGGGCTCGGGGTCAGCCAGACCTGACGAGACATTGCCGCGCCTTTGGTAACCTCGCAATCGTGAACAGCGCCGAATCATGGCAATCGCGAAACACTGTGTCCGACGGGTAACAGCGGTCAGCACAAGGCGCCGATCGCGCCGACAGCCGCGACCCGGCGCGGCAGCCGGCGGACCGAGGCACCGTCGATCCCACCTAGCGCCGCGACGCTCACGCCGGCCTGCCGGGTCAACAGCCCCCAGCGGACCGGACCCAATGTTGCCGCGCCCGGATGGCTGACGGTTGGGAACGCCGGCGAGACGAACACCAGCGCCACGCCCGCACGCTGCGCCCGCACCAGCCCGGGCCGCCCATGCGCCGAGCTCGTCGCCCCATGCGAGCCGAACCCCTCGCGCAGATGCCGCCCCGCCCCGGCCGGCACCGGTCCCGCACCCGCCACCACCAATCTCAGCCGCCGCATCCGACAAACGGCCGCAACCTCCCGCAGCAAGCCCGCCCGCCCCAGCGCGCCGTCATGCCGGAACACCACGCCGCACAGTCCGGTCGGCAACCGCCGTATCATTGCCGCCACATTCCCCATCCGCCCGGCATCGGTAAACAACCACAGCGGCGGCCAACGTGATCGCCGCTGCGCCTTGACCGCGCGTCCCCACGCGACAAGCCTATGATCCATGCTGTCTCCCCATCCTGAAGCGACCCTCGCCGAACGCCTCGCCACGGTCCAACGCCGCATCGCCGCCGCCGCCGCCGCCGCCGGGCGAGACCCGGCCGCGGTCGCCCTGATCGCCGTCTCCAAGACCCATGATGCCGCCGCGATCCGCGACGTCATGGCGTGCGGCCAACACCTGTTCGGCGAGAACCGCGTGCAGGAAGCCGCCGGCAAGTTCCCCGACCTGCGCGCCGCCGACCCGGCGCTACGCCTGCATCTGATCGGCGCGCTGCAAACCAACAAGGCCCGCGACGCCGTCCGCCTCGCCGACGTCATCGAGAGCCTCGACCGCCCCCGCCTGCTCGACGCTCTCGCTGCGGCGATCCAAGCCGAAGGCCGTGCGCCGAAGATCCTCATCCAGGTCAACGTTGGCGACGAGCCGCAAAAAGCCGGCATCGCGCGCGCCGATGCCGACGATTTCGTCGCGACCGCCCGCGCCCGCCTCGGCGACGCGCTCACCGGCCTGATGTGCATCCCGCCTGCCGACTCCGACCCGGCGCCGCATTTCGCCTGGCTCGCCGACTGCGCGCGCCGCAACGGGCTCGACGTGCTGTCGATGGGCATGTCCGGCGATTACGAGACCGCCATCCGACACGGCGCCACCCATGTCCGCGTCGGCAGCGCCATCTTCGGCGCCCGGGAACTCTCCCGGGAAATCTCGATGTAACGCGCGAATCCATCGCCGGCCCGGTTATACTCGGGCGATGCATCAAATCGCCGAATACGCAGTCATCGGCGCCCCCATGCGCGAAGCCCTCGTCGTGCTCGCCGCCGCCGCCATCGTGATCCCCCTGCTCGCCCGCCTCAGCCTCAGCCCGGTCATCGGCTACATGCTGGTCGGCCTGATCGTCGGGCCGTCCGGGCTCGGCGCGCTGGCGCAGCATTGGTCCCCGCTCGGCCTCGTCACCATCACCGACCGCGCCCGCATCGAGCCCGTCGCCGAGCTCGGCGTCGTGTTCCTCATGTTTGCCATCGGCCTGGAGATGTCGTGGGAGCGCATCGTCAGCCTCCGCCGCCTCGTCTTCGGCCTCGGAGCGCTGCAGGTGCTGCTCTGCACCCTCGCCTTGGCCGCGCTCCTGGTCCTGTTCGGCACGCATCCGGGCCCGGCCATCGTTGCCGGGCTGGCGCTGGCCATGTCGTCGACCGCCACCGTGACGCAGGTCCTGGCCGACGAACGCCGCATGAGCAGCCTGGCCGGCCGCGCCAGCTTTGCCGTGCTGCTGTTCCAGGACCTCGCCGTGGTCCCCATCCTGTTCCTGATCGGCATGCTCGGCGGCGGGGAGACCGGGATCGTTGGGTTGCTGGGCGCGGTGGCGGAGGCCGTCCTCGCGGTGGCGCTTCTCGCTGCCATCGGCCGCCTGGTGCTGCGCCCCCTGTTCCGCAGCGTCGCCCATTCCGACAGCCCCGAGCTATTCATGGCGGCCTGCCTGCTCGTCGTCCTGACGACCGGGCTGGTCGCGGCCTCGGCCGGGTTGTCGATGGCGCTGGGTGCCTTGATCGCGGGCGTGCTGCTGGCGGAGACCGAGTACAGGCGCCAGGTCGAAGTCACCATCGAACCTTTCAAGGGCCTCCTGCTCGGAGTCTTCCTCATCTCCGTCGGCCTCCGCCTCGATCTCGTGCGCCTCGCCGCGGACCCGGTGACCGTCCTGGGCGGCGTCGTCGGCATCGTCGCCATCAAGGCGGCCATCACCTTTGGCCTAGCCCGCACTTTCCGCGTCCGCGGCGCCGCCGCTATGCAATCCAGTCTCCTGCTCGGCCCCGGCGGCGAGTTCGGCTTCATCATCATCGGCCTGGCCAGCGGCCTGGGCCTGCTGCCGGGCACCCTGGGCGAGAGCCTCTTCCTCGCCATCGCCCTCTCGATGGTGTTCATCCCCTCGCTCTCCTGGCTCGGGCGCCGCCTCGCCCCCCGTCCGCGCACGGCGCCGATCGACCCGGCCCTCCTCGCCCCCACCGATCCGGCGTCCGGCGGCCTCTCAGGAGGCGGCGTCATCATCGCCGGCTTCGGCCGCGTCGGACGCACCGTGGCGTCCATGCTCGATGCCCATGAGATCGCCTGGGTCGCGCTCGACAGCGACGTCGCCCGCGTCAGCGCCGCGCGCAAGGCCGTCCCGTCCGTGTTCTATGGCGACATGACGCAACCCGCGCTGCTCAACAGCGTGGGCCTCGATACCGCCAGGGCCCTCGTCGTCACCATCGACCATCGTGAGAAGGCCGACACCATCGTCCAGGTCGCCCGGGCCGCGCGGCCCGACCTGTTGATCGTCGCCCGCGCGCGCGACGCCAAGCATGCCGCCCACCTCTACGGCGTCGGCGCCACCGACGCGGTGCCCGAGACCATCGAGGCCAGCCTGCAGCTCAGCGAGGCCGTGCTCGTCGACCTCGGCATCCCCATGGGCCCTGTCCTCGTCTCCATCCACGAGCAGCGCGCCCGCTTCCAGGCCGATATCCGCCGCCTGGCGCCCGACGCCACCACCGTCCGCGACCGCCCGCGCGCCCGGCTACGCGACACATCCGTCCGCGAAGCTGCCACCGCGGCGCCCATGGTTGATTGAGGCAACGATGCGGCGCATAGGCGGTCGGGATTAACGGGGCGATCGACATGGATCAGGTGGTTGGCGGCACGGTCTACGCATCCGGCAAGATGCTGGCCGCCGTTCGGGACGGCGTCGGCACGATCACCTTCAACCAACCCGAGAAGCGCAACGCCATGTCGATCGACATGTGGGGCGGCTTGGTCGACATCCTTGCCGCCTGGGAACATGACGACGCCGTCCGCTGCGTCGTGCTCACCGGCGCCGGCGACAAGGCCTTCGTCTCGGGCGCCGACATCAGCCAATTCGAGAAGAACCGCTCCAACGCCGAGGCTCAGCAGGAATACGAGAAGCGCACCAGTTCCGGCCGCGCCAGGCTCACCGACTACCCCAAGCCGGTCATCGCCCGCATCCAGGGCTTCTGCCTCGGCGGCGGTCTCGGCATCGCCATGGCCGCCGACATCCGCATCGCCTCCGACGGCGCCCAGTTCGGCATCCCCGCCGCCAAGCTCGGCATCGCCTATGGCTGGGACATGGTCCGCCGCCTGGTTTCCCTCATCGGCCACGCCAATGCCCGCATGATCCTCTTCACCGGCGAACGCTTCGGCGCCGCCGAGGCGGCCCGCATCGGCCTGGTCAACCAGGTCGTCCCCGACGCCGATCTCGACGCCACGGTGGAGAAACTTGCTCGCACAATGGCCGGCAACGCCCCACTCTCTCTCAAGGGCATGAAGCACATCTTTGGCCAGGCCCTCCGCGACCCGGCCGATCGCGACATCGCCTCCGTCACCGCCGCCGTCGCCACCTGCTTTGACAGCGCCGACTACACCGAAGGCCGCACGGCCTTCATGGAGAAGCGCCAGCCGCGCTTCCAAGGAAAGTAATTAAGCCCACCATGCCATTTCCTGACTTCAACGCCGCCCTCACCGAAGCCCTCGCCGCGCGCAACTACGCCGAGCCGACGCCCGTCCAGAGCGCCGTCCTCGTCGACGAAGCCGAAGGCCGCGACCTGCTCGTCTCCGCGCAGACCGGCTCCGGCAAGACCGTCGCCTTCGGCCTCGCTTTCGCCCCCACCCTGCTCGACGGCGCCGAACGCTTCGGCCCGGCCGCGGCCCCGCTGGCCCTGGTCATCGCCCCGACCCGCGAACTCGCCATCCAGGTGAAGGCCGAGCTGACCTGGCTTTACGGCAAGACCGGCGCCCGCATCGCCTCCGCCGTCGGCGGCATGGACGCCCGCGCCGAGGCCCGCGCGCTCAGCGCCGGCGCGCACATCGTCGTGGGCACGCCGGGTCGCCTGAAGGACCACACCGAGCGCAAGCGCCTCGACCTCAGCCAGATCCGCGTCGCCGTGCTCGACGAAGCCGACGAGATGCTGGACATGGGCTTCAAGGACGAACTGGAATTCCTGCTCGACGCCACGCCGCCCGAGCGCCGCACCCTATTGTTCTCGGCCACGATCCCGAAGGAGATCGCGTTCCTGGCCAAGCGCTACCAGCGCAACAGCCTCCGCATCGACGTCGGCAGCCGCAACGAGCCGCACGGCGACATCGAGTACCGGGCGATCACCGTCGCTCCGCACGACATCGAGCGCGCCGCCGTCAACGTGCTGCGCTATTTCGAGAGCGGCGCCGCCCTGGTGTTCTGCGCCACCCGCGAGGCCGTCCGTCGTCTCCAGGGCCGCCTGCTCGAGCGCGGCTTCGACGCGGTGGCCCTGTCCGGCGAACTGAGCCAGCACGAGCGCAACAGCGCCCTGCAATCCCTGCGCGACGGCCGCTCCCGCGTCTGCGTCTGCACCGACGTCGCCGCCCGCGGACTCGACCTGCCGGCGCTCGACCTTGTCGTCCACGCCGACCTGCCGCGCGACAAGGAAACCATGCTGCACCGCTCCGGCCGCACCGGTCGCGCCGGGCGCAAGGGCGTTTCCGTCGTCATCGTCCCCTTCCCCCGCAAGCGCCGCGCCGAGATGCTGTTCGCCTCCGCCGGCGTCGAGCCCGGCTGGTCCGACCCGCCGAGCGCCGACCTCATCGCCGCCCGCGACAACGAGCGCCTGCTGGAAGACAAGCGCCTCGCCGAGGAGCTGACCGACGAGGACAAGACCGCCGCGCAGGAGCTGCTGGAGAAATTCTCCCCCGAGCAGCTCGCCGCCGCCGTGTCCCGCTTCTGGCGCGCCGAGCTGCCCGCCCCCGAAGACGGCTTCGCTGCCGCGCCACAGAGCTTCCGGAGCGAGCGCGTGCTCAGCGCCGCCCGTGAGAGAACGATGGATGGCGCCCCGCGCGACACCCGCCGCCCCTCCCGCGAGCCGATGCAGGGCGGAGTCTGGTTCCGCGTCTCGGTCGGCCGCAAGAACAACGCCGATCCGAAATGGCTGATCCCGCTGATTTGCCGCCAGGGCAACATCACCAAGGCCGAGATTGGCTCGATCCGCATCTTCGACAGCGAGACGAAGTTCGAGATCCTCCCCGGTGCCGCCGCGGCCTTCACCGAAAGCGTGGGCTCTGCCGGCGCCCACGATCCGAAGATCGAGCCCGCCCTTCCTCCCGGCGGCGTCCCGCAGCCCGGCAGCCGCCCCCGCCGCCCCGCCTACCGCGACAACTGACCCCAGCTCGTCATTGCGAGGCGCGCAGCGCCGCGGCGATCCAGGGCCGGGCGAAAACCGGCCCTCACGCGCTTATGCGAACAACTCACCCAGCGCAGAACGCTTAGAGATGGAACTCCGTCTCTAAGGACTACGATGCTTCGTCGCCTAGCCATCTCCGCCGCCATCGGCCTGCTCGCAACCGCGCCAGCCAATGCCGCCGACGCCCCTCGCTTGAACCAGGTCGCCAAATTCGATCACCAGGCCACCGGCGTCGCCGTCACTGCCGACGGTCGCCGCTTCGTCAACTTCCCGCGCTGGACCGAGGACTCCCCCGTCTCCGTCGCCGAAGTGCTGCCCAACGGCAGTCTGCGCCCCTACCCGGACGCCAAGTGGAACAGCTGGCGCAACCTCAAGGTCAACGAGATGACGCCGGGCGACTACTTCGTCTGCGTCCAGTCCATCGTCCCCGACGGCCACGGCAATCTGTGGGTCGTCGATCCCGGCGCCCCCGGCAACGAGCGCATCCTCCCGCAAGCCCCCAAGCTGGTCCGCATCGACCTCAAGACCAACGCCGTCACCAAGGTGATCCCCGTCCCGGCCGACGTCGCCTTACAGGGCAGCTATCTCAACGACATCCGCTTCTCGCCCGACGGTCATACCGGCTACCTCACCGATAGCGGCACCAAGGGCGCCATCGTCGTCGTCGACCTCGAGAGCGGCAAGAGCTGGCGCGCGCTGGACGGCCACGCCTCCACCCAGCTCGACAAGACCGTCACCGTCGCCATCGAGGGCAAGCCGCTCCGCCGCCCCGACAACCGCCAGCCCGCCTTCGGCGTCGACGGCATCGCCATCAGCAATGACGGCGCGACGCTCTACTACCAGGCGCTCGAGGGCAAGACGCTCTACTCCGTCCCCACCGCGAAGCTCGCCGACGGCGTCACCGAATCCGACCGTGCCGCCGCCGTTGTCACCGTGGCTCCGACCCAGGTCACCGACGGCCTATGGATGAGCAAGGCCGGCGTGCTCTACATCACCTCGCCGTCGGATTATTCGATCAAGCGTCTCGCCGGCAACAAGCTCGAGACCGTGCTGACCGACAAGCGCCTCCGCTGGCCCGACACGTTCTCCGAAGGCCCCGATGGCACCATCTACGTCACCGCCAGCCACATCCAGGACACGTCCTGGTTCAAGCCCGGCGCCTCCATCTCGCAGAAGACCGAACTCTTCTCCTTCAAGCCGTAACCAACCTCACGGCGAGAGCCCTGCCTCCCACGCCGGGCTCTCGCCAAAGCACTCGGCCAGCGCATCCACGCAAAGCCGCACCTTCGGCGCCAGATGCCGCCCCGACGGAAACACCGCATACAGTCCCAGCGTCGGCAGCGCCCACTCGGCCAGCACCTGCCGCACCTGCCCGTCCCGCAGCGCCTTCCCCGCGATGAACGTCGGCGTTACCAGCACCCCCGCCCCCGCGATCGCCGCCTCCAGCAGCGCCTCGCCATTATTAGCGGCGAACCGTCCCTGCATCTCCACCGCCACGCTCTGCCCGACCGGCCCCACGAACCGAGCGACCCGGCCTCCCCGTGCATACGCATACGTCAGGCACTCATGCCCGCTCAGCGCCTCCGGCCGCTCGGGCACCCCGCGCCGCGCCAGATAGCCCGGTGCCGCCACCACCACGAGCCGGCACGGCGCCAACCGCCGCGCCACCAGCGTGCTATCCGCCAACTGTCCGATCCGCAGCGCCAGATCGAACCCCTCCTCCACCAGATCCACCACACGGTCGTTCAGCGTCAGCTCGATCGCCACCCCCGGATGTGCCGCCCCGAACCGCGCCAGCGCCGCCGCCAGGTACCGGGTCCCGAACACCATTGGCGCGCTGATCCGCAGTGTCCCCACCGGTTCTGCCTGCCGGTCCGTCACCGCCGCCTCCGCGGCCGCCAACTCCTCCAGCACCGCGACCGCCCGCGCATGGAACACGGTTCCCGCCTCCGTCAGGCTCTGCGTCGCCGTCGATCGGTTCAGCAGCCGTGCCCCGAGCCGATCTTCCAGCGCCCGCAAGTACCGCCCCACCATCGCCGGCGTGATGCCGATCGCCCGCGCCGCGCCCGCCTGGCTGCCGCACTCGACCGTCCGCACGAAAGCAGTGAGTTCGCCGATCTGGTCCATGGGTCGATACTAACGGTATCGAGCATCACGAGAAACACGGCATTGCCGATATCGCCAGGCAGTTTCATATCGGGTCCATGTTCGACATCGACTCCGTTACCCTGGACGTCCGCGACCTCGACCGCGTCGCCCGCTTCTATCAGGACGTGATCGGCCTCGCCCCGATTACCTCCAACACCTCCTCCGTCTGGCTCGGCGTCGGCGGCCGCAAGCTCCTGCGGCTGCAACACCGCCCGGACCTGCACTCCGTCGACCCCGCCAGCGCCGGGCTGTTCCACACGGCGTTCCTGCTGCCCAACCGCGCCGATCTCGGCCGCTGGCTGACCCATGCCGCCGCGAGCGGTGTCACGATTCAAGGCGCCGCCGATCACCTCGTCAGCGAAGCCGTCTATCTCGCGGACCCCGAGGGCAACGGCATCGAGATTTATGCCGACCGCCCCCGCGCCGCCTGGCACTGGGAGGGCACCGAAATCGTCATGGCGAACGCCCGCCTCGACCTGCGTGCACTCATGGCGCTCGACCCGGCGCCGTGGACTGGCGCCCCCGCCGGCACCACCGTCGGCCACGTCCACCTCCAGGTCGGCGACATCGCCGCCGCCGAACCCTTCTACGTCGCCGGCCTCGGCCTCGACATCACCCGGCGCATGCCGCAAGCCCTGTTCATCTCGGCCGATGGCTACCATCACCACCTCGCCCTCAACACCTGGAATAGCGAAGGCGCCGGCCCTCGTGACCCCACCCGCGCCGGCCTCGCCGCCGTCACCTTGCGCGCACCATCTCCCCAGCCGG
Organism: Acetobacteraceae bacterium; assembly: GCA_965199585.1. Taxonomy (GTDB): domain Bacteria; phylum Pseudomonadota; class Alphaproteobacteria; order Acetobacterales; family Acetobacteraceae; genus JAVVHH01. The sequence goes on along the minus strand of CBDASI010000002.1, from coordinate 1,604,831 downwards.
CGATGATCGACCCCTGGGGCACCACCATCGCCTTCACGACCGGAGACCACCCATGAGCACCACCACCACCGCCTTCCCGACCACGAACAGGCTGGACGTCTGGGCCCCCCGCGCGCTGGCCGCCCTGCGCATCATGGCCGGGCTGCTGTTCATCGAGCACGGCACCCAGAAGCTGTTCGCCTTCCCCGTCGCCCCGGCCTTCCCGTTGCCGGGTGCCTTCAGCCTGCTGTGGATCGGCGCCATCCTCGAATCCGTCGGCGGCCTGCTGATCGTGCTCGGCCTCTTCACCCGCCCGGTCGCCTTCCTCCTGGCCGGCGAGATGGCCGTCGCCTACTTCATGTTCCACGCCCCGCGCGGCTTCTTCCCGCTCGTCAACGGCGGCGAAGGCGCGATCCTCTACTGCTTCATCTTCCTCTACCTCGCCGCCGCCGGCGCCGGCGCCTGGTCGCTGGACGGCGCCCGCCTCCGCACCGTTCGCCATTGACCGACGCCGAACTCCACGAGTTCGTCCGCGCCAGCCCCACGCTCTTCCACATGGCCGAGCGTGGGGCCTGGCCAGCCATCGAGCGCCTCGGCCTGCTCAGCACCTCCGCCCTGCTCGACCTTTACGGCGTTACCGGCGCCGCCCGCGACGTCATAGAAGCCTCCCGCCGTCCCGAAGGCACGGTCCTGACCCGGCCCGGCCTCCCCGCGGTCACCGTCCGTGACCAGAAGCCGATGACCGACCGCGCCCTCGAGCGCTGCCTCACCGGCGGCATGACCCCGCCCGAGTGGTATCGCCTGCTGAACGGCAAGGTGTTCTTCTGGCTTACGGAAGCGCGCCTGGCCAAGCTGCTCGGCGCCCGCCCCTACCGCGCCCACGAACACGACGTCCTCCAACTCGACACCGCCCGCCTCGTCGCCGCCTACCGCGACGCCATCACCCTCAGCCGCATCAATAGCGGCAGCACGATCCGAAAGGCCGCCCCTCGCGGCCCCGATACCTTCTGCTCGATCGCCGACTACCCGATCCGCCCCGGCCGCGAACGCGCCGTGGAACTGGCCGTCACCGGCGGCATCCCCGACATCGCCCGCTTCGTCACGGACGTGACCCGGCGCCGCGCTCCGTAACTCCCGCCTTCGTCATTGAGAGAAGCGAAGCGACAAAGCCTACACGGCCGCCGGGTCGTCCTCGATCAGCACGATATGCAGCCGTCGCGGCCCATGCGCCCCCAACTCCAGCGTCTGCTCGATATCCGCCGACCGCGACGGCCCCGTCACCCACATCACGTTGCGCGGCATGTCCCCCATCTCCGCCCGCAACAGATCCCACGCATCCTCGTACGGCCCCACGATCCGCGACGCCCGCAACACCACCACTGCCGTATCCGGCAGCAGATTGATCGTCACCGGCCGCTCCGGCGCACTCGGGAACATCAGCGTCCCGGTCTCCGCCACTGCCGCGAACGCATGCTGAACGCTGACCAGGTCGGTATCCTCTGCCCGACCCATCCAGATCCGCAGCAACGGCCGATCCCCCCACGGGATCGCCTGTAATTCCGGATGCGGCGACATCACCATCTCGCTCGGCAGGTTGTGCGACGCCAGATAGTCGGCCACCGCCCCCGGCACCGATGCCGCGTCCGGCACCCGGTCCACCGTGCCGAACTCCTTCTCCACGTTGCGCACGAACAGATCGATCTGATCCGGCCGCGGCACCCGGCTCCGCTCCGGGATCAGATGCCGCGGATGGCTGGCCAATCGCCCACCCAGCATCGCCTGCTGATCCGCCGGCAGCTCTCCCCGGCGCAGGCTGCGCCGAATGCTGCCGAGAACTGCCTCCCGGGTCACGCCCGGCGTCTCGCTTTCTGCTGCTTGTTGTATTGCGCGAAGAACGTCGCCCCCTCCGGCGCCGGCAGGTCCCGCCCTCCGGTCCATCCCCCTGCGAACGGCAAACTCGTGAACCGCCCCTTCTTCCGCCCCATCAATCCGAGCCCGAACGCCCCCACCCGCGTCGCCGCCCGATACCAGCCCGGCCGCCGCGCGAACCACGCCCATAGCGCCAGATTGCTCCGCGTCGCCTTGGGCGTCAGATGCCGCTCGAACTCCCGCTCCCGCCAATGCCGCATCAGCTTCGGCAGCGGGATCTTCACCGGGCACACGCTCTCGCACTTGCCGCAGAACGTGCTGGCATTCGGCAACTGCGCCGACTTGTCCACCCCGATCAGGCTCGGCGTCAGCACCGACCCCATCGGCCCCGGATACACCCAGCCATACGCATGCCCGCCCACCGCGCCATACACCGGGCAATGGTTCATGCACGCCGCGCACCGGATGCAGCGCAGCATCTCCTGGAACTCGGTCCCCAACATCGAGGACCGCCCATTATCGATCAGCACCACATGATATTCTTCCGGCCCGTCCAGATCCGCCGGCCGCCGCACTCCCCGTGCTGAACGTCGTGTAAACCGAGAAATCCTGCCCCGTCGCCGACCGCGCCAGCAGCCGCAACAGGCTGGTCGCATCCTCCAGCGTCGGCACACATTTCTCGATGGACGCCAGCACCACGTGCACCCGCGGCAGCGTCTGCGTTAGGTCGCCATTGCCCTCGTTGGTCACGATCACCGAGCTGCCGGTTTCGGCGATCAGGAAGTTCGCCCCCGTGATCCCCACATCCGCCGCCAGGAACTTCGACCTGAGTCGCGACCGCGCCTCCGTCAGGATGTCCCGCCGCTCGCCGAACACCCGGTCCACCGGCAGGTCCGTGTGCGACAGCCGGAACTGCGCCTCCCAATCCTCCCGGTTCAGGTGAAACGCGGGGGCAATGATGTGGCTCGGCGTCTCGTCCCGCAGCTGGATGATGTACTCGCCCAGATCCGTCTCGATCGGCGCGATCCGATGCTTCGACAGATGCGCATTGATCCCCAACTCCTCGGAGATCATTGATTTTCCTTTTGTCACCGTCTTGGCACCTGCCTCCTGGCAGATCCCCAGCACGATCGCCCGTGCTTCGTCCGCGTCCGTGGCCCAGTGCACGACCCCGCCCGCCTGATTCACGTTCGCCTCGAACTGCTCGAGGTAGAAATCCAGGTTCGCCAGCGCGTGGTCCTTGATCTCACGCCCGATCTCCCGCAGCCGCTCGAACTCCGGCAGGTTGGCCACCGCCGCCGACCGCCGCGCGATGAATTGCGGCTTGCTGAACGCCAGCGCCTTCTGCAGCCCGGCATCCGCCATCGCCGCCGTCGCATTCTGCTTGAACTTCGTCGACGTGATCTGCATCAGCATGCCCCTTCCGGCTGCCCAATAGGCGGCGCTTCGTCCGTCATGTTGGCCAGAACCTCCGCCACGTGCCGAACCGCGATCCCGCTGCCCAACCGGCTCAGCCGCCCCGCCATGTTCAACAGACAGCCCATGTCGCCCGACAGCAGCGTATCCGCCCCGGTCGCCATGACGTCCGCCGCCTTGTCGCTCACCATCCGCGTCGAGATGTCCGGGTACTTCACGCAGAACGTGCCACCGAACCCGCAGCACACCTCCGGATCCACCATCTCCCGCAGCTCCACTCCCGTCACGCTCCGCAGCAACGCCCGCGGCTGCGCCTTGACCCCCATCTCCCGCAGCCCGGCGCATGAATCATGATACGTCACCCGCCCCGAATACAGCGCCGGCACCCGGTCCACCTTCATCACGTCGGCCAGAAAGCTCACCAGCTCATAGGTCCTGCCCGCCAGAGCATCCGCCTCCGCCCGCAAGTTCGGGTCGTCGCCCATCAACTCCGGCAGGTGATGCCGGATCATGCCCCCGCATGACCCCGACGGCACCACCACGTAATCGAACCCCCGGAATGCCGCGATCACCTGTCGTCCCAGATCCCGCGCCGTCGTCCGATCTCCGGAATTGTACGCCGGCTGCCCGCAGCACGTTTGCAGCGCCGGCACTTCCACGAGGCACCCGGCCTTCTCGAGCAACTTGATCGCCGCGAACCCCACACTCGGCCGGTGCAGGTCCACCAGGCAGGTCACATACAATCCGACACGCGGTTTAGCTTGAGCCATCTCTCAACCTAGGAGCGCTTCACCGCCTTCGGAAGAGCGTCACCACCCGAAACCGATGGTTGGTCGACTTCACCATCCCGATCACCCCGTCGAGGTCGAAGGCCTCCTTGCGATACATCGGCAGCACCTGGTCCAGCCACGCCACATGCGCCCCCGCCGGCAAGCGCTGCAGCGCCCGCATCACCACGTTCCGCTTGATCATCGTGGTCTGGTATCGCTCGGCATCCTCAATGCTGTACGGCGGGTCCGCCAGCACCAGGTCGTAGCTTTCCAGCGGCACGCCCGTAAGCGTCTGGGCATCATCAACATAGGTCGGCGCCAAGACCGGGTTGATGTCCACCGTGTCACCCGGCAGCACCGCCAGCTCGACCCGGCCGCTGAACAGGTGCAGCACCCGCTTCTTGTCGGGAAACAGCGCCTTGATCCGCCGGAGGTACCCCGCCGGATACCCGCCGTAATACGAACTCCGGACGGTGTAATTGTTCCCCATGATCCACGTGCCGACCAGCCGGCCGTCCTCGCTGACGAACAGCGACCGCGGATATTTCGTCACCTTGACGTAGTGATCGACTCGCTCTGCTAGCGAGAGCGGTCCGGCTACCTCCAACACCTAGCCGGAACGGGCTTCCGTCATACGCCATGCCGGATCGGACTGCGCCAGGTTGCGCTCGAAGGTCCAGATGTCGGTGATCTCGGTGACCGCATCGGTCCCGTGCACCGGCCTGCCATCCTTATCGAGCGTCTCCGACACCTGGTCGGACACGAACTTCACCGTGACCGTCCCAATCGTACCGGTCACTGCCGCAGCCTCGATGCTGGCTTGCTCGATGGACCGGATCTCACTCTTCATCGTCTCGCCGGCCGTCTCGCGCGCCGCAATCGCCGCCTCGAAACTGCGATAGGTCTCGTCGCCCAGCAACGGCCGCAGCGCAACCCGGTCGCCCTGGGCATATCCAGTCACGATCATGCGGAATGCGGCATCCGCACCGGCCATGAAGCGGGCCGGGTCGAAGTTGCGATCCACCTGACGCATCTGCTGCAGCGCCATGCCCGCCGGTGTGCCAGCCTCCGGCAACGGCCGAAGCGGCGGGGCCGGCTCGGCTTTCGCATCGATGGTCGGCGGCACCGGCCGACCCATGCCCGGCACCGCGACGGGGCCGCGCGACGTCGGTTGTTCCTGCCGCTCGAAGCCGTTCCGCTTGCCGAGGATGCCCCTCAACCGCAGCACCAGAAATGCGGCGATCATACCGAAGAGTACAAGATCGATCGGGAAGCTACCGGTTCCGCCCATGAGACTCGTTCCTACTGATGCCACACAGGTAAGCGGCGCACCGTGGCGAAACAACGACGGCCAGCCCCGAATGTTGCCGTTCCACGTTGCCCGATCCGCACACTCGCACTAGCTGCTGCCCATGATCCTGCTGCGACACGGCCAAAGCGAGTTCAATCTCCACTTCAGCCGCACCCGGATCGACCCCGGTATCGAGGACCCCGCGCTCACGCCTCTCGGTCACGAGCAGGCCGAGGCCGCTGCCGCCGCCCTAGCCGGCGCCGGGCTCCGACGCATCGTTGTCTCGCCCTACACCCGTGCCTTGCAGACCGCCGCCCCCGTCGCCCGCGCCCTGGGCCTCCCCGTCACTGTCACCGCTGCGGTGCGCGAGCGTTACGCCTTCGTCTGCGACGTCGGCTCTCCCCGCACTCACCTCCGCTCCACCTGGCCCACACATGATTTCGACGCCATCGACGAGCGCTGGTGGCCTACGGAGGAGGAGACCACCGCCGGCATCCTCACCCGCGCCGCCGCCTTCCGCGCCCACTGGTCCACCCACCCCGACAGCGCCCACACCCTGGTCGTCAGCCATTGGGGCTTCATCCTCGCCCTCACCAACCGCAGCGTCGCCAACGGCGACCACCTCCCCTTCGACCCGGCCGCCCCGGCCCCCGCCGAGATCGTCTGGAAACACTGACCGGCAGTGACCCTCCCCGCGGATGAAGCCGCCCCGCCGGCCCGCTCCTAAATCACCCTCGATCCTGGCGCGCGATCACCGCCCATGCTACCCGCCCCCCACCCGCCATTTCGCGCTCGCGACCACCTAGCCTCGAGGAAGACCATGTCCGACGTCCAGCAAGACCAGGGTCAAGCCCAGCCCCAGACCCCGCCGCTGATGGTCAACGCCCAATACATCAAGGACCTCTCCTTCGAAGTCCCAAACGCCCCCGAGGTGTTCTCCACCCTCAAGTCCCAGCCGGCCGTCAACATCAACCTCGACGTCCAGGCCCGCCGCCTGCAGGACGGCCAGGACGTCTTCGAGGTCACCCTCCAGATCAAGGCCGAGGCCATGGAGGCTCCCGCCGCTCCCAACGGCAGCGCCGCCAACGGCAAGCCGGTCTTCATCGCCGAACTCGCCTTCTGCGGCGTCTTCACCCTCAGCGGCATCCCCGCTGAGTCGATTGAGCCCATCCTGCTCGTCGAATGCCCCCGCCTGCTGTTCCCCTACGCCCGCAACATCCTCGCCGACGTCACCCGCGACGGCGGCTTCCCGCCCGTCCTGCTCCAGCCCATCGACTTCGTCGCCCTCTGGCAGAGCCGCCGTGCTCAACAGACCGCCGACGCCTAACCGTCCACAGACCGGGAGAGCCCACATGAAAGCCAACAGCGTCCTCGAGACCATCGGCCGGACCCCTCATATCCGGCTCTCCCGCCTGTTCCCCGACGCGGAGGTCTGGGTGAAGTCCGAACGCGCCAACCCCGCCGGCTCCATCAAAGACCGTGTCGCCCTCGCCATGGTCGAAGCCGCCGAGAAATCCGGCGAACTCCAGCCCGGCGGCACCATCATCGAGCCCACCTCCGGCAACACCGGCGTCGGCCTCGCCATGACCGCCGCGGTCAAGGGCTACAAGCTGATCGTCGTCATGCCGGAAAGCATGTCGGTCGAGCGCCGCCGCCTCATGCAGGCCTACGGCGCAACCTTCGAGCTCACCCCCAAGGAGGGCGGCATGAAGGCCGCCATCGCCAAGGCCGAGGAACTCCGCGCCGCCACGCCCGGCAGCTGGATCCCGCAGCAATTCGAGAACCCGGCCAACATCGACATCCATATGCGCACCACCGTCCCCGAGATCCTCGAGGACTTCCCCGACGGCATCGACGTCATCATCACCGGCGTCGGCACCGGCGGGCACATCACCGCCTGCGCCGAAGGCCTCAAGCCGCACATGCCGAACCTCAAGGTGTTCGCCGTCGAGCCCACCCTCTCCCCCGTCATCTCCGGCGGCAGTCCGGCGCCCCACCCCATCCAGGGCATCGGCGCCGGCTTCATCCCTGGCAACCTGCACACCGCCGGCCTGGACGGCGTCATCCAGGTCGATGCCGAGGAAGCCCGCGAGATGGCCCGCCAATCCGCCAGCAAGGAAGGCGTCCTCGTCGGCATCTCCTCCGGCGCCACTCTGGCCGCCATCAAAAAGAAGCTGCCCGACCTCAAGCCAGGCGCTATAATCCTCGGTTTCAATTACGACACCGGCGAGCGTTACCTCTCGGTGCCCGATTTCCTACCGCAGTAGAAAGACCAACCCATGAGCGACCTCAATCTCCCCGCCGCCGCCCGCCGCCTCGGCGTCTCCGTCCGCATTCTCCGCAAGGCCATCCGCCTCGGCAACATTCAGGCGCCGGCCAACATTAACGCCCTGACCCCGCTGTCGCACGACTGGCTAACCCAGACCAAGGCGACCATCGCCGCCTCCCCAAAGGCGCTGAACGTCACACCGCAGAAGGTTGCCCCCTTCGCCCGCTTCGAGGGCACCTCCGCCTACCAGCCCTACCCGCGCAAGGTCCGCGCCTACGTCGCTTTCAAGCGCGCCAACCGCGCTCACGGCTGACGCCGTCTTCAACCCTCTCCCGCTGGCGGGAGAGGGTTGAACTCCAAGCCCGAGCTAGGACCCCGAGAACCAGTTGTAGCCCTGGTCCTCCCAATACCCGCCCTTCTTCTCCAGCTGGTCCGCTACCTCGATCGATGCGATGTTCTTCGCGCTCTTGAACCCGAGCTTCACCGGAATCCGCAGCCGCACCGGCGCCCCCCACTCCGGCGTCAACGGCTTGCCCAGGAAATCCAGCGCCAGGATCGTCTGCGCCTGCAACGCGCTGGCCATGTCGATGCTCGTGGAATAGCCATCGAAACACTTGAACGTCACGAACGGCGCCTTGGTATCCGCCCCCACGTGCGAGAGGAACGTCGATAGCGGCACCCCGCTCCACTGCCCGATCTGGCTCCACCCCTCGATGCAGACGTGCCGCGTGATCTGCCCTTCCTGCGGCAACGTCCGCAGCTTCTCCACCGACCACGGCGTCTTGTCCGCGACCCGGCCGCCCACCTCCAACTGCCACCCCGTCGGCACCGGCTGCACCTGCCAGTCCTCGTAGAACGCATTGAAGCGATACGGCTTGGTGATGTCGGCTTCCGTGAACTGCGTCGCCATCCGCTTCGGATTGAACAACCACGCCTGCACCCGGTCGTTCAGCGACATGCTTTTCCACAGCGCCGCATTGACCCCGGTCTCCGTCCCGAGATCGCACCCGGTCAGCAGCGCCAGCGACCCCAGCGACAATCCGCCCCGGATCAACCCCCGCCGCTGCAGCGACCTCAACTCGGACCGCACGCCCGCCGGATCGAAAACTTGCTTCATCAATGCTCCTCCCCGCTCGGCGTACTCACCACCATCGACACCAGTGTCCGCGGGAACAGCGCCACCAGCACCAGGTGCACCACCACGAACCCCACGATCGCCACCATCAGCCCGAGATGGATCAACCGCGCGATCGCGTAACCGCCGAACAGATCCGTCACGAACCCGAGCTGCACCGGCTTCCAGATGCTCAATCCGGTGATCACCGCCAGCACCGCCGCGACGAGCACGAACCAATACAGCAGCCGCTGCACCGAGTTATAGACGCCCGATGTGTGCGGCAGCTTGAACCGCAGCGCCAACCCCGTCTCCCGCAACACGTCGCGCAGGCTCGGTCGCCCGAATGCCCGCCGGAAATGCCCGCTCACAATCCCGTAGACCAGATATGCCGCCCCGTCGGCGACCAGCAGCCACATCGCCGAGATGTGCCACGCGATCCCCCCGGCCAGCCATCCGCCCAGCGTCATCCAGTTCGGCACCGTCACCGGCAGGCTGGGCGATGCGTTGTAGATCTGCCAACCGCTGAAGATCATGCAGAACATGGCGTAGGCGCCAACCCAGTGCATGACCCGCACCGGCCAGGGATGGGCCGCGCGCATCGGCCGGCCAGGGGCTGCGCGCATCGTCGTGGACAAGAATGCATCCTTTCGCGTGTTAAAGAGTTATGGCTCCACGCCATCTTCCACAGCAAGGTCGTAGTCAAATGACGTTCCGCAATCTTCTTCTCGCCGCCGGGCTCCTGGCGACTCCGCTGATCGCCCCCGCGATCGCGAACGCTGCCGCGCCGGCCCCGCACGTGCGCGGCACCGTCACCGCTATCAAGGGCGACACCGTCGAGCTCAAGACCGATGACGGCCAGACCTCATCGGTGATGCTGAACGACAAGACCCGGTTCATCGCCGTGAGCAAGTCCAGCCTGGACAAGATCCAGAAGGACAGCTTCATCGGCACCGCGACCAAGGATGTCGGCGAAAAGCTCGTCGCCCTCGAAGTTGTGATCTTCCCGGAAGCCATGCGCGGCGCCGGCGAAGGCCATTACGACTGGGATCCGCTGCCTGATCACACGCTGGCCGGCGGCAGCACCGTCTCCAGCACCATGACCAACGGCAACGTCTCGGCGGCCGCCCCCGCGGACGGCAAGGTCAACAGCACGATGACCAACGGCAACGTCGCCACCTCGGCCGCCGCCGGCGGCGCCAAGCAGCTGACCGTCACCTATAAGGGTGGCGAGAAGCAGATCCTGGTCCCGCCGAACGTGCCGGTCGTCATGCTCGCGCCGGGTCAGCGCGACGAGATGAAGCAAGGAAGCCACGTCGTGGTCACCACGGCCAAGGACAGCAACGTGGCGGCCGGCATCGCCGTCGGCGTAGACGGCGTCACGCCCCCGATGTGATGACAATCGAGGGTCGGCCCCCAGTGGCCGGCCCTCGATACCGTCACGGTCCAATGACAAACTGCGCGTGATCGTTGAGAACGGGCCTTAGTCCCGCCTCGAAGGATCCATTCTCCTTATGACCACCGCCATCATCGGCGCCGGCCTCGCCGGACTGTCCTGCGCCACCGCCCTCGCCGCCGCCGGCCAGGACGTCACCCTCTTCGACAAGGGCCGCGCCCCCGGAGGACGCATGGCGACCCGCCGCGTCGAGACCGCCGCCGGCACCGCCAGCTTCGATCATGGCGCCCAATACTTCACCGTCCGCAACCCGGCCTTCCAGTCCGTCGTCCAGCAATGGCAAGCCGCTGGCCTCGCCGCTCCCTGGCCCGCCGCCGGCCCCGATGCCTGGGTCGGCACTCCGGCCATGACCGCTCCGGTCCGCGCGCTCGCCACCGGGCTCACCGTGCATTGCCCCGTCCAGATCGACGCTGTCGGCCGTGTCGACTCCGGCTGGACCATCGGCGGCTTACGCTTTGACACCCTCGCCGTCGCGATCCCAGCCGAGCAGGCCGGCCCGCTGCTCCGCCCCATCCACGCCGACTTCGCCGACCGCGCCGACCGCACGCAAGCCGCCCCCTGCTGGACCGTGATGGCCGCCTTCGCCGACCGCCTCGCTTTGCCCGACGTGCTCCGCCAGGCTGGCCAGGACGACGCCATCGGCTGGGCCGCCCGCAACGACGCCAAGCCCGGACGGACCGGCCCCGAAGCCTGGGTCATCCAAGCCGGCCCCGACTGGTCGCGCGTCCACCTCGAACTCACGCCCGACGAGATTGTCCCCCTGCTCCTCGCCGCCTTGGCCGCCCGCCTGGGCGCGCCGCTGCCCGAACCGCTCGCCGCCAGCGCCCACCGCTGGCGCTACGCCCGCTCCGGCGCCGAAGGCAGCGGCGCCCTCTGGGACCCGGCGCTCCGCCTCGGTGTCTGCGGTGACTGGCTGCTCGCCCCCCGCATCGAAGCTGCGTGGCTCTCGGGCACCAAGCTCGCCGCCGCCATCCTCGCCTGAAGCGACATCATAGGAGCCGACCGCCATGGGAATGCTGATCGATGGCCAGTGGAAGGATTTCGACCGCACCGCCGGCGATGGCAACTATCACCGTAAGCCGAGCTCCTTCCGCGACCGGATCGGCCCCGAAGGCCGCTTCCCCGCCGAGCCCGGCCGCTACCATCTCTATGTCTCGCTCGCCTGCCCCTGGGCCAGCCGCGTCGTCATCGTCCGCGCCCTGAAACATCTCCAGGCGCTGATCGGCATGTCCGTCGTCAGCCCCGACATGCTCGAGAACGGCTGGCCGCTGGACCCGGCGCCCGACCAGCTCACCGGTGCCGACTACATCTACCAGATCTACGCCGCTGCCGACCCGGCCTATACCGGCACCGCCACCGTCCCGATCCTCTACGACAAAGTCGCGCGCACCATCGTCAACAACGAATCCAGCGACCTCGTCCGCAACCTGAACCACGCCTTCGACGCCCTGGCCGCCCCCTCGCCCGACCTCTACCCTGCCGCCCTAGGATCCCAGATCGACGCGCTGAACGACCGCATCTACGGAACCGTCAACAACGGCGTCTACAAAGCCGGCTTCGCCACCACCCAGGAAGCCTACGAGAAAGCCGTCATCCCCCTCTTCGACATGCTCGACGAACTCGACGCCCGCTTGGCCGGCTCCCGCTTCCTGTTCGGCGACGCTCACCGAGACCGACATCCGCCTGTTCACCACCGGCATCCGCTTCGACACCGTCTATTTCAGCCACTTCAAGTGCAACCTCCGCCAATGGCGCGACTACCCGAATCTGTCCCGCTGGCTCGCCGAGGTCCTCGCTATGCCCGGCATTGCGGCGACCGTCGATCTGGCCCAGATCAAGCGGCACTACTACTTCAGCCAGCGCTGGGTAAACCCGACCGGCATCGTGCCCGTCGGACCGATGGTCGATTTGATCGCGCCACTGTGTTAAGTTCGTTGCCTCGTCACGCGAGGCCAGAAGGATGGGATGTTTGGGGAGTTCGGTTTGGCATCCTGAAGCGCGCGCCGTGACTTCGCCGCCGTGATGGATCAACACGGTATGCCGAACGCGGCTAGGACGCGGTTCGACGAGATTCCGATCGACGCTTCGGTCCGCGCCGCCGCGGACCGGTTTGCCGCCGGGTCCGACGCCGGCGACCCGTTCTTCGTGGCTGTCGCCGACGGTATGCTGGCCATGGCCATCAGCGATCCGAGCCTGCCCGACAATCCGATCATCTACGTCAACGCCGCTTTCGAGGCCCTGACCGGCTATGCCGCCGCCGAGGTCGTTGGCCGCAACTGCCGCTTCCTGCAGGGTCCGAACACCGACGCCAGCGAGATCGACCGCTTGCGCGCCGCCATCGCGGAACGCCGCCGCGTGACCGTCGACCTGCTCAACTACCGCCGCGACGGCTCGCCGTTCTGGAACCGCCTGCTCGTCACCCCCGTCTTCGCGCCTGCCCCCGACGGCGAGCTTCGCTATTTCTGCGCCTCGCAGCACGACGTCACCATCGAGCGGGACCGGGTGGTCGTGCTCGAGGCGGAGCAGCGCGGCCTGCTATCCGAGAACGCGCGCGTCCGCCGTGAGATGCTGGATACGCAGGCGCGCCTCGACCTGGCACTCCAGGCCGGCCAGCTCGGCACCTTCAACTACGACCCGATCGGCGGTCAGCTCGACGCCTCCGCAGGCTGCAAGCTCGCGTTCGGCCTCGCGGCCGAAGATCCGTTCAGCATCCAGGACTTCTTCGACCTGGTTCACGTCGACGATCGGCAACGCATCGCCGCCGCCCTCGCCGAGACCGTCGCCTCCAGCCAGCCCTACGACGTGGAATACCGCATCATCACCCGCGCCGGAGACCGTCGTTGGATCGCCGCGCGCGGCGTGCTGCTGACCCGACGCGACGGCTCTCCCTTATCCATCACCGGCTTCGTCACCAACGTCAGCGCCCGCAAGGACGCCGAGGAGCACCGCGCCCTCCTCGCCGAGGAACTCACTCACCGCGTCAAAAACACGCTCGCCACCGTCGGCGCCGTCGTCAGTCAGAGCCTCCGCACCGCGAACTCGCTGCCTGACGCGCGCAGGATCATCGATGGCCGCATCGCCAGCCTGGCCGCGGCCCACGACCTGCTCGTCCGCGATGAGAACGAAGGCGCCCCGATCGGCGACGTCGTCCGCCGCGCGCTCAGCACCTTCGACGACGGCTCCGGCTCGCTGTTCACTGTCGAGGGCCCTTATCTCCGACTGGAACCGAGCGTCACCCTGGCGATGTCGATGGCGCTTCACGAGCTCGCCACCAACGCGGTCAAGTACGGCGCGCTCAGCGTTCCCGGCGGCACCATCGGCGTTCGCTGGAGCCTCGATCTCACGCCGGAAGGCCAGCGTGCACTCTCCTTCCTGTGGCAGGAACAGGGCGGCCCCGAGGTTTCGCCGCCGACTCGGCACGGCTTCGGCTCCCGCATGATCGACCGGTTGATGTCCACGCACATGCGCGGCCAGGCCACCACGTCCTACCTCCCCGCCGGCGTCCAATTCCGCATCAAGGCCGCGATCTAACCTCACGTCGAAGCTTTTGGTTAACCTTCGCGCGCTAACATTTCGGCACATCAGCAGGTGCCATGCAGCGCAGCCCATCTCCCGTCGTCGCCTTGAACCTGCTCGCACCGCCCGTTACGCCGGGCCGTCCGGCATGACCCGCACGCTGTCGATCCGGCTACGGATCTTGGCTGCCTGCCTCACGCTGACGGTCATCACCGGCGCGCTCGGTTTGTTCGCCTTGAGCAGCCAGATGACGATCAGCCAGTTGACGCTGCGCATGTATGACGAGGCGTTCATGGGCGTCGATTTCTTCCGCGCCGCCAACGCCGATTTCGCCGCCTTGCGGTCCGCGTGCCTCGTCGGCGAACCTTTGGGACACCTGCACACGCTCGCCGCCAAGGTCGTCAACAAGCTCAACGTGGCGATCGCTCATGCGACGTCGCCGGAAGCACGCCAACTCGCCACCACGCTGCGCGACCGCACCGATCAGCTGAGCTCCCTCATGTCCGACCGTGCATCCATGCGCCGCTCGCTCGACTCGATCGGCCCGTTGTTCGATGTCGGCGGCGAGCGATTTGCCCAGGATGGTTTTGCATTTCGGCAACAGGCCGAGGCCGTCGCCGACCAAGGCCTACTGATGAGCGAACTCGCCATCGGTGCCTCGCTGATCGCTACGCTGGCCATCACGGTGACCCTCTCTCGGTCCATCGTCCCGCCGCTCCGCCGCGCCACCACCATCGCCCGCGAGATTGCCCGCGGTAACCTGGCCAACGTCATCACTGCCACTGGGTCGCTGGAGATGGTGCAGCTGCTGCGCGCGCTCGGCACGATGCAGGGCGCGCTGGCCGAGCGCGCCGCCGCGGCTCAGCAGATCGAACACATGGCCCATCACGACGTCCTGACCGGGCTGGCCAACCGGCTCGCTTTTCTGAAATCCATGGAGGCGGCGTTCGCCCAGGCCGCAGAGCAGCCTTTCGCGCTCCTGCTCCTCGATCTCGACTGTTTCAAGCCGGTCAACGATACGCTGGGTCACGCGTCGGGCGATCACCTGCTGCGCCAGGTCGCCAAACGCATCAACGGCTGCCTCGCCCAAGCCGATTTCGCGGCCCGCATCGGCGGCGACGAGTTCGCCATCATCCATCGCAACGGCAGCCCGCAATCCAGCGAGCAACTCGCCCGCCGGCTCAACGCCGCGTTGTCCCACCCGTACGATCTGTCGACCGGCACCGTGACCATCGGCGCATCGGTCGGGATCAAGGTCTGGCGCGACGATCACTCGATCGACAGCCTGCTCCACAGTGCCGATGCTGCTCTTTACGCCGCCAAGAACGCCGGCCGCGGTGGCTGGCGCAACTACGACGACTGCTCGGCCTGCCACGTCTATGCGACGGCGGTCTAGTCCTCCGACGGTACGTTCGCCCGCAACTCCGCCACCCAAGCCGCCGCATTCCCGTCCGACGGTGCCCGCCAATCGCCCCGCGGCGACAACGACCCGCCCGCCACCACCTTCGGCCCGTTCGGCATCGCCGACCGCTTGAACTGGCTGAACCCGAAGAACCGCTGCAGGAACACCTCCAGCCACCCCCGGATCACCCTCAGCGAATACTCCCGCCGCGCCGCGTCCGGGAACCCCGGTGGCCACGCCCCCGCCGCCCGATCCCGCCACGCATGCCACGCCAGGAACGCGATCTTCGACGGCCGGAACCCATAGCGCAGCGTGTAGAACAGGTTGAAGTCCTGCAGCGCATACGGCCCGATCTTCGCCTCCGTGCTCTGCAGCACCCCCGCATCCGCCGGGATCAGCTCCGGCGAGATATCCGTCCCCAATATGTCCAGCAGCGTCTCGCCCACTTCGTCGGAGAACATCTTTTCCCCGACCACCCACCGGATCAGGTGCTGGATCAGCGTCTTCGGCACCCCGCCATTGACGTTGTAGTGCGACATCTGGTCGCCCACGCCATAGGTGCACCACCCCAGCCCCAGCTCCGAGAGATCCCCTGTCCCCAGCACGAACCCGCCCCGCGCATTGGCCGCCCGGAACAGGTAATCCGTCCGCAACCCGGCCTGCACGTTCTCGAACGCGATGTCGTACACCGGCTCGCCCGACGCGAACGGGTGTTTCAGATCCGCCAGCATCTGCCGCGCCGCCGGCCGGATATCCAGCTCCTCCGCCGTCACCCCCAACGCCCGCATCAACCGCCAAGCGTTGGACTTCGTCCCCTCGCTCGTCCCGAACCCTGGCATCGTGAACGCCAGAATATCCGACCGCGGCGACCCCATCAGGTCCACCGCCCGCGCCGCCACGATCAGCGCCTGCGTCGAATCCAACCCGCCCGACACCCCGATGACGATCTTGCCCGACCCGGTCTCCCGCCGCCGCTGCACCAGCCCGGCCACTTGGATATTGTAGGCTTCGTAGCAATCCAGCGACAGCACCGCCGGGTCGCTCGGCACGAACGGGAACCGCTCCACCTGCCGCCGCAGCCCCAGATCCCCCGCCGGCGCCCCCACCGCGAACGCGACCCGGCGGAATGCCCCGCCGACCACCCGCCGGTTGTCGTCGAACGACCCCTGCCGCGCCCGCTCCTGCCGCAACAGATCCAGGTCCACGTCGACCACCACACGCTGCGCCCCGCCCGGAAACCGCTCGCTCTCCGCCAGCACCACCCCGTTCTCGAACACCGAGACCTGGCCGTCCCACGCCAGATCCGTCGTGCTCTCCCCCACTCCCGCCGCCGCATACACATACGCCGCCAGGCACCGCGCCGACTGTGACCGGCACAGCATCCGCCGCGTCTCCGACTTGCCGATCACGATGTTGCTCGCCGACAAATTCAGCAGCACCGTCGCCCCCGCCAGCGCCGCCCCCGTGCTCGGCGGCATCGGCACCCACATGTCCTCGCAAATCTCCGCGTGGAGCACGAACCCACGCACATCCGAGGCTTCGAACAGCAGATCCGCCCCGAACGGCGCCGCCAGCCCGCCCAGCCGAACCTCGCCCGTCACCCCCGCGCCGGATGCGAACCAACGCTTGTCATAGAACTCGCGGTAATTCGGCAAATACGTCTTCGGCACCACCCCGAGCAGCCGCCCCCGATGCACCACCACGGCGCAATTATAGACCCGCCCCTCGAACCGGACCGGCGCCCCGAACACCAACACCGGCAACAACCCGGCCGACGCGTCGACGATCACCGCCACCCCCGCCTCGACCGCCTCCAACAGCGCATCCTGCAGGAACAGATCGTCGATCGCATACCCCGACAACGAGCACTCCGGGAACAGCGCCACCGCCGCCCCCTCGTCCGAACACGCCGCTGCCGCCTCGAGGATCCGCGCCGCATTCAGCGCCGGATCACCTAGCGCCAGCACGTTCGTGCACGCCGCGACCCGCGCAAACCCCTGCGCGTAAAGCGAGAAGAAGTTCAGCGGTTTGCCCCCCTAATGATTGGCACCGTGCTTGACCAGCTTCTGCGCCAGGCTCCACCGATGCACCTCGCTCGGCCCGTCATAGATCCGGAACGCCCGCACCTCGCGGAAAATCCGCTCTACCACCGTCTCGCCAGACACGCCCTGCCCGCCCAGCACCTGCACGCACCGATCCGCCACGCGATAGATTGCCTCCGAACACACCACTTTGGCGATGCTGCTCTCCGTCCCAGCCCGCTCGCCCTGATCCAGCAACCAGGCCGTGTGCCAGATCGTCAGCCGGCTGGTCCGGATGTCCATGTCGTTATCCGCCAGCATGAATCCCACGCCCTCATGCTCCGCCAGCGACTTGCCGAACGCCTGCCGCTTGGCCGCATAGCCCAGCGCGATGTCCTGCGCCCGCCGCGCCGACCCCAGCCACCGCATGCAATGCGTCAACCGCGCCGGCGCCAGCCGAACCTGCGCATACCGGAACCCGGCCCCCACCTCGCCCAATACATCCGCCGCCGGCACCCGCAGCCCCTCGAACTTTAGCACCGCGTGCCCGCCCGCGAACCCCTGGTCCATCGTATCCATCACCCGCTCGAGCCGGATCCCCGGCCGATCCATGTCGCTGAGGAACATGGTCGCCTTCCCATCCTCCCCCTTCGCCATGATGATTGCGAACGCCGCGCCCACCGCCCCGGTGATGAACCATTTCTCCCCGGTGATGACGTACTCGTCCCCGTCCCGCACCGCCGTCGTCGACAGCGCCCCCGGGTCCGACCCGGAGCCCGGCGGCGGCTCGGTCATCGCAAAGCACGACCGCGCCGTCCCAGACGCCAACGGCCGCAACCACCGCTCCTTCTGCGCCTCGGTCCCGACGATCTCCATCAAATGCATGTTGCCCTCGTCCGGCGCCGACAGATTCATCGCCAGCGGCCCCAGCACCGAATACCCGGCCTCCTCGAACACGATCGCCCGCCCGAAATGCCCCAGCCCCAGCCCGCCATATTCCTTGGCCACATGCGGCGCCAGCAATCCGGCCTCCCGCGCCAGCCCGTTCATCTCCAGCCGCAACTCGTCCGTCGGCCCATGCGACGTCTGCCGTGGGTCCTTCTCCAACGGAATGATCTTCTCCCGGATGAAGACCCGCGTCCGCTCCTGCAACTCCGCCAACTCGGCTGGCACAGTGAAATCCATCGTTCGCTCCCTTGTTCCTTTTAGAAGGCCCGCCCCGCCGCGATCTCCAGCGCAAATTCCAGCAGCCCGGCCCCCAGCCCCCCGAAACGGGCATACCGCTCATCCGCCGTAGCGCCCCGCCGATACAGCCCGTGCAATTGCAGAAAGATGACCCCGAGCTTCACCATTGCCAGCACCCGGTGGAACCGGATGTCCGAAACGTCCCGCCCGGTGAGTGCGCTCCATCGCGTCACCACCGCCGCCCGCGACATGAACCCGTCCCCCGCGCTCGGCATCTGCTGCAACTCGTGCATCACCGCCGGGTCGCCCGGCTCGGCCCAATAGCTTAGCAGCGTCGCCAGATCGAATAGCGGGTCCCCCCGCGTCCCCTGGTCCCAATCCACCACCGCATTCGGCCGCAGCGACACCGGATTGACGATGACGTTGTCCAGCTTGAAGTCGTTGTGCAGCAGCCCCGGCGCCCCATCCGGCACCGCATGGGCCCGCAGCCAAACGCCCAGTTCGTCCAGCACCGGCCCCCCATCCGCCGCCGCGCCGCGCGCCAGCCAGCCCTCGACCGCCCGCCCCAGGAACCCCTCCGGCCGCCCCAGCCCATCCAGCCCCAGCGCCGCCGTATCGGCCGTGTTGATCGCCGCCAGCGTCTCCACCAGCATTTCCGACAACTCGGCCCCCCGCCCCGCGAACGCCGCCGGCAGCGTCCCCCCGATCACCACCCCCTCGCGATACTCGATCACCTGGAACTTCACCCCGATGACGCTCTCGTCTTCGCACAGATGCAGGCTCCGCGGCACGAACGGCAGCGCATCCGGCAACCGCGACAGGATCGTGTGCTCCCGCCCCATGTCGTGCGCCCCCTTCGGCAACGGACCCGGCGGTGGCCGCCGCAGCACGGCCGGCCCGCTCTCCAACTCGATCCGATAGTTCCGATTGGCGAACCCGCCCGGAAACCGTGTCCGCTCCCCCGGCAGAAGCACCAGCCCGGCCGCTTCCAGATGCGCCCCGATCGCCGCCCAGTCCATGTCCGTCTCGCTCATGCCCGGCACCTTGGCCACGCTGGACTGCGGCGTCTACCCGGCTTAACCAAAGACAAAACGGGAGGCCCGACCATGTCCGACGCGTTCATCTGCGACTTCGCCCGCACCCCTATCGGCCGCTACGCCGGCGCGCTGAAGGACGTCCGCACCGACGACCTCGCCGCCCACCCCATCCGCGTCCTCAAGGACCGCAACACCGGCGTCGATTGGGACCAGCTCGACGATTGTTACATGGGCTGCGCCAACCAGGCCGGCGAGGACAACCGCAACGTCGCCCGCATGGCCACGCTTCTCGCCGGCCTGCCCACCTCCGTCCCCGGCAGCACCGTCAATCGCCTGTGCGGCAGCGGCCTCGACGCTGTCGGCACCGCCGCCCGCGCCATCCGCGCCGGCGAGGCCGAGCTGATGCTCGCCGGCGGTGTCGAAAGCATGACCCGCGCCCCCTTTGTCCAGGGCAAGGCCACCGAAGCCTTCGCCCGCGCCGCCGAAATCTACGACACCACCATCGGCTGGCGCTTCGTCAACGGCCTGATGAAATCCATGTACGGCACCGATTCCATGCCGGAGACCGGCGAGAACGTCGCCGAACAGTTCCAGGTCACCCGCGAGGCCCAGGACCGCTTCGCCCTCAACTCGCAGCAAAAGGCTGGCGCCGCCCAGGCTGCCGGCTTCTTCGCCCGCGAGATCGCCCCGGTCACGATCAAGGGCCGCAAGGGCGACACCGTCGTCAGCCAGGACGAACACCCTCGTCCCGAGACCACGATGGAGATGCTTGCCAAGCTGAAGACCCCGTTCCGCAATCCCGGCACCGTCACCGCCGGCAACGCCTCCGGCGTCAATGACGGCTCGGCCGCCCTCCTGATCGCCAGCCAGGATGCCGCGAAACGTCACGGCCTCACCCCCCGCGCCCGCATCGTCGCCATGGCCACCGCCGGCGTCGAACCCCGCATCATGGGCATTGGCCCCGCCCCCGCCGTTCAAAAACTGCTCGAGCGCACCGGCCTGACCCTGCGCGACATCGATCTCATCGAGCTGAACGAGGCCTTCGCCTCCCAGGGCATCGCCGTCCTCCGTCAGCTCGGCCTGCAGGAAGACGATCCCCGCGTGAACCCGCATGGCGGCGCCATCGCCCTCGGCCACCCGCTCGGCGCTTCCGGCGCCCGCCTCGCCATGACCGCCGTCAACGCGCTGGAGACCACGGGCGGCAAACGCGCCATCGTCACCATGTGCATCGGCGTCGGCCAGGGCATCGCCGCCTTGATCGAGCGCGTCTAATGATCGTCGTCACTACCGAAACTATCGCCGGTCACCGGGTCCGCCAGACCCTCGGCCAGGTCTTCGGCGTGACGGTCCGCAGCCGCGGCCTCGGCGGCAACTTCATGGCCTCGCTCCGCTCCATCGTGGGCGGCGAGATCCATGAATACACCCGCATGCTCGAAGAAGCCCGCTTGCACGCGATCGATCGCCTGGTGGCCAACGCCACCGGCATGGGCGCCAACGCCATCATCATGATGCGTTTCGACAGCGCCGAGATCGCCCAAACCATGAGCGAGATCGTAGCCTACGGCACAGCGGTCGTCATCGAACCGCTTGGCTAGCCTCGTGGTCCTGATCTGGGTGGTCGCGGTCTTCGGCCCCGTCCTCGCCTGGTTGCTGTTCCGCAGCCCCGGCTACAAGCGGGTCCCGCTCGACCAGCCTCCGCCCGGCCCCGACTGGCAGCCCACGGCCGAACGCTTCCTCGATCCCACCACCGACACCCCAATCCAGACCTGGTACAACGCCGTGACCGGCGAACGTGCCTACGTCCGCCTAGCCACCCGGAACCCGGCGTCGCCCGCCTAAGCGCCTACCCCCGCGCCCGCGCCTCGTCCTTCAGGCAGCGGCCGTAGTAATCCACCGATTTGTTGTAATCCCGCGCGAACGCCCCGGACTCGTCACTCGGGTCCCGCTTGGCCTTCACCGTCGCCGCCAGATCACGCCCATGCCCGATCAGCGCGTCCAGCGCCTCGCTGTAATCCGCGCAATACGAGTTGGCCTTCGGCGACAGCCCGTCCCCGATCGCCATAAGCGCCTTGTTGGACGCCCGAACCTCGTCCAACGCCGACAGAAACGCCGGCACGTCCGCCGGCTTCTCCATGGCATCGTACCGCCGCAGCAGCACCCGCGTCTTCAGGCTCGTCCCCAGCAGCCCATGCGCCAGCGAGCCGGTCTTCAGCCCGGCCAGCCGCTTCTCGTCGATCCCCATCCGCCGCTCGAACAGCGCGGTGCTGAACGCGTCGCTTGCCGCCATCGCGCCCCGCATCCCGTCCTCGAGCGGCTTCTCCCGCGCCATCGCCAGCTTGAACCCGTCTTCCTTGAAGTCCCGCGTCTTCTGGTAGCGGTACAGCTCCTTGATCACCGGATTGACCGCCTCCATCGCCGTCAGCAATCCGGCCGCCGCCGGGTCCACCTCCGGCACGCTTCCCGGCATCGCCATCGCCGCCTTTAGGTCGGAGATCTGCCGGTCGAAATCATCGATCCCGAACAGGTACCAGGCATTGGCGCCCAACTTCGTGCCCAGCTTCAGCACGCGCTCGTTGTTGCGCATGTGCTCGGCCAGCTGCTTGCCTATCGGATGCGTCTCGACGATGTCGTTCTGCACCTTGGTATAGGCATTCACCTTCTTGACCACCGCCAGCGCCGGGTCGTCCGCGACGGCGGCCGCATTAGCCGCCGGAGCCACCTCCACCGGCGCATCTGCCATCACCGGCATCGCCGACGCCGCGGGGAACTCGCACTTGAACGCCTCGATCATCCGCGTCCGCACCATGTCGTGGCTGCTGACGCATTGCTGCCGGATCGACTCCCGCGCCGCCGCGCTCTGTCCCGCCGCTGACCGAAAGCTCGTGCGCATGCCATCGATCCCCTGCTGGATCGCGCTCCGCGCTGACTCCGGCACCGCCGAACTCGCCGCACACTGCGAATAGGCGGCCAGGAAATTGTCGCACACCCCGATCCCGACCGGTTGAGCCGCCCCGATACCCATCGAGCCGCAAAGAATCGCGCCCGAAAGCGCCGTCATCATCGAACGATGTGTCACGAAGTCACTGATCCCGGCTATGTGCCGGCATACTCCCCAATTCCGCCTTCGCCGCTACCACCTCGATACGAAAAAGGGCGCTGATCTCCCGATCAGCGCCCATTCCATCGATGCTGAACCGAAGCTTACGCCGCGGCGGCAGCCTTCTCGTGCTTGGCCGCCAGCTTGGCCAGCTTCTCGCCCAACTGGCTCGTCAGCTCGTCCGACCCGTAGATGTCGGCCACGATGCCATCCAGCTTCGTCACGTGGTCCTTCATGCCCAGCGACTTCGCGATCGCCTTGACCGACCCGAACCCGGTGATCCCGTAATGGCACATCCGCTGATACTGCCCGATGATCACGATGTCGCGCAGATCCTCGTTCTCCGGAGCCTCTTCCTTGCCGTGCTTGAGCGCCTCTTTGACGAGACCCTCCATGCCCTTGCAATGCTCCTTCTGAACCTCGGCGCCGGCGCTCTCGAGCAAGCCCTTCAGCACCTCGTTGTGCTTCTTGATCCCGTCGATCGACCCGGTGAGGTGCTTCTTCAGCTTGGCGTCATGCGCGCCCTCGGTCAGCGTGGTGACGGCGCGGATCATCTGGTCGTTGGCGGACCAAAGATCCTTGATCTCGTCGGTGTAGACTTCCTTGAGGCTCTCGGGAGCTGACATCGTATTATCCTTAGTGAGTGATACCGGCCAAACGTTCCCATGCTCGGGTTCGTTGCCGGGCTGCAGCGCACGTACGAGTGAGCGCCTGGTCAGAGCATCGGCGCGCCACCGGTGACCGCAATCAGCGCGCCGGTCATGTAGCTTCCTTCCCGCGACGCTAGCATCACGTAGGGCGGCGCCAGCTCCGCCGGTTGCCCGGCCCGGCCCAGTGGCGTGTCCTGGCCCAACGTCGCCAACTCTTCCGCGTCCTTGGCGATCGGCTGAATCGGCGTCCAAATCGGCCCTGGGGCCACGCAATTTACCCGGATCCCTTGCGGCGCCAACAGGTTGGACAGCGCCACCGTGAACGTCGCGATCGCCCCTTTGGTCGCCGCGTAGATCAGCATCGACTTCATGCCGACCTTGGCCTGCTGGCTCGTCGTGTTGATGATCGACGCGCCGGGCTGCATGTGGCGAACGGCCGCCTGCGCCAGGTAATACATCGCGAACACGTTGGTGCGGAACGAGGTGTCGATGTCCGCCGCGGTCACGTCGTCCAGCGTCTTGTTGACGAATTGCGCCGCCGCGTTGTTGACCAGGATATCGATCCTGCCCAGTTCGGCTGCCACTCGCTTGACCATCGCATGACAGTGCGCCTCGTCCTGGATGTCGCCCGGCAGCAGCAGCGCCCGCCGCCCCGCCTGCGTGATCCAACGCTGCGTCTCCTCCGCATCGCCCTGCTCGACGGGAAGATACGAGATCGCCACGTCCGCGCCTTCGCGTGCGTAGGCGATTGCCACCGCGCGCCCGATGCCGGAATCGCCGCCGGTGATGAGCGCCACCTTGCCCGCGAGCAACCCTTTGCCGACATAGCTCGTCTCGCCATGGTCGGGCGCCGGGTCCATCTTCGAGGACAGTCCTGGTGACGCCTGCTGCTGGTCGCCCGGGAATGGCGGCGTCGGATACAGCCGACGCGGGTCGTCGCTCATGCCTTCTTGCCGGGCACGAACAGCGCCAGCAGCGCCGCCCCCAGCAACAGCGCCCGCGGCCCGGCCAGCTTGGCCTCGTGATGCTTCAGTTCGCTCGCCAACACGGCCGCGCTCGTCCCGGCCAGCACTGCCGCCCCTAGTCGGCGCGTTGAGCGCAGCCCAAGCATCACGCCCCCAGCCATCTCGGCGGTCGCGATCAGCGTCATTGCCTGGCGCGACCAGCCTAGGTGCTCGAACATGTCGTCGTAATCGTCGTTGCCGAACTTGTCCGCACCGGCAACCGCGAATGCCGCACCCAACAACCCATAGATCATGATGTGACCTCTCTCTTGATTGTCCCCCAACGCGGCCTCTGCAATAAAGTCGCCATGGCCGCTTCCGCCAAACCGCTTCCTTTCTGGCAGACCAAGTCGCTCGACGAGATGTCGCCCGCGGAGTGGGAGTCCGTCTGCGACGGCTGCGGCCGCTGCTGCCTGCACAAGCTGCGCGACGACGACACAGAGGAACTCGCCTTCACCAACGTCGCCTGCCGCCTGCTCGACCTGGGCACCTGCCAGTGCAGCAATTATCCGCGTCGTCGCGAATTCGTGCCCGACTGCGTCTCGCTCACCCCCGCCATGGTCCGCGAGATCGACTGGCTGCCGCCGAGCTGCGCCTACCGCCTGCTCGCCGAGGGCCGCGACCTGTTCCCCTGGCATCACCTCCGCTCCGGCGACCCGTCCACCGTGCATACCGCCGGCGCCTCGGTCCTCGGCCGTGCCATCGACGAACGCGAGGCCGGCCAGATCGAGGACTACGTCGTCGACTGGCCAGGCCGTATGCCGCGCAAGAGTAAAGGAAACAAATGAACAACGCTCTCTATGGCGGCGTGAACGTCGCCGTCCTCACCGCCATGCGCCCCGACCTGTCGATCGACCTCGACCGCATGGCCGCCCATTCGCGCTGGCTGCTTGAGCAGGGGGCCGACGGTCTCGGCGTTCTCGGCACCACCGGCGAAGCCAACTCCCTCGGCCTCAACGAGCGCATCGGCCTCATGGAAGGCCTCGTCGAGCGTGGCCTGCCCGCCGCGAAGATGCTCCCCGGCGTCGGCGTCCCCGCCCTTACCGACACCGTCGCCATGGCCAAGCGCGCCGCCGAACTCGGCTGCCGCGGCTGCCTCGTCCTGCCGCCCTTCTTCTACAAGAACCCCAGCGAAGACGGCCTGTTCGCCTACTACAGCGAGGTCGCCCAGCGTGTCGGCGGCGCCATCGCGCTATACTTCTACCACTTTCCCGCCCAATCGGCCGTCCCAGTCACCGTCTCCTTGATCGAGCGTCTGCTCCGCGCCCACCCCGGCGCCTTCCGCGGCATCAAGGACAGCACCGGCGACTGGTCCAATACCAAGAGCTACATCGACGCCTTCGCCAAAGACGGCTTCGAGGTCTATTGCGGCGATGACGGCCACCTGCTGCAGAACCTCCAGGCCGGCGGCGCCGGCTCCATCTCGGCGGCCAGCAACATGAGCGCCGCCACCAACGCCCGCGTTTACGCCACCTGGCAGACCCCCGCCGCGGCCGCGGCACAGAAGACGCTGAGCGCCCTCCGCGCCGCCGTCACCTCCGCCCCCTTGATTCCCGGTCTCAAGGCTCTGGTCGCTCGCCAGACCAACGACCCCGCCTGGGAAACCATCCGCCCCCCGCACACCAAGCTGACCGCCGAACAGAAGACCAAGCTCTTCTCCACCTACGACGCTGCGGCGGAAACCGAAGCCAAAGCCGCCTGACCGCAACGGGCGTCATTTCGGCGGCACGGCCACATCAGGGCGGCAACACGCCCTGACGTTGCCCCCACTCCCAACCCGGCTTACCCTCCGCGGAACAATCGCGGAGGAAAACCAATGCCGAACAAGTTGAAACAAGCCTGGTCCGAAGGCCGCGCCACCATCAACGGCTGGCTCGCCATCCCCAACGGCTTCTCTGCCGAAGTTATGGCCCAGGCCGGCTGGGACAGCGTCACCGTCGACCTTCAGCACGGCGTGCAAGATTACATGTCCATGGTCGGCTGTTTCCAGGCCATGGCCGCCCACCCTGTCGTACCCATGGTCCGCGTCCCCTGGAACGAGCCCGGCATCATCGGCAAGGTCCTCGACGCCGGCGCCTACGGCATTATCTGCCCGATGATCAATTCCGTGGAAGAAGCCCGTAACTTTATTTCCTACTGCAAATACCCGCCCAAGGGCGCCCGCTCCAACGGCCCCATTCGTGCCGGCATCTACGGCACCGTGACCGCAGGCGGCTATCAGTCAACCGCCAACGACGAGATCGTCTGCCTGCCGATGATCGAAACGCAGCAGGCTGTCGACAACCTCGGCGCCATCCTCGACGTCGAGGGCATCGACGCCGTCTACATCGGCCCGTCCGATCTGGGCTTCTCCATGGGCCTGGTGCCCAAACTCGACCGCGACGAGCCCGAGATCATGAAGATCTACGAGACCATCATCGCCGAGACCAACAAGCGCGGCCAGAAAGCCTGCGTCCATTGCCTCACCCCCGACTACGCCCGCCGGATGATCGACATGGGCTTCAGCCTGGTCACCATCAACAACGATAGCGGCCTTATGCTTTCGGCCGCCAACAACGCTCTGAAAACCGTTCGCCGCCAGTGACCTGACCCACCGCCGTATCGCGCCGCCGCATATTGACAAGCGGCGCGCGAGACGGTGTTCTGTCCCACGCGCAATAGTTGAGGGACAAAATGTCGCGTCTCCCGTTCGTCGCCATGATGCTGTCGCTGGCCACCCCGATGATCGCCAGCCCGGCACGCGCCGACGCGGTCCCGGCACTCTCGGTCTTCGACTTCGCCGGCGACTGCGCCGACTGCGCCGGCACGGCGCTCGGCGAGCTGATCCTGCAGAACTACACGCTCGGCGATCAGATCGGCGACACGAACTTCGTCTCGTTCAGCTACAGCGGCACCAACCTGTTCAACCCATACATGATCGTCGCCGCCGACCAACCCTCGCTCTTCGGCGCCATCGGCCCGTCCTTGCCGGGTCCGCAGGACGTCAGCATCTCCAATTCGTCCGATACCTTTCTCACGACCGCCAGTGGTTACTGGTGCACGGGAGTCGCCTTTGCCTGCTCATTGGACAACGGCCTGACCCATCAATGGTCCGCCGTCGCGTCCAACGATCCGAGCGCGGTGCCGGAGCCGATGACCCTGAGCCTCCTCGGCGGCGGCCTGCTCGGCCTGGCGGCCCTCCGCCGGAGAAGCTGAGCTCGGGGAGCTGAGCCGACCATCTAACCGCAACCCGTCAAACCTGCTCTACTCCCCTTACCAGGGGAGCCCGCATGTCCGACCAGACCACCATTCTTCTCGGCCGAGGCGCCAGCCCGTCCGCGCCCCAACGCCTCGATCTCGCCTACGCCAACCGTCATGGCCTCGTCGCTGGCGCCACCGGCACCGGCAAGACCATCACCCTGCAGGTCCTGGCCGAGCAGTTCTCCCAAGCCGGCATCCCCGTCTTCTGCGCTGACGTCAAAGGCGACCTTGCCGGCCTCTCCCAGCCCGGCCGTCCCAACCCCAAACTCGAGCAGCGCGCCGCCGACACCGGCCTGGCGCCCTACACCTACCGCGGCTGCCCCGTCCTGTTCTGGGACGTTTTCGGCACCGACGGGCACCCGGTCCGCGCCACCATCAGCGAGATGGGCCCCGTCCTTCTCGCCCGCATGCTCGAACTCAACGACACCCAGGAGGGCGTCCTCAACATCGCCTTCCGCCTCGCCGACGACGACGGCCTTCTCCTGCTCGACCTCAAGGACCTTCGCGCCATCCTGACCTACGTCGGCACCAAGGCTGCCGAGCTCGCCACCACCTACGGTAACGTCACCAAGGCCACCATCGGCACTATCCAGCGCCGCCTCCTCGTCCTCGAACAGGCCGGGGCCGAACCCTTTTTCGGCGAGCCTGCCCTCGACCTCGCCGACATCATGCGCACCACGCCCGACGGTAAGGGCGCGATCAGCATTCTCGCCGCCGACAAACTCATCCGCTCCCCGCGGCTCTACGCCACCATCCTCCTCTGGCTTCTCTCCACTCTCTACGAAGACCTTCCCGAAGCCGGTGATCTCCCACGGCCCAAGCTCGTCTTCTTCTTCGACGAGGCGCACCTCCTGTTCGACGGCGCCCCAAAGGCGCTCATCGACAAGGTCGAGCAGGTCGTCCGCCTCATCCGCTCCAAGGGCGTCGGCGTCTATTTCGTCACCCAGAACCCGCTCGACGTCCCACCCACCGTCCTTGGCCAGCTCGGCAACCGCGTGCAGCACGCCCTGCGCGCCTTCACCCCCGCCGATCAAAAGGCTGTCCGCGCCGCCGCCGAGACCTTCCGCCCCAACCCGTCCTTCGACACCCAGACCGCCATCACCCAACTCGCCGTCGGTGAAGCTCTCGTCTCCCTCCTTGGCCCCGGCGGCGTTCCCGGCATCGTCGATCGCACCCTGATCTGCCCACCCACGAGCCGCATCGGTACCGTCACCGCCGAGGAGCGTGCCGCCACCCTGGCCAGCAGCCCGGTCGCCGGGAAATACGACACCGCGATCGATCGCGACTCCGCCTATGAGCGCCTCAACGGCCGCGCCGCTCCAACAGCAGCAGCCCCAACCCCCGCTCACGTCGACACCGCCAATCCCTGGGGCACCACGCCCCCGATCGCCGCCCCGACCCCGGGTGCCAGTGTGTGGAACCAAGGCGCCTACACCCCCGCGCCGCAGCGCCCCGCAACACCCCCGATGCAAACCTCCGCCTCCAATGGCGAAGGCTCGTTTGGTCAGGTCGTCTCCCACATCATGCTCGGCGACGGCCGCCGTCAGGGCGTCGCCGAAGCCATGGCCAAATCCGTCGCCCGCAGCATCGGCAGCGGCATCGGCCGCTCGATCCTCCGCGGCGTCCTGGGCACCTTTTCCCGCTGACCGACCTAGATCGCCAGAAAAAGTGATCCCGCATGACCCTAGCGCGCTCGCGCAGGCGCAGGCATTGCTTGCTGTTATCTTCCGCTAAGCCTACGCATGGCGTCGTGGTCGGCTGTTCGGCCGGAGACAAGTTCCGTTCCGTCCCCACTTGGGGCTCATCCTTCCGCTCAATCACGAAAGCGCCGCGCACTGTCGCACGGCGCCGATCCGGAGACTGCACTATGCCGACAGGCACCGTTAAATGGTTCAACGCCCAGAAGGGCTACGGCTTCATTCAACCCCAGGATGGGTCCAAGGACGTCTTCGTCCACATCT
Organism: Acetobacteraceae bacterium; assembly: GCA_965199585.1. GTDB lineage: Bacteria > Pseudomonadota > Alphaproteobacteria > Acetobacterales > Acetobacteraceae > JAVVHH01. The sequence continues at coordinate 1,575,554 of CBDASI010000002.1, read as the reverse complement.
CCGCCGTCGAGCGCGCGGGCCTCGGCTCGCTCAATGAAGGCCAGACCCTGACGTACGAGCTACAGCCCGGCCAGCAGGGCAAGACCTCCGCGGTCAATCTCCAAGAGTCTTGATCGTAGAGGGCGGCGCCTTACGGCGTCGCCACCTTCGCGAGTTCAGCTCTAGCCTGCTTGCAGCGTGCTAATATCTGACGCGCCACCATCAGCTCCGCCTCCGCCGATCGCGCCGGCACCAAGCGCCGCGCCCCGACCGCCTCGCCCTGTAGCCGCCGCCAGAAATCCATCGCCGGCTCGAGCGCGTCGTCCAAATACGGGTCCGCCAGCTGCAATCGCCGCCGGATGGTGTCGGCCATGCCCCCCTCCGCCCGCCCGATGATCCGCCCCGAGACCGTCACCGCGATCTCCGGCGCATGCCTGATCCGTAGCCCTGCCGCCTGTAGTGCCGCGAAGAACCGCCGGTCTTCCGAGATCGGCGCGCCCGGCATGCCGCCCACCAGCCGATACGCCGCCAGCATCACCGCGATGCTGGCCCCGGAGTGCTCCGTATGGCGCGGCCACGGGTCCCAGGCGCGCGGGTCCATCACCGACGCGATCTCGTCCAACGCCGCCGCGTAGGCACATTCCAGCGCATCGTCGAGATGCAGCCGCTCGGGAATATCCGCGGCATCGCCGGGCTCCAACACCGCCCGGCCTGCCACCGCATCCACCCCGCGCCGCAGATGATACAGGTTCGCCGCGATCCAGTCCGGCGGCACCCGCGCATCCGCATCCGTCGTCAGCAGCGCGCCACCCTCGCCCGCCAGTTCGGCCGCCCGCTCCATCGCCATCCGCCGGGCCGCGCCCGCGCTCGCCCGCTCCGGCGGGAACTCGATCTCGATCACCTCGACCGGCACGCGGCCGGTCATGCCCCGCGCGATCGCCGCCGTCGCATCGCTGCTATTGTTGACCACCAGCACGATCGCGTCCGCCTGCACCGCGTCCTGTTCCATCAGTGACGACAGGCAGGCCCCGATCCGCTCCGCCTCGTCCTTGACTGGCACAGCGACGATGGTCCGCATCATGGCGCGCTCAGGAACGTCTCGAACCGTCCCGCGAACAGCTCCAAGAAGCCCGGTGCCAACTGGAATCCGCCGGGATCGTCGTCCACCAACCCCGCGTATTGTGACCGGTGCGCCCCGATCGCGCGCGCCTTGCGATCGAGCTCGCTCGACACATCCAGCCGCCAACCGGCCACCGCCGGCCCCTCCAGATCCGCCGCCGCGTCGAGCGTCCAGCCCCACACCGGATATGCGAGATGCCGCAGTCCCGCCCGCTCCGCCGCTGCCGCCGCCATCAGGTGCGCCGCCTCGTGATCGCAGTGCGGATCGTGCCGCCAGGGCGCCAGCAATACGCCGTATCCCATCGAGGCGCCCACGATCGCAGCGACCGCCGCCTCGAACGCCACCCCCGCCATCGGCGCCGCCGTATCCTGCAGCCCCAGGAACCCGATCCATTCCACTCCCAGCACCGCCACCGCCGCCCGCGCTTCCGCCTCCCGCACCGCCCGCAGCCGCTCCGGCGGATACCGCACCGACCCCGGGTGTGACCCGGCCCCATCCGTCAGCACCAACACTCCCGGCCGCAACCCGGCCGCCGCCGCCTGCGCCAACAATCCCCCACACCCCAAGCTCTCATCGTCGGCATGCGGCGCCAGCACCAACGGGCGCCGCCCGCCCAGCACCTCGTCCAGCCCCGCCACCGGCAATGCTCGCATCGCCGCCAAAGCCGCCCCCGCTTTCATCGACCCAGATACCAAGCCGCCGCCTCGAGCAACACCGCATCCGGCGCCGGCTGCCGCAAGTAAGTGCCGAGATCCCGTATCATCCGCTCCACCGGGTTTGGCGCCACGAACGCCCCCAACCCCATCGACCGTTGCGCCAGTTCGATCCCGTCCAGGCACGCCCGCTCCACTGCTCCCCGCCCAAGATTGACCGTCGCCACCTTCTCCGCCTCGCTCGCCCCGTTCCCCTCCGCAACTGCCGCCATCCGCGCCACCCACAACCCCGCGATCTCCCGCGCCGTCACCATTTCCCCGAACCGTGCCAACTGCATCGGCGCCTCTGTCTGCCCCTTCCGCCGCAACCCCTCGCCCACGGCCTCGACCAGCCCGGCCAGCGCCCCCGCCGCCGCCGCCGATGCCCGCCAGGCCCCGCAGGAGAAATCCGGCTCCACCAGGTAATCCCCCTCCACCCCCACCCACTCCCGCGCCATCGCCCCGTCCAGGTCGACCACTCCGTTGGCCGCCCCCCGCATCCCCTGCATTCCCGTAACCGGCCGCACCGCCTCCCCGCCACTCAGCGCCACCACCGCCATTCGCACGCCCGCCGGCGTCTGCGCGGTCACCAACGCCCGCGTGCAATGCCCCGCCCCGCTGCACGGCCCCTTCTCCCCACGCAACCGCTCCCCCTCCGCCACCAGAGCACGGCGTCCATCGGTCACCCACAACCCGAACAGATGCCCCGCTCGCGCATCCGCCACTGCCGCCCCGATCGCCAGCGCATCCCCGAACCGCACGATCAGCCGCAGCGCATTCACATGCGCCTCGATCAACCGTGCCACCGCCAGGTTGCCGCGCCCCAGCATCAGCATTAGCGCCAGGATCGCATTCGCCCCGCCCGGTTCCGTCCCGACGCCCGCCCCGCCCAGCGCGCTCGGGATGGGCCACGTCAACACCCCCGCCTGCCGCATCGCCTCGACATCCTCGGCCGGGAACGCGCCTGCCGTATCAGCCACACCCGCGCGCGCCAGCATCGCCGGCAAAATCGTCTCACTGAGTGTATAATCGGTCACCTTGTGAGAACGTCCTGCAAGACGAACGAGTTGCCGCCGCAACCGCCTGGCATTACTGATCGTTCATCACTTATGACGCTCTCGGACAAGTTACCCGGCCCGCAAGCGTGGCTGTTCTCGGTGCGCACGTTCGCCGCCGCCCTGCTCGCGCTGTTCATCTGCTTCGCCTTCGACCTGGACCGTCCGTACTGGGCCATGGCCTCGGTCTACATCGCGTCCCAACCCCTCTCCGGCGCTACCCGCTCCAAGGCCGTCTACCGCTTCCTCGGCACGCTTATCGGCGCTGCCGCCGCCATCGCCCTCGTCCCCAACCTCGTCGATGCCCCGCCGCTCCTCGCTCTTGCCATGTCACTCTGGACCGGCGCCTGCCTCTACTTCGCCCTCCTCGATCGCACTCCCCGCAGCTATGTCTTCATGCTCGCCGGCTACACTGCCGCCATCATCGGCTTCCCCTCCGTCGACGCCCCCGCCGCCATCTTCACCACCGCGATCGCCCGCGTGCAGGAGATCGGCATCGGAATCGCCTGCGCCAGCATCATGGCCTCCGTCGTCTTCCCCCGCCGTGTGCAGCCCGTGCTGGCCGACCGCCTGGACCATTGGCTCGCCAGCGCATCCGAATGGAGCCTCGCCATCCTTGGGGGCGACGAGTCCGGCATCGCCAACGCCCGGCGCCAGGCCCTGGCCGGCGACCTCGCCGAGATCGACCTGCTGACCTCCTATCTCGCCTGGGACCCGACGGCCCAATCCGACGCGCTCCGCACTTTGCGCGCCCTCCGCCGCCGCCTGCTGATGCTGCTGCCCGAACTCTCGGCGCTCAACGACCGCACCACCGCCCTTCGCAAAGCCGACGGCCTCGCCCCCCTCCAGCCCCGCCTCGACGCTGCCGCCGCCTGGATCGCCGACAGGGACTCCGACCGAGCGCCCGACACACTCCGCCAACCACATCCCGAGCATCCAGCTACCGCCACCTGGAACGACCTCCTCCGCATCGGCCTGCTCGACCGCCTGAACGCGACCGTGGACCTGATCGAGGACTGCCGCCGCCTCCACCGTCACCTCCGCGACGCCGGCCCCTTCCCCAGCCCGCTCGCCTACGACCGCACACAGGGCGCCGCCCTCGTCCGCCATGTCGATCACGCCCGCGCCCTCTGGTCCGCCGGCGCCGCCGCCATCGCCATCCTCATCATTTGCGGTTTCTGGATCGCCACCGCCTGGACCAATGGCGCCAACGCCGCCGTCCTCGCTGCCGTCGTCTGTAGCTTTTTCGCTTCCCAGGACGACCCGGTTCCTGCCATCCTTGGCTTCCTCTGGTGGTCGCTGGCCGCCATCGTCGTCGACGCAATCTACCTCTTCGTCCTGCTCCCGCCGCTCTCCGACTTCCCCATGCTCGCTTTGGCGCTGGCCCCCATCTTCCTCACCTACGGCGCCCTCTGCGGCAACCCGAAGACCGCCTCCATCGGCCTCCCGCTCGCCGCCAACGGCTCCACCCTGCTCAGCCTCCAGTCCACCTACGACGCCCAGTTCGGCCCCTTCGTCGACTCCGCCGTCGCCCTCGTCGTCGGCATCGGCATGGCCGCCATCATCACCGCCATCATCCGCTCCGTCGGCGCCGAGTGGAGCGCCACCCGCCTCATCCGCCAGAACTGGGCCGACCTCGCCGACGCCGCCGAGCAGCACGGGTCCGGCAACCGTGCCCGCTTCGCCGGCCTCATGCTCGACCGCATCGGCCTCATTGCCCCCCGCATCGCCGCTGCCGCGCCCGAAAGCACCATCAACGCGGTCGACATGCTGGCCGAACTCCGCGCCGGCCTGAACATCGTCATGCTCCGCAAGGTCCGCCGCAGCCTCCCCGACGACATCCGCGCGAATATCGAGACCGTGCTCGCCACCCTCGCCCGCCATTTCCGCTCCCGCGCCGCCGGTCAGTCCGGTCTCCCAGAAGCCACCCTCCTCGCCGCCCTCGACGCCGCGCTGACCGCCACCGCCGCCGGCGGCCGCATCCGCGCCATGCTCGCCCTCATCGGCCTCCGCCGCGCTTTGCTGCCGAACGCCGCCCCTTACGAGGCGAGCGCTTCCTGATGGCCGAGATGTCCCTCGGTGGCGGCGTCCTGTTCCCCGCCCTCCTCGCCTGGGCCACCATAGCCGTGGTGGTCACCATGCTGCTCCGCCGCGCGCTCGCCGCGGTCGGCTTCTACCGCCTCGTCTGGCACCGCCCGCTCTTCGACCTGGCGCTCGGCATCATCATTCTCGGCGGCACCGTCGCCTTGGCAACATCACTGGTTGGTCCCTGAATGAAATCGCTGCTCCGCATCGGCATCACCCTCGCCGCCGTCGCGGTCGCCGCCTTCATCGGCTGGCGCCTGTGGACCTACTACATGGTCGAGCCCTGGACCCGTGACGGCCGGGTCACTGCCGACATCCTCGGCGTCACGCCGGACGTCAGCGGCCTCGTCGCCGAAGTCCTCGTGCACGACAATCAATCCGTCCACGTCGGCGATGTGCTGTTCCGCATCGACCGCGCCCGCTTCGACCTTGCCGTTCGCCAGTCCCAGGCCGTCGTCGCCAGCAAATTCGCTGCCTTCCAGGAGGCCGGCCGCGAGAACGACCGTTACCAATCCCTCAACAACGTCGCCGTCAGCCAGGAGAAACAGCAGCAGACCGGCGCCAACCTCGCCCAAGCCTCCGCCGCCTACCAGCAATCCCAGGCCGATCTCGGGGTCGCCCGCCTCAACCTCGAGCGCAGCGAGATCAAGGCCACCGTCAACGGCCTCGTCTCCAATTTCGACCTTCGACCCGGCGATTACGTCGCCGCCGGCCGCGCCGTCTTCGCCATGGTCGACACGGACTCCCTCCGCGTCGACGGCTACTTCGAGGAGACCAAGCTCGGCGCCATCCATCCCGGCGACCCCGCCACCATCCGCCTCCTCGGCGGCGAGCCGAAGCTCTCCGGCCACGTCCAGAGCATCGCCGGCGGCATCACCGACCGCGAGCGCGCTGCCGGCCCCGACCTGCTCGCCAACGTCACCCCCACTTTCGCTTGGGTCCGCCTCGCCCAGCGCGTCCCCGTCCGCGTCAAGCTCGACCCGGTTCCCGCCGGTGTCAGCCTCATCGCCGGCCGTACCGCGACCGTTATCATCCACCCCACCCGATGATCCAAGAACCCCCTCCGGCAGGAAAACCGCAAGCGTAAATCTGGTCGTTGACCCCCGGGCTACATGAGCTAAAGCTGCCGAAAGGGGGAAATCATGAGCCATACAATTTCAGCGCCGTCGAAGCTCGGCACCGTTCTCCGCGTCACCAGCGGCAACTTCCTCGAGATGTTCGACTTCTTTCTGTTCGGCTTCTACGCGACATACATCTCGAAGGCGTTCTTCCCCGCCGGCAACGAGATTACCTCGCTGCTGCTGACCTTCATGACATTCGGCGCCGGCTTCCTCATGCGGCCCCTCGGCGCCATCTTCCTCGGCGCCTATGTCGACCAGGTCGGCCGCCGCAAAGGCCTCATCGTCACCCTCGCCATCATGGCGCTCGGCACCCTGCTCATCGCCGCCGTACCCGGCTATGCTTCCATCGGCCTGCTCGCCCCCGCCCTAGTCCTAATCGGTCGCCTGCTGCAGGGCTTCTCCGCCGGTGTCGAACTCGGCGGCGTCTCGGTCTACCTCGCCGAGATGGCGCCACCGGGTCAGAAGGGCTTCTACGTCGCCTGGCAGTCCGGCAGCCAGCAGGTCGCCATCATGGTCGCCGCCGTCATCGGCTACATCCTCAACCAGACGCTGTCCGCCGGCGACATCTCCGATTGGGGTTGGCGCATCCCGTTCTTCATCGGCTGCCTGATCGTCCCCTTCCTGTTCTACATCCGCAGCTCGCTCGCCGAGACCGCCGAGTTCGAAGCCCGGCATCATCGCCCCGGTGTCGCCGAGATCTTCGCCACCCTCGGCCGCAACTGGGTCATCGTGGTGCTCGGCATGTTCATGGTCGCCATGACCACGGTCAGCTTCTACACCATCACCGTCTACACCCCGACCTTCGGCCGCAGCGTCCTCAAGCTCTCCACCATCGACAGCCTGATCGTCACCTTCTGCGTCGCCGTCTCCAACCTGTTCTGGCTGCCCGTCATGGGCGCGCTGTCCGACCGCGTCGGCCGCAAGCCGCTGCTGATCATCTTCTCCGCCCTCACTTTGCTGACCGCCTACCCGGTCATGGCCTGGCTGGTCGCCAACATCTCCTTCCCCAACATGCTCATTGCTCTGCTGTGGCTCTCCTTCCTCTACGGCAGCTACAACGGCGCCATGGTCGTGGCGCTGACCGAGATCGTGCCGGCTGCCGTCCGCACTGCCGGCTTCTCGTTGGCCTACTCGCTCGCCACCGCCCTGTTCGGCGGCTTCACCCCGTCCATCTCCACGTGGCTGATCGAGGCCACCGGCGACAAGGCGGCCCCCGGATATTGGCTCAGCATCGGCGGCCTCTGCGGCCTCGTCGCCACCGTGATCGTTTACCGCACCGCACGCCTGAGAACCGGCGAGTCCACCTCCGTCCGTGAGCACGCCCTATGAGATATGCCTACGCTCTAGCCGCGCTCCTGTTCACGGCCGCTCCCGCTGGCGCGACCGAGCTGCACGTCGTCAGCTCGGGCGGCTTCGCCGCCGCCTACAAGTCGCTCGTCCCCGAATGGGAGAAGACGACCGGCAACACCGTCGTCGCTGAATGGGGCCCGTCGATGGGCACCACCCCCGGCGCCGTGCCGCAGCGTCTTGCCCGCGGCGAGAAGATCGACGTCGTCATCATGGTCGGCTACGCGCTGGACAAGCTCGTCGAGAGCGGCAAGGTCACTGCCGCCGACGCCGTTCCTCTCGCCCGCTCCGGCATCGGCGTCGTCGTGCGCCAAGGCGCGTCGCATCCCGACATCTCCACCCCGGAAGCGCTCAAGCAGGCGCTCCTGGACGCCAAATCCGTCGCCTACTCCGACAGTGCCAGCGGCGTCTACATCGAGCGCGAGATGTTCAAGAAGCTCGGCATCGAGGATCAGATGAAGGGTAAGGCCCGCATGATCCCCGCCGAACCCGTCGGCGAGGTGGTCGCCCGCGGCGACGCGCAGCTCGGCTTCCAGCAGATCAGCGAGCTCAAGCCCATTTCCGGCATCACCCTGCTCGGCCCGGTCCCGCCCCCGCTCCAGCTCGACACCATCTTCTCCGCCGGCGTGCTCGCCGACAGCCAGGAGAAGGAGGCGGCCCGCTCCCTCGTCCACTTCCTGGCTGCCCCCACCGCCGCCACCGCGATCGTCAACAGCGGCATGGAGCCCATCGCCCCGCCAAAGTGACGCAGCCCTTTTACCGCCCGCATCGGCCGCCTACATCCGGCCTATGAGACGCCGCCTCCTCCTGCTCGCCCCGATCGCATCGTCGATCGCTACGATCGCCTGGGCCCAAAGCCCAGGCCTATCCCAGCAGGACCTCGCCGACATCGCCCGCGTCGAGGCGCACCTGAACTCGGTCAAGACGCTCCACGCCCGCTTCCTCCAGCTCGCCCCCAACGGCGCCAAGAGCGAAGGCCAGGCCTGGATCCAGCGACCCGGCCGCATGCGCTTCCAATACGATCCGCCCTCCCCCTTCCTCCTCGTCGGCGGTCACGGACTGCTCGTCTTCAACGACAGCCAACTCAAGCAGACCAGCAACATCCCGCTCGGTCAGACCCCGCTCGGCATCCTGCTCGAGGATAACCTCCGCCTCTCCGGCGCCGTGACCGTCTCCCGCGTCACGCGCCTCCCCAACCAGCTTCAGGTCACCCTCTACCGCACCGCCTCCCCCCAGGACGGTTCCCTCACCCTGATCTTCGCCGACAACCCGCTGAAGCTACGCTCCTGGATCACCACCGACGCCCAGCGCCAGGAAACCCGCGTCACTCTCTACAATGCCGAAGTGGGTGGCACCTTCGACCAGAGCCTCTTCAACTTCGTCGACCCCCGCTTCTTCCAGAACAACGGCGGCGGTAACGGCTCCGGCTAGCCCTCACCTACTCTCACCCGGTCGATTAATCTTTCATTTGCCATCATCGGGTAGCATCCTGAACCGATGAAGCCTCTCATTGGCATCTCCTGCTGCACCAAGCCCTTCGGCGTCTATGGCACTCCGAACCATGCCGCCTCCGACACCTATATCCGCGCCGTCGACCAGGTCATGGGCGGCGTCCCCGTCCTGATCCCCGCCAACGGTGACACCGCAGACGTCGAAACCCTGGTTGCCCGCCTCGACGGCATCATCCTCACCGGCAGCCGCTCCAACGTGCAGCCCGCTCTCTATGATGGGCCGCCGCACGCCGAAGGAACCCCGGAAGACACTTGCCGGGACGCGATGACCATGCGCCTGATCCGCGCTGCCATCGCCGCGGGCCGACCGGTCTTCGCCATCTGCCGCGGCCTGCAGGAGCTCAATGTCGCCCTCGGCGGCAGCTTGCACCAACGCTTGCAGGATCTGCCGGGCCGCATGGATCACTCCACCCCGATGCATCCCAACCCCAAGATCCGCACCGGCAAGGCCCACGGTGTCCGCCTTGTGACCGGCAGCTGGATCCATCGCGTCGCCGGCGCTTCCATCGTTCCGGTCAACTCGTTGCACAACCAGGGTATCGACCGCCTCGCGCCCGGCCTAGTCGCCGAGGGCACGGCGCCGGACGGCACCATCGAGGCCGTGCGCCTCCCCACCGCGGCAGCCCTGACCATCGGCGTCCAGTGGCATCCAGAATATGATTTCGAGTCGGACGCCGTGTCCCGCAACCTGTTCGCCGTCTTCGCCGCCGCGATTCGGGCCAGCTCGGCCGAGGTGCTGGCAGCGGACTGACGTATCCGCCATCACACACTCCGGCGCCAATCAGGTGACCCGGTGCAGGAATCGGTTCGCTCCAGCAGGCTAGGTCGATAAGCTCTCTGAGGACATGAGCACGACCTTCGCATCCCCGGAAATCCGCGCCGCCGTTCGCCTGCGACTCGGTCAGCTCGGCGGCGTCGCCCTCGCGGTCGCCGCATTGTTGCTGCTCCTCTCCCTAATCAGCTATAACCCGGCCGATCCCTCCTTCAACACGGCCACGGCCGGCAAGGCCGCCAATTGGGTCGGCTCCGCCGGTGCCGTCACGGCGGACCTGCTGCTGCAGTCGATCGGCATCGCCGCCCTGCTCCCCGTCCTGGCGCTCATCGCCTGGGCCTGGCGCCTGTTCAACAATCCCCGCGCCCAACTGATGCTGCGCAGCGCGGCGACGATCATGGCACTGCCGGCGCTGGCCGGGCTGCTGGCCATGCTGCCGCACGCATCATCCAGCTGGCCGACCCAGGCCGGGCTCGGCGGCGCCGTCGGCACCACTTTGGCCGATCGCCTGCTGGCCATGGGCAACGGCTTGCTCGGTGCCGCCGGCGGCCCGGCCGTGGCCGCCATCCTCGGCCTGATGACGCTGATCCTGATCTTCCTCGGCCTTGGTCTGACCGGGTCCGAATGGCGCGCCGCCGGGCGCAGCGCCCGCACCGCGGCCGGCGCTTCCGTCAGTGGCGGCCGGGTCGCCATCCGCGTCGGCGGCACAGCGGCCGCGGCGGTCGTTGCGGCCGGCCAGCGCACCGCTCAGCGGACCGTGCGCCGCGCCGAGCCCGAATTGGCCTGGAAATTCGACGCCCCGACGCCCGACGAGGCGACCATCACGCCAGAGGCCCCGCCGCTCGCCGCGCCCCGCGCCGCGCGCGCGCCCGCCCCCGCCATCGCGGCGGTCAAGCCGGCGCAGCCCGCCTACGACGACAGCGAAACCGCGATCCCGACCTTCACCAAGCCGAAGGTGAACCTCCGCAAGCCCGAGCCGCCGACCCAGCCCAGCCTTCAACTGCCCGGCGGTGCCGTCGAAAGCGGCTGGCAGTTCCCGCCGCTTTCCCTCCTCAGCCCGGCCCCGGCCAAATACGCCACCGGTCCAAGCGAGGACGCACTGCAGGCCAACGCCCGCCTGCTCGAAAGCGTGCTGAGCGACTACGGCGTCCAGGGTACCATCCGCGAGATCCGCCCGGGCCCGGTCGTCACCCTCTACGAACTCGAGCCCGCTCCCGGCATCCGCAGCGCTCGCGTCATCGGCCTGGCCGACGACGTCGCCCGCTCGCTCTCCGTCACCGCCGTCCGCATCGCCACCGTATCGGGCCGCAACGTCATCGGCATCGAAGTCCCCAACGAGAAGCGTGAGACCGTCTACCTCTCCGAACTCCTCGACAGCCCCGAATGGCGCAGCAACACCGCCAAGCTGCCGCTCGCGCTCGGCAAGGACATCAGCGGTGCCCCCGTCATCGCCGACCTGTCGCGCATGCCCCATCTGCTGATTGCCGGCACCACCGGCTCCGGCAAGTCGGTCGGCATCAACGCCATGATCCTGTCGATCCTCTACAAGATGAGCCCGGACCAGTGCCGCCTCATCATGATCGACCCCAAGATGCTCGAACTCTCCGTCTACGAGGGCATTCCACACCTCCTCGCCCCCGTCGTCACCGAGCCCGCCAAGGCCGTCGCCGCCCTCAAATGGACGACCCGCGAAATGGAGCGCCGCTACCGCGCCATGAGCCACCTCGGCGTCCGCAACGTCGGCGGCTACAACGAGAAGGTCGCCGAGGCGCTGGCCACCGGCAAGGTGCCGACCCGGCAGGTCCAAGTCGGCTTCGACAGCGAGACCGGCAAGGCGATCTACGAAAGCCAGCCCCTCGCTCTGAACCTCCTGCCCTACATCGTCGTCGTCATCGACGAGATGGCCGACCTCATGATGGTCGCCGGCAAGGAAGTCGAAGCCGCCGTCCAGCGCCTCGCCCAGATGGCTAGGGCCGCCGGCATCCACGTCATCATGGCCACCCAGCGCCCCTCCGTCGACGTCATCACCGGCACCATCAAGGCCAACTTCCCGACCCGCATCTCCTTCCAGGTCATCAGCAAGTTCGACAGCCGCACCATCCTTGGCGAGCAGGGCGCCGAGCAGCTCCTCGGTATGGGCGATCTGCTGCACATGGCCGGCGGCGGCCGCATCTCCCGTGTCCACGGGCCCTTCGTCGCCGACCGCGAGGTCGAGGAGATCGTCGAGTTCCTCCGCGGCCAAGCCGACCCGGCCTATGACGACGAAATCACCGACGGCCCCAACGAAGCCACTGCCGGGTCCGATGGCAGCAACCCCGCCTTCTCCGGCATCGCCGGCGCCGGCGATGCCGACAAGAGCCTGTTCGACCAGGCCGTCGCCTTCGTCTCCCGCGAGGGCAAGGCCAGCACCAGCCTTATCCAGCGGCACCTCCGCATCGGCTATAACCGCGCCGCCACCCTCATCGAGCAAATGGAAAAGGAAGGCATTGTCAGCCCGGCCAACCACGTCGGCCGCCGCGAAGTCCTCACCCGCAGCACCCGCGACGACGACGACGATTGAGCTAACCCCAGCTAGAACGAGTCTATGTCCAGCCGCCCCTACCCTTCATGGTTGCCGATCCTCCTCGGGTTCCTCACCGCCGTCGGTCCCATCTCGACCGACATGTATCTCCCCGCCTTCCCCTCCCTCGAGGCCTCGCTCCACTCTCCCGAAGGCTCCGCCCAGCTCACTTTGGCCACCTGGTTCGCCGGCCTCGCCGTCGGCCAGCTCACGCAAGGCTCGCTCTCCGACCGCTTCGGCCGCCGCAACCCGCTGATCGTCGGCACCGCCATCTACAGCCTGGCCAGCGTCGGCTGCGCCCTCTCGCCCAACCTGCTCACCCTCTCGATCATGCGCTTCGTCGCGGGCTTCTCCGGCTCGGCCAGCATGGTCATCCCCCGCGCCGTCGTCCGCGACCTCACCGACGGTCACGACGCCGCCCGCCTCATGTCGCGCCTCATTCTGGTCATGGGCGCCGCCCCCATCCTCGCCCCCACCCTGGGCGGCCTCGTCCTCACCATCGGCACCTGGCGCTTGATCTTCTGGTTCGCCGCCATCTACGGCGCCGTCTGCACCGTGCTCGTCGCCCTCAAGCTACCCGATACCATCGCCGCGCATCACCGCGTCCGCCTCGGTCTCGGCGGCCTGCTGCATCGCTATGCCGACGTGATCGCCGACCGCTTGTTCCTCTGCTACGCCCTGCTCGGCGGCTTCGGTATGTTCGGCATGTTCGCCTATATTGGCGGCTCGTCCCCGGTCCTGATCGAGCGCTTTCACTTCACCCCGGCGCAATACGGCATGCTGTTCGGCGCTAGCGCCTGCATGTTCATCGCCTGCAGCCAGGCCGGCCCCAGCCTGACCCGCCGCATCGGTGCCGCCCGCGTGCTCCGCCTCGCCACCACGGTCTATCTGTTCGGCGCCCTCGTCATGCTGGGCTGCGCGCTGCTGGACGTCGGCGGCGTCTTCGGTATCGTCCCGCCCGCCATGCTCGTCATGGGGAGCATGGGCTTGATGATGCCCAACGCCGCCGTCGGCGCCCTCTCGAGCCATGCCGCCCGCGCCGGCACCGCATCGGCCATCATGGGCACGCTACAGTTCAGCCTAGCCGCCGTCTCCGGCGTCCTCGTCGGCTTGTTCTCGGACGGCACCGCCCGGCCATTGGCCGCGCTGCTCGTCCTGGGCGCCTGCGCTGCGGTCGCCGCCGACCGCCTGCGCCCCGTCCCGGCTAAACCGAAGGTCCAGCCCGTCTCCTAAATGCGGATCAGCGCCGACGCGGCGCTAGATCCCACATTGCCCGACCTGCCTCGTCCAGCGCGTCGCCACGCCCGACGCCGATATCCGACAGCAGCCGATCATCCATCTCGCACAGCAGGCGCCGGGTCGCCCGCGCGCGGAGCATCTGCTGCAGCACCGTGACGGCGTCGGCGATCGCGCGACGAAGCGTCGGGCGGGATGACGTTCCGAAACGGCCGATGGTGAAATCAGACATGACCAACTCCTAGTTCAATACCTGCGTTCCGATAGGAACGATGGTGTTGTGCGCCTCAGGCCGATATAAGAGAAACGAATTGGGATGATCCCAGCCATCAAGGAAGTTGATCCATGGCGCTCGCCACCAACCTGGACCCGGACCTGTTGCGCACCTTCGTCTTCATCGCCGAGGAGGGCAGCTTCACCCGCGCCGGCCAGCGCGTCGGGCGCACTCAATCCGCCATCTCGATGCAGCTCCAACGCCTCGAGGCCCTGCTCGGCAAGACCCTCGTCGCCCGCGGACGCGGCGGCGCCATCCATCTCACGCCCCATGGCGAGTTCCTGCTGGAACGGTCCCGCGCACTGCTGGCGCTGAACGATCAGATCTGGTCCAGCTTCCACACTCCAGCGGTGGAGGGCACCGTCCGCCTCGGCACGCCCGACGACTACGCGCTGCGTTACCTGCCTACCATCCTCAAGCGCTTCGCCGAGAGCCACCCCTCGGTGCAGGTCGACGTGCTGTGCCTGCCGTCGACCGACCTGGTCGAGCGTCTCAAGAACGGCGAACTCGACCTCACCCTCTGCTCCGAAGGCATGGAGCCCCCCGGCTGGCCGGCCGCCGGCCTGTGGCGGGCGCCGCTGAGCTGGATCACCTCGATCCGCTACGGGCAACACCGGCAGGACCCGATCCCGCTGGCGCTGGCCAGCGAACACTGCAATTGGCGCGAAGCCGCCATCCGCGCGCTCGAGGGCGCCGGCCGGAAATACCGCTTGGCCTACCGCTCGGCGACCCAGATCGGCACCCAAGCCCCGGTCATCGCCGGCTTGGCCGTCACCGTCGCCACCACAGCCTGGCTCCCCGAAGGCCTGCGCGTGGTCCGCGCCGACGAGGGCCTGCCGCCGCTGCCCGATTACGGCATCATGCTGCTTAAGGGCGCCGACGCCCGGCAACCGGTGACGGACACGCTGGCGAGCTACATCACCGACACGTTCCGCACCGAGATCGAGGCCGCCCTGGCCGCTTAGATGCCCTCGAGCACCTTCTCCGCAGTGCTGACGTCGTAGCCGCCGGGCTCCTCGACGTTCAGCATGGTGACGACGCCGTCTTCGACCACCATCGCATAGCGCGCGCTGCGGATGCCGAGCCCGCGCTTGCTGAGGTCGACCTCGAGCCCCAGCGATTTGGTGAACGTCGCCATCCCATCGGACAGCATCAGGATACGGTCGCCGACCGCCTGATCCTTCGCCCACGCGCCCATCACGAATGGATCGTTCACTGCGATGCAGGCGATCTGCTCGACGCCCTTGGCGGCCAGTGCGTCTGCGTTCTGCAGGAAGCTCGGCACGTGCTTGGCGCTGCAGGTCGGCGTGAACGCGCCCGGCACCGCGAACAGCACCACCTTGCGCCCGCCGAACAGTTCCGACGTGGCGATCTCCTTCGGACCGTCGGCTGTCGCCGCGACCAACGTCGCCTCGGGAATGGAATCACCCACCTTTATCATCATCGTTCGACCCTCAAGCTCGAAACACACCTATCGCCCTACATCGATCCCGGCAACGCGGGTTGCTCTCGTGCCGGTCCAGACCAACATTGCTCGGGATGATATCGACTGACGACCCCTACCTCACGGGCCAAGTGCTGATCGCCATGCCGGGCATGGAGGACGAGCGCTTTCTCCAGAGCGTCATCCTGCTCTGCGCCCACACCGACGAGGGCGCCATGGGCATCGTGCTGAACCGCCCGCTGGCCAAGCCGACCTTCGAGTCCTTGCTATCCCAACTCGACGTCGAGCCCACCCCTCCGGCCCGGCAGATCCGCCTCTGCCAGGGCGGCCCGGTCGATCACGGCCGCGGCTTCGTATTGCACACCAGCGACTGGACCGGCGACGGCAGCCTGCGCGTCGACGACAAGCTCGCCCTCACTGCCAGCCTCGACGTGCTGCAGGAGATCGCCAGCGGTGGCGGCCCCAAGGAAGGCCTCCTCGCGCTAGGCTACGCCAGCTGGGGACCCGGCCAGCTCGACCAGGAGATGCAGGACAATTTCTGGCTCTCCACCCGCGCGCCGGTCGAATTGCTGTTTGACGCCGAGTACGACACCAAATGGCGCCGCGCCCTCGGCATCCTGCACATCGACCCGCTGCTCCTCTCTAGCGCCGCCGGCCACGCCTAACCGCTCATCGCCTCCTGCGTAGGGTGGGCTTCAGCCCACCACCTTCCCACCAGGCCTAATCCCGCCGCAACAACTCCAACACCGCATCCAACTGATCGAGGTTCCGATACCCGATCCGCACGGTCCCCCCACGCCCCTCCTGCGTGATCGACACCTTCAGCCCCAGCCGCGTCGACAGCTCCCGCTCCAGCGCCGCCACCTCCGGATCCGCCTCCTTCGGGGCAGCCGGCTTCTGCTCGCCGCGCTGCACCAGCGCCTCGGTCTGCCGAACGTTCAGTCCCCGCGCGATCACCACCTTCGCCGCCGCCGCCGGGTCGGCATGCCCAAGCAGCGCCCGCGCATGCCCCGCGCTCAGCGTCCGCGCCCGCAACCCCTCCCGTACCGGCGCGGGCAACTGCAGCAGGCGCATTGTATTGGCCACATGCGACCGCGACTTTCCCACGAGGTCGCCCAGCCCATCCTGAGTCAGCCCGAACTCGCCGATCAGCCGCTTGTAGCCCTCAGCCTCCTCGATTGCGTCAAGATCCGCGCGCTGCAGGTTCTCCACCAGGCTCGCCGCCATCGCCTCGGTGTCCGACAGCGTCCGGATCAGCACCGGCACCTCGTGCAGCCCGGCCGCCTGCGACGCCCGCCACCGCCGCTCGCCGGCGATGATCTGGTAGTGCCCGTGCCGCTCCGGATGCGGCCGCGCCAGGATCGGCTGCAACACGCCCTGCGCCTTGATCGACTCCGTCAGGTCCGCCAACTGATCCGGGTCCATCGCCGTCCGCGGCTGGAACGGCCCGGGCTCCAGCACGGTGACCGACAGCGACGTCCGCGGCTGCGCCGGGCTGGACGTCTCGCCCAGTAGCGCGGCCAGCCCGCGTCCGAGCCGCGGCGACGCCCCGCTCATGCCACCAACACCTTTTCGCGCTTCAACAATTCCGCCGCCAACCGCACATAGGCCTGCGCCCCCGGCGACTTCAGGTCATAGATCAGCACCGGCTTGCCATGGCTCGGCGCCTCCGACACCCGCACGTTGCGCGGGATCACCGTCTCGTACACCGCTTGCCCGAACACACTCCGGACGTCGGTCGCCACCAGGTCGGAGAGGTTGTTGCGCCGGTCGAACATGGTCAGCACGATGCCTTGCAGCTGCAGCCGCGGGTTGAGGTTGGCCCGGATCCGCTCGATCGTCCGGGTGATCTGACTGATCCCTTCTAGGGCGAAGAACTCGCACTGCAAGGGAATCAACACCGACTCGGCCGCCACCAACCCGTTCAGCGTCAGCAGCCCCAGGCTCGGCGGACAGTCGATCAACACGTAATCGCCCTCGTACCGGTCGATCGCCTCGCGCAGCCGGAACTCCCGATCCTCGAGCACCGCCAAGTCCAACTCCGCCCCTGCCAGATCCGGCTCGGCCGGCACCAGCGTCAGCCCCGGCACCAGCGTCTGCAGCGCCACCTCGGCCAGCGACGCCTCCCCCATCAGCGCCGCATAGATCCCTCGCGCCCGCGACCCGGCCCCGATCCCCAACCCGGTCGACGCATTGCCTTGCGGGTCCAGATCGATCAGCAGCACCCGCCGGCCCACCGCCGCCATCGCGGTCGCCAGATTGATCGCCGTCGTCGTCTTACCAACGCCGCCCTTCTGGTTGGCGATCGCGATTACCTTAGACACGGGCGATGTCCGTCAAACAGAGGATCGGCGACGCCAGGGTCCCGACCACCCGCTGCTCGAACCGCCACACCGCGCGCGCTGCCTCGATCTCGCTGAACGCCTGCGCCCCCTTCGGGAACAGCATCGTCCCTCCCGGCGCCAACAGCGGCAGCGCCAGCCCGATCAACTCCGGCAGCGGCGCCAACGCCCGCGCCGTCACCACCCCGGCCGGCGCGATCGTCAAACTCTCGATCCGCGCACAATGCACCGTCACCGGCGCACTCGTCACCGCCGCCGCCTCGGTCAGGAACGCCGCCTTCCGCCGATCGGACTCCACCAGCTCGAACTTGATCCCCGTCGCGATCGCCAGCACTAGCCCCGGCAGCCCGGCCCCGGATCCCAGGTCGATCCCCCGCGCCGTCCCCGCCGGCAGGAACTCGATCAGCCTCAGGCAATCCTTGACGTGTCGCTCCCACAAATGCGGCTGATCGTTTCGCGAGATGAGGTTGATCTTCTGCGTCCACCGCAGCAGCAGCGTCGCGAACGTCCGCAACCGGGCTTCGGCGTCGGCGCTGATCGTCACGGGGTTGAGCGGGGCCGTTTGCATCCGGCAGGCCGTAGCATGCGCCCAGAGTCGCGACCACCGTCCAGACCGCACTGCCTGGCCCGGCTTGACAGATGCCCCCCAGAGGATTGCCATCTCCCCCGAACGACGAGGATCCAAACGATTGCCGCAACTCTCGCTGCACACGCCCCTCGGAGACCTCACCGTCTCCGATGAGGATGGTGCGATTGTGGCCGTCGATTGGGGCTGGGGCCGCGATCAGGAGCACACGCCGCTGCTCGACGAAGCCCGAGCCCAGCTCCAAGCCTATTTCGACGGTCGGCTCACCCGTTTCGATCTTCCCCTCGCCCCGGCCGGCACCTCTTATCGCCAAAAAGTGTGGGCGGCGCTCCGCGACATTCCCACCGGCGAGACCCGCACTTACGGCGACATCGCCCGCCTCGCCGGCGGCACCGCCCGCTCCGTCGGCCAGGCCAATGGCGCCAACCCGATCCCGGTGCTGATCCCGTGCCATCGCGTGGTCGCTGCGACCGGCATCGGCGGCTACACCGGCGGCGACGGCCTCACCACCAAGCGCTTCCTCCTGCAACTCGAGGAGCGCGCGGCCTGACCGGCCGCGAGCCCTCCGGAGACCGAAATGTCCAAAGCCATCCGCATCCACAGCCAAGGCGGCCCCGAGGTCCTTCAATGGGACACCGTCCCCACGCCGGAGCCCGGCCCCGCCGAGATCCTCGTCCACCACACCGCGGTCGGCCTCAACTACATCGACGTCTACTTCCGCACCGGCCTCTACAAGATTCCCACCCTGCCCGCGATCATCGGCATGGAAGGCGCCGGCACCGTCCGCGCCATCGGCGCCGACGTCACCAGTCTGGCCGTCGGTGACCGCGTCGCCTACGCCACCGGCCCGATCGGCGCCTACGCCACCGACCGAGTCATCGCCGCCGACCGCGTCGTCAAGCTGCCGGACGCCATCGACGACCAGACCGCCGCCGCCATGATGCTCCAGGGCATGACCGCGCAATACCTCGTCCGCCGCACCCACCGCGTCGAGCCCGGCGAGACCGTCGTCGTCCACGCTGCCGCGGGCGGCGTCGGGCTGATCCTGTGTCAATGGATCAAGCATCTCGGCGCCACCGTCATCGGCGTCGTTTCCACCCCCGAAAAGGCCGACCTCGCCCGCGAGCACGGCGCCGCCCACGTCGTCATCGGCCACGAGAACCTCCCCGCCGAGGTCAAGCGCATCACCGGCGGCGCCATGGTCCCCGTCATCTACGACAGCGTCGGCAAGGACACCTGGACCACCAGCCTCGACAGCCTCGCCCCCCTCGGCCTCATGGTCAGCTACGGCAATGCTTCCGGCCCCGTCCCGCCCGTCGAGATCGGCACCCTCGGCGCCAAGGGCAGCCTCTTCCTCACCCGCCCCAGCCTAGCCACCTACACCGCGAAGACCGCCGATCTCCAGGCCTCCGCGCACGACCTCTTCGACGTCGTCGCCTCCGGCGCCGTCAAGATCCGCGTCAACCAGACCTTCCCCCTCGCCGACGCCCGCCTGGCCCACGAGGCCCTGGAAGCCCGCAAGACGACCGGCAGCACCGTCCTGATCCCATGATCCCGAACCGCGTAGGGTGGGTGAAACCCACCACGGCACGGATGAGTACGTCTCCTGAGTGATACCCTGATTCAGCCGGCCCCCAACCCCGGCCGCACCCGGCTCACCGCCTCCATCGTCGCCTTCGCCCTATTGATGCAGAACCTCGACGGCACCGTCGTCTCCACCGCCCTGCCCGCCATGGCCCAGAGCTTCGGCGCCAAGCCGCTCGAGATGAACCTCGCGCTGACCAGCTATCTGCTCGCCCTCGCCGTCTTCATCCCCGTCAGCGGCTGGATGGCCGACCGCTTCGGCTCCCGCACCGTCTTCCGCGCCGCCATCGCCGTCTTCACCCTCGGCTCGATCCTCTGCGGCTACTCTTCCACCCTCTCGATGCTGGTCGGCGCCCGCATCGTCCAAGGCCTCGGCGGCGCCATGATGGTCCCCGTCGGCCGCCTCGTCCTGCTCCGCTCCGTCGCCAAATCCGAACTCGTCGCCGCCATGGCCTGGCTCACCGTCCCCGCCCTCATCGGCCCCGTCATTGGCCCCCCGCTCGGCGGCTTCCTCGTCACCTACGCCGACTGGCGCTGGATCTTCACCATCAACGTCCCCATCGGCATCGTCGGCATGATCCTGGTCAGCCTGTATGTCGACGAGCTCAAGGCCGACACCCCCGGCCGCCTCGACGCCATCGGCCTCGTGCTCGCCGGCATCGCCCTTTCCGGCATCACCTTCGGCTCCGAGATGCTCGGCCGCGGCGTCGACCAGGCCACCCTCGTGATCGCCTGCATCGGCGCCGGCCTTGCCGCCGGCATCGCCTATTTCTGGCACGCCCGCCGCCGCCCCGACCCCCTGCTCGACCTCTCCCTCCTGAAGATCCCCACCTTCGCCGTCTCCGTCCTGGCCGGCACGCTCTTCCGCGTCGGCGTCGGCGCCATCCCCTTCCTGCTCCCTCTGATGTTCCAGATCGGCTTCGGCGACAGCGCCGCCCAGAGCGGCCTGGTCACCTTCGCCAGCGCCATCGGCGCCATCATCATGAAGCCCGCCGCCCAGCGCGCGCTGCGCGCCTTCGGCTTCCGCGCCACCCTGTTCTGGAACGCCATCATCTCGGCCCTGGGCGTCGCCCTCTGCGCCGCCTTCCGCAGCTGGTGGCCGCTCCCCGCCATCTACGCCGCCCTCATCCTCAGCGGCTTTTTCCGGTCGCTGCAATTCACCGCTTACAACACCATCGCCTACGCCGACATTCCGCGTGAGCGCATGAGCGCCGCCACCAGCCTTTACGCCACCATCCAACAGCTCTCGCTGACCTTCGGCGTCACCATCGGCACCAGCGCTTTGGCCCTCTCGACCCATTTTAACGGCCACGCGACCCTGCAAGTCGGCGATTTCGCCTTCGCCTTCCTCGTCGTCGCATTACTGATGATGCTCGCCGCCCCCGCCTCCCTGCTGATGCCCGCCGACGCCGGCGAGGAAGTCAGCGGGCATCACGTGCGCTAACGGAGAACCACCATGCCGACCCGCCAGATGCTCGCACACACCGACGGTCCGGTCGGCTGGATGACCTTCGACAACCAGGCCCGCCGCAACGCCGTCAGCGCCGAGATGTGGGCCGCGATCCCCGCCATCATCGACCGCTTCGACACCGACCCGGCCATCCGCATCATCGCGCTGACCGGCGCCGGCGACCGCGCCTTCGTCTCCGGCGCCGACATCTCCCAATTCGCCCAGCAGCGCTCCAACGAGGAACAGACCGCCGCCTACGACCGCGTCTCAGCCGCCGCCACCCACGCCATCAAAGCCGCCACCAAGCCCACCATCGCCGTCATCCGCGGCTACTGCATCGGCGGCGGCCTGGGCATCGCCTCGACCTGCGACCTCCGCTGGGCCACCGAGGGCTCCAAATTCGGCGTCCCCGCCGGCCGCCTCGGCCTCGGCTACGCCCACCCCGGCGTGAAGACCCTGCTCGACATCGTCGGCCCCGCCTACACCAAGGAGATCTTCTTCACCGCCAAGCACTTCACCGCCGCCGAAGCCGAGCGCATGGGCCTCGTCAACCGCGTCCTCCCCGACGCCAGCTTCGACGCCTGGGTCGCCGCCGAACTCGCCACCATCGCCGCCAACGCCCCCCTCACCCTCGCCGCGTTGAAACTCACCGTCGGCGAACTTCTCAAGGGCCACGCCGCCGACCTCGCCCGCGCCGAGTCCGCCGTCGACCGCTGCTTCGCCAGCGCCGACTACACCGAAGGCCGCACCGCCTTCATGGAGAAACGCCAGCCCGTCTTCCAGGGCCGCTGACGCCGCTTCACCGCACGCCCGATTACGGCTGCAACTCCTTCTGCAACTCGATCGCCCGATCCTGCGTCATGTCGCGCATGCAACCCGCCGTGGCGATCTGCCGGATCGTGCCGCCCTGCGAATACTGGAACGCGCAATTCGCATCGCGGAACTTGAGCCACGCCTGCTCGGCCGCCTTGAGCGCCGCCACGCGCTGCGGCTCGCTCGCCAGCGAGGCATTGACCGCGACCCACGCCTGATTCAGGCGATTGTCCCAAACACTCGTCCGCTCCTGCAGGCACTGCACGATCGACAACGTGCTGTCCCCCTGGTTGCAGTCGTTCCGATCCGGCGCCCATTGCTCCGCTCCCAGCGCCGACCCGGCCAGCAACCCGAGCGCCAGCGCCACCCCACCCACCCGCAACTCTCTCGCCATTCGATCCCTCCGATCCCGCACCTCAACGCACCGATCCGGCGGCGGTCAAGCCCGGCCCAACCCTCTTCCCTTGCGCCGTCCCCCATCCCTACACTGGCCGATGTTCCACGCCACGCACGGCACCACCCGCACCCGATACCCCACCCTGGCCGCTCTCCTGGCCGCCGCCACGCCGCTGCGCTCCGGCGACCAGCTCGCCGGCATCGCCGCCACCTCCGCCGCCCACCGCGTCGCCGCCCAATCCGCCCTCGCGGACCTCCCGCTCACCGCCTTCCTCACCGAAACGGTCATCCCCTACGAGACCGACGACGTCACCCGCCTTATCATCGACACCCACGATCCCGCCGCCTTCGCCCCCATCCGCCACCTCACCGTCGGCGGCCTCCGCGACCACCTCCTCGCCGACGCCACCGACACCGCCACGCTCACCGCCTTGCGCCCCGGCCTGACCCCCGAGATGGTCGCCGCAACCGCAAAGATCTGCCGCCTGCAAGACCTCATCCTCATCGCCCGCAAGGCCCAGGTCACCACCGCCTTCCGCACCACCATCGGCCTCCCCGGCCGCCTCTCCACCCGCCTCCAGCCCAACCACCCCAGCGACGACCCGGCCGGCATCGCCGCCTCCATCCTCGACGGCCTCCTCCTCGGCTCCGGCGACGCCTGCATCGGCATCAACCCGGCCTCGGACTCGCCTGACCGCACCCATGCCCTCCTCTCCCTCCTTGACGACATCCGTCAGCGCCTCGACATCCCCGTCCAGTCCTGCGTCCTCGCCCACGTCACCACCACCCTCGAGTTGATCAACCGCGGCTCCCCCGTCGACCTCGTCTTTCAATCCATCGCCGGCACCCAGGCCGCCAACGCCAGCTTCGGCGTCACCCTGCCCCTCCTCGACGAAGCCAACGACGCAGCCGCCCGCCTCAACCGTGGCACCGTCGGTGCGAATAGGATGTATTTCGAAACCGGTCAGGGCAGCGCCCTCTCCGCCAACGCCCATCATGGCGTCGACCAACAAACCCTTGAGGCCCGCGCCTACGCCGTCGCCCGCCGCTACGATCCCTTGCTCGTCAACACCGTCGTCGGCTTCATCGGCCCCGAATACCTCTTCGACGGCAAGCAGATCACCCGCGCCGGCCTTGAGGACCATTTCTGCGGCAAGCTCCTCGGCCTGCCGATGGGCTGCGACGTCTGCTACACCAACCACGCCGAGGCCGACGAAGACGACTCCGACACCCTCCTCACCCTCCTCACCGCCGCCGGCATCAACTTCGTCATGGGCGTCCCCGGCGCCGACGACGTCATGCTCGGCTACCAGAGCACCAGCTTCCACGACGCCCTCGCCATGCGCGACATCTTCGCCCGCCGCCCCGCCCCCGAGTTCGAGACCTGGCTCGACGCCCAAGGCCTCCTCGACCCGGCCAGCCGCATCCGCCCGCCGGCCCGGCCCGGCCTGCTCCCGGCAATGCCGAACGCGACCCGCTCCGTCCCGGCGCTGCGCCAGGCCACGCCCGCCCGCATCTTCCTGCCCCGCGCCGGCGCCTCGGTCGGCACCCCGCCGCTCCTAAGCTTCCGCCTCGCCCACGGCCGCGCCCGCGACGCCGTGCACGCGCCGCTGGACCTCACGCTCGACCATCCCGTCCTGGCCGTCTCCAGCGCCGCCGCCGACCGCCGCACTTACCTCATGCGCCCCGACCTGGGCCGCCGCCTCGACGAGGCCGCCTCTCAAACGCTCGGGCCGCACCGGGGTGACTACGACCTGGCCATCGTTCTGGCTGACGGCCTGTCTCCCGCCGCACTCGGCACGCACGGAGCCGCACTGCTCGACGCGCTGCTGCCCGCATTGGCCGATTGGAGCCTCGCCCCCCTCATCCTCGCGCACGAGGCCCGCGTCGCCCTCGGCGACCACATCGCCGTCGCACTAGGCGCCCGGGCCGTCCTCGTCCTCATCGGTGAACGCCCCGGCCTCTCCACTCCCGAAAGCCTCGGCGCTTACCTCACCTGGTCCCCCGGCCCGGCCACCACCGACGCCGACCGTAACTGCGTCAGCAACATCCACCCCACGGGCCTGCCATACGCCACCGCCGCCCACACGCTCGTCTTTCTCCTCACCGAGATGCGCCGCCTCCGCGCCACCGGGGTCCACCTCAAGGACCAATCCGTCCGTCCATCACTGCCGGGCGCGTGACGCTGCCTCCCGTCCGCCTTTACATTCCAGGAATAAACCTGCTCAGTAACGGTGTAGAACTTGAAATGAGATCATGCGTATTACGATACTAGCCGGCATGGCATTGTTGGCCGCGACATCGGCAAAGGCCGATGTGATCGTCGATGTCGGCGCGCCGCTCGTTGCCTCGAACAGCGAAAACTTCGCCAGTCTGATCTACCAGTTCGCACCTGTCACCGTCCCCGGCACAATCACTGCCATTGCCGCGACCTATGTCGGCTCCGTGGTGCCTGGCCTTTATCTGTTCGGGCTGAACACTGTGTCCGATCTTACGCTGACGCCGTATGCGAGCATCGAGAATGTGTCGGGTGGAGTCTTCGGGAACGGCTATAGCAAGTTCTCTGCTCCGCCCACGACCGCTGGTAGCGCCGGTACGCCGCAGACCATTCCGGCGGCGCTATTCCGCACAGGCTTTGTAATCGGCCCGATCGGATCGTCCATCACCGCGAGCGCCGCCATCGACATATTCCCAGACAACGTCACCGCACTGGCGACCGGACCGATCCTGCTGGCGGTGGACGCTTATGCCACGATTACCGGACGAACCTACATCCCCGGCGCTGTCGGTAGTCTGCAAGTTCTTTCCGATGCCTCCTCCGTGAATGCCGGACGCCTTACGCTGGCGATCACCTACACCCCGCCGACCAGCGTTCCCGAGCCGATGTCGCTGGCAGTGCTCGGTGGCGGCTTGCTCGGCTTGGCCGGTTTGCGCCGCCGTCGCTCAGACCAGACGGCCCTCGGCCAGACGTAGGATACGGTCGGCGAACTGCCGCGCCAGATCGGGCTGATGCAGGCTGATCAGCATCGCCAGCCGCTCCTGCCGCGCCAGCGTGCGCAGCAGGCTCAGGATCGCGTCGGCGTTGGCCGGGTCGAGGCTGGCGACCGGCTCGTCGGCCAGCAGCAAGCGGGACCGCTGCGCCAGCGCCCGCGCGATCGCAACCCGTTGCCGCTGGCCGCCCGACAGATGCGCCACCCGTCGTGTCCCGAAGCCGGCGAGCCCGACCTGCTCCAGGCATAGCGCCGCCAGTTCCCGCTCCGGCCGGGGCCACACCCCGCATGTCGACCGCACGAACCCCACCCGTCCCATCGTGCCCACCAGCACGTTCGTCCCCGCCGACAGCCGCCCCGCCAACGCATGCTGCTGGAACACCATCGCCGGCCGAC
This sequence comes from Acetobacteraceae bacterium, assembly GCA_965199585.1. Taxonomy (GTDB): domain Bacteria; phylum Pseudomonadota; class Alphaproteobacteria; order Acetobacterales; family Acetobacteraceae; genus JAVVHH01. Next base: position 1,549,801 of record CBDASI010000002.1, on the reverse strand, counting down.
TGTCGGCGACGATCTCGCCCTCATACGGGATCGACCCGGCGATCGCGCGCATCAGCGTCGTCTTGCCCGCCCCCGATCGCCCTTCGATCACCACCACCTCGCCGGGCTCGATCCGGAAGCTGACGTCCCGCACCACCCGAGTGTCGCCACGGACCACCGACACGCCAGACACGACCAAGCTCACAGCATCGCCCGCCGCGCCCAGCCCGACAGCCGGTCCGCCGCCAGCACCAGCCCGATGATGATCGACAGGATCGCCGCGACCCGGTGGAAATCCAGCAGATCGACCCCGTTCTTCAGCTCCTGCCCCAACCCGCCAGCGCCCACGAGACCCAGCACCGTCGACGCCCGGATGTTGAACTCCCACATGTACAGCAAAGACGACGCTGTCTGTGGCAGGGTCTCCGGGATCAGCACCACGCTCGCCGCCTGCGCCCGCGACGCCCCCGCCGACAGCGCCGCCTCGACCGGTGCCGGATCCGCCGCCTCGAGCGTCTCGGACCACAATTTGGCCAGCGACCCCGCCGTGTGCAGCGCGACCCCGAGCATGCCGGCAAACGGCCCCAACCCCACCGCGGCCACGAAGATCAGCGCGAACACGAAGCCATCCACGCCCCGCAGCAGGTCCAACAGACCCCGCACCGGCTGATACAGCCACGGTACCGGCGCCACCGGCCGCGCCGCGAGGATAGTCAACGGCAGCGCCAGCAGCGCCGCCAGCGTCGTCCCCAGCGTAGCGATCGCCACCGTCTCCGCAGCCCGGCGCGCCAAGTCCGCCCCACCCGAGAAATCGGGCGGCCACGCCTCCGTCACCCACCGCGCCAACCGCGGCAGCCCGGCCCACAGCCGCGGCAAATCTGGCGAAACGACCCAGACGCACGCAATGTAGAGTGCGGCCAGCCCGATCAGCCAACCGGTCCTAACCACCCGGCACCGAGCGGAACGCAACGACGCGGCGGCCCAGGGCGGGGCGTGCCGTCCGCCTCAAGCCCCGATCTTGCCCAGGGCCCGCCCTGCTTTCTCGATCAACTCATACGTCTCCGGCCCCGCCCTCTCCCAGCCGGTGTAGTTCGGCGGCATCAGCTCCTTCGCCTGCTCCGGCGTGATCTTCAGCACCGCATCAAGGATCGCCGATTTCAGCGCCGGGTCGAGCTCCCGGCGCACGGCGAGCGCGTCGTTGGGCAACGGCTCCGATCTCCACACCACCTTCACCTGGTCCGCCTTGATCCGCCCGGCGGCGATCATGGCGTCGAGGTTGCGGTTGTAGTCCGTCGCCAGATCGACCTGTCCGCTCGCCACCGCGATGTCGTTGGCGGGGTGGGACGCGCCGTCGCGGTAGTTGAAGTAGGTCTTCGGGTCGATGCCCTGCGTCTTGAACCAGTAGGACGGGATCAGCCAGCCGCTGGTCGAGCCGGTATCGGCGAACGAAATCGACATGCCCTTGGCATCGGCGGGGAAGTTGTCGAGCTTGAGGCCGGGCTGCGCGATGATGACGGCGTAGTAGGTCGGCTTGCCCTGGTAATCGACCACCGCGAGCGCCTCGGCGCCCGACCGATCCTTGGCCAGCACATAGCCCCATGGTCCCATCCAGGCGCAATCGACCTGTCCGTTGGCCAGTGCCACGGCGATCCCGGCCCAGTCGGTGGTGACGGTCAGCTCAAATGGTCGGCCGAGTTGTGCGCCGAGATACTGGAAGAACGGCTCATAGGCGCGTCGCGTGTCGCCCGCAGTCGGCTGGAACGGTCCCACCGCGAACCGGATCGGGCCGTCGGCGGCACGGCCGGTGCGGATACCGAGAGCCAGGGTGGGGGCGGCGAGAAGGACATTTCGGCGGGAAAGCATGGCAGCCTCGGGATGAGTTCACCTGAACATAGGTTGCCTTAGCCCGCGTCACTCCCCGCCGCGCCGGCCAACGCTGGCTCCGTTACCCCCGGCAGCAACGGGCTTTCAGCCCGTGGCGTGCCGTGAAACGCCGCGATCACCAGCGGGTCGAGGCCGGCATGCGGTCCCGCCGCAACCAGTTCCTGCCGCATGCGGCCGGTCCAGAACGCGACGATGTGATCGTGGATACCGGCCTTGGCTTCCTCGTCGGGATACGAGCGGAAATAGCCGGCGATCTGGTTCGCCATATGGGCGAGTTTTTCTATTTCCATGACCTTAATCCGCCGCTTCTTGCGCAAGCTCGATGCGCGTGAGTGAGACATCCTCTTCGAAGTTCCGCGCCTGCCAATCGGAGGGCCGATTGGTCCGCCGCACCTGCACCGCCGTCACCTTGAACTCGGGGCAGTTGGTCGCCCAGTCCGAGAAATCGGTGGTGATGACGTTGGCGCCGGTCTTGGCGTGGTGGAACGTCGTGTAAACGACGCCGGGCTGCATGCGCTCGCTGATGCGGGCGCGCAGCGCGATGTCGCCGGAGCGGCTGGCCAGCGAGACGAGGTCGCCATCCAGCACGCCGCGGCTCTCCGCATCGAACGGATGGATCTCGAGCACGTCCTCCTCGTGCCAGCGGCTGTTCTGCGTCCGCCGGGTCTGCGCGCCGACGTTGTATTGGCTGAGGATGCGGCCGGTAGTCAGGATCAACGGGAAGCGCGGCCCGGTGCGCTCCTCGGTTGGCACGTATTCCGTCAGCATGAACCGGCCCTTGCCGCGCACGAAGCGGTCGACGTGCATCATCGGCGTCCCGGCCGGTGCCGCGTCGTTGCACGGCCACTGGATCGACCCGAGCACCTCGAGCTTGTCGTAGGAGACGCCGGCGAAGCTCGGCGTCAGCGCCGCGATCTCGTCCATGATCTCGCTCGGATGCGCGTAGTTCATCGGGAAGCCCAGCGCGTTGGACAGCGCCACCGTCACCTCCCAATCCGCCATCCCGCCCAGCGGCGTCATCACCTTGCGGACGCGGTTGATCCGCCGCTCCGCATTGGTGAACGTCCCGTCCTTCTCCAGGAACGAGGAGCCCGGCAGGAACACGTGCGCGTATTTCGCCGTCTCGTTCAGGAAGATGTCCTGGATGACGACGCATTCCATCGCACGCAGCCCGGCGGTGACGTGCTGCGTGTCCGGATCGGACTGCGCGATGTCCTCGCCCTGAATATAGAGCGCCTTGAACGTGCCGCCGACGGCTTCGTCGAGCATGTTGGGGATGCGCAGGCCCGGGTCGGCCGAGAGCGACACGCCCCAGGTCGCCTCGAACATCTCGCGCGCCGCATCGTCCGTCACATGGCGGTAGCCGCTGAACTCGTGCGGGAAGCTGCCCATGTCGCAGGCGCCCTGAACGTTGTTCTGGCCCCGCAGCGGGTTCACGCCGGCACCGAGCTTGCCGATGTTGCCGGTCACCATGGCCAGGTTGGCCATCGCCATCACGGTGGTGCTGCCCTGGCTGTGTTCGGTGACGCCGAGACCGTAGTAGATCGCGCCGTTGCCGCCGGTGGCGAACAGCCGCGCCGCCGCCCGCAACTCAACTGCCGGCACGCCGGTCTTGGCCTCAGTGACTTCCGGCGAGTTGTGGTCGACGGCAATGAATCGCGCCCAGCTCTCGAACGCGTCCCACTCGCAGCGTTCGCGGATGTAATCCGTGTCGGCCAGCCCCTCGGTGACGATCACGTGCGCCATCGCGTTCAGCACGGCGACGTTGGTGCCGGGCAGCAGCGGCAGATGGTGCTGTGCCCGGATGTGCGGCGACTTCACCAGATCGATCGCGCGCGGGTCCGCCACGATCAGCTTGGCGCCGGCGCGGAGGCGCTTCTTCATGCGCGACGCGAACACCGGATGCCCGTCGGTCGGGTTAGCGCCGATGACCAGGATGACGTCCGAATGGTCCACGCTGGCGAAATCCTGCGTCCCCGCCGACGTCCCCAGCGTCGCGCCCAACCCGTAGCCGGTCGGCGAGTGACACACCCGCGCGCAGGTATCGACGTTGTTGTTGCCGAACGCGCCGCGGATCAGCTTCTGGATGAGGAACGTCTCCTCGTTCGTGCAGCGCGAGCTGGTGATGCCGCCGATCGAGTTCTGGCCGTACTTGCCCTGGATGCGCTTGAACTCGGACGCCGCATGGCTCAGCGCCTCGTGCCACGTCACTTCGCGCCAGGCGTCGGTGATCTCGCGGCGGATCATCGGCTTGGTCTTGCGGTCCTTGTGCGTGGCATAGCCGAACGCGAACCGACCCTTGACGCAGGAATGTCCCTCGTTGGCGCCGCCATCCTTGTACGGGACCATGCGGACGATCTCCTCGCCCTTCATCTCCGCCTTGAACGAGCAGCCGACGCCGCAATAGGCGCAGGTGGTCACCACCGAATGCTCCGGCTTGCCCATTTCGATGACGGATTTCTCGTTCAGCGTCGCTGTCGGGCAGGCCTGCACGCAGGCGCCGCAGGAGACGCATTCCGAGTTCATGAAATCGGTGCCGCCGGCCGAGATCTTGGACGCGAAGCCGCGCCCGTCCATGGTCAGCGCGAAGGTGCCCTGCGTCTCCTCGCAGGCGCGGATGCAGCGCGAGCAGGCGATGCACTTGCTGGCCTCGAAGGTGAAATACGGGTTGCTGGTATCGGTCGGCGAGTCGAGGTGGTTGGCGCCGTCATAGCCGTAGCGGACGTCGCGCAGCCCGACCTCACCGGCGGTGTCCTGCAGCTCGCAATCACCGTTGGCCGAGCAGGTCAGGCAGTTCAACGGGTGATCGGAGATGTACAGCTCCATCACGTTGCGCCGCCGCTTGGCGATGGCCGAATTCTGCGTGTGGACGACCATCGCTTCTTCGGCCGGCGTGGTGCAGGAGGCGGGATAACCACGGCGCCCCTCGATCTGCACCAGACAGACCCGGCACGACCCGAACGGCTCGAGGCTGTCGGTGGCGCACAGCTTGGGAATCTTGGTTCCCATCGACATTGCCGCCGCCATTACCGACGTACCCTTCGGCACGCTGACGGTCTGCCCGTCGATGGTGAGCGTCACGGTCGTCTCGGCAACACGGATCGGCGTGCCGAGGTCGAGTTCGCGGATCAGGGCCATGGGTCGCTCCTATTCCGCCGCCAACGGGACGGCAACACGGTCAAAATCTTCCGGGAAATGCTTCAGCGCGCTGCCGACCGGGATCGGCGTCAAACCGCCCATCGCGCACAGCGACGCATCGGTCATCGTTTCCATCAAATCGTCCAGCAGTTCGAAATTCTTAGTTCGCTCGGTGCCCGCCAGGATGCGGTCGACCACTTCCATCCCACGCACGGCGCCGATGCGGCACGGCGTGCACTTGCCGCAGCTCTCGGCGGCGCAGAACTCAAAGGCGAAGCGGGCCTGAGCGGCCAGGTCGACGCTGTCGTCGAACACGACGATGCCGCCATGCCCGATCAAACCGCCGGCGGCGGTGAACGCCTCGTAGTCCAGCGGCGTATCGAGCAGCGGTTCCGGGAAGTAGGCGCCCAGCGGCCCGCCAACCTGCACGGCGCGGAACGGACGCCCGGTGGCGGTGCCGTGACCCCACTCCTCGATCAGGGTGCGCAGCGTCGGCCCGAACGGCAGCTCGATCAGCCCGCCACGCGCGACGTTGCCCGCCAATTGCACCGCCAACGTCCCCAACGAGCGCCCCATGCCGAACGCCGCATACGCCTCGCCACCATGCGCCATGATCCACGGCACCGACGCCAGCGACATCACGTTGTTGACCACGGTCGGCTTGCCGAACAGCCCCTCGATCGCCGGCAGCGGCGGCTTCGCCCGCACGATCCCGCGCTTGCCCTCAAGACTGTTCAGCAACGACGTCTCTTCGCCGCAGATGTAGGCGCCAGCGCCAACCCGGACCTCGAGGTCGAACGCCACCCCGCTGCCCATCACGTTCGCGCCGAGAAGCCCAGCCCGCTCCGCCGCCTCGATCGCGCGCCGCATCGTCCGGATCGCGTGCGGATACTCCGACCGCGTGTAGATATAACCCTTGGTCGCCCCGACCGTGACGCCGGCGATGGTCATGCCCTCGATCAGGCAGAACGGGTCGCCTTCCATCAGCATCCGGTCGGCGAACGTGCCGCTATCGCCCTCGTCGGCATTGCAGACCACGTATTTCTGCTCCGCCGGTGCCAGCATCACCGTGTTCCACTTGATCCCGGTCGGGAACCCGGCGCCCCCGCGCCCCCGCAAGCCCGACACCTTGATCGCGTCCACCGTCGCCGGCCCGCCGATCTCCAGCGTCTTGGCCAAGCCGACATAGCCCCCATGGGCGCGATAATCCTCGGCCGACACCGGATCGACGATGCCGCACCGCTCGAAGGTCAGACGCGTCTGCGCCGCGAACCACGGGTGCTGCTCCGGCCGCCCGATCCGCGACACATGCGCGCCACCGGTCAGCAACCCGGCATCCAGCAGCCCGGCCACGTCCTGCGGCTTGACGTTGCCGTAGCCGATCCGCCCCTCCGGCGTTTCCACCTCCAGCAACGGCTCCAGCCAGATCGCCCCCCGCGTCCCGGTCCGGACAACCTCGATCGACAAGCCGCGGCGCCCCGCCTCGTCCATCAGCACGCGCAGCACGCGATCGGCCCCTAGCGCGACGGCAGCGACATCGGCGGGAAGATACAGCTTGGTCATGCGGCACGCGCCTCGCGAACGGTCTCGGCCAGTGCGGCGGCGTCGAGCATGGCAATCGGCTCGCCATCCAGCAGGGCGTTCGGCCCGCAGGTGCAAAGCCCCAGGCAATAGGTCGGCTCGATCGTCAACGCTCCATCGGCGGTCGTCTCACCCCAGCCGATGCCGAGATCGGCCAGCAGCCGCTCCGACTGCGCCGCAGCACCGCGCGACTGACACGCCTCCGCCCGACACAATTTCAGCACATGCCGACCCGGCGGCGAGCGACGGAAATCATGATAGAACGACACCAGCCCGTACACTTCGGCACGCGACAGGTTCAGCTCGTCCGCGATCATTGCGTCGCACGCCCTGGGCACATACCCGAACGCCTCCTGCAACACGTGCAGGATCGGCAGCGCCGCGCCCTCGAGTCGGGCATGCCTTTCAATGATCTCGCCGGCGCGCGCCAGATCCGGCGGCGGTGCAGCCAGGCCGACCGATGCGATGTTGGTTGACGCCAAGACCCCTACTCCCCCCGTCAGGCTTAGTTTGAAACCCAATGGTCAAAGAGACGACAATGTGAGTTCCAATCAAGCGCGCACTTCAGTGCGGCGATAGCGAACTCCTATCGCCCCCGCGTCAGCAGCCGGGCCTCCGCCAGCAAGGCGGCCGACAGCGTCGACATCGGCTCGCGATCGGGCAGCACGAGGCCGATCTGATACGTCGCCACCGGGTCGACCAGCGGGATCCGGCGTAGCCCGGGCGCCACCGCCAGCGCGTGCGCCAGGCTCTCCGGCAGCACGGTCGTCCATTGCCCAGTCAGCACGTGGGCCAGCAACGTGATCTGCGAGTCCGACTCCATCGCCGCTTGCGGCTCCACGCCGGCGCCGCGCATCAGCTGGTCCATGATCCGGCGGTTCTGCATGTCCGGCGTCAGTAGGCAGAGCCGCGCCGTGTCGATCTCCGCCCAGCGCACCTGCTCGCGCGCGCCGAACGCGCCACCCGCATGCGTGACCAGCAGGTAGCGCTCGGTATAGAGCGGCACCGTGCGCACCCGGCCGAGCCCCTCGTTGTTGAGGTAGGTGACCCCGGCATCGACCTCCATATTGTCGAGCAGGTCCAGCACCCGGTCGGACGCGCAGGACAGGATGGTGACCTGCAGCGCCGGGTGCCGCGCCAGCACCGGCCCGGTCAGCATCGGCATCATCGCCAGCGCGGTCGGGATCACGGCCAACCGCAGATGGCCGGAGAGCCCGGTCCGCATCTCCTGCAGCTCCTGCCGCATCGCGCGCGCGTCGCCCACCAGCCGCCGCGCCCAGATCAGCACCCGCTCGCCCTCGGGCGTCAGCCCCAGCATCCGCGAGCTCCGCCGCACCAGTAGCACGCCGAGCTCCTCCTCGAGCTGCTTGATGCCCGCCGACAGCGTCGGCTGTGCCACGCCGCAGACCTCGGCCGCCCGGCGGAAACTCTGCTCGCGCGCCAGGGTGACGAAGTAGGTGAGCTTGTCGATCACAGCCTTGGGTAACGTGCATGGACCCACGCCGGCAACCTTCCGCTGTCATCGCGAGCGCAGCGCGGCGCCGAAGACGGCTCGCGATGACTGGAGCGTCGTGCTCAAACCGGCGCGTGAAGATCGTCGAAGTCACCAACGTGGATTTCTCGCTACGGCACTTCCTGCTGCCGCTGATGCGGGGCGCGCGGGACCGGGGACACGACGTGCTGGGCGTCTCGGCCGACGGCGCGCTGCTCGACGAGGTCCGCGCCGAGGGGCTGCGAGTCGAGGCGCTGCCGCTGGCGCGCTCGCTGTCGCCGCGGGCGCAATGGGTGGCGCTGTGGGCCATGGTGCGACTGCTGCGGCGCGAGAGGCCGGATCTGGTGCACGCGCATATGCCGATCAGCGGATTCGTCGCCCGCCTGGCCGCCCGCATCGCCGGCGTGCCGCGTGTCGCCTACACGTGCCACGGCTTCCTGTTCAACCAGCCCGGCCCCTGGCCCCGCCGCGCGCTCGGCCTAGCGATGGAGTGGGTCGGCGGCCGTCTGACCGACCTGACGCTGACCGTCTCGACCGAAGAGGCCGCCGACGCCCGCCGCCTCTGGATCGCGCGGGACGCCATTCCGGTCGGCAACGGCCGCGACCCGGCCCGCTTCCATCCGGACCCGGCGGCCCGCGCCCGCATTCGCGCCGAGCTCGACGTCGCCGACGACGTGCCGGTGGTGGTGATCGTCTCGCGGCTGGTGCGTCACAAGGGCTATCCGGAGTTGCTGGCCGCGATGGCCGAGGTGCCGGGGGCCGAGCTATGGGTTGTCGGCGAGCGCCTGGCGTCGGATCACGGCGCCGACATGGAGACGGTGTTTGCCATGGCCGGGCTCGGGCTGCGGGTGCGCCGCCTTGGCTATCGGCGCGACGTGCCAGCGATCCTGGCGGCATCGGACATCTTCACGCTACCGAGCCATTTCGAGGGCCTACCGATGTCGGTGATCGAGGCGATGCTCACCGGGCTGCCGGTCGTGGCTACCGACATCCGCGGCCCCCGCGAACAGGTGGTCGACGGCGTCACCGGCCTGCTGGTCCCGCCCGGCACAGTCGCGCCATTGGCCGCGGTGCTCGCCCGGCTCGCGGCCGACGCCGGGCTGCGGGCGCGGATGGGCGAGGCCGGCCGATTGCGCGCGCTCGACCTATATACTGAGCACGCCGTCGTCGAACGAACCCTGGACCTGCTGGGCCTGTAGCGTTATGGCGCCCGCATGAGCCAGATTCCCGTCCGCCGCGCCCTGATCTCCGTCTCCGACAAGAGCGGCCTGCTCGATCTTGGCCGCGCCCTGATCGCCCACGGCGCCGAGATCCTGTCCACCGGCGGCTCGGCCAAGGCGCTGCGCGATGCCGGTATCGCCGTCACCGAGGTGTCGGCGCACACCGGCTTCCCGGAGATCCTTGACGGCCGGGTCAAGACGCTGGTGCCGCAGATCCATGGCGGCATCCTCGGCCGCCGCGACCTGCCGGAGCACGTGCGACAGATGGAGGAGCACGCCATCGCGCCGATCGACCTGGTCTGCGTCAACCTCTACCCGTTCGAGGCCACCGTGGCCTCCGGCGCCGCGCCCGACGACTGCGTCGAGAACATCGACATCGGCGGCCCCGCTTTGATCCGGGCCGCCGCCAAGAACGCGCCCCACGTCGTCGTCCTCACCGACCCGGCGCAATACCCCGACATCATCGCCGCCCTCGAGTCCGGCGGCACCACCGCCGAACAGCGCACCCGCCTGGCCGGCGCAGCCTATGCCCGCACCGCCGCCTACGACGCCGCCATCGCCGCCTGGTTCGCGCGCGACACTGGCCTGCCCGAGCGCATGACCCTCTCCGGCACCAAGCGCCAGGACCTCCGCTACGGCGAGAACCCGCACCAGCAGGCCGCTTTCTACGTGAACGGCACCCGCCCCGGCGTCGCCACCGCGCGCCAGGTGCAGGGCAAGGAGCTGAGCTACAACAATCTCAACGACACCGACGCCGCCTTCGAGTGCGTCGCCGAGTTCGACGGCCCGACCGTCGCCATCATCAAGCACGCCAACCCCTGCGGCGTGGCAACGGCCGGGTCGCTGGCCGAGGCGTTGGACCTCGCATTGCGCTGTGACCCCACCAGCGCCTTCGGCGGCATCGTCGCCGTCAACCGGGTGCTCGACGTGGCCGCCGCCGAGCGCATTGCCGCCATCTTCACCGAGGTCATCATCGCCCCCGACGCCGACGAGGCCGCCCAGGCGATCCTGTCGCGCAAGAAGAACCTCCGCCTCCTGCTCACCGGCGGCGTGCCCGACCCGGCCGCGCCCGGCCTGACCATCCGCACGGTCGCCGGCGGCTTCCTCGCCCAATCCCGCGACGCTGGCCGTGTCGAGGCCGACGCCCTGCGCGTCGTCACGCAACGCGCGCCCAACCGGTCCGAGATGCGCGACCTCCTCTTCGCCTTCCGCGTCTGCAAGCACGTCAAATCCAACGCCATCATCTACGCCCGCGACGGCGCCACCACCGGCATCGGCGCCGGCCAGATGAGTCGCGTCGACAGCGCCCGCATCGCCGGCTGGAAGGGCGCCGAAGCCGCCAAGGCCGCCGGGTTGGACCGCCCGCTCACCGAAGGCAGCGTCGTCGCCTCTGACGCGTTCTTCCCCTTCGCCGACGGGCTCGAAGCCGCCATCGCCGCCGGCGCCACTGCCGTCATCCAGCCCGGCGGCTCCATGCGCGACCAGGAGGTCATCGACGCCGCCGACAAGGCCGGGGTCGCGATGGTGATGACGGGGATGCGCCACTTCCGACACTGAGCTAGCCTACGCCCAACGAACGTGAGGGCGGCATGACCAGCGAGCTTCAAGCGGCAGGCGATCGCGCATTGGCGAAGGCGGTCGACGGCACGCCTGGCGTCCCCGGGGTTGTCGCCATCGCGACGGACCGGCACGGCACCCTTTACGAAGGCGCCGCCGGCGTCCGCGCGCAAGGCATGGACGCGCCGATGACGCTCGACACGGTGTTCGCGATCTACTCCGCCACCAAGCCGATCACCGCCACCGCCGTCCTGCAACTCGTCGAGACCGGGCGGCTCGAGCTCGATGCCCCGGCCAAGGACTACATTCCCGCACTCGGCACCGTTCAGGTCCTCGACGGCTACGACGCCGCCGACACCCCGATCCTGCGCGCGCCCAAGCGGGACATCACGCTGCGCATGTTGCTGACCCATACCGCCGGGTTCGGCTACGATTTCTGCGACCCGCACTACCGTAGGCTGGCCGAGCTCTCCGGCCGCGCCCGCCTGACCGACGGGCCCGAGACGCTGCTCACCCCGCTGCTGTTCGACCCCGGTCAGCGCTGGCAATATGGCGCCAATATCGAGTGGGCCGGCCTGATCGTCGAGGCCCTCACCGGCCAACGCCTCGGCACCTACCTACGCCAGCACGTGCTGGACCCGTTGGGGATGGCCGACACCGGCTTCTCGCTTACTGGCACGATGGGCGAGCGCCTGGCGACCGTGCATCAGCGCAGCCCGGACGGCACCCTGACGGCGGCGCACCGCACGGCGTTGCCGCCGCCGCCTACATGGGACCGCGGCGGCGGCGGCATGTACTCGACCGCGCCGGACTATGCCCGCTTCCTGCGGATGTGGCTGGGCGACGGCGGCGGCGTGTTGCAGCCGGAAACGGTGCGGATGGCGGCGCAGAACGCCATGGGTGACCTTAAGGTGACCATGTTGCCCGGCGTGATGCGCCATTTGTCGAACGACGCGGAGTTCTTCCCCGGCATGCCGAAATCTTGGGGACTCAGCTTCATGATCAATGACGAAGCGGCCCCGACCGGACGAGCAGCCGGCTCGCTGGCTTGGGCCGGACTGGCAAATCTCTATTTCTGGATCGATCGGACCAAGAGGGTCGCCGGGTTCTGGGCCAGTCAGGTACTTCCCTTCGTCGACCCGGCCGCGATCGACGCTTTCACGGCGTTCGAGACCGCCACCTACCGCACCTTGGCGCGGCAGAAGGCGGCCTGAACGACCGCTCAACTATGCGTGTTGGCGTTCGGCTTGGGTGCCGGCGCGGCGAGTTGCTGCTTCTCCGGCGCGGTCATTTGGACCATGTCGCCCGTCGTGCTCTCGCCACCGTATCCATAACTCATGGTCGGCTTGGCGCCGCTGCTCACTGGAACGTCGGCGCCGGCACCGTAGTTGAACGAATACTTGGGAGGCGGCCCCTGATACTGCACGCCGTCGCCATTCCCCGCGCCGTAGCTCCATGACACGATCGGCGGAACGTTCGCCGTGCTCGTGCAGGCGCCCAACAGAAACAAACACGGACCGACCAGAATCAACTTACGCATCTGCCATACTCCTCGAACTGAGTTTCTTTCACGCGCGATGTATTCGCGTTTGGATTACTTAGTTGGTTTCGAGTCCACGCGCCGAGCGAGTGGAGTAATTGCCGACGCGAGACAATTAGGATGTGCACCGACTTCCATCCAGAGCTGCTCGTTCACGATTCCGATACTGGCGACAGCCGGGCCGGCCCGAGCTACGATCCAATCATAGGGAGGATTTTGCAGATGTTGCTTGAAGGTAAGGTCGCGATCGTCACCGGCGCCGGTGGTGGGATCGGGCGCGAGATCGCCATCGCGATGGCGTTGGCCGGCGCGGCGGTCGTCGTCAACGACATCGGGGCGTCACTGACCGGCGAGGGGCTGTCCGAGACGCCGGGCGAGCAGACCAGGCAGATCATCGAGCAACGCGGCGGCCGTGCGGTGACCAGCCGCGATAGCGTGGCCGACTGGGCCTCGGCACAACGCATCGTGCAGGCTGGGATGGATGCGTTCGGCCGTGTGGACATCGTGGTCAACAATGCCGGCATCCTGCGCGACGTCATCTTCCACAAGATGTCGCCTGAAGACTGGCTCGACGTGATCAACGTCCACCTCAACGGCACCTTCTTCGTCAGCCGCGCCGCAGCGCCGCATTTCCGCGAGCAGAACTCCGGCGCCTACGTCCACATGACCAGCACCTCCGGCCTGATCGGCAATTTCGGCCAGGCGAACTACTCGGCGGCCAAGCTCGGCATCACCGCGCTGTCCAAATCCATCGCGCTCGACATGCAGCGCTACGGCGTGCGCAGCAACTGCATCGCGCCGTTCGCCTGGAGCCGGATGACCAGCTCGATCCCGGCCGAGACGCCGGAGCAGCAGGCCCGCGTTGCGAAGCTGCAGCAGATGACGCCGGACAAGAACGCGCCGATGGCGGTCTATCTCGCTTCCGACGCGGCGCGCGACGTGACGGGCCAGATCTTCGCCACCCGCTACAACGAGATCGCGCTGATGGGCCAGAGCCGGCCGCTCAAGAGCGTGCATCGCGGCGAGGGATGGACGCCGGAGACCATCGCCGACCATGGCGCCCCCGCGCTGAAGGCGAGCTACGTCCCGCTCGACCGCAGCGCCGACGTTTTCAGCTGGGACCCGGTGTGACCGCCGGGTCGCGCATCCACGCGACGCAGAGCGGCATCGCCTGACACGCCAGCCCGGCCCACTGGCGGATCGCGATCGCGCTCTCCAGCCAGGCCGGCGTGAACGCGACGAAACCGGTCCAGTCGAGCGTCCGTTGCCGCCGATACGGCACCGGCGCCGGCGTCACCCGCAGCCCGGCGGCCCCGAATACCGACGCGCCGAGCCGCATCTCCCAAGGCTGTGCGACCAGGTAGACGGTGGAAATTCCGGCACCGCGCAGGATGCCGGCGGTGGCGGACGCGCTCTGCCACAGATTGGTCGATGCCGCTTCCCGCCACAGGACAGGCACGCCGAAATCCGCGTCCAGGCTGGCCGCCATGGCGTCGGCGACCGGGGCGCCGTTATCCGCGACCCGGGCACCGCTGACGAGGACCGGCAACCCGGTGCGCCGATGCACCGCCGCGGCGGTGCGCAGGCTTTTCAATGTCTCCAGGCCAGGGACGGTGCGCGACGTGTCCAGCCACTCCGGCAATCCGCTGGCCAGGACGATAATGGCTCCCGGGGTAGCCGCATCGCTTCCTGGCTTGTATCGCAGCAACGGCGTGACGAGGACATGCGCGACGCCCTCAACCGAGAGCAGCACCAGAGCCATCATGATGATCACCGCCCAACGGCGGCGTCCGGCGGCGAGTAGGATCGCGGCCAACACCGCTAAGATCGCCGGCGGCATCAGCACCTCGACGATCGATGTCCAGACGATCGATGTCCAGACGATCGACCTGCCGGCAGTTCGCCGGGAAACGGAAATCGTACCGGCAGAGCTATCCCGCGCGCCATCCGCCCAAGACATATCGCTGAAACCGGCCTGGCACAAACTCGCGGTGTAGAGCAGCCCCTGAGGGCTTACGCTCGCTCCACGGTCATTGACGTCGCACCTGCAGTCACCGCTGCGACCAGTGTGACCTATTCGAAGAAATTGCCGCCTGGAGCAGCTTGTTGCCGAGTTCCTCGGCCTGGTCCTTCGTCATCGTGATGTCGATGAGGTCGCCATCGGTGTCGAAGGCCATGAAGACGTGGCCATCCTTGGTCGACACACCGATCCCCGCCCGGCTGGAGAGCGTCATCAACTGTAGATCTACGCTGGCCACCATCGGTATCCTCAGGCTCTCGGTCGTTCGGACAAGGGTCGAGCGTCCATATCACCGGTGCGGAGGTTCCCTGAATACCGGACCACGCCGGAGGCGCAATTATGCTGCGCAATTTGTCTTTCGTTTCGCTTTCTGTCTACGGCTGAACGCGTCTCCGCTCACAGATCGAGCTCCACGCTGACCGGCACGTGGTCCGATGTGCGCTCCCAGTCGCGGGCATCGACGAGTATTTCGTGCCGGGTCAGGCAGGGGACGAGATCGGGCGTGACCCAGATGTGATCCAGCCGGCGGCCGCGATTGCTACGGCGCCAATCCTGGTTGCGGTAGGACCACCAGGTGTAGAGCTTCTCGTCCTCCGGCACGAAATGCCGCACCGCGTCGGCGAAGGCGGTGTCGCGCCAGGCGTTCAGCACCTCGACCTCGATCGGCGTGTGGCTGACGACGCCGAGCAGCTGCTTGTGGCTCCAGACGTCGTGCTCGAGCGGCGCGATGTTGAGGTCCCCGACCAAAATGGTGCGGCCGAGATCGAGCGATGAGCGGCGGGCGGCGAACCAGTTGGTGGCCTCGGCGACGAAGGCGAGCTTGTGGGCGAACTTCACGTTGAGCGCCGGGTCGGGGATGTCGCCGCCGGCCGGGACATAGAAATCGTGGATCTCGAGCGGGCCGGAGGGCGTCTGCAGCGTGGCGCCGATGTGCCGGCAGTCGCCTTTCTCGCACCAGTTTGGCGGGTCCTCATGCGCCACGATCGGCAGTCGCGACAGGATCGCGACGCCGTTATAGCCCTTCATGCCGCGGCGCACGACGTGGGGGTAGCCGAGGTCGCCAGGCACGCCGTCGGGGAACAGATCGTCCGGCACCTTGGTCTCCTGCAGGCAGATGACGTCCGGGTCGAGCGTGTCGCGCAGTTTGTCGAGGAGCGGGGCCCGCAGGCGGAGGGAGTTGATGTTCCACGTGGCGACGCATAGGCGGGTCATGGGCCGCAATCTGGCGAAGGCCGGTCGATTCCGCTAGCTTGCGCGGCAATAGGAGAAACGACCGAAATGAATCGTCGCACGCTGTTGCTTGCCACCGCCGCCGCCCTCGCGGTCTCCCCGAGCGCGTTCGCTGAGGGAGGTGGTCCGTTCGCGGTCGGCGCCGTCGAGATCCTGACCGGGCCGAGTGCGGCCTACGGCATCGCCATCAAGGCTGGCCTCGACCTGGCGCTGGACGACATCAACAAGAAGGGCATCCTCGGCGGCCGCTTCATCAACCTGACGGTCGAGGACAGCGCCGGCAACAAAGACCAGGCGATCAACGCCGCCCGCAAGCTGATCGGCCGCGACAAGGTGTCGCTGATCATCGGGCCGACCCTATCCAACGAGATGTTCGCCGTCGGCCCCGTGGTCAACGAGCGCAAGATCCCCATCATCGGCACGTCGACCACCGCCGTCGGGATCACCGATATCGGTAACTGGGTATTCCGCACCAGCCTGCCGGAGAGCGACGTCATCCCGGTCACGCTGGCCTACGCCAAGAACCGCGGCGTCAAAACCATCGCGCTGATGTACGCCAACGACGACGCGTTCAGTAAGTCGGGCTTCGACACCATGAAGGCCGCGGCGGAAAAGGCCGGGCTGACCATCGTCACCATCGAGAGCTTCGGCAGCAAGGATGCCGATTTCAGCGCCCAGCTCACCAAGATCAAGGGCCTCAAGCCCGACGCGGTCGGTATCTCGGCGCTGGTCGAGCCCGTGTCCGGCGTGCTGCTCAAGGCGCGCGAGCTCGGCTTCGGCAAGGAAACGCTGTTCATCGGCGGCAACGGCAGCAACTCGCCCAAGCTCGGCGAGATCGCCGGCCCCGCTGCCGACGGCCTGATCGTCGGCAGCCCCTGGTTCATCGGCAAGGACGACCCGGCCAACAAGGCATTCGTCACCGCCTTCCAGGCCAAGTACAACCGCCCGCCCGACCAGTTCGCCGCCCAGGCGTTTGACACCATGCACATTGCCGCCGCCGCCATCGAGAAGGCCGGCGGCACGGAGAACGAGAAGCTGCACGCCGCCCTGCTCGCCACCAAGTATGACGGCGTGATGGGTCCGTTCACCTTCACCGACCACCGCGACCCCGGCAGCACCGCAGGCGTCGTCGTCCTGATGATGCAGGGCGGCAAGTTCGAAGTCGCCCCCAAGTAGGAGTCCTCTCATGAGCGATACAAATTATGTCCCGGCCAAGGTCTGGGCCCCGAACCCGGACAGCGGCGGCAAGTTCGCCAGCATCAACCGCCCGATCGCCGGCGCCACCAAGGAACAGGCACTGCCGGTCGGCAAGCATCCGATGCAGCTCTATTCGCTGGCGACGCCGAATGGCCAGAAAGTCACCATCCTGCTCGAGGAGCTGCTCGCCCTCGGCCACACCGGCGCCGAATATGATGCCTGGCTGATCAAGATCGGCGACGGTGACCAGTTCGGCAGCGGCTTCGTCGAGGCCAATCCGAACTCTAAGATCCCGGCCCTGATGGACCATAGCGGCCCGGTCCCGGTCCGCGTGTTCGAGAGCGGCGCTATCCTGATGCACCTGGCAGAGAAGTTCGGCGCCTTCTTGCCCAAAGACGGCCCGGCCCGCGCGGAATGCCTGTCCTGGCTGTTCTGGCAGATGGGCAGCGCGCCGTATCTCGGTGGCGGCTTCGGGCATTTCTACGCCTACGCACCCAGCAAGATGCAGTACCCGATCGACCGCTTCGCCATGGAGGCCAAGCGCCAGATGGATGTGCTCGACCGTCGCCTGGCCGAGAGCCCGTTCCTAGCCGGCGCGGAATATACCATCGCCGACATCGCGGTCTGGCCGTGGTACGGCGGCCTGGCGAAAGGCTGGCTCTACGATGCGGCCGAGTTCCTCGACGTGCAAAGCTACACCAACGTCCAGCGCTGGGCCGAGACGATATTCCAGCGCCCCGCCGTCAAGCGCGGCCGCATGGTCAACCGTATCAATGGCGACTAGGCGACCCAACTGCACGAGCGGCACGACGCATCCGACTTCGACACCCAGACGCAAGACAAACTAGCCGCCGATTAGACCAGAGAACCCGAGAGTATCCGCCGACCGGGCCAGCAACGATCCGGTCGGCGGATCGATCAGCCGCGACGAGAGCGACGGGCAACCGTGCCGAGAGCGACCAGACTGGTTCCAAGCAACGCGATCGAGATGGGTTCCGGAACGTTGGTGCCGGTGATGCAGGCAGTGGCATTCGAGCAATACGCGACGGTGTGATTGTCCGACTCATAATTACCGATGGCGGGTAACTCGGTTACGCTGATCTGGTCGAACAACCCGTTCGTGTCGACGAAATTGACGAAGGCATAAGGTTGGCCTGAATTTTGGCCGGCAAACGCGGCGTTAGGGTTGCCGCAATATGGATTCGTGGCAGCGCAAGCGCCAAGGGCTGCGACTAGGTCCGACGGTTGATATGTGCCGACGGTAACACCCGACCGCTTGAATTCGATCTGGTTGCCGGGGTCCAGCGCACTTAGCCAGTAGCCGAAATAGTTAATGCCCGGGACGCCGTTGGTCGAAAACGAGATCGTATAGCCGTTCGTGCCGCCAACGGCCTCGACATACGATCCGACGCCACCGGCACCGCCATATACGTCGGCGGGGGTGACGACTGCATCCGATGAGTAAGTCCCGGAAATTACGCCGCCGGTGCCGTAATCCGTCGTGAAACCGCCGTTGCTGCGGTTGTCGAAAGATTCGCTCCCGATCTGCGTGGCGTTGGCCACGACGACCGACGAGGCGCTCTGAACTCCCGCCGCGCCATAGGTTACGGAGATGATGTCCGCCTTGGCGACACCTGCCACCCCTAGGATGCCCGCAGCGACTAAGGACATTATTACAGAACGCATGCTCATTCCTTGAACCGGTTTCGTATCTGAGCAGAGATCCCGTCGTTGGGTAAGTCTAATGACTTAGACAATCTTCGCGGGGAAGGACGCCACGGTCCCGGTGTGACGACGCTCGGCAAGGCGAGTTGCTGGACGAAAAAACGCTGACATTGTATAGCGCCGCGGATGTTCGCCCAGCAGTTCGTCAATGGCGTCCTGCTCGGCGCCACCTACGCTCTTTTCGCCCTCGGCTTCACGCTGATGTTCGGCGTCCTGCGGGTCATCAATCTTACCTACGGCTTTTACTTCTCGGCCGGCGCGCTCATCGCGCTGTGGCTCACCCGCAGCCTCGGCGCCTCGATCTGGACCGCGCTGCCCACCGCCGCCCTGGCCGCCGGCGCCATCGCCGTGGTGCTCGACTGGGTGCTGCTCAGCCGTCTCCGCCGCATCGGCGCGCCGGAACTGTCGTCGCTCATGGTCACCCTCGGCGGTGTGCTGGCGCTCTACGCCGCACTGACCGCCTGGCTCGGCCCCGACATCCGCCGCCTCCCACCGGGCATCATCCCGGACCAAGCGTTCCATGTCGGCGACGTCCGTATCACCGCGGCGCAATTGCTGATCCTGGGTGCCACCGCGGTGCTGGTCACCGGGCTCATCATCCTGCTCCGCGGCACCCGACTCGGCTTGGCGATCCGCGCCATGGCGGAGAAGCCGGATGCGGCCCAACTGATGGGCATCGACACCGGCCGCGCCGCCGCCATCGTGTCCTTTCTTTCCGGCGCGCTGGCCGGTGCCGGCGGCGTGCTGATCGGGCTCAACTTCAACGCCATTCAGCCATACATGGGGGAGACCATGATGCTGCGCGGCTTCGTGGTCATAATCGTCGGCGGACTGGGCGACATCCGCGGCGCGCTACTGGCCGGGCTGCTGCTGGGCATCGTCGAGGTGATGACCGCGGCCTATGTCGACTCCAGCCTCAAGGAAGCCGTCGCCTTTCTCATCCTCGTCGCCGTGCTGTGGACCCGGCCCTCCGGCCTGTTCGGCCGCGCCGTGGTCAGGCGCGCCTGATGCCGCCTTGGCTGGATGACCTGCTCTGGACCTACCAGAACCTGGTCTACGCGCTCGGCGTCAACGGTCTGCTCGCCCTGTCGATGTACGTGGTGCTCGCCGCCGGGCAGCTCTCGCTCGGCCAGGCCGCCTTCATGGGGCTCGGCGCCTACTCCTCGGCGCTGATGACGCTGAAGCTCGGCCTGCCGTTCCTGCTGGTGCTGCCGCTTTCGATCGTGACGCCGGTGCTGTTCGCGCTGGCCGTCGGCGGCCCCACGCTGCGGCTGTCCGGCGTTTATCTCGCCATCGCCACCATAGGTCTCGGCGAGGTGCTGCGGGCGGTCTACCTCAACGTCGACTATTTCGGCGGCGCCCTGGGGCTGTCCGGTATCCCGGAACGCGCCGAGACCTGGATGATCTACGGCATCCTCCTGCTGGCCATCGTCGCCCTGTGGCTCGTCGGCCGCAGCCGCATCGGCCGCGCGATGGAGGCCATCCGCGAGGACGAGACTGCCGCCGCTGTTATGGGCATTCCGGTCGCCCGCTACAAACTCGGTGTCCTCGTCGCCTCGGCCGCGCTCGCCGGGGTCGCCGGTTGCCTGTCGGCCCATGTCAGCAGCTTCATCGGCCCCAACGAGTACGGCTTCGAACCCGCCGTCACCATCCTGTCCTACGCCTTGCTCGGCGGCATCGGCACCCCGCTCGCCCCCGTGCTGGGCGCTTGGGTCCTGACCCTGCTGCCCGAGTTGCTGCGCGGCGTCAGCGATTTCCGCCTGGTGCTGAACGGCCTCATCATCGTCGCCGCCGTGCTGTTCCTGCCCAACGGCCTGCTCGCCATCCGCATGAGGCGCCGCGCGGCATGAGCCTGCTGCGCATCGAGGCATTGACCCGGCGCTTCGCCGGCCTGGTCGCCGTCGACGGCGTCACCCTCGACGTCGCTCCCGGTGGGCTCCACGCCGTCATCGGCCCCAACGGCGCCGGCAAGACCACCTTGTTCAACCTCATCTCCGGCCTCGTGCTGCCCAGCGCCGGCCGCCTGTGGCTCGGCGAGCACGAGATGACGACGTTGCGCCCCGAGCAGCGTGCCGCGCTCGGCATGGGCCGAACGTTCCAGAACATCCGGGTGTTCGGGGCCATGACCGCGCTCGAGAACGTGCTGACCGGGTCGCACACGCGCCTATCGGCCGGCCTCGCCTCCGTGCTGTTCCGCACGCCAGGTTTTCGCGCCGAGGAGAAGCGCGCCGTCGATCGCGCCCGCGCGGCGCTCGACACCGTGGGCCTCGCCGACAAGGCGGACCTGCGCGCCGGCGGCCTCTCCTACGGCGACCAGCGCCGCTTGGAGATCGCCCGCGCCATCGCCCCCGACCCGGCGCTCCTGCTGCTCGACGAGCCCGCCGCCGGCATGAACCCGGCCGAGACCGAAGCGCTCGCCACCCTCATCCAGCGCCTGCGCAGCACCGCGATGACCGTGCTGCTGGTCGAGCACGACATGGGCTTCGTCATGGGCCTCTGCGACACCGTTACCGTGCTCAACTTCGGCCGCCTGATCTTCGACGGACCCGCCCAGGCGGCGCGGCAGGACCAAGGCGTGATCGAAGCCTATCTCGGGCCGAAAGTGGCCGCCCGGCTGGCCGCCTCCGTGGCCGCCGGCGGCCTGCGCGCCGGCATCCGGGGCGCCTGATGAGCCAGTTGGAGATCACCGACCTGGTGGTGTCGTACGGCCGCACCGAAGCGGTCCGCGGCGTCAGCCTGACCGTCTCGCCCGGCGAGATCGTCGCGCTGATCGGGGCCAACGGCGCCGGCAAGACCACGATCATGCGGGCCATCTCGGGGCTTCTGAAGCCCCGTTCCGGCCGCATCCGCTTCGACGGCACCGACATCGCCGGCCGCGCCGCGCACCGTATCGCCGCCGCCGGGCTGCTGCAGGTGCCGGAGGGCCGCCAGTGCTTCGCCGAGTTGACGGTCGCCGAGAACCTCCTGCTCGGCGCCTATCTCGTCCCCGACCGGGTCGAAATCGTTCGTCGCCAGGAGGGCGTGCTGACCCGGTTCCCGCGCCTGGCCGAACGGCTCGAACAACTTGCCGGCTCGCTCTCGGGCGGCGAGCAGCAGATGCTGGCGATCGGCCGCGCGCTGATGGGCGCGCCGCGCCTGTTGCTGCTCGACGAGCCCAGCATGGGGCTGGCGCCGCTGTTCGTGGAAGAGATCTTCGGCATCGTCGCCAGCCTCAAGCGCGAGGGTACCACGATCCTGCTGGTCGAGCAGAACGCCTCGGCCGCGCTGGAAATCGCCGACGATGCCTATGTATTGGAAACCGGCCGGGTCGTGCTGTCCGGCGCCGCATCGGTCGTCGCGGACGATCCCGGCGTGGTAGCAGCGTATCTCGGCGGACATTGAGGCGGGCATGTATAAAATAGCGGTAGTCGGGGCGACCGGCGCGGTCGGGCGCGAGATCATCAAGACGCTCGACGAGCGGCGTTTCCCGGTCAAGGAGATCGTGGCGCTGGCCTCGGCCCGCTCGGTCGGCCAGCAGGTCAGCTTCGGCGAGAAGCAGATCCTCAAGGTCCAGAGCCTCGACAAGTTCGACTTCGCCGGCACCGACATCGCCCTGTTCAGCCCCGGCGCGGCCATCTCCGCCATCCACGCGCCCCGCGCCGCCAAAGCCGGCGCGCTGGTGATCGACAACACCAGCCAGTTTCGCATGGACCCCGACGTTCCGCTGGTGGTGCCGGAGGTCAACCCGGAGGCGCTGAACGACATCGGGCGCGGAATCATCGCCAACCCGAACTGTTCGACGATTCAGATGGTCGTCGCCCTCAAGCCGCTGCACGACCGCTTTGGCGTCAAGCGGGTGGTGGTTGCGACCTACCAATCCGTCTCCGGCGCCGGCAAAGAGGGCATGGACGAGCTCTGGTCCCAGTCGCGGGCGCTGCACGTCAACGATCCGATGACGCCGCAGGAATTCCCCAAGACGATCGCCTTCAACGTCATCCCGCATATCGACGCCTTCATGGATGACGGCTCCACCAAGGAAGAGTGGAAGATGGTCGTCGAGACGAAGAAAATCCTCGACCCGGCCATCAAGGTCGCCGCCACCTGCGTTCGCGTCCCGGTGTTCATCGGTCACGCCGAGGCGATCACAGTCGAGTTCGCGCAGCCGATCACCGTCGCCGACGCCCGCGCCGCCTTGCGCGAGGCTCCCGGCGTCGTGGTGCAGGACCAGCGCGAGGATGGTGGCTACACCACTCCGATCGACTGCGTCGGCGAGGACGCGGTCTACGTCAGTCGCATCCGCCTAGACCCGACGGTTCCGAACGGCCTGCAGTTCTGGTGCGTCTCGGACAACCTTCGCAAGGGCGCTGCCCTCAATGCGGTACAGATCGCCGAAGCGGTCATTCAGCGAAAGCTGCTCACCAAAACCTAGTTAGACCGGCAGCACTACTCGTTGCAGCTGTCATGCGATAATGATAAATTAACGCATGAGTAACGCTCGGATTAGGTTCGACTACCTCGACGGCTTGCGTGGCTGGGCGGCGCTCTCCGTCGTCGTGTTCCATGCGACAGGGGAGACGTTCGGCCCGTCACTACCCGCCATCAAGGCACCGTATCTCGGCTTGCTGAATGACGGCCGGTTTGCTGTCGCAGTGTTCTTCGCGCTGTCCGGCTTCGTCCTATCCCGCCGTTTCATCGCGACCCAGGATCGCGGCAGCCTGCAACGCATGGCGGCGGGCCGCTACGTCAGGTTGGCGTTGCCGGTCGGCATCATCTCCACCATCGGCTTTCTCATGGCCATGAACGGGCCGATGGCGATCCGAACGGCCGGCGATATCACCGGGTCGGAGTGGCTGTCGCATGCGATGACGTTCGGAGTGCCGCCCGGCGTCGTCTCGTTCTTGAAGTTCTGCATCTTCAATGTCTTCACGGGCTGGCACACGCCGATGCCCTACAACCAGTTCACTTGGACGATGATGTACGAACTGTGCGGGAGCTACCTGCTGTTCGCAACGCTCGCTTTGTTCGGGAGCGGCGCGCATTTGCGGCGCTTCGTCCTTATTGTGATGTGCCTCCTATCGACGTATTTCGATCCGCTCTACGGCCTATTCTTCAGCGGCGCTCTGCTCGCGGAAGCGAACGTCGTCCTATCAAGCCACAAGCTTGCCGATGCGGTGCCCGCCATCGTGCGCAACGGCGTCGGGCTGCTTCTGGTCGCGTCGACCTGGGCCGTGTCGGCCTTTGCGCGGGATCGATATCAAAGCGGCCCGGCCCTGGCCCTGCTCGCCGCCACAGTGTTGAGCCCCTGGCTCCAGGCGGTGTATCACACCCGGCTGTCACAGTGGCTGGGGCGGATTTCCTTTCCGCTCTATCTCGTCCATGGCTACGTCATCTTCGGCCCTGGCGCCTGGATGATCACCAAACTTCATGAGCAAGGGTTCGACATCGCACGGACCGCCGCGATTGAGGTGCCCACGGTCATCGCCCTGTCGCTGGCCGCTGGAACGCTACTCCTGCCGGTCGAACGCCTGTCCAAGTATGCGGCGCATCTGACAGGCCGCCTGCTGGTCGAGGGTTTCCGGATGCCGCCGAGGATCGAGGCGGCACTTCGCTCGATCCCTCGTCGACCATCGCTGCGCCGCGTGTAGACCGACGCGTTCAGCGCCGATCCGCTACAGTCCGAACCCGGCTCAGATCGAACTAGCGACCCAGTTCTTCAACTCGCTCTTCGGCGCCGCGCCGACCTTGGTCGCCACCGGCTTGCCGTCCTTGAACAGGATCATCGTCGGGATCCCGCGCACGCCATAGGTGCTGGGCGACATCGGGTTGTCGTCGATGTTCACCTTGGCCACCGTCACCTTGCCGGCATACTCGGCCGCGATCTCCTCGAGCGCCGGCGCGATCATCTTGCACGGGCCGCACCACTCGGCCCAGAAATCAACCAGCACCGGCTCCTTGGACTCGAGGACCTGCGCCTTGAAGCTGGCATCGTCGACGGCAATGGTGTTCTGGCCCATGACGGCCTCCTTGTTACTGATCCGTTAGATGGACAATCGGCCCGGCCCGATCAAGCACCCCGTTCAAGCAGGGGGCGCATGCGCATCCAGCAATGCCGACGGGAGCGGCGCGACCACCGGCCCCGCCGTCCACACCAGCGCGCACTCGATCGCCCGCCCCGGATAGATGCCCCGCAACACCGCCCGATACGCCGCCAACTGCCGCAGATACAGCACCGGCGTCTTGCCCACGTCCGCCGGCGCGTCCCGCCCGGTCTTGTAGTCCACCAGCAGCACGCGGTCCGGCAGCACAGCCATCCGATCCACCGTGCCGGTGATGACGGTCGAGCCGACCAGCCCGGTCATCGGCTGCTCGGCCCGGCTGCCGGGCGCGAAAAGCGGGGCGAGCGCCGGGTCGCGCAGCACGGCCAGGGTCTGTGCCTGCATCGCTGCCGCGTCGCTTGCCTCGAGCGGATGCCGCGCGAGGAACACGCTCGCCGCCGCCTCCCAATCCTGCGCCGGCAGCGCTGGCAGATGCTGCAGCAGCGCATGCACCAGCGTTCCGCGCCGGAACGCGTCCCGCTTGCCGCCCGCCAGCCGTGGCGAGGCCGTCTGCGGCACCGGCCCGAAGGCGATGTCGCCGGGTCGGCTCGGCGCCAGCGGACTCGCCAGCACCGGCTCCGGCGGGGGCGCCGCCGGCTTCCAGTCGCCCGGCGACCCGGCCCATCGCGGCAAGGCCGCCGCCGCCGCCCCGGCCACCGCCGCGACACCCTTGGGTGCCGCGACCTGCTCCGATGCGATCGCCAGCACGCCGGGCTCCGCCGTCCATGGCAGCAGGATGTCGGGGTCCATGCCGGCCTCGAGCGCCGCGAAGCCACGCTCGACCAGGCGGTACCACGTCTCGTCTTTCAATCCGCTACGCGTGTTCCAGCCGCACACGATCAGCCGGTCCTCCGCCCGCGTCATCGCGACGTAGAGCAGCCGGTTGTACTCCTCCATTCGCCGCTCGGTGTCGCCGTCGCGCAACTCGCGCCAGCGCGGCCCGCCTTTGGTCCGCTGCGGCGACCAGAGCGGCACCGCGATCTCCGTATCCGGGTCGGGCGCCCACACGAACGGCTCGTCGTCAGGCGGCAGCGCCGAGGTGTCGGGCAGGATCACGATCGGCGCCTGCAGCCCTTTGGCGCCATGCACGGTCATCACCCGCACGGCCCCGCCCGCTGCCCCGGCCTCGCGCTTGATCGTCGCGCCGGAGCGCCGCAGCCAGTGCACGAAGCCCTGCAACGACGGTGGATGCGTCCGCGTGTAGTCCAGCGCCGCGCCCACCAGCTCGTCCAGCGGTTCCGCCGCCTCGGCCCCCAGCCGCGCCAGCAGCCGCGCCCGCCCGCCGAGCGGCCCCAGCATCTCGGCCAGTAGCGCATGCGGCGTCACGTGGTCGGCCCGGCTCGACAGCGCCGCCAGGAACCGGTGCGCCGCGCCCCACTCCTCACGCTCGCCGGCGCGATCCCGCAGCGTGCTCCACAGAGTCCCCGTCCGACCCGCCGCCAGATCGAGCAGGCTATCCTGGCTCAGGAACCCGAGCGGACTGGTCAGCACGCAGCCGACCGCCAGGTCATCCCGCGGCAGCAGGATCGCGTCGCAGGCAGCCAGCACGTCCTGCACCGCCGCCTGCTCCGTCAGCACCAGCCGGTCCAGCCCGGCCACCGGCACCCCCCGCCCCTTCAGTGCCCGCACGAGGCTGCGGGCAAAATCCGTCCGCCGCCGCACCAGAATGAGGATGTCGCCCGCCCCGATCGGCCGGTCCTGGCTCGGCAGCCGCTCGCCGCTGTCCAGCGCCGCCGCGACCCACCCCGCGATCCCGTCCGCCAGGCGCTGGGGCGCCGAGGCCAGCCCCATGTTGGCCGCCGGGATCGTCCATGGCTCGACCTGGCCCGCCACCTCCACCGGCGCCAACGGCCAAAGCTCGACCCGGCCGGCATGGCCCGCCCGGTCGGCGAAATGCTTCAGCTCGCTGTCCACCACGCCCTTGGCCGCCACCGGATCGGCGAACACCGCGTCGACCAGCGCCAGCACCGGCGCCGTCGAGCGGAACGACACGTCGAGCGTCACCGTCTCCCACCGCTGGCCGGATCCGCCGACCCGCTCGGCCAGCTTGATGCGCGACCGGCTGAACTCGTCGCGGTCGGCACCCTGGAACGAGTAGATGCTCTGCTTCGGGTCGCCGACGGCGAAGAACGTCCGGTCGGGCACCTCTTCGCCGGGTCGCGCCCCCAGCCCGGCGAAGAACTCGTCCGTCAGCCGATGCGCGATGTGCCACTGCTCCGGCGCGGTGTCCTGCACTTCGTCGAGCAACAGGTGATCGATGCCGCCATCGAGTTTGTACAGCACCCATTCGGCCCCGGGATTCTCAAGCAGCGCCTGCGTGCGCGCGATCAGGTCGCCGTAATCCAGCTGGTCCAATTCGCGCTTGCGCTCGCCGTACGCGCGCAGGATCGGCCGCGCCAGCCGCAGCAGCGCCACGGTCGCGTCCGCGCAGCGCGCCGCCGCCCGCTGTGGCTCGATTGCCAGGATGCGCGCCTGCTCGGCGATCAGCACGTCGTGCAGCCCCTGATGCTTCTTGGCCAGCGCCGCGGCGGCCAGGTTGCCGGGCTTGCGCGGCGTGCCGGTGTTGGTGAGCCAGCCGCCGAGCCAGGCATCCCACGTCGCGACACGGCTTGCCGGGTCGAGCGCCATCCAATCGAGCAGCGGCTCCAGCAACAGCTTGGCCGCCGCAGTCCCCCCGGCCTCGCAGACCCGCAGCGCGTCGCGCACCGTCGCCTCGTCCGGCCACTCCACCGCCGCCCGCAGCAGCGCTGCCTCTGATGCCGCACCCGATCCGGCCGCCCGCCGGACCGCCGCCTCCAGCGCCGGCTCCGGCATGTCGAGCAGCGGCGCCATCCGCGTGCGCTGCCCATCGAGCCTGGTGACCAGCAGGCCGAACTGTTCGGCCTTCGCGTGCCCGGCGATCAGCTCGACCGCGTCGGCGGGCGCCGTCATCAGCACCGCCTCGCGCGCCCGCTCCATCGTCAGCCGCGCATCCGCGTCCTCGACCAGGGCGAAGTGCGGCGTGATCAGCGCTTCCAGCGGGAAGCGCCGCAGCAGCGATTGGCAGAACGCATGGATGGTGCCGATCCGCATCCCGCCCGGCAGGTCCAACACGCGCGCGAACAACGCCCGCGCCTGCGCCACCGTCTCGGTCCCGACCGGCACCCGAAGCGCCGCCAGCTCCGCTTCCAGCGTGGCATCGTCCGCCACCGCCCACGCGCCGAGCCGCTCCTGCAACCGGTTGGCCATCTCGGCCGCCGCCGCCTTGGTGAAGGTCAGGCACTGGATCTTGGCCGGGTCGGCCCCCGCCAGCATCAGCCGCAGCATCCGGTCGATCAGCAGCTTCGTCTTGCCCGACCCGGCCGACGCCTCCACGAACGCCGACACCGCCGGGTCCGACGCCCGCAACTGCTCGTCGATCGCCCGCTGCCGCGCGCTTTGAAACGGGCTCATCTCGTGACCGCCTCACCCGTCCGCGTCATCAAACCTCGTCCTCCTGCACCGACCACTCCGCCACCCGCGCCAGCTGCGCGTAGTCCGAGAACCGCGGCTTTGCGTCCGGATGCGGCTCCGACAGATACGCCGTCGCCTCGCGGTCAAATGCCTCGATCAGCCGCTCGAGCTTGTCCATCGTGGCGGCGACCTCTTGCTCGATGGTGCCTTGGTCGCCCTTGAACAGCCGGGTAATCTCCCCCGCCGGCTGCCCGCCGGTCAGCCGCCAGTAGGCGAGCTCGGCGGTGGTGCCGGCCAGGCCGGGCCCGAAAGCGCCGTTCTCCACCATCGCGGCTTCCAGCAGCAGCTGGCTGTCGAACCCGCGCGTGACGGATTTCTGCGTCGGCACGGTACCGGTCTTGTAGTCCAGGATCGCGATACGCCCGTCCGGGAAGCGCTCGATCCGGTCGGCCACGCCGCTGAGTGTGAAGTCGCGGTCCGGGATCGCCCACTCGCCCCGCCGCTCCGTCACCACATGCTCCGGCAGGCTGAAGGTGCGCCGCTCGCCCTCGGTATGGGCGACGAAGTCGGCGATCCGATGCAGCCGTGGCCGCCACCAGGCCGCCAGCGCCGGGCGCAGCGGCCGGGCGGCCAGCGCGCGGTCCATCTCCGCCTGCAGCCGCGGCCCGGCGTCGCGCGGATACCGCTCCGGCAGTGCGGCGATGAACGCCTCCACCGCATCGTGCACGATGGTGCCGTAATCCGCCGCGTCGGCGTTCTGCTCGATCGGGTCCAGCGCCCGGAGCGCCAGGATGTGCTTGGCAAAGATCGCATAGGGGTCGCGCAACCAGGTGCCGATCTCGGTCACGCTCAGCCGCCGCGGCCGCAGCGCCACCGCCGGCCGCGGCGTCGGCGGCAATACCGGGACCGGCGCCCCGTCCGGCAGGTCGAGCTGCGTCGCCCAATAGGCCGCTGGATGCAGGGCCAACCGGCGGTTGTCGCCGCCCAGGCTGCCCCGTTGGAGGAACGTCCGCAGCCGCACCAGCCAGCGCGCGGGCACGGCCGGCGCCCCGTCGCGCCGCAGCGGGCAGGATAGCACCACCGCCGGCGCCGCGCAGGCCAGCATGGTGAAATCGTGCGCCATCAGCCCGATGCGCTCCTCCGGCGAGGTCAGCCCCATGGCGCGGCGCATCGGCCGGCTCATCCATGGCCCCGGATCGGTCGCCGCCGGCCACACCGTCTCCGCCAGCCCGCCCAGCACCACTAAATCGAACGATTGCAGCCGCGCTTCCAGCAAGCCGAGGATCGCGATGCGCGGATGCTCCACCCCGTTGCGCCCCCGCAGCGCTCGCCGGCTGCGCACCACCGCGCCCTCCATCGCCGCCTCGAGCAGCCCGGGCAATGTCGCCAGTCGCTGGGGCGGCAGCACCGTCAGCGCGTCGCCCAAAGCCGCCAGATGCGTCGCCAGCGCCTCGCCCTCCTCCAGCGCCCACAGCCGCGCCGCGCCGGGCTCGTCATCCGTCTCCGCCGCTGCCTCGGCCGCCTCCAGCAGCGCCGCCAGCGCCACCGCCGGCGGTGCGCCGGCTCCTTGTCCGATACCCGGTGGCGCCTCGCCCGCCAGCGCCAACAACGGCGCCAGCCGTGCTTCCAGCCGATCCACCAGCTCGAACACCTCCGCCGGCGGCTCGTGCCGCGCCGCCGCCAGCACCGCCCGTAGCCCGGCGATCCCCGGCGGCGGTGCCGGGCCGCGCAGGCACGCCCGCTCCAACCGCCGCGCCACCGCCCGGCAGCGCGACGCCGGCAGCCCGAACGCCGCGAATGGATGCTTGAGCACCGACAGCAGCGCGATCGGGCTCAATCCATCCGCCACCGCCCGCGCCAGCAGCCGCAGGAACGTCCCCGGCGGCGTGTCGGCAAGCGGCTCGCCCGCGCTGTCGTCGACGATGACGCCGTAGCGCGATAGCTCGGCCGCCACCCGCAACGCCAGCTGCCGATCCGGCGTGACCAGCGCCGCCCTAGCGCGCGAGTGCTCCAGCGCCTGCCGCAGCGCCAGCGCGATCGCCACCGCCTCCTCCTGCTGGTCTGCCGGCTCCAGCAGCCGCAGCCCGTGCGTGTAGGTGTCGAACCTGTCCCGCCACAGATGCAGCGCCGCCGCCGGCAGCATCGCCTGTGCGATGGTCGCCGCTCGCCGCTCGCCATCGGTGGGCGGCAGCGGCGCGATTGGCTTGCGGCGTTTCGGGGCACTCACCACGACGGGCGTCACGTCGCCCCGCGTCGCCGTCATCTCCGACAGGAGATGCCGCAGCCCGGCCTGCGGATGCCCGTCATCCAGCCCCTGCCAAATCTCGTCGGCCATCGCATGGTCCAGCCCTGGCAGGATCACCGTCCCGCGCTCCAGCCGCGCCACCACCCGCATCAGCGCCGCGATCGCCGGGATGCCCGCCGAGTTCCCCGCCACCACCACCCGGCCCGGCGGCGGCGCCGCCTCCCACGCCGCCGCCTGGCACTCCAACAGCCGCAGCGCCCGCTCCGCCGTGTCCATCAGGCCGTTATCGGCCAGCCAGGCCGGCCAATGCTCCGTCACCAGCGCCAGGAAGCGGATCGTCTGCTGCCAATGCTCGGCATAGCCCGCCTCGGCCGCGTCCGGCAGCATGTCCGGCAACGACACCCCGGTCCGGTGCGCCTCGTCCAGCAGCTCCGCCAGCTCGCCCGCCAACCGCCACGCCCCGTCGGCGAAGATCGGCGCCCCGTCTCGTCCGCCCAGCGCCAGGACGAGCTTCGTCAGGATCGCCAGCCGCTTGACCGGGTCGACCGCCGGCGGCAGGTCCAGCGCGCCGGCCAGCGTCAGCGGCGCCTCGTCCAGCGCCCCGATCGCCAGGATGCGCGGCAGCAGCAGCGGCGTCCCCGCCGTCACGCGCAGGAACGCCTCGCCCAGCGACCGCGCCGCCCGCCGCGTCGGCAGCAGGATGAGCCCATCGGCCACCGCCAGCGGGTCCTTGCCCGGCGTCTCCGCAATCCACCATTGCGCCAGCACGTCCAGGAACGGCCGCCCCGGCGCGATCGAGCGGATGTTCATCATGACACCACCGCCACCCGGCCATCCCCCGGCCCGTACTCCAGCGTGACCACCTGCGCGTCCTCCGGCCGCAGATCCCCCAACCGGTCCGGCCACTCCACGATCACCACGCCGTCCCGCGCCTCGTCCCAGCCCAACTCCGTCAACGCCTCGGGTCCATCCAACCGCCACAGATCGAAATGCGCCACCGCGAACCCGGGTGCATCGTACGTCTGCACCAGCGTAAAGGTCGGGCTCGGCACCACCAGGTCGGTATCGTCGAGCAGCGCGCGCAGGATCGCCCGCGCCAGCGCGCTCTTGCCCGCCCCGAGCGGCCCCTCCAGCAACAACGCATCGCCCGCGCGCAGCCCAGCCGCCAGCCGCCGACCGAGTGCCGCGGTATCCTCCAGTGTTGGCAAACTGAGCGTGACCGCCATCTGGCTCATATAGCCGCCGGGAGCGGGAGCGGGTAGGACGAGCGCATGGGTAAGAGCATTCAGACCGACGTGGCGATCATCGGCGCCGGCCCGGTGGGCCTGTTCGCCGCCTTCGAGTGCGGCATGCTGAAACTCGACAGCGTCCTGATCGACACCCTCGCCGAGATCGGCGGCCAGTGCACCGCGCTGTATCCCGAGAAGCCGATCTTCGACATTCCCGCCCACCCCGCCATCGCCGCCGGGCACCTGATCAGCAACCTCGAGCAGCAGATCGCGCCGTTCGACGTGCCGCGCCTGCTCGGCCGCCGGGTCGACCGGCTCACGGGCGGCATCGGCGATTTCGTGCTCGGCACCGATCAGGGCGACGAGATCCGCTGCAAGGCCGTCGTCCTGGCCGCCGGCGCCGGCGCGTTCGGCCCCAACCGCCCGCCGATCGCCGGCATCGAGGCGTTCGAGGCCACCGGCGGCGTGCAGTACCTGGTTCGCCGCCGCGAGGATTTCCGCGGCGCCCGCATCGTCATCGCCGGCGGCGGCGACTCCGCCGTCGACTGGGCGCTATCCCTGCGCGACATCGCCGCCAAGGTCATGGTGGTCCACCGCCGCCCCAAGTTCCGCGCCGCCCCCGAGACCGCCGCCCAACTGGAAGCCGCCGCCGCCGCGGGCGAGATCGAGCTGGTCATCCCCTACCAGCTCGACACGCTGCACGGCACCGTTGGCAAGCTCGAGGCCGTCGGCGTCAAGGACCTCGCCGGCACCGTCCGCATGCTGGAGGCCGATCACCTGCTCGCCTTCTTCGGCCTTTCGATGGACCTCGGCCCCATCGCCGGCTGGGGCCTCGGCATCGAGCACAGCCACATCCGCATCGACCCGGCCACCTGCCAGACCACCACCCCCGGCGTGTTCGCCGTCGGCGACGTCGCCACCTACGCCGGCAAACTCAAGCTGATCCTCCAAGGCTTCAGCGAAGGCGCCGTCGCCGCCCATGCCATCCACCCGATCGTCTATCCCGACACCGCGCTGCACTTCGAGTACTCGACCAGCAAGGGCGTCCCGGCCTGACCTTGCCCGCCATCGAAGTCACGTCCCTCACCAAGCGCTACGGCGACGTCCTCGCCGTGGACGCCATCGGCTTCTCCGTCGCCGCCGGCGCCACCCTCGGCCTACTCGGCGGCAACGGCGCCGGCAAGACCACCACCATCGCCATGCTGCTCGGCCTGCTGATCCCGAGCGCCGGGTCGATCCGCATCCTCGGCCACGACATGGCGACCGACCGCTTCGCCGCCCTCGCGCGGATGAACTTCTCATCCCCCTACATCGCCCTGCCGTCCCGCCTCAGCGTCGCCGAGAACCTCCGCGTCTACGGCCATCTCTACGGCGTCCCCCGCCTCGAGGCCCGCATCCGCGCTTTGTCCGATACGCTCGACCTCGGCGCCTTCCTCGACCGCCCCGCCGGCAACCTCTCCGCCGGCCAGAAGACCCGCGTCACCCTGGCCAAGGCCCTCATCAACCGTCCCGACGTGCTGCTGCTCGACGAACCCACCGCCA
The DNA here is from genome assembly GCA_965199585.1 of Acetobacteraceae bacterium. Lineage (GTDB taxonomy): Bacteria > Pseudomonadota > Alphaproteobacteria > Acetobacterales > Acetobacteraceae > JAVVHH01. Next base: position 1,516,716 of record CBDASI010000002.1, on the reverse strand, counting down.
GCCTCGACCCCGACACCGGCGACACGGTCCGCAGCGCGCTGGAAGCCTACCGCGCCGAGACCGGCTGCACCGTGCTGCTCGCGTCGCACAACATGGCCGAGGTCGAACGCCTCTGCGACGACGTGCTGATGCTGAAACAGGGCCGTGTCGTCGACCGCGGCTCACCCGCCGACTTGCTCGGCCGCTACGGCCGCGACGATCTGGAGCAAGTCTTCCTCGACATCGCCCGCAATCGGGGCGTGGCCGCATGAACGGCAGTCCGCGCCGCATCTGGGGCCTAATGTACCGCCACCTCGCGCTGTTCCGCCGTTCCTGGCCGCGCGTCCTCGAGCTGATCTACTGGCCCGTCCTGCAGATGCTGATCTGGGGCTTCACGACCAGCTTCATCGCCCGCCAGGCCGGCGGCAATGCCGCGCTCGTCGTCGCCGGCGCTCTGCTCGGCGGCGTCCTGCTCTGGGAAGTCGCGCTCCGCAGCCAGATGGGCGTCGCGCTCAGCTTCCTCGAGGAGCTCTGGTCCCGCAATCTCGGCCACCTGTTCGTCAGCCCCATCCGCCCCTGGGAGATGGTCACCGCCCTGCTCTCGATCTCGGTGATCCGCATGCTGATCGGCGTGCTGCCGGCGGTCCTGCTCGCCTTCATGCTCTACGCCTTCAACCTGTTCGGCCTCGGACCCGTCGTGGTGCTGTTCTTCGCCAACCTCATGGTCATGGGCTGGTGGGTCGCCCTCGGCGTCGTCAGCCTCATCCTGCGCCACGGTGCCGGCGCCGAAGCCATGGCCTGGTCGGTGCTGTTCGGCTTGACGCCGTTCTCGGCCGTGTTCTATCCGGTCGCCGTGCTGCCCGCCGCCATGCGGCCGATCGCCTTCGTGCTGCCCTCGAGCCACGTCTTCGAGGGCATGCGCGCCGCCCTCGACGGCACGCTGCTCTGGGGCGAGCTCGGCTGGGCCGCCGCCTTCAACCTCTTCTGGCTGGCCGTCTTCACGGCCGTCTTCGCCGCCCAGTTCCGCCAGGCGCGGATGCGGGGCGCACTCTTGAACATCGGGGAATGATGGAAACCAGGTTCTGGCTGATCCGCCACGCGATCGTCGCGGAAAACGAACGCGCCCGCCTCTACGGCATCAACGACGTCCCGCTCTGTCCCGAGAGCCTGGTTGGGCAAGTGCCGATGTATCGCGCCCTCGCCGCCGCGCTGCCTCGCCCCGCGACCTGGGCCTGTACCCCGCTGTCGCGCACCCGCAAGACCGCCGGGGCGATCTTCGCCGCCGGTTACCCGGAACAGGAGCTGACCGTCATCCCGGGCCTGATCGAGCAGAACCTCGGCGTGCTGCAGGGCATCGCCCGCGAGGAGGTCTCGGCCCGGCTGACCGCGTCGCCGCACCCGTTCTGGCCCTTGGCGCCCACCGAAGTGCCGGAGGGCGGCGAGAGCGTGGCCGACCTCCTCGAGCGCGTCGGCAACACCATGGAAGCGCTCGCCGCGGCCCATGCCGGCCAGGATGTCGTCATCGTCAGCCATGGCGGCGCCATCCGCGGCGCGGTCGGGCACGCGATGGGAGTCGATGCCCGCGCCATCCTGCACCTTTCCGTGCAGAACCTCTCCTTGACCCGGCTGGACCGGCTCCCGGAAGGCTGGCGTGTCGACTGCGTGAATCAACTGCTCACGCCATTTGAGACGAATGTAAGCGCGTCCAACATTTAGCTTTGCGTCGACGCTCGAGTGTGAGAATTCCGTGTGGGATTCGAACAGGAGAGACCGAGTGGCAAACGACATGACCCGCCGCCTGACGGCGGAGTTTTTCGGCACCTTCTGGCTCGTGTTCGGCGGCTGCGGCAGCGCGGTCCTCTCCGCCGCGTTCCCGCAGCTGGGCATCGGCTTCCTCGGTGTCTCCTTCGCTTTCGGGCTGACCGTGCTCAGCATGGCCTATGCCGTCGGCCATATCTCGGGCGGGCACTTCAACCCGGCCGTCACCATCGGCCTCTGGGCCGCCGGCCGCTCGGCCAACAAGCACGTCATCCCCTACATCGTCGTCCAGGTGATCGCCGCGATCTGCGCCTCCGGCGTGCTCTATCTGATCGCCTCAGGAAAGCCGGACTGGGTCGCCAACGGCTTCGCCTCCAATGGCTACGGCGCGTTGAGCCCGGGCAAATACTCGCTGGTCGCCTGCTTCGTCGCCGAGACCGTGCTGACGTTTTTCTTCCTCATGATCATCGTCGGCACCACCTCGAAGGGTGCGGCCACCGGGTTCGCCGGCATACCGATCGGCTTGGCGCTGACGCTAATCCACCTGATCTCCATCCCGGTGACCAACACCTCCGTCAACCCGGCGCGTAGCACCGGCCCGGCCCTGTTCGCCGGCGGCGAGTATGTCGGGCAGCTCTGGCTGTTCTGGCTCGCCCCCCTGCTCGGCGCCCTGGTGGCCGGCCTGATCGCCAAGAGTCTCTACGACGCCTCCTCGATGTCGGAGACGGTGGTCATCGACGAGAAGCGCGTCAGCTGACGCACGACGCCTTCTAATGTCATCTGTCAGGCTTTGTTGGTAAGTCCGTCGAAACTCTGTCATATTCGGCTGATTATCGGAGAAGTTCTATGCGTCGTTTCCTGATGGCGGGCGTGCTGGCGATGCTGCCGGCAGTGACGTGGGGCCAGTCGGCCTGGGCGCAGTCCGAGCAACAGGAGACCGTCGACCGCGCCGCGCTCGCCGCGCAGGACCTGATGAACGACACGAACGGCAAGGACGCGCAGGGCGTCCTGCGCCGGGCGCGGGCGGTGATGATCTGCCCGCGCGTGTTCAAGGCCGGGTTCCTGCTCGGCGGCCAGGGCGGCACCTGCGTGCTCACCGCCCGTGACGGCGGCGGGTCCTGGTCGTCGCCGGCCTTCTACGCTCTTGGGGGCGCCAGCATCGGCTTCCAGGCTGGCGTGCAGGATGCCGAGGTCGCGTTCATCATCATGACGCAGAAGGGTCTGACCGCGATCATGGACTCGCAGTTCAAGGTCGGTGCCGATGCCGGCGCGACCTTCATCGATCTGGGCGGCGGCGTCGAGGGCGCGACCAGCATGGCGCTCAACGCCGACGTCGTCGGTTTCAGCCGCGCCCGCGGCCTGTTCGCCGGCATCTCGCTCGGCGGCAGCGTGCTCAGCTCGAAATCCGAGTGGAACGCCGCCTATTACGGCCGCCCCGTCGGCGTGCAGCAGATCGTGCTCACCATGGAGGCGACCAACCCGGCCGCCGACCCGCTCCGCGCCATCCTCTCCCGTTACGGCACCCCCAACGCCCAGCTCGGGGGCCCCGTCGATCCCGGCCCAGGCCCGGTTAACGCCCCGCCGCCGCCGCGCTACCCGGTCCAGCAGCAGCAACTATCCCCGGTGCAGCAGCAACCCCTAGGCAGCACCCGCCGCTACTGATCGCCATCATCAACAAACCCGTAGGGTGGGCTTCAGCCCACCACCACAAGCCAAAACCCTAAAGGTTGATCAGTCCCCGCCGGAGCCCCTTCGCCACCGCCTCCGCCCGGCTAGCCGCCTCGAGCTTGTTGAACACCGCCTCGAGGTGGAACTTCACCGTGTGCGCCGAGATCCCCAACTTACGCGCGATCGCCTTGTTGCTCATCCCTTCGCCAAGGCACCCCAGGATCTCCACCTCTCGCGGGGTCAGCAACGCATCGGCCGCCCGTTGCGGCAGCGCCACCCGAAGCCCGACCGCCACCGCACGGATCGCCGCCTCCAACTGTGCCGGCGACAGCGACAGCGGCAACCCGGCCTGCGCGTCCAGCCGCAGCACCGGCAGACCCGCCGGCACCCGTGCCTCGGCATCGGCCAACACCAGATCCGCGTCGGCGATGGTTTCCGCGAACCGGTGTCCAGCCAGCGTCAGGCGCGCGGCCAAATCCGCCGCTCGGACGGCATCGGTGGCTGCAACCGCAACCCGCAAGCCCGGCCGCTCGAGCAAGTCGGTCGAGAAAGACGCGATCATCAGTATAGAACTCCGCACGCAGGCATCGTCAGCTTCATGTGACACTATATGGTCGGTCCCGCCGCTTGCTGCATCACCCAATCTCGCAAACTGCAAACTGCAACCGGCGCCGATCCGAGGCGTAACCTCCACGGTTCGGGAAAGGAAAGTTCATGAGGCTAGCCGGCTTGGGTTTCCTGACCGCGTTGCTGTCGGCCACGGCTGCCATCGCTGCGTCCGATGCGCCGACCCGCGTGGGCGACGTCAGCACCACGTTCCGTCTCGTCGGCAAGAACGATCAGATCGTCGTCGATCGCTATGACGATCCCAAGGTCGGCGGCGTCAGCTGCTACGTTTCGCGCGCCGAGACTGGTGGCATAAAGGGCTCTATCGGCCTGGCGACCGACCCCAGCCGATTCAGCATCGCCTGCCGCGCGACCGGCACGGTGACCTTGCCGCCCAAACTGCCGGACAACGAGGTCGTCTTCGGAACCTCGGCCAACTGGCTGTTCAAGGAGATCCGTGTCTCCCGCATGTGGGACAAGGACAAGCAGGTGTTGGTCTACTTGGTCTGGTCCACCAAGGCGCTCTCGCCCGGAGGCAGTCCATACAACGCCGTCAGCGCCGTTCCGGTAACCAGCCAGGCGACCAATTAGCCGCCTGGCTGCCTGCCTCAGCCCGCCAGCGCCGCCGTGACCCGGCGCGCGAACGCCGCCGGATCGACCGGCATGTCGCCATCTTGCACCCGCGCCAAATCCATCAGCGTATGCGCCGCTTCGCTGACGTCCTCACCGGCATCCGCCCGTTCCGCCAGGCGACGGATCAACGGGTGCCGCGGGTTTAGCTCGAGCGTCGGCGGCATCGACATGCCGGGCTTGCCGCTGCGCCGCATTAGCCGCTGCATCTGCAAGTCCGGCCCGAACCCGGCCGCTGCCAGCACCACCGCGCTGTCGACCAACCGGTCCGTGGTGCGCACGTCCATCGCCCCTTCGGCCAACGCGGCCTTGACCGCTTCGATCAGCTTGGTCGTGTCCGCCGGCTCGCCCTCGGGCGTGTGCTCCGGCGCCAGCTTGGCGAGATCCTCGGCACCCTGCGTCACGCTGCGGATCTTCTTGCCGTCCCACTCGCCCAGCCGATCCGGCCAGAAGCTATCCACCGGATCCGTCAGGAACAGCACCTCGATGCCGCGCGCCCGGAAGCCCTCGAGCTGCGGCGACTTCGCCAACGCCGGCGCATCGTCGCCCGACAGCGTGTAGATCGCCTCCTGCCCGTCCTTCATGCGGGTGACGTAGTCGGCCAGGCTGGTCCAGCCCCCCGTCTTGGGATCGAGGTCGGCCGAGCTGCGGAACCGCATCAGCGCCGCGACTTCCTTGCGGTGCTCCGCGTCGTCCCACACGCCCTCCTTCAGCACCGGCCCGAACTCGGTCCAGAACTTCTCGTAGCTCTCCGCATCGGCCGACCGCGTCTTCAACTCGCTCAGCACGCGGTTGGTCACCGCCTTGCGGATGCGCGCCAGCACCGGTGTCGTCTGCAGCATCTCGCGGCTCACGTTAAGCGGCAGGTCCTCGGTATCGACCACGCCTTGCACGAAACGCGCCCACGGCGGCAACAACCCGGCGTCATCGGTGATGAACATCCGTCGCACGTGCAGCCGCACCCGGCTGTCCCGCTGGCCCTCGACCGCGTCGAACGGGCGGCTACCGGGAATATACAGCAGCGCCGAATACTCGATCGCCCCCTCGGCCCGCCAATGCAGCGTCGCCCACGGCTCGTCCCACGCTTTCGCGACGTGCCGGTAGAACTCCTTATGTTGGTCTTCCGTCACCTCGGACTTGGACTTGCGCCATAGCGCGGTGCCCTCGTTGGCCGGCTTGTCTTCGCCATCGGTGGCGATGACGATCGGGATGGTGATGTGATCGGCCCACTTCCGCACGATCGTCTCGAGGCGGATCGGCTCGAGGAACTCGCCAGCATCCTCTTTGATGTGCAGCAGGATCGACGTCCCCGGCTCCGCGCGCTCGCCTGGCGTCAGCGTAAAACTGCCGCCGCCTTCGCTTGCCCACACCCAGGCTTCGTCCGACCCGACGCGGCGGCTGGTGACCTCCACCCGGTCGGCTACCATGAACGCGGCATAGAAGCCGACGCCGAATTGGCCGATGAGGCTGACCTTATCCTTCTCCTTGTCATCGCTGCCCTTGGGCAGCGACTCGCCGAAGGCGCGGGTGCCGGAGCGGGCAATGGTGCCGAGGTTGGCGACCAGCTCGCCCTTGTCCATGCCGACGCCGTTATCCTCGATCAGGATCGTGCGTGCGTCCTTGTCCGGCACGATCCGCAGCTTGGCATCCGCCGGCAGCGCGAGCGACGTATCGGTCAGCGCCTCGAAACGGCGGCGGTCCGTCGCGTCGGCAGCGTTGGCGACGAGTTCACGCAGGAAGATCTCACGTTCGGAGTAAAGCGAGTGCACGACTAGGTCGAGCAACCGCCCCACTTCCGCGCTGAATGCATGCTGCTCCGGCGGCTGAGTATGACCCCCCGCCATTTCACCTGACGTTGTCTCACCTGACGTCGTCTCGCCCATCGTCGCATCCCTATGGAGTGGAGGCGGGAATATGCGAACGAACCCCCCGGCGTTTCAACCGGCGAAAGTGGCTAGAGACCCTGGTTGTCCGCCCCGCTGCCGCCGCCCGTGATGCCGGCCCGCGAGGGCGCGTCGCTGCCCGGCTGGACCGTCTCGCTCTCGACGGACAGCTCGGTATCGTCGTCGATTGCGGGCATCGGCATGTCGGACTGCTCGGACACGACATCGACCACGGCGTCCGGATCGGTCCGCTCGGCTTGGTCCAGCAGCGACTCGGCTTGCGCAGTATCGCCGGCCGCTTCCGCGCGCAATGCCGCCTCGGCCATGTGCCGGGCTGCCTCGTGCCGTTCGTCGGCCCCGCCATCCTGGTTCGATGTGTCGTTCATGCCGGATTTATCGCTCATCTCCGCCCAACGCCGCCTCGCGCTCGATGGTTGCAGGAAACGTATGTCGCGCACCGCCGTTGTGAGTGTGAGGAGACCCACATGACCGACATCATTCGTTTGGCGCCGCACGACCCGATTCCGACCGGGCCGGGCCGTCACGTCGTCGTGCTACATCGGTTCGACGAGGACGAGCCAAAGAAGACCGTCGTCTCGATCATCCTGACCGGCCATCCCGATCAGACGACGCGCCCGATGCGGCCGGACGGCCAGCCGATGGGCATCGACGAGGCCATCGAGGCAGCGACGAAGGTTGCCGCCAGCGAGAAGCTGACCCGCGTGGTTGTGTCGGACCGCACGCAGGGCGATCGCGAGCAGGATATCCTGCACCATGGGGGCGATCACTCGGTCCACATGGACGCATTGGTCGACTCCGACCTCGAAGAAGGTGAGCGGGGTGCTGACATGCGCGACAGGATGCCGTAACTGCGCCGCAATATTGCCACGGACAGCGGCAATTTTGAATGGATGCGGCGAGCGGGTGTTCGCCTCACGGTGGAGTGATTGAAATGGTTGCCGGCCCGGAGAGTGGGCGCAAGGATTATGCGCTTCTCATCCTCTGAGATGCTCCCATGTCTATCGCCTCTAACAAACGGCACGGTCTGTCGTGCCATAATCGGATGAAACAATGATGCCTGATAGCGGGCTGGACGCAGCGACTACGGGTCGGCGAGTTGGTGTTCTTGTGGTTGGGCTCGGTGGCGCCGTCGCCAGCACCGCTGCCGCAGGCATCGAGATGCTCCGGGCAGGATCCAACGACATGGCCGGTTTGCCGCTGGCTCAGGTGGGCGTGGCTGGCATCGCCCAGTATCGCAACCTGCACTTCGCCGGCTGGGATCTTCATGGCGAGAACTTGAACGACGCCGTCCGCGAGCACCGCGTGCTGGACCGCGATCAAGCTGACATCGTCGCGCCGGCTCTGGAGGCGATGAAGCCCTGGCCGGCCGTCGGCAGCGTCGATTTCTGCCGCAACGTCGATGGCGCGAACAAATTCGCTGCCGGGTCGCACCGTGAGGCGGTCAACCGCATCCGCGACGACATCCGCAACCATCGCGAGAAGACCGGCATCAACAACGTCGTCATGATAAACCTCGCCTCCGTCGAGCGTTGGCCGGACATGGCATCGCCGGCGCTCCGCACCACCGATGGCTTCGAGCGCGGCCTCGACAGCAGCGACCCGGTGATAAGCCCGGCGATGCTCTATGCCTACGCCGCCATCGCCGAGGGCGTCCCCTACGGCAACTTCACGCCGAGCCTCGCCGCCGATATTCCCGCGCTGACCCAGATGGCTGAGCGCGAGAACGTCCCGGTCGCCGGCAAGGACGGCAAGACCGGCCAGACGTTCATTAAGACGGTGCTCGCCCCGGCATTCAAAAGCCGTTCGCTGTTCGTCGAAGGCTGGTTCAGCACCAACATCCTCGGCAACCGCGATGGCCTGGCGCTCGACAATCCGGATAGCTTGAAGAGCAAGCTCAATACCAAGGGTTCCGTGCTCGACGATATCCTTGGCTACAAGGTCGAGGATCACCTCGTCGACATCCGCTACTACAAGCCCCGCGGCGACAACAAGGAAGCCTGGGACAACATCGACCTGGTCGGCTTCCTCGGCCAGAAGATGCAGATGAAGGTCAACTTCCTCTGCCGTGACAGCATTCTGGCGGCGCCGCTCGTCATCGAGATCGCCCGCATCCTCGATCTCGCTCACCAGCGTGGCCAGGGCGGCATACAGGAGCAGCTCGGCATCTTCTTCAAGGCGCCGATGACCCGTGCTGGCCGTCGCGAAGAGCACAGCTTTCCCGCTCAGGAGCGGGTGCTGATGGACTGGTTCGCCGAGGCCTAAACGATGCCCGACGCACTACCCGGTCAGGCGTCGCTCGTTGGCCTGACCGGTCTTGCCGCCGAACTCGGCGATCTGAAGCGGCTGCGGGATGCGTCCAGTCCGGACAGTCTCGCAACTCGACTTTTTCGTCGTTGTTGGGGTGCGTTGGCCGCGGGCCAGCCGATCGACTCCGTCGCCTTTGCCTGCACGGCCGCTGCAAGTGCCGCTTGCCGTCTCGGCGGTATCGACCGGTTCGTGCTGGAAGGCGCCGGTATCTCGACATCCGATGCCGATGCGATCCTGCAACGTGGGTTCGACGAGATGGCCGGCATCATCGATCCCGGCCTCGCCAACACCCTCCGCCATCATCTGCCCACGCCGCTTTCGGCCAACCCGGCACCTGCTTTCGCCGAAGCCCTAATCCGCCAGCCCCGCGCCGGTGCCACCTGCCCCGGCAAGCCGCGGATCGTGCTCGAGCCGCCCGAAGGTCACGGCGATCACTGCATGATCGTGGCCGTGCTGGCCTGCATCCTGGCGCCCCGCTACGATGCCGACCCGGCGACCGCGTTCCTCGCCGGCATGGCGCACCACCTGCACAACGCTCACCTGCCCGATAGCGGCTTCGCCGGTGAGATCCTGCTCGGTGACCATCTGGGTCCCATCATGCAGACCTTGTTCGCCCGCGAGTTGGCGACCTTGCCCGTTGCCCTGGCCGCGACCACCCGGGCGGCCCTGGGTGAGATCGGCACCGCCGAAACCCCGGTCGGCCGCGCCTTCAACGCTGCCGACGTGATCGACCGCGTGCTGCAGATGCGGCATTACGATCAGGTCGCGCAATTCCGCACCGCCCAGGCGCTCGAGGATCTCGATCTCGTTCATGTCGGCCCCGTCCAGGCCTTCCATTACGGCGTGCTCAGGGAATCGGGGCTGGTTTGATCGAGTCGTCCGGTTTGCTGAGCCCGCTCTCGCGGCAGGTGCTGCATGTCGAAACGCCGCACTCGCTCGCGGCCAACGGGGAACGTTGGCCCGTGGTCGACGGGATACCCTTTCTCCGCACCGGCCGCGACGCGCTGATTGCCGACACGTTGTTCGAGCTCGACGAAGGCCGCCCGGACGAGGCCCTCGCCCTCCTCCTCGGCGATCAGGACGACTGGGCCCGCACCCCACCGGCCTCGCGCGAGGAACGGCGCCGGGTCGTGGCGATGGCGGACCGGATCAGCTTCCGCGACGCCATGGACCGTCTCGCCTTCGGTGGCGTCGGCACTTATTTCGCCCATCGCTGGTCCGACCCCACCTTCCTCTCCGGCCTCGCTCTTGCCGAAGCCCACTGGACCGACCCGGCCAGCGTTTTCGAGCTCGCCTGCGGCGCCGGCCATTTCCTGCGTGAGTTCGCTCGTTTCTGCCCTAAGGTCACCGGTGCCGACGTGGTGTTCGCCAAGTTGTGGCTCGCCCGCCGCTTCGTCGCCCCGCAAGCCCGCCTCGTCTGCTTCGACGCCGCCCAACCCTGGCCGCTGCCGGACCGGGCTGCCGACCTGCTGTTCTGTCACGACGCCTTCTACTTCCTGCCGCAGAAGCCGCAGATCGCCACCGAGATGCGCCGCGTCGCTACCGGCCCCATCCTTGTCGGTCACGCCCACAATGCCCTGGTCGACAATCTTTCCTCCGGCGCGCCTCTAGCCCCCGCCCAATACGCTGCCCTTTTCGACGCCCCCCGCCTGTATGACGACGCGGTCCTCACCGGCGCCCTGCTCGGCGGCATCGTTCCCGCCGAAGCCGATCCGGCAGCCCTGGCCACCGCTGCCGCCATCTCGCTCGCCTCGCGCGCACCGCAAACCCGCGCCGTCACCGGTGGCCTCGCCATGCCTGCGCCCGGCGCCAAGCTGCGCCGCAACCCTCTTTACCAGGACGGCCTGATAGCCTGGCCCTCCCCGCGCTATCAGACCGAATACGGTCCCCTCGCCTCCTACCCCGACCGCGCCGAAGGTCCTCTCGACGCCGTCGCCCCGTCCCCCGGCAGCGGCGACCCGGCGCTCGAGCGCCTCGTCCGCCGCCGCATACTCGTGGATCTCCCTGCCCAATGGTGAAACTAGGTTGGGGCATCGCCGGCTGCGGCTGGGTCGCCCGTGATTACGTCGGCCCCGCCATCCAGGCCTCCGCCAACGGCCACCTCCTCGGCTGCTACGACCCGGACCCGCGCTCCCGCCAGTTGGCCAACGAACGCTTCGGCGTTCCCTGCACCGAAGACATGGCCGCCTTTCTCGCCACCCCGGGGCTCCAGGCCGTCTACGTCGCTGCCCCCAACGACGCCCATCGCGGGCTGGTCGAAACCGTTGCCAAAGCCGGCATCCCGGTGTTGTGCGAAAAGCCGATGGCCACGACGATGGAAGACGCCGAAGCCATGGTCGCCGCCTGCGCCCAAGCCGGCGTGCGCTACGGTACCGCCTTCGACCAACGCTTTCACGCCGCCCACCGCGCGCTGGCCGGCCTGGTCGCCGAAGGCCGGCTCGGCACCGTTACCGCCATCCGCATCGTCTATGCCTGTTGGCTTCCCGCCAACTGGGCTGGCGACAACTGGCGGATCGACCGCAAGCGCGCCGGCGGCGGTGCCTTGATGGACCTCGCGCCGCACGGGCTCGACTTGTCCGCCATGCTGCTTGGCGAACCTCTGGTCGACGTCGCCGCTTTCGGCCAGGCCCGGGTGCATCGCTACGACGTCGAGGACGGCGCGCTACTCATGGCCCGCTCCCGCTCCGGCGTGCTGGTACAGATGCACGTCGCCTACAACTGCCCCGAGACGCTGCCCCGCCGACGCCTGGAAATCGTCGGCACCGCCGGGCAGGTTATCGCCACCGACACCATGGGCCAGACCGCGGGCGGCACGCTCGACTTCATCGATGCCGCCACCGGCGTCACCCAACCGGTCGCGATCCCCGGCGCCGACCGCTCGCCCTTCCTCAACCAGGTCGAAGCCTTCGCCGGCGCGATCCTCGGCACCGACCCGTTCCCGTTTCCGGCCGAAGCGGACCTCCACACGATGGACTTGGTTCTGCGCGCCCAGGCGATGGCAGTAGCCGATTTGGGCAAAACAAAATGAGCGATCACGCACTTCCCCCCGACATGCCCGCGGCCGGCAGCGCGTACGTCGCGTCCATGCCGGAGGGCAAGGTCGAGCTGTTCGCCCTCTCTCCCCTCGACCGCACCGGCGTCGCCTGCTGGAACGCCATCTTCCTCAATGCCGACGGCACACGCTGGCACGGTGTCGTGCCGCACGGCGTCGGCTACGGCGTCGACGATGCCAGTGCCATCATCGGTACCACTGGCGAACTGGCCGAAGCGGTCCACTCCGCGGTGCAGATCTGGAAGATGGAACGCCGGTCCGCCAGCTACACGACTCTCAAGGCCGAATGCGGCGATCGCGGCGTCGCCGATCCGGTCAGCCTCATCCTCCCTGCCGGTAGCACGGTCGATGCCGATACCGTGCTCGACTGGGTGCCCGCCCACCGTTGGCCCGGTGGCGAGCGCGTCTGGGTCCCCATCGACATCGCCGCCTGCTCCGTCGGCGACCTCTCCGAAGGCTACGAACCCTTCACCACCCCCATCACCAACGGCCTCGGCGCCGGCCCGACCCTCGATTTCGCCATCGGCCACGGCATCGGCGAACTCTTGCAGCGCGACGGCAACGGCACCGGCTTCCGCGCCATGGACCGCGGTATCGCCATCAAGTTTGGAGAGAACGAACCCCGCGATCCACGCACCCGCGCCCTGCTGGCCAAACTCGACGAGCTCGGCATCGAGGTGATCCCAAAATTCGCCACCGACGAATTCGGCACCGCCAATGTCTACTGCGTCGGCGCCGAGCGCCCCGGCGTGCCCGCCGCTTACCCCATCATGGTCACTGCGGCCGGTGAAGCCTCCTCCCTCGACCGCGAGCACGCGCTGCGCAAGGCCTTGTTCGAATTCGCCGCCGCCCGCGTCCGCAAGGTGTTCAGCCATGCCCGCCTGGCCGATATCGCCGGCGTCGCGCCCGCCGACTATCTCGACCGCTTCCGCGCCCACCACACCCTCGGCGGCGAGGAAAGCCGCAGCCTGTCGGCCATGATCGACTGGCTCCGCCTCGACCAATCCTCGATGCGCACCCTGCTTGGCAGCACCGTCCTCAGCCGCCAATCCACCAAGAAGTTTTCCGAGTTGCCTACCTGGGACGGCCCGCTCGCCGGTACCGGCCTGGTGGAGGAATTCGCCCGCCGCTTCGCGCCGCACGGCATGGAAATCCTCTATGTGGACTTCTCGCCGTCGGGTCATCCGGACGTGCATGTGGTCAAGGCCATCGTGCCCGGCCTCGAGGTCGAGACCATGAGCTATCACCGCATCGGTGCCCGCGGCGTCCGCAAATTGCTCGACCGCAACTCCCCCCTCGTCGGCATGGGCCCCCCGCCCCCGGGCGCCAAGCCCGTCCGCATGACCGCGGCGGCCGAAGCCTCCCTCGGTGGTCCCGCCTGGCTCGACACCGACGCTGTGGACCGCATCGTCGGCAGCCTCTACCCGCTCTATCGCGAACCTGAAGTCCACAGCGCCCCCATCTCGATGGAAGCGTCATGAGGTTCGCCTACAACACCAACGGCGCTGCCAACCACCGCCTCGACGACGCACTCGGCCTCATCGCCGATTCCGGCTATGACGGCGTCGCCCTCACCCTCGACATCCATCACCTCGACCCTTTCGCCCCCGACTTCCCCGAAGCCCGCCGCCGCGTCGCCAAGCGCCTGCGCGAACTGAACCTCGGCTGCGTCGTCGAGACGGGCGCCCGCTTCCTGCTTGACCCCCGCGCCAAGCACGAACCCACCCTGCTCACCGCCGACCCGGCCGGCCGCGCCCGCCGCATCGACTTCCTGTCGCGCGCCCTCGAAGTCGCCGCCGACACCGGCGCCGACGCCATGTCCTTCTGGGCCGGCGTGCCCAAGCCCGGCGTCACGCCCCAGGACGCCAAAGCCCGGCTCCGCGACGGCGCCGAACAGATAGCCCGCCGCGCCGAAGCCCTCGGCACGATTTCCGCCCTCGAACCCGAACCCGGCATGCTGATCGAGACCGCGGACGACTGGGCCGCCCTCGACATCCCCAACCTGAAGCTCGCCCTCGACACCGGCCACTGCATCGTCACCGGCGAGCGTGACCCGGCCGACGCCGTCCGCCACTTCGCCGACCACATCGCCACCATCTCCATCGAGGACATGAAGCGCGGCGTCCACATCCACCTCCCCTTCGGCGAAGGCGACATGGACATTCCCGGCATCCTCACCGCGCTGAACGACATCGGCTTCGACCGCCTGGTCTGCGTCGAACTCAGCCGCGAAAGCCACCGCGCCGACTGGGCCATCCCCGCCAGCCTCGCCTATCTAAAAGCCCGCCTGCCCCCTCGTCATTGCGAGGAGCGAAGCGACGCGGCAATCCAGGGTCACGGCACGCCTCAGCCTCAAAGCCCCGCATGAGAATCTGCTTCGTCAGCCGCCGCTTCTTCCCCGCCATCTCGGGCATGAGCGTCTACGCCCTCAACCTGCTGCACCAGCTCGTCGCCGCCGGCCACGACGTCACCATGATCAGCCAGTACCGCGGCGACGAGTTCGGCAAGCGCGTCTACGGCGGCGGCCCGCCGCCGGTCGTGCCCGGCGTCCGCGTCATCGGCCTCGAGCAACTCGGCGAACAGACCACCGGCGATTTCGAGCGCGACATCGTCACCATGCGCGACGCCATCGTCGCCGAACACCGCCGCGCCCCGTTCGACGTACTGCACGCCCAATATGGTTACCCCACCGGCTGGGCCACCCTGCTGGCGTCCCGCGAGATCGGCATCCCCAACGTCGTCTCCATCCAGGGCGGCGACGGCCACTGGGTCGGCTCCTGCTGCGAGACCCACCGCCTCGCCATGACCCGCGTCCTCGACCACGCTGGCGCCGTCCTCATCGGCTGCGATTCCTTCCGCACCGAAGTCGTCGATCGCCTCGGCACCGACCGCTCCCGCTTCACCATCGTTCCCGGCGCCGTCGAGACCGAACGCTTCACCCCCGGCAGCCCGGCCGAGGACCCGCCGGTCATGCTGTACCACGGCCGCGTCGACGCCCGGAAGGGCGTCCTTGACCTGCTGCAAGCCGTCAAACACCTCCACACCGACGGCGAACGTTTTCACCTGCTGATCTCCGGCATCGGCCCGACCTACGACGATACCGCCGCCGCCATCCTCCATCTCGGCCTGCAGGATTGCGTCGAGATGACCGGCTACATCGACTACGCCGACGCCCCCTCGATCTACCGACGCGCCAGCATCTTCGTCTCCCCCACCTACGCCGAAGGCTTCAGCAACACCGTGCTCGAAGCCATGGCCAGCCGCATGGCCGTCGTCTCCTGCCGCTCCGTCGGCGTCGTCGACTGCATCCGCGACGGCGAGAACGGCCTCCTCACCGAGCCCGGCGACGTCCCCGCCCTCACCGAAGCCCTCCGCCTCGTCCTCCGCGACCCGGCGCTCCGCCACCGCCTCGCCGACGCCGCCCTGGCCGAATGCCGCGCCGTCTATGCCTGGCCTACCGTCGCCGCCCAGATCATGGACGTTTACGCCCAGATCCAGGGCACCCGGCCCGATCTCGACTTCAACCCCGACCTCCCCCTGGACGATCCGGCCGCCCCCTGCCGCTTCCGCACCGACCCGCATCTCCTATGAGCACCGCTCTTTTCATCTCCCCCCACCTCGACGACGTCACTTTCTCCTGTGGCGGCACCCTCGCCGCCCTCGCCGATCAGGGCTGGCGCACCATTATGGCCACCTGCTTCACCGCCACCATCCTTCCGGCTACCGGCTTCGCCCTCGCCTGCCAACTCGACAAGGGCCTGAGTCCCGACATCGACTACATGGCTCTCCGCCGCGAGGAGGACCGCCGCGCCGCCGCCATCCTCGGCGTCACCGACCTCCGCTGGCTCGACCTCCCCGAAGCCCCCCACCGCGGCTACGCCGACGCCCCCTCCCTCTTTGGCGCCATCCACGCTGGCGACGACATCTGGCGCGCTATTGCCGAACGCCTCCGCGCCCTCATCGCCGAAACCACCCCCGACCAGATCTTCGCCCCTCAGGGCCTCGGCAACCACGTCGATCACCAGCACACCATCCGCGCCGTCAAATCCCTCGCCACCGACATCCCGATCGCCTATTACCGCGACACCCCCTACGCCATCCGCGACCCGGCCGCCCCCGCCCTCGTCGACGCCCCCGCCGCCGCGATCGTCCCGATCGACGCCACCCTCGATCGCAAGATCCGCGCCGCTGCCGCCTACGCCAGCCAGATCGGCTTCCAATTCGGCGGCGCCGACGGCGTTGCCACCGCGCTGTCGGCCTTCACCGCTCGCGAAGGCGGTGAACGCTTCTCGGGAAAGTTGATCCTTACGCCGTCGAAGCCATAGCCAAGCCACATTGTCGCGACATAAGGAATTGATACACCCCTTGCTGGACCCAAATCGACGATGACCATGCACTCCTCCTTCGCCCCGGTGCGAATGACTGCCGGCTCGTTCGAGGTCTCGTCGTTGCAGGACGGTCGACCGCTTTGGTTACGTCGAGCCGCCTTCCTCGTCCCGGTCGCCGTCTGCACCGTCGCCGGAACCGCGCTCGCCACCGTCGCCACCGCAGGCGCCCCCGGCTTCCTCCGCCCCGTATTGCTCGCCTTGGTCGCAATCAACGTCCTCTACATGGCGCTGACCGGTTGGCCCATGATCCTCGGCTTCCTGTTGCACGCCGTCGGCCACCGTACCCGCGTGCAAGCCGCACCGGCCGGCGACAGCCGCACCGCGCTGCTCATGCCGATCTACAACGAGAACCCGTCCGACGTGTTCGCCGCCATGGAGGCCATGGGCTGCGCGATCCTTGAGCTCGGCCTCGACCGCGTCGACCTGTTCATCCTCTCCGACACCCAGGACCCGGCCATCGCGCGCGCCGAACAGGCCGAGTTCGCCCGCTTGCGTGACCGCCTACCCGTCGGCCCCGCGCTGTTCTACCGCCGCCGCACCGACAACACGGGCCGGAAGGTCGGCAACCTGCTCGATTTCTGCAGCCGTTGGGGCGCCGATTACGACTACATGCTCGTCCTCGACGCCGACAGCCTGATGGGAGCCCGCACCATCGGCACCCTCATCGGCCTGATGGACGGCAACCCCCGCGCTGGCATCATCCAAACCGTCCCTTACGCGGTCGGCCGCGAGACCCCGTTCGCCCGCTTTCAGCAATTTTCCGCACGCCTCTACACCCCCCTGCTCATCGAGGGTCTGAACTTCTGGCAGGGCAGCGACGGCAACTACTGGGGCCACAATGCCATCGTCCGCATCGCGCCCTTCGTGGAACACTGCGCTCTCCCGATCCTCCCGGGCCGTGAACCGTTCGGCGGCGAGATTCTCTGTCACGACGTCGTCGAAGCCGGCCTCATGCGCGCCGCCGGCTGGCACGTCTGGGTGCTGCCGGAGACGCTCGAGAGCTTCGAGGCGGTGCCGGCCAACCTCGTCGATTTCACCGGTCGTGAGCGTCGGTGGTGCCAGGGCAACCTGCAGCATACCGGCGTTCTTTCCGACGCCCGCCTGCGCCGGGTCGGCCGGTTTCACCTCGCTTACGGCATCCTGCATTACCTCGCGGCCCCCGCGGTGATGGCCCTGTTCACGATCGCTATCCTCGACGCGGCTCTCGGCGGCGGCTTCGCCAGCGCCTTGCTCGGCGCCGGCGCCGCCCAGAGCGCACTCATCGCACTCGGCGCCGTGCTGCTCTATGGCGGCAAGCTCGCCGCGGTCGCCGCGGTGCTGTTCAACTCGGCCGAATCCCGCCGGTTCGGTGGCCGCACCCGCCTCATCGTCGGCGCGATCGTCGAGCAGCTCGGCGCGACCGTCATTTCCGCCGTCCTTATCACTTTCTACACCCGCTTCATCGTGGCCCTGCTGGCCGGCGCCAGCGTTCGCTGGGACGCGCAATCCCGTGACGACCGGGGCCTGTCCTGGAGCGAAGCGGCCACCAAACTAACCCTGCCCACCCTGGTGGGCATCGTCTGGCTGGTTCTCCTCGCTTTCCTGCCGGGCTCCAACAATGCGCTACTGCTTTGGTCGCTCCCGTTGCTGGCCGGCCTGCTGCTCTGCATCCCCGCCGCTTGGGTGTCCAGCCGCGTTGGGGTTGGCCGCACCCTGCGCCGGTGGGGCCTGTTCTTGACGCCCGAGGAGCGCGCGCCAGCCTCCGTCGTTCGTGCCTATCAGCACCTCGTTCGCCCCTCTGAGCGCATCTCCCGTGCACTCCCACCGACACCCGGCTTGCAACTCGTCGACGCCGATTAGCTTTATCTCTTGTCTGACAGAACGAGAGGCACAGAATGACCGAACATACCGAAGCTGAGATCAAGCAGAAGCTCTGGTCGATGATCGAAGACATCGGCACCGGCATGCTCACCACCGAGGACGGTGGCAAGCTGCGCGCCCGGCCGATGCGTCCCGCCCAGTCTGAGTTCACCGGCGAGCTCTGGTTTTTCACCAGCGAGAAGAGCCACAAGGTCGACGAGGTGAAGTCCGAGCATCATGTCGGCCTGACCTTCGCGAACCCGAGCAAGGAAGACTACGTCAGCCTTTCCGGCCGTGCGACCATCGTCAAGGATCGCGCGCTCATTGAGTCGCATTGGTCCGAGCCGATGCGCACCTGGTTCCCGAAGGGCATCGACGATCCCGACGTAGCTCTGCTCAAGGTGACCGTTGACGCCGCCGAATATTGGGATGCGCCGAACAGCACGATGATCCACGCCTACGGTTACCTGAAAGCCCGCCTCACCGGCGAGGCACCGCAGCCCGGCGGCAACGAGAAAGTAAGCTTCACTTAGCCTTGTGACCGTCGTGGCCATGCGCCCAGCATGTCCATGACGGTCGGACGTTCTTGCCGGCGCTTAAGTCTATTTTAAGCATTTCACGGCTAAATTCGGCTAAAATCAGCCGAAAGTTCTCATGGAAGTTTTGCTGCGCACGAACCTGGCAGGCATTCTGGCACCGGTCGCTCCCCTTCCTGCGCCGGAGCTTTGTGTCGTCATCCCGGTCCTCAATGAGCGGGATAACGTCGGTCCCCTCGTCGACAAACTGCGCGAAACCCTAGTCGGCATCCGCTGGGAAGTCGTCTTCGTCGACGATGGCTCGACCGACGGCACCCGTGACGCTGTCGTCGCCATCGGCATCGACGACTCCCGCATCCGCCTGCTGCACCGTGTCGGTCGCAAGGGGCTGGCCTCGGCCTTCATCGAAGGCGTCCGCGCCAGCATCGCCCCATACGTCGCCGCCATGGACGGCGATCTCCAGCACGACGAGCGCATTCTCCCGGCCATGCTCGACCAGTTGCGATCCCGTCGCGCCGACATTGTCGTCGGCAGTCGTTACGTCGCTGGCGGTGGCCTCGGAGAATGGGACAAGACCCGCGCCGGCATGTCCGATATGGCGACCCGGCTAAGTCAGCTGGTCCTGAAGACCGAGGTCACCGACCCGATGAGCGGTTTCTTCATGCTCCCGCGCACCGTGTTCGAGCAGGCCGCTCCACGTCTATCCGCGATCGGCTTCAAGATCTTGCTCGACCTCGTCGCCTCGCTGCCGACCCCGCCCACCGTGGCCGAGCTGCCCTATACGTTCCGGACCCGGGTCGCCGGCGAGAGTAAGCTCGATGCCGGCGTGTTGTTCGATTTCGGGCTGCTCCTGCTCGACAAGATGGTCGGCAAGTTCGTGCCGGTCCGCTTCGTCATGTTCGCCATCATCGGTGTACTCGGCCTGGCGGCGCACCTCGTCATCTTGGGCGCCGGCCTGGCGGCCTCGCTACCCTTCTCCACTGCCCAGGGCGTCGCGACGGCCTGCGCGATCGTCGGCAACTTCGTCCTCAACAATGAGATCACCTTCCGCGACCGCCGGCTAAAGGGCCGCCGCCTCGTCCGCGGCCTGCTCATCTTCGCCGCCGTGTGCTCGATCGGCGCCATCGCCAACCTGAACGTCGCCTTCCTGATGGTCACCGACGCTCACAGTGCTTGGTGGAGCGCAGGTGTGATCGGCGCCGCCATGAGCCTCGTGTGGAACTACGCCGTCGGGTCGACGCTCACTTGGTTCAGGTAGCCGCAGCCCGGATCAGGTCCGCCCCGCGCTCGGCAATCATCAACGTCGTCGCGTAAGTGTTGGCGGACGGCATCGACGGCATGATCGACGCGTCGATCACCCGCAAGCCCTGCATGCCGTGCACCCGCAGCTCGTCATCTACCACCGCGCCCGGGTCACTCGCCGGCCCCATCTTGGCCGTGCCGATCAGGTGGTACGTCGTCGTCCCATTCTCACGCGCGAATGCCATCAACTCGTCGTCGCTCTGCGCGTGCGGCCCCGGCAACGTCTCGCCTTCGACGAAAGGCGCCAGCTCCGGCGTCGACAGCATCTGCCGCACCAGCCGCAGACCGCCCAGCATCTTCTGCCGGTCCATCGGGTCTGACAGATAGTTGGGCTGGATCACCGGGTCGACGAACGGGTCGCTGCTGCGCGCCCGCACATGCCCCCGGCTCTCCGGCCGATGCGGCCATGCCCCCGCCGACATGCCGGGATAGTCGTCCAGGATATACGTCTTGCCCTGCTGATAGCTTCCTGGCGTGAACACGCATTGCAGGTCCGGCGCGTCCGCCCCCGCCCATGACTTCCAGAACACGTGCACGTGCGACGGCGCTGTCGCCAGGATGCTCGGCTTTCCCGTCGCCCATTGCATCACCTGCTTCACCAGCCGCGGCCCCCGCGCCAACTCGTTCAACGTCGGCGTGCCCTTCTTCGCCCGCATGACCATCCGCGCCGCGAAGTGATCGCGGAAATTTTCCCCGACCCCTGCCAGCTCGTGCACCACCGGCACCCCGAGCTCTCCCAGCAACCCCGCCGGCCCGATGCCCGAAATTTGCAATAACCGCGCCGTGTTGACCGTCCCCGATGACACGATCACCTCGCGCCGCGCCCGCACCACCCGCCGCTCGCCACCGCGCTCCGTCAGATAGCCGACCCCTACCGCCCGCTTACCCTCGACGATGATGCCGTTCGCCCGCGCGCTGGTTCGCACGTCGATCTGCCCGCGCCGCAGCGCCGGCCGCAGGAAACCCACTGCCGCGCTGACCCGGCGCCCCCGATGGATCGTCCGTTGATAATAGCCGACCCCGGCCTGGTCGCCGCTGTTGTAGTCCGGGTTCCGCGGGATCCCCATCCCGACGCAGCCGGCGATGAACGCCTCCGACAACGGATGGATCCAGTCCATGTCCGTCACTGGGATCCCGCCGGACCGCCCGCGCCGCTCGCCGCCATCCCCGATGCGTCGCTCGCTCTTTTTGTAATACGGCAGCACATCGTCGTAGCCCCAGCCACGGTTGCCGCGCTGCGCCCAGTTGTTCAGGTCTGCCGGCTGCCCCCGGTTATAGACCATCCCGTTGATCGACGATGACCCACCGAGCGTACGCCCCTGCGTCGTCGCGATTTGCCGTCCCGCCGTCTGCTCGGTCGGCTCGGTCTTGAACTGCCAGGTGAACGCCGGGTCGAACAGCGTCTTGGTAAACCCGGCCGGGATATGGATCCACGGATTCTTGTCCGGCGGCCCCGCCTCGAGCACGCACACCGTCACCCCCGGCGTTTCGGTCAGTCGGTTGGCCAGCACCGATCCGGCAGCCCCCGCGCCCACGATCACGTAGTCGAAGGTATCGTCGTTCTCTCCCATCCGGCGAGCCTATCGACCCAACCCCACCGCGGCTAGCCTACTCGCGTAACAGATCTTCACGACGCGGCAACTCGCGCAACTCGCGTAACCCGAACTGCGTCAGGAACGCCGGCGTCGTCCCCCACAGCGTCGGCCGTCCCGGCACTTCCTTGCGCCCCAGCGGCGTGATCAGCCCGGATTCCAGCAGCGCCTCCATCACCGCCTGGCCCAGGCTAGCGCCGCGGATCTCCTCGATTTCCGTCCGTGTGACCGGCTGGTGGTAGGCCACCACGGCCAGGGTCTCCATCGCCGCCCGCGGCAGCCGCCGCTTCTGTTGCACCGTCCGCGTCAACGCCGGCGCAAGATCGGCCGCCGTCCGGAACTGCCAGCCACCGCCGACCTCGACCAGTTCGACCCCCCGCCCCGCGTAATACGCCTGCAACGTGGCCAGCACCGGTTCGACTTCGACATCGATGGGCAACACCCTTGCCAGCGCCGCCACCGCGACCGGCTCCGCGCTGGCGAAGATCATCGCTTCGGCCAGCCGCACCGCTCCAGTCAGGTCGGCATCGCCGGTCTCGCTCATCCTGCGGCCCGCACCAGGATCGGCCCGAAACTAGCCTCCTGCCGAAGGTCGATCTGCCCCAGCCGCGCCAACTCGAGCCCGGCTAGCAGGACGCTCGCCATCGCCGCCCGCCGCTCCACCAGCCCGGCCGCCATCGTCGGCCAGAAAACCTCCAGCGACATCCAGTGCCGCGCTCGTACGCCGGCCGCCGACAGCCCCAGCATCCGCCCCAGCCGCTCCAGCGCCTCCTGGATCGAGAACAGCGGCCCGCGTCGCGGCTGATAGGGCGTCTGCGCCGTCGCCCGTCGCCGCGCTGCCGCGTAGGCGCGCATCAACCCGCCCAGATCCGCCGACAGCCCCGACCGATCGACCGCCACCATCACCTCCGGCACACCGCGTGCAAACGCATCCATCCCCAGTTGCGCCCGCCCGGACAGCCAGATCGCCAGATTTCGCACCGACTCCAACGCCTCCAGACGCCCGGCCAACAGCTCCGCAGCCTCCTCGCCCTCATCGGCAGCGTCGCTTCCCGCCGGCAGCAGCAAGCGCGATTTTAGCCAAGTAAGCCAGGCCGCCATCACCAGCCAGTCCGCCGCGAGATCCAACCGCACCCGCGCGCTTTCCACGATCGCGAGATACTGCTCGACCAACGCCAGGATCGAGATCCGCGCCAGATCCACTTTCTGCGCCCGCGCCAGATCGAGCAGCAGGTCCATCGGTCCCTCGAACCCATCGAGATGGAGGTCGAGGACCGGGTCGTCAGGCATCCCACCCCGCCGCGCGATACACCACCATCGTCGCCCACGGCAGTACGTCGCCCAGCAATCGCCCCACCGGGTCCCACGCGATGCCCATGCTCGCCAACGCTCGCGGCAGCAGAAATACCGTCAACAGCACAATCAGGATGCCGGCCCGCTCCAGACGCGCCCATTGCATCGCTAGCGCTTCGGGCAGGATCCCGACCACGATCCGCCCGCCATCCAGCGGCGGGATCGGCAGCAGGTTGAACAATCCGAGCACGAGATTGGCCAGCAGGAACAGCGTCAGCGCGTCATCCGCCAGGGCTCCCGCCTCGCTCGCCGCCCCGGCCGTGCCGTGCAGCGCCAGCGCCGCCATCCAGGCCAGCACGAAATTCATCGCCGGCCCAGCTGCCGCCACCAGCGCCATGCCCTGCCGCGGGTGCTTGAACCGCCAGGCCGACACCGGCACCGGCTTGGCCCAACCGAACATGAACACGACCCGTCCGATCGTCAGCACCTGCCCCAGGATGAGCAACCCCGGCAGGATCAGCGTCCCGAACCGGTCCACGTGACGCAACGGATTGAGCGATAGCCGCCCTTCCAGCTTCGCCGTGTCGTCGCCCAGCGCCCAGGCCGCATAGCCATGCGCGGCCTCGTGCAGCGTGATCGCGACGATCACAGGGATCGCCGCCAGCGCCAGCATCGTCAACACGTTCAACACGCCAGCAACATCTCCCGCTCGGCCGCCAATGCCTGCTCATCCAACATCGTGCGCCGCGCTGCAACCATGGCTCGGCCGGCTGCCATCCGGGCCGCGCCGATCGCGCTCACCGCCGGAACCGCGTCCAGCACCGATGCGGTTTCCGTCAGCACGCCCGTGCAATGCAGCGCCACGTCGCAACCAGCCGCGATCGCCACCACCGCCAGCGCGCCCGGCTCACCCGTCAGCGCCCGCATCGCCAGATCGTCCGACACCAACACACCCCCGAACCCGATCCTCCCCCGAATGACGTCACCGATCACCACCGGAGACAACGTTCCCGCGCGCGCCGGGTCGATCCCCTCGTAGACCAGGTGCGCCGTCATCATCCACGGCAAATCTGAACAAATCCTGAACGCCTCGAGGTCGTCGGTCAACGACACCCCGGCCGGCACCACCGGCAGCGCATGATGGCTGTCGACCAGCGCCCGCCCATGACCCGGTGCGTGCTTGCCGACCGGCAACACCCCCGCCGCCATCAGCCCCGCCGCCATCGCCCCCGCCAACGCCGCGACCTGCGCGGGATCGCTCCCGTACGACCGGTCGCCCACCACGTCGCTCGCGCCATCGACGCGCAAATCCAGCACCGGCGCACACGCCATGTCGAGGCCCGCCGCCGCGCACTCCAGCCCGATCAATGCCCCGGTCAGATACGCGGCCCGTTCCGCCCCCGCTCCCAACGCCGCAATTACCCCCGCCGCCGGATGTCCGCGCCACACCGGCGGCCGCATGCGCGCGACCCGTCCCCCCTCCTGATCCACCGCGATCACCGCTCCGTCCGGCAGCACCGCCCGCAACGACGCGCACAGTGTCCGAAGCTGCGCCCGGTCCCCGACATTGCGCCCGAACAGGATCACCCCCGCCGGCGCCCGTTCTCGCAACAATGCCGCCTCGTCGGCCGAGAGGACTTGCCCCTCGATCCCGACGATCGCCGCCCGCATCAGCTGGTGATCGTGCAGCCCACGCCCTTCGCCCGCACCTTGCGGCAGAACTCCGCCGCCGCGGCCGTGTTGGCGAAACCACCCGTCCGCAACCGCCAGAACACTTTCCCGTCCTTCTCGGTGCGCACGATGTTCGGCTTGCGCCCGCCCAACAGATCCGGCGCCTTGCCCGCCAGACGCTGCCACTCCGGCAGCGCCAGCGCCTCGGCATCGACGGCCGCAATCTGGACCATCATCGTGCCCTCGCTCGATGCCGCCGCAGGTGCTGCGGGCTGTATCACGGCCGGCGGCGCCACCGTCTCGTTCGGCACCGGAGCGGTCGCCGTCGCGGCCGCCATCGGTGCCGCGCTCGCCACCGGCCGCTGCGCCCGTAGCGCCTGCGGATCGGGCCGTTCCGCCTCGGGCGCCAGGTCCCGCGCCTCGCCGGCCCCGTCCCCATGCCCGCCCATGACGCTGTCGCTCGCACCCAGGACGGTCATTCCGCCCGGGTTCTCCGGCTTCACGCGCAGCGGCCGCGTATCCGCCTCGATCACCGGCACCCCGGCGACCCGGTGTCCGCTGAACGACCAGACGCCCATACCCACGACCAGAACCAGCCCCAAGCCAGCGGCCGCCATGAACAGCAGGCGCGTCGATGCATCCATCCCGGTCCGTCGCGCCCGATAGGAATGCGTGAACGAACCTCCTGCCGGAACGCCCGAACCGGTTGCCACGCGCGGAATGCCGATATCGTCAGCCATGGATCAACGCATCTCCTCGACTGGCGCGACCCCCAGAACAGCTAGTCCGGAGCGGATCGTCGTCGCCGTTGCCTCGACCAACGCGAGCCTGGCCCGCGTCTCCGCCGGATGATCCGCCTGCAGGAATCGCAGCGTCGAATCGTCGCGTCCGCGGTTCCACAACATATGAAAGTCGCCCGCTAAATCATAGAGGTAAAACGCTATTCTATGTGGCTCCTGTGCCAGCGCAGCGCCCTCGATCGTCCGCGGCCAGCTCGCCAGCCGCCGCACCAGCGCCAGCTCCGCCTCCGCGCCGACGCTGTCCAACGGCACTGCCGCCAGCGCTGCCGGGCTGACGTCGTGCCCCGCCTCGACCGCCGCCCGCAGCACGGAGCGGCACCGCGCATGTGCATACTGCACATAGAACACCGGGTTCTCCCGCGTCTGCGACACCGCCATGTCCAGGTCGAATTCCATCTGCGCGTCCGACTTGCGGGTCAGCATGGTGAACCGAACCGCATCCCGCCCAACCCACTCCAGCAGGTCCGCCAGCGTCACATACGTGCCCGCCCGCTTGCTCATCCGCACCGGCTCGCCGCCGCGCAACACGTGCACGATCTGACACAGCACGATCTCGAGCCGCTGCCCGCCATTGCCCGCCAGCGCCTTGACCGCCGACTTCATCCGCGAGACGTAGCCGCCGTGATCCGCGCCCCAGACGTCGATCATCAGCTGCGCGCCGCGCGCCATCTTGTCGGCATGGTTGGCGATGTCGTTGGCGAAATACGTGTTGGACCCGTCCGACTTGCGCAGCGCCCGGTCCACGTCGTCGCCGAACTGCGTCGCCCGGAACAGCGTCTGCTCCCGCGGCTCCCAATCGTCCGGCATCTTGCCCTTCGGCGGCTCCAAGACCCCTTCGTAGACCAGCCCGGCCGCCTTCATGCGCTCTACGACCCGGTCCGCCTCGCCCCGCGCCACCAGCGCCCGCTCGCTGGTGAACACGTCGAAGCTGACCCCGAGCGCGTCCAGATCCGCCCGGATGCTCGCCATCATCCGCTCGATCGCGAAATCCCGCACCGTCTCGAACCAAGTCGCCGGATCACCGACGCTCAGCCCCGGCCCAGCCAGCCGGTCGCCGAACTCCGCCGCCAACGCCTCGCCCACCGGCACCAGATACTCGCCCTTGTACTGCAGCCCGGTCGGCGTCGCCGCCGCGAACGCCTCCTCCGTCACCGGGCTGCCGATCGCCTGCAGATACCGCCAGTAGGCCGCCCACCCGAGCGCACCGACCTGCGCCCCGGCATCGTTGACGTAATACTCCTTCGTGACCGCGAACCCGGCCTTGCCCAACAAATTGGCCAGTGCATCGCCCACCACCGCCCCGCGGCAATGCCCGATGTGCATCGGCCCCGTCGGGTTGGCCGACACGTACTCGACGTTGACCGGCAGCCCCCCGCCGACCCCGCTATCGCCAAAGCCCTCGCCCGCCCGCAACACGTCGCCGACCACCGCCAACAGCGACGGCACCCGCAGCGTCAGGTTCACGAACCCCGGCCCCGCCGCGGCCGCCCGCTCCACGTCGGCACCCCCCGCCAGCCCGGCCGCGATCGCCTCCGCCAACGCCTTGGGTGATTGCCGCGCCGCCTTGGCGATCACCATCGCCGCGTTGGTCGCCATGTCGCCATGCGCCGCATCCTTGGCCGGGCTCACCTCCACCCGCGCCAACGAGTCCTCCGGCACCCCGGGCACCACCCCGCGCACCACGTCCAACACCGCCGACCGCACCCGCGCATAGATATTCTCGCTCATGCGCGACGCTTTAACCCGCTTCCATCCTCCGCGAAACCGACACCCTCATCCTGTGCTCGAAACCTTAAGCGCCCGTTACCGGACCAGCTTCGTCGACACCCGCGACGCCGTCTTGACCCGGTCGAGACAATCCGTCTGGTCCGCCCCGCCCACCTTGCAGATCAGCGCGTCGTTGACCAAAATCTGCCCGATGCTGTCGCACGCCACGTCCCGCAGCTCGAACGGCCGCACCTGCGTCCGCCCCGGCGACACCGGCCCGACATCCAGCGCGATCCGCCGCGCGATCACCCCGTCCGTGCCGAACAGCACCAGGTCCAGCCGCAGCGCATCGAACTTCGGCCCGCCCTCCGGATCGTTCGTCACCAGATAGGCGCGGCAACCCGGCCCCGCCCCGTTCGCCGCCGCGACCGGCTCCAGCTTATTGAGCTCCAGCGTCAACGCCGGCGCATCCTGCGCCCGCACCGCCTGCGGCAGGAGCAACGCAACCACCGCGACCACACTCATGAACCGCATCTATCGTCTCCCGGAAAATTCAGCCGAACTTGTTGAGCGCCCATTTCACCACCTGAGCCCCATCCTTCGCACCCGTCAGCACGATCTGCTGGCTACCCCGCGGCGCCTCGCCGCCGAGATATACGCTCTCTTCCAGACTAACCGCCGCGCCCACCGCCCGAAACCGCCACGTCGTCCCGCTGGCCAATCGTAACACCACCGTCTCGCCATCCTGCTGCAACGACGGCACCGCCAGCGGGTGCAGATGGAACCGAACCACGTAAGGCAACGTCTCGGCCGCCTCCACCGTATCCTCGCCGCGCAGATCCTCGCCGCTCTCGGCCAGGTATAGGCATCGCCGATGCACCGCGGCCTGCATCCGGCGATATCCGTCATGCGTCGCCTCCAGCCGGTGCGCCCCGTTCGCCTCCTGCCGCTGTACGTCCACCACCTCCGGCCGCCGCCCGAGCCCGCCGACTTTCAGCTCCGACGAATTCACGTCCTCGATCACCAGCGTCGAATGCGCCGCCGTCGCCCGCGCCGCGTCCGACCACGCTCCCGCATTGGCCGGCATGCCGCCGCAATTGACGATCAGCCGCTCCCGTCCAACCGAGAACTCCAGCGACAACGTTCCCGCATGTGCCAACCGGTCGATGCCCGCCGGCGGTGGCGGCCCGCCATCCATCACCAGCACGCTCCGCCCCGCCTGCAGCCGGTGGAACCCACCCTCCGGCAGCCCGGCCGGCGCCCGCCCGCCGCGGCCGGCCTGCGTCAGCACGAGGTCGATCAGCACCGGGCTCGCCTCCTTGCTGCCGTTGAACAGCACCAGCCCGCCATCCCCGTGCCGCAGCGCCCGCAGCGCCGGCGCCATCCGCTCGATCGCCATCGCCAGCGCCGCCGGCGGCTGCGTCTGCGATGCCTGCAGCAGCGCCCGGATCTCCGTCAGGTCCTGCAGCGCCGCCAGCTGCGCCGCCGGGCTCCGCTCGGCATGCGCCCCGTCCGGCAGCACCTGCCGCGCGATCTCCTGCGGCAGGAACCGTAGCGCCCGCGTCAGGTGCGCGGCATGATCCGGCAGCGCCACCGCCGACGCGATCAGCCCCTTGATCGCCGTCAGCGCCCGCCCGTCCAGCTCGTCCGCCGGCAGGCTCGCCGCCAGCAGCCGCGCATCCCCGATCAGCCGCGACATGAACCGCTGCCGAAACCCGTCCTCGGCCGAAGCGACGAAGAAATCGTAATGCCCCAGCCACGCCGCGATCCGCGCGCCCATCACGTCCGGCCGCTCCGCCACCCGGTCCAGCCCCGGCGTCGCGATCCAATCCGTCACCAGCGCCCGCGCCCGCGCCCGCGCCGGGTCCGTCCCCAGCGCCCGCAGGTCGCGCAGCCAGGTGAACCCATGCGCCACCGCCCGCAGCGCCTCGTGCCCGCTGCTGTCCGACCAGCCGCCCGGCGCCAGCCGCCGCACTGCCCCGTTCCACGCCAGCTCGCCCTTCAGGATGCGCGCCCCGTTCGCCGCATCGCCCGGCCACGGATCGCGCACCGGCAGCGCCGGCGCCTCCGGCACCCGCCCCAGCCCCAACCCGGTACGCAAGCTCGGCACGCGCGACAGGGCCAGACGCGCATCCCGCGCCAACCGCCGGGGTGTCAGCGCTCTCATCCAATTAGTGACGTCGTTCACGCTGCGGTTCTTAGAGCATCTAGCCTTCGCGCACCAAACGCGCCGCGAAGAAACCGTCCGCCCCGCCCCGCTCCCGCCATAGGCTCGGATGCGTCCGCAGGTTCCCCTCCGCCGTCCGCGCTTCCGGAAACCCGGCCATCTCCTCGGCGTCGAACGGCGCCGCCCGCAGCCCGAACCGGCCGGGATCGACCACCCGAGCCGCCCCCTCCTCCGGCTGCAGCGAACACACCGCATAGATCAGCCGCCCGCCCGGCCGCAGCATCCGCGCCGCCGCCGCCAGCATCTTATCCTGCCCTGCCGCCAGCTCCGCGACGTCCCTCGGCCGCCGCAGCCGCTGCACGTCCGGATGGCGCCGGATCGTCCCCGTCGCCGAACACGGCGCATCCAGCAGCACCGCGTCCAGCAGCACCGGCGGCCGCCACTCCAGGACGTCCGCCTGCGCCACGTCCACCGTCAGCCCCAGCCGACTCAAATTCTCGTTCAACCGCCGGATTCGCGCCGGGTCCCGCTCGACCGCGAACACCTCCGCCCCCGCCGCCGCCAGCTGCGCCGTCTTGCCCCCCGGCGCCGCGCACAGATCCGCCACCGTCTCCCCGGGCCGCGCCGCCAGCAGCCGCGCTGGCAGCGCCGCCGCCGCATCCTGCACCCAGAACCCGCCCCCCTCCGCGTCGCCCCCCTCGAAGCCCGGCAACTCCTGCACCCGCGTCCCCGCCGGATACCGCACCGATCCCGTCGGCAGCGTCACCCCGCCCTCCGGCGCAATCACTCCCGGCGCCAGACTGAGATCGAGCGACGCCTCCCCCGCATGCGCCTCCGCGATCGCCCGCGCCTCCGCGCCCCAACTCGCCCACAGCCACGCCGGCGTATCCAGCCGCGGCCCGTCCAGCTCCTCCAGCGCCGCCACTCCCTGCGCCGCGACCCGGCGCAGCACCGCGTTCACCAGCCCGGCGAACGGCGCCAGCTTCCGCTTGCGCGCCAGATCCACCGCCGTCCCCACCGCCGCATGCGCCGGCGTGTCCAGCAACAGCAACCCGGCCGCCCCCAGCCGCAAGATGTGCCGCACCCCGTCCGGCGGCGCCCGCGTCAACAGCGGCTCCAACACCGCATCCAACGATCCCAACCGCCGCAGCACCGCCGCCGCCAGCCGATGCGCCGCCGCCCGATCCCGGGGCTCCGCCCCGCCCGCGCGCTCCAGCCCCTCCTCCAGCGTCCGCCGCCGGTCCAGCACCCCGCTCAACAACTCGAACGCGATGTCCCGCGTCGGGTCGGTCGGGGATGGCGGTGCTCGGCGCACCTCGTTTTTCTGCTCGCGGCTCATGCGCCCGTTCATGACGGCTTACCGCTCGATCCGCTACCCCAACCGGCCCATTCCGCTGGCTCGACTATTGCATTGCCGCAACTTAAACGTGTGCAAGCCCGGAGGCGAAAATGACTGCGAGTAGCTCGGCCGTCCCCACTGTCGTGATCACCGGCGCCCACCCCAAGCTCTACAACCACGATCTCGCGCCCACTGCGCCCGAGGGCCGCACCTGGGGCGTGTTCAGCCTCGTCGCCATGTGGATGTCAGACGTTCACTCCGTCGGCGGCTACACCTTCGCCGCCAGCCTATTCTTCCTCGGCCTGACTGGTTGGCAGGTGCTGATCTCGATGCTGGTCGGCATCATGGCCGTCTATTTTCTCATGAACCTGATCGGCCGCCCCTCGCTTCGCTATGGGATCCCGTTCCCGGTCGTCGCCCGCATCGCGTTCGGCGTCATGGGCGCCAACCTGGCCGCCGTGGTCCGCGGCGTCGTCGGCATCGTGTGGTATGGCGTACAGACCTACTTCGCCTCCAAGGCGGTCCAGGTCCTGATCGTCACCCTGGCGCCTTCGGCCGCCGACCTCACCCATAACAGCATTCTCGGCCTGTCGACGCTGGCCTGGTTCAGTTTCCTGTTCATGTGGTTCTTCCAGCTCGTCATCTTCCTCAGCGGCATGGAGCGCATCCGCCGCTTTATCGATTTCTGCGGCCCCGTGGTCTACGTCGTGATGTTCGCGCTCGCGGCCTGGATGCTGTGGCAGACCGGCTACTCCAGCCTCTCGCTCCAGCTCAGCCCCCCTGCCCCCACCATGACCGCCACGTTGGGCGTCATGGCCAACGCGGCCATGCTGATCATCGCCTACTTCGCCGCATTACTGCTCAATTTCGGCGACTTTGCCCGCTTCGGCACCAATGAGACCGCCATGAAGCGCGGCAATTTCTACGGCCTGCCCGTCAACTTCCTCGTCTTCTCGATCATCACCGTGATCGTCACCGCCGGCACGCTCAAGGTGTTCGGCGCCGCCATCATGGACCCGGTCCTGATCGTCGAGCGCATCGGAAACCCGGTCGTCGTCATCATCGGTTCGATCACCTTCATCGTCGCGACCATGGGCATCAACATCGTCGCCAACTTCGTCTCGCCGGCCTACGACATTGCCAACCTGTATCCCGAGCGCATCGATTTCAGGCTCGGCGGCCTGATCACATCGGTGCTGTCGGTGCTCGTCTGTCCGTGGCTCTTCGTCGCCAGCCCACAGGCGATCACGTTGTTCGTCAGCATCTTCGGGGCCGTGCTCGGCCCGATGTTCGGCATCATGGTTGCCGACTACTACCTGGTGAAGCGCCAGATCATCGCCGTCGACGACCTCTACACGATGTCGCCGAACGGCGCGTTCCACTATGACGGCGGCTGGAACCGCAAGGCGCTGGTCGCCCTGGCCTGCTCCGGCACCCTCTCAATCGGGCTCGCTCTTCTCGGCGCCTATGGTGTGATCGCCAATGTCGGTGACTGGGGCTGGCTCATCGGTGCGGCCGCCGGCGCCGGGTTGCACCGAATGCTTTCCGGGTCGGACCAGGTTTCGTCGAGCATCGCCGATCCGGATGCCGACGAGGTCGCCCTGTACCGGTAGCGCCCCGTCTTTTCCCGGGGCGCCACGGTCGACAGACACGCGCAAAAATGCTTTCAGGCGCGATGGACGCGGTGCCCCGCCGGGATGGCAATTCCGGATTCCTCTCGCTCGAAACACCCCGGCCTCGGCTGCTGCTCGCGCTGTTCTGCCTCGTCCTCTGGCTACCGGGCTTCTTTTCCCTCCCGCCCGGCGACCGCGACGAAAGCCGCTTCGCCCAAGCCACTAAGCAGATGCTCGAGACCGGCGACTTCGTCCGTATCCAGAACGGCCTCGAGGCCCGCAACCGCAAGCCCATCGGCATCTACTGGCTGCAGACCCCCTTCGTCGCCGCTGCCGGCACCCTCGGCGTCGCCCAGGGCAACCCGATCTGGCCCTACCGCATCCCGTCCGCCCTCGGCGCCCTCATCGCCGTCCTGGCCACCTTCGAGCTCGCGGCCCCCCTGATCGGCCGCCAACCCGCCCTCCTCGGAGCCGCCTTCCTCGCCGGCTCCCTCATCCTCTCCGTCGAAGCCCATATCGCGAAAACCGACGCCGCCCTCCTCGCCAGCGTCGTCCTCGCAATGTCCGTTCTCGCCCGCGCCTACCTCCGCCCCGGCACCACTCGCGCTCGCCATGCCCTCCTGTTCTGGCTGGCGCTCGCGGTCGGCATCCTCCTCAAAGGGCCGATCGGCCTCATGGTCGTCGCCCTCACCGTCGTCACTCTCGGCATCGCCGACCGACGCTGGGCTTGGCTCCGTCAGCTCCGCCCCGCCTGGGGCCTCCCCCTCATGCTCGCCGCCATCGCCCCCTGGTTCGTCGCCATCGGCCTGGCCACCCAGGGAAAGTTCTTCACCGACGCCGTCGGCGGCGATCTCGGCCGCAAGCTCAGCTCCGGCGACGACGCCCATTGGGGACCGCCGGGCCTTCACTTGCTCCTCCTGCCCATCCTCGCCCTTCCCACGACAGCTGCCCTTCCCGCCACCTTGCTCGCCGCCTGGCGCGACCGCACCGACCCGGTCACCCGCTTCCTCCTCGCCTGGCTGGTCCCCTCCTGGATCGTCTTCGAGGCCGTCCCCACCAAGCTCCCGCACTATCCGCTGCCGCTCTATCCCGCCATCTGCCTGCTCGCTGCCGCCTGGATCCTCCGTCGCGACCGCCGGCCGATCGGCATCGTCGGCACCACCCTGGCCATCCTCGTCGCCCTCGCGCTGGCCGCCGCCTTCGGCGCGCTTCCCATCGTGCTGCACGAACCAATCTCCGCCGGACTACCCGCGATACTCGCCGCCTGCGTTCTCGCCGCGCTGTTCACCCCGCTGCTCCGCCGCCCCGGCTCCGCCCGCTGGGACATCGAGCGCCGCGCCATCCTCTCGGCCACGGTCTGCATGCCGCTCATCTACTGGACGGCGCTGGGCTGGGAGCTGCCCCGCCTCGCCCCGCTCTGGCTCGCCCCCCGCATCGTGGCCGAGTTGCCCCCCGGCCGCCTCGGTGCCGTCGGCTTCGCCGAGCCCAGCCTGATGTTCCTCGCCGGCACCGACACCGAATTCCTCACCGCATCCGAAGGCGCCGCCGCCTTGGCCTCCGGCGAGGTCAAGACCCTCCTCGTCGGCGACCGCGACATGGCCGCCTTCCGCGCCGCAGCCCAGCAGCGCGGCATCGCCCCCGAGACCATCGGCGAGATCGACGGCTACAACTACTCTCGCGGCCGCCCCGTCAGACTCACCCTCTTCGCCCCCAACCGCTGAAAGCCATCATGCGCATCGTCGACGTCCGCGAGATCACCCAGCCCATCAGTTCGCCGATCCGCAACGCCTATATCGACTTCACCAAGATGACGACCAGCCTCGTCGCCATCGTCACCGACGAGATCCGCGGAGGCCGCCGGGTCGTGGGCTACGGCTTCAACTCCAACGGCCGCTACGGCCAGGGCGGCCTCATCCGCGAGCGCTTCGCGCCCCGCCTGCTCGAGGCCGACCCGAACTCCCTGCTCGACGACGACGGCATCCTCGATCCGCATCGCGCCTGGTCCGCCCTGATGACCAACGAGAAACCCGGCGGTCACGGCGAACGCTCCGTCGCCGTGGGAACCCTCGACATGGCGCTTTGGGATCTCCGCGCGAAACTGGAGGAAAAACCCCTCTTCCGCCTCCTCGCCGACCGCCATGGTCACACCGCCGACCCCCGCGTCTTCGTCTACGCCGCCGGTGGCTACTACTACCCCGGCAAAGACAACTCCGCCCTCCGCGCCGAAATGCGCAGCTACCTCGACCGCGGCTACACCGTCGTGAAAATGAAGATCGGCGGCGCCTCCCTCGACGAGGACCGTGCCCGCATCGAAGCCGTGCTCGCCGAGATCGGCCCCAACCAGCTCGCCGTCGACGCCAATGGCCGCTTCGACCTCGAGACCGCCATCGCTTACGCCAAGATGCTGCGCGACTACCCGCTGTTCTGGTACGAGGAAGCCGGCGACCCGCTCGACTACACCTTGCAAGCCGCCCTGGCCGAATTCTATCCCGGCCCCATGGCCACCGGCGAGAACCTGTTCAGCCACCAGGACGCCCGCAACCTGCTGCGCCACGGCGGCATGCGGCCGGACCGCGACTGGCTGCAATTCGACTGCGCCCTTTCCTACGGCCTGTGCGAATACCTCCGCACGCTGGAGGTCCTGCACCAGGCCGGTTGGTCCCCGTCCCGCTGCGTGCCGCATGGCGGCCACCAGATGTCGCTCAACATCGCCGCCGGCCTCGGCCTCGGTGGCAACGAGAGCTACCCGGACCTGTTCCAGCCCTATGGCGGCTTCCCCGACCAGGTCCGCGTCGAGGACGGCCACATCCTGATGCCCGACCTCCCCGGCATCGGCTTCGAGGGCAAATCCGACCTGATCCGCGTTATGCGCGCCCTCGCCGAATAGCATGATCGGCATCGACTGGGGCACCACCAGCCTCCGCGCCTACCGCCTCGCCGGCCGCATCGTGCTCGACCGCCGGGACCGCCCCAGCGGCATCACCAAGGTCGCGCCCGGCGCGTTCTCAAACACCCTCCGCACCCTGGTCGCCGACTGGCTCGCCGCCGGCGAGACCCACATCCTCATGGCCGGCATGGTCGGCAGCCGCCAGGGCTGGGTCGAAGCCCCCTACCTCCCCTGCCCCGCCGACCCGGCCGCCCTGGCCACCGCACTGACCAAAATCCCGTTCGGCACGATCCAGCTCGCGGTCGTCCCCGGCCTCACCCACCGCGACACGGCCGGCATCCCCGAAGTCATGCGCGGCGAAGAAACCCAACTCGCAGGCGCCATCGCCACCACCCCGGACGCCGTGTTCTGCCTCCCGGGCACGCATTCCAAATGGGCCACCGTCCAGCGCGGCATCGTCACCGGCTTCTCCACCGCCATGACCGGCGAGATCTTTGCCGCGCTGCGCGGACACACCATCCTCGGCCGCATGATGGCCGACGGCCCGCACGATGATGACGCCTTCCGCCGTGGCGTCGCCCGCGCCCGAACCGAGGGCGGCCTGCTGCACCACCTGTTCGGCGTCCGCACCCTGGGCCTGTTCGACGAACTCGCCGACACCGCCGCCCCCGCCTACCTCTCGGGCCTGCTGATCGGCACCGAGATCGCCGCCGTTGGGCCGACTTCGCCAGTGCAACTGATCGGCGAGCCCGCCCTGTGTCGCCTCTACACCCTGGCCTTGGCCGAATTCGGCCTCCAGACCCACCTCCAACCTCCGGACCTCGCCGCCACCGGCCTGGCCCTCATCGCGGAACACGCCCGATGGACATGAAGACCTGGCTCGCCCACTGCCCCCTCGTCGCCATCCTCCGCGGCCTCCCGCCCGCTGATGCCGAGGCGGTCGGCACTGCCCTGATCGACGCCGGGCTGCGGATCATCGAGGTGCCGCTGAACTCGCCCGACCCGTTCCGCAGCATCGAGATCCTCGCCCGCCGCTTCGGCGACACCGCCCTGATCGGCGCCGGCACCGTCATGACCGAGGCCGACATCGCCGGCGTCGCCAAGGCCGGTGGCCGCCTCATCGTCACGCCGCATGCCGACCCGGCCCTCGTCCGCGCCGCCAAGGCCGCCGGCCTCTTCGCCGTCCCCGGCTTCTTTACCCCCGCCGAAGCCTTCGCCCTGCTCGCCGCCGGTGCCGATGCCCTGAAGCTGTTCCCCGCCGAAGCCGGCAGCCCGGCCATGCTAAAGGCGGTCCGCGCCGTCCTGCCCCCCGGCACCGCCATCCTCCCCGTCGGCGGCATCGACGCCACCAACATCCCCGCCTGGCACGCCGCCGGCGCCGCCGGCTACGGCATCGGCTCCGCCATCTACAAACCCGGCGACGACGGGGCCGCCGTCACCCGCAAGGCCACCGCCCTCACCGCCGCCCTACCTCTCTAATCCCAGCCCGCGCCGCACCCGCCGCTGCGGGTCCGGCGACCCCGATAGCGGCAACCGCCCCAACTCGGACGGGATCGCCGCCGCGTTGATCAGCTGGTCCCGCAGGTCCTCCGTCAGTGCCCGCGCATCCCGCTGGTCGTGGATCACGTGCGGCGTGATCAGCACCATCAGCTCCGTCCGCCCCCGCACATCCGTCTGCTGCCCCGCCAGGAAGCCCAGCAGCGGCACATCCTTCAGCCACGGGATGCCGCTATTCCCCTTCGTCGAGCTGTCGCGGATCAACCCGGCCAGCCCCACCGTCTGCCCGTCCTGCACCACCACCCGCGAGCGCACGTTCCGCTCCAGGAAGGTCGGCGACCCGATCTGCGAGCTCGACGTGGCCGAATTGTCGACGTCGCTCACCTCCTGCGCGATGTCGAGCGTCACCAGGCCGCCGCTGTTGACCCGCGGCGTCACCTCCATGATCACGCCGGTCTCGCGATAGTCGATCGAGTTGATCACCGCCGAATTGGCCACCGTGCTCTGCGAACTCGACGTCAGATACGGCACCAGGTTGCCGACCTGCAGCCGCGCGCTCTCGTTGTCGAGCACCATCAACTGCGGCGACGACAGCACCTTCACCGTCGTCACGCTCTGCAGCGCGCTGAGCGCGAACGTGCTGTTGGTGGCCCCCGTGAGCAGGAAGCCCGGGAACGTGCTCGCCAGCGCATTGGCCGCCGTCCCCATCGGGCTGAAGTTCAGCGCCCCATTGATCCCGCCATTCTTGAAGAAGAACTGCGTGCCGTAGTTCAGGCTGTCGTTCAGCGTCACCTCCGCGATCACCGCGTCGATCCGCACCTGCAGCGGCAGGATGTCGATCTTGTGCAGCATCGCCTCCACCGTGTCGTGCTCGGCCGGCGTCGCATAGAGCAGCAGCGCGTTGTTCTCCGCGTTCGGGATGATCCGCATCGCGTTGGCGTCCGCGTCGGCCGTGCCACCGCCGGCACCGCTCGGCCCGCCGGTCGGATCCAGCCCGCCGAGCAGCGGATTGGCCGGGTTCTGCGCGGCGCCCTGGCCGCCGCCCAGGCCCGGCACGCCGCTCGTATCCGTCCCGCCGGTGCCCAGCGAGTTGGCCGGCCCCGACAGGCTCGACCCGGCGCTCGCGCTCCGCCCGCCACCGCCGCTGCTGTTGAAGCTGTTGGTCCCGCTGCTCCGCCGCGCCGTCGCCCCGGTCGCCCGCGGGCTCGGCGTCGCCGTCACCCGGTTCGGCGTGAACGCCTGCTGCAGCACGTAGGCGACGTCGTTGCTCTTGCTGTTCTGCAGGTAGAACACGCTCCACCCCCGCACCGTCTGCCGCCGGTTCCGCTCCACCAGCCCGTAGATACGCCGCGCGTC
The DNA here is from genome assembly GCA_965199585.1 of Acetobacteraceae bacterium. Classification (GTDB taxonomy): domain Bacteria; phylum Pseudomonadota; class Alphaproteobacteria; order Acetobacterales; family Acetobacteraceae; genus JAVVHH01. Next base: position 1,478,825 of record CBDASI010000002.1, on the reverse strand, counting down.
GTCGATGTAGCGCGCCTGCCCCGACACCAGCAGTACCGCGTTGATGCGCTCCATCGGCACCACCCGTACCACCCCGGCCAGCGCCGCCCCTTGCCCGCTGCGCATCGCCTCCGTCATCGCCGTCCCGAAATCCCGCGCCGTCCCGCTGGTCACCGGGAATAGCGCGTAGGACTGCCCGGCCAGCACGTCGATGTCGAACGCGTGCACCAGGTTCAGCAGCGCCTCCCGCGTCCCCGGATCGCCGCTGATCAGCAGCGCGTTGCGGCCCGGGTCCGGGCTCACCCGCCCCGTCGCTCCCGCATAGGGCTGCAGCACCTTGGCCAGATCGTCCGCCGACGCATACCGCAGCGGGACTACCGCGCTCCCCGCCACCCCGCCGCTCGCCAACCCCGGCGCCGCCGCCGCACTCGCCGACGGCGCCACGCGATACAGCCCGCCGCTCTCCAGGATCGTCGCCCCGTTCTGCGCCAGCACCGCCTGCAACGACGGCAGCACGCGCGACCGCGGGATCGGGTTCACGGTCCGCAGCGTCGCCGTCCCGCGGATCGAAGGATCGATCGTGTAGTTGACGTGCAGCATCGTCCCGAGCGTCTGCGCCACGATCTCGCGGATGTCGGTGTCGACGAAGTCGAGCGAGATGTCGCCCGGCTGCGGCGGTCCGGACGAGGCGGCCTCCGCGACCGCCGCCGCCGAGGGCCGCACTGTCCCATACGTCACGATCGGGGTCGCGCCGGCCTGTGCGTTGCCGATCGTGCCGTTGACCCGGGGCGACGCCACGCCGGCCTCGCCGCTCACCGCCGGCAGCGAGTCGAGCACCGGAACCTGCGGCCTGTCGCAGCCGGCGAGCAGCAGCGGCAGCGTGAACCGCAGCAAGGAAGCGAGGCGGACCGTCATCGTGCTGCTCCGGGGGAAGATCCACTGCCGACGTCGACGGCGGGCGTGGTCGGCTGATTATAGGGCGGGTTGGGCGGCAGCGGCATGGGGGCGCCCGGTATTTGACTGCCCGGTATTTGGATGCCCGGTATTTGGATGCCCGGGAACTGCGGCAGCACGAAACCAGCCACCGGCACTGGGGCCGGGGGCTGCAAGCCCGGGTCGAACGTCGTGCGCACGGTCCGCGGTCCATCGGGGCCGATCAGCGTGACCTGTCGCGGCCCGATCGACTGGACGGTGAACGCGCCGACCCGGCCTCCCTCGACGACGGTCACCGCCTTGCCGTTGCTGCCCGCGAAGATGGCCCGGCGATCGGGCCCGTCGATCAGGATGGCGGTCATGCGCGGCAGCGGCGCCGTGCCGGCCACTGCCGCCGCGGCCGGGCCCGCCACGTTGGGCGGCCGCCGCGTCTGGCTGAACAACGGCCGGGCCAGGAGCGTGTCGTCGCTCACCGCCGCCACCGGAGCCATGAGCGGCGCGGCCGTGACGGCTGCGGCGCTTGGCACCGCTGCGCTGACCGCCGGCGGCACCGGGTCCGCGTCGGTCGTCGACGGCAGCAACTCGAAGCCCACCAGGCCCGCCAGCCCGGCCGCTACCAGCGCCACGATGGTCAACAGCGGGCTCATTGCGGCGCCGGCTGTGACGTGCCAGCCCGGAAGCCGAACACGACCATCGTCACGTTCAGGGTCGGGTTGGCGTCGGTGAGGGAGGCGCGCATCGCCTGGATCTGCAGGTCGTTGACCAACAGCCGCGGCGTATTGCCCGCGATGGCGTCGAGCAAGCGCACGATCACCGGCCAGGTCGAGCTGACGGTGATGCGGATGCCGATCCGCCGATAGGCGCCAGCCGGGTCGCCGGAGAGCAGCTCGGTGCTGGCCAGGGTGGCACCCAATCCGGACGCGATCTGCTGCAGCCGCTGTTGCAGCGCGGCCCCGGCGACCGCATCGCTGGCGCCGTCCAGCACCGTCACCGGCACGGCCGTCTGCGGGCTCGCCGCCTGCGTGCGCAGGCGGGGCAGGTCGGCGGCGATCTGCGCCATGCGCCGCGTCAGCGTGCCCTGTCGCTCGATCGTGTCCGCGCGCTCGCCATACCACTCCGTCAGCGGCAGGCCGACGCCGGCCCAGGCAGTCGCCACGGCGATCAGCAGGATCAGCACGGCCAGCACCCGGCCGCGCACGCCTTCGGGCAGCTCACCCACGATGACGGCCCATCATGGCGTGCCGACGCCCGCCGCCGCGACCCGGCCGGTCAACCAACTGACCGCGACGCGCGCGGCACTGGCGCGGCCCGCGAGATCGACCGTGCCGCCCGACGAGCTGCCGTCGGGGCGGAATAGGATCGCCGGGCCCCCCGCGATCCGGATTCCCGGCGGCAACCGCCGCACAGGATCGGCCCCGAGCTGCACCGCCGCGTCCGCCGCATCGATGCGCACCGGCACCGGCCGGTTCACCGCGATCGCCCGCGTCCGCGCCAGCCGCAACGTGCCGACCACGAGCGACGTCGCCGCCTGCAGGTCGGCCGTCCCGCCGCGCGTCGGCGCCCGCGTCAGCACCAGCCCGCCGACCAGCCCGATGATGATCAACACGACGATCATCTCGATGAGGGTGAAGCCGTTGGGCCGCTTGTCAGCTGCCGGCAAGGTCGTTCAGGCTCAACATCGCCAGCAGCAGCGCCGCGATGATCCCCGCGATCGCCGCCCCCATCACCACGGTGATCGCCGGCACCAGCAGCGCCACCAGCCGCTGCACCCCGAGCCGCGTGCGCTCCTCATGGATCTCCGCCGCCCGCAGCGACATTGGCCCCAATTGAGCCGTCTCCTCGCCGAGCCGCAGCAGATGCGTGGTCCGCGCCGGGAACAGCCCGCTCTCCTCCAGCGGCCGCGCCAGCGCGGCGCCGCCCTTGGCCATCAGCGCCGCCCGTCCGATCGCGCCCGTCGCCGCCCGGTTGCCGATCGCGTCCTGCACGATCGCCAGCGCCCCGATCAGCGGCACCCCGTTGGTCAGCAGCGTCCCCAACGTCCGCGTGAACCGCGCCGCCACAAGCTCGCGCTGCAACCCGCCGATCACCGGCATTCGCAGCAGCAAAAGGTCTGCCCGCAAACGCGGCCCCGGCCGCTTCAGCGCCTGACTGACGAGGAACACCACCGCCAGCAGCAACAGCGCGATGTACAGCCCATATCCCGACACGACGTCGCCCAGCAGCAGCAGCGCCCGCGTCGGCCCCGGCAGCTGCGCCCCGCTCTGCTCGAACAGCGGCACGAATTGCGGCAGCACCTGCGTCAGCAGCAGCACGATCGATCCGATCGCCGCCACCACCAGCAGCGCCGGATAGATCATCGCCGACTTCACTGTCGATGCCAGATTGCGCTCCCGCTCCAGTAGCGCGGCCAGATGCTCCAGCGTCGGCGCCAAAGTCCCGCCCGCCTCGCCGGCCCGCACCAACCCGATATACAGCTTCGGGAAGCTCGCCGAGTTCTCCGCCAGCGCCGCGGCCAGCGAGCCGCCGTCCCGCACCGTCCGCCGCAACGCCTCTACCGTCGCCAGCACCCGCTTGTTCGGCGACGTCTCCACCAGGAACCGGAGCGACCGATCCAGGTCCTGCCCCGCGCCGAGCATGGTCGACAGCTCACGGGTGAAGTCCGTCACGTCCTGCTTGCTCATGCCGCGTCGCCCGAACTCGCGTTCGAACACCCGGTACCACGCCCCGGCGGCAAGCTCGGTCCGCAGCGGCAAACTCCCCTGCCGCTGCAGCCGCGCCGCCACCTCGGCCTCCGACGCCGCCTCCATCGTGCCGCGCAGCGTCCGGCCGGACGGGTCCAGCGCGGTATAGCGGAACGCCGTCATCAAGCGTCGGTGCGGATGCTGCGGGTGACTTCCTCGATCGTCGTCTCGCCCGCCAGCGCTGCCTCCAGCCCGGCGTCGAACATCGTCACCATGCCGCCCTCGACCGCCGCCCGCTCGATCTCCGACTGGTCCGCGCGCGCGAAGATCAGCCGCTCGATCGCCGGCGTCGGCGCCAGGAACTCCGCGATCGCCAACCGCCCCCGATACCCGGTGTTGCGGCACTGCGGGCAGCCGACGGCATGATGCAGCACCGGCGCAGCCTCACCGCCGCGATCGAGCCGGAACCGCGCTACCAGCTCCGGCGCCGCCGGCTCCGGCCGTCGGCAGGCATGGCACAGCCGCCGCACCAGCCGCTGCGCCAGGATTCCCCGCAGCACCGCCGTCAGCAGATAGTCCTCCAGCCCCATGTCCCGCAGCCGCGAGATCGTCGCCGTCGCCGAGTTGGTATGCACCGTGCTCAGCACCAGGTGCCCCGTCAGCGCCGCCTGCACCGCGATCTGCGCCGTCTCGATGTCGCGGATCTCGCCCACCATGATCACGTCCGGGTCCTGCCGCAGGATCGACCGCAGCAGCGACGCGAAGTTCAGCCCGATCTGCGGCTTCACCTGGATCTGGTTGACCCCCGGCAGCTGATATTCGATAGGATCTTCGACCGTCACGACCTTCCGATCCACCGAGTTGAGCGACAGGAGCCCGGTATACAGCGTCGTCGTCTTGCCCGACCCGGTCGGCCCGGTCACCAGCACGATCCCGTTCGGCAGCTTCAGCGCCACGTCCAGTCGCGCCACCACCGGCGCCGACAGCCCCAGCTTCCCGTACTCGAACGTCACCGCGCTGCGGTCCAGCACCCGCAGCACCACCGTCTCGCCATGCAGCGACGGGATCGTCGATACGCGGAAGTCGATCTCCTGACCGCGCACCGCCAGCTTGATGCGCCCGTCCTGCGGCAGCCGCCGCTCCGCGATGTCGAGCCGCGCCATGATCTTGATCCGCGACGTGATCGCCGCCGTCAGATGGCCCGGCGGCTGGTCCGCCTCGTGCAGCACGCCGTCATAGCGGTAACGGATGCGCAGCCGATCCTCGAACGGCTCGATATGGATATCCGACGCCAGCGTCTCCACCGCGCGCGAGATCAGGCCGTTGACCAGCCGGATCACCGGCGCCTCGGAGGCGAGGTCCTTCAACCGCTCGGCATCTTCTTCCAGAGGCTCGCTCGCCGCCGGGTCGGCCTCGGCCGCCGGGTCGCCGTCCGGGTAGAGCCGGGTCAGCGCGGCATCCAGCTCGACCGGCAGCCCGATCAGCAGGTCGACCGGCATCCCGGTTGCCGCGGACAACGCCGCCGCGGTGAACGGGTCGAGCGGATCGGCCACCGCCACCAGCAGCCGCCCGCCCTCGACGCCCAGCGGCAGCGCCCGGCTGTGCCGCAGGAACCGCGGCGCGATACGGCCCGGGACCGCCGGCTCGGCCGGGAAGTCGGCGGGCGCGGCCGTCCGCAGCCCGGTCAGGTCGGCATAGGCCCGCGCCAAGTCGCGCTCGGTCACCAGGCCGAGCTGGATCAGCACCTTGTCCAACCGCTGCCCGCTCTCGGCCGCCACCCGGCGCCCGCGCTCGATGGTGCGAAAGTCGCAATGTCCGTCCGCCACCAGCAGGTCGGCGAGCGCATCGACCGCGTCGAGCTTGGCCGGCAGGTCCATCAGGGGCGCCGCGCCGGCGTCTGGAACAGCACGGTGGCCGAGCGGAGCACCTGCGCCTGATAGTTAAGGTTCCGGTTCGTCGTGTGCGAATGATAGTTGCCGACCGCGCGCAACAGGTCGCCGGACGTCTCGTCGAGGTAGTTCCGCATAATCAGCCCGGCCGCAGCAATGTTGTAGCAGGCATTGTTCAGCAGCCGGTTACGCACTTCCGGCTGCGACAGGCGAGAGTAGCCCGCCAGGTATGGCAGCCAGATCGTGTTGATCTGCATGATGCCGAGATCCTGGGTGCCGTTGGTGTTGCTGCGGGCCAGCCCCAGTTGTCCGCCCTCGACGCGCTGGATGGCCGGCAGCACGCGCGGCGGCAGGGCGTAGATTTGGGCCACCAGAGCCATGCAGGACAAGAACGGGACTGCCATCAACTCCTCGCTGCCGATGCGCGCGTGCTGTCACATACGGGTGTCCGGGCGTTTCGGCACCAACCAAATGCCGATCCCGGCCCGCACCGGCCAGGTTTGGCAATTTCGTCAAATTGTCATGCACTTGCCGGCCACCGCGCGACCCCGGCCGGCGAGGCTCAGGGACGCAGTTCGGCGCGGACCGAGAACGTCTCCGTACGGGTCAATTCGTTGCGCGTGACCGGGGCGGCGAACACCGGGTTGCGGAAGCTCGGATCCCCCGCGAGCACCGGGATCAGGCGGGCCGCCTGCGTGGACTGGCCCGTGAACGTCAGCACGCGGTCGCGGACCGCGAGTTCGTAGAGCGACGTATCGTCCGGCAGCAAGTCGGTCAGCGCCGCCAACGCCTGCAACGTGTTGCCGACCCGGGCCGCCTCGGCCGCCACCACGTCCACGCCGGCCGCTCGCTCGGCGATCCGCCGCCGCAGCGCGTCGGCGACGTCCACCTGCGGCCGCAGATCGGCCAGGCGGGCCTCGAGCCGGTCGAGCTCGGCCTGCTGGCGCAGGAACGGCACCGCGACCGCCATCGCCGCGAGCACGAGGCACAGCGCGATCCCGCCCAGCAACGCCGGCCGCCGCGGCGCCGCACGTCGGCCCGACAACGGGATCACCCGGCCGGGCTGCCCTGCCGCCTCCAGCCGCGCCGGCGCCAGCCCGGCCGCCGCCAACGCCTCGAGGCTCGCCTGGATCGCCGCCTTGGCGACCAGCATCAGCCGCAGGTCCAATTGGCCCCGGGCGCGATCCCGATGCAGGATCCGCCAGGTCCAGAACACCGCGTCGGCCGGGAACGGGGTGAGCCGATCCATCTCCCAGCGCAGCGCCGTCTCCAGCCCTCGCTCGGCCTGCAGCGGCAGACTGACCGATTGCTCCAGCAGCAGCGCGGGCGGCAGCAGCAGTCGGATCGGGCCATGGCGCCCGCTGCCGATGGCGGCGCGCAGCGAGGCAAGCCCGGCCGCATCGAGCGTGAACCGCCCCAGCCGCAGCAGCCGCTTGCCGCGCCGACGCGCGGCCTCGAGCGTCGGCGGCCCCGCCCCCGGTTCCCCCGCCAGCGCCAGCATGACAGAGTCGCCCGCCTCCTCGGCCGCGTCGCCCACGGCCGGCCGCCACGCCGCCGGCAGCAGCCCGGCGAGCTGACGCAGCCACCATGAGAGCAGTGTCATGCCCATGAGGTCGACGTGGTGACCGGTTCGGCGATAAGTGGCAAGGCCGGGTCCAGAAAAGGTAGGGTTATGATCAGCAGAATGGTGGCCGGATTACTGGCGATCGGCGGATCGCTGCAAGGCTGCGCCCCGCCGCCGCCAGTGCCGGTCTGTGCCCAACCGGACGTGTTGCGGCAGGTCTACGAGAACGTCCACAAACGCGGCCAGGTGCTGGTGCTCGAGGCGCCGCCCGTGAACGAGGTCTCCACCGGCACGGCGCTCGACCTCACGCCCGACCATCCCCCTCTGGCACAATGCGCCGTCCGGGGGCACACCCTCGGCTATGACACCAACCGTTATGGGGCGTCCCCGGTCCATGAGTCCTTCATCCTCCGCTACGCCGTCGAGCTGCGCCGCAACGGCATGTTCGTCAAACTCGAGTAGGTACGCGCGGCAACGCGGCTTCACGTTGCTGGAGATCCTGGTGGTGGTCGCCATCCTCGGGCTGCTGGTGTTCCTGGTGGCACCGGCGGCGCTGCGGCAGCTCGGCGGCGCGCGCAACTCGGTGGCCAAGCAATCGGTCGAACGGATCGCCTCGGTGCTCGACCTCTACAAGCTGGACGTCGGTAGCTACCCGACCAGCGAGGAGGGCTTGGCTGCGCTGAGCACCAAGCCTAGCTCGGCACCGAACTGGAACGGGCCCTACCTCAAGGGCGACACGCAGCCGCTCGACCCCTGGAACCATCCATACCTATATCGCGCGCCGAGCACGCGACCGGGTCGCGAGTTCGACCTTTGCTCCCGCGGTCAGAGCGGCACGGCGACTGACGCGGCAAGCGGCCTGATCTGCAACTGACGAGCGCTTATATATAACGGCCTGGTAGCTGGAGCGGTGCGATGAACGAGATGACGAGCGATCTGTCCAGCATGACCCGCCCAGCACTGGACGCCACGCGGGCCTACCTGGCCACCGTGCGCGACGCCTGCCTGCTTGCCGTCGCACCCGCCGGCAAGCCGGACCCGACGCTCCTGCAGGCCGAGCAACGGCGACTGCACGGTTTCGCCTGGGCCGCCACCACGGTCGAGGCGATGGAGCAGCTCGCCCGCTGGGGCACCGGCAAGGCGGCGGGCGAGCGCCTCGTCATGCAGATCGGCCTCGGCGAATACCTGGCCCAGCTGATCGGCGGGCTGCCCATGGGCCAGAACGAGATCGTCCGCCCCATCGACCTCGGCACCGAGGAAGCCGCCGACACCCTCGCCCACGACCCGGCCGTCCGCGCCGTCCTCCGCGGCAACACACCGGCCGCCCGTGCCGAGTTGGCCCGCCTGCTGGCCGATGGCTGGCGGCCCGACGAGTCCCTCGGCGACGAGACGCTCGACATGGTCCGCGGCCAATTTCGCCAGTTCACCGACGACCGGGTCGCCCCGTTCGCGCAGGAATGGCACCTAGCCGACACCTTGATCCCCGACGCGCTGATCGCGGAGATGGCCGAATTGGGCGTCTTCGGCGTCTGCATCGACCCTGAATTCGGCGGCCTCGGCCTCGGCAAGCTGGCCATGTGCGTCGTCTCCGAAGAGCTCAGCCGCGGCTGGATCGCCGCCGGCTCGCTCGGCACCCGCTCGGAGATCGCCGGCGAGCTGATCGGCCAGAACGGCACCGACGCCCAGAAAGCCCGCTGGCTCCCCGGCATCGCCGCCGGCACCATCCTGCCGACCGCGGTGTTCACCGAGCCGGACACCGGGTCGGACCTCGCCTCCGTCCGCACCCGCGCCAAGGCGATGGAGGACGGCACGTGGCGGATCACCGGCGCCAAGACCTGGATCACCCACGCCGCCCGCAGCGACGTGATGACGGTCCTGGCCCGCAGCGAACCGGACGTCTCCGGCTTCGCCGGCCTCTCGATGTTCCTGGCCGCCAAGACGCGCGGCAGCGACGAGGCACCCTTTCCCGACCAGGGCCTGGCCGGCAGCGAGATCCCGGTGCTCGGCTACCGCGGCATGAAGGAATACGTGCTCTCCTTCGACGACTTCGCCGTCGACGCCGACGGCCTGCTCGGCGCCGAGCACGGCGCCGGCTTCCGCCAACTGATGCGCACCTTCGAGGGCGCCCGCATCCAGACCGCCGCCCGCGCCGTCGGCGTGGCGCGCAACGCGCTCGACCTCGGCCTCGCCTACGCGCTCGGCCGCCGCCAGTTCGGCAGCAATCTGACGGCCTTCCCCCGCGTCTCCGACAAGATCGCCATGATGGCGGTAGAGACCGTCATGGCCCAGCAGATCACCTACTACGCCGCCCGCACCAAGGATGCCGGCGAACGCTGCGACATCGAGGCCGGCATGGCCAAGCTCCTTGCCGCCCGGGTGGCGTGGAGCAATGCCGACGCCTCGCTGCAGATCCACGGCGGCAACGGCTACGCGCTGGAATACCCGATCAGCCGCGTGCTGTGCGACGCCCGCATCCTCAACATCTTCGAGGGCGCCGCCGAAATCCAGGCCACCGTCGTGGGCCGGGGTTTGCTCGGCCGCCAGGGCTGAGTAGGCTCACCTGATGGAGAAGCCGTCGGTTCTGGTCGTCATGGGCGTTTCGGGGTCGGGCAAGACCACCGTCGCCGCGCTGTTGGCGGGCCGCCTCGGCTGGGAACTGGGCGACGCCGACGACTGGCACTCGCCCGCCAACGTCCGCAAGATGCATGGCGGCACGCCGCTGACCGACGACGACCGCTGGCCCTGGCTCGCCTCTATCGCCGCCTGGATCGACGCTACCCGGTCCACCGGCCGTTACTCCATCCTCGCCTGCTCCGCGCTCAAGCGCGCCTACCGCGACGTGCTGATCGGCGACCGCGCCGACGTGCGGCTCGTCTATCTCCGCGGCGAGGAAGCACTGATCCATGAGCGCCAGGCCGCCCGGCTGAACCACTACATGCCGGCTAGCCTGGTCCACAGCCAGTTTGAGGCGCTCGAAGTGCCGGGCCCCGACGAGCGCCCGTTGATCGCCGACATTGCCGGCCCGGCGCACGACATCCTGGACGAGATCATGGCGCAGCTGACATGACCCCAGCGGCTCTGACCCGGGACGAGCTGAAGCGACAATCCGCCGAACTCGCCGTCGCCGCCGTCGAGGACGGCATGGTTGTCGGCCTCGGCACCGGCTCGACGGCGAAGATCGCGGTGGACCTGCTGGGCGCCCGCGTCGCCGCCGGGCTGCGGATCGTGGGCGTGCCGACCTCCGAGGCGACCGCGGCGCAAGCCCGCTCGCTCGGCATCGAACTGGGCACCCTCGCCGAGCATCCCGCGCTCGACCTCACCATCGACGGCGCCGACGAAGTGCATACCGGCACGCTCGACCTCATCAAGGGCCTCGGCGGCGCCCTGGTGCGCGAGAAGATCGTCGCCGCCGCCAGCCGCCGGATGATCGTCATCGTCGACGAGAGCAAGCTCGTGTCCGCCCTCGGCGGCGTGCGCCTCCCCGTCGAGGTCGTCCGCTTCGGCTGGCAGGCGACGCTGCGGCACCTTGAACGCGCCGGCGCCGAGGGCGTGTTGCGCATGAAGGACGGCGCCCCGTTCGTGACCGACAACGGCAACCACATCCTCGATTGCCAGCTCGACCTCGCCGACCCGGCCGCCGCCGATGCCGCCCTCAACGCCATCCCCGGCGTGGTGATGAGCGGCCTGTTCATCGGCATCGCCACCCGCGTCATCGCCGGCACCGACCTCGGCCCTCGCATACTGGAGCGGACATGACAGAACACGGCGCGTTCGACGGCGACGGGGCCAAGCCGGTCCCCGAAGGAGAGATCACGCTTGCGCTCGACATCGGCGGCTCCGGGCTCAAAGCCGGGCTACTCGACTCCGCTGGGAAGCTCATCGGCGAGAACCTGCGCGTGCTGACCCCAAAGCCCTCGCCGCCGGCGGCGGTGGTGCCGTTGCTGACCGGCATGGCGACCAGCCTCGGCCGCTTCGTCCGCGTGTCGGTTGGCTTTCCCGGCGTGGTTCGCGGCGGCAAGGTGCTCACCGCGCCTAACCTCGGCACCAAGGACTGGGCCGGCTACGACCTGGCCGGCACGCTCGCCGAGTTGCTCGGCAAGCCCGTCCGCGCCGAGAACGACGCTACCGTGCAGGGCCTGGGCGTGATCAGCGGGCAAGGCCTCGAATGCGTCATCACGCTCGGCACCGGATTCGGCTTCGCGCTGTATCAGGATGGCCGCCTCGCGCCGCATCTCGAGGTCAGCCAGCACATCGCCTACGGCAAGAAGACCTACGACGAGTATGTCGGCGTTGCCGCGCTGGAGAAGATCGGGCGTAAGCGCTGGAACAAGCGGGTCCAGCGAATCCTGAAGCAGCTCCGCGTCATGATCAATTTCGACACGCTTTACATCGGCGGCGGCGACGCGACCAAAGTCGACTTCGACCTGCCGCACGACATACACATCGTGTCCAACAAAGCGGGGCTGACCGGCGGCGTTCAGCTCTGGAACGAGGCGAACGTGCCCTGACGACGCTGTACCTGGTCCGCCATGCCGCGCACGGGTTGCAGGGCCGGACCTTGGTGGGCCGCACGCCCGGCGTGGCGTTGAGCGCCGAGGGCGAGGCGCAGGCCGCCGCCCTGGCCGACCGGTTCGCCGGTATGGGGATCGGCGCCGTGCTGTCCAGCCCGATCGATCGTGCTCGGCAGACCGCGGCAGCGATCGCGGCGGACTCAGTCGAGATCGACGCTGGGCTGAACGAGATCGATTTCGGCGACTGGACCGGTGCCGAGTTCGTCGCGCTCGAGGGACAGCCGGCCTGGGACGACTGGAACCGCCACCGCAGCACCGCGCGCTGCCCTGGCGGCGAGACCATGATGGCGGCCCAGGACCGCGCGGTCGCCACCGTTATGCGGGCCGGCGCACGGCCGGAGCGGCAGATCGTGCTGGTCAGCCATCAGGACGTGCTGAAGGCGGTGCTGGCGCATTTCCTCGGCATGTCGCTGGACCACCTCGACCGTTTCGCGCTCGACCCGGCGTCCCGCAGCATCATCACCCTGTTCGCCGATGGCAGCGGCCGGGTCGACGGCATCAATTTGCCATCATGAACCCACGGTCGCTCAAGTGGCGTGCTTACCGGATCGTGCGTCCGCTGGTCCGGCCGGCGATGCACCGGCTACGCACCTTCTTCGTCGGTCAGCTACGGGACGAGATCGCCGAGTTGCGCGACGAGGTCCGCGGGCTGAGGGCTCTCGTCGAGCAACACCCGCAGGCGATCGAGGCCAAAGTGGACCAGCGCACGCGTCACATCATGGCGCAGGCGCTGGCGACGTTGGCGCTGGATCGGGACAGCCGCGATCAGGCGTCGGAGGGCTCACCCTTCTCGACGTAGCCGGCCGGAGCACCTTTCTCGTGGCTGGCATCCTTGCTGTGACCGCCGAGGCCCCGTGCGGCGTCGGCGCTGCCGGTCTTCGGGTTCGGCGCGCCGACGGTGCCGGTGACGGTGTCGGTGACGTCGGTCGTGGTCTCGGGCTTCTTCTCGGTCATACTATCCTCCTGGATCGACATCGAACGCGGCAGCCAACGGCAAGTTCGGGGTTGCCGGGGTCCGGGAGCAAGGCTATACCCCGCGCCTCAGTCGGGGCGTAGTACAGCCTGGTAGTACGCTTGCTTCGGGAGCAAGAGGCCGGAGGTTCGAATCCTCTCGCCCCGACCAATCATCCCGTCAGTTCCATCCTCCGCCATGATGCGCCATTGTCGTCCGACGATTGTTGTCGGGGAAATGACGATGCTGCGTTCGATGCTGTTCGTGCCGGGAGATAGCGAGCGCAAGCTTGCCAAGGGCGCCGGGTCGGCCGCCGACGCGCTGATCCTCGACCTCGAGGACTCCGTCGCCGCCGAACGGACCGCGATCGCGCGCGAGATGGTCCGCGCCTATCTCGACGCCCATCCGAGCCGCGACGCGCGTCAGCTCTGGGTCCGTATCAACCCGCTCTCCACCCCCGCCGGCCTCCTGGACCTGGTTGCCGTGGTCGGCGGCCGCCCGAACGGTATCCTGCTGCCCAAGCCGGAATCCGCCGCCGACGCCGTCATGCTCGACCATTATCTCGGGGCCCTCGAGACGCGGGACGGTGTGCCGCTCGGATCGACCGCCATCATCCCGATCGCCACGGAGACGGCCGGCGCCCTGTTCACGCTCGGCAGCTACGCCGGCTGCAGCGCTCGGCTCGCCGGGCTGACCTGGGGCGCCGAAGACCTCGCCGCCGTGCTGGGCGCGACCACCAACCGGGCCCCTGGCGGCGGCTTCGCCTCCCCCTACGAGTTGGCCCGTGCGCTATGCCTGGCCGCCGCCGTCGCCGCCGGCGTACAGCCGCTGGACACCGTATACGCCGATTTCCGCGATCTCGACGGGCTCGCGGCCGAGGCGCAGGCGAGCCGGCACAGCGGCTTCCTCGGCCGCATGGCGATCCATCCCGATCAGGTCGCCATCATCAACGAGGCCTATACGCCGGCCGCGGCCGAAGTGGCGCACGCCCAGCGCGTCGTGGACGCTTTCGCGGCCTCGCCCGGCACCGGCGTCGTCGGCCTGGACGGCACGATGCTGGACATGCCGCATCTCAAACAGGCCAGGCGGGTGTTGGACCTGGCAGGACGCCGATAGCGTCCCGCCAGGTGACGAGGTCAGGCGACGTGGATGGTCAGCTCGCCCAACCCGTCGATGCCCAGCGTCATCGTCTGCCCGGCCTTCACCGCGCCAACGCCCTCGGGCGTGCCGGTCATGATGAGATCGCCGGGCCGCAGTTCCATCGAGCGTGATGCGATGCTGATCACGTCGGCGATCGGCCAGATCAGCTTCGAGACGTCGCTGTCCTGCTTGATCGTGCCGTCGACCGCCAGCCAGATACGGCCCTTGTCGATGTGCCCGACCGTCGACACCGGATGAATCGGCCCGATCGGGGCCGATTGGTCGAAGCCCTTGCCCCAATCCCAGGGACGCCCGAGGTCCTTGGCGGCGTTCTGCAGGTCGCGCCGGGTCATGTCGAGACCGATGCCGTAGCCCCATATGTGCTCGAGCGCCGCCTCCGGCGCGATGTCCCGCCCCGCCTTGCCGATAGCAACGATCAGCTCCGCCTCGTAATGCAGGTTCGCCGTTTCCGGCGGATACGCGATCGTCGCCCCGTCATCGACGACGGCGTCGGCGGGCTTGAGGAAGAAGAACGGCGGCTCGCGGTCCGGGTCCTTGCCCATCTCGCGAGCGTGCGCCGCGTAATTGCGGCCGACGCAGAAGATGCGCCGCACCGGAAACCGGTCCGATGACCCGGCGACGGCGACGGACGGCACGGGTGCCGGATCGATGACGAAATTCATGAAAGCAGAGCCTCGGCTGGTCAGATCTCCACTTTAACGACCGCCGTGGCTTTGTCGCCGGTATTGGGCGTATCGGCGGGTTCGATGAGCATCAGATGCGTCTCGTCCTCCGCCACCGGGCGGTGCTCGACGCCGCGCGGCACCACGTAGAGCTCGCCCGGACCCAGGCGGACCTCACCATCCCGCATCTGGATGGTGAGTGCCCCTTTCAGCACCAAGAACAGGTCATCCGTCTCCGGATGACTGTGCCACACGAACTCGCCCTGCACTTTGACGACCATGATGTCGTTGCCGTTGTAGTGGCCGACGATCTTGGGCGACCAATGCTCGGTGACGGCCGCCAACTTGGTGTGCAGCGAGATCGCTTCCATGGCTAATACATGTGCTGCCCGCCATTGATCGACAGCGTCGACCCGGTGATGAAGTCGCCCTCGTCCGCAGTCAGGAAGCAGACGCCACGCGCGATATCGGTCGCCTGGCCGAGACGGCCGCGCGGGATGCGGGCGATGATCTTCTGCAACACGTCGGCCGGCACGGCGCGCACCATCTCGGTGTCGACGTACCCCGGGGCGATCGCGTTGACGGTGATGCCGAACCGCGCCCCTTCCTGCGCCAACGCCTTGGTGAAGCCGTGGATGCCCGACTTGGCGGCGGCATAGTTCACCTGCCCATACTGGCCGGCCTGGCCGTTGATGCTGCCGATGTTGACGATGCGGCCGAACTTGGCGGCGCGCATGCCCTCGAAGGTCAGCTTGCACAGGTTGAAGCAGGAGCCGAGATTGGTGTCCATCACCGCATCCCACATCTCGCGGCTCTGCTTAGCGATGGTCGCGTCGCGCGTGATGCCGGCGTTGTTGACCAAGATCTCGATCGGGCCGTGCTCGGACTCGATCTGCTTAACCGCTCCCTCGCAGGCCGCGAAGTCGCCCGCGTCGAACTGGATCGTCGCAATGCCGGTCGCGCTGGTGAACGCTTCCGCCGCCGCAGTGTTGCCAGCGTAGCTGGCGATTACGGTGCGCCCGGCCTCCTTGAGTGACGTGCTGATCGCCTCGCCGATACCGCGTGTTCCGCCGGTGACTAGAGCCACTCGTGCCATATTTTATCCTCCCTTAACGAAGGTAGTGTTCCGTGTTTCGCGCCCGAGCGCTACCCCTCCGGCGCGGCGGCGTTGACGAGGCTCGGCGCGCTCGACGGTGGGAAGTCGGTGCGTTGGTCCGGCATCGCCCGCTTACCGCGCTGCGCCGGCGTTAGCTCCTGCGACCGGCCCGTCGCCAACGCGCGCTCGATGGCGGCAAGGATGCGCACGTCGAACAGCCCCTCTTCGCCATCCGGCTCCGGCTCGCGGTTCTCGAGGATGCAGTCGGAAAAATACGCGGTCTCGCCCGCGAACTGGTCGATCGCGCGGAAGTCGGTCTCGGTCACGCTGCCATCGACCGTCAGCGCATGGTGCAGCCCGCCCTGCAACGTGTAGCCCGGCGACACGCGCAGCGTGCCCTCGTCACCGGTGATCCGGTACTCGTCGGCGCCCTCCAGCCCATAGGCCACCGTGAACTGCGCCAGCCGATCCTCCGGGAAGCGCATCGTGACACTGACCGTGTCGTGGAAGCCGAAGCCTTTGGTATCGGTGCCCCAGGCCATGACCTCGGTCGGCTCGGCGTGGAACAGGTTGCGCACGGCGTTGATCGGGTAGGTGCCCATGTCCGGCACCGGGCCGGACCAGTAGCCGTTCTGCGCCCGGTGGTTGCCGTCCTCGACCTGCTGCGTGAAGGTCGAGCTGAACGTCGACAGGCGCCCAAGCGCGCCGCTCTGGGCGATGCGGATCGCCTCCAGCGTCCCCGGCTCGAAATGCAGGCGATAGGCCAGCATCAGCTTGGCCCGGCCGCGGCGGGCGGCGTCGATGATGGCGCGGCAATCCTCCTCCGAGGTCGCCATCGGCTTCTCGAGCAGCACGTGGATGCCGCGCTCGAGTGCCGGGACCGCGAACTGGCGATGCTGGTGGTTCGGTAGCGCCAGGTAGATCGCGTCGAACCCGCCACTGTCGAGCGCGGCCACATAGGCATCATAGTGATACGCGCGCTCGATGCCGTACTGACGCCCGAGCGTCTCGGCCTTGGTGCTGTCACCGGTGACGATGGCGGTCAGCACGGAATTGCCGGTCTGCTTGACGCCCGGCATGAAGGCGGCCTGGCTGATCCAGCCGGCGCCCACGACGGCATAGCGGATTTTCTTGTCTGGTTTCATGGGGGCACATCGCGGCGCATCGCCGCGGGTTGCCTCATGCTGCCAGATAACCGCCGTCGACGGCGAGGCTCTGCCCGGTGACGTAGGCGCTGGCGTCGCTGGCCAGGAAGATCGCCGCGCCGACGATGTCGGGGTCGCGCCCGAACCGACCCATCGGCGTCTGCCCGAGCAACCGGGTCGAGAGCGCCTCGTTGGCGATCATCCCGGCGGTCAGATCCGTCTCGAAATAGCCCGGGGCAATGCAGTTCACGCGCACGCCCTTGACCGCCCAATCCAGCGCCAGCGCCTTGGTCATCAGCTCGGCGCCGCCTTTGGTCGCGCAATACGGCACCGACCGGCGCAGCCCGACATGGCCGGCGACCGAGCTGATGTTGATGACCGAGCCGCTCCCGGCAGCCACCATGCTGCCGCCGATATACTTGGCGCAGAGAAACGTGCCGGTCAGGTTGATGCCGACGATGTGCTGCCACTCGTCGAGCGTGGTGGTCTCGATCGGCTTGTAGATCGGGTTCACGCCGGCATTGTTGACCAGGATGTCGATGCGGCCGAACCGAGCCATCACCGCGTCCCGCAGGGCGAGCACGTCGGCTTCGACCGCGACGTCGCCGGCATGGGCCATCGCGTCAGGCCCGAGTTCGGCCGCAGTGGCCTCGAGCGTCGCCACAGTGCGGCCGGTGACGACCACGCTGGCCCCCTGCTGCGCGAAGCCGCGGGCGATGGCACGGCCGAGACCCCGCCCGCCGCCGGTAACGATGGCGACTTTACCGGTCAAATCGAAGCTCACGGCGCGTTTCCCTTGATCTTATTGCGCCAAGGGTTAGCGCAGGAGGCTAGTGGTGCGAATCTAACGCTTGGTGCCCTCGACGGACGGCTGCGATGATTTCGTCCGGGTCCTTGGTCCAGCGGAAGGGCTTTGGGTTCTGGTTGGCTTCTTTGACGAAGCGGTTGATGGCAGTCTGCAGGGCAACGATGGAGTGGAACACGCCGCGTTTGAGCCTGCGGTTGGTCAGCTTGGCGAAGAAACCTTCGACGGCGTTGATCCATGACGAGGAGGTCGGCGTGAAGTGGAAAGTGAAGCGCTCGTGCCGACCAAGCCATTGGACGACCTTGGGGTGCTTGTGGGTGGCATAGTTGTCGAGCACGACATGAACCTGCTTGTTGGCTGGAACCTGGTTCTCGATGGCGTTCAGGAAGCGGATGAATTCCTGATGGGTGTGCCGCTGCATGCAGCGACCGATCACGCTGCCCTCGAGGACGTTGAAGGCGGCGAACAGGGTGGTCGTACCGTTCCTTTTATAGTCGTGGGTCATGGTGCCGCATCGCCCCTTCTTCAGCGGCAGGCCGGGCTGAGTGCGGTCGAGCGCCTGGATCTGGCTTTTCTCATCCACCGACAGCACGACGGCATGCTCCGGCGGGTTGACGTAGAGGCCGACGATATCGCGGACCTTTGCCGCGAAGTTCGGATCGTTGGAGAGCTTGAACTGCCGGATTTGATGCGGCCGCAGACCGTGGCTACGCCAGATGCGGTGCACCGAACTGACGCTGATCGAGCAGGCGGCAGCCACGGCGGCGGCGGTCCAATGCGTGGTTTCACCGGGCGGTTCAGTCAACGTCAAAGCTACCACGCGCTCGGTCACCGCATCACCCAGCGGCGGAATGCGCGAGGGGCGGGTCTTGTCGACCAGCAACCCGTCAGTGCCCGCCTCCATGAAGCGTCGTTGCCAGCGCCAGACGCAGGTCTTGGACGTACCGGTGACACGCATGATCTCGTTCGTGCCGACGCCGTCGGCCGACAGCAGCACGATCTGGGCGCGCCAGACGTGCTTCTGTGGGCTATTTCGATCCGCTGCGATCTCGACGAGGCGAACGCGATCGGCTGGGCTGAGGCTGATGGAGATACCAGTGAGCATCCCGCAGACTCGCACGCCAACACGTCGACGGGAATCCCATCCGGGACTCTTGTGTCAGGTGTTATCCACTAGGCCGGGTCGATACGGATCGCGGTGAGCCCGCTCGCCAGGACGGCCAGCAGGTCGGGCAAGGCGAGCGCAATGCAGCCTTCGGTAGGCTGGTAGTCATGCCGGGCCACGTGCAGGAAAATCGCGCTCCCCTGCCGTCGCACGACCGGCGCGTCGTTCCAGCCCAGCACGCCGATCACGTCATACACCGCGTCGGACCGCCAGAGCGCCTCGTGGCGCGCGTCGTATGGCAGGCGGACCGGCATGTTGTAGGCACGATCTGCCGGGTCGTCGCACCAGCCATCATGCGGCGCGAGCGGCATGACGGCGACCGCGCATGTCGGACGGACGACGCGGTCGGCGCGGTAGAGCACGCGTCGCAACGGCAGCGTGGCGATCGGCGTCGCGCCATCGCCCTCCTGCTTGTGCGGTGCCCGACCGCCTTTGCCGATCGCGGCGCGGAAGACCGAGGCGCCCAGTCGTAGAAAACCATCTGCCGCCAGGACCGCTTCGCTCACGCCAAGCCTTTCTCGGCCATCTGGCTGCGCTGCCACTCGAGCGAGGCGCTCTGATAGGCGGCAGCGCCGTTCTGCACGATGGCGGTGTTGGGCGCATCGAGCCCTGGCGAACGCAGGAAATCCGGTTGCGTTGTCGCGAGCGTGGTATAGGCGCCATCCGTCGTGGTGCCCGGCGACACCGGCTCGACCCCCGCTTCCGACCCGGTCTGCGCCATCCCCGCGGGGGTCGGCGGGCGCGAGTTGTCCGGCCCCATCTTGATGATCGCCTCGAACACGCTCATCAGCCCCGCCCCAATCATCCCGAGCGGCCCGCCCAGCAGCCCGGCACCGGCGACCCGCAGCGGCGCGGGTATCCCCTCGCCCGTCACAGCCCGGTAAATCATGCCGACCACCGGCACATGTTGCAGGGGGTTCAGCGCGTGCATCATGTCCTTGCTCGACACGTCCAGCGCTTCCGGCCAGCCGCCGCTAGGGCCCGCGGCCTCGCTGCCGGTGCTGGCCGCCACACCTTGGTTCGTCGGTCCGGAGCTTGGGATGATCATGGTCGATAACCCAGCAAGAGGTGTGCCAGCCCGCCTTACAACAGATGGCCGAAGCGGCGCGCCTTGGTGGCGAGGTAGTGGTCGTTGACGCCGTTCGGCGGGATCACGAGTTCCGCCCGTGCCTCGATCTCGACCCCGCAGGCCGCCAACGCGGCCAGCTTGTCCGGGTTGTTGGTCAGCAGGCGGATCCGATGCAGCCCGAGTTGCTCGAGCATCGTCGCCGCCACCAGGAAGTTGCGCTCGTCAGCCTGCCAGCCGAGGGCACGGTTGGCGTCCACCGTGTCCAGGCCGCGGTCCTGCAGCGTGTAGGCGCGGAGCTTGCTGGCCAGGCCGATGCCGCGGCCTTCCTGCGCAAGATACAGCAGCACGCCCGCGCCCTCCGCAGCGATGCGTTCGAGGGCGGCATGCAGCTGCGGCCCGCAATCGCAGCGCAGACTGCCAAGCAGGTCGCCGGTGAAGCACTCCGAATGCAGCCGGACCAGTGGGGCAGGTTCGCTGGCCTGTGCCGTCGCCGGGTCGCCGATGACGATGGCGAGATGCTCGATGCCGGCATCGGGCGCGCGGAAGGCGATCACGCGGGCATCGGCGCTGACGGCGAGCGGCACGCTGGCTTCGGCGACGATGCGGAGTGACGTCGCGATGGCGTCCGGGTACGCGAGCACGTCGGCGGCGTCGACCGCGAGCAGGCCGAGATCGGCCGCGCGCTCCACCGCGCCGCGGGAGGCGGGCGCGGCGATCGAGGCCGGCAACAGGCGGGCGAGCTTGGCCAGCGCCAGGGCGGCCGCGGCCAGCGGAAGCGACGGCGCGAGCTCAGGCGGCTCGGCGAGCAGTTGCGCCGCGGTCGGGTCGGCGATGCCGCGCAGCACGGCCGGGTCGAGCAGCCCGGCGGTACGGAACGCCACCGCGGTCGAGTCCGAAGGCCCCGGCGCCGCCACTGGCCGGCGCAGCAGCGCCGCCGCCCGCACCGGTGCCAGCAGCAGGACCGGGGCGGCGCCCGTCAGGCTCGCCAGGTCGGCCAATCCCGACGCGCTCGCCGTCTCGGCCGCCAGCACGACGGCCGGGCTGTCGCCGAGCAACAGGACCGGCGTGCCGCGACGCAGCTCGGCGATGGCGCGATGAACGCTCCGTACGCGCATCGTCACCGGGTCGACGGCAGCCTGCGGAACGATCGGAGGGATGGTTGATCCTGACTCGAGCGACATTGTGCCGGTTCTATGAGGGAGGGCGTGGTTTGGCAAAGCAGGGCTGCGCCTCTAAACAGGAGGGTTTGCTCGCGAAAATGTGAGTGCGCATACTATCGTCGAGCTGAGTTGAGATCGTGATCAAAGCGTTCAACCCTTCGAGACATGCCGGATGTTGCGCCAGTCGCGGCGCTCCCTGGCGAGTGTAACGAAGTGGCGCGCGTAGCGGCTTACAAGAGAGAGTGCGTATGGCGGGCGAGCGGCCGATACTTATCGTAGATGACGACGCGATCCTGCGTGAGACGCTGGTCGAGCAACTCGAGCTCGACGGCGAGTTTCAGGCGGCGCAGGCGGCCTCGGTCAGCGAGGCCGAAGCGATGGTGACGGGACGGGATGCGCGGTTCGATGCCGTGATTCTCGACGTTGGATTGCCGGACGGCGACGGACGGGATTTCTGCGCGAGCCTGCGTAAGCAGGGGCTGCGCATGCCCATCATCATGCTGACCGGCTCGGACGACGAGTCCGACGTGGTGCGTGGGCTGGATGCCGGCGCGAACGACTACATTGCCAAGCCGTTCCGCCTAGCGGAATTGCTGGCGCGGCTGCGGGCGCAGATGCGCATTTTCGAGAACAGCGAAGATGCCGTGTTCACCATTGGGCCCTACACCTTCCGACCCAGCGCCAAACTGCTGCAGGAGCCGGTGAAGAACCGTCGCATCCGCCTTACCGAAAAGGAGGCGGCGATCCTCAAGTTCCTCTACCGCGCCGGCACCCGGCCGGTCGCGCGGCAGGTGCTGCTCAACGAGGTCTGGGGCTACAACGCCAACGTCACCACGCATACGCTGGAGACGCATATCTACCGCTTGCGGCAGAAGATCGAGCCGGATCCGGGTAACGCGCGGCTGCTGGTGACCGAGGGCGGTGGTTACCGGTTGGACCCGATGGGCGTCGTCACGGCGGCCTGAGCCTTGGAACGATGTGACGTTCTGGTCATCGGCGGCGGGACGGCCGGGTGTATCCTGGCCGCCCGACTGTCCGAGGACCCGCAGACCCGCGTGCTCCTGCTCGAAGCCGGTCCTCCGGACCGCGATCCCTGGATCCATATTCCGGCCGGCTACGCGCGGCTCTTCGCGTCCGGCCGCTACGACTGGAAGTTCGCGACGGAGCCGGAGCCCGAACTGGGCGGCCGTAGCGTCAACTGGCCCCGCGGCCGCGTGCTCGGTGGGTCCGGCAGCATCAACGGCCTCGTGTTCCTGCGCGGCTCGCCCCACGATTACGACCGGTGGGCGCAGGCCGGCGCCCGGGGCTGGTCGTATCAGGACGTGCTGCCGACTTTCAAAAAGATCGAGAGTTGGACCGGCCCGGCCAACGACCAGCGCGGCACCGACGGCCTGATCACGGTGAGTGAACCGGCATCGTTGTCGCTCGGCGCGGCGGCGTTCATCGAGGCCGCGGTCGCGTGCGGCATTCCGCTGCACCGCGACATCAACGCGGACGATATCGAGGGCGTCGCGCCCATCCAGATGAACGTGCGCGGTGGGTTCCGCCGCAGCACAGCGCGCGCCTACCTGAAGCCCGCCCAAGGCCGGCCCAACCTGGGCGTCCTGACCGGGGTCGACGTTACCAAGCTGTTGATCGAGGACGGTCGCGCGGTCGGCTGCCTGGCCCGGCGGGCGGATGGCAGCACGACGGAGTTCCGGGCAGCGCGCGAGGTGGTGCTGTCGGCCGGGTCGATCATGAGCCCGAAATTGCTGATGCTGTCCGGCATCGGCGACGGCGCGGCACTGCAGGAACTGGGGATCCCGGTGATACGATCCCTGCCCGGCGTGGGGCAGAACCTGCAGGACCATCTGATCACGCGCTTCGGCTTCCGCACCAAGCCGGCCGGCACGCTGAACGAACGCACCGCGTCCCGCATCAAGATGGCCGCCATGGCGCTCGGCTACGCTGTGACCCGCCGCGGCCCCATGGCCGTCGGCGCCACGGAGGCGACGTTGTTCGCCAAGGTCACCCCCGGCGCCGACGAAGCCGAGGTGCAGTTCCAGTTCATCAACTTCAGCCTGACCCCGGGTCGCGGCTACGAGCTGCCGAAGCATCCCGGCTTCATGTTCAACTTCGGCCAGTGCCGCCCCGACAGCCGCGGCTCGCTCACCCTGCGCAGTGCCGACCCGGCCGACAAGCCGGTGATCCGCGCCAACTACCTGTCCCATCCCAACGACGTCCACGTCATGCTCGAGAGCAGCCGGCTCGCCCGCCGCCTCGGGCGGACCCCACCCTTCGCCGACTTCGTGCTTGAGGAGATGCAGCCCTCACCAGACGTCGTCGGCGATGACGCGATGCTGGCCTACATCCGCGAGAGCGGAACCACCGTGTATCACCCCTGCGGCACCTGCCGCATGGGCACCGACACCGGTGCCGTCGTCGACCCGGCACTGCGCGTGCACGGCGTGCCAGGGCTGCGCATTGCCGATGCGTCAGTGATGCCGCTGGTGCCGAGTTCCAATATCCAGCCAGCAGTGATGATGATTGCCGAGCGTGCCGCGGCGATGATGAAGGCCACCGCTTAGCGCCCACACCAGCGGTTGGTGTCGCGGGCATCGATGTGGTGGTATCCGCATTCCTCAACCGTGTCGTGGCGCCTCAATGCCGTATCCGTTTCACGTCGACCTACGTTTTGCCGTCTCCGGCCTGCTGGTCGGTTTCCTCGTCGGGCAGACCGGCGTCGGCGGCGGATCGCTGATGACGCCGATGCTGATGCTGGTGTTCGGCATACACCCGGCCACCGCGGTCGGGACCGACCTGCTTTACGCGTCCGTGACCAAGACCGCCGGCACCGTCGTCCATGGACTCAGCGGAACCGTGAACTGGCGCATCGTCCGGCGGCTCGCGGCGGGCAGCCTGCCGGGGACCGCGCTCGGCCTGGCCGTCCTGTCCCGGCTCGACGCGTCGTCGGCAGGACAGATGCGCTGGGTGACGGTTACGCTCGGCATCATGCTGATCATCACCGCCTTGTCGCTGATCTTCCGCGGCCGCCTGGTCGCGGTTCTAGGCCCGATGCTCGATCGGGTGTCGCCGCAGCGGCAGACGGTCATGACGGTGGCGACCGGCGCCGCGCTCGGCTTGTTGGTGACGCTCACCTCGGTGGGCGCCGGCGCGTTGGGCGTGACGGCGTTGCTGCTGCTCTACCCGCGCGAGCGCTTGCCGGCGATCGTGGGCACGGACATCGCCCATGCGGTGCCGCTCACCCTGCTGGCCGGGGTCGGCCACTGGTGGCTGGGCTCGGTAGATTTCGTGCTGTTGATCGGGCTGCTATGCGGATCGATCCCGGGGATCATCGTCGGCTCCTGGTTGGCCACGCGGATGCCGGAGACCGTGCTGCGGCCGATCATCGCTGCGACGCTGCTGGTGGTCGGGGCCAAGATCGTCTTCTAAATGTGGCCGTTGCTTGCGGCGCCGTTCGTCGGCAGCTTCCTCGGCGTTCTGATCCGCCGGCTACCGGCCGGGCGCCCGGTGGCGCTGGCGCGTTCCTGCTGCGAGGCGTGCGGGGCGCCGCTCGGGATGCGGGACCTGGTGCCGCTGCTGAGCTACGTGGCATTGCGCGGCCGTTGCCGCCGGTGTGCAACGCGCATCGCGCCGTTTCACTGGCACATCGAAATCGCCGCCGTGCTGGTGCCGGCCTCGGCCCTGGCCTGCGGCATCGGGGGTGACGCGTTATGGGCGGTGAGCGGCGCCGGTTGGACGCTGCTGGCGCTGGCCTGGATCGATGCGGAGTGGATGCTGCTGCCGGACGTGTTGACGCTGCCGCTGCTGCTGGCCGGCCTGGCGGCGACCTGGTGGTTGGACGCGGGCGATGTGTCCGAGCATGCGGTGGCGGCCGGGCTGGGATGGTTTGCCTTGTGGGCGGTCGCGGCGATCTATCGCCGGCTGCGCGGACGGGAGGGGCTCGGCCAAGGCGACGCGAAATTGTTGGGCGCGCTCGGCGCCTGGGTCGGGAGCGCCGGGCTGGCCGACATCCTGTTTGGCGCGGCGCTGGCGGGATTGGGCTGGGCCGGGCTGCTGCGCCTGCGCGGCCGCAGCCTGTCGGCGACGACGGCGCTGCCGTTCGGGCCGTTCCTGGCGCTGGCCGGCTGGGCGGTGTTGTTGGCCGTCTGGCGCGGAACGGATATGGTCGGCTGGTGATGCTCGCACGGCTCCTGCTGCTGGTGACGATGTGGCCGGCGATCGCGCTCGCGGCGCGGCCGGCGCCGGAGGATTTCGCCTGGCAGCCGCATCCCGGCGGTGCCGTCCCGCTCGACCTCAGGTTCACCGAGGCCGATGGCGCGAACGTCTCGCTGCGATCGCTGACCGGCATACCGATGGTGCTGGCGCTCGGCTACTTCCGCTGCCCGACCCTGTGCGGCCCGGTGCGGGATGACGTGATCTCGGCCTTGACCGCCAGCGGCCTCCAGGGTGGGCGGGACTACCGCCTCGCCGTCCTCTCCATCGACCCGGCGGAGACCGCCAAGGACGCCGCCGACGCCCGCGCGGCCGACCTGATGCAGGCCAAGTCGGATGGCCGGGGTTGGGACTATCTCGCCGGCGACGCCGCCCCGATCGCCGCCGCGGTCGGTTTCCCGTTCAAGTGGGATCCCACGATCCTGCAATACGCGCATCCGGCTGGCGTCGTGGTGCTGACGCCGACCGGGCGAATCTCGACCTATCTCGAGGGCGTCGGCTATTCGGGCATGGCGCTGCGGCACGCGATCGAGCAGGCCGGCACGGAGCAGGTCGCAGCCGAACCCTCGCCGATCCTGCTACTCTGTTTTCATTACGATGCCGCCACTGGCAAATACACGCTCGAGATCTACAAGCTGCTGCGGGTGATGGCGGCGATGACGCTGGTGGGGATCGCCGGGCTGCTGGCACTGCTGCATCGGCAGCGGCGCATTCAGCGGGTGAGGTAGTCCATCATCGTCATGCAGAGCAGGATCATCAACCAGCAGAAGCCCAGGAACGAGTAGAGCTTCATCAGCGAGCCCTCCTCGCGGACCTCCATCGAGAACAGCAGCACCGTCAGGATCATGCACAGCGTCAGCCCGGCCTCGATGAACGCGGCGGTGCGGCCCGGCACGAACCAGCCCAGGCCCACCAGCCCGGCCAGGAACACCAGCAGCGCCACGAACGAGAATACCGGGACGCGCATCGCCTCCCAGATCTGGCGCTTCTCCTCGGGCGACACGGGATGACTCATCGGCCGAGCACGTACAGCACGGCAAACGCCATGATCCAGATCAGGTCGATGAAATGCCAATACAGTCCATAGATCTCGATCCGGTTCTGGTGCTTGGCCAGGAAGCCGGGCTGCTTGGCCATCCAGGTCAGCCCCAGCAGCAGCCCGACCCCGGTGGTAAGATGCACGCCGTGTAGCGCGGTGGTGACGAAATACAGGTTCACGAACAGGCGTGAGGGCGCGTCACCCTCGAGCGCATAGGGGCCGGGCAGGAACGGCGTCATGTGCTCCTGCCAGTCGGCGAACCACTCGTAGCCCTTCAGCACGAGGAACAGGCTTCCGAGCGCGGCAGTTGCGAGCATGCAGCGGACCATCCAGCGCTGGCCGCCGAGGCGGGACAGCATGATGGCCCCCGACATGGTAAGCGACGAACAGATCAGGACGACGGTGTTGGTGGCGCCGATCCAGAACTTCAGGTGCAGAGCGGCGGCGTGCACGCTGTCGGGATACTGGTAGCGCAGTACCAGCGCGATGAGGAACAGGCCGCCGAACAGCAGCAGCTCGGTAAGCAGCCATGCCCACATGCCAAGTTCGGCGGCACGCTTCTGTTGCGCCGGGTTGCTGAACTGCTCGTGCGTCTCGATGCCGACGGGTTGGCCGATGAGGTCGGCCGTCATGTCATCGCGCATCGCCGGGGGTGTGCATCGGGTAATCGTAAGGCTCGAAATCGACGACCGGCGGAGTGTTGAAATTGTGCGTCGGCGGCGGCGAGCTGGTGGTCCACTCCAGGCCCTTGGCGTCCCACGGGTTGGCCGGCGCGCGCTTGCCGAACCAGAGCGACCATACCAGGTAGACCATCGGGAAAATGTATCCCGCGGCCAGGATCGTCGCGCCCACCGAGGAGACGATGTTGAGCAACTGGAACTCCGGCGGATAGTCGTGATACCGCCGCGGCATGCCGAGATAGCCCAGCAAGAATTGCGGGAAGAACGTCGCGTTGAAGCCGATGAAGATGAACACGGCCGAGATCAGCCCCCAGCCCTCCGGGTACATGCGCCCAGTGAACTTCGGCCACCAGAAATGCAGCCCGCCGAGGAAGGCGAGCACGGTGCCGCCGACCATGATGTAGTGGAAGTGGGCGACCACGAAGTAGGTGCCGTGGACATGCTCGTTGATCGACAGCGTTGCCAAGAATAGCCCGGTCAGCCCGCCGATCACGAATAGGCCGATATAGCCCATGGCGTAGATCATCGGAGTCTTGAGGCGGATGGAGCCTTTGTAGATCGTCGCGGTCCAGTTGTAGACCTTCACCGCCGACGGCACCGCCACCGCGAACGACAGGATCGAGAACACCAGGGCCGCCGTGTCGCTCTCGCCGTTGACGAACATGTGGTGTCCCCAGACGAAGAACGTCAGCGAGGCCAGCGCGATCGAGGCATAGGCGATAAAGCGGTAGCCGAAGATCTTCTTCTGAGCGAACGCCGGCACGATCTCGCTGATCACGCCCATGCCCGGCAGCACCATGATGTAGACCGCCGGGTGCGAGTAGAACCAGAACAGGTGCTCGAACAGCACGGGGTCGCCGCCCAGGGTCGGGTCGAAGATGCCGATGCCGAACGAGCGTTCCAGCACGAGCAGGATCAGCGCCATGGTGATCACCGGCGTGGCCAGCAGGAAGATCAGGCTGACGGCGTAATGCGTCCAGACGAAGATCGGCATGCGGAACCAGGTCATCCCCGGCGCCCGCATCGTGTGAATGGTGACCACGAAGTTGAGCCCGGTCAGGATCGACGAAAACCCGGCGATGATGACGCCGATCAGTGCAGGCACGACCCAGGTGTTGGAGAACGTCGTCGAGAACGGCGCATAGAACGTCCATCCGGTATCGACGCCGCCGACGATGATGTCGAACACCGCGAACAGCGACCCGGCGCAGAACACGTACCAGCTCAGCAGGTTCAACCGCGGAAAGGCCAGGTCCTTGGCGCCGATCATCAGCGGCAGCAGGAAATTGCCGAACGTCGCCGGGATCGACGGGATCAGGAAGAACCACACCATCACCACGCCATGGATGGTGAACAGCTTGTTGTAGGTGTCGGACGTGAAGATCGCCCCGTTCGGCACCACCAGCGACAGCCGTACCAGCCCGGCCGCGATGGCGCCGATGATGAAGAATACCGTGATCGCGAAGAGGTACATCACCGCGATCCGCTTGTGATCGGTAGTGAAGAACCACGAGCGCAACGTGTGCGATGCGTGCAGGTAATCTTTCGGACGTTCGAGCGTGGCGGTCGGAGTCGACGGGTCCATCATCGAATTGTCGAGCGGGCTCATCGTGATGCCTCCTTCGAGGGGCTCGTCGCGCCACCGCGGATGAAGGCGACGAGCTGGTTCATCTCGTTCTCCCCGATGATGCCCTTGTAGGTCGGCATCACCTGCTTGTAGCCGGCGATCTTGTTGCCGTCGGGATTGAGGATCTTCTCGCGCAGGAAGGTGTCGTCCGCTACCACCGTTCCGCCCTTGGCCAACGCGACCGACGCCCCGGCCAGGCCGACCAGCGTGGGCGCCCGCGCCGTGTCGCTGCCCTCATGGCATCCGCTGCAGCCGAGCTGGGCGAACATGCGCTGACCCGACGCTTCCAGGCTCATCGAGCTGCCGGCCTTGGTCAGCCAGTCGGCGTAGTCGGCCGGCGTCATGATGGTCAGCAGCCCGCCCATCACCGAATGGTCGGTGCCGCAGAACTCGCTGCACAGGATACGGTATGTCCCGGGCCGGTCCGCGTTGAACCAGAACTGCGTGTAGCGGCCCGGCAGCGTCTCCATCTGGATGCGCAGCGCCGGAATGTAGAGTGAGTGGATCACGTCCTGGCTGATCATGTTGATCATGATCGGCTCGCCAGTCGGCACGTGTAGGTCGTTGATCTCCGCCTGGCCGCCCGGGTGCTGGAACTTCCACATCCACTGCCGCCCGATCGCCTCGATCCGCATCGCGTTCGGTGGCGGGTTCTTGTGGACGATGAACATCTTCGCGCCCCAGGCGAAGAAGATCAGGGTCAGCACGAACGGGATCAGCATCCAGCCGATCTCGAGCGTCCGGTCGCGGTCCTCGCGGTATTTGCGGTTGACCTGCTTGCCGTCGCGGTAGCGGAACGCGAAGAACGTGATGCCGATGAAGATCGGCACCACCAGCACCAGCGTCAGCAAGGTGAATAGCCAGATCAGATGGTCGGTCTCGGCGGCTGAGGCCGACGCCGAGGCGGGCCAGATCGACAAGGCGAGCGACGAGGGCTTCATGCCGGATTCTTCATGGTGGCGGTGCCAAAGGCTGCCCGACGGTCAGTGCCATGGCGCGATCGATCGGGATGTGCGCCCGCGCATGGTCGTCGCCACGGTATCCGTAGCCCTCGAGCAGCCGGGCCGAGCCGGCGCGGAGCGCGGCGAGTTCGGCCACCGGGTCACGCTGGAGGTTGGGCTTGGGGGGGACGATGACCGTCGTCTGGATCGGCGTGAACGGCGGTAGGCTGTCGCGCTGCACCTGGCTGATCCAATAGCGCAGCCCGATCATGGCAAACACCATGCAGAACGCCACCGAGCCGAGGAGCAGCAGCAGCCTGGCCATGGTGTCGCCGCGCAGGTCGCTGGTCTCGTGCCCGGCGACGCGGGCCTCCGAATCGGCGGGGGTAGTGGCGCGGCCGCGGGCACTGGCGCCGTCGTAGCGGGCGCCGATCAAGGTCCGCAGCGGGGCGACATGAGTGCTGCGAACCACCAGCATGGCGCCGCCGACCACGGCGGCGAATGCGGCCGCCCACCAGGCGCGGCGAGGCTCACGCGACTCCATGGCGATCCCTTGCAGGCAGCAGCAGCAGCAACGCGCCGGTCGACAGGCCGCCAATGCCGATCAGCGCGAGGGCATCGGCCACGGTCAGCGTCAACTGGCCGCGATAGGCCGGGATCACGAACAGCAACGTCATCGCCAGGGTGGCCAGCACGATCATGGCGGCCAGCGTCGCCATCACCGCCGGGATCCGCCCGAGAACGGAGGGCAGCAGCGCCATGGCGGCAAGCGCGGCGATGGCGGCGTAGGCGATCGCGGGGGTGCCGATCCCGTTGAGGCGGGCGAGATACCAGGCCACTTCCGCCGGCAGGTTGGCCGACCAGACTACCAGGAACTGAACGAATTGCAGGAAGAACCAGGCGCTCACCAGCAGGCCGAGCAGCAGCCCGGCGCCCCACGGCAAGCGCGCCCCCGGCGCACTGCCGACCGCCACCACCAGCCCGGCCGATACCCCGGCCAGCACCATCTGCCCGGCGATCAGCAGCAGCCCGGCCAGTGACGACCCCAGCGCCGGCTGCGGCGCCAGCACCAGGTCGATCGCCAGCAGCGTGACCAGCACCAGCACCACCACCATGCCCGCGACCGCGACCGCGCGACGCGGGCTGCGTGGCCGGCGCCAGAATAGCAATGCGAGTAACGACAGGGCGATCAGTGCGCCGCCGTCGCGCATCGCGAGCGTGCCCGGCGCCGTCCACCAACCCGGCAACGCTCCCGGCAGGTCCGGCTGCGCGAACAGGCCGGAAAGGTCGCCCAGCATCGGCACGGCCAGCAGCGTGCTCAGCGGTAGCAACGGCAACATGGCGCGCAGAACCGGCAACAGCGGCGACGCCGTCGCCGCGCCGGCTTCCATCGCCAGCACGATCGGCAGCGCCCCCATCGGCAGCCCGATCCAGAACGACCAGGCGGCGAAGTAGGCCGGCACCGCGCCCAGCACCAGCCAGCACAACGCCACCCCGACCAACCCGGCCGCGAACAACCCCAGCACCGCCCGGCTCATCGGGACGCCTCGACTTGCGCCTGGACTTCGGGCGGCAGGCTGGCCACCGCGGTGTTCTGGCTGCGTTGCAGGGCGCGGATGTAGGCGATGATGGCCCAGCGATCGGCCGGGGCGACGCGGGTGTCGAAGCTGTACATCGCGCCATAGCCCTTGGTGATCGCGTCGTAGAACACCTTGTTCTCAGCCGTGCGCAGCGCGCCTTCCACGAAGGAGGGCGGATGCGGGAACCCGCGCTGCACGATCATGCCTTCGCCATTCCCGGCCCGGCCGTGACACGGCGTGCAGAATATTTCAAAGCGCTCGTGCCCGCGCTCGAGCAGGGCGGCGGTGATCACCGTCGGCGCCGGCACCTCAGCCTGATACGGCACGCGCGCGACGGTGCCCTCCGGCGGATGCCGCATGGACGTGCCGTTGGCGAAGAAGCGGTTGCTGTCCCAGTTGCGGAAGTATTTCTGGACATACATGTCCGCCCGTTCGCACCCCGGCAGCAGTGTCAACGCACCGAGCAGCAGCAGCGCCGGCCTCATCGCGGCACCCGGTGGATCAGTCGTGGCTTGACCGGCAGGTTGCCGAAGGCGGTCTCCACCGCAGCGAGATCGAACCGGTCGTCCCGCGCTTCGACGGCGACGAAGAAGCGGTCGGCGGTCACCCGGGTGAAGTCGTGGATGTTGAAGGCGGGATGGTTGAGCCGCGGCAGGCGGCTCATGACCAACATCGTCGTATAGATCACCACCGCTGCAAGCAGGCCGCCGAAAGAGAGGCTCGGCACGATGAAGGCGGGCCATGAGAATAACGGCCGACCGCCGATGTCGAAGCGGTAGCCCCAGATCGTGCCGTAGGTGCACAGGCCGAACATCGCCAGCGCCCCGATCACGCCGGCGATCACCGCAAACGGATAGATCGGGCTGAACGGCAGCCCGAGCGCGTCCGACGCGCCCTCGACCGGCACCGGCGAGAACGCGTCGAGCCGACCGTACTCGCAGGGCGACATCGATCGGATGGCCGACAGCATCGCCTCTGGCGTGTCGAACTCGGCCGACACCCCCCAGACCGGCGCACCGGATACGTTCCGTTTAACCACGGAGGCGCTCCGGCACGGTCGCGGTCAGCCAACGCAGGTTCACCATCGAAATGGCCGGGACGTAGCGCAGCACCAACAGGAACAAGAACAGGAACAGCCCACCCGTGCCCACGAACGTCGCTAGACCGACCGCGGAGATCGCATACGGATGCGACGCGGATGGCAGGAAGTCGTGCTGCAGCGTGATGACGATCAGCATGAAGTGGTCGCACCAGATGCCGAATGCCACCAACACGCCGACCAGGCCGACGATCCAGCTCGAGCGGCGGAATAGCGGGATCCAGAACAGCTGCGTCGGCACGGTGGAGAGCAACACGCTGCCCCAGCTGGCCCAGGCGTGGTCGCCGTGGAATCGCCGGGTCAGGACGCCTTGGTCGAACGCCGAGCCGAACAGGGCGGTCGCGCCGAACGAGCAGGCGTCGCAGTAGAGGAACAGCAGCGACAGAGCCAGCATGAACCAGGCCAGCAGGTCGAAGTGCCGCGGCGTGACCAGCGGCTTGTAGGGCAGCACGAAGCGGACGATGGCGAGCAGCGTCCCCGTGACGGCGACGCCGGACAGCAGCGCGCCCACCATGTAGGTGATCGGCAGGATCGGATCGTGCCAACCGGGCTCTACGGTGCCGGCGAACATCACCGCGGCGCCGGTCTGCAGCGACAGCACGATGACCAGGCCGACCACGGCCATGGCGCGGTAGGAGTGCTCCCAGCGGCGCCAATGCGTGACCGAGCCGCGCCAGCCGAGGGCGGGGATGCCGTAGAGCTGCGCCCTGAAGCGGCGCATGGCATGGCCGGGCTGGCCGTCGCCCTTGCGCATCAGCTCGATCGAACGGTCGCGCATCGAGGCGAGATCGGGGATCAGCCCCGTGAACCAGAACAGGAAAGCGACCACGAGAAAGGACACGATGTCGATCGCGTCCCAGAACAGCGGGCTGCGCACCTGCGGCCACAGCAGGAAGGTGTTGGGATACGGCAGGTTCCAATAGAAGAACCATGGCCGCCCCAGATGGATGATCGGGTACAGCCCGGCCGCGATCACCCCCAGCAGCGCCACCGTCTCGGCAATCCGGTTGACGGCACCGCGCCATTCCGCGCCGAACAGCAGCAACAGGGCCGATACGGCCAGGCTGCCAGTACCGACGCCGATCCACCAATCGTAGCCGACGATGTCCAGCGCCCACGTGACCGGCACGTTGTTGCCCCAAACGCCGACGCCCTCGTAGAGCAGCCAGCCGACGCTGGCGATCAGCACGCCGATCAACCCGAGCGCCACGCCGAACGCGATCCACCAGCGCCACCGGGCCCGGTGTTCGAGCGTGGTGGTGCTGATGAGGCGGCCCGCGGTGACCCAGCTCTGGTCGGTGGCGATGAGCCGGTCGGATGCGCTCATCCCAGATCCACCTTGGCGGCCGCGCGGGCGGCGAGGTAGCTCGTCCGCGGCTTGGCGTTGAGCTCGCCGAGCAGCGCGTAGTTGCGGTCGTCGGCACGCGCGGCGGAGACGGCGGTGGTCTTGTCGGCGATGTCGCCAAAGCTGATCGCTCGCGTCGGACAGGCGCCCTGGCAGGCGGTCTGCACACCCCCATCGGGGATCGGCGTATTGGATTTGTGCGACTCGATGCGGGCGTTCTCGATCCGCTGAACGCAGTAGGTGCACTTCTCCATCACGCCGCGCGCCCGCACCGTGACCTCCGGGTTGCGCAGCAGCTCGAGCGTCGGCGCCGCGCCGGCGGAGTAGTCGAGATAATTGAAATGGCGCACTTTATAGGGGCAATAGCCCGAGCAGGCGCGGGTGCCGACGCAGCGGTTGTACACCATCAGGTTGAGGCCCTCGCTGTCGTGCAGCGTGGCCTCGACGGGGCAGCCGACCTCGCAGGGCGCATTCTCGCAATGCATGCACGGCACCGGCTGGAACCGTGTCTGCGGCGCCTCGACCGGGCCCTCGTAATAGCGGTCGACCCGCAGCCAGTGCATCTCGCGACCGAGCGCCACCTGCTCCTTGCCGACGACGGCGATGTTGTTCTCGCTCTGGCAGGCGACCACGCAGGCGCTGCAGCCGATGCAGGCGTCCAGGTCGATCACCATGCCCCATTGCGGTCCTTCAGCCGGACGCGCCAGCGTGTAGAGCGACGGCTGGCTCCAGCTCGCAGTCTCGCCGACCGGTGGCGCGCCCTCGTGCTGCACGCGGACGAAGTCGTGCCCCTCCATCGTGTCGTGATCCTGCGTGGTCGCCAGCGTGGCGGTGCGGCCGGTCTTGCTCAGCTTGGCGCCGCCCAGCACCCAGGCCTCGCTGCCACCGCGCAGCGTCGCAGCGTTGTACCCGATCCCGTCGCACAGCAGACCCGGCGTGCGCCGACCATAGCCAAGCGTGGCACCAACCGTGCCGTCGGCCTGGCCCGGCAGCACCCAGACCGGCCCTTCGACCCGGCGGCCATCGATCTCGAGCGCGACGACGTCGCCGGTCTTGAGATCCTCGCGCGCCGCCAGCGCCGGCGACAGCGTCAACACGTTGTCCCATACCAGCTTGGTCAGCGGCTTCGGCAGTTCCTGCAGCCAGGCATTGTTGGCGCTGTGCCCGCCCCACATAGTCGGGTCCGGCCGGATGACGACGAGCAATCCGTCGGGGGCCGCCACCGGTGAGGCCGCGGCCAGCGTCGGCGTGAGGGGCGGCAGCGCACTGTTCGGCATCACGCCATCCCGCAGCATCGCGTCCCACAACGGCGCGAACGCCGCGTCGTCGGCGCCGGACTGGTAGTGGCTGCGCAGCAGGTCGCGGGCGTCCTGCGGAGCGTCGTCGGTGAGCAGCGAGACGATCTCGCCCAGCGTGCGCCCCTCGTAAAGGGGAGAGATGGTCGGCTGGCCCAGCGTGATGGTGCCGTCGGCGGCGCGTGCGTCGCTCCAGGCTTCGAGCGGGTGCTGCAGCGGCAGGTGCCAATCGCTGCGCAGCGCGGTCTCGTCGACATACAGCCCGGCGTGGATGCGCAGCTTCACCTTCGAGAGCGCCTCAGTGAAGCCGAGATCGCCCGGGGCATCGTAAACCGGGTTCGCGTCGAGCATCAGCAGCGTGTCGACCGTGCCGCCTCGCATCGCCTCGACCAGTGCCGCGATCGGTTGCGCGGTGGTCACCACCGGGGCGGTATGGAAAACGGTCTTGCCGGTATTGCCGAGCGCCGCGTTCAGCCGGTGCACCGCCGCGACCAGGGCCGGTGCGGCATATCGCCCCGTCACGACCAAGCTGGTCCCACGGTTCTGCCGCAGCGCGGCCGAGGCAGCTGCGCGCCAGCGGCCGAGCGGGCTTCCGTCGGCCGGTGCCTCGTCCATCAGCGAGGTTGCCAGCGTCAACAAGTCGGCGGGCGTGGCGACCAGCGGGTGGTCGGCCTTGGCGGCGGTGAGCGACGGGATCGAGGCGGCGGCATGCAGCGCCAGCAATGGCCCGGTCGCGGCGCTGGCGCGACGGGCGGCCACCCAATCATGCGCGAGCCCGGCCTGGTCCGGCCCGCCATCGAGGAAGTCGCCGTCGAGCGAGACGATCACGCGCGCGGTGTCGAAGCGGTATCGCGTCTCGACCGGCTGGCCGAAGGCGGCGACGGCGCCGGCATAGCGATGCAGCCCGCCGGTTGCCGAGTGCGTGTACCACGCCGCCTCGGGCATCATGGCGCGCATCGCCGCGAGCTGGGCGAGCAGGCTCGGCGAGGTGAGCGGCCCCGTCACGATATGCAGCCCGGCGCCGCGCTGCTGGTGCAGGTCGGCGACCTTGCCGGCCAGCTGACCACGGAACGCCTGCCAGGAGGACGGCCGGCTCAGGTAGCGCACCGTCTGCGACCGCAGCGGATCGTAGAGGTCGAGCACGCTGCCCTGCGCCCAGATGTCGGTGCCGCCGCGGCTCCATGGATGGTCCGGATTTCCCTCCACTTTCAGCGGGCGAGCGTTCCGGGTGGTCACGACGATGCCGTTGGCCAGCCCGTCCTGAACCGCGAGGGTGGCATAATCGACGCGGGCGCCGGGCTGGATGCGCAGCGGGTTGCGGACATACGGCACTTCCTGCGCGCGCGCATCGGGGCCGTCGTCGCAGCCGGCCAGGCCTGCCATCGAGAGCGAGGCCGCCATCAGGCGCAGGAATTGCCGGCGGTCCGGCCCGCGGCAC
This sequence comes from Acetobacteraceae bacterium, assembly GCA_965199585.1. Classification (GTDB taxonomy): domain Bacteria; phylum Pseudomonadota; class Alphaproteobacteria; order Acetobacterales; family Acetobacteraceae; genus JAVVHH01. Next base: position 1,442,734 of record CBDASI010000002.1, on the reverse strand, counting down.
AGATCGGTCACCGCCGGGAACTCGCGCTCGACGAAACGGCGGAACTCCGGCGTGTCTGCCTGGTGCTCGGCGCTCAGCCATTGCTTCGGGCGGTTCGTCACCGGTGACAGATCGAGCAGTCGGTGAGCTGCTGCGGCCCGAGGATATGGTTCTGCTTGACCAGCGCCGGGCCCAGCGTTGCCTGGTCGGCCGGCGGCTGCCACTGCATGTTCCAGATCTCCTTTTCCGGGCGCACGAACTGCTCCGGGGCGCGATGGCAGGTCAGGCAGAACTCCATGCGGAAGGATTGCGCGGCGTAGGTGAGCTGCATTTCGTTGACCGCACCGTGACAGGACGAGCAGCCGACGCCCTTGGTGATGTGGATCGAATGATTGAAATAGACATAGTCCGGCAGTCGGTTCACCCGGGTCCAATGCAGCGGATCGTCCTTGGCCAGGCTGTCGCGCACCGGTGCGAGCATCGAGGAGCCGGTCCAGATCTCGGAATGACACGTCATGCAGGTGTGCGTCGGCGGCAGCCCAGCGGTCGCCTGCTGCTCCACCTGCTCGTGGCAGTTGCGGCAGTCGAGGCCAAGCTCGCCCGAATGGTGTTTATGGCTGAACGGCACCGGCTGGTCCGGCGCGACGCCGACCGAACCGACGAAGCCGCCGTACGACCAGGCCAGCACCATGATGCCGCCGCCGACGATCAGCAGCACGATCGACCACAGCACGAGGCGCAGCACCGCATCTGCTCCGGGCGCGAAGAGCTGGGGCGGTCGGCCGCGGACGGCATCCGGCGTCGTATCGCTCGGCATCAGCGCGGGAGCCGCGCCGAACGCGGTGGTCTATCGAACATTCGCATTGTCTCTGGACAACATGACTGACGAACAAGGCCGCTGCAACAACGCCGTGACATCGAACGAGAGTCTTCGATCAACTGTAATCGATTGCAACGCCAGGACTTGACTAAAGCTGAACCCAACAGGTTCAAGGCAGTCAACTACAGTAACAACATTGTTTATAAATTGTCATCGCGCCAGCAATAACCGGGCGGGGTAGGTCGATCACGACCTGCCCCGCCATGATTTCAAGTCACGTATTTGCCTTCGAACACGAGTTCTGCCAGCGGCTTGCGGCCGTTGGGGCTCTCGCGGGCCTGCAGCGTCTCCGGCAAGGTGGACTTGTCGCCCAACCGACCGATCGCCATCGCGGCCTCGACCCGGTAGCCTTCCCCGAAGCCCAGCTCGGCAAACGCGCGCTCACGGTCGAAGCCGATCATGCCATGCGCATACCAACCGAGCCGGGTCGCCTGCAGCGCCAGGTTCGCCGAAGCGGCGCCGGCGTCATAGGAATGGCTATGCGACGGGACCTTTGTGTCCTTGCCCGGCGGCAGCAATAACGAGTCGGACGCGATGACGATCAGCGCGCCGGCTTTCTCGCACCAGATGCGGTTGCCTTCCACGAACAGGCTCAACATGGTCTCCCATGACGGCGTGTCGCGGCGGGCATAGACGAAGCGCCACGGCTGCGAGTTGTAGGCCGAGGCGGCCCAGCGGGCAGCCTCGAAGATCTGCATCAGCACGGGCTCGGGGATCGCTTCGCCAGAAAAGGCGCGCGGAGACCAGCGCTCCAGGAACAGCGGGTCGATGTCATGGTCGGACGTGCGGGGGCCTACGGTGGTCATGCAGGAGCATCCAGAAGTGTGATGCCGGTTCTAGCGCCGCCTCGTCGCCAGGGCGAGGACGATCAGCCCGACCACCGCCGAGACGAGTGAGCCTGCGAACACGGCGAGCTTGACCTCGTCGCCGCGCGGCGTGGCGCGGAAGGCCAGGTCGCCGATGAACAGGCTCATGGTGAAGCCGATGCCGCAGAGGATGCAGCCGCCATAGAGCTGCGCCCGGGTCACCCCGGCCGGCAGCACCGCCAGCTTCAGCCGCGCGGCCAGGCTCACGGCGCCGAATACGCCGAGCTGCTTGCCGAACACCAGCCCGGCTGCCGTGCCCAGCGCCAGCGTGTCGCGCCAGGCGCCGGCGGGCAGCGTCCCGAAATTCAGCCCGGCATTGGCCAGGCCGAACAGTGGCAGGATGAGGAAGCCGACCCAGGGGTGCAGCGCGTGCTCGATGCGGAGCGCCGGGCTGCTCCCGCCCGATTCGGCGCCGGGCGAGGCGGGCAGCACGAAGGCGAGCGCGACCCCGGCCAGCGTGGCATGCAGGCCGGAGCGGAACACCAGCACCCAGAGGACCAGGCCGCCGACGATGAACGGCACCAGCGTGCGGACGCCCGCCCGGTTGAGCCCCCATAGCACCGCGATCACGGCGACGGCGCCGCCCACCATGACGAGGTCGAGCGAGCTTGAGTAGAACAGTGCGATCACCACGATGGCGCCGAGATCGTCGATGATGGCCAGCGCGGTGAGGAACACCTTCAGCGCGATCGGGATCCGGTTGCCAAGCACGCTCAGCACCGCCAGCGCGAAGGCGATGTCGGTGGCGACGGGCACGGCCCAGCCACGCATCAGCGCGCGGTCGTGAAAGTTGAAGGCGGAGAAGATCATCGCCGGCACCAGCATGCCGCCGAGCGCGGCGATGGCCGGCGCCGCGAGGCGGCTGGCCGAGGCGAGCTCGCCGACCGTCATTTCGCGGCGCAATTCGAGCCCGACCAGCAGGAAGAAGACGGCCATCAGCCCGTCGTTGATCCAGAGATGGAGCGGCATCGGGCCGAGTGCCAGCTCCAGCACGTGCTCATACGAAGCACTGGCCGGAGAGTTGGCCCAGATCAACGCGACCAGGCCGGAGAGGATGAGCAGCGCTCCGCCGACGCTTTCGGTGCGCATGAATCGCAGGAATTCGGCCCACGTCGAGGCCGTTGCCGCCACCGATTTTACCATGGAATATGGATTTCCTTGCCTGAGCAGCCTCTGACCGGCGCCCCTACGGATTACTTATGCAACAAGCCGAGCTGCCTCAATCAATGATGAGAGCTGACCGCCGGGCCGAGTGGGACCGGGTGGGCGCGGCATGGTTCGCCGCCATGCAGCAGGGCGATTTCGCCGCGGCCTGGCAGGCGAGCGACCAAGTGCTGACCATGCGCGACCCCGCCGAGCGGGACGATTCCCGCCAGCCCTATCACCTACGCTGGCTCTGGGACGGGACGCCGCTCGATGGCCGCGACGTCCTGGTCCGCTGCTATCATGGGCTCGGCGACACGCTGCAGTTCTGCCGCTATTTCGCGCCGCTGCGGGCGCGCGCGGCACGGGTGATGCTCGAGGTGCAGGCCGAGCTGCTACCCCTAATGACGGCGATGGGCGCCGCTGATCGCGTCCTGCCGTTCAATCCGGCGTCGCCCTACCCGCTCCCGCCCGGCGGCGTGGCGATCGAGGTCATGGAGCTTGCACATGCGCTGCGCCTGCCGCCGCGCCCGGTGCCATACCTGCCGATCGAACGACGGCGCGGCAGCAGCCCGTTGCGGGCAGGCGTGTGTTGGCAGGTTCGGCCGGGCTGGCGGCCGGAGCGCTCGATGCCGGAGACGGCGATCGCGACATTGGCGTTGGAGGAGCTGACTCTGCACAGCCTACAGAAGGGGTTGGCGTTGCCGGGGATGACCCCCTGCCCGGACGCGGTGCTGGACACGGCACACGCGATCGCCGGGCTCGATCTGGTGATCACGGTCGATACCATGGTGGCGCACCTGGCCGGCGCGATCGGGGTGCCGGTCTGGCTGTTGCTGGATACGGCGCCCGACTGGCGATGGCTGGCCGGCGATGGCGGCGATCCCGACGGCAGTCCCTGGTATGCCGGCATACGGAAATACCGGCAGCTTCGAGCCGGCGACTGGCACGCGCCGGTGCAGGCGGTGGTTGCCGACTTGACCCGGCTGGTAGGGGCGGGAACTGTAGACGTTCAAACGGGTTCTTAGGATGCATGGATAGAGGCCTCCGCATCGTCATCCTCGGACTGACGATCACGTCGTCCTGGGGCAACGGACACGCGACGACCTATCGCGGTCTGGTGCGCGGCCTGGCGCGCCGTGGGCACACGGTGCTGTTCCTGGAGCGCGACAAGCCCTGGTATGCCGAGAACCGCGACCTCGCCGAACCGCCATATGGCGAGACGGCGCTGTATGACACGCTCGATGCGCTCACGACCAAATGGGCGCCGGCGATCGCGTCGGCCGATCTGGTCATCGTGGGGTCCTACGTGCCGGAAGGCACCGAGGTTGGGCGCATCGTGCAGTCCCTCGCCCGCGGCGTGACCGGGTTCTACGACATCGACACACCGGTGACGCTGGCGGCGCTCGACAGCGGGTCGTGCGAATACCTGGCCGCCGACGTGCTGCGTCGATACGACCTTTATCTGTCATTCACCGGCGGCCCGACGCTGCAGGAGCTGGAGCATCGCTGGGGCGCGAGGGCGGCGCGACCGCTCTATTGCTCGGCGGACCCCGACCTCTACCAACCGGCGCCGGACGTGGCGATCCGGTGGGACCTCGGCTATCTCGGCACCTACAGCACCGACCGGCAGCCGGTCCTAGAGAACCTGTTGTGCACGCCGGCGCGTACCTGGCCCGAGGGACGTTTCGTCGTCGCCGGCCCGCTCTATCCGGATGGGGTGAGCTGGCCCGGCAACGTCGAGCGGATCGAGCACTCGCCGCCGGCGGAACATCGCGACTTCTACGCCGCCCAGCGCTTCACGCTGAACGTGACGCGGGCCGACATGGTGCGGCGCGGCCATAGTCCCAGCGTGCGGCTGTTCGAGGCGGCCTGTTGCGGAACGCCGATCATCAGCGATTGGTGGGAGGGCCTCGACGAGCTGTTCACGCCCGGCGAGGAGATCCTGATCGCGCGCGGGACGGACGAGGTGCTGGCGATCATCCGCTCGATACCGGAGGCGCAGCGCGTTGCGATCGGCGCGGCCGGGCGCGCCCGGGTCCTGGCGGCCCATACCGGCGACCACCGGGCCGAGGAGCTGGAGACCTACGCGCGCCAGGCGTTGCAGATGCAGGAGAAGCGGCGGGTGTCGGCGTGAAGATCGTCATCTTCGGGCTGGCGGTCAGCTCGTCCTGGGGCAACGGGCACGCGGCGCTGTGGCGCGGACTGATCCAGGCGCTGGTCGAAGCCGGGCACCGGGTCGTCTTCTTCGAGAAAGACGTGCCGTATTACGCCGCTAACCGTGATCTCCATACGCTGCCCCCGGGCGGGGAATTGGTGCTGTACGAGGACTGGGCGGGCGCCCTTCCGCGAGCGCAAGCCGCGCTGGCCGACGCCGACGTGGGCATGGTCACCTCCTATTGCCCGGACGGCCTCGCCGCGACGGAACTGGTGCTCGCCACCGACCTGGCGGTGCGCTGCTTCTACGATCTCGATACGCCGGTGACGCTGGCGCGGATCGCGGCGGGCGAGGATGTCGGCTATATTGGGCCGGACGGGTTGGCGCCCTTCGACCTCGTGCTGAGCTACACCGGGGGCGGCGCGCTGGACGCCTTACGCAGCCAACTCGGCGCGCGCCGAGCGGTGCCAATCTACGGCTCCGTCGACCCGGCGCTCCATCGCCCCGCGGACAAGCGCCCGGACTACGTGGCGCTGCTATCCTATCTCGGCACCTACGCGACCGACCGGCAGGCCGCACTCGAACGGCTGTTCGTCGAACCCGCACGGCGCCTGCCGGACGAGCGCTTCGTCATCGGCGGCGCGCAATATCCGGACACTTTCCCGTGGACCGCCAACACCTACTTCGTGCGGCATCTCCCGCCGCCGGCGCACCCGGCCTTCTACTCCTCGTCGCGCCTGACGCTGAACATCACGCGCGACGCGATGGCGCGAATGGGCTGGTGCCCGTCCGGCCGGCTGTTCGAGGCGGCGGCGTGCGGCGTGCCGATCCTGTCGGACTGGTTCGCCGGGTTGGACGCGTTCTTCGTGCCGGGTGAGGAAATCCTCGTGGCGCACACCACGGAGGACGCGATGGCGGCGCTGCAGCTCGGCGACGAGGCGTTGGCACGGATCGCGAGCCGGGCGCGGGCGCGCGCCATCGAGGAGCACAGCGCCGCGCGGCGCGCCGCCGAGATGGTCGCCGCGTTCGAGATGGCCAAGATGCCGGTCTCCGTTCAGTGAGCGCCGGCTGATGTGGGGCATCATCCCCGCCGCCGGCAACGGCACGCGCATCCAGCCGCTGGCGTTCAGCAAGGAACTGCTCCCGGTCGGCTCACGCCTGGATACCAGCGGCGTCGAGCGGCCGCGGGCGGTGAGCGAATACCTCATCGAGCGCATGGTCCGCGCTGGCGCCGACAAGATCTGCTTCGTGATCTCGCCGTTCAAAAGCGACATCCTGCAGTATTACGGTGCGGCGGTCGGCGACGTGGACATTGCCTATGTCTGCCAGGCCGGGGCGGCCGGGCTGTGCGACGCCATCTTCCGGGCGCTGTCCGTCGTTCCTCCGGATGAGCCGGTGCTGATCGGCTTGCCGGACACGATCTGGTTCCCGTCGGACGCGCTGGCGGGCCTGCCGGACGATCGGCTGACCTTTCTGCTGTTCCCGGTCGAGCGGCCCGAGCTGTTCGACGCGGTGGTGCTGGGCGACGATGGCCGGGTCGTGCAGATCGAGGTCAAGTCGGCCAGCGCGCGCTCCAACTGGATCTGGGGCGCCTTTAAGATGCCCGGCCGGACCCTGTTCGAGCTGCATCGCCTCTGGCTCGAGCGTGAGCGGCAGGACGAGTTCATGGGCACCCTCATCAACGCCTGGCTGCAGGCCGGCGGGCAGGCCTGGGGCGTCCGCGCCGGCGAGAGCTACGTGGATGTCGGCACGGTGCATGGCTACCGCGAGGCGATACGGCTATTGGGCGGCCAAGCGACGCCGGCCCCGACGGCACAATTGGAGCAGAGCAAAGCGTGACGACAGACTGGACCGAAGAGCGGATCAGGACCAAGGCAGAGTCGCTCGGGCCGTGGTTCCACAACCTCGACTTGCAGGGCGTCAGGACGGCGCCGGACCATTTCCTCGGCGACTTCCCGCAGGTGAAGTGGGAGCGGTTCAGGACGTGCTTGCCGGACGATTTGAGCGGGCGGACCGTGTTGGACATCGGCTGCAATGCCGGGTTCTACTCGATGGAGATGAAGCGGCGCGGGGCGGACCGCGTGCTCGGCATCGATTTCGACCCGGACTATCTCGCGCAAGCCAAGTTTGCGGCCGAGGTGCAGGGCATGGACGTCGAGTTCCGGCAGATGAGCGTCTACGACGTGGGCTCGCTCGCTGAGAAGTTCGATCTCGTCTTCTTCATCGGCGTCCTCTACCACCTGCGGCATCCGCTGCTGGCGCTCGACCTGATCCACGAGCACGTGGCCGGCGATCTGCTGGTGTTCCAGTCCATGCAGCGTGGCTCCGACGACATCATGGACGTCAAGGAGGACTACGAGTTCTTCGACAAGTCGGCGTTCGACGAGCCCGGCTATCCCAAGATGCACTTCATCGAACACAGCTACTCGCACGACAATACCAACTGGTGGGCACCGAACCGCGCCTGCTCGGCGGCGATGCTGCGCTCGGCCGGTTTCACCATCGAAGCCAATCCGGAGGAGGAGATCTTCATCTGCCGGCGCGGCGAGCGTCACGATCGGCGCTACGGCGCGGTGTATCCGGCTCAGGGACCCGCCCGATGATCGAAGCGGCGATGATCTGGAACGAGCCGAACAACAAGTCCCATTGGGATTTCGAGAACGACCCCGGCTGGGCCGTGTTTTCACAGATGACGACGCTCGCCGGCCAGGCGATCGCGGCCGAGGCGCCCGGGCTGACGCGCGTGCTTGGCGGCATTAGCCCGATCGATCCTGATTTCATCAAAGTGCTGCGATCTCATGGCGGGCTCGATCAGCTCGACGCCGTGGCCGTGCACGGCTTCCCACTGGACTGGAACCACTGGGGCGGCATCAACGAATGGCCCGCCAAGCTGGACAGCATCCGCGCCGTGACCGATCTGCCGCTCTGGGTTTCCGAAGTCGGCATCTCTACCTTCGGCGCCGAGGAGGTGCAGGCTTGGGGCCTGCAACGTACGGCCGAGTTGCTGCATGGCCAGGCGCCACGCATCCATTGGTATAGCCTCTACGACCTGCCGGCTGCCTGGCCCGCCACGACCCGGCATCGCGAAGCCGAGGGCAGCTCCTACTACCGACATTTCCACATGGGCCTGCTGGACGAGAACGGCCGCCCAAAACTGGCCGCCAAGCGTTTCCACGAATTCACCCCTGAGATCGGCATCTGTCAGTGGTTCCACTACGAGGACCATCGCCTGGATGACGCGGTCAAGGTGCTGGAAGACCTCGGTGTCACGTATCTACGCACCGGGTTGTCCTGGGCGGATTGGTTTCGGCCGGATTGCGAACGTTGGTTCGACCGGCAGATGAAGGCGCTGGAGAGGTTCAAGGTCACCGCCACCTTCTGCTTCACCCCGGAGCACGAGGGTCAGTGGGCGCATTACACGGCGGTGCCGAAGCACCCGGAGCGGTTCGCGGAATTCTGCGGCCAGATGATCCGCCGTTACGCGCCGGGCCAGGCCGAGCCAATCTCGCCCCAACTCGCGCAAGTCAGCTAACGGCGATGCTGGCCGCGCTGCTCGAGCGGCGGCCGATCGAGGAACCGGTGGCGCTCGTCGTTGCGCATCCGGACGACGAGACGCTGGCCCTCGGCGGCAGCCTGCATCTATTCCGCCGCTTGCTCCTGATCCACGTCACGGACGGCGCGCCGCTTTCTCTGGGCGACGCCGCCCGCGAGGGTTTCGACGGCCCGGCGGCCTACGCGGCGGCGCGGTCGACGGAACTCGATGCCGCGCTGGCGCTGGTGCCCGGTGGCCGGATCGCACGGATGACGCTCGGCATCTCCGATCAGTTGGCGACCGCGGCGATCCCCGACATTACTACCCGGCTGCACCAGGTCTTTGCGGCGCATGACGTCCGGACCGTGCTGACGCATTGCTACGAAGGCGGTCATCCGGACCACGATGCGGTGGCGGCGGCAGTGCAGCGCACCGGCGCAGAAGTCTTCGAGTTTGCCGGCTATCATGCCGATCGCAACGGGGCGCTTCGAACAGGTGAGTTCCTGACGCATCCCGGCCACATTGCTGGTTATGATCCGCCGCTGACGACCAGCCCGGAGGCCACGGTGATTCATCTGCAAAGCGACGATCTCGCGCGCAAACAGGCGATGTTGGCGTGCTTTCGAACGCAGCGGGAGATCCTCAGCCACTTCGACCCGAGCGTCGAGCGGTTCCGGCGAGCGCCGCGCTACGATTTCGCGCAGCCGCCGCATCCGGGCCGGCTGCTCTATGAAGCCTGGGGCTGGATGAACGGCCAGGCGTGGCGCGAACAGGTTAGGCAGAGTCAATCCCCATGCAGCGCCTGACCATCGCGAGCGTCGCCTACAAGCTGGCGCCGGTCGGGCCGGACGCGGTTGGCGGCTCGGAACAGGTGCTGACGGCGATCGACGCGGCGCTGGTGGCGGCCGGGCATCGCTCGATCGTGGTAGCGATGGAAGGGTCGCGCAGCGCGGGCGAGCTGGTGACGTTCGCCGCACCACCGCCGGGTCAGGCGATTGAAGCGACGACGACGGAGTTGCAGCGTCAGCGTGTGCAGACCGCGATCGAGCGGGTGCTGGCGGAGAACGAGGTCGACCTGGTGCATATGCACGGGCTGGATTTTCACGAATACGCGGTGCCGCCCGGCCCGGCGATGCTGGCGACGCTGCATCTGCCGCCGGATTGGTATCCGGCTGACGCGTTCGACACGGCGCGGCCCGACACCTGGCTAAACTGCGTTTCGGCGACCGAAGCGTCATTCGTCAAGCCCGGGCCGAACCTGCTGCCGCCGATTCCGAACGGGGTGCCGGTGGATCGGTTGGGGCAAGCGCGGGTGCGCAAGCGCGAGTATGCGCTGATGCTGGCGCGGGTGTGTCCGGAGAAAGGGGTGCATCTGGCGTTGCAGGCGGCGCGGGCATCCGGAATGACGCTGCTGATCGGCGGCGAGGTGTTCCCGTATCAGGCACATCAGGACTACTTCGAGGCCGAGGTAAAGCCGCTGTTGGGCGACCATTGGCGTTATCTGGGGCCACTCGCATTCGAGCGGAAGCGGCGGTTGCTCGCCGGGGCGTCGTGCCTGTTGATCCCAAGCCTGGTGGCCGAGACGAGTTCGCTGGTGGCGATGGAGGCCGCCAGTTGCGGCACGCCGGTGATCGCGTTCCGCAGCGGAGCGTTGCCTGAAGTGGTCGAGGACGGGCGCACTGGCTTCGTGGTGGACGGCGTGGACGGGATGGTCGAGGCGCTGGGACGGATACGCACCATCGCGCCGGAGACCTGCCGCCGGGTAGCGCAGGAGCGGTTCTCGCTGGAGCGGATGACCGGGGCGTATCTAGCGCGCTACGCCGAACTGACGGCACGGTCGCAGATGCGGGCGGCTTGATCGAGGTCGTCGACACCGATTGCGGGTTGATGGCGTTGGCGGAGGAGTGGCAAGCGCTATGGGCACGCTGCCCGGAGACGACGCCGTTCCAGTCGCCGCATTGGTTGCTGCCATGGTGGCGCGTGTTCGGCACCGGGATGCCGCGCGTGGCGCTGGAGCGTCATGGCGGCGCAATCGTGGGGATCCTGCCGCTCTACGTGTTGCCCAGTGAGCGCAAGGCGCTGCCCATCGGAGCGGGAACGACCGACTACCTCGACGGTCTCGGCGACCTCACTCCCCTGCTGCCGGCCGTGGTCGAGCGATTGGCCAGCGACGCTGTCGATCAGATCGAGCTGATCGAGGCGCCACCCTGGTCGCGCCTGCTCGAACTGCCCGGCGTGGCATGGTCGCCGGGCAGCCCCTGCCCGGTGTTGACGCTGCCGGACATCCCGTCCGGCATCCGGCGCAAGCTGCGGATGAACCGCAATCGGGCGGATCGTGCTGGCGGCTGGACGGTGGAGGCAACGACGGCCGACATGCTGGACCAGTCGCTCGACACGTTGATCCAGCTGCACCAGAACCGCTGGACCGCCCAAGGAGAGCCCGGCGTGCTGGCCGACCCGGCGGTGCTGGCATTCTGGCGCGATGGCGCCCCCGGGTTGCTGGCGGCCGGGTTGATGCGGCTGCACGTGTTGCGGGTCGGCGGCGTGGTCGCGGCCGCGATCATGGCGCTGCTGTCACCGGGTCGGATCTACTTCTACCTGAGCGGCTACGACACAGCACAGCGCTTCGTCAGCCCCGGCACACTGCTGCTCGGCGCGATGCTGGAGCAGGCAATCGCCGAGGAGCGGACCGAAGCGCATTTTCTGCGCGGGCAGGAGAGTTACAAATATGCCTGGGGCGCGGTGGACCGGGGTAACTACTCCGGCCGGGTAACGCCTTTCTCCAGCGTGGACTCCACATAGACCATCTTGACAAAGATCATGGCCGCCGCGGTGAACGGCGTGGCCAGGATGAGGCCCAGGACGCCGAACAGCGCGCCCAGCACGGTCTGCGACAGGATGGTCAGCGCCGGCGGCAGGTCTACGGTGCGCTTCTGGATCAAGGGTGCGATTACGTTGCCTTCGAGCAGCTGGACACCCGCGATCAATGCCGCAGTGTAGCCCATCACGCTCGGCCCCTGTGAGGCGGCGACCAGCAGCGCCGGGATCGAGCCGGCGAGCGCGCCGATATAAGGGACGAAGTTGGCCAGGCCGGCGAGCAGCGCCAGTGTGCCGGCCAGCGGCACACCCAGTGCGTAAAGGCCGATGCCGGTCAAGATCGTGACCACGAGCATGTCGAGCAACTGGCCGACAAACCAAAGCTGCAGCGCTTCACCCATGCCATCCAGCACTTCCCGGCCCCGCTGCCGCCACGACAGCGGCAGCAGGCGGACCATCCCATCGCGGTAAAGTTCAGGAGAGGCGGCGAAGAACAGCGCGGTGACGACCAGAATGACGAGCGTACTGGCGATACCGAGCAACGAATTGGCCAAGCCCGGGACATAGCTGCCGAGCTTGCCGAGGATCGACCAGCCGGACGCGCCGCCGGCCTTGTCGGCCAGCTGAGTGCCCCAGCTCGTGGCCAGGATGTACTCCTTCAGCCGCTCACCCTGCTGAACGAAGCTCTGGGCGATCTGGCCGGTCTGATTGACGATCTCCGGGCCGCGTAGCCAAAAGCCGCCGGCGAACACGACCGTGATCACGACGATGAGCAGCAGCAACGACCAGCCGCGGCCCAGGCCGGTCCAGCGGTGGATCTTGGTGGCCCCGCCGTGCAGCACGCAGGCCATCAGCACGGAGGCGAAGATGACCAGCAACACGTCCGACAGCAGGTAGACGAGCAACAGCGCCAGCCCGCCAAGCAACGCGATGCGGAGGGTCGTGGCGATGGAGTGCTGGTCGGTTTCGAAGCTCATCCCGCTACGTAGCGACGGACCGCGGCTAGAGATAGCCCTCGCCGGCCTCTGCCTCGAACCGCTCGGGCGGGCCTTCCCACACCGTGCGGGCGTGTTCGAGCACATAGACGCGGTCGGCATGCGGCAACGCGAAGGTGACGTTCTGCTCGCCGAGCAGCACGGTAATCGGCGTCGCCTGCCGCAGCCGCTCCAGCGCGTGCGACAGCTGCTCCAGGATCACCGGCGCCAGGCCAAGCGTGGGTTCGTCCAGGATCAGCAGCTTGGGCTTCATCATCAGCGCCCGGCCGATGGCCAGCATCTGCTGCTCGCCGCCGGACATGGTCGACGCGTGCTGGCCCTCGCGCTCCTTTAGGCGCGGGAACAGGTCGAACAGCCAGTCGAGCTGGCGGGCACGCTCGGCATCGGAAAGGTGCTGGCCGCCGAGGTCTAGGTTCTCGCGCACCGACATGTCGCCGAACAGCTCGCGCGTCTCCGGGCAATGCACGATGCCGCCGCGGGCGATGGCGGCGCCGGACTTGCCGGCCAGGCTGCCGCCGCCCCAGCGGATCTCGCCGTCATAAGGCACCAGGCCGGAGATGGCGTTGAACAGCGTGGTCTTGCCGGCGCCATTGAGGCCGACGACCGAGACGAACTCCCGCTCGTGGACGTGGATCGATACTTTCTCCAGCGCCTGCGCCTTGCCGTAGAACACCGACACGTCGCGCACGGCGAGCAGCGGCGTGTCGCCGTCGGCGAAGCTGGTTTCGGGCCGGGCGGCCGTGGTGATAGCGCCGCCGAGATAAACCCGGCGCACCTGCTCGTCGCGCATGACCTGATCGGGGGTGCCGACTGCGATGCGCTCGCCGAGGTACATGGCCACCACGCGGTCGGCTAGGGCAGAGATGCTTTTTACGTTGTGATCGACCAGCAGCACGGCCTTACCGTCGGCTTTGAAGCTGCGGATCAGTTCGGAGAAACTCTCGGTCTCGCCGCGCGTGAGCCCGGCGAAGGGTTCGTCGACGAGAACCACCTTTGGATTACGGGCGATCGCTTTGGCGAGCTCGAGCTTGCGCAGATCGGCGAAGGGCAGCGTCGACGGGCGGCGGGCGAGCACATGGGTGAGGCCAACCCGCTCGGCGATGGCGCGGGCGTCGCGGTCATGCGCCGGGTCGGCGAGGAGGCGGATGAGGCTGTCGGGTAACAGCGCCAGCTTGATGTTCTCCAGCACCGTCTGCCGCTGCAGCGGGCGCGAATGCTGGAACACCAAGCCGACACCCTGGCGGGCGATCTGGTGCGCCGGCTGCCCGGCCACGTCCACGCCGTCGATGCGGACGACCCCTTCGGTCGGACGCTCGATCCCCATGACGCATTTCATCACGGTGGATTTGCCGGACCCGTTGGGCCCGATCAGCCCGACGATCTCGCCGGCGGCGACGTCGAAAGTCATGCCCTTGACGGCCACCAGGCCGCCGAAGCGCTTGGTGAGGTTCTGGACCTGCAGCAGCGGCCCGGCCATCAGGCGCGCTCGCCGCGGCGACCGGTGATCACGCCCATGAACCCGTTCGGCGCCACCAGCACGACGACCAGCGCCAGGGCGGAGACGATGAAGGTCGCCAACTCGCCGGTGCTGCGCAGCGCCTCGGTCATGGCGATGAGGAAGATGGTGCCGATCGCGGCGCCGATGATGGTGCGGCGCCCGCCGATGACGGCGGCGATGATGATCTGCACGCCGACGGTGATCGAGATCAGCGTCGAGACCGAGGCGGTGCCCATGTAGAACACCAGCAGCGCGCCGGAGAGGCCGGAGAAGAAGGCGCTGATGATGAAGGCGGCGAGCTTGTGCTTGGTGATGTTAAAGCCGAGCGCCCCGGCCTGCACCGCGTCCTGACCGCTGGCCTGCAGGATCAGCCCGATCGGCGAGCGGGACAGTGCGTAGAGGATCGCCCCGCATATCAGCATGAAGCCGTAGCCGATCCAGTAGTTGGTGCCGGCATCGATGCTGATGACGTCCGGCACCATCAGCCCGATCTCGCCGCCGGTGAAGCCGGCGAACACCACGACCAGGTTCTGCAGGATCAGCACGGCGACCAGCGTGGTCAGGCCGAAATACGGGCCGGTCAGGCGAAGCGCCGGCAGCGCCAGCAGGATGCCGCCGGCCACCGCGATCAGGGTGCCCAGCACGACGCTGGCCCAGATCGGGAAACCATGGCCGTTCAGGATGCCCGCGCCGTAGGCACCCAGCCCGATCAGGAAGGTCGGCCCGAAATTGACCTCATTGGCGAAGCCGAACAGCAGGTCCCACGCCATGGCGAACACGCTGAAGTAGTAGGCGACCGTCAGCACGCCGAGGATGTAGCCGGAGGCCCAGAGCGGCAGCACGCCGAGCACGCACAAAGCGATGACCAGGGCGGCGGTGAGAACGAAGCGCATCAACGCCTCCCGAGGATGCCGCGCGGGCGGACATACATGACGACGACGAGCAGCAGCAGCGCCGGGATGAACCGGTAGGAGGTCGAGCCGAAATTCGTGCCGAAGATCTGGTCGAAATAAGCGGTGACCGTCTCGATGTAGCCGACCACGTAGGCGGCGATCAGCGAGCCGGACACGCTGCCGAGGCCGCCGAGCACCACGATGGAGAACGCGCTGCCGGTCAGCGGCCCCGCGCTATAGGAGCTGACGCCCAGAAACATGCCGAGCAGCACGCCGGCGATCCCGGCCAACACGCCGTAGATGACCCAGACGATCAGGTAGATGCCCGACAGCTCGATCCCGAGCAGCGTGACGCCGCGGGCGTTCATCGAGGCGGCCATGACCGCCTTGCCGGTGCGGGTGCGGTTCACCAGCAGCCACAGGATACCAATCGCCACCCAGCAGATCGCCGCGGTGAACAGCTCATTGGTCGGCGTTCGAACCCCGGCCACCTGCACCACGCCGGCGACGATCGGCAGCACGGTCTTGGCGCTGTCGGTGAAGAAATACGCGATCAGCTCCTGGATCATGATGCCCCAGAGCAAGGTCGCGGTTAGGATGAAGATCTCCCGCTCCTCGTTGCGGATCAGCCGCGAGCGCTGGATCGGGCGAACCACCACGCCGTAGGTCAGCAACGCCAAGACGACGCCGACGCCGACGCCGAACAGCGCGCCGAGATAGGGCCCACTGCCGAGTTGCGCGTTGGCAAACCAGGCCGCCACCGCGGCGGCCACCATCAAGGAGCCATGCGAAAGGTTGAGCACGCCGGAGACGCCGAAGATCAGCGTGAAGCCGGTGGCCCCAAGAGCGTAAAGGGCACTGATCGCGAAACCGTCGATCAGGACTTGTAGAAGAACCATGAGGCCTCGCGCGGGTCAGACCCCCCTGCCGAACGAGGCAGGGGCGCAAGGACGATTCATTAGGCGGGCGTTTTCTAGCGGGCGTTTATTGAGCCGAGTTGATCTTCACGAAGCTCGGGAACTGCACCTTGCCCTTGGACAGATCTGCCGGCCACAGATTGACCTGCTGACCGTCCTGCCACTGCAGGAATAGGCCCTCGATCCCGCCGGGTCCGGTGACTAGCGTGTGCGGATTGCTGGTGTCCTTGCCGGTGAACTTGGTCTGGCCGATGACGCCCTGGTAGTCGGTCTTCTCGAGCGCGTCGACCAGCTTGTCCTGATCGTCCGACCCGGCGCGCTGGATCGCCTCCGTCAGGTAGAACACCTGATCGTAAGCGGTGTAGCCGGCGTAGGAGGGCGGGGCGCCGAAGCGCTTGGTGTAAGCGTCGACGAACGGGATGGTCTTGGGCGTGATGGCGACGCCGGGTCCGGAGATGGACTGGAACAGGACGCCGGACGCCGCGCCGTTGGTGTCGTTCCAGAAGGTGGCGTTGGTCGCCTGCGACGAGATGCCGAACATCGGCATCGGCACTTGCTGATTCTTCCACTGCACCGTCGGCTGCACGCCCACGTGGCTGATGCCGGTAACGATGATGTCCGGCTTGCTCGACTCGATCTTGTTGTAGATCGGCGTGAAGTCGGTGGTATCGGGCGAGAAACGGATGTGGTCGAGCACCTTGATGCCGATCTTGGGCAGGCAGGCCTCGTAGCCGGCGTCGAGCGGCGTGGTCCAGGCAGCGTCCTCGCTCATGATGACGGCCGTCTTGGCGTGCAGGCCGTCCACCATCATGGTCTTGCCGGCATCGCAAACCAGGCCGGAGAGCGACGTCGAGGTCAGGTAGCCCTGGAACGTGTATTTCAGGTGGTCGTAGTCTTTCTTGATGTTGGCGGTGATGACGTCGGACGCCGCACCCGGCGTGATCATCACGGTCTTGAGCCGGCCCGCCCAGGGCTCGAGCGCCAGCACCACTTCGCTGATGTAGCTGGCGATGACGACGTTGACGTGATCCTCGCTGACGGCACGCTGGAACGCGCGGACGGCGTCGGCGGCGGAGGAGTGATCGTCATAGATGATGATCTCGACCTTGCGGCCGTCGACCCCGCCCTTGGCGTTGATCTCGTCGGCGGCAAGTTGCGCGGCTTTGGAGATGGAGGCGCCGGAGATCGCCTGCGCCTCGGCGATGACGCCGATCTTGATCGGCTTGGGCTGCGCCAACGCCGTGCCCGCCAGTAATGAGAGGGCAAATGCGCTGCCAAGCGCGATCGATCTGCGCACGATGCCGTTGGTATTGTTCATGAGCCCGTCCTCCCGGTAGCGTCGTTTCTCGACTGTCTCGAGCTTCGACACTACAGCAACGAGGTCAATCGTCCAGGGTCCGTCGGGCTCAAAGGATCTTCAGGCGAACAGGTCGCACGGACTTTCCGCCCGTAGCGTGTCCCCGAGCGCGGCACCGGCCGTCGCGGCATCGGCGCAGTCGCACTCGACGGAGCGACGCAGCAGGAAGCTGCCATCGGCCTTGGCGACCAAGCCGGTGATGCGCAGCCGGTCGCCCGGCAGACGCACGGCATGCGCGCCGATCGGCGTGTGGCAGGAACCGTCGAGCGCCCCGAGCAGCGCACGCTCGGCCTGCGCCTGAAGATGCGCCTCCGGGCAGCTGAGCGCGGCCAGCAGACGGCGCAGTTCGGTGTCGCCCTCGCGGCAGGTGATACCGACGATCCCTTGGCAGGCCGCGGGCAGCATCGTCTCGCAGTCGATCGCGACGTCGGCCTCGTGCTCGAGCCCCAACCGCCGCAGCCCGGCCATCGCCAGCAGCGATGCCGCGTAATCGCCGCGCCGCACCTTGTCGAGCCGGCCATGCACGTTGCCGCGGATCACCTCGACCTTGAGGTCGGGGCGCGCGTTGAGCAGTTGCGCCTGGCGGCGGACGGAGCTGGACCCGACCGTCGAGCCGATCGGCAGCTCCGGATACGGCAGCCCGGCGGCGTCGGACGTGTCGCAGGCCGGGCCGAGGATCAGCACGTCGCGGTTGTCCTCGCGCGGCAACACGCAGGCCAACACGATGCCGGGCGGCAATTCGGTCTCGAGGTCCTTGAGGCTATGGACGGCCATGTCGATCCGGAAATCGATCATCGCCTCGTGCAGTTCCTTGGAGAACAGCCCCTTGCCGCCGACATCGGCGAGGCGGACGCCCGATGCCTGGCTCTTGTCGCCGGTGGTGCGGATGGCGAATTCCTGGAAGACCTCGAGCCCGTGCAGAACGGGGCAGAACCGGGTCAGCCGGGCCAGGAACGCGCGGGTCTGCACGAGCGCCAGCGGCGAGGCGCGGGTGCCGATCTTCAGCGGCAGCGACGGGCAGTGACGGCCGATCTCCGTCCGCGCGTGAATGATCTCGCTGGAGGGGGAGAGGGACGGGGTGAGTGGGGTTCGGACGACGTCACCCATGATTTTCTCCAGCTCAGGCACTGAACGGCCCGTTCAAACGCACGATGGCGAGGTTGAGGATTCCAGCGAACAGAACCCAGACGAGATAGGGCACTAAGGCCCAGCCACCCTTGCGGGTGATCGGGAACACGATCAGCACGAGCGCCAGCACCGACAGCCAAAATGGCACCACTTCGGCCATTGCCCAGTCCGGCCGCTTGATGCCGAAGAACAATTCGCTCCACAGCACGTTCAGCAGCGCGTTGAGCGCGAACAATGCCATCAGCCGGAAGCGCTTCTCACGATCCACGACGCGGTTCCAGGCCATCACGCCGGCCAGCGCCGTCAGCCCGTAGATCGCCGTCCACACCGGCGCGAACAGCCAGTCGGGCGGCTGCCATGACGGTTTGTGCAGCCCGTAGTACCAGGGGCCGACGTCGGTCGCCGCACCACCGAGGATGGCGATGAAGATCGCTGCCGCGGCGGCCGTCAGAACGGGTTTGGACAGCCTCACGCCAGAGCCTTCAAGCGCGCGCCATGCCCACGAGCTGCGCCATGTCCTTGAAGAACACCCGCACATGCGCCATCGGGTCGCGCTTGGCGATCTTCTTGTTCATGTAGCTTTCCCAGGTCAGGCGCTGCACGTCCGGGTCCCGGCACATCTTGACGAATTTCTCGCGGCGCTTGTCGTTGGCGTACCAGAACCACTGCATCAGCCCGAGCACCATGAAGACGGTGCCATGCGACTTCATGAACCGCTTACGGGCCGTGCGGAGCGACTTGGCCTGCCCGGTCTTGCACAGCAGCTCGACCGCATCGGCCGCCAGGCGTCCGCCGAGCATCGCGTAATAGATGCCTTCACCCGAGGCCGGTGCGACGACGCCGGCGGCATCACCGGCCAGCACGATGTCGCGGCCGTTATCCCAGCGCTTCATCGGCCGCAGCGGGATCGGCGCGCCCTCGCGGCGGATGGTCTCCAGCCCGGCCAGGCCGACCTGCTCGCGCAGCTTGGTCACCGCCGGGCGAAGGCCGAAACCCTTCTGTGCCGAGCCGGTGCCGATGCTCATCGTGTCGCCGTGCGGGAACACCCAGGCGTAGAAATCCGGCGACAGCGGGCCCTGGTAGTAGATGTCGCAGCGGCTCGGGTCGTAGTCGGGGGACGGCGCCGGGGCACGGACGATCTCGTGGTAGGCGAACACGTATTTGACGTGGTCGGCCCCCTTCACGCACTGCTTGGCGACGTTGGACTTGGCCCCGTCGGCGCCGATGATGGCGCGGGTGCGCACGCTGGTGCTCGAGGTCTCGCCCTTGGGGACGAAATGGATGCGGGCGACGCCGTCCGGGTCGCGGGTGACGCGCTCGAAGCTGGCGTCGCGGCGCTCGGCGCCCTTGGCGGCAGCACGGTCGCGGAGCCACTCGTCGAAGACGTCGCGGTCGACCATACCAACGTAGCCACCCTCGATCGGCATGTCCGCCTCGGCCGCGCTGGGGGCCACGATGCGGGCGCCCTTGGCGCGGGCGACGATCAGGTGATCGGGGATGTCGAAATCGCGGATCAGGATCGGCGGCACGGCGCCGCCGCAAGGCTTGATGCGGCCGGCGCGATCCAGCAACAGCACGCTGCGGCCGTTGCCGGCGAGGTCGGCTGCCGCAGTGGCGCCGGCCGGGCCGCCACCGACGATGACGGCGTCATAGGTCCGTTCGGTCATGCCGTGACTCCAATCTCGTAGGCGGCGTGTGGCGGGGTGGATGTGCCGAACAGCCCAGCGGCCAGTCGCGCGGCAAACAGGAAGACGGCGGCTTCGGCGACGAACACGCTGCCATAGGCCAGCGCCGGTGTGTCGACCAGGCGGTGCGCGATGTCGGACGCCCCGGTCCCGAGCAGGCCGCCGGCGCCGAAAGCGAGTGCCTGGGCGGCGCCCCACAGCCCGATGCGGGTGCCGTCACGCGATCCGCGGCCTTCCGCGGCGAGGCCGAGCATGGCGCCGATGGCGGACACCGCGAACGCCCCGTTGGCCACGCCCAACGCGAACACGACCGGCTTCAACGGCAATGCCGGGACCAGCGCGGCAAGCGCCAGTAGCAGGATGCCGGCAGCCGAGGCGATGCAGCCGCCCATCGTCCAGCCCCGCATGACCCGACCGCGATAGGCCCCGGCCCACACCGTCACCACGGCGACCAAGGCCATCCCGGCCAACACGCCACCGTGCTGCAACCCGGTGAGCCCCGCAGTCTGACCCGGGGTCAGCCCGAACACGGCGCCGGCAAACGGCTCGAGTAACAGCTCCTGCGCCGAATAGGCGAGCATGGAGACGAACACGAATTGCGCGAAACGGCGCGACTGGCGCTCGGCCCAGATTTCCTTCAGCGCCGGCAGGAACGGCGAGTGCGCCGCCGGGGCGGGCGCGGCAGCCGGGCCCTCGACGCGCCAGGTGGCGAGCAGGGTCAACGCCATGGCGATCGCGCCGACCGCGGCGGTGATCTCCAGCAGGCGGGCGGGTGAGAACGGGTCGAGCAGTTTCGACGCGCATCCGGCAGTGACCGCGATGCCGGCGATCATCATCAGCCAGAGAATGGTGGCCGACGCGGCGCGGCGGTTGGGATCGACCCGATGCGCGACCAGCGTCAGCAGCGACGTACCAGCGGCACCGACGCCGAGACCGAGGGCGATGAAGCCGAGCGTGGCGAGCGCGACCCCGCCCGGCAGGCTCGCCGGCATCAGGCAGGCGCCGAGGGCGGCGACGAAGGCACCGACCGCCATCGAGGCGATGCCGCCCACGATCCACGGCGTGCGTCGGCCGCCCATGTCGGAGCCCCAGCCCATCCGCGGGCGCAGCACCTGGACGATGTAGTGCAGCGCGACCAGCGCGCCGGGCAGGATTGCCGGCAGCGCGAACTCGACCACCATGACCCGGTTCAGCGTGGACGTGACCAGCACGACGACGCTGCCGAGCGCCATCTGCACCAAGCCAAGACGCGCGATTCTGGCCCAACCAAGCATCAGACCAACCCGCGCAGCGCAAAGGCAGCGATCAGCATGCCGACGACGTAGAGCGTGGTGCCGGTCGAATTGTACCAGATCGCCTGCGCCCGCGGCGCCCGCAGGAAGCGGGGCATCAGCGCGAGCTGTGCCGCCAGCACGACGACGACGCCGGCGGCGAAGAACGGCGCACCCCAGTGCAGCAGCAGTCCGATGACCACCACTTGCGGCAGCGCCATCACCCAGCACG
This sequence comes from Acetobacteraceae bacterium, assembly GCA_965199585.1. Lineage (GTDB taxonomy): Bacteria > Pseudomonadota > Alphaproteobacteria > Acetobacterales > Acetobacteraceae > JAVVHH01. The sequence continues at coordinate 1,421,383 of CBDASI010000002.1, read as the reverse complement.
CCAGCCCGGCGGCCCGGTCGACACCGAGGATCACCGGCAACGACCGGATCCCGGTCAGCGTGTCGCCCTCGACGCTCTTGAAGTCGTTCAGCGTCATGATGCCGTGGGCGCCGGCACTGTAGAGCAGCGCTATGGTGACGATGCGCGAATCCGGCAGTGTCCCGGCCATCACGGCGGCACCGGTGAACCAAGGTAGCCCCTCGTAGCAAAGGCCGCAGGCGAGGTTGCCCCACCAGCCGTTGCGCTTGAGCCGCAGCGGCGGCGCGCTATAGGCCCAAGCGAGCGTCAAGCCGAACAGCGCGGCGCCGAACACCCAGGCGCCCAGCATGGACGCGACCGCGATCGACAGCGCCGTCCAGGCGAACGCGATGTAGAGCCCGGTGCGCCCCGGCAGGCGGCCCGACGGGATCGGCCGGCCCGGCTCGTTGATGGCGTCGACATGGCGGTCGTACCAGTCGTTGGCCGCCTGGCTGGTGGCGCAGACCAGCGGACCCGCCAGCGCAATGCCGGCTAACGCATAGCCCCAGCGACCCGCCAGCGGTACGCCGGACGAGACGATGCCGCAGCCAAACGCCCACATCGGCGCAAACCACGTGATGGGCTTGAGCAATTCGAGAGCGGCCGACCAGTCGACGCGCGCATGCGATGACGGGACGGTCGCGGACATCTATTCGGCTTCCGCGGCTTCGTCGGCACCGGCGCCGAGATCGCCCAGACCGTAGCGGCGCAGCTTCACATAGAGGCTCTGCCGCGACAGGCCGAGCATCTCGGCGGCCGAGGCGCGGTTGTTGCCGGTCAGCTCCAGCGCCGCCTCGATGCACAGGCGCTCGATCACTTCCGTGGCCTCGCGCACCAGATCCTTCAGCGGCACCTGGCCGATGAGCTCGGTCAGCTGCTCGACCGAACGCGGCAGGGCGCGGGCGGCAGACGGGCCGTCGGACGCGGCGGGTGCGGTGATGCGGGTGGCGACGTTGCGAATGGCGAAGCCGAAGCAGGGCTGGCCGCCGTTGCGGATGGAGACAGCGGAGATCTCGACCTGCACGGTGCCGCCCTCTTCGCCGCGCATCGTGCTGGTGAAGAAGCGGACGGCACCGCGCTGACGCAGATTGGCGATCAGCACCGCGACGTCGACGCCGGACGCGCCGAGCCAGTCGTCGAGCGGGCGGCCGCGGGCGCTTTCCTCGTGCTCGATCTGCGCCATGTCGAAGAACGCCGCATTGGCGATGATCACCCGGCCATCGCCATCGGTGACGACGAACCCGTCCGGCGCGCGCTCGACGGCCCAGAGCAGCTTGGCCTTCGCGTCGGGGATCTCCAGCAGCGCGGACTCGCCGTGCAGCGGCGCGATGCGGACCAGGAACAGCGCGTCGCCCTCCTGACGGAAGAACGACGCCTTGACGACCATGTCGCGCCCGCCGCGGGTGCGCGCGGTCAGGTCATCGACGCGAACGCCGGCGCGGACGGCGCCGAGATGCGCCTCGACCAGCGCGACGGCCTCGGGCGTGAAGAGGGCGGCCAACGCGGCGCCGGGCAGGTCGTCGCTGTTGGCGTCGAACAGGGCGCGCGCGGCCGGGTTGGCCTCGAGCACGCGCATGCGCGCCGCGTCGAGGATGATGACGGCTTCGGAGGAGAGCTGGAACAGCAGGCGGTAACGGGTTTCGATCTCGCGGAGGCGGGAGTAGTCGCGCTCCATGCTCTGCTGCGCGGAGACGAGGCGCTGTTGCAGGGCGGAAAGGTCGCGCAGGTCGCGGCCGAACGCGACGAGGCGATTGCCCTCGAGCAGGACGCAGCAATACAGGATGGGGATCGAGCGGCCATCGGGCGTCAGATGGTTGACGTGGCGCCAGCGGGTCTCGGTGTTCTTGCCGGCGTCGGCGATCAGGGCGGCGACCTTCGGCCGGCTATCCGGCGCGGCGATGGCGGCGAACGCCTTGCCTTGCCAGGTCGCCGGGTCACGCAGGTCGGCGGCCAGATCGTCGGTCCGGATCGCGATGTCGGTGATGGTTCCGGCCATGTCGAGGGCCAGGGTGATGTCCGCGGCGGCGGCGATCAGGGCGGCGGCTGCCTCGGCATCGAGATCGCCAAGGGCGGTCTTGGGGGAGACGAAGCGCTTCACCGGTGCGGTATCCCCTCGCTGCACGCCGTTGAGAGCCGCCCAATCGACAGAGATCGCGTTCTGATTGGCGACAACTCTCGTCCGGTCACGGCTGGTTCCAAAGATCATTTGCGTCACCGCTGGGCACTCCGACGGGTCAGCAGGGCCGATGCTCGCGCCACGGCACTGGCACCGTCGACGGCGGTGCCGTCGGCACCGATGTCGGTGGCCAGCGCGGCGTCCTGGGCGAAGGGCAAGCCGCCGACCATGATGACGATCTCGGGGTTGCGCGACGCCTTGCGGATGGCGGCGATATGCACCCGCGCGTCGTCGAGCAGGGCGTCATGGGAGAGTGAGAAGCCGACCAGGTCGATCCAGTCGCGGCGGACCATGACGTCGAGCTCGCCGGCATCGGCGACGCAGCCGGACCAGGTGTCCCAGCCGGCGCGAGTAAAAAACGCCGACAGCATCGACAGGCCGAAGGTGTGCTGCTCGCCCGGCAGCGGCATCAACACGGCGCGCAGTGCCCCGGGGCCGACCGGCTCGGCGGTGTTGAAGAATGCCGGGCGCAGCGACCGCATCGCGGTCTGCAGATGGCCGATTCCGATGGTAACGTCGGCGAAGGTGCAGAAATCCTCGGCCCAGAACTCGCCGAGCAGCACGGCGGTCGGCGTCAGCAAGTCCAGATAGAGGCGCTCGGCATCGAAGCCGTTCTCCATCAGCCCGGTGACGAAGTCGACGACCTCATGGCTGGTCGCCTGCAGCGCCAGGGCGGCGAGGCGCTTGACGTGCGCCTCGACCGTGGCGTCCGTCACGGCGCTGCGCAGGGTCGGGCGTTGCAGCAATTGGGGAATGACCTGCGCCTGGACGGCCCGGGTCAGGATGGCACGGCGCTGCTGCGCGCCGGATTGCGCGCCGGCGTGCAGATCTTGCTGGACCGGCTCCCGCACCGTGGGTGCACTGACCGTGTTCGGCCGGCGCGAGCGCGTCGGCGCCTCGCTGGTCGAATGGCTCGCCATGACGGCACTGCCGGCATCGGTCGTCCAATTAAGGGCAGTGGCGTCGGGCGTCATTTTATCCATCGACTACGCTCCCGCATTTGATCGGCTTCACCCCCCATGTGTCAACCTCGATTTACGTAACGCGCGCTTGACACATGCTCGGCTGGGGTCTTAGCGTCCAATTGCGGCCGGAACGCAGAAGCGTTTCCGGTCACGATCGGGGCCAAGGTTTGGCGTCCTCAAGCCCTGTTTTGCGGGCTCTGTAGGCGAAGGCAGACCAGCCAGGGAGGCATGTCAAGAAATGTTTACACGGATGTTGGAAACTTTTCTGAATCAGATAGATGCGTCGCCTTGGGCGGGCGCCTCGGGCCGGGTAATGCCAACGCCTTTGCGTCTGTACACGCCGGAGCAGCGCCGTCTGCGCGATGCCTCGCCCTGGACGCTGGTCCAAGGAATCCTCGCGCCGGTGCAGTTCCTGGTGTTCCTTGTCAGCCTGGTTCTGGTCGTCCGATTCCTGATGACGGGGCATGGCGAGGCCGCGGCCACCGGATCGGTGATCGCCAAGACGGGCATGCTATACCTCATCATGGTAACCGGCTCGATTTGGGAGCGTGAGATCTTCGGCAAGTATCTGTTCGCCCCGGCCTTCTTCTGGGAGGACGCGATGAGCATGATCGTGCTGGCGCTGCACACCGTCTATCTATTCGCCCTGTTCGGCGGCTGGCTCGACGCCCACGGCTTGGCGCTGCTGGCACTGTTGGCTTACGCGACATACGTCATCAATGCCGGGCAGTTCCTGCTGAAGTTGCGGGCCGCCCGGTTGGACGAGATGCACTGGCCGATGCGCGACACCATTCCAGCTGGCCAGTTCTCGTGAGTTCGACCGCTTCCCTCGGCTGCGCGGATGCTCCCGTGTTGCGCGAGCGGGGGCAGCGGGAGGTTTTCTGCGGGCTAACCGGGATCATCTGGCTGCACCGCAAGATACAGGACGCGTTCTTCCTGGTGGTGGGCTCGCGCACCTGCGCCCACCTGATTCAGTCCGCGGCCGGCGTGATGATCTTCGCCGAGCCCCGATTCGCCACCGCGATCATCGACGAGCGCGACCTGGCCGGACTGGCCGACTGCAACGACGAGCTGGACCGCGTGGTGACGCAGCTGCTGTCGCGGCGGCCGGAGATCAAGCTGCTGTTCCTGGTCGGGTCCTGCCCGTCCGAGGTCATCAAGCTGGACCTGTCGCGAGCGGCCGAGCGACTGAACGCGCAATATGTCGGGCAGTGCCGGGTGTTGAACTACTCCGGCAGCGGCATCGAGACGACGTTCACGCAGGGCGAGGATGCCTGCCTGGCCGCGCTGGTGCCGATCATGCCGAAGACCACCGAGAAGACGTTGCTGGTGGTGGGCGCCTTGGCCGAGGTGGTCGAGGATCAGTTCCGCCGGCTGTTCGCCGCCATGGGCATCGATCGGGTCGCGTTCCTGCCGCCGCGCCGGGCCGAGGAGCTGCCGGCGGTCGGGCCGCAGACGCAGATGCTGCTGGCGCAACCTTTCCTGGCCGACACGTCGCGGGTGCTCGAAGCGCGCGGGGCCAATTGGCTCGGCGCCCCCTTCCCGCTCGGCGTCGAAGGCACCACGGCGTGGCTGCGTGCCGCCGCCGACGCATTCGGGATCGACCCGGCGCTGTTCGACTCCGTGACCGCGGCGCCAAAAGCGCGCGCCGACGGCGCGATCGCCCATAGCCGCGAGCGGTTGGCCGGAAAAAAGATCTTTTTCTTCCCCGACAGCCAGCTAGAGTTGCCGCTCGCCCGGTTTCTCTCGCGCGAGTTGGACATGCAGCTGACCGAAGTCGGTACGCCGTATCTGCACCGCAAGCACATGGCCGCCGAGTTGGCGCTGCTGCCGGCGGGAACGACGCTGTCAGAGGGGCAGGACGTCGAGAAGCAACTGGATCGCTGCCGCATTGACGCGCCGGACATTGCGGTGTGCGGACTCGGGCTCGCCAACCCGCTGGAGGCCGAAGGCATCACGACCAAATGGTCGATCGAGCTGCTGTTCACGCCGATCCAGGGCTATGACCAGGCCGGCGACCTAGCTGAACTGTTCGCCCGTCCGCTCGCCCGGCGCGCGGTCCTGAAGGTTTAGCCATGCAGCTGACCCTCTGGACCTACGAAGGTCCGCCTCATGTTGGCGCGATGCGCGTCGCCGCTTCGATGCACGGCGTCCACCTCGTGTTGCACGCGCCGCAGGGCGACACCTATGCCGATCTGCTGTTCACCATGATCGAGCGCCGCATCGGCCGCCCGCCGGTGAGCTACACGACGTTCCAGGCCCGCGACCTCGGCGGCGACACGGCGACGCTGTTCCAGACCACGGCGCGAGACGCAGTCGAGCGGTTTCAGCCTGACGCGCTGCTGGTCGGCGCCTCCTGCACCGCCGAGCTGATCCAGGATGACCCGGGCGGCCTGACCCGTGCGCTAAACCTGGCCATCCCCGTCGTCGCGCTTGAGATGCCGGCCTACCAAAAGAAGGAGAATTGGGGCGCGGCCGAAACGTTTTACCAACTGGTCCGCGCCTTCGCGGTTAAGCCGGAGACGACCCCGGACGCGGCGACCTGCAACATCATCGGGCCGTGCTCACTGGGTTTCCGGCATCGTGACGACGTCAAGGAGATCGTGGCGCTGGTCGAGGCGCTCGGCGTTTCGGTTAACGTCGTCGCGCCGCTCGGGGCCGGGGTCGCGGATCTCGCTCGCCTCGGAAACGCCGCCTTCAACATCGTGCTCTACCCGGAAGTGGCCGGCACCGCGGCCCGCTACCTCGAGCGGACCCTCGGCCAGAAATCGACCAAGACCATCCCGATCGGTGTCGGCGCCACCGAGGCCTTCCTCGAGGAAGTCGCCGCCTTGGCCGGGCTACCCGCTCTGGTGAAGAACGACAGCCGCCTGCCCTGGTACTCGCGCTCGGTCGACAGCACCTATCTCACCGGCAAGCGGGTGTTCGTGTTCGGCGACGCGACCCATGCCATGGCCGCCGCCCGCGTCGCGCGCGACGAGTTGGGTTTCAACGTCGTCGGCCTCGGCAGCTACAGCCGCGAGTTCGGCCGCGAGTTGCGCGCTGCGGCGGCCGAGTTCGGGCTCGAGGCGCTGATCAGCGACGACTACCTCGAGATCGAGGCCGCCATTACAGCGCTGCAGCCCGAGCTGGTGCTGGGCACGCAGATGGAGCGGCACATCGCCAAGCGCCTCGGCGTTCCCTGCGCGGTGATCTCAGCGCCGATCCACGTGCAGGATTTCCCGGCCCGGCACTCGCCGCAGATGGGCTTCGAAGGCGCCAACGTGCTGTTCGACACCTGGGTGCATCCGCTGATGATGGGACTCGAGGAGCACCTGCTCGGCATGTTCCGCGGCGATTTCGAGTTTTCTGACAGCGCCGGGTCTAGCCATCTCGGCCACAAGGCCACAACCCAGGCCGAAGCCGCTCCCGTCGGCCCGGCCGGCTGGGCTCCGGATGCCGAGAAAGAACTAGGAAAAATACCGTTCTTCGTGCGCGGCAAGGCACGGCGGAATACCGAGAAGTTTGCCAACGAGCGCGGTCTCGCGACCATCACGGTGGACACGCTGTACGATGCAAAAGCATACTTTGGCCGATAACGTGTTCTCCATCGTCAAGCCGATCCGCGTGGTCGTGGTGACGATGGACAGCCACCTGTCCGGCGCCGCGGCGCGGGCGGAGACGGTGTTGCGGACCGAACTGCCGGGCTTGTCTCTGGTGGTTCACGCCGCCGACGAGTGGGGCAGCGACAAGGCGGCGCTGGCCGAGTGCATCGAGGACATTGGGCGGGGCGACGTGGTGATCGCCACGATGCTGTTCATGGAAGACCACATCCGCCCGGTGCAGGCCGCCCTGGCCGCCCGGCGGGACCATTGCGACGCAATGCTGTGCTGCATGTCGGCCAGCGAGGTCACGAAGCTGACCCGGCTCGGCCGCTTCGACATGATGGAAGAAGCCACCGGCGCGCTGGCAATGCTAAAGAAGCTGCGCGGCGCCAAGAAGGATGGCGCGCCGTCAGACGGCAAAGCGCAGATGAAGATGCTACGTCGGCTGCCCAAGCTGATGCGCTTCATCCCGGGCACCGCGCAGGACGTGCGGACGTATTTCCTCGGGCTGCAATACTGGCTCGCCGGGTCGGACGAGAACCTGGCCAACCTGGTGCGCATGCTGGTCGGCCGGTACTGCGGCAAGAACCAGCTCAAGGCGGCCGCGCCGATCAACTACCCCGATGTCGGCCTGTATCACCCGGCACTGCCAAGCAAGATCTCCGAGTTCCTTACCATGCTGCCGCCGCGCAAGGGGCATCTGGGGACGGTCGGATTGCTGCTGCTGCGCTCCTACCTGATCTCGGGCAATGCGGCGCACTATGACGGCGTGATCGAGGCGTTTGAGGCGCGCGGATTGCGGGTCATTCCGGCGTTCGCCAGCGGGCTCGATTCGCGGCCGGCGATAGAGATGTATTTCATGAACGACGGCGCCGCGGTGGTGGATGCCGTCGTGTCGCTGACCGGGTTCTCGCTGGTCGGCGGGCCCGCCTACAACGACAGCCGGGCGGCCGAGAAGCTGCTGGCCGAGTTGGACGTGCCCTATATTTCCGCAACGCCGGTCGAATTCCAGACGCTCGAGCAGTGGGACGTGGACCCGCGCGGTCTGCTGCCGGTCGAAGCGACGATGATGGTCGCGATCCCGGAGCTGGACGGCGCGATCAGCCCGATGGTGTTCGGCGGCCGGTCCGCCTCCAACGACGCGACCAAGCGGGACATGGCGTCGCACCCGGAACGGGCGGCGGCGTTGGCGGGCCGGGTGGCCAAGCTGGTGACGCTGCGGCGGTCCAAGCGGGCCGAGCGCCGGGTCGCGGTGGTGCTGTTCAACTTTCCGCCCAACGCCGGAGCCACCGGGACGGCGGCGTATCTGGCGGTGTTCAAGAGCCTGTTCAACACGCTGACGGCGATGAAGCAGGCGGGCTACACGGTCGACGTGCCGGCCGATGTCGACGCGCTGCGGGCGCTGGTGGTCAATGGTGGCGAAGCCTACGGAATGGACGGGTCGATCGGCGCGCGGGTGGCACTCGACGACCACGTACGCAAGCAGCCCTGGCTCGACGAGATCGAGGCGACCTGGGGTCCGGCGCCGGGCAAGCACAATACCGACGGCGCTTCGCTGTTCGTGCTGGGACACCAGTTCGGCAACGTGTTCGTCGGATTGCAGCCGGCGTTCGGGTTCGAGGGCGACCCGATGCGGCTGCTGTTCGAGCGCGGCTTCGCGCCGACGCATGCGTTCTGCGCCTTCTATCGCTGGATCCGCGAGGAGTTCCGCGCCGACGCGGTGCTGCATTTCGGCACGCACGGGGCGCTCGAGTTCATGCCGGGCAAGCAGGCCGGACTGTCGGGCGCGTGCTGGCCGGACCGGCTGATCGGCGATCTGCCGAACATTAACCTGTACGCGTCGAACAACCCGTCCGAGGGCATGATCGCCAAGCGCCGGGCCGCGGCGACGCTGATCTCCTATCTGACGCCGCCGGTGGCGCATGCGGGCCTGTATCGCGGGCTGCTGGACCTGAAATCCTCGATCGACCGCTGGCGGACGATGGAGCCGGAGACGGATGCCGAGCAGCGCGACGCGCTGGCCGAGCTGATCGCCGCGCAGGGCGAGGCCGTGGAGTTGCGCGGCAGCATCGAGAATATCTCCGCCGACCTGCTGGAACTCGAATACACGCTGATCCCGCACGGCCTGCACGTTATCGGAGAGCCGCCGACGCAGGAGGAGCGTGACGGCATGCTCGACGCCGCCGGCGTCACCGAGCCCGTCGAGCGCGCCCGCCTCGACAAGCTGCTCGCCATCGACCACGAGTTGCCCGCCGTGATCCACGCGCTCGACGGCGGCTACACCCGCCCGGCGCCCGGCGGCGACCTGCTGCGCACCACCGACGTGCTGCCGACCGGCCGCAACCTGCACGGCTTCGACCCCTTCCGCATCCCGAGCCAGTTCGCCGTCGGCGACGGTGCGCGGCAGGCCGACCGGCTGCTGGCGCGGCACATGCAAGAGGGCAACGGCCTGCCGGAGACGGTGGCGATGGTGCTGTGGGGCACCGACAATCTCAAGACCGAAGGCGGCCCGATCGCGCAGGCGCTGTGGCTGATGGGCGCGGCGCCCCGCTTCGATAGCTACGGCCGGCTCTGCGGCGCCAAGTTGCTCCCGCTGACTGAACTCGGCCGCGCCCGCGTCGACGTGGTCATCACCCTGTCCGGCATCTTCCGCGACCTGCTACCCCTGCAGACCAAGCTCCTTGCCGAGGCCGCGCTGCTGGCCGCTCAGGCCGAGGAGCCATCGGAGCAGAACTTCGTCCGCAAGCACGCGCTGGCGTTCATCGCGGCCCAGGGCGGCACGATGGAGCAGGCGGCGCTGCGGGTGTTCGGCAATGCCGACGGGGCGTACGGCGCCAACGTCAATCAGATGGTCGGCTCCGGCGTGTGGAACGACGAGGACGAACTGGCCGACGCGTTCACCACGCGCAAGGGGTTCGCTTACGGCGTCGACGGCCAGGCCACCAAGCAGAAGGCGGTGCTCCAGCACGTCCTCTCCAGCGTCGAGGTCACCTACCAGAACCTCGACAGCGTCGAGCTCGGCGTCACCACCGTGGACCACTACTTCGACACGCTCGGCGGCGTCTCCCGCGCGGTGCGGCAAGCCCGCGGCGGTGTCGCGGCGCAAGTCTATATCGGCGACCAGACCCGCGGCGACGGCGCCGTCCGCACCCTCTCCGAGCAGGTCTCGCTCGAGACCCGCACCCGGGCGCTCAACCCGAAATGGTACGAGGCGCTGCTCAAGCACGGGTACGAAGGCGTGCGCGAGATCGACGCGCACGTCACCAACACACTCGGCTGGTCGGCGACGACCGGCGAAGTCAGCCCCTGGGTCTATCAGCAACTCGCCGAGACCTACGTGCTGGACGACGGCATGCGCGAACGGCTGGCGCAACTGAACCCGAAGGCGTCGGCCAAGATCGCCAACCGGTTGATCGAGGCGCACGAGCGCAAATACTGGACCCCGGACGACGCGACCGTCGAAGCACTGCGTCGCGCCAGCGAAGAGCTGGAAGATCGTCTCGAAGGCATCGACGTGGAGATCGCCGCATGAATATCGCCATACGCAACCCGGTCATTCGCAAGCCCCAGATCAGCGGAGACGGCGAAGGCTCCGTCCAGGTCTCGCTCGACCCGAAGGATCGGATCGACGGCGCCAAAGTATTCGCCGTCTACGGCAAAGGCGGCATCGGCAAGAGCACGACGTCGTCGAACCTGTCGGCCGCGTTCAGCATGCTCGGCAAGCGCGTGCTGCAGATCGGCTGCGACCCCAAGCACGACAGCACCTTCACGCTGACCAAGCAGCTGCTGCCGACGGTGATCGACGTGCTCGAGGGCGTGGACTTCCACTCCGAGGAGCTGCGGCCGGAAGATTTCGTGTTCAAGGGCTTCAACGGCGTCATGTGCGTCGAGGCAGGTGGACCCCCTGCGGGGACGGGCTGCGGCGGCTATGTGGTGGGCCAGACGGTCAAGCTGCTGAAGGAGCATCACCTGCTGGAAGAGACCGACGTGGTGATCTTCGACGTGCTGGGTGACGTCGTGTGCGGCGGGTTCGCCTCGCCGCTGCAGCACGCGGATCTCGGCCTCGTGGTCGCCGCCAACGACTTTGACAGCATCTTCGCCATGAACCGCATCGTCCAGGCGATCGGTGCCAAGTCGAAGAACTACCCGGTGCGGCTCGGCGGCGTGATCGCCAACCGCAGCAAGGACGTCGACCAGATCGAGAAGTTCAACGTGGCGTCCGGCATGAAGACGCTGGCGCACTTCCCGGACCTCGACGTGATCCGCCGTTCGCGGCTGAAGAAATCGGTGCTGTTCGAGATGGAGAGTTCGCCGGAACTGGAGGCCGTGAAGGCCGAATACATGCGCCTGGCCGCGTCGCTCTGGGCCGGCGTCGTGCCGCTCGAGGCGTCGTCGCTGAAGGATCGCGAGATATTCGACCTGTTGGGCTACGACTGATGAGCGCGTCGGCGAGCTACATCGCCCGGCGGGCACAACTGGAAACGTATTTCGACCGCACAGCCGTCGCCGCCTGGGCGCGGCTCACCTCCGACGCACCCGTCAGCGGCATCCGTGCCACGGTGCGGGCCGGGCGGGACAAGATGCGGGCGACGCTGCTGTCCTACCTGCCGGCCGACCTCAGCGGGTTGCGCATCCTCGATGCCGGCTGCGGCACGGGGGCGCTGGCCGTCGAGGCCGCCGCGCGCGGGGCCGAAGTCGTCGCCATCGATCTGTCGTCCACGCTGGTCGACCTCGCCCGCGAGCGCGCCGGCCATCATCTGAACATCGACTTCCGCACCGGCGACATGGCCGACCCGGCACTCGGCCGCTTCGACCACGTCGTCGCCATGGACAGCCTCATCCACTACCGCGCCCCGGACATGGCCCGCGTGGCGATCAGTCTCACCGCCCGGGCCGAGCGCTCGCTCGTGTTCACCTTCGCACCACGCACGCCGCTACTCTCAGCCATGCACGCAGTGGGCAAGCTGTTCCCCCGCGGCGACCGCTCGCCGGCCATCGAGCCGGTGACCCCGGCGCACATCAGCAAGCTGATCGAGGCCGAGGGCCTGCGCACGCTGCGGACGGACCGCGTCGCCGGCGGCTTCTACATTTCTCAGGCGCTCGAGGTGGTGCGGGCATGAAGCCGACCCGGCCTCCCTTGGCGAGCTTCTGGCGCGACATCGGGCCGGGCTTCCTGCCGTTCGCGGATGCCGGTACCGACGAGTTGCCGATGCGGCGGCTGCTGCGGCTGTCGCTGTTCCAGGTGACGGTGGGCATGGCGGCCGTGCTGCTGATCGGCACGCTGAACCGGGTCATGATCGTCGAGCTGGGCGTGCCGGCCTGGCTGGTGGCGCTGATGGTGTCGCTGCCGCTGGTGTTCGCGCCGTTCCGCGCCGTGGTGGGCTTCAAGTCGGACAATCATCGCTCCGTGCTGGGCTGGCGGCGCGTGCCGTATCTCTGGTTCGGTACGCTGCTGCAGTTCGGCGGGCTATCGATCATGCCGTTTGCCCTGATTATCCTGTCCGGCGACACCACCGCGCCGGCCTGGGTCGGCGATGCCGCCGCTGCGCTGGCCTTCTTGCTGGTGGGCGCCGGGCTCCACACGGTTCAGACGGTCGGGCTGGCGCTGGCCACCGACCTGGCGCCGCCGCATGCGCAGCCCAAGGTGGTGGCGCTGCTATGCATGATGATGCTGATCGGCATGGTGGCCTCGGCGGTCATCTTCGGCCTGGCGCTGTCGCCGTTCTCTGAAGTCCGGCTGATCGCGGTCATCCAGGGGTCGGCGGTGGTCACGATGGTGGTCAACTCCGTCGCGCTGTGGAAGCAGGAGCAGCGGCAGCGCCAGCTTGCGCCGAGCAGCGACAAGAACTTCCTCGAGACTTGGCGCGAGTTCCGCCGCGGCGGCCAGGCGCAGCGCCGCCTGGTGGCGCTCGGCATCGGCACCGTGGCGTTCAGCATGCAGGACATCCTGCTCGAGCCCTATGGCGGCAAAGTGCTCGGCCTGCCGGTGGCGGCGACGACGGCGATGACGGCGCTGCTGGCCATCGGCGGGCTCGTAGGCTTCGGCATCGGCGCGCGTCTGCTCGGCCGTGGTGCGGACCCGTATCGGCTGGCGGGCGTTGGCGCGCTGGTGGGGCTGGCGGCGTTCGCCTCGCTCATCTTCGCCGCGCCGTTGGAGGCGCCGGTCCTGTTCGCGCTCGGGGTGGCCGGCATCGGGCTCGGGGCCGGGCTGTTCGCGCATTGCACGCTGACCGCCGCGATTGGCACGGCGGGCAACGGCCAGGTCGGGCTGGTGCTCGGCATCTGGGGCGCGGTGCAGGCGACCGCGGCTGGCGTGGCGGTCGCGGCCGGCGGCATTATCCGCGACGTGGTGGGTCTGCTGGCCGAGCGCGGGTCGCTCGGGCCGAACCTGCAGACACCGTCGACCGGCTACATCGCGGTCTACGTCATTGAAGTGGGGCTGCTGTTCGCGACGCTGGTCGCGGTCGGCCCCTTGGTCCAGGTCGGTCGGTCCGAGCTGGATTGTCTACAGCCGACAAGAAGCTAAAAGGAGGACGGCGATGCAAACCGGTGCGATCACCAATTACGTCGATGTGGCCCAACTCGCGCTCTATGCGTTCTGGCTGTTCTTCGCCGGGCTGATCTTCTACCTGCTGCGCGAGAACAAGCGCGAGGGCTATCCGCTGATCGCCGCCGACCGCGCCGGCGTCAGCCCGGTCGTCGTGCAGGGCTTTCCGGCGATCCCGTCGCCCAAGGCGTTTCCGATGCCGGACGGCACCAACCTGATGGTGCCGCGGCCGGAACACCGAGAGCCGCTGACCCGGTTCCGGCGCGTGGGCAAGTTCCAAGGTGCCCCGATCGAGCCGACCGGCGAGCCGCTGACCGCCGGCATCGGGCCGGGCGCCTGGGCCAACCGTCACGATGTGCCGGACCTGACGTTCGACGACGGCATGCCCAAGATCGTGCCGTTGCGCGCCGCGCCGGGCTTCTTCCTGGCCATGGAGGACCCGCCGGTCCTCGGCTACACCGTCGTCGGCGCCGATGATCTGGTCGCCGGCACAGTGGTCGAGGCCTGGATCGACCGCTCCGAAGTGACGGTGCGCTACCTCGAGGTTCAGCTTGCGGACGGTAAGCTGGTGCTGCTGCCGACGACCTTCGTCCGCATCGAGAGCAAGAACCGCCGGATCGTCTGCCGCTACATCAAGGCCGCCCAGTTCGCGCTGGCGCCGGTGCCCAAGACGGTGGACCAGGTGACGCTGCTCGAGGAGGACAAGATCCAGGCGTTCTACGCCGCCGGCAGCCTTTACGCGTGGCCGGGCCGCGAGAGCCCGCTGCTGTGAGAGGCTTCCCGGGAAGGCTGCCCGACGGCGAGACCCTGCTGTGGCAAGGCGCGCCGGACTGGCGGGTGCTCGCGCGCACCGCAATGCACGTCCGCGGGCTGGCGTTCTACTTCGTGGCGCTCGCCGTCATTGCGGCGGCCACCGGGCGCTTCAACGGTGCGCTGACCGTCGCCGGGCTGGGCCTGGTGCCGATCGCGCTGGCCTATGCGTATGCCTGGGCCGTGTCGCGCTCGACGATCTACAGCATCACCAATCGCCGTGTGGTGCTGCATATCGGGCTGGCGCTGCCGGTGACGCTGAATCTGCCGCTGGCTCGCGTCTCGGCGGTCGACGTGCGGGCGGGCGAGGATGGCAGCGGCGACCTGTCGCTGACGCTCACGGGCGCCGACCGGTTTGCCTATGTCGTGCTGTGGCCGCACGCACGGCCCTGGCGTTTCGCGCCGGCTCAGCCCACGATGCGCGGGCTGCGCGATACGGCACGGCCGGCGCAGACCCTGGCGAACGCGCTGGGATCGAGCGCCGCATTACCCACGCCATCAGAATCGGGCTATACCCCGGTGCAAACGCCGCTCGCGGCCTAAGATAAGGGCATCAGAGGAATCGATTATGGCCAAGCCGACCGTCTTCTCCCGCCTGTCGCTCCCGAGCCTGCCGTTGATCGGCGTGTTCTCGCTGGTGACGATCGCGGTCGTGGGCGCGTTCGTCGGGCGGCTGAACCATACCAACGGCACCATTCTGCCGGGCACGACGCTAGTGGCCGAGCGCGACCTGCGCTTTGCCGACCTGCCGGATGGCGGCGTGTCGGTACTGTCCGGCAAGGACGGCCATGAGATCGCCACGTTCCATGGCGAGCAGGGCTTTCTCCGCGGCACGCTCCGCGGTTTCGCCCGCACTCGGCACCTGACCGGCCTTGGCGCGGACCTGCCGTTCCAGCTGTCGCGCTGGTCGGACGGCCGCCTCACCATCGACGACAAATCCACAGGCCAGCACGTCGAACTGCTTGCCTTCGGCCCGACCAACGCCGCCGTATTCGCCCCCCTGCTGGACCGCAACTGATGGGGCTGATCTCGGAAGGGACGCTGGCGATCAAGGC
This sequence comes from Acetobacteraceae bacterium, assembly GCA_965199585.1. GTDB lineage: Bacteria > Pseudomonadota > Alphaproteobacteria > Acetobacterales > Acetobacteraceae > JAVVHH01. The sequence continues at coordinate 1,406,228 of CBDASI010000002.1, read as the reverse complement.
CGATATCGACATCGAGAAGACGTTCGACAGCTTCCACGCCTATGCCGTGCCCAACGGCATCGACATCCGACCCGGTGATGTCGTCTATCTCCACGGTGTCCCCACCGATATTGGCTTCGGCGAGCGGCTGGTGATGCAGTGCGACGCCACGGTGCATCGTGCCGGGCCGTTGCTGCGCGGATGGACGGCGTTCATCTCCATGTTCCAGCTGACCGACCTCTACGAAGTCGGCTTCGAGCCCAAGGAAGCCTCATGAAGCAGGTAAATTCCACCACCGAGATGGCGCGCGAAGACACCATGCTCGCGCCGCGCTTCTACACCACCGATTTCGCGGCGATGTCCAAGATCGACGTCTCCAGCGTTCGCCGCGAGTGGGATGACCTGATCGCCGAGATGCGGTCGGACCCGAACAAAGGCCACTTCATCCGCGACGAGCGTTCAGACGTCGACCTGTCGGACATGGAGCCGGCGCTGCGGGCCGAGCTGCTCGAGTTCCTGGTCAGCTCGGTCACCGCCGAGTTCTCCGGCTGCGTGCTGTATGCCGAGATCAAGAAGCGCATCGCTCCCGGCGACATCCGCGACCTGTTCACCTTCATGACCCGCGACGAGGCCCGGCATGCCGGCTTCATCAACGACAGCCTCAAGGACATGGGCGTCGGCGTCGACCTGGGCTTCCTGACCAAGGCGAAGAAGTACACCTACTTCCAGCCGAAATTCATCTTCTACGCGACGTATTTGTCCGAGAAGATCGGCTACGCGCGCTACATCACCATCTTCCGGCACCTACAGGCGCATCCGGAGCGGATGATCCACCCGATCTTCGGGTGGTTCGAGGAGTGGTGCAACGACGAATTCCGCCATGGCGAGGCGTTCGCGCTGCTGATGCGGGCCGAGCCCAAGGTGCTCAGCGGCGCCAACAAGCTCTGGGTTCGGTTCTTCCTGCTCGCCGTGTTCGCCACGATGTACGTGCGCGACCATGCCCGCCCGGTGTTTCATGCGGCGCTGGGCATCGACCCGACGGATTACGACTTCAAGGTGTTCCGCATCACCACCGAGATCGCCAAGCAGGTGTTCCCGGTTAGCCTCGACCTCGATCACCCAGCCTTCGCCGCCGGGCTGGAGACGCTGCGGCGGATCACCGTCGGCCAGCGTGCGGCCCGCAAGCAAGGTGGCGTCGTCGGCAAGGTGAAGAACGCGGCGCTCACGTTGAAGGCGGCTGCCGTGTTTGGCCGGATGTTCTTCATTCCGGTGAAGCAGAACGAGCTGCGCCCCGACGTGCGCATGGTTCCCGCCTGGTAACACGGCAGTGGCTGTCGACCTCGCCGCTGCGGGATACGCGCTGTTCGTCTGGTGGTTCAGCACGGCGGTTATCATTCTGCTCGACAACCTGCCCCGACGGACGTTCCGCTGGAGCATGGCGGCCGGGTCGGCGGTGTTCGCGGTGTCGCTCTGGCGCCTGGCCGCCAGCGCGCACGACACGTCGATCGCCGGGGTCTACGGCGCCTTCACCTACGCCGTGCTGGCCTGGGGCTGGCAGGAGATGAGCTTCTTCATGGGGTTCGTCACCGGGCCGCGTCGCACCGGTGCGCGCATGGATGCGACGCTCGGGCAGCGCTTCGCCGATGGCGTGATGGCCTGCCTGTATCACGAGCTGGCCATCATCGTGACCGCGGCGGTCATCGTCGCCTGCACCTGGGGCGAGCCCAACCAGACCGGGACCTGGACCTTCATGGTGCTATGGGCAATGCGGCAGAGCGCCAAGCTCAACGTGTTCCTCGGCGTGCGCAACCTCGGCGAACGCTTCGTACCGACGCACCTACACTATCTGCTGACCTACATGGCCAAGCGGCCGATGAACCCGCTGATGCCGTTCTCCGTCACGGCCGGCACTGCCGTCGCCGTGGCGCTGGCGTTCCGCATCGGCGCGCCTGGCATCGGGGCGAGCGAGGCGGCTTGCTATACCTTCCTGGTGACGATGCTGGCGCTGGCGGTGCTCGAGCACTGGATGCTCGTGTTGCCCCTGCCCTTCGAGCGGCTGTGGAGCTGGGTGCTGACGCAACGGCGGCCGACACGCCGGGCGCCGATCGTAACGCCGACGACGCAGTGGGACTATCTGAGCGGGAGTAGTAAATGAACTACGAATTCTTCTTCCGTCACGAACTCGACGGCCTTCGGGACGAAGGCAACTACCGGATCTTCGCGAACCTGCAACGCACGGCAGGCAGTTTCCCGCGCGCCACCCACACCCATACCGGTGGCAACCGCGAGCGCTCCGACGTCACGGTCTGGTGCTCCAACGACTACCTTGGCATGGGCCAGCACCCGACCGTACTCGCCGCGATGCACGACGCCATCGAGAAATACGGCGCCGGCGCAGGCGGCACCCGCAACATCGCTGGGACCAACGATTATCACGTGCTACTCGAAGAGGAGCTGGCCGACCTGCACGGCAAGGAAGCCGCGCTCCTGTTCAACTCCGGCTACATGGCCAATTGGGCCGCGCTCTCGACCCTGGCATCCCGCCTGCCCAACTGCACGATCCTGTCCGATGCCTGGAACCATGCCTCCATGATCGAGGGCATGCGCCACTCCCGCGCCCCGATCGTGCGCTTCGCCCATAACGACCCGGCCGACCTCGAGCGGCACCTCGCCGCCCTCGACCCGGACTCGCCCAAGATCGTCGCGTTCGAGAGCATCTACTCGATGGACGGCGACATCGCCCCCATCGCCGAAATCTGCGACGTCGCCGAGCGATACGGGGCCATGACGTATCTGGACGAGGTCCACGCGGTCGGCCTCTATGGCCAGCGCGGCGGCGGCATCGCCGAGCGTGATGGTCTGGCCGACCGCATCACGCTCATCAACGGAACGCTGGCCAAGGGCTACGGCGTGGTCGGCGGCTACATCGCCGGGTCCGCCTCGCTGTGCGATTTCGTGCGCTCCTACGCGTCGGGTTTCATCTTTACGACCGCCATCCCGCCCGCCGTCGCCGCGGGCGCGCGTGCCGCCATCCGGCATCTGAAGGAAAGCTCGGTCGAACGCGAGGGCCAGCAGCGCAACGTCGCCCGCTTCCGCGCCGCCCTCGATGCGGCCGGGTTGCCGCACATGGACAACCCGAGTCACATCGTTCCCGTTATGATCGGCGACCCGGTCCGGTGCAAGCAGGCCAGCGACATGCTGCTCGAGCAGTACGGCATCTACGTGCAGCCGATCAACTATCCGACGGTGCCGCGCGGCACCGAACGCCTACGATTCACGCCGACGCCGATGCACACCCAGGCCGATATAGACGCCTTGGTGAAGGCTCTATCGACGGTTTGGTCGCAATTGAGCCTTCGTCGCGCGGCATAGACGGAACCGAGCCGGGTTTTCCAAGTTGTTGGTTCGGCAACGAAGCTCACAGGGAGTGACGCACATGATGAATCAGGATCGACGCGACGCATTGCGGGCCTTCGCCGGCATCGGCCTCGGGGCCGCCGCCGCCGTCGTTGCGCCTGGCCGCGCCAAAGCGCAGGACCAGAAGCTCGCCCAGGAAATCGTCCAATATCAGCCGAACCCGAAGGACGGCGCCGAGTGCGACAAATGCGTCAACTGGATCGCCCCGAACGCCTGCACCATCGTAGCCGGCGAGATCCATCCCAAGGGGTGGTGCGTGGCGTACGCGCCCAAGGAAGGCTGATCCGCAACTGTTAGCGGAACAAATTGTTAACTCCACGCTGGTATCAAGGCCGGCGTGGAGGACAATATGGACAGTGATCGAGTCGCAGGTGCCGCGACCAACATCGGTGGCAAGCTCAAGGACGCCGTTGGCGGCCTGACGGGGGACACCAGCCTGCAAGCCGAAGGCAAGCGCGACCAGGTCGGCGGGCGATTACAGAACAGCTACGGGTCGGCGAAGGACGTCGTCAGCGACGGTGCGGCCACCCTATCGGCGCAGATCGAGGATTTCGTGCACGACCAGCCCGTCGTCGCGCTACTCAGCGCAGCGACGATCGGCTTCCTGTTCGCACGGCTGATCAATCGCTAGAACACGTTCGGTGATGGTCGAACCGACCCTCATCGAAGGCGGGATTGACGCTGCCGCAGTCCGCCTGCGGCAGCGTCGATGCTCGTGGCGGTCGGCTATGACCGTAACAGCTTAGGAACGCGTAATGGAACCAGCGAAGGTCGAAGCGGCGGAGAAGCCACTCGCGTCGGACGTCTTGGCGCTGCAAATCGCTGTGGTGATAATAGCCGGGCTGTATTTCGGGCGCGAGATACTAATCCCGATCACGCTGGCCATCCTGCTGTCGTTCCTGTTGGCGCCGATAGTCAACCTGTTTCGGCGCGCCTTGCCGCGGGTGCTCTCTGTCTTCCTGGCGGTCATCCTCGCGCTTGGCATCATCGCCGGCGTCGGTGGCCTGATCGGCATGCAGATCGCCAGCCTGATACCGAACATCCCGATCTATGCCGACCAGGTGCAAAGCAAGGTCTCCACGCTGCAGAGCTTCGCCACGAGCCGGCTCTCGGCCGTAACCGAAACCCTCGGCGCCGGAGGAGGCAACGACAAGCCGGCCGCCGCGGCCGGCCCTGCGGGTGCGCGCAAGCCGGTTCTGGCCGTCGAAATCCATCAACCGACGCCGACGCCGCTGGAGACGGTCGAGAAAATCCTCGACCCGCTCGCCAGCCCGCTCTCGACGGCGGCGATCGTGTTCATCTTCTCGGTGTTCGTCCTGCTGCAGCGGGAGGATCTGCGCGATCGCATGATCCGGCTGGTCGGCTCGGGTGACCTGCATCGCACGACCGTGGCTATGGACGATGCCGGGCGGCGGCTGTCGCGCTATTTCCTGGCCCAGGCGTCGCTCAACCTCGCTTTCGGCGCCGTCATCGGTCTCGGCCTGTGGATGATCGGCCTGCCTTCACCGCTGCTATGGGGCGTGCTGAGCGGATTGCTGCGGTTCGTGCCGTATGTGGGCCCGGTGCTGGCGGCGGTGTTGCCGATGGCGCTTGCGGCGGGTGTCTCGCCGGGGTGGGAGATGGTACTGTGGACCGCCGGGCTGTTCGCCGTCATCGAGGCGCTGGCGGGACAGGTCGTCGAGCCGCTGCTGTATGGGCATTCGACCGGGCTCTCCCCCTTTGCCGTCGTCGTGGCGGCGACCTTCTGGACGTGGCTCTGGGGACCGATCGGCCTCATCCTATCCACGCCGCTGACGCTGTGCTTGGTCGTGATGGGCCGCCACGTGAAGCGGCTCGAGTTCCTCGACGTGATGCTTGGCGACCGTCCGGCGCTGACGCCGGTTGAGAGCTTCTATCAGCGCATGCTGGCCGGCGATCCAGACGAAGCGCAGGATCAGGCGGAGATCCTGCTCAAGGATCGGTCGCTCTCCTCCTACTATGATGACGTAGCACTCAAGGGCTTACAGCTGGCCGCCAACGACCTGACGCGCGGCGTCCTCAGCGAGCGGCAGATGGAGCAGGTTAAGGAGGTGATCAAGCAGCTCACAACCGACCTGGACAAGCATGACGACGTCGACAAGCCGGTCAATCAGGAGTCCGAGCGCAACATCCTGCCGCCTTCCATCGACGAGCAGTCTGCCGCCGAGCCGATGCCGGTGCCCGGGCAGGCGCCGCCAGAATGGGAGTTGCCAGAGCCATGGCAGCGCCCGACGGCGATCATGTGCCTCGCCGGCCGAGGCCCGCTGGACGAGGCGGCATCGACGCTCCTGGCGCAACTGATGCGCAAGCATGGCCTCGGCGCTCAGGTGGTGCGCTACGATCAGGCGTCGCGAAGCGATATTGGGTCGCTGGATATCGCCGACGTCGCCATGGTTTGCGTCAGTTACCTGGAGATCAGCGGCAACCCGTCGCATCTGCGCTATCTGCTGAGCCGTCTCCGGAGCCGTTTGCCGGGTCGCCCGATTTTGGTCGGTCTCTGGCCGGCGGACGATGCCGTTCTCAGCAACGAAGCGACCCGCCGGACCATCGGGTCCGACTATTACGTCAGCTCGTTACACGACGCCGTGGAGGCGTGCCTGGGCGAGGCACGCAAGGTGACGGCGGCGTCGGAGGCGGCTTAACCGCCCCCGACCGTTTGTTGCCGACCGTTACTTGCCGGGAATTGGCGCCGGGTCCGCCGCCAAGGTCCGCAGATAATCGATCACGTCGGCACGGTCTTTTGGGTTGGCGATACCGACGAAGCTCATCTTCGTGCCTGGCGCGTAGGCCGATGGCTTGGTCAACCACTCGTCGAGCTGATCGAACGACCATGCGCCCGGCTTCGCTTTCAGCGCAGCGGAGAATGCGTAACCGTCCTTTTCGCCGATCTTGGAATTGACCACGCCATAAAGGTTCGGCCCGATGCCGTTCTTGCCGCCGTCGGTAAAGCTGTGACAGGCGACGCAGCCGAGCTTCTTCGTATCGGCCATGCCGGCGGCCGGGTCGGCCGACGCTAGACGCTCCGCGATCGGCACCGCTGCCATCGGGCCACCACCTGGGTTGGCATTCGGCTGAGCGCCACCGTTCGCGCTGGTGCCGGCGGTGGCCGGATTCGGCGGGGCGGCGTTCGTGTTCGATGCCGTCGCAGCGGCCGCCTCGACTGGCGGCTTAGGCTTCGGATCATCCGACAGCGTGCGGAGGTACTCGATTATGTCGGCGCGCTTCTTGGCGTCACCGAGGCCGGCATAGCTCATCTTGGTGCCGGGCGCGTAGGCGGCTGGCTTGGTAAGCCACTCGTTCAGCTCTTGGTATGTCCACGGGCCTTCTTTGCCCTTCAGCGCAGCGGAGTAAGCGTAGCCCTCCATGTGGCCGTGCACGTTGCCGACCGTGTTCCACAGGTTCGGCCCGACGCCGGCCTTGCCGCCCTTGGTGAAGGAATGGCAGGCCACGCAGCCCTGGGCCTTGGTCAACGCTTCCCCGTCCGGCGCCGAGGCCGAGGCGAGCAACACACCGATCGGCGGCTCCGGCGCCTTGGCCGCCGCAGCGACGGGGGCGGATGCGTCCGCCGGGATCGGCAGATGCGGCTTGGCCGGCACTGTCGGGTCGATCAGCGCAGTGCCGAGCAGCCCGGCACCGACGAACGCGATACCTGCCACCAATACGGCGGCAGCCGCCTTATTGAGTTCGAGGCTGTCCATTGAATGAGGTCTCCGCGCGCGGTCTTCTTGCCTTCTCAATTGCCATCCTGGCGGGATGTGTCAATCGAGTAAGCGCAAAAACCGCGCGGGTGTGACCTACGGCTTAGCCGGCGCCGCCGCGACGAGCGTGGTCGGCCCCTGGAGTTCCGGGAACGTTTTGACCATGCTGACCCCGAACAGCGGCTTATAGACGCCGTTGTGACACGTCGCGCAGTTGACCTTGGCGACGTCCCCATGCGGCCCCAGGCGCGCCGGCGGGAACACGCCGCCCAACGAGTTTAGATACTCGTCGTTAAGGTTGCGAACCATGTCAATGCCATACCAGGCAGTCACCCGCTGCGGCGTGCTCTGCGACCAATCGCCGAACGAGCGAGAGTTGTGGCAGTATGTGCAGTTGACGCCGAGCGACTGCGAGAAGTGGACCATCAGCGCGTAGGTCCACTCGGTCTGCTGGATCGAGTGACGATTCGCTCCCGGCAGCGCCTGCTCGCCCTGGACGCGGATGTCGGCCGCGTTCTCGAGCATCGGGGTGAACGGGTCGTAAGGCAGCGCGCTGTTGTTGATCGCCGCCGTCGGATGCCCCTCGCCGGTGCTGGTGGCCGCCACGCCGCCGCCGAAGCGGTTGGGCAACGGGTCGGTGAACCAGACGTTGGCCGGCACCGGGTTGCCGCGGTGACAGGTGTAGCAGGTCACGCCGGTTTCCTGGACGTGCGACTTATAGTCAGCGTTGACGTGCTGGACCATCTGGATCATCCGCCGCGCGACGATCTTGGTATATTTGCTGTCCTCGGCCATGTTGGCCGTGTTGTGACAGTAGGCGCAGCCGCCCTGGGGCGCGACCCAGGTGGTGATGGACGCCATCAGCCGGGTGAACTGGCCGACGCTGAGATTACCGAGCACCTGCACGTTCTTGTAGACGACGCCCGCCTTCGGCCCGGCCGCCGGCAGCTGCGGCAGGGAGGCCGGGATCTTGTTCTCGGCCAGGTAGGTCTGCACCTCGCGCGGATTGTAGACCAGGCCCATCGCCACACCGCGGAAGCCGCGTTGCACCGTGGTCGGCACCGGCCGGTCGAAGGTGGTGACGACGGTGACGGTGAGCAGCGCGGCCGCGACGACGGCGACGCCGGCCAGTGCCTGGCCGAGACCCGGGATCATCGCACCACCCCGCTCACGGCAGAGAGCGCCGGGTCGACGATCGGGCCCCACATCTGCGGGTAAGGCGGCGCGATGCCGTGCTTGACGCCCCAGAGATACCAGTTGTCCACCGCGGTGCCGGTCAGCAGGATGCCGATGCCGCCGCAGATCGGGCACAGCACGGCGAACCACCAGGCCCAGCGATGGATCGACTCGGCCGAGGCGCAGAAGCCCATCGTCCAGCGCCAGAACAGCGCGCCGCGCTCGAAGGCGGTGCCGCGGTCCAGGATCTGCTCGATCTCGCGCTCGGCGCCGAAGCGGCTGGTGGCCAACACGGTCGCGCCGTGCATAGCGAACAACAGCGTGGCTCCGTAGAGGAACACGATCGAGAGCATGTGGAACGGGTTATAGAACAGATTGCCGTAGCGAATGGAGAACGACGCGGTCCAGTCGAGATGCGGGAAGATGCCGAACGGCACCGCCTCACCCCAGGAGCCCATCAGGATCGGCCGAATGAAGCCGAGCACGAGGTAGAGCCAGATCGCGGCGGCAAACGCCCACGCCACGTGGGTCCCCATGCCGAGGGCGCGGGCGCGGGTATAGATGCGGACCCACCAGAGCAGCACCGAGGCGGTGAGGAAGAAACCGGCCATGAGCCACCATCCCCCTTCGGCGAGCGGTGGCATGACGGTCAGGCCGAGCGCCGGCGAGGGCGGCTCGAGCGCCAGCCACGGCAGCTGGCGGATGAATTCGACGATGTTCCAGTTCACCGACGCCCACATGTTCAGGCCGATGATCTCGAAGGCGATGAAGCCGCAGATGATCGAGGCGATGCCGGTGACGCCGAGGTAAATCGGCCCCACCTGCGCGTCGCCGAGGCGGCCGAACAGGTGGATGAAAAACGGCTCGCCCGTACGCGTCCATCCAGTCGTCTCGAGCGGTACGCCGGCATAGGCCGGGCCGCGGACCTGAATGCGGGTGAAGATGTTTTGATATTGTGCCATTGCCCGCTCCTCCCTTCGTTCTCGTTAATGCGCCCAGATCGGCAGGTTCAGCCACCAGCCCCACCATTCGGGCCAGCCGCGGGTCCAGAACGGGCCGCTGATGACGATGCACACCGCGCTCCAGAACCCGGCCGACAGCGCCAGGAACAAGCCTAACCGGTGCACGCCGAGCGTGCCGATCGACCAACCGATCGTGTCGCGGAAGAAGGTGTTCTCGTGCTCGGCCGTCTTGACCGCCTGGCCCTTCGGGACGTTGACCGCGGAGAGCACCAGGCCACCGTGCATGGAGAGCGCGAGCGTGGTGGTGAAGAAGAAGCTCACCGCGAGCATGTGCGCCGGGTTGTAGTGGAAGTGCAGGTATTGGTAGCCGGTGTTGCTGACCCAATCGAGGTGGCTGAGGATTCCGTAGGGAAAGCCATGGCCCCAGGCGCCCATCAGAACGGGCCGGATGACAACCAGCGTGATATAGGCGAACACGGCGGTGCCGAACGCGACCGGAACATGATAGCCCATGCCGAGCTTGCGGGAGATCTCAGCCTGGCGCAGTGCCCAGGAGACGAAGGCTCCGATGGCGCAGACCGTGATGATCTGCCACAAGCCGCCTTCACGGAGCGGCGCGATGCCGAGGCCGACGGACAGGTCCGGCGGCGGGATGTTGATGCGCCACACGTTCCAGGTCGGGCCGATGGCAGCGCCGTAGATGATCAGCAGCGTGCCGATGATGCTGAAGAAGGCGGTCATGACGCCGAAGAAGCCGACGTAGAACGGGCCAACCCAGAAATCGAATAGTTCTCCGCCGACCAGGGTGCCGCCCCGGACGCGGTATTTTTCCTCAAAGCTGAGCATCGCCATCGGGGTTTAGCCTCTGTTCGGCGTGACGGCGGGACGGACAGGTGAGCCCGTCCCGCTGACGTGTTGGAGTTACCGCGGGGCGGCGGTCGGTGTCGGCGCGGAAGCCGGGGACGGCAGAGCCTGACCGCCCGGGAGCGGCGTCATCTGCGACATGGCGCCAGCGCGGGCGGGACCCTCGAGCCAGTTGAACCGGCTCGTGCTGAGCAGGATGAAGTGGATCAGGAGCGCCAGCACGAAGAGGAACGTGAACAATGCCACGAGGGCACGGCGGGGATCGAAAAGTAGCCAAACACGCCACATGGGTCGGGCTCCTATGCCAAGAGCGATTTAGCTGCGGACAGACCGTCCATCAGCATGGAGGAATTCACGTAGCCATTCGGCCCGGGCAGCCAGGGGCGCCAGAACCACACGAGGATGTGCGCGACCACGGCGACAGCCACGAAAATGATGAAGCTCGTGACGAAGATGCTATGGAACTCGCGGGCTTCGGAATCAGTTAGGCCCGAAGTCGAGCCCGTTCTTAGTTGGACATCCGACATATTAGGATCACCTCCGTTACTGTCGTCGCCGCGCGCAACCCGCGCGGCTGGGGCCGGCTAAACCGCCACATGGTTGCACATGCGGCGGGTCCTGGGTGCCGGGTGGTCATGACACCCGTCCCCGCAGTGAGTGGAGCGTGTGGCGCACACGGTCGGCGGTGATCCGCCCTTCCCGTGCGTCGCGCGCATCGCGCTCGATCTGTTCGCGCAGCCGCTTGGCTGCTGAAATGCGGACGATAAAAGGTTCCTGCTCGACATGCTCGTCGAGCAGGGCCGCCGCCGCTTCGTCCCACGGCTCCGCGTTCCAGGCGCTCTGCTGCACCGGTGTCGCATCCACTTTGTCCATCTCCGTGCCGAGCGGCAGGATGTGGAAAAGCGCGTCGAACAGGGCGTTGCAGAACTCTTGGGTGATATACGTCGCGCCGGCGTACCCCATGTATGGGGTCCCTGTGGCCCGGCGAATCGCCGCGCCGGGGAACGACGCGGGGATGAACATCGAGCGCCCGCCCGCTTCGGCGGCATACATTCTTTCGTTATAGGAGCCGTAGATGATCAACGGCTTCTTGGTGTGGATCGCCTCGCGCACGGCGGCGTTGTCCGTCTTCTCGCCGGCGGTGCGGCCGAAGTGGAACACACAGGGCAGGCCGAGTTCGCCCTCGAGGAAACCCACCAGCCCATGCTCGTAGGTTCGGTTCGCGACCACGCCGAAGGTGGCGGAAGCGAAGAAGTCCTGCGTCACGGACCGCCACAGGTCCCACACCGGCTTGATGGTGGTGTGCTTCTCGCGCTCGATGAACGGCTCGGGGTCGAGGCCAGTCAGTTCGGCGATCTTGCGCAAGAAATTGGTGGTCGCGTGCAGGCCGATCGGGGCCTGGAGGTAGGGCTTGCCCAGCTCCTCGCAGAGCATGCGGCCGAATTCGCGGTAGAGGCAGATGTTGATGTCGGCCTGCGCCAGTTGCGGCACGTCATCCAGGTGCGAGCCGAGCGGGAACACCAGGTTGACGGTGCAGCCGATTCCTTCAACCAGGCGGCGGATCTCGGCCAGGTCGGATGGCATGTTGAAGGTGCCGTACATCGGCCCGATCAGGTTGACGCGCGGGGCATCGCCTTCCTTGCGAACGTACTTGCGCGCTCGCTTGGCGCCGAACTCGGTCCAAAGCCAATACAGCGCGCGGTCGGCGCACTGCCACTGGTCTTCGTCGATGGTGCGCGGGATGAAGCGCAGCAGGTTGCTGCCGTCGGGCGTCACGCCGCCGCCGATCATCTCGGCGATGGAGCCGGTGACGACCACGCCGGGCAGTTCCTGATCCTGACTACCCGCAGCCCGGCTCAGAGCGCCTTCGGTGCCGGTGCTCGACAGGTTCTCTTCCGACAAACCGGTGACCACGACCGGCAATTCGTGCGGCGGCAGTCCGTCGGTGTAGTGCAGCACCGCCGTGACCGGCAGGTTCTCGCACCCGACTGGCCCGTCGATGACGACGCGCAGGCCACGGATGGCGGTGAACGCATAGACGGCGCCCCAGTAGCCGCCGGCGCGATCGTGATCGATGACGAGCATCAGGTGCCCACCGCGGATTCGGACTTCACCTTGGCCGCCCGCATCTTGCGCTGCCGATCGCGGAACCCGGCGGGCTCGGTCGGCACGCCGGTCGTGCCATAGCCGGCCGTCTCGGGGGTGCCGACACCCTGGAAAAACGACACCATGCGGGCGAAGCGCGGCGCGCTGCCGATCTGCGCCGCCACGATCGCCGCTAGCGACCCGGCGCCCGCTGCGCCAAACAACGGCCGGGCGGAGACCATGTTGGTATAATAGAGCGCCGGGATGCCGAGCTCCTTGGCCTTCTGCACCAGCGGCGTGGTGCCGACGGCGAGGTCGGGCTTCACTTCCAGCATCGCCTGCACGTCCTGCTCGAGCGAGGCGCGGAACTGCACATGCGTGCCGCGCGCCTCGAGCCAGTCGAGATCGGCCTGCGCCCATTCGGTTTTCGGGCAAGCGGTGCCGACATACGGCACTTCGGCGCCGGCCTCGACCAGCAGACGTGCGGTCAGCAGCTCGGAGCCCTCGTAGCCGGAGAGCGTAATGCGGTTGCGGATCGGGTTGGCCTCGAGCGCGGCGCGAATCGCCGGCAGGGCGCGGGCCCGGGCGGCGTCACGCTTCTCGAACGACACGCCAGCCGCAAGGCCGATATTCTCGAGCCACGCTTCGGTGCCTTCGAGGCCGACCGGGCCGGAGCCTACGATTGGACGGCCAGCGATGGCGAACTCGCGAATCGACGCAGTGTAAAACGGATGAACGGCACCGACGACGGCGCAGTCGAGCGCACCATACAGGTCGCGCCATTCACGCGCCGGCGTCGGCGGCGCGAGCGCGAGACCCATCGGAGCCAGCATGGCGCCAATGCCCGGCGGGTCCGCGGGGAAGATTTCGCCGAGGAGCGCCACGGTCGGCAGATCGGTACCGTTCCGGGGGCGCGCGACAGGGCCCTGCTCGGCCTCGAGCCGGGCGAAACGCAGCATGGCCCCGGCCAGCACGTCTTTGGCTTCCGCATGGGTCGGCACGCCGAAGCCCGGCACGTCGATCCCGATCACGCGCACGCCGTCGATCTGCTTGGGCAGCCGGTCCAGCGGCACGCCCGACGCGGTCGGCACGCAGAGGTTGATCACCACGATCGCGTCCAGATCGGCGGGCTTGGCCAGCGCGTAGACGGCGTCGCGGATGTCTTCGTAGAGCTGGCCACGCACCAGCGTCTCGGAATTGAACGGCACGTAGCCGACGGTCCGACGCGCGCCGTAGAAATGCGAGGTGAACGTCAACCCATAGACGCAGCAGGCGGACCCGCACAGGATCGTCGCGACCCGGCGCATCCGCAGCCCGACCCGCAACGAGCCGAAGGCCGGGCACATCGATTGCGGCTGATCGTGCGGCCCCTGCGGATAATCGGAGGCCAGCCGCTCGAGAACGGCGCTCTTACCGGCCGACCGCGCAGCCGTCAGCATGGTCTCGCGACCCGCGTGGCAACTACCGGTGCTGGGAGGCAGCGCGTCCATCGGCCTATGCGCCCTCGTAGACCACTTCGAGGGACGGACGGACGAGCCGGACGTCGGCGCACATGTCGGCCTCGGTAGCCGGCGTCAGCGTGTAGCCGCGGCCGACGGCCTCGCCCTTGAACAGGCCGAGCAGCCCGTCTTGCGTCAGCGGGGTCGGGCGCAGCGGCGGGGCGGTGGCGACCTGCTCGGCGAGGTCCTCGAAGATGGAGGCCCACTCACCGCCGGGTCGGCCGACGATCTCGTAATTGGCGGATTTGCGGCGGATGTCCTCGTTGGCCGGGATCGCGGCCAGGATCGGGATACCGGCGGCGGCGGCAAAGGCCTGCGCCTCGCCGGTGCCGTCGTCCTTGTTGATGACCAGGCCGGCGACGCCGACATTGCCGCCCATCTTGCGGAAGTATTCCACCGCCGAGCAGACGTTGTTGGCGACGTAGAGCGACTGGAGGTCGTTGGAGCCGACGACGATCACCTTCTGGCACATGTCCCGCGCGATCGGCAGGCCGAAGCCGCCGCACACGACGTCGCCGAGGAAGTCGAGCAACACGTAATCGAAGCCCCAATCGTGGAAGCCGAGCTTTTCCAGCAGCTCGAAGCCGTGGATGATACCGCGCCCGCCGCAGCCGCGGCCGACTTCGGGGCCACCGAGCTCCATGGCGAACACGCCGTCGCGGATGAAGCAAACGTCGCCGATGGTGACCTTCTCGCCGGACGCCTTCTTCTTGGACGAGGTCTCGATGATGGTCGGGCAGGAGCGACCGCCGAACAGCAAGGAGGTGGTGTCGCTCTTGGGGTCGCAGCCGATGAGCAGCACGCGCTTGCCCTGCTGGGCCATCATGTAGCTGAGGTTGGCGAGCGTGAAGCTCTTGCCGATGCCGCCCTTGCCGTAGATGGCGATGACCTGGGTCTCTTTCTTGACCGGACCGGTCGGCACGGCGTCGGGCTCGATTTCCGCTTCGGAGCGTAGAGCCTCTGTCATAGCGTTAGGCGTGATGGCGTTCATGCTGATGCCTTCCAATCCAGGACCATCTTGAGACAGTCGGGATTTTCAAATGCGGTGCGGTATGCCTCTGGGGCGGTCTCGGCCGGGGCGTGGTGAGTGATCAGCCCGGCCAGGTCCAGTGACCCGGCGGCGGCGAGATCGCGGACGGCGATGAGGTCGGCGGACTGCCACTGGGCGGCGATGCGGAAGCGGGCTTCGCGCATGAAGGCGGGCGGGAAGGCGAAGGACGGGCGGTCGGAATAGAACCCAGCCAGCACGATCTCGCCGCCCGGCGCCAGGCGCATGATCAGCGCGTCGAGCAGCGCGGCATCGCCCGAGGCGTCGTAGATGGCGCGGTAATCGCGGCGCTTGTCGGCGTCGGGATCGAGCACGGTGTAGCCGGTGGCGCCTTCGGCACGGACCGGGTTGCGCTCCCAGACGGTCGGGCTACCGCCGGCTAGGACGGTGAGACGGGCCAGCAGCCGGCCGAGCACGCCGTGACCGACGATCAACTCTGGAAGCACAAAGCCGGACAGCGCGTGCTGCGCGGTGGCGGCAAGGGCGAGCAGGATGCCGCGATCGGCCGCGATGCCGTCGAGCGGAAGGGCGCGGCTGCCCGGCACGATGACGCGCGAGGCGGTGGCGCCGAACAGGCCATGGACGGGGCCGAAGCAGCGGGCACCGGGGACGAACACCCGCTCGCCGTCGCGGGCGCCCCCATTGATGCGGCCGACCGACTCGTAGCCGGGAACCAGCGGATAGCCCATGCCGGGAAAGGGCGGCATGGCGCCAGACCAGAGGAGGCGCTCGGTGCCGGCGCTGACGCCACTGAAGTCGATGTCGACGACCACGTCGTCGGCACCGGCCGGGTCGAGTGGGAGGGCGCGGAGGGTCAGGTCCAGCGGGGCATTGAGGACAACGGCTAAAGCATCCATGCGCTGTCCTCCTTGTAGGCCGCCGTTATGGCGCTGAGTGTCAGCCTAGACTGACGGTCGACGTTGTCAATTAGCATTTACACAACATGTCACAGTTGAGCAATGAGTAAGCTGGTGATGAGCGGATTTCCGGTCCGGGCCGAGCGGACCCGGCCGAAGCCGGCGGCCGTCAGCATGGCTGTCAACTCGGCTTGACGCCGGGGGCGGCCACTGCCGAGGGCGAGCAGATACAGGACGAAGTAGGCGCCTACCGATTCGGCGCCGGGCGCGTCGAGCATGGGTTCGGCGAGCAGCAGCGTGCCGTCGAGCGGCATGGCGGCGCGGGCGGCGCGCAGGATATCCATGGCTTCCGCGTCGTCGTGATCGTGGATGACGCGGACGAGGGTGAGCAGGTCGGCGCCGAGCGGCAACGCGTCGCGCCGCATGTCTCCACCGGTCGCGATCACGCGGGCGCCGAGTCGGGTGGCCGCGCGGGCGGCGACGGGTGGGAGGTCGAACAGGCGGAGGGCCAGGTTCGGCGCCCGGGCGGCGGCTTGTTCGAGGAAGGCGCCCTCCCCGCCGCCGATGTCGAGCAGGCAGCGATGGCGGCTGACATCGTAGGCGGCGAGGATCTCAGCGGCGACCAGCGGCTGCGAGTCGGCCATCAATGCGGAGTAGTCGGCGATGTCGGCGGCCGCGAGGGCAGCCGGGTCGGCGGTGGCGCCATAGGGCCAGTAGGCGGCCAGGCCGGTGCCGCCCTTCTCGGCGCGGAACAGGGCAACCGGGTCGCTGAGGTCGCGGTAGAGGATGGCGTGGTGCTTGACCATCGCGGTCACGCCGTCATTGCCGACCATGGCGGCGCCGAGCGGGCCTAGTCCGTAGTTCTTTCCGCGGCGGCGCAGCAGTTTCAGCCCGGCGGCGGCCTCGCATAAGCGCTCGGTGCGCTCGGGCGTCAGGCCGATCAGCGTGGCTAAGGCGGCCGGCGTGCGCGGGCCGGCGCTCAGGATGGTGAACAGGTCGAGCGAGACGCAGCTTTGCAGGATCTGCGAGTAGGCGAAGCCCGCGCACAGGTCGAACAGCGCGCGGGAGCGGCGGCGCGCGATCGGGCGCGTGAGCGGGAAGCGCGCCGCCCAGGTCCGGAAATCGGGACTGGCGAGCGTACGGTCGCGCCAGGCCGACAGTCTGCCGAAAACGCCTTTGGAGCCGTCTTCCGCGGGCGGGTAGGCTGAAGTTGGGGCAACAGGCTGAAAGCTCGAGTTTGCGGAACCAGCCACCCTCACCCCGGCCCTTTTCCGCCAGCGAGAGACGGAGAAATCACGCGGCCGTCCGGGCAAGTTCCTGCGGGATCAGGCGCAGCGTCTCGGTCAGGATATGACTGCGTAGCGCGCTCTGGCCGAGGCACGGCGGCACCGCCTCGACGGCCGCTTCCGCAAGGTGCCGCAGGTGCACGATCGCGCCGTCCAGCCCGAATTGCGTCACGGCGCTCGGCCGGGCGTGCGCCAGGTCCTGGCCGACCGGCTTACCCAGCGTCGCCGCGTCGGACGTCGCGTCGAGGATGTCGTCGGCGATCTGGAACGCTTCGCCCAACGCGGCGCCCAGCGCACGCCAGGGCTCGCCCTCGGCCCCGGCGGCGAGCGCGCCGGATACGGTGGCCGCGGCGAACAACGCCCCGGTTTTCTCGCGCTGATACTGCGCCAGATCGGCCATCGGCTCGCACTCCCAGGCCTGGCCCGCGACGATGCCGCATGGCACGCCGACGGCTTGACCGAGCGTCAGGATGAGTTGGCCCAGTCGCATCGGCTGCAGCACGGCGCCCTGCGCGAGCGTCTGGTAGGCCAGCACGATCAACGCATCGCCGGCCAGCACGGCCAGCGGCTCGCCGAACGCCCGGTGCACGCTGGGGCGTCCGCGGCGGGTGTCGGCGTCGTCGAAGCACGGGAGGTCGTCATGCACCAGCGAGGCGCAGTGCATCAGCTCGATCGCGATGCCAGCGGCGTCGGAGACGGCCGGCGCGTCCTCACCGCAGGCGGCGGCGACGGCGAGCGTCAGACGGGGGCGGATGCGGGCGCCGCGCGGGAACACGGCATGGTGCATCGCCTGGCCGAGCCGCGGCGGGCAGCCCGGCTCACCGGTGCGCGCCAGGGCCGCTTGCAGTGCTCGCTCGATGCGCGTCATGACGTCCATCATGCCCCCACTCCGTTGTGTCAACTTTGTTTGTCTGCAATGAGTGTCAGCCTAACCTGACATAGGGGTCAAGTCATTCCTGCAGTCCTTCCTGCACGGGGACGTATCGTGGTCATCGGCGCGGGGATGGGTGGCCTGGCCGCCGCATGCCTGCTGGCGCACCGGGGTCATGCGGTGACCGTGCTGGAGCGGGCGGACGCGCCGGGCGGCAAGATGCGCGTGGTCGAGGGGGTCGATGCCGGGCCCACGGTGTTCACGATGCGCTGGGTATTCGAGGCGCTGTTCGCCGAGTGCGGCGTGCGGTTGGACGAGGCGGTCGGGCTGACGCAGGCCGGCATCCTGGCGCGGCATGCGTGGGGGATGGATCGGCTGGACCTCCATGCCGATGCCGAGCGGTCGGCGGCGGCGATCGAGGCGTTCGCCGGTAGCGCCGAGGCGCGCGGGTTCCGCTCGTTCTGCGCGGCGGCGCAGCGGATCTATCGAACGCTGGAAGGCCCGTTCATCCGGGGCGAGCGGCCTAGCATGACGTCGCTCGCGCTGTCGGTGCGGCCGCAGGATCTGCTGGCGATCAAGCCGTTCGCCAGTTTGTGGGGCGAGATCGGCACGCATTTCCGCGATCCGCGGCTGCGGCAGTTGTTCGGGCGTTATGCGACCTACTGCGGCTCCTCGCCGTTCCTGGCGCCGGCGACGCTGATGCTGGTGGCCGACGTGGAGCAGCAAGGCGTCTGGTACGTCGATGGCGGCATGCATGCGCTGGCGCGGGCGCTGGCCGGGCTGGCGGCGGCGGGCGGGGCGGAGATCCGCTACGGAGCCGACGTTGCCGAGATCGCGACGGAGGCGGGGCGGGTGAGCGGGGTGCGGCTGGCCAGCGGCGAGGTCGTGGACGCCGACGCCGTGATCGCCAATGCGGACCCGCAGGCCATCGCGTCGGGCCGGTTCGGGCCGGCGGTGCAGCGCGCGGTGCCGCGGCAGAAGCCGGCGGAGCGGTCGCTCTCGGCGTTGACCTGGGCCGGCACGGCCGAGGTCGAGGGTTTCCCGCTGGTGCGGCACAGTGTCTTTTTCTCGCCCGACTACAAGGCGGAGTTCGACGCGCTAGGCCGCGGCGCCATGGCGCGGGAGCCGACCGTCTATATCTGTGCGCAGGATCGCGGCGATGCCGGTGAACCCGGCGGGCTCGAGCGGCTTCTTGTTTTGATCAATGCGCCGCCGAGCGGCGACGCTCGACCGATGGCCGAGTCGGATACCGAACGATACAGGATGGAAGCATGGGCGTTGATGGAGCGGAGCGGGCTGCGGCTGCAGAACCCGGTCATGACGACGACCGGCCCGGCGCAGTTCGAGGCGCTGTTCCCGGCGACGGGGGGAGCGCTCTACGGCCCGGCGGTGCACGGCGCGACGGCGAGCTTCAAGCGGCCGGCGAGCCGGACGGCGGTGCGGGGCCTGTACCTGGCGGGCGGCGGGGCGCACCCTGGAGCCGGGGTTCCGATGGCGGCGCTGTCCGGCCGGTTGGCGGCGTCGGCGCTGATGGCGGACCTCGGTTCGATCAGCCCGTCCCGCATGACGGTTACCGCTGGTGGTATGTCGACGCGCTGAGCGCGGACGGGCGGCACGGCATCACGATCATCGCCTTCATCGGCAGCGTGTTCTCGCCGTTCTACGCCTGGTCCCGCCGCAAAAAGCCGGCCGACCCGGAGCAGTTCTGCAGCCTCAACGTGGCGCTGTATGGCCGGCCGAAGCGCTGGGCAATGACGGAGCGCGGCCGCACCAAGCTCACCCGCAGCGACAATCACCTCACCATCGGGCCGAGCGCGCTGCATTGGGACGGCACCTCGCTGACCATCTGGATCGAGGAGGTGACGGCGCCGATCCCGTCGCGGCTCTCCGGCGTGGTCAAGGTCACCCCCAACGCGCTGACCCGGCGCAGCTTCACGCTCGATGAGGGCGGGCGGCACCGCTGGTCGCCGATCGCGCCCTCGGCGCAGGTGGAAGTGACGATGAGCAAGCCCGGGCTGTCCTGGTTCGGCACCGGCTACCTCGACAGCAACGAGGGCGACCGGCCGCTGGAGCGCGATTTCCGCGAGTGGGACTGGTGCCGCGCGCCGACCAAAGACGGTGCGATCATCCTGTATAACGCGGACCGCCGGGTCGGTGGGCGACAGGATCTGGCGCTTAAGATCGACGGGGCCGGCGCGATCGAGGCGTTCCTCTCACCGCCCTCGGCCCCCCTGCCCCGCACGGTGTGGGGCCTGCATCCGCGCACGCGCTGCGACGCGCAGTCGCAGCCGATCCTGCGGCAGCGGCTCGAGGATGCGCCGTTCTACTCGCGCTCGGTAATCGAGACGCGGCTGTTGGGCGAGCGTGTGCACGCGGTGCATGAGAGCTTGGTGATGGACCGGTTCACGGCACCCTGGGTGCAGGCGATGCTGCCGTTCAGGATTCCCCGCCGGGGATGAAGTCGCGCAAACCGATCGCGGCCGGGTTGATGCTGGCCAGCGTCGGGTCCGGTTACCTGGACGTTCTATGCTACCGCTTCCTCGGCGAGGTGCTGCCGTCGGCGATGACGGGCAATCTGGCGCTGCTGGGGCGCAGCCTCGGCGAGGGCGACCTGGCGGCGTCGGTCCGGAATGCCTGCGCGTTCGGGGGCTTCTTCGGTGGTGTTCTGATCGGCGCCACGCTGCTGCGGCGCTCGCGGGGCAAGGCACACTTCCTACTCACGCTGGCGCTGCAAGCGGCGGTGTTGTCAGCATTCGCGCTGTTTTGGGATCGGCATGCGACGGGCGGGCTGCGGTTCGGGCTGATCGGGGCCGCAGCGGTGGGCATGGGGATGCAGAGCGCGGTGGCATACCGCATCGGCGTGCATGCGGTCTCGACGACGTATTTCACCGGCACGACGGCCAACATCGCGTTCGGCCTGGTGTCGCTGGACAAACCGACGCAACCTGCCGCGACCCGGTTCGGCTGGCCGGTGCTGGCGCTAGCTTGTTACGTTGCGGGCGCTGCGCTGTCGGGGTGGGACGTTGCGGGGCGGCTACTGCCGACGCTTCCGATTGGCCTGCCGGCACTGCCGGTCTTTACCACCATCATCTTGGCGATCACCGTTGCGGCAACACGTCTGGAACGCCCGGCCGATGCTTGACGCTCGCGGTATGAAGTTTGCAGGCTTACGCAGGTCAGCCTTGCGGAGAACGCCGTGCGTCGTAGAAATTTTCTTGCAGCCAGTGCTGCCATGGCCGGTTCCGGCCTGATCCGGCCAAGCCAGGCCGCGACCCCGGGCAAAACCATCCGCTTCGTCCCGCAAGCCGACCTCTCCAGCATCGACCCGATCTGGACCACTGCCACGGTCGCCTTCAATCACGGCTTCATGGTCTACGACACGCTCTACGGCATTGACGAGCACCTGCAGCCGCAGCCGCAGATGGTCCGCGGCCACGAGATCAGCGACGACAAGCTGACTTGGACTTTCACGCTGCGCGACGGCTTGTTGTTTCACGACGACCAGCCCGTGCGCGCGATCGACTGCGTGACCTCGATCAAGCGGTGGGCCAAGCGGAAGGGCTTCGGCCAGAAGCTGATGACGGTCACCGACGAGATCAGCGCGCTCGACGACAAACGCTTCCAGATCAAGCTGACGACGCCGTTCCCGCTGATGACCTTTGCGCTCGGCGGGCCCGACATCTGCATGATCATGCCGCAGCGCGTCGCCGAGACGGACGCGTTCACGCAGATCACCGACACGACCGGCAGCGGACCGTTCCGCTTCCTGGCCGAGGAGCGGATCGCCGGATCGCACTATGCCTACGCGAAGTTCGAGAAATACGTGCCGCGGTCGGAGCCGCCCTCGTTCTGGGCTGGCGGCAAGGTGGTCAACGTCGACCGCGTCGAGTGGAAGATCATCCCCGACCCGGCCACCGCGGCCGGCGCGCTGCAGACCGGCGAGGTCGACTGGCTGGAGTATCCGCTGATCGACCTGCTGCCGAACATGCGCAAGGACAAGAACATCCAGGTCGCCAACCTGTACACGCTGGCGCAACCGGCGGTGATCGCGCTCAACCACACGCAGCCGCCGTTCGACAACGAGAAGCTGCGCCAGGCGCTGCTGCCGGCGATCGACCAGACCGAGTTCATGACCGCCATCGTCGGCGACCAGACCGACCTGATGCACAATCCCTGCGGCATCTTCACGCCCGGCACGCCGATGGCCAACGGAACGGACATGTCGGTCCTGACCGGCAAGAGGGACCTGGCGCTGGCCAAGAAGCTGGTCGCCGAGAGCGGCTACAAGGGCGAGACGGTCGTGCTGATGTTGCCGACCGATCAGGTGACCATCATCCCCATGGTGCAGGTGGCGCGCGACCTGTTCACCAGGTTGGGCATCAAGGTCGACATGCAGAGCATGGATTGGGGCACGCTGGTGGGCCGCCGCGCGCTCGACAAGCCGGCGTCGGAGGGCGGGTGGAACTCGTTCTGCACCTCGTGGACCGGGCTGCAACTGTCCAATCCGGGGAGCCACTTCCCCATTCGCGGCAACGGCAAATCGGGCTGGTTCGGCTGGCCGGTCAGCCCGGCACTCGAGACGTTGCGCGACCAATGGTTCACCGCGCCCGACGAGGCGGCGCAGAAGGCGATCTGCGAGCAGATGCAGGCGGTCGCGTTCAAGGAGGTGCCCTACATCCCGATCGGGGCCTATACGATCCCCAACGCCCTGCGCGCGAACATGAAGGACATGGTCCATGCCGGCAGCATCTGTTTCTGGGGGGTGCAGAAGACGTAAGCGCGGCCAACGGGAGCGAGGGTTCGCCCTCCTCATCGTAATGTGGGGCCTCGTGCTGCCGGCGCTGGTGGCGGCGCGGGTGCTCTCGACGGGGCGGATGGAAGCGCAATTGGCCGGCAATCTGCGCGATGCGGCGGTGGCCGAGAGCGCGGCCGACGGGGCCATCGATCGGACGATCTACAATCTGATGGGCGCTGGCGAGGTCCGCTGGCCGCCGCAGGGTCGCTTCCACGTAACAGTGGCCGGCGCGCCCGTGGACATCACGGTCCGAAACCTGACCGGGCGCATCAACCCGAACGTCGCCACGCCGGAACTGCTGCAGGCGCTGTTGACCCGGTTCGACCTGAGCAAGGCGACGGCTGAGGCGCTGGCGGCGGCGATCCTGGAATGGCGCGCGCCCGGGCCGCGGCTGGCGACCGCAAAGGCGGCGGACTACGCTCGCGCCGATCGGACCGATGCCCCGCTGGAGAAGCCGTTCCGTTCGCTCGACGATCTCGGCGCCGTGCTCGGCATGACGCCCGAGCTGCTGGCCCGGCTGCGCCCGCATCTGACGGTCTGGTGGCGCAGCGACCCCGACATGGCCTATGCCGACCCGGTCGTCCTGGCCGCGCTGCGCAGCATCGGCACCGTCGCGCCGACCGTCGTGGGCCCACCGCGCACGATCCAGGCGGTCGAGATCGTCGCCACGGCGGCAGCCCCCGGCGGCGCGCGCTTCAGCCGCTCGGCGGACGCGATCATCGATTCCGCCGAAGGCCACGGCAGCTGGCGGGTCGTCGCCTGGCGAGAGCTGGCGTTGTGAAGGAAGAGCCATGTCGCTGCTCGAGGTGATGGTGGCGTTCGTCATCGCCGCGCTGTCGCTCGGCGCGGTGGTCGACGGCACGCTCGACGGCCTGCGGACGGCGAGTAGCGCGACCCGGACCGAGGAGGCGTTGTTCCGCGCCCGCTCGCGCCTGGCCGCGACGGCGGCGGCCCCGGTGGTGGCGATCGCCTCCGGCGACGATGGCGGCGGATACCGCTGGCGCTCGACCGTCGCGCCGGTGGCGGCCGCCGCGCGCGAGGGCGGGCCGACGCTGATGTCGGTGCAGGTCACCGTCACATGGGACGGCACGGGCGGAGCGACGCGGCAGGTCACGCTGCGGACCGAGCGGCTGGTGGCGGCACCCGCGCAGTGAGGTCCCGCGAGCGGGGCTTCACGCTGCTGGAAGTGCTGGTGGGCGTGGCCGTGCTCGGGCTGATCATCGGCGTGCTGTACGGCGGCGTCAGCTTCGCGCTGCAAGGCGCGCGGCGGCAGGACGCGGTGGTCGCAAAGACCGGCGATTACGACGCGGTGGACCGGGCGTTGCGGCGGTTGATCGCCGAGGCGGATCCGGGCGGGGCCGAGACGATCCCGCTGAGAGGTACCGTGGGCCGGGTGGCGTTCTCGAGCCGGATGCCGGACGGTTCAGCGGCGGACCTGGCAGTCGGCATCAGCGGCGGGACGGTGGTGCTGCGCTGGTCGCCGCGGCGGTCCGGCCGACCGATCGGTCCTGGCCCGGCGCCCCAAGAGGCGGAGTTGCTGCGCGGCGCACAGCGCGTGGACCTGGCCTACTGGGGCACCGCGGGTTGGCGGACCGAGTGGGCGGATGCGACCTTGCCGAAGCTGGTCCGCCTGCGGGTGACGTTCGCGCCGGGGGATACCAGGCACTGGCCCGACATGGTGATGGCGACCCGGCGGCAGACCCCGCCTTAGTGTGAAAGCCGGTGCAGTTGCCGTGCTTGGACTTTAGAACCGCGTCGCGCCACGGTCACGAGGCGGAACAATGGCAATAGTTGTTCAGGTTCGGCCCTGGCCTTTTGGTTTCGACTGCATGTAATCTGGATTCTAATATCTCGGGAATGCCGCAGAACATGACAAAAGCTCCGCGTAAGACTGAGGCCAAGGAACCTGCCAAGGAGCCGGCCGAAAGCCCGAAGCCCGCCGCCAAGGCAGCTCCGAAAGCCGCGCCGAAGGGCAAGAAGATCGAGAAGCCGGCGCCGGGCGCCAAGCCGAACGCACTGCAGCAGCCACTCAAGCCGTCCGACGAGCTGGCCGCCATCATCGGCAGCGGCACGTTCCCGCGCGGCGAAGTGGTGAGCAAGATCTGGGAATACATCAAGGCCAACAAGCTGCAGAGCCCGAAAGACGGTCGCCAGATCGTTGCGGACAAGAAGCTCGAGGCCGTGTTCGGCAAGAAGGAAGTCTCGATGTTCGAGATGAACAAGCTAATCTCGGCGCATCTCGGCAAGCCCGAGTAAAGCGCCCGCCGCCGGGTGCTACCGCGCGCAGCCGCTGCGTTGCGCGTAGGCCCGCAACGGTGTGGCGGCGATGCCGTCCGCCAGGGCGGCGCGCCCGGCAGCGGCACCCGCCGGCTGGATTGACGGGTCGTCGAACGAGCCGCTGACCCGCACCGGCACGTCGAGCGCCAGGCTCCCCGTCGTCCGAGCCTCGCTGGCCACAACGACATCGAGCGATTTGCTCAGCAGGTCGACCTGGCCGCGGGCGACGATGGTCCCATCGGCCGATCGGAGCCGCACCGGCCCTACCGTCGCGACGCCGCCGCGCACCTCCGCCGCCGCCAGGATGCAGTGCACGGCCACCATCGTGCGCGCGGACGTCACCAGCCCGCTCACGTCTGTCGAGGCCAGTTCGACCAGTTTGGCCGACACGCTGCCGCCCCGCATGGTCGCCACGAGCGACGCGCGGCCGGCTTTCAGCGCCGCTTCCGCATCGTGTCCCACGCCCTCGGCCACCGCATGCACGTCGACCCGGCCCGTCAGCGGGAGCTGGCCGGCCCCGAGGAGCTGTCGTAGATCGGCCACTTCGAGGCCAATGCCCGAGAGGGTCGCGCTCGCGGCGCCACTTTTGCCGTCGGCTTCAGCCTTGATCTGGCCGTCCAGCCGCACCGAGCCGCCCAGAGCGCCGAACGACGCCTCTTCCAGCTTGATCAGCTTGGGCGCCACCGCGAGGGAAAGCTTCGGTTTGGCCAAGCGGGTTTCGTCGTAGCTCAGCTCGGCCGCTTCGAGAGTGGCGGTGATTTGCGGGTTCGGGGCCACCTCGGGTACGAAGCCACCACCACCACCACCGCCGCCTTTGAACTCGGCCATCAGTCGGTCGGCGTCGACCTTGCCGAAGCGGAGCGCGACGGCGATGTCGTCGGGCGATTTGGGCGGCGCCGTGCTGCCTTCCCGCAGTTCGAGCGTGCCATCCTCGAGCGCCGCCTCGCCCAACGCGCCTTTCGCCTCCCGCAATCTCCAGAGCGGATCGTCGTGCTGGAAGGCGCCCTCGAGATGCAGGCTAGGTGCCGGCGCGGGGTCGATGCCGGCGATCATCTCCAGCGGGCCTGGCGTCGGCGCACGCAGGTCGAGCCGGCCGTTGGCGCCGTCCAGATCGAGCGGCTTAGTCATCGTGCCAACGAAATGCAGCACCGTCTCACCGGAGGTCAGCGTGATGTCGGTCGGGAACGGCACGGCGGGGTCGTGTAGCTGATCGTAGGAGCCGAGTTTGACGTCGAGCTCGATCGGCGCGCCTTGATAGGCGCCGGGGCCAGTGAGCCGCGCGGGCCGGTCGGCGGCGCCGGCCTTGAGTTCGACATCGTCCAGCCGGGTGACGAGGTCGTGGCCGCTGGAGGTGTGGAAGGTCACGGCGCCGCCGATTACCGCGTCGAGGATGGTGGGAAAGCCGTTCCGGCCACCACCGGGCTTCTCCGGCTGCTTGGAGCCACGGCGCCAGTTAGGTTGCTCGCCGATCTTCTCCAGCAGGATGTCGGCCCGTTGCACGCGCACGGAGCGGACGACGACGGTGCCGTGCAGCAGCGGCCAGAGCTCGACCTCGCCGGTGAGGCTGCCCAAAGTTGCCATCAGCGGGCGTGAGCCGCCCGGAGGATTGGCGATGCTGGCGTCGCGCAGTTCGACGCCGATCCAACGCCCGGGCGAAAGCTTCAGGGCGCCTATCGTCACCGTGCGGCCGGCCGCTTTGCTGGCCCGGTCGGCAACCAACTGCGGCAACCGGTTCCAGACTACGGCGACGGTGATTCCGAGAGCGATGACGACGATCGCCGCGACGCCGAGCACTATCTTGGACCAGCGGGGCATCGTCGTCTTCCGTGCGAGGTTACGACGCCGTCAAGTATCGGGGCGCCGGGTCGGACTCCTCTCGGCATCGCGCGCGTGGCGTATGTCTCGGCGAACGGAGATGAGTTCTGCGATCCCGAGTATCAAGCCGATTCCTAGAAAGATTAAGAATTCGTACTTAATCACGATCGGTTAGGACCGCCGGGCTTGCCGCTCGTCCAACTCGCCGAACAACGTCACGACCCAGACCACGCGGTCGGCGGCGCTCGCCCGGCGAGGGCGGGGGGCGGCGGTGGCGGCGGCGATCACCAGATCGGCCGTGGCGAGCAGCGGCGGATCGGTCAGCGGCAGGCGGGCACGGGCGGCGGCGGCCAGGCTGCGGCCGGCGAGGCGCAGCTTGAGCCGCCGGGGAACGCGGGCGCGGGAGGTGACGGAGTCGCAGCCATTGGCGAGCACCTGCCGACCGATCGCGGCATAGAGGTGCCGGGCGGCGAAGATGCCGGGGCGGCAGGCGAGCGGTAGGGCGGCGATGCCGGTGTCGGCGCGGCGATAGAGGATCTCGGCGGCGGCGAGCAGGCGGCCGACGATGCCGGCCAGCGCCGGGGAGGGCTCGGGCCGCGCTAGGAAGGCATCGGGCGTGAGTCCGGCGTCGCGCAGCCAATCGAGCGGCAGATAGAGACGGCCAGCGCGGGCATCCTCGCCGACGTCGCGGGCGATGTTGGTGAGCTGCATGGCGACGCCGAGGTCGCAGGCGCGAGCCAGGGCGGCCGGGTCGCGGATGCCCATGAGCACGGCCATCATGGCGCCGACGGTGCCGGCGACGCGGGCGGCGTAATGTTCGAGGGCGGGCAGGTCGTCGTAGCGACGGCCTTCGGCGTCCCAGGCGAAGCCTTCCAGCAGGCGGTCGAGCAGTAGGCGTGGCATGCCATATATGACAACGACGGCCGCAAGGGCGCGATCTTCCGGATGATCGGCGGGGCAGTCGGCGTAGATGCCGTCGAGACGGCGGTGCAGTTCGGCCAACGCGACCGGCGGATCGCCGTCATCGATCAGATCGTCGGCGACGCGACAAAAGGCGTAGAGCGCGGTCGCCGGGTGACGCACGCGGGCGGGGAGCAGAAGGGAAGCGGCGTAGAAGCTGCGCGATCCGCCGTCGAGCAGGGCGCGGCAGGCAGCCAGGTCGGCCGGGTCGATGTCACGCATGGGCTACCACCGGGATGAGGCGATCGAGCACTTTTGCCGAGCAGAGCACTCCGGGCAGACCAGCGCCCGGATGAGTGCCGGCGCCGACGAGATAAAGGTTTTTCACGTCTTCGCTGCGATTATGCGGACGGAACCAGGCGCTTTGGGTCAACAGCGGCTCCATCGCGAAGGCGGCCCCGGCATGGGAGAGCAGCCGGGTCTCGAAATCGGCGGGGGTCATGATCTTCGAGCTGACGATGTGGGCGCCGAGGCCGGGCAGCACGGTGCGCTCCAACTCGGCCTGGATGGCAGCGCGGTAGGGCTCGGCCTGCTGCGCCCAGTCGGTGCCGCTCTCGAGGTTCGGCACCGGGGATAGCACATAGAACGCGTCGCAGCCCGGCGGGGCCAGGCTCGGATCAGTCATGGTCGGGCGGTGCAGATACAGGCTGAAATCCTCGGCGAGATGCCGATGCTTGAAGATGTCATCCAGCAGAGGCCGATGCCGGGGGCCGAGCAGGATGGTGTGATGCTGCACGTCGTCCCACTGGCGGTCGGTGCCGAAATACCAGACGACGAGGCCCATGGAGTGACGCGCGCGCTCGATCTTGCGGTCGGTCCAGCGGCGGCGGTGCTGCGGGGCGATGAGGCGACGGTAGGTGAAGGAAGCGTCGGCGTTGGAGACAACGAGGGCGGCGCGCAGCGTCTCGCCGCTGGCCAGGCGGACGCCGGTGGCGGTGCCGTTCTCGACGGTGATCTCGGCGACTTCGGCGTTGCAGCGCAGCGTGTTGCCCTGGCCGCGGATCAGCCCGGCCATGCCGCGCACGAGTTCGCCAGTGCCGCCCATGGCGAAATGCACGCCGCCCTTGCGCTCGAGCCAGGCGATCAGCGCGTAGATGGCACTGGCGGAGAACGGGTTGCCGCCCACCAGAAGCGGATGGAAGCTCAGAACGGTGCGGAGCCGCTCGTCCCGGATGAACTTCGACACCAGGCCATGGACGCTGCGCCAGCCGCCGAGGCGCATCAGGGCGGGGGCGATGCGGGCCATATCGGTCCAATGCAGGAACGGCACGTCACCGAGCTGCTCGAAGCCGACGCGGTAGATCTCCTCGCTGGCGACCATGAAGCGGTCGTAGCCGGCGACGTCGTCCGGCGCGAAGCGGGCGATCTCGGCGCGCATGAGGTCGGGGTCGCCGTTGTAATTGAACTCGGCGCCGTCGTTGAAGCGGATGCGGTAGAACGGGTCGACCGGGCGAAGCTCGACGTCGTCGGACAGGCGGCGGCCGCATAGCTCCCAGAGTTCCTCGAGGAGGACGGGCGCGGTGACGATAGTGGGGCCGGCGTCAAAGGTGAAGCCGTCCTGGCGGAAGACGGAGGCGCGACCGCCGGGTTCCGGAAGACGTTCGAGGATAGTGACGCGATAGCCGCGGGCGCCGAGCCGGATGGCGGCAGCCAGGCCGCCGAAGCCGCTGCCGATGACGATGGCATGCGGCTGAGCCTGCTGGTCGGAATCACGCGTGTGAGGTGTCAGCGCATTCATACAAATCGACTGTAAACCCAACTAGACAGTCGTGAGAAGACGTTAGTTCCAGCGCCGGCGAAGATCGATCAGATGGGCGATTCCGGCGCCGAGCAGACTTAGGCCGACGAGCGGAATGCCAGCATCGGCGAGGGCCAGGCGCATGGCGACGAGCAGCATCAGGCCGGCGGCGAGGTTGGGCAGGATCGCGGCGCGGCCGAGCGTCGAGAGAACGACGGCTTCAAGCAGGACGAAAACCATGATGCCGTCGACGATAAGGGTCACGTCAGGCCGATCTCGTCGGCGAAACCCTCGATGAGGGCGGCGATGGCGGCTGGGTCCTCCTCGTGGGCGAGATGGCCGAGAGCGGGCAGGCCGACGTAGCGGCCGTGCTGAACTTGGGCGGCGACCTGCGCGGATTGGGTCGGCGGCACCGTCTTGTCGTTCTCGCCGGCGATCAGCAGTACGGGGATTGCGATCTTGGCGAAGTTTCCGGTCAAAGACGGCAGGTCCCAATGCGCCATCATACCGAGCGCGGCGGCAGCGTGGCCGCGACGCGTCACGACGCGCTGGTAGAGGCGGACACCCTCGGCGTCGATGCGCGAGCCGGTGGCCTCGAGCAGGCGCTCGACGACTTTGGGGTCGCGGGCACGCCAGGCGAACAGGTCGGGAAGGCCCGGGAGGCCGGTCAGCAATTTGGCAAGCGGCGAGAAGAGTTGCCCGGCCATGCCGCCGAGCGGAAGCAAGGCGCCGTTGAGACCGACGAGGCCTTTGGGGGAGAGTTGGCCGTCGAGCACCATGCGGACCAGGATCGGCGCCCCGGCGGAGTGTCCGGCGGTGAAGACCGGGGTGAGGTCAAGCGCCCAGAGCAGCGTCTGCAGGGCGCGAGCCATGCCGGGGAGCGAGAGGCGGTCGTTGGCCGGAGCGTCGGTAAAGCCATGGCCGGGAAGGTCCGGCGCGACGACGGTGAAGTGTTTTGCCAGTAGCGGCAGAAGGCCGCGCCAGGAATGCGTTGCAGCGCCGGTGCCGTGCAGGAGCAGCAGGACGGGCCCCTGCCCTGCCACTTGGACGTGCCATTCGAGCCCACCGGCGCGCACGAAGCGGCTGAACTCGCGATTGGGCCAGTCGCCAAGATCTTTCATGTGCCGCGAACCACCCCGGAGATCGCCGCCGCACCGGCGAACGGCAGCGGGACGTAGCGCCCGCCCATCGCAGCGGCGATGCGGCGACCGGCTGGGCCCGGGCGGACCGAGCTGTCGACCAGCAGCGCGCGATGGCCGGCGGCGCGGATGCGGCGAGCGGCGTCGTCGGCATCGCGCTCGGCGGCGGGTCGGCCGCCCCGCCCGTCGCGGCCGACATTGGCGCTCCCATCGGTCAGCACCACGATCGCCGGCGTGCCGCCGCGACGGCGAATGCTGTCGGCCAGCGCGAACCCGGCGTCGAGCCCCAGCGCCAGCGGCGTCCCCCCTCCCCCGGGCAATCCGGCCAGGCTGCGCTTGGCACGCACGAGCGAGCGCGTCGGCGGCAGCACCAGTTCGGCGACCCGGCCGCGGAAGGCGATCAGCGCCACTTGGTCGCGCCGCACGTAGCAATCCGCGAGCAGCAACTGCACGGCGCCCTTGGCTTCGGCAAGGCGGCCGAGCGCCTGCGAGCCGGAGGCGTCGACGAGGAAGATGGTGGTGCTCTCCGTGCGCGGCTGACGGCGGACGATGCGGAGGTCGTCGGGGCGGATGGCGATCGCCAAGCCGTGCCTATCTCGTAGGCGCTGGTGGGGGAGCGCGGCGCGCACGGTGTCGAGCAGCGCGAGTCGGAAGCCGCGGCGGGGATCGCCGGGTCGAATGCCGGCAGGTCGGCCGCGGGCGCCTTCGCGCTTGAGGGCGCCGGAGCGGCCTTGCGCGCCGAGGCGCTGGGCAGATTGGGTGCCGGCGAGTTTGGCGAGGAGGTCGCGCGGCAGCGAGGCCAGGGCGGCGGCGAGGATGACGTCGTCCATGGCGCCGGGATCG
The DNA here is from genome assembly GCA_965199585.1 of Acetobacteraceae bacterium. Classification (GTDB taxonomy): domain Bacteria; phylum Pseudomonadota; class Alphaproteobacteria; order Acetobacterales; family Acetobacteraceae; genus JAVVHH01. The sequence continues at coordinate 1,374,901 of CBDASI010000002.1, read as the reverse complement.
ATGGCGGGCTGGTCTTCGTCGCCCGGTGATGATTCGGGCTGGTCGGCATCCGGCGCTTCGGCCTCGGGTGGCACCTCGGGCGGGGGGGCCGGCACGCTGGTGGCGCGCGGGGCGAGGACGAGTTGGGCGGCGAGCGCGGCATCGTCGGTATCAGCGTCGGTGCGGCCGGCCAGGGCGGCGATGGCGCGGGTGGCGCGCACCGCCAGCAGCGGAGCGCGGAGGCTGCCGATGCCGAGGGCGGCGGCGGTCTCGCACAACGCTTCAACGAGATCGGCGCCCACCGAGACGTGCGGCAGCAGGGCGCGCGCTGCTAGCACGTCGCCTTCGAGATCGATCGACGCCTCGCGAGGGTCGAGCAGGAACGCGAGACGGTCGGTGAGCGACGGCGGGACAGTTTCTTCGGGGCTGATGCCTTCGTCGTAGGCGACGACGCCGATGCGGGTGGGGCTGCGGAGCGAGACGCCGTCACGCTCGGCGAGGATCTCGCCGCGATCGAGCGCGGCGGCGATGCTGGCGGCGATGGGCAGCGGGAGTCGCTCGGCCGAGGCGAGTAGCACGATGCCGCCATCGGCTTCGGCGAGGAGGCCGCGCTGCACGCGCAGGCCCTTGCCGGCCAGCGTCGCGCCGAGGTCCATCCCGCCGAGCAGCCGGTCCTCGCCGATGCCGAGCGGAATCTTCCGGCATGGTGCCGTGGACGGCAGCGATGCGCGGAGGCTGTCGAGCCAGAGGTCGCGCGCTGCACCGGGCGGTCCGCGCAGGACCGCGCCGCCGAGGCCGGCCGGGTCGACGGCGAGGAGGGTGGCGGCGCTCACGGCATACAACCGCCGTCATCGCGAGGAGCGCAGCGACGCGGCGATCCAGGGTAACGGCACGAGCCCATGCCCCCGTCCTGGATCGCCGCGTCGCTGCGCTCCTCGCGATGACGAGAGATCATACTGGGAATAGTTCCTCCACGGCACGGCTGACGCGGGTGGTCGAGACGGTGTCGTCGAGCGGGTCGCGGCGCAGGCGGTGCCGCAGGGCAGAGGGGGCGATCTGCACCAGGTGCACCCGCTCCACCCGGTCGGCGCCGGACAGGGCAGCCTGCGCCCGGGCGGCGCGCATGAGGGTGAGTTCGCCGCGCAGCCCGTCAGTGCCGAGGCGGACGCAGAGTTTCGCCGCATCCTCCAGCACCTCGTCCGGCACCTCCAGGCCGCCCACGCGGGCGCGGGCGCGCACGATGCTGTCGCGCAACGCGGTCTCGGCGTCGCACCACTCGGCGACAAAGCCGGTGGGTTCGCGGTCGAACCGGTCGCGGCGGCGGATGATGGCGATGCGGGTGGCAATGTCCTCGGGGGTGCGGACCTCGACGCTGAGGCCGAAGCGGTCGAGCAGTTGCGGGCGGAGTTCGCCCTCCTCCGGGTTGCCGCTGCCGACGAGCACGAAGCGGGCCGGGTGCCGCACGCTGAGCCCCTCGCGCTCGACGACGTTCTCGCCGGAGGCGGCGACGTCGATCAGCAGGTCGACCAGGTGGTCCTCGAGCAGGTTCACCTCGTCGATATAGAGAAAGCCGCGGTTGGCGCGGGCGAGCAGGCCGGGCTCGAACGATTTCTCGCCGCGGGTCAGCGCGCGTTCGAGGTCGAGCGCGCCGACGACGCGGTCCTCGGTGGCGCCGAGCGGCAGGTCGACGACGGGGACCGAGGCGGTGGCTGCCTCCGTGCGGCCGGCGGCGCGGCATTCGTCGCAGGCGGAGTCCGGATGAGCCGGGTCGCAATGGTAGCGACAGCCGGCGATTACCTGCATGGGCGGCAGCAGCGCGGCCAGGGCGCGGACGGCGGTGGATTTGCCGGTGCCGCGATCCCCGAACGCGAGCACGCCGCCGATCGACGGGTCGACGGCCGCGATGAGCAACGCGCGCTTCATCTCCTCCTGGCCGGCGATCGCCGAGAACGGAAAGCTGTCACGCATGGATGAGCCACTCTGGTCGACGGGAGCCGGAGGGTAGCACCCGTCTCCACGGGTGGCGATGGGTTACACGGCGGGGGTCACGAGTGCGGACACGGCATGCGCAGACTGACGACGGTGCCACCGAGCACCTTCGTCTGCAGCGTGCCGCCGAGCTGGCGGGTGAGGCTACGCACGATCGTCAGCCCGGCCGATTGGCTCGCCGCCCGGCTCTCGGGCATGCCGATGCCGTCATCTTGCACCGACACGCGCAGATCGACGCCGTGTTCGCGCTCCAGTCGGATGCTGACCCGCCCGTCGGTGCGGCCGGGGAACGCGTGCGCCAAGGCGTTCATCAGCAGCTCATGGACGATCAGGCCGAGCGGCACGGCGGTGGCCAGCGGCACGAACATCACGCCCGGCGCATGCACGTCGATCTCGGCGCCGCGGCCCTGCTGCGCGAGCACCAGGCGGCGCACCAGCGCGCCGAGGTCGAACCGCGCCGACGACCCAGCGTCCCAGATCTGCTGCTGCGCCAGCGCCATCGTGCCCGCGCGCGATGCGGCGACCCGTAGCGCGGCCTTGACCACAGGCTCGGTGGCCCGGCTGGCCTGCACGCTCAGCAGCGAGGCGAACACCTGCGCGATGTTCTTCACCCGATGGTGCAGCTCCTGCATCACCGCGGCCCGCTCGTCGAGATCGCGCTGACGCTCGGCCTGGGCGTCCTTGAAGTCGGTGATGTCGGTCATGCAGCCGATGTAACCGGTGAAGACGCCGGCGCGGTCGGTCCGTGGCACGCCGGTGGCGAGCATGGCGCGCCAGGCGCCGTCGTGCCGACGCATGCGGAACTCGAGGCGGAACGGGGTGCGGGCGGCGAAATTGGCGGCGACCACGGCCGCCCGGGCCGGCTCGTCGTCCGGATGCACGCCGGCGATCCAGCTGGCATCGATGTCCTGCTCATGCGAGCGGCCGGTGAAGTCGAGCCATTCCTTGTTGACATAGACCCAGCTGCTGGTCCCGTCGGTGCACCAGATCAGGCCCGGCAAGTCGTTGAAGACCTGGCGGATACGCGGTTTGCGGATCATCGGCCCGAGCTCATCGGACCGCACCGAGCGGGAGGTGGAAGAAGCCCGGGATCTCGCTCGTGCTACCGAATTGCACCGCCGCGAGCGCGGCGAGCAGCGCCTCGGCCTGAAACGGCTTGGCCAGGCAACCATGGCCGGCACTGGCGCAGGCGCGGACCTCGGCCGGGTTGCCGGTGGCAAACAGCATGCGGACCGGCATCTCGGCCGCAAGCAGCTCGGCCAGCACGATGCCGTTGCCGCCATCGGCCAGGCGCACGTCGATGATGGCGAGCTCCGGCTCGAGCACGCGGGCGATCTCCAACGCCTGGGTGGGCCGGTCGGCGACGCCGCAGACGACGTAGCCGGCCTCGATCAGGACGTCCTCGAGCGTGAGCGCGACCAGAGCCTCATCCTCAACAATAAGTACGCGTTTGGTCATGCGAGATCCTCGATAGCGAGGATCGAGCGGCCGAACGCGGCGGCAAGGGCGGGGACGACGGCATTGCCCAGCGACCTCACGCGGTCCACCCGTCCGGGAAACCCATCATCCACTCGACGAACGCAGGGTTCAGCAAGCCACCCACCCAATCGTTCAGTTGGCAGGACGTGCGCCTGTCGCGTTGAGACGCGCTGCCGCATCTCCAGTCGCGCGCGAGCGGGGTGGGCAGAAATGTCACGGGCGAGCAGGAAGAAGCGTTGGCGGCGATGGGGCGCGCCGGCATGGGCAGCACCCACCACGAACGACCAGCTGGCGTAGCCGAGCGCCGCCAGGTCGCCGATGACCCGGTCTGCGCCGCGAGTGCGCAGGCCAGGGACGTTCTCAACGATGACCCAACGCGGTCGGCACAGGCCGACGATGCGGGACATCTCGGCCCACAGGCCGCTGCGGGCGCCGTCGAGGCCGGTGCCGGGCCCGGCGAGGCTGACGTCCTGGCAAGGGAAGCCGCCGCAGACGAGGAACGGCGCGATCCCGTCGCTACGCAGGCGCGCGGCGTCGAGGTCGCGGATGTCGGGATAGATGGGCACGCCGGGCCAGTGCCGCGCGAGGACGCGCTGGCAGAACTCGTCGGATTCGCAGAAGCCGACGGTGCGGAAGCCGGCCCAATGCAGGCCGAGGCTGAAGCCGCCGATACCGCTGAATAGATCAAGGACGCACCGCTTCGCCATGGGATCAGATCGGTATATTTTCCTACTCTGGCGGTCAACGTAGAAGTGCGAGCCACCACCGGCGCCAGGAGACAGGGAGACGGGCGCGCGGTATCCAGGGGCGGTCGGACGAAGGAGTATCGGTGGGCGCCTATCTGCTGCGGCGGTTGTTACTGATGGTGCCGACGCTGTTCGGGATCATCGCGATCAACTTCGCCATCGTGCAGTTCGCGCCCGGCGGGCCGGTCGAGCAGGCGGTCGCCGAGGCGCGCGGCGGGGCCGGGGTGACGGAGCGGATCACTGGGTCGCAGAGCGACAGTGGCGCCTATCGCGGCGGCAAGGGGCTCGACCCCAAGCAGATCGAGGACATCAAGAAGCAGTTCGGCTTCGACAAGCCGGCCGGCGAGCGCTTCCTCGACATGGTCGGCAGCTATCTCCGCTTCGATTTCGGCCGCTCGTTCTTCCGCGACGACACCGTCATCCACCTCGTGCTGCAGAAGCTGCCGGTCAGCATCTCGCTCGGCCTGTGGTCGACGCTGCTGGTCTATCTGATCAGCATCCCGCTCGGCATCCAGAAGGCCGTCCGCGACGGCACCCGGTTCGACGTCGCGACATCGGCGGCGGTGCTGGTGGCCTATGCGATCCCAGGCTTCCTGTTCGCGATCATGCTGGTGGTGCTGTTCGCCGGCGGCAGCTTCGTGCAGTGGTTCCCGTTGCGCGGGCTGGTCAGCAGCGGGGCATCGGCCTGGCCGTGGCCGCAGCGCGTGGCGGATTACGCCTGGCACATGGTGCTGCCGACGGTGGCGCTGGTGGCCAGCGGGTTCGCCGGGCTGACGATCCTGACCAAGAACTGCTTCCTCGAGGAGATCGGCAAGCAATACGTGCTGACGGCACGGGCCAAGGGCGCCGGCGAGCAGCGGGTGCTGTATCGGCATGTGTTCCGCAACGCGATGCTGCTGATCGTGGCCGGGTTCCCGGCGGCATTCATCGGCATCCTGTTCAGCTCGGCGCTGCTGGTCGAGATCGTGTTCTCGCTCGACGGGCTGGGCCTGCTCGGCTTCGAGAGCGCGATCCGGCGGGATTACCCGGTGATGTTCGGCACGCTCTATATCTTCACGCTGATGAGCCTCGTGCTGCAGGTCGTCGGCGACCTGCTCTACACCGTCGTCGACCCACGAATCGATTTCGAGGCGCGGGGGTGAGCAGCCCGCTCACCAAACGTCGGCTCGCGATCTTTCGGGCGCACCGGCGGGGCTATTGGTCGCTGATCGTCTTCGCCGCGATCTTCCTGGTCTGCGTCTTCGCCGAGTTCATCGCCAACGACCGACCGCTGCTGGTCGAGTATGACGGCCACCTCTTCGTCCCCGTGCTGCGGGACTACAGCGAGGACGCCTTCGGCGACGACCTGCTGCCACTCCAAGCCGACTTCACCGACCCTGCGCTCCAGGAGCGCATCGCGGCGCATGGCTGGATGATCTGGCCGCCGCTCCGGTTCAGCTACGACTCCGTGGTCAAGGACCTCGCCGTGCCGGCCCCTGCCCCGCCCTCGTGGCGCAACCCGCTCGGCACCGACGATCAAGCGCGGGACGTATTGGCGCGCGTGATCTACGGGATCAGGATCTCGGTGCTGTTCGGCTTCTCGCTGACGCTGGTGTCGTCGATCGTCGGCATCACGGCCGGTGCGGTGCAGGGCTTCTATGGCGGGCTGATCGACCTGCTGTTCCAGCGCTTCATCGAGATCTGGTCCGGCATGCCGCAACTCTACATGCTGATCATCCTGGGCAGCATCGTGACGCCTGGCTTCTGGGTGCTGCTGCTATTCCTGCTGATCTTCTCGTGGATGAACCTGACCGGCGTGGTGCGCGCCGAGTTCCTGCGCGGGCGCAACCTGGACTACGTGCGGGCCGCCCGCGCGCTGGGGGTGCGTGACGGCGCGATCATGGCGCGGCACATCCTGCCGAACGCACTCGTGGCGGTGCTGAGCTTCCTGCCGTTCACGCTGTCGGGCTCGGTGACGGTGCTGGCGAGCCTGGACTTCCTCGGCTTCGGTCTGCCGCCGGGTTCGCCGTCGCTCGGCGAGCTGGTGAGCCAGGGCAAGAACAATCTGCAGGCGCCGTGGCTGGCCGCGACCGGCTTCGTCGTGCTGGGCGGCTTGCTGACGCTGCTGATCTTCATCGGCGAGGCCGTGCGCGACGCGTTCGACCCGCGCAAGGGAGTTTGAGCGATGCTAGTCGCGCGGCGGCGGCGGCGGCTCTGGCTCCGGCGGCTTGGGGCGGGGCGGGCGGACGATGGTGAACGGGATGACCAGCGTTTCGGCGCCAAACGGCAGATGATCGGACATCCCCAGCCTATCGAATTCTTCACCGCGGGATGCAACGTCTGATGCTCGCGGTCGAGCAGCTCGGCATCGGGTTCGGCCCGAAGCGCGTGGTGGACGACGTGTCGTTCACGCTCGCGGCCGGCGAGACGCTGGCGCTGGTCGGCGAGAGCGGCTCCGGCAAGTCGCTGACCGCGCTCTCCGTGCTCCGCTTGCTGCCGGCCATCGCGACGGCCGCCGGCCGGATCGCGCTCGACGGCCAGGACGTTCTGGCCGCGAGCCCGGCCGCGCTGCAGACGATTCGCGGCGGCACCGCGGGGATCGTCTTCCAGGAGCCGATGACCAGCCTCAACCCGCTGCAGCGGATCGGGCGCCAGGTCGCCGAAGCCATGACGCTGCACGGACGGCGCGCGACACGGGCGGCGGTCGCCGAGTTGCTGGCACGGGTCGGTTTCGCCGACGCGGTCGGTCGGCTGGAGGCGTTCCCGCATCAGCTCTCCGGCGGCCAGCGCCAGCGCGTGATGATTGCGATGGCGCTGGCCAACGACCCCAAGCTGCTGATCGCCGACGAACCGACCACGGCGCTCGACGTGACCATCCAGGCCGGCATCCTCGACCTGCTGGCGGCCGAGAAGGCCCGACGCGGGCTGGCGCTGCTACTGATCAGCCATGACCTCAACGTCGTGCGCCGGGTCGCGGACCGGGTGGCGGTGATGAAGGACGGGCGCATCGTCGAGACCGGGACCGTCGATGCCGTGTTCCGCGCGCCGCAGCATCCCTACACGCGCATGCTGATCGCGGCCGAGCCGTCGGGCGCGCCGGCGCCGGTGCCGGCGTCCGCGCCGATCGTGGCGGCGGCCGAGGACCTCCGGGTCGTGTTCCCGGTGCGGCGCGGGCTGTTGCGCCGGGTCGTGGCCGAGGTGCGCGCGGTCGATGGGGTGAGCCTGTCGGTGCGGGAGGGCGAGACGCTGGGGCTGGTGGGCGAGAGCGGCTCCGGCAAGAGCACGATCGGGCTGGCGATGCTGAAGCTGCAGCCGGCCGGCGGCCGCATCCGGTTCGAGGGGCATGACCTGTCGGCGATGTCGCAGGCGCGGGTGCGCAGGCTGCGCCGGCGGATGCAGATCGTCTTCCAGGACCCCTATGGCAGCCTGTCACCGCGCATGAGCGTGGCGGACATCGTCGCCGAGGGCTTGCGCGTCCATGATTCCGCGCTGGACCGCCGGGCGCTGGCGTTGCGGGTCGGGGCGGCGCTCGAGGAGGTCGGCCTTCCCGCCGATGCGGCCGGACGCTACCCGCACGAGTTCAGCGGCGGACAACGCCAGCGTATCGCGGTCGCCCGCGCGATCGTGCTCAAGCCGCGCTTGTTGGTATTGGACGAACCGACCAGCGCGCTGGATCGCTCGGTGCAGGCGCAATTGGTCGACCTGCTCCGCACGCTGCAGCAGGCGCACGGCCTATCGTATCTCTTTATAAGTCACGACCTATCAGTCGTGCGGGCCTTGGCGCATCGCGTCGCGGTGCTGCAGGCCGGCAAGGTCGTCGAACAGGGAGACGCGGCGGCGCTGTTCGCCCGGCCACAGACGGCATACGCAGCAGCCCTGATGGCCGCCGCGTTTCCGGATCGTTAGTTCAGGCGACGCTGAGACGGACCGGCACGTTGTTGCGGGTCGCGTTGCTGTACGGGCAGACCTGATGCGCCTTCTCGACCAGCGCCTCGGCCTGCTCGCGCGGCACCCCAGGCATGCTTACCTTGAGCTCGATGTCCAGCCCGAAACCGCCCTCGCTACGCGGGCCGATGCCGACTTCGCTGTGCACCTTGGTATCGGCTGGGACCTGCGTGCCGTCCTTGTTCTGGCTGGCGACAAATTTCATCGCGCCCAGGAAGCACGCCGCATAGCCGGCGGCGAATAGCTGCTCCGGGTTGTTGCCTTTGCCGCTGCCGCCCATCTCCTTCGGCGCGGCCAGGGTCACCGACAGGCCGCCATCGTCTGTCCGGCTTTCGCCGTCGCGTCCACCCGTCGCGGTCGCGCCAATGCTATAGAGAACCTTCTCGACAGACATACTGCCCTCCACAAGACAAATCGTGGCGCCTACATCCTTCATGATGAGAAATATCGCAACCCCGAGCTTCACCGTAAGATCCCCGCTGCAGACCCTGCTCGATGCGCCGGCTCGACCCGGCCTCGTCCGCTGGATCGGCCTGCGTCCGGCCCGCCATGCATCGATGACGGTCGTGTCGGAGGCCGAACTCGAACCGCTGACTGGAGTCGAGGGTGACCACTACGAGGGACGAAGCGGCTCGCGGCAGGTCAGCCTTATCGCTCGGGAAGGGCTGGCCAGCATCGGTGCGTTCCTCGGCACCGACGCTGCGGACGCGGCATTGCTGCGCCGAAACTTCGTGGTGTCCGGCGTCAACCTCCTCGCGCTCAAGGGGCGGCGCTTCCGGCTCGGCAGCGCCGTCCTGGCCTATGCCGGCGACTGCCATCCCTGCTCGCGTATGGAAGTGCTGCTGGGCCCCGGCGGCTACAACGCCGTGCGCGGCCAAGGCGGGATTTTGGCGCGCGTGCTGCAGGCCGGCCGGGTCAGACTCGGCGACGAGCTGACCCGCTTGGAGGATGACGAGCCACAGGCCATGCTCGCGCTATGAGACTGAGTGCCATGCGACTGCGTCACCTGATCCGCCCGGTTGCACTGACCCTGATACTGTCGTCCTGCGTCGCAGGGTTAGGAGGCGATCCGCCGCCTATACCGCCGGTCCGGGCCGAGCGCATTCCCGCGGCCCCGCCGTCCAGGGTGACGCAAATCTGGCAGCCCGGCCACTGGGACTGGGATGGCCGGGACTACGCCTGGTCGGATGGCGAGTGGGTGCCGCGGAGCGGTCACGGCTCGCTATGGCAGGATGGCTTCTGGCGCCGCCGGGGCAACGATCACGTCTGGGTGCCCGCGCACTGGCTGTAGAAGCCTATTTCGGCTTGTCGGCGGGCTGATACGCCTCTTCCTGACGGGTCGAACTCTGCGGATCGGGCTCGCCGCGCACGATGGCGGTCTCCGGCTGGTTTGGCGCGGCGGTCGGCGGCGCGACCGGCGGTGCAGACGCGACGGGCGGCGGGGCATCCCGCTTGGGCTGCGGCTCGAGCGGGATGATAATTGGTTGCGCGAGCACTGGCGTGGTGATGAGCAGCGCAAGCATGGCGAGACGGGCAGTGCTCATGGGCGTGTCCTTCTAAGGGTCATAACGAAACGTCCTCACGCCATAAGGATCCATCGCGAAAGTGCCGAGATAAGGCCCTTCGCGTTCCGGACGCTCCCGTCGCACCCAACGCGGCGGAATTTCCTCGTAGGGGCGCGGCGCTTCGTAGTCCGGCGGTGGCTGATAGTGCGGCGCCGACCAGTAGGGCGGCGCTTGCGCGAATCGGCTCGCCTCGCGCCGGTTTGGATCGAGCCTCCGGAGCTGCGGGACGCGGAGCGACTTGGCGACGCGTTGGACCGGAGCGGCCGCGACCGGGTCGGTGTGCGGCGGCGTGAGTTGGGGCAAGGTTTGCACCGGCACTGGCTGGGCTGGGGGCGCCAAGGTCGGCGGTGGCAGCGTCGGCAACGGCGTGGCGAGAGCGATCTGCGGCAACTTCGCTGCCACGGATTGCGGCTGAACGGCGAGCGCGGGCGGCGCGAGGCTCGTCGCTGCGGGTAGGCTCGGCTTGACCTCGGCCAGATCCGGGGCAGCGTTGGCAAGCCGCGGCTCCGGCACGATGGCCGCCTCCAATGGGAGGTCCACATGCGCGATCGTGGTGCCGGCGACCGGACCGGTGGGCCTGCTCTGACCGACATACGCAATCCCGGCGATCGCAGCGGCACTCAACGTGGCGCCGATCCAGAGTGCCGGCCGCCGAGCCGGCGTCGCCAGGGTGGCCAAGCGCAAGCCCGGCCGGGCCGACCCGACCAGTGGTGTGGTGGCAACCGGCGCGATATCGGCGGAGGGCACGACGACCAGGGCGACCGACGGCACCCGCTCCGGCGCGGCCGCGACCTCGATGCGGGGCGCCGCGTGCAGCCGGTCCCGCAACGCGGTCAAGCCGGGTTCCCCGAGGGTGGTGGCCAGCGCCGGCGAGTCGTGGACGACCATCGTCAGCCGCGGCAGGTGACGCGCTACGTGCTGCAGATAGCGCAGCGCCGATCGGTTCACTCCCTCGGGCGCCAGCACCATCAACGTGGTCCGTCCCTCGCCCCGCAGCCGCTTGAACCCGAGCTCGAGGATCGCGTCGTCATGTTCGTCCAGGTCCGGCTGGCCGGAAAGCTGTGCGATGAGCGCCGACAGGCCGAGTTCGCCGATGGGCGACGCGACGGACACGACGGTCGTCTCGACGGCTAGCCTTGTGGCGGCCTCGGCCATCAACTGCCGCGTCCGGGCCGGCGCACCGCCGACCAGCGCATCCGTTCCCGCCTCGACTTGTGTCACCAGGCGCCGCAGCGCCTCGTTCGTGTCACCCATTCGTCATGCCCACTCGCGATGTCGGCGATCTAGTCGCTACTTGCGGCAGAATTAGGCGTTCGTTCACAAAATTTCGCGAGAAAGTTTAGCGTTGCTCAACATGTATGCTGTTGCTCAGCGTGCGATTCCTGAACTTGCACAAGCAAGCTCTCTGCAACATGTATGAGCCTCGACAGCGAGGTTACCGGCATGGACACCATCATCGGGCTGAATCCCGCCAAGCCCAAGCCACCGCAGCAGCCCCAGCCCGGCGCCGCAACCGACGGCATGATCGTCGACGGCACCCAGGCGACCTTCATGCAGGACGTCATCGAGGCTTCGCGTAGCCTCCCCGTGCTGGTCGATTTCTGGGCGACCTGGTGCGGCCCGTGCAAGCAACTGACGCCCGCACTGGAGAAGGTCACCAAGGCGGCCGGCGGCCGTATCAAGTTGGTCAAGATCGACATCGATGCGAACCGCGCGCTGGTGCAGCAACTCGCCTCGCTCGGCCTGCCGATGCAGTCGGTGCCGACCGTCGCCGCGTTCTGGCAGGGCCAGATCGCCGACGTGTTCCAGGGTGCCTTGCCGGAGACGGAGATCAAGCGGTTCGTCGAGGGCCTGCTCAAGATTGCCGGCGGCGCGATGCCGTCGGCCGACATTCTGGCCGAAGCCAAGGCCGCGATGGACGAGGAACGCTTTGAGGACGCCGGTGCGCTGTTCAGCGAATTGCTGCAGGACGAGCCCGAGAGTCCCGAGGCCTGGGGTGGCCTCGTCCGTGTCCTGATGGCGCTCGGGCAGGAGGATCAGGCGGCCGACGCGCTGTCACAGGTTCCGGCCAAGATCGCCAACCATGCGGAGATCAGCGGTGCCCGCAGCGCGCTCACCCTGGCCGCTGAAGGTCGCAAGGCCGCTGCCGGCCTGCAAGCGCTCGAGGCACGGCTGGCTGCCGACGCAGACGACCATCAGGCGCGTTACGACCTAGCGACCGCGCTGAACGCCACCGGCAAGCGTGACGAAGCTGCCGCGGCGCTGCTCGACATCATCAAGCGCGACCGGAGCTGGAACGAGGACGGCGCGCGATTGCAGCTGCTCAAGTTCTTCGAGGCCTGGGGCATGGTCGACCCGGCGACCGTCGCTGCGCGCCGGAAGCTCTCGACCCTGTTGTTCAGTTGATGGTCATGACGTCGACCCGCACCGACGCGCTCCCCACCGAGTTCGCCGTCTTCCCGCTGCCCGGCGCTTTGCTGCTGCCGGGTGGTAAACTGCCGCTCAACATCTTCGAGCCGCGCTATCTCTCGATGATCGAGGACGCGTTGGGTCAGGGCCGGGTCATCGGCATGATCCAGCCGGATGCCAAGCGGCCGGTGACGCCGACGGGTCCCGGTCTCTACCGGGTCGGCTGCCTCGGACGGATCACCTCCTTCAGCGAGACTGACGACGGTTGCCTGTTGGTAACCTTGACCGGATTGACCCGATTCTCAATTTCGGTCGAGCTCGAGATGCAGCGCGGCTACCGGCGCATCCGCGCCGACTTCAGCAAGTTCACCAACGACTTGCACGGTGATGCCGACGGCGTAGAGCGCGAAATTCTGCTCGACGCGTTGCGGACCTATTTCACCGTGCGCGGCTTCGAAGCCAATTGGGAGGCCATCGACGAGATGCCGGACTCGATGCTGGTGTCGACCCTGGCAATGGTGTGCCCGTTCGAGGCGGCCGAAAAGCAGGCGCTGCTTGAGGCGCCGAACACGCAGGAGCGGAGCAGCGCATTGCTCGCGCTGCTCCGCATGGGCGCGCATGATTCCGACGATGGCGATGCAGGACGGGTTCTGAGCTGAGATGAGCGACCCCGAGTCTGAACCGCAGATCGACCGCCGGCTGCTGGAAATTCTGGTCTGCCCGGTGACGAAGGGACCGCTCGAGTGGCGGCCGCAAACTCGCGAGCTGATCAGCCACCAGGCGGGTCTGGCCTACCCGGTGCGTGATGGCGTCCCGATCATGCTGCCGGACGAAGCGCGGGCGCTGGACGAGTAGCGATGCCGCCGGTCGCAACCGAAATACGCGTTCGCCGTGCGACCCGGTCTCTCGACGTCACCTTCGACGACGGTCACGACGCCAGCTTAACCGCGGAATATCTGCGGGTGGAGAGCCCGAGCGCCGAGGTGCAGGGGCATGCGCCGGACCAAAAGATCACTGTCTCCGGCAAGCAAGACGTGAACATCGCGTCGGTCGACCCGATTGGCAACTACGCTGTGCGAATCCGGTTCAGCGACGGCCATGATACGGGCATATTCACCTGGCCATATCTACGCGAGCTGTCGGCTGAGCAGCCCGTGCGTTGGGCGGCCTACCTCCAGGCGCTCGCGGCAAAAGGACTGCGACGCTCGGCATAGCACTTTGGCGAATTGTTAACGTTTCAGGGGTATAGATGGTCGAGCCGCTTCCGCATCGAGCGCTGCTGACCCTCCTCGCTGGGATCATGATGTTCGGATGTGCAGTGCCACCGCCGGAGAAACCGATCATTTTGCGCCGCCCTCTGTCAGACCGTCGAGCCGCTCGAAGCCCCGCGCCGCGCCGCCCGTCCACCGCGGCGCAGCCGGCTCCGCAGGCGGCTACGCCTGAGAGCCCCGAGCCGAACCTGACGCCCGAGCAGAAGGCGGACCTGTTCCGTCAGTTCGATCAATACCTCGCCTCGCCGGCGGCCCGGTGATGCCGGACGCATTCATGCCGGAGTCGCTGCTCGCAGTCCGTCCCGAGGTCAGCCGAGCCGCCGCACGTATCATGTCGGGCGCGCACTTCACCTGCCTGCTCCTCGACGATAGGGAACAACGTGCGACGGCACTGGAAGCCGTGCTGGACCAGGTCACCGAGCCGGCGACCCGGGTGGTCTGGGTCGGCAATCCACTCCGCTCGCCGCTGACGATTGAACGCTTCATCATTCAGATCGCCGGCCCTGAGGTCGACCTCCGCATCGACCGTAGCCCGGCGCAGCTCGTGAAACTGATGACCCAACCGTTGGGCGACGAAAGCCGGCTGCTGGTCGTCGTCCAACAGCCGGAGACCATGGGCGCCGAGGCGCGCGACATCCTGGCCGCGATCCCCGCTCACCTGTCATCCGCCGTTCTGCAAATGCAATTCCTGTTCGTCGGCAGCACGACATTCACGCTGATGAAGTTCACCGAACCTGGCGCCCTCGTGACGACGCCGCCGGAACTGCCGGTCCGGCTGAACCGAAAGCCGATGCTCGCGCGGCTCTATGTCCTTTTGCCGCTGGCGCTGCTCATCGGTGCCGCTTTTGGCATTGGTGGGACGTTCGCCGTCTCCAACATGCGCGCTCGGCTAGCCGAACCGCAGAGCATGGCTGAACCTGCAGCGGTCGTGACGCCCGCACCCGCGCCCGTCGTCGTAGCGGCCCCGCCGACATCGACGGAACCAGCCCCGACATCGGCGCCAGCACCGGCACCAGCACCGCCACCCGAGCCCAACCTCGTCGATCTGCGGCGCGAGTTCGACGCTTTTCTAGCCAAGCGCGCTTCGATCACACCGCCGATGTCGGAAGCTCAAAAGGACGCTTTATTCCACGAATTCATGGCACAGCGCCGCCGCAACTGACCCAATCTAGTTCAAGCGAGCGCGAAGATCGTCCATCGCGGAACGGGTTTGCGTCGCCGCGGCGCCGGTGGGCACTAGGTCCAGGAAGCGGCTGTAGCATTTCAGCGCCTTGGTGATCTGATCGAGCCGCTCGTTCATCATCGCCGCCTCACGCCAGAGCCGCGCCTGATCCGGCGCGATCGCCAGCATTGATTCCGTGCATGCCAGTGCACCTGCGTGATCTTCTCCCTGCAGTCGCCGGATCCGCACGTTCTCTTGCAACCGCAACAACACGCCCCGCGCGGATAGCGGCTGTAACACGCCGGGCTTCACCTCCACGTCGGGCCCGCTCACCCGCTTCAACAGCGTCCGTAAATCATTGGCCCGGAGCGGTGACCCGCCGGCGAACACGTCCAGCACCAGTTGCTGCGACGCCGGCTTCGGTGGCTTACCATCACCCTCGAGCGCGAGGAGGAAGTGGCCCGGGAAGTCGATCCCATGCGCATCCCATCCGACCGCCCGTGCACAGTGCAGCCAGAGAATCCCGAGTGATACCGGTAGCCCGCGGCGGCGTTCGATGACGCGCAACAGATTGGCGTTAGCTGGGTCATCGTAGGATTCCGTATCGCCGCGATACCGGTGTCGCCCCGTCAGCAGCCCGGCCAGCGCGCTTGCCCGCCCCACCAAATCGTTGGGCGCAACGTCACGGGCAAGCTCGATCGCGTCACGCGCCAAGGTGGACAGATGCGCCTCTGCCGCCGCCCAATCGGAACTGGGCGCATCAACCCGCGCTAGCTGCAGCGCCGCGCCGGCGATGTCGATCTCCACGTCGGGCGTTTGGCCGACCGCCTCTAGCGCCGCGTGGGGATCGAGCATCGCGCGCGGGCCTACTCGGCCGCCGGCACGTAGACCTGGCTGCCCTTCTCCTTAAACTCCACGCTCTTGGCCTGCAGTCCCTCCGCCCGCAAAGCGTCGGCCCGGATGTCTTGGCTGATCTTCATCGAGCAGAATTTTGGCCCGCACATGGAGCAGAAATGCGCCACCTTGTGCGCGTCCTTCGGCAGCGTTTCGTCGTGATACTTGCGGGCCGTGTCCGGATCGAGGCCCAGGTTGAACTGGTCCTCCCAGCGGAAATCAAACCGCGCCCGGCTGATCGCATCGTCGCGCAGCTTCGCCGCCGGATGCCCCTTGGCCAGGTCCGCCGCATGCGCCGCGATCTTGTAGGTGATGACGCCGACCTTCACGTCGTCGCGGTTCGGTAGCCCGAGATGCTCCTTTGGCGTGACGTAGCAAAGCATGGCCGTGCCGAACCATCCGATCATGGCGGCGCCGATCGCCGACGTGATGTGGTCGTAACCCGGCGCGATATCCGTCGTCAGCGGCCCGAGCGTGTAGAACGGCGCCTCGCCGCACTCGCGGAGCTGCTTGTCCGTATTGACCTTGATCTTGTGCATCGGCACGTGGCCGGGCCCCTCGATCATCACCTGGCAGCCCTTGTTCCAGGCCACCTTGGTCAGCTCGCCCAGCGTCTCCAGCTCGGCGAACTGCGCCGCGTCATTAGCATCCGCGTTGGAGCCCGGCCGCAGCCCGTCACCCAACGAGAACGACACGTCATACTTGCGCATGATGTCGCAGATCTCGTCGAAGCGCTCGTAGAGGAAGCTCTCCTTGTGGTGCGCCAGGCACCACCGCGCCATGATCGAGCCGCCGCGCGACACGATGCCGGTGACGCGCTTGGCCGTCAGCGGCACGTGCGCCAGCCGCACGCCGGCATGGATGGTGAAGTAATCGACGCCCTGTTCGGCCTGCTCGATCAGCGTGTCCTTGAACACCTCCCAATCCAGCTTGTCGGCATCGCCGCCGACCTTCTCCAGCGCCTGGTAGATCGGCACCGTGCCGATCGGCACCGGTGAGTTGCGCATGATCCAGCTGCGGATGTTGTGGATGTTGCGCCCGGTCGACAGGTCCATGACCGTGTCCGCGCCCCAACGGATCGCCCAGACCAGTTTTTCCACCTCTTCGGCCGCGCCGGACGTCACCGCTGAGTTGCCGATGTTGGCGTTGATCTTGACCAGGAAGTTGCGGCCGATGATTTGCGGCTCGACTTCCGGGTGGTTGATGTTGGCCGGGATGATGGCCCGGCCCCGCGCGATCTCGGAGCGCACGAATTCGGGCGTCACGAATTGCGGCAGCTCGGCGCCGAAGCTCTCACCGTCCTCGATTCGCTCCCCGGCCCAGTCCAGCGCGGCAGCCCGGCCCAAATTCTCGCGATGCGCGACGTAGATCATCTCTTCGGTGATGATCCCGGCGCGGGCGAATTCGTATTGCGTCACGTGCTGACCGTCCCGGCCCACCAGCAACGACCGCGGCGCCGGACAAGCCGGCACGAGGCGGTCGGCCGGCACGAATCCGTTATCCTCAGGCTTCACGTCGCGCGCGGTCGCGGCCGCGAAGCCACGCTTGGCCAGCCACGACGAGCGGATCTGCGGGAGCCCGGCGGCCAGGTCGATGGCGATGTTCGTCTCGGTATAGGGGCCGGACGTGTCGTAGAGCGACAGCGGCGCCTCGTTGGCCGACGGGTCCAGCACGATCTGACGGAAGGGCACGGAGATGTCCGGCCACCCCGCCGGGCTGCTGTAGATCTTGCTCGACCCTTGGATCGGGCCAGTGGTCACGGAGCTGGGCTTCTGCTGATAGGTCATGCGCGCCTCCCTCGGGGGAAGTCGGCGGCGGGCGGGGCGTTTACGACACGGCCCGTCCCTACGCCGGCATGACCCGGATCAGGTGTTTCAGGGTCATCGCGCCATCGCACTCGAGCGACATAGCGAACTCTCAGTCCCTTGTCGGGACACCCCTCGGAAGCGCCATGATTCGGGTGCATGACCTCGATTGTCAATCACGTCGGTTGAACGGCACCCGTCAACATCGGCCCCAGCGCCCTTCCGCCGAATAGATGGACGTGGAAATGCGGCACTTCCTGCCCGCCGTCGCGTCCCATGTTGGCCAGGATACGGAAACCGGGCTCTTCCAGGCCGAGCTCACGCGCGACTGTGCCGACGGCGCGGAAGAAGCCGGCGATCTCCGGCTCGGTGCCGCGGGCGACGAAGTCCGACAGGGCGACATACGGTCCGCGCGGGATGACCAGCACGTGGATCTTCGCTTGCGGCGCGATGTCGTGGAACGCGACGGCCCACTCGTCCTCATAGACCCGCTTGGACGGGATCTCGCCACGCAGCAGCCGCGCAAAGATGTTCGTTTCGTCGTACGCGCCTTGTCCGCTAACCGGCATTTAACGTTTTCCCTCTAAACTGGTGCCTGTATTGCGCCATCTTTGCGCGCCATACTCTGCGTGCAGCGAACGCGGAAGACGTTCACAGGAGATATCATGCGCACTGCCCTGCTCATCGCCGTGACGACCGCCGCCGGGCTGGGTGCGTGCGCGCCGCTGCCCGGCGCCGGCTATGAATACGGGGTGGCGCAGCCTGCACCGTCCTACGGTTACTACGATGGCGGTTACGCACCGGCCCCGTATTATGCCGAACCGGTCTACGGATCGCCCTATGTTTCACCCGGCCCGGCCATCATCGTCGGCGGCGAACGCCGCTTCTACGACCGGGACCGCTATCGCGACGACCGCTTCCGCGAACAGCGGTACCGCAACGAGGGGCAGCGTTACGAAGGCGGGTATCG
This sequence comes from Acetobacteraceae bacterium, assembly GCA_965199585.1. Taxonomy (GTDB): domain Bacteria; phylum Pseudomonadota; class Alphaproteobacteria; order Acetobacterales; family Acetobacteraceae; genus JAVVHH01. The sequence goes on along the minus strand of CBDASI010000002.1, from coordinate 1,356,708 downwards.
CGGCAACCCCAACCAGGGCCGCGACGGGCGTCAGCCTGGCCCGCAGAATTTCGGCGGTGCCCGCCCCGGCCCGGCTCCGGCTGCGATCAATCGTCCGCCGCCCCAGCCGCAGCCCCAGCCTCCCGCGCCGCGTCCGGCCGGTCCGCCGCCTGGTGGAAACGGCGGCAGCCCGTTCGGTCCGGCCAACCCGCCAGGCGAACGCGGCTAAGCTTCGCTCAGGAGGCGCCTGCGCTGCCGCTCGCCGTTCAGCGGCATGGCGGCATAGGCGTCCTTCACCGCCTCTGTGATCGTCACGCCGCCCAGGTGTGGTACAATCGTCCGCCCCAGTTGCTCCCAGAACCGGGCAGTCCGTAGCACGGCCCGCCGCTTCGTCGGCGGGAGATACAGCGCGAACTCCCGCAGTTCCACGCGGAACATCTGCGCCGTCAGCAAGCGCCCGATCTGGCCCGGCGAATATGGCTGCCCATGCCCGAACGGCGTGCTCTCCAGCTGCGCCCAGAGCCCGAGCCGGTTGGGCGTCACCACCAGCAACCGTCCATCATCCTTCAACACGCGCCACACATCGCGCAGCATCGCCCGCGGACTGTCGGCCGCTTCGAGCCCGTGCACGAGCAACACGCGGTCGAAGAACAGGTCGGGGAACGGCAGCGCATTCTCTTCGACCGCACAAGCGAGGTTCGCGGCCACCAGGGGCCACCGCATGGCGCCGACCTGGACCGGGCCCGCCGCGACGCAGTGCGACGCCCGGCCTCGCCATGCGCGCAGATAGGGTCCGGCCACCCCGAGCCCGAGCACACGCTGCCGACTGAGATCGGGCCAGATTTGCAGCAATCGTTGCCGCAGCAGACGGCAGGCCACGCCACCCTGCGGCGAGCCGTAGAACGATGCTGCCGCGTGCGCATCAGCCCCCATGGCCCTTGGTATACCATGGAACGCCGTTAAACGTGCAAGCGCCCCCGCTTCCCGCGCCCTGTCCGCCGGGCTACCAAGCGGGTCGCCATCGAAGTGCTGGAGCACCCATGCCGATCACTGCCCGCGCCGTGCCCATCCTGTCCGACAACTACGCCTGGCTGCTGCATGACGAGAAATCCGGTGCGGTCGCCATCGTCGATCCGGCCGACGCAAAGGCCTGCATCGCCGCCATCGAGCAGGACGGTGGCCGGCTCGACATGATCCTCATCACCCATCACCACGACGACCACATCGCCGGCGTCGACGAGGTACGGGCCAAATACGGCGCCAAGGTCGTCGGCGCTACCGCCGACAAGCACCGGCTGCCAACGCTCGACCAGCAGGTCGTCGAGGGCGACACGGTCCGTTTCGGCGACTCGCGGCTCGAGGTCATCGACACGCCCGGGCACACGCGCGGGCACATCAGCTACTTCGCACCCGACGGCGACGTGCTGCTCTGCGCCGACACGCTGTTCAGCCTCGGTTGCGGTCGTCTGCTCGAGGGCACGGCAAAGGAGATGTTCGAGAGCCTGCAGAAGCTGGCCAAGCTGCCCGACGACACGCTGGTCTGCTGCGGCCATGAGTACACGCAGAGCAACGCCCGCTTCGCCGTCACGGTGGAGCCGAATAACACGGCCCTCAAGGCGCGTGCAGCAAAAGTCGACCGCCTCCGCGCCGCCGGGCAGCCGACGGTGCCGACGCGTTTGGCCGCCGAGAAGGCTGAAAACCCATTCCTGCGGGCCAAGTCAGCCGACGAGCTCGCTCGGATCCGCACCGGCAAGGACAATTTCAAATGAAGCTCTTCTACAGCCCCGCCAGCCCCTTCGTCCGCAAGGTCATGGCGACCGCCATCGCCGCCGGCGTCGTCGACCGCATCGAGAAATCGCCATCCAATCCATGGGACTCGCCGCCGGACCTGCTAGCGCAGAACCCGCTGGCCAAGCTGCCGTGCCTCGTGACCGATGACGGCCTAGCCTTGTTCGACAGCCCGGTGATCTGCGACTACCTCGCCAGCCTCGGCGGCAACGCCGCGTTCCTGCCGTGGTCCGGGCCAGCACGGTGGAAGGTGCTCAAGCAACAGGCCACCGCGGACGGCATCATGGATGCCGCGATCATCCGCCGCAACGAGGCGGCGCGGCCCGAGGAAGAGGCGCGGGCCAAGAACATCCAGCGCCAGCGGATGATCATGTCGAACGGCTTGGCCGCGCTCGATGCGGAGCCGCCCGGCGATCAGGTCGATCTCGGCACCATCAGCATCGCCTGCTGCCTCGGCTACCTCGACTTCCGCTTCGCCGAGGAACCCTGGCGCAGCGCGCATCCAGCGCTCGACCGCTGGTTCGCCAGCTTCAGCAAGCGCCCGGAGATCGCCGAGACCGCGCCGGCCTGACTGCTAGGCCGCCAGCGCCGCGCGGATCGCATCCAGCGCGGCATCGGCGGCCCCGGCATCCGGCCCGCCGGCCTGCGCGAGGTCGGGCCGGCCACCGCCGCCCTTGCCGCCGAGCGCCACGCTCGCCGCCCGCACCAACTCGACCGCGTTGAGCTTGCCGGTTAAATCCGGCGATACCCGCACCACCACGCTCGCCTTGCCCTCCGCCGTCGACACCACGGCGACCACGCCGCTGCCGAGATCGTTGGCGATCGCCTCGGCCATCCCCTTCAGGTCCCGCGCCGGCACGTCGCCCAGGTTGCGCGCTGCCAAGTTTATACCGGCGACCTGCTCGACTGCCGCCGCGCCGCCGCCGGTCGCGACCTTGCGCTGCAGCTCCGCCACCTGCCGCTCGAGCTTACGGCGATCCTCGATCAACTGCGCGACCCGCTCGGTCAGCTCCGCCGGCCCGACCCGCAGCAGCGACGCCGTCTCCAGCAGCCGCCGATCGTTCTCCATGATCGCGTCCAGCGCCGCCTGCCCCGTCACCGCCTCGACCCGGCGCACCCCCGCGCTGACCGCGCTCTCGCCCGTGACGCGGAATAGCCCGATATCGCCGGTCCGCCCGACATGCGTCCCGCCGCACAGCTCGACCGAATACAGCGTCTCGCCGTCCCGCTTGCCCATACCGACGACGCGGACCTCGTCCCCATACTTCTCGCCGAACAGTGCCATCGCTCCCTCGGCCACCGCCGCCTCGGGCGTCATCAGCCGGGTCGTGACTTCTGTGTTGGCGCGGATCTGCGCGTTCACCGCCGCCTCGACCACTGCGAGGTCGTCGCGCGTGATCGGCGTCGGCTGGCTGACGTCGAAGCGCAGCCGGTCCGGCGCGTTCAGGCTGCCTTTCTGCGTCACGTGCGGCCCGAGCCGCTGGCGTAGCGCGGCGTGCAGCAGATGCGTCGCGCTGTGATGCGCCCGGATGGCTCCGCGCCGCGCATGATCGACGGTCGCCACCACGGCGGTCCCCGCCGACACCTCGCCCTCGACCACCCGGCCGAGATGCACGAACACCTCGCCCAGCCGTTTCTGCGTGTCCGTCACGTCGATCACCAGGCCGGGCCCGGTGATGCGTCCGGTATCGCCGACCTGGCCGCCACTCTCGGCGTAGAACGGCGTCTGGTTCAGCACGAGCGCGACGGTCTGCCCGGCGCCGGCCGAGGCGACGATCTCGCCCTCGGACACGACGGCCAGGATCTCCGCCTCCGCTGTCTCGGTCGAGTAGCCGAGGAACTCGGTAGCCCCAAGCCTCTCGCGCAAGTCGAACCAGACACGCTCGGTCGCTGCATCGCCGGTCCCAGCCCAGGCGGCCCGGGCGCGCACCCGCTGCTCCGCCATGGCCGCATCGAACCCAGCGGTGTCGACCTGCTTGCCCTGTTCGCGCAACGCGTCCTGCGTCAGGTCGAGCGGGAAGCCGAACGTGTCGTAGAGCTTGAACGCCACCGCGCCGGGCAGCGTGCCAGCCTCGCCCAGCCTTTGCGTCTCGTCGGCCAGCAGGCCGAGCCCGCGATCGAGCATCGCCTTGAACCGCTCCTCTTCGAGCCGCATCGTCTCGGTGATCAGCGCCTCGGCGCGCGGCAGCTCCGGATAGGCCGCGCCCATCTGCCGCACCAGCGCCGGCACCAGGCGATGGAACACCGCCTCGCGGGTGCCCATCATGTGCAGGTGTCGCATCGCGCGGCGCATGATCCGCCGCAGCACGTAGCCGCGCCCGTCCTTGGACGGCAGCACCCCGTCGGCGATCAGGAACGCCGAGCTGCGCAGATGGTCGGCCACCACCCGGTGGCTGGTGCGGAACGGCCCATCCGCCGCCTGCCCGCTCGCGTCCGCGCTCGCCTGGATCAGCGCACGGAACGTGTCGGTGTCGTAGTTGTCGTGCACTCCCTGCAGGATCGCGGCAAATCGTTCGAGGCCCAGCCCGGTGTCGATCGAGGGCCGCGGCAGGCCGACGCGCGTGCCGGGCGGGCCTTCCTCGTACTGCATGAACACGAGGTTCCAAATCTCGATGAACCGGTCGCCATCCTGGTCCGGGCTGCCGGGCGGCCCGCCGGGAATGCTTGGCCCGTGATCATAGAAGATCTCCGAACACGGCCCGCACGGCCCGGTATCGCCCATGCGCCAGAAATTGTCCGACGTCCCGATCCGGATGATCCGCTCGTCCGGCAGCCCGGCGATCTTGCGCCAGAACCCGGCGGCGTCCTCGTCCTCGGCATAAACCGTGACCAGCAGTTTGTCCTTCGGCAGCGCGAAATCCCGCGTCAGCAAGGTCCAGGCATGCTCGATAGCCTGCTCCTTGAAGTAATCGCCGAAACTGAAATTGCCCAGCATTTCAAAAAACGTATGGTGCCGCGCGGTATAGCCCACGTTGTCCAGGTCGTTGTGCTTGCCCCCGGCGCGGACGCATTTCTGCGCCGTCGTCGCGCGGTCGTAGGGACGGCGCTCCTGCCCGGTGAACACGTTCTTGAACTGCACCATGCCGCTATTGGTGAACAACAACGTCGGGTCGTTGCGCGGCACCAGTGAGCTGCTGGAAACGACCTGATGGCCGGCATTGCGGAAGTAGTCGAGGAATGTCGCGCGGATATCGTTACTGCTGACCATATCGCTTGCTACCGCAGGCGTGAAACGCCCGCTAGATGGCCGCCCTCAGGAGCGCGGCGGCACCGCGAAGATCTGCCCGGGATAGATCCGGTTCGGGTCGCGGATCTGGTCGCGGTTGGCCAGGTAGATGACTGTGTAGCGCGTGCCCTGGCCGTAGCTCTGCCGCGCGATACGCCACAGGTTTTGGCCGGGCTGCACCACGGCGCGCCCGCCCGCGAGGCCGTCCGGCGCGGTGGCGGTGCGTTGGAACGGCAGCTCGACCCGGCTCAGCACCTTGCCGTCCGGCCCCAACTCGTCGACGCGCAGGCGGTGGACGCCGGGCGCCACCGGGCTGCCGGGCACGAAGGTCCATTGCCCGCCGGCGCTGGCCCTGGTGTCGCCGACCGGCTGATTGTCCACATAGACCCGCACCGGCGCGCCCGGCCTGGATGATCCGGCGAACCGGATCTCGCCGGACTCGTCGTAATCGACCGTATCCAGCCCTAATTTGCGCGGCGACCCGCCGGCGAGCACGCGCGGCGCCTCGGCCCCGTGCGGCAGCAACACGGCGACCGGCGGGACGGCCGGCTCGGCCGCGGCAACCTGCGTGGGCGGCACGATGAGGATGACGGAGTCGGCGCTCGTGCTGCTCGTGCCGTCGGCGTTGCGTGCCGACAGGGTCAGCTCGCGGCCGCCGGGCTCGAGGCGGGCATCGGGCAGCAGGACGAACTGCCCCTGCGCATCGGCCCTAACCGTGCCGAGACTGCGCTGCCCGTCATAGACCGTCACCTCGGCATCACGCTCGGCGCGCCCGGCGATCACGGCGTGGCCTTGCGGTCCGATGCGGACGACGTCGAAGCTCGGCGGGGCCGGCCGAGGCGGCGATGGATCGGGCTGCGGCAGGACGGGCTGCGGGACCGGCGCTTTGGCGGGCGGCGCGACGGCGGCGACCACCGGGGCGGGCGGGGCGACCGGCCATTCGATGAACGCCACCACGCCACCTACGGTGCCGAGCAGCAGGAAGACGAGCACGAGCAGCCAAGTCGATCGCTCACGCCGCGGCGGATCGTTCATCGGTGACATTGTTGTGAAGGCTAGGGCCTGGCGCCCCGATCCGCAATCAAACTCGGCTCGATCAGAGCACGACGCGTCGCAATCCCCAGGCCAGCGCCACGGCCGCCGCCGCCCCGGCCAGCGGGGCCAGGATGGCGATCCGCCGGCCCAAGCGCGGCTGCACCACGGCGGCCACCACCGGCGCGACCAGGGCGAGCAAACAGACGAGATCGGCCCCGTCGACATGCCCGCGCGCTATCCGTCCCCGGGCCAGGTCCGCCCCGGCCAGCATCGCCGCGACCAGCGCGCTCGGCACGGCCGCCGCGCTCCCCGCCACCAGCGAACCGCCCCACACGGCCGCCATCACCGCCGCGCTCAGTATCCATCCGCCCGGAAACCCGAGCACCAGCATTCCGCCCCATAGCGCGAGCGATAGCGCCAGTCCGCGCATCGGCTGCTGCCGCACCACCCACGCCACCACCGCTACCGACAACCCGGTCACGATCCAGACCCGCCAGAACTCGCCCGGAACGGAGGCGATGTGCGCCAACCACCATCCCGCGAACGCCGCCGCCGCGAAGCCCAGCCATCGCGCGTTGCGCCCCGCCCGCCAGGCCAACAGCGCCTCGATCACCGCAACCCCTGCCGCCGGGATCAGCAGCATGCCGGCGCCCAAGCCCGGCGACAGCGCCGCCCCACGCCACCGCAACACCGGCTCCAGCGCCGCCCACCCCGCCAGGCACACCAGCGACAGGCCGGTCCGACCCCATCCCTGCGTCACCTTCCCGCGACTTGCCCAGCCGATCGCCGTCGCCGCGCCGAAGGCGAGCAGTGCCGGCCAATACGGCAACAGCGTCGCGATGAGGGTAGCGAGGATCGTCGGCATTGGAGCGACCTTCCCTCGCAGCCCGCGGACCGGCAAGATGCCCGCCATGGCCCAGCCGATCCTCCGCCCCCAAGGCGTCCCAAAACCCCGCGTGCCGACGCTGCTGATGCGCGTATGGGACGCGCCAACCCGGCTATTTCACTGGTCGATCGTCATCCTGATCGCGGTCAGCTATTTCAGCATGAAGTTCGACTACATCCAGCTTCATTACCTGTCCGGCTACACGATGTTGACATTGCTGCTGTTTCGGCTGTGCTGGGGCGTGTTCGGCAGCGAGACGTCGCGCTTCCGAAACTTCCTACGCAGCCCGGTGGAAGGCTTTCGCCACCTCGCCAGCTTCAACAAGCGCGAGCCGGATCGTGAGATCGGTCACAACGCGGCCGGCGGTTGGATGGTGCTAATCATGCTGCTCGTGCTGGCCGTCCAGGCGGTCAGCGGTCTTTTCGCCGGCGACCCGGTCGAGGGCGGCGGCCCCTTCGTCGACCAGATCGCCCGGGCGCCGCAGAAGCTGCTGAACAACGTCCACGCGATCAACTTCAACATCATCATTGGCGTCATGGTGCTGCACGTCCTCGCCATCCTGGCCTACGCCGCCGTCAAGCGGCACGACCTGGTACGGCCGATGATCACGGGCAAGAAGCGCCTACCCGCCACCGCGCGCCAGCCGCGCTTCGCCAGCCCGGCCTTGGCCGCGATCATCCTTGCCGGGGCCGGGCTGTTCGTGTGGGCGCTGGTAAGGTTTGCCTGAGCGGGATCAGTCCCGCTCTTTGTAGGCCCGGTGGCACGCGCCGCAGGTTTTGCCGACGGCGGCAAATTGTGTTGCGAACCCGTCCTTGTCGCCGGCCTCGGCCAGCGTGACCAGCTTCTCCGACTCGGTCTGCAATGCCTTGGCATCCTTGGCGTAGTCCGCCGGGTCCGACCAGATCGCGGCTTTCGCCTTGGTGCCGCCCGCTTTTTCGGTGCCGGCCGGGAACAGCTCGGGGATCACCTTGGCCGACGCCACCAGCCCCTTGGCCCCATCGACGAACGCCTTGACGTCGACCTTCTGCTCGACGCCCGCCTTCATCGCAGCGGTCACGCCACCCTGCAAATCCATCACCGATTTGCGGATCGCCACAATCTGCTCCGCCGGTAGCGGCACGGACTGCGCGAAAGATTGTGCCCCACAGAGCATGGTCATGGTGGCGCCGAGAATGAGATAACGCATCTTCTAGCCCTTCCGAGGGTGAGCCGGCAGCGTCGCACAGCCGATGCTTTTCCACCATGATCGGAGTCTTATGAATAGCAGCCCAACCCACCGCATCCGTTCCGTCGCAGTGTTCTGCGGCTCCCGTTTCGGCAACGACCCGGCCTACCGCGACGCCGCGGACGCACTCGGCACCGGGATCGCCGCGGCGGGCTGGCGGCTCGTGTATGGCGGCGGCCGGGTCGGGCTGATGGGGGTGGTGGCCGATGCGGTGCTGGCCGCCGGCGGCAGCGTGTTCGGCGTCATTCCCGACTTCCTACAGCGGCGGGAGGTCGCGCATGACGGCGCTGTCGACCTGGTGCGCACCGAGACGATGCACGAGCGCAAGACCATGATGTATGACGCCGCCGACGCCTTCGTCACCATGCCGGGCGGTCTCGGCACCTTCGACGAGACCATCGAGGTCACCACTTGGAGGCAGTTGGGCCTGCACGACAAGCCGGTGCTGGTCTGCGACGTCCAGGGCTGGGCGCAACCCTACATCTCGGCGATGAACGGCGCGATCGCCCAGGGCTTTGCCGCCGCCAGCACCGCCGAGCTCTACGAGGTGCTGCCCGACGTCAGCTCCGTCCTGGCGCGGCTGTCGGCGTTGTCGCGCCCATCCGCGGGGACTCCGGAGCGGCTTTGACCGCAGCCTGGATCGGCAGCTGAACGGGCGCCGGCGGGCGCGGACCCGAGTCCACCACGATCAGCGTGTTGCCCGCCAACGGGCTCGGCTCACGGTCGCGGAGCAGCAGCGCGCGGAACCGGATGTCCGTGATCGCCGCCCGCTCGTATTCCGAGTCCAGCACGCCGTGTAGATCAAGGAACCGGTTCAGCGTCGCCGGCATCCGGATGCAGCCTTGTGAGGCGGGATGGCCGAGCCGCTGCTCGAGCTTGTCCGGGTCGGTCGCGTGCAACATGAAGCGGATCGGCGTGCTGTCGGGCTTGCCGACGCTCTCGATCCAGCCCTTTTTGGCGACCTGCCAGCCGAAATCCCACACGCGCATTCCCTTTGCGCCGAGCCCGCGAATGCCGTTCTCGTTCAGCGTGCCTTCGGCGCGATAGCCTAGGATCGCGTCGGTGACGTGGAACACGCCTGTCGGTGTGACGTAGTGGTCGAACCGCCCGGTCTGCCCGGTCGAGATCGAGCCGGCGCCGATCACGCGCCAAGGCTCGTCCGGCATGGCGACGGCGACCATCAAGTGCTGCTGTCGCGGATTGCGGTCGACGATGGTGACGAGTTGCGGACGGTCGATCGCCGTGCCGCTCTCTGCGACCGCCGCGCGGGCCAAGTCGATCGATTTCTGGTCCCGCGCTGGGTCGGGGCGGAGCGCCTGCTTCACCTCGGTGCGGAACGCCTGTCGCAAGCGCAGCACTTCGACCGTGAGGGCCGGATCGGCCATCGGCTCGACCGCTTGCTGCGCATGCGCAGCGGAGACGAACAGGAGTGCGGCGAGAACCGCGGTGCGGAGCAGCATGGCTTCAGTGTAGCAACAATGGTCCCGTTTGTGGGATATTTGTCACCCTATTTCGCGGCGCTGTTGCAGAAATACAGCGCCGCTTCGACCGTTCAGTGCCCGCGTAGAATCTGGCCTAGGAACAGCTGCAACCGGTCGGTCTGCGGGTTCTCGAACATCTCCGTCGGCGGCCCAGCCTCGACGATTTCGCCGCGATCCATGAACACGACCCGGTCGGCAACCTGGCGCGCGAATCCCATTTCGTGGGTCACGCACACCATCGTCATGCCGTCCTGCGCCAGCCCGACCATGGTGTCGAGCACCTCCTTGATCATCTCCGGATCGAGCGCCGAGGTCGGCTCGTCGAACAGCATGATCTTCGGCTTCATGCACAGCGCCCGCGCAATCGCCACGCGCTGCTGCTGGCCGCCCGAGAGCTGCCCCGGATACTTCTTCGCCTGCTCCGGGATCTTGACCCGCTGCAGATAGCTCATCGCCAACTCCTCGGCTTCCGCCTTCGGCATCTTGCGCACCCAGATCGGCGCCAGCGTCAGGTTCTCGAGGATCGTCAGATGCGGGAACAGGTTGAAGCTCTGGAACACCATGCCGACCTCGCGGCGGATGGTGTCGAGCGAGCGGGTATCGTCCGTCAGCTCGGTACCGTCGACCACGATCCGGCCTTCCTGGTGCGTCTCCAGCCGGTTGATGCAGCGGATCATGGTGGACTTGCCCGAGCCGGACGGCCCGCACACCACCACGCGCTCGCCCTGCCCCACCGTCATGCTGACATCGCGCAGCACGTGCATCGCGCCGTACCATTTGTTGACCTTGTCCAGCACGATGGCGGCGGTGTTGGACGGCGCCGCCATCGGGCGGTCGACCGTTTGTGCTTGGCTCATGAAGATAACCCTCCTGATTAGCGGCGGATGCTGCGGCCGAGGTCGCGCTCGATCCCGCGGCTGTAACGGGCCATGACGTAACAAAAGACGAAGTAGATGGCGGCCAGAACGATATACATCTCGGTGCTGTAAGCCTGCCACGCAGGCAGCGCCAAAACGTTCTTGCCGGCGAGCAGCAGATCGAAGATGCCGATGATGACGACCAGCGACGTATCTTTGAAGAAGCCGATGAAGGTATTCACGAGCGGCGGGATCACCATCCGCAGCGCCTGCGGCAGGATGATGAACGTGGTCTTGTAAAGATAGCTGAGCCCCAGCGCGTCGGCGGCCTCATACTGCCCCCGAGGCAGCGATTGCAGCCCGCCGCGCACGACTTCGGCCAGATACGCCGCCGCGAACAGGATGAATGCGACCTGCGCCCGCAGCAGCTTGTCGGGATTGAACCCGGCCGGCATGAACAGCGGGAACATCACGCTCGCCATGAACAGCAGCGTGATCAACGGCACGCCGCGGATCAGCTCGACATAAACGACGCACAGATACCGCACTGCCGGCATCCCGGTGCTACGACGGCCGAGCGCGACCAAGACGGAGAGCGGGAACGCCAAGGCCAGGCCGAACGTCGCCAGGATCAGGGTGATCGGCAGGCCGCCCCAACTATCGGTTTGGACGAACGACATCCCGAGCACGCCGCCGAACATCAGCACGCCGATCACGACCAGCGTGGCGGCCCAGATCAGCAGCAATTCCTTGCGCCAGAACCGCCGCATCGCGGAAACGATGTAGAGCCCGATGAACAACGCCACCACGAGCGCCGGACGCCACTGGTCGGCGTAGGGGAAGCGGCCGAACAGCATGGACCGGTAGTTGTCCGTCATCACCGCCCAGCAGGCGCCGACGCCCTGGACGTTTCGACACGCGCTGGAATCCGTCGCGTTGCCGAGGTCCGGCACATACCAGACCGCGTTGATGATGCCCCAGTTGACGGCCTTGATCGCCAGGGTGACGAGGAGATAGGCCAGCAGGAGCGTCACGATCGTCGACAGGATCGAGCCGAACAGGTTCTTGCGCGCCCACCCGATCGGGCCCGCACTGGCAATGCCCGGTGGTGCGCGCGTGGCGATCGGCGCGGCCGCGATGCCGGCGATCGATGGCACCGGATCGCCGGCGGACTCGGATAGCTGTGCCGTAGTCTGTGACATGCTCAGCGCCCCACCAGCGCGATCCGCGCGTTATACCAGTTCATGACGAAGCTGATCGACAGGCTAATGGTCAGATAGACGGCCATGATCGTCGCAATACCTTCGATCGCCTGACCCGTCTGGTTCAGCGTGGTCGACGCGATGGACACGATGTCCTGGAAGCCGATCGCCACCGCGAGCGAGCTATTCTTGGTCAGGTTAAGGAATTGGCTCGTCATCGGCGGGATGATGACCCGCAGCGCTTGCGGCAGCACAACCTTCCGCAGCGTCAGCGAGTTACGCAGCCCGAGCGCCCCGGCTGCTTCCCATTGCCCCTGAGCCACGGCGAGGATGCCGGACCGGACGATCTCGGCGATGTAAGAAGCCGTGTAGATCGACAGCCCCAGCGTCAGCGCGCCATATTCCGGCGAGATCGAGAACCCGCCGGCGAAGTTGAAGCCCTGCATCGCCGGCACGTCGGGCGTGAATGGCGCGCCAGTGGCCAACCACACCAGCAACGGCAGCCCGATCAACGAACCCAGCGTCAGCGGCCACGTCCGCGGCCGGACGCCTTCCGCGTTTTGTCGCTCGGTCGCCTTCCGGCCGATGATCACGGCGCACACGATCCCGACGGCGAATGCCAGCAAGCACCAGACATAGCTCTCGTGCCAGTCGATGAACGGGAATTTGAGCCCACGGTTGGACAGGAACACGCCCGGGAGCGGCTTGAAGGACTGCCGCGGTCCCGGCAGGCTCTGGCAGATCGTGTACCAGAAGAACAGCTGCAGCAGCACCGGGACGTCGCGAACGACCTCGACGTAGACGGCGGCGAGCTTGGCGACGAGCCAGTTATTTGAAAGTCGCGCCACTCCGATCAGTGTGCCTAAAATTGTGGCAACGACGACTCCAACGACCGCGACCCGGAGCGTATTGAGAATGCCGATCAGCATCGCCCAGCCATACGTGTTGACCGACGGGCTATAGGGTAGGAGGCTCTCGCCGATCGGGATGCCGGCGGTGCGCCCGAGATAGTCGAACCCGGTGGCGATGTGTCGCTGTTCGAGGTTTCGCGAGGTGTTCGACACCAGGTACCAGATGATGGCCGCGACTGTGCCGACGATCACGATCTGCCACACGATGCTGCGGAACCGCGGGTCAGACCAGCTGAGTTGAAGCGACTTGCGCGGCGCCTGCCGGGTCGGCGTCAGGCGGGGATCGGATGCGGTAACTGACATCGAAGGTTCACCTAGAGCGAGGCGGCCACGGGTAATCTGAGCCGGGCTTGATCTCCCTATGCACGAGGCATGCCGTACTCCGGGGCAGCATCCAGCCACCCCGAAGCATGGGACAACTCAGCGCATCGGCGGCGTGTACATCAGCCCGCCCTTGTTCCAGAGATTGTTGATGCCCCTCTGGATGCCGAGCGGCGTGATGTCGCGTTCCCAGATCTCGCTGAAATTGCCGACCGACTTGATGATGTTGACGGCCCATTTGTTGTCGACGCCCAACGCCTTGCCGAGATCGCCTTCGGCACCGACGAAGCGGCGGATGGTCGGGTCCTTGGAGTCCATCATCTTGTCGACGTTCGCCTGCGTGATGCCGCTCTCTTCGGCCTGCAGCAAAGCCAGGAACGACCAGCGCACGACGTCGAAATACTTGTCGTCGCCCTTGCGGACCATCAGGCCCAACGGCTCCTTGCTGATCACTTCCGGCAGTAGGAGCAAGTCGTCCTTCTTGGCCTGTTGCGAGCGGAACGCGGCCAGGCCGGACAGGTCGGTCGAATAAGCATCGCACCGGCCGGACAAGAACGCGTTCTGGATCTGGCTCAGATCCTCGATCAGGATCGGCTGGAATTTTAAGTTGTTGTCGCGGAAGTAGTCGGCGATCGCGAGTTCGGTGCTGGTGCCCGGCTGAACGCACACGGTCGCGCCGTTCAGCTCCTTGGCCGACTTCACGTTGAGCGACTTGTTCACCAGGAAGCCGGTGCCGTCATAGAAGTTCACGCCGGCGAATTCGAGCCCCAGGCTGGCCTCGCGGCCCAGCGTCCAGGTGGTCGACCGGACCAGGAGGTCGATCTCGCCAGACTGCAACGCAGTGAACCGGTTCGTCGTATTGGTGGGCACGAAACGGATCTTGTTGCCGTCACCCAGGATCGCCGCCGCGACCGCGCGGCACGTGTCGGCATCGATGCCCTGCATCACGCCCTTGCTGTCCGTCAGCGAGAATCCGGCCACACCGGTCGATACGCCGCACACGAGTTGACCGCGGGACTTGATGTCGTCGATGGTCTTCGAGCCCGTTCCCTGCGCGGAGGCAGGTACGGAGAATGCCGCCAGCGCGCCAAGCAGCGCGGCGCCGGAGAGATAACGCTTCATTAAAAACTCCCGTTCAACTCAGACGTGGGTTGCGGTCCACGGTGGGCTGGACTGTGCGTCGCGCAGAGCAGGAGTGCAATGGGGAGGCGATTACGCGGCCTGGCGACGTGAAATTTCCGTCTTATGCCGCGCCTGGCCGGCTTCGGTCACCACGAACCGGGCATCCTGCCGCTCGCACACGAACCCCATCGTCGCCAGCCGGTGCAGGCATGGCCCGTCCTTCATGCCGTCCGGCCGGCCGCTCTCGCCGCACAGCGTGACCCGGTGCAGCGCCGAGCGGCAGCACGTCTCCAAATAAGGCTCGTTCCACATGCGCCAGTCCCTAGCACGCCACGCCCTGTTCGGGCAGAGAGCCCCCATGATTCCCGCCCTCGCCTCGCTCGCCACGCCGTTGCTGCGCTGCCTCGACCCGGAACGCTCCCACCGGGTGGCGATTACCGCGCTGCGCCTCGGGCTGGCCGGCGCGTCGCGCGCCGACGACCCGCGGCTGGCCGTCAGCGCCATGGGCCTGTTGCTGCCCAACCCGATCGGGCTCGCCGCCGGGTTCGACAAGGCTGCCGCGGCGGTGAGCGGCTTGCGCCGAGTCGGCTTCGGCGCCGTCGAGACCGGCACCGCCACGCTCCGGCCGCAGCCCGGCAATCCGCACCCCCGAGTCTTCCGCCTCGCGGCCGACCGCGCCATCATCAACCGCTACGGCCTCAACAGCGACGGCATCGAGCCCTACGTCGCCAAGCTGGCCGCCCGCCGCCGCACCGGCGTGCCGGTCGGCGCCAACGTCGGCATCAACAAGGACTGTACCGACCCCGAGCGCGACTATGCCGCCCTGGTCGCCGCCGTCGCGCCGCACGCCGACTACGTCGTCATCAACGTCTCCTCGCCCAACACGCCGGGCCTGCGCGACCTGCAGGGTGAGGCCAAACTACGCGGCATCCTGGCCGCCATCGCCACGTCGGTGCCGAGCGGCCCGCCGATCGTGCTCAAGCTCGCGCCCGACCTGGACGAGGCCGGGCTGGATGCGGCACTCGAGACGGCGATCGCCAACGGCGTCCGCGGCGTCATCCTTGGCAACACCACCATCGAGCGCCCCGCCACGCTGCGCTCGCCGGAGCGTTGCGAGGCCGGCGGCCTGTCCGGCCCGCCGCTCATGGCGCGCAGCACCAAGCTGCTCGCCCACGCGCACCGCCAGGTCGGCGGCCGGCTGACGCTGATCGGCTGCGGCGGCGTCACCACCGGCCGCGACGTGCTGCGCAAGCTGCGCGCCGGCGCCAGCTTCGTGCAGCTCTACACCGCCTTCGCCTACGAGGGGCCCGCCCTGCTGGCGCGCATCAAGCGCGAACTGCTCGCTTGCATGGCAGCCGAAGGCATCCAGACCGTCACCGAGGCCGTGGGGACCGCACGATGAGATTTCTCGATGGCTTCGCCGAGATCGCCGGCGACTATGACGGCTTCATCCTCGACCTCTGGGGCGTCGTCCATGACGGCGTCGACCCGATTGCCGGCGCGCCCGAGTGCCTCCGCCGCCTCGAAGCCGCCGGCAAGCGCGTCGTCCTGCTCACCAACGCGCCCCGCCGCGCCGACACCATCATCGCGCAGCTCCGCAAAATGGGCATCGACGACGCGCATTATGATGGCGTCATGAGCTCCGGCGAGGCCGTCCATCTCATGCTGCGCGACCGACCCGACGACTGGTATCGCGCGGCCGGCACCCGGATGTTCTACATCGGGCCCGACCGTGATCTCTCGGTCGTCGCCGGGCTGGACATCACTCGGGTCGACGACCCGGCCGACGCCACCTTCATCCTCAACGCCGGCCCCGACCATCTGATCGACCCGGCGGCCGCCGCTCAGTGGGACCCGATGCTCGCCCGCTGCGCCGACCATCGCCTGCCGATGATCTGCGCCAACCCCGACCTCGAAGTCATCCGCGGCGGCGTCCGCGTCCTCTGCGCCGGCACCCTGGCGGTGCGTTACCAGGAGATGGGCGGCGACGCCCGCATGCTCGGCAAGCCCGACCCGGCCATCTACGGCCCGGTGCTGGACATCTTGGGCCTGCCGAAATCTCGCGTCCTCGCCGTCGGCGACGCGTTGCGCACGGACATCGCCGGCGCCGATGCCACTGGCTTGGACAGCTGCTGGGTCCTCGGCGGCTTGCATGGCGAGGAACTCGCCGGCGATCGAACGGCGATCGCGGCCGCCGCCGCTGCGTCAGGCCTGTCTCCGGTCGCCACGATTCCGACCTTCATCTGGTAATCGACCGCGGCGATCCAGGCCCGAAAGCGCACACGTTAAGCATCACGCAGAAGACATGCACCGACGGCGCCGGCGTCGCGTTCTCATCGTCGCATAGGCTTCAGGAGTCCTTAGATGCATCACATCAAGACGGCAGACGGCACCGCGCTTTACGCCCGCGAATGGGGCACCGGCCCGGCGATCGTGCTGATCCATGGATGGCCTCTCGACGCAGACATGTGGGAATACCAGGCCGTGCCGCTGGCCGAGCAAGGCTTCCGCGTCATCGCCTATGACCGCCGCGGCTTCGGACGGTCGAGCCAGCCCTGGACCGGCTATGATTACGACACGCTCGCGGACGACCTCAAGATGGTCATGGACACGCTCAAGGTCGAAGACGCGTTGCTCGTCGGCTTCTCGATGGGCGGCGGCGAGGCGGCGCGCTATATGTCGCGCCATGGCGGCAAGGGCGTGTCCAAAGTGGCGTTCGTTTCCGCCGTGACGCCTTTCCTGCTCAAGACGGCCGACAATCCCGAGGGCGTGGATCAGAGCGTGTTCGACGAGATCCTCGACGGGCTGCGGACGGACCGGCAGCATTTCCTGGCCGGGTTCGCCAAGAAGTTCTTCGGCGTCGGCCTCTTGTCGTCGCCGGTCAGTCAGGAAGTGATGGACTGGTCCTTCCAGATGGCCATGCTGGGTTCGCCGCGGGCGACGATCGAGTGCGGCAAGGCCTTCGCCACCACGGATTTCCGCCAAGATTTGCCGAAGATCACGGTGCCGACGCTGGTGATCCACGGCGACGCGGATGAGACAGTCCCGTTCAAGAGCAGCGGCCAGCGCACCGCCGAGATGGTGCGTGGCGCGCAATTGGTCGTGTATCCGGGTGCGCCGCACGGGCTGCAGATGACCGAGAAAGACCGCCTGGTCAGCGATTTGGCCAAGTTCGCTCGCGACGGCCGCATCTAACCCACGCCCAAGCCGGTTGCCTGCCGGCTGCGCCTTCTGGCACGGTCGGCGGATAATCGAGGGAGGGCGCGGTGGAGCCGACTTATCCGCTGAACGCATGGTATGCTGCCGCTTGGGGCCACGAGGTCGCCCGTGACCTGAACAAGCGGACCGTGTGCGACAAAGACATCGTGTTGTTCCGTCAGCAGGACGGGGCGGTCGCCGCGTTGGAGGACGCCTGCTGGCACCGGCTGATGCCGCTCTCGCTCGGAACCCTCGAAGGTGACACCGTCGTGTGCGGCTATCATGGGCTGCGCTTCAATGGCGCCGGACGCTGCACCTTCATGCCGGCGCAGAAGACCATCAATCCTTCCGCAGGCGTGCGGTCGTTCCCGACGACGGAGAAGCACCGCCTGATCTGGGTCTGGCCCGGCGACCCCGCCCTCGCCGACCCGGCCGATGTCCCCGACTTCCACTGGAATGACGGCCTCGACGCGGACGGCAACGGTTGGGCCGGCGAAGGCGGCACGTTCTACGACCTGAAATGCGACTACCGCCTGGTGCTCGACAACCTGATGGACCTGACGCACGAGACGTACGTGCACGCCGGATCGATTGGGGACGAGGCGATCACCGACACACCGTTCGACGTGACCTACACCGACCGGACCGCGACGGTGACGCGGTGGATGATCGGGATCCACCCACCGCCATTCTGGGCCAAGCATCTCGACAAGCCCGGGCAGTTGGCCGACCGCTGGCAGATCATCAACTTCCAGGCTCCGAGCACGATCGCGGGCGACGTCGGCGTTGCCCTGACCGGGACCGGCGCGCGGGACGGCGACCGGCGCCAGGGCGTCAACGGCTGCTTCCTGGCAGCGATCACGCCAGCGACGGCGACGACCTGCCACTACTTCTGGAATTTCGTGCGCACGTTCAAACGTGAGGATGCAGCGTTGACCAAGGCGATCAACATCGCACACGTCAACGGCGGCAACGGGGTCTACGACCAGGACCATTTCGTGCTCGAGGCGCAGCAGGCGGCGATCCTGAAGCAGCCGCGGGCGCCATTTTACCATCTCAATATCGACGCCGGCGCGCTGTGGGCGCGGCGGCTGATCGACACCATGATCGCCGAGGAGCGGGTGCGACAGCGTCCGGTGTTGGCCGCCGAGTAATGGCCGAACTCATCGAATGGGGCCCGGCGACGCTGCGAAGCGTGCGGGACCTGACCGCCGACATCCGGCTGTTCGAGATCGAGCCGGCGATGCCGGTGCGGGCGGTGGCACCCGGCAGCCATCTCTCGCTGCTGTTGCCGATTGGGTCGGGTAGCGACGTGCGGTCGTACTCGATCGTCAGCGTCATCGATGGAGCGGTGCGCATCGCGGTCAAGTTGCTGCCGGAATCGCGGGGCGGATCTGCCTATATGTGGTCGCTCGCGGCCGGGTCCCGGTTGACGGTGTCGCGGCCGCGCAACCATTTCCCGTTGGGCCGGAGCGCGGAGGATTACCTGCTGGTGGCGGGCGGGATCGGCATCACGCCGATCCACGGCATGGCACTGGCGCTGGCCGAGGCCGGGCTGCCGGTGCGGTTGCTGTACGGTGTCAGGAACGAGGCCGACGCTGCGCTCGCCGACGAGCTTCGGGCAGTATTGGGCGAGCGCCTGATGGTGTCGGCCGGGGCGCCGCTGGATCTCGGGGCGGCAATCGCGCGGCTGAAGCCGGGCGGCGAAATGTATGTGTGCGGGCCGATCGGGATGCTCGAAGCGGCCAAGCGGGCGTGGAAGGCTAGTGCGCGGCCGGTGGCCAAGCTACGGTTCGAGACGTTCGGCAGCAGCGGACGCTACGCGACCGAGGCCTTCACGGTGGCGATCCCGCGGCTCGGGGTGAAACTGGATGTGCCGCGAACGATGAGCCTGCTCGACGCGCTGGAAAGCGCTGGCGTTCCGATGATTCATCATTGCCGCCGGGGCGAGTGCGGCCTGTGCGCGTTGCCGATCGTCGACGTCGAGGGCGTGGTCGACCACCGCGATGTCTTCTTCACCGAAGCCGAGAAGGAAGGCAACGCGAAGCTCTGCACCTGCGTCTCACGGCTTGCAGGCGGCACCCTCACGCTGGACGTCGGCAGCCGAGGCTGAGGTAACGCGTAACTGCCTAGAGCGCCGGCTCCAATTCGGCGGCGGCAATGGTTTCCGATGCTTCTTTGGGCTCCCTGGCCGCCTCGGCGAGGATGATCCGGCTCCATTGCGCCGCCGATTCGGACCGCGCCAGCCGGGCCGGCGCCGACATCGGCAGCGCCGTTCCGGTGCTGAAGCGCAGCATCCAGCGCCGGAAGCCCAGCCCGGTCAGGCCATGGCTCATCGGCTCGATGTCGAGGCTGACGCCGTAGATCGCCTGTACGACGCGGGGCAGCAGTGCCATCATCTCCAACAGCAACAAGCACTCGACATATGCGCCCAGGAGCAGGGAGTCGCGCATCAGCAGCGGCAGCTGCTCGAGAAATATCGAGCCGCACACCGCTCGCGCCGGGCCGGCGCTTCCGTTCAGGGCGAGATCCCGCGCGACATAAATCTGGGCGGCCAGCCGCTCGACCGGCGTGCGGTGCAGGGGCGCGGAAACGGGGATCATGGTCGATGGCTCGGTCATTGCGGCGCCATCACACCAGACCGGCCTTAACGCTCGATTAAGCCGGTCGAGAAAACCTTCAACCGTGCAAAAAAAGCGACACGACAAAGCGTGCTGAGACGACGACCAGGAAAATCCCGAACCCGATCCGCAATTGCTCCCGCGTGAAGCGATGCGCCAGCCGCACCCCGACCGGCGCCAGCACCGTCCCGATCGGCGCCACGACACAGAACGCGACCAACGACACGAACCCGACCGAGCCCGGCGGCGTGTCGTGCGCGCCCAACCCGAGCAGCATGAACGTGAACGTCCCCGCCAACGAGATGATCGCTCCGAGGCTCGCCGTCGTCCCGATCGCCTCGTGCATCGGTCGCCCGTAAGCGGTCAGGAACATGTTGCCGAAGATGCCGCCGCCGATCCCGATCAGCGACGACAGGAACCCGATCACCACGCCGCTCAGCCGCACGGCGGCCGCACTCGGCACGTCTGTCGCCATCCGCCAGGCCGGCCAGCCGCTGAGCAACTTGGCCGCGTTCAACAGCACCAGCACGATGAAGATCGTCTTCAGCTTCTCGCCATCCAGCCGCGTCGCGATCAGGCTCCCGGCCGCTACGCCGCACACGACCGGTATCACCCAGAGCCGCGCGATCCGCCGGTCGGCGCTGCCCCGCCGCAGATGCCCGCGAAACGACATCGCGCTCGTCGGCACTATCACGGCGAACGCGGTCCCGAGCGACATCCGCATGCTCACGGAATCCGTCAACCCGGTGTAGCTGAACGCCTGGTAGAGCGCCGCCACCACGATCGCCCCGCCCCCCACGCCGAACAGCCCGGCCAGGAAGCCCGACGCCGCGCCCGCCCCGGCCAGCGTCGCCAGCAGCACGCCCAGCTCCCAACTCATCCGGCCCGTGCGTGCAGCCCGGTCGCCTGCACCCGGGTGATGAACTCCCGCCGCAGCAGCTGCGCCGCCTCGGGCGACACGGCCGCGAACCGCATCCGGCTCAGCGGCCGCAACTGCGCGAACCGCCCCAGATCGGCGCTGATGATCGTCGCCACCTTGGGGTAACCGCCCGTCGTCTGCGCGTCGCGCAGCAGCACGATCGGCCGCCCGTTCCCCGGCACCTGGATGCTCCCCGGCAGGATCGCGTCCGACACGATGTTGAAGCCTTTGGCATGCACCAGCGCCGGCCCCTCAAGGCGATAGCCCATGCGGTCCGCCTGCCACGTCACTTGATAGTGGCTGCTGAGGAAGACGGCGATGGACTCGGTGGTGAAGTAGTCGTCCTGCGGCCCCAGGACGACACGGATCGGCGCCGCCGGGTCCTCGGTCGGGGCGCGATCGAGCCGGCGCTCCGGCCCGGTCACCACGGGCGGCTGCAGCTTCAAGATGTCGCCGGCCTCGAGCTTGCGCCCGTCGAGCCCACCCATCCCAGCGCGGACGTATGTCGCCCGGCTGCCGAGTTCCCGCTCGACCCGGATTCCGCCCGACACCGCCAGATAGCCCCAGACGGCGTCTCGCGCTCCGCCAATTCGCAGCCGCGCGCCGGGCCGCAGCACCGCACTGGTCCCGGGCGGCACAGCTTGCCCGTCGATGCTCGCCGCGAACGAACCGCCCGCGACGGCGATCCGCGCCGGTGCCCCTGAGATCGTCCACTCGCCGCCGCCATGCGCGAACTCGATCGTCGCTGCCTCGACCGCGTTGCCCGCCAAAGCGTTGGCCGCCGCGTGGCTCTCGATGTCCATCGCGCCGGCGCCGGTCACGCCGAAGCGCCGCCAGCCGACCCGGCCGAAATCCTGCACCGTCGAGAACGGGCTGGGCGCGACGGCATGCAGCAACGCATCCGTCATGCGGCCTCGGCCTCCAGCACCACGCCGGCATCCACGTCGCCCGCCGCGACTGCCGCGTCGATGGCGGCGAACTCCTCGCGCCCGATCTGCCGGAAGCGAATCGTGTCGCCCGCCTTCAACAGCGCGGGCTCCGGCCGGCGCCGATCGAACAGACGGATCGGCGTCCGCCCCAGCAGATAGAAGCCGCTCGGCGTCGGCAGCGGCATGATCGCTCCCTGGCCGCCGCCGATCATCACGCTGCCGCCGGGAACCGGGGCGCGCGGGACGGTGCGGCGCGAGACGTGCAGCTCCGGCGGCAGGCCGCCGAGATTGGGCAGGCCGGGCTGGAATCCCAGCATATAGACGCGGAACGGCCCCCCGGTATGCGCCGCCACCACCGCCGGCGGCGACAGCCCGAGCAGCCCGGCCACCTCGCCCAGATCCTCCCCGAACGGCGCTTCGTAAGCCACCGGGATGTTCCAACCCCGCCCCGCGCGCGTCCCGCTCCGGCCCGCACGTGCCGCCAGAGCCTGCAGACTGGTCAACAACGCCGCGCGCTCGATCAGCGCCGGCTCGAACACCACCAGCAACGACCGATAGCTCGGCACCGTCTCGACCACGCCCCGCAACGGGGCCGCCGCGATTAGCCGGTCCAGCGCGGCCACGCAGTCGTTCGTGCCGCGATCGATCTCCGTGCCGAACTGTACGCTGATGCCCATGTCCCCCACCGGCAGGAAGCGCGGTGCTGGCCGGTCGGCCTTGAGCTGAACGGGACCTGCCTCGTCGAGCAGCTTTCCTTTCGGCCGATAGCGAGGAGCGCCCGGCCGGATCAAGCCGCCGCCACCTGCGCCTCGACATCGACGAACCAGGGCTTGTCGTTGCGGCCGCGCGGTCCGGGATAGACGTAGAGCGTCGGCAGGTCAGGGAAGCACTCGTTGAACTCGGGTCCATTGTAGGTCAGGAAGATGTGGCCTCCGAACATCGATTTCAGCACGTCCCGCTCCAGCAGGCAGGTCGCATAGTAGTGCCGTGCGGCGGCGATCTTGTCGTCCAGTCCGGAATGCCGGCTAGCTTGGTGGACGAAGCGGTCCCTCAGCGCGAAATTCTGCCATCGCGCCGCGAAGGCCGGCTCCTGCTCGAGCGCCGAGACCGCTGCCTTGGTCAGGCCGCCTCGCCGCCACACCGCGGACTCCAGCTCGAACTGCGCGTCGATCGCTCCTGCCAGGCCGCGGATTTCGGAGAAGTAGGTCAGGAAATGCGATTTGGCGTGGCCGTTATTGGTCGCATGCAGGTCGGTGCAGATCACATGGACGCGGGCACGGACCGGAGCCGCGGTCTCAGCCGCGGTCAGCAGGTCGCCCAGCGCTTCCACCGCTGCCCGGTCGGGTGCCGCCGCGGTGCGTCGCGGGCCGCAGCCCCAGAACATCAGGAAGTTCAGCGTGCCGTCGGAGAGCAGCGCAGCGTCGACCGCCGCCGCAAGCCCGGCTTCGTCATGGGCCGGGTTGCGGCGGAACCGCCGTGCCGTCAATGCGGCGACCACGGCCTGCCCCGCCTGGCCGGTGGCGACCGCCCGCAAGATACCGACCGCTGGCAGACCGGCCGGCGACGGGGGAAGCGTCACCACGCGGTCGGGCGCCATGTCGAGCCCGACCTGCCCGGCCAGCCAATCCCGCACCTCGGCCTCGTCGAGCGCCGTGGCGCAGACCGAGATCACCGGCTCCGTCGGCGCAGCACCGTGCTCGCGAAAACTGCGGCTGGCCTCGATGTCGGGGTGCCTCGCCAGCACCCGGTCGAGATCGGACAGCAGGGTTGCCTGCCCATGGCGGACCGAGACCTCCGACAGCGTGCCGGCCACCGCCAGCTCGCCCGTCGGCGTGATCCAGCCGACATCCCCCGTTTTCGTCGGGGCGTCGTCTTCCGAAACTGGCTTGAGAACGATCTCACCCGCCGAGCAGCCCGCTTCCGCGTCGAGCAATCGGAGCGGAGAGCGCATGTCCCGGATCGCCGCAGCGAACCGGCTCTCGCCGCCGGCGATCCCGGGGCGGCAGACCGCCCAGAACCCGGTCTTCGGCGTGCCATAGCCTCGCTGGATCGGATGGCCCAGCGCTGCCTCGGCTTGCGCGAACTCCATCGGTAGCAGTCGCCCGCTGCTGCAGAAGATCGTCTGCACCGAGGCCGGAAGCGCCGGCATCGCGGCGAGGTCGCGCGCGTCGAACGCACACCAGTTCACCGTCTCGAGGGCGTCGGTACGCCAGGCAGCATCGGCCGCGTCGTCGCCGGCGAGCACGACGTGGAGACCGAGCGCGAGCGGGATCACTATCGAGATCAGGATCGAGTCCACGCCGAGTTGAGTCGAGGCGCTCAGCAGGCGCGTGCCCGCAACGCTCGGATAGGCAGCGCTGAAATTGTCGATCGATCGGGTGAGTGTTTCCCCGTCGACGGTCTCGACGCCGTTCGTTGTTCCCACCGAGAGCGTGGCCATAGACGGTGAGTCGGCCGGTTCGGTCAGGCTCCAGGCCGCCGCGGACTGCCCGAGTTCCACGATCGATACCTGGCGGACGCGCGCGCCTGGGCCGCCGATCCGCTCACGCGTGACGAGCAGCTTGACCGTGCTCGCGCCATGAACGCCGCGGCCGGCATCACCTGGCGCGATGTCGAGGCGGAGTCCGGACGCTAGCGACGCCAAAATCAGCGCGGCGAGGTCGGCACCGGTGTCGAGATCACAGCGAACGACGTCGCCGCGTTCGACCCCGAGTTGCGCGAGCGTTCGACGAAACCGTTCGGCCAAAAGGGCGAGTGCGCCATATGTGGTGGACCGGGTCCCCCGGCGTTCAGTGATCCCGACCTGACCCGGCGCGTGACGTTGGACGGCGCGCAGCAACGAGCACGGAACCACGACCATCTAATCTCACCGTCCAAGTAGGCGTTTCAGCGTTGTCCACTCGGGTGCACCAATGACCCGACGCCGCTGATCGAGCGCCGATCAAAGCACAACCTCGGATTGCGATAGCCAAGCAGTTATTAACGCTAATGGCGCATGGTAAGTAGAATTGTCAACTCGAGGTGATCAGGTCCAGGTGACAGTTTCGGGGCGTTTCGGCGCGCCGTCCGTGCGCTGTTTACCGTCGAGGTAGTCGGGGAACATGTTTTCGGCGTCTTGCTGTGCCATCGGTCGCCCGACCAGGAAGCCCTGAACGGCATGACATCCTTGTTTTCGCAGTAGATGTAGTTGCGTGCGCGTCTCGACCCCTTCGGCGACAACCGAGAGATGCAAGCTGCGGCTCAGACTGAGGACTGCGCGCAGGATGTGGCGCGACCGTTCCTCGGCGACTTGCGCCTGTACGAAGGAACGATCAAGCTTGATCTGTTCGAACGGGAATTTCCTCAGGTAGCTGAGGCTCGCATAGCCCGTCCCGAAATCGTCCAGCGCTAGCGTCACGCCGAGTTCGCGCAACTCGCTCAGTGTCCTCAGCGCCTGTTGTTCGTCGGCGATCAGCACTCCCTCCGTCACTTCCAGCTCCAGCCTCGAGGCCGGTAACCCGGTGTCGGCCAAAACGGTCTGGACGGTCTCGACGATCTTGGGGTCGCGGAACTGCACCGGTGACAAGTTGACGGCAATGTGCACGTTTTCCGGCCAGCACAGCGCCACCTGGCAGGCCTGTTCCAACACTTGTCGGCCCAGCGCCACGATCAAGCCAGTCTCTTCAGCGACCGGGATGAAGACATCGGGGCCCAAGCGTCCCCGGCTTGGATGGTTCCATCTGACCAGCGCCTCGAACCCGACGACGGCGAGGCTCGAAGTGCGGAATTGCGGCTGGAACTCCAATATCAGCTGATCGGTGCCGATCGCCGCCCGCAGCTCGTCCTCCAACGTCTGCCGGTTACGGGCAGCTACCGCCATGCCGGGCTCGAAACGGCGCACCAAAACCTTCGGATCCGCTTTGGCGACGTAGAGGGCCAGGTCGGCGTTGCGCAGCAGGTCGGTGCGGCTCAGACCGTCTTCGGGATACTCGGCAACGCCGATGCTCGCGCCGATCCTGATTTCCTGCTTGCCGATCGTGAACGGCGCCTCGAGCGCGGCGGAGATCTCCTGCGCGAACGCCGTCCCGGTTCGATACGGTGTCTCGTCGTCGAGGCGCTTCAGAATGGCAAATTCGTCGCCGCCGGCGCGTGCGACCAGATCGTCCGGCCCCACGGCGGCGGCCATGCGCTGGGACACCTCGATGAGGAGTTGGTCGCCGCCTTCATGGCCGAGCGTGTCGTTCACTTTCTTGAAGCCGTTCAGGTCCAAGCACAGCACGGCATATCGGCCGCCATTGGCGGCGGCTTGGCCGAGCAGATGATCGGCCTCGTCGTAGAAGAACATCCGGTTGCCGATCCCGGTCAGATGGTCATGCAGCGCCAGGTGACGGATGCGCCGGTCGGCTAGATGCCGGGCGGTGACGTCGGTGATGGTCTGCACGACGCCGCCGCTCGGGATGGCGGCGACGTTGCTCTCGAGGATCGGCGAGGTCAGCTCCTCAGTGTCTCGAGAGCGTGCCCCATGGACCTGGCGCAGCGCGGCCACCAGCGTCCGCTCGGCATCCTGGCGAAGGCGCGAGCGTCCCTCGCCGAGCTGCGCCCTCATCGCCGCGGGCAAGCCCAGCAGCTCGAACGCCCGCCCGTTGGCCACGCGGACATGCCCGCTGGAGTCGATCATCACCAGTCCCTGGCTCATGCTCGCCAGCGTCACCTGGAGAGAGCGCTGCGACCGCATGGTGCGCTTACGCTGCCGGATCCATACCGAACCGACGAGGAGGATGATGATCGTGGCCGCCGACCCCGACCAGGCCATGACGGAGCGGGTATGACGGAAGTTCGCAAGGATCGCCTTGTCGTTGAACCCGACCAGGACGACGAGCGGGTAGGTGTTCAACCGGCGGAACGCGATGGTCAGCTCGTCGCGCCCGTCCGGAATGCGCAGGCTGCCAGCCTTCTCGGCCAGCACCGCGTCGGGCAAGCCGGCCACCATGCTTCCAATCGCGTTGGCCTCGACCGGTCCGCGGGCGCGCACAATGCCGTCGAGCCCGACCAACTCGATGAAGCCCTGCTGCAGGTTCAGGGACTCGTAGAAACCCGAAAGCTGATAACAATCGACCGACAGCACGACCACGCCGCCAAATCGGCCGTCCTCCCGCGTGATCTTGCGTGTCAACTGAACGGTCCAGCGCCCGCTACTGCGGCCGATCACCGGCCTGCTGATGAATAGCTCGTCACCATCGGAGTCGCGTTGAACGAGGTAGTGTTCGCGGTCTGCCACGCTGACAGAGGTTTTTGACGCCGTGCTGGCGATCGACATCCCCTTCGGCCCGATGATCGCGATCTGGGCCGTCAGCCAATCCGGCGCGCTCTCGCGCTTGACCCAATCGCTCAGGTCGAAGTGTTCGCCCGTGCGGACGTAGGCTGCCCGTAGCGAGAGGAGAACCTGGTCCGCACCAGCAATGACGCGTTGCGTGTTCTCCTGAAAAGCATAGGCCAAGTTCGTCGTGTCACGTTCGGCAGCATTAAGAGCGTTGGCATGCTGGTTAGCCAACAAACCGCCAATTCCCCACCAGACCAAAACGACGAGACAAGATATTGCCGCGAGTTCGGGCGCGACAGAGATGAGTGCTCGTAACGCGCGTTTAGGCAAAATCCGACCAGCTTCCTGTTTTCGGTCAGCGGGATCAACAACCCTCCAACAGTTCGACTATGAGCTTGATCGGTTAACGTCGACTTAAGTCGCGGTCATCTATGTCGATCACGGAAGCGTGGTCCCCGCTTTGGCCTTCAGCAGCGACACCAACGTGGCGTCCCGCTCGGCCACCACTGCCGGCAAGTCCAGCGCGGCCACCCGCTCCCCAATGACGCGCGCCAACAACGCCGAAACCTCAGGCGTCAGCTCCACCCGTCCGAGGTCGCGCCACATCGACTGTGTCGGCGGCCCCAGATGGGCCAGCATGTGCTCGATGCCGCCGGGCCCGCCGGACAGATGCAGGTTCACGAACGGGCCTAGTAGCGCCCATCGCAGTCCCGGACCGTGCGAGATCGCCGCGTCGATGTCCTCGGCATCGGCCACGCCCTCGATCATCAGGCTGAACGCCTCCTGCCACAGCGCCGCCTGCAACCGGTTGGCGACGTGCCCGACCTTCTCCTTCTTGAGCCGGATCGGCTTCTTGCCGACCTGGCGGTAGAACGCCATCGCCGTCTCGATCGCGGCTTCGTCCGTGCCGGTGCCGCCGACCACTTCGACCAGCGGGATTAAATGCGGCGGGTTGAACGGGTGCCCCAGCACGATCCGTCCGGGGTGCCGCAGCCCGGCCTGCACGTCGCTCACCTTCAGCGTCGACGACGAACTCGCGATCACGACGTCCGCCCCGGTCGCCGCATCCATCGCGGCGAACAACGTCCGCTTGGCGTCCAGTCGCTCCGGCCCGTTCTCCTGGACGAACTGGGTGCCGTCGAGCGCGTCTTCCAGCGAGGTGGCGATCCGCAGCCGTCCGGGATCGGCACCAGCCGCCAGGCCCAACTGCTCCAGCACCGGCCACTGCGCCGCCACCGTCGCGTGCAGCCGCTCCGTCCAGCCAGGCGCCGGGTCGAAGGCGGAGACGTCGAGCCCTTGGGCCAGGAAATTGCTCGCCCAGCTCGCGCCGATGACGCCGGTGCCGACGATGGCGACGCGCTCGATCATGCCTTCACCATCGGGCAGCGCCCGTCCGCCAGGGGTCTGAACGCATTCTCGGGCGGGATGGTGGAGAGGATCTCATACATGTCCCAGGGCGATGTGCTCTGCGCCGGGCTCTTGGTGCGGAACAGGTAGACGGGATGCAGCTTGCGCCCGTCCTCACGAACACTGCCCTTGCCGAAGATCGGGTCGTCGGTCGGCATCGCCTTCATGGCCGCGACCACGGTACGCCCATCGGCCGGATCGGCCCCAGAGGCCACCGCTTTGATCACATGCAGCGTCGCCGAATACATCGCGGCTTGCATGTCGTTCGGCATCGACTTGACTGCTTTGAAGTAGCGCTCCGAGAACGCCCGCGTGCCCGCGTCGAAATCCCAGTAGAACGGTGTGACGCCCAGCACGCCCTGCGCAACCTCGAGCCCGACGCCCTTGGTGATGTTGATGTTGTAGACGGGGCCGCAGACCTGCATCTGCTTGTTGATGCCGAACTCGGCGGCTTGTTTCAGCGACGTCGTCGTGTCGCCGCCGGCGTTGTCCAGCGCCAGCACCTGTGCGCCGGACGACTGTGCCTGCAACAGGAACGAGCTGAAATCTGCGGTCGGGAACGGCGCCTTCACGCCACCGACGACCGTTCCGCCAGCGGCGCGCACCGCCTCGCTCACGTTGCGGTCGAGGTCGGCGCCGAACACGTAGTCGGCGGCGAGCAGGAACCAGCTCTTGCCGCCGCGCTCGGTGACGGCGCGGCCCAGGGCCTGGCTGGACTGCCAGGTGTCATAGTCCCAATGCACGATGTTGGGCGTGCAACGCGGGCCGGTGAGGTCCGCCGTGCCGGCGCCAACGCCGACGAAGACCTTGTTCCGCTCGGTCGCCAACTGCGCCACGGCCAGCGCGATGGCCGAGTTCGGCACGTCCATGATGACGTCGACCCCGTCCTCGTCCAGCCATTTGCGGGCGATCGCCATGCCGACATCCGGCTTGTTCTGGTGGTCGGCGAACAGCACCTCGATCGCCCGGCCGCCGGCCATGCCTCGCATGTCCTCGACCGCCATCCGCGTCGCTGCCAGCGAGCCCGGCCCCTGATAGTCGGCGAACACGCCGCTCATGTCGTTGAGCACCGCCAGCTTCAGCGGCCGCTCGGCGGCCCGTGACGACATCGGCAACCCGGCCGATGCGGCCGCCAGGAGAAGGGTACGCCGGTTCATGCTGTGATCCTCTGTTTCTGTTGAACGGCGCGCATCACCTGCTGCGGCGGCGGGTCGGCATACAAGGCCGTCACCTCGTCCGGCCGGCAGCGCAGTACGGCCGCCTGGTTGACCGAGCCCTTATCGGTGACTTCGCCCGCATTGAGCGAAAGCGGGCCAGCCAGGAACGCCACCCGCACCACGCGCGCGGAGCTGCCCGCCGCCGTGGCGGCCAACTCGCCGAGCACGTCCGTCAGCGCGGTACGCACCGCCGGGTCGTTGGCATATTTGGGATCGAACGGCAGCAGCAGCGCCGTCACCTCGTCGCGGTCGTGCCCGGCGATCACCACGTCCCGCACCCAGGGCGCCATCGCCGCGATCAGCCGCGCCCGCAGCGGCCCGACGCTGACCCAGGTGCCGGACATCAGCTTGAAATCTTCGGCCAGTCGCCCGTCGAAGCGCAGGCCGCGCGCCGGGTCCAGCGGATCGATCCAGGCGACGGCGTCGCCCATGCAGTAGAAGCCCTCGTCGTCAAAGGCAGCGGCGGTCTTCTCCGGGTCGCGCCAGTAGCCCGGCGTGATGCAGGGGCCGCTGACTCGAAGCTCGAGCTTGCCGTCGGTCGGCACCATCTTGAGCGTGATGCCCGGCACCGGCATGCCGATATCGCCGGCGCGCCCGGCGCGGGTGCCGTCGGTGCAGGTGCCCATCGGCGCCGTCTCGGTCGAGCCGAGGCCGGTGATCATCGGCAACTCGTGATCGGTCGCCTCGGCCGCCAGCGCGTCGAGCTCGTCCCAGAGCGGCTGCGACAGGGCGGCGGCGGCGTAGAACCGCACGCGCAGGCGCTCGTGGAAGCGCCGGTTCAGCGCCGGGTCCGCCCGCATGGCGCGCGCCAGCTCCTCCCAGGCTTTCGGCACCGCCAGATACAGCGTCGGCGCGACCTCTCGGATGGCGTCGAGCGTGGGGCCGAACTGTCCCGGCAGCGGGCGCCCGGCATCGAGGTACATCGTGCCGCCCGCGAACAGTACCATGTTGAAGTTGTGGCTGCCGCCGAAGGTGTGGCTCCAGGGCAGCCAGTCCACCATGATCGGCTTCTCGTCGCCGAGCAGGTAGCCGAAGCCGAGATGCATCATCGACTGATTGGCGCACAGCATCCGATGCGTCGTAATGACTGCCTTGGGCCGGGTTCCGGTCGAGCCCGAAGTGAACAGCAGCTTGGCGACGGTGTCGCCGTCGATGGCGGCCTGCGCCGTCTCCACGGCCTCGGTCGGCGCCGTCGCCAGCAGGTCGTCCAGGCTGTCGATCGCCTCGCAGCCGGGCGGCACGACCGCGTCCAGCGCGCGGCGGAAGCCGGCGCCGCGCGCGAACACCAGCCCGGGGGTCGTCAGCGCGATGATCTGCCGGAGTTTCACCAGGTCGCTGTTGGCGCCGCTATAGGCCGCCGAAATCGGCGCGTACAGCACGCCGACATGCTGGCATGCCAGCGCCAGCAGCGAGTGCTCGATGCCGTTGCCAGACAGGATCAGCACCGGCCGCTCCGAGGACAGGCCGCGGTCGAGCAGCGCCTGGCCGATCGCCCGCACCTGGCGCAGCGCCGCCGCGTAGGTCAGCCGCCGCCAGCCATCGGTGGACGGTTCGGCGAGGAACGTCACCTCGGGGGTCGTCTCGGCCCAGTGCACCAGCCGATCGGTGACCCGGCGCGGATAGGGCGGGAGTTCGCCGGTGGCGCACAGCAGCGTCACCCCGTCTCCCCGGCGCTCGATCTTAAATCCAGCCAGATCGGCCATCGTTCCTCCCTCAATCTTCCCTGGGCGCCCGGTTCGCCGGGTCGTCCCGTCTAGGCGTGTGAGATCTTCGCGGCCTTCTTGTTGAAGAATGCCGCCAACCGATCGGTGGCCTCGCCGTCCGACGCGGCAATGGCCGACATCAGGCTCTCGGTGAGAAAGCCCGCCGCCGGTGCACCCGCGGCGATCGTGGGCAGCGCCTGCAACACGGCGAAGTTCGTCATGGTCGCATTGCCGGCGATCTTGTTCGCCAGCTCCAGGGCCAGCGCATCCCCTGCGCCTGCCTCCGGCAGGTATTGCGACAGCCCGATCGCCCCGCCGTCGACGGCGCCGTAGGTACGGCCGGTCAGCATCATGTCCGTCATCCGCGCGACGCCGATCAGCCGCGGGATCCGCACCGAGCCGCCGCCGCCGACGAAAATACCCCGCTGACCCTCCGGCAGTGCGTAGAACGTGCTGGGCTCGGCCACCCGGATGTGCGTCGCAGCGGCCAGTTCGAGCCCGCCGCCGATGACCGCGCCGCGCAACACGGACACGACCGGCAGAGTGCCGCCCTCGATCGCCGCGAACGCGCGGTGCCAGAGCCGGCTGTGGAACACGTTGGCCGTCGCATCCTTGGCAGTGAGGTCGGCCAGATCGAGCCCGGCGCAGAAATGGTCGCCGTCGCCGCGCAGCACGGCCGCCCGTATCCCGGCCGGCGGGGCGTCGAAGAACGCGCGAATGGCCTCGATCAGCTCGACGTTCAGCGCGTTGCGCTTGGCCGTGCGCGCAAGCGACAGCACGGCGACGGGCCCTTTCGTCTCGATGCGCAGCGATGCCGTCAGCGTGGCCTCCGCCATCATTGTTTCCTTGCAGCCCCGGCGGAGCTAACGGCTCCCGGCGCCCGCCGTCAATCGGCGGCCGGGACCCTTGACACCGTGGTGCGCCTCCTGGCTGCTTCCCACAACATAGCTTGGGGGAACACGTCATGAGAGCGGCTGGATGGCGCACCACCCTGGCTGCAGCCGCGACCGTGTTCCTCGCCCTTGCCGGTTCCGCCCGGGCGGACGATGCCAAATGCCTCGCCCTTGCCCGCTTCGGTGCCCCCGATACGCAGATCGACCGGGTCGAAGCGGTCCCGGCCGGCAGCGTGCGCCTGTTCGGAGCCGGCAATCTCCCCTCCGGCGTAGCCGCGAGCGGCGAGGCGTCCCTGCCCGAGCACTGCCTTGTCCGCGGCGTGATCGGGCGGCGGCCGAGCACCATCCCCGGCAACACGCTCGGCATCGGCTTCGAGCTGCGCCTGCCGGCCACGTGGAACGGGCGCTTCTTCTTCCAGGGAGGCGGCGGTTGGGACGGATGGCTGCGCCAGGCCTCGGGGGTGATCACCTCCGGCACCGCCGGGTTGACCGGCGCGCTGTCGCGCGGCTTCGCCGTGGTCTCCACCGATGCCGGTCATCAGAGCGACCAGCCCTCCGCGCCCACCGATGGCCGCTTCGCCGCGGATCCGCTCGCCCGGACGGACAACGCAGTCGATGCCGTGACCCGCACCACGGCGGTCGCCAAGCAGATCGTCACCGCCTTCTACGGCCGGCCGATCGAGCGCGCCTACTTCGTCGGCTGCTCCAATGGCGGGCGCGAGGGGATGTTGGAAGCCCAGACCCGCCCCGCCGATTTCGACGGGATCGTCTCCGGCGACCCGGCCTTCGACCTCATCGGCGCCGCCATCGCCTGGGACTGGAACGAGCGCGCGCTGACCACCATCGCGCCGAAGGACGCCGCTGGCCGCCCGCAGCTCTGGCAAGCGCTGACGGATGCCGACCTGGCGCTGCTCTCGGCGGCAACTGGCAAGGCCTGCGGCGCCGACGCCGCATGCCGGTTCGACGTGGCCACCCTGCAGTGCGGTGCCGACGCGACTGCCGCCTGCCTCGCGCCGGCGAAGGTCCAGGCGATCCAGGCGATCCAGCGCGGCCCGCACACCAGCGCCGGTGCACCTCTCTATTCGCCATGGACGCAGGGAGGCGAGTCGGGCCCGGCCGGGTGGCGCGCCTGGATGCTCGGCACCGACAAGATGCCCGCCCGCGCCCAGGCCTTCGTCGCCGATTGGATGCGGTTCGTCGCCGTCGCGCCCGGCACCGCGCCGATCGACTGGTTGCAGTTCGATTTCGACCGCGACCCGGCCCGCATCGCCGGGCCCGCCCGGCCGTGGCAGGCCACCAGCACGGACTATGCCGCCTTCGCCAAGCGCGGTAGCCGCATCCTGTTCTACCAGGGCACCGCCGACCCGGCCTTTTCGGCCATTCACTTGGAGCATTACATCGAGCGCATCCCGAACCGGGCGGCGTTCTCCCGCCTGTTCCTGGTGCCTGGCATGGCACACTGCGCCGGCGGAGCGGCCTTCGATCAGTTCGATCCGCTCGGCGCCCTCGTCGACTGGGTCGAGCGTGGGCAACCGCCATCCCGCCTGGAGGCGCGCGGTGCCGCGTTTCCCAACCAGTCCCGCCCGCTCTGCCCCTACCCCGCCGTTGCCCGCCTTCGCGCGGGGGCAGACCCGGCCGAGGCTGTGAGTTACGACTGCGCCCCGCCATGATGGACGCCATCCAGACCTATCCAGGAGTTTCCGTGATCAAGCATCTGCTCAAGCTGGCACCCGTCGTCGTCGCCCTCGCCCCGTCCTTCCTGGCGGTTGCGCCGGCCTGGGCCGAGATCCCCAATCGGACGCTCAAGGTAGGCGTGTTGAACGACCAGTCCGGCCCGTTCGCCGACCAGTCCGGCAAGGGCTCCGTGGTGGCCGCACAACTCGCCGCCGACGATTTCACCGCCGCCAACCCGGGCATCAAAGTCGAGATCCTCTACGGCGATCACCAGAACAAGCCCGACGTCGGCAGCACCATCGTGCGTCAATGGATGGACCGCGACGGCGTCGATGCGGTGGCGGACTCCGTCAACTCGGGCGTTGGCCTGGCCGTCAACCAGATCATGGCCGAGAAGAACCGCACCTTCATCGCCACCAACGTCGGCACCTCCGACCTGACGGGCAAGTTCTGCAAGCCGACCACGGTGCAGTGGACGATGGACACTTGGGCGATGGGCAACGCCGCCGCCCGCGCGCTGACGCAGATCGGCGCCAAGAGCTTCTACTTCATCTCCTTCGACTACGCGCTCGGCGCCGCCCTCGAGCGCGATACCACCGAGGCGCTCAAGAAGCTCGGCGGCAGCGTCGCCGGGTCGATCAAGCATCCGCTGGGAACGACCGATTTCTCGTCATATTTGCTGCAGGCGCAATCGTCCGGCGCCGACGTGATCGCGTTCGCGGATACGGGCGGGGACCTAATTAACGGCGTCAAGCAAGCGGCCGAGTTTGGCGTCACGCCGAAGCAGAAGCTCACCGGCCTGTTCACCCAAATTTCCGACGTCAAAGCGATCGGATTGGACCTGGCGCAAGGTCTGCTGCTGAGCGAGGCGTATTACTGGGATCGCGACGACGCCAGCCGCGACTTCGCCAAGCGGTTCACCGCCAAGATGCCGGGCCGTGTCCCGACCGCGAACCAGGCGGGCGTGTATTCCTCGGTGTTGGCCTACCTCAACGCCGCCAAGCAGGCAGACTCCATCGAGGGCGACAAGGTGTTGACCGCAATGCGCGCCGCGCCGATCGAGGACAAGCTGTTCGGGCCGGTGACCGTCCGCGTCGACGGCCGCGCGACGCATCCAATGTACGTCTTCAAGGTCAAGAGCCCGGCCGAGTCGAAGTCGGAGTGGGACCTCTACACCCCGGTCTTCACCGTACCGGCCGACCAGGCATTCCGCCCCCTGGCCGATGGTGGTTGCCCACTGGTGAAGTGAGCGACCGGGCGGTCAGTCGCCGCCGGCCTCGGCGCGGAAGCTGGACTTCGGGTAGACGCCGAGGATGCGGATCTCGCGGGAGAAGAAAGCGAGCTCCTCAAGCGCGCGCTGCGGGCCGGGCTGGGCGGGGTGGCCGTCGACGTCGCACATGAATTGGGTGGCGGTGAACTCGCCGCCAAGCATGTAGCTCTCCAGCCGAGTCATGTTGACGCCGTTGGTGGCGAACCCGCCCAGCGCCTTGTAGAGCGCGGCCGGCACGTTGCGGACGCGGAAGACGAAGGTGGTCATCAGGCCGGGCGTGTCGGCCGGGGGCATGATGCGGTCGGGCGAGGTGATGTAGAAGCGGGTGGTATTGTGGGCGGCGTCCTCGACGTTGGCGCGCAGGATGTCCAGGCCGTAGATCTCGGCCGCCAGGGCCGACGCGATAGCCGCTTCGGCCGGGTTGTTCCAGTCGGCGACCATCTTGGCGGCGCCGGCGGTGTCGCCCTCGACGACCGTCTGCAGGCCGAGTTCAGCCACGATGCGGCGCACCTGGCCGAGGGCGACGGCATGGGAATGGACGCGCTTGACGTCGGCGATGGCGGTGCCCCTGGGGGCGAGCAGGCAGTGTTCGACGCGCTGGAAGTGCTCGCCGATGATGAACAGGCCGCTATCGGGCAGCAACGCGTGAATGTCGGGGACGCGGCCGGCCAGGCTGTTCTCGCAGGCGAGCATGCCGAGCTCGGCCTCGCGATGACGGACGGCCTCAATGGCGCGCTCGAAGGTCGGGCACGGCAGCGTCGGCATGTCGGGGAAGACCCGGCGGCAGGCGAGGTCCGAATAGGCACCGGGGACGCCCTGGAAAGCGATCACGCGCCGAGCTCCCGCCGCGCGCGTTCGAGATCGGCCGGGACGTCGACCCCGAAGGGCGCGTGCGAGACCCGGGCGCAAGCGATGCGCATGCCGGCCTCGAGGGCGCGGAGCTGCTCGAGGTTCTCGCGGCGCTCGAGCGGGCTTTCGGGCAGGCTGACGAAGCGGGCCAGGGCGGCGCGGCGATAGGCGTAGATGCCGATGTGATGCCAGCGGGGACCGTCGCCGGAGGGGATCGGCGCGCGCGAGAAGTAGAGGGCGGGGGAGACGGCACGGCCGCGCTCGAAGGCGCAGGCGGCTTTGACGATCGAGGGGGACAGGGCCTCCTCGGCGGTCTCAATCGGGGCGACGAGAGTCGCGATGTCGATGGTGGGATCGGCGAGCGGGGCGAGGACGGCGCGGAGATGGTCCGGCGGGATGGTCGGGAGATCGCCCTGGAGGTTGACGACGATGTCATGGGCGCCCTGCGGATCGAGCGTCGAGAGGGCGGCTTGGACACGGTCGGAGCCTGAGGGGAGCGAGGGGTCGGTCATGATCGCGATCCCGCCGGCGGCGCGGATTGCCAGCGCGATCTCTTCGTCGGCGCAGGCGACGGCAACCGGGCCGATATCGGCCTCGCGGGCGCGGTCGAGCACGTGCAGGATCATGGCGCGGCCGGCGATGTCGGCGAGCGGCTTGCCGGGCAGGCGGGAGGATGCCATGCGGGAGGGGATGACGACGATGGGTGTCACGATTGGTCGATCATGGAGTCGGGCATGGGGGCTGAGTTCATCGGTTGGCGTTGAAGGGCGGGACCATATGTACCTGCCACTGCCGGCGCAACGCCGGTTCGAAAGGAAAACTCTGATGTCGAAGCCTGTTTTCGTCGCCGCCATGCTGCTGCTTCTGCCGATCTCGGCATTCGCGCAGAGCACCACCCACACCGGATCCTCGGCCGGAACGTCATCGGCGGCACAGCCGGGGCCGACGGCCAACCAGAACAACCCGCAGGCGGAGACCAACCAGGCCGGTCAACCGTCCAATGCGCGGACGACGCCGGGCAGCACGGCGGCCACCGCCATTCCGACGCCGACGTTGAGCAAGAAGATGCAGCCTTTGCAGCAGGGTCCGGCTAAGTAATTTCGACGTAGGAGACGATGCTGAGCCTCGACGGTAGAGACGCTTTAGTCGCGGTGGCGGAGGCGGCGTTGGATGCCGCCGCCGCCGCGATCCGGCCGTATTTCCGCGCCGGGGTGACGGCCGACGACAAGTCGGATGCCAGCCCGGTGACCATCGCCGACAAGGGCGCGGAACAGGCGATGCGCGCCGTATTGGCCGAGCGCTCCCCGTCTTTCGGCATCATCGGCGAGGAGTTCGCGCCGGATGAGGCGGGCCAGCGGTTCTGCTGGGTGCTCGACCCGATCGACGGGACCCGCGCCTTCATCACGGGACGGCCGATCTTCGGCAGCCTGATCGCGTTGCTCGACGGCGACGTGCCAGTGATGGGCTTGATCGACCAGCCGATCACGGGCGAGCGATGGATCGGCGTCGTCGGCGAGCCCACGCGGTTCCGCGGCGCCTATGGGCGCGCGGGATGCCGCCCCTGCCCGCGCCTCGGCGACGCCGAGTTGGCCTGCACGTCGCCGGAGATCTTCGATGCAGCCGGTTGGGCCAAATTCCAGGCGGTGCAGCGGGCCGTCAAACGGACGAGCTGGGGCGGCGATTGCTATGCCTATGGGCTGATCGCACTCGGCGGCGTCGACGCCATGGTGGAAGCCGGGCTGAAATTGTGGGACTGGGCGGCGCTGGTGCCGGTGATCGAGGGCGCCGGCGGCATGGTCCGCGATTGGACCGGGGCAAAGCTGCGGCGCGGCGGCTCGGGCGACGTGATTGCCGTGGGTGACCCGGCGCTGGTGCCGCAGATCGTCGATTTGTTGAGGTAAGATCCATGTCCATGCTGCGGGCGCTGTTGGTTTCGGTGGCTTTCTGGGCAGGGCCGGCGACGGCACAGGCTCCCCTCCGGAGCCATGCGCTGACGATCCTGGGCTCGCCGCAGCTGCCGGCGGACTTCCCGAACTTTCCATACGTGAACCCGCAGGCGCCGAAGGGCGGCACCGTGACGTTCGCCATGGTCGGCAGCTTCGACGGCTTCAATCCATACATCCTGCGCGGCAACGCGGCGATCGGGCTCGGGGCGACGTGGCAGCCCGGCGTCGGCGGCACCTCGTCCGGCACCGCGGGCGGGCATGTGTGGGAGAGCCTGCTGGTGCCGTCAGCCGACGAGGTGGCGACGGCGTACGGGCATCTGGCGGAGACCATCGAGCTGGCACCGGACGGGATGTGGGTCGCCTTCGAGATCCGACCGGAAGCGCGCTTTGCTGACGGGTCGGCGGTGACGGCGCAGGACGTCGTTTGGACCTTCAACACGCTGATGGAGAAAGGCCGCCCGTCGATCAAGGTATCGTTGCAGGACGTGAAGGACGCGGTGGCCGAGGGGGAACGCCGGGTCGTGTTCCACTTCAAGTCGAACAAGAACCGGGAACTGCCGCTGCTGGTGGGCGGGCTACCGGTATTGCCGATGAAATGGTGGGCGTCGCGCGATTTCACCAAGCCGCTGACCGAGCCCCCGCTGGGCTCGGGGCCGTACAAGGTCGGCGCGTTCGAGTTGGGGCGGAGCGTCAGCTACGTGCGGGACGCGAACTGGTGGGCGCGGGACCGGCCGACCGGGCGTGGATTCGCCAATTTCGACACGGTGAAGATCGAGTATTTCCGGGATCCGACGGTGGCGTTCCAGGCGTTCAAGTCCGGACAGATCGACTACCGGCAGGAGAACATCAGCAAGCAGTGGGCGACCGGGTACGATTTCCCGGCGGTGACGAACGGGTTGGTCACCAAGGCGGAGATCTCGCATGAGCTGCCGATCGGAATCCAGGGCTGGCTGTTCAACACACGCCGATCGCAATTCGCCGACCGGCGGGTGCGCGAAGCCTTCGGGCAGGTGTTCGACTTCCAGTGGATGAACAAGAACCTGTTCTTCGGCGCCTATGACCGGACCACGAGCTACTTCGGCAATACGGCGCAGGAAGCCAAGGGGCTGCCGGACGCCGGCGAGCGCGCGTTGCTGGAACCGTTCAAGGACGCGATCCCGCCGGAGATCATGACCCAGCCCTTCGCGCTGGCGGTGACCGACGGGTCCGGCAACAACCGTGATGGGCTCAAGCGGGCGTTGACGCTGCTCGAGCAGGCCGGGTGGAAGGTGCGGGATCGCAAGCTGGTGGATGCCTCGGGCAAGCAGATGGCCTTCTCCATCCTGCTGAGTGACCCGTCGCTGGAGCGGATCGCCCTGCCTTACCAGCAATGGATGCAGCGGCTCGGCGTCGACGTCAGCGTGCGGACGGTCGACCCGGCGCAGTTTGAGCGCCTGACCGACGAATACGATTTCGACATGACGACGATGATCTTCCCGGGGTCCGAGCTGCCCGGGAACGAGTTGCGTGACGAGTTCTCCTGTGAAGGCGGCAAGGTGCAGGGCGGGGCGAACCTGGCTGGGATCTGCGACAAGGCGGTCGACGCCATGGTCCAGCACGCGATCGACGCGACGGACCGGGCGACGCTGGCGACGGCCGGTCGGGCACTGGACCGGCTGTTGCTGACCGGCTGGTACATGGTGCCGAACTGGCACGACTCGAAATTCAAGATCGCGACTTGGAACCGGTTCGGACATCCCGAGACGAAGATTCGCGACGGGTTCGTGCTGGATTCGTGGTGGGTGGACCCGACGCTGGCGGCCAAGACGGACGCCTCCCGCCAATAAAAGGAGGCGGGGCTCAGCTCCGGGCGACGGTGCACTCGATTTGGCCGTGAGGTTCGTCGGTCGACGTGAAAACGCTGTTGTCCGACGCGAGGCCGAAGCGGGAGAGGTCGATCGGGATGTAGTGCTTGTTGGGGCAGGCCAGCGACACGGTCTCGAGTTCCGGCACGGCCTCCAGCGCGCGTCCGGCCATGCGGAACAGGCTATCCTGCACGCCGCGGCTGTAGGTGGTGGCGAACTCGGCGAGCATCGTCTGCAAGATCAGCGCGTTGGTCCTCTCGTAATCGGCAGGTGCGGTGTTCCAGGTCCAACTCGCGGTCATCGCTGTCGCGACGAGGCGGTCGGTGGTCTCCGGGAGCGTCGTGTACTCGTCCTGCACGTAGCCGACCCAGCCGGCTTCGGTAGATTTCATGAAGGTGAAATCCTCGATGCCGGAAGTAACGGCGACGACCTCGCGGGTGGCGGCGACTCGCGCGGTGCCGAGGCCGTTGGCATCGAGGACGAAATTGTGCGGACGGTCGTCCGTGCGGCGCCAGCGCGTCTCGTGACAGGTGATGCCGGCGCGGGAGATATGGGCGTAGCGATCGAGCAGGCGGGCAGCGAGCGTCTCGGCGAATGTCTCGGCGGATGCGCGCAGGTTCTCGCGGGCGACGATGTTGACGATGTTCTTGATCGTATCGGTGGCGACGACCCGGCCGTTGTCGCCGTCGGTGTAGGCGGCGGCGAAATCGCCCTCGAGCATGGCCTGCACGGAGAGCTCGCGAACCTCATTATAGGCGCCCTCGCGGTAGACGCGCATGACGCGGACGCGGGCCTTGCCGTAGGTGTTCTGGGTCAACCGCATGGTCGCTCCTAAGCTTGGTCGGGAGTCTGAAGGCCGTAGGTGGCGAAGCCGCGCAGGGTCTCGGTGATCTCGGCGTCCGATAGAATGTGCGGCGTGCCGAGTTGGAGGGCCAGGCAATATTGCTTGGCCAGCGTCTCGAGCTCGACGGCGAGCCACATGGCCTTGGCCAGGGTGGGACCCATCACGATCATGCCGTGATTGGCCAGCAGACAGGCGGAGCGGCCGTCCAGCGCGGCCAGCGCGAGGGCGGCGAGTTCGGCGGTGCCATACAGCGCGTAAGGCGCGCAGCGGATGGTGGGGCCGCCGAACGCTGCGATCATGTAGTGGACGGCCGGAATGTCGCGGCGGGCGATGGCCAGCGCGGTGCAATACGGGGCGTGCGTATGGATGACGGCGCCGGCTTCGGAGCGGGCGCGGAGGATGTCGCGGTGGAAGCGCCACTCGGTCGACGGCTTCAGCGGGCCCGACCAGTCACCTTCGCCACCCTGCAAAGGCATGCTGGCGAGATCACCGGGCTGCATGTCGTCGTAGGGGGTCGCGGACGGGGTGATCAGCATCGTTTTGCCGAGGCGGGCGGAGATGTTGCCGGAGGTGCCCTGGTTGATGCCCAGCGCGTTCATGGCGCGGGCCTGGGCGACGATGTCGCGGCGTAAGGTGGCGTCGTCCATGGGTTACTCCGGGCCGATCCGCGCGGCCGAGACGGGTTGTGGAGCGGACGGCGCCAGGGTAGCCCGGAGTACCGCGGGGACGAACCCCGGACGGGCGATAGGGAGACGACCAGTGTTCAGCCACATCATGATCGGCAGCAGCGACATCGAGCGCTCGAAGAAGTTCTACGACGCGACCCTGGGCAAGCTCGGCGCGAAGGCGGGGGAGCAGGACAAGCAGGGACGCATGATCTACGCGCATGATGGCGGGCGACTGATGCTCAGCAAGCCGATCGATGGCGCAGAAGCGACGGGCGCCAATGGCGGCACGATCGGGTTCAAGGCCGGCAGC
Source organism: Acetobacteraceae bacterium (assembly GCA_965199585.1). Classification (GTDB taxonomy): domain Bacteria; phylum Pseudomonadota; class Alphaproteobacteria; order Acetobacterales; family Acetobacteraceae; genus JAVVHH01. The sequence goes on along the minus strand of CBDASI010000002.1, from coordinate 1,315,084 downwards.
GCGGAAGCGGTCGAGGCCTGGCACAAGGCCGGCGTCGAGAACGGCGGCACCAGCTGCGAAGATCCGCCGGGCCCGCGTCAGGGTGGAACCGGTCAGCTCTATCTGGCCTACCTGCGCGACCCCGACGGCAACAAGCTGTGTGCGCTGCACCGCATGTGAGTCGATCGCCCGCCCCTCTCCCGGCAGCGGGAGAGGGCTTTAAGGGTTAGTGGCCTGGATCGATGGGGGTAGAGTAGCGGCATGTCCGTTCCACCACCGCCCGACCCGCCAGCGACCGACCCGCCAGCGCCCGGACTGTCTGCCGACCGACCCGTTGTCGACGAGGGCTCGGCGAACTGGCGGCGGACTCTGGCGGTGATGATCGGGCTGCAGATCGGGATGAACGCCGGCTTCACGGTACTGGCCCCGATCATCCCGCTATTCCTGCCGCAGATCGGCGTCAGCGACCCGGCCGCCGTCAGCCTCTGGGCCGGCGTGCTGGGCTGCATTACGTCGCTGTTCGCGGCGCTGATGTCGCCGATCTGGGGCCGGGTCGCGGATCGGCGAGGGCGGCGGCTGATGGTGCTGCGATCGTGCCTGGCAATCGGAGTGTTCATCGGGCTGATGAGCCTGGTGCAGAACGAGTGGCAGTTGCTGGGGCTGCGGGCGGGGATGGGGGTCTTCGCCGGGTTCAATGCAGCCTCGATCGCGATGGTGGCGACGCAGGTCCCGGCGCGGAAGCTGGGCTATGCGCTGGGCTGGTTGAGCACCGGGCAGCTGGTGGGCACGTTGGTGGGCCCGCTGGTCGGTGGGGCGATGGCCGACCTGACCGGCAGCAACCGGGCGCCGTTCGTGCTGACGTCGGTAATCTGCTTCGCGTGCGCCGCGGTGGTGCTGTGGCTGGTGCAGGAGCGATTTACGCCGCCCAAGATCGCGGTGGGCAAGACCTCGTTCCTGCAGAGCTTCGCGGTATTGAACCGGGCGCCGGGGCTGGTGCCGCTGTTCGTGGTGCTGCTGCTGGCGCAATTCGCGGTGCAGGCGGTGCAGCCGGTGGTGACGGTGTTCGTCGAGCAGTTGGTCCACGGCGAGGTCGGGGGCGGGCCCGCCAACATTGCGACGCTGGGCGGGATCGCGTTCTCGATCACCGGACTGGCGGATTTGATGGCATCGCCCTTCCTCGGACGGCGGAGCGACACGATTGGATATCGGCGGGTGCTGCTGATCAGCTTGGCCGGCGCGGCGCTGGCCAGTGCGCCGCAGTTCTTCGTGACGAGCTACTGGGGGTTCGTGGCGGCCCGCTTCGGCCTCGGATTGTTCGTGGGCGGGATTCTCCCGACGGCCAATGCGCTGGTCGGCCGCTTGGCACCGGCGGCCGATCGCGGGGCGGTCTACGGAGCGACGGCATCGGCGATGTTCCTGGGCGGATCGCTGGGGCCGCTCTCCGGCGGCGCGATCGCCGCGTTTGCGGGTGTGAGATGGGTGTTCCTGGTCGTCGCCGTGCTGCTGACGCTCAATCTCGTCTGGGTTTGGCTGCGAGTACCGGAGGTCAAGTGAACCGTGGGTTGAGCATCGTCGCGCGGGTTGCCGGCTGGATCTTTGCCGTGGTTGGCGTCGTGGCCGTGGGAGTGACCGCAGCGGTGCTGTTGGTCGACCCGAACGACTATAAGGATCGGCTGATCGACGCGGTGCAGGACGCGACCGGGCGCACGCTGACGCTGGGCGGCGACCTGCGCCTGACCCGGTCGCTGTGGCCGACGCTGACCGCTAGCGACATCTCGCTGTCCAACCTGCCGGGCGGGTCGCGGCCGCAGATGGTGCATGTCGAGCGGATCGAAGGGCAACTGTCGCTGCTCTCGTTGCTGCGGCGCGAGATCGACGTCATGACTCTGACGCTGATCGGGCCGAACATCCTGTTCGAGCAGGCCAATGGCGCGCCCAACTGGGTGTTCACCGGTGCTGCGCCTTCCCCCGCGACGCCAGCCCCCTCAACGCCGGCCCCGGCAGAGCCCGGCGACCGCTTCCAGCTCCGCGTGCGGGCGGCCCACGTCCGCAACGGGATGGTCACGTGGAAGCTGCCAGCGCGGACCAAGGTGGTTGGCATCCGGCTGCTGGATTTTGCGCGGCCGACGGCGGACGGGCCGATCCAGTTCAGCTCGACGCTGGTCTATGCGGACAACAAGCCGTTCGACCTGGACGTGACGGCACAGCCGACCGGCGGGGTGATGGACCCGTGGCAGACGCAGCTCAAGTTCGCGGCATTCGACGCGGCGGCGACCGCGCAAGGGACGCTGGCGGTCGCGGGCGCCTACGACCTGCTGGTGGAGGGTACGGCCGGGTCGCTGGAAAAGTTGAACGCGCTGCTGCCGGAGATGAAGCTACCGGCGGTCAAGCAGGCGGTGCTGTCGGCGCGGATCGGCAACGGGGCGCAGCCCGGCGACCTCCCTGTGCTGGGTGCGACGACGCTTCGGTTTGCCTCGGCCGACCTGCGGGACCGGGTGCCCGGGCTCACGCTCGGCGCGACGAGCGTCGTGCTGCCGAAAGCGGGCGGGACGGCGAGCGTGGACAGCAGCGGGCAATATGCCGGCACCGGCTTCCGGCTGACCGGCGGCGTCGGCGTGCCGACCCATCCGGACGGCAAGGTGAGCGTTCCGATCGATCTGACGATGGCGACCGCCAAGAAAGGCGACGGCAGCCTGGCGCTGAAAGGCACGGTGGCGCTGGAGGCGCTGCAGTTCGCCGGCTTGGACGCGGGCGCGGTGATGACGGCAGAGGCATTGGCCGGGTTGCGTCCGGCGCTGGGGGCCGGGCTGCCGGCGCTGACGGGCGTGCGCTTCGAGGGGCAGGTCTCGGTACCGGCGGCGGGCGGGGCCGTGCGGCTGCGCAAGGTCGAGCTGACGACCGAGCAGGGCGACCTGGCCGGCGACGGGACGGTCGAGCTGGATGCGACCCCGGTGATCACGGGGCATTGGACCTCCGACCGGATGGACATGGACGCGATGCTGTCGGCGTTCGGGATCGATCTGTCGGGCTCGGGGCCGAGCGCTGCGACGGGGCCGATGATCCCGAACACGCGGTTGCCATGGGCGACGTTGCGCGGGCCAAGCGTGGACGTGACGACGGCGATCGCTGCAATGGACTTCCAGGGCGAGGTCTGGCGCGACGTGCAGGCGGCGGTGTCGTTGAAGAAGGGTCGGATGCAGGCGTCGCCGGTATCGGTGGCGATGCCGGGCACGCGGATGCAGGCATCGCTGACGCTGGACGCCGCCGGCGCGGCGAGCGTGGCGCTGACGGCGCCGGCCATCCCGTGGGCGCTGGTGGCTCGCTATGCCGGGGTGCCGGGGCCGGTCTCCGGGACCTTGGCGGTCGAGGCGCAACTGCGGGCGCAGGGGCAGACGATGCACGATCTCGCGGCGACGCTGACGGGCCCGTTCTCGATGACGGCGCGGGACGGACGGTTGAGCAACCGGGCGCTGGTCGGGCTGACCGGGCCGGCGCTGGAGGCGTTGAGCATCACGGTGCCGGCGGCCGGGGAGACGCGGTTGGCCTGTTTCGGCCTGATCGGCAGTTTCACGGCCGGCATTGGGACGTTCAAGACCATCGCGCTGGAAACCAGCTATCTCTCGCTCGATGGCGCGGGGCAGGTCGATCTCGGGCGGGAACTGGTGGCGCTCAAGCTGCAGCCGATGGCACAGGTCGTGGGTTCCCGCGTTTCGGTGCCGGTGGTGGTGCAGGGGCCGTTCCGCAACGTGAGCGGTGCGCTGGCGGCCGACGGGCTGGACAAGCTCGGCTTCTTGATCGACGGCCTGTTCGGCGGCGATCGATCGACGGCCTGCGCGGCGGTGCCGCGTTAACTCGCGACGGGGGCCTGGGCCAACTCGTTGAGGTTCAGGCGGCGGAGCGCAGGTGCGCGCCAAGCGATCACGCCGACGACGGCCAGGGTGATGGCGCCGCCGACCAACACAGTGGGCACGGCGCCGATGGCCGCCGCGGCCAGGCCGCTCTCGAGCGCGCCAAGCTCGTTGGAGCTGCCGACGAAGACGGATTTGACGGCGGCGATGCGCCCGCGAAGGACCTCCGGCGAGGCCAACCGTAGGATCGCGTTGCGGATCACCACGCTGGTGCCGTCGCACAGCCCGGCGAAGAACAGCGCTGCCAGCGACAGCGGCAGGCTGCGCGACAGGCCGAAGACGAGGATCGCGACGCCGAAGCAGGCGATGGTCCCGTGCAGTACCAGCCCGGCGTATCGGCGGGGCAGCAGGCGCGTCGACAGCAGGGCGGCCAGCAGGCTGCCGCCGGCTATGGCAGAGCGCATGACGCCGAAGCCCTCGGCACCGACGCCGAGAACCTGGGTGGCGAAGTAAGGCAGCAGCGCGGTAACCCCGCCGAAGAATACCGCGAACAGGTCCAGCGCCATCGAACCCCAAAGCATCTGATGGCGGAAAACGTAGGCAACGCCTTCCTTGATGCGCTCGACCGCGCCGACGCTGGAGACGGCAATCGCCAATGGCGGTTTCGGCGCGACGCCCACCCGAAGCAGGACGGCGGCGAGCAGGAATAGCCCGCCCAGCCCGGCGTAGGTGACGACCGGGCCGGCCCACGCCCAGGCGAATCCGACGATTACGGGGCCGAGCACATCGGCGGTGCGGGCGCTGGTGGCCAGCACGGGAACGCCGCGGAAGACGAGATGCAGCGGGACGACCCTGGCCTCGAGACCGGTGGCGGCCGGGCTCTCGAAGGCGCGGACGATGGCGGCGAAAAAGGCGACCACGAACAGCGCCGGCAGGGTGATGGCCGGGTCGACGCGGGCGACCACGGCGAGGGTGAAGGCGAGCAGCGCCAGCAGCGTCGTGGTGCGCAGCATGATGGCGCGGCGGTCATGACGATCGGCGACGTCGCCACCGAGCAGGACCAGGGTGACGCCGGGAATCGCCTCGGTCAGGCCGAGCAGGCCGACGAACAGAGTCTCGCCGGTGATCTCGAAGATCTGGAAGCCGAGCAGGACCGTCATCGCGGCGGCGGCGAACCGCTCGGCGATGTTGGCGGCGAGGAAGAAGCGGAACTCGCGAAGGGCGAGAAGCTCGCGTAACACCGGTGCGCTAGGCGGCCGCCAGCCGGCGGTCGAGGAAGTCGAGGCGGTCCTGGCCCCAGAAGATCTCGCCGTCGACGACGTAGCTGGGCGCGCCGAACACGCCGCGGGCCAACGCGGCCTGGGTGTCGGCCGTGCGTCGTTCCGCCCAGGCCGGGTCGGCCGCTCGGGCGAGCAGGTCGTCAGCGTCGAGGCCGGCGGCGGCGATGAGCTGGGCCAGGGTCGCCGGGTCGGCGGTGTTGGACTCGTCCTCCCACAATGCTTTCAGGACGCGATGGGCGAGATCGACGGCCGGGGCGTCGCCGACCGTCTCGCGGGCGGCGACGACGCAGTGGGCGGCGAGGCGTTCGTCGGCAGGGAAGAAGCGGGGCTTCAGGTTCAGCGGGATGCCGAGATGGGTGCGCCAGCGATCCATATCCTGCAGGCGATAGGCTTGGCGGAGCGGCGAGCGCTTGGGCAGCGGCAGGCCGCCGGATGCGAGGAAGATGGTGCCGAAATCGACGGGGTAGATGCGCAGCGTGGCGCCGTGACGGGCGACGATGTCGGTCAGTCGGGCGCCGCCGAGATGCGCCCAGGGCGAATTCAAGGAGACGAAGTAGTCGACATGCATCAGGGTGCCTGTTGGAACAGCACGACCTCGGCACCGGCTTTCGAGGTGCCGCGATGCTCGGCCGCGACCGGCACGACGCAGCATTGGCCCGCGCCCAGCGTCAGGCTTTGATCGCGGAAGTCGACCGTGAAGTCGCCGGACCAGACGACCACCGTCTCCGTAGTGGCATCGTGGCTGCCCCAGCTGCCGGGGCCACCGCCGGGCACGCGGACGAGACGGACGTTGACGCCTCCCAGGTTGGTGGTTTGCTCGACCTCTCCATCACGCGCGAGGCGAGCGAAGATCTCGGCGAAGTCCGTGCTCTGGTTCATGCGATAATTTAAGCGTGGCACGCGAGGCGCGTCCAGACGACGCAGCCTGCCGGGTCTGATAAGATGCGGGATGACCGTCATCGAAAGCTCGACACCGCGGGACGCGGCCGAGGTCCAGCTCGACCAGGCCGCGGAGGTGTGCGCCCAGCGCGGCGCCCGGCTGACCGAGATCCGCCGGCGGGTGCTGGGTTTGATCATCGAGAGCCGGGGCCCGATGGGCGCATATGCGCTGCTGGACCGGCTGAAGGCCGCGCGGGCGAACGCGACGCCGGTGACGGTGTATCGGGCGCTGGATTTCCTGCTCGAGAATGGGCTGGTCCACAAGATCGAGCGACTGAACGCCTTCATTGCCTGCACCGATCAGGGAACACATGCGCATGCGGCACAGTTCCTGATCTGCCGCCTGTGCGGAACGGTGGCGGAGTTGGAGGATCATTCGATCGAGGAGGCGATCTCCCGCGCCGCCGGCCGAAGTGGATTTACGCCTGCACGCGCGACCATCGAAGTCGAAGGCGTCTGTCAGGCGTGCACGGTCGTCTAAAAATCTAGCCCTAGCTCAACTTGCGGTTGCATATGCCATTTGACGGTTGTATAACGATGAAATATTGCAACCTGCTGAGTGGATCCCGTCATGCTCCGTATCCTGATCGTTGCCAGCCTGGCTCTCGCCACCGCATCGGCACACGCCTCGCCCAACCTCATCATCAATGGCGGGTTCGAGCAGACCACGCTGGCCAACTCGGCGCAGTTCACCGGTAATCAGGTCACTGGATGGACGAATGCGAAGACGGCCGGCTACACGAATGTCGGCTACAATTTCCTGATCAAGCCCGGCACCGCGGACACCACCGGCTACACTTCGCTGTTTAAGAACCACGACACGCTTTGGGGTCCCGGCAACGGCGTGGGTTCGGCCAACTACAGCAACAACGGCTTGACGGGGTCGAGCCCAACCGGCGGCAACTACATCCTGGCGGATGGCGGCAGCAGCTATGCCGGTGCCATCTCGCAGACAGTCAGCGGCCTGACGGCCGGCACTGCCTATCAGCTGACGTTCGATTGGGCCACCGGCCAGTTCAGCGGCTACAGCGGGATCACCAAGGAGACTTGGGACGTCACGTTTGGCGGCGTGATGCAGAGCACAGAGACGGTCACCACCGCGTCGCACGGATCCACGCCATGGCACACGGCGACGATGAACTTCGTCGCGTCGTCCTCGCAGCAGTTGCTGTCCTTCCTGGCCGATGGAACGCCGAACGGCGAGCCGCCGACCCTGTTGCTCGACAACGTCAGCCTCAAGGCGTCCAACGTGCCGGAGCCAGCGTCGATGGTGATGTTGGCCACCGGCCTTGCCGCAATCGGCTTCGTCAAGCGTCGCCGCAGCAAGGCTGCCTGAGGCGGCGTCTTAACCTTTCATTCAATCAAGGGACGCATGCTCGCTCAGGCATGCATCACTTCGCGGTCTGGCTGGCGTCATGAGTTTGATCGGGCTTCTCACTCCCAAGTTTCTCAGCTTCGCGGTCGACGTGGGGCGGCTGACGCTCTGGCTCGCATTGTTGGCGGCTTTGTTCGTTCCACTCGAGCGCTTCTTCACGCGTGGCCATGAGCGGCCGGAACGTTCCTCGCTCGGCGGCGATCTGTTCTATTACTTCCTCAACAGCCTACTGCCCGGCCTCGTCCTGGCCCTGCCGATCGCAGCGCTCGCTGCGGTTAGCCAGCGTGTGCTGCCATTGTCTTATGTTGCGCTGGTGGCGTCGGCGCCGTTCTGGCTATTGGTGGCGCTCGCCGTCGTCATCGGCGAGGTGGGCGTGTATTGGGGTCATCGGCTGTCGCACGAGATTCCGTTCCTCTGGCGCTTCCATGCCTTGCATCACGCGCCGGAGCACATGAATTGGCTCGTCAACACGCGGGCGCATCCGGTCGACATGGTCTTGACCCGACTGTGCGGGATCGCGCCGATCTACCTGCTCGGGCTGCAAACCCTCGGCGGACATGAGGCCGGCGCGATCGCGGTGGTCACGACACTGATCGGCACCGTCTGGGCGTTCTTCGTCCATGCGGACCTTCGCTGGCGGTACGGCAAGCTCGAGTATGTCGTGGCCACACCGGGCTTTCATCATTGGCACCACACCAATGACGGCAACATCAACAAGAACTACGCTGCGCTACTGCCCATCCTGGACTGGGTGTTCGGCACGATCTACCTGCCCAAGCACTGGCCGCCCAGTTATGGGATCGATGAGGAGCATCCGGATACCGTGCGTGGCGAATTGTTGAAGCCGCTGCGAGCGAGCAAGGCACCAGCCCAGACGATAGGGTGATGCTTCGCTCGGGGTCCGTCAGCCGACGCGACGGGTCCAGCCATGGGTGTCATTGGTCTCGCCGTATTGGATGGCGGTGACCGTGTCGTAGAGCTTCTGGGTCAGCTCGCCGATCTGGCCGCCGTTGATCGACATCCGGTCGCCACCATAGCCCAGCTCGCCCACCGGCGAGATTACGGCGGCGGTGCCGGTGCCGAACATCTCGCGTAACTGGCCCGATTTATGCGCGGCGACGACTTCGTGGATCGAGACCGGGCGCTCCTCGGTCTCGACGCCCCAATCGGCGAGGAGCTGAAGCACCGTATTGCGGGTGACGCCGGCGAGGATGGAGCCCGAGCTGAGCGGCGGGGTGAGCACGCGGTCGCCGATGCGGAGCATGATGTTCATGGTACCGACTTCGTCGAGGAACTCGCGCTGCCGGCCGTCGAGATAGAGCACTTGCGTGTATCCGGCGCGCTCGGCGTCGCGGGCGGCCGAGAGGCTGGCGGCATAGTTGCCCGCCGTCTTGGCGCTGCCGAGGCCGCCGGGGACGGCGCGAACGTGATCCTCGGAGACGAGGATTTTCACCGGGTTGAGGCCTTCCTTGTAGTAGGCACCGACCGGGCTGAGGATCACGTAATAGAGGTAGGAGTGCGACGGGTGGACGCCGAGGAAGTTCTCGGTGGCGATCACGGTCGGGCGGATATAGAGCGAGGTGCCACGCTTGTGCGGCACCCAGTCGCTATCGGCCTCGACGATGGCGGCGATGGACGCCTCGACCGTCGCTTGATCGAGTTGCGGGATGCAGAGCATCTCGCAGGAGCGGTTGAGGCGGGCGGCGTGCTGGTCGACGCGGAAAAGGCGGATGTCGCCGTCGCTGCCGCGAAACGCCTTGAGACCATCGAACACCGCTTGCGCGTAGTGCAGCACGCAGCAGGCCGGGTCCATGGTGAGCGGGGCGTAGGGCACGATACGGCCGGAGTGCCAGCCTTTGCCCTCGTCGTATTCCATCATGAACATGTGGTCGGTGAAGACCCGGCCGAACTGCAGCGTGTCGTCCGCCGGGCGGGGCTTCTTGGTCGTGGTCGCGGTGGTCGGGAACATGGATGTCTCTACCGTCTCGTGGGCAATCGCGTCCATTTAACGCGCCTTCCCGCCAATCTCGAAATCGGCTTTGGCTTCCAGCGCCTTGACCATGGCGGAATGGTCCCAAGCCTTGCCGCCCATCTCGACGCAGGCGGCGAAGAGGGCTTGAGCGGCTTCGGTATTGGGCAGGCTCATGTCCAGGGACTTCGCGCCGTCGAGCGCGAGATTGAGGTCTTTCTGGTGCAACTCGATGCGGAAGCCGGGGTCGAAGGTCCGCTCGATCATGCGGTTACCGTGCAGTTCGAGGATGCGCGAGGTGGCCAGGCCGCCCATGAGCGCCTGGCGGACCTTGGCCGGGTCAGCACCGGCCTTGCTGGCAAAGAGCAGTCCTTCGGCAACCGCCTCGATGGTGAGCGCGACGATGATCTGGTTGGCCACCTTGGCCGTCTGGCCGGCGCCGGTACCACCGATGAGGGTGATGTTCTTGCCCATCGTCTCGAACAGCGGCTTGATGCGGTCGAACACAGGCTCCGGCCCACCGACCATGATGGTGAGCGAGGCGTTCTTGGCGCCGACCTCGCCGCCAGATACCGGCGCATCAAGATAATCGGCACCGGTCGCAGCGATGCGTTCGGCAAACTGCTTGGTCGCGATCGGCGAAATCGAGCTCATGTCGACCACGGTCTTGCCGGCGGTCAGCGCGCCGACGACGCCATTGTCGCCGAACAGCACCTTCTCGACGTCGGGCGTGTCGGGAACCATGACGAAGATGGTCTCGGCCTGCTCGGCGACCGCATGGGGGCTGTCGCACGCCGTGCCCTTCATGCCGGACGGGACGCCGCTGCGGCTATTGAGGAACATCTCGTGACCGGCGGCGGCGAGGTGTTCCGCCATGGGCCGACCCATGATGCCGAGTCCGATGAAGCCGATTTTCATACCGTCAGTTTCCCCCTGGTTGTCCCGCTGGCCGTCTCGTTTATCGATCTAGCCGGCGAGGACACGCCGGGCTCCTTCGTAGAGTATGCGGAAGCCCATCGCGAGGTCCTCGTCGCCAGTATTCTCGGCCCAGTGATGGCTGACCCCGCCGATGCTGGGAACGAACAGCATGGCCGCCGGTATTTTGCGGGCGAGATATTGCGCGTCGTGCCCGGCGCCGCTCGGCATGTACTGCCATCCGTTCGGCGCCAGCGTCTCGGCGGCGCCGGCCAGCGCGTTCTGCATCTCCTCGTCGCAGATGGCGGGGCGGGACTGGCTGACGACCTCCAAAGTGACCTGGCAGCGATCGCGGCGGTTCGCCTCCTGGACGGCGCGGCGCAGCAACGCATCGAGGCGGACCAGCACGTCGACCGAGATGTCGCGGAACTGGAACAGCAGCTCGGCCTGGCCCGGGATGATGCTGCCGGCGCCGGGCGAAAGCTTGATGTTGCCACACGTCCAGACGGTGCTGGGGCCGACATGCTTGGGGAATTCGTCGTCGATCCAGGCGAGTAGCCGGACGGCTGCCAACCCGGCGTCCCGCCGCTCCGCCATCGTGGTGCCGCCGGCATGGTCCTGCTGGCCCTCAATGATCAGGCGATACTGCCAGATCGCGACGATGCCGGTGACGATGCCGACTCGCTCCTTGGCTCGCTCGAGCGTGGTGCCTTGCTCGATGTGCATCTCGAGGAAGCCGCGATAACGGCCCTCCTCGATTGACAGGCGCGGCTCGTCGGCCAGACCGGCCTCGGATAGCGCCTGGCGCAGCGGCTTGCCGTGATAGCGGTTCTTGAGCTGGTCGATCTCGCTGTCTTCGAGCAGGCCGGTGAAGGAGCGGGAGCCGATGAAGGAGCCGTAATGGCCCTCCTCGTCGGCGAACGCGACGGCGTCGACGGCCAGGCCGGCGCGGGCGAGATGCACGGCTGAGACGACGCCCAGCGCGCCGTCGAGCCAGCCGGCCTCGTTCTGGCTCTCGATATGGCTGCCCGCCAGCAGGATCGGTCCGGCGGCCGAGGTGCGGCCGAGGACGTTGCCGATCCCGTCCATCACCGGGTCGAGCCCGGCTTCCTGCATGCGGCGCATGAGCCAATGCCGGCTCTGCATGTCTTCGGCGGAGTAGGTCGGACGATGGACTCCGGTCCGGAAGGTGCCGATCTGGCGCAGGGCGTGAAGATCGGCGAGGAAGGCGTCCGTGTCGGGCTTGTTCTGCATCCGGACGATACTCGCAACCTGCGACTGCGACGGCAAGCCGTGCTAGATCACCTCGAGCTGGGAGTTCCGCCGCCATGAAGCACGTCGATCTGGGTTCGAACGCACTCTCGATCACCTCGGGCCCGACCCGGCTGCGACGGCTGCGGCGAACCGAGGCGTTGCGCAGTCTGGTGCGAGAGAACACGGTCGTCGCCACCGACCTGATCCTGCCGATCTTCGTCGACGAGACGAGCGAAGATGCCATTCCGATCGACGCGATGCCAGGGGTATCGCGGGTGCCGCTGAAGTCACTCGAGCGCGAGGTCGAGGCCATCGCGCGGGATGGCGTGCGGTCGCTGATGCTCTTCGGCGTGGCGGCGACCAAGGACGCCAGCGGCAGCGACACGATGTCGTCAACCGGGTTGATGGCGCGGATGACGCGGGCGGCGAAGAATGCGGCGCCGGAGCTGGTGGTGATCACCGATAATTGCTTCTGCGAGTATACCGATCACGGCCATTGCGGCGTGCTGGCCGAGGATGGGCACGTGCACAACGACCGGACGGTCGAGAACCTGGCGCGGCAAGCGGTGGTGGCGGCCGAGGCGGGCGCCGACATGGTGGCGCCGTCGGCGATGATGGACGGGCAGATCGCGGCGATGCGGGCGGCGCTGGACCGGGCCGGGTTCGAGGAACTGCCGATCATGTCGTATTCGACGAAATTCGCATCGGCGTTCTACGGGCCGTTCCGGGCGGCGGCGGGATGCGACCTGATCGGGGATCGCAAGGGATACCAGATGGACCCGATGAACGGGCGCGAGGCGCTGCGGGAGTCGGAGAACGACGAGGCGGAGGGCGCCGACATGCTGATGGTCAAGCCCGGGATGCCGTATCTCGACGTGCTGTCGCAGATCCGGGCGCGGACCAAGCTGCCGCTGGGCGTGTACCAGACGAGCGGGGAATACGCGATGATCCGGTTCGCCGGGCTGGCGGGGGCGATCGACGAGCCGCGGGCGATCCGGGAGGCGCTGGGGGCGTTCAAGCGGGCGGGGGCGGATCTGATCCTGAGCTACTTCGCTCGCCAGGTGCTGCGCGAAGGGTTTTGACGGCCACCCAGGTCCTGATCGGGCCGACCGGCGGGATCGGCGCGGCGCTGGCTGCGGCGATGGGGCCGGGGACGGTGCTCTTGGGCCGGGCGACCACGCCGCGGCTGGACCTGCTGGACGAGGGCAGCATCGCGGCTGCCGCGGCGGCGTGCGGGCCGGGGCTGACGCTGGTGATCGACGCGACCGGGTTCTTGCACGACGCCGAATTCCAGCCGGAGAAAAGCCTCCGGCAGCTCGACCCGGCGCATCTGGCGCGATCCTTCGCGCTGAACGCGACGGGGCCGGCGCTGCTGATGAAGCACTTCCTGCCGCAGCTGGCGCGGGACGAGCGGGCGGTGTTCGCGACGCTGTCGGCGCGGGTGGGCAGCATCTCGGACAATCGGCTGGGGGGCTGGTACGCGTATCGGGCGTCGAAGGCGGCGCTGAACCAGTTGGTGCGGACGGCGGCGATCGAGCTGGCGCGGACGCGGCCGCTGGCGTCGTGCGTGGCGCTGCATCCGGGGACGGTGGATACCGGGCTGTCGGGGCCGTTCGCGAAGAACGGTTTGGACGTGGTCAGCCCGGCGGCGGCGGCGGCGCGGTTGCTCCAGGTGATCGCGGGGCTGGAGGTGGGGCGGACCGGAACGCTGGTGGACCAGAACGGGGTGACGGTGGCGTTCTAGCCGGCTTGCCCACAAAAGCGTGTTCGTCGGGTGGCGACGGACGGTTCTACCGTGTGTCGTCCTTAAGGGAGGGCCGACATGATACGCCGCACCATTCTGCGCGCCGGGGCTGGCCTGGCAGCCGCGCCGATTGCGCGCGCCATCGCCGCTCCCGCGCCGGGCGTGCCCAGCTGGACGACGGAACAGGGCGCTCCGATCGCCGACGACCGTTACGGCGCGCCGTCGCCGTTCGAGAGTCACGTCGCCCGGTGGCCGCGCGACAAGCTGCTGTTCGACACGTCCGGCTCGATCTTCACGCCGTTGCAGCACCTCGACGGGATCATCACCCCAAACGGCCTGCACTACATCCGCAGCCATGCGGGGACCCCGGCGATCGACCCGGAGCAGCATCGGCTGATGGTGCATGGCATGGTCGACCGGCCGCTCAGCTTCTCCATGGAGGATCTGATGCGGTTCCCGTCGGTGTCGGCGATCCATTTCCTGGAGTGCTCCGGCAATACCGGGCTCTACAAACAGTCCAACATCAAGCCGGACTACACGGTGCAGGACACGCATGGCCTGTTGAGCTGCGCCGAGTGGACCGGGGTTCGCCTGTCGGACGTGCTGGCCGAGGCGGGCGTGCAGGCGGGGGCGACGTGGCTGTTGGCGGAGGGGGCGGATGCCTGCGCGATGACGCGGTCGATCCCGGTGGCCAAGGCGATGGACGACGCGATCCTGGCCTATTCGCAAAACGGCGAGCGGCTGCGGCCGGAGCAGGGCTATCCGCTGCGGCTGCTGCTGCCGGGCTATGAGGGCAACACCAACATCAAGTGGTTGCGGCGGCTGAAGCTCGGCCCGGCGCCGTTCGAGACGCGGGAGGAGACGTCGAAATACACGGACCTCGAGCCGGACGGCAAAGCGCTGCAGTTCAACTTCGTGATGCGGGTCAAATCGGTGATCACGCGGCCCTCCCCCGGCTTTCAACTGAAGCAGACCGGGTTCCACGAGATCACCGGGCTGGCCTGGTCGGGCCATGGCCGGGTCACGCGGGTGGAGGTGTCGGCCGATGACGGGGCGAGCTGGGCGGATGCGGCGCTGCAGGGGCCGGTGCTGTCGCGGTGCCTGACGCGGTTTCGCGCGCCGTGGACCTGGGGGGGCGGCCCGGCGGTGTTGCAGAGCCGGGCGACGGACGAGACCGGCGCGGTGCAGCCGACGCGGGCGGCGGTGCTGGCCGAGCGGGGGCCGAATTTCTACTACCATTACGACGCCATCGTGCCGTGGCGGCTGGCGGCGGATGGGAGCTTCAGCCTTGCGGCGTGAGTTGGCGATCGCGGTGGGGCTGCTGTCGATAGCGGCGCTGCAGCGTGCGGCGGCCGATCCGCCGCGATACGGGTTCGGCACGCCGTTGACCGCTGCGGCGGTGGCGCCGTTCGACATCGAGATCGGCCCCGATGGCGCCGGGCTGCCGGCGGGGAGCGGGACGGTCAAAGCGGGCGAGGCGCTGTTCGCGCAGAGTTGCGCGGCGTGCCACGGGGCGAAGGGGGAGCATCCGATCTCATCGTCGATCCGGCTGACGGGCGGAATGGGAACGCTGGCGACGCCGGGCGCCATCCAGACGGTCGGCAGCTATTGGCCGTATGCGACCACGCTGTACGACTACATCCATCGGGCGATGCCGTTCAACGCGCCGCAATCGCTGAGCCCGGACCAGGTCTATGCGGTGACCGCGTATGTGCTGTTCCTGAACGGGATCGTTCCGGAGACGCAGACGCTGGACGCGGCCAGCCTGACGCGAGTGCAGATGCCGAATCGCGGGGGGTTCGTTCCGGCGGACGCGTCGAGCCGGTAGCGGGTCAGGGTTCGTCCCAGGGATCGCCGGTGTCGGCCGAGGCGGGTTGGCCGGTGGCGAACGGGGCGGTCGCCGGGTCGGGCTGAGTGTGGTGCGGGGGACGGCGCCAGGGCGGCATGCCCATAACGGCGTCGCTGAGAGTCGCCAGGTCGAGGGTGAGGCCGAGTTCGTCGACGATGGCGCAGAGGTGAGTGGGGAGGGGTATCTCGCCATCGGGGTCGCCGACGAGGGTGTCTTCGATGCGGTCGTCCACGTCGTGACGGAGTTGGCCGCGGCGCCTGCGATCGGGTTCGGCGTCGGCGGCTTTGTGGAGGGCTTCGCGCAGGATGGGGCGGCGGGGGTCGTCGGCGCGGGCGCGGGGGGCGGCGACGCCGTCGACGACAGCGTTCTCGGCATTGACGGCAAGGACGAGGGCGCGGGTGGCGCGGGCGAGATCGAGGGTGGGGGATGCGGTGGCGCCGGGCTCGCCGGTGGCGTGGGCGACTTCGAGCTGTTCGCTGGCGATGTCGACGGCGCGCATGGCCTTTTCGGCGACGCGGCGGAAGTAGTCGAGCTGGCGGGCTCGGCGATTGTTGGGGGATTCGGGAAGAGGGCGGGGGATCGCGTTCATCGGTGGGCTGTTAGGTAGATTTTCTTAGGAGCGGGTGCAAGGGTTTGGCGGCACGCCGTCTTCGCGTTGCGACGACGGGCGGCGCTTGCCGGCGCGGCTGCCTAGTCGGCGCGTCGCCGCCTGCGTTCTTGGACCACCATACCGAGAGCGAGGCCCAACAGGGCGAGCGTGGCCGGTTCGGGAACCGAGGTCGCCAGGGAGCCGGCGAGCGGGCCCGTTACGCGGAGGGGAAAGGTCGAGCCGATGCCAGCGATCCCGCTGAAGATCTGGCTGGTTCCGCTTACGAGAACGTAGTAGCCGTCCGTCGCGTACTGAACGTTACCGAAGCTGACCTGTCCCGACTGATCGAAGTTGAGGCTCACGGCGAAGTATGAACTGCTCGAGTCCTGTGGGCCGCCACCGGCGGAGACCGAGACGTTTCCGGCTGGACTTCGGAACGACTGCAGGGATTGCACGTCTCCTATTGCCGACGGTACTGACGTCAGCCTGGGAGGATTGCCGCTTTCGACGAACCTGTAGCGGTAGTCGTATGAGAACGAGCCGGATCGGACGGCGGCATCATCGATCGCGAGGGTGAACGACAGATCGGTCGATGTCAGGATTGGCGGGACCGACGGGCTGAGGATCGTGGGGGTAAACGAGTAGACCACCGCTTCGGCTCGGACGCTCGCGAAGGCGAGTGAGGCCGCGGCAATGAAAAACGGTTTCAACATTGTCACGACACCGGAAAGTTGCCGGACGCTATCGGGTTGGAGATCGGTGTCAAACTTCGGGGGCGAGGTATTGGCCCGAGTGCCACGGTCAAGGGGTGGATCGTACGACCCGCATTCGCGATGCGAATACGGGCTACGCTTGCTTGAGGTCGGGGATGGGGCGGGTCGGGATCTTGCGGTCGAGTTCGGGGGCGGGAGTGGCGTCGTCGAGGCGGGTGGGGAGTTTCTGGGCGACGGCGGCGGCGAGATCGACGAGGCCGGCGAGGACACGCTGGTAGTGGGCGGTGTCGGGCTTGGGTAGTTAGGAATTTATGCCGAGGCGGTATCAGGGGTGGTGCTGGGGCGTTAAAATTTCGTTGTCAGTGTAGCCCGTGTGAGCGCTTGCTCATGCGGGCGGTCGATCAGAAGGATAGTCCGAAGCGTGGTTCGGTACCGGCGTGCCCCCGTCCTTGGTGGAACCTACTTCTTTACGGTGGCGCTCGCGGATCGTCGGTCTTCGTTACTCACAGCGAACATTGGCATGCTGAGAACCGCGTTCCGCACGGTCCTAGAGCAACGCCCGTTCGCGATCGACGCCATCGTGATCCTGCCGGATCATCTGCATGCGATCTTCACGCTTCCACAAGGCGACGCGGATTTCGCGCTCCGTTGGCGGCGCATCAAGACGGTTTTCACCCGGGCCATGATCGCAGGTGGCGCGAGCTTCACTCCGCGCGATGGTGGCGGCCGTACGGCGTGGCAGCGACGGTTCTGGGAGCATACGATCCTTGATGCGACGGATTTCGCCCGGCATGTGGATTATATCCATCACAATCCTTGTAAGCACGGCCAGGTCGCCGGCCCCCTGGATTAGCCGTATTCTTCGTTCCATCGATTCGTGCGTGAGGGTGTGTTGCCGGCTGATTGGGGCGAGGCGGTCGGCGATGGTGGATCGGACGAGTTTGGGGAGCCTTCGGAAGGTTAGAAGGATCGTAGGTTAGGCTTGTTCGTCCCGCATTCGCTTTGCGAATACGGGCTACGCTTGCTGAGGCGGCAAACGACACAAGTTCCGGCAGTGCATTTTCAGATGGATAGCCGGAGCTTCCCTCCTCGCGCTTGCAATTGGGGAACACTCAATGCCGAACTGAGGCGTAGTCGACCTATGGAGCATCCAAATGCCCCTTCTCCCGTATCGTGCGGCTGCTGCCGTGCTCGCCTCGGCCTGTCTCGTGTGCGCCGCCGCTCCGGCTGGGTTGACGCTGAGCGATGACCTGCCCGACCACCTGGCCGATGCGCTTCTTGCGCGCGTAACGGCGAAGGTCGAGGAGGGCGGCGCGACGGACGTGGAAGGGCTGGGAAAGCCGTTCGTGCTGATGCGGAATGGGACGCCGATCGGCGCGATTCTACCGGGCCGGAGCACCGCAATCGGATCGGGCGATCGCATGAAGACGTGCTTCGTCGCCCTTGTCGAACTCGGCACCCAGTTGGTCGCCGTCCTTCCAACGTCGAGGCACGGAAACCTGGGCAGTGCGGGCTGCCAAGGCTACACCGCGCTTGGTCTGCTGCCGTCTAGGCCCGGGACTGTGCGGCTGGGCATTCTCTATGACATGGTCAAGCCCCCCTTGACGTTCCCGGTGGTCCTCGTCTGGCGTGATGGGCATGTGCCGGCGGTCGATACCGCAGGAACGGCGGCATGCAGTGCCCGCCAGGTAACAACCATCGCAGCCATGCGTCGCCCCGGATGCGGCAGGGCCTCGGCTCTCGACCGGGCTTTCCCCGCGCCGTAACCGGATGGGCGCACCCCAGGTCTTTTGGGAGGTGGCCATGGTCGAGACAGCCCTCCCGCTCCTTGTAGCGGGAAGATCAGGGAGCAGCCGCAGAACATGAAGGCCACGGCATGCGGCACTACGGCGCCAAGTTTTTCGCGGGGTCCTAATGCCGTCGAAGGTCTGCTCACCACACAAAGCACGGATCCCGTCGGCGCAGATAGCTGCGAGGCGACATTCTGCGGTCGATGCTGACGGAAATACGCTGCGCTCCTCTACTACGCTCAAGAGCTGCTAAAAACCCAAGCACCTAACTTAATGAAACCAGCTATCACGAGTAATAATGGGATTAGCGAGAGTAGTAGAGCCAGAAAATCACGATCGATTCTCCGATCTAACGCGAGGAAAGACCACCACCAAGTTTTAAAAACGAGAATAGGCGACATAAACAGCAAGCAAAGAGAGATGGTCCATAAGCCTCCACGCATGGAGATGACCTTTCCATTTGCTACACGGAACCACAGACCCAGATTGCCGAAAAGAGGGTTTGCATGGGTTAAAGCGGTCGGCCCATCCACAGAGGTTCAGCCGACGACATCCGTGTTCTGGAAGTCCGACTGTTCCGGATGGGTTATAGCGAAGTGCAGAACTGGTCCGCTTATGAGATCGCCTCATTGCCAGACTATGGCCGTAAAGAGGTCGATTGCGGACATCGCTTTAGAGACTTTGATGCATCACTAAGGCGTCGACATAGCCAACTTCGGGATGCAGAAAGGCTTTTGGTAGTCGGGCCAGGATCTCGAAGCCGAGGCTCTGCCACAGGCGCACGGCGCGCACATTGGTGCTGACGACGAAGTTGAATTGCATCGCGCGGTAACCGGCGGTTCGCGCGGACTCCAGGGAGTGTTCGCACATCTGGCGGGCGATGCCGCGGCCGGTGGCGGATGGGCTGGTCATGTAGCCGCAGTTGCAGACGTGGCGGCCGCCACCGAGTTGGTTGGGGCGGAGGTAGTAGGTGCCGAGGATTTGGCCGTCCGCCTCGGCAACGAAGGTTCGTTTGTCGAGGGCGAGCCAGTAGGCGAGTGCGGCGGGTTCGGGCATGTCGCGGTCGAGGGCGTAGGTCTCGCCGGCGCGGATGGTGGGCATGATGATGGCGGCGATGGCGGGGGCGTCGGCCGGGGTGGCGGGGCGGATCAGCATCGGGGGCGGTTGCATCGGGGGCGGTTGCATCGGGGTCGGTTGCATCGGGGTCAGGCGGCGACGTCCAGTTTCGGGGGTGGGATCGGGGCGGCCAGCGCCGGGTCGATGGCGAGCCAGACCGGGGTGCCGAGCTCGTGGCGTTCGGGCGGTGGGGTGCTGACCTTCAGGCGGAGGCCGCCTTCAGCAGGGGAAACAGTGTAGTCCCAGTATTCGCCGAGATAGGCGCGTTCGACGATGACGCCCTCGACCCACCAGCGCTGGCCGCGGTCGGTGGGAGGCGCGGTGTACAGGCCGATGCTCTGGGGGCGGACGGAGAAGCTCGGGCGAGATTCGAGGGGGCCGGGCGCTAGGGCGGCGGGGACGGTGAAGCCGGGGAAGCGGATCTCGCTGCCGGCGCGGGTGCCGTCGAGGAAGTTGGTGCGGCCGACGAAGCCGGCGACGAAGCGGGTCTGCGGGCGGGTGTAGAGGGTCACCGGGTCGGCGGCCTGTTCGATGCGGCCGGCGTTCATGACGACGATGCGGTCCGACGTGACCATGGCCTCGGACTGGTCGTGGGTGACGTAGACGGTGGTGATGCGGAACTCGTCGTGCAGGCGGCGGATCTCGGCGCGCATTTCCTCGCGGAGGCTGGCGTCGAGGTTGGAGAGGGGTTCGTCGAGCAGGAGGACCTCGGGCTCGATGACGATGGCGCGGGCCAGGGCGACGCGTTGCTGCTGGCCGCCGGAGAGCTCGGACGGATAGCGGTCGGCGAGGTGGGCGAGCTTGACGACGGCGAGCATCTTGTCGGTGCGGGCGGCGATCTCGGTGCGGTTCAGCTTGCGGAGCGTGAGGCCGAAGGCGACGTTCTCGCGGACGGTCATGTTGGGCCAGATGGCGTAACTCTGGAAGATCATCGACATGCCGCGGCGCTCGGGCGGGACGACCGCGGTGGGCGAGGACAGGACTTGGCCGCCGACGGAGATGGTGCCCTCGCTGGGGGTCATGAAGCCGGCGATCATGCGCAAGGTGGTGGTCTTGCCGCAGCCGGAGGGGCCGAGGAGGGAGACGAACTCGCCTTCGGCCAGCGCGAGGGTGACGTCGGCGACGGCGCGGAGGCTGGGGCCGTAGCGCTTGCCGAGGCCCTGGAGGACGAGCTTGCCCACTAGGCGCCGGTCCAGGCCGGGGGGCGCTTGGCCAGGAAGGCCTCCATGCCTTCGCGGAAATCGGCGCTCTGGTAGCACATGAGGATGAGGTCCTCGTCCTCGGTGACGCTGCCCTGGAGGCGGCGGAGGGCCATCTTGGTCGAGCGCAAGGTGAGCGGGGCCAGGCCGGCGACGATCTCGGCCAGGGCCTGGGCGCGGTCGGCCAGCGCCTCAGGGGCGACGATCTCGGAGACGAGGCCGATGCGGTGGGCCTCGTCGGCCTCGACGAGGCGGGCGGTGAAGATGATGTCCTTCACGCGGGCGGCGCCGATGAGGGCGGAGAGGCGGGAGAGGTTGGCCATGGAGAGGCAGTTGCCGAGCGTCTTGGCGATCGGGAAGCCGAAGCGGGCGTTGGTGGCGGCGATGCGGAGGTCGCAGCAGGCGGCGATGGCGGCGCCACCGCCGATGCAGGCGCCGCCGATGGCCGCGATGGTGGGCACGCGGCAGGCCTCAAGCTTGGTGAGGACGGCGTCGATGCGGGCTTCGTAGCCGATGGCGTCGGCCGGGGTGCTGAACTCGCGGAACTGGCTGATGTCGGTGCCGGCGGCAAACGCCTTGCCGCCGGCGCCGGTGAGGACGAGGGCGCGCAGGGAGGGGTCGGCCTCGACCCGGTCGAGGATGTCGACCAGGCCGTCATACATGGCCCAGGTCAGCGCGTTGCGCTGGGCCGGGCGGTTGAAGGTGAGGCGGCCGATGCCGTCGGCGGTGTCCCAGAGCAGTTCGTCGGTCACGCGGTTTCCCCTTTTTCCGACATCCTCCGTCAGTCGACGATGGCTGCATAGGTCAGAACGCGGAGTTCGCGGCGGACCGGGTAGGTGCTGGACGGAGTGAGCTGGGTGAGGAGGACGACAGCCAGGTCCTCGGCCGGGTCGACCCAGAAGGCGGTGCTGGCGGCGCCGCCCCAGGCGAACTCGCCGGGGGTGCCGAGGATTTCGGCTTTCGCCGGGTCGAGCATGATGGAGAAGCCTAGGCCGAAGCCGACGCCGTCGTACTTGCTCTCGCTGAAGCGGGGCATGCCCATGGACGCCATGTCGCCGCCGAGGTGGTTGCTGGTCATGAGCTCGACTGTCTTGCGGCCGAGGAAACGCTCGCCGTCGAGCGTGCCCTTGTTCAGCATCATCTGGCAGAAGCGCATGTAGTCGCGCGCGGTGCCGGTGAGGCCGCCGCCGCCGGAAGCGATCTTGCCGGGCTTGGTGAAGCGGCTGGTGGCGGGGTCGTCGAGCAGAGCGGCGCGGCCGTCCTCGCCGCGGTAGTAGTTGGCGGCGAAGCGGGGGATGTTGGCCGGCGCGACGGTGAAGGCGGTGTCGACCATGCCGAGGGGGGCGATGAGGCGGTCGTTCAGGAAGCGGTCGAAGGGTTGGCCGGAGATTTCGGCGACGAGGTGGCCGATGACGTCGGTGGCGATGGAGTAGTTCCAGGCGGCGCCGGGCTGGGCGAGCAGCGGCATGGTGGCGGCTTTCTGGACGACCTCGCCGAGGGTGGCGTCGGCGGTCTGGAAGTCGACGCCCTGGTCGCGGTACATGGCGTCGATCGGGGTGGCGTTGATAAAGCCGTAAGTGAGGCCCGAGGTGTGGGTCAGCAGGTCGCGGTAGGTGATGGGGCGGTCGAGGGGGACGGGGTCCCTGCCCTCACCGTTCCAGACGCGGGTTTCCTTGAAGCAGGGCAGGACGGCGTGGACGGGGTCGTCAAGTTGGAAGCGGCCCTCCTCGTAGAGCATCATGAGGGCGACGCTGGTGAGCGGCTTGGTCATGGAATAGATGCGAACGATGGTGTCGGGCGACATGGGGGTGCCGCGCTCGCGGTCGGCGAGGCCGTAGCAGCTCTGGTAGGCGACCTGGCCGTGGCGGGCGACGAGGACGGACATGCCGGCGAGGCGGCCGCTGTCGACCCAGCGCTGCATCCAGCTGTCGATGCGGCCGAGGCGGGCGGCCGAGAGACCGACGGTTTCACATACTGACTTGTCCATGCCGTCACTCCATTGCATCGCGTGCCGCCGGGTGGTGAGCTTGGCCCACAATCATCGGGAGTACACGCGCTTGATCCACGTTCTGGCCATCATCACCGCCAAGCCCGGCGAGCGCGAGACCGTGTTGGCCGTGTTCCGCGCCAACATGCCAGCCGTGCATGCCGAGGAGGGCTGCATTCTGTATGAGCCGACGATCGATGCACCGGACGCCGGCGCCGTGCAGACGCCGCTCGGGCCGGACAGTTTCTGCGTCGTGGAGCAATGGGCCTCGATGGCTGCGCTACAGGCGCATGGGCGCTCCGAGCACATGAAGGCGTATGCCGCCAAGGTGAAGGATCACCTGGCTGCCCGCGTCGTGCATGTGTTGACCGGCGCCTAAGCGGCTACTCGGTCTGGCAGGTCGCGCACCAGTAGAGCTTGCGACCGGCCATGATCTCCATCGAGACCGGGGTGCTGCACAGGCGGCAGGGCTCGCGGTTGCGGAAAGCGACGTAGGAGCGCGCGTCCTTGCGCATACGGCGGCCGAGCACCGGGACGCCTGGCGGGCGGTCCTTGGGCCGGGTTGTGATGATGGCATTGTCGCGCACGCCATCGCGGAGCAGGGCGCGGGCGTCTTTCCAGAGGGCGTCGAATTGGGCGCGGGAGAGGTCACGGCCGGGCTTGTGTGGCTCGATGCGGGCACGGAACAGTAGCTCGGCGCGATAGATGTTGCCGATGCCGCCAATCACCTCCTGGCGCATCAGCAACTGACCGATGGCCATCTTGGAGGCGGAGATGACGTCCCATGCGCGACCAGGGCGGGCGCCGGGGCGGAGCGGGTCGGGGCCGATGGCGGCGACGGACGCGGCTTTCTCGACCGGCGTCTCGACCCGGCACGTGGTGGGGCCGCTGAGGTCGCCGATATGGGTGGGGCTCGCCAGGCGAAGGCGGACGACGTCGCGCGGGATCGGGCGGCCGTCCTCATCGGCTTCGGTGTCGCCGCGGTCACGACGGCCGATGCCGGCCAGGCCGGGCCCGTCGAAGCGCCACATGCCGTACATGCCGAGATGAACTCGGAGCCATAGGTCGCCCTCGAAGCCGAGGAACATCTGCTTGCCATAGGCCTCGGCGATCTCGAGGCGCCGGCCATTTAGCGTGGCCGCGCCGTCGGTGAAGCGGCCCTGCGGCGAACTGGCCGCCAGCACGTGGCCGACGAAATGGTCGGAGAAGGCATTGGCGAGGCGGTGGACGGTGTGGCCTTCGGGCAAGATCGATCCTGAACTCGAGGACCGAGAGATGGGAGCGGCGTCGGCCGGTGCCAGAGGCAGCGGCCGAGCTGCCGCCAGGGATCAGGCCGTCGTGTCGACGAAGTGCATGCTGACCGGCGCGGTGGCATCGGTGCTCGGGTCAGGCGACGATGTCTGCGTCGATGCTTGGGCCGAGCTGAGCGCGGCTTGCGCTGCGGCCAGGGCCGCCTCGGCCGACGCGACGGCCGAGCGGGCTTGCTCGACCTGGCTGGCGTTGGTGCCATCGCTGGGGATGACCTGCGACTCCGCTGCCGTCAGCTGCGACTGGGCAGAAGCGACCCGGGCGAGATCGGCATCGACAGCGGAGATAGATTCGATGGACATAGTATCACCTCGTCATCACTGGCGATAAGGATGCGCGGGAAAGGTTAAGCGCCGGTGAATGGGCCCGGTAGAGCCGACTTCACTTTCCTATCGCCGCCGCCGGGCTGCCCAGACGATCGGTCCAACCGACAACAGGATCGACGAGACCAACGCGCCGACGGCCAGCAATTCCGCCGCCGTCGCCCGGGCGGATACCGTCAGCGACACGGTGCTGCCGAGTTGCAAACGAGCTTTGATCGCCAGGCCGTTACGGCGGCGCGGCGTGGCATCCGTCGCCGGTGCGGGTGGGTGCATATCGTTCACAATGGCCGGCAGTTCGGTGCCTGCCCGTTGGTTTGCGGCACACATCGTACGGTGGTCTGCCCGGCACCCGCATCTACAGCACCACGGGTGACGGCCGCCGGGGGCACGGTCAGCGGACCTTGCTGCTTGGCGACATCGGGACGCGGGTTGAGCCCGGTATCGATACCGTTGCACGCCGACACGGCGAGCAAGACAATGAGGCAGAGAGGGCGGGTCACAGTTGCCACAAGATTAGAAGTCTCACATTTTAGCTCGCCAGGAACAACCAGAGAACTCCTAACGAAGCCTCAACATTCTCATGATGTAGCTTCTCAATTTCCCTCTTTCTACAGGTCGCCAGCAAGCGCCAGACGCATGCCACGGTAATGAGTCCGCAGAGAGTCCGCGCGACAGCCGCGCGATCCCCGATCTCGTCGATCGATTGCGCGTCCTCCTCGATCATGCCTATCTTCTCAGGCGTATCGACGACGTGCCTGGCTGACACTCAATCTGGGGCACGTCAGAATGCCGCGCTACTTCTTCCATGTCCGCGATGGCCAGGAATACCTCGACCCCGACGGGACGGAGTTGAAGGATGTCGCAGCTGCTCAGATCTACGCGCTGCAGGTCGTGACGCAGGTGCTCAGTACAGCTGGCTCCGACTTTTGGAATGGCGAGGACTGGCGGCTTCAGGTCGAGGATGAGGCGGGAACCGAGCTGTTCCGACTGCTGTTTCAGGCTGTGATGAAGCCCACCTCTTAGTACCGAGCCTCTATCGGCGTGTTCGGCGGCGGAACCGGTCTCATCGTACTGATCTAAGGCGCGACCCGGTCAAGGTTGACTGAGGAGTAAGGAATCTGCCCGATTTTGCTGGACCAATTGCCACTCGACTTCATCAAGCTTAGCAAAAGCAAAACCCTCTTCCTCGCAGAATGCATCGAGTAGACAGCAGTCAGCTGCGGAATGCATGAGCGGCAACAGGGCTTCACTCTTCACAATGAGTGCTACTTCAGGTTGTGTAACCTATCATACAACAACCGGTCGGTAATTGGAATCAATTTGCTCGTCCGACTGGCGAAATTCACGACCGAGAGATCGTGGTCGCGTCCAACGCAAATTGCGGTCAGCTCGACCCTTAGCGTGCCGCACCCGAGCTCCGCGACCGTTTGCTCGACGAACTCGCCGCCAGTAGGTCTGAGAGCACGTTAGAGCCGTTGCTCGTCACTTTGAGACGAGTTGCCCAAACCAGGGCTGGTGATGTTCAATCGTGCTGCAATCCGGAGCTTGCCATGTCCCTCACCACCATCGTCGTTATTGTCGTCGTGCTGCTCCTGCTAGGCGGTGGCGGTTACGGATATCGGTCCGGCGCATACGGAGGCAACGTCTTCGGTGGTGGCGTTGGCCTGATCGCGCTCATCGTCGTGTTGATCTTGCTTTTCGGGCGGTAGTTTCAGCCCGAAAGCTCGGCCACCATACGTGGTAGCCTGGCCGGGATTTCTTCGAGCAGCGCCTTCGATGGTGTGATTAGGTCGACTTCGCCACTGGTCACAGCGGCCGACAATCCGAGCCGAGGCCACTCGCCCGCGGAACGCATCGCAAGCTCGTCGCCCCTGCCCCGATCCTGCGCGGGGTGTAGGCTGACGAGCGTTCCTGCTGGGCACCTGGATCTGCAGCGCCCCGCACGACGCCCGCCGGCGGCGTCACCAGTGGGCCTTGTTCCTTGCTGACATCCGGGCGCGGGTTCAGCCCGGTGTCGAAGCCGTTGCAGGCCGAGGTGGCAAGCAGGAACGCGAGGGCGGTGGCGCGGATCATGTCTCGGCTTTCGATCATTGCCTGCTGAACACGGCATCGCACCGACGTACTTCAATTCGGGAACCGGTGCCGCTCGATCCGGAGAACCGCGCCTGCAAGTGAAAGCTATACGGCGTAGCCGGCGTTAGGCGCCCCACTACGTAGACGGGATCACCGGTAAACCCATGGCCAGTGAGCAGCGCGGTGCCGTCCGCCGAGATCTTACCGTCCAGGGCGAGAAAGCTCGCTTGCTCAGCCACTCCGATCTCGCCATGCATCACCCCACCTCGCACGACCGCCGGGAAGCGGCGCGTGTAGCCAGCAGTGCCGCCAGGTGTGGCAGGACAGGAAAAGATCACACCCCAGGTACCGTCAAACGGGCTGGCGGGCTGCGCCGAGGCGGCGGGGCCGAGTAAAGCGAGTAAGGCCGGCAACAATCGTTTCATCGTTCCACCTTCACAGTGTCACGCCCGGGCCCGCCGCCGTTGGCAAACTCGACGCCGGCGGCCTCGAGGGCGGTGCGGATGGCGGCGAGAGTCACAAGCGACCCCGTTCCTCTTCGTGCACCAGCCTCGCTTCCAGGATGCGGCGCACGGCCTCTGGGCGCGACGGAGCCGGCGCCGGCTGGTGAGCTATCCAGGTGTCGAGCTTGGCGAGCTGATCGGGCTGGAGACGGACGCCAACCATCGTTCCAGCCTGCTCCGGGCGATTGGACTTCGTGTAAGCACGAATCGACTTGGCCATACATTGCTGTTAGCACGAATGCAGCCGAACGGGAAGCTACCAACGACTTGCCCAACCTAACCGCAACCGTCGCCATCCTGGCGCTGCGGACCTCGGCGGCGGCCGGTGACGCGGTGTTTGGCTTCTATGAGCGCCCCACTGACATCGAGGGCGAGTCTTGCACTCGCGCTCGGCTAGCGAGGGGCTCGGAGAACAAATGGCCAAGCGCATCCCGAGACGGCGCTACCCGCGCCCTTGGCGCCGCAGCGCCGTCGATCGTTCCGCCCCCAGCAATGGGGCCCGCCGGCCGATCGATTGTTAAGCTGAATGGGCCCGGTGGGACTCGAACCCACGACCACAAGATTAAAAGTCCCGTGCTCTACCAGCTGAGCTACAGGCCCATGATGCGGCGTCTCGATACTGCCATGGGCAGGGAGCGTCAAACGAATGTGGTGGCACCCGACCTTACGGCCAGGTGCCGGGCCGGGTTAGCTGATGGTGGCGTGGATGATCTTATCGGGGTTGGAGACGGTGCCGCCGCCGCCCGAGCCGCGCTTGATCTTGTCGATGCACTCCATGCCGGACACGACCTGGCCGAAGATCGTGTACTGGCCGTCGAGGTGGGTCGCCGGGGCGAACATGATGTAGAACTGGCTGTTGGCGCTGTTCGGGTCGTTGGTGCGGGCCGCGCCGACGGTGCCGCGCAGGAAGTGCGCCTTATTGGTGAACTCGGCCGGGACGTTGGGGAGCTTGCTGCCGCCGCTGCCGGAGCCGCTGGGGTCGCCGCCCTGGGCCATGAAGCCTTCGATCACGCGGTGGAACGGCGTGCCGTCGTAGAAGCCCTCGGCCGTCAGTGTCTTGACGCGCTCGACCATCTTGGGGGCGAGGTCGGGGCGGAGCTTGATGACGACCTTGCAGCCGTCCTTCAGCTCAAGGTTCCAGGTGGTGCCGGGTTCGGCAGGTTGGGCGTCGGCGGCGTCGGACATCAGAACTCCAGTTGAAATCATAGCGATCGTGACAAGTAGGGCGCGGCGTAGCATGACCAGGTTCCTCTATTCTTTCACCCGCCGCAGCGTGCGCTCGAGAGCCAGCTTGGGCAGGAAGCTGCTCACGTCGCCGCCGAGGCGGGCAATCTCCTTGACGAAACGGGACGAGATGAACTGGTGGCTCTCGCTCGCCATGAAGAAAACGGTCTCCACCTCCGGGTCGAGACGGTGGTTCATGCCCACCATCTGGAACTCGTAGTCGAAATCGGTGACCGCCCGAAGCCCGCGGACGATCACACCAGCGTTGACGGAGCGGGCGAACTCGACCAGCAGACCCTCGAACTTCTGGACCTCGATCTCGGTGCCGGTGCGCTTGGCGATGTGCTCGGCTTCGGCGCGGACAAGCTCCATGCGCTCGTCGAGCGGGAAGAGCGGGTTCTTACCCGGGTTGGTGGCGACGCCGATGACCAGCTTGTGCAGCATCTTGGCGGCGCGCGCGATGATGTCGACATGCCCGTTGGTCACCGGGTCGAAGGTGCCGGGGTAGACGCCGATATGGGCGCGCTCACACATCGGTGGGCTCTGGCGGAGCATCGTCCGTCAACTCTTCGGGCGAGGTCCCGGGTGTCTCGATGACCGCCTCTTCGACGGCGTCGAGCGGCGTATCGTCGAGGACGGGGAAGACGCTGCTGACGCGCTCGGCCTCGCCGAGGCGGAACAGGGTGACGCCCATGGAGTTGCGGCCGGTGACGCGGACCTGGTCGGAGGGGACACGGATGAGGCGGCCGGCGTCCGTCATAAGCATGACGCCGTCGCCGGGTCGGACGGGGAAGCTGGCGACGACGGAGGTGCCGTTGCGGGCCGAGAGGGTCATGTTGGCGATGCCCTGGCCGCCGCGGCCACTGACGCGGTATTCGTAGGCCGAGGAGCGCTTGCCGAAGCCGGCGTCCGTGACGGTGAGGAGGATCTCTTCGGAGGCCTCCAACTCGGCGATGCGTTCGGCAGAGAGGCTGATGTCAGGGACGCTGTCCTCGTCGCCGATGGCGGTGACGTTCACGGTCTCGTCCTCGACGCCGGAGCGGCGGCGGGAGGCCTTGAGGTAGGCGACGCGGGTGGCCGGGTCGGCGTCGACGTGGCGCAGCACCGAGAGGCTGATGACCCGGTCGTCGTTCTGCAGGCGGATGCCGCGGACGCCGGAGCTGTCGCGGCCGGTGAAGACCCGCAGCGTCTCGTCGCTGATCTGGAAGCGGATGCAGCGCGATTTCTCGGTGGCAAGGAACACGTCGTCGCCCTCGCGGCAGGTAGCGACGCCGATGAGGCTGTCACCGTCGTCAAGCTTCATGGCGATCAGGCCGGAGGAGCGGATGCGGCCGAAATCGGACAGCTTGTTGCGGCGTACGCCACCCGATGCAGTGGCGAAGACGAGGTGCAGGTTCTCCCACATCGTCTCGTCCTGCGGCAGGGGCAGCACGGTGGTGACGGTGTCGCCGCCGAGGTCGGGCAGCAGGTTGACCAGGGCGCGGCCTTTGGCGGTGGGGCTGGCTTCCGGCAGGCGCCAGACCTTCTCGCGGAACGCCTTGCCGCCGCTGCTGAAGAACAGCACCCATTGATGGGTATGGGCGTTGAAGCTGCGGGTGACGATGTCGTCGCCGCGGGTGCCGGCGCCGGTGCGGCCGCGGCCGCCGCGGTTCTGCTGGCGGTAAATGTCGAGCGAGGTGCGCTTGATGAAGCCGTCGCGGGTGATGGTGACGACCATCTGGCCGGGCTCGATGAGGCTCTCGTCGTCCTGGTCGGCGAGGCCGTCGACGATCTGGGTACGGCGGGGCGAGCCGATCTCGGTGCGCACGGCGAGCAGCTCGTCGCGGATGACCTCGAGGCGGCGCGGGCGGCTGCCCAGAATTTCAAGCAACTCGGTGATCTCGCCGGCGACTTCGGTGAGGTCGGCCTGGATCTTCTCGCGCTCGAGACCGGTGAGGCGAGCGAGGCGGAGGTCGAGGATGCCGCGGGCCTGGGTCTCGGTGAGGCGAACCGTATCGTCGACGATCTGGTTGCCGTGGTCGTCGACCAGCGCGAGCAAGGACGCGATGTCGGCGGCGGGCCAGCTGCGGTCCATCAGCGCGGCGCGGGCGGTGGCGGAGTCCGGGCTAGTGCGGATAACGCGGATGACGTCGTCGATGTTGGCCACCGCGATGGCCAAGCCGATGAGCAGGTGGGCGCGGTCGCGCGCCTTGTTCAGCTCGTAGCGGCTGCGGCGGAGCACGACCTCCTCGCGGAAGGTTAGGAAGACCTGCAGCGCGTCCTTGAGGCCCATCAGGCGAGGACGGCCGCCGTCGAGGGCGAGGAAGTTGACGCCGAAGCTCGTCTGCAGCTGGGTGAAGCGATAGAGGTGGTTGAGAACGACTTCAGGCGTGGCGTCGCGCTTGAGTTCGATCACGATGCGCATGCCGTCGCGGTCGCTCTCGTCGCGGAGGTCGGAGATGCCCTCGACCTGCTTGGCGCGGACGAGTTCGGCGATCTTCTCGAGCAACGTGGTCTTGTTGACCTGATACGGGATCTCGCCGACGACGATCGCGACCCGGCCCCCTTTCATCTCCTCGAACTCGGCCTTGGCACGGACGACCAGGCTGCCGCGTCCACCCTCGAAGGCGCTGCGGATGCCGGCCCGGCCAAGGATGAGGCCGCCGGTCGGGAAGTCGGGGCCGGGGGCGATCTTCATGAGGTCGTCGAGCGTGGTCGCCGGGTCGGCGATCAGGGCGAGGGTGCAGTCGATGATCTCGGTCGGGTTGTGCGGCGGGATGTTGGTCGCCATGCCGACGGCGATGCCGTTGGAGCCGTTGACGAGCAGGTTGGGGTACGAAGCCGGCAGGACCTTGGGCTCGTGCTCGCTCTCGTCGTAGTTGGCTTGGAAGTCGACGGTGTCCTTGCCGATATCGTCGAGCAGGCGCTCGGCGGAGCGGGCGAGACGAGCCTCGGTGTAGCGCATTGCCGCCGGCGGGTCGCCGTCGATGGAGCCGAAATTGCCCTGGCCATCGATCAGCGGCACGCGCATGGAGAAGGGCTGGGCCATGCGGACCATGGCGTCGTAGATCGAGCTGTCGCCGTGCGGATGGTATTTACCCATGACGTCGCCGACGACGCGGGCGGATTTGCGGTAGGGCTTGTCGGCAGTGTAGCCGCTCTCGTGCATGCCGTAGAGAATGCGGCGATGCACCGGCTTGAGGCCGTCGCGGGCATCGGGCAGCGCGCGGCTGACGATGACGGACATGGCGTAGTCGAGATACGACCGGCGCATCTCGTCTTCGAGCAGGACGGGCGGATTGGCTGGACCGGGCGTGATGGCTGGCGGGTCGGGCTTGTCGCTCAAGGCGCTGTTTTCCGTTGCGTAGGGAGGCGGCGGTCGACGATCGTTGCCTCGCGAATCTCATCAGGGTATCGCGGAAATGGGGCGTCCCGTAAAGGTCCGCCCGGGAATGGGTGGGGGGCGACGGGATGAGTGCCGGTAGGTTCACCTGGTATGATCTGGCGACCACTGACCCGGCCGCAGCCGCGGCCTTCTATGCGGACGCTGTCGGCTGGACCGCCGTGCCGGTGCCGGAGAAGCCGTATACGCTGTTCAAGATGGGCGACGCCGCGTTGGCCGGCGCGCACGCGATGCCGGCGGATCTCGAAGCGCGCGGCATTCCACCGCATTGGTCGGGGCACATTCATGTCGACGACGTCGATGCGTCGTTGGCGCAGGCGGTGGCGGCCGGTGGCGTGCTGCGATACGGGCCGATGGACGTGCCGGGTGTCGGGCGGTTCGCCGTGGTGACCGACCCGGCCGGCGCGCACTTCTATCTGTTCACGCCGAGCTACGCCGATGCGCCGCCAGAGCCGATGAGCCCGGGCAGCATCGGCTGGCACGAGTTGCGCACGCCGGACCCGGCGGCCGCGCTGGAGTTCTACACGGCGATGTTCGGCTGGGAGAAGGATCGGGCCATCGATATGGGGCCGATGGGGGTCTACCAGCTGTTCGCGTATGGCGGGACGGACCGCGGCGGGATGATGGCTGCGCCAGCCGGGATGATGCCGCATTGGCTGTATTACTTCGCGGTCGAGGGGATCGATGCGGCGAAGGAGCGGGTGCTGGCCGGCGGTGGCGCGGTGTTGCATGGGCCGCAGGAGGTGCCGGGTGGCGCCTGGACGTTGACGGGCCGCGATCCGCAGGGCGGTCATTTCGCGTTGGTAGCCCCGCGGCGGTAGGCCAAGACGCGACCCGGCGCATGAGGTAAGCCTCCGGCATGATCGCGCCGGCGCAACGGGCGGAGACCACAAGCGTGTGGACCGCCATCCTCCAAGTCGTGTGCGGCGTCATGCTGTTCTCGATGTCGGACACGATGGCGAAATACCTGCGCGAGGCGGACCTGCCGGCGGTGGAGATCGCCTGGATGCGCTACGTCGTGTTCGTGCTGTTCGGGGCGGTGGTCGCGGGGCGGCGGCGGTTCACCGGGCTGTGGCCGCGGCGGCCGTGGTTGCAGGTGCTGCGGGGGCTGACGCTGCTGGGGTCGTCGGTGTTCTTCATCGCCGGGCTGAGCTTCCTACCGCTTGCGGAGGCGGCGGCGATCTCGTTCGTGTCCCCGGCGTTCATCACGGCACTGTCGGTGCTGATCCTGCACGAGAAGGTGGGCGTGCACCGGTGGTCGGCGACGCTGGCCGGGCTGATCGGCGTATTGATCGTGATTCGGCCCGGGAGCAGCGCGCTGCAGATGGCGGCGCTGTATCCGTTGAGCTCGGCGGCGTGCTGGGCGGCGGCGATGATCGTGACGCGGATCATCGGCGGCACGGACCGGAGCGAGGCGACGCTGCTGTGGAGCGCGGGCACTGGTCTGGTAGTGCTGACGGCGCTGCTGCCGCTGGTGTATCGGTCGGTGACGCCGTTCGAGGTGCTCCTCGGGGTCGGGATCGGGGTGTTCTCGTCGGGCGGACAGTATTTGTTGATCCTGGCGTATCGGCGGGCGACGGCGTCGGTGCTGGCGCCGTTCTCCTATATCCAGCTGCTGTCCTCGGCGACGCTGGGTTATCTCGTGTTCGGGGCGCTGCCCGACCAGGCGGCCTTCGTCGGGGCTGGGGTCATCATCTTGAGCGGGATGTATATCGTGTATCGCGAGCGGGTTCGGGCGCGGCAGGCTGGGGCGACCTAGAAGGGCCGGACGGGCGGCATCAGTGGCGGATGCCGCAAGGTCATCATGAAGCAACGGCGGTCACCGCGGAGCTGCTCGGTCAGCAGCAACCAGCGGCGGCGCTGCAGGCCG
Source organism: Acetobacteraceae bacterium (assembly GCA_965199585.1). GTDB lineage: Bacteria > Pseudomonadota > Alphaproteobacteria > Acetobacterales > Acetobacteraceae > JAVVHH01. Next base: position 1,281,855 of record CBDASI010000002.1, on the reverse strand, counting down.
TTGCGCCAGCGAGGCTGCGAGCCGCCGCACGGGATCTCGATGACCACCGGCTGCAGCATGCGCCGCTCGCGGGCGCGGCGGATTTCGGCAGAGGCGCGCAACTGGAGGTGGCGCTGACCGTGATGATCGTGGCCGGAGTGGAAATGTAGCCGGTGACGGATCATGCGGTTAGGCCCCGGAAGAAAGCGGTGATGTCCTCGGCCAGGGCGGCGGGCTGTTCCAGGGCGGCGAAGTGGCCGCCCTTCGCCATCGGGGTCCAGCGGCGGATGTCGGTGTAGTAGGTGGACGCGAGGCTGCGGGGTGGGCGGCGGATCTCGCAGGGAAAGGCGGCGTGCCCGACCGGGACGCCCACGGTGGTGCCTTTCGGGATCGGGTCGTCACCGTGCAGGCGGGCGTAGTAGGGCCAGAAAGAAGAGCCGATCGCGCCGGTGAACCAATAGAGCGAGACGTTGGCGAGCATGCGGTCGCGGGCGATGGCGCTTTCGATGGTGCCTTCGTTATCGGACCAGGCGCGGAACTTCTCGACGATCCAGGCTGCCAGGCCGGCCGGGCTGTCGGTCATGGCGAATGCGAGGGTTTGCGGACGGGTGCCTTGGATGGCGGTGTAGCCGGCCTCCTCCTTGCTCCAATGCGCGATCTGCTCGAGGTACGCCTTCTCCTCGGCGGTCGGATTGGCGGGCGCGGGTGCGTCGTTCGGCACCGAGAGCATGTTGAGGTGCAGGCCGATCACCGAGGCCGGATAGCGGGCGGCGAGGTTGGAGCCGATGTGCGCCCCCCAGTCGCCGCCCTGAACGGCGAACCGCTGGTAGCCGAGCGCATCGGTCATCAAGCGGTGCATCGTGTCGGCGATGTCGGAGACGCCGAAGCGTTTCTGACCGGGCTCGAACGACAGCCCATAGCCCGGCAGCGACGGGGCCACGACGGTGAACCCCGCGGCGGTCAGGCGCGGGATGATGTCGATGAACTCGAACAGCGAGCCGGGCCAGCCATGCATGAGGAGCAACGGCGTGGGATCCGGGCCGTCGCCCGGCACCTGCAGGAAATGCTGACGGCCGCCATCCAGCTCGAGGGTGAAATTCGGGAAGGCGTTGAGCGCGGCTTCCTGCGTGCGCCAGTCGAACCGGTCGCGCCAGTAGGCGACCAGGTCGCGCATGTAGGCGGTGTCGGTGCCGACGGCCCAAGGTTCCCCGGGGGCTTGGTCGGGCCAGCGGGTTCGCGCGAGACGATCCTTCAGCGCGGCGACGTCGGCGTCGAGGATCGTAAGGGTGAACGGCGCGGGTATCGGCATACCGGCATGGTATCGCGATCCGGCGTCGAAGGGGAGCGGATCAAGCCGCATCTTGCGCGGTCCGCACACCGTCCAGCACCGCCTGATGCGTGGCCAGGATCCGCCGCAGCGTCGGCTTTCCCTTGTCGCTGGCCTCGGCGATGCCCTCGTGCATCTCCTCGATCCCGGTCGTCATCTGCTCGGCCAAGCCGGACAGCCTCTCCTGCAGATGTTCACCGTCATCCGCGAGATCGACCTTCCATTTGTCGATCACGCGGGAGAGTTCGGCGGCGGCGCGCTCGGGTGGAACACCAGCTTGCAGGAGCTTGATCAGCGGGGCCAGGTCGGCGGCGGGGGAGCGAGACATGGATGGAAAATGGGGAAGCTGATCGCGGATGGCTAGCCTGAAGGCATCTACGGCGACGGACTTGCCGAGGGCGAGCCGTCCCATCAGAGTTGAACCGAACAGGTCACCCGCAAGACCCGACGGAGAACGCCGATGATCATTGCCGCACGGTGCCAATTGGCTTTGGCTGTCTTGGCCTTCGCTCTGCCTGCCGCCGCCCAGACCCCGGCGCCGCGTGAGGTTCCTGCAAAGAGCATCCCCGTCCCCGGCACGGTCAGCCCGCAGATGCAGGCGGTCGTGGGGCAGCCGTTGCGCGCCAACTGGGACAAGCCGCCGACGACGCCGGACGGGTGGCGCGAACTGTCCGACAGCATCGCGGCGACGGTCGCGCCGCAGATCCCGGGCATGGCGGAGCGGATGCGGGTCAGCATCGCGCCCTCGGTACTGGATGGCGTCAGGATCTACACGATCACGCCGACCGATATCCCGGCGCAGAACGCCAATCGGCTGGCCGTGCACGTCCATGGCGGCTGCTACGTGCTGAACCCGCGCGAGGCGGTGCTGCCGGAAGCGATCTTCATGGCCGGGTTCAACCGCATGAAGGTGATCGCGGTCGATTACCGAATGCCGCCCGAAGCGTATTATCCGGCGGCGTTGGACGACGCGATGACGGTCTACAAGGCGGCGGTGAAGATGGTGCCGCCCGGCAACCTGGCCGTGTTCGGCAGCTCGGCCGGTGGCGCGCTGACGCTGGAGATGATGCTGCGCGCCAAGCGCGACGGCCTGCCCATGCCGGGCGCGATCGCGCCGGGAACACCGATGGCGGACGCGACGGAGCAGGGCGACACGTTCAAGACCAACGCCATGGTCGACAACGTGCTGGTCTCGCCGGACGGGTTCTGCGACGCCGCCACGCGATTCTATGCCCAGGGTCACGACCTGGCTGACCCGATGCTGTCCCCGGTCTATGGCGACGTGCACGGCTTCCCGCCCACCATCCTGACCAGCGGCACGCGCGACCTGCTGCTGAGCAACACGGTTCGCATGCATCGCGCCTTGCGACAGGCCGGGGTGGAAGCGTCGCTACAAGTCTACGAAGCGCAATCCCACGCCCAGTTCTACCGCGACGACCGCATCCCGGAGGTGAAGGAGGCCTTTGGCGAGATCGGCCAGTTCTTCGATCAGCACTTAGGGAAGTAGGATGCGCACCGTCCTCGCGCTGTTCTGCATCCTTCTGCTGCACCGTCCCGCCTCCGCGGCGGACGAGCCCGGCCTGCAACGCTTCGCCATCGGCGACTTCAAGCTCGAGTCCGGCGAGGTCATCCACGATTTCAACATCGCCTACATGACGGAAGGCACGTTGAACGCCACGAAGTCAAACTCCGTGCTGATGGTCACCGCGATCGGCGGCAACCATCACCGGATCGACTTCCTGATCGGCCCGGGCAAGGGCATCGACACCGACCACCTGTTCGTCATCAAGACCGACGCCATCGGCAACGGCCTCACCACCTCTCCCTCCACCAGCACGGCCCAGCACGGTCCCGACTTCCCGCACTTCACCATCCGCGACATGGTGGAAAGCCAGAACCAACTGCTCCGGCACCTGGGCATCGATCACCTGGTCGCGGTCGCCGGTGCGTCGATGGGCGGCATGCAGACGCTGCAATGGGGCGTCAGCCATCCCGGCATGATGGATGCGCTGATCGCCCTGACCCCTATGGCCCGCACCACGCCCTGGTCCATCGCGGTCAATCACGCCACCCGCCGCGCCCTAATGCTCGACCCGGCGTTCCAGGACGGGCGCTACACCGCCCAGCCCGAGGCAGGCTGGCGGATGCGGGCCGATGTGCTGCAGGTGCTGGCTACCCGGACGCCCGAGGCGATGCGGCGGCAATTCGACCAGCCCATGGACGTGATCCCCTGGATCGGCGGCCAGGAGGATGCGGTGGTGAAGTCCGGTTTCGACGCCAATGACTGGATCGCACAAACCTGGGCCTACGATCGCCACAACGTCGGAGACACTCTCGTGGACGGCAAACCGATCTACGGTGGCGATCCGGTGCGGGCACTGCGCAGCGTCAGGGCCAAGGCGCTGCTGATGTCCGGTGAGCTCGACCTCTATAACCCGGTGGAGGACGGAGTCGCAGCCGCGGCCGCAATTCCGGATGGGCGACATGTGACGATCCCGAGCGTGCAGGGCCACGTCGCCGCTTCACCGGGCTTCAAGGCCGCAGATCTCGAGTTCATTAATGCAACGGTAGCGGCGCTACTGCGGGATGTGACTAAAAACTGGCAAACGTTGCAATAAACGACCTCCCTAGTGAGGCGCCGAAGCCACTGACCCGAGGCTTTAAGAAGTTCTACCAGTATATAAGCGATGGCTGGTTGTCGCTTGTTAATACACACGATAACAAGGGCCGTTATCCCTCGTCAGGAACGGCTTGAACCAGATGCAAACAGTTACGCAAAATAGCGCGGCAGCCACTTCCGGATCTACGCTCACCTATGCCGGTTCGCCCGGCAATCCCAGTACGGCAACCATCTCGACCTTGCCCGGCGGTGGAGCGGTCACGACGGTCAATCTCACCAACGCCAATGTCACCCTGGACATCTCGACGGGTTCCGGCGCCGTGGTGTCCGGCAATATCGGCAGCGGTGGAACCCTGACCTTCAAGAGCACGGTGGGGATCGCGGCGGGCTCGACGGTGACGTTTACCGGGACTGACAGCAGGCTCGTGCTTGGCAGCGGGATCACGGTTGGCGTCATCAGCGGCATCGCCGGGTTCGCGCCGGGCAGCACGATCGACGTGAGCCAGGTAGCGGCCAGCGTCGCATATTCCGATGGCGCAGATTCCGGCTCCGGCGGAACGCTGACGTTACTCGACGCTAGCGGGACCGCGTTGACGTCGCTGCCACTGACGACCGGCGAATACGTCGCTGGCAATTTCCGGCTGTCCAGCGATGGCACCGGCGGCACACTGGTCAATTTCGGCATCGTGGTCAGCGGCATCACGGCGGCACCGGCGACAGCGGATCTCGGGCCGGGCGCCACGGCCGTGCTGACCGTGGCAACGTCGGCCCCCGTTACGGTGACCGGCGGCACTCCGACGCTGACGCTCAATGACGGCGGCACCGCCATCTTTGATCCCACGACGTCGACCGCAACCAGCCTGGCGTTCAAGTACACGGTCGCGCCGGGACAGAACACCGCCGACCTCGCCGTGCTCGGTGCCAACCTGAATGGTGCAACCGTGAGCGGGGTGAGCGGGGTTCCCGTCGATCTGACCGGCGCCGCCGGCAATCCGGCCGGGATCCTGCAGATCGACACCACTGCGCCGACCGTGACCGGGGTATCCACCAACCCAGGCTCAGGAACGCTAGGTGCCGGCCAGACCGTGGCCATCGGCGTGGCAACGAGCGAAGGCGTCGGCGTCACGGGCGGCACTCCGACGCTCGCGCTGAGCGATGGAGGCACCGCGACGTACGATCCGACGGCCTCGACCCCCTCCACCTTGGTGTTCACGCACACCGTGCAGCCTGGTCAGAACAGCGCGGACCTCGCCGTGGTCGGCTTTAACCGCAACGGCGCCAGCATCACCGATGCGGCTGGAAACGTGGCCGATCTGACGGGGGCGCTGATCAATCCAGCCGGAACGCTGGTGATCGCCGGCGGCACCACTGGCTCCGCCGGCGGCAATACCGGCTCCGGCAACTCCGGCAGCGGCTCGACCGGCAGCGGCTCCAGTCCGGGCACGTCGACGCCGGCGGGTTCGTTCGGGGTCTACCGCTTCTTCGACAACTCCACCGGCACCCACTTCTTCACCGCTGATGTCACCGAGAAGAACGCGCTGATGAATCCGGCCTTGAGCAGCTTCCGTCCCGACCTGCGCGAGGAGGTCAACAATTTCGGAGCGCTCAATCCAGCGGTCACGGATGCAAACGCGATTTCCGTGTATCGCTTCTTCGACACCCGATACGGAACTCACTTCTTCACCGCCAGCCAGACCGAAGCCGCGGATCTGCGCAACACGTCCTCCAGCAGTTACCGACCGGACCTGGTGTTCGAAGCAGGCAGCAGCTTCCAGGAACATAGCACCCAGCAGACCGGCGACGTGGCCGTGTATCGCTTGTTCGACAAGACCTACGGCACGCACTTCTACACTGGAAGCCAGGCCGAATATGCCGCCATCACGACGGCGGGCACCTCGACGTATCGGGCCGACCTGGTGTCCGAAGGGATCGGCTTCTACGCGCCGTCCGGCTCCTACTCGTAAACGCGCGCCTCTACCTGGTGGCATGGCGATAGATCATCGCCGTGCTACCAGGTCTGATTTTAACAACCCGCGCGATCTGACCCTGGAACCTGCGCCCGAGAAACCGATTAGAACGGAATCTCGTCGTCGAGATCGCCTGCGCCGCGGCCGGCATCCCAGGAGGGCGCACCGCCGCCACCGCCACCGCTGCGTGCGGGAGCATTGCGCGGGGCTGCCGCAGGGGCACGCTCGCGGTTGTAGCCGCCTCCCCCACCGCCGGCGTCCATGCCGCCCTCTTCGCCGCGGCCGCTGAGCATGGTGAGTTCGCCGCGGAACGGGCCGACGATCACCTCGGTGATGTATTTCTCGGCGCCAGCGGAGTCCTGATATTTGCGGCTCTGGATCGAACCCTCGATGTAGACCTTGGCGCCCTTCTTTAGGTAGCGCTCGGCGATCTCACCGAGTTTCTCGTTGCGGATGACGACGTTGTGCCACTCGGTCTTCTCCTTGCGCTCGCCGGAGGCGCGGTCGCTCCAGGTCTCGGACGTGGCGAGGGTGAAGTTCACCACCTTGCCGCCGTTCTGGAAGCTGCGGGATTCCGGGTCCTTGCCGAGATTGCCGACGAGGATGACTTTGTTGACTGAACCGGCCATCGATATCGTCCTTTGAATCGGGGCTTCAAATGTCATGCGCCTGCCGCGGCGGCAAGCGCGGCGACACCAGGGTTTCAATCCCGCTCCGCCGCTGCCATATATATAAGTGAACGATTAGCGAACAAAACGGCCGCGAGGGCACTGAATGTCGGGTTTCATTCGCGTGCGCGGTGCGCGCGAGCACAATCTCAAGAATGTCGACGTCACGATCCCGCGGGATCAGCTGACGGTGATCACCGGGCTGTCGGGGTCGGGCAAGTCGAGCCTGGCGTTCGATACGATCTATGCCGAGGGGCAGCGGCGCTACGTCGAGTCGCTGTCGGCGTATGCGCGGCAGTTCCTCGAGCTGATGGGCAAGCCGGACGTGGACAGCATCGAGGGGCTGTCGCCGGCGATCTCCATCGAGCAGAAGACGACGAGCCGGAACCCGCGCTCGACCGTGGGTACGGTGACCGAGATCCACGATTACATGCGGCTGCTGTGGGCGCGGGTGGGCGTGCCGTATTCGCCGGCGACCGGGTTGCCGATCGAGGCGCAGACGGTCAGCCAGATGGTGGACCGGGTGATGGCGATGCCGGACGGCACGCGGCTGCTGCTGCTGGCTCCGGTCGTGCGGGACCGCAAGGGCGAGTATCGCAAGGAGCTGGCCGAGCTGCAGCGGCGCGGGTTCGCGCGTGTGAAGGTGGATGGCAAACTATACGAGATTAGCGAGGTTCCGGCGCTCAATCGCAAGACCAAGCACGACATCGAAGCGGTGGTGGACCGCGTCGTGGTGCGGGCCGGAACCGAGCAGCGGCTGGCCGACAGTTTCGAAACTGCACTCGGGCTGGCCGATGGGGTTGTCTACGCGGAGAACGCGGACGGGGGCGAACGGACGGTGTTCAGCTCGCGATTCGCGTGTCCGGTGAGCGGGTTCACGATCGAGGAGATCGAGCCGCGGCTGTTCTCCTTCAACTCGCCGCATGGCGCCTGCCCGGCCTGCGACGGGCTGGGCGTCGAGACATTCTTCGACCCGGAGATGGTGGTTCCGGATGCGCGCTTGCCGTTGGCCGGCGGGGCGATCGCGCCATGGGCCGGGTCGCAGTCGCCGTATTACGACCAGACGCTGCAGAGCATCGCGCGGCACTACAAGGTGAGCACGCGGACACCGTGGGAGGAGCTGCCGGCGGCGGTGACGCACACCGTGTTACACGGTGACCCCGCCCCGATCGAGTTCTCCTACAAGGACGGCGTGCGCGCCTACAGCGTCACCAAGCCGTTCGAGGGCGTGCTGCACAATCTGGAGCGGCGGTTCGCCGAGACGGACAGCGCCTGGGTGCGGGAAGAGATGTCGCGCTATCAGGGCGAGAAGCCCTGCAAGGTGTGTAACGGCGCGCGGCTGAAGCCGGAGGCGCTGGCGGTCAAGATCGCCGGCAGCGACATCGCGGCGGCGGGGGACCTGTCGATCCGCCGGGCGCTGACCTGGTTCGGAGCCGCGCTGGAGACGCTGACGCCGCAGCGGCAGGAGATCGCGCGGCGAATCCTGCGCGAGATCGTCGAGCGGCTGCAGTTCCTGGTCGATGTCGGGCTCGACTATCTGACGCTGTCGCGCGGCAGCACGACGCTGTCGGGCGGCGAGAGCCAGCGTATCCGGTTGGCGAGCCAGATCGGCTCCGGGCTGACCGGCGTACTCTACGTGCTGGACGAGCCGAGCATCGGGCTGCATCAGCGCGACAACGAGCGCTTACTGGGCACGCTGCGGCGGCTGAAGGCGCTGGGCAACACGGTGCTGGTGGTCGAGCACGACGAGGACGCGATCCGGGCCGCGGACTACCTGATCGACATGGGGCCCGGCGCCGGCATGCTGGGCGGCCACGTGATCGCGCACGGCACGCCGGACGAGGTGATGGCCGACCCGGCCAGCATCACCGGCGCCTTCCTCTCCGGCCGCGAGTTCATCGCGGTGCCGAAGCGGCGCAAGATCGACAAGAAGCGCGTGCTGCGTGTGGTCGGCGCCAGCGGCAACAATCTCAAGAACGTGACGGCGCAGATCCCGCTGGGCACCTTTACCTGCGTGACCGGCGTTTCGGGCGGCGGGAAGTCCACACTGGTGATCGACACCCTCTATAAAGCGGCAAGCCGGCGGTTGATGGGATCCGGCCAGGTGCCGGCCAAGCACGAGCGGATCGAAGGGCTCGACTTGCTCGACAAGATTATCGACATCGACCAGTCGCCGATCGGCCGCACTCCCCGCAGTAACCCTGCCACCTACACCGACCTGTTCGCCCCGATCCGCGACTGGTTCGCCGAACTACCGGAAAGCCGGGCGCGCGGTTATAAGTCCGGCCGTTTCAGCTTCAACGTCAAAGGCGGCCGCTGCGAAGCCTGCCAGGGCGACGGACTGCTCAAGATCGAGATGCACTTCCTGCCCGACGTGTTCGTGACGTGCGACACCTGCAAAGGCGCCCGCTACAACCGCGAGACACTAGAAATAAAGTTTCGCGGCAAGTCGGTCGCCGACGTGCTGGCGATGACGGTCGACGAAGCGGTGCCATTCTTCAGCTCGGTGACCAAGATCGGCGACCGGCTCAGCATCCTGCAGAAGGTCGGGCTCGGCTACATCGCGCTCGGGCAACAGGCGACGACGCTGTCGGGCGGTGAGGCGCAGCGGATCAAACTGAGCAAGGAACTGGCGCGGCGGGCGACCGGGCGGACGCTGTACATCCTGGACGAACCGACGACCGGGCTGCATTTCGAGGACGTGCGCAAGTTGCTCGAAGTGCTGCACGCACTGGTGGACCAGGGCAACACCGTGGTGGTGATCGAGCACAATCTCGAGGTGATCAAGACCGCGGATTGGGTGCTGGACCTGGGGCCCGAGGGTGGCGAAGGCGGCGGCATGATCGTGGCCGAAGGAACGCCGGAAATCGTCGCCGGGACCAGCGCAAGTCACACTGGCCGATTCCTGCGCCCGTTACTGCCTGCCTCACGGTTGAAGCAGGCGGGGTAATCTGCTCCCGAGTCGATTGGCTCGGGAGACTCCTCAGGTCTGCTTGGCGCGGTAGCTCGGCGTCCACCAGCGGACCGGCTTCGGCTCTTTCGCTGACCCGGAGCGCTGCTTGCGCGGGATCGGCTCCGACGCCCTCACCTCGCGCCTGACCCTGATCTCGGACTGGACCGGCGCGGCATCGCTGGCCGGCTGGGAGCTTTGCGTCGCCGTTTGCTCGGCGGCCTTGCGCTCGGCCTCCCTATCATCGGCGATCTTCTCGGCCTTAGCCGCGGCCAGCGCGGCTTCGAGGGCGCTCACGCGGGCGGTCTCGGCCTGCAACGCGGCGCGGAGTTCGGCCAGCGCAGCCTCGGCGACGCGGCGACCCTCACGCTCGGTGCGCAGCACCTCTCCGCTGGAGAGCTCGTTATGGCCGAGCCGAGTCTGCATGCTCTGGTTGGCCTGGGTCGCCTCCTGCAGGGCGCGGCGGGTGTTGGCATGAGCGCCACGTTCGTTCTCGAGGGCGTGCTCGGCCGCCGATAGACGCTCCTTGAGGCCGCTGGTCTCGCCGTCGGTTCGATTGAGCATCACGACCGGCACCGCACCGTCGGCGACGAAACGATGACGCGCACGGGCCTGTTCCGGCCGTTGCTGGTGAGTGGGCGAGCTGCCGCTGCTCTTGAGGCCGAGGGCGCGGCGAACACGGTCTTCATCGATCGCATCGACCGAGAATGGTGAGTCGTTATTGTCTGTTGGTCTGCTCATTGTCTCATTTCGGAGTGTGTCTGTCCGTCAGCTCGCCGCTTACTGCCGCTTACTTGGTTGCTTCCGGGTTAAATCACGGATGTCGGTCACGGCCGGATGGTCACGAAGCGATCCGAACGCGCTACGGTCTGACGTCCGCTCACGGAAGGCTCTGGCGCGCTTGTCGGAGACGTCACTGCCATTCCGCACGCAAGCAAAACTTCCAGCATAAGCGGTGATTCGTCAAGTGGTGACTCTAGAAGTAGTTGGCAATGGATTGATCTGCCGCGGCTCCCGTCTGAGACCCAAGATGAAGTTTCAGACAGGATCCAAATCCAGGCGCTAGCGCGGCATCCTACCGAACCGAACTGGTTGGGCAGGACTAAGTTGCTCTCCCATCGATGAGGTAGAGCGAGTGCTCTAAGCGACCGACAGCATGATCTTGCCGATATGCGCGCTACTCTCCATCAGCCTATGGGCATCCTCGGCCTTCTCGAGCGGGAAGACGGCATTAATTACCGGGCCACAGCGGCCTTGGTCGAGCACCGGCCACACTTTCTCGCGCAGGTCGTCGGCGATCGCGGCCTTCTGCGCGGCCGTACGCGGGCGCATGGTGCTGCCGGTGACGGTCAGGCGCCGGGTCATGATCGGGGTGAGGTCGAGGCCGTCGGCCTTGCTGCCGCCGAGAAAGGCGATGATCACCAGCCGTCCATCCATGGCGAGGCAGCGCAGGTTCTGCGCGGCATAGGAGCCGCCGACCATGTCGAGCACGACGTCGACGCCTTTACCACCGGTGAACTCCTTGATGGACGCGGCGAAATCGGCCTCCTTGTAGTTGATTGCGGCGTCGGCGCCGAATTTCAGGCACGCGTCGCATTTCTCGCGCGACCCGGCGGTCGTGTAGACGCGGCTGCCGAACTCGTGAGCGAGCTGGATGGCGGTCAGGCCGATGCCGCTGGTGCCGCCATGGACCAGGGCGCGCTCGCCGGGTTGCAGCCGGCCGTGGCCGAACAGGTTGGCCCAAACGGTGAATTGATTCTCCGGCAGGGCGGCGGCGCGGATGGCGTCGTAGCCGGTGGGCCACGGCAAGCACTGGGTGGCCGGCGCGGTGCAGTATTCGGCATAGCCGCCGCCATTGGCCAGGGCGCAGACCTTGTCGCCGACGGACCAACCCTGAACGCCGTCGCCGAGGGCGGCCACCTCGCCGGCGACTTCGAGGCCGAGCACCGGGCTGGCGCCGGGCGGCGGCGGATAGGTGCCCTGCCGCTGGGCGACGTCCGGCCGGTTGACGCCGGCGGCCTCGACGCGGATCAGCAGCTCGCCTGGCTTGGCGGCCGGGACCGGCCCGGTGGCGACGTGCATCGTTTCGGGCCCGCCGGCCTCGTGGGCGACGTAGCGCATCTCGGCGGGTAAGGTTGGGGCGGGGGACATGGGCAACTCCGGACTGGTTGGGGCGGACGCACGGGCAACGGAACCCTTCGCGCTTGCACCGGTTGTGGCCTTACAAGACTATCTCGAAAAGCTGAACGGATCTCGATGACGCTGTATCGCCGTGCGATCCTCGGAGGTGCGCTGGCCCTCCCCGCGATCGCACGCCGGGCTTGGGCCGATGCCGAGCCGCTGCCATTGGGTGCGCTGTATCCGTTCTCGGGCATGCTCTCGCTATTTGGCGACGAAAGCTACCGCGGCCTCGAACTGGCAGCCGACGAGCGGAACGCGGCGGGCGGGCTGTTCGACCGCCCGATCCGGTTGATCAAGGGCGACGCGGTCGACCCGGCGGCGGCGGCGACCGAGGTCAAACGGCTGATCGGTCCAGAGAAGGATCGGGAGAAGGTCGGCGCCGTGTTCGGCAGCTTCTCCAGCCCGCTGGTGATCGCGGCGAGCCAAGTGACGGAGCTGGCCGGTGTCCCGTATTTCGAGCTCGGCGCCATCTGCGACCCGGTGCTGGAGCGCGGGTTCCGCTTGCTGTTCCGTTCCTGCTCCAGCGCGACGATGATCGCCGCGCTGAGCGTCGACACGGTGACCGAAACGCTGGCCACAAGCTGGGGCATGAAGCAGGCGCCGCGCCGCGCCGAGCTGCGCATCGCGATTTTGCACGAGGACGGTATCTACGGCAGCACGGTCGGCGGGCTGCAGCTGGCGCGGCTGAAGGATCGCGGCCTGACGGTGGTCGACAAGCTCGCCTACAATGGGGCGACGCCGGACCTTGCCAACGCGGTGCAGCGCCTGCGCGGGGCGGACATCACGGTGGTGCTGCACACGGGCTACCAGAACGACACGGTGATGTTCTACCGCCAAATGGCTCAGCTCGGCTGGCTGCCGCGCATGGTCGTCGGTGCCGGCGGCGGCTACGCGATCACCGATACGGCGAGCGCGGTGGGCGCTGCCTTCGACGGCACCCTGAACGTCGGCTTCCCGCCGTACGCCACCAATCAGGGCGTGGCGCCCGGCCTGCGCACGGTGGAGGCGGCCTACGAGCGGAAATATGGCGCCAAGCCGCGCAGCGGACACAGCCTGGCCAACTACGTGGGCGCCAGGATGTTCCTGGATGCCCTGTCCCGCGCGGGCAGCCTCGACAAGGACAAGGTGCGCGACGCGGTGCAGGGCATCGACGTCCCGCTCGGGCAGATGGCGAATGGCTGGGGCGGACGGTTCGACGACAAGGGGCAGAACACGCTGGCATTGCCGGTGGTGGCGCAGTGGCACGGGGGTGTGCTGCGCACCGTGCACCCGGTCGACGCCTCGGTGACGACCCTGCGTCCGCAACTCGGCACCTGACGACCGCTCGTCAACTCCCTCGTAGGGTGGGCTTCAGCCCACCATCGCCGCAAAACGCGTCCATCCAAGATAAACCAGCGCAGCACACCGCTGCCCCGGCCGCATCGCTACGCTCCTCGCACTGACGACGGCGTCTACTGCGCCAGTTGCTCCGCGAGCTCAACGAAGTCTGCGGCCACGCGGTCCCACTCCTGTTCGGGGGCCAGATCGGTGGTTTGGCCGGGGCCGTGTTCGGTCGGCCGGGCGACGAAGGCGGTCCGCAAACCGACGGCCCGGGCCGCCGCGAGGTCGCCGTTATGGGCAGCGACGAGGCAGACCTGGTGCGGCCGCAGCGCGAGCATGTCGGCGGTGCGGAGATAGGCCTCCGGCATCGGCTTGTAGGCCTGCACCACCTCCGCGCCGAGGATCGCATCCCACGGCAGACCAGCGCGCTTGGCGATGTCGAGCATCAGGATAACGTTGCCGTTCGACAGCGGCGCGATGATGAAGGACCGCTTCATCATCGCCAGGCCGGCGACCGCATCGGGCCAGGGATCGAGACGGTGCCAGGCGAGGTTCAGCGCGTCGAGCTCGCCGGGCGGCACTGCGGCAGGATCGATGCCGAACTTCGGCAGGATGGCGTCGAGGTTCTCGCGATGCAGCACGTCGAGACGGGTGAACGGGCGCTGGCCGGAGCGGCATTGCTCCATGGCCGGCTGGTATTGCTTGCGCCAGGCATCGGCGAACGCCGCCGGGTCGGCATCGGGCGCATACCGCGCAAGGAAGGGCGCCGCCTCCCGGGCAACGCCGCCCCGCCAATCGACTACCGTGCCGAAGACGTCGAACACCAGGGCGCGAACGTCGCTCATCGATCCCATGCCGTCTCTCCTGCGCTCAGCTTCTTCGGCGACGGAATGCCACGGCCGGGCTGCCGAGCCAATCGAGCAGCGCGGGCAGGAACACGATCGTGGTCAGCAGCGTGCAGCTCAGGCTGAGCAGCAGCAGCCTACCTAAGCTGGCAGTGCCAGGATGCCCGGACAACGCGAGCGAGCCGAACGCGGTCGCCGTGGTCAGCGCGGAGAACAACACCGCGCGCGCCGTCGCCGAGCCGAGCGGGGCGGTGCGGCCGGCGCGCCAGTTCATCACGAAATAGACGTTGAACGAGACGCCGACGCCGAGCAGCAAGGGCAGTGCGATGATGTTGGCGAAGTTCAGCTCCATGCCGATGCTGACCGCACACAGCACCGTCAGCAACGACGAGATGATCAGCGGCAGCACGACGAGCGACATGTCGAGCAGATGCTGCGTGGTGATCGCCAGCAGGATTGCGATGGCGATGATGGCCAGCAAGGCAGCGGTCTTGAATGCGTTGAGGATCGATTCCGTGCTGCCGGCGATGATGATCGCCGAGCCGCCGGCATCGGGCGCGACGGCCTCGACCTCGCCGACGAAGCGCTCTAGCCCGTCCGGGCTGCGGACGATGGCGAGCTTGGGCGACACCTCGACCTTGGCCCGTCCGTCGGGAAGCACCCATTCGTCGCGCAGCGATTTCGGCACGTCTGCCTGCGTCACCGGCGTGGCGTCCAGCGCGAGGCGGAGACGGTCGAGCTGTAGCGGCAGGAACCGGGTCAGCGCGGTGTCGGCCGCCAGCAGCACGGCGTCGGGTGCGGTCGCGAGCGTCTGAAGGTCGCCGATGATCGGCAGGACCGGGCTGTCCGCCGGGAGCTTGGGCTTGGCGGCAACCAGGGCGGCGGCAGCTTTCTGCACGGCGGCGCGCAGGGCGGCGGCGTCCGGTCGCGCGGGCAGCGCCGGCGGCGTGAGCGTGGTGCGTAGAACGCTGGCCGCGTCCTGAAGGATGGGGAACTTCTCGGCCTGGTTCTCGGGCACGAAGCTGCCGAGCCAAAGCACGCTGTCCGCGGTGGGCAGCTTGTCGAGACGGTCGACCAGCGTCTTGGCAGCGTCGAGCGACGGCGCGAGGCTATCGATCGTGTAGGGATTGGTGACGGGATCGTCGAGCAGGCTGTTGAGGGTTTTGACCGCCTCGGAGTTAGGGTCCTTCGTGTGCAGCGGGTCGCTGTCGAACTCGAGCGTTGGCAGCAGCGCGGCGCCGAGGGCGGCCAAGGCAATGAAAGCGAACACGACCGGGCGGTGCCACCGGTTCAGCACCGGGTCGAGCGGCCGCAACCAGGCCAGCCCGGTCTCGGCGGCCCCGCCGCTGGATTTGAAGGTGGCGAGCAAGGCCGGGAGGAACGTCACCGTACAGCAAAACGCGATCAGCATGCCGACGCCGGCGATCAGGCCAAGCTGGGCCACGCCCACGAAGCTGGCCGGCGTGAAGGCGAGGAACCCGGCCATGCTGGCGAGTGCCGCGACCAGGATCTGCACCCCGGCGCGACGGCTGGTCTGCAGCAGGGCCTCGTTCATCGCCGGATGCGCGAGGCGCGCCTCACGGTAACGGACGGCGAATTGGATGGTGAAATCGACCGCGATGCCGGTGAACAGCACGGCGAAGGCGACGGAGACGAGGTTGAGCGTTCCAACGGCCACCGCAGCAAACCCGGTGGTGGCGAGCAGGCCGAGGATGAGGGTCAGCAAGATCGGGACGGCGATGCGCCAGGTGCGGACCGCAAGGAACAGCAGCACGCCGACGAGCGCGAAGCTGACGAGCAGGCCCTTGACCGCGCCATGGGCGACCGTGCCGAACTCCTCGTCGTCGAGCGCGACTTGGCCGGTGAGGTGCACCGCGGCGCGGCCGGCGCGGACATCGGGCAACGCGGCAGCGGCGGCGCGGACGAGGGCAGAGCCGGCGGCACCGGGCTGCAGCGCGCCATAATCGAGCACGGGGCGGATGAGCACGAACCGGTATTTGCCGGCCAGATCGGCGACCGAGCCGGCGAGCAGCCGCTGCCAGGACAGCGGCTCCGGGTTGCCGGCGGCGGCGCGAGACAGCGCAGTGTGGAAGCCGGCGAGCGCGGGAGTGAAAGCGCCGAGATCGGCCTGACCGGCGTCGACGCCCTGGGCGATGAGGCCGAGGGCGCTCATCAGGCCGCGCAGGCTAGGGTCAGCGGCGAGTTGCCCCAGGAACGGCTGCGCGTCGATCGTGGCGTTCAGCAGGGTGGTGAGCGTCGCCGTGTCGAGAAAGAGTAGGCCGTTGCGCACGAGATAGGGCGAGTTGTCCGGACGGTCGACGGATTTGAAGTGCGCGTGGTTGGGCGCCAGCGCGGCGGCGAGCGCGTCGGCGGTCTCTTCGGCCTCCTCGGGGGTGGTGCCGCTTACGACGGCGACCAGCAAGTCCTGCTGGCGGGGGAAGGCGCGGTCGATGGCCATGGACCGCTGGCGCCACGGCAGCGAGGAGGAGAACAGCGTGCTGGTATCGGTGCTGACGCCGAGCCGGGTCGACGCGAGCCAGAGGCAGACCGCCGCCAACGCCAGCGCCGCCGCGAGGGTGACGACGCGGTTGCGAGCACAGGCCCCGGTCCAGCGGCCGAGCGCGACCGAAATAAAAGATGTTTTTCTGGGCGATGCCGACCCAGGAAGCGTACCGTCGTTCACCCGTCTTTAATCCTTGGTCGTCATACTGAGCGCTCCACATCGGCCATGGGAGGCTCGAGGGCAAGTTCATCATTGGTTCTTTGTTGCAGTGCAGTTGCGTTCGCGTTGACCGGCGCCAAGTCACCGGATACGACATGTCGTTGTTTCAGTCGTGGCCGACGGGAGTAGCTTTTTCCGATGCAGGATGTCCGTGACGCGCTGATGGTGGCGCATACGAGCGAGGGCAAGCTGGTCAGTCGACCGCTCTCCCCGCACCTCGAAGTTTACTCGCCGCAGATCACGTCGGTTCTGTCCATCATGAACCGCGTGACCGGGATCGCCAGTTCGGTCGGCACGTTGTTGCTCGTGTGGTGGCTCGCCGCCGCCGCCAGCGGTCCGGCCGCTTTCGCCCGGGTGCAGGGGTTCGTCGGGTCGTGGATCGGCTTGTTCGTCCTGTTCGGCTGGACGGCGTCGCTGTTCTATCATTTCTTCGGTGGCCTGCGGCATCTCGCCTGGGACGCAGGTTACGGATACTCGCTGGAAGCAACGCACAAGAGCGGTTGGGCCGCGGTCATCGCGACGGTGGTCTCGACGATCGTTGTCTGGGTCATCGGCGTCGCGGTGTGGCCGCGGTGAGCGATCAAACCAATCCGCGCGTGGCCATCCGGGTTATGCGCTCGCCGCTCGGCCGAGCCCGCGGCGTGGGTTCCGGACATGCCGGCGTGCATCACTGGCGCGCCGAACGGCTCACCTCCATCGCGCTGGTGCCCCTGACGATCTGGTTCGTCATCAGCATGTTGCGCCTTGTGGGTGCAGCCCAGCCGGTGGTTGCGGGATGGGTCGGCAATCCGATCAACGCGGCATTGTTGCTGGCACTTGTGGCGATGACGTTCCACCATATGCAACTCGGCATCCAAGTCGTGCTCGAGGATTACACGCCCAATCCTAAAAAGCTGATGATCTACCTGCTCATCAATAAGGGTGTAGCCCTTATGCTCGGGCTGATCGCTGCCATCTCAGTGCTGAAGCTTGCTCTGGCCTGACCGCCCGAGTGCATCGATACGAGGATCTTCGTAAATGAACGCCATCAGCTCTCCCTCCCCCCGGGCCTATACCGTCATTGACCACACGTATGACGTCGTGGTGGTAGGCGCCGGCGGGGCCGGATTGCGCGCGACCCTTGGCATGGGGGCAGCCGGGCTGCGAACCGCGTGCTTGACCAAGGTGTTCCCCACCCGAAGCCATACCGTGGCTGCGCAGGGCGGCATCGGCGCGGCGCTCGGCAACATGGGCGAGGATGATTGGCGCTGGCACATGTACGATACCGTGAAAGGTTCCGACTGGCTCGGCGATCAAGACGCGATCGAATACATGTGTCGCGAGGCGATCCCGGCCGTCTATGAGCTCGAACATTACGGCGTGCCGTTCAGCCGCACGGAAGACGGCCGCATCTATCAGCGCCCGTTCGGCGGTCACATGATGGATTATGGCAAGACGCCCGCGATGCGCGCCTGTGCCGCAGCCGACCGTACCGGACACGCGATCCTACACACGCTTTATCAGCAGAGCCTGAAGCACGAAGTTGAGTTCTTCGTCGAATACATCGCGCTCGACCTGATCATGGAAGACGGCGCCTGTCGTGGTGTAATGGCATGGTGCCTCGAGGATGGCACGATGCACCGTTTCCGTGCTCAGTCGGTTGTGCTGGCCACGGGCGGCTATGGCCGCGCCTACTTCTCCTGCACCTCGGCGCATATCTGCACAGGCGACGGCAACGGCATGGCGATGCGAGCCGGCATCCCAATGCAGGACATGGAATTCGTGCAGTTCCATCCCACCGGCATATACGGATCCGGTTGCTTGATCACCGAAGGCAGCCGCGGCGAAGGCGGTTACCTTACCAACTCCGAGGGCGAGCGCTTTATGGAGCGTTATGCTCCCTCGGCGAAAGATCTTGCGAGCCGGGACGTCGTATCGCGATCCATGACACTAGAGATAAACGCCGGGCGCGGTGTCGGGCCTAATAAGGACCATATCAACCTGCACCTCGAGCATCTCGGCGCCGAGTTGTTGCACGAGCGTCTGCCGGGGATCAGCGAAACGGCCAAGGTGTTCGCTGGCGTCGACGTGACAAAACAGCCGATCCCGGTCCTGCCGACCGTTCACTACAACATGGGCGGCGTGCCGACGAACTTCCGCACCGAGGTGCTGCGTCCGACGGCTGAAAACCCCGACGCGGTCGTGCCCGGGCTGATGGCGGTCGGCGAGGCGGCGTGCGTCTCCGTGCACGGTGCCAACCGGCTCGGAACCAACTCGCTGCTGGACCTCGTCGTGTTCGGCCGCGCTGCGGCGCACCGGGCTGCCGAGATCATCAAGCCCGGCGCCAGCCAGGCGCCGCTGCCGCCCAAGGCCGGTGACAATGCGCTCGACCGTTTCGACCGGATGCGCAATGCCAAGGGCAGCACCAACACGTCCACGATGCGTCTCGAGCTACAGAAGACGATGCAGGCCCATGCGGCAGTGTATCGAAACAGCGCAAGCCTCAAGGAAGGCGTGCAGAAGGTTAGGAACCTGTGGGCGGGGATGGACGACATGCGCGTCGTCGACCGTAGCCTAATCTTCAATACAGACCTGTTGGAAGCGCTAGAGTTCGGTAATCTGATGGACAACAGCATGACCACAATGGTCTCGGCTGAGGCGCGCCAGGAAAGCCGCGGTGCTCACGCGCATGACGATTTCCCAGATCGGGATGACGAGAACTGGATGAAGCATACGCTCGCCTGGCTGAAGCCGAACGGCGATGTCGACCTAGCCTATCGTGATGTGAAATTGCAGACGTTGACCAACGAGGTCAGCGTGTTTCCCCCGAAAAAGCGCGTTTACTAACGCGCGTCTCGACGAAATCGAAGGACGATCATGGCCGTCTTCACGCTTCCCAAGAACAGCCGCATGACTGCGGGGGTGACCCATAAGGCCCCCGCCGGTGCGACCAATACGAAGAACTTCTCGGTCTACCGTTGGAATCCCGACGATGGCCAGAATCCCCGGATCGACACGTTCGAGCTCGACATGGACAAAGTCGGCCCGATGGTCCTGGACGCGCTCATCTATATCAAAAACGAGGTTGATCCGTCCCTGACATTTCGGCGCTCTTGCCGCGAGGGGATTTGTGGGTCCTGCTCGATGAACATCGACGGCAGCAATACGTTAGCATGCCTTAAGGCGCACGCCGACGTCGAGGGCGCGGTTCGGATCTATCCGCTTCCTCATATGGCCGTCGTCAAGGATCTCGTTCCGGATCTGTCGCAGATTTACGCTCAGCTCCGCAGCGTCGAGCCTTGGCTGAAGGCAGATACGCCCCCTCCCCCCGATGCCGAGCGCCTTCAGAGCAAGGAAGAACGTGCCAAGCTCGACGGCTTGTGGGAATGCATCCTTTGCTTCTGCTGCACGACGTCGTGCCCCAGCTATTGGTGGAACGGCGATCGCTATCTCGGCCCTGCCGTCTTGCTCCAGGCTTATCGCTGGATCGCTGACAGCCGCGACGAGCACATGGGCGACCGGCTCGATGGGCTAGAGGATCCCTACAAGCTGTATCGTTGCCACACGATCATGAACTGTACCCAATCGTGCCCAAAAGGGCTCAACCCGGCGAAAGCGATCGGCGAAATCAAGCAGTTACTCGTCGAACGAAAAGGCTGAGCCCAGCCCGGCCATGGCGTTCCATGGTGATCTGACGACGCGCGCCGGGCGGATCGTTGCCTGGCGCGATAGTCTGCTAGTTGATCATGGAATCTTCCGAACCGTCTGGACCAATTTCAACGAGGTGTTGCCGGGTCGGCTGTATCGTTCGAATCATCCGACGCCGGGTCACTTGCGAGCCGCGTCGGAGCGATTGCGGTTGAAGACGCTGATCAACCTGCGCGGACCACGGTTCTGCGGTTCGGATGCACTCTCGCGCGAGACGGCCGCGTCTCTCGGCTTGATCCATATCGACATGGCATTTGAAAGCCGAGGGGCGCCGCATCGCGACCGCATCCTTCGGTTCGCTGCATTGTGGCGAGAGATTCAATTTCCCGCGCTGATGCACTGCAAGTCCGGCGCCGATCGAGCTGGCCTCGCGTCTGGGCTCGCCGTGATGTTCGAAGGCGGCACGGCCCAGGACGCTCTGAAGCAACTCTCCTGGCGCTTCGGACACTTTAACAGCGCCCGAACCGGTATCTTGGATGCGTTCTTCCTGCGCTACGCCGAGCAGGCCGAAGGACGCATCCCGTTCATGCGATGGGTCGAAACGGAGTATGATGAGGCGCAGTTGAAGCGCGACTTCGTCGCCGGCGGGCTCGCGACTTTCATCACCGACAAGGTGCTGAAGCGCGAGTAGCCGTTATGCCGCGAGGGTCAGACGTTTGATGAAGGCCGAGAACTTGTGGCGGCGCATCTCATACCGTGCCTTATCGTCGGTGGTCATGTAATTGAGCTGCACGACATGGCGACGCCCGACGAACTGCTTGTGACCATGCCACGTGGTCGGACCGTTCGGGAACACGAGTAGCGACCCGTTTACCGGCGGCACTTCAACAGCGTAATCTTCTAGATCGTCCGGCCGACGGAGTAGGCGTAGGCAGCCTTCTTGCTTTGCCCAAGCTTCCGTCTCCGGATTGAGATAAAGCAGGACGGTCACGCGCTTGGCGGTGCTGTCGGTATGAATACGGCCGTCTTTCTCGCGCGACTGGCCGCGCAAGGTGACCATCACCGGCGCACCGTCGAGTTCTAGGTCGAACTTCTTCGCAACGGCGGCCCGGAAGCGGTCGCCCTCGAGTTCCTCCATCAGCGCTCGTGCCGCGGTGCCGAGGCGCAGCCCGCCGGTCGGAAACGAGCCGCCCTTCTCAAGCTTAGGCAGGCCGCTGACGACATCGGGCAGGACGGTTGCGGGTACGAAACTTGGGATCACCACGTGGCGGAACGGCACCGTGGCGACCGGCGTGGCGTCAAGCTTTTGGTAATCTAATTGGATCATGATCGGCCTACATATCTGCGACCAGAACCCGGTTGCAACTTACATTTAGGCTATCTCGCAAGTGCAGCATCTTGAGTTCGAGCGTGGAAGCGACGATTGATAACGTGACAACAGTGAGCGTTCTCATCGCGTGCCAGATTACGTAGGCGACAGCCAGGCTGTGGTGGCCGATCCTTCGCGTGGGCCGCTCCCGGCGTTCCGCGCCAAGATCGCGGCGGG
This sequence comes from Acetobacteraceae bacterium, assembly GCA_965199585.1. Lineage (GTDB taxonomy): Bacteria > Pseudomonadota > Alphaproteobacteria > Acetobacterales > Acetobacteraceae > JAVVHH01. The sequence goes on along the minus strand of CBDASI010000002.1, from coordinate 1,260,103 downwards.
AGAGTTGGTGTCCGATCCGTCGCAGGCCGCGGCGGTCGAACGGCTGCAGACGTTGTGGAAGCGGCTGCGTGGCTACGTGCCGCAGCCGCATCATGCGGCACCATCGGGCCTGTTCAGCCGCCTTCTCGGCCGCAAAACGCCGCCCGACGATATTCCGGAAAGCTACCCGCACGGGCTTTACCTCGTCGGTGACGTGGGCCGCGGAAAGTCGATGCTGATGGACTTGTTCTTCGCCGCAGCCGAAGTGGAGAAGAAGCGCCGCATCCACTTCAACGCCTTTATGCAAGAGGCGCATCGCCGCATCCATGCCTGGCGTCGGCAGCCGGAGCGGTTGGCCGATCCGGGGTCGGACGACCCGATCCCGCCGCTGGCCGATCAAATCGCCGCCGAAGCATCATTGCTCTGTTTTGACGAGTTCCAGGTCAACGACATCGCTGACGCCATGATCCTGGGGCGGCTGTTCAAGGCCCTGTTCGCGCGCGGCGTCGTCGTCGTTGCCACCAGCAACACCGCGCCGGACGATCTGTTCGCCGGCCAGCCCGGCCGCGACGCTTTCTTGCCGTTCATCGCGTTGATCAAGCAATATCTCGACCTGTTGATCATGGGTGGCAACCGCGACTTTCGGCGGCAGCGGCTGCAGATGCTCTCGACGTGGCATGTGCCGGCTGGGGCCGAGACGCGGGTGGTGCTGGACGAGGCGTTCACGCGATTGTCCGCGCGCGCGACCCCGAAAGCGGAACGGCTGCAGGTCTCGGGCCACACGTTAACGGTGCCGATCGCGGCCGGCGGGGTCGCGCGGTTCGACTTCGACGGGCTGTGCCGCCAGGCGCTGGGCGCTGGCGATTACGGGGCGTTGGCAACGCATTACCAGACCCTGATCCTGGACGACGTGCCACAGTTGTCGCCGGAGAACCATGACGCGGCGCGGCGGTTCATCACCCTGGTGGATGAGTTGTACGAGCACCGGGTCAAGCTGGTGGCGAGCGCTGCGGCGCTGCCGGATCAGCTCTATGAGGCCGGCGATGGTGCGGCGGCCTTTCGCCGGACGGCATCGCGCCTGCTCGAGATGCAGAGCGAAGAGTATCTCGCCCTGCCCCATCTGACATGACGCCAGCGCCTTGCCCGTAATGGATTCATGGGTTAGCAACCCACACCCTCCGGACGGCCGGGCGCCCGATTGGGCGCAGAACCTCCTGGACGCGGGAATTCCAAATGGCACGCAATAAAATCGCGCTCATCGGCGCTGGCAATATCGGCGGCACGCTCGCCCATCTGATCGGCTTGAAGCAGTTGGGCGACATCGCCCTGTTCGACGTGTTCGGCGGCGTAGCGGCGGGCAAGGCGCTCGACATCATGCAGTCCGGCCCGGTCGACGGGTTCGACAGCCACATGGTCGGTGGCAGCGATTATGCCGCGATCGCCGGTTCTGACGTGGTGATCGTGACCGCCGGCTTCCCGCGGATGCCGGGCATGAGCCGCGATGACCTGATCGGCAAGAATGCCGGCGTGATCGCGACGGTGGCCGAAGGCATTAAGCAGTATTGCCCCGACGCGTTCGTCATCGTCATCACCAACCCGCTCGACGCGATGGTGTGGGTGATGCAGCAGAAGTCAGGCCTGCCGCCGCATAAGGTGGTCGGAATGGCCGGCGTGCTGGACAGCTCGCGATTCCGGCTATTCCTGGCGCACGAGTTCAACGTGTCGGTCGAGGATGTGACCGCGTTCGTGCTCGGCGGGCACGGCGACACGATGGTGCCGTTGGTGCGTTACAGCACGGTCGCCGGCATTCCGGTGCCGGACCTGATCAAGATGGGTTGGTCGACGCAGGAGAAGATCGACGCGATCTGCGCTCGGACCGCGAATGGCGGCGGTGAGATCGTCAAGCTGCTCGAGAAGGGCAGCGCCTTCTATGCCCCGGCCGCCTCGGCAATTGCGATGGCGGAGAGCTACCTACTGGATAAGAAGCGGGTGTTGCCGGCGGCGGCGCATCTGAACGGCGAGTATGGCATGAGCGACATGTATGTCGGCGTGCCGGTGGTGATCGGGGCCGGCGGCGTGGAGCGGATCGTCGAGATCGAACTCAATCCCGAGGAGAAGGCTGCGTTCGAGAAAAGCTGCGCGTCGGTGCGCGAGCTGGTCGACGCGAGTCGGAAGATCCTGGGTTAACGCGCTCTCAGCTAAACTAAGCATGGCAGGCGAGCGTCGCAGCTCGTCTGCTTACACTTATGTAAGGAGTGCCGGGTTATGCTCCGGCGCATCTAGAAGGAAGTTAGTATGCCTGGCGTCGACGCTCTAGCCTCGGTCCTCAACGGTGCGAACGCTCCATACATGGCGGACATGTACGCCCGTTGGGTCAGCAACCCGGCCAGCGTCGACTCCAGCTTCGCCGAGCTGTTCAGCCTGCTGAACGACGAAGCCCGCGGCGTGCTCGAGGATGCCAGCGGGGCGTCGTGGGCGCCAAGGAAGTTTGAAATCGGCGATCCCGAGCCGGCGGCAAAGCCGGCCACGAAAAGCACCACGGCTGGCGGAGCCAGTCCGGAACAGGTGCGGGCCGCCGCGCTCGATAGCCTGCGCGCCCTGATGATGATCCGCGCTTATCGAGTACGCGGCCACCTCGAAGCGCAGCTCGACCCGCTCGGGCTGCAGGTGCCGGTCTCCCACGCCGAGTTGGACCCGGCAACCTACGGGTTCGGGCCTGGCGACCGCGATCGCGCCATCTTCATCGACGGCGTGCTCGGCCGTGAGTCCGCGTCCATCAACGAGATCCTAGATATTGTCCGGGCGAGTTATTGCGGCGCCATCGGCGTTGAGTTCATGCACATCCAAAACCCGGAACAGAAGACCTGGATTCAGCGCCGGATCGAGGGAGCGCCATGGACCCAGGGACTCGATGTCGCGAAGAAGACCGAGTTGCTCACCCAGCTGACGGAGGCCGAGGGTTTCGAGGCGTTCTGCCAGCGGCGTTACGTCGGCACGAAGCGGTTCGGCCTCGAGGGCGGCGAGATCACAATCCCGGCGCTGCACGCCATTATCGAGACTGCCGCCGTCGCCGGTGTCAGCGAGATCGCGATCGGCATGCCGCACCGTGGACGGCTCAACACCCTGGTCAACGTCGTTCGCAAGCCGTTCACCGCGGTGTTTCAGCGAGTTCGGCGGCGCCAGTTCGCAGCCTGACAGCGTCCAAGGTTCGGGCGACGTCAAATATCATCTCGGCACCAGCACCGACGTCGAGATCGCCGGGCAGATGGTCCACATCTCGCTACAACCGAACCCGTCCCATCTTGAGGCCGTCGATCCGGTGGTGATCGGCAAGGTGCGGGCTCGGCAGGATGCCGCTGGCGACGTGAAGCAGCGGCGCTCGATCATGGGCATCTTGATGCATGGGGATGCCGCGTTTGCTGGACAGGGCCTTGTTTACGAGACCCTGGCGATGAGTCAGTTGATTGGCTACCGCACCGGCGGGACCATCCATCTGATCGTCAACAACCAAATCGGGTTCACGACGGTCCCGGCCCACGCCTATTCAGGGCTGTATTGCACCGATGTGGCCAAGTCGATCCAAAGCCCCATCCTGCACGTGAACGGCGACCAACCGGAAGCCGTGATGTTCGCGGCGCGGTTCGCCGCCGAGTTCCGGATGGAGTTTGGCACCGACATTGTGCTCGATATCGTGTGCTATCGCCGCCACGGGCATAACGAGACCGACGAGCCGGCTTTCACGCAGCCGATCATGTATCGCGCGATCAAGGACCTGCCGACGACGCGGGTGAAATATGCCGAGCGGCTGGCCGCCGAGGGCTCGGTCACGGCCGAGCAGTCCAAGGGAATCTGGGAAGGGTTCCAGGCCAAGCTGGAGGATGCCTACCAGGCGGCGCAATCATATCGGCCCAACAAGGCGGATTGGCTGGAGGGGCATTGGTCCGGCTTCAAGGAAGCCGGCGATGACGAGGAGAAGACCGAGACATCGACCGCGCTGGACAACGAGAAGCTGCAGCAGATCGGGCGGGCGCTCTATACGCCGCCGAGCGACTTCGACTTGAATTCGAAGATCGCGCGGCAGCTCGACGCCAAGCGGGCCATGTTCGACAGCGGCCAAGGCATCGACTGGTCGACCGGCGAGGCGCTGGCGTTCGGCGGCGTGCTGACGGATGGCGCGCGCGTGCGGCTTTCGGGCGAGGACTGCCAGCGGGGCACGTTCAGCCAGCGCCATGCGGTGCTGATCGATCAGACGAACCAGAACGAATACGTTCCGCTGAACAACATCCGGCCCGACCAGGCCAAGATTGAGATCTACAATTCGCTTCTGTCCGAGGCCGGCGTGCTCGGGTTCGAGTATGGCTACACGTTGGCCGATCCGCGGACCTTGGTGCTGTGGGAGGCGCAGTTCGGCGACTTCGCCAACGGCGCGCAGGTGATCATCGATCAGTTTCTGGCGAGCGGCGAGACGAAGTGGCTGCGGATGAGTGGCTTGGTGCTGTTGCTGCCGCATGGCTACGAGGGCCAGGGACCGGAGCATAGCAGCGCGCGGATGGAGCGATATCTGCAGCTCTGCGCCGAGCGGAACATGATCGTGGCGAACATCACGACGCCGGCGAACTACTTCCACGCGCTACGGCGGCAGTTGAAGCGAAACTACCGCAAGCCGCTGGTGATCATGACGCCGAAATCGTTGTTGCGTCACAAGCTGGCGGTCAGTCCGTTGGCGGACATGGCCGAGGGTACGGCGTTCAAGCTGGTGATTGACGAGACCGACTCGATCGGGCCGGCGGACAAGGTGCGCCGGGTCGTGATGTGCTCGGGCAAGGTGTATTACGATCTGCTGCAAGCGCGCCGTGAGGCGAAGCTGGACGACGTGGCGATTGTGCGGCTCGAGCAGGTCTATCCGTTCCCGGAGATCACGCTGCCGAACGTGCTGGCGCCTTACAAGAACGCCGACGTGATCTGGTGCCAGGAAGAGCCGGCGAACATGGGGTCGTGGACCTTCGTGGACCGGCGGATCGAGAAGGTGCTGAAGGCGCTGGGCGGCAAGGCAACCCGGCCGATCTATGTTGGCCGCGACGATGCGGCCAGCCCGGCGACAGGCTTGGCGAAAGTTCATGCGCAGCAGCAAGCCGCCCTCGTGCGGGATGCGCTGGGCCTCACTTCCTAATTCGAGCGTCGTTCACGACGCTCGAATTTGTTTCAACGAGCAACTCTGTAAGTCGCTCTAAGAGTACGGAACCGAATATGGGCATCGATATCAAGGTCCCGACGCTAGGCGAGAGCGTCAGCACGGCGACGGTGGCGCGTTGGCTGAAGAAGGCTGGCGAGACCGTCACGGCGGACGAGCCGCTGGTGGAGCTGGAAACCGACAAGGTGACCGTCGAGGTTCCAGCGCCGCAAGCCGGTGTGCTCGGTGCGATCCAGGCCGAGGAAGGCGCCGAGGTCGAAGTCGGTGCGGTGCTCGGGACCGTCGAGGAGGGCGCGGGCAAGACGAAGGAGCCCGCACCGGCCGCCAATCCAGCGTCCGGCGTCAATGCGCCGCCGGCGCCGCGTGGCCCGGTGTCGCGCCCTGCGACGGTCGAGGCACCGAAGCCGGCCGCTGCTCCGGCCGTGGCTGCGCCGGCCTCGGCTGGCTCGCATGAGCCGATGCCCTCGGCTGCCAAGATGATGCAGGAGCGTGGCGTCCAGCAGACGCAGCTCGACGGCACCGGCAAGGACGGCCGCATCACCAAGGGTGACGTGCTCGACTTCCTGTCGCGTCCCGCTGCCGCGGTTGCCAGCACGCCGGCCGCGCGGGCGCCACGCGCGCTGATCGAGGGAGAGGAGCGGGTCAAGATGACCCGGCTGCGGCGCACGATCGCGCAGCGGTTGAAGGAGGCCCAGAACGCGGCGGCGATGCTGACCACGTTCAACGAGGTCGACATGACGGCGGCGATGGCGTTGCGGTCCGAATACAAGGATGCATTCGAGAAGAAGAATGGCGGGGTCCGGCTGGGCTTCATGTCGATCTTCGTGCGGGCCTGCGTCGCCGCGCTGAAGGAGTATCCGGCGGTCAACGCCGAGATCGACGGCGATGACATCGTCTACAAGAACTTCGTCCACATGGGTGTCGCGGTCGGCGGCGCTAACGGGCTGGTCGTGCCGGTGGTGCGCCATGCGGACGAGATGAGCTTCGTGCAGATCGAGAAGTCGATCAACGATTTCGGCAAGCGGGCGCGCGATGGCCAACTCAAGCTCGACGAGCTTTCGGGCGGCACGTTCACCATCAGCAATGGCGGCGTGTACGGCAGCTTGATGAGCACGCCGATCCTGAACGCGCCGCAATCCGGCATCCTGGGCATGCACAAGATCCAGGACCGGCCGATGGCGATCGGCGGCAAGGTCGAGATCCGGCCGATGATGTACTTGGCTCTGTCCTACGACCATCGCATCGTCGATGGGAAGGAGGCCGTGTCGTTCCTGGTGCGCGTGAAAGAAGGTGTCGAGGATCCGCGGCGCCTGTTGCTGGGACTCTGAGCCATGGCTGAACAATACGACGTCATCGTCATCGGTGGTGGACCGGGCGGCTACGTCTGCGCGATCCGCGCGGCGCAACTCGGGCTGAAGACGGCCTGCGTCGAGAAGCGGGCAACGTTGGGTGGGACGTGCCTCAATATCGGCTGCATTCCGAGCAAAGCGTTGCTGCAATCGTCGGAGAACTTCACCGAGGCGCGGGATCATTTTGCCGAGCACGGCGTGATGGTGGAGAGCGTGAAACTGGATCTCGGGCGCATGCAGGCGCGCAAGGGCGAGGTCGTCGGCGCCAACGTGAAAGGCGTAGAATTCCTGTTCAAGAAGAACAAGGTCGACTGGCTCAAGGGCACCGGGACGATCTCGGCGCCGGGCACGGTTTCGGTCGATGGCAAGGACTATGCGGCCAAGCACATTGTGTTGGCGACGGGGAGCGAGAGCATCCCGCTGCCGGGCGTCGACGTCGACGAGAAGCGCGTGGTCAGCAGCACCGGGGCGCTCGAGCTGGACCAGGTTCCAGGCAAGATGGTGGTCATCGGCGGCGGCTATATCGGGCTCGAGCTGGGCAGCGTGTGGAAGCGGCTCGGCGCGGATGTGACCGTGGTCGAGTATCTGGACCGGTTGGTGCCGGGCATGGATGCGGAGATCGCCAAAACGTTTGAGCGCGTGCTGGGCAAGCAGGGCATCAAGTTCCGGCTGGGCACCAAGGTGACCGCGGCGGATACGTCGGGCAACCCGATCAAACTGACGGTCGAGCCGGCCAAGGGTGGCGAGGCGGAGACGATCGAGACCGACGTGGTGCTGGTGGCGATCGGGCGGCGAGCGTTCACGGACGGGCTTGGGCTCGATGCACTCGGCGTCAAGCGGGACGATCGCGGCCGGGTCGAAGTGGATGCTCATTACGCGAGCAACGTTGCCGGGATTTATGCGATCGGAGACGTGATTGCCGGGCCGATGCTGGCGCACAAGGCCGAGGAGGAAGGTGTGGCTCTGGCTGAGCAGATTGCCGGGCAGGCCGGGCACGTCAATTACGGCGTGATTCCCGGGGTGGTTTATACCTGGCCGGAGGTAGCGAGCATCGGCTCCACCGAGGAGCAGCTGAAGCAGCAGGGCGTAGCGTACGCGGTGGGCAAGTTCCCGTTCACCGCGAACGGCCGCGCGCGGGCGATGGGCAGTACGGACGGATTCGTGAAGATCCTAGCGGACAAGGCGAGCGACAAGGTGTTGGGCGCGCACATCATTGGTCCCGATGCCGGCACGTTGATCGCCGAGATCGCGACGGCGATGGAGTTCGGCGCAAGCAGCGAAGACATTGCTCGCACCTGCCACGCGCATCCGAGCTTGAGTGAAGCCGTCAAGGAAGCAGCGATGGCGGTCGAAGGACGCGCCATTCACATCTAAAGGCGGGTTCATGGCGTTCAAAGCGGCCAAGGAACATAGCTACGCCGTCAGCGTGACCTGGACCGGAAATTCCGGTTCGGGCACCAGTAGCTACCGTGCCTACACGCGGGCGCACGACATCGCGGTGCGCGGCAAACCGGTGATCCCAGGGTCGTCGGATCCCGAGTTCCTCGGCGACCCCGCGCGCTACAATCCCGAGGAGATGCTCGTCGCCTCGCTCTCCTCGTGCCATATGCTGTGGTACCTGCACCTATGCTGCGTGGCGGGGATCGTGGTCGAGACGTATCACGACATTGCCGAGGGGGTGATGATCGAGGACGGCGATGGCGGGGGCCGGTTCAGCCAGGTGATCCTGCAACCGGAGATCACGTTGCAGGCCGGGTCGGATCTGGGGCGGGCACGGGCGCTGCACGGCGAGGCGCAGGCGAAGTGCTTCATCGCCAACTCGGTCAATTTCCCGATCCGGCACGAGCCCGTCTTCCTAGGCGTCTGACGCGGATTATCGGAGCGATCTCATGACGGCGCGTTTGGGTGTGAACATCGATCATGTCGCCACGGTGCGGAATGCGCGTGGTGGCGCGCATCCGGATCCGTTCGCGGCGGCGTTGGTGGCGGTCGGGGCCGGGGCGGATGGCATTACGGCGCATCTGCGCGAGGACCGGCGGCACGTGCGGGACGGGGACCTCGAACGGCTGGCGTCGTCGCCGGTGATCCGGCTGAATTTCGAGATGGCGGCCACCGACGAGATGATCGCCATCGCGCTGCGGCTGCGCCCGGCCGCATGTTGCATCGTGCCGGAGCGGCGCGAGGAAGTGACGACCGAGGGCGGGCTGGATGCGCTGGGCCAGGCGGCTTCGCTCGGGCCGAAGATCGCGGCGCTGAAAGAGGCCGGCATCCGCGTCTCGCTGTTCCTGGCGCCCGATCCCGCGCAGCTCGATGCGGCCGCGCGGTTGGGCGCCGAGGTGGTCGAGCTGCATACGGGCGGCTATGCCGAAGGACACGACGGTGAGTTGGAGCGGCTGCGGGCCGGGGCGGCGCAGCTCGTGCGGCTCGGACTCGAATGCCATGCCGGACATGGGCTGACCTACGCGAACGTGCTGCCGATCGCCGCCATGCCCGAGGTCGAGGAGCTGAACATCGGGCATTTTCTGATGGGTCAGGCGCTGATGGACGGGCTACCCGGCGTGGTCAAACGAATGCGTGCGTTGATCAAGGCAGCGCGGGACTGAACTCGGCCGAGCCCCGAGCGCTGTAGTCCCATAGCGAGGAGAGCGCGATGTCGGAAGACAAGCACGATAAGGCAGTGGATTTGACGGAGCAGGCGCTCGACGCGATGGAGGAAGGCGACCGCAAGGAGGCGGAGAAGCTGATCGCAGAGGCCAAGAAGCTCGATCCCTCAGCGATCGACGAGGTCGTGCAGGATCTGGAAGAAGCCGAGAACACCAGCGTCGAGCCCGCCGGAGACAAGTAACCCGGGCTGGAGGCCGCGCTACCCGTTCGCCAGCGGATGGGTGCGCGACCAAACATCGCGGAGCCCGGCGGCGTCGACCGAGGTATATCGCTGGGTCGTCGACAGGCTCGCGTGACCCAGCAATTCTTGAATTGACCGCAGATCGGCGCCCGCCCCTAAAAGATGCGTTGCGAAACTATGCCGTAGGGCATGCGGTGAGGCGTGCTCTGGCAGCCCGGCGCCCCGACGGTAGTCGCGCATCGTTTTGCGGGCCACGGCCGGGTCGAGGCGGGCGCCGCGGGCGCCAATGAAGAGCGGCGCTTCGTTATCGTTCAATGGATGCAGGGCGCGCCAAACGGTCAACGCTTCGCAGATGACGGGCAAGAGGGGGACGATGCGTTCCTTGCTGCCCTTTCCCAACACGCGGAGGCTGGGAGAGGCCGTGCCGACGGCGCCGACGTTCAAGGCGAGCGCTTCAGCGATGCGCAAGCCGGCGCCATACAGCAAGGTGAACAGGGCGGTGTCGCGGGCTTGCCAGCGCGGGTCGGCGTGTTCGGCGCCGATGCCCTCCACCAGCGTGGTGGCCTGCGCCGGAGTCAGCGCGCGCGGGACTGGCGGGCGAATGCGTGGGCGACCCAGCAATGAGGGCGCCGGGTTGGTGATGCCGTGATGGCGGGCGAGGTAGTCGAACAGGCTGCGGACCGCGGAGAGATGGCGGGCACGAGTGGCGTTGGTGGTGCCAGTGCCGGCTTGGGCGGCGAGCCAGGCGCGAAGGTCGGGCTGACCGAGGGTCGCGAGATCCGCCACAGTCGGCTCGTGGCCGAGATGGTTGGTGAGGAAACCGAGGAAGCCGGCGAGGTCGGTCTGATAGGCGGCGACGGTCAGCGGCGCGGAACGGCGCTCGCGCAGCAGCCAGTCGAGGTAGGCGCGGACGGCGTCGAGGCCGGTCATGACGGGTTCACTGACGGTCCAGCGCGGCGGCGGCGGCGCGGCCGAGAAAGGTAAGTGCGGGCGTGGCGGCGCCGTCGAGGCCGGCGTGAGTGCGGACGGCGATGGCGAGCAGCGCCGGGGCAGCGGCGAGCGGGACGCGGACGAGGGCCTCGCGCATGGTGAGCGGCCCGGCCTCGCCGTGCAGCGTGCGGTCGGGACCGGCATCGCGCACGACGGCGTCGCGCTGGCCGAGCACGGCGTCGACGCTGCCGCGCGGGATCGGGGCGGCGCCGGCGAGGTCGGACTCGGCGGAGAGGCGGACGCTTTCGACGCGGAGCAGCAGCGGCAGGTCGTTGTGGAGGCACCAGACCGGGTCGGGCGCGCGCATAAGGGCGAGCACAGCGTCTTGCACCAGGGCGGTGAAGTTTTCCACCGCGCGGCGGCCGGCGGCGGCGTCGGTCCCGTGGCGGCGGGCCTGGTCGAGCATGGCGGCCATGTGGTCAGCCATGGCTTCGCCGTGCAGCCGGCGGGGCGGGTCGAGCACGGCATAGAGCTCGGGATGCGCGGCGAGCCAGCCAGGATTGGAGCGGAGGAACGCAGCGATCGAGCGGCCATCATCGGTGGCGGCTTGCGCCTCCCGTTGCAATCGTGCCTGCGCTGCGTCATCCAGGATTATGGTTTCTCTCCGCTCGGATGAACCGAGCCTACTCTTCGAGGCGCCGACCCGAAAGCGTGTTCCCGTTCTGCTCCCGCGGCCGTTCCGCGGGCCGTTCGACTATGCCGTGGCGCCCGGGCAGGAGCCGGCGCCGGGGGACGTGGTCATGGTGCCGCTCAACCGGCGCGAGGAGGTCGGCATCGTGTGGGACGGTGAGGCCGATAACGGGGTGGGCGACAACAAGCTGAGGCCGATCACGGCGGTGCTGGACGTGCTGCCGATGCCGGCGGCGTTGCGGAAATTCGTCGACTGGGTCGCGGCCTACACGTTGGCGATGCCGGGCGAGGTGCTGGCGATGGCGCTGCGGATCCCGGCGATGCTGCCGGAGACGCCACCGGTCGGGTGGCGGTTAAAGCCCGGCGCCACCGCGTTAACAGGGCGCGCCAAAGGCGCGACAGTGGCGCGGGCGAAGGTAGCGGCGGCGTTGGCGGACGGGGTGGCGCGGACGACGAGCGATCTGGCGCGGGCGGCCGGGGTGAGCGCCGGGGTGGTACGCGGGATGGGGCAAGCCGGGCTGCTGGAGCCGGCGCTGCTGCTGTCGCGGGCGCCGTTCGAACGGCCGGACACGGCGCGGGTGGGGCCGGTGCTGTCCGAGGATCAGGCTGCGGCCGGGCTCTCACTGCGGGAGGCGGTAACGGCGCGGACGTTCGGGGTGACGCTGCTGGACGGGGTAACCGGGTCCGGCAAGACGGAGGTCTATTTCGAAGGGGTGGCGGCGTGTCTCGAGGCGGGGCGGCAGGCGCTGGTGCTGCTGCCGGAGATCGCGCTGTCGTCACAGTGGCTCGAGCGGTTCGAGCGGCGGTTCGGGGTGGCGCCGGCCGTGTGGCACTCGGATCTGGGATCGCGGACGCGGCGGGTGACGTGGCGGGCGGTGGCGGAGGGGCTGGCGCCGGTGGTGGTGGGGGCGCGGTCGGCGCTGTTCCTGCCGTTCCCGGATCTCGGGCTGATCGTGGTCGACGAGGAGCACGAGACGGCGTTCAAGCAGGAAGACGGCGTGGTGTATCACGCCCGCGACATGGCGGTGGTGCGGGCGCGGCTGAGCGACGCGCCGGCGGTGCTGGTGTCGGCGACGCCGAGCCTCGAGACGCTGGCGAACGTCGAGGCCGGGCGATATCGGCAGGTGACGCTCGCGGCGCGACATGGTGGGGCGAGCCTGCCGGCGGTGGAGGCGATCGACCTGCGGGAGTTTCCGCCGGAGCGAGGACGGTTCCTGTCGCCGCGGCTGATCGCGGCGGTCGAGGAGACGTTCGCGCGTGGGGAGCAGGCGATGCTGTTCCTGAACCGGCGGGGCTATGCGCCGCTGACGCTGTGCCGGACCTGCGGGCATCGGATGCAATGCCCGAACTGCACGGCGTGGTTGGTCGAGCATCGGGCGCGGCGGGCGCTGACGTGTCACCATTGCGGGCATACCGAGCCAATCCCGCCGACCTGCCCGAGTTGCGCGGCGGAGCACAGCCTGGTGCCGATCGGGCCCGGTGTGGAGCGGATCACCGAGGAGGCGGAGGCGGTGTTTCCGGACGCGCGGCGGCTGGTGATGGCGAGCGACACGCTGACGGGGCCGAACGCGGCAGCGGAAGCGGCGCACCGAATCGAACAGCGCGAGGTGGACCTGATCATCGGGACGCAAATCGTCGCCAAGGGGTGGCATTTCCCGCATCTGACGCTGGTGGGGGTGGTGGATGCCGATCTCGGACTGGCGGGCGGCGATCTGCGGGCGGCGGAGCGGACGGTGCAGTTGCTGCACCAGGTGGCGGGACGTGCCGGGCGGGCGGAGGCGCCGGGTCGGGTGCTGCTTCAGACATTCAGCCCGGAGCATCCGGTGATGCAGGCGCTGATCGAGGGCGACCTGGCCGGGTTCATGGCCACGGAGGCGGAGATTCGTCGGCCCGGCGGGTGGCCACCCTATGGGCGGCTGGCGGCGCTGATCATCAGCGCCGATACCGCCGTAGCCGCCGACGAGCTGGCGCGCGACGTGGGGCGGACGGCACCGCGCGGCGATGGAGTGACGGTGTTGGGGCCGGCCCCGGCACCGTTCGCAATCCTGCGCGGGCGGCATCGGCGGCGATTGCTGCTCAAGACCCGGCGGGACGTGGCAGTGCAGCCGATCCTACGGGAATGGCTGACCCACGTGCGGGCAACAGGGACGGCACGGATCGACGTGGACGTCGACCCGGTGTCGTTCCTGTAAAGGCAATACCGTCATCGCGAGCCGCTTCTTGCGGCGTGGCGATCCAGGGCGGCATCGAACGCTCTTACGACTCTGGACTGCCGCGTCGCTACGCTCCTCGCAGTGACGGTTAGAGGATGTCGTTGAAGAGATCGCGCCAGGTGGGATTGCTGCCTTCGATCAAGGCGAGCTTCTTCGCGCGAGAACCGGCTTTGATTTGCTTCTCGCGAAGGATTGCCGTTGGCATGTCCTCATACTGCTCGAAGTAGACCAACAACTTGCAGCCGTATCGGGATGTGAAGCCTGGTATTGATCCGGCACGATGCTGTGCGGCCCGCGCCACGAGATCGGACGTGACACCCACGTAGAGTGTCCCATTCCGATTGCTTGCGATTACGTAGACCGCCGGCTGCTTCACCGGCGGAAAGAGTTAGACCTTTTCGACCTGAGCGTATTCGAGCTCGACCGGGGTCGAGCGGCCAAAGATGGAGACGCTGACCTTCACGCGGCCCTTTTCCTCGTCGATTTCCTCGACGACGCCGTTGAAGCTGGTGAACGGACCGTCGGCCACGCGGATCTGCTCGCCGATCTCGAACAACACGGCGGGGCGTGTCCGCTCGACACCTTCGGCGGACTGCTTGAGCATGCGCTCGGCTTCGGCTTCGGGAATCGGCGACGGCCGGGTCTTGGTGCCGAGAAAGCCGGTGACCTTCGGCGTGTCCTTGATCAAGTGCCAAGTGTCGTCGGTGAGTTCCATCTTCACCAGCACGTAGCCGGGGAAGAACTTGCGCTCGGTGTTGATCTTCTGACCGCGGCGGACCTCGACGACCTCTTCGGCCGGAACCAGTACCTCGTCGACCAAGTCGGCCAGACCCTTTTGGGCGGCCTGCTCCTTGACCTGCTGGGCGATCTTCTTCTCGAAGCCGGAGTAAACGTGAACGACATACCAACGCTTGGCCATAATCTTTTCCTACGACCCCACCCCGAACAAGGCGCGCACCCCGATGCCGATGAGTTGGTCGGCGGCGAAGAGCAGCAGGGCGGCGATACCGGAGAGGGCGAACACGAGCCCGGTGGTCACCATGGTCTCCTTGCGGGAGGGCCAGGTGATCTTGCCGACTTCGAGCCGCACGTCGCGAAGGAATTTCGCCGGATTGACCGCCACTTAAACACCTAACCTGAGCAAAAGAACTGTACCGAGAAGAGTGGCAGGGGCGGAGGGTCTCGAACTCTCAACCTCCGGTTTTGGAGACCGGCGCTCTAGCCAATTGAGCTACGCCCCTGCAGTGCCGCCCGCGGCTTGGGGCAGCGTTCGGCGCAAGGCGGGTAGAAACGGCGAGAGGCGGTTCGTGTCAAGTGGGCAGGACCGCCGGGCGCCGTATCCAGGGCAACGCTTCCGTCACCACCACGCTGGTCATATATGCATCACGCGATGAATTCCTTCCGATGAAGCCGACGCCGCTGGTGCCGGTCTTGCCCGAACAGGGCGACGGGCCCCGGTGGGGGCTCGCCGCGTCCGTGGCGGTGCATGGGCTGGTGCTGCTGGCCGTGTTAAGCCTGGCGCTGCAGCATCTGCCGAAGGATGGCAGCCCGGCGCCTTCCTACCAGCTGGTGTTCCAAGGACCGAGCGGTAGCGCACCGCCGAGCGACGCGCCACCGACGCCGACGCTGCCGCCGATGCAGCCCGCAGACGTTCCGCCGCCGCCGGACGCGATCAGCGGTCCGCCGGCACCGACGCCCGCGACCACGCCGGACCCCAATTCGACGACGAGCCCGCCGCCGGCCGAAGACGCCGCGCCACCGCCGGCTCCGCAACCCGTGCCGCAACTGGCGCCGACCCAAGCTCCGGCCTCACCGGCGACGGCCGCCGCTGCCCCGCCCGCCGTTGCGATGGCGCCGCCGGACGAAGCGAGCATTCCGTTGCCGACGCCGCTCGAAATGCCGCCCACGGTGCAACCGCCGGCGGTGCGACTCGAGTTGCCGCCATCCGAGGCCGCGCCGGCCACGCCGCAGGCGATCATGCCGCAGGTGCCGCCGCCGCTGCCGCCGGTCGATACCAAGCCGGAGCCGCGGCCGGTGCGCCCGTCGGCCAGGGTGGCGCCGCGGTCGGCGTTCGGGACGCTGTCCAACCCGATGGATCTCAGCCTCGGTCCGGCACCGCCGCGTCCGGCGGCCCGCGGGTCCGTCGCGTCACGCTCGCTGGATTTGTCGCCCGCCCGGGAGCAGACCGGACCTACGCGGTCCGACCCGTATGCGCAGATCCGTGCGGCGAACGCCTCGGCAGATTGGAACCGTGGGCTGCTGTCCTACTGGCTGCAGCATCGCTATTATCCGGAGCAGGCCGCGATGAACGGTGAGCAAGGGTCGGTGACGATCCAGCTGACGGTCAACCGGTCCGGCCGGGTCGAGAACGTCGAGGTGCTGTCGCGGTCGGGATCGCAATGGCTCGACATGGCGGCGCTGGCGACCTGGCGGAATGCGAAGCTGCCGCCGTTCACCAACGAGATGCGCGAGGATCGGATCACCTTCCCGATCCCGATCCAGTATTTCCTGGTCCAGAAGTAGCGGGGATGGTGGAGCGGGCGACGAGACTCGAACTCGCGACATTCAGATTGGAAATCTGAAGCTCTACCAACTGAGCTACACCCGCACCTCCACATCATCTCATAAGCATCGCGGGTGTGGCAATCATGCCAAGCGCTATGGGTTGTCGGCCTTGGTCGGCACCGCGTCGACGCCGAAATGGTCGGCGAGCTGCGCCCCGGTGTAGCCCTCGGTGAAACTCGCATCGATCTCGGGCAGCATGCCGGCATTCCAGCGCAGCCAATCGGCCTCGATCCGGTCGAAGTCCTGCTTGCGCCGCGCCTTGAGGTTGGCGCGCTCCAACGGGTCCACCACGACGTCGAACAGGAAGCTGTTCTGCCGGATCTTGAGGTATTTCAGGTTGCCGAGCCGGGCCGCCCGCTGTGCGTTGGCCTTGTAGCGCCAGAACAGCGCGCGTTCCTGCATCGGGGCCGACCCGGTGAGGATGGGCAGCAGATCGATGCCATCGGAGGGGTAGGCCGGGTCGGGCGCGGTGCCGGCGGCGGCCAGCATGGTGGGCAGCCAGTCCATGCTGATGCCGACCTGCTCCGTGGTCACGCCTTGCGGCAGCCGCGCGGGCCAAGCGACGATGGCGGGGATGCGCAGCCCACCCTCGAGCAGCTCGGTCTTCTTGCCGGTGAACGGCCAGGTATCGGCGAATCGCTCGCCGCCATTGTCGCTGGTGAAGACGACGATCGTGTCGCGGGTGAGGCCCCGGGCCTCAAGCGCGCCCAGCACGCGGCCGATCTGCGCGTCCATCGTCTCCACCATGCGCCGGTAGGTCGCCTGGGTGCCGCCATCGAAATCACGCAGGGTCGGGCCGGTCATGCGGTCCGACTCGGCGATGTCGCCCGGCGCCTCCCAGGGCCAGTGCGGAGCGGAGAAATGTAGGCTGAGCAGAAACGGCGTGCCGGCGTCGGCAAACGCGTCGACCTGCGCCACGGCGCGGTCGCCGAGTAGTTCGGTCATGTAGCCCGCTTGCTGGACGGGCGTGTCACCATCCCAGAGGTCCTCCTTCCCGTCGGTGCCGAAGTGCCGGTAGTAGTCGACGGCGCCGCCGCGATAGCCCCAGAAATGGTCGTAGCCGCTGAGCAACGGCCCGTAATGCGGCAGCTTGCCGAGGTGCCATTTGCCGAGCAGCGCCGTCTCGTAGCCGATCTTTTTCAGCAGCGACGGCAGCGTGGGGTGTTCGGGCGGCAGGCCGACGTCGCGGCCGAGCGAGATCGGCTCCTCGAGCCCGACCGGCAGGCGATATTGATAGCGCCCGGTGATCAGCGCCGTGCGGGTCGCCGAACAGACGGCCGAGTTGGCGTATGCCTGCAGGAAGCGCACGCCGCGCGCCGCGATCCCGTCGATATGCGGCGTCCTGATGTCGGGCCGGCCATAGCAGCCGACATCCGCGTAGCCGAGGTCGTCGGCCATGATGAAGACGATGTTGGGCTTGGCCGCCTGCGCCCGCGCGGGTCCGGCGACGGACAGTTCGGCGACGGATAGTTCGGCGACGGACAGGGCCGCGGCAGCGGCCAGCACGGTGCGGCGGTCGACGACTGGCGGCATGAGGTTTCCTCGCTGTTTGGCCGCGATGCTCGCGCTGCCGGCGGAGGCTGACAAGTTTCCATCTTCGCGACCCGGCGGGCACAACCATAGCGCCAAGCCGACGTTGGCGACCCGACATGGATGGGATCAGACGATGAGCGACCAGAACCGCGTTGCAGTGCCGGCGATCTCCGCGGAACCGACGGTGTTCGAGATTCCCGGCGCCGAGGGTGAGTTCAGGATCCAGATCCTGAACGAGGACCAGGCGAAGGGTGTTGTGACGACGATCGTCCACCTGCCGGCGGGCGGGAAGATCCCGGCGCATCGGCACCAGAAAGGGGCGGAGATGCACTACGTGCTCGAGGGCGACCTGATCGACGGCGGCAAGACCCTGGGCGCGGGCGCGTTCCTGACGCATGCAGCCGGGACGGTGCATGGTCCGCACGAGAGCAAGGGCGGGGCCAAGGTGCTGACGGTGCAGACCTGGCAGTCGACCGACGGCGCCTTCGACTTCGAGCCGGCCTAAGCCAACAGGCGGGACGCGGCGGCGATGCCGGTGAGGTAGGCGCCGCCGACGGTGCCGGCGAGGCCATCGGTGACGACGGCTTCGCCTGCGAAGAGCAGCCGCTCGGCCGGGAACGCGTTGGCGAGGACGTCGCGCTGGTGGGATTGACCCGGCGGAGCGTAAGCGTAGGCACCGCGGAACAGCGGGTGGGTGCCCCAGTCGGTCAGAAGCGCCGGCGCGTCATCGGCGATGCCGGTCATGGCGCGAAAAGCGTCGCGGGCGAGCGACGTCGCGGCAGCGGGATCGGTGGCCAGCGACCAGGCCAGGCGTCCACCGATGAAGCCGGTCACGAACGGATGGGCATCGGGCCAGGCGTCGAAGGTGATCGGGTAGGCGCGGTCGAGCAGCAGCGAGTCCGCGACGAAGCCCGGCGGCGGAGCGGCGATCGGGAGCGCGATCTTGCTGAGGAGGCCCATGGGCAGGCCGTCGATGGCAGCCTGGACGGCGTGGGGCAGCGCGGGGGTGAAGCGGATCGCGCCAGCGGCGAGGACGCCGGTGGAGACGGTGACGATGGCGGCGGCGGCGCGGATGGTTCCGCGCGAGGTCTCGACGCGGAGGCCGGGGCCGGACCAATCGATGGCGGTGACGGCCGTCTCGAGGGTGACCGGGGTTTCGAGACGGCGGGTGACGAAGGCGCCGATGCCGCCGCCGGGCTGCAGGTTGGGGCCGTCGAGGGCGTTGCGGTGCCAGTCGCGCAGGCTGAGCTCGTCGGCATCGGCCGCGGCGATGATGGCGCCTTCCCATTGCGCGATGGTGGCGGCCCAGGGGTCGGCGGCCATGGGGTGCATGGCCTCGGCCAGGGACGTGTCGGGGCCGGCTAGCGCGGGGGCGACGACCTCGTCGAGGCGATCCCAGGCGGCGGTGTAGGCAGCGTGTTCGGCATTGGTGGCAGGACGGCCGTCGATGAACAGGCGTTCGGTGCGCGGAGTGTCGGAGTTGCGAAGCGCGTCGCCGGGGTCGGCGAGAGCGACGAGCGGGTTACGCTGCGCGGCATGCAGCCAGCCGGCGCCGAGATCGAACGGAGCGCCGTTGAAGCGCACGGTGCGGGCGCGGCCCCCGATGTGGGCCGCGGCCTCGACGAGGGTGACGCGGATGCCGGACTGGCGGAGATGACGGGCGGCGGCAAGGCCGGCGACACCGGCGCCGATAACGACGACGCCGTCGGAGAGGTCGATCACAGGCGGCGGACCTCCTGCCATTGCCACAGCGCGAGGATCGGCAGGCCCCAGCTCGCCTCGCGCGCGCGGCGGAGCAGGGAGACGCCGAGCGCGAGGTCGGGCGGGATGCCGAACATGGTACCGAGGCCGACATAGCCGGCCTCCTGCACGCCGATCGCG
This sequence comes from Acetobacteraceae bacterium, assembly GCA_965199585.1. Taxonomy (GTDB): domain Bacteria; phylum Pseudomonadota; class Alphaproteobacteria; order Acetobacterales; family Acetobacteraceae; genus JAVVHH01. The sequence continues at coordinate 1,240,927 of CBDASI010000002.1, read as the reverse complement.
CCCGGGACGAGGAAGGCGACCGCGACCACCGCGTCGACCACGGCCTCGAGCGCCAGGATCGGCACGACGGCGAGGTCGAGCCCGAGCAGGTGCAGGCCGAGCCAGGTCGCGCCGCCGGTGGCGAGCCAGCCGCAGAGGTGGATGGCGATGCCGGCGACGATCCGGCGGCGATCGGCATAGAGACGCTGGGCCTCTTGCCCGAGCAGCGGGGCCTGCTTGGCGCGGTCGCCGAGGAGGTGATGCGCGACCGTGCCGAGACGGGCGCCAATGCGGCCGCGTTGCGACAGGCCGGCGCCGAGCAGCGCCAAGGTAGCGGCGAGGCCGAAGCCGACGGGCAGCACGAGGTCGTTACCGGGCCGGACGACGAGAAGCGTCGCGATGCCGAGCAGGGCGAACAGGAGCTGCGCGACGATCTCGGCCGTCACGTCGACGATGGTGCCGGCTGCCGCGATGGGCCAGGCCGGTCCGCCCAAGGCGACGGCGCGGATGCCGAGGACGTAGCCGCCGACGGGAGAGAACGGCAGGCAGGTGGTGGCGGCGTCACGGACCATGCGGCCCCAGACGAGTCGCGCAGGGTGGATGTCCGGCTGGACCGTCGCCCAGGCCGCGCCGAGCACGCAGAACAGGATGCCTTGGAGGGCGAGGAGCAGCGCCGCACCGGACCAGCCGATCGACAGCATCGCGCGCAGGATGTCGCCGGCGTCGAAGCGCAGGACCAGGGCGGCGGCGGCCGCGACGCCGAGGAGGGCCAACAGGACCGAGAGACGGCGCATCACGCCCGGCACTACACCGATTGGGTCGGCTTGGGATATAGGGCGCAGGTGCAGCACGATCAGACGCCTCCCTCCCCTCACACGCTCGTCACGGGAGCGACCGGCTTCGTCGGCTCGGCGGTGGCGCGGACGTTGCTGGCGCGCGGGCATCGGCTGAAGCTGCTGGTCCGGCGCGGCAGCGACCGGCGCAATGTCGAGGGTCTCGCGGCCGAGCTGGTTGAGGGCGACTTGCGGGATCCGTCGAGCTTCGCGTCAGCCGTCGCGGGCTGCCGTTATGTCATGCATGTGGCGGCCGACTACCGGCTTTGGGTGCCCGATCCCGGCCCGATGATGCAGGCCAACATCGACGGGACACGGGCGCTGCTGCTGGCGGCGCGGGATGCGGGCGTCGAGCGGATCGTCTACTGCAGCAGCGTCGCCGCGCTAGGGCTAATCGGCGATGGCACGCCGGGGACGGAGGACACCGTGGTCGACCCGGCCAAAGTGATCGGCGTCTATAAGCAGTCCAAATACCTGGCCGAGCAGGAAGTGCGGCGGCTGGTGCGCGAAGAGGGCGTGCCGGCGGTGATCGTCAACCCGTCGACCCCGATCGGGCCGCGCGACATCAAGCCGACGCCAACCGGGCGCATGGTGCTGGACGGCGCGGCCGGGCGGATGCCGGCCTTCGTCGATACCGGGCTGAACGTGGTGCATGTGGACGACGTGGCCGAGGGGCATGCGCTGGCGCTCGAGCGGGGGCGGATCGGGGAGGCTTACATCCTGGGCGGGACCGACATGCGGCTGGAGCAAATCCTGGCGGTGATCGACGACGTCATGGAGCGTAAGCCGCAGAAGCGGGTGCGGCTGCCGCACAAGGCATTGGTCCCGCTGGCGCTCGGGATGGAGGGCGCGGCGCGGGTGTTCGGGATCGAGCCGATGGTGACGCGCGAGATGTTGGCTATGGCGAAGAAGCAGATGTTCTTCAGCTCCGCCAAGGCGGAAAACGAGTTGGGCTACGCGCCACGGCCGCCGCGGCAGGCGCTGGCGGACGCCATCGCGTGGTTCAGAGCGGAGGGGCGCCTAAAAAAATGATCGTTCAGAGATGATCGTCGTCGGGGCGGTGGCGCTGCTGACGTGGGCCTACCTGCTGCTGCTGCATGGACGTTTCTGGCAAGCCGGGCCGATGCTGCCGGCGGCCTGGCCCGCCCTGGCCCCGCCGGTCGACATCGTCATTCCGGCGCGTGACGAGGCGGAGAGCATCGAGGCGATGTTGCGGTCGCTGCTGGCGCAGGACTATGCCGGCCCGCTGCGGATCATCCTGGTAGACGACCGCAGCACCGACGGCACCGGCGACCTGGCGCGGGCGCTGGACGATCCGCGGCTGAGCGTGATCGCCGGGGCCGAGCGGCCGCCGGGCTGGAGCGGGAAGATGTGGGCAGTGGAGCAGGGCGTCGCGGCGAGCACGGCCGGGCTGGTGCTGCTGACCGATGCCGACATCGTACACGACCCGGCGCATCTCTCGACGCTGGTCGCCGAGGCGGAGCGGGACGGGCTCGACCTGGTGTCCGAGATGGTGGCACTGCGGGCGGTGAGCGCGGCGGAACGGGCACTGGTGCCGGCCTTCGTCTACTTCTTCCAGATGCTCTACCCGTTCAACCTGGTGAACGATCCCAGCACGCGGGTTGCCGCCGCGGCGGGTGGAACGATGCTGGTGCGGCGGACGGCCCTGGAGCGCATCGGCGGCATCGCCAGCCTGCGCGGTGCGCTGATCGACGACGTGACGCTGGCGGCGCGAGTTAAACGTGGCGGGCCGATCTATCTGGGCCATAGCGGGCTGGCGCGGAGCCTGCGGCCGTATCCGGGGGCGGCGGACATCTGGCGGATGGTGGCGCGCACGGCCTATGTGCAGTTACGCTTGTCGCCGGTGTGGCTGCTGGGAACGGTTTTGGGGCTGGTGCTGATCTGGCTCATGCCGCCGCTGCTGACGCTGTTCGGGCATGGCGCGCCGCGGTGGATGGGCGCGGTGGCGTGGGCCGGGTCGGCCCTGTCGTTCGTGCCGACGCTGCGGAGGTTCGGGCAGTCGCCGGCGTGGGCGCTCGCGCTGCCGGCCATCGCGAGCTTCTACCTACTGGCGACGATCGGGTCGGCGGTCGACTACCATCGTGGGCGGGGCGTGGCCTGGAAAGGCCGCTTCTACCAGGAGATCGAGACGTGAGTTCAGTGGAGACCTGGTCCGGCAAGGATCGCGGGGACGAGAACTTCCCGGTCGGCTCCGTGCTGATCCGCAAGGCGCTGCGGCCGCACATCCACGCCTTCTATACCTATGCGCGCAACGGCGACGACATCGCCGACAGCGCGGAACTCAGCGCCGACGACAAGGTCGCGCGGCTTGACCTGATGGAAGCGGTGCTGCTCGGGCAGGCGAGCGAGGGTTCGCCGAGTGCGGCCCGGTTGCGGACGAGCCTGGCCGAGACCGGGGTGTCGCCGGTGCATGCGCAGGAGCTGCTGGTGGCATTCCAGCGGGACGCGCGCAAGAACCGCTATGCGAGTTGGGACGAGCTGCTGGATTACTGCCGGTATTCGGCGGCGCCGGTGGGGCGTTACGTGCTGGACCTGCACGGCGAGAGCCAGTCGACCTGGCCGGCCAACGATGCGCTGTGTGCGTCGCTGCAGGTGCTGAACCACCTGCAGGATTGCAAGAAGGATTTGATCGGGATGGATCGGTCCTATCTACCGCAGGACATGTTGAAGGCGGCGGGAGCGACGGTGAGCGATGTGACGAAGCCGGCGGAGACGACCGGGCTGCGGCAAGTGTTCGGGCAGATGCTGGATGGGGTCGATGCGCTCAACGCCGAGGCGGCGCGGTTCCCGGGGCAGGTTCGAGACCGGCGGCTGCGGTTGGAGGTCGGCGTGATCGTCGGGCTGGCGCACCGGCTGACGCGGCGGCTACGGCGGGGCGATCCGGTCGCGACGCGCGTGAAATTGGTGAAGTCGGACGTCGCCGGGTCGCTGATGGGCGCGCTGCGGTGGGCGGCATGACGCCATTGGGTGCCGACCGGGACGACATCCGCGAGGTCGAGACGATCGTGAAGCGGGCCGGCACGTCGTTCTATCGCGGGATGCGCATGCTGCCGCGGGATCGGCGGACGGCGATGTATGCGATATACGCGTTCTGCCGGCTGGTGGACGACGTGGCCGACGAGCCGGCGCCGATGGCCGAGAAGCTGGCCGGGCTGGCGGAATGGCGCGAGCGGGTTGAGACGCTGTATGCCGGACGGGCGAGCGACCCGGTGACGCGGGTGCTGTTGCCGGCGATCGCGGCCTACAAGTTGCGGCAGGAGGACTTCATCGCCGTGATCGACGGCATGGCGATGGATACCGAGACGGCGATCGTGGCGCCGGATCTGGCGACGCTGGATCTGTATTGCGACCGGGTTGCCGCCGCGGTGGGGCGGCTCTCGGTGCGGGCATTCGGCGACGACTCGGCCGATGCCGACGTGGTGGCGTGGCATCTCGGGCGGGCGCTGCAATATACCAACATCCTGCGCGACGTGGCCGAGGATGCCGAGCGGGGGCGGCTGTATCTGCCGATGGAGTGGCTCGAGGAGGCCGGAGTGCCGCCGGAGCCGGAGGCCGTGCTGGGCCATACCGCGCTGCCGGCGTTGTGCGGCCGGATGGCGGCAACGGCGCACCGGCATTTTACTCAGGCGGAGGCGGCGATGGCGCGCTGCGTGCCGAAAGCGATGAAGCCGGCGCGGCTGATGGGCGCGACCTATGCCGCGCTGCTGGAGCGGATGCAGCAGCGCGGATGGTCAAATTTGGATGAGCGGGTGAGCCTGTCGAAGTTCGAGAAACTGCGGATCGCGTTGCGATACGCCGTATGACTTGGTCGCACGTCCATGTGGTCGGGGCCGGGCTGGCCGGGTTGGCGGCTGCGCTGACGCTGGTGGAGCGCGGGGTGCGGGTGACGCTGCATGAGGCCGGGCCGGCGGCCGGCGGGCGGTGCCGCTCGTATTTCGACCGCGAGTTGGGCTGCCGGATCGACAACGGCAATCACTTGCTGCTGTCCGGCAACAAGGCGGCGTTCGCGTTCCTAGACCAGGTCGGCGCGCGGGATACGCTGGTGGGGCCGTCGAGCCCGGCCTTCCCGTTCATCGACCTGGCCAGCGGCGAGCGCTGGGTGGTGCGGCCCAACCGCGGACGGGTACCGTTCTGGATCTTCGACAAGCGGCGACGGGTGCCGGGAACGCGGATGAGCGAATACCTGCAGCTGATCGCGTTGCGCCGGGCCAGGCCGGCAGCGACGGTGTCGCAAGCGCTGCGACAAGGGCCGCTGTTCCGCAAGCTGTTGGAACCGTTGGCAGTGGCGGCGCTGAACACGCCGCCGGAGACCGGCAGTGCGCAGCTGCTGTCCGCCGTGGTGAACGAGAGTCTGGGGGATGGCGGGGCCGCGTGTATCCCGGCATTCCCGCGCGAAGGCCTTTCGGAGTCGTTCATCGACCCGGCCGTCGCCTGGCTCGAGGCGCGGGGCACGACGGTCCGGCTGTCGAGCCGGGTCGCGGCGATCCGCACCTCGGGCGATGCGGTGACCGGCTTGGGCGCCGAGACGCTGGCGGATGGCGAGGCGGTCGTGCTGGCGGTGCCGGCGCCGGTGGCGACGAGCCTGCTACCGTCGGTTCAGGGGCCCGATGCGTTCGAGGCAATCCTGAACGTGCATTTCAAGCTGGACGTGTCGGAAGACGCGATTCCGGAGCGGGCTGGCTTCATGGGTATGGTTGGCAGCTTGTCGGAATGGGTGTTCGTCAAACCGGGCGTGGTCAGCGTTACCATCTCGGCAGCCAACCGCCATGCGTCGATGGAGCCCGTGGCCGTAGCGCAACAAGTGTGGCAAGAAGTGCGCACTGCCCTGCGACTCCCTGAACCGATCCCGCTCTGGCGCGTGTTAAGAGAGAAGCGAGCGACGTTTTCGGCAACACCGGACCAGAACCGGAAGCGGCCACCTTCGAGTACCGAGTTTCGCAACTTGGTCCTCGCAGGCGATTGGACGGCAACCGGGTTGCCGGCAACGATCGAGGGAGCAATCCGTTCTGGGCGGCGAGCGGCCGACGACCTTTTGAGTACGATGCACGAGTAGATAACACTGAATGCCTAGCGAAACCTTAATACGGCCGACCACTTCAACGGAAACCACGCTCGACCGGTCCATCGATGGTGCTGCCAGCGCGTTGAACAAGCGTCAGCAAGCGGACGGACACTGGGTCTTCGAGCTCGAGGCCGATGCGACGATCCCGGCCGAATACGTGCTGCTGGAGCACTACATGGACCGCATCGATCCGGCGCTGGAGCGCAAGATCGGTGTGTATCTGCGTCGGATCCAAGGCGATCACGGCGGTTGGCCGCTGTTCCATGACGGCGCCTTCAACCTGTCGGCTAGCGTGAAGGCATACTACGCGTTGCGCTGCATCGGCGACGCGGTCGACGCGCCGCACATGGTGCGGGCGCGCGAGGCGATCCTGCGCGAAGGTGGCGCGGCGCGCTGCAACGTGTTCACTCGAGTGCAGCTGGCGCTGTTCGGGCAAGTGCCCTGGCGGGCGGCCCCGTGCATGCCGGTCGAGATCATGCTGCTGCCCAAGTGGTTCTTCTTCCACCTGTCGAAAGTGTCCTACTGGTCGCGCACGGTGATGGTGCCGCTGATCGGGCTGATGGCGCTGCGGCCGCGGGCGCGTAATCCGAACATGGTCGAGATCCCCGAGTTATTCGTCGTTCCGGCCGAAAAAGTGCGCGACTGGGTGCGCGGGCCGTATCGGTCGGCCTGGGGCCGCGTGTTCAAGGCGCTCGACGTCGTGGTGCGGCGGGCCGAGCCGTTCTTCCCGCGACGCTCGCGGGCGCGGGCGATCAGGCTGGCCGCCTCGTTCGTCGAGGAGCGGCTGAACGGCGAGGACGGACTCGGCGCGATCTATCCGGCGATGGCCAACACGGTGATGTTCTTCGACGCGCTCGGCGTCGACGAGACCCATCCGGACAGCGTCATCGCCTGGGCCGCGATCCGTAAGCTGATGGTGCAGACCGAGAGCGAGGCCTATTGCCAGCCGTGCCTGTCGCCAATCTGGGACACCAGCCTGGCCGGGCATGCGGTCGCCGAAGCCATGGGCGCCGATCCCGGCGTGCAGGCCGCCTGCGACTGGCTGGTCGAGCAACAGATCACCGATGTGCGCGGCGATTGGGCCGATATCCGGCCGAACGTGGCGCCGGGTGGCTGGGCGTTCCAATACAACAACGCGCATTATCCGGACGTGGACGACACCGCCGTGGTCGGCATGCTGCTGCATCGCAACGGCGACCCGGCGCACACCCACAGCATCGAGCGGGCGCGCGACTGGGTGCTCGGGATGCAGAGCGCCAATGGTGGCTGGGGCGCTTTCGATGCGGACAACACGCATTATGCGCTGAACCACATCCCGTTCGCCGATCATGGCGCGCTGCTGGATCCGCCGACCGCCGACGTGACCGGGCGGTGCGTCTCGTTCCTGGCTCAGATCGGCGTCTCGAGCGACACGCCCGCGATGCAGCGGGCGATCGAATATCTCCGGCGCGACCAGGAAGAGGACGGAAGCTGGTTCGGCCGTTGGGGCACAAACTACATTTATGGAACGTGGTCGGTGCTGATTGCGCTCAATGCCGCCGGGCTGTCGCATGATGATCCGACGATCAAGCGGGCGGTCGCGTGGCTGCTGTCCAAGCAGCGGGCCGATGGCGGATGGGGTGAGGACGAGGAAAGCTACGGCGACGCACCGGCGGGCGAGTACAAGTGCAGCACGGCGTCGCAGACGGCCTGGGCGATGCTGGCGCTGATGGCGGCAGGCGAGAATGGGCCGCCGGTGCAGCGCGGGGCGGATTACCTGGCGCGGACTCAGATGGCTGACGGCGAGTGGGACGAGAAGGCCTATACCGCGGTTGGTTTTCCGAAGGTGTTCTATCTCCGCTATCATGGGTATCGGCTGTTCTTCCCGCTGATGGCGCTGGCGCGCTTCCGCAACGTGCGCCGGGCCAACAACCCGAGGGTGGCATACGGTTTTTGACACGCTCGGGATCGTCGTCGGATTAGAGGCCGAGGCGCGGATCGCGCGTCGGCTCGGGGGCGTCGTCGAGATCGGCGGCGGGGATGCCCAAGGCGCCACGGCGGCCTGTGCCCGCTTGATCGCCAAGGGCGTGCGCAGCCTGATCAGCTTCGGGCTGGCGGGCGGGCTACATCCGTCGTTGCGGCCGGGGGCGATAGTGATCCCGGACGTAGTGTTGTCGCGGGACGGGCACTGGCCGACGCATCCATCGCTGGCGGCGCGGCTCGGGACCGTCAACGGCGCCCTGTATAGCGGCGGGGCCGTCTTGGCGACCGCCGAAGACAAGGAAGCGCTTTACCTGCGGACCGGCGCGTTAGCGGTAGACCTGGAGAGCGAGGCGGTCGCTGAGACAGCGGCGCGGCACGCCCTCCCCTTCGCCGTGCTGCGGGCCGTCTGTGATCCGGCAACCCGGTCGTTGCCGCGTGCCGCGCTGGTCGCGCTGGACCCTGAGGGGAAGATCAGCGGCAAGGCGATGGTACGCGAGTTGGTGCAGCGGCCGCAGGACATGCTGGCCCTCATGGTGCTGGGCAGCGACGCGACACGGGCGCGCCGGGCCCTGGTCCGGCGCGTGCGGCAGATTGCCGCCACGGAGTCGTAACCGCGGGACGTCTCGCCCCTTCCACCGCCATCGGCTACGGTCGATGGCATGGATATCCTGAAGCCCGCCGAATTCTACCCCGCCATGTCGGACCCGCAGAAGCAGCCGCGGTACACCGGTATTCCGACTTTTTTTCGGGCGCCCTACTCGCAGAACTTGGCCGAAACCGACATCGGCATCATCGGCGTTCCGTTCGATGGCGGCGTGACAAACCGGTCGGGAACGCGGCACGGGCCGCGCGAGGTGCGCAACCAGTCGAGCCTGCTACGGCCCTACAATGCGGCGACCGGGGCGGCCCCGTTCGACACCGCGCGGGTGCGCGACCTCGGAGATTGCTGGATCGAGCGGCCGTATGAGCTGCAGGGCGCGCTGGGCGAGATCGAGGCATTCTACCGCCGGGTCGTCGGCGCAGGCGTGGTGCCGCTGACGGTCGGCGGGGACCACTCGATCGCGTGGCCGATCCTGCGCGCGGTTGCGGCGGAACGACCGGTGGGGATGATCCACATCGACGCGCATGGCGACACCGGGGACGACTACATGGGCTCCCGCTTCCATCACGGCGCGCCGTTCCGGCGGGCGATGGATGACGGGCTGCTGGAGCCGCAACGGGTGATCCAGATCGGGCTGCGCGGGACGAGCTCGGTGCCAGGCGGGATGTGGGACTACAGCGAGAAGGCCGGGATGCGGGTGATCCCGATGGAGGAGCTGTACGACAAGGGCTGGCGCTACGCTGTGGAGGAAGCGCGGCGGGTGGTAGGCGACGGGCCAGTCTACCTGACGTTCGATATCGACAGCCTAGACCCGGTCTGGGCGCCCGGCACGGGGACGCCGGAAGCGGGCGGCATCACGATGATCGAGGCGCAGCGCATGGTGCGCGGGCTGATGGGGTTAAACGTGGTCGGCGCGGACCTGGTCGAGGTGAGCCCACCCTTCGACGTGGGCGGGATCACCTCGTTCAGCGGCGCTTCGATCCTGTTCGAGATCCTGTGCGTACTGGCCGAAGCGCGGACGTTACGCGGCTAGTTCCTGCTCGACGATCTGGGCGAACATGGCGGCGCCGTGCGGGATCGCGGCGTCGTTGAACGCGTAGCCGGGATGATGCGGGCTGAAGCCGGGGCCGTTGCCGATGTTGAAATAGGCACCGGGCACGCGCTCGAGCATGAAGGCGAAATCCTCGGAGCCCATCACCGGGGGTTTGTCGGTGATAAGCTTGTCGGCACCGGCGACGCTCTCCGCGGCGCGGCACACGGCGGCGGATGGCTCGGACGCGTTGACAGTGGGCGCGAAGATCAGCCGCCACTCGACGGTGGCGGTGGCGCCGAAGCCGGCGGCGACGCCATCGGCCAGGCGGCGGACGCTGGCCTCGATCAGCTCGCCGACGGCGCGGGTGAAGAAGCGGGCAGTGCCGGAGAGCACGGCAGTCTGCGGGATGACGTTGTAGGCGTCGCCGCCGTTGATCTTGGTGACGCTGACGACCGCCGGATCCTTCGGGTTAACGGTGCGCGAGACGATGGATTGCAGCGCGGTGCCGAGATGGCAGGCGGTGAGCACCGGGTCGATGCTGGCTTCCGGACGGGCGCCGTGGGCCCCCTTGCCGTTGATGGTAATGTCGAAGAAGGCGCCGCCAGCCATGGCCACGCCGTCCCGCATGACGACGGTGCCGACGTCCACGCCAGTGCGGTTGTGTAGGCCGTAGATGGTGTCGCAGGGGAAGCGGTCGAACAGGCCGTCTTCGAGCATGGCCAGGGCGCCGCCGCAGCCTTCCTCGCCGGGCTGGAAGATGAAGTGGACGGTGCCGCTGAAATTGCGTGTCTCGGCCAGATACTTGGCGGCGCCGAGCAGCATGGTGGTGTGCCCGTCATGGCCGCACGCGTGCATCTTGCCAGGGACGGTGGAGCGGAACGGGAGATCGGTCATCTCCTCCATCGGCAACGCATCCATGTCGGCGCGCAGGCCGAGGGCACGGTTGCCGGTGCCGTTGCGCAACGTGCCGACCACACCGGTCTTGCCGACGGCACGGGTGACGTCGAGGCCCCAGGCCTCCAGCTTGCGAGCGACGATCTCCGCGGTGCGATGTTCCTCGAGGCCGAGCTCGGGATGGGCATGCAGGTCGTGGCGGATGGCTTCGAGTTCAGCCTGGTCCCGGCGGATGGTATCGACGATCGATCCCATGACGATCAGATTGGCGCGGTGGCTGGAACCGGCCGCTTCGAGCAGGTGAACACCAGCGTGCCGGGCGGGGAGGTCAGCGGGTTGAAGCCTGAGGGACACATTTCCTGGGCCCGCTTGTTGCAGGACAATTTGGTATCCAACAAACCGCCGCAGCCGACCTGGTAGGCGGAGCCGGATGCCGTGGTGACGACACTCTCCGACGAACAACCGGCGAGGACGAGCAGGATCGGGAGGAGAGCGCGCATGCCGAAATTGTGCGCGAAGCGGCCGGGCTCGGCAAGCCCGTTCACGTCACGGTAGCCAGACGTCGATCGTGCCCGGCGGGTTCTTGGTGGTGCCGAGGCGGACGAGCCAGCTCGGGGCCTCGTTGGCCAGAACGGTGGCCAAGGCGGAGGCGGCGTCCTTATCGGCCGGATTATAGTAGTTGATGGTCGCCGCGCGGACGGTGGCGACGTTGGGATGCAGCTCGATGCTGCCACCACTGCTTTGCAGCAGAGCGGCGATGCGGCGCGCTTCGCCATCGGCACCGGGGATATTGCGGCGGAACTGGATCCCGATATGGATCGGCGTCGCGGCTGCGGCCGCCGTCGGTGCGGGCTCGACGGTACCCGGGGCCGACAATGCCAGGGCGGGGGTTTGGACCTGCTCGGCAGCCGATGGCGCCGGGTCGTTCATCGAGGACGGCGTCGCGGCGGACGACTTCTGGGTAGCGGCCGGCTGCGGTGTGGCGGCGCCAGACTTACGGAAGGCGTCGGGTAGGAGCGGGCTGTCGAGGGTTCCGGCAGTCGGTGCGCGATGCAGCAGATTGATGTCAACCCAGCTGCGGATGCTGCGTGGATCGACCATCGTGATGGCCGCCGCGGCGATGAGCCCGGCGGGGATCAACAGCAGCCAGGCCAACTTGCTGCGTTGCGGCTTGCGATAGTTGGGGCGGGGTTGGAATGCGTCGGGCCAGGGGATCTCGTTCGGGCGCGCGCGGGGTGTCGAAGTGGGCGCGGGGCGCGGGGCCGACACGGTCGGCTCGATCCGGGTCTGGGCCGGTGCCACCGGCACGATCTCGAGGGGGGTCGTCGTCGGGGCGGTCTCGGCCACACCGACCGGGGCAGTTGCCCTGGGTGGCGCGGGCTCGGGCTGCCTGACAGGCGCCGTGTAGGTCGGTGGCAGCGGGATGAACGCGGGGCGATGCTGCGGGAATGCCGTCGAGGCCCCGTTACCGGCCCCGACCGGGCGATACAACGAGGCGATGTCGTCGAATTTCCGGCGCGGGAGTTCGCCGTCTTGTGCAGGTTCGGTTGTCACGTCGGCTCACCCTGTTAGCGGGAGCATATCACGGATTGTCACCATCCGGAGCGTCTCATGAAATCGAACCGCGTCCGAACGATGGTGGAGCTGAGCGGGATCGAACCGCTGACCTCCTGAATGCCATTCAGGCGCTCTCCCAACTGAGCTACAGCCCCATACGTCCAAGAACTTGGCGTTCGGGAAGCGGGCATATACCGTCGCATCCGGCCGGCGGCAATCCCCTATCGGGTGGCGCCGCCGGCCTATTTACGTCAGGCCGAGACGCGCTGGTCGGCCGCGACGTGGAAATCGGCCTCGGTTTTGGAGCGGAGCTCCTCGACCGTGACGCCCGGCGCGATCTCCAACAGGGTCAGGCCGTCCTGGCCGGGACGATCGACCGCGAAGACGCAGAGATCGGTCACGATGAGGCTGACGACGCCGGCGCCGGTCAGCGGCAGGTTGCAGCGCTTGAGGATCTTTGGCGCACCCTTGGCCGTGTGTTCCATCAACACGACGCATTTACCGACGCCGGCGACGAGGTCCATCGCGCCGCCCATGCCCTTGACCATCTTGCCGGGCACCATCCAGTTGGCCAGGTCGCCGTTCTCGGCCACCTGCAGCGCGCCGAGGATGCTGACGGCGATATGGCCGCCGCGGATCATGCCGAAGCTCTGGGCGCTGTCGAAGATGCTGGTGGTGGGCAGCATGGTGACGGTCTGCTTGCCGGCGTTGATGAGGTCGGCGTCCTCCTCGCCTTCGAAGGGGAACGGGCCGATGCCGAGCATGCCGTTCTCGCTGTGGAGCTGGACGCTGATGCCGTCCGGGATCCAGTTGGCGACCAAGGTCGGGATGCCGATGCCGAGGTTGACGTACATGCCGTCCTCGAGCTCGCGGGCAGCGCGGGCGGCCATTTCGTCACGTGTCCATGCCATGGGTCGGCCTCCTATACGAGTTCGCGCTTGCGAACGGTGCGCTGTTCGATGCGCTTCTCGGCGTTCGGGACTTCGATCAGGCGTTTGACGAAGATGCCGGGGGTGATGATGTGGTCGGGGTCGAGGTCGCCGGGCTGGACCAAGTGCTCGACTTCGGCGACCGTGACCTTGGCGGCGGTGGCCATCGGCGGATTGAAGTTCCGCGCGGTGCGGCGGTAGACGAGGTTGCCTTCGGTATCGCCTTTCCAGGCGTGGACGATGGCCAGGTCGGCGAACAGGCCGCGCTCCATGATGTAGCGATGGCCGTCGAACTCGCGCTCTTCCTTGCCTTCGGCGATCTTGGTGCCGGCGCCGGTGCGGGTGAAGAAGGCGGGGATCCCTGCCCCGCCGGCGCGGATGCGTTCGGCCAGCGTGCCCTGGGGGTTGAACTCGATCTCCAGTTCGCCGGCGAGATACTGGCGCATGAAGGTGGCGTTCTCGCCCACGTAGGAGCTGATCATCTTCTTGACCTGCCGGGTCTGCAGCAAGATGCCGAGTCCGGCGTCATCGACGCCGGCGTTGTTGGACACGAAGGTCAGGTTCTTGACGCCGCTCTCCTTGATCGCCTCGATCAGCGCGGTGGGGATGCCGCAGAGGCCGAAGCCACCCGCCATGATGAGCATGTCGTCGCGTAGCAGGCCTGCCAGTGCGGCCGTCGCGTCCGAGTAAACCTTGTTCGCCATTTCTCTCCCCGACCGTGCGGTCTCTATGTCCTGAGGGCGCCATGTTGCCGCAGGAAGCCGAGCAAAGCGAGCAGGGGCAAGCCGAGGATGGCGGCGTATTCGCCGTCGATGGCGTCGAAGAGCTGGATGCCCGGACCTTCGAGGCGGTAGGCGCCGACGCTGGACAGGACGGCGTCGCCCTCGAGCGCAAGATAATCATCGAGGAAGGCGTCGCTGAACCGGCGCATACGGAGCGCGGGGCGGGCGACGTGCCGCCAGATCTCGGTGCCGTCACGGTGACAGACGATGGCGGTGACTAGGGTGTGAGTCTGGCCGCGCAGCCGCTGCAGCTGGATGCGGGCGGATGCGAGGTCGGGGGGCTTGTCGAACCACTCGCCATTGCAGACGAGGAGCTGGTCCGCGCCGATGATGAGCGTATCCGGCGTGCGGATGCGGCCGGCCTTGAGGCTAGCCAGCATGAGGGCGCACTCGTCGGGGTCGCTGCCGCCGAACGACTCCTTGACGCTGGCCTCGTCGATCCGCGTCGGGCGCTGCTCGAACACCAGCCCGGCGGCGCGCAGGAGGGAAGCGCGGGCTGTCGACTGGCTGGCGAGGATCATAGCGGCAAAGGCGGCACGTTTGGCATCGGATGCGCATCGGCCTTGCGGCGCCGTTCGTGCCAGGCGTCCATCAATTGCAGCACCGTGGCAGCGGTTTCCTCGATGGAGCGCCGGGTCACGTCGATGACGGGCCAGCCGCGGCGGGTGCAGAGGCGGCGGGCCCAGAGCAGTTCGGATTTCACCGTCTCGGTGTCGACGTAATCGGTCTGTTCGTCACGAATACGGCCGGTGTCGCCGCCCTTGCCGATCAGCTTGAGCCGATGGCGACGGATTTCAATCAACGCGAGCGGGTCAATGGTCAGGCCGATGACCGGCGCGCGAGGGTTCTCCAGTCCCGGCGGATCCGGCGTGCCGGGGACCAAGGGGATGTTGGCGGCCTTGATGCCGCGGTTGGCCAGATAGAAGGAGGTGGGCGTCTTGCTGCTGCGGGAGACGCCGATCAGGACGACGTCGGCTTCAGCCAGGCCGGCCTGGGCTTGGCCGTCATCGTGGGCGAGCACGTAGTGCATGGCGTCGATGCGGCGGAAGTAATCGGCATCGAGCACGTATTGGCGGCCCGGCCGGGCCTGCGCCTGCTCGCCGATGTGCTCCTGCAGCAAGGTGAGCACCGGGTCGAGCACGTTGATGACGGGGACGCCGAGGCGGTGACAGGTCTTCTCCAGGTCGTCGCGTAGAGCCTTGTCAATGACGGTGGAGAGGACCGGGCCGGGATCGGCCTCGATGCCTTCGAGCACGCGGTGCAGCTGGAAGCGGGTCCGGATCAGGCTCCAGCGGTGGTACTGAATGCTGACGTCCTCGAATTGGGACACCGTCGCGCGGGCGATGCTGTTGAGGGTCTCGCCGGTCGCGTCAGAGACCAGATGCAGGTCGATACGATGCTCCATGGTTGCGAGGATAACGGGGATAACTCGGGTTTGTCAGGGGTCGACGAACCGAGCCTGCCGGTGAACGGGGAACGAATCGTCAATTGGCGGTACGGTTGGCGAATTTTCCGGGTTCTTGCCGACTCATGGGTGTGAGTCGGAGTCCGCGGGCGGAGTCAAAGACTTGCGGGGTGAGTCGGCTGTGGATAATGGAGGGACAGGGTAGGAATCACCGGGTACCCCTGGTTTCACAGGCTCCTTCACCTCCACTCCAAAGTCTTAAGAATCTCTTAAGAGGGAAAACGATGTCCCACCCCGTCCTGCGCGTGCTTGCCGGCCATGAAGTTTGGCCTCCTCCGATGTGGCTGATGCGGCAGGCGGGGCGCTATCTGCCGGAGTACCGAAAGGTTCGTGCCGAGGCGGGCGACTTCATCGCGCTGTGCACGGCGCCGAAGCTGGCGGCCGAAGTCACGCTGCAGCCGATCCGGCGTTATGGCTTCGATGCGGCGATCCTGTTCAGCGACATCCTGATCCTGCCGTGGGCGCTCGGGTACGGACTGCAGTTCAAGGAGGGCGAAGGCCCGGTATTGCCGCGACTCGAGGACGAGGCCGGGCTGGCGACTCTGGATCCGAGCAAAGTGGCCGAGGCAGTCGAGCCGATCCTGGAGACGGTGCGGCGCTGTCGTGAGGGGCTAGGGCCGGAGACGGTGCTGATCGGCTTCGCGGGCGGACCGTTCACGGTAGCTTGCTACATGGTTGAAGGTGGCGGCTCGAAGGACCATGCGCGGGTGCGCACGATGGCGCAGGCGCGGCCCGATCTGATGGACCGGCTGATCGGCATCCTGACCGAGAGCACGATCGAGTACCTGTCGGCGCAGGCGAAGGCAGGCGCTCAGGTACTAAAGATCTTCGACAGCTGGGCCGGCGTGCTGTCGCCGCGGCTGTTCGAGCGGTATGTGACGGCGCCGACCAAGCGGATCGTGCAGGTGCTCAAGGAGCGGCATCCCGAGATCCCGATTATCGGCTTCCCGCGCTTATCGGGACTCGGTGCCGGGAACTACGCGGTGAGCGCCGGGCTGCAAGGCGTGGCGTTCGATACCGGGGCCGACCTGACGGTGGCGCTCGGGCTGGTGCCGGCGGGGATCGCGACTCAGGGCAACCTCGACCCGATGGCGCTGGTCGCCGGCGGGGCGGCGCTGGAGGCGGAGACGCGGGCGATCCTGACGGCAGTGCGCGGCAGGCCGCACATCTTTAATCTGGGCCATGGAATCGTGCCGCAGACACCGCCGGAGCACGTCGCCGCACTCGTCCGACATGTGCGTGAGGGTTGACGCGGCACGTCGAACGGCTTGACGCCACGCGCGGCTTGGCCAATTTGCCTGGAATGTCTGACCGTAAGATCGCCGTCGTGCTGTTCAACCTCGGTGGGCCCGACCGCATGGAGTCGGTCAAGCCGTTCCTACTCAACCTGTTCAAGGATCCGGCCATTCTGCGGGTGCCGTTCTTCGTGCGCCCGCTACTGGCACGGTTGATCGCGACCCTGCGGGTGAAAGCGGCGAGCGAGAACTACGCGATCCTGGGCGGCAAGAGCCCGTTGCTCGAGTTGACGGAGGAGCAGGGCCGGGCGCTCGAGGCGCGGGTGCCGGGGATCAAGACGTTCGTGGCGATGCGCTACTGGCATCCGTTCAGCGTCGAAGCGGCGCGGGCCGTGAAAGCCTATGATCCGGACGAGATCTTGCTGCTACCGCTGTATCCGCACTACTCGACGACGACGACGGGCAGCAGCCTGACGGAGTGGCGCGAGATGGCGGCGCAAGTCGGCTTGGCCAAGCCGACGACGACGCTGTGCTGCTACCATTCGGATTCCGGCTTCTTGGCGGCGACGACGGCGATCGTGCGGCGGAGCTACGAGGCAGCTCTGGCGGAATTGGCGCCGGAGATCCCGCTGCGGGTGCTGTTTTCGGCGCACGGTCTGCCGGAGATCATCATCAAGAAAGGCGACCCCTACCAGTTCCAGATGGAGCGGACGGTGGCTGGCGTGGTGCGGCTGCTGGCGATGGACGGGCTGGACTCGAAGCTCTGCTACCAGTCGCGGGCGACGCCGCAGAAATGGATCGGACCGTCGGCCGAGGAGGAGATCGAGCGGGCGGTGCATGACGGCGTGGCCGTGCTGATCGTGCCGATCGCGTTCGTGTCGGAGCATTCGGAGACGCTCGTCGAGCTGGACGTCGAATACCGGGAGCTGGCCGAGAAAGAGGGTATCAAGGGCTATTTCCGTGCGCCGACGCAGAACAGCGACCCGGCGTTCATCGACGCGCTGGCCGAGCTGACCGAGGCGGCGCTGGGGCGTGGGCCCGGGTTGTGCTCGTTCGTGGGCGGGCGGACGTGCCCGAAGCCGTTCGGCGACTGCCCGCATGCGCGAGCCGGTGCCGCTCCTGCGATGGCGCCGAGCTTGACCGAGGTGGCATGAGTTTTCCGCCGGCGCTGCCGTTACAGCTGGTCATTTTCGATTGCGACGGCGTGTTGGTCGATAGCGAGGGGCCCTCGAACCGGGCGGTCGCTGTCGAGGTTAGCAAGCTGGGCTGGGCGATGGACGAGGCCGAGAGCATGCGGCAGTTCGTCGGCTTCCGATTGGAGGCGATGCCGCAGGTCATTTCGGCGCGGACCGGGCAAGACGTGCCGGACGGCTGGGTCGAGATGATGCGCCAGCGGCTGATCGCGACGCTGGCGAGCGAGCTCGAGCTGATGCCTGGGGTCATCGAGGTGTTGGAGGCGATTGTGGCGATGGGGGTGCCGATCCGGGTGGCATCGAACAGCAGCATGCGCGAAATGGAGGCGAAGTTCGGGCGGACCGGGCTGATGCACCTGTTCGAGCGGGCGCATAGCGCCGACGAGGTCGGCCGCGGCAAGCCGTCGCCGGACGTGTTCCTGCGCGCGGCAGAGGCGGAGGGGGTGCCTCCGGGCGCTTGCGTGGTGATCGAGGACAGCGTGCCGGGGACGCAGGCGGCGATTGCGGCGGGGATGGCGTGTTTGTGCCTGGTGCCACACGGCGATGGGGCCGGGCAGATCGCGGCCGGTGGGACGCTGATCCGGTCGCTGGACGAGGTGCCGGCCCTCCTGCAGCAGGCGCGGCGGTCGGCGGCATGATCTGGTCGGCATTGTTGGCCGCTTATCCGTGGACCAAATCGTTTCACGTGATGTCGTTGATCGCCTGGATGGCGGCGTTGTTCTACCTGCCGCGGCTCTACGTGTATCACTGTGGCTTGCGGCGGGGTTCGACCGAAAGCGAGCGCTTCAAGATCATGGAGCGCAAGCTGTACAAGCAGATCATGACGCCAGCGATGATCGCGACGTGGACCTTCGGGCTACTGCTGGTGTTGACGCCGGGGATCGTGTCGTGGTGGCCGCTCAACTGGTGGCATATGAAGTTCCTGGCAGTGATCCTGATGTCGGGGTTCCACGGTGCGTGTGGGAAATGGCGGAAGAACTTCCTGCAGGACCGCAACCAGAAAGACCATAAATTCTATCGTTATGCGAACGAGGTGCCGACGGTGCTGATGATCGTCGCGGTGATCATGGTGATCGTCAAACCGTTCTGACCCCTTGACGCCGGGAATTTTGGGTGTCAACTGGACCTTGTCGCGATGAGGGCCGTCCTGGCCCGGGTCATCCTTCTCCCATCGATCCCTCTTTGGGACGGCGTCCCGCAGCCGCGAGCGGCGCCACTTCTTCTGATCCCCTTATATTAAGGCGACCGAATGCATCTCGCCGAGCTGAAGGCCAAACCACCGGCCGATCTTCTCAGTTACGCTGAATCCCTCCAAATCGAGAACGCCTCCAGCCTGCGCAAGCAGGACATGATGGTCGCCATCCTCAAGAGCCTGGCCGATGCCGAGCAGGCGATCTATGGCGAAGGCACGCTCGAGATTATGCCGGACGGGTTCGGCTACCTTCGCTCGAGTCAGGCCAACTTCCTGCCGGGACCGGACGACATTTACATCAGCCCGAACCAGGTGCGCCGCTTCGCGCTGCGGACCGGCGACACGGTCGAGGGGCAGATCCGGGCGCCGAAGGATGGCGAGCGGTATTTCTCGCTGCTGAAGCTGAACACCATCAATTTCGAGCCGCCGGATGCGGTCAAGCACCGCATCAACTTCGACAACCTGACCCCGCTCTACCCGGAGCGGCGGCTGAAGATGGAAGTGGAGAACTTCCAGTCCGTCGCCAAGGGGCCGGGCAAGGACATGACGCCGCGGGTGATCGACCTGATCGCGCCGATCGGCATGGGGCAGCGTGCGCTGATCGTGGCACCGCCGCGGACCGGCAAGACGGTGATGCTGCAGAACATCGCCACCGCGTTGGCGGCCAACCATCCGGAAGTGTTCCTGCTGGTGTTGCTGATCGACGAGCGGCCCGAGGAAGTGACCGACATGAGTCGGACGGTGAAAGGCGAAGTCGTCGCCTCCACTTTCGACGAGCCGGCGACCCGGCACGTGGCCGTCACCGAGATGGTGCTCGAGAAGGCCAAGCGGCTGGTCGAGCACAAGCGCGACGTGGTGATCCTGCTGGACAGCATCACGCGTCTAGCGCGCGCCTACAACACGGTGGTGCCGAGCTCCGGCAAGGTGCTGACCGGCGGCGTGGACGCCAATGCGTTGCAGCGGCCGAAGCGCTTCTTCGGTGCGGCGCGCAACATCGAGGAAGGGGGCTCGCTCACCATCATCGCTACAGCCCTGATCGATACCGGCAGCCGGATGGACGAGGTGATCTTCGAGGAGTTCAAGGGCACCGGTAACAGTGAAATCGTGCTGGACCGTAAGCTCTCGGACAAGCGGACTTTCCCGGCAATCGACATCACCAAAAGCGGCACGCGCAAGGAAGAACTACTGGTCGAACGCGCGACACTGTCGAAGATGTGGGTGCTGCGCCGGATCCTAAATCCGATGGGGATCACCGACTCGATGGACTTCTTGTTGGACAAGCTGAAGTACAGCAAGACCAATCAGGACTTCTTCGACGCGATGAATACCTAGTGATCTGGGGTAACGGCATAGAGTATCGGCCGTTACCCTGCACTGTCGTGTCGCCACGCTCCTCGCAGTCATAGGAATGACTTTAACTAGACATTATCCCACTTTGGAATAAGTCAAGTTGCGCGCTAGCCAGCAGCCCAGCCGGACGCCGGTTGGTTTATCTGCGCCGTCACGGAGGATCGCCAGCGTCCAATCGCCGGGGGGCGTGTGGTCCAGCGCGCGGGGACACGGGAGCGTCCAGACGTCGCAGGCGACTGGGGTGAGAAGCTCCATGCGGGATTGGCCCAGGAAGCCGGAAAAGGCGCCGTAGAGCACGGCGCCAGTGCCAATGATGGTCAGTTCGGCGTCCAACTCCGTGCACTTATACGTCCCGGCGATGTCCGTCCGGATCGGGGACGCGGCGGATGGCGCCAATCGGCTCGACTGGTGGTCGGCGGCACGGTCCATCCAGAGGGAGTCGCCGTCGCGGCGGAGATGGACGGCGTCGGCGGTGCCGGCGCTGCCGTCAGCAGCGAGGGTCAGCGTTTCCGGGAAACGGTCGTAGCGGAGCTGGAGCTTGCCGGGTGGGCCGGGCTGGATGCGGACGGAAAGGCCGGTCTCGGGCTCGATGTAGGCGCCGGCGATCGGGGGCATGGGCGCCGGGTCGAGGACGGCGTCGTTCGCCGTGATGCCGAGTGCGGCGTCTAGCAGGCAGTGGGCCGCGTGTTGGGCGTCGGCCATGTGGTTGAACAACACGACGACTGATAGCCGATCGGCGGCGACATGCAGGCGATGGCTGCGCCAGCCGCGGAGGGCACCCCCGTGTGCGGTGATGTCGCGCCCATGCACCTGGCGACGGCCGAGGCCGAACCCGTATTGCGCCGGAGTGCCATCGGCGAAGCTGACGGGGGCGGAGAGCCGATTGTAGAGCGCGGCCGGGTCGTCGCGGGTGCGGTCAATGTGCCGCTCCCAGGCGATCATGTCGTCGAGCGAGGCGGCGATGCCGGCATCGCCGGTCCAGACGATGCGGTTCACGGCGGGACGGAACCCGGTCTCCTGGGAGCCTTCATAGCCGGTGGCGCCGTCGGGCAGAGCCTGCGTATCTGCGGCCAGCAAGGCGCTCGTCATGTTGGCGGGTTCAAAGATGGTAGTGCGAAGGAGGTCGGCGAAGGAGCGACCGGTGCGGTGCTCAAGCGCGTCCGACAGGATGCGAAAATTCTGGTTGCAGTAGGAGTAGCGGGTGCCGGGTGTGAAGTGCAGGGTCTGGGTGCCGCGGACGACCCGGGCTGCATCCGCAGCGCCGAAGGCGGACTCGGCGGGGGCGCCGTGCAGCATGGCGACGGCCCAGTAATCGCGCAGGCCGGACTGGTTGTGGCAGAGCTGCGCGGCGCTCGGGGGCGGGACAGTCAGGTTCGGGAGAGCGGCCGCGACTGCCGAGTTGAGCTCGGCGATGTCGGCAACGGTGTCGAGCGCCACGCCGCAGGTGAACTGCTTGGTGATCGAGCAGATGCGGAACAGCGTGCGCGGCGTGAACGGGATCCGGCGTTCCGCGTCCGCCCATCCCCAGGCATGACGAATGACGACCTCGCCGTTGCGAAGCACGGCGCAAGCCCCACCCGGCCCAGGGAACCGGAGGGGGAGGTCAGCGACGGCCCGCTCGAGGTCGACGGTCACCGGATTGATGTTACGGCTTGGTGGGTTCGACGTTGTCGGCGCCGGTGCGGGTGCCGCCGAACTTGTCGGCGCCGCCGGCATCTTTTTCGCCGGGCTTCTTGTGATTGCCGGTGTTCTGCTCGTCGTCGGTGTGGTCGATCGACTTTTCGGTGTGCGGCTGCTTCATCTTGGGTTCCTCGGTTACGGGTTGATCAATCCACCTGCAACAGCACGGCGGCTTCGTTTCGGCGAAGTGGCGGCAGAGTCCAGGGCGGGTCGTAGAACCAGGTGAACGGCAGGCCGGTGGTCTTCAACCGGGCTGCGGACACCGCGGTCATCAAGCGATCCTCGGCCTCGTGGACGGCTTGGGCGGACGTGCTGCCGGAGAAACGCAGCACGGCGATGGTCTCGGGCGGGACAACGACGATCTCCACGGCTTGATCGGTCGGCAACGGCAGGGTCTCGCGCGTGTAGTTCGCCGGCATGAAGAAGCGGATGCGCCATTTGCCATCGGTGGTGCGGGTTTGGGCGACCGGCGCCGTCATGTCGATGGTCTGAGCGACCGGCGCGGTCATGTCGATCGACGTCTTCGTCGCGTTGCCGCCGAAGATGTAGCTGGCGAGGCGCTGGAAGCCTTGGCTGCGCGCAGCGGTCTCACTCCCGGTAACGGTGGTCTCGGCAGCGAGGCGGGGCCCGTAATGACGAACCTCGATGCCGGACTCGATGGTCCGTTCGACGGTGTAGGACGGCGTGTTCTCGTTGCGGATGCCGAAGACCGAACAACCCGCCGACAACAGGCCGGAAATGATGGCAACCATGACGCCTCGCATAGTAGTTCCCCGTGTGCGGCGTTGCCGGGAGACAGATGAACGGGCGCAAGCGGCTTTCGTTGCCCGGGGCTCGTTCGTCGCCGGCGGGGTGGTGCAAATCGGGGGGATGGGGCCAAGTAGCGGCTCGATTGTGAAGGAGGCTGCGATGTTCATCGCGATGAATCGGTTCAAGGTGTTGCCAGGGGCGGAACAGGATTTCGAGCAGGTTTGGCTCAACCGCGACTCGCAGTTGGCGACGGTGCCGGGGTTCGTCGAGTTCCACCTGCTGCGCGGCCCGGTGAAAGAGGATCACGTACTTTATTCGTCTCACACGATCTGGCGCGACAAGCCGGCCTTCGAGGCTTGGACGACGTCCGAGGCGTTCCGCGCGGCGCATCGCGGCGCCGGCGGGACCAAGCCGATGTATGCTGGGCATCCGGAGTTCGAGGGCTTCGAGGTGATCCAGACCGTGGGCCGCTGAACTCAGGCGAGCACGAACCCTCGATAACCCGCCTCGGCGACGTCGCTGCAGATGGCGGCGTAGTGCGGCAGGCCGCCGGCGTAAGGCATGAACACGCGAGGCTTGCCGGGGATGTTGGCGCCCAAATACCACGACGAGGACGCCATTGGCAGCAGGGTGGCTTCCGCGGCGCGGGTGACCTCGGCGCGCCAGGCCTCCGTCTCGGTCGGGCGCGCTTCGATGCGGGTGGCGCCGGTATGCCGCATGTGGGCGATACAGGCGCCGATCCAGTCGGCATGTTGCTCGATGGCAGTGGGCATGTTGGTGAGCACTGACGGGCTGCCGGGGCCGGTGATGGTGAAGAGGTTGGGAAAGCCCGGGATCTGCAGGCCCAGGTAGGACACCGGGCCCGCCTCCCAGGCGTCGCGCAGGGTGCCGAGTTCGCCTTCGATCTCGAGGGCGAGGAGCGGCCCGGTCATGGCATCGAAGCCGGTGGCAAAGACCAGGATGTCGAGCTCATACGTCTGGTCGGAGGTGCGGATGCCGGCCGGCACGATCGACTCGATCGGGGTGGCGCGCAGGTCGACGAGGGTAACGTTGTCGCGGTTGTAGGTCTCGAAATAGTTGCTGTCGATTGGCGGGCGCTTGGCGGCGAACGGGTGGTCGCGCGGGGTGAGCTTCTCGGCGGTGACCGGGTCGTGGACGGTCTGGGCGATCTTGGCGCGGATGAAGTCGGCGGCGGTCTGGTTGGCGTCGGGAGAGGTCAGCACGTCGCTGAACGTCGAGCGGAAACGCAGCCCGCCCTTTTGCCAGGCGGCTTCGTAGCGTGCGAAGCGGGCGGCTTCGTCGACGTCGAGCGCGCTGTCCGGCGCGTTGTCCCATGGATGCGCGCCGGGGGTCGAGCGGCTCTTGGCGCGGATGGCGGCGTAGTCGGCCTTGACGGCGCGCTGCTCTTCGGCGGAGAGCGGGGCGTTGCGGGCAGGCACGCTGTAGTTGGGCGTGCGCTGAAATACGGTGAGGTGCGCGGCGGCCGCGGCGATGACCGGGATGGCCTGGATGCCGGTCGAGCCGGTGCCGATCTGGCCCACGCGCTTGCCGGTGAAGTCGACGCCGTCATGCGGCCAGAGGCCGGTGTGGTAAATCTGGCCGGTGAAGGTTTCGGTGCCCGGGAGGCTGGGCATGTTGGCGGTCGACAGGCAGCCGACGGCGGTGATGAGGAAGCTGGTGTCGAAGCGCTCGCCGGTATCGGTCTCGACCAGCCAGCGATTGCGGGCGCTGTCGAACCGTGCGGCGGTGACGCGAGTGCCGAACTGGATGTCTCGGCGCAGGTCGAACCTATCGGCGACGTGCTCGAGGTAGCGCAGGATCTCGGGCTGGGCGGGGTAGCGCTCGGTCCACTCCCATTCCTGCTCGAGCTCGGACGAGAAGCTGTAGGAGTAATAGAAGCTCTCGGAGTCGCAGCGGGCGCCGGGGTAGCGGTTCCAGTACCAAGTGCCGCCGACGCCATCGGCGGCCTCGATGACGCGGACATCGAGGCCGAGTTTATCGCGCAGGACATGCAGCTGATACATGCCGGCGAACCCGGCACCAACGATCACCGCATCGAGCGTCCGCGTGACGCCGGCTGTCGCGGGAGTGGGACTGACTCCGATGTCCATCGGCGTTCCTCCATTCTATTTCGAATAGAGTTACGCCGTTAGGCGCAGGTTTCTAGAGGAGATTGCGGCGGCGCCGCGCCAAGGGGATCAGCGCGGTGCCGAGAAGTAGAATGGAAGCGGGTTCCGGGACGGTGAGGAACTGGCCGAAGGCGAAGTCTGGCGCCGACGTGCTGACGGTAATGCTGGTTTCCGGACCGCCGCTGAAGCCGATGAATTGGGTTCCGCCATAGGCGAAGCTGTTGGTCAGCGACGTGGTGGTGCCGTCGCCGAGGGTGATGGTGATGGTGACGGGGGTTGGGCCGAACAGGCCGACATCGGGGGATAGCGTGAAGCCGAAGCGCATCACCGGGCGCGAGAAGGTGAGCGTTTCGCTGCTGCCGGTGCTGTCGACGACCTGGCCGGCATAGCCGTTGCTGAACGGGATATTGCCGAAGCCAGATTGATCGACGACGTCCGCGGTGCCGGAGAGCGCGACGGTCACGCCGTTGGCGAGGCTGACGGTCGAGATCGGGTCGAACAGGTTCCCCAGGATCGAGGTGGTGCTGATGCCACTGGTGCCGACCGCGGCCGTGAAGCTGCTCAGCGACGTCTGGATCGTGACGGCATGCGCGATGGCGGGAGACAGGACCGTGAGCGCGGTTGCACAGAGGAGCATAAGGCGGGGCATTGGCAGTTCTCGGATTTGTGAGTTGGATGACATCGACCACGGCGTAGTGGCGGCGTGCGTTGAATTATTGTGACAACTGCCGTCAGGCGGGACGGAGTGCGGCGTCGGGCCGGTCCAGCTCGTCGAACAGCAGCAGGCGGCCGGCGTTGCCTAAGCCGGCGAAGGTGGACACGTTGTGCAGCAGAGCGGCGATGATGGCGCCCTCGGCGCCGAGCACGCCGGTGGCGGCCAGCGCGACGAGGCCGAGCGTCCAGAGCAGGCCGATGGCGACGTTGACATGGATGGTGCGGCGGCAGCGGCGGCTGAGGCGGATGGCGGTGCCGAGGCGGCGGAGGTCGCTGGTCATCAACACGAGATCGGCCGAGGCCAGCGCCACGTCGGTGCCGCTGGCGCCCATGGCGACGCCGATGGCGCCGGCCTTCAGCGCCAGCGAGTCGTTGATGCCGTCGCCGACGACGATCGGGATGTGCCCTGCGTCGATCTCGGCCATGACCCGGCGCATCTTCTGCTCGGGCAACGCCTCGGCGGTGACGCTGCCGATGCCGAGGAAAGACGCGATGCGGCGGGCGACGGGAAGGCGGTCGCCGGTCAGCAGGAGTTGGTGCGTCAGGCCGAGGCTGCGGAGGTCGGCTAGGGCGACGTTGGCTTCGGGGCGGGGCTGGTCGGCGAACAGCAGCCAGCCGAGCAGGCGGTTACCCCGGCTGACGGCGGCGATCGGGCCGTCATGCGGCGGCAGATCGGTGAGGGCGTCGATCCCCAGGTTGGCCAGGAGGTCGGGGCGGCCATAGGCGACGGTCTCGCCGTCGAAGCTGGCGGTAAGGCCGAAGCCGCCGATCTCGCGGAACTCGCGGAGGTCCAAATGCGGAGTGTCGCCGGCGGCAGCGTGGTAGGCGCGGGCAGCGGCGCGGCTGACGGGATGATTGCTGTTGGCACCGAGGGCCGCGGCGACGTTCAGGGCAGCGGCTTCATCGGCCGGGTCGGGGCTGACGATGCGAAGAAGGGCCAGTTCGCCAAGGGTCAGTGTGCCGGTCTTGTCGAAGACGATGGATGACGCTTCTGACAGATGTTCGAGAAAAGCTGCGCCCTTGATGAGGATACCATGCCGGGCGGCGACGGCGATGGCCGCCACCGAGGTGGCGGGTGCGGCCAGAACGAGGGCGCAGGGGCAGGAGGCGACGAGCACGGCGAGCGTGGCCGGGAGATCGCCGGTGGCGAACCAGGTGCCGGCGGCGATCATGAGCACGGCGGCCATGTATTGGCCTGCATACCGCTCCAGCAGGCGCGCGACGGGCGGCTTGGCGCGCTCGGCGGTGCGCATCAGGCCAATGATCTTGCCGAGCGTGGTGCTCTCGCCGACGGCGTCGACCACGGCTTCGATGCGGCCATTGGTGTTGATGGAGCCGGCCAGCAACGGGTCACCAGTCGCGATTTCCACCGGAACGGACTCGCCGGTGAGCGAGGCCATGTCGAGGCTGGCGGCGCCGGCGGTGACGGTGCCGTCGGCAGGTGCGCGGTCACCGGGGAGGAGCTCGATGCGATCACCGGGTCGAAGCTCGCGGGAGGCGACGAGCTCTACCGAGCCATCGGGGTGGAGGCGCCGCGTGGTGGTTTCGGTGAGGCGGCCGAGGGCGCGGATGGCCTCGCGCGAGCCGATGAGGCTGCGTTCCTCGAGCACGTGGCCGCCAATCATGACGATCGGGAGGATCGCGGCGGTCATCAGGTCGCCGCTGGTCCAGGCGGCGACAATGGCCACGGCAATCAGCCGGTCGGTGACGCCATGCAGGCTGGGGTGCCGCAGGCTGTGCCAGCAGGCGGCGAAAACGGGGAGCGCCACCAGGGCAGCCGCGACGCCGGCGATCAAGTTGGCCAGCACGGCATCTTCCGGGAACAGCCATTGCCAGCCGACCGCGACGATCAGCAGCCCGGCGGCAAACATCGCCAGCGACAGGCGGAGGCCGAGCAGGATGCGCTCGGATCGGTCGAGCAACCCACCGATGCCGGCGGAGACCGGGGCGTCGAGGGTGGTGACGCTCATTGGACTGCTCCGCCGGGGAGGATGACGCGGCCGCTGCGGGGATCGACGGTGTTGACGCTGCCGGAGGCGTGAAGAATGGCGGAGACGCGCTCGCGGTAGAGCTGTTCGACCAGGGCTGGTCGCATGGCCGGGTCGGCCGCGATGGTGCCAGCAGTAGCGCCGATGGTCGCGGCCTGGGTGCGGGCAATGGAAAGGCGTTCGTTGGCGTTAGCGTTGGCCTCGGCGATGAGGCGGTCATGTTCCTGGCGGGCACCCTGGTCGGCGCGGGCGGCGTCGGTATGGGCGGCGGCCAGGCCCTGTTCGGCGAGCTGCGTGGCTTCGAGGACGGAGTCGAAGGCGTTCTTGGCGGCCGGCGGCAGGTAGGCGGAGACGTCGACGCGGCTGGCCTCGATGCCGAGAGAAGCGTGCGCGGTGGCGAGTGTCAGCAAGCGGCGGTTGGTTTCGGCGATCAGGGCGCCGCGCAGGGCCTCGCGCCGGGCCTGGAGCGCCGGGGTGCCGTCGGCGAAAGCGTTGGACTGGACCACGATGACGTCGTTCAGGTCGCTGCCGGCGATGATTGCGGCGGCGGCGGCGAGGTAGAGACGGCGCAGCGCGGGGGCGATGTGGGCCTGGGCGAGGTAGAACGCGGCCGGGTCGGTGACGCGGTAGAACAGCGTGCTGTCGAGCAGGAGGGCGCCGCCGTCACCGGTGAGGTCGATGGCGGCGGTTTCGGGCGGTAGTTCGGTGGCGAAGCGGGAGGCCGGGTCCACGGTGGCGGCGGTCGAGGCCTGACCAGCGTCGATGCGGAGTTCGAGCTGGCGCTGGGCGCTGGGCACGAGGACGACGTCTTCGAACGGGCGGGGCCAGGCGAGGACGAGGCCGGACTCGCGGGTGCCGACGACGGCGCCGAAGCGGATGCTCACGGCCTGGCTGTCGGGCGGAACGGTGCGGACGTTCGACGTAAGCCAGAACAGCGCCAACGCGATCATGGCGAGGCGGAGGACCCAGAAGCCGATACGCAAGGATTGCGCGACGGGGGTGTCGTCCTCGTTCCGGCGCAGGATGGCTTCGCTCATTTCGCAGAGATGGCGGCCGGCGGCGGTGGGCCAGGTTGCGGCATGGCGGGCGCGGCGGTGCCGTCGGTCAGGACGTTGAACGGCGGCGCGTCGGTGAGCAAGACGAGGCGGGTGTTGGCGCCGATGATGGTCTGCAGCGTGTCGAGCGAGCGGAGCAGAAGATAGAGCTGCGGGTCGCTGGTGTAGGCGCGGGCGTTGATGTCGGCGGCGCCGCGGCGGGAGGCGGCCTCGATCTCGGCAGCTTCGGTGCGGGCGCGAGCGACGGTGATGCGGGCGTCGCGGGCAGCGTCCGAGCGGATCTGCGCGGCGGCGCGGAGGCCCTCGGCGGTGCGTTCGGCGGCGACGGTCTCGCGTTCGGAGCGCATGCGGCCGACGGTGGCGGCCAGCGTGGCTTCGGGGAGGCTGAGGCGCTCGAGGCCGACGGCCTGGACGGTGATGCCGTAGCCGTCAAGCAGGCTGGTGGCGACCTGGTCGCGCAGGCGCTGCTCGAAGGCTGGGAGGCGAATGGCGGCCGGGTCGGTGTTGACCAGGTCAGCCAGGTCGAAGCTGGAGGCAGTGACCTGCAGAGCGGAGCCGACGAAGGAGCGGATCTGGCGCGCGGCTTCGTCCGGGTCATTGCGGACGGCGCGGATGAATTGCGCGATGCGGGCCGGGTCGTTGGGGACCTGCCAGGCGACGTAGGCCTGCATCAGGACGCGTAGGCCGTCCCGGGTGCCGACATCCTGCAGGCCGGTCGAGGTGGTGCGGAGGCGGAGGTCGACCGGGATAGAGGCTTCGACTGGGGCCGGGATGCGCCAGTGAAGACCGGGCTCCGTCAGGATGCGGGTGGGGGCGCCGAAGCGGGTGACGACGATGGCCTGACCGGCGGGGACGGAGATGGCGGCGGCGGCGAGGCCGGCGGCGAGGAGGACGGCGACGCCCACGCCGACGCGCCAGGCAAAGCCGAGACGACTGGCTGTGGGGCCGCCGCCGTGGTCATGATCATGATCATGATCATGCCCGTCATGTTCGTGGCTGTGGACGTGGAACACTGGGCTACTCCGCGTTCGGCGGGGTGGACGCGGCGGTCACCGGCGTGAGCGGCCGGAGGTCGATGGTCGGTGCGCCGGCGGTCGGGATCCGACGGTCAATCACGGTCAGGACACTTTTGGCCAGGCTGGCGCCGAGGGCGGTCAGGCGGCGTTCAAGTGGGAACGAGACCGGGTGGGCGG
The DNA here is from genome assembly GCA_965199585.1 of Acetobacteraceae bacterium. Classification (GTDB taxonomy): domain Bacteria; phylum Pseudomonadota; class Alphaproteobacteria; order Acetobacterales; family Acetobacteraceae; genus JAVVHH01. The sequence goes on along the minus strand of CBDASI010000002.1, from coordinate 1,211,330 downwards.
CGGCGGACTCGCGGTCGGCGACGAAGCTGGCAAAGTCGGCGGTGGCCCGGGCGGTGGCTTCGACGCCGGCGGCCTGCGACTGAGCGATTAGGGAGGCGGCGTATTGGCTGGCATGGGCGAGAGTCGCGGCAGCGCGGCCCCGCTCGGCGGAGATGCTGGCGACGGCCAGGATGCCGGCCGCCTGGACCGCGTGATACGCCTCGGCGGCGCCGGCGGGTGGGTGGATCGCTTCTATGACGACGGCGGAGATCTCGAGCCCGGTGCGGTCGGCGTCGAGGCGGGACTGGATCTCGGTGCGCAGGGTCTCGCCGATGCGCTCGCGGTTTTCGCCGAGCAGCTGATCGAGCGTTCGGCCGGCGGCGAAGCCGGCGATAACTCGGCCGGCCACGGCGCGCATCAGGGTCTCCGGCTCGGCAGCGGCATAGGCCGCCTCTAGGGCGGCGGCCTCGGTCATGCCAACGCGATAACGGAGGCGGATATCGGCGCTCACGACTTGAAAGCTCTGGCGCGTTCCGTCGGAGCCGGCGGCCGGGCTGGCGACGAGGAGGGTTTGCTCGGCGGGATGCGCCTGTTCCCACAGCCGGTCGGCGTCGGGCGGCGCGGGGCCCTCGGCCGCGGCGATGCTGGCGGGGGGCTCGGCAAGGCCGGGCGAGATCTCGTGGACGATGCCGTATTCCAAGCGGTGGGTCTGGCCCATCGGCCAGGGGAGGATCGCGTGGAGGCCCGGGCCGAGGACGCGGACGGGGGCGCCGAACCGCTCGTAGATGGCGCGGCTGTCGATGCCGATCAGGACCAGGCCGCTGATGCCCCAGGTGACGAGGGCGAGGAGGGCGACGATCGGGAGGGCGGCCTGACGAAAGAAGAGCAGTGCCCACGAGCGCGAGAAGTCGATGCCGAGATGGGCGCGGACCGGGGCGGCGAGGCTGCGGCGGGCGATGCCGTCGGCCAGGATGCGGGCGAGCAGCGGGTCGATCGCGGCGCGGGCTGCGGCAGGCGCTGGCGGCGGGAGGAAGGCACGGGCGACGGCGCGAAGGGCGAGTTCGGCAGCGAGGAGCGAAAGGGCGACGGCGAGCGTGGCCTCGATCGCGGGGGCTGCGCGAAGCCCGAGGCCGGCGGCAATGCGGATCAGGCCGGCGATCGGCCAGGCGAGGACGGGGATGAGGAGCAGACGGCGGAGGGCGGGCGCCTCGGGCAAGCGGGATGTCGGCATCGCAGCGAGCAGGCGTTCGGCGACGAGCAGCGGGAAGGTGAGCAGGATGAGGATGGCGCCGAGGCCGATGTCGTTGGTGCCGCCGGGAGTGGGGCCGGCCGGCGGGAGAGCGGCGAGCGCGATGGCGGCGAAAGCGAGCGGGGCAACCAGGAGGGCTTGGGGCCAGCGCGCGGCACGGCCGATGAGCGCCGGGTCGCCGAAGGCGCGGCGAGGGAGGCGGAGACGGAAGCGCTGCGTCGAAACGCGGCGGGTCGGGGCCGGGTCGTGGGCGCGCAGGCGGGCGCTGGTGAGGATCGCAGCGCCGGCCAGGCCAGCAAGGCCGATCGTGAGCGAGCCTAGCGCGATCGGGACGAGGCGTGTGCCGCGGAGTGCGGCGAGCGCGGGATGGCTCGAGATCGGGGCGGCGGCCCAGAGGGCGGCGAGGGCGACGAACAGGATGATGTAGCCGAGACCGGTCCATCGTATCGGCGGGAGCGCGCGGCGATGCAGATCGGTCGGCGCGTCTCCCGACGCGTCCGGGACGGCGAATTCGGCCAGCTGGGGATCGATCGCGTTCATGATTCGGGTGCGGTCAACGTATCACGGCGGGGCGCCGGCGTCTGTGCCGGGCTGCCGCCGCGCCGCTACTGCCAGCAGGCGATGTTGCGCGGGGCCAGGGTGACCGTGCAGCGGCCGGCGCGGGAAGCGCCAATGTTGTAGACGCTGGCGAGGTAGCCGTTCGACGTCGCTTGCAGGACGGCGAAGCCGAACTCGGCCTGCGAGTAGGCATGGTTGACCTGAGCGGTGGTCGAGCCGGTGGACGAGTTGCGGATTACGAAGCCTTGGTTCTGGTAGCTATAGGTTGGGCTCGTGGCGTCCGGATTCGACGTGGCGTCCAGCTTGTCGCCACCGACGCCGACGATCATCTGCGGGGCATAGCGGACGTAATCGTCGAAGTTCACGTATTCGAACTGATGGATATGACCTGAGAGGAACATCGCCAGCTTGGCCGGAACGCCGCCCGAAAACGCGCTGTTCGCGGTTGCGGCGCCGCTGAACGTGACCTGTTCGGTGATGTCGCCGGAGCCGTTCGTCGCGCCGCTGACGAGGCCGAACGGCGGCTTGTGCGTGACATAGAATAGGTATGGCGCGCCGGAGACGGCGTTCAGCGCACTGGTCAGGTCATAGTCGTAGTTGGCCGCCATGTTGGTGTCGACGGTGCTGTCGTTGGCGTAGCTGGAGTCGTGGACCAGCAGACCGACTTGGCCCATCGGGACATAGTAGGTGGGCGAGAAGTCGCCGCTGTAGACGGCGGCGTTGGCAACAGGCGTCGCGCCGGCGCCACCGGCGCAGTTGACGAGGCTCGCGTTGAACGGCGTCGCGTCCAGTAGGGCGTACCAGCCGCGGGCACCGCGGCCGCAGCTTTCATGGTTGCCACGGGCCATGACCCAGGGGGCTGCGGCGAGCAACGTCGCGCCGGGATAGAGGACGTCGGCGTTCCAGGAATCGAATGTGTCGCCGAAGGTCTCGAAATTGGCGTTGGTCGGGTCGCTGCAGCCGGCGACGAAGTCGTGAGCGGCGGCCGATCCGGCGGCGGGGACGACGCAATTGGTGTCGCGATAGAAATAGTCGCCGACGTGGATGATCAGGTCCGGCTTGAACTGCGCTTCGTAATTGGCGAGGGCGGCGAACGGGAAGCCGGCCGGGTCGTGGCAGTTCTGTTGGTTGGCTTTGGCCATGCGGCAGCCCGTGTCGGCGATGACGAGGATGCGCTGCGGGTTGGCGATGGGCAGCTTCAGGTTTACGCCACCGACGGTGGCGGTCGTATGACCCGGCGGAAGCACGGCTTCGCACTCGCCCCAAGCAGTTGTCGCTTTGGCGGTGCCATCAGGGAAGTTGCCGGGCGTGACGGCGGTGGGGCTGACGAAGTATTGCGGATAGCCTGCGGTGTTGGCGTTGGTGTAGCCGGCGGTGCCCGGCGTGGCGGTGAGTTGCGCGCCGGTGAAGCGAATGGTCATGGGCAGTGACAGCGTACCGTCGAGGACGAGCGAGGGGCAGTTGCCGTCGCTGACGACGGCCCGCGCGAGGACGGTCGGAGTGGTGTTGAGCGGCTGATCGCCATAGCGACCCGCAGCCAGGGCGGACGACGAACTACCGGGGCCAACCTGGATCCAGCGGGCGACGACGTTGTCAGCATGCGCTGCGAACGGCGTTGCGATGCTGCAGAGCGCGATCGCATACGCGGGTAGGTTGATCAGGCGCATGACTGTTTTCAGTCCCATTATTCGAGTGGATGCACCATAGGGCGGAGTTCCTGGAAATGGATGAAGATTAAGAGACGTCCGGCTCAGGCCCGCGTTTTTAGGCGCCAGATGAAGGCGATGATCTCTGCAACGGCTTTGAAGTGTTCAGCCGGCACCTCCGCATCGAGCGGCAACGTATGGAGTGCACGCGCAAGCGGCGGGTTCGGGATGAGTGGAACACCGTGTTTCTGGGCCTCTTCGCGGATGCGTGCGGCAACCTCGTCCATGCCCTTGGCGACGATTTTTGGCGCGGATCGGCTGCCGCGTTCATAGACAAGGGCGACAGCGTAATGGGTCGGGTTGGTGACGACGACGGTGGCTTTAGCCACGGCGGCGATCATGCGGCGCCGCGCGCGTGCGACCCGCATCTGCTTAATCTTTGCCTTCAGGCGGGGATCGCCTTCCATCTCCTTGTGCTCTTGTTTGATCTCCTCGAGCGACATTCGTAGCTGACGGCTGTGGTTGAACCGGGTCCAGCCGACATCGAACAGAGCGATCGCTCCTTGGCACGCCAAGACGGTTAGCAGGACATGCAGCGTGTCGCGGCCGAGGCGGTCCAGCATCGCCGGGGTGGTGAGTGAAAGGGTTTCGGCCGTCGTGACGAGTGCGCCCGACAGAACGTGCCAGACAGCCCAACCAATCACGCCGACCTTGGCGAGCGACTTGGCCGCTTCAATTGTGTTGTTGAGACTGAAGACACGCTTGAAGCCGCGGCGCGGGTCGAGCCGAGCCAGATCCGGCATCAGGGCGTTCAGATGGAAAAGCCAGCCGGTCTGCACCAGGACGGTGGCGCTGCTCGCGAGTATGACGGCGCCGGCGATCGGCAGGACGAATTGCAGCAACGCGAACGTCGCCTGGCGCAGAGCGACACCCGGGTTGGTGGTGGGGTTGGCGAGCATCGCGGTGAGTTGCCGCTCGAGCGTATGGAGTAAGCCAGGGGCCATCATGGCGAGCACGAGCGCCATCACGCCGAGGCTGCTGACGGCAACGAGCTCGCGGGACAGTGGGACTTGGCCCTCGTCGCGCGCTTGTTGGCGGCGACGCTCGCTAGCGGGAAGTGTCCGGTCTTCGCTCTCCGCCATGGGTCAGGAGCCGGGAAGTGCCATCCAACTCGCCGACACTCCGCTTTCCCACGTGGAAAGCAAGCGTGAGGCGAGAATGCCCAGCAGGACGATCCCGCCCAGAATTTGACCAGGAGCGGCGATCGAAAAGGCCTGCAGTTGCGGTGCGACCCTGGCGACGAGACCGACCGCGAATTGAAAGACTATTCCGGCAACCAGGAACGGGGCCGAGAGCTGCAGTGCGAGCGACAATGAGCCGCCGGCGATCTTGATGATCAGGTCCGCAGCGTCGCCGGCTGGTAGCACGCCGCCGGGCTCGATCAGCGAGTAGCTACCTGCCAGCGCTGACAGGGGGAGCGTATAGAGGCCGGTCGCCAGGATGAGAACCGGGGCGGCGATGCCGAAGAGCCGGGCCAAGGCGGTAGATTGTCCGCCGAGCGCCGGATCGGGCTGGAGGATGTTCGCCAAACCGATAAGCATCGATATGATCGCGCCGGCCATGCCTAGGGCAAGTGCGGGTAATCGGGCGAACCAGCCCAGCGCTAGCCCGGTGACCAATTCGGCAGCGATCATCTTTGGGCCAGCCATCCCCTCAGGCACATTCGGAACGTGGGGCGCGACAACCGGGAGCAGCAGGAGCGAAATCCCGAATGCTAGCCCGACACGCAGCATCGATGGAGCTTCTACTTCGGCCAACCCTGGTAACAGCATCACCACCATTCCGACCCGGCACAGCACGAGAGCGAGTGCGAAAACCAGGCTCGGTAACGACGCAAGGAGTTCCGCGTCCGTCACTGACCGCCGACGGTGATCATGCGCGCCATCAAGGAGTGCGTATAAGCATCGAGGGTTGACACCATGAACGGTCCGAGCAGAGCGACCGATGCAAACAGCATGAGTAGCTTGGGCACGAAGACCAAGGTCGCCTCGTTAATCTGAGTGATCGCCTGAAGCAGCGATACGACGAGGCCGACAACGAGGGCGACGATCAGCATCGGGCCGCCAAGCTTCAGAACGACCCAGAGCGTGTCGCGCAACGCTCCGGCCATTTCGGTATCGGACACTAGATCTGCATCCGGGTGATCTCTTGATACGACTGAACGACGCGGTCGCGGATCGCGAGAGCCGTCTGCATCGAGAGTTCGGCACGGGTGACGGCGGTGGCGACTTCCGTCAGGTTACCCTGTCCGCTGATGGCTTTCACAGACTCTGCGTCGGCTTTGTTGCCGGTGTCGGCAACGCCTTGAATGGCTCGGGCGAGCGCATCGCCGAAGCCCGAGCCAGACGCAGTCGCTGGCGTGTCAAACGAGCCGTCCTGAACGCGCGCATAGGCATTGACTGCAGAGGACGGAGTGACGGTCAGGGTAGGAATAGTACTCATTTGAGCAGATCGATGGTTCGGGTGAGCATGGTTCGGGTAACCTCCATGACGTTCAAGTTGGCGCTGTAGCCACGCTGAGCCTCGCGCATGTCCATGATCTCGACGAAGGAGTTTACGTTCGGCGTCCGCACGTAGCCCTCCGCATCAGCCGCGGGATGCGACGGGTCGTAACGCTTGGGCAGTTCACTCTTATCGACGCCGACCTTGCGGACTTTGACCGTGTCGACGCCCAATTCCTTGTCGAGCTTGTCTTCGAAGGTGATGGTCTTGCGCCGGTAGGGTTCCGCGCCCGGGCTCGAGCCGGTCGAGTCCTGGTTGGCGAGGTTTTCGGCAATTACGCGCAGTCGAGCGGTCTGTGCATCCATGCCGGAGGCGGAGATCGCAATGGCTTTGCTGATGTCCATGATAATTATCCACTACGCCCGAGGACCATTTTGAACATGCCCTGATATTTATGATACAGGTTCGTCACCAGCTCTTGCGTACTCGCGGTGTCCGCTATTTTTCCGAGCTGTTCTTCCATGCCGACGGTATTACCGGTCGGTGACTTGCCCCGACCGGGCACTTCCTTACCGGACGCCGCCGAATGGAAGCCTTCGAGATGTGCCGGATCGGTGCGCGAAACAGTAACGCCTTGCTCGGCCAGGCTGGATTCGAACGGCGATAGGTCGCGCGCTTTGAAATCGGGCGTGTAGGCATTGGCGATGTTCTGAGCGAGCACCTGCTGACGCTGCTCAACCCAGTTCAGGCGTTTTTCGGCCAGCCGGAACAGGCCGATATCGGTCGGGTCCATTCGCACCTCTCCTATGCTTCGTCAGCCCAGGATGTCGGCAAATGGTTAAGGAAGCCTGAAGCGGACTAGTAACCATTCGCTAATCTTTAGCCGGCAAGATGCATGCATGTTGCAAGGCGGTCCTCATCCCTCCCCTGCCCTCGGTCCGGCATTCGATGCCGAGGCCGAGGTATTGGCCATCGCCGATCAAACCGCTCGAATGGTTGCTGTCACGCAGACTTTGGTCGCCAGCCAACGTCACGTCGACATCCAGGGATTGCAGCATCATGTCGGTCTGCTCTGCGCCAAGGCACTCGATCTCCCGCCGACCAAGACCGGGTTCTTGAAGTTGGAACTTCAGCGGTTGGCCGCATCGCTCGATCGATTGAACGCGACCATGCGGGAAAACTCCGCATGACCACTCACGGCAAAAAGGCCGAACGATGCCCATCAGCTTCACGAGTCTCATAACAGCCATCGTCGCGCTTGCGGCAGTCGTCGGATTGGTCGTGCTCGCTGGAAGGCTGGCGCGGATCAGCGGCTTGGCCAAGTCCAAGAGCGGTCAACGTCTGCTGCTTCGCGATTCCTTGCCGATCGACCGCAACCGATCGCTTAGGATCGTGAGCTGCGATGGGCGAGAGGTCTTGCTGCTCGTCGGCGGCGGAAGCGATGTCGTGCTTGGATGGCTTCCCGGCCCGGAGTCTTCGCGATGAAGGAGTCTTCGCGATGAAATGGTCTCGCGGTGCCGGCGTGGGGGCGCTCGTGCTGGCGCTCGTGCTGTTCCCGCACTGGGCGTCGGCGCAGTCGGTGAACATCGACCTCGGCGCAGGTGGTCAGGCCGGGGCGACCGGACGATTGATGCAGTTGACGGCACTGCTGACGGTTTTGTCGTTGGCACCAAGTCTGTTGGTGATGGTGACGGCATTCACCCGAATCATCATCGTACTCTCGTTACTGCGCAGTGCGGTGGGGGCTCAAGGAACACCGCCGAACTCGGTTCTCATTGGTCTGGCGCTGTTCCTGACGTATTTTGTCATGCAGCCGGTGCTCGATCAGGCCTGGACTCAGGGTGTCGTGCCGCTCACGTCTGGTCAGGTGAACGAGATGGAGGGATTGCGCCTTACCGCAGAGCCGTTCCGAAAGTTCATGGTCGCGAACGTCCGAGGGGCAGACCTGCAGCTCTTTCAGGATATCGGCAATCTACCGGCGATCGCGTCTCCCGATCAGGCCCAGTGGCGATCCCTTGTCCCAGCTTTTATGGTCGGAGAGTTACGGCGGGCATTTGAGATGGGATTTCTCATCTACCTGCCCTTTCTGGTCATCGACCTGGTTGCAGGAAGCGTCCTGATGTCGTTGGGGATGATGATGTTACCCCCGAGCGCGATCAGCTTGCCATTCAAGCTGATCTTCTTCGTTCTGGTCGATGGATGGCGGTTGGTTTCCGGCACCTTAGTGCAAGGCTTTATCCCAAGTTAAAGTTTCTGTTTTGTTCTTGTCGTTCTGTCGCAGCGATCATAGAGTGTGGTAGTCGAGCACCTCCGGTAGCGTTGCGGCGCAACCAGGAGGTGTGACACGATAATCGTGGTCAGCTTGGGTCGGCATAAGCCGGGTCGGCGCTGCAGCGACGGAATAGTGTACAGGAACCGACAATGGACAAAAACCGTGCGCTCGACGCAGCGCTGACGCAGATCGAGCGGGCTTTCGGCAAGGGCAGCATCATGCGCATGGGCGCCAAGGCCGGCGACCAGCAAATCGAGGTCATCCCATCGGGATCGCTCGGCCTTGACCTAGCACTCGGCATCGGTGGCCTGCCGCGTGGGCGCATCATCGAGATTTACGGGCCAGAGAGCTCCGGCAAGACCACGCTTGCATTACACGCGATTGCGGAAGCGCAGCGCCGTGGTGGTGTTTGCGCCTTCATCGACGCGGAACACGCATTGGACCCGATCTACGCGCGCAAGCTCGGCGTCGACGTCGACAATCTACTCTTGAGCCAGCCGGATGGTGGCGAGCAGGCACTCGAAATCTGCGATACGCTGGTTCGTTCTGGCGCTGTTGACGTGGTCGTCATTGATAGCGTCGCGGCGCTGGTACCGCGGGCCGAGCTTGAGGGCGAGATGGGCGATACCCATGTCGGACTTCATGCGCGGTTAATGAGCCAAGCTTTGCGGAAGTTGACCGGCAGCGTGTCCAAGTCGCGCACGATGCTCATTTTCCTCAATCAGATCAGGTTGAAGATCGGCGTGATGTTCGGGAATCCCGAGACGACGACGGGCGGCAATGCCCTGAAATTCTACGCGTCCATTCGGATGGAAATTCGTCGTATCGGGCAGATCAAGGATCGCGAAGAGGTCGTCGGCAATCAGACCCGGGTCAAGGTAGTCAAGAACAAGCTTGCACCACCGTTCAGACAAGTCGAGTTCGACATCATGTATGGCGAAGGAGTGAGCAAGGTCGGCGAACTAATCGATCTCGGCGTGAAGGCTAACGTGGTCGAGAAAAGCGGCGCGTGGTTCAGCTGTGACAGCACGCGGATCGGCCAGGGGCGAGAGAACGCCAAGCAGTTTCTGCGTGAGCATAAAGATATGGCCGAGGCGATCGAGAAACGCGTCAGAGAGCAGTCAGGGGTCGTTGCGAATTCGATGGCGACGCTGCCCGAACCAGAGGATGAGGACGAATCCGACGCTGCCGGCTGATATCATGCCCGACCAGGTAGCGTTGTCGACGATGTCGGGTATGATGCCGTTGCAGCCAGGTGACATGGAGCTGATCGACGCGGCACGAGCAGCTTTGCTGAAGCATTACCGGCCGTTTTGGCACACGGTCGGTGCTGCGTTGAGAGGTCGCGACGGCCGGATCTGGACGGGCATTCACCTCGGGGCCACGGTGGGGCGGCTGTCGATCTGCGCGGAAGCGGTGGCTCTAGGTCGGGTCGTTATGGATGGTGACGGAACGATCGATTGTGCCGTCGCCGTTCGTCATCCGAAGCCTGACGAGAGTTATCGCGAGATCGCGGTTGTTTCACCGTGTGGGGCGTGCCGTGAAAATCTGCTGGATTTTGATCGTGAGGCGATGGTGATTGTGCCGACGGTTGAGGGGCTGCGGCGGGTTCCGGTGCGGACATTGTTGCCGGTTCCATATCAACGCTAGTCGCGCAACGGGGCTCGCTGTCGTGCGTTCAGAACGGCATGAGCAACAATCAGAAGTCCGATCCGAAAGCTGCCGATCACAGCGCCGATGCAACTCCGTCCAATATCGAGAAAGATCCGCACGATTGGACGACCGGTGGTGAATCGATGACTGGTGCACAGGCAAGTTATCTCAAGACGCTGTCGGAAGAGGCGGGCGAAGAGTTTGATCCGTCGCTGAGTAAGGCGGATGCGTCGATGAAGATCGATGAGTTGCAAAAGAAAACCGGTCGCGGTCGGGACCACTAAACTTCCCGTCGCATCGAGGCTACCGGAAGCGCGACGGCGACTGTAGAATTACGTATGAGAATGATTGATGACGTCCGGTCGGTTCTGTCGCCACCCAACCGGGCAGGGTTGCCCTTTATCGTTGTTGGGGTTGTCGTCGCGCTAGTCGGGCTGTTTGTCGGGACTTGGCTGTTTTGGCTTGGCGTAGTTTTTGCGCTGTTTTGTCTCTACTTCTTCCGCGATCCGGAACGTGTTTCTCCAGTTCGCGTCGGTGCCGTCGTCGCTCCGGCCGATGGCAGGGTCGTTCTAGTTGCTCCGGCAGTGCCGCCCGAAGAGCTTGGGCTGGGAGTTGCGCCGCGGTGGCGCGTGGCGATCTTTCTTTCTGTATTGGATGTTCATATCAACCGGGTGCCGGTCGACGGTGTCATCACGCGAGTTGCCTACCGGCATGGCGCATTTGTCAGCGCGAGCATGGATAAAGCCAGCGACAGCAACGAACGCAATGCGATCGCGCTGCGCTTGGCCGATGGTCGGCAGATGGCCGTGGTGCAGATCGCTGGTCTGATTGCGCGACGCATCATTTGCTCGGTCAAAGAAGGAGATCCGGTACGAACCGGGGATCGATTTGGCCTGATTCGATTTGGCAGTCGAACGGATCTCTACCTGCCAGAGGGTGTTAAGCCGTTGGTAAGTCCGGGCCAGTATATGATTGGCGGTGAGACGGTGATCGCCGAAATGGATCAGATTTGAACGACGGCGTTCGCCGGCCTAGCGTTGCCAACTTGCGGACAAAGCTCAAGCGGCGGAGACGACCGCAATTCAGTGGGCTTTCATTCAACCGAATGATCCCGAACATCATGACCCTGCTGGGGTTGTGCGCCGGGTTGACGAGCATAAGGTATGCGCTGGAAGGCCGGTTCGGCAGCGCTGCCGTCGCCATCGTAGTCGCTGCGTTTATAGACGGACTTGACGGACGGCTGGCCCGCTTACTTAAGGCTGAGTCGCGCTTCGGCGCGGAATTCGACAGTTTGGCTGATTTCTGCTGCTTCGGGATTGCCCCGGCGTTCATCTTATACATTTGGTCGCTACAGACCGCAGGCGGGTTTGGCTTCATCCCGTGTCTCATCTTTGCCGTCTGCATGGCGCTACGGCTTGCGCGATTCAACGCGGCGCTGGATACCCCGCGGCCTCTCTCGCAGGCCTACGCCTACAACTTCTTCACCGGTGTGCCGGCACCAGCTGGTGCCGGGCTGGCATTGTTTCCGATGTTTGTCGGGCTAGAAAGCCGGTCATTTCACGTATTCTGGCTCGAGCATTTGGTTCAACATCCACTGTTCTGTGCTGCCGTGCTGGTTGGAACCGCGCTGCTCTTAGTGTCGACCTTGCCAGTCTGGAGTTTCAAAAACTTTAAAGTACGCAGCGAATATGCGCTGCCATTGCTGCTGGGCGTCGGGGCTTTCGCAGCTTTGCTGGTCGCCGATCCATGGGCGGCGCTGGCCGGTGCTGGTCTCATTTACGTAGGCATGCTGCCGTTTAGCCACCGCAGTTTCCGTCGTCTGCAAAACGATGCGCGGGCACTTCACGACGGCGAATAACCGCGCTTAGCGGCCGAACTGTTCCAGGAGCGCTCGGGTTCGGGCTGGATCGGCCTGCTTCATTACCTGCCAGGTCAGACGCTGACAGTCATCCATCGTCGTGCTCCGGACAGCTTGCTTCACCCGCGGTACGGCCGACGCGTTAGTCGAGAAGCTCCGAATACCAAGACCGAGCAGGAGTGGCGTGAACATCGGGTTCGCCGCCATCTCACCGCAAACGGAAACCGGAATATGGCACCGTAACGCCGCGTCCGCGGTCATCTGGATCAAGCGAAGGATGGCGGGGTGGAGCGGGTCATAAAGGTGAGAGACGTCCAACTCACCGCGGTCGACCGCGAGGGTGTACATGCAGAGGTCGTTCGTGCCGATGGCGAAGAACCCCGCCTCGGGGGCTAGCGCGTCGGCGACAAGGGCAGCACCGGGCGTCTCGATCATCGACCCCAGCAGCGGTAGCGGGTTTGGAAGGCGCTCGCCGCGTCGACGCATATCGTCGGCAACCCGGTGATATACCTCACGGGCGGCACGAAACTCGGCTACGTTCGTGACCATCGGAATCATCACGCGCACCGGGCCGGCGTTAGCAGCGCGAAGAATGGAAGCCAACTGTGTTTCGAACAGTTCGGGACGTCGGAGCAGGAGCCGCACGCCGCGAAGCCCGAGCGCCGGGTTGGCGTCCGGGACTTCCGGGACGAGCCCGGCGGCAACGAGGGCCTCGATCTCTTTCTCGCCACCCCAGTCGAGAACCCGGATCGTTACGGGATCACCCGCCATCGTCTCGATGACGTTGCGGTAGGTCGCCTCCTGCTCGTCAGCGGTGGGCACGGTATCCCGGTTCATGAACAGGAACTCTGTGCGGAGCAGGCCGATACCGCTGGCACCAGACTGGGCGACCAGCGCCAATTCCACAGGCAGCTCTAAATTAGCCTGCAAATCCGCTTTCTCACCGTCGAGCGTGACGGCCGGAAGGCGGCGCATGCGGCCGAGTTGCTGACGTTCGCGGGCGAAGGCGGCGACGGCCCGCCGCGCCGAGACGAGGCTTGTCGATGAAGGGCGGAGCGTTACGATGCCGGACGATCCGTCGATCATAATGGTCGTGTCTGCAGCTGTACCTTGCACGAGCCCCGGTACTCCCAACACAGACGGGATGCCGAGCGCACGAAGAATAATGGCGGTGTGACCGTCCGTGCCGCCTTCTTCAGTGGCGACGCCGGCGATGCGGGCTGGATCGACCAAGGCAGCATCGGACGGGCGAAGCGCCTCAGTGACGAGGATCGAGCCTTGCGGGGCAGTGGAGTAGCTGCGGAAGGGCGCACGGGTCAGGTTGCGGACGAGGCGCCGGCCGATCTCGCGAACCTCGTCAGCCTGGCGGTGTGGACCGGGTCCATCGGGGCTGGTTGGACCTATCGCGCTAAGCGCCATGGCGATGGCGTTGGCCTCCTCCATAACGGCGCTTTCCGCGGAGACGAGCCGGTCGGCCACACGTTGGCGAACGCCGCGAACCAAGCGCGAGGGACCGAGCATCTGCAGATAGGCGTCGAGCAAGGGGGCAATCTCGCCTTGGCTCTCTTCGGGCAGAACGGAAAGGCGGCCTCGCAACTTTAGGAGTTGGCGGCGCGACTGCAGGATGGCCGCGTCGAAACGGGCAATCTCTCCTGCGACGTCAGCGGCGTGGATCTTGCTGCGTGTGATCTGAGCTTGCGGCTCAACGGCGCGGAAGATTGGACCGACGGCGACGCCGGCGCAGGCGGGAAGGCCGATAAGGCGAGTTTCGCCGGGCGGCTCGGGCGACACTGGCTTGTCGGGGCCGCCTGTGTCAGTCCTGCTCATTGAAGCCGGCTTCGACCAGGGCTACTAGCGCTTCGAGCGCTTCCTTGGCATCCCACCCATCGGCTTGCAGCGTGATGGATGAGCCTTTGCCGGCGCCAAGCATCATCAAGCCCATGATGGATCGCGCGGAGACGCTCTGGCCGTCTCGGACGACCTCGACTGACGCTCCGAAGCGTTCTGCCATGGTGACGAACTTCGCGGCAGCCCGGGCATGGAGGCCGCGGCGGTTGACGATTTGGACGCTGCGGGTCAGCGCGGTGGCGCTTGTCTCCGGCGCAGCATCGCTCATCCGCAAACTGCCTTAGGGCAGTGCGGCAGAACATGGGAGGCGGCAGCGATGTACTTGCGCCCGGCAGCCTGGGCACATTCGACGCACTCGACGAGGGTTTGTGCGGAGCGGACCTTCGCCAGCTTGACCAGCATGGGGAGATTGACCCCGGAAAGAACCTCGACGCCGGTGCGGCTCATCATCGAGATCGCCAAATTGCTCGGCGTGCCGCCGAACATGTCGGTCAACAGAACCACGCCGTCACCGGTATCGACCTGTTCGATGAGCGAGCTGATTTCGGTTCGACGGCTCTCCATATCGTCATCGGGACCGATGCACACGGTGCCGACGTTTCTTTGGGCACCGACGACATGCTCCATGGCGGAACGAAGCTCGTCCGCAAGCCGTCCGTGAGTGACGAGTACGAGGCCGATCATGTTAGCTGCCCTGCCCGCTCTCGGCAGCCTTGGCGAGGGAACGGACTGAAGCAAGGCGCTCCAACTCCCGATGCGACACGGTCACCTGTAACGCTTGCATACTCAACGTCCTGTTCGCCTTCAGCTCACGCGTCAGCCGCTCGGCTATATGGACGGAGCGGTGTCGCCCGCCAGTACAGCCAATTCCGATTGTTGCATATTTCTTACCTTCCTGGATGAAGCGCGGCACGACTAGCGTCAGCAACGATTCGATTCCAGAAAAGAAGCGCTCGAAGTCCGGATCGGCTTCCACGTAGCTGCCGACCTCGGCGTCCAACCCCGTCCGCGGACGTAATATGGGATCGTAGTGTGGATTCCTTAAGAAACGTGCATCGAAGATCATGTCGGCTTCGCGTGGCAGCCCTGCGGGAAACGCGAACGACATGATGGCGAGGGTCATTCCTGGAACGCTGCCGTCCTCTGAAAGGGCGGGGCCGAACCGCTGCTCGATGCGGCGGCGCAACTCGGCGAGCGGCAGTTCAGAGGTGTCGAGCACCAGGTCGGCATCAAGGCGGAGTGGCGCAGTAGCAAGTTCTTCCGCACTGATACCGTCGATGACCCGGCCTTGCGGCGATAGTGGGTGTCTTCGCCGGGTCTCGGTGAAGCGGCGGAGGAGGACGGCTTCTTCCGCCCAGGCGTAGACGAGGTCGACGCGGTTGGTGGGCGTCTCCCTTACGCGGGCGACGACACTACGGACCTCTTCGGCGTCGAAGCCGCGGCTGCGACAGTCTAGACCGATCGCGGTCGGCTGTTCTGCGCGGGCTACCAGCGTTTCCAAGAGGGTCAGCGGCGGATTATCGATCGCGTTGTAGCCAATATCCTCGAGCGCGCGGAGGATGGATGCTTTGCCGGCACCAGACAGTCCGGTGACAACGACCACGCGCCTTATCATGGGGTGAATGCGCCAGTGTGCTGGGCCACGCGGCCGAGGGCACAGTCGAGGGCGAGGTCAACGCGTGCGGCGGCGGAGGCAAAAATTGGATCGATCATGACGATCGGGCACCCACGGTGATCGGTGCGGGCCGTCGGTAGCCGGACGGCGCAGGCGAGTTCGACGGTAAGAACGATCGGAACAGGGGCGGTAAACGGCAAATGAAATATCCCGAGCCCTCGAACCTCGAGTAGTCCGGCAAGGAACGATGGCGGGGTAGCAAGTCCGTCGACGATCTCGACTTGGTCATCGGCGACGAGACTGTAACCTCGATCCATGAGGCGAAGCAGAAGGTCTGATTTACCGGAGCCAGACGGGCCGGTGAGCAGGACCCCACTGCCGTCGCGGGCGGCACAACTGGCATGAATAAGCATCTCCCTCGCCTTTTTGATCTCCTTTATGACGAAAGGGAAGTGATCAGTTGCGGCGGTGTTTCACGTGAAACAATGCCGTCTTATGCAGCGCGGGGAAGCCTGACAATGAAGCGTGCGCCGACGACACGTCCGCTGTCGTCATTGCGGTTTTCGGCGCCAATCTTGCCTTTGAGCGCCTCGACAATCTGGCGGCTAATCGACAGGCCGAGCCCGGAATGCTGTCCGAATTGCTCGCCGACAGGCCGCTCGGAGTAGAAACGATCGAACACATGCTCGAGCTTGCCCGCCGGAATACCGGGGCCTTCATCCTCAACGGCGATCTCGATCGTGTTGCCGGCGTCCACCGCCCTCAGCCGGATGGACCCACCGGGTGGAGAGAAGCTGCTGGCATTACCAATCAGGTTGCGGAGAACTTGAACCAGGCGGCCTTCAACGGCCAGGACTCGAAGCGGCGTTTGCGGCAGGTCCAACAGCATCAATGGGTCGGCCTCCTTGCGCGTCGCGTCATGGATTTCGGCGAGCGTCGAGAGGAGCGGCACGACATCCATCGCCTCCGGGGCGGCGCGGGAGAGTTCGGCGTCGACGCGGCTGGCATCGCTAATGTCGCTGATCAGTCGGTCGAGACGGATAACGTCTTCGGAGATGATGGAGAGCAGGCGGCGTTGCTGCGCCGGGTCATCGATGCGGCGAAGCGTTTCGATAGCGCTGCGGATCGAGCTAAGCGGGTTCTTGATTTCGTGCGCGACATCGGCCGCGAACCGCTCGGTGGCGTCCATGCGCTGCCAGAGATCGCCGGCGCTTTCGGCCAGCGCAATGGCGAGTTCGCCGACCTCGTCGGATCGACGCAGCAGTGTTTCGGGAACGCTGCCGGCGCGTCCCTTGCCCTCACGCATGTCATGTGCAGCTTTGGCCAGACGCAGAATCGGCCGGGCGATGGTGCGAGAGAGGTAAAGCGATAGCGCCACGGTCAGCACGAACGCCAGGGCGAATAGCCCCAAGATGCTGACGCGCACGGCCAGCACGCTGTCATCGACCTCGCGAGCATCGCGGGTCAGCAACACGATGCCGATCACCTGGCGGGCATGGAGCACCGGCTCGGCGACGGTTACCAGGAGGCGATCATCCGGCGTACGCCGGATATAAGGCGGCATCTCGCGGCCGGCGGTCGACCCGGTCATGCGGAGTTCCTCGCGCACGTTCGGCTGCCATTCCGCCCCGGCGCCGTTCTGGCTGACCTCGACCACCGGGCCGTGAGCGGGGCGGGGCAGGATCGAAAGCAGGCGGTCGTAGATGGAGCCGACGGTGCCAAGCAGCGGGCCGCGATCCACCGCGGGCGGCAGCGGCGTGGTCACGACGGCACCGCCCGTGCCCTCGCGGACGCGGCTGTCAGCGATCAGCTGGCCGTCGGGAGCGTAAAGGCGCGCTTGGGCGTTCGGGGTCGGCTCGGTCAGCCGCCGCAGCAACGGTCGGGCAAGATCAGGCTGTAATTGCGGATTGTCGCCATCGGCCTCGCGCACGGCGCTCTCCCCGAGGGCGCCGCCATAGATGCGGGCTTGTTCGCGCAACGCCTGGACTTCGGCTTCGAGCAACCCGGCCTGGAACTGATCGAGGTACAGGACGGCGGCGACGAGCAGGACCAGCGGCAACGCGTTGACCAGCAGGATTCGGCGCAGCAGCGGCGACATCCAATGGCGCGGCGCGAGCTTTCTGGTTTTGAGGATCGGGGGATTGTAGCCGCTGTCGGGCATGATGCGTGCTCAATGATCTTTGTAGCGGTAGCCGATGCCGTAAAGCGTCTCGATATGGTCGAAATTGTCGTCGCTAGTGCGGAATTTCTTGCGGACACGCTTGATGTGGCTGTCGATGGTGCGATCGTCGACATAGATGTTGTCGCCATATGCGGCGTCGATCAGCTGGTCGCGCGATTTGACCATGCCGGGGCGGGCGGCGAGCGCCTTGACCAGCAGGAACTCGGTCACCGTCAGCTGGATGTCGTTACCATGCCAAAGACATTGATGCTTCGTTTCGTCGAGCGATAACTCGCCGCGAACCATTACGCCGCCGGGCGCGGCGCCCGACCCCTCGGCCCGGCTGGCGTCGTTGCGGCGCAGCAAAGCGCGGATCCGCTCGATCAGCAGACGTTGGCTGAACGGCTTGGTAATGTAGTCATCGGCCCCGAGCCGCAAGCCCATCAGCTCGTCGACCTCCTCGTCCTTGCTGGTGAGGAAGATCACCGGCAGGGCGCTACGGGTACGCAGGCGCTGCAGCAGCTCCATGCCGTCCATCCGCGGCATCTTGATGTCGAGCACGGCTAGGTCGACCGGTTTGGCCGTAATCCCCTGGAGCGCGCTCTCGCCGTCCGTGTAGGTGCGAACCAGGAATCCCTCTTGCTCGAGCGTCATGGCGACGGAGGTGAGGATGTTTCGGTCGTCGTCGACGAGCGCGATCGTTTGCTTCATGACCTTGACCTTGGCTTCGTTATCCCCTCGTAGCGCAAGATTGTGGCGCAATGGAGTGAACTCGGTGGAAGATAACGCGAAATCGGACGCGGCCTGGGCGGCGATCAAGCTTCTGCGCGCGAGCCGGGCCGCAACGATCGCCACCGTCTCGGACGGCCA
Organism: Acetobacteraceae bacterium; assembly: GCA_965199585.1. Taxonomy (GTDB): domain Bacteria; phylum Pseudomonadota; class Alphaproteobacteria; order Acetobacterales; family Acetobacteraceae; genus JAVVHH01. Next base: position 1,193,119 of record CBDASI010000002.1, on the reverse strand, counting down.
GCCATTCGCCTCGTTGATCACGCCGGCCTCGGCGCCGGACCGCTCGCTGCTCATGCTGCTTTCGGGCCTGTCGCCGCATACGCGTCATCTGCGGGCGGACCAGCGATGCTCGGTGATGGTCATGGGCACGCCGACCGGGCCGAACCCGCAGACGGCGCCCCGCCTCAGCCTGACCGGCACCGCGACCCCCGAGCCCGACCCGGCGCTCAAGGCGCGCTGGGTGGCGCTGCATCCCTATGCAGCCTTCTACGCCGGGCTGGGCGATTTCCAGCTGTGGCGCTTCCGGGGTGACGCCGGGCAGTTCGTCGGCGGGTTCGCCAGCGCGCACCGGTTTGGGCCGTCGCAGCTCGGCGCCGATGCGGCGGCGGTGGCAGCGCTGGATGCGGCCGAGAGCCGGATCGTCGCCCATTGCAACGACGATCATGCCGACGCGATGGACGCCATCGCCTTGAGCCAGGGTGGAACGGGCGTCGGTTGGCGCATGGTCGCCTGTGACGTCGACGGCTGCGATCTAGCGCGTGAGGAGGCGGTGGTGCGGGTACCCTGGGCGGCGCCGATGGCCGATGCCGGCGCGATCCGCGGCGAGCTGGTGCGGCTGACCGGGCTCGCCCGGAATTCGAGTCCGACTGCTGGACCGGGGCCGGACTGACCATTATGTTGCCAATAACGTCACATAATCCGTGTTGAACACGTGATCGACTGAGGAGCATCCGAGTGAGCCCGCTAATTCCGCTTGCCAACCACGATTCAACGCAAGCCTTGCAGCAGACCGGTGTGGTCGCGCGTGGCCCGGTCCATGCCAACTTGACCGCCTCGCAACTCGTCACCGAGGCATTGCGGCGTGGCGAGGGCCGGCTCTCGAGCGATGGCGCCTTGATCGTCAAGACGGGGGTGCATACCGGGCGCTCGGTGCAGGACAAGTTCAGTGTCGACGATCCGGAGATCGAGGCGGATGTCTGGTGGCGGATGGGCAACCAGAAGCTCGATCCGGCCAAGTTCGAGGTGTTGCGGGGGCGGATCCTGTCCTACCTGCAAGGGCGCGAGCTGTTCACTCAAGACCTCTTTGCCGGCGCCGATCCAGCCTACCGGGTCCGCGTCCGCCTGGTCAGCACCGAGGCGTGGCACACGTTATTTGCCCGTAACATGTTCATCCGCCCGACCGCCGAGGACCTCGTCGGCTTCGAGCCGGACTGGACGATCCTTCACGCGCCCAATCTGCAGGCCGATCCGGCCATCGACGGCGTCCGTTCGACCACGGCCATCGCCGTGTCGTTCACCAAGAAGGTGATCTGCATCGCCGGCAGCGAATATGGTGGCGAGATCAAGAAGTCGATCTTCGGCGTGATGAACTGGAAGCTGCCGCAAGAGGGCGTGCTGCCGATGCACTGCAGCGCCAACGTGGCGCGCACGGCGGATGGCAGCCAGGGTGACGTCGCCCTGTTCTTCGGGCTGTCCGGCACCGGCAAGACGACGCTGTCGTCGGACCCGAACCGCCCGCTGATCGGCGATGACGAGCATGGCTGGGGCCCGGACGGGATCTTTAACTTCGAAGGCGGCTGCTACGCCAAGGTCATCAATCTGAGCGCCGAGGCGGAGCCGGAGATCTATGCCGCGACGCATCGTTTCGGCACCGTGCTCGAGAACGTCGTCGCCGACGAGCAGGGGCGGCTCGACCTGACCGACGGATCGCTGACCGAGAACACGCGGTCATGCTACCCGATCGAGTTCATCCCCAACTGCGACCTGACCGGCCGGGCCGGACATCCGAAGAACGTCGTAATGCTGACGGCCGATGCGTTCGGCGTGCTGCCGCCGATCAGCAAGCTTTCGGAAGCGCAGGCGATGTATCATTTCCTCTCGGGCTACACCGCCAAGGTCGCCGGCACCGAGAAGGGCATGGGCAAGGAGCCGCAGGCGACGTTCAGCACGTGCTTCGGTGCGCCATTCATCCCGCGCCGCCCGGAGATTTACGGCAAGATGCTGGCAGAGCTGGTGCGCAAGCACGGGTCGGATTGCTGGCTGGTCAATACCGGCTGGAGTGGCGGCGCGTACGGCACCGGCAAGCGGATGAGCATCCAGCATACGCGGGCGTTGCTCGACGCAGTGCTGGACGGCAGCCTGAAGGGCGCTCGGTTCGAACGCGACCCGGTGTTCGGCCTGATGTTCCCGCAAGACGTCCCGGGTATCCCGAACGAGGTCCTCAACCCGCGTTTGGCCTGGCCCGACCCGGTCGCTTACGACAAAGCAGCCGCCGATCTCGCCGCGCGGTTCGAGAAGAATTTCGCGACATTCGACACGATGGTGGACGACAGCGTCCGCGCTGCTGCCATTCGAGCGGCTGCCTGATGCCGGCAGGCTACGCCGATCCCGATTACTTCGAGCAGCTCTACGCGCGGGACCCGGACCCCTGGAAATTCGCCACCAGCGATTACGAGCGCGACAAGTATGCCGCGACCATCGAGGCGCTGCCCGTGCGGCGCTTCGCCAGCGGCTTCGAGATTGGCTGCAGTATTGGCGTGCTGACCAAGCAACTGGCGGAACGCTGCGACACGCTCCTGGGCGTCGATGTGTCCGACATCGCGCTGGAACAGGCGCGGCAGCGTTGCCCAGGAGTTACGTTCGAGAACATGGATCTTCGCTCGGCCTGGCCGCCCGGCCAGTTCGACCTAATCCTGTTTTCCGAGGTGTTATACTACCTCGGGCTGGACGGGATCCGTCGGGTCGCGGAGCATACGGTGGCGAGCTTGGCATCGGGTGGCGTTGTGGCGTTGGTGAACTGGTTCGGGCCTACCGATGGCGCCTGCACCGGCGACGAGGCCGCCGAATTGTTCATCTCGGCGTCGTCTTCGCGGCTTTCGCCGGCGACGCAGCGGCGGGCGGAGAAATATCGGCTGGACGTGTTGGTGGATCGGAGCACTGCACCCCCGACGACGTGACGATCATGTCGCCCTGGCGACTGCCGCTGCGGAGTTCCTCGGCGGTACACCAGCGCACCCGGCCATACCCACGCGACGCCATGCAGGATTGCGTCGCGTCGCCGATCTGGCTCCAGCGGCGCACCGGCGAGCTGAACCAGGCCAGCCCGGTCTTTGCGTTGTGCTGGTTCACCTCGGAGGCGGATTTGCTTTCGCAGGCGTCGCGGTCGGCGACATAGGTCGGGTTGGACGTATCGACGCGGGCCGGCGGTTGATAGCCGCAGGCGGCGAGCGTCAGTAGGCACGCGACGGGCAGAAATCTCACGGGTGGGGTCCGGCAAAGAAAGTGGTGGCGTCGCGATGCAGGGCGGCGCGGGATGCATCTTGCGAGTAGAACATGTGGCCACCCGGGTAGGTCGTCAGCGTGAGCTGATGTGCACCATTGTAGTCCGGCGTCTGACGCAGCAACAGCGCGTCGGCGAAATACGGCGTGACCAGATCGTATAGCCCGTGCGCGACGACGATGCGCGCGCTCGGGTCCAGCGCGAGATACTGGCGCAAATCGGTGTAGGCGTCGGGCCGGGTCATGCGGCGGCCGTAATCCCAATCGTGGGCAACCTGCTCGCTAAGCAGTTCGTATTGCCGGTTGGGCGTGCCGTCGGGCTGCCACTGTAGCCGATCGCGGTAGATCGTCAGCGCGGCGGAGGTGACGGGGGCGCGGAGCCCGTCGAGGATCGGGTCCGGCGAGTTGTCGTTGGCGGCAGCCGGGAACGGATCGGCGGCGCTGACGGTCGCGTCATAGGGCGAGTCCACCCGGCCAGGCGTCCGCTCGCGCAGGAAGGTGGAAAGTCCGATGCGGCCCTGGCGGCGCTTGACGAGCGCCGGGTCGAGGCCGGTCACGGCGGCGACGCGGCTGTCGAGACGGTCGAGCGCGGCCGGGTCGGACTCGCCGCGTAGTAGGTCGGCGAGGAAATCCCCGGTGGCGTAGCTCTCGACGTCAGCGACGTCGGCGCGGCCCTGTGCATTGCGATACGCGGCGGCCATGCTGGGCAGCGTCACCACGTAGCGGAACGGGTTCCAGGGTGCGTCCCGTCCGTTGAAGTCGAGCACCGGCGAGATCAGGAACAGCCCGGCGATCCCCACGCCCTGCTTGTCGAGCAGCGCCCGCGCGAGCTTAGGGCCGCGGAAGCCGCCGTAGCTTTCGCCGACGATGAATTTGGGCGAGAGCAGCCGTCCATTGGCCTCGAGCCAACGGCGGATCACCACGGCGAGCGTGTCGATGTCCCCATCGACGCTGAGGAAGTGCTGACGCCCCTCCCCCACGATGCGGCTATAGCCGGTCCCGGGCGGGTCGATGAAGACCAGGTCGGTCTGGTCGAGCCAGGTGTCCGCGTTGTCGACGATGGCGGGCGGGGCGCTGGGGATGACCGGATTGCCGAACGGAACGCGCCAGGGCCCGATGGCGCCGAAATCCAGCCACGCAGAGGACGCGCCGGGCCCGCCGTTGATGGCGAACGTGACGGGACGATGGGTGGCGTCGCCGCCTTTCAGCAGGAACGACGTGGTGACGATCTCGGCCTGCACGGCGCCCTTGGGGTCCGCAAGTTTCAGCGTCGCCACGGTCGCGTTGAAGGCGATCGGCCCAGCGGGCGTGGTGATCGACTGCGCCGTGGTCTTGTCGGCCCCCGCGCTCGGCTGGGCCGCAACGCTGGTGGAGACGAGGAGCAGGACGGCCAAGGAGCGAAGCATGCCCCCTAATACTCGTATTGGTAGGTCAGGCCTACGGAGTTGCCGCCCTTGCCGCTGCCGACGTCGGTCTCGAGCTTCAGCCCGCGGGTGATGTCGATCTGCAGCGTGGCGCCAGTGCCGCCGCTGTCGCCGCCAGCGCCCTGCTTGGCGCCGAGATACACGCCGTTGGCGATGTAGCGCCCCGCTTCGACCGAGGCGCCGGACGAGGCGCCCGAGCCACCGCCGACACTGAGCCGGTCGAGCCCAAGACCGTTGCGCACCGCGTCGAGCGGGTTGCCGCCGCCGCCGACCCCGGTCAGCTCCGCCAGCGAGGCGGCGATGGAGGCGATCTGGAACGGGCCGATCTCCTTCAAGCTGCGGCGGAACAGCAGGTAGGATAGCACTTCGTCCTGCGGCAGCGGCGGCGTGCTGGTCAGCTTGATGGTCGGCGCGCTCGCGTAGCCGCCGATCGTGAGCGTGGCGGTCACGCTGGTGGTGCTGGATTCGGCGATGAAGTCGAGCGTCGGGTCGATCTTGCCGCCCGTGCCGGTGCCGTCGAAGCCGACCCGGCCATGGGTGAACGACAGCGTGGTGCCGGCCAGGCTGACGGCGCCGCGGCGCATGTCGAAGCCGCCCGCTACCTGCGGCTTGGAGGCGCTGCCGCGGATGCGCAGCTCGCCGGACAGCTCGGCGTCGACGCCGCGGCCGCGCAGGAATATCTGGTCCGGCGCATCGATCACCAGGTCGAGGTTGATGCTCGGGGCCGGGCCGGCGGAGGCCGCGGCCGGCTTCTGGCCGGGGCGGATCACGTTCAGCGTAACGACCGAGGGCGGCAGGCCGGCCGGTATGCGGATCTCCGCCTGTCGGATCAGCACGCGGCCGGCCGCCTGCAGATCGCCCTGCACCTTGCCGCGCACGGTCAGGTCGGCGTCGGCCGAGAGTCGGAGCAGGTCCGAGGTGATCGGGCGGGCGTTCTGCGCCTTGATCGCGACGTCGACCGGCAGGCCCGGCGCGGTCACGCCGATGGTGCCGTTGGCCGAGATGGTGCCCTGCCCGGCCCGCCCCGTCAGCGAGACGATGCGGACGGTGTCGCCCTCGCCGCGAATGGTGGCCGTGATGTCGGCGATGCGGAGGCCCTGGGTGAAATCCTGCACCTCGCCATTGGCGAGCTGCAGCGCGCCGGCGACCTGCGGACGGCTGGTGGTACCATTGACGGTGCCGTCGAGCGTGACGCGACCGCGGACGCGGCGGCCACTGGCGGTCAAAATCGGGTCGAGCAACGCCAGATCCAGCCCGCCCGTGGCGCGCAAGGCGAGCGGTCCGGCGCCGAGTGGGGCCTGGCCGGTGAGGTTCAGCCGCGCCGACCCGGCCGTCAGCTTCGCGTCGAGCTGTGCCGTCCTGCCACCGAGGGTAGCCGTGGCAGTCAGGTTCGCCGGCGGCACCGCACGGCCGGCGCCGGTCAGCATCTGCAAGCCCGCGAGGTCGAGGCGGACGGTCCCGCCCGGCAGCGCGGGCGTGCCGGTCAGCTTGGCGTCGACGGCGACGGTGCCGGCGAGCTTCAGGTCCGGCGCAGCGATGGCGGCCAGGCTGGCCGGCGCGCGCAAGGTGACCGTTGCGTCCAGGCGCGGCGACAGCTGCCCGGCGACGTCCAGCACGGCCGTCTGCATGCCGACACGGAGGCGATCGACGGAGACCGGGCCGCCGAACTTGACGGTGGCAGGGGATAACAGACGGGCTGTCTGGTCCTTTGCGGCAACCTGCAGCGTGTCGAGCCGCACCGTTTTGGCCGGAACGTTGAGCAGGGCTGCGGCATTGATCTTGGCCGGGGTGCCGGACACGGTCAGCGTCGCATCGCTCTTGATCGCCAGGGCAGTCTGCGGCCCGGTGACGCCGATTTTGGCCGAGCCGGTGGTGCCGCTGGCGTCGATCCCGTTTAAGGTTGCATCCGCGGTGACGACGCGCGCGCCCAGCGGGTCGCGCACCCGGGCGTCGATCTTGGCGGCGCCGACCCGCGATCCGGGGATGCCGGCGTTGGTGGCATCCGCCTGTAGCCGGATCTCGTTGGGAACGAGGTCCAACACGGCGTTGATGGCCCCGGTCAACGGTTGACCGACGAAGGGCTGCAAGTCGCCGAGCTGACCCATCCTGAGCAGCACATGGCCGGTCGGCAGTGTCGTGCCGGGCGTGAGCTCCAGCGCACCATCGGCGTGCAGGCTGCGCCAGTCGGCCCGATCGATCGTCGCCTTGACCGTGCCGTCATCGCTGCGCTGAGCGAGAACGGCGAGCTGCAGCGGCGCGCCGGCAAGACGTCCCTCCGCCTTGACGGTCCCCGACGGCGCGCTCGGCAGGCCCTTGGCAGCGATGTCGACGCTCACCGGGCCGCGCGGCACGCCGGGCGCGCCGACCTCGCCCTGTGCGTGCGCTGTGAGCGCCAGGTCGGACGCCGTACCGGAGAGGTCGACCGTGGCGGCGACGGTGCCGACCAGCGTGGCGGCCAGGACACTGAGGTCGGACACCGACGCCTTTACGGTCCCGGCGAGCTTGCCGCTCTGCTGGCCGCCGGTGACCGCGAGCTGGACGGTGCGGCCGTCCAGCGTCAGGCGGCTGACGGTCAGATCCTGGCCGTGCTGCTGCATGGCGAGTGCGACCTTGGCGTCCTCGCCGATCAGGCCGGGGATCGGCGCCTGGCCGGAGGTGATGCCGAGCGTGCCGTTGCCGGTCAGTGTCGCGGTGCCGTCCGCGCTCTGAGCGGCATCGAAATGCAGCGCCGTGCGGCCGCGCAGATCGACGCCGCCCATGCGCGCGAATGGCTCGAGCTGCGGGACGGTGAGATCCATCGAGCCCTTAGGCGACCCGGCGGTCTCGCCATGTCCCTTGGCGCTCAAGAGTGGGTGGGCCAACGCGAAGTCGACGGGCCGGGCCGGGTCGTCGAGCCGGGCGGTGACGTCGAGCGTGAGCGGGTCGGCGGCGAAGAAGTCCGGGTTAGGCAACGGGGCCTGCAAGCCGGCGGCGGCGGCATGGACCGTCACCTGGCCCGCATTGCCGGACAGGTCGGCGGTGAGCTGCCGTACGGTGGCGCCAGCCGCGGCAAGCTGGTCGATGGCGAAATGGCCGGTGGCGTCGGGCTTGGTGAACGCGCCTTTCACGTCGGCATTCAGCGCCACCGACTGCCAGGACACCTCCGGCGCCGGTTTCATCGCCGGCGCGCTGCCGGTGACATGCAGGTCCAGCGTCTCGCCCGTGAGATCGACCGTGCCGTTGGCAGCCGCGCGCAGCGGGCCGGCCGCCAGCGTCAGCTTGGTCGCCAGCGCCGTGCGCGGTCCGGCCACTGCCGCATCAAGATCGAGCGCGCCCAGGTCGGGCAGCTTGGCCACGTCGGCGATGAAGCCGTGCGGCGGCTCGGTGATGGCGACGGTCGCGTCGATGTTCGTGTCGGTGACGTCGCCGACGATCTTGTAGTCGCCGCCTGGCCCGTCGAGCCGGACCGCATGCAGGTCGGCCGCCGGCGTCAGCAGCGTGGGCAGCGCGAGGCGCCCGTCGAGCGAGAAAGCGGCGGCGGCGCCTACGACGGGCGCCCCGAGCTCAACTCGGTCCACATGCAGCGACTTGACGTCGATCTTGACCGGCAGCGAAGCCGGCTCGTTCGAGGGTGGCGCCGGCGTGGGGCTGGCCGCCTGCAACCGCGGCACGCTCAGCGTCCGAGCGGTCACGCTATCGATCGCGACGTCCTTGGTCGCCAGCAGATACGGGTGCCACTTCAGCGAGACGTCTTCCGCGACCAGCCAGGCGCCCTCGGCGTCGCGCAGCTCCAGCCGATCGACGTGGAGGTCGTTCGGCCAACCGGTCACGCCGGTCGCGCTGACCGCCCCGCCGGTGATCTTGCCGACGAGGTCGAGAATCAGCTGAGTTGGCCCGGGGATGCCGAAGGCGGCATGCGCCTCGCTTGGCAACGCCGGCAGCGCTACGGCGACGGCGAGGACGACGACTTTGTATCGCATCAGAAAGCCTGCCCTATGCCGACATAGATCTCGAACCCATCGTCGCCCCGCTGCTTGTTGAGAGGCACGGCGATGTCGGCGCGGATGGGGCCGAACGGGGTGTAGTAGCGGATGCCGGCGCCGGCGCCCATGCGAAGGTTGCCGCTGAACGGCGCGCTGCTGGACGATGCCTCGCCGGCGTCCACGAACACGGCAGCGCCGAAGCTCGAGAGGAACCGCTGCCGGAACTCGACCGTGGCCGCGCCGAGGGACGTGCCGCCGATCGGGCGAAGGTCGGGGAATTTGGGTCCGACGGACTGATACTTGTAGCCGCGCACGGTCGCGCTGCCGCCGGCATAGAGGCGCTGATCGGGCGGCAGCTCGAACGTCGTGGCGCCCTGGACCGACGCGACCGTAGCGCGCAACGCCAAGATGCTGCGGCCGGCGGAGCCGAAATCGAAATACGTCGAGCCGCTCGCCTGCAGGATGACGAACTGAGCGCCCGGCGCCCGCAGCGAGTCCGACGGGGTGATGCTCCCGGTGGCCTTGATTCCGTGCGTCGCATCCAGCAGCCCGTCCGCGCCCGTCGTGTCGTAGGCCGCGGTGACCGGGAGCTGCAGCAGCGTGTAGTCGCGGGTGACGTTTTCCTGGGTCACCCTGGATTGCTGCGCCTGCAGCCCGGCCGTCAGCGAGAACTCGGTCGAAAAGCGCCGCCGCACCGAGACGCCGCCAAGGATCGCGGTGCGGTCATACGCGTCGAGGCTCTCCTTGATCCCCTCGACCCGGTAGATCAGGTCGAGATCGCGCACGAAGATGTCCGGCTGCGTCAGCGTCGCCGTGACGTCGTAGCCGGGTCGCCGCGAGGCTGTGGCTCCGAGCTGTGTCACGGCCGCGCCGAGATCGAGCCGCTCGGCATTGCCGAACAGGTTGCGGTGCGACCAGGTCACGCCGGCACTGGCGCCCAGATCGGTCGAGTAAGCCGCGGTGGCGCCCAGCACATGCCGCTTGCGCTCCACCAGCCGAAGGGTGAGCGGCAACTGACCGTCTGCATCCAGCTGATCCGGTGCATCGACCGTCACGGCGGAGAACACGCCGGCCGCCGCCAGGTCCTCGCGCGCCTTGTCGATCTTGCGCGGATCGAACCGCTCGCCGGCATGCAGCAGCAGTCGACGGCGGACGTAACTTTCATGGACACGGTCGAGGCCCACGATGGTGATTGGGCCGAGATCGACGCGCGGGCCCGGCTGAACCTCGTAGCTCACGTCGAGCCCAGTGGCCGGCGGAACCAGTGTGGCGACCGGCGGCTCCACCTTGGCCAGCGCATGTCCGTCATCCCGCAACGCCTCCAGGATGCGGCCCTGCGCGGCGACCACGTCGGCGGCGACCGCGGGATCGCCGGATTTCAGCTTCAACGCCTGTTCGGCCACCGGATCCGGCTTCCCCGTCAGCGCGACGCGGCGCAGGTGGTACAACGGCCCTTTCTCGATATGGATCGCGACCGGGACCTCGGCCGTGGCCGCGTCGAGCGCGCTGGGCAGGGCCGGGTCGTCGAGCGGGCGGCCAGCGATGTCGACGGAGATCTTGCTGCCGTAATAGCCGAAGCTGTTGAGCGCCGCCTCCAGCCGGCCACGATCCTCGCGGGCGCGGGTGATGAGCGCGAACGGACCCACGGGCGCCCGTTCCCGCAAGCTGATCAGGATCGAGCTGGCGCGCAGCGCGGCGTCCAAATCGGCCTGCCCTGTGTTCGGCAGATCGACGCGATAGGACTGGGGGTCGGCGGCGCGTCCGAATTCGGGGCTGACGAGCATGGCGGTGATGCTCGCGAGAGCGGCCAGGCGCAGGGACGGCGTGATTTTACGCATGGATTTAAGGGCTCTACGCAGTATCCAATGCTGCTTCAAGCATGCAGAGCGTTGTTCGCGGCGGGGCGGCTTGGTAAGCCGATCCGATGACGATGATGCGCCGATCGCCGCCGCTGGATCGCGATGCTGCGGCCCGGGATCGAGGGCATGACCTGGCGCCGGCCCCGCCGATTGTGCAGCGGCTGCGCTGGCTGCGGCGCGTCGTGTTCGCGCTGGGATGGACGCTGCCGAGCATGCTGGTGCAGGCCGTGATGCTGGCGTTACCGGGCCCGGGCAAGCGATGGTTCGCGCGGGTGTATTGGGCGGGGATCTCCCGGGTGCTGGGCGTGGAACGCCGAGTCGTCGGGCACGTGGCGGCGGGCGGGCGCCCCATATTGTTCGCGTGCAACCATACTTCGTGGCTCGACGTGCCGGTGCTGGGCGGAACGCTCGAGGCATGTTTCGTGGCCAAGGCCGAGGTCGGCACCTGGCCGATGGTCCGGACCGTGGCGCGGCTGGGGCGGACCGTGTTCGTCAGCCGGCGCGCCAGCGAGACCGGGCGGGAGCGCGATTCCATGCGAGCCCGCCTGCTGGCCGGTGACGACCTGATCCTGTTCCCCGAAGGTACCAGCTCGGACGGGACTCGCGTGCTGCCCTTCCGCTCCCCCTTCTTCGCCATTGCCGAGCCGGTCGACGGCGAGCCGACCCCGCTGATCCAGCCGGTCTCGGTGGTGTTCGACCGCCTCGACTACCTGCCAGCCCGGCGTAGCACCCGGCCCGTGACCTCCTGGTATGGCGACATGGATCTCGGCGGCCATTTCTGGCGCCTGGCGCGCTACCGGCACCTCCGCGCCACCGTCGTCCTGCACGACCCGGTAGACCCGGCCGACTACCCGTCCCGCAAGGCCATCGCGCAGGCGGTCTGGCACATCATCTCGACCGGGAATGCTGCCCTGCGCCGAGGGCGTCTGCCGGTCCTAGGTGCCACGGCGCTTTCACTTGACACGACGACACCCGATATCGCCAGAGTAGCATCACCTTAACCAGCCTGGACGCCCCTGAACAACGATCGTGCGAACCGTCGCTTGACCATCGCCCCGTGTCCCCTCATCCACCCAGTGGTGCGAGAGAACGGATTTTTATTGTGAGCGGGTCGGCCAAGCTTCTGCATGTGATCACCTACGGCTGTCAGATGAACGTCTATGACAGCGGCCGGATGACCGACGTCCTGGCTCCGCTCGGCTACCGCCCGACGCCGACGCCTGACGATGCCGACATGATCATCCTCAACACCTGCCACATCCGCGAGCGCGCCGAGGAGAAGGTGTTCTCCGAACTGGGCCGCCTGCGCGTTATCAAGCAGGCGCGCGAGGCCGAGGGACGCAAGACGGTGCTGGCCGTTGCCGGCTGCGTGGCGCAGGCCGAGGGTGCCATGATCCTGGCGCGCGCGCCTTACGTCGACATCGTGCTGGGCCCGCAGACCTATCACAAGCTGCCCGAGATGGTCGCGCGCGCGGCGCGGGCCGGCGGCGCCGTGATCGAGACGGACTTTCCGGCCGAGGACAAGTTCGACCACCTGCCCGAGACGGTGGCGCCGCAGGGCATGACGGCGTTCCTGACGGTGCAGGAAGGCTGCGACAAGTTCTGCTCCTTCTGCGTCGTGCCGTACACCCGCGGCGCCGAGACCAGCCGCCCGGCCCTGGCCGTGATCGCCGAAGCCCGGCGCCTGGTCGCCGGCCGCGCCCGCGAGATCACGTTGCTTGGTCAGAACGTGAATGCGTGGCACGGCGCGGCGCCCGACGGCGGCGTGTGGGACTTCGCGCAACTCATCCGCGCACTGGCCGACCTGCCGGGCCTGCTGCGGTTGCGCTACACGACGTCGCATCCGCGCGACATGGGCGACAGCCTGATCACCGCGCATCGCGACATCCCGGCGCTGATGCCGTTCCTGCATTTGCCGGTGCAATCCGGCTCGGACCGCGTGCTGGCGGCGATGAACCGCAAGCACACCGTGGATGACTACCTCCGACTAGTCGACCGCTTGCGCGAAGCCCGGCCGGACCTGGCGCTGTCGTCGGATTTCATCGTGGGCCACCCCGGCGAGACCGACGCCGAATTCCAGGCGACGCTGGACCTGGTCCGCCGCGTCGAGTTCGCGCAGGCGTTCAGCTTCAAGTATTCGCCGCGGCCCGGCACCCCCGCCGCCGCCGCGCCGGGTCATGTCCCCGAGGACGTGAAGCACGCCCGGCTACAAGAATTGCTGGCGCTGTTGCGCGACCAGCAGGAGGCGTTCAACCGCCGCACCGAGGGCCTCGTGCTCCCGGTTTTATTTACCGGCGCCGGCCGTCGCCCGGGTCAACTTTCCGGCCGCACGCCTTATCTCCAGCCGGTGCATGTTTCTGGTCCGCTCGCGTTGATTGGATCGGAAACGGACGTGCGAATCGCCGCTGCCACCACCACCTCTCTGCTTGGAACCCTCGATCTGGAGAAGATGCTCGCTTGAACATGCTCGTCGCCGATTCGGCACCCGCGTCCGACCGCCCCCAGAAGGCGGTGACCCTGCAATTCGGCGACAATGCGCTGCTGCCGCTGCTGCTCGGCGATCATGATCGAAACCTCGTCAGGCTCGAGCAGGGCCTGCAGGTGCGGTTGTCCGCGCGCGGCAACCGCATCGCCATCAATGGCGATCCTGACCGGGTTCAGGCGGCCGAGCAGACCCTGAACGCCCTCTACAAGCGGTTGGAATCCGGCAAGGGCCTGTCCCGCGCCGATGTCGATACCGCAATCCGCATGGCCGACACCGTGGTCGACCCGCGCCTGCCACTGGCCGACATGCCGGCGATTCTGACCAAGCGCGGCGCCGTCGGGCCCCGCTCGCCGAAGCAGGCCGGCTACATGGAGATGCTGGCCAAGAACGAGATGGTGTTCGCCATCGGCCCGGCTGGTACTGGTAAAACTTATCTGGCCGTCGCCCAGGGTGTGATGCTGCTGCAGGCGGGCAAGGTGGACAAGATCATCCTGTCGCGGCCAGCGGTCGAGGCCGGCGAGCGGCTCGGCTTCCTGCCCGGCGACATGAAGGAGAAGGTCGACCCCTATCTGCGGCCACTCTACGACGCGCTGCACGACATGATGCCGGGCGACCAGGTCATCCGGCGAATGGGCACCGGCGAGATCGAGGTTGCCCCCCTCGCCTTCATGCGCGGCCGCACGCTGGCGCATGCCTTCGTCATTCTCGATGAAGCGCAGAACACCACGCCGGTGCAGATGAAGATGTTTCTCACCCGCATGGGTGAGGGCACTCGCATGGTCATCACCGGCGACCTGACGCAGATCGACCTGCCGTCCGGCCAGCGCAGCGGTCTCAAGGACGCGCTCGACACCGTCGAGGGCCTGCCCGGCATCGGCATCACCCGCTTTGGCACGCGCGATGTCGTGCGTCATCCCCTGGTCGCCGCCATCGTTGACGCGTATGACCAGCGGACCCAGGCCCGCACCGACGCTCGTAACGACGCACGCCCGGACCCGAAACAGGACGCATCGCCCTAACACCATGGACCCAGACAGTAAACTCGGCCCCGCCCACCCGGCGGGGCCTGAACACACGCCACACTCCATGCCGGACATCATCGTCGATGATCGACGGTGGCGGGCTCTCGTGCCGGGCGTCGAGCGCATCGCCGGCCGCGCCGCTCAGGTCGCCGGCGGGGCGGGCACCATCCTCCTCACCTCGAACCTCGCCGTGCAGCGCCTCAACGCGCGGCATCGCGGCCGCAACAAGCCCACCAACGTGCTGACCTTCGACAGCGGCGACATCGCGCTGGCGCTCGGCGTCGTGCGGCGGGAAGCCAGCGCGCAGAAGCGGCGCATCCAGCATCACGTCGCGCATCTGGTGGTGCATGGCGCACTCCATCTGCGCGGGCACGACCATGATGATCCCGGCGTCGCCCGGCGCATGGAGATGGAAGAGGCGCGCTTGCTGCACCGGATCGGAGTACCGAACCCGTGGCGGCCGGCATGAGCGGCCAATCGGCCCATCGCGGCAGCGTCGTTACGCGCTTACTGGGCCTGATCGGCCGCCGCGGCCCCGAGCACAACGTCCGCGACAGCATTGCCGAATTGGTCCAGCAATCGGCCGACCAGGTCCATGCCGACGGTGTGTTGCCGGAATTGGACCGGCAGGAGCGGGTGCTGCTGGCCAACGTGCTGCGGCTGCGTGGCCGCGCGGCCAACGACGTGATGGTGCCGCGGGCGGACATCGTGGCCATCCCGGTCGATCTGTCGCTCGAGCAACTGCTCGGCAAGATCCGGCTCGAGGGTCACTCCCGCCTACCGGTCTACCGCGAGCAGCTCGACGAGATCGTCGGCATGGTCCACATCAAGGACGTGTTCGGTTATGTCGGCCGCCCCGAGCAGTTCCAGCTCGAGCCGATTCTGCGCAAGCCACTGATGGTGGCGCCGCAGGTGCCGATTCTGGACCTGCTGCTGCAGATGCGGCAGGCCCGCGTGCATCTCGCCTTGGTGATTGACGAATACGGCGGCATCGACGGGCTGGTGACCATCGAGGACCTCGTCGAGGAGATCGTGGGCGACATCGCCGACGAGCATGACGAAATCGCCGTGCCGATGATCGTCGAACGGCCGGATGGCGCGCTGGACCTCGATGCCCGTCTGTCGATCGAGGCGTTCGAGACTCGGCTCGGGCCCGTCCTCACCGAAGATGAGCGCGCTGCTGACATCGACACGCTGGGCGGACTGGTATTCACCATCGCCGGCCGGGTGCCGACACGGGGCGAGGTGGTCAGCCATCCGAGTGGTCTCGAATTCCGCATTCTCGAAGCCGACGCCCGCCGTATCCGCCGCATCCGCACGCGCCAGAACCTCAAGCAAGCGGCGGAGTGACCCACCCCGCACGCCGTCACGAACGCGCGGCGGGACAGATGCATGGTTTCAGCATGGCACATTCCCCACATAGGCAACGGGCACCCTTGCACCGCCCATCCGGTTGGCCAAATGTCGGCCACGTTCTGAAAGGTCCAGACATGTTCATCGAAACCGAGGGCACTCCCAACCCGGCGACACTGAAATTCCTCCCCGGCCGTGACGTGATGCCGTCCGGCACCGCAGATTTCGCCGGCCCCGACCTCGCCGCCCGCAGCCCGTTGGCGCAGGCCATGTTCGCCCTGCCCGGCGTCGCGCGTGTCTTCCTCGGTGGCGACTTCGTGACCATCACCAAGTCCGACCTCGCCGACTGGGCGGCGCTGCGTCCACAGGTGCTCGGCGCGCTAATGGAACATTTCGTGGCCGAGCGCCCGGTGATCGAAGGCGAAGGCGCCGAGATCACTGAAGACGTCTCGCCGGAAGACCAAGACGTCGTCGATCAGATCAAGGACCTGCTCGACACGCGCGTTCGCCCTGCGGTGGCGGGTGACGGGGGCGACATCGTGTTCCGCGGCTATCGCGACGGCATCGTCCGCCTGCACATGCAGGGTGCCTGCAGCGGCTGCCCGTCGTCGAGCGCCACGCTGAAGCATGGCATCGAGAACATGCTCAAGCATTACGTTCCGGAAGTCCGGTCGGTGGAACAGGTCGAGTTTTGATCCACGCGGACAGTCTTGACGCGCTGTTCCGGACCGCCCGCACGCACTACCGCTGGCTTGATCGGCCGGTGTCCGATGATGAGCTGCGGGCCGTCTACGAGTTGATGAAATGGGGCCCGACGTCGGCGAATTGCTCGCCGGCGCGGGTTCTGTTTCTTCGCACGCCGGCGGCTAAGGAGCGGCTGAAGCCGGCCTTGTCCGCCGGTAACGTCGACAAAGCGATGGCGGCCCCGGTGGTCGCCATCGTCGCAACCGATCCCGAGTTCTACGAATCGCTGCCCTATCTGTATCCACAGGCCGACGCCCGGTCGTGGTTTGCCGATAATCGCGAGTTGGCCACTGCCACTGCAGCGCGGAACGGCACGCTTCAGGGCGGCTACCTCATCCTGGCGGCTCGCGCGGCAGGGCTGGATTGCGGCCCGATGTCGGGGTTCGACAACGACCGCGTCGATCAGGAGTTTCTCTCCGTTGAGGGCTGGAAGAGCAACTTCCTTCTCTGCCTCGGTCACGGCGACCCGGCGGAGCCGACCGAGCGCGCGCCCCGTCTCGGCTTCGACGAGGCTTGCCGCCTCCTGTAAGCACGCCCATGGCCCGGACCCTGACACTCGATGCCAGCACGGCGACCTGCTCGGTCGGGCTGGTCGACGAGGGCGGCCTCGTCGGCGAGCGCCGGATCGAGGGTGACCTGGCGGCATTGCCGTCGTCGCTGGCCGACCTGCTCGCGGCGCATGGGTGCCGGTTCGACCTCGTTGCCGTGATCGTCGGCCCCGGCAGCTTCACGGGCCTGCGGGCCTCGATCGCGTTGGCGCACGGCCTCGGTTTGGCGAGCGGGGTTCCGGTGATCGGTGTCACGGTCGGCGCGGCCCTGACAGCGACCGACGGCCGGCCGTCCTGGACCGCGATCGACAGCAAGCGCGGCCGCGTGTTCCTCGAGCGCGAGGGCCGGATCGACAGCGTCGCGCTCGACGCCTTGCCGTTGCCGTCAGTGCCGATCACCCTTGCCGGCGACGCGGCGCTGGCCGTGGGTGAGGCGCTGGCGGCGCGCGGGGCGGAGGTGCACCTTTCGGCAAGTCGGCACCCGACGCCGGTCGATATCGCCCGCGCCGCGTCGGCCGGCCGGACCGTCGCGGCGCAACCGGTCTATGTCGATCCGCCGGCAGCCCGACCAGGCCCGGCCGGGCGCCCCGCACCGCGATGAGCGACGATCCGATCGCGGCGACGCAGGCGCATGCGCCGGCGCTGGCGGCGATCCACGCGGCGGCCTTCCCGCGCGGCGAACGCTGGGGCGCCGACGCGATCTCGTTGCAACTCGGCCTGCCCGGCGCATTCGGCCTGGTCAGCCCGCGGGGCGGCTTCATCCTGGCGCGAAGTGTCGTCGACGAGGCGGAGATCCTGACCCTGGCCGTCGATCCGGCAGCCCGCCGCCATGGCATCGGCCGCGCCCTGATGACCCGGGCGATGCACACGGCCGGCCAGCGCGGTGCAGTGTCCATGTTCCTCGAGGTAGCCGAGACCAATGCCGCGGCACGCGCGCTCTACGTCGGTTGCGGCTTCTCCGAGATGGGCCGCCGGGTGCGCTACTACTCGGGCGGTATCGACGCGCTCGTGTTGCGGGCGACTATTTCTTCCTGATCCACAGCGTCGTCGCACCGTCAGGACTGTCGGTCATCTCGACAACCGTATGTCCCTGATCAAGTGCGGTACGTGGAACATTTCGACGCGGCTCGTCTCCGAGCATCGACACTTCCAACATTTCGCCACTATTCATCTGATCGAGCGCTAGCCGGACCCTGACATAGGTCATCGGACAATGGTCGCGGGTAATATCCAAGCGTCTATCTGCGTCGTGACACGGACTCGACGTGTGATCCATGATCTTATCCTGTAATTATACGGTCGACCTTGGATTGCAGAACAATCGTTCGCGGTTGTATATGTCGACTTCAAAGCAAATTCGAGAGGGTTTTGGGAATGGCGGAGTTGGGCGATGCGGACGTGCTAGAGTTGACGGCACAGATTGTGTCTGCCCACGTGTCCAACAACGCTATCGGGGCTGATCTGCTCCCAGGTCTGATCCAGGACGTGTATCGGACGCTTGCGGGGGTCGGCAAAGATCAAGTCGTGCCGGAGAAGCAGCTCCCTGCCGTACCAGTGCGGAAATCCGTGTTCCCGGATCACATCGTGTGTCTCGAGGACGGCAAGAAGCTCAAGATGCTGAAGCGCCATCTCAAGACCTCCTACAACATGACCCCAGAGGATTATCGCGATAAATGGCAGCTGCCGTCGGACTACCCGATGGTAGCGCCGAACTACGCGAAACATCGGTCCTCGCTGGCCAAGAAGATCGGGCTCGGCACCAAGCCACGCGCTCGCTGACGCGCACGCTCCGTCGCCGGCGAGACGGCTCCGGGCGTCGGTGAGTCGACAGGCGTGGCCGGTATCGGCTATCGCCATCGACATACCGGCGACGTAGTTGAGGAGCCCGATGGAAACGCGCATCGAGCACTTGTGCGGGAGGACTTGGCTGGTGACGTCGGAGCGGCGCTGCCCTACCGCCCGCGGCGATTGCCGGGCTCTCGCACCGGCGTCCAAGCCGTGACCGCGCATCGCTATCGCCACAAGCCCTCGGGCTTCCGCGAGATCAGGGCCGGCAACCTCGGCGTTCGCATCGCCGCCACCGCCGCCGAGGTCGATGCCGCCCAGGCGCTACGCTACCGTGTCTTCTACGACGAGATGGGCGCGACCGCCGAACCCGCCACCGCCGCCTCTCAGCGCGACATCGACGCATGGGACGCCGTGGCCGACCACATCCTGGTCATCGACCATGCGCTGGGCGACGGCCCGCAGAGCGTCGTCGGCACCTACCGCCTCATCCAACGCGAGGGTGCGGCGCGCGTCGGCCGGTTCTACTCGGAAGACGAATACGACATCCGCGCGATCACCAATTTCCCCGGCGGCGTGCTCGAGCTCGGCCGCTCCTGCGTCGACGCCAGCCATCGCGGGCGCGCCGTCATGCAACTCCTGTGGCGCGGGATCGCAGCCTACATCGAGCTGAACGGCATCGACCTGATGTTCGGCTGCGCCAGCCTCAACGGCACCGACCCCGACCTCCTCGCCGCCGAACTGACCTATCTCTACGGCCATCACCTCGCCCCGCCCGCGCTGCGCCCCAAGGCGCTGCACGGCCGCTACGTCGAGATGCGCCGGCTCGACCCGGCGGCCTACGATCCTCGCAAGGCCAACCAAGCGCTCCCGCCGCTCATCAAGGGCTATCTCCGGCTCGGCGGCTTCGTCGGCGACGGCGCGGTGATCGACAGTCAATTCAACACGGTCGACGTCGCGATCGTGGTCAAGACCGATCTGGTCACCGAGCGCTACAGCAAGCATTACGAGCGCCGCAGCCAGGACTGAGGGTCGACCTATGGACGTCATCATGACTTCGCCCCGCCTCGCTGCCGAGGCGGTGACCCTGCTCGAGGGCGCGGGCGCACGCATCCATTACATGGAGCCGTTTCCCACCCCCGAGGCGATCGCCGCGCTGGCGCGCACGGTCGGCGCCGTGGCGATCCTGTCGCGCCAGGGCCCGGTGACGGCGGCCGTGATGGACGCTGCGCCAACGCTGCGAGTCGTGGCGCGGCACGGCGTCGGCGTCGACGACGTGGACGTTCCCGAGGCGCTCCGGCGCGGCATCGTCGTGACCCGGGCGCCCGGCAGCAACACCCGCGCGGTCGCCGAGCACACCATCGCCATGATCCTGGCGCTGGCTAAGCGCCTGCCGGAGCTGTCGGCGCAAGTCGCCGCCGGCGAGTGGCGGCGCGGCAACGACATGGTGCGCGACATCGCCGGGCTGCGACTCGGCCTGGTGGGCCTGGGGTCGATCGGTCAGGCCGTGGCCGCCTTCGCCGCCGCCTTCGGCATGGACGTCGCGGCCTATACGCGCTCGCCGGTCTCAAGCGGCATCCCCGGCGGCGTTCCCCGGCTGGATAACCTTCCTTCCCTGCTGGCCCGGTCCGACGTGCTGTCGTTGCACCTGCCGTACACGCCGGCGCTGCACCACATGATCGGGGCGGACCAACTGGCAATGTTGCCGCCCGGCGCGCTCGTCATCAACACGGCGCGCGGCGGGCTGATCGACGAGGCCGCGCTGCTGGACGCACTCGATGGCGGCCATCTCGGCGGCGCCGCGCTCGACGTGTTCGAGGGCGAGCCGCCGGCCGTGGAGAACGCGCTCCGCCGTCATCCCGCGGTGATCGCGACGCCGCACGTCTCGGGCGTGACCGAAGGCAGCCTGGTCACGATGGGGGTCATGGCGGCGGAGTGCATCGTGGCCGTGCTTACCGGCCAACCGGTTCCGGCGGGACGCCTGGTGCAGGCATGATCGGCGAGGCTTTCTTCGCGCGGATGCAAAAGGTTCGTGGCTGGCGCGCGGACCTGCTGGCGCTGGGCCTCGGCGCCGTCTCCGCTGCGGCGCTGCCACCGCTCTACGTCCTGCCCGCGCTGCTGCTGGCGGTGCCGGGCCTGCTCGCGCTCATCGAGGGGACGCGGGGCTACGGTGGTGCGTTCCGGCGCGGATTCTTCTTCGGCCTTGGGCATCACATCTTCGGCCTGTACTGGATCACTGAGGCGATCCTGCTCGAATCCGCCCGTTACTGGTGGCTGGTGCCGCTGGCGGTGCCGGCCCTGTCGGCGCTGCTGGCGCTGTTCATCGCGGCCCCGTGCGCGGTGGCCAAGCGGGCGCAGGCGGGGTGGCGCCGGGTCGTGGCGCTGGCCGGGGCCTGGGTGTTGTTCGACTTGGCGCGGCAATATGTCGGCACCGGGTTCCCGTGGAATCCGTGGGGCAGCGTTTGGGCGTTTCCGGGGCTGGCCGGCGACGTCATGTTGCAGCCATTGGCCTGGGTCGGCACGCCGGGGCTGACGCTGGCGACCGTGCTGCTCGCCGGCGGGGCGATGCTCAGCTTCCGCGCGGCGGCCGCGTCGGCGGCGGTCGTGCTGCTATGGGCCGGCCTGGGGTGGGAACGCTTGCATATGCAAGCTGCCCCGGCGCAGGGCATCGACGCGGTGATCGTCCAGGGCAACGTCTCGCAAGGCCAGAAGTGGGGCCGCACCTCGGCACTCGAAGCGTTCGATCGGCAGTTGCAATTGACGCGGGAGGGCGTGGCCGAGGCCGGGACGCACAGATCGGTGGTGGTCTGGCCGGAGACGTCGACGTTCTTCCTGCTGCAATACGACCCTGGCGCCCGGGCGGCGCTGGCGGACGCCGCCAAGCCGGCGCTGGCCTCGCTGGTGGGCGGGCTGACGTTCGACAAACCGCCGACGGCCGAGTCGATGCTGGCCAATCCGCCCGCCAACAGTCTGATCGCGCTGCGCCCCGATGGCGAGATCGGCGGCATCTACAGCAAGTGGCACCTGGTACCGTTCGGCGAGTATGCGCCGAGTTGGGTCCCGTTCGCGATCCAGATCGTACCGGGCCAGCTTGCGTTCGGAACCGGACCGACGACCCTGACGGTACCAGGGCTGCCTCCATTCGGGCCGTTGATTTGCTACGAGGCGGTCTTTCCGGCGCAGGTCGTCGACGAAGCCGTCCGGCCGACATGGATGGTCAACATCACCAACGACGCTTGGTTCGGCAACTCGACCGGTCCGCGACAGCATCTCGCTGCGGCACGGATGCGTGCAGTCGAAGAGGGTCTCCCGCTGGTGCGGGCAGCCAATACCGGTATTTCCGCAGTGTTCGACGCGGGAGGACACGAAGTCGCTCGTATTGGTTTGGGTGTGGCTGGTAAACTGGTCGTTGCCATACCCGGTGCGCGTCCGCCGACGTCCTTTTCACGCTGGGGGTTGGTTGTGCCTGGCTTGATGTCAGTGTTTGCAGTCACCTTGGGATTGAGACGCAGAGGGTAATTGTCCCACATTTGGGATGGATTGATAAGATTGTCACGAAGGTTGACTTCTACCGGTTGTGCCGTTAAGGATTTGTTCAGCTTTGCATGGCAGGCGAGAGGAACATTGATGAGTGACACCCCCGCCGCCGTCGGCTCTACAACCGGTGGTGCTGAGCGCGAAGGCCGCTCCAGCCCGATTGATGCACACGTCGGTGCACGCATTCGATTGCGTCGCACCTTGATGGGCATGTCGCAGGAACGACTCGGCGAAGCGCTCGGCCTGACGTTCCAACAGGTTCAAAAATACGAGCGAGGCGTCAACCGAGTAGGAGCGTCTCGCTTATTCGACCTCTCGCGCGTCCTAGACGTGCCGATCAGCTTCTTCTTCGACGATATGCCGGAGCCGCTGGCCGGTCTGCACGGTGGCTACAACACGACCCGCGCCTCAGGCGGCTTCTCCGAAAGCCAGGACGGCTTCGGCACTGACGAGATGCTCAACCGTCGCGAGACGTTGGAGTTGGTGCGGGCCTACTACCGGATCAACGAGCCGGCAGTGCGCAAGCGCGTATTCGACCTCATCAAGTCGATGGGCCCGACCGAGGGCTAGCGCTCCGTCTCTTCCCGGAGCTGCAGATTGTCGAATACCGGGTTGCGCTGACGGGATAGCGCTTCTCCCAATGAGATCGCCAGTTCCCGCTTCTCGGTCTCTCCAAGTGACGTTGCGACCTCTATGGCGACTTTGCCGCCACGCAACATCAGCGCTGGTGTGCGCCCGGGCCGTTCCTCGATCGAGGACCGCAGCCAGCCTACTGGAACCTTTAGCTCGGACCGTTTGCCCCGCCTCGAGTTAATGATCCGTAAGCCGTCGTCGGATAGCAGCAGGACTTCCGACTCGCCCTCGATCGCAGCATGCCGCAGCAGCAGCCAGACGGCGAGCGCGACCTCTAGGCCGGTGAAGCCGATTACCGGCCAGGCACCCGCCAACCACAGCCCGACCGAAACCAACGCGCTCAGCGCCGCCAGCGCGGCGATGACCCAGCGAAGCCCGGTCGGCCCGAGGCTCCGATGCGGGATGATGACCGCTTCGAACGTCGCGGTGCCGTGCGAGATGTCCTCCATGGAGTCGATATTGGCCAGGGGCTGCGACATGTTAGTGGCCTCGTGCACGGTCTTGCCGCGATGGTCTATCATCGCGAATGCCTGTACGCCCCCGCAAAACCCCAAAAATGACGCAGGCCGGCGTCAACGCGTTCATCGACGCGCTCGCGTCGGTCTACCCGGTCGATAACACCGAGCTGGATTTCACCGACGAGTTTACCTTACTGGTCGCGGTCGTATTGTCGGCACAGACGACCGACGTCTCGGTCAACATAGCCACTGTCGGGCTGTTCGCGGCAGCGCCGACGCCGGCTGCGATGGTTGCGCTCGGGGCCGAGGGCATCGCACCCTACATCAGGCGACTCGGCCTCTGGCAGGCGAAGGCTAAGAACGTTGCGGCGTTATCGGCGCAATTGCTGGAGCGGCATGACGGCAAGGTCCCATCCGACCGCGCCTCGCTCGAAGCGCTGCCCGGGGTTGGACGCAAGACCGCCAACGTGGTGCTGAACGTGGCGTTCGGCGAGGCGACCATGGCCGTCGACACCCATGTGTTCCGTCTCGGTAACCGCACCGGGATCGCACCCGGCAAGACCGTCCGCGAGGTGGAGGACCGGTTGGTCAAACGTATTGCGAAAAATCATCTCCGGCCGGCGCATCTGTGGTTGATCCTGCACGGCCGCCGCGTCTGTAAGGCGCGGCGGCCTGAGTGCTGGCGCTGCGTCGCTGCCGCGCCCTGCCGGTTTCCCGACAAGACCGACAGCCCGGACGCGGCATCGGATCTCGAAAGCGTTATTGCCTGATGACGCCGTGGTCCGCGGTGAACGCCGGCGGATCGCTGGCGGGGAACGTTTCCTTCATCGCCTCGTCGATCTTGGCATCCTTGGCCGAGACCGTCGGGCGTACCATGGCCGGCTTGGCTTCCGCTTCGACCATGAGCCGAGCGCGTTCCCAAAATTCGACGTCCCGCCCGTGCGGCGACCCTTCTTTTTCCCAGAGGGCATGGGCACGTTCGCGGATGTGATGCTCGTTACTGTCGCTCATTGAGACCTCCACGGTCCGTAACGCACGAGAGCCGATCGAGTCGCCTCCCGCGTCCTTTTCGGCGCGAAATCAGCCCCGATGGTAGGGATGCCCGGCTGCAATGGACTGCCCGCGATAGAGCTGCTCGGCCAGCAGCACCCTGGCGATCATGTGCGGCCAAGTGAGCGGCCCCAGCGCCAGCCGGAACCCAGCGCGGGCCAGCACCGCCTCACTCAGCCCCTCCGCGCCCCCGATCAGGAACACGAGCGGCTTGGGATGCTCCGTCCAGCGCGTCAGCTGCGCGGCGAAGGCCTCGCTCGTCATGCTCTGCCCGGCCAGGTCCATCGCCACCGCCTGCGCGCCCGCCGGGATCGCCGCCAGGATCGCCGCGCCCTCCCGCCGTTTCGCCTCGTGCCCCGGGCCCGGCGCCTCGGCGATCTCGCGCACCTCGAGCGTCGGCCTCAGTCGCACGGCATAGCGGTCGAACAGCGTCCGTTCCGGTCCCGCGCGGAGCTTGCCCACCGCGATCAGCAGCATGTAGTCAGCATCCCATGGTCCTATTCCGACGCTCAGCCCTCGCTTTCGCCACCGCACTCCTGCTCGGGGCCGCCGCCCCGGTCAAATCGCTCCCATCGGCGGCCGTCACGCTGCAGAGCAATCCCGGCACCCGGACCGACGCGACCGCGCGCACGCTATCGGCCGACGATCTCGCGGCGGCCCGCGCACGGAACGACCGGCCGCTCGTGCTGACGGCGCGCGCTGCCCTCGGTGGGGCGCAGCCGGCGCTGTTCGTGCAGCTGCAATCCCCGCAGGAATGCGGCTCGGCCGGGTGCTCGACCGCGGTCTACTCGCTCGAGCGCGGCCGCTGGCAGCGCGTGCTCGATGGCGCGACCGGCGTGCTGAAGGTGTCGGCCAAGAAAACGCGCGGCCGCAACGACATCATCTCCGAAGACGACCATTTCGTCTGGAACGGCACCGCCTATCGCAGTCTCGACCCGGTGCCCAGCACGCCGGACCTGAACCCGGCCCGGCGTCCTAGCCGGCGGTAGGACCTAGCCGGCGCCGGGCTCCGTCGCCGCCGACGGCTCGTCGAGATCGGCGCCCCACATCCGCTCGAGCCCGTAGAGCTCGCGCGCTTCCGGCTTGAACAGGTGGATGACGATGTCGCCGGCATCGATCAGCACCCAGTCCGACCCGCCGGCGCCCTCGATCTGCACGCGCTTGATGCCGATCTTGGCCAGCTCGTCCTCGAGATGCGTCGCCATCGCGCTGATCTGCCGATCGGCCAGGCCGGTGGCGATCACCATACGGTCCGCGAAGGAGGCGCGGCCGGCGAGGTCGAGCGCGACGACGTCCTCACCCTTGTCGGATTCGAGGCTTTCGACGATGACGGCCTGAACCTGGTCCAGCCGTTCCTTGCTCGTGGGCGGTGGCGGGACCGGCTTGGCGCGCGATCGCGGTCCGGCGATGGCGGCCTTCTTGCGCGGCGTGCCCGGCGCCTTGACCGCTTCGGCCAGGCTGGCCGTGGTTTTGGCGGTGGTGGCGGGACGGCGGGACGGCGGCTTGACGACCGGGTCCTGCGGCGGCTTCCTGGCTATGACGGCATTCCTTCTAGCACTGCGGGGATCGGGGCCGGCTCCGACCGGCGCAGCTCGGTAGCGGACAGCGAGTTTTGGCGCGCCGGCAAGAACGTCCAGGCCGGCGCCGAACTGCCGGCCAACGCGGGCGCCGTATGTGGCGGGCGGAAGGCGCGGCGGAAGCGATGCGCTGCCTTACCAGCCAACGCGCGTCCGTTATAGCCCGGCCGTGGCATCACGGCGAACGGCATCATGCGCACGATACCGGTCCAGTGCTGCCAGCGGGGCAACTGCGCCAGGTTGTCCGCCCCCATCAGCCACACGAAGGCGACGCGCGGGAACAGCCGGCGGAGCGCGCGCAGTGTGTCGAACGTGTAGCGCTTGCCGAGTTTCGCCTCGACCGCGGTGGCCACGATGCGGCGACCGTCGGCGATCCGGCGCGCGCTGGCCAGGCGGTCGTCCAGCCGGCCCATGCCGGCGCGCGGCTTGAGCGGGTTGCCGGGCGAGACCAGCAGCCAAACCTGGTCGAGTCGCAGCCGCCGCCGCGCGAGCGTCGCGACATGGAGATGGCCGGCATGGGCCGGGTTGAACGAGCCGCCGAGCAACCCGACCCGCATCCGTCGCCGATCGCCCCAGCGCGGGATCGGGTCCGGCGCCGTCACGGCTGGGATCTCAGGGACGCACCTGGCCGGTGCCGCGGACGACGTAGCGGAACGTGGTGAGCTGTTCGACGCCGACGGGGCCGCGGGCGTGCATGCGGCCGGTGGCGATGCCGATCTCGGCCCCGAAACCGAACTCGCCGCCGTCGCAGAACTGGGTAGACGCGTTCCACAGCGCCACCGCGCTGCCCACGCCGGCGAGGAAGCGCTCGGCCACGGCCTCGTCCTCGGTGATGATGGCCTCGGTGTGCTCGCTGCCGAAGCGGGCGATGTGGGCCAGGGCGGAGTCGACCCCGTCGACCACGGCGATTGAGAGGGTCGGGCCGAGCCATTCGGTGGCGAAATCCGCGTCGGTCGCGGGCGACAGGCCGGGAACGATGGCCCGCGCCCGGTCATCGGCGCGGAAATCGCAGCCCAGCGCCGCCAGGTCGGCGACCAGTTCGGGCAGCAGCGCGGGTGCGCAGGCGGCGTCGATCAGCAGCGTCTCGGTCGAGCCGCAGACGCCGGTGCGGCGCATCTTGGCGTTGGCAAGGATATGGCGCGCCATGGCCGGGTCGGCAGCTTCGTGGACGTAGGTGTGGCAGAGCCCCTCGGCATGGGCCAGCACGGGCACCCGCGCATCGGCCTGCACGCGCTCGACGAGGCCGCGGCCCCCGCGGGGGATGATGAGGTCGATCTGGCCGGCGCCGGCGAGCATGGCGGCGACGTAGCCACGGTCCGAGCCGGGCGGCGACTGCACCGCATCCTCCGGCAGCCCGGCCTCGGCCAGCCCCGCCCGCATGGCCGCCTGGATCGCGACGGCCGAGCGCCGGCCGTCGGAGCCGCCGCGTAGGATCGCCGCATTGCCGGACTTGATGCACAGCCCGGCGGCATCGGCGCCGACGTTCGGCCGGCTCTCGTAGATCATGCCGATCACGCCGATTGGCTGCGGGATACGGCGAAACCGCAGGCCGTTGGGCCGCGTCCATTCCGCCAGCGTGCGCGCCAGCGGGTCCGCCAGGGCGGCGATCGCCTCCAGCCCGGCCGCCATCGACTCGACCCTGTCGGACGTTAGCAGCAGGCGGTCACGGAACGCGGATGTACCCTGGAAGGCGGCGACGTCGGCCTCGTTGGCGGCGACGATCTCGGGCGCAGTGTCCCGCAGCGCACGTGCGGAAGCCGTCAGCGCCGCATTGCGCTGCGCATCCGGCGCGACCGCGAGCCGTGCGGCCGCCGCCTTCGCGCGCGCGCCAGCCTCCATCAGCCAGGCCGTGCAGTGATCGAAATCCCAGTTCATGACGAAATCCCTACTGGAAACGACTGTGCCGCTCCAGGCCGGACAGCGCCAGCGCTTCCACGCCGGGTCTGGGTGGCTATGGTCGGGCACCATGACAGCATCTACGCGCCGCTCGACGGCACTTGGGTATTTCTATGCCGGACTGGTGGTCGCGCTATGGGCCGGGTTTAGCCTGTCTGGACGATATGCGGCCTTGGCGCCGGGCGCCCGGCTGACGCCGTGGGACCTCGCCGCACTGCGCTATGCGGTCGCGCTGCCGATCGCGCTGGTCATGTATGCTGCCGGCCCCGGGCGCGGCTTGCCGTGGCGGCGCAGCGCCATCGTCGCGGTGGTCGCCGGGCTCTGTTTCCCGCTGCCGGCCTATGTGGGGTTCGGCTACGCCCCGGCGGCGCATGCGGCCGTCATCCTATCCGGCATGCTGCCGTTCATGGTCGCCGTCGGGCTCACGCTGATCGGCGCCGAGCGATGGACGCGCGCGCGGGTGCAAAGCTTGGCCGTCCTGCTAGTCGGGATCGGGCTGCTCGGCTACGCCGCCTTCGTCCAGGGCGCACGGCCCGGCGCCTGGCGGGGCGACCTGCTGTTCACCGTCGCCGCGATTGCCTGGACCGCCTTCACCATCCTGGTCCGCCGCTGGGCCATCACGCCGTGGCAGGTCGTCTGCACCGTGGGGATCTGGGCGGCCTCGATCTACCTGCCGATCTGGGCCGTCGCGCTGCCGAGCCATTTGGCGCAGGTGCCGGTCGGCACCATCGTCTCGCAGGCGGTGATGCAGGGTTTGCTGGTCACGGTGGTGTCGGTGATCCTGTTCACCCGCGCGCTGACGCTGCTCGGCGCCGAGCGGGTATCCCTCGTCACGGCCCTGGTGCCCGGCGTCGCGGGCGTACTGTCGATGCCGCTGCTGGGGGAGGAACTCGGGATGTTGGACGTCGCTGGACTGATCCTGGTCAGCGCCGCCGTGATGCTAGGCGTGCGCCGACGAGAGTGTCAGTCGCTGTAGCGCTGCTCCGCCCACGGGTCGCCCCGGTCATGGTAGCCACGATCTTCCCAGAATCCCGGCCGGTCCGCGGCGATGAACTCGATCCGGTGCAGCCACTTGGCGCTCTTCCAGAGATAGAGATGCGGCACCAGCAGGCGGACGGGGCCGCCATGCTCTCGGGTGAGCGGCTTGCCCTCCCAACCATGTACCAGCATGGCGTCAGCGGCAGCGAAATCCTCGAGCGGCAGGTTGGTGGTGTAGCCGTCATAGGAGTGCAGCACGACGAACCGTGCCTCCGGCTTAGGCCCCACAACGGCGAGCAGGTCGCGCGTGGCGACGCCCGACCAGCGGTTGTCGTAGCGCGACCACGTCGTCACGCAGTGCATGTCCGTCACCGTCTCGCGCTGCGGCAGCGCCATGAACCCGGACCAGTCCCACCGGGTCTGCTCGTCCACCAAGCCGAACGCGCGTAACTCCCATTTGTCCGGCGCGATCGAGGGCTGCACCCCGAGGTCGAGCACCGGCCAGTCGCGCACCAGATGCTGACCCGGCGGCAGGCGCTCGGCGCTCTCCCGCGCGCCGGTGAGGAAGCGGCCTTCGGACGCCCAGCGCTCCTTGGTGCGGGTGAGCTTGCTGGGTCCGTCGCTCATGCGGCCTGGCGCTGTCCCGGCACGCCCAACCTCGCACCGATCGGTGCGAGCAGCTCGTAGGAGCGCACGCGGGCGGTTTGATCGAAGATCGCCGAGGCGACCAGCAACTCGTCCGCGCCCGTCTCGGCGACGAAGCGCTCGAGGCCGCGCTCGACCGTGGCCGGGCTGCCGACGAAGGAGCGGGCGAGCATGGACGACGCCTGCGCCGCCTCGTTGGGCTCCCAGTAATCGTCGATGTCGTCGATCGGTGCCTGCAGCTTGCCGCGGGTGTTGCGGAACATGTTGGTGAAGCTCTGCTGCTGCGAGGTGAACAGCCGGCGCGCCTCGGCGTCGGTATCGGCCACGACGACGTTGCAGGCGACCATGGCGTAGGGCGTCGCCAGCTGGGCCGAGGGGCGGAAGGTCTCGCGGTAGGCGCGCAGGGCCGGCATCAGCGAGGCCGGCGCGAAGTGCGACGCGAACGCGTACGGCAGCCCGATGGCCGCGGCGAGTTGGGCGCCGAAAGTGCTGGAACCGAGGATCCACAACGGGATGTTGCTGTCCATGCCGGGGACCGCTTTGACGTGCTGGCCGTCCTGCACCGGGCCGAGCAGCGCTTGCAGTTCGAGCACGTCCTGCGGGAAGCGGTCGGAGCTACCGGGGTCCTTGCGCATGGCGCGCCAGGTGTAGCCGTCGGTGCCGGGCGCGCGGCCGAGGCCGAGGTCGATGCGGCCGGGGAACAGCGCGTCGAGCGTGCCGAACTGCTCGGCGATGACCAACGGCGAGTGGTTCGGCAGCATGACGCCGCCGGCGCCGATGCGGATGCGCGACGTCCCTTCGGCGACGAAGCCGAGAGCGACAGCGGTAGCCGCGCTGGCGATGCCGGTCATGTTGTGGTGCTCGGCCATCCAGTAGCGATTGTAGCCGAAGCGTTCCGCATTCTGCGCCAGATCGCGGGCGCGGCGGAGCGCGTCGCCGGGGGTGGCGCCGACGGGGACGGGGGCGAGGTCGAGAATCGAAAGAGCCGTCATCTACTGGTCTCCTATTGACCGAGAATATCGGGCGGATCGGGCCCGGGTTCAACGGGGGAGACCGGATGGGCTTTACGTCGCTTTACGGATGTAAATGCAAGTAAAGTAAATGCTTTACGTCGTTACCGTAAACCAAGTGACTTCGCACTATCATTCGACCCGACTATCGCGCTTCATAGTCCAACGAACACGTCTCCACTGGAGTTCATGACGATGTCCAGCATCAAGCATTCTTCTTCTATCGATATGCTGTCGACCCCTGCCATGGTTGCATTCGTGACGCCCGATCACGACCAGGGTCTATGCCATGACCATCATTGGGCCCGCGATCCCGCCGCCGAACGCCGGGCTCACCCTCGCGTCGCCAACCCGGCGCTGATCTCGACCCCGAGCAGCGCCACCCACGACGACATCCATTACGCGAACTGAGACCGGTCCCATGTCCATCATCAACTACGCGCCGGACGGCTTCGCCGGCGGCGCGCCGAGCTTGCCCCGCGCCGACTCCGGCTTCGAGCACACCGTCGACAGCGTTTCAGCGCTGATCGAGAGCAAGAGAGGCACCTGGAACGGCATCAGCCCGGCCGCCGTCGGCCGCATGCGGTTGCAGAACCGTTTCCAGACCGGGCTCGACGTCGCCCGCTTCACCGCCGGCGTGATGCGCCGCGACATGGCGGCCTACGACGCCGACCCGACGCAGTACACGCAGTCGCTCGGCGCCTGGCACGGCTTCGTGGCGCAGCAGCACATGATCGCGGTCAAAAAGCATTTCGGCACCACCAAGCGCCGCTACATCTACCTCTCCGGCTGGATGGTCGCCGCGCTGCGCTCCGAGTTCGGCCCGCTGCCGGACCAGTCGATGCACGAGAAGACCTCGGTCCCCAAGCTGATCGAGGAGATCTACACCTTCCTGCGGCAGGCCGACGCCCGCGAGCTGGGCAATCTGTTCCGCGCCGTCGATACGGCCCGGTCGAGCGGGGATCACGCCAAGGCGGCCGAGCTGCAGTCGCAGATCGACAACCACGAGACCCATGTCGTGCCGATCATCGCCGACATCGATGCCGGCTTCGGCAACGCCGAGGCGACGTACCTGCTGGCCAAGAAGATGATCGAAGCCGGCGCCTGCGCGCTGCAGATCGAGAACCAGGTCTCCGACGAGAAGCAGTGTGGCCATCAGGACGGCAAGGTCACCGTGCCGCACGAGGACTTCATCGCCAAAATCCGCGCCATCCGATACGCCTTTCTCGAGTTGGGCGTCGAAGACGGTATCATCGTCACCCGAACCGACTCGCTCGGCGCCGGGCTCACCAAGCAGATCGCCGTCAGCCACACGCCGGGCGATCTCGGCGATCAATACAACTCGTTCCTCGACTGCGACGAGGTCTCGCTCGACGAGGTCGGCAGCGGCGACGTGCTGATCAAGCGCGACGGCAAGCTGATGCGGCCGAAGCGTCTGGCCAGCAACCTGTATCAGTTCCGCGCCGGGACGGGCGCCGACCGCTGCGTGTTGGACGGCATCACCTCGCTGCAGAACGGGGCCGACCTGCTGTGGATCGAGACCGAGAAGCCGCATGTCGAGCAGGTCGCCTCGATGATGGACCGTATCCGCGCCGTCGTGCCGAACGCCAAGCTCGCTTACAACAATTCGCCGTCGTTCAACTGGACGCTGAACTTCCGCCAGCAGGTCTACGATGCCTGGCAGACCAACGGCAACGACGTGTCGGCCTACGACCGCAGCAAGCTGATGAGCGTCGACTACGACGAGACGCCACTAGCGGTCGAGGCGGATCGCTGGATCCAGACGTTCCAGGCCGACGCGGCCAAGCGTGCCGGCATCTTCCACCATCTGATCACGCTGCCGACCTACCATACCGAGGCGCTGTCGGCCGATACGCTGGCCAAGGCGTATTTCGGCGAGGAGGGCATGCTCGGCTACGTCCGCGGCGTGCAGCGGCAAGAGATCCGGCAGGGTGTCGCGTGCGTGCGTCACCAGAACATGGCCGGGTCGGACATCGGCGACGATCATAAGGAGTATTTCGCGGGCGAGGCGGCGCTGAAAGCCGGTGGCGCGCACAATACCATGAACCAGTTCTAACTGGTCACTCACACGGTGGAGTGCGGCGGTTAGCCCGTCCACTCCACCGTGTGATCTGCCACTTCCGGTCGGCGCGGTGGCGCCGGTGCGTTCACCGGCGTCCCCACGAACAAGAACCCGGCCAGTTTATCGCCAGCTTCCAGCCCCAACGCGGTCACCACCCGCTCGTCATACGCGTTGGCGCCGCTCAACCAGACCCCGCCGAAGCCGAGTCCCTGGATCGCGTTGAGCATGTTCATCGCCGCCGCGCCGACGGTCATCATCTGCTCGATCTCCGGCACCTTGTGCCCGTGCTGCAGCTTGGCCCCCAGCGCGATGATCAGCGGCGCGTTCAGCACCCGGTTGCGCTGCTTGTCCACCGCCTTCTCCGGCGCGTCCGGCTCGCGCGCCTTGAGCGCATCGACGATCACACCCGCCCACGCCGCCCGCGCCGCGCCGCGGATCAGCACGAACCGCCAGGGCCGCAGCTTGCCGTGATCCGGCGCCCGCAATCCAGCCTGCAGGATGAGGTCGAGGTCGTCGCCCGCAGGCGCCGGGTCGGCCAACTCGGAAACGGAAGCGCGGTCGAGCAGCAGGCTGAGGTCGGTCATGCCGTGCAATGTAGACGCCCCTAAAGCGGAAGCAATGTCGCAGCGCACTGGCAGGAATGCCACAGTGGGCCTATGTCGAACTCCGATGTCGGAGTTTTCGTGGATGCGCCTGCGCCCCTTGGTTTACACGCTGGCCGCCTTCGCCGCGACCTCGACCGCTTGGGCCGCCGATCCGGTCCCGATGGCCGCCCACCGGGCCGTCTACAAACTCACGCTCGACACTTCGCGCGGCGACGTCACCGACGCGTCCGGCCAGATGAACTACGAAGTCACCGACGCCTGCGACGGCTGGGCGACCCGGCAGCGCCTGGCGATGAACATCTCCAACCGTGACGGCCAGGATATCGAGCTTGTCTCGGACTACGCCACCTGGGAATCCAAGGACGGCCTGTCCATGCGCTTCCGCATGCGCCAAACCACCGACACGGCGGTCACCGACCAGGTCGAGGGCACCGCCACGCTCGACAGTACCGGTGGCACCGGAATCGTCCACTACACCGTGCCCGAGGCCAAGGACGTCCCCCTCCCGGCCGGCACGCTGTTCTCGATGGCACACACCGAAGCCATCATTGCCGCCGCGCAGTCGGGCAAGAAATTCCTCTCGGTCCCGATCTTCGACGGCACCGGCAGCAAGGGCGCTCAGGACAGCTTCATCGTCATCGGAAATTGGGGCCCGACTGCCGCGGCGCCCTACCCCGCGCTGGCCAAGCTCGACAGCGGCAAGGTGCACATCTCGTTCTTCGACCGCGACACCAAGCCGTCCAACGACAAGCCAACCGGCAGCCCGGATTACGAGGTCGGCATGACCTACTTCGCCAACGGCGTCGCCAACGACCTGATCATGAACTTCACCGACTTCACCATGCACGGCACCTTCGCCGAATTCACCGAGACGCCGCCGCATTGCTGACGGCGATCGTCACCGGCGCGACCGGCGGCCTCGGTTACGCGACGGCCGAGGGGCTGGCGCGGGCCGGACACCGGGTCGTGCTGACCGGGCGTAACCCGGAGAAGGGCGAGGCGGCGCTCCAGACGCTTCGCCGCACCATGCCGTCCGCCAACGCAGAGTTCAGACTGCTCGACGTCTCCAGCCTCGACGCGGTCGCCGCCTTCTGCGCTGCCTGGTCCGGCCCGGTCGACATCCTGGTCAACAATGCCGGCGTGATGGCCTATCCGGAGCGGCGGCTCAGTGTCGACGGTTTCGAGATGCAGTTTGCCACCAACTACCTCGGCCATTTCGCCCTTACGTTGCGGTTGCTGCCCGTCCTGCTCCAGGCATCGGCCGCGCGCGTGGTCGACGTCAGCAGCCTGGCGCACCGGACCGGCCGTATCGACTTCGATAACCTCAACGGCGAGCGCACCTATTCAGGCTACCGCAGCTACGGCCAGA
Source organism: Acetobacteraceae bacterium (assembly GCA_965199585.1). GTDB lineage: Bacteria > Pseudomonadota > Alphaproteobacteria > Acetobacterales > Acetobacteraceae > JAVVHH01. Next base: position 1,158,838 of record CBDASI010000002.1, on the reverse strand, counting down.
GCAAGCTCGCCATGCTGCTTTTCGCCCGCGAACTGCAGCATCGCGCCACGCAGCGCGGCTGGACGCTGATGAGCATCGCCGCCCATCCCGGCTGGAGCGCTACCTCGATCGTCGCCAACGGCTTCGGCCCCAGCCTGAAATCGCAGCTCGGCAATTTCCTGTTCCGCCTCGCCGGCCAGTCCGTCACCGACGGCGCCAAGCCCATCCTTTACGCTGCCCTCGACCCGGCCGCCGACCCGGCACTGTATTACGGCCCGGCCCATCTCGGCGAAACCCGCGGCCCCGTCGCGCCCGCCCGCATGATGCCGCAAGCCACCGACGCCGCCGTCGCCGCCCGCTTGTTCGACGTCTCCGAACGGCTGACCGGTCTCTCGCTCGAGACGGCCGTCGCAGAAAAGTAACAACTCTCAGCTGGAGTAAACCGGGGCGGAAGTTCAGGTCATCGCCACAATCGACAAAAGGTCGAGCCGATGGCCAAGCGCGCACCCATACATCCCACGCCGACGAGCGTCTCGCTGCCCGTGTTCGCCGAGCCGGTCCCCACGCCGGACCAGAGCACGTTCGCGACCGAGCATGGCTCCGACAACGCCGTCTATGCGCAGGTCCAGGAACTGCTCAAGACCCAGGTCGTCGGCTTCTCCAGATCCCGCGTTGCCGATGATGCGCTATTTACCCTGGCCGACGCCTATGGCGCCCTGGGCGCCGCCGTGGTCGATCAGATCACCAAATCGGGCCGCATCGTGTTCCACTCCGTCGGCGACACCGGCGCGTCCGACGTCCGCCGTTACGCCAACGAGCAGCGCGTCGCGGACCAGATCACCACCGACTCGCACACCACCGAGATCAGCAACCGACCCGCCTTCTTCTTCCACCTCGGCGACGTCGTCTATAATTTCGGCGAGTCCCATTACTATTACGACCAGTTCTACGAGCCCTACCGCGCCTACCCAGGCCCGATCCTGGCCATCGCCGGCAACCACGATTCCTTTGTCGTCCCCGGGACCCCCGAGGGCGAAACGCCGCTCGACGTGTTCGCCCGCAACTTCTGCTCGCCGACGCTGACCACAACCAAGGAAGCCGGCTCGCTGCACCGCACCGCCATGACGCAGCCCGGTCTCTACTTCGCGCTCGACGCGCCATTCATCCGCATCATCGCGCTGTTCAGCAACGCGCTGGAGGACCCCGGCACCATCTCCAGCGAAGGCGGCCGCTGGCCCGCCGTGCCGGACTACCAGCTCGCGTTCGTCCGCGCCCAATTGCAGCGCATCAAGACGGAGGCTTACCCAGGCGCCGTCGTCATCGCGGTGCACCACCCACCTTTCGTCTACTCCGCCCCGCCAAAAACCAAATCCGCCCCGGGCAACCACGGCAGCAGCAGCGACATGCTCCGCGAGATCGACCGTATCTGCCTCGAGACCGGCGTCTACCCGCATGCGGTTCTGTCCGCGCATGCCCATTGCTACCAGCGCTACACGCGGACCATCGAGTTTGCCGGCGCCGAACGCCGGGTCCCGTTCGTGGTCTGCGGCAATGGCGGTCACAACATCAATCCGCTCGTTCGCAACACCCGCGGCAACCCGGCTGCCGAGCCCGAGAACGGCTCGGACGTCTCATACCTCGAAGTCTCGCCGGCGGTGCAGGCGACGCACCTGCAGCTCGAGAAATACGACGACCACGATTACGGCTATCTGCGCATCAGCGTCGACGCCAAGCAGCTCCGTATCGCCTACCACCAGTCCAACACCCGCAGCCTGCTGCAGTCGCGCTTCGACCTGGTCACGGTCGACCTCGGCACCCACACGCTGCTCGCCAACGGCTGACCCTCGCCCCACCGTCACTGCGAGGAGCGCAGCGACGCGGCAGTCCAGGGCGGCATGGAGCATCTCCGCCGCCCCAGGATCGCCTCGAGGATCGAGCCTAGTTGGCCGGCACGGCCTTCGGGTCGGGCAACCCGAGCGTACGGCCCGGGTAGCCCGCGGTGTCGAAATACACGGTCTCGCCCACCGTCTGCGTCACCACCATCGTCACGCGCCCATCCGCATCCGGCGCCGACACGGTCATGTCGCGCCGGGCGTTCGGCATCGCTCCGTCCGGCATCGCCTCGCTCAGCACGCGGCCCAGCAGCTTGCCCTTGGCCGGGATCTGCAACGCCAGCAGCTTGGCGATCGTCATGCCGAGATCGGCGTTGCTGGCCGGCGCGGCATCCTCAAAGCCCTGCCGGAACGACGGCCCGGCCGCGCCCATGATGTTGCGCGTGTCGGCGCGCGAGAAGCTGCCATGCATGCCCTGCCCCTGCTGCAACCCGGTGTCGGCCACCTCGACGCCGCAGGTGGTCGGGTCAGCGCAACCGGTCGAGAACGTGCGGAAGTTCAGCGCGATCGCCGGCATCGGGGTGATGGCGCTGCCTTTCAGCGCGATCGCCGATAGCGGCAACGTGCCCGGGATGGCGCCGAAGGCATCGTCGACGAACAGGCCGCTGGTATAATCCTGCGCTGCCAGGATCGCGACCACGCGCCGCGCCAGCTCCTTGTCGCCGCTCGGGATGTAGATCAGGTCCGATCCGCCATTGGCCGCGACCACCACCTCCGGATGCATCGCGTCGCCGCCGATCAGCCCGTTGCCGAATTTCGGCACCGAGTCGGCCGGCAACTCGGCGCCCTTGTTGTCGGGGTCGAACAGCGTCTTGCCCAGGCCATGCGCGAGGTCGAGCGCCACGAACCCCTTCGGCACCTGGCCGGCCGGCGTCCCGGTGTAGCTCTGTTGCGCGCTCCAGCTCGTGGCGCTCTCCTTCGAGATGGTCGAGAAGCCATGATCCGAAGTCAGGATCACGTCGGTGTCGCCATCGAGGCCGAGTTCCTTAAGGCTGGCCAGCAGAGTGGCGAGGTTGTCGTCGGCGTTCTTGATCGCGGCGAAGCTCGTCTTGCCGTTGATGCCGGGCAGCAGGTGTCCGAGGCTGTCGCCCTGGTTATGCTGCGTCCCATCGGGGTCGCGCGACCAGTACACCAGCGCGAATGGCTGGTTGCGCTCCTTGAACCAGGGCAGCACGGCCTTGGTCGCGACGTCGGTGAAGTAGTGTTGCTGCGCCACGTTGGCGACCACCGTGCCGGGCACGGTGCCGGTGCCGGACGCTCCGTTGTCGCCGCGCGTCGGCGCCTGCACCGGCACGTCGGCCTTCTGCAGCCGGGCGCTCAGTTCCGGCGAAAGCGGGATACCGCCGGGTCGGCCGGTGGAGTCGTCGACGACGACGGTCTTGCCGCCGGTGCGCTCCTGGTGGTCGAAGATCAGCGCCGGGCCGAGCTTGCCAATCGTGGCGGTCGAGAACCCGGCGTTCCGCGCCCCCAGCAGGATCGTCATCTCGTTGAGGTAGTTGCCGCTGAAATGCTCGTCGACGTCGCCGAGCACCGGGTCGTTCTCCAAAAACGGCACCAGGCTGTCGCCGGCGCCGGGCACCGGGAACGCGGTGTAGATCGTGTTGCTGAAATCGCCGGTGTCGCCCAGCATGTGCCCCGTTGCCATGCCGCTGGCGTTCGCGGTCGTGAAGGTCGGGAACAGCGAGTGCGAGTTGGTGAACCGCACGCCACGCTTGAGCAGCGCGTCCATCGTCGGCGCGGTCTGCGCATTGACCACCCCGGCCCGCAACCCGTCGGCAACGAACAGCACGACGTTGTGCGGCCGGCTCTGCGCGAGCGCCACTCCCGACAACAACGTGGTGGCGAGCAGGGCGGCGGTGAAACAGCGCATCGTTGAAATCCCTTGTGTCACGGGCAGAGCGACTTTGGTCTAATCGCGACCCCCGGCGGGGACAATGACCATCTCGTGAATGCGAACTGGCCGAAGTCGTTCACGTTGAAAGCGTCGACGGGCCGTCCAGGCCCGGCTTACGACGGGGATGACTATGGCCGACTTGAATCGACGCGGAATGCTGGCGGCCGCCGGCAGCCTCACCGTCGCTGCCGCAGCAAAGGCGGAGACGATGCCGCAGCCGATCCGCGGCGCGGACGGCGCCCCGATCGTCGGCCCGGTGAACCCGTCCCGGCAGGCGGAGGAGCCCTTCACCACCGCCCCGCCGTTCACCGACCACGGCACCATGCCGAACCTGAAGTGGTCGTTCACCGATAGTCACATGCGGCTCGAGGAAGGCGGCTGGGCTCGCCAGGTCACCATCCGCGAACTGCCGGTTTCGACCGCGATGGCCGGCGTCAACATGCGGCTCAAGACCAACGTCGCCCGCGAGATGCATTGGCACAAGGAAGCCGAGTGGTCCTACGTCATCAAGGGGCAGGCCCGGATCACGTCGGTCGACCAGGATGGCCACACCTTCGTCGCCGATGTCGGCGAGGGTGACCTCTGGTATTTCCCGAGCGGGATCCCCCATTCGATCCAGGGCCTCGGCGGCGACGTGGACGGCACCGAGTTCCTGCTCGTGTTCGACGATGGCAGCTTCTCCGAAGACTCGACCTTCCTAATCACCGACTGGCTCGCCCACACGCCGCGCGACATCCTGGCCAAGAACTTCGGCACGTCCGAAGCCGCTCTGTCCGAGCTGCCAAAGAAAGAAAAATACATTTTCCCGGCCGCTGCCCCGGCTTCCCTGCAGCAGGACACCATCGCCGGCGCCGGACCGGTGCCGCAGGGCTTCGCGCATCGGATGGTGGCGCAGGAGCCGATGCGCATGCCGGGCGGCACCGTCCGCATCACCGATACCGGCAACTTCCCAGCCTCGAAGACTATTGCCGCCGCCCTCGTCGAGCTCGAGCCCGGTGCCATGCGGGAGCTGCACTGGCATCCCAACGGCGACGAGTGGCAATATTACTTGGAGGGTACCGGCCGCATGACCGTGTTCGGCTCCGAGAGCAAAGCGCGCACCTTCGACTACGCCGCCGGCGACGTCGGCTACGTGCCGTTCGCCATGGGCCACTACATCGAGAACACCGGCACCACGACGCTGCGCTTCCTCGAGGTGTTCCGCAGCGACCGCTTCCAGAGCGTATCGCTGAACCAGTGGATGAAGTTCACCCCGCCCGAGCTGGTCATGTCCCATCTGTCGATCGGCCGGGAGGTGCTGGATGGCCTACCCGGCCAGCAACGGCCGGTGCTGAAGAGCTAGAGCAACATCCGATCGAACCGAGCCGATTGTCTCGGGGAGTGCTCTAGAGCCCGGCGACGAACGCGGACAGGCCCGGCAGCCGTGTTCGCGCCGTCCGCGCCGCGTCTAAGACGGAGCGAACCGAGGCCAGCGCCACCTCGAACTCCTGGTTGACGATCACGTGGTCGAACTCCGCCCAGTGGCTGATCTCGTCCCGCGCCGCTTGCATCCGCCGCGCGATCTCCGCCGCCCCGTCGCCGCGCGCCTCCAACCGTGATTGCAGCGCCGCCAACGTCGGTGGCAGGATGAACACGCTAACGACGTCGCCGGGCAGCGCCTCGCACAGCTGGCGGCAGCCCTGCCAGTCGATGTCGAACACGACATCGCGCCCGCCCAGCAGCGCCGCCTCGACCGCGCGCCGTGGCGTGCCGTAGCTGTTGCCGAACACGCTCGCCCATTCCAGCATCTCGCCTTGCGCCACCATGACGGAGAACGCTTCGGGCGACCGGAAATGGTAGTGTACCCCGTCCGCCTCGCCCGCACGCGGGGCCCGCGTCGTGGCACTGACCGACAGCTCCAGCCCGGCATCCGACGCCAGCAGCGCGCGCGTGATGCTGCTCTTGCCCGCGCCCGACGGCGCCGCCACCACCAGGCACACGCCGCGTCGCGCCGGCAAGCTACTCGACATTTTGCACCTGCTCGCGCATCTGCTCGATCACCGCCTTGAGCCGCAACCCCGTCGCCGTCAGCGGAACGGACGCCGACTTGCTGCACAAGGTATTGGTCTCGCGCACGAATTCCTGCACTAGAAAATCGAACCGCCGCCCGATCGCCGCCGCCTCGGCCAGCAGAGCCCGCGCCGCCTCGATATGCGCCGCCAGCCGGTCCAGCTCCTCGCGCACGTCCGATCGCGTCGCCAATAGCGCGACCTCCTGCGCGATCCGCTCCGCCGGCAAGCTCGGCTGGTCGCGCAGCAGGCCCCACAGGCTCTCCATCAGCCGTGCCCGCTGCCGCTCCGGCTGATCGGCGGCCTGCATGACGGCGGCCTCCCGCAGCGCGGCAACCTCGTCCAACTGCGTCGACAGCAGCCGATGCAACCGCGCGCCTTCCTCCCGCCGCGCCGTCACCAGCCCGGCCAGCGCCGTGCCGAACCCGGCCTTCACCTGCGCCAATAATTCCGCGCTCCACGCCTCCTCCGGTGCCGAGGCCCGCAGCACGCCGGGCAGCGCCAGCAGCGCCTCGGCCCGTGGTGGCGGCGCGCCGGGGATCTTGTCGGCCACCTCGGCCGCCAACCGCAGCAACTCGTGCAGCAGGTCGGGATCCACTGCGATCTTGGGCCGCTCCTCGCGCCGGATCGTCAGCGTGCCGTTGACGTTACCGCGCTTGAGCCCCACCGCCGCCGCGTCGCGCAAACCGGGCTCGAGCGCGTCGAGCCCCATCGGCATCTTCAGCCGCAGCTCCAGCCCGCGCCCGTTGACGCTGCGCATCTCCCAGGCCCAGGCAATGCCGGCCGCACTGCCCTCCGCCCGGCCGAACCCCGTCATCGATGCCAAACTCATGGACCCGCCCGCCTCGCCCGTTCGACCGCGCGCCAGCGCTGCACGTTGCGCACATGGTCCTGCTCGGTACGGGCAAAACTATGCCCGCCGCTGCCATCGGCCACAAAAAACAGGTCGGTGCTGTCGGCCGGGTGCGTCGCCGCGTCGATCGAGGCCCGCCCCGGCATGCAGATCGGCCCCGGCGGCAGCCCGGCGTTGCGATAACTGTTGTAGGGATTGTCCGCCTCGAGTTCCGCCCGGGTCAGCCCATGGTCCAGCACGCCGGTCCCGTTGCTGACGCCATAGACGACCGTCGGGTCCGACTGCAGCTTCATGCCGCGCCGCAGCCGGTTGAGATACACGGCTGCCACCAACTTGCGCTCCTCGGGCTTGGCCGTCTCGCGCTCGACGATGCTGGCCAGGACCACCGCCTCCTGCGGCGTGGCCAGCGGCAGGTCCGGCGACCGTGTCGACCAGGCATCCGCGAGATCGGCTTCCATCGCCCGCATCGCCCGCGCCAGCAGCACGGTCCGGGCGGCACCGCGCTCATACGCATAGGTTTCCGGCAACACGCTGCCTTCGGCGATCGGGGGTACCTCCCCGTCCAGAGCGTCGGCCTTGGCCAGCACCTCCGCCACCGCCGTGGCGGTCAGTCCCTCGGCGATCGTCAGCTTGTGCTGGATCGGCTTGCCGGTCCGCAGCACCGCCAATACCTGCTGCAGGCTGGCACCCGCCGGAAATCCGAGTTCGGCCGCCTTCAGCGTGCCGCTGCCCCGCGTCGCCAGCGCCGCCGCCTGCAGTTCCCAGCCGTGACGGACGACGCCCTGTTCCTGCAGCGCCGCAGCAATCTGGCCGATACCGCCGCGCGGGACCACGATCGCCCGGCTCGCGTCGAGCGGTCCGGGTGCCCGATACTCGCGGATCGCATAGAAGCCGGCACCGATCGACAGGCCGACGAAGAGACCGATGCCGGCGAGCAGCAGGCGCATCAGCGCCGCTTCTTACGCCGCCCGTTTGAACAGGATGCTGGCGTTCGTCCCGCCAAAGCCGAAGCTATTGGACAGTGCGATGTCCACCTTGCGCTCTTGCGCCTGCTTCGGCACGCGGTCGATGGCGCTCTCGCGACTCGGGTTCTCGAGGTTCAGCGTCGGCGGCACGACTCCGTCGCGGATTGCCAGGATGGAGAAGATCGACTCGACTGCGCCGGCCGCGCCCAGCAAGTGCCCGGTCGCCGACTTGGTGGACGACATCGCCACCGTGCTCGCGGTGTCGCCGAACATGCGCTCGACGGCCTGAAGCTCGAGGTCGTCGCCCATCGGCGTGCTGGTGCCGTGCGCGTTGATGTATTGGACGTCGCTGGGCTGCAGGCCGCCATTCTTGAAGGCGTTCTTCATCGCACGGTAAGCGCCGTCATGGCCTTCCGACGGCGCCGTGATGTGATGCGCATCACCCGACATGCCGTAGCCACAGACTTCGGCGTAGATTTTCGCGCCGCGCGCCTTGGCATGCTCGAGTTCCTCGAGCACCACGACGCCGGCGCCCTCGCCCATGACGAAGCCGTCGCGGTCGCGGTCCCAGGGGCGGGAGGCTTGCGCCGGGCTGTCGTTGAAGGCGGTGGAGAGGGCACGGCTGGCGCAGAACCCGGCGATGCCGAGTTCGTTGACCGCCGCTTCCGCACCGCCGGCGACCATTACGTCGGCATCGCCCAGCGCGATCAGCCGCGCCGCGTCGCCGATCGCATGCACGCCGGTGGCGCACGCCGTCACCGCCGAATGATTCGGCCCCTTGAACCCGAAGCGGATCGAGACGTGACCCGAGACAAGGTTGATCAACGCCGAGGGGATGAAGAACGGCGACAGCCGGCGCGCCTTGCCGGTGTAGACCATCACAGAGGCCTCGTAGATCGTCCCGAGGCCGCCGATGCCGGACCCTATCATCACGCCGGTCGCCCAGCGATCCTCCTCGGTCTGCGGCACCCAGCCGCTATCGGCGACGGCTTCCGCGGCTGCGACGACGCCGAGATGGATGAACCGGTCCATCTTCTTCTGGTCTTTGGTCGGGATCCACTCGCCGATATCCAGCTTGTGCTCGTCCTTGGACCCGACCGGCACCTGACCCGCCACCTTGGACGTCAGGTCCTTGGTGTCGAAGGCCTGGATCGCGGTGATGCCGCTATCGCCGTTGATCAATCGCGACCAGACGTGTTCCACGCCGAGGCCGAGGGGACAGGCCACACCCATCCCCGTCACCACCACGCGCCGCATCGGCATCACCCTCGTTCCAGGCTTAGGTATCTGGCCTTACGCGGCCTTCTGCTTCTCGATGAAGTCGATCGCATCCTTGACGGTGCTGATCTTCTCGGCGGCATCCTCGGGGATCTCGACGCTGAACGCCTCCTCGAACGCCATCACCAACTCGACCGTGTCGAGGCTGTCGGCGCCCAGATCGTCGATGAAGGACGCCTCGGGCGTGACCTTGCTTTCCTCGACGCCGAGATGTTCGACGACGATCTTCTTAACCCGGTCGGCAACTTCGCTCATCTGATCCTCTGATTCTTTTGGTCGATTATGTGCGGCGCGCGTCACCTGCGCCGGAAGCCGTGGCGCATATCATGGTTCCCAATGCCGCGCCAAGGCAGCGGAACGGCTATATCATTGCCATCCCGCCGTTGACGTGCAGCACGGCCCCGGTGATCCACCCCGCCTCGTCCGAAGCGAGGAACACGGCCGCCCCCGCCACGTCCGCCGGCACGCCCATGCGGCCCAGCGGAATGCCGGCGATCAGCCGCGTCTTCTGCTCCTCGTTCAGCGCATCCGTCATCGGCGTCTCGACGAAGCCCGGCGCGATCACGTTGACCGTGATGCCGCGGCTGCCGACCTCCTGTGCCAGCGCCTTGCTCATCCCCACCAGCCCGGCCTTCGCTGCCGCGTAGTTCGCCTGCCCCGGATTGCCAGTGGCACCCACCACGCTGCCGATCCCGATGATCCGCCCGGCGCGCCGCTTCAGCATCCCGCGCAACGCCGCCCGCGCCAGCCGGAAAGGCGCCGCCAGGTCGACGTCGAGCACGGTCGCCCAATCCTCGTCCTTCATCCGCAGCGCCAGCCCGTCCTTGGTCAGCCCGGCATTGTTCACCAGGATCGCCAACGGCCCACACGCCGCCTCGGCCGCCGCGATCAACGCCTCCGCCGACCCGGCTTCCCGCAGATCCGCCGGGCACACCGCCGCACCCTCGCCCAGCTCGGCCGCCAGCGCCTCCAGCGCATCCCGCCGCGTGCCGGACAGTGCCACCTTCGCCCCCTGCGCATGCAGCGCCCGCGCGATACCGGCACCGATACCCCCGGACGCTCCGGTCACCAACGCCGCCTTGCCGTCCAGCCGAAACATTCAGATCACCTTCAACAACGCTTCGATCTCCGCCGGCGACCCGGCCGACGCGATCGCCAGATCCGGATTGATCCGCTTCGCCAGCCCGGACAACACCTTGCCCGCCCCAAGCTCGACCACGCTGGTCACGCCGATCTCGACCGCCGACAGCATGCACTCCCGCCAGCGCACCATCCCGGTCACCTGCTGCACCAGCAACTCGCGGATCTCGCTGGGGTCCATCGCCCGCTCCGCCGTCACGTTGGCGATCAGCGGCACGGCCGGCACCGCCATCGAGGTCTCGCCGAGCACGTCCTTCATCGTGTCGGCCGCCGGCGCCATCAGCGCGCAGTGGAACGGCGCCGAGACCGGCAGCAGCATCGCCCGCCGGATGCCGCGCTCCTTGGCCAACACCAGTGCCCGGTCGACCGCGCCCTTGTGCCCGGAGATCACCACCTGGCCGCCGCCATTGTCGTTGGCCACCTGGACGACTTGCGTCTCCTTGCGCCCGTCCTCATGCATGAGCGTCGCCGCGTCGGCGCAGATCGGGTCGACCGCGGCGACCTCCGCTCCCAGGATCGCCGCCATCGCCCCCTCGCCGGGTGCCACCGCCTGCTGCATCGCCTCGCCGCGGCGGCGAAGCAGGCGGGCGGCGTCGCCGAGCGAGAATGTCCCGGCCGCGCACAAGGCGCTGTATTCCCCCAGCGAATGCCCCATCACCACGGCGGCCTTGTCGGCCAGCGACCAACCGCCTTCCCGCTCCATCACGCGCAGCACCGCCATCGACATCGCCATCAGCGCCGGCTGGGCGTTCTCGGTCAGCATCAGCTCTTCGGGCGGCCCCTCGAACATCACCTTCGACAGATGCCGCTTCAGCACCTCGTCAACTTCGCCGAACACCTCGCGGGCCGCGGCGAACGCCTCCGCAAGCTCACGGCCCATGCCGACGGTCTGGCTGCCTTGGCCAGGAAAGAGGAAGGCATGGACGGGCATGGAGCTGGAGGTTCCTCGACGGGCGGGCCCTTGATGGCGGCCTGATTTGATCGCCGGGGTATTGCGCCGACATCACTCTGTGTCAAACGCGCGACGTCAACCGGGGACCTAACCGTCGAACCCCATCGCCTCGCGGTAGGCGGCACCGATCTGTCGGGTTACCGGTCCTGGAGCCGTGGGCAGCTTCCGTCCGTCGATCGAGCGGACCGCCAGGATCCCCGGCGCGGTCCCGGTCACGAAGGCTTCCTGGGCGGCCATGACGTGTGTCATGGCGAAATTGCCGAGCCTGAGCGGGATGCGATGCGACTGGCACAGCTCGATGACGGTCTCGCGGGTGATGCCGTTGAAGCAGTTCTCACCGTCGGACGTCATGACGGTGCCGCCCGAGACGAAGAAGAAGTTGGTCGAGTTGCAGCTCGCGACATGGCCGGCATCGTCCAGCATCAACGCCTCGTCGGCACCGTTATTGTAGGCCTGTTGCAGCGCGAGGATGTAGGGCATCCGGCTATGCGTGTTCAGCCGCATGTCAAACTGGTCGGGCCGGGTCACGCGGTAGGTGGAGGTCATCAGCGCCAGTCCGGCCGAGGAAAGCGCCGGGGGCGGCACCTTGTGCTCCATGGTGATGACGACGGTCGCGGCGCCCGAGATCATGCGCGGATCGGCGCCCGGCGTGGTCTTCAGGCCGCGCGTGACCATCAGCCGGGCATGGGCGCCATCATGCATGTCGTTCGCCGTCCGCGTGGCCTCGAGCGCGGCCAGGATGCCGTCACGGCCGCCCGGGACCTCGAGCTGGATCATCGCTGCGCCAGCGAAAAGCCGGTCGAAATGCTTGTGGAGTTGCAGCCACCGCCCGTGCACCAGGCGCAGGCCCTCCCACACACCGTCGCCCGCGATGTAGCCGCCGTCGAACACCGAGACCGTGGCGTCGGCCCGCGGCCGCAACTGGCCGTTGACCCACACGAGGACAGAGGCGTTGCGCGGGTCCGCGACCAAGTCCTGGGTGCCGGCCATCAGGCGCGCTCCAAACTGTCCTTGGTGATGCCCGGGATCGTCGCCGGGTCCATGCCGCGCATGACGAGGTAGGTGCGGTAGATGTCTTCGATGGTGCCGTTCTCGTAGTAGAAGTTCAGCACCGTGGTCAGATAGTCGCGCCAGGTCTTGTCGGCCTCACGGCGGATGCCGACGCTGGCGACCGAGGTGACCGCCGGTTTCGGCACGATCACCGTCCCCTGGCCGCTGCGCAGCCGGAACGCGATGAGCGCGGGATGGTAGAGCACCAGCAGCTTCGAGTGCCCGGACTGGTAGTGCAGGATGGCTTCGTCGTTTGTCTTCAGCCTTGTGACGACGGCCTTTTGCATGTGCTTGGTCAGCCACCGTTCCATCGAGGTGCCGATCGGCACCGCGATCGAGGTTTCCGGTGTGTCGAGTTCTGCCCAGCTTTTCGGCCCGGACGCTTCCTTCGTCATGTAGGCCAAGGCGTAATACAGCATCGGCGCGAACGGGAAGTCGATCGCCAGAGCACGGGCCGGCGTCGGATCGAGCACGAACATGAGGTCGAATTGGTCGGCCTGCAGCGCTGCCGGGGCGTTCGCGAACGTCGTCTCGACGAAGCTCGCGGTGCACCCCATGTCGCTGGCGATCTGCTCGCCGAGCAGGGGGCCGACGCCGGTCCAGGTCCCGGTCGACAGGTCCTTGGCAAACCACGGCTCGGCCTGCTGGACGCCGATCCGCAGCACCTTGCGCGATCGGATCGCCTCCCAACCGGATCCGGACGACTGCGCCGAGGCCGTCACGGGTGCCGCGATGGCCGCCGCTGCCAGCAATCCCACACCGCGTAGGTCACGCCGTCTCAACATCATCGTTCCCTCGTCATTCACCCGCTGCATGGTGGAATCGTGGCGCAGGGCCCGTCAAACCAGCGCTGCCGAGACTTCACGCTGGATAAACCGGTGTGATTGGCTGTAACATCAGCGTCATATCGCCGGAGCCCGCCATGTGCCGCTTTCTCGCGTATGAAGGTGAACCGATCCTGCTGGAGACGCTGGTGACGGCGCCGTGTCACAGCCTGATCCATCAGTCGATGCACGCGGCCGAGGGTAAGACCGAGACCAACGGGGACGGCTTCGGCGTCGGCTGGTATGGCGAGCGTGACACGCCGGGCCTGTATCGCGACGTGCGGCCGGCCTGGTCGGACGAGAACCTCCGCAGCATCGCGTCTCAGGTCCGCTCGCGCCTCTTCTTCGCCCATGTCCGTGCCGCGACCGGCACGTCGACCAGCCGGGCCAACTGTCATCCGTTCTCACACGGCAAGTTCCTGTTCATGCATAACGGCCAGATCGGCGGCTGGCCGCAGATGCGGCGCCGGGTCGAGGGCATGATCCCGGATGCGCTGTATGCGTCACGCACCGGCACCACCGACAGCGAGGCGATTTTCCTGGCCACGCTTGGTCATGGCCTGGAGCACGATCCGGTCACCGCCATGCGGACGACGTTCGCCACCATTGCCGGCATGATGGACGAGGCTGGCATAAAAGACGCGCTGCGCTTTACCGCGACGCTCACCGACGGTGAGACACTGTGGGCGTTCCGCTGGTCCACGGACATCCGGCCGCCGTCGCTCTACTACAAGCCGATGCCGGGCGGCCTGTTGCTGGTATCCGAGCCGATCGACGGCGTGCGCGGCAATTGGCAGTCGGTCCCGCATGGTGGCACGCTGATCGCTCGGCCCGGGCAGACGATCGAGCTGCTCGGCGCCCCGGAGCACGCGCACGCCGCCTAGCGGAACAGCTTGCTTTTCCACAGGATCGGCGTATAGCGCCGCCTCCCCTGCTGGGACGGTGGCATCCGTCCCGGCTATGCCCGCTTTGGGCTGACTCCAGCCAAAGGGACCAAACATGCCATTGTACGAATGCGTGCTCATTGCACGTAACGACGTTACGCAGCAGCAGGTCGAGGCTGTCGCCGACCAGATCGGCACCGATCTCGAGACCGATGGCGGCAGCGTCCAGAAGCGCGAATACTGGGGCCTGCGCAGCCTCGCCTACCGGGTCAACAAAAACCGGAAGGGCCACTACATGCTACTCGGCCTCGACGCCAAGCCCGCCTTCATCACCGAGATGGAGCGCCTGCTCCGCCTCAACGAAGACGTGCTTCGCTTCATGACCCTGCGCGTGGAAGAGATCGAGGAGGCGCCAAGCGCCATCCTGACCCGCAAGTCCGACGACCGTGAGCGCGCCTTCCGTGGGCCGAAGCCCGCCGGTCGCTTCGAGAGCGGCCGCAAGCGCGGCTTCGACGACCGTGAGGAATTCCGCGCCCGTGAGCCCGAGTTCCGCAATGCCGATAACGCGGCAGAGGAGGAATAGAGATGTCCGACCGTCCCCAATCTGACCGTGGCGGCGACCGCGGTGGCGATCGCGGCGAACGTGGTGGCGAGCGCGGTGGTGACCGTGAAGGCGGCGCCCGCCGCCCCTTCTACCGTCGTCGCAAGAGCTGCCCGTTCAGCGGCCCAAATGCGCCCAAGATCGACTACAAGGACGTCCGCCTGCTGTCCCGCTTCCTGAGCGAGCGCGGCAAGATCGTCCCGAGCCGCATCACGGCCGTGTCGGCCAAGAAGCAGCGCGAGCTGGCCCAGGCCATCAAGCGGGCGCGGTTCCTGGCCCTGCTCCCCTACGTCGTGGCGTAAGGAGCGCATCATGGCTGCCGTTGAACTGATCCTGCTGCAGCGGATCGAGAAGTTGGGCCAGATGGGCGACGTCGTGCGCGTCAAGCCCGGCTATGCCCGCAACTTCCTGCTGCCGCAAAAGAAGGCGCTCCGCGCCAACAAAGCCAACCGGGCCTCGTTCGAGGACCAGCGCGCCCAGCTCGAGGCGACCAACATCCGCAAGCGCGAGGAGGCCGAACGCCTGCTCGAGCGGATGGAGGGCCTCAAGGTCGTCATCATCCGCCAGGCCGGCGAGAGCGGCAGCCTGTATGGCTCCGTGTCCGGCCGCGACATCGCGGAAGCCTGCACGGCATCGGGCCTGACGACTAATCGGAGCCAGATCATCCTGGAGAACCCGATCAAGACGCTGGGCCTGACGCCGGTGCGCCTGGTGCTGCACCCGGAAGTCAGCCTCACCGTCACGGTCAACGTGGCCCGCAGCGTCGAGGAAGCCGAGAAGCAGGCCCGCGGCGAGCAGGTCGGCCTAGCCGGCGAGGAAGACGTCGAGCAGGAAGACGACTTTGAGTTCGGCGCCGCCGCTGCGGAAGCTGGTGGCGACCGCTAACGGCTGACCTAGGATGTTCGACGCAGCTCCTGTTTTGCAGAAGCTGAGCCGACCGCGCCTAATCAAACGGATCGTCGAGGTGATGCTGGGCCAACATTTGGCCCACGGCACCCTGACGGTCCGTTTTCCTGACGGCTCCGAGCGAATGGTCGTTCGCAGTGAAGAGCCGGTCATGATCGCCGAGATCGCGAGTTGGCGCTGGGCCTACCGTCTGGTCGCCAACCCGGGGCTGGCGTTCGGCGAAGCCTTCGTCGATGGCGGCTTCGTCATGCGGCAGGGCAGCGTTTTCGAATTCATGGACAGCTTGTTCGCCGTCGACCGCCGTCACCGCGGCCCGGTGCTCACCTTCCATGACGGCCTCGCCCGCCTCGGCCGCCGGCTCGCCCAATACAACCCGGTCCACATCGCTCGCCGTAACGTCGCGCATCACTACGATCTGAGTGCCGAGTTCTACCGGCTGATGCTCGACGAGGACCGCCAGTACTCCTGCGCCTATTTCCGCACCGGCGATGAATCGATCGACGAGGCCCAGCGTGCCAAGAAGCGGCACATCGCGGCCAAGCTCTTGCTCAATCGGCCAGGCCTCCGCGTGCTCGACATCGGCTGCGGCTGGGGCGGCACCGCCCTCACGCTGGCGCGCGACTACGGCGCCGATGTCACCGGCATCACGCTATCGACCGAGCAGCTCGCAATCGCCCGCCAGCGCGCCGCCGCGGCCGGGCTGGCGGACCGTGTCCGCTTCGAGCTGCTGGACTACCGCGCGCTGACCGGCAGCTTCGACCGCATCGTCTCGATCGGCATGTTCGAGCATGTCGGCATCAACCATTACCGCGGCTTCTTCGACACAGTCCGGCGCTGCCTCGAGCCCGACGGCGTCGCCCTCATCCACGCCATCGGCCGCAGCCACGGTCCGGCCGCTACCAATGCCTGGCTGGCAAAATACATCTTCCCCGGCGGCTACTCCCCCGCGCTGAGCGAAGTCCTGCCCGACGTCGAGCGTTCCGGCCTGATCGCCACCGACATCGAGATCCTGCGCCTGCACTACGCCAAGACGCTCTCCCGCTGGCGCGACAACCTGGCTCACCACCACGACGCCATCCGCGCTCTCTACGACGATCGTTTCCTCCGCATGATGGAATTCTACCTCGCCGGCGCCGAGCTCGCCTTCTCGCGCACCGGCCACATGGTCTGGCAACTCCAACTCGCCCGCCGCCAAACCGCGGTCCCGCTGACGCGCGACTATATTACCGCGTAGCGAGCAGCGCCCGACACACCGCCTCGACGGCATCCACCGTCAGCGCCTGCATCGTCGCCTCGTCCGCCTCCGCCCACATCGCCCGCAGCCCGGCCGGGGCCATCTCGGCCGCCCGGTCCCGCGTCGTCCCGCACAGGCCCACCGTCGGCCGCCCCGTCGCGGCCGCCAAATGCATCAGGCCGCTATCGTTGCCGACGTACAAAGCGCACCGCTCGATCACCGCCGCCACCTCCGGCACCGTCAGCGTGCCCCGCAGATCGATCGCGTCCGGCAGTAGCGCGATCACCGGTGCCGCCATGTCCCGCTCCACCGCGCCGGGCCCCGCGAACACCGCGACCGCCGCCCCCGGCAGCAGCCCGGCCGACAGCCGGCCGGCCAACGCGGCGAACCGCTCCGCCGGCCAGACCTTCGGCGCCCAGTTCGCCGTCACCCCGAACCCGATCACCGGCCGGTCCCCCGGCAGCAGCGCCGCTGCCCGTGCTCGGTCGGGCGCTGCGGTCCACGTGACGGGCAGCGGCGCCGGGTCGATGCCGAGCATGGCGGCATGCTGCTCGAACATCCGCCCCGGCCGCTTGCGCCGCACCACCCGGCGCCGCGCCGGGATCAGGAATCCGAGCGCCGAACCACGAAAGTCCACCACCAGATCCCACCAGGTGAACGCCACCGCGCGCCACAGCTTGGGCCAGTGCGAATCGTTCCTGTGCTTGTTGAAGACGATCACGCGCTCGAGCTGCGGCATCCTCGCATAGACTCCGGCCGCCGCCGGTCCGCACGCGATGGTGAACCGGGCCGTCGGATACGTTCGGATGAGGTGATCGAGGATGCCGGTGGTGATGACGGCATCGCCGAGGCGATTGGCGGAAACGACGAGGATGCGCACGCGCCCGCCGTGCCACAGGCGACCTCGAACGGCAATCATCCCCTCTATTATCCACAGGCCATCCCCGTGTACCACATGTATCCACAGGCCCGTTCTCGCCAACGATCGGCTATGATGACATCAACATGAACGCATTCGACTCGCCGCTCACCGGGCTCTCGCAGCGCCAACCTCCGTCGAACGACCGCGCCGAAATGGCGCTGCTCGGTGCGCTGTTAGCAAATAACAAGGCTTATGAACGGGTTAGCGAGTTCCTCGCGCCGGACCATTTCGTCGACCCGGTGCATGGGCGAATTTACCAGTCCATCGCCCGCCGCGCCGAGGCCGGTCAGTTGGCAGACGCCATCACGCTGAAGGCCGAGTTCGAGCACTCCGGCGCGCTCGACGAGGTCGGCGGCACCGCCTACCTCGCACAGTTACTCACAGCCATGGTCGGCATCATCAATGCCGGCGAATACGGCCGCGCGATCCACGATGCCTGGATCCGCCGGCAGCTGATCGAGATCGGCGAAGTGGTCGTCAACAACGCCTTCGGCGCCCCGGGCGAGCTCGACGGCAAGGCGCAGATCGAGCTGGCCGAGAGCGAGCTGTTCCGCCTGGCCAAGGACGGCGGCAGCCCGAGCGGTTTCGTGACCTTCGAGTCGGCGCTGACCGAGGCGATCAAGGGCGCCGAGCGCGCCTTCAAGAACGCCGGCCACGTCAGCGGCCTGTCGAGCGGCCTGCGCGACCTCGACAAGAAGACCGGCGGGCTACACCCCTCCGACCTGATCATCCTTGCCGGCCGACCCGGCATGGGCAAGACCGCGCTCGCCACCAAGATCGCCTTCGGCGCCGCCCGCGCGCTACAGCGCGCCGCCCAGGAGCGTGGACCCAACGACGTCGCCAAGGGTTCGGTGGCGATCTTCTCGCTGGAGATGAGCGCCGAACAGCTCGCCACGCGTCTGCTTGCCGAGGAGTCGCGAGTCTCGGGCGACCGTATCCGCCGCGGCGAGATCGGCCAAAAGGATTTCGACCGCTTCATCCAGGTCAGCCGCGAGATCGCCAGCCTACCGCTCCACATCGACGACACGCCGGCGCTCTCCCTGTCGGCCATGCGCACCCGCTGCCGCCGCCTGCACCGAACCCAAGGATTGAGCCTGGTCGTGGTCGACTACCTCCAGCTGATGCGCCCCAGCATCGGCACCAAGCAGGAGAATCGCGTCCAGGAGATCAGCCAGATCACCCAGGGCCTGAAGGCGCTGGCCAAGGAGATGGCGATCCCCGTCATCGCGCTGTCGCAGCTATCCCGCGCCGTCGAGAGCCGCGAGGACAAGCGCCCGCAACTCGCCGACCTGCGCGAGTCCGGTTCGATCGAGCAGGACGCCGACATGGTGATGTTCATCTATCGCGACGAATATTACCTGCAGCAGCGGGCGCCCAAGCAGATGGCGTTCAAGACGGAGGACGAGTTCCAGGGTGCGCTGGATAAGTGGCAGCGCGATATGGAGCTGGTGCACAACCGCGCCGAGCTGCTGATCGAGAAGCAGCGGCACGGCCCGACCGGCAAGATCGACCTGTTGTTCGAGGGCGAGTTCACCCGTTACGCCGACCTCGACCTGGTCCACGATCCGGATCGGTAAGGCCGGGTTCTTTGACGGCGTGCGGACGAGACTGGTAGGGCATCGCCCCGATGACCTTTTCTCCCCTGGACGCAGTCGCCGCGGTCGGACGCGGCACCATCGGCGCGGTGCGCGGCACAGGCGCGGCCACGCTGTTCGGCGCCATCGGCTTGTCGCACGTGGTCCGGCCGCCGTTCTACGGCCGCATGTTCCTGCGCGCCTTTATCGAGTTCAGCTATTTCAGCCTTCCCGTGGTGGCGCTCACGGCGTTGTTCTCCGGCATGGTGATCGCGCTGCAATCCTATTCCGGCTTCTCGCGCTTCAATGCCGAGAGCGCGGTGGCCTCCGTCGTTGCGCTCTCGGTGGTACGCGAGTTGGCGCCGGTGCTGGCCGCTTTGCTGGTGGCCGGCCGGGTCGGCGCGGCGATGGCGGCCGAACTCGGCACGATGCGCGTGACCGACCAGATCGACGCGCTGACCACGCTGTCGACCAACCCGGTCAAGTATCTGGTCACCCCCCGCCTCCTCGCCGGGCTGCTGGCGCTGCCGCTGCTGACCATGGTGGCCGACATCATCGGCGTGGCCGGCGGCTTCATCGTGGCGACCGTCAAGCTCGGCTTCGGCCCGCATCTCTACCTGACCAGCACCTTCGACATCCTGACCCGGTCTGACGTCGTGGTCGGCCTGGCCAAGGGCGGCGTGTTCGGCTTCATCATCGCGCTGATGGGCTGCTTCCACGGCTACAACAGCAAGGGTGGCGCCGAGGGCGTCGGCGCAGCCACGACCAGTGCCGTGGTGTCGGCGAGCATCCTGATCCTGGCGTTCGACTACGTCATGACCGAGCTGTTCTTCGCCCGATGAACGCTGCCGTGCCGAAGATCCGCATCCGCGGTCTCACCAAGGCGTTCGGCTCGAAGCGCGTGCTGGACGGGGTCGACCTCGACGTCGCGGCCGGAACGTCGATGGTGGTGATCGGCGGGTCCGGCACCGGCAAGTCGGTGTTGCTGCGCTGCATCCTCGGGCTCATCGAGCCGGACGCCGGCTCGATCGAGATCGACGGCGTCGACGTGCTCACGCTGGACCGGGATGCGCGCGAGGCGATCAATGCGCGGATCGGCATGCTGTTCCAGGCCGCGGCGCTGTTCGACAGCCTGACCGTCTGGGAGAACGTGGCGTTCGGCCTGCTGGCCCGGCAGAAGCTCGCCCGCGGCGAGGCCCGCAAACGGGCCGACGGGGTGTTGGCGCAAGTGGGGCTCGACCCGAGCGTGGGCGACCTGGCGCCGTCGGAACTGTCGGGCGGCATGCAGAAGCGGGTCGGCCTAGCCCGCGCCATCGCGGCGCAACCGGAGATCCTGTTCTTCGACGAGCCGACCACCGGGCTCGACCCGATCATGGGCGCGGTGATCGACGGGCTGATCGTCGACTGCGTCAAGCGCCTCGGCAGCACGGCGATCGCCATTACCCACGACATGGCCAGCGCCACCCGCATCGGCGACCGCGCCGCAATGCTCTACGCCGGCCGCATCGTCTGGGAGGGTCCTGCCACAGACTTGATGTCGAGCGGCAACTCGATGGTCGACCAGTTCACCCACGGGCGGCGCGAGGGGCCCATCCAGATGCAGTTACGACGGTGAGCTGTGCTAGACTGACAGCATGAACGAGATCAGGCGTCCTGTTCGAGAGGCCGAGGAGGTCGCGCGTGCCCGGGAAATCGTCGCACGGCACCCCATGCCGGATTTCGTCACCGATTTCGACGTCAAGCTCGCGGTCGTCGAAGACCAACCCGCGCTCTACGTGGTCTACTCGGAGGCGCCCTACGAGGGCGGGCCCGAGATCGAGGAAGTGCTGCGCCGGGCGGACGCGTATAGCGAGATCAACCAGATTATCTTGACCGAGTTGTTGAACGCCTTCGACGATCGCCTGCCCTACTGGTCGACCGTCGAGGCGGCCCAGAAGGTCAAGTAGAACCAATTGATCAGGGCTACCGAGCTTCTCGATGAAGCCGAGCGTCTTGCAGGCGCACTCTCCATTCACTCCGAGGCCGCGCGACGCAGAGCCATTTCGACGGCGTATTACGGTCTCTTCCACAGCTTTACCGAGGCGGGTGCCTGTCTGATCGCCGGCCCGAATGCCTCCCTGCAGTCGCATGTCGCGCGAAGCTATAACCATGCCCTGCTTCGGACGGTCTGCGACCGTCTCTGGCGCGAACGGCTCGACGCGCCATGGAACCGGCTTTTCCAAGCCCCGCTCTCCGACGAGATCAAGCTCGTCGCCGCAGCCACGGTCGCACTCCAGGCCGCGCGCATCCTGGCCGACTACGATCTTGCGGAAACCATCACCGTCTCGTTCGCCGTCGAATGCGTCCGATCCGCCCGGCGGGCAGCGCTCGCGTTCGCGGCGATCGCCGCGTCCGACGAAGCGCGTGCATTCCTGATCGCGATCCTTCTCTCCGACCGTTGGGGCCGCCGTGGCTAAACCCGTCACGCGCTACGTCTGCCAGAACTGCGGCGCCGTCTACCCCAAGTGGGCGGGCCGCTGCGAAGCCTGCGACGAGTGGAACACCCTTGTCGAAGAAGTCGTCGAGAACCGACCCGGTGCCCCCGCCGCCAAAGCCGGCAGCAAGCGAATCAACTTCGTCAGCCTGGAAGGTGCCGCCTCGCCGCCGCCGCGCGAAGTCGTCGGCATCGCCGAACTCGACCGCGTCCTCGGCGGCGGCTTCGTGCCCGCCTCCGTCGTGCTCGTCGGCGGCGATCCCGGCATCGGCAAGTCCACCCTCATGCTGCAAGCCGCCGCCACACTGGCCCGCAGCGGCAAGCGGGTGCGCTACGTCTCCGGCGAGGAATCCGTCGACCAGGTCCGTCTCCGCGCCCGCCGGCTCGGCCTGGCAGACGCGCCGATGGAACTCGCCGCCGCCATCAACGTGCGCGACATCGCCGCCACGCTCGAGGCCGAGTCCGGCCTCGGCCTCGTCGTCATCGACTCCATCCAGACCATGTGGCTCGACACGGTCGAGAGCGCCCCCGGCAGCGTCAGCCAGGTCCGCGCCGCCAGCTTCGAGCTGATCCGGCTGGCCAAGTCGCGCGGCTTCTCCCTCGTGCTGGTCGGACACGTCACCAAGGAAGGTGCCATCGCCGGCCCCCGTGTGCTGGAACACATGGTCGACGCCGTGCTGTATTTCGAAGGCGACCGCGGCCATCAGTTCCGTATCCTGCGCGCGGTCAAGAACCGCTTCGGTGCCACGGACGAGATCGGCGTGTTCGAGATGACGGAGAGCGGGCTGGCCGAGGTGCCCAACCCGTCGGCGCTGTTCCTGGCGGAGCGGCGGGGCAATATCGCCGGGTCGGCGGTGTTCGCCGGGCTGGAGGGCACGCGGCCGGTGCTGGTGGAGGTGCAGGCCTTGCTTGCCCCTAACTCGGGCGGTTCGCCGCGGCGTTCCGTCGTCGGCTGGGATGGCGGGCGGCTCAACATGTTGCTCGCCGTACTCGACGCCCGCGCTGGGCTGCGGCTGTCGGGGTCCGACGTGTATCTCAACGTCGCCGGCGGGCTGCGCGTCAACGAACCAGCCGCCGACCTTGCCGTCGCCGCCGCGCTCGCCTCGGCCGCGACCGAGACGCCGACCAGCCCGGGCGTGGTGTATTTCGGCGAGGTCGGCCTGTCCGGCGAGGTGCGCCAGGTCGCCCAGGCGGAAGCCCGCCTCAAGGAGGCGCAGAAGCTCGGCTTCGACCGCGCCGTGCTGCCGCGCCGGCTCAGCGGACGCAAATTGGTGTCGCCAGACGGACTCGCCACCGACGAGATTGGTCATCTAACTGACTTAGTCGGCGCTTTCTCCGGCAAGAAAGGGTCCGGGTAATTGCTCCGACCCGGTGCCGAGCGTATATCGGCGGCGAACATCATGGCAGTTCGATGAACTGGGTGGACCTCGTCGTCCTTGGGGTAATCCTGATATCGGGCTTCCTGGCCTTCGCGCGCGGCCTCGTGCGGGAGGCGCTCGGCCTCGGAGCCTGGGCCGTCGCCGCCTTCGTCGCCAGCCCCTATGGCGTGTTCCCGCTGGTGCAGCCCTGGGCCCGCATGCAGGTCAAGGATACCGCGCTGGCCGACACGCTCGCCTTCGTCGGCATCTTCGTCATCGTGCTGGTCATGCTCTCGCTGCTGGCCGGCGCGATCGCCGGTGCGATCCGCGGCTCGGTGCTCGGCGGCCTCGACCGGACGTTGGGTCTGGTATTCGGCCTCATACGGGGTGCGGCGCTGGTGTGCCTCGCCTATATCCTGGTCGGGCTGGCGATCCCGGTGGATCAATGGCCCGCTCCCATCATGGAAGCCCGCGCCTTGCCGTTCGTCTATCACGGTGCGGCTTGGGCTTCCGATCACATGCCGCCGGGCTTCCGGCCGACCGTCGCCGTGCCGCCGGGCCGGGTGACCAGCTCGGCGGAGTTGCTGCACGCCAATCCGGTCGGCCGGGCCCTCGGGCTCCGGCCGACGCGGGAATAGGAGAACCATCGTGTCGCAGGTCCTCAGAGACGAATCCGAAGACGACAAGATGCACGAGGAGTGCGGCGTCTTCGGGGTATGGGGGGTCAGCGACGCGGCCGCCGTTACCGCGCTAGGCCTCCACGCGCTCCAGCATCGCGGTCAGGAAGCCACCGGTATCGTCGCCTATGACGGCCGCCGCTTCCACACCCACAGGGGCCTTGGCCTGGTGGGCGACAACTACAGCGACGCCAAGGTGATCGCCGGGCTACCCGGCGCCTCCGCCGTCGGCCATAACCGCTACGCCACCACCGGCGACACCGTGCTCCGCAATGTCCAGCCGCTTTATGCCGATTTCGAGTTCGGCGGCTTCGCGGTCGCCCATAACGGCAACCTCACCAACGCCAACGAGCTTCACAAACAGCTCGTCCGCCGCGGCTGCCTGTTCCAGAGCACCACCGATAGCGAGGTGTTCGTCCATCTCATCGCCATCTCGCTCTACTCCACCGTCGTCGACCGCCTGATCGACGCGCTCAAGCAGGTGGTCGGCGCCTACTCCCTCGTCGCCCTCTCCAACCAGGCGCTCCTCGGCGTGCGCGACCCGCTCGGCGTGCGGCCCCTGATCCTCGGCCGCATCGGCAACGAGGGCACCGGCGGCTGGGTGCTGGCCAGCGAGACCTGCGCGCTGGACATCGTCGGCGCCCGTTTCGTCCGCGACGTCGAGCCCGGCGAGATCGTCGTCATCAACGACCAGGGCGTCCGCAGCATCAAGCCGTTCAGCGCCACCAAGAGCCGCTTCTGCGTGTTCGAATACATCTACTTCGCCCGCCCGGACTCCAAGATGGAGACCATGCCGGTCTATGACGCCCGCAAGCGCATCGGCGCCGAACTCGCCCGCGAAAGCGGCATCGAGGCGGACGTCGTGGTCCCCGTCCCCGATAGCGGTGTCCCGGCCGCCATGGGCTACAGTACCCAGAGCGGCATCCCGTTCGAGCTCGGCATCATCCGCAACCACTATGTCGGCCGCACTTTCATCGAGCCCACCGACAACATCCGCAACCTCGGCGTGAAGCTGAAGCATTCGGCCAACCACGCCGTGCTCGCCGGCAAGCGCGTCATCCTGGTCGACGACAGCATCGTCCGCGGCACCACCAGCCGCAAGATCGTTGAGATGGTCCGCGCCGCCGGCGCCGCCGAGGTGCACATGCGCATCTCCTCGCCGCCGACCACCCATTCCTGCTTCTACGGCATCGACACGCCGGAACGCGGCAAGCTGCTCGCTGCCCGGCACACGGTGGAGGAGATGGCCGCCATCATCGGCGCCGACAGCCTCGCCTTCATTTCGCTCGACGGCCTCTACCGCGCCCTCGGCCAGCCCGCCCGTGACCCGGTGCGCCCGCATTTCTGCGACGCCTGCTTCACCGGCGACTACCCGATCCAGTTGACCGACATGAAGGACAACGCGGACGCGCAACTCAGCCTGCTGACCGAAAGCTGATGGACCAAAAGATCGCTTTGATCACCGGTGCCAGCCGCGGCATCGGTGCTGCCGTCGCCCGTGCGCTCGCCGCATCCGGGATGCACGTCGTGCTCACCGCCCGCACCGAGGGGGGGCTGACCGACGTCGATGACGACATCCGCGCCGCCGGCGGCAGTGCGACGTTGCTGCCGCTCGATTTGTTGGACGGTGCCGGGCTCGACATGATCGGGCCGAGCCTCTTCGACCGCTTCGGCCGCCTCGACGTGATGGTGCATGCCGCCGGCGCGCTCGGCCGCCTCACCCCGGTGCCGCACATCCTGCCGGCCGACTGGAACGCCGTTGTCGGCGTGAACCTCTCCGCCGCCTGGCGCTTGATCCGCAGCTGCGCTCCCGTGATCCAGGCCGCACCTGCCGGCCGCGCCCTGTTCCTGACCACCAAGCGGGCCATCGAGCCTCGTGCCTACTGGGGTGCGTACGGCGCCACCAAGGCCGCGCTCGATCATCTGGTGCTGACCTGGGCTCAGGAGGTCGCCACCACCGCCTTGCGCGTCAACCTCGTCGATCCCGGCCCGGTCGCCGGCCGCCTCCGCACCGAGGCTTTCCCGGGCGAGGACCCCCGCACCATCGCCCAACCCGGCGACGTCGCCCCCGCTATCGCCGCCTTGTGCCTGGAAAGCGAGATCCGACACGGCGAGATCATCCGCCTGTGACGTAGGGTGGGCTTCAGCCTATCGTCTCAATCAGGCCCGATCTAAACCAGGCAAAGTTCCTTCAACTCGCGCAACACCGCCGCGGGAAGCATCTCGACACCGCTCGCATTCACCTTGCGAACATCACTCGGCGCCGCCGCGGGTTGCAGGTAGCGCCACCCCTGGAACGGCTTGGTACGTATCGGCGACACCCGGATCAACACCGGCTCCACCTCGATGCGGGCGCAACGCGATCCGTCGTCGTAAGTGTCTTCCTCGATGGTGATGATCGTCTGCCGCGCCGACAGTAGCCCGGCGATCACCCAATACAGCGAGCCCTCGCCGATCACGTCGCCGGCGCGCTTAGGAAAGCTGCGCGTCCACACCTGCATCCCGGCTCCCGAGAGACGGCGGGCATCGACCCGGCTCTCGAATTCCTCAAATGAGGGAACCCCCACCGCGAGCTTCATCATATGAACGGGAGAAGAGGGTCCGGCGCGTAACGGCATCGCCGAGTATGCCCGCACCAGACCCGAGTCGCGCAAGCCACCAGACCGGCCGGCGGCGTGCGACAGCGATTACTTGAGCGTGAGCTTGATGCCGTCCACCGAGCCTTGCAAGCGCGCGCCACGGCTCACCTGATCGACCCGGATCTGCACGCCCTTGGCGTTCTCGAGGATCTGTCCACCGATGCCGGCATTACCCGCCGTCGCCTGACCTGTCGATGCCGCATAGGTGCCGCTGAAATCCTCGAGGTTCTTCAAGTGATATACCCGGCCCGTGCCGGTGACCTTGGAATATCCGACATCGGCGATCGACACGCCGTTGACGGTGAAGTGGTGCGACTTGCCACGGAACTTCAGGATTCCATCACCCCAGGTATACCCGACGCCGGCGGCGGCGCCCTGCGCCGAGATGGAGATGGTCCCCGTGACCGGGCCCGGGGCGACCGGGTCGGCCGCTGAAGCGGTTGAGACGATGGCCGGCGCTAGGGCGAAAACGCCGGCAGCGACTGCCGTCAGCATCATACGACGAGTGGTGCTCATGATTACCTCGCTCGAACATTGAACCTGGGCACAACGAGCAACCCCGGTTTCTAGTTCCGATCGTTCAACTCCGCTCGTCGTGGACGCCGTCGAGCGCCGCCTCCGACCAGTCCAGCTCCTCCTCCAGCCCGGCGAACACCTCATCGTTGATCCGGCCCGCCTGGTGCAGCCGCATCACCTGCTCGCGTTCGGCCGCCAACGCCTGGCGCTGCAGGCGCATCAGCCCGGTCGCGTCGACCGGCTCGCCATCCCTGGCCACCCGCGTCTCGTATTGCTGGATCAGCACCTTGCCCGCCCGGCTGTCCCGCTCGCTCTCGATGGACGCCAACCCGGCCTGCGCCGCCTGCGCCCGCGCCATCGTCGCCTCGTCGTCGCTGGTGTCGACCGGCAGCGTCAGCCAGTTGATCAGCGGTCGCAAAGTCAGCCCCTGGAAGCCGAGCGTCCCTAACACGACGGTGAAGGCGGTGAACTGGATCAGGTCGCGCTGTGGAAAGTCGAGCGGCAACGCCAGCGCCGTGCCGAGCGTGACGATGCCGCGCATCCCGGCCCAGCCGATCACCATCGCCGTCTGCGGCGTCACCTGATGCAGCTTCTTCTCGCCGCCCTCCCGGCGCGCGATCCGCCACCGCAGGGTCAGCGTGTAGACCATCACCCAGCCGAGCCGGACTACGATGCAGGCCACCAGCACCGAGGCCGCCAGCGCCAGGTAATTCCAGTTCTTGTTCAGCTCGTCGAAGATCTGCCGGATCTGCAGCCCAGTGATCAGGAACGCCAGCACGTTCAGGCCGAACACCGCGACCTCCCAGATCGCGAAGTTTAGCCGCCGCTCCCGCGGCCCCATCCGCACCCGCGAGCGCTGCGCGATGGTCATCCCATACGCTACCACCGTCAGCACCGCCGACATCCCGAGCCGGTCGGCGGCAATCCACACCGAGAACGTCCCCAGGAATTGCAGCAGCACGCTGGCTGCAACGTTCTCATGCGTCACCACGCGCGGCACCGTCACGAGGTAGATGCGGGCCAACGCGTAGCCGAACGCGATCCCGCCCGCGGCCGACAGCGCCAGGATTGGCAGCGTCCACACCGTCGCCTGCCCATGCACCGCGTCGAGCGCGACCCGGTAGATCAGCAGCACGCTGGCATCGTTGAGCAGGCTCTCGCCCTCGAGGATCAGCACCAGCCGTCGCGGTAGCCGGATCTGCTGCAGCACGGCCGTCGCCGCCGCTGCATCCGGCGGCGCCACGATGGCCCCGAGCGCGATCGCCGCCGGCCACCCCATCTCCGGCAGGATCGCGCGCGCGATCAGCGCCACCACGCCGACCGTCAGCAGCACCGCCACGACCACCAGGCTGCCGACCGGCTTCCAGTTCTTCAGCAGCGTTCGCGGGCTGGTGTCGTAGGCGGCATCGAGCAACACCGGCGCGAAGAACAGCGCCAGCGCCAGCTCCGGGTCGAGCGGCAGCTTCGGTACTCCCGGCACGAACGCCAGCCCGGTCCCGGCCAACGCCAGCAGCGCCGGCCACGGCAGCCCGAGCCGCGGCGCCAGCATCGTCAACAGGATGCCACAGACGAGCAGGCAGAGGATGATCTCGAACGTGAGCATGGGGCACTCTGGCCCCTCGCACCGGGCCTGGCTAGAAACGGATATGCCCGACCTCGGAACCGCCACCCCAGGAACGCTCGTCGAGGGCGCCCAGGTCCTGCTTGCCGACGGCGCCCTCGCCGACACCTCGCTCCTCCTCGCGGCCGACGGCACGCTGCGGCTCGGCGCCACAGGAGCCGCCCGGCGCCTCGACGCGCGCGGTCTCGTCGCGCTCCCCGGCATCGTCGACCTGCACGGCGACGCCTTCGAGCGGCAGATGCAGCCCCGGCCCGGCGTCGACTTCCCCCTCCCGCTCGCGCTCCGCGACACCGAGGCGCAGCTGCTCGCCAACGGCATCACCACCGCCATGCACGCCGTCACCCTCTCCTGGGAGCCCGGCCTGCGCAGCGCCGCAACCTGGCGCGCCTTGCTCGACGCCATGGACGCTTATCGTCCGTCGATGGTCTGCGACATGCGCATCCACCTGCGCTGGGAGATGTTCAACCTTGCCGCGCTGGACATGGCGCTGGCCGACATCGGGGCCGGCCGGGTCGGGCTGCTGAGCTTCAACGACCACATGGACGCGATCCTGCAGAAGATGAAGACGGTCGACGGCGTCGCGAAGTTCAGCCAACGCACCGGCCTGTCCCCGGACGCCTTCCGCAGCTTGGCCGAGCGGACCGCCGCCAACGCGCCTGCCGTGCCGGAAGCGGCCGCGCGCCTGGCCGAGGCCGCCCGGCGGCACGGCCTGCCGATGGCCAGCCATGACGACGAGACCGTCGAGACCCGGCGGCGCTACCGAGCGATGGGCGTCGCAATCTGCGAATTCCCGCTCACCGAGGAGATCGGCCGCGACGCGCGCGGCGCCGGCGAGGCGGTGGTCATGGGCTGCCCCAACGTCGTGCGTGGCGGGTCGCATCTCGGCTGGGCGTCGGCCGGGCTGCTGGCCGAGCGTGGCATCTGCACCGTCCTCTGCAGCGACTACTTCTACCCGGCGATGCTGACGGCCGCCTGGTCCCTCGCCCAGCGCGGCACCCTCTTGCTGGGCCAGGCCTGGGCGCTGGTTTCGGCCAACGCCGCCGCCGCCGCCGGGCTACACGACCGCGGCACGATCGCCGAGGGCAAGCGCGCCGACATCGTGCTGGTCGACCCGGCCGGCCCCACCGTCGTGGCGACCTTCGTGGCCGGACGCGCCGGCTTCCTGAGCGCCGCCGGGTGGGACCGGCTGGCTTAGTTCATCGGCCCGACGATCCCCTGCGCGCGCAACGGCCCGTCCATTCGTTCGATCGCCTCGCACCAGATCTGCCAGTCGCTGCGCTCCTGCGGGCGCCGCGGGTTCGGCGCCACCCCGCGCCCACCCCAGATGCGGAGGATGCGCGCGTGCAGCAATTCGATTCGCCGATTGCGGTACAGCCGGTCGAGGCACCGGATGATGCCGGCCGTCCGCGTGTCCGGCTGATCCCCGGCGCGGATGGCTCGGGCGGCCGAGAACCAGGCAGCTTCGACCGTGTCGAAAGGAGCCGTCGACGTGAGGCACGGTTGCATTCTGCACTCCTCTGATAAGAACTAAACAAGAACATTCTCCGTGCGCGCAAACAAGTGCGGTCAGGCTCATTTTCCCAGTTGTCACGGTCTTAATTCCTAGGCACACTCCATTCCATGAAGCACGACGATATTTGGCGGGCGCTGGACACGCTCGCGGCGGAACACGGTCTGTCTCCCTCCGGCCTGGCCAAGCGCTCCGGCCTGGATGCGACGACGTTCAACCCCAGCAAGCGCAAGATGCCCGACGGGCGCCTGCGCTGGCCCAGCACGGAGAGCATCTCCAAAGTGCTCGGCGCCGTCAGCGAGTCGCCCGAGGCCTTCATCGCGCTGGTCACCGGCTCGCCCCGCGCCGTCAATACGGTGCGCCTGCCCACACGGATTCCGCTGCTCGGCCTGGCGCAGGCCGGGGGCGAGGGGTTCTTCGACGATGGCGGCTTCCCCGTCGGCGGTAGCTGGGACGAAGTCAGCGTGCCCGAGATCGGCGATCCCAATGCCTACGCGCTGGAGATCTCCGGTGACAGCATGGAGCCGGTGTTCCGCGAGGGCGACATGGTCGTCGTCTCACCGTCGGCGCCGATCCGTAGGGGCGACCGGGTTGTCGCCAAGACCTGGGCCGGCGAGGTCATGGCCAAGCAGCTCACCCGCAAATCCGCCAAGCGCATCGAGTTGAAGAGCCTCAACACGGCGCATCGCGACCGCAGCTTCGACGTCTCCGAGGTCGCTTGGCTGCACCGTATCATCTGGGCCAGCCAGTAGGCCGCCGCCGCACCGACGAATATCCTTGTTGCTGGAGCACCTGCCGCGCCACCATCGCGCGGTGGAGGTGGCCCATGCGCTCGCTGTTCCTGTTACCGCTGCTATTCTTACCTGTGATCGCCGTCGCGGCCGAGCCGGTCGACGTCATGCTGGTGCTGGTTACCGACGTCTCCCGTAGCGTCGATGACACCGAGTTCACTCTCGAGAAGGAGGGTTACGGCAGCGCATTCGCGGATCCCCGCGTGATTGCGGCCATCAAGGGCGGGGCGATCGGCCAGATCGCGGTCGCCTATGTCGAGTTCGCCGGCTCCTACGAGGTGCGCACCGTGGTGGACTGGCACATCGTCCGCGACGCCGCGAGCGCCGCCGCCTTCACCGACGAGATGAAGTCCGCGCAGCGATCCTACTGGGGCCGCACCAGCATCAGCGCCGGCATCGACCATGCCATGCAGATGCTCGCCGAAGGCGGCTTCGAGGCGCAGCGCCGGGTCATCGATGTGGCGGGCGACGGGACCAATAACTCAGGCCGCGAGACCGCCGACGCGCGGGACGACGCGGTGAAAGCCGGCGTCACCATCAACGGTCTGGCAATCATCAACGAACACCCGGTGAGCTATACCTTCGCCCATGTCCAGCCGCCCGGCGGGTTGACGAACTGGTATGCCGAGAACGTCACCGGCGGCAACGGCAGCTTCGTCGTCGAAGTCCGATCGTTCCAGGCCTTCGGCGAGGCGATGACCCGCAAGCTATTGAGCGAGGTCGCCGACGCCAAACACGCGAAGCTGGCAACCCGCTAACCCGGTCACTCGTAGGGTGGGCTTCAGCCCACCCCCATGTGAAAGAACGGTGCTCTACGCCACCGCAGGCAGATGCGGGATCAGCTTGTCCAACGTGATCGGGTATTCGCGCACCCGCACACCAGTCGCGTTGTAGACTGCGTTGGCCACGGCCGCGCCGACGCCGCAAATGCCCAGCTCGCCTACACCCTTCGCCTTCATCGGCGATGCAATCGGGTCGGTCTCCTCGAGGAACACCACGTCCTGATGCGGAATGTCGGCATGCACCGGCACCTCGTAACCGGCCAGATCGTGGTTGACGAAGAAGCCTCGCTTGGTGTCGACCGCCAGTTCCTCCATCAGCGCCGCGCCGACGCCCATGGTCATGGCGCCGATCACCTGGCTGCGCGCCGACTTCGGATTTAGAATCCGCCCGGCGCCACACACCGCCAGCATTCGCCGTACTCGGACCTCGCCCGTGAACCGATCCACCCCCACTTCGACGAAATGCCCGGCGAAGGTCGATTGTTGATACTTCTTGCTCAGATCGCCGTATTCGATGTCGTCCTCGCCGGTCAGCGCCCCATCGCGCGCGGCATCGGTGAGCGCCATGTCGCGGCCATTGGACGCGACCCGGCCGCCCGCGAACGACACGTCACCCGAGTTGAAACCGAGCTTGCCCGCCACCGCCTCGCGCAGCTTGACGCACGCCGCGTAGACGCCGGAGGTAGAGTTCATGGCGCCGAACTGGCCACCGGAGCCGCACGATTCCGGGAAGGCGGAATCACCCAGCTTGACCACGACACGGTCCATGTCGACGCCCATCATCTCCGCCGCGGTCTGCGCGATGATGGTGTAGCTACCCGTGCCGATATCGGTCATGTCGGTCTCAACCGTGACGATGCCATTCGTGTCGAGGCGAACGCGGGCGCCCGACTTCTTCGTCTGGTTGTTGCGGAACCCGGCCGCCACGCCCATCCCTACTAGCCAGTTGCCGTCGCGCACCGAGCCCGGCTTGGCATTCCGGCGGTCCCAGCCGAACTGCGCCGCGCCCTGCTGCAGACACTGCACCAGGTTACGCTGCGAAAACCCCCGCTCCGGCTTCTCCGGGTCGACCTGGGTGTCGTTCTTGATCCGCAGCGCAACCGGATCCATGGCCAGTTTCTCGGCCAACTCGTCCATCGCCATCTCGAGCGCCATTAGCCCGGGGGCCTCGCCCGGCGCACGCATGGAGTTACCTTCCGGCAGGTCCAACTCCGCCAACCGCATCGCCACCAACCGGTTTGCGCCGGCATAGAGCAGCTTGGTCTGGGCCACCGCCGTCTCCGGTTTGCCGCCCGGCAGGTTGCCCGAGACACTTTCGTGCGCGATCGCCGTCAGCGTGCCGTCCTGTTCCGCGCCCAGCCGGATGTGCTGGATGGTCGCCGGACGGTGCGTCGTGTTGTTGGCGATCAACGGCCGGGTCAGCGCCAGTTTGACGGGCTGCTTGGCGGCGCGAGAGGCAATCGCCGCCAACACCACGTCGGACCGCACGAACAACTTGCCGCCGAACCCGCCGCCGACATAGGGCGACATCAGGTGAACGTTCTCGACTGGGATATCGAGGCTTTTGGCCAGGTCCTGCTTGCCCCAGGTAACCATCTGGTTGGACGTCCAGACCGTGAGATGGTCGCCTTCCCAGGTGGCGACCGTGGCGAACGGCTCCATCATGGAGTGGCTCTCATCCGGCGTCGTGACTACCGTATCGATGGTGACTGGCGCTTTCGCGAAGGCCGCCTCGAAATCGCCCATGCGATCGACGGGCGGCGCGCTGCTACCCTCGCCGCTATCCCCGGCCACCGGAGGGGCCACCGGCTCAACCTTCGCCAGATCGTAGTTGCCGGGCGCCTCCGCATAGTCGGCGCGGATCATCATCCCCGCCGCACGCGCTTCCTCGAAGCTCTTGGCTACCACCACGGCGATCGCCTGATGGTAGTGCTGGATGTCCGCGCCGCCGAACAAAGCCGCCACGTTGTGTTTGCTCACCGGCAGTTGCGGCACGCCGAGCGTGGTGACGATGGCCAGCACGCCGGGAGCGTCGCGCGCCGCGTCGACATGCATCGCGGTGACCTTACCCTTGGCGATGGCCGCGCCGACGACGTAGCCATAGGCCTGGTTCGGCGCTACGTCGTGCCGCTCATAGGCGTAGGGCGCGGTGCCGGTCGTCTTAAGCGGGCCGTCGATGCGGTCGTGCGGCCGGCCGATGACTTTGAGCTGGTCGATCGGGTTGGTGGTGGCGGGCGTGTCGAACTTCATGGCTCAGGCCCTCGCGTCGGACAGGACCGCGGCGAGCGTGCGCTCGACCAGCGAGACCTTGAATTCGTTGTCGTGCGTCGGCCGAGCGCCTTGCATCAGCGCCGCGGTGACGGCTTTGGCGCCCCTGGGCAACTCCGCTTCCGCCGTTTCGATCCGCCACGGGCGCGGGGCGATGCCGCCGATGGCGACCTGACCGGACCCATCGGGCTGCACCACCGCGGCGACGGACACCAGCGCATAGGCGTAGGACGCACGGTCGCGCACCTTGCGATAGAACTGCTTGCCGCCCACCGGCGGCGGCAGCGTCACCGCGGTGATCAGCTCGCCTTTCTGCAGGACGGTGTCCTGCTGCGGGGTGTCGCCGGGCGAACGGTGGAAGTCGCCGACGGGGATCTTGCGCGTGGACCCATCGCCGCGAACCGTCTCGACGGTGGCGCCGAGGGCCCGCATGGCGACCGCCATGTCGCCCGGGTAGGTCGCGATGCAGTGGTCGCTGGTGCCGATGATGCCGAGCTGACGACTGACACCCTCGAGCGCGGCACAGCCGGCACCGGGCTGGCGTTTGTTGCAGGGCTGGTTGGTGTCGTAGAAATACGAGCACCGCGTCCGCTGCAGCAGGTTGCCCGCCGTGGTCGCCTTGTTGCGCAACTGGCCCGATGCCCCGGCATTGATCGCGCGCGACAACACAGCGTAGTCGCGCCGCACCCGCTGGTCCGAAGCGAGCGCCGTGTTGCGCACCAGCGCGCCGATCCGTAGACCGCCCTGCTCGGTCGGCTCGACCTTGTCGAGCGCGAGGCCGTTGACGTCGATCAGGTGCGCCGGCGTCTCGATCTGCAACTTCATCAGGTCGAGCAGGTTGGTGCCGCCGGCGATGAACTTAGCGTCCGGCGTCCGCTCGACAGAAGCGGCCGCTTCTGCCGGCGTCTTGGCGAGTTCGTAGGTGAACGGCCTCATGCGAAGGCTCCCTTCGCGTCGTTCATGGCATCGACAATGTTGGAGTATGCCCCGCAACGGCAGATGTTGCCGCTCATGCGCTCCCGCATCTCCACATCCGTCGACTGGATCGGCGCCGTCAGGTCCGCCGTCACATGGCTTGGTACCCCGGCCTTCATCTCCGCCAGCACGCCCATCGCCGAACAGATCTGACCCGGCGTGCAATACCCACACTGGTAGCCGTCATGCTTGATGAACGCGGCCTGCATCGGATTGAGGTTGTCGGGCGTGCCAAGGCCCTCGATCGTGGTGATTTTGCTGCCCTGGTGCATGACGGCCAGCGTCAGGCAGGAATTGATCCGTGTCCCGTCGAGCAGGATCGTGCAGGCGCCACATTGCCCGTGATCGCAGCCCTTCTTGGAGCCGGTCAGCTGCAGGTGCTCACGTAGCGCATCGAGCAGGCTGGTGCGGGTGTCGAGCGAGAGATTAACCGTCTTGCCGTTCACCACGAACGACACCGGCATCATGACTGGCTGCGCCGCCGCCGCCGTGGCTGCGGGAACCGGCGCTGCTTCCGCGGCCCCGACCGGTAACGCCCCGACAGCCACCGCCGCCGTGCTGGCGGCGAGTACGCCGCGTCTCGTCAAGTCGGTATCGATCATCGCACGCGTCTCCTGCATGCAGTGAGAACTGTGCTGCCCAGGTTTGGATGCAACGACAGCTACTTAAATGGTGTACCGCTCGATCAGCGCGCGATGAGGGGCACCTGCTCGAGCGCACGCGCGACGATGATGCCGGCGATCCGGCGGGACTCCTCGTTCGCGCTCGGAAAATGCGCCCCCGCCCAGATCCGCGAGTCTGCGCACTCCCGCGCTGCGGCCGAGATCGTCGGGAAGTCCCGCGGCGTCGGCCGTAGCTCGACCGGCGCGGGCGGTGCGCCCATGTCGCTGCTCCACACCTCGGCCGGCCGGTCGACCGTCACCGGCGCACTCTGCGCGGTGTAGGTCAGCGGGTCCGTCGTGGCCAACAGCTTGGTCAGCATCGCCGCGCCGACGTAGCAATCCGACGCATGACCCGATGGATATTCGGGATGCGGCGGCGTCTCGATGAACGACTGCCAGCCCGCATCGGGCACCACGCCGAACTGCCCCGAGCGGATCGCGTCGACCGGGCGCCAATACATCCAGCGCTCCTTGGCCGCCCAGATCAGGATCGCCGAATCGGCCATCGCGGCGCTGACCTGCGCCATGATCCGCGCCTGCTCGGCCAGGCCGTAGCGTTCATGGTCCCGGTCGATCAGCGTCGCCGCCCAGTGGATGTAGCCGCGCTGGGTGCTCTGGTAGGCCCAGAAAATCGCGGCATCGGCCTGCTGCGGCGTGCGTACCGACGACACGCCGCCGCCGATGCGCCGGGTCAGCTCGACGTCGCTCAGGTAGAGCGGACTGCCGGGCTCCGGTGGCGGCTGGCCCGGGACGTCATCGCGGCGTGCGAACAGGAACGGGCGGGTTGAGGTGGTCCCGCTCGTGCGGTGATCCGGCGGTGTCGGCCGCCATACCCCGGGCACGTCGCTGCCGACGAACAGGCGCGGATTCTGGAACCCGTCATCGGCCCGCCGTGCCGCCGCCGTCTCGCCGATTGCCGCGCCGAGCACCTGCCCCTTGTCGCGCGCCGCGCCGGCCGGAAGATGCGCCATCTCGTCGGCCAGCAAGGCCATGATCTCGCTGCGCCGATCCGGATGCAACTGCGACAGCGCCGCCGCTGCCGCCGCCTCCATCGCCGCCTCCGGCAGCGCGCCCTCGCTCGCCGGCTCGCCACGGGCCGGCGCGTCCCACCGTGCATAGACAGGATTGGCCGCGTTCAGCGCGTCGTGCATCGCGCGATGCATGATCGCCAGCGAGCGCCAGTTCGCGTTGCCGTTACCCAACCGGTCCGCCTGGTCGGTCCACACCGTCACCGACGTGGGAAGCGCCTGTGCGGATGTGGTGATGGCGGACGCGGTGATGATGGTGAGCAACGCGGCGACGGCGAGACGCATTCGGGACCCCGGGAGAGTGAACCGCCGCGTGTCCACCGAAGCGGTCCGGGCCGCAATACCAAAAGGAGAGCACCCGGATTCGTGAGCCTACGCTTGCCGCGAGTCCGCTGACATCGGTAGGCAGGCGCATGTCCACCGGACCTCTCTGGGCCGTACTCCCTGCCTGGCCCTCGCTCCAGCTCGCCTATGCGCTGGCTGACTGGACCTGCCGGCTGGTCGCGCTCGCCGTGGTGCCGCTGCGCCGCCGCCCGGCCTCCAGCGCCGGATGGCTGCTGCTGATCATGTTTCTCCCGCTCCCCGGCATGCTCGCCTTCGCCGTCATCGGCAGCCCGCGCTTCCCCGCCTCCCGCGTACGCCGTTTTCAGCTCCTGGCCCCGTATTTCACCGCCATCGGCCGCCGCCTGCTGGCGGCCGATCCGCCGACCCACCCCAGCCCGTTCACTCCCGTCTTCGCCCTGGCGCACCATCTCGGCCACTTCCCGCCGGTCTCGGGCAACGCCGTCTGCCTAATCGACGACTACGACGACATGCTCGATCGCCTCGCCGCCGACATCGCCGCAGCCCGGCGATACGTCCTCATTCTGGTCTACATCTTCGCCGACGACGCCGCCGGCCGCCGCGTGGCCGATGCGTTGGCCGCCGCCGCCGCCCGCGGCGTCGACTGCCGCGTCATGATCGACCCGGTCGGCTCGCACCGCTGGCGCCGCGCCATCGGCCGCCGCCTCGAGGCCGCCGGCGTGGCGGTCCAGTGGTCACTGCCCTTCCACCTCGTCCGCGGCCGCACCCGCCGCGACATGCGCAACCACCGCAAGCTGTTCGTCATCGACGGGCGGATCGGCTACGCCGGGTCACAGAATATCGTCGACCAGCAGTTCCGCACGGGCGTGGTCAACCGCGAGCTGGTCGCCCGCGTCGAGGGCCCAGTGGTTGCCGAGATGGAGGCGGTCATCCGCGGCGACTGGTTCATGGAGACCGGCATCCTGCCGCTCGACGACGGCGCGCCGCTCCCGCCCGCCGGCGACACCCCGGCGCAGCTCCTTCCTAGCGGCGCCGCCTATCCGCTCGAGGGCTTCGAGTCCCTGCTCGTCTGGCAGATCCACGCCGCGACCCGCCACGTCGTCCTCGTCACGCCCTACTTCATCCCCGACGATGCCCTGGTCGGCGCCATGCGCACCGCCGTCGCCCGCGGGGTGGAGATCGACGTCGTGATCTCCGCCGTCGTCGACCAGCGCCTCGTCCACCTCGCGCAATGCTCCTACTATGACGACCTGCTCGCCTGCGGCATCCGCATCCACGCCTATCGAAACTATCTGCTGCACGCCAAAAACGTCAGCATCGACGGCACCCTGGCCATCCTGGGCTCCAGCAACGTCGACCTGCGCTCCTTTGAGCTCAACGAAGAAGTGAGCCTACTCCTCTATGGAGGCACGGCCGTGGACGCGCTGGTTGCGATCCAGGACGGTTACATTGCCGACAGCGAACCGATAGACCTGGCGACCTGGCGACGCCGCCCGGCCGCCCGCCGATTTGCCGAGAACCTTGCCCGGCTCATCAGCCCCCTACTCTGACGCCCTACTCTGAGAGGACCGCATCATGACCTTGCCGCTCACTTATCTCGCCTGGACGCTCCTGCTCGCCATCGTCCAGGTGCTCGCCGCCGCCGGCTTCAAGCGTCAGCAGGACGGGCTGCAATGGGCCGCCGGTAACCGCGACGACCAGGACAAGCACTATACCGGCACCGCAGCCCGCCTGGCCCGCGCGCAGGCCAATCTATACGAGAGCCTGCCGATCTTCGTTGGCGCCGTCCTGCTGGCCCATGTCGCGTCGCGCGAGACCGCATGGACCGCCTGGGGCGCCGGCCTGTTCTTCTGGGCCCGCCTGGCCTATGTCCCGATCTACGCGCTCGGCCTAGCGCCGCTTCGCTCGTTCGTCTGGGGCGTCGCCTTGGTCGGCCTGATCATCACCGTAATCAGCGTCCTCTAAGCGGTCATCGGCCGGGCGCCGGTGCGTGAGACGCTGACCACCGCGCCCGCCGCTGCGAACCCGGCCGCCACGTAGAGGCACTCGCCGGCCGCTAGGTCGCCGCGCAGCCCGAAAATCAGCGCCACGATCGCCGAGCCGAGCGACCAGCCTACCGTGCGCGCCACCGCCACCATCGCACTGGCCGCCCCGTTCCGCTCCGGCGGCCCGGCCGTCATCAGCGTGATGTTGTTCGGCGTCTGATAGAAGCCGAACCCGACGCCGCAGATCGCCATCCGCCACACCACGTCCCAATCCGCCGGCGCCGCCGGCATGGTGGCCAGCAGCATGAGCCCGCTCGCCAGGATCGCCAGCCCGATGCTGCCCAGCACCGCCGCCGGATACCGGTCCGACAGCCGCCCCGCCACCGGCGCGGCGACGGCCACCAGCAGCGGCCACGGCGTCACCAGCAACCCGGTCGCCACTGCGGACCGATGCATCACCGCCTGGAACAGGAAAGGCAGCGACACGTAGGCCAGGATCTGTGCCGAATACGAGCACACCGATGTCCCCATCGACAGCGCGAACAGCCGGATCCGCAGCAGATCCAGCGGCAGCATCGGCGCCGGCTGCCGCGACTGCTGCACGAACAGCAACACCCCGAACACCAGCCCGGCCACCAACTCGGCCAGCGCGACCCCGCGCGCGTCGCCGCCCAGCCCGTCGACCCCCGTGACGACCAGCCCGAACGCCGCCGCGTTGATTGCCGTGCCCAGCCAATCGAACCGTCGCGGTCGCGTCTGGCCTGCCGGTGCCACCTTGAGAAACAGCGGGATCGTCACCAGCCCGACCGGCACATTGACCAGGAACAGCCACGGCCAGTGCGCGACCGACAGGATCAGCGCCGCCAAGGTCGGCCCCAATGCCGCCGACAGCGCCACCGACAGCGCGATCGCCGCGAACCCCCGCCCGAGCAGCGCGCGCGGGTAAATCGTCCGCACCAGCGCCCCGCCGAGCGCCGCCATGCACGCGCCGCCCACCCCCTGCAGCAGTCGCGACGCCACCAGCAGCGGCAGCGTTGGCGATAACGCGCAAGCCAAGGATGCGGCGGTGAACACGACCAGACCGAAGCCGTAGATCCGCTTCAGCCCCCAAATCTCGCCCAATGCCGCCGCCGGCAACAGACATACCGTCACCGCGAGTTGGTAACTGTTGACCACCCAGATCGTCGCGGCATCGGTCGCTGCCAGATCCCGCGCGATCGTCGGAAGCGCGATATTCGCAATCGCGCTGTCCAATCCGGCCAGCACCACGCCCAACACGGCGCAACTCATCACCAGACGCCGCCGGGATGCCGGCAGGCCGTCACTCGTGTCCATCAAGCACTCTCTCTGGGCTGAGACGCCATAGGACCATCTCTGCCCGCGCCCTGTCGACCTCACGCCACGAAATGAGCAGACTAACGCTCACCCGTAGGGTGGGCTTCAGCCCACCATCGCCAGCCGCCCATCACTCGTAAATCGCGAACGCAGCAGCCAAGGCGGCACAACCGTGCCGCCCCATGAAGCTCACATCGCGGGTAGGTCGGGCAGCAGCTTGTCCAGCGTGATCGGGAAATCACGCGTGCGGATGCCCGTCGCGTTGAACACGGCGTTGGCGATCGCCGCCCCGGCCCCGCAGATGCCGACCTCACCGATGCCCTTGGCATGCATCGGGTTGGAATGGATGTCCCGCTCCTCGAGGAACATCACCTCCAGCTGCGGCACGTCCGCGTTCACCGGCACGTGGTATTCGGCCATGTTGCCGTTGACCAATTGGCCGGTCCGCGTGTCGTGGATCAGGTCCTCGGTCAGTGCCGCGCCGATGCCGAACGTCATCCCGCCGAGACACTGCGACCGTGCCGTCATCTCGTTCAGAATCCGCCCGGCCGCGAACACGCCCAGCATCCGGCGCACCCGAGTCTCGCCCGTGATCGCGTTTACCGCGACTTCGGCAAAGTGCGCCCCGTATGAAGCCTGGTTGAACAACGATTTCTGCGTTTTGCCCGGCTTGATCGTCCCGGTCGCCTCCAGACCTTCGCCGACCAGCTCAGCGATCGCCACCGAGCGGTTATCGCCGATCGCCTGCCCGTCCTTCAGCGTCAGAACGCTCTCGTCCACGCCGAGCGCCTTGGCGAGCTTGCCGCGGAGGTTCTCGCAGGCAAGATAGATCGCCGACCCCGAGGAGCACGCGCCCCACGACCCGCCAGATCCGGCTGCCGGGACGTCATTGGTGTCGCCCAGCTCCATGGTGATCCTGTCCATCGGCACGCCGAGCAACTCGGACGCGACCTGTGACAGAATGGTGTAGCTGCCGGTGCCGATGTCAGTCATCGCCGACGACACCGTCACCGAGCCATCCTTGTGGATCGCAACCTTGGCGGACGTCTCCATCAGCAGGTTCGCCCGTGCGGCCGCAGCCACGCCCATGCCGATCAGCCACTCGCCTTCCCGCCGGGTTCCTGCCGGCTTGCGCTGGCTCCAGCCGAACTTCTCGGCCCCGATGTCCATCGCGTCCATCAGCCGGCGCGATGAGAACGGCACGCCCTTCTCCGGGTCCATCTCCGGCTCGTTTATGCGGCGCAGTTCAATCGGGTCGAGCCCCATCCGGTCCGCCAACTCGTCCATCGCACCCTCGAGCCCGAGCAGACCAACCGCCTCGCCCGGTGCCCGCATCGACCCGGCCATGCCCCAGTTCATCCGCACCATGTCGTGCGTGATGACCCGGTTCTCGCCCGCATACAGGAAGTGTGTCGACAGACCAGCCGGCTCGAAATAATCCTGGTCCTCAAGGTTGGACACGACCGTCTCGTGCCCGATCCCG
Organism: Acetobacteraceae bacterium; assembly: GCA_965199585.1. Classification (GTDB taxonomy): domain Bacteria; phylum Pseudomonadota; class Alphaproteobacteria; order Acetobacterales; family Acetobacteraceae; genus JAVVHH01. Next base: position 1,117,436 of record CBDASI010000002.1, on the reverse strand, counting down.
GTCAGCCTCCCGTCCGGCCCCGCGGCCAGCCGCATCCGCTGGACAGTGTTGGACCGCCGCGGCGTAGCGTCGAACACCTGCCGCCGCAGCATTACCGCCTTGACCGGCCGGCCGAGCTGCTTGGCCGCAATCGCCGCCGCTACGCTCTCCGGCGCAATGCCGAGCTTGGAACCGAAACCACCGCCGATAAAATGGGCGATGATGCGCACCTTCTTGGCCGACAGCCCTAGCGCCTTGGCCAATTGCTGCGCGTCAGACGTCGGCATCTGGTAGGCGCCGTACAACGTCAGCGCCCCGTCCTCCCACGTCGCGATCGATGCGTGCGGCTCCATCGCTGCCGAGTTCTGGCTCGGCGTGCTGTAGGTCGCGTCCACGGTGAACGCAGCGTTGCCCATGGCCTTGTCGAGATCGCCCTGCTCGAACTGAGCCGGGGTATTGTTGTCCGGCAGCTTCTTGTCGCGCTTGAGGTCGGTCGAAAAGCTGAACACACCCTCGTCGCGCTCGTAGACTACGCCGATCCGCTCGGCCGCATCCCGCGCCGCCTCGAACGTCTCGCCGACCACGATGGCGACGATCTGCCCAAAATAATCGACGTCCTGCACGCCCTGCGCCGGCGCACTGGTCTCGCCGCCCTGTTGCGCCACCCTAGCGAACGTCTTGAAGTCGATTACCACGTCGATCACGCCCGGCATCGCCTTGGCCGCATCGACGTCGATGGAGGTAACGCGCCCCTTGCCGATCGTCGCACTGACCAGCACGCCATGGGCCAAGTTGTCGAACTGATACTCCGCCGCGTAGGTCGCCGCGCCCGACACCTTCTTGGGCCCATCGACACGGCTGAGCGGCTTGCCGATTACGTCCTGGACGGTGCTGTCGAGCAAGCTCTCCGGATGCGACTTGTCCATCGTGAGGGTAACGTCGTTGCCGCCGCCAAATCCGAACATCGGCTATTCTCCAGTCAAGTCGCGCAAGGTCGCAATCAGCGTCCGGCGTGCGAGCGGTATCTTAAAATCGTTGGCGCCTTGCCCCTTCGCTCGCGCGAGCAGGGCATCAGCCGCGGCCTCGAACACTGCCATCGAGGGAGCTTGGCCGATCAGCGCCGTCTCCACCGATGTGTCCCTCCAAGGCAAAGGCGCAAGCCCCCCGAACGCCAGTGCGGCCGTCGCGATCTTGCCGTCCTGCATCGTCACCACGCCGGCGACCGACACCAGCGCGAAAGCATAGGACGCCCGGTCCCGCACCTTGCGATACTGCTGGCGCGCGCCCTCCGGCGACGGCGGCAGCTCGACATGGGTGATCAGCTCGCCCTGCTCGAGCACCGTCTCGATCTGCGGCGTGTCGCCTGGCAAGCGGTAGAACTCATGGATCGAGATGTGCCGCGTGCCGCCGTCCGGCTTCAGCGTTACGATCGTGGCATCGAGCGCGCGCATCGCCACCGGCATGTCGCCCGGATGCGTCGCGATGCAGTTCTCGCTGGTGCCGATCACCGCCAGGATACGATTAAAGCCGCCGATCGCCGCGCAGCCGGTGCCGGGTTCACGCTTGTTGCAGGGGCTGGCCGTGTTGGTGAAGTAGTAGCAGCGAGTCCGCTGCAGCAGGTTCCCACCGGTGGTGGCCTTGTTGCGCAGCTGCCCCGAGGCGCCCGCGAGCAGCGCCCGGCTCAGCACTTCGTAGCGCGCCATCACCCGCTTGTCGGCTGCCAGATCACTGTTCGGGACCAGCGCGCCGATCCGAAGGCCGCCATCCGGCATGTCCTCGATTTCCGTCAGTGCCAGTCGGCTAACGTCGACAAGCCGATCCGGTGTCTCGACCTGTAGCTTCATCAGATCGAGCAAGTTGGTCCCGCCAGCGATGAACCGGGCCGTCGGCCCGGAAATGCTCTTGACCGCAGCTTCCGGGCTGCTCGCCTTGTCGTACGTAAAGGTCCTCATGCGCCGGCACCGGCGACTTCGGTGATCGCGTCGACGATGTTCGGGTATGCGGCGCAGCGGCAGATGTTGCCGCTCATGCGCTCGCTGATCTCGCTCTGGCTCAGGTGGGAGTGTTCCAGATCCTCTGACACGTAGCTCGGCCAGCCCTTGGCCGCCTCGTCCAGCATGCCGACCGCCGAGCAGATCTGTCCCGGTGTGCAGTACCCACACTGATATCCATCATGCTTGACGAAAGCAGCCTGCATCGCGTGCAACTCGCCGGCCGAGCCGAGACCCTCGATGGTGGTGATCTCGTCTTCCTGATGCATCACCGCCAGCGACAGGCACGCATTGACCCGGCGCCCGTTGATCAGCACTGTGCAGGCGCCGCACTGCCCGTGGTCGCAGCCTTTCTTGCTCCCCGTCAGCCCGAGGTGTTCACGCAATAGGTCGAGCACCGAAGTCCGGATATCCGGTTCGGCGTGATAGGTCTGGCCGTTGATGGTGAAGTTCATCTCTATTCCTCATGATGACCGGTCGAAGGGCCGATCATCAGGCCGGTGGTGGACGGGGTCGGGGCGGTAGCGCGTCGTACGCCCGCGAGTTGCCGATCGGGACGGTCACAGAAAAGAATGTCGAAAGACGCATCGGAGAATCGAAGGCGATGAGCGACCCCGAAACAGGTAATCCGCCCGCGACCCTAGAGCTGGCCCAGGTCACCACCATCGACCTGGCGACCATTACCACGCGGCTCGAGCACGATCTTCTCGGCGAGACCGAAATCCCGGCCGACGCCTACTGGGGCGTCCACACCAAGCGTGCCGTCGAGAACTTCCCCATCAGCGGCGTGCCGGTCGGCCATTTCCCCGACTTCGTGCGCGGCCTCGTGCTGGTCAAGCAAGCCGCCGCCCGGGCCAACAAGCGCCTGGGCTACCTCACCCCCGCCAAGGCCGACGCCATCGACGCCGCCTGCACCCGCATCGCCACCGAGACCGCGTTGCACGGGCAATTCGTCGTCGACGCCGTGCAAGGCGGCGCCGGCACCTCGACCAACATGAACACCAACGAAGTCATCGCCAACGTCGCGCTCGAGGCGATGCGGCGCCCCAAGGGCGACTACGCCGCGTTGCACCCCAACGACGACGTCAACATGTCGCAATCGACCAACGACGCCTACCCGACCGCGCTGCGCCTGGCCGTCATCCTGGCGACCACCCCGCTGGTCGAGGCGCTGGACGAACTTGCCTACGCGTTCAAGTCCAAGGCCGTCGAGTTCGCCGACGTGCTCAAGATCGGCCGCACCCAGCTGCAGGATGCGGTGCCCATGACCGTCGGCCAGGAGTTCGACGGCTTCCACGCCACCATCAAGGAGGACGTCGCCCGCCTGCGCGAGACGTCGGCGCTGTTCCGCGAGGTCAACCTCGGCGCGACGGCCATTGGCACCGGCATCAACGCCGATCCGCGCTACGCCTCGCTCGCCGTCGAGGAGCTGGCCCGCGCGTCCCGTCAACCGATGGTGCTGGCGACCAACCTGATCGAGGCGACCTCCGACATGGGCGCCTTCGTGCTGTTCTCCGGCCTGCTCAAGCGCGTCGCCGTCAAGCTCTCCAAGATCTGCAACGACCTCCGTTTGCTCTCCAGCGGCCCGCGCGCTGGCTTCGGCGAGATCCGCTTGCCGGCGGTGCAGGCTGGATCCTCGATCATGCCGGGCAAGGTCAACCCGGTGATCCCCGAGGTCGTCAACCAGGTCGCCTACCTCGTCATCGGCCACGATCTGACCGTGACGATGTGCGCCGAGGGCGGTCAGCTCCAGCTCAACGCCTTCGAGCCCACCATCGGCTACTGCGTGCTCACCTCGCTGCGCATCCTCACCGCCGCCATCGACACGCTGACCCGGCGCTGCGTCATCGGCATTGAGGTCGACCGCGAGCGCTGCATGATGATGGTCGAGAACAGCATCGGCCTGGTCACCGCGCTCGGCCCGACGCTCGGCTACGAGACCTGTTCGCGCATCGCCAAGCGGGCATTGGCCGAGAACCGCCGGGTCTCCGACATCGTGCTCGAGGAAGGCCTGCTCACTGCCGAGGAGCTCACCGTCCTGCTCAAGCTCGAGGCAATGACCGCTCCCTCGCGGGCGCCATCCCGGGTGCGCCGCACGCCCAACATTGGGTGAGACTGCAACCAAATTCTTCGATATGTTTGCCTTTAACCAACGGAGACGCGGGCGACCGTTCACTCCCAACAACAAGAACATCGGCCGCCATGGGCCGCTCATTGCCAGGAGGAACACAGCATGCCGACGCAACCACTGCCCCGTACCGCGACGACTGCGCCTGAACCGACGCTGAACCGCGCCCTGGCGCCGTCGGAAGCGAGCGGCTGGCATCAAAGCTGGTGGCGCATCGTCGACATCCGCGTCGGCATCATCCCGCTGCCGATCTACATCGGCCTGCTCGCGCTGATCGCCGGCTTCGTCTGGACCGGCAAGGTGCCGTCCGACCTGCTGATGAGCATCGTGCTGCTCGCCGTCGGCGGCTTCACCTGCGCCGAGATCGGTAAGCGCCTGCCCATCCTGCGCAACATCGGCGCCGCGGCCATCCTGGCGACCTTCATCCCCTCGGCGCTGGCCTACTATCATTGGCTGCCGCAGCCGATCCTCACTTCGGTGATCGACTTCACCAAGGCCAGCAACTTCCTCTATCTTTTCATCGCCTCCATCATCGTCGGCAGCATCCTCGGCATGGACCGCCAGGTGCTGATCGCGGGCTTCGTCAAGATCTTCGTCCCGCTCGCCGCCGGCACCGTGATGGCCGGGATCGTCGGCACCGCCGTCGGCACCCTGCTCGGCATGGGTGCGTGGCACACCTTCTTCTTCGTCGTCGTGCCTATCATGGCCGGCGGCGTCGGCGAGGGCGCGATCCCGCTCTCGATCGGCTACTCCACTATCCTGGGTCTGCCGCAGGGCGACATGTTCGCCCAGGTGCTGCCGCCGGTGATGCTCGGCAGCCTCACCGCCATTATCCTCTCCGGCATCCTGAACTTCGTCGGCAAGAGATACCCGGGCCTCACTGGCGAGGGCCGTCTTCAGCCGGACGCCAAGGGCGACGTCGAACACCCCGGCCGCAACCCGGAGAACCCGGAGGCCAAGGGGGTCGTGGTCGACACACAGACCGTGGCCGCCGCCGTCATCACCGCCGTCACGCTCTATCTCGTCGGCGTGCTGGTCCAGCGCCTGTTCGAGTTCCCCGCGCCGGTCACCATGCTGGCCCTCGCCGTGGTGCTCAAGCTGGGCCGCCTCGTCTCACCCAGCCTCGAAGCCGGCGCACACCGCGTCTACAAATTCTTCCAGGTCGCCGTGACCTACCCGCTGCTGTTCGCCATCGGCGTGGCGCTCACCCCGTGGGACAAGCTGATGGCGGCGTTCCACATCGCCAACATCATCACGATCGTCTCCACCGTGGTCACCCTGATGACGACCGGCTTCGTCGTTGGCCGCTGGCTCAAGATGTTCCCGATCGAGACCGCCATCATCAACGCCTGCCATAGTGGCCAGGGCGGCACCGGCGACGTCGCGATCCTCACCGCGGCGAACCGCATGCAGCTGATGCCGTTCGCCCAGATCGCCACCCGAATCGGCGGCGCCATCGTTGTCACCGTCACCCTGATTGCGCTACCGCGGTTCCTGTAATCGAGTTGGAGAACAGAATGATCCCCGCGACGCTGATCCCCGGTGACGGGATCGGCCCCGAGATCACCGATGTCGTGACGTCGATCCTCACTGCCCTCGGCGCGCCCTTCGAATGGGACGTCCAGCAAGGCGGCCTGGCCGGTATCGAAGCGCACGGGGACCCGTTGCCCGGCGTGCTGATCGACAGCATCCGCCGCACCAAGCTCGCCCTCAAGGGCCCGCTGACCACCCCGGTCGGCGGCGGATTCCGCTCCGTCAACGTGCGGCTGCGGGAGGAATTCCAGCTCTACGCCAACCTGCGCCCGGCCCACACCCTGGTTCCCGGCGGCCGCTACGACGACATCGACCTGATCCTGTTCCGCGAGAACCTCGAAGGCCTCTACGTCGCCTTCGAGCACTACATCCCGATCGGCGACGACCCGCACGCGGTCGCCATCTCGTCCGGCGTCAACACCCGCGACGGCGCCGAGCGCATCATCCGCTTCGCCTTCGAGCACGCCATCAAGCTCGGCCGCAAGAAGGTCACTATCGTCCACAAGGCCAACGTGCTCAAGGCGTTGACCGGCGTGTTCCTCGAGGTCGGCCTCAAGATGGCCAAGGAATACGAAGGCCGCATCGTCGTTGACGAACGCATCGTCGACGCCTGCGCGATGCAGCTCGTGCTCAACCCGTGGCAGTACGACGTCATCGTCACCACCAACCTGTTCGGCGATATCCTGTCCGACCTGATCGCCGGGCTCGTCGGCGGCCTCGGCGCCGCGCCGGGCGCCAATATCGGCCACAAGGCGGCGATCTTCGAAGCCGTCCACGGCTCCGCCCCCGATATCGCTGGCAAGGGGCTCGCCAACCCGACCGCGCTGCTGCTGGCCGCCGGGCTGATGCTCGACCACGTCGGCGAGGTCGATCGCGCCGCCCGCCTGCGCAAGGCGATCGACGGCGCGCTCAACACCGACAACATCCGCACCCGCGACCTCGGCGGCACCGCGTCCACTACCGAATACGCCAACGCGGTCAAGCACCGCGTCACTAACTAGGAGTAGCCGTACGATGACCAAAGGATCCGATCTACTCGTCCGCGCGCTGGAGAACGAAGGCGTCGACCGCATCTTCGGCGTGCCCGGCGAGGAGAACCTCGACGTGGTCGAGAGCCTGCGCACCTCCTCCATCAAGCTGATCATCACCCGTCACGAGCAGGCCGCCGCCTTCATGGCCGCCACGCATGGCCGCCTTACCGGCCGCCCCGGCGTCTGCATCGCTACCCTCGGGCCGGGCGCACTCAACTTCACCACCGGCGCCGCCTACGCCTTCCTGGGCGCCATGCCGATGATCATGATCACCGGCCAGAAAGGCATCATGAGCAGCCGCCAGGCGCGGTTCCAGATCGTCGACATCGTCAGCGCCTTCAAGCCGCTGACCAAGATGTCGCGCCAGATCGTCGGCCCGTCCACCATCCCCACCATCGTGCGCGACGCCTTCCGCGTCGCCATGGAGGAGCGTCCCGGCCCGGTGCTGCTCGAACTCCCCGAGGACGTCGCCGGCGAGGAATGCGCCGATATCCCGAGCATCCCCGTGCACCCGATCGAAATCCCGGTCGGCCACCGCGCCGCCATCGACCGCGCCGCCGATATGATCCTGGCCGCCAAGCGCCCGCTGATCATGCTGGGCGCCGCCTGCTCGCGCCCGCGCGGCACCACCGGCATCAACGCCTTCGTCCGCCGCACCCAGATCCCGTTCTTCACCACCCAGATGGGCAAGGGCACCGCCGCTGGCGGCAGCAGCCTCTACATGGGCACCACCGCGCTGTCCGAGCGCGACTACGTCCATGAGGCCGTCGACCAGGCCGACGTCATCATCGCCGTCGGCCACGACACGATCGAGAAGCCGCCCTTCATCATGGGGCCGAAGGGTCCGCAGGTGATCCACGTCAGCTACACCCCGGCCAACGTGGACCAGGTGTATTTCCCGCACGCCGAGATCGTCGGCGACGTCGGGCCGACGCTGGAACTGCTGGCCGACCGGATCGAAGGCAAAATGCACCAGCCCGGCGCCCTGCTCTCGCTCCGCGACGGCATCCTGGCCAAGGTCGCCGACCGCGCCACCGAGGACCGCTGGCCGCCGACCCCGCAGCGCATCGTCCATGACGTCCGCCAGGTGATCCCGGCCGACGGCATCGTGTCGCTCGACAACGGCATGTACAAGATCTGGTTCGCGCGGAACTACCGCACCTACGTCGCCAACACCCTGCTGCTCGACAACGCGCTGGCCACCATGGGCGCCGGGCTGCCGGCGGCGATGATGGCGGCGATGCTGCATCCGGACCGCCGGGTCATGGCCGTCTGCGGCGACGGCGGCTTCATGATGAACTCGCAGGAACTCGAGACCGCAGTCCGCCTCAAGCTGAACCTGGTCGTGCTGATCCTCGACGACGGCGCTTACGGCATGATCCGCTGGAAGCAGGCGGTGGACAGCTTCCCCGATTACGGCCTGACCTTCGGCAACCCGGACTTCGTCCGCTACGCCGAGAGCTACGGCGCCAAGGGCACCCGCGTCACCACCACCGAGGGGCTGATCCCGGCCATCGAGAACGCCTTCAAGGGCGGCGGCGTCCACGTCGTGGCCGTGCCGATCGACTACACCGAGAACACCCGCGTGCTGGTGGACGAACTCAAGGCCAAGGTCCCCACCCAGCACGCGCCCGAGAAGGTGCTCGCATGAAGATCCGCGCCGCCGTTCTCGACAAGATGGGCGCCGAGCCGCCCTACGCCAAAAGCAAGCCGCTGCGGATCGTCGAGCTCGACCTCGATCCGCCGGGCCGCAGCGAGGTCCTGGTGCGGGTCGTCGCCGCCGGGCTGTGCCACTCGGATCTGTCGGTCATCAACGGTGACCGGCCACGGCCGATGCCGATGGCGCTCGGCCACGAATCCGCCGGCATCGTCGAGCAGCTGGGCGAGGACGTCGACGATCTGGAAGTCGGCGACCACGTCGTCATGGTGTTCATGCCGTCGTGCGGCCATTGCATTCCGTGCGCCGAAGGGCGCCCGGCCCTGTGCGAGCCCGGTGCGGCCGCCAACGGGGCAGGAACCCTGCTCAAGGGCGGACGGCGACTGCATTGCGACGGGGCGGTCATCAACCACCACCTCGGCGTTTCCGGCTTCGCCACCCACTGCGTCGTCTCGCGCCGTTCGGTGATTAAGGTCGACAAGAGCCTGCCGCTCGACGAAGCCGCCTTGTTCGGCTGCGCCGTGCTCACCGGCGTCGGCGCCGTCGTCAACACCGGGCGCATGCAGCCCGGCGAGACCGCGGCCGTCATCGGCCTCGGCGGCGTCGGTCTGTCCTCCGTGTTGGGGGCGGTCGCCTCCGGCGCGCGCCAGATCATCGCCATCGACCTGTCGGACGACAAGCTCGGCCTCGCCCGCCAGCTCGGCGCGACCCATACGGTTAATGCCCGGGATGCCGACGCGGCCGAGCAGGTACGCGAGATCTCCGGCGGCGGCGTCGACTTCGCCTTCGAGATGGCCGGCGCCGTTCGCGCCATGGAGCTCGCCTACAAGATCACCAAGCGCGGCGGCACCACCATCACCGCCGGGCTGCCGCCGCCGGGCGCGGCGCTCGCGGTGCCGATCGTGCAGCTCGTCGCTGAGGAGCGCACGCTCAAGGGCAGCTACATCGGCACCTGCGTCCCCACCCGCGACATTCCCCGCTTCGTCGCGCTCTACCAGGCCGGCAAGCTGCCTGTGGACCGCCTGATGAGCGGCAAGCTCAAGCTCGACGACATCAACGAGGGCTTCGACCGCCTGCATGAAGGTAAGGCCGTGCGCCAGGTGATCGAGTTTCCTCAATGAGCGAGGCGGACCCGGCTGCAGGCCTCAAGGCGCTGACCGATTTCTGGTCGGCGCAGGCGACCACCATGCTCGGCATGCAACAAACCATGGCCCGCTCCATGGCCCAGGGCATGCAGGCCATGGTGGCCGGTGGCCAAGCGTCCGGGTCCGCTGACGCGGCATCGTCACCGGAGTTGGCACAAGCCGGCGAGGCGATGGCGCAGCTCTGGTCCGCCGCCACCGGGCTGTCGACCGAGTTGGCCGGACGGCTCACGCAAATCAACGATGGCAGCGGCGCCGCCAGTGAGATGCTCGAACGCATTGCCAACCCGCGCTACTGGCTCGCCGGCACCCCCGAGATGGACGACGTCCTGGCCCGCATGGTCGATGGCCCTCGCCTGGCCGATCTGTTCGACGTCGAGCGGCGCTATGGCAACGTCATGCGCCGCTGGGCCGAGTTGCGCCGCACCGGCTTCGAGCACCAGCGGGTCCTGCTGGAGTCCTGGATGCAGACCTCGCAGAAATTCATGACCGAGCTCGCCGGCCGTTCCAGCGCCGACGGCAAGCCGCTCGAGATCAAGCACGTTGTCGCGCTCTGGACCGAGATCGGCAACCGCCAGATGCTCGAGACCCAGCGTTCCGATGCCTTTCTTCGCAGCCAGCGCGACACCATCCGCGCCAGCACCGAACTCCGCATCGCCCAAGCCGAACTGAGTGAACACATCGGCAAGCAGTATGGCCTGCCGACCCGCACCGAGATGGACGACGTTCACCGCACCATGACTGACATGCGCCGCGAACTCCGCCGCACCCGGCGCGAACTCGATGCACTCAGGCAGGCCCAATCAGCCGCGTCGGCCCCTGCCCCCGCTGCATCGTCGGTCGGCAAGCTCCCCGCCAAACCCCGGCAGACCGCGGCCACCTCACGAAAGGCGCGCTGATCATGGCCCGACCCCCGATGCACGCTGCGGCCGCCTCCGCCATCTCCGGCGCTGCCGCCATGGGCACCAAGATGCTGACTGGTGGCCGGCTGCTCGCCGGGCTGACCGACGCGGACGTGCAGATCGCCACCACGCCGAAGGAGCTGGTTTGGCAACAGGACAAGGTCAGCCTTTTCCACTACCAGCCGCTGGCCGAGAAGCGCGTCGGCATCCCCGTGCTGATCTGTTACGGCCTGATCGGTCGCTGGACGATGACGGATTTGCAGGATGACCGTTCCCTGGTCCGCAACCTGCTCAACCTCGGCATCGACCTTTATGTCGTCGATTGGGGTAACCCGTCCCGCGCCGACCGCTACCTGAAGCTCGACGACTACATCACCGGCTATCTGGACGGCTGCGTCGCCGAGATCGCCCGCCGGGCCGCGGTAGAGAAGATCAACCTGCTCGGCGTCTGCGAGGGCGGCGTGTTCACCACCGCCTTTGCCGCCCTGTTCCCCGAGCGCGTCAACACCCTGACCCTGACCATCACCCCCATCGACTTCCACGCCGACATGGTGGACAGCCGCGAGGGCCACGGCTTCATCAATCTCTGGACCCGCAGTCTCGAGCCCGAGGACATCGACCGCATGATCGACGCCAACGGCAACTTGCCCGGCGAGTTCATGGGCGCGGTGTTCAACCAGATGACCCCCATGCGCAGCATGATGAAATACAACTGGGACATGCTCGAGGTGGTCGACGACCAGAAGCGGCTGCTCAACTGGCTGCGCATGGAGAAATGGATCGCCGACCGCCCGGACCATCCCGGCGAAGCCGCCAAGCAATGGCTCAAGGATCTGTATCAGCAAAATAAGCTGATCAAGAACGAGTGGGAGTTGGACGGCGAGGTCGTCGATCTGGGGCACATCACCATGCCGGTGCTCAACGTCTTCGCCCAGGACGACCACATCATCCCGCCGGCGACATCGCGGGCGTTGGCCGGCAAAGTCGGCTCGTCGGACTACCGCGAGCTCGGCCTGCCCGGCGGCCATGTCGGTGTCTTCGTCGGCGGCAAATCCCAAAAACTGTTCGCCCCCGGCGTGGCGGCGTTCCTCTCGGAACATGACGGATCATGAAAAACAAGATCGTCTCCCCGGCCGAAGCCGCTGCCATCATCCGGCCCGGCGATACCGTCTCCGTCGCCGGCTTCGTCGGCATCGGCACCCCCGACGAACTGCTCATCGCCATCGAGCGGCGCTTCCGCGAGACCGGCGAACCGCGCGACCTTACCCTGGTCTTCGCCGCCGCCCCGGGCGACGGGCGGGACCGCGGCCTCAACCGCCTGGCCCATAAGGGCCTGATCCGCCGCGCCATCGGCGGACATTGGTCCCTCGTGCCCAAGCTCGGCAAGATGGCGATCGACAACGAGATCGAGGCCTACAACCTCCCGCTCGGCTGCGTCAGCCAACTCTATCGCGACATCGCCGCCAAGCGCGCCGGGCTCCTCTCCCGCGTCGGCCTGCAGACCTTCGTCGATCCCCGCATCGAGGGCGGCAAGCTCAACGCCCGCACCACCGAGGACCTGGTCGAACTGCTGGTCGTCGGCGGCCAGGAATACCTGCTCTACAAGGCCTTCCCGATCCAGATCGCCCTGATCCGCGGCACCACCGCCGACACATCCGGCAACATCACCATGGAGCGCGAGGCGCTCACGCTCGACGCGTTGCCCGCCGCGATGGCCGCCCGCAACTCCGGCGGCCTCGTCATCGCCCAGGTCGAGCGCATCGCCCAGGAGGGCTCGCTCGACGCCCGCCGCGTGCAGGTGCCGGGCGTGCTGGTCGACTGCGTGGTGCTCGCCGACCCCGAGAACCACAAGCAGACCTACGCCGTGCAGCATAACGGCGCCTTCTCCGGCCAGATCCGCGTCCCGTTCGACCGCATCGTCCCGCTCGATCTGGACGAGCGCAAGGTCATCGCGCGCCGGGCTGCGCTCGAGTTGCCGCCGGGCGGCATCGTCAACCTGGGTATCGGCATGCCCGAGGGCGTCGCCGCCGTGGCCGCCGAAGAGAAGATCCTGAAATACATCACGCTCACCGCCGAGCCCGGCGTGATCGGCGGCATGCCGCAGGGCGGGCTCAACTTTGGTGCCGCCCTCAACCCCGAAGCCGTTATCCAGCAGAACCAGCAATTCGATTTCTACGACGGCGGCGGCCTCGACCTCGCCGTGCTCGGCATGGCCCAGACCGACCGCGACGGCAACGTGAACGTCAGCCGCTTCGGCGACCGCCTCGCCGGCGCTGGCGGCTTCATCAACATCAGCCAGAACTCCCGCAAGGTCGTCTTCACAGGCGCCTTCACCGCCGGCGGGCTAACCGTCGCGCTCGAGGACGGCCGCATGCGGATCGTCAGCGAAGGCCGCGCGCCCAAATTCATCGATCGCGTCGAACAGATCACCTTTAGCGGCGAGCGCGCCGGCGCCACTGGGCAAGACGTGCTCTACGTTACCGAACGCTGCGTCTTCCGTCGCACCGCCGACGGCGTCGAGCTGACCGAAGTCGCCCCCGGCATCGACATCGAGCGCGATATCCTCGCCCACATGCAGTTTCGCCCCATCGTCAACGCGCCCAAGCTGATGGACGGACGTTTATTCCGGCCGGAGCCAATCGGCCTTGAACAGCTCCTCCTGGGTCAGACGCTCTCGGAGCGCATCAGCTTCGACGCCGAGCGCGACATCCTGTTCATCAATTACGAAGGCTTCCACGTCCGCACCACCGACGACGTCGAGCTGGTCCGCCGCGAGGTCGAGAGCCGCTGCCGCGCCGTCGGGCATCGTATCGCCGTCATCATCAACTACGACGGCTTCACCCTCGACCCGGCGGTCTCCGACGCCTTCTTCTCGATGATCACCTATCTGCAGGGCCGCTACTACACGACCGCGTCGCGCTACACGACCAGCGCCTTCATGCGGCTCAAGCTCGGTGCCAGCCTGGTCGAGCGCGCCCTATCGCCGCACGTGTTCGAGACGTTGCCGGAGGCTCACGCCAACCTCACTCGAGCCACCCGGTGATCAGCGCGATCTGATCGTCGTCCATCAGCGCCGGCGCATGCCCGCACCCGGCCACGTCGACCATCACGGCCCGTGGCCCCCGCCGTCCCATCTCCGCCGAGATCGACGCCGGCAACAGATCCGACGCGACCCCGCGTAGCCCATAAACCGGGCACTTGATGGCGTCCCACATGCTCCACAGGCTCAGGTTGAAATACCAGCCCGGCTTGAACGCCGCCGTGATCTCCGGGTCCGCATATTTCCGATACGACCCGTCCGCCAACTCCTCGACGTTGTGCCGCGCCAGATGGTCCCACTCCGCATCCGACAATTGGCCGAACGGCGCCAGCGACTGCCGGTAGAACGCCAGCGCCGCGGCGTAGCTCGGGAACCGGTGCGGCGAGGTGCGCACCGAGCTCGCCAGCCGATGCAACGCCTGCCACGGCAAATACGGCCCGATGTCGTTGATCACTAGCTTGGCCACCGGCGTGTCCGCCTGCCCGGCGACCACCATCCCGATCAGCCCGCCCAGCGACGTCCCAATCCACGTCACCTTCCGCACGCCCAGCCGGGCGATCAGCACCGTCATGTCGATCGAGTATTGCGGCAAGTTGTACTCTTCCGGGTCCCGCAGCCAGTCGCTCTTCCCCCGCCCCACCAGGTCCGGACAGATCACCCGCCAGCCCTGCGACGCCAGGTGCGCCGCCAGCAGGTCGAAATCCCGCCCCTGCCGCGACAACCCGTGCACGCATAGCGCGACCCGCTCGGACGCCGGGTCGCCCCACTCGACATAGGCCACCCGATGGAACCCGTTCTTCGACACGCTCAGCACCGACCCGGCCCGGTCCGGCTGCGGAAACACATCGGGTCCGGGCCCCGCGGCGCGATCGACCTCGTTCGAAGCGGAAGCAGACATCTAGTTCTCTGACAGTGTGATCATCACGTTAAAGGTTTCCAGGCACTCGGACAGCCCCACCCCGCTCACCGTCGCTCGACGCCCGTCAGCGCGACCGCGGCCCGGCGATCCCGAGCCTCAGAGCGGATGCTCGCCGAAGAACCGAAGCATCTCGCCCGTCGCATCGGGCCCCGACGGATCGGTATACGTCCCCGCCGCCCGCCCGCCCGACCAGGCATGCCCGGCACCATGGATCAGCCACTGCTCCGCCACCACCCGGCCCGCGGCGTCGGTGAACATCGTGCGCGTGCAATCCCGCCCGCGCTCCGGCCGCCGCGCCTGCACCGACCGCCGCAACCCGGCACCCGCCACCGCCTGCGCCACCACGTCGTCGCCGTTCTGCGCGCTGACCGTCGAATCACGCTCCCCATGGAACACGATCGTCGGCACCATCCGCCCCGCGCGCGCCGCCGGCCGGCCTTCCATCCCCCGCTTCATCACCGCCAGCGCCGAGTTCAGGTCCCAGGCCGAACCGCACGCCAGCCCGGAATGCACCCCGATCGCACCATACAGCTCCGGATACGTCGCCCCCATGATTGCCGCCGCCGCCCCGCCCGCCGACAGCCCGGCGACGAACACCCGCCGCGCATCGACCCCGTACTCCGCCATCACCTGCCGCGTGATCCCCGCGATCAACGACGGCTCTCCCTGGTCCCGCTGCTGATCCTTCGCGCTGAACCAGTTCCAGCATTTCTGCGCCTGCGCCTGCGCCGTCTGCCCCGGATAGACCACCAGGCAGCCGGCCCGCTCGGCCGCATCGTTCATCCCGGTCCCGGCCGCGAAATCGTCCGGCGACTGCGTGCACCCGTGCAGCATCACCACCAGCGGCATCGGCACCCCGCGATAGCCTGCCGGCACGTAGAGCTTGTAGGGCCGGGTCCCCGCGGCGTTGGTGAAGCTCCCGGCCAGGAACCGCGCGCCCGATGGCGGCGCCGGCGCCTCCGCCTCCGCTGCGAGCCCCCCCGGCAGGTGCGACTCGACCAAGCTGCGAACGCCGGCCGGCACGAATTTCAGCCAGTCCGGCTCCCCGCTCGCCGGCGTGGCCGGCCACGTGACATGCGGCACCGTCGGCGGTGCGGTCCAGAACTCGCGGGCTGTTGCCATCGTCTTCTCCAAGCGTCGAGTATAGGACCGGTTGGTAAACAGAGAATGAGGAAGGCCGCGGCGTTTCATCGGCGGTTCGCCAGGGGCATCCGGTCGGCCAGCGCCGCGCGCACTGCTGCCGTCGCATGCAACGCGCCTAATACGCTGATCGACGCGATCGTCGCGCGTGCCAACTCGGGGGTGACGTCGCCCGCGATCGTGGCCAGGCCGAGCACCTTGATGTGCACCGTCTCGCCCGCCTTGCGCAGCGTCTCCAACTCCGCCCGCGTCACCAGCTTGACGCCCATGTCGAGCGTCCGACGCGATACCGACTGACGCATCGTCTCTTCATGCTTGTCGAGTTGATTGCGGATCGCGGTGCGAATGAAATCGGTGCGGTTCGAGTAGAACCGGTCGTCGACGAGGAGATCGATCCGTCCCAGGTCCACGAACCCGAGATTGATCGTGATCTTCTCGCTCTCAGCGCTCTTCAGCGCATCTCCAGACCCGAATACCATCTCTACACCATCCATCTGGATGGTAAACTGGGGAGATCACCATCGATATGCAATCCTTGCCGCTGGCTCAAACTTGATCTTCCCATCGTGGGGAGCCTTATGACCATGCGCGGCAGATTGGAGCCTCGCATGGACACCCTTACCCCGGACCGCACGCAGCAGACCGAAATCGACCTCGCGATCCAGGGTATGACTTGTGCGTCCTGCGTGCGCCGGGTCGAGCGCGCGCTGCAGGCCGTGCCGGGCGTCACGTCTGTCGCCGTTAACCTCGCCACCGAACGCGCCCGCATTATCCGCGACCAACGCGCCGGCCTCGACACCCTCACCGACGCCGTCATCCGCGCCGGCTATGAGGTGGTGCCCCCGACGCAGCCCGGCGATGTCGCCCCACCCGCTGACGCGCGCGACCGGCGCGACCTCCGGCATCTCTTGGCCGCCGCCGCCCTGACCGCGCCGCTGCTGATCGGCATGCTCGGCGATGCTGCCGGCGCGCACTGGATGCTGCCCGGCGCGCTCCAATGCGTCCTCGCGACGACGGTGCAATTTTGGCTCGGTTGGCGATTCTACGTCGCCGGTTGGGCGGCGCTCCGCGCACGCTCCGGCAACATGGACCTGCTCGTCGCCCTCGGCACGTCGGCTGCCTGGGGTCTCAGCATCTATCTGCTGCTCACCGCACCGCCGGGTCACACGCCGCACCTCTATTTCGAATCGTCGGCGCTGCTGATCACCTTCATCCTGCTCGGCAAATGGCTTGAGACCCGGGCCAAGCGCCAGACCGCCTCCGCCATCATCGCGCTGATGCAACTCCGCCCCGATACCGCTCGGCTCCGCCGCGGCACCACCGAGATCGCCGTGCCGCTCGCCACGATCCGTGTGGGCGACTGCGTCGCCATCCGCGCGGGTGAGCGCGTCCCCGTCGACGGAATCATCGTACAGGGCGACGGCAGCGTCGACGAGTCGATGCTCACTGGCGAGAGCCTGCCGGTCGAGAAGTGCGTCGGCTCCAG
Organism: Acetobacteraceae bacterium; assembly: GCA_965199585.1. GTDB lineage: Bacteria > Pseudomonadota > Alphaproteobacteria > Acetobacterales > Acetobacteraceae > JAVVHH01. The sequence goes on along the minus strand of CBDASI010000002.1, from coordinate 1,100,488 downwards.
CGTCACCGGCGGATCGATCAACGGGGACAGCCTCTTGCTCGTCGAGACGACCGCCATCGGCGCCGAGACCGTGTTGGCCAGGATCGTCCGCCTCGTCGAAGGCGCGCAGGCCTCCAAAGCGCCGATTCAGCGCCTGGTCAACCGTGTTAGCGCCGTCTTCGTTCCGGTGGTGCTGGCGCTCGCAGGCCTCACTTTCGTCGCCTGGTGGGCCACCACCGGCAACGTCGAGAGCGCGATCCTGAACGCCGTCGCCGTCCTGGTCATCGCTTGTCCCTGCTCGCTTGGCCTGGCCACGCCGACCGCCATCATGGCCGGCACCGGCGTCGCCGCGCGGCACGGCATCCTAATCAAGGATGCGGAGGCGCTCGAGCGTGCCCACGCCGTGACCACCGTCGTGTTCGACAAGACCGGAACCCTCACCGAGGGCCGCCCCGTCGTGACCGAGATCGGCGGCGATGATCCCGAGACCGTCCTGGCCCTCGCCACCGCCCTGCAATCCGGCAGCGACCATCCGCTGGCCGGCGCCCTGCGTCGCCACGCCTCTGGCGCGCGCCAGGCCGGCCCCGCCAGCAAGGTCCGTTCGCTGCCCGGCCGCGGCGTCGAGGCCGAGATCGGCGGCACGCGTTACCTGTTCGGCAATCGCCGTTTGATGACCGAGCACGCCATCGCCCCAACCGCCCTCGAGCGCGACGGCCAAACTCTCTCCTGGCTCGCCAATGCGACCACCGGTGAACCGCTCGGCTTTGTCGCATTCGGCGACCGGCCGAAACCCGGCGCGGCCTCGGCCATCGCCGCCCTACACCGGCGCGGCATCGCGACCGTCATGCTCACTGGCGACGGCCTCAGCGCCGCCCGCAGCGTTGCCGCCGCCGTCGGGATCGACACCGTGATCGCCGACGTTCTGCCGGACGGCAAAGCCGACGCCATCGACCGTCTCCGTGCCGACAATGCCGTCATTGCCATGGTCGGCGACGGCGTCAACGATGCGCCCGCCCTCGCCGCCGCCGACATCGGCATCGCCATGGGCACCGGCACAGACGTTGCGATGCACACCGCCGGCATCACCCTCATGCGCGGCGACCTGGCCCTCGTCGCCGCCGCGCTCGACATCTCCAGCCGTACCTACGCTAAGATCCGCCAGGGCCTCGCTTGGGCGTTCGTCTACAACGTGCTCGGCATCCCGCTGGCTGCCGCCGGGCTGCTCGACCCGGTCGTCGCCGGTGCCGCCATGGCGCTCAGCAGCGTCAGCGTCGTCGCCAACGCTCTGCTGCTCCGCCGCTGGTCACCGCCCGCCTGAACGTCGGCGCCCCGCGCCGGCCGATCACAGCGCCAGCCCGAGTTGCCCCGCGCCGGCGGGCGGATCGTCGGTAGCCCCGTTCCGCCGAGCAAACTCATGCCGCGCGGTGAATAGCATGTCCTGGTTTTGCCCGAAGTCACCGGCCAGCACCCGGCTCAGCTGCTCCGTATCCAGCTCCTCCCACCGCCGCCCCCGTAGCGCCCCGTTCGGCACCCGCACCAACAGCGCGGGCTCCGCCGACCACGCCAGCAACTGCCGCACGCTCGCCCGCGCCAGCATGTCGCGCAGGTGATGCGCCGTCACATACGCGTCCGGTCCCGCCCGATGCGCCGGTAGTCCGGTCGCCCGGTCTAGCCCCGCGGGCCGCCGCCAGTATCGCAGCCCCTGGTTGGAATGTGTCGGCGCCTCCGGCCACAGCCGCAGCGCACACTTATAGGTACAGATCCATCGCGCCCGCCCGCTCAGCTGCGGCAGGCACCATCGCTGCTCGAACGCCGCCCGGTGCGCCGCTAGTGCCACGATCCCCTCGCCTTGCAGCACCTGTGGCGCGACCTCGGTCCAGATCGGCGCCCCGACCAGGTCCTCGTCGACGATGTGATGGATCGCCGACGTCATCGGCGACACCGCACAGCCCGGCTGCACCAGCAGCGACCCCGGCCCGCCCTCAAGCGCCCACGCATCGCCCCCCACCAGGTCCTGCCACCCCACTTCCACCACGCCACCATTGGTGAAGCTATCCCCGGTCGTCTCCAGATCGATCACGCGCAGCCGCGCCGGCATTTCATCCATGGCTCTCATATGGTCACCCGATCCCGGGGTTACCGGCAACGGCTACATCTTCGCCCGCATGCTGGCTGACACCATCCGCACCGGAGCCGATCTCCCGCCAGCCTTCGCCCTCTGATCGAACTGACGGCTTCAGCGATAACTGCCCCGCCGAGTGACGCGCATGGCTGGCTGCCCCGTCCCTCCGCCTGGTAGACCCGGCCGCATGAACCGCTACTATCATGGGCCGGTCTCGGACCATTTCGACGGCACGCGTTTTTTCAACACTGGCGAGCCCAAGACCGACCACTCCCTCATCGAGGTGCTCCGCTGGAAACTGCGCAGCCGGCCGACGCCCTGGCCGGCCTCGGTGCCGGTCATCCCGGTCCGCCCCGAGCGCCGGATCGACGGCCTGCGGATCATCATGGTCGGGCATAGCTCGCTGCTGATCCAAGCCGCCGGCTCGAACATCCTCACCGATCCTGCCTGGTCCGACCGCGCCAGCCCGGTCTCCTTTCTCGGTCCGGCCCGTGTTACCGCGCCCGGCATTGCGTTCGACGACCTCCCGCCGATCGACGCCGTCCTCCTCAGCCACTGCCATTACGATCACATGGATCTGGCGACCCTCCGCCGCCTCCATGAACGCGACGCCCCGCTCATGGCGATGCCGCTCGGCAACGACGTCATCGTGCGCCGCGCCATCCCCGGCGCCCGTATCGTCGTTGGCGACTGGCACGATCGCCTGAACCTCCTGCCCGGTGTGACGACGACCCTGACCCGCGCCAACCATTGGGCGAACCGGTCCCTCCGCGACCTCCGCATGCCGCTCTGGTCGGGCCACTGGCTCGACACGCCGGCCGGCGCCATCTGGTTCGCCGGCGACACCGGCTACGGTACTGGCGCGATCTTCCAAGACATTCGCGCCCGATATGGCAGCCCGAACGTCGCGCTGATCCCGATCGGCGCCTACGAGCCGCGCTGGTTCATGGCGCCGCAGCACACCAACCCGGCCGAAGCCGTTCGCATCTTCGCCGAACTCGACCCGGCCCGCGCCATCGGCATCCATTGGGGCACTTTTCGCCTCACTGACGAGGGGCGCGACGAACCCCGCCTCGCCCTCGCCACCGCGCTACAGGCACACGGTATCGACGAACACCGCTTCACCGCCGCCGAACCCGGCATGGTGTTGAATTACTGACTTACCTACTCAACTCGGTTGCAGAGTCCGCGCCTGCTCTGGCGGCATTGGCCGTCCCGTCAAGTAGCCTTGCACGAACGGGCACTCCATCTGGCGCAGCTGCTCGAGCTGCGCCTTCGTCTCCACGCCTTCGGCGACCACCCGCATGTCGAGCCGTCTGCCGAGCAACAGGATGGCCTCAACGATCGCATCCGACTCTCGATTGCATCCGAGACTGCGCACGAACGACCCGTCGATCTTCATTTTCTTGAACGGGAACCGCTTGAGATAACTCAGCCCGGCATGTCCGGCGCCGAAATCGTCCAACGTCAGCGCGACGCCGGTCCGCTGCAACTCCTCCATCGTCTTGAGCACCGGGCCGGTGTTCTCCAGCAGCATTCCCTCGGTAACCTCGAGCTCCAATCTCGCCGGCGCCAGCCCGGACCTGGCCAAGACGTCGCGCACGACCTCGACGATGTCGTCGCCCGCGAACTGCGCTGGCGACATGTTGACGGCTACCGTGCGCTGGGTCGACCAGCTCGCCGCCTCGAAGCACGCCCACTCCAACGCCGATCGGCCCAACGGCACGATCAATCCGGTGGCCTCGGCAATCGGGATGAACTCGCTGGGCGACACCTCTCCCCGAGACCCGTCCGTCCACCGGAGTAGCGCCTCGTAGCCGACGATGGCGCCGCTTGCGACGGCGATGATCGGCTGGTACGCCAGCCGGAATGCATTGTTCCTGACCGCATCGCGCAGCGACTGCTCGAGCTGGAACCGCTGTTCCCGCGCCGCCGTCATCGACGGCGTGTAATGGCAGATCTGGTTGCGGCCCCCATCCTTCGCCCGGTTCAGCGCAACGTCCGCATTGCGGATCAGCGCCGACGCAGACGTCCCCGGCTCGACGCGAACCACGCCGATCGACGCCGTAATCGAGACATCGGCACCGTCGATGACATACGATTCGTTCAAAGCTTTCAGCAAACGGCTCGAAGAATCCTCGCTGTTTTCTGGCGCATAAGGCTGAAGCAGGGCGAACTCGTCACCCCCGACCCGGCTGACGAAGTCGTCCGCTCCCCTCGACTCGTTCAGCCGCGCAGCGACGGCGACTAAAACTCGATCGCCGATCTCATGTCCTCGTGCATCGTTAAGCAACCGAAATCGATCCAGGTTGAGATAGAGCAGGTGCGCCGGTTCCTGATCCGAGATCGAACTCACATGCAGCTGCAATTGCCGTTCCAACGCCAGCCGAGTCGGCAGGCCAGTCAGTTCGTCAACCATCGCGGCACGTTCGACCAACGCCTGCGCCCGCTTACGTTCCGTGATGTCGGTGAACGTTCTCACGACCCCGCCGCCGACGAGCGGCTGCGATCGCACTTCGATACTCATCCCGTTGGGACGCTCGCGATGATAGACTTGCGGCGTCGGCACGATGCCACCGGCACGTACGAATTCCTGCAGGCTTCTGGTCGTTCGTGCGAATTCCTGGGTCTTCCACTGGAATTCAAGAATCTCATCGAAGTTTGGTCGGGCTGCCAGAAGCTCCGCCGGCAACTCGAGCATGTCGATGACTCGCTGATTGTACACCACCACGATCCCGGCAGCGTCGATCATCAAGATCCCTTGGTCGATATGCTGCAACGCCATATCGAGCGCCTCCGTCCTCTCCTTGAGCGCCGCTTCGCCCGCCCTGAGGGCTGCGGAACTCGCTTCCAGTCGAAGCGCTTGCTGCTCCGACCGAGCATGCGCCGCCCGTAGTTCCACGCGATGGTGCTCGAGTATGTGCCGCACCCGCCACGACATCACGCCCGCGATAGCCGCGATGCAGATGACGAGCTCGACGACTTCGAGGTAAGTCATGGCGCCGCCAAAGTTGGCCGAACGTCATTTCGCTGACAATTCATGAGGTCGACCAGCGCGAAAGCCCTGAATCGACGCTCGACGATCCATGCTACAGTACGATTCGGTTTTGCATTAGACCAAGCCAAGCCTCCATTCCCTCGATGGCGTCGAGCAACATTAGCACGGCGGACATTAAGAATTACTTTCGAATCCAGCCAACTGCTCTTATTCCGTCGATGTATGGCTCGTGACGCCGTCTACAGCTTTTATTACAGATGCATCAACTGTCGCAGCCGGGTGCCGATCGACGCCGGATGCCACGTTGGCATCACGCTGAGCCAGTGAAGCCGCCGCTGGGAATTGGCGAGACTCAACTTGTATCGGTCCGCACCGGCCAGGAAATCGTAGGTGTGAAAACCAATCGACTGATAATGTTCGATCGCAAGGAAGTGGCAGGTCAGCCCAGGTTTCTGATGTGACCCGGCCGACGCGTAGTCGAAGCCACTCTGATAGGCAGAAACTGAACCACTATGGGTGAAGTTCATCAAATAGCCGATCACGCTGTCGCCCGCGGCAACCCGCATCAGATCGACCTCGCCGGAAGGGATTCCGCCCGACAGGAGCTCTCGATAAAATCGGCGCACTGACTCAGTTGAAAACGCCCCTTTCTTACCGCGCGCCACCCAGGTTCGGTCATGCAGCACGATCATGTCGTTGAAAAATGTAGCCCCTTCATCGACCGTCTCGGCACGTCGGATCGAGAGCGGGCCCTGTTCGGCATACACGCGGTTTGATCGTCTCAGCTGATGCCGCGTGTTGCGGCTGAGGCGCTGGATGAAAGGGCGCTCCGCCTTTTCGTCTTGCAGGGTGGCATAGGGTGCGATACGCGCGGACTTCTCTGCCACCAACCCACCCGTCATCGTCGCGGCGTCGGCGCAGTCGGGAGCCACGCCAGAAAGCACGAGCCGCCTCGGTCGCGATGCACTGGCTCCGATCGGTCCATTGATCGCGTGGGTGAGCAGCGACGCGAGTATAGCCTGACGCAACACCGGGTCGGTAGTCGAGAGAAGCGGTCCGTTATGCTCGACGAAGATCGACGCCAGCGCCGGGTCGGTGCTCTCCTGCAAGTGCAGCGACACGCCGCCCGGGCCAACGCGGCGGTCGAACAGCGCAAGGCCGATGATCGTCTCGTCGCGTCGGACCTCGGCCAGCACCGGATTGGCATACCGCTCCGCCGCCATGCACCCGACCCAGCCCCAATCCTGGAAATAGGAGGCGTTCGACACTGTAGCGAGGGTTCGCCATTTCAGCTCGAGGGCTGCAAGGCCCGCCTCGTCCAAAACCGGCCGTGACATCGTCGTGTAGAACATGCGCTTCGTCACATAACCCAATTCGAATTACGCCGCATCTTCTCACCGGCACGTCTTCTCAGCCAAGGTGTCGAGTGGCAGGTTGCGCCCGGTAGGAGGATACTCGCTGAACTTAGTTGCCGATATACTGCTACCGCCGGCGAGTCTTGCGGTTCTCGCTCTCCTGCTTCTATGTTGCGGCCGGCGCGCACGTATGGCGGCGGGCCTCTTACTAGCCATGCTGATCGGCCTTGGTCTGCCAATCGTCTCGACCGCGCTCCTCAACAGCTTGTCGCCTCCCGAAACTCCCGATACCGGCCCACCTCCGGCAGCGATCGTCATCCTGTCGGCTGATGGGATCCGCATCGAAGACCCGAGCGCTCTCGAGCCAGGCCCGATCACGTTGGATCGTCTCCGCGCCGGCGCAGCCCTGGCACGCCGGAGCGGCCTGCCCATTCTCGTTTCTGGAGGCCAGCTGCCAGAGTTCAACGTGACGCTGGCCATGATGATGGCGCAAAGCCTCCACGATGACTTCCGCCTCGATGCCCGCTGGCTGGAAGGCCGCTCGCGCGACACATGGGAGAACGCGGAGTTCTCCGCCGCCATTCTGCGTGATGCCGGCATTCAGCGCATCTACCTAGTTACCCACGACTGGCACATGCGCCGTTCGCTTCTCGCGTTCCGACACTTCGGCCTCGAACCGGTGTCCGCCTCGGTCAGACCTCCCTTTACACCGCCGATCTCCTGGCGCCGCTTCATTCCCTCGCCCATTGCATGGTTCAACAGCTACATCGCCCTCCATGAGTGGGTCGGCCTCGCCTACTATGCGACCCGGCGATGAAGAAGACTTTAACGATGACCGTCGAACCGACCATGGCGTCCCTCGGTCCGGCATGGGACCCACTCTTCGCCGCGGGCGCCGGGCTACAATCGAGTCGCGCCTGGTTTGACGCCACCATCTGCGCCGCTCTCCCGGAAGCTGCCGAACCCCGCTTCCTGGCGATTTCAGACGATGCCGGTCCCGTAGCCCTCGTCCCGATGCTCGCTGGACCCGGTAAAAGCTGGGGCTCTTTGTCGACACCTTATACCTGTCTCTACCAACCGCTGTTGCGGTCCGACCCAAGCCTGCTAGCCGGGACCATCGGCGAGATCGGAAGCTATTGTCGGAAGTGGCCCGTCACCCGCTTCGAGGCGCTCGATCCCGCTTGGCCCGGTCTTGGACTTCTCCGACGCAGTTTGGCCAAGGCTGGCTTGGTTACCCGAACCTTCTCTCATTTCGGAAATTGGCACGAGCAAGTCTCGCCGGGCTATTGGAACGCCTACCTGTCCAGCCGGCCCGGTGCTCTTCGCGAGACGATTCGTCGCCGCACGCGCGCGGCGGAACGCGCAGGCGCGCGGTGTGAAGTTTATAGCGCTCCCTCCACCTTGCCTGCTGCCCTCGAGGCATACGAAACGGTTCATCGTCGCAGTTGGAAGCAGCCTGAGCCCTTTCCAGCATTCAATGCGACGCTGATTCGCGCCTTGGCGGATACGGGGCTCGTGCGGATCGGGATCATGTGGCGCGGCGACAGGCCGATTGCGGCGCAGTACTGGTCGGTCGTCGCCAACGTCGCTACCGTGTTAAAACTGGCGCATGACCAAGAATTTAAGACGCTGTCTCCCGGAACCGTCCTGACTGCTGCCACAATTAGACAGCTAGTTGAGGTAGATGGTGTAGACGAACTCGATTTCGGACGCGGAGACGATGGATATAAACAGGGCTGGGCCAACCAGCGGCGGCCCCGCATCGGGTTGCTCGCCTTGAATGTTCAAACCGGCGTGGGGCTTCAAAGTCTGATCGCACACGATCTTGGAGCGCTTCGGCGGACGGGACTAAAAGCAGTCAAAGCATTTCGGACACGGCTTGGGAAATCAGGCGTCTGAAACCTCGTGTTAAGTATTATGGCCTACAACGATTTAGCGAGTGTTGGCTCGGGTCGTGGGAGCGTGAGTTGGAAATCTTTGCCATAACGGGTGGTGCCGGCTTCATTGGCTCCCACCTCGCTGACGCTTTGTTGCAATTGGGTCACCGCGTCCGCGTGATCGATGATTTCTCGACTGGCAAGATCGAGAATCTGGATGAGCGATGCGAAGTGATACACGGCGACGTGTGCGACCCGGCAATGGTCCGCCGCGCCCTCATTGGCACGAGCGGCTGCTTTCACCTCGCGGCAATCGCCTCCGTGGTGCGTAGCAACGAAGATTGGGCAGGCACGCACCGCGTCAATTTGGGCGGCTTAATCAATGTGTTGGACACTGCCCGCCAGTTTGGTGGCTTACCTGTGGTCTACGCGTCATCGGCTGCCGTTTACGGAAAGGCCGATGGTGTCGCGTCTGAGACGTCCGTGGCGGTCCCGTTGACTGCTTACGGGGCTGACAAACTCGGCTGTGAACTTCACGCCAAGGCCGGCGCCCTGGTTCATGGCATTCCTTCGATCGGCTTTCGATTTTTTAACGTCTATGGTCCTCGGCAGGATCCGTCATCGCCTTACAGCGGCGTGATCTCCATCTTTGCCAACGCGATCGCGACTAACCACAAGATCACGGTTAACGGCACCGGTGAACAAACCCGCGATTTCATCTATGTGGGCGACATTGTAAGATTTCTGCTCGCCGGAATGCACGCCATCCGTGAGGATCGTGTTGGAGACGAGTGGGCGGGTTTGGTCCTGAACGCCTGCACTGGTCGCGAGACGTCGATTAACGAGATGGCGCGTGTGATTGGCGAGATCCTATCTCGCGAGCCTACGGTAGCGTATGGTCCAGGCCGCATTGGCGATATTCAGCGATCGGTCGGTGACCCGGCTTTGGCCAAGCGGATGCTAGGTATGGTGGCCAACACGCATCTCCGTGTCGGTTTGGTAGAGACGCTCAATAGTTTTAGTGAGCAGAAGTTTCTACAAAGCGTGTAAGAGACGTCTCGAGTTGCGAGCAGCCGGAGACCGGCTGTTTCAAGGCGTGTAGCTCAGTGGCAGAGCGCTGCTATTACATGGCAGAGGTCGGGGGTTCGACTCCTTCCACGCCTACCAGTTTTGTGTGGTATGTAGCCGCATCGTTAATTGTTCGGAGGCCAGTGCTTTTCATGATCAGCCGGCTACTCAAGGTTGTAACTATATTTCCGGTCCTCGCAGGCCTTTTGGCAGCTTGCTCGTCGACTGTCCCCGTCAACCAGGTGGTTCCCGCTAACCTGCCCTACGTGATCGGGCCAGGCGATACGATGGGCATCTACGTCTTTCGCAATCCGGAGCTGAGCACGACCGCCGTCGTCGCTCCAGACGGCCGCATCTCGCTCCCGCTCGTCCCCGACATCATTGCGAACGGTAAAACTGCCCCCGATCTCGCTAAGGGTATTGAGGCGAGACTTAAGGAATACGTCAAGGAACCGAAGGTTTCTGTGATCGTGAACGGCTTCGTGGGGCCTTCCAGCCGCCAGGTCCGGGTCATCGGCGAGGCAACTGATCCCGTGGCGATCCCATATCGTGATCAGATGACACTGCTCGATGTGATGATCGCCACCAAGGGATTGACGCGGTTTGCAGCCGGTAACCGCGCCGTCATCATCCGTCGCTATGGCGGTCCTCGTCAGGTGATCCCAGTACGCCTCAGCGATCTGATCAAGGATGGTGACATCGATCAGAACGTCGCCATGGCGCCCGGAGACGTGCTCCTCATCCCGCAGACTTACTTCTAACAGGTTCACCGATGTATCAGACCCAGCAGCTGATTCGGAAGCAGCTTACGGCAGCGTGGCGCTATCGCTGGCCAGCCATCTTTCTCGGCTGGCTAGTCTGTGCTGCTGGTTGGGTCGGGGTCATGAAGATTCCGAACGTCTATGAGGCGGACGCCCGCTTGTACATCGACGCTGATGCGATCTTGACACCGCTTCTACGCGGGATCTCGATGGATTCTTCGTTGCAAGCTCAGGTTGATCTACTCTCACGAACGCTGATGAGCCGTCCGAATCTAGAGAAGCTTGTCTCGAAGACCGATTTAAATCTTCAGGTCGACACTCCTGCTGAAAAGCAGGCGATGGTGGCCAAGCTCGGTAACGAGATCAGGCTGATTCCACAAACCCGTAGTTTGTTTGTGATCAGCTATCGGAACGAGAGCCCGAAGCTCGCATACGACATTGTCCAAGCGATGTTGACCGCTTTCGTCGAGGGAAAGGCCGGCAACAACAGGACGGACCTTGAGAACGCGAACCGTTTTATCGAAAGTCAGCTTGCTTTCTACGAACGGCAACTGCGTGACTCCGAACGGCGTCGGGCAGAGTTCAGGGCGAGATACACCGATTTGCTCCCTGGTGACGGGGGTAGCAGCCGACTTCAGGGAGCAGTTGAGGCCGTTCGATCACTTAGCGGTCAAATTGCCGATGCTCAGGCACGTCGAGTGTCTCTTGCCAAAGAGTTAGCTGGCACACCGCCCCTCCTTGTCACTGAATCTTTAGCCGGCGGTGGCGGTGGTTCACCTCGGCTGGAAGCCGAAGAGCAGAAGCTTCGCGAACTGAGACTGAGACTGACTGATGCGCATCCCGACGTTATCGCCCAGCGGCAGGTCATTGCTGCGATCCGCTCGGGTAAGCTTGGGCGCGATCCTGGTGACGCTCCTAGGACGGTCGCCCCGACCGCGCCGGCAGTGCCAAATCCGGTGTACGAGCAACTCAAGGTGCGTCTTGTCGATACCGATGCCTCGATCTCGTCTCTACAGCGCCAATTAGCGGATGCGACAAAGGAGCGAGATCGGCTCGATGCGATCGCTAAAGGCGCGCCGGGGTTACAGGCAGAAGCATTGAACCTGGATCGTGACTACGGCGTGCTCCAGACAAATTATTCAGCACTTCTGTCGCGGCGGGAGTCGATGCGGATTTCGGCTGCTGCCGAGGCGAACGCGGATCAGGTAAAGATCCAGGTAATCGAGCCGCCTTTGGTTCCGACTGTTCCTGTCGCTCCGCAGAGGAGCAAACTGCTCACCGGTGTTCTCGTTGCTGGGCTGGCGGCTGGGCTTGGCCTCGCGTTGCTGCTCGTTCAGCTTGATCAGTCGTTTCACACGACCGATGATCTGCGCGATCTTGGATATCCTGTGGCTGGGGGCGTTTCTTTGCTTGGAACTACCGTTCCGTTCAGCCGTCGGCTGGTTACGGTTAGTTCTTTTGCGATCGCGCTTTTACTACCTTGCATAATCTATGGCGGTTTAATCATCCGGCTGCTTCGAAGCGGAGCTGCGTAAGTGATCTTACCTTTAAGTCGGTTCGAGTCTTCCCACGCTGGATTGGATGACCTGATGAATGAAGGCGAGCTTCGCGATTACTGAAGGCGATAAAACAAATGGGTAAAGATCATTAAGACCCATACTCTGGTTCATGGCGTTGAGTGCGATCGTCAACGGAAGCCATTGATGCACTAGAGCTTCGAAATGACACGAGCTATAGGGCAGCGTCTTCGGCCCAATTTCGAGAGCATGATCGCGATCTACGGTCGGGTGGATTTCGAGGCCAAACGCGCCGGCTGTTTCTAACCCGTCGATGATATGGAGATAATGTGCCCAAGTCTCTGCCCAGTCTTCCCAGGGATGTGACGAGGCATAAGCGCTGACGAAGCGATCCTGCCAATCAGCCGGCGCTCCATGGGCGTAATGCGCTCTCAACGCCGAGCCGTAATCATTGCGCTCATCCCCGAATAATTGACGGAAGTTGGCGGCCCGACCTCCGTCTCTAATCAGGACATCCCAGTAGAAGTGGCCGACCTCGTGACGAAAGTGTCCAAGCAGCGTTCGATAGGGCTCCCCCATACGCGCGCGACGCGCTTCCCGTTCCGCATCGTCAGCTTCGGCGACCGCTAAGGTAATCAGACCATCCTCGTGGCCCGTCATGACCTTCTTCCCACCTGAACCATCGGAGTCAGTCAGAAAGTCAAAGATTAGCCCCGCCTTTGGGTCGTCTTGTCGATTTGGGGTCGGCAATCCGAGTTGAAGCAATGCATAAAACAATCGATGCTTCGCTACTTCCAATTTGGACCAGGACTGTAAGTTCGCGCCGATTGAGAGGTCAGGGACCATGTGGTTGTGCCGGCACGCCGCGCAGTATGCCTCGCTTGAGGAAGCCGGCACCATCCAGTTGCAAACCAAGAAAGTAGAATTGGCGCAGAATTTCCAGCGTGTCTCCGGTTCCGCGAGCGCTTGCCAGGCGGCACCGTCTGGCTTCAGCACGCTGAGTTCACCTTGTCTCGGAAGGTAGCCAAGCTGTTCCCCGCACCGACCGCAGTGCTGGTTCTCGAAAAACAATATCTGCCGACAATTCTGGCAGCTAAACAGTTTCATAAACCTCAACTCCGCTCGGACCGCCCAACACAGTTTAGGTTCTCGTCAATTTTGGACAGAGTGCAACGCACGCGTGCGTGGAAAGTCGTCCGTCGCGAGCACTCCACTCACTCCGCCACAGAAAGCTTGCTCGCACCAACGCGCCTGCCAATATCTCCGCCATGAGTGCGGTGGTCGAATTTAAATCTCGCCGAGACGATACACTTTGGGCCGTAATGGCCTCGATCGGCCGTCAGACGCGTGTTGCCGAGGTGTTTACTAGTCGCGAGCGGGCGCTGGCCGACCGAGTATGGCGAGAGCAACAGATCCGTGCCTACTCGAGTCTTTTTCAAAGTTGCCGTCAGCCAGCACCTCTTTACACGGTCACGCCGATCCGCTTCCAGGATCTGCCTCGCTCTTGGAAACCACTTCCCGCCTTGGGCTTCCTTCGCGGGCAGTTTATTTGAGCCTTAATCGGTCGTTAACCATCCTGACCGATCATGAGGCAATGAATATCACCTCGCCCGCCCTGTCGATCCTGCAGTCGCTCACATCGAACGACACCACCACGAGCAACTTGTTCAGCATCATCTATGGGCAGGGAACGACGGCAACTGCCGATCCCGTGAGTTCTCTGATCTCGGCCGAGAAGGATCAGACGAAGGACATCGCTCTCCAAGCCAAGGATCCGGAGACGAAATCGGCAATCAGTCATTTCTTGTCCGCCGTGGCCAAGGCGCCCGATCTCAAGACACTCCTTGCCGACCCGATTGCTCGAGATGTGTTGCTGACCGCAAACGGATTGGGTGATCAGTCTTCCTATACCGCTTTAGCGACGAAAGCCTTGCTGTCCGACACGAGCAAAACCAACAACCTAGCTAGTACACTCAGCGATCCCCGTTGGCTTGATATGGCGAAAACTTACGATTTTGCCAATCAGGGTTTGACGAAGCTGAAAACGCCCGACTTGCTGAATACGATTACGTCTGGCTATGCTGAGGTAAAATGGCGCGAGTCGCTTGATGCATCGACGCCGGGCCTTTCGGCTGCACTCGATTTTCGGAGCCGAGCGAGCACCATCACCAGTGTGGATCAGATCTTAGGCGATAAGAATTTGCGGAATGTTGTTACAACCGCGCTTGGTATCCCCCTCCAGATCGCTTTCCAGTCCGTCGAAGCGCAGGAAAAGGCTATCTCGAGCAAGGTAGATATAAGCCAATTTAAGGACGCCAAATTCGTTGAGCAGTTCGCTCGGCGCTTTCTCATAGCGAACCAGGCATCGGCGACTACAAGCAATTACGCCTGACTTCTCGACCGTCCCCAATGGGCGCGGCACGCGGCTTACCCCCATGCTAAAGCGTCGGACCTGACGTAAGATGTCTCACCGGCGCACGTAGGTGGATATCGAGTTGCGATTTATCGGACTAGCCGGCTGGAGCGGAGCTGGAAAGACGACGCTTGTGCGGAAGCTCATCCCCGCACTAACAAGCGCCGGCTATAGTGTCTCGACTATCAAGCACGCGCATCACGAATTCGACGTCGATACACCGGGCAAGGACTCCTGGGAGCACCGTCAGGCCGGCGCGACCGAAGTCCTAGTGGGATCGTCCAAGCGGTGGGCGCTGATGCACGAACTCCGCAACGAGTCAGAACCCAGCTTGGCCGATCTACTACGGCGCTTAGGTTCGGTCGACCTCGTCTTAGTCGAGGGATTCAAGCGAGGCGATCATCCGAAGATCGAAATCCATCGCCGAGCTAATGGAAAGCCGTTGCTGTTCCCGGGAGACGCCAGCATCGTTGCGCTCGTCAGCGACGAGGGGGGCGTAAATTCAATCCCGCAGGTTCAACCCGACGACGTCTTGGGTGTGACTTCTCTCATTCTTGCCCATGCTGCCCACGTGTGATCCGCCTCGTTCCGCTCTCCTGCTTCTGATCCGCTGCTGTCCTTTAACCCGGTGTTAGGAAATACCTGCGATCATTCGCCATCATCTCCGGGCGCAGGTCTCACGCGTATGGCACCGAATAAATTCCGTCTCGTTACTCGCAGCGATTTCGATGGCCTTGTCTGTGGCATGTTACTGCGCGAACTGAGCATGATCGATGAGATCAAGTTCGTGCATCCCAAAGACATGCAAGACGGTATCGTTCCAATCACGTCGCGCGACATCATCACGAACCTACCCCATGTGGCCGGTTGCCATCTGGCCTTCGATCACCACGCCAGCGAAACGCTCCGCATGGGTGAGCTCAGCCCGTCAAACCACATCATTGACCCCGCAGCGCCCTCCGCTGCACGGGTCGTCTATAATCATTTCGGCGGCCTGGCGGCGTTTCCGCGTGTCCAGCCGGATTTGATGGCTGCAGTTGATCAGGCAGACTCCGCGCAGTTTTCACTCGACGACATCCTGCAACCGCGCGACTGGGTCTTGCTGAATTTCCTGATGGACTCGAGAACGGGCCTGGGTCGCTTCCGCGACTTCCGCATCTCAAACTACGACTTGATGATGCAGCTCATCGAGCACTGCCGCGACCACTCGATCAAGCAGGTGCTTGAACTGCCGGACGTCGCCGAACGCATCGAACTGTTCATGGCGCATCGTGAGAAGTTCGAGGATCAGATCCGCCGCTGCACCGTCGTCACCGGCCGTGTTGCCGTGCTCGATCTTCGCAATGAGGAGACGATCTACGCAGGTAATCGCTTCATGATCTACGCGCTATTCCCAGAGTGCGACGTGTCCGTGCATGTGTTGTGGGGCGTGCGTAAAGAAAACACTGTCTTTGCAATCGGCAAATCCATCATCGACCGTCGCTCTCCCGTCGATGTCGGCGGGATCTGTCTCAGCTATGGCGGTGGCGGTCATGAGGCAGCGGGAACCTGCCAGGTCCCGAATAGCCAGGCGGAGCGGGTCAAGCTCGAACTCGTCTCGAAGCTATCGCCGACTCCGTTTCGTGAAGCTGCCTGACTTATCGGATCAGATACCCTTGCTCATTGCTTGAACCGGCGGTTCTACATCGGTGGGAAGCGGGCAAACGTAGGGCGTGCGGGACGTTCGTACAGCATGATCTGCCTTCGCGCGCTCGATTAAGGCCGGGTTCTCCAGCGCGTCGACGGCAGTTCCTGCCATGACCTTCGCAACGTGGATCAGCCCTTTATGAGCGGCGTTGCTGAGACCCTGCGCGGTCAGCTGCCAGGAATGGAACGGCGTCCCGACAGCGCAGGTCGCACCCCTCGCTTGAACGGTCGGGACGACCCAGGAAACATCACCAACATCGGTCGAACCGTTGCCGCCTTTTCCGCGCGCCTCCAACGGTACGACAAAATCGCACATCGAAAGATCGGGTTGGACTGGGATTCCGGCGCGATCAAATGCTGCGGCGATGTCATCCGGGCTCAACGTCGCGCGGATCTCTTCGGCGTAGGCGCGGTCTGCCTCGTCGAACTCCGGCGGACCAAGGCGCTGGAAATTCTCGTGCATCGCCTGCTCGAGCGGACCGTTGCCCATCAGGTTGGAGACTGCGCTGACCACCTGCGTGGACACCGACGTCTCCGTCATCATCGCCGCGCCATCGGCAATCTTACGGACCCGGCCAACCAGCTTGGTCAGCTCCGTCAAGTCGGCGGCCCGGATCAGATAACGAACCTTCGCCCGCGCCTGGACGACATTGGGCGCAATTCCGCCCGCGTCGAGGTAAGCGTAATGCACCCGCGCCGAGGACGGCATGTGTTCGCGCATGTAGTTTACGCCAACGTTCATCAGCTCGACCGCATCGAGCGCGCTACGCCCCAGGTGCGGCGCGGCAGCGGCATGCGACGAGCGACCAGTAAAGGTAAAATCGATTCGCGTATTGGCTAGGCTGACGGGCTCGTTGACGCCCGAGAACGAGGCCGGGTGCCACGATATCGCAATGTCGACGTCTTTGAACGCCCCGTCCCGCACCATGAAACCTTTGGCTGCTCCGCCCTCTTCCGCCGGGCATCCGTAATACCGCACGCGACCCGGCATGCCGTGCTCGGTCAGCCAATCCTTCACCGCGGCCGCCGCCAGCATCGCCGCCGAGCCCAGCAGGTTGTGTCCGCAACCGTGCCCAACCCCGCCCTGTCCCTCGATCGGCTTGGGTTCAGCGATTCCGGCCACTTGAGAGAGACCCGGCAACGCGTCGTATTCGCCCAGAATGGCGATGACCGGCCCGCCCTCGCCGGCTTCGGCCATCAGCGCTGTCGGGATACCGGCAACGTGCTCCGTGACGCGAAACCCCTCGCGGTTGAGCATCTCCAGGTGCTCCGCCGCAGATTTGTGCTCGCCATAGGCAAGTTCCGGTGTGCTCCAGACCTTGTCCGACAGCTCGATATAGGCGGGTGCCTTGCCGTCGACGCGGGTCCAGATCTCCTCGGCGTTTTGCATCATTCATCCTCCAGGAGCCGCAACGCTAGTCCTGCCCTCCGCGCTTGCCAACCGTCGCGCCCGCAAGGCACAAGGCCTCATGATCGCGAACCAGCGCCGGGTCTGCTTGTTCGCGCAATTCCATCCGCGTCAGCGGATACGGCCCCCCGTATTACGCTACCTCGCCGCGCTGCAATCATGCGGCTACCAGACGTTTGTTGCCTGCTCCGGCGCGGCGCCCCCGCCAGAGGAGGATCGGCTAGCGCTGGAGGCGACCGGCGCAACGATGTTCCATCGCCAGAACGCCGGGCTCGACTTTGGCGCGTGGCAGTACCTGATCCGTCAGGGATGCGCCGACGGTGCCGAGCGCGTCCTGCTCGCCAACGACAGCGTGTTCGGGCCGTTTCACCCGCTCGGCGCCGTGATCGACCGCATGGAGGCCGGCGGCAGCGACGTCTGGGGCCTCATCGAGAGCCGGCAACGCACCTGGCATCTGCAATCCTGGTTCCTTCAATTCACTGGCGACGCGTTCCGGCACGGAACCATCCAGAAGTTGTTCGCCCAGCCGTTTGAGCGGATGCATAAGGACGCCGTCATCGAGCGCGGCGAACTCGCGCTCGGGGAGGCGCTGCGCGAGGCAAGCTTCCGCTGCGATGCGCTGGTCAAGCACCGCGACGGCACCCGCTCGGCCCGGCATCACACGCTGAACATGATGCATCTCGACTGGGCGCATAACCTGGTCGCGCTCGGGATGCCGTTCATAAAGACCGAGCTGGTCCGCCTCAATCCGATGCGGCTCCCCTGGGCGCGGGAATGGGACTCGCTGCTGCGAACCAATTTCGGCGTCGACACGGCCCCGTTGCACGAGTTCCTCTACGACTACACCGGGACCACGCCGGCTTTTCCCGGCACGCCGTATCCGGTGCCGTTGCTGCCGGTCCCGGTCCGGCTCGCGATCGGATATGTGTTTGCGACCCGCGATCACCTGATGGCGTTGCGGAGCTTGCGCGGCGCGCCAATCCGCTTCCGCATGCCGCCGGAAGGATTGGTCGACCGAATCCAGAGGCCCTAAGTCGGCCCGAAGACGAGGTCCAAGAACGCCGACATCATCGCCCTGGTGTCGAGTTTGTTACCCCGACTCCATAGTTCGTTCCACACCGTCGCCATTATGACCGGAGCACCGATCATCTGCGGGAACCTCCGCAACACCTGGAAGCGGCACGAGTTCGGCACGCTGTCCAACGCCTCGTCGATCGCCTCCATCATGGGGTCGATCACCAAACGCTGATGGATCGCCGCCAGAGCCGGAAAGCGTGCTCCCTCGGCAATGATCAGGCGCAGCACGCTGGCCCGGCCGGACTCCTCGAAGTCCTCCAGCAATGGGACGAACAGCCGCTCAAGCCTCACCCTAATGCTGTCAGCGGCCACCGGCTGATCCCGCCGCAGTTGCGCCAGCGGTTCGGAGATCAACTGCTGCAGCACGAACTCGAACAGCGCCTCCTTATCCGCGAAATGCAGATACAGCGTGCCCTTGGCCAGCCCGGCGAGGGTCGCGACGTCGACCATGCGGGCGCCTTCGAAGCCGCGTTCGAGAAAGATTGTCAGCGCGGATTTCAAGATCAGATCCCGCGTCTGCGCCACACGTTGCGGGTCTGGCGCCCGGCCACGGCCACGGCCGCGACTTAGAGCAGTGGAAGCCGTCTCATCCATCGTGCTCTATAAAGCACATCGTCACCACAACTGCGACATTGCCCAAGTCCGGTTCAAGGGACGACGGTGTCCATGTGGGCCAGCGCAACGCGAAGGGTTTCGCTGGATAGCGCGATAGTGCCGGAGAGCGTGTCGCTATAGTCGATGATGAGGTAGAGCGGCGAGGCGATCGACAGCGCCGTGAGGGCCGCGACGACGTAGACGACCCGGCTCGGTGGCGACGTCATGCCGAAGATTGCGAAGATGATGCACAACCACGTCATCAGGATCGACAGGAACGGCCATGCGATCGTGGAGCGTGACGCGAAGATCAGCCGCCACCGTTGCCCGATGGCGGAGATGATGCGCATGCGCAGCGAGGCGGCGACTTGGCGGTGGAACTCGTCCTCCGGCACGAGATGATCGATCGCGAGGTCGACCCTGTCGAGAAGTGCCCCCAGATCCTGGCCCTCCAGTCCCTTTGCGGCCGGCGTGTTGGGGAAGCGCGGGTAGTCGCCCGTGGGCAGCGGCTCCTGCGGCCACGTGTCGGCGATCGACGCAGCGGTATATTGCCGCAGCAAGCGGCGCGCATCGTCCGCCTCCGGGCCGAAGATGATCAGGCGATGGTTCAATTCGAGGAGATCGGTCGCGAACGCGCTGAGGTTGTCGTTCAGCCCGTCGAAGCGCTGCTTGGCGTTCGAGGTCAGCAGGCCGAGCACCAGCGCCGAAAAGGTCAGCAGCATTCCCATCAACAGCCGGATGCTGCTGATCGACTGCTCCGTGAGATGCCGGTCGTGGAGCCGATGCCTCACCCATAGCCCGGCCATCGCGCTTCCCAGCAGCGCGAGGATCAGGAAGATGGTCAGGACGCTCTCCCTCACTGGACCCTGGCTGCGGCAGCGGGATGGCTCGGCGGCAGCCGCGGACCGGCCCCGAACAGCTTCTCGCGCAGTGTCCCCGCGGCATAGCTCTCCTTGTAGGCTCCCCGCCGCTGCAGTTCCGGGACCACCAGCTCGACGAAATCCTCGAAGCACTCCGGGGTCACGGTGCGTGACAGGATGAAGCCGTCGACATCGGCCTGCTCGACCCACTCGATCAGCGCATCGGCGACTTGCGCCGGGTCGCCGACGATCGGCGGCTGGCGGCTACCGAGCACCATGCGGTCGAGCAGCTTGCGCTTGGTCATGCCCTGCTGCGCCATCGCCTGCAGGTTCGAGGTAATGGCATTGCTCTGACCGCCGATCGGTTCGTCCATGCCGAACCGGTCGAGGTCGATCCCCATCGAGGCCGATGCATGCACCAACGCGGCCTCCGGCGAGGCGTAGCGCCGATAATCCGCCAGCTTCGCCGACGCCAGCGCCGGCGTTTCCGCCACGATCACCGTCGCGCCGACGAACGCCAGCACGTCCGACCGTCTCCGCCCGGCCGCGACCGTCGCGTCGCGGATCGCGTCCACATGCGCCCGCACCGCCGCATGACCCTGACCGTTGAGGAACACGCATTCCGCATGCGACCCGGCGAACGCCCGGCCCCGCCCCGACGACCCCGCCTGATACAGCACCGGCACACGCTGCGGCGACGGCTCGCACAGGTGCACCGCCTCCATCCGGTGAAACGGCCCGTCATGCCGGACGGATCGCACCAGCGCCGGGTCGGCGAACCGCACGCTGGCGCGATCGCGCAAGACGGCGCCGTCGGCCCAACTGCCTTCCCAGAGCGCATAGACCGCCTGCATGAAATCGTCGGCGACGTCGTATCGGTCGTCGTGCGCGCGCTGGGCATCCTGGCCCATCGCGCGCGCCGCACTGTCGAGGTAGCCGGTGACGACGTTCCAGCCGATGCGCCCTTTGGTGAGGTGATCCAGCGTCGACATGCGCCGCGCGAAGGCGAACGGCGCCTCGTAGCTCAGGTTGACCGTCACGCCGAAACCGAGATGGCGCGTGACCGCCGCCATCGCCGGCACCAGCAGCAGCGGGTCGCCGACCGGCACCTGCACGGCGTGCTCGATCGCGGCGGCCGGGCTGCGGCCATGGACGTCGTAAACGCCGAGGATGTCGGCGAGGAACAGCCCGTCGAACAACCCGCGCTCGAGCAGTTGCGCCAGCTGCGTCCAATGCTCGAGGTCGGTGTAGCGCATCGACTGGTCCCGCGGGTGGCGCCAGAGTCCCTGCTGAATATGACCGACGGAGTTCATGTCGAAGGCGTTGAGACGAATCTGCTTCAAGGCTTGCATCCCGGCTGACGAGCCGTGCCAATAGTGCGGAAAAAACCCTTGGGGGAAAACCAAATGCATATGCGCGTCCTCATCGCCGCGGCCGTGCTCGCCGTCTCGGCGCCAGCGCTGGCCGACAACGCGGCGTTCTCGACGCTCGAAGCGCTGCAAAGCGCGGCCAACACGACCGCCGGCCCGCGCACCGTGCCGGGCCGCGCCATCCCGGTGCCGGCCGAGCCCGATCTGTCGCCGGCGGCCCAGGCGCTGGTCGCGGCGCCATATCGCGTGCCGGCTTGGAGCGCCAATCCGCCCGACGCCGATGCCTGGCGCGCGCTGGTCAGGAAGCTGGCCGACGCGTCGCTGCCGGGGCTGGCCAAGATGCGCGAGAGCCTCGGGGTGAGCATGGAGCAGGCGACGATCGGCGGCGTGAACTGCTACGTGCTGACACCGAAATCTATGCCGGAGGGACACCGCAACCAGCTGATCCTCAACCCGCATGGCGGCGGTTATGTTTACGGTCCCGGTGTGTCAGGCACCGCAGAGGCGATCCTGACGGCGGGGATCGGCGGCTACAAGGTGATCGAGATCGACTACCGTATGCCGCCCGACGCGCCCTATCCGGCGGCGATGGACGATGCGATGACCGTCTATAAAGAGACACTGAAGACGACGGACCCGACGCGCATCGGCATCGTCGGCACCTCGACCGGTGGCGGCATGACGCTGGCAATGATCCTGCGCGCCAAGACCGAGGGCTTGAAGCTGCCGGCCGCGATCGCGCCGGGCACCCCGTGGTCAGACCTCACCGAGACCGGCGACACCTACAAGACCAACGAATGGCTCGACAACGTGCTGGTCAGCTACAGCGGCTATCTTGGTCACGCCGCCGCGCTCTACGCCGGCGGTCACGACATGAAGGATCCGCAGCTCTCACCGATTTACGGCGACTTCCACGGCTTCCCGCCCACCATCCTCACCTCGGGAACCCGCGACCTCTTCCTCAGCAATACCGTCCGTGCGCATCGAAAACTGCGCGACGCGGGCGTGCCGGCGACGCTGCAGGTGTTCGAGGGCTTCTCGCACGCGCAATATCTGGTCGACGCTGGAGCACCCGAGACCCGCACCGCCTTCGGCGAGATCGCGGCGTTCTTCGACCAGTATCTCGCGAAATGAGCCTTCTTCTCGACGGCAAGGCCGCCCTCGTCACCGGCGGCGGCAACGGCATCGGCCGGGCGACGGCGGTGGCCATGGCGCGCGAGGGCGCCCGCGTGGTCGTCGCCGACATCGAGCCGCAGTCGGCCGCGGCGACGGTCGCGGCGATCAACGAGGCCGGTGGGCAGGCCATCGCCACGGCCGGCGACCTGACGCAGGCGGCCGATGTCGAGGCGCTGATCGCGTCCGTGCTGTCCGCCTATGGTCGACTGGATTGCGCCTTCAACAATGCCGGCATCGCGCCGTATCAGCTCGGCATGCAGGGGCGGAAGACGGCGGAGTGGGAGGAGCCGGCGTTTGATCGGATGATCGAGATCAACCTGAAAAGCGTCTGGCTGTGCATGAAGCATCAGCTTCCGGCGATGCAGGCGGCGGGTGGCGGGTCGATCGTCAACACCGCGTCGATCGCCGGGCTGGTGGGGTTGCGCGTGTCATCGGCCTACGTGGCGGCCAAGCATGCGGTGATCGGGCTGACCAAGGCGGCCGCACTCGAATACGGCGCGGAGAACATCCGCATCAACGCCGTCTGCCCCGGCTACGTCGAGACGAGGATGACGGCGACGAGCCGCGGCATCTTCGGCGACCATCTGGTCAATTCGACACCGCTCGGCCGGCTCGGCACCTCACCGGAGATCGCCGAGCTCGTGGTCTGGCTATGCTCGGACCGCGCCAGCTTCGTCCACGGCGCCGCCTACGCCGCCGACGGGGGCTGGACCGCCGCGTGACCCGGCCGCGCCCAATCGTCGTCGTCGCGACCTGTTTTGCGGTGGCGGTCTGCGTGCCGGTGTTCTTCGCCGCGCACTTCGCCGCGTCAGTCCTGCTCTATCGGTTGGCGGAGATCGGCGATCTGTCGCCCACCGGCGCGGCCGGCATGCGGGCGTTGACGCAGTTCCTTGTCATGCTCGCTGCCATGGGCATGACGTATGCGACATTCGCCGGGCTGCGGTGGGTGTGGCAGGGGACGAATTTGTCGCGGAAGTGAGGTGGTTTCCGGCGAGCGGTGGTGGGCTGAAGCCCACCCTACGGGGGTGTGGCTCGGCTGTGGTGGAGCGGGTTCAGCTGCGGAAGCCGTCCAGGTTCTTTCGGATGCGTGCGGCCGGGTCCTCTTTGGTCGGTGAGAACTGCTGGCCGGTGATGGTCTCGTAGGCTTCGGCGTAGCGGCGGGACGTGCGCAGGATCAGCTCCTGTGGGATCTCGGGGATGTCGTCGCGGTAGGGGTCGCAGCGGGCGGCGACCCAGGCGCGGACGAAATCCTTGTCGAAGCTCTCCGGTGCCTCGCCGCGCTCGAAGCGCTCGGCGTAGCTGTCGCTGCGCCAGAAACGGCTGCTGTCGGGGGTGTGGATCTCGTCGGCGAGCACGACGGTGCCGTCGGCGGTGGTGCCGAACTCGTATTTGGTGTCGGCGAGGATCAGGCCGCGCTCGGCCACCATCTGCTGCCCGCGGGCGAACAGGGCCAGCGCGTAGGCGCAGACGGCGTCATACTGCGCGGCGCTCATCAGGCCGCGCTCGACGATCTCGGCGCGGGACAGCGGTTCGTCGTGCGCACCCTGCTCGGCCTTGCTGGTCGGCGTGACGATCGGGGCGGGCAGCGCTTGGTTGTCGCGGAGTCCGTCGGGGAAGGTCATGCCATACATCGAGCGGGCGCCGGCGCGGTACTGCGTCAGGATCGAGGTGCTGGTGGTGCCGGCGAGATAGCCGCGGACGACGAACTCGACCGGCAGGATGGTCAGGCGTTGGCCGATGACGACGTTGGGGTCGGGGTAGTCGGTGGCCCAGCTCGGGCAGATGTCGCCGGTGTGCTGGAACCAGTAGCGGGCGGTCTGGGTGAGGACCTGGCCCTTGTAGGGGATCGCGGCCAGGATGCGATCGAAGGCGCTGAGCCGATCGGTCGCGACCAGGACCCGGCGTCCATCCGGCAGGTCATAGTTCTCGCGCACCTTGCCGCTGCTGTGGCCGGGAAGGTCGAGCTCGATGGTCTCGAGCACGGGCGGGTCGATGAAGAGCGCGTCGTCCATACGGGCGTTCTAGCCGCATTCTGCGGCTGGCGCGCGTCTCCTTCGCACATGCAGTGCTTGAGAGACGTGCCGAGCGCCTCTATCTGCACCTGATCATGTCCAATCTGAACCAAGAAACCGTCACCGCCGTCCGACACTGGACCGATCGCCTGTTCAGCTTCACGGCCACGCGCGATCCGTCGTTCCGTTTTCTCGCGGGGCAATTCACCATGATCGGCCTGCAGGTCGAGGGGAAGCCGCTGCTGCGCGCCTACAGCATGGCATCCGCCGTGTATGAGGAGGAGCTGGAGTTTTTCAGTATCAAGGCGCCGGACGGGCCGCTGACCTCGCGGCTGCAGAACATCAAGGTCGGCGACTCGATCCTGGTCGGGCGCAAGCCGGTGGGAACGCTGGTACAGGACAGCCTGCTACCCGGGCGGACACTGTATCTACTGGGGACCGGCACCGGGTTGGCACCGTTTGCCAGCATCATCCGCGACCCCGACATGTATGAGCGATTCGAGCGCGTGGTGCTGGTGCATGGCTGCCGATTGATCGCGGAGCTGGGATATGGGCAGGAAGTGGTCGACGGGCTGCAGCAGGACGAGTTCCTGGGCGAGATGGTGCGGGAAAAGTTGAGCTACTACCCGACGGTGACGCGCGAGCCGTTCCGCAACATGGGCCGCATCACCGACCTGTTCGAGAGCAACAAGCTGACCGACGACGTGGCCGAGCCGCCGCTGGGGCCGGAGCGTGATCGGGTGATGATGTGCGGCAGCGAGGTGTTCCTGTCCGACATGGTGGCGTTGCTGAAGCGCCGCGGTTTCGAGGAGGGCAGTGCGCACAAGCCGGGCTCGTTCGTGGTCGAGAAGGCGTTCGTCGAGAAGTAAGCCTTAGCGGGCCCGCTCGACGCCGCCGCGCGGCATCAGTCCGCGGGAGCGTAGGCAGCGGGTGACCGCGTCCCGCTTGATCTGCTCGATCTCCGGCTCGTGCTGCCATTGCCATTCCAGCCGGCCGGCCGAGATCGCGAGCGCTTCCTTGAAGGCCGGATCCTGGTCCACTTGCGCGGCGCAGGCTTGCTCCTGCGGCGAAAGTGGGGCCGGGATGATGCTCGGCGAGCTACTGCAGGCGGCCATCAACAGGGGCAAAACCAGAGCGGGGCGCCACATCATGCCTGCTCCATCCAGTCCTCGATCAGGCGGCGAGCGATGCTGTCCAGTCGTGGCAGTTGGAAGCCATGCGCGGCCGGGTCGCGTAGCTCGTCGCGGGTGAACCAGCGGGCGTCGCGCAGTTCGTCTTCCTGTAAGGTGATCTCCTCGCTCAGACCCTCGGCATAGAAGCCCAGCATGATGTTGGACGGGAACGGCCAGGGCTGGCTGCTGTGGTACTGCACGCGCCCGACTGTCACGCCGACCTCCTCCAGCACCTCGCGCGCCACTGCCTCCTCGAGGCTCTCGCCCGGCTCGAGGAACCCGGCGAGTGTCGAGTACATGGTCGAATTGGGGAAGCGCTGCGAGTGCCCCAGCAGCACCTTGCCGTCGCGATGCACCAGCATGATGACGGCCGAGTCCGTGCGCGGGAAATGCTGCGCGTCGCATTGGGTGCAGACCAGCGCGTGCCCAGCGGTGCGCGGCTCGCACACGCCGCCACAGACGCCACAGAATTTGTGCCGCGCCCGCCAATACATCAGCGCGCGAGCATGAGCGAAGACGGCGGCGTCATCCGCCGGCAAGCGGCCGGCCAGCGCGCGCAGATCCTCGAAGCGAGTCTCGCCGCCCGGCACCAACTGTGCGGGGTCGTCGACCTCGCTGATGTCCACCGCGAACACCGCGCGACCGTCCCGCAGGCCGAGGAAGGCCCACGGCCCGCCAGCGACCCGGCACTCCCGCGCCTCGGCGCCGGTGAGGAACACGCCGGCCGGGCTGTCGGCCGCGGTGATCAGCGTCTTGGAGCGCCAGACGATGACGAACACGCTCTGCGGATCGGCCAACCGTTCCTCGATCCAGGCGGTATCGTCGCGCCGCAATCCGGCCCGGTCCAGCGGGCTGCCCGCATAAGTATTCGTACGGCTCGCGAGGATCATCGGCATGGTGCCCGCTTCTCGCACGCGACTCCCGCTTGTGCCACCCACCTTGTCTTACCCCTCCCTGGCTGTGCTATGGAGCGCGTGGGAGGTCGGCGGCGGACGAGCGCCTTGCCAACCCGGTCAGGTCCGGAAGGAAGCAGCCGCAGCGAGTTTACGCTCGGGTCGATGTCCGGCCTCCCACCCCTTTGATGAGGAGACGCCGGCACTGTGATGTCCGGATTGGACGACACACTGCCGGACCCGCCCCAAGATGGTGGCGGCTTCTTCGGCGACCCCGCTCCGATGCCGGTCGCTGCGGTCCCTTACCGAGTCCTCGCCCGCAAATATCGCCCGACCACCTTCGACGACCTGATCGGGCAGGAGGCCATGGTCCGCATCCTGCGCCGTGCGTTCGCGCAGGGCCGCATCGCGCATGCCTGGATGCTCACCGGCGTCCGCGGCGTCGGCAAGACCACCACGGCGCGCATCATCGCTCGCGCGCTGAACTGCATAGGGCCGGACGGGCAGGGCGGTCCCACCGCCGACCCCTGCGGCATCTGTCCCAACTGCACCGCGATCCTGGCCGACCGGCATCCCGACGTCATCGAGATGGACGCCGCCAGCAACACTGGCGTCGACGACGTGCGCGAGGTAATCGACGCCACGCGCTATCGGCCGCTGCAGGCGCGCTACAAGGTCTTCATCGTCGACGAAGTCCACATGCTGTCGCGCAACGCGTTCAACGCGCTGCTGAAGACGCTCGAGGAGCCGCCGCCGCATGTGAAGTTTGTGTTCGCAACCACCGAGATCCGCAAAGTGCCGATCACGGTGCTGTCGCGCTGCCAGCGCTTCGACCTGCGCCGCATCTCCATCGCGGAACTGACCGAGCTGTTCGCCCGCATCAGCACCAAGGAAGGCGTCACTGCCGAGCCCGCCGCGCTGGACCTGATCGCCCGCGCTGCCGATGGCTCCGCCCGAGACGGCCTGTCGCTGCTCGACCAGGCCATCGCCCAATCCGGTCATGGCGCCGGCAGTGATGCCCCGGTCACCAGCGCCGACACCGCCGACATGCTGGGCCTGGCCGACCGCAGCGCCGTGTTCGACCTCATCGAGGCCGTCATCGCGGGTCAGACCGAAGTCGCGCTCGCCATCACCGACCGCGCCCATGAACGCGGCGCCGACCTCGGCGTCATGCTCGGCGACCTGCTCGACCTCACCCACACGCTGACCCGACTCAAGACCGTCCCCGGCCTGGCCGATGGGTCGGACCTGCCCGAGATGGAGCGCGTTCGCGGCGCCGGGTTGGCGGAGCGGTTGAGCGTCCCGGTGCTCGGGCGGCTGTGGCAGATGCTGCTCAAGGGCACGCAGGAAGTGGAGATCGCGTCGGACCGCCGTGCCGCGGCCGAGATGGTGCTGATCCGCCTGTGCTACACGGCCGACCTGCCGACGCCGGGCGACCTCGTCCGCCGCCTGTCCGACCCGGCGGCTCCGCCGCGCCCGCCATCGCCGCCGCCAGATGGTGGCGGCATGCGCGCGGTCGCGGGCGGCGGCGCCGTGCTGCAGGCCGCCCCGGCCATCTCCACCGCGCCGCAGCTCCGCAGCTTCCGCGACGTCGTCGCCCTCGTCGCCCACGACCAGCCGGTGCTGCACGGGCACTTGCTGCACAGCGTGCATCTCGTGCGGTTCGCGCCGGGCATCATCGAGCTGCGCCCGCAGCCCACGGCACCGCGCGACCTCGCCGCCTCGCTCGGTCGCCTGCTGCTCGAGGCCACCGGCACACGCTGGACCATCGCGCTCTCGCAAGGCGAGGGCGAGGAGACGCTGGCCCATCAGGGCCTGGCCGCCGACACCGCCCGCCGTGGCGTCGCCGCGGAGCACCCGTTGGTCCGCGCCATCCTCGACGCCTTTCCCGGCGCCACCATCGAGCGCGTCACCGATCACCGGGTCGACGCCTATGGCTTGATGGCGCCGCCGGAATCCGCGACGGAGACGGTGTTCGACGACACTAATCCTTACCCCGACATGGAGGACGACCTATGAAGAACCTTGCCGGCCTGATGAAACAGGCCAGTCAGATGCAATCCAAGATGGCCGAGATGCAGGCCAAGCTCGACGCCGCCGAGGTCGAGGGCGAGTCCGGCGCCGGCATGGTCCGCGTCACCCTGACCGGCAAGTCCGACCTCAAGCGCATGAAGATCGATCCCAAGCTGCTCGACCCGGCGGAAGCCGAGATGCTCGAGGACCTCATCGTCGCGGCCCACGCCGATGCCAAGCGCAAGGTTGAGGCGATTATGGCGGACGAGATGAAGAACGCCACCGGCGGCCTCGAACTTCCGGGCGGCATGAAGCTGCCCTTCTGAGTCGATGGGCGGTCCCGAGGTCGACCGGCTGATCGGCCTGCTGGCCAAGCTGCCGGGGCTCGGCCCGCGCAGTGCGCGCCGGGCGGTGCTGCGCATGTTGCAGCAGCCGGAGACCCGGATGGCACCGCTGGCGGCCGCGATTACCGCCGCGGCACGGGCGGTGCGATCATGTTCCGTCTGCGGCAACCTCGACAGCCGGGATCCCTGCGGCATCTGCGCCGATCCAGTAAGGGACCAGACGTTGGTCTGCGTCGTGGAAGGTGTCGGTGATCTCTGGGCGCTCGAGCGCACCGGGGCGCATCGGGGCCGCTATCATGTGTTGGGCGGCACGCTGTCCGCCTTGGGCGGCACCGGGCCAGCCGATCTGAATACCGCTCCGCTGCTGCGCGTGGCGGAGAGCTTGTCCGAGATCATCCTCGCGCTCAGCGCCACGGTCGACGGCGCGACCACCGCGCACTGGCTGACCGATCAATTGCGCCGGGTCGTCCCGGAACTGCCGATCACCCGTGTGGGGCAGGGGGTGCCGTTCGGCGGCGCACTGGACGTGCTGGACGACGGAACGCTGCTGGCCGCCCTCAAGGGGCGGCGTTCCGTCTGACCGCCGTCTACTTGGTCAGCCGCACCCGATTCGCCCGCACCTTTTGGCGCAGCATCGATACCACGTCGCCAGCACCCTGATCGGGGCGCCCCTGCATCGCGGCGGACGCCATCATCGACGTCGCCTTGGCCACGGCGCAGATCTTCTCCTCCACCATGTGCAATGCCTCGTTATTGGCGGCCATGCCGCCCTGCGCCAGCTTGAACAGCCGCAGGCCGATCACCTCCTGCGCCTCGAACGCCAGCATGGCGGCATCGAGGAACGGGTTGCCTGAACCGCTTCGATCAGATGTGAAACTCAATGTAGCTCCTGTAACTTTGACAGTAAGTAGTCACGGAAAACCGCCACCCGTTTTGAGTTACGAAGTTCCTCAGGATAGACAAAGAAGACGTCCACTTTTGGCGCCTTAAGTTCCGGCAGCACGCGCGTCAGTCCGCCAATCTCATCGGACATCCAGTTCGGCAGCGCGCCGATGCCGAGACCAGATTTGATCGCGATCGCCATCGACTGCAAGCTGTTCACCTCGAGCAAAGCCCGGCGCGGTGAACCCGGCCGCTTTGTGGCTTCCGCCAGCCAGTTGATGTCGGGCACCGGCGGTTGATAGTCACCGAACAGGATCAACCTGTGCTGGTCCATGTCCTCGACCCGTTCTGGCACGCCATACTTGGCGATGTACTCGGGTGAGGCGACAGTAACCCATTGAATCTGGAATAGATGTCGCTGCACCAGGTCGGGCTGTTTGGGCGCGTGCATGCGGATCGCGACGTCGGCCTCGCGCATCGCGAGGTCCAGTTCGCTGTCGTCGAGCAACAACGACATCGTGATCTCGGGGTAGCTCTCGAGGAAGTCCTTCAGCCGCGGCGCCAGCCAGGTCGACCCGAACCCGACCGTGGTGGTCACCTTCAGCCGCCCGGCCGGTTTCTCCTTGCTCTCCGTCAACAACGCCTCGGTCATCGCCAGCTTGGCGAAGACTTCGCGCACCGTGCGGTTCAGGCTTTCGCCCTGCTCGGTCAGGATCAGGCCGCGCGCGTGCCGATGGAACAGCGGCACTTGCAGGTTCTCCTCGAGCGCCGAAATCTGGCGCGAGACTGCCGATTGGCTCAAGTTCAACGTGTCGCCGGCGTGGGTGAAGCTTCCGGCTTCCGCGACCGCGTGGAACACCCGAAGCTTATCCCAATCCATCCTCGTCCCGATCCATCTTGGCCCGGCTGGCGACTCGCCGCCGGCTCATCCGTCTACCGTAGCAAGCTATGCCGTCGGGGGAACCTGCTATTCGGCCACCGCGGGGCGTTCACTCCGCCGGAGCGACGCTCGGGGTGAGCTGGGTCTGAACCAGTTCGGCGAAACGGCCGCCCAGCGACACCAGCTCCTGGAAGCTGCCGCGCTCGACGATACGGCCCTGGTCGAACACCAGGATCATGTCAGCATCGCGGATCGTGCTGAGGCGGTGCGCGATGATGAAGGTGGTGCGGCCCTTCATCAGCGTCGACATCGCGCGTGACACGCGGGCTTCGGTCGCCGCATCCAGCGCGCTGGTGGCTTCGTCGAGGATTAGGATCGGCGGGTTCTTCAGCAACGCCCGCGCGATCGCCAAACGCTGGCGTTGCCCGCCCGATAACGTGGACCCGCGCTCGCCCACGATAGTGTCGTAGCCGCGCGGTTGCCGGATGATGAATTCGTGCGCGTCCGCCAAGCGACAGGCCCGCTCGATCTCCTCGTCGGTCGCCTCGGGCCGGCCGATGCGGAGGTTTTCCCGGATCGGCCGGTTGAACAGCATGCTCTCCTGGAACACCACGCCGATGGAGGCGCGCAAGCTCTCCATGCTGACGTCGCGCAGATCCTGGCCGTCGATGGCGATGCCGCCGTCGATCGGATCCCACAGCCGCTGCAGTAAGTTCATTGCCGTCGACTTGCCGGCCCCGGTCTGCCCGACCAGCGCCACGGACGTTCCGGGCGTGGCGGTAAACGACACGTTGCTGAGGATGTTCGGCCCGCCCGGATAGGCAAAGCTGACGTTGTTGAAGCCGACCTCGCCCCGGGTCGCCTCCAGTGCGCGGGCGGTCGGCGCTTCCGGCACCGACGACTTCGCGTCGAGCACGTTATAGAAGTCCTCCAATACCGGCATCTGCAGGAACACCCGCGAGGTAAATTGCACGCCGGATTCGAGGCGGCCGATCAGTAGCGTTGCAAAGCCCATGAAGCTGACGATCTCGCCGACGCTGGCCTGGCCCTGCATGTGCAGCAGCGTGCCAATTACCACGATGGCGATGACGGCGATGGTGCTGGCGCCGCGCGTCAGCACGTTGACCACGGCCCACCAGTTCAATACCGGGAATTGATGCCGGATCAGATCTTCGGCGATCTGACCGAAGATCCGGCTCTCGGCGGCCAGCCGGGTGAAGCTCTGCACGACGACCACGTTGGACAGCGCGTCCTGCGCCGTGCCGGCCAGGTTGGAGTGATATTGCTCGACCTGGCGCTGCCGGCCCTCGGTCTTGCGAACGACGTAGACCGTGATGGCGATGAATAGGATCACCAGCGCCAGCAGCGTCAGCGCCAGCCGCCAATTCATGAAAAACGTCAACGGCAGCAGCACGGCGACCGCGATGTAGGTCGAGAACTGCTCACGGAAGAAGCTCAGCCACACGCCGAACAGCGCGTCGGACCCGCCGAGCATCACCTTCATCAGCCGGCCCGAATGGATGTCGCCATGGAACGACAGCGGCAGCGAGAGCACGTGGCTGAAATAGCGGCTCATGATCGACAGCCGGTTGCGATGCGCCATCCGCTCCGAATGGATCGCGACGGCCACGTTGGCGACGATCGCTGCAACGCCGATCGCCAGCCAGACCCCCAGCAACTGAGCCGCCTGTGCCCAGACCTGGGTCGGCGCCATGCTGTCCGACTGCGACAACAGCCCGATGACCCGGCCGAACAGGATCGGGTCGAGGAACTGCAGCGCTGCCACGATGATGTTGGCAGCAATCAGCAGCGCGGCGAGACGCTTATCGCTGCCAAGCGACGACAGCACGCGACGATAGATGTTCAGGAAACGCATGCAGACACCGGATGACGAGAACGAGTGGAGTCAACGCGATAATCGCGGCAGGAACAGGGCAGACGCGAGGCTCACATCAGAATTCGTGAAGCTGAAACAATTTTCCAGGGGCAACGAGCGCATCCTGTGCCTCGATCAGGAGCAGGTCGCGCGCGCCCCGCTCGGCCGTCAGCGTCAGCACCGCCTGTGCCGCCGCCGCCGCGGCCGCCATCGCCGCACCGGCATCGCGCGACCGCAGCAGGTGGAACAGGAACAGCGCCGCCATCATGTCACCCGCCCCGCTGGCCGCCACGTCCAGCGTCGGGATCCGGACCGACCGCATCCCGGCATCGTCGGCCGAGACGATGTCCAACGATCCCGCCGGTGTCTCCGCGGTGGTCACGCTGGTCAGCAATATCGCGCG
This sequence comes from Acetobacteraceae bacterium, assembly GCA_965199585.1. Classification (GTDB taxonomy): domain Bacteria; phylum Pseudomonadota; class Alphaproteobacteria; order Acetobacterales; family Acetobacteraceae; genus JAVVHH01. Next base: position 1,067,752 of record CBDASI010000002.1, on the reverse strand, counting down.
CGGCCCGTCGGCCCGCATCCGCGCACGCACGGTCTCGATCGCATTGCGCACCGAGGCCGCATCGACGCAGCGGACTCCGCTCAGCCGTTCTAGCTCGAACTGGTTCGGGGTTAACACGTCGGCCAGCGGCACCGCCTGGATAGCGATTAGCTCCGGGATCCCGTCGCGGACATAGACCCGGCCGCCATCGCCGATCACCGGGTCACAGCAGTAGAGCATGGCCGGGTTGGCTGCGCGGACCCGGCGGACGGCGTCGAGCACCGAGGCGGCGACCGAGGCGTCGCCGAGGTAGCCGGACAGCAGCGCGTCACAGCGGGCGAAGGCACCGCGCCGCTCGATGCCGTCGATCAGGGCCGTCACCTCGGCCCCGGTACCCACCCGGCCGGTCCAGTCGCCGTGGCCGGGGTGGTTGCTGAATTGGACGGTGTTGACCGCCCAGACTTCGGCGCCGAGCCGCTGCAGCGGAAACATCGATGCAGCATTGCCGACATGACCGTAGGAAACCCAGGACTGGATCGAGAGGATATTCATCCTCCCGACCATATCCCGTTCGGCTGTTTACGACAGGTTGAACACTACCTTGACGCAACCATCCTTCTTGTCCCGGAACTTCTTGTAGAGGTCCGGACCGTCGGCCAGGTTCGTGCTGCGATCGGTGATCAGGAAGCCCGGGTCGATCTTGCCGTCCTGGATCAGCTTGGTCAGCGGCTCGAGATACCGCTTCACGTGCGTCTGCCCGGTCTTCATGGTCAGACCCTTCTGCACGACCGTTGCCATGTTGATCGGCACCGGGCCGGCATAGACCCCTGGCACCGAGATGATGCCGCAGGACCGCACGGCCGTGATCATCTGCTCCAGGGCGTAGGGCCGCTGCATGCTCGTCAGCTTTTCCTGCACTGCCGCGACCGCGCCCATGATGCCGTGTCCGCCGCCGCTGGCCTCCATGCCGACGCAGTCGATCACCGCATCGGGGCCTTCGCCATGGGTAATCTCCTTGATGCGCTCGAGCACGTCCTCGTCGCTCAGCTTGATGATGTCGGTCGCCCCGGCCTTGCGCGCCAGCTCGATGCGCTCCGGCACGTCCTCGATCACGATGATGCGCTCGGCACCCATGATCGCGGCCGATTTGATCGCGAACAGCCCGACCGGGCCGGCGCCCCAGATGGCGATGGTCTCGCCGCCCTTGATCTCGCAGTGCTCGGCACCCTGCCAGCCCGTCGGCAGGATGTCGGTGAGGAACAGCAGTTGGTCGTCGGTCATGCCCTCGGGCGCCAGCATCGGCGCGACGTCGGCCATAGGAACCCGCACGTACTCGGCCTGACCGCCGGAGTAGCCGCCGGTCAGATGCGAGTAGCCGAACAGCCCGGCGGTCGGATAGCCGAACATCTTGGCCGCCATCTCACCGTTCCGATTGGACTTGAGGCAGCAGGACCAGTTGCCCAGCTTGCACTGCCGGCACTCGCCGCAATTAATGTTGAACGGAACGACGATCCGGTCGCCCTTTTTGAACTTGTGGTTAGGGGAGCCGACCTCGACCACCTCGCCCATAAACTCGTGCCCGAGCACGTCGCCGCTTTCCATCGTCGGCATCTGTCCGTCCATCAAATGCAGGTCCGAGCCGCAGATGGTGCAGCTCGTCACCTTGATGATGACGTCGCGGGAGTCCTCGATCGTTGGGTCCGGGACAGTATCGCACCGAATATCACCTTTGCCGTGCCAGCAGAGTGCGCGCATTTTCGTCTCCGTATTTCTCGAGCGACGTGCGGATACGATCGATCCGGACGATGTAATATTTATTAAAAGCTAGAATGATCAGCGTCATCGTCGCGGCAACGTAACGCCGGGATGGGTCCCTCTGCTGCAAACGGCGCGATCAACATTTCGTCTCATCACCGAATGCCGGCGTAACCTGATTCGGGGACAACTCGACACCTGGGCGTCCAAGGGCCACCATTGGGCATGCGCATCCCTCTGCTGTTCCAGCCTCTCGCCCTTCGCGGCGTCACCGCCAAGAACCGCATCGCGATCTCGCCGATGTGCCAGTACACCGCCGAGGATGGGTTGGGCACCGACTGGCACATCCAGAATCTCGGCGCCAAGGCCATGGGCGGACCGGGCATCGTGTTCACTGAGGCGGCGCATGTCTCGGCGCTCGGGCGCATTACGCCGGGCTGCCTGGGGCTCTGGTCGAACGAGCAGCGCGATTTCGCCAAGCGGCTCGTGGCCCTGATTGAGTATGGCGGTGGGCTCGCCGGCATCCAGGTTGCCCATGCCGGCCGTAAGGCCAGCAGCCAGCGCCCGTGGGAGGGCGGGAAGGCGCTTCGGCCCGAGAACGGCGGCTGGGTGCCGTGGGCGCCGAGCGCGCTCCCGTTCCACGACGATGCGGTCGAGCCGCACGCGATGAGCGAGGCGGAGATCCACACCGTCGTCGATCAGTTCGCCGAGACCGCCCGCCTCGCGCTGGCGGCCGGGTTCAAGATCATCGAGCTGCACGGTGCCCATGGTTACCTGCTGCACTCGATGCTGTCGCCGCTCAGCAACCGCCGCAATGACGGCTATGGCGGCGACCTCAAGGGCCGCACCCGCATGCTGATGGAGGTCATCGAGGCCACTCGCGGCGTGTGGCCGGCCGACCTGCCGCTATTCGTCCGCCTGTCCTGCACCGATTGGACGCCGGGCGGCATCACGATCGACGACACCGTCGAGCTATGCCGTTGGCTGAAAGAGGGCGGCCAAGTGGATCTGATCGACTGCTCCACTGGCGGCATCGAGCCGACCATGCGTATCCCGTCGCTGCACCCGGGCTACCAAGTGCCGTTCGCCGAGCGCGTCCGCAAGGATAGCGGCATGATGACCGGCGCGGTCGGCTTGATCCGCACGCCGGAACTGGCGGCCGAGATCGTCGCCAACGAGCGCGCTGACATCGTGTTCATCGGCCGCTCCGTCCTCGCCGACCCGGCCTGGCCGCTCCATGCGGCCAAGACCCTCGGCGTGAAGCCCGAGCTGGTGCCGCAGTATCAGCGCGCGGACATTTAACGCCCGAGCGCGTGGTATTCGGGGTTCGGCATCATATCCAGGCCGTGGGCGACGCGGTTGGTAAAGTTGAAGAACCCCGTCACCTCGCAGATGTCGAAGATGTCCTCTTCGGAGAAGCCCTGCTGGCTGAGGCCATCGCGGTCGGGGTTGCCGATCTCGTGCGGTGATTCCGTTAATTTGATGGCGAAGTCGAGCATCGCGCGCTGCCGGGTCGGTAGGTCGGCGACGCGGTAGTTGAAGGCCAGCATCTCGCCGAGTTGGGCGTCGCCGGAGATCTTGCGCACGGCAGCGCCGTGGGCGACCAGGCAGTAGTAGCACCGGTTCCAGGATGAGACCGCGACGGCGATCATCTCGCGCTCGAGCTTGGACAGGCCGGACGGCCCGAGCATCAGCTCGTCATAGAGCTTGATGAAGTTGCGCAGCTTCTCTGGGCGCACCAGCCAAGCGCGCAGGACGTTCGGCACGAAGCCCAACTTGTCGCGGCATTTCTGGAAGTAGGGCTGCAGGTCCTCGGGCAGCGTGCTTTCGTCGGCGTCGTCGAGCGCGGTGACGTGATCGGGCTGTGGCATGTCAGATCTCCAGGTCGCGGGCGCGTTCGCGCAGCGCATATTTTTGCATCTTGCCGGTGCTGGTCTTGGGCAGCGGCCCGAACACCACGGTGCGTGGGGCCTTGAAGTGCGCCATTCGCTCGCGGCAGAAAGCGATGATCTCCGCGGGCGTGGCCTCGGCGCCGGGGCGCAGCGTCACGAAGGCGCACGGCGTCTCGCCCCATTTCGGGTCGGGCCGGGCCACCACGGCGGCTTCGAGGATCGCGGGATGACGATACAGCACGTCCTCGATCTCGATGGTGGAGATGTTCTCGCCGCCGCTAATGATGATGTCCTTCGAGCGGTCGCGGATCTCGACGTAACCGTTGGTGTGCCAGACGGCGAGGTCGCCGGTATGGAACCAGCCGCCGGCGAAGGCTTCGTCCGTGGCGGGCTGATTCTTCAGGTAGCCCTTCATGGTGATGTTCCCGCGCATCAGGATCTCGCCCATCGTCGCCCCGTCGCGCGGCACGGGGACCAGCGTGACCGGGTCGGCGACGATCACGCTTTCCTGCACGGCATAGGCGACACCTTGCCGCGCTTTGAACACCGCGCGCGCATCGTCGTCGAGCGCGTTCCACTCGTCATTCCAGGCACAGACGGTCGCGGGGCCATAAACCTCGGTCAGCCCGTAGACATGCGTCACGTCGAAGCCGAGCCGCTCCATGCCTTCCAGGACGGCGGCTGGCGGCGGCGCGCCGGCTGTCATCATGCGGATCGGGGCCGGGCGCTTCTGCACCCCGGGATGATTCAAGATGGCGCCCATGACGATCGGCGCGCCGCACAGATGCGTCACGCCATGCTTGTCCATCGCGTCGAGGATCGCCGCCGCCTCGACCCGGCGCAAACACACGTTGGTGCCCGCCATCGCCGCCACCGTCCACGGGAAGCACCAGCCGTTGCAGTGGAACATCGGCAACGTCCACAGATAGACCGGATGGTGCGGCATCGCCCAGGTCATCACGTTGCCGACCGCGTTCATGTAGGCGCCGCGATGGTGATACAGCACGCCCTTGGGCTTGCCGGTGGTGCCCGACGTGTAGTTGAGCGCGATGGTGTCCCATTCGTCGCCGGGCATGGACCAGGTGAAGTCCGGGTCGCCGCCGGCCAGGAAGTCCTCGTAACTCATGCTGCCGGCGGGCTCGCCGGGCGGAGCGAGCGCGTCCTCGACGTCGATCACCAACGGGCGGCCGGTCGGCGGTAACAGCTCGAGCGCGCGGCGCATGGTCGCGGCGAACTCGCGGTCGACGAGCACGACGCGGGCCTCGCCGTGCTCGAGGATGTAGGCGATGGTCTCCGCATCGAGCCGGACGTTCAACGCGTTCAGCACGGCCGACGCCATCGGCACACCGAAATGCGCTTCGACCATCGCCGGCGTGTTGGGCAGCATTGCGGCGACGGTCTGTCCAGGTGACACATGCGCCGACAACGCCGAGGCGAGGCGGCGGCAACGGCGGTAGGTCTCGGCCCAACTCTGACGCAGCTCGCCGTGCAGGATCGCGACGCGATCGGGGAACACGTCGGCGGTGCGGCGGATGAACGTGAGAGGCGAGAGCGGCGCATAATTCGCGCTCGTTTTCGGCAGATCGACCATGTCGTCAGTGGTATGAGGCCGGCTCCGATCTGGCAAGCGAGGCGGCGGCGGCGTATCGACAATCGACAGGATGGAGACGGGCCATGCGGATATTGATCGTCGGTGCCGGCGCGACCGGCGGCTACTTTGGCGCACGCCTGGCCGAGGCGGGCCGTGACGTAACCTTCCTGGTCCGGCCGGCACGGGCGGCGCAATTGCGTCGGACCGGGCTCGTCGTCACCAGCCCGCATGGCGACCTGACCATCCAGCCGCGCCTGCTGGAGACCGGCGTGCCGACCGCCCCGTTCGACCTCGTCCTAGTGGCGCTCAAGGCCTACGCCCTCGATCCGGCGCTCGACGACATCGCCGCCGTGACCGGACCCGACACGATGCTGGTGCCGTTCCTGAACGGCATGCGGCACCTGGACGCATTGACGGCGCGCTTCGGCGAGCGGCCGGTGCTGGGCGGCGTCTGCCTGGTGGCGACGACGCTCACGCCGGAGGGTGGCATCGTGCAGCTCGCGCCGTTCCAGGAGATCGTCTACGGCGAGCGCGACGGCGCCATGTCGCCGCGGGTGACGGCGATCGACGCGGCGATGCAGGGCGCCGGCTTCAAGGCGCGCATCGCGACGAACGTGATGCAGGAGATGTGGAACAAATGGATGCTGCTGGCCTCGGGCGGGGCGCTGACCTGCTTGCTGCGCGGCACGGCGGGCGACATCGAGGCAGTCCCGGGCGGAACGGCGGTGGCGCATCGCATGGTCGACGAGGTGATGGCGGTGGCGACGGCGGCCGGCTATCCGCCCAACGCCGCGACCGACGAGCGGGTGCGGACGACGCTGACGGCCAGGAGCTCGCCGTTCGCGACATCGATGTATCGCGACCTGACCGCCGGGTTGCCGGTGGAGGCCGAGCAGATCCTGGGCGACATGGTCAAGCGGGCGCAGGGCTTCGGCCAGACCACGCCGCTGCTGGACGCGGCGCTGGTGCAGTTGCGGATCTACCAGAACCGGCTCGCCGCGCGCTGATCGCCACCATCGAGGCACGTCTCGCGATGACGGGCGCCTGGCGGCCGATGACGCTTCCCGACCTGAGTAACGTCGAACGGGTTGCCGCGGCGGTGCATCCCGCTCACCCCGAGGATGCCGCCGTGTTTCGGGAGCGGATGAGCCTCTTTCCCGCCGGATGCTTCGTGCGGGATGGAGCTGCTGGCATCCAAGGTTACGTGCTGTCCCACCCTTGGACGTTCGGACGGCCGCCATCGCTCAACACGATGCTGGGGAAACTTCCCGAAGCAGCCGACACGTTCTACCTGCACGATCTGGCCCTGCTGCCGCACGCCCGAGCGGGCGGGGCGGGCAGCGAGGCCGTCGGCCTGATCATCGACCGGGCCGAGCGCGGCGCGTTCCGGACGCTGTCGCTCCTTGCCGTAGGTCGGTCGCTGACCTTCTGGCAACGCCACGGCTTCAGCGCCGTGGACCTCGGGATCGATCTGGCGTCCTACGGTACCGCCACGTTCATGACCCGTTCGATGGATCAGAAACCGAACATGTGATCCAGCGAGAATGCGCCGGCCTCGGTCATCAGGCCGTGGTAGCCGAACAAGCGACAGGTCGCGTCGCGGATGATGACGTAGCCACGGGCGCCGGCACGCTCCAGCAGCGCGTCGTCGAAGTGCTCATGCGGGAACACCAGCGCGCTGCCGGAGCATGCGATCTCCAACGGGCGCTCGGCGATCACTACGCCGGCGGCATCGTGCAGCAACAAGGTGGTGCTGGAATTGGCGTGCCATGGGGCGGAGGCGGCGTAGATCAGGGCGGCGAAGCTGCGGCGGGTGCGGTCGCCGAGCTTGAGGAACAGCCGGGTCGACAGGCCCGGCGGCGGGCCGGAGTAGCTCTGCGGCTCATCGCGATAGGTCATGGCCGTGTTGTAGATGTGGGCGCCGAAGCTGCTCTCGGCGGCATGGCCGGTATCGCGGTGTTCGTAGCGGACCAGGCAGTGCATCCAGCCATCGGCGTTACCGCCGTCCTGGAAGTCATACACCAGCTCGGCATGGCCGGCCTCGGCGCCGAGTTCCTCGAGGTCGACGGCGACGGCGTGGTCGCGCGGCAGGTCGCCGAGGAAGCGCTCGCTGAGCTTGCGGCCGTCGCGGGCGAACACGTCCAGGCGCAGCGGCAGGTCGGCCTGCGTCTCGGCCATAGGCGTCGGCAGCACGATGCTGCGGAAGCGCTCCGGCGGCAGCACCGGGAACGGCAGCAGGTAGCCGCGGCCCATGAGGTTGTGCAGCGACTTGATTTCGGGGTTCGGCTTGAGGTCGGCCCGCTCGACGTTGAGATGCGCGATGCGGGTGCGGCCGCTGCCGGTCACTTCGTAGCGGGGGCGCACGAGATGGCGGCCGGCGCGGACCTCGATCTGGGCCGGCCACTCGATCCCGGGCAGGAGGGAGGCGACGTCGATCGGCGTGCTGGCATATCCCGGCAGCTCCCGGTCGATCGCGACCGGCCGCTCGGCGCCCATGCGGTCGAGCGCGATGGTGCCGGATGGGATGGGGGCGGCGTGGCTGTTCTGCAACCAGAAGGTGACGCGCTCGCCGGGTCGGGGGGCGGGCATGCCGGCGTAACGGTCGCTGGGCCAGGCATTGGCGTCGTGGGTGACGGATAGGCTGGCCTCGTCGCCGGTGCCGTAGGTGTCGAGCGCGTATTTGACCACGTCGTGACCGGCGGCGCCGATGGCGTGGATGAACAGCTGGCCGGTGAACTCCGGCAGGCCGAAGCGGGCGCGGATGTCAGCGCTGTCGATGGCGATGCCGCCGACGCCGGGAGGCGTGCTCTCCTCCCACTGGGCGATCACGTGGCCCTGCGCATCGAACAGGCGCAGCCAGAGGCGGACATCCTTGGCGCCGTAGCCCGCCCAATAATTGGCGGTCACCAGCCGCGTGTGCAGCCCGGCGCCACCGGGTTTGCCGGTGTCACGGAAGAAGGCGTAGTTGGTGGCGAAGTTGGTCTTCTCGAGGTAGCGCGCCGGCTGGGTCAGCATGTCAACGGGTAGCTTCAGCGCGTCGAGCGAGACGACCCTCATTCCGGCGGGCACCATGAAGCCGATGCGCGCCTGGATACGTCCGGCGTCGAACGCCGCGATGAGTAGGGTGCGGCAGGCCGAGTTCGGCAGCTCGGTCAACGGTGTGGCGGCGATGCCGGCGCGGAGCTGGCCGATCTGTGCGACGTCGTGCACGAACAATTCGCACGGCGCTGGCAGGGCCGGGTGCATCGACCAGAGCGCGGAGGCGACGCCGTCGTGGTCGTAGACGGCGAGCGGGCCCTCGAGCGTGGCGGCAAAGGCGATCGCGGCTTCGGCGGCCAGCGGATGGGCGAGCGCCTTGTAGATGACGTTGCCGCCCGCACGGGCGTCGAAGGTCTGGATGTCGAGCATGGCCGTCTAATAACCCAAGCGGCGGCGGACGTCTTGGCCCGCTGCCAGCGTGTCGTTCATGGGGGTGACCGGCCACAGATCGAGCCGACCGGTGAACGGGCGGACGCGCCCATCCTCCTGCAGATACTGGTTGAACAGCCGGATCCGCCGCGAGTTGCCGGGCAGCCGTGCCAGCAGCACGGGCGCGGTCGTGGCCGCGGCTTCGGACACCATCGAGACGCTGTCCTCGGTCACGATGATGGCGTCGGCCAGGGCGAGCAGGCCGAAATACGGGTTGTCGCCGGTCATGTCCCACACCCAACCGCCGAGCGGCTCGACCGCGGCGGCGAGCGCGGCGCGGGCCTCGGGGGCGGTGCGCCGCGAGGGCGTGAGCGCAAGGCCGATACGATCGGTGCGCATCATGGCGGCGAGTTGGGCGCCGAGCGCGGTGGCCACCGCGCCGTCGAGCCGGAAGCGACCGTTGCTGCCGCCGACCAGCACGGCAACCAGCGGGCGCGGCAGGTGCGCCAAGCGAGGCCGCCAGATTTCGGCGGCCTCGGCCAGGCGCTCCGGCGTGACCGGGTGCAGAGCGGTTCGGGTGACGACGACGTTGTCGCCGGTCAGCCCGTCATGGCGATTGACGACGACCACGTCGAACCGGGCCGGCTGCTGCCGCGGATGCTGGATCTGGACGATGCGGCGGCCCGGTGTACGTAAGGCGAGAGCCACGACGCCGGCGGTGCCGCCGGCGCTGATCAGGACTTCGGCATCGTTGCCGGCGAGGCCGACGGCGCGTAGGGGCGCCGGCCATAGCCGCGCGGTGACAAAGCGCCATGGTGCCCGCGGATGCAGCGGGACCAGGGACGGCGAGAGGTCGGCGGCGGCGGCAAGACCGAGAGCCTGCGCCTGAAGTCCGGCGAGCGGCTCACAAAGGATGGAGGCAGTCGGCATGGCGGGGTTGTCGAAAGAACCCGCCATGCCGTCAATACTTGGTAGCGCAGGCCTCAGTAGCGGCGGTAGATGGGACCGCGGAACGGGCGCGGGCGGCCATAGTAGCCGCGCACTGGCGGACGGTAGAAGCGGCGGTGCGGCCTGTAAAAGCGACGCGGGACGCGGTAGCCGTATGGGCGATACTGCACGGTCTGCACGGTCGCCGCGCTGCCGTCCGCCTGATACAGGGCCGTTTGCAGCGGCGCATCGATCGCCGGCGCGGCTTCCGCCGGTAGCCCGCTGGCGCAAAGCGCCAGCGCGCCGAGAGCGGCTAAAATCATCTTCTTCATCGGAGGTATCATCCCAATTCGAGGCCTTACCTCAGCATAGTCGCACAAGGCGGCCAGAAAGTGGCGGCCGATCATCATTGTTCCGCTTTGTTCTGGCCGTGCGCGACGACGGCCTCGGCCGCGGCGCGGATGGCGGGATCGAGCGGTCTCGCAAGGCCCGCCGTGCCGGTCACGCAGAGATCGGCGAGCAGCGGCATGTGGTCGGACCCGAACGCCGGCATGACCCGCATGCCGCTCAACAGGATGCCCGGGCTCGGCAGGATCTGATCCAGCGGCCATCGCGCGACCATGGACTCGGCCCGCCAGGTGATGAACAGGCCCCGGCCGATCCGCGGATCCTCGACCCGGCCGATCGACGTCAGCCGCTTCATCTCCGCCGCCCATGGCACGGTGTTGAGATCGCCGAGCACGACATGCGGCAGCGTGTCGTCATGCGCGGCCAGCGCCGTCGCAGCCAATTGCGCGTCACGCTCGGCGGTGCTCTGCCCGACCTGCGGCGGGCGCGGATGGATCGCGTAGAGGCGGAGCTGGCGCCCGGAGGCGAGTGTCGCGGTGGTGAACACCGACGGATCGTTGGAATCGGTGAGCTGCTGGACGCTCGACCCGCTCAGCTTCAGGCGGGAATACAGCAGCACGCCGAAATAGTTCTCCTGCACGTTGGCGACCTGGTAGGGCAGGGTTGCCTGCAGCGGCGACAACTCGTTCGCCCACCAGCCATCGACCTCTTGGAACCAGACGATGTCGGGGTTCAGGTCGCGCACCATGTCGAGCAATTCGTGGTTGTGCCGGTTGGTGCGCTGGACGTTGACCTCCAGCACGCGGACCCGGTCCTGCGACGCGCAACTGCCGCCGGGCACGGTCGGCGACGGGCGGCTGAACACCGCCGGCGCCAGATAGGGCGCGAGCCGGTCCGCCTGCACGGCAATGCCGCCGAGCAGCCCGACGACGGCGATCCAGCCAAGTCGCCCGCGCCAGAACATCAGCAGCAGCGCGACCGCCACCATGGCGATGCCGAGCTGGAGCGCCGGATAGGTCGGGTAGCGCACCCACCATGCATCCGAGTCGGACAACGGCAGCAAGCTGAGCACCACGAGGCCGGCGGCGGCGAGCAGCAGAAGGAAGCGGGCGATCGAACTCGCCCAGGTGCCCAGGCGCGACATGGTCATGACAGTTTCCCGAGGACCTCGAGTGCCCGAGGGCAGGATGTGTGGCATAGAAAACGCCATGGCCGAAACACCCGAGCCCGATGGTGATGTAGCGACGGTTGCGGCCGAGCGCGAGGCGTGGCGGCAGGCGGCGTTCGAGGCACAACGTTTCGCCGCGCGAACCGCGATCGAACGGCAGCATCTCAGCGATGCGATCGACGGCATCCGGTTGCAGGCGCTCGAGACGGCGCGGCTGCAGGCTGCCTCGGAGTCCGCGGCGGCGTTCGAGGCGATCCGCGCCGAACGCGATGCCGCGCTCGCCCGATGCGACGCGCTCGCCACCGAGCTCGACCGCGTGATCGGCGAGCGCGACCGGGCCCGCATCGAGGCGCGCGATACCGGCGCGATGCTGGAGCGGGTGACGTCCAGCACGGCCTGGCGGATGACCGGGCCGGCGCGACGGGTGATGCGAGCGGTGCTGCGTCGCTGATGCTGTCGTGCGGTAGCGGCGACGCCCGGATCTGTGTCGTGGGGCGGACCGACTTCGCCAGCGAGGCCGGCGCGCTCGCCGGGGCGATAGCGGAGGCCCTGGCGCGCAGTTTTCCGGTCGCCTTCCTCTCCACCGATGCCGCGCCGGATCGTGTGATGCTGCCGAGCGGCCGGGTGTTACCGGCCTGCGATCCGGCAGCGATCCTCGTCAGCGTGCATTGCGACGGGCCGGGGAGCCCGGTCGAACCGCCGGGTCATCTACGATACGCGTGGGTGTCGTCCGAGGGCGACCTGTCGCCGGCGGATAAGGTCGCTTGGCTCAACGCCCGCGTCGATGCCGTGCTGGTTCCGAGCGCGGACCTCGTCGACCTCGTGCGGCGCAGCGGCGTGACGCGGCCGGTGCTGCACGTGCCGGCGCCGGTGGACCTGGACACGCCGAGTCTACCGCCGTCGCATGTGGTTGCGCGGCTGGCGGCGCTGGTCGACCCAAGCTTCGCCGCCTTCCGCGGCGTCGCGACCGATCCGGCGCTCACGCGGTTGACCGAAGCGCGGCTCGGCCGCCGCGCCGACGCGGTCGGCGGGACCCGCCGCCAGGTCTGTGCGGCGCATGACGGCGGGTTCTTCTCCGTCTTCAACACTTATATGAGTCATCTCGTCTGGCAGCAGCGCGAGGACCGCTGCCATGCCGTGTTGCCGGATTGGGACGTCGAGCGCTTCGTCGGCCGGCTCGAGGCCCCCGTCCGCAGCTTCTGCTACGGCCAGCCCGGTGACGGCAATCTATGGAGCAAGCTGTTCGAGCCGCTGTTCGGCGCGACCGAGCAGGAGATGAACGACCCCCGCTACCTGTATCGCCACGCCGAGCTGCCCGCTGACCGGCACAACGAGGCGCGCGAGCCGACCATGACCTATGTCCGCGCCTACACGCTCTACCGCAGTCCTGACTTCGCCGCTTTCCGCCGGCAGTATCATCGCATTTTTGCGCAGCACGTCAGGTTGCGCCCGGCGCACCAGGCCGAGATCGACGCCTTCGCCGCCGCCCACCTGACTGCCCCGATCCTGATCGCCGCGCATGTCCGGCACCCGAGCCACACGGTCGAGCAGCCGACCGGCACGATCGCCGGCACCGACCTCTATATCGAGCAGGTCCGCGCCGCCGTCCGCCAGCGCGGCGGCGACCCGGCGGGCCCCGGCTGGACGGTGTTCGTCGCCACCGACCAGGAGCGCGTGCTGCACCGGTTCAGGGCGGCCTTCGGCGAGCGCGCCGTGTTCTTCCCCGACGCCCGCCGCACCCGCGCCGACGAGGACGCCGATTTCGACGCGCTGTCGCCGGCCGAGCAGAACCGGGATGGCCATCAACTGCAGCATCTCGTCGCCGCCGACCGCGCCGGGTGGAGCTGGCGCATGGCATGGGAGGTCGTGCGCGACGCCCATGTCATGGCGCGTTGCCACGCGCTGCTGCACGTCGTCAGCAACGTGTCTACCGCGGTGTCCTACATGAACCCGGAGATCGACATGGTGTTCTGCGACCCATGAGAGCGCCGTGAAGGCGCTGGTCACTGGCGGGACCGGGCTGGTGGGCACCGCGTTGGTGGCGGCTTTGCGTGCCGCCGGCGACGAGGTGGTCGCGCTCGGCCGCGGCGATGCCGACCTGCGCGACCCGGCGGCGGCCGACGGCGTGCTCGCGCGGCACCGGCCGGAGATCGTCTATCACCTGGCGTCGCGGGTGCGAGGCATCATGGGCAATGCCGGCCACCAAGGCGACGCTTTCCTCGACAACGTGCTCATCAATACCAACGTCATCGAGGCCGCCCGCAAGGCCGGGGTGCGCAAGGTGGTGGCGATGGGCTCGGCGGCGATTTACGCCGACACCGTGATGCTGCCGATGCGGGAGGACGATGCCTGGGCCGGGCCGCCGCACCGGTCGGAGGCGGGGTACGCGCATGCCAAGCTGGCCATGCTCGCGATGCTGGAGGCTTATCGCGAGCAGTGGGGCCTCGACTTCGCCTACTGCATCAGCACGAACCTGTTCGGCCCGCACGATCGGTTCGACGAGCGGCACGGGCACGTGATCCCGTCGCTGATCTCCAAATTCCACCGCGCGATGGCCACGGGCGAGACCGTGACGGTCTGGGGCAGCGGGACGCCAACGCGCGACTTCCTGCATGTCGGCGATGCCGCGCTGGCATTGCGGCAGATCGGATCGGCCGGGTCGGGAGCGGTGAACCTGGCGAGCGGCCAGTCGGTGTCGATCCGCGCGGTGGCCGAGCTGATCGCCGACATCGCCGGCTACCGGTGCGAGATCGTGTGGGACCGGAGCAAGCCGGACGGGCAGATGCGCCGAGCCTACGACGTGTCGCGCTTGCGGGCGCTCGGCGTGGTGCCCGGGCGGGCGTTGCGCGACGGGCTGGCGGACACGTTCGCCTGGTTCGCCGCCCATGCGGGCGACGCGCGGCGGTAGGCGTCCGGCCCGGCGGAAGCAACTCCACGCGATCTGGCGCGCTCGGTCTAAACGACCACTGGGCGCTCGCTTCGAGCGACCGATGACGGGAGACGACACATGGGCCTATTCAGCGCCATCGCCGACAAGATTTTCCACCACCACAGCGCCGCCGCCGCGCCGACCTCGGCCGCGACCGGTGCCGACCCGGCTGCTCCCACCCAATCCGCCTCGCCGGCCTCGGCGTCGCCCACCGCGACCTCGGCCCCGGTCGACGTCGGCGCCGTGCTGACCGAGATGGCTTCCAAGAAGGGCGGCGGCGGTAACTACGAGACGTCGATCGTCGACCTGCTCAAGCTGCTCGACCTCGATTCGAGCCTGAACGCCCGCAAGGAGCTTGGCGAAGAGCTCAGCGTGCATGCCGGCGACGATGGCTCGGCCGAGCAGAACATCGCCCTGCACAAGGCGGTGATGCAGAAGCTGGCCGAGAACGGCGGCAAGGTTCCGGATAGTCTCAAGGGCTGAGAATAAATGGTGCCGACGCTCAGGATTGAACTGAGGACCTACTGATTACGAATCAGTTGCTCTACCACTGAGCTACGTCGGCTTCCGGCGGGGCCTAGCGAAAATTATAGTCCGCTAGACCCCGCCAACCGGGATATACAGTCCGGAAGGTCCCGCCGCAACTGTGGAACGGGAAACACATCAAAGGCGTTTATCCCGGAATGCCCTCAACGCCACCCGTCGACGCACAAGCCGCCGATCTCCACGACGAAGCCGACACCCTCCTCAGCGCGCTTCGAGAGTGTCCGGATTGCGGGCTGTTCCAGCGCCTTCCTACATTGCGGCCGGGGTCGTTGGCGCAGTGCATTCGATGTGACAAGGTGCTGCGCGCGCGTCGACGCAACAGCTTTACGACTACGAGCGCGCTGATGATCGCCGGGTTGGCGCTATTCTCCATCGTCTCCTATGCGCCGCTACTCGGCATCAGCCTGCTGGGGCGTCAGGTGAACACCACCCTGCCCGTGTTGCCGTTCGCGCTGGAGGATTTCGGCATGGGCGAGCTGTCCATCGTCGTTCTGACATTCACCGTCATCGCGCCGCTGCTCAAGCTCGCGACCACCGCCGGCGTGTTGATCGGGCTGCGGATGCCGGGCGTGCTGCCGACGTCGCTGGCCGCCTTGGCCCGGGTTCGCGCCTGGCTGACGCCCTGGGCGATGATCGAGGTATTCCTGCTCGGCCTGTTCGTCGCCTACACGCGGCTGATCTCCTACGCGACCGTGCAGATCGGGCCGGGGCTCTACGCGATGGCCGGGCTGATGCTGGTGATGGTCGCCGCGGATGCCTGGCTCGACGAGCACGCCTTGTGGGACGCCATCGGCCGCCGGCAGCCGCCGCCGCCCGACCGGCCCGGCACGCGCATCGGCTGCGACACCTGCGGCCACGTCTCCATCGGGCGCCCCGGGGATCACTGCCCCACTTGCGAGAGCCATCTGCGGGTTCGCAAGCCGGAGTCGATCGGGCGCACCTGGGCATTGCTCGGCGCCGCGACGGCTCTCTACGTGCCGGCCAACATCCTGCCGGTCATGACCATCATCCGTCTGCATCAGGAGACGACGACGACCATCCTGGGCGGTGTCGAAGAGCTCATCGCCAACCAGATGTGGCCGCTCGCCGTCATCGTCTTCGTCGCCAGCATCGCCGTCCCGGTCGTGAAGCTGTTGCTGCTCGTCTATATGCTGGTCGCCACGCAGCGGCGATCCGGCAAGAGCCTCAAGCGGCGGGCGGCGATGTATCGATTGGTCGACGCCATCGGCCGCTGGTCGATGATCGACGTCTTCATGATCGCCATCCTCACCGCGCTCGTTCGCATGGGGGCGATCGCGTCCGTGATCCCCGGGACGGGCGCCATCTGCTTTTGTGGAGTCGTTATTTTGACCATGCTTGCCGTCGCCACCTTCGACCCACGTGTCATGTGGGACGTCGCCGAAGGTGAACCCGTCCCCGCGCCGGCGCCCGGGCTGACCGGAGCCGCGGCTTGAGCATCGCGCCCGAGGCGGCCGTCCGCAAAAGCCGCATCTCCTGGGTCTGGCTGATCCCGATCGTTGCCGCGCTGATCGCCGGTTTCCTTGCCTGGCGCACGCTGCGCGAACAGGGCTCGCAGATCACCATCTCCTTCCATGGCGCCGACGGCATCACCGCCGGGCAGACCAAGGTCCGCTTCAAGGCGGTGGAACTGGGCGCGGTCGAGTCCGTGCGGCTATCCAGCGACCTCGAAAACGTGATCGTGACGGTGCGGATGCGGCGTGAGGCCGATTCCTTCCTGACCGAAAACGCCCGATTTTGGGTGGTCCGGCCGCGCCTGAGTTCAGGCAGCTTGGCCGGAATTGAGACCCTGGTTTCCGGCGCGTATATCGAGATGGACCCGGGCGAGCGCGGCAACGACAAGAAATACGAGTTCACCGGCCTCGAGACGCCGCCCGCGGTGCGCAGCGGCGAGCCCGGCACGACCTATAAGCTGACCACCGAGCGGCTGGGCTCGCTGGCCTCGGGTGCACCGGTGTTCTACCGCGACATCAGCGTCGGCGAGGTGCTCGACTACGATATCGGCAACGGACTCGGCCCGGTGTCACTGACGGTCTTCGTCCGTGCGCCGTACGACAAGTTGGTTCGTGTCGGGTCCAAGTTTTGGAACGCCTCCGGCCTGTCGCTGCAGATCGGGCCGACCGGCTTGCATGTCGAACTGGCCAGCCTGCAGGCAGTGCTGAACGGCGGCGTCGCTTTCGACGCGCCGAGGGATCCGAACGCCAAACCCGCGCCAGCCGAAACGACGTTTGCCGTGTTCAAGAACTATGACGATGCGCAGGCAGCCGGCTACCGAGACCGGATCGACTTCGTCAGCTACTTTGAAAGCTCTGCCCGTGGGCTGGGCGTCGGTGCATCGGTCGACTTTTTCGGCATCCAGGTCGGCACTGTCCAAAGCGTCACCCTCGATCTCAACCCGGTCACGGCGCAGACGCGGGTCAAGGTCGGCTTCCAAATCCAGCCGGAACGCATCGCGCTGAGTTCGCCGGCCGACGATAAGGCGGATCCGATCGAGGTCGCGCGCAAACTCGTGGCGCGCGGGATGCGGGCACAATTGCAGACCGGCAGCTTCCTGACCGGCAGCATGCTGCTGGCGCTGAACCTGGACAAGAACGCGGCGCCCGCCGAGCTGAAGCAGATCAACGGCGAGTGGGTCGTGCCCAGCGAGGGCGGCGGACTCGACAACATCATGAACTCGGCTAGCAACATCGCCAGCAAACTCGACCGACTGCCGCTCGACGAGATCGGCGCCAATCTCAACCGCACGCTCCGCTCTGCCTCGACCGCGATGGCGAGCGTCGGCGACTTGGCCACCCACGCCAATGCCGGTCTCAGCCCGGCCTTTGCGCGGCTGCCGGCCATCACGGCATCGATCGAACAGGCCGTCACGCGGGCGAGTTCGGTGCTGACGTCGCTGGACAAGAGCTACGGCAAGGACTCCGAAACGCAGCGGGAACTAGCGCGCGCGATGGTGCAGGTGGGTGACACTGCCCGCTCCATCCGACAGCTCGCCGACTTCCTGGACCGCCACCCGGAGGCGCTGATCCGCGGCCGGGCCGGCGCACAATGAGAGACGTACCCATGAAACGCCGTTCGTTCCTGCCCCTTTGCGGCGTAGCTTTCGGGCTGCTGGCGCTCAACGCCTGCAGCTCGCCCGACCCTAGTTTCTACACGCTCGCGCCGATCCGCGGGACGCCGATCCCTGGCGGGCCGGCGCTCGTCGAACTGCGACGGCCCGGTATCGCCGGTTATCTCGACCGGTCCGAGATCGTCCGCTCCAGTTCACCCTATCAGCTCAAGCTGAACAGCGTCGAGCGTTGGGGCGAACCGTTCGGCGACATGCTAGGCCGGGTCTTGGCGGAGGATCTGAACAGCCGCCTATCGGGCACCAGCGTGTTCACCTCGGCCGGCGCGATCTCGGCCGATTCCGGTGCGCGGGTGGAGATCGACGTACAGCGTTTCGACGCGGATTCCGGGCGTGATGTGGTGTTGGTCGCACAGGTCGCGGTGACCCGCAGCACCGCCCGGAGCACACCGATGACGCGGCAGATCCGCGTCGCGATCACGCCGTCGGGTGGGGCGACGGCGGACTATGTCGCCGCTATGAGCCGCGCTCTGGCCGAAACGTCGGACCAGATCGCGGCCATGCTGCGGTAGTCACCCCAGCGCAGGGGCCCGTTCCGCCGAGGCGCGGGCCCACGCCATACCGGCATCCTCGTCGAACAGCTCTGCGAGCTTCTTCATAACGGTGCCACCCAACTCCTCGGCGTCCACGATCGTCACGGCGCGGCGATAGTAGCGGGTCACGTCGTGGCCGATGCCGATTGCGATCAGTTCGACCTGATCGCGACTCTCGATCTCGTGGATCACCTGGCGCAGATGCTTCTCCAGGTAGTTACCTGGATTGACCGAGAGCGTGCTGTCATCAACCGGTGCGCCATCGCTGATCACCATCAGGATGCGGCGGTGCTCCGAGCGGCTCATCAGGCGGCGGTAGGCCCATTGCAGCGCCTCACCGTCGATGTTCTCCTTGAGTAGACCCTCGCGCAACATCAGACCCAGGTTCTTGCGGGAGCGTCGCCACGGTGCGTCAGCGTTCTTGTAGATGATGTGACGCAAATCGTTCAGGCGACCCGGGTTGCGTGGCTTGCTGTCCTGCACCCAACGTTCGCGGCTCTGTCCGCCTTTCCAGGCGCGCGTGGTGAAACCGAGAATTTCGACCTTCACGGCGCAACGCTCGAGCGTGCGCGCCAGGATGTCGCCACACATTGCCGCCACCGTGATCGGGCGGCCGCGCATGGAGCCGGAATTGTCGATCAGCAACGTGACGACAGTGTCGCGGAAATCGGTCTCGCGCTCGCGCTTGTATGAAAGCGAAACCATCGGATTGACGATGACTCGGGCCAGGCGGCCGGCGTCGAGCATGCCTTCCTCGAGATCGAACTCCCACGCCCGTGTCTGCTGCGCCATCAGCCGACGCTGCAGCCGATTGGCGAGCTTGCTGA
This sequence comes from Acetobacteraceae bacterium, assembly GCA_965199585.1. GTDB lineage: Bacteria > Pseudomonadota > Alphaproteobacteria > Acetobacterales > Acetobacteraceae > JAVVHH01. The sequence continues at coordinate 1,048,707 of CBDASI010000002.1, read as the reverse complement.
CCACGCCCTGGAGGTGCTGGAGCTGCTGGTCGAGCTGTTGGCGTAGGCGGCTCAGCTCGTCGGCATCGCACAGATCCTCGGCCTCGATCTCCTCGTCGGCCGCTTTCGAGTAGGCGCGATAGCCCTGGTTGTCGTCGGCGACCGGTTTTTCGCGGCGCTGTTGCGGGCCACCCGGCCGGTCCTCGCCTTCGGCCGTGGCCGCGTCGTCGTCCGCCTCGTCCTGGCCTTCCTCTTCGGCGGTGTCGGACTCCATCTCCTCTGGCTGCGCGCCGAGCATGGATTCCGCGTCGCTCTCCTGGTCGCCCTGTTGTTGTTCCTGGTTGTCCTGGGTGCCGCTCTCTTCGCCACCCTGCTCCTGTTCGTCCTCGTTCGGTTCCGGCTCGCTCTCGATCTCGGCTTCGGCAAGGTCGAGAGCGGCGAGCAACTTACGGGCGGAGCGGGTGAACTGAGTTTGATCGAGCTGATGCGTCGCCATCTCCGAGAGCGCCTGCTCGGCCGCGGGGCCCAGCGTGTCGCGCCAGCTTTCCAAGATGCGTTTGGCCGCTTCGGGCGAGTCCTGGCCCGACATCATCTCGCGCGCCAGCAAACCCAGCGCCGCCGGCAGCGGCAACTGGTCCTTCCGCGTCATGCGGTCGAAGCCCTCGGCCTCGCACTCCTCCTGCAGCCGCGCGCGCAGATTTTCCGAGACGCCAGACATGTGGCGGGCGCCGACGACCTCGCAGCGCGCTTGTTCCAGCGCGTCGTAGACGTCCTTGGCCTCGCGGCGGGCCGGGCTACGGGCGGCATGCACAACGTCGTCGTGATGCCGTAGCCGGAGCGCGACGCTATCGGCAGCGCCGCGCAGCTTGGCCATTTCGTTGGCCGGCAACGCGCGGGTTGGCAGCGGCAGCCGCGCCCGTTTGCCAACCAACCCCGACGGGCCCGGCTGGAAGGCGACCTGCACTTCGGGCGTCTTGGCGATCGCCCTCAGCGTGCCGGCGGTAGCCCGCTTGAAGTCCTCGGTGCGCGCGTTGTCCTTGTTGTTCGATCCAGACATCAGATGCCTTTGCGTGTTCCCAGCAGCCCGGTCGGCAGTTCCTCGTTGAAGCAGCGCTGGTAGTATTCAGCCACCGTGCTGCGCTCGGCCTCGTCGCACTTGTTGAGGAAGGTCAGCCGGAAGGCGAAGCCGATGTCGTTGAAAATGCGGGCGTTCTCGGCCCATGTCATCACCGTACGCGGTGACATCACGGTCGAGATGTCACCGTTGATGAAGCCGGCGCGGGTAAGGTCGGCCAGAGCGACCATGCTCTCAACCTGCTTCTTCTTGGCCTTGTCGTCGGCCGAGTAGCCGGACTTGGCCATCACGATCGCCGTTTCCTGCGCGTGCGGCAGGTAGTTCAGTGTGGCGACGATGTTCCAACGGTCCATCTGGCCTTGGTTGATCTGTTGCGTGCCATGATACAGGCCCGTCGTGTCGCCGAGGCCGACCGTGTTGGCGGTCGCGAACAGGCGGAAGCTCGGATGCGGGCGGATGACCTTGTTCTGGTCGAGCAGCGTCAGGCGGCCTTCGACTTCGAGCACGCGCTGGATCACGAACATCACGTCCGGTCGACCGGCGTCGTACTCGTCGAACACCAGGGCGCACGGGTGCTGCAGCGCCCACGGCAGGATACCCTCGCGGAACTCGGTGATCTGCTTGCCATCCTTGAGGACGATGGCGTCCTTGCCGATGAGGTCGATACGGCTGATGTGGCTGTCGAGGTTGACGCGGATGCACGGCCAATTGAGGCGCGAGGCGACCTGCTCGATATGGGTCGACTTTCCGGTGCCGTGATAGCCCTGGATCATGACCCGGCGGTTGAACGCGAAGCCGGCAAGGATCGCCAGCGTGGTCTCACGGTCAAACTTATAGGCCGGGTCGGCCTCCGGCACGTGCTCTGTCGCGGTCGAAAAGGCCGGGACCTGCATGTCGGAGTCGATCCCGAACGCCTCGCGCGCCGACACGGTAGTATCGGGGGCGTTGATCGCCGATGTCGGGGTAGACCGCGCGTCAGCCAGGGCTGCGATATTGTTCATATAGACAAGTGTCCCATACCATTCGGAGGAGGAGCCGACCGCAAGGCGCCCAGAGTAGCCCCCTCGTTGTCGCGACGGAAGGTCAGCCGGCGGCCGCCATCCTCGGTTCCGTCGTCAAATAATGACGAACAGCCGCATATGCGAGGTTGATCGTCTTGAGACGTTCCTCCGCCGCGCGGTCGCCGCCATTCGCATCGGGGTGATGCCGCTTGGCTAATTCCTTGTAGCGCGCTTTCAGCACGTCCATCGAGAACGGCCATTCAAGTCCCAGCGCCTGGATCGGCTCGCGCATCTCGGCCGGCAGTCGCGCCGCCTGCGTCTTTTGCGCGCGCTTGATCTTGCCGGTCTGCAGCAGATCCAGCGGGTCACGCAAATCGGTCTCATCGAAGTTGCGCTTGCCGTTGGTTCCCAAGGGCCAGGTGGGGCGCTGCCACGACGTGTCGTAGCGGGTCTGCTGCTCGATCTGGCCGGGCGTCATGCCTTTGTAGAAATCCCAGCTCGCATTGTAGGCGCGGACGTGCTCGAGGCAGAACCAATGGTAGTCGCTCAGCGTGTCGCGCGACTTCGGCGCGCGATAGGCGCCGGGCTCGGGGCAGCCGGGGGAGTCGCAGGCGCGGCCCGGCGCGTCCGGATCGGGCGCGTAGGCCCGGGGACGCGAGGAAGGGCGACGGGTCATCGTCCAACTATGTGCGTTCGGGGTAGCGCCCGGCAAGACCCGCCGGTAGATGACGTGCATGTCGAATCGCGCTGCCAGAATCGAGACCTCGCTCCGCGCTCATCTCGCGCCCACCATCTTGCAGGTGGTGGATGACAGCGCCAAGCACGCGGGCCATGCCGGCGCACGGGCCGAGGGGGAGACGCATTACAGCGTGCTGGTAGTGTCTGACCGGTTTACCGGGCTCAATCGGGTGGCGCGGCATCGGCTGACCAATGAGGCGCTCGGCGATGAGTTCTCCGCCGGGCTGCATGCGCTGTCACTGACGCTGCGGGCGCCGGGGGAGTCGTAAGGGAAGTCGAACTACTGCCGTAGGGATGGTGGGCTGAAGCCCACCCTACGGCGGGGTTTTTTCCTGTAGGGCGTAGTATTCGGGCCAGGTGCGGCGGGCGATCTCGCCGCCGTCGGCATAGGCCATGCAGGTGTCGAGTTGGGCGGGCCGGGTCACGGTGGTCGTGGCCGCCTTCATCCGCATCCGGACCACGGTCTGAAGCGCCACGGTGCCCATCTGGCCGAGCAGCTCGCGCAGATGGGTGCAGCCCTTTATGCCGCCGATGCGCTCGTTGGCAGCGCGGATGAAGCCGCGACCGATGGTCAGGCCAGCGAGGTCGGCGAAATTATGCGCGGCCGCCGGGCAAGCGAAGTAGGGGCCGAACTCGGTGACGGATTCGAAGCGGTGGATCAACATCGCGCTGTCGTAGGTCATGCGCGACAGCATACCGTGCAGCGGCACGCCGGGCGTGATCTCGCCGCGGTCGCTGTTGCTGAATACATATGTCTTGGTGTCGGTCAGCGTGGCCTCGACCTCGAACAGGCCGTCGGCGCGCTCGTAGCCGCATAACTCGATCGCGCGCGTGTGTAGCTTGCGGCGGGGGACCGGATCACTCAGGGGCATGTTTTTGGGGCATGTGGGGGCTCGATGAAGCGCGCCATGCGGACGGCGGTGTGGCCGCGGCTGGCGCGGAGGCTCGGCATGATCAGCAGCGTGTCGTCATGCGGGGTACGGATCTCGGTCTCGCCGTCCAGGGCGACGAGGGTGTTGCGCGCCGGGATCACGTCGCCGCCGCGGTAGGATTGCAAGAAAGTGAACCCGCTGGTCGCCGCGGTGACCACGAGGGTGACCTCGGCGCAGCGCGGCGTCGGCCTGGGCGCCGGGGCGGGCGCCATGCCAGCCCGGCCGAGCATGGAAGCGACGCAACTCCGCATCACGCTGACGGTATCGCCGTGCCAGTGCTGCCCGGCCTCGACCAGACAGGCGGCGGCCGGGCCGCTGCCGATAAAGCGCGGATAGTCGATCAGGCGCGGGCCGGTAGCATGGCCGTGATCGGCGACGACGAGGTCGGGCACGCCGAGCGACACGGCCAGGGCGCGGCCGGTCAAGCCGGGGCCGCAGAGCAACAGTGGGTCGCTGGGCCAGAGCATGGAGTGCAGGTCGAGCAGCAGGTCGGCGCGGTCGATCAGCGGGCGGATGGCGCGGGCGCGGTCGAGCTCGCAGCTGCGGCGGGGGCCGTCGAGCACCGCCGGGTCCCAGACGCGGTTGAGGTCCTCGTCGATGAAGCGTGACGCGGTGGGCTGCTCCGGGTCGAAGCGGGCGTAGGCAGCGAGGTTGGCCAGGATGATGGTCAGCGTGCCGCAAGCGGGCTCGAAGCGGTCGCGCAGCAATTCGTCGAGCACGATGGCGCCGGCGATCTCGTTGCCGTGCAGCAAACCGAGGATGACCACGTCTGGCCCCGGATGCGGGCTGCGGCGCCGAGTCACGCCGGGCACGCCGATGTTGCCCACCATCCAGGAGTCGAGACTGGGCGGGCTCAATTGCACCGGAAATTGCGGCACGACGCCGGGAGGGAGGGTAGCGGAACCCATGCAGCCCGGCACTCTACAGGACTGCTCGGCGGCGGCAAACGGCCGGGCTGACGTGCAGCGGCGCTAATCCGGAAAGCGCGGCAGGCGGTCGTCGCCGGGCGGTGCGTAGCGGCAAGCGTTCATCTGCATGGCGAGGAAGCCGTAATAGCCACTGATGCCGACGAGATCGACGACGGCCGGCTTGCCGAAGCGTTGTTCGGCACGGGCCCAGGTCGGGTCGGAGACCCGCTTGAACTGCTGCAGTTCGATGGTGAAGTCGTAGACGAGCGCTTCGTCGTCGCTCATCGCATCGGGGCGGCGACCGTCGCGGATCGCGGCGATGATCTCGGGCGCGATACCGACCTTGGCGGCGATCGGGGCGTGCGCATACCACTCGAAATCCTGCGACCAGTGCCGCGCGACGACGAGGATCACCAACTCCGACAGCGTGGTGCCGATGCCCGAGTGATAGCGGAGATACTCGCCCACGGATTGCGCGAGGATCATCAGCCGCGGCGAGTGCATCAACGCTTCGTACGGACCGAACGGGTCGACCCCGCGAAGGTCGCGGAACGCGACGGCGGCGTCGCGCTGGCCCTCATCGTATGCTGCCGGCGGGATGGTCGGCAGCCGTGGCGAGCCCATGGCTAGAAGATGCTGCTGAGGATGCCGGCGCGGCGGCGTTGGATGATGGGGGTGTCACCACTATCGGTGGGCTGGCCGAGGGCCGCGTTCTGGCGGATGCGCTGGGCTTCCCGGGTCGGGTCGACGGCGGTGCCCGCGGGCGGGGTCGGACGCCAGAACATCAGGCGGTCGGCGAAGCTACGGTTCGGGGTATCGACCGCGGCCTCGCTGTTGACCTCGGCGCGGATGTTGGCGGGCGCCGGGCGGCCGGCCGCGGCGACCAGCGCTTCCTGCCCACGGCTGGAGGCACGGGGTGCCTGGGCGTTGATGGAGTCCGGCACCAGCGCGGCCTCGGCCTGTTGCGCGCCGCTGATCTCCTGCGGACGGGATGCGCCGGGACGGGGCGGCCGGAGCGAGAAGTCCGGCGGCATGGACAGCGGCGCGCGCGTCGTCACCTGGAACTCGTCCGGCGCGTCACGCGTCAGGCCAAAGGTGCGGGTCAGTTCGTCGCCGGTGCAGGCGCTGAAGCCGAGCACGCCGGCGAGCGCCACCACACGAAATAGTTTCCTCATGCGCCGGTTATTACTGCGGGACGCCCGGCGCCTGCAAGCGCGACCGCTGCGGCAACAGACCATCCAGGATCAGCACGCCGACACCGCAGACGATCGCCGCGTCGGCGACATTGAAGACATACCAGGAGTAGCCGAACGCATGGGCATGGATGAAGTCCACCACGCGGCCGAAGCGAAGCCGGTCCAGCACGTTGCCGATGGCACCGCCGGCGACCGCGCCGAGGGCGACGGCGAGCAACACCCTCTCGGCCCGCGCCATCCATGCCAGCAGGAAACACACGACCAGCATCGAGACGCCGGCGAGCACATAGGTGCCGGTGACGCTGCCCTGCCGTAGCAGGCCGAAGGTGACGCCCTGGTTCCACACCATGGTCAGGTTGAGCCACGATAGCAGCTCGACCGACCCGAGCGACGGCAGGTCGAGCACGTTGACGATCCAGTATTTACTGGCCTGGTCCGCCGCGAGCACGATCGCGGCAGCCAGCAGGCCCCAGCCGAGCATGGCGGGGCGCTTCATTCCGCCGCTGCCTTGTGACCCGGCAATGTCTCGACCACCGCCTCGCATCGCATGCATACCGGCGCTTGGCTCGGGCCTTGGCCCACTTCCGGCAGCACCCGCCAGCACCGGGCGCATTTCTCGCCAGGCGCACGGAGCACGATGAGCGAACCGCCGGGTTGCACGGCGGAGACGATGGCGATTTCGGCCCAAGTGTCGGAGTCGAGTACGTCGAGGAAGGCGAGCGGCACCTCGAGCGCGGCCTGCAATGAGGAGCCGATCAACTTCTCGGCGCGGGCCTGCTCCAGCACCGCAGTCGCCTGACTGCGCATGGCGCGGAGCGCGGCCCAGCGCTCGCCGAGCGCCGGATCGTGCCAGGCGGCCGGGATCGCGGGAAAGGATTGCAGATGGATGCTGCCATCGTCGGACGGGAAGCGGGCGAGCCAGGCTTCCTCGGCGGTAAAGCACAGCACCGGCGCCAGCCAGGCGGTGAGGCAGCGGTGCAGGTGATCCAGCACCGTCCGCACGGCCCGACGGCGCAGGCTGTCGGACGCGTCGCAGTAAAGCGCGTCCTTGCGGACGTCGAAGTAGAAGGCGGATAGGTCGGCCGAGCAGAAAGCGTGCAGTTCCGGATAGACGCCGGTCCAGTCGTGCGAGGTGAGTGCGGTGCGGAGGCGGGCGTCGAACTCGGCGAGGCGGTGCAGCACCCAACGTTCCAACTCGGGCAGCTCGGCTTCCGGCAGACGCTCGGAGTCGTCGAAGCCGTCGAGCCCGCCGAGCAGCCAGCGCAGCGTGTTGCGCAGGCGACGGTACAGCTCGGCCTGCTGCTTGAGGATCTCCGGGCCGATGCGGAGGTCTTCGTTGACGTCCGAATTCATCGTCCACAGGCGCAGGATATCGGCGCCCATCTTCTCGGTGACTTCCTGCGGCGCGGTCACGTTGCCGAGCGACTTGCTCATCTTGCGTCGTTCTCGTCCAGCACGAAGCCATGGGTCAGCACGGCTTTATACGGCGCGCGACCGCGGGTCCCCACGGCTTCGAGCAGGCTCGACTGGAACCAGCCGCGATGCTGGTCGCTACCTTCGAGATAAAGGTCGGCGGGCCAGCCGTCGCCGATGGCCTCCATGGCGAAGGCGTGAGTGCTGCCGCTCTCGAACCAGACGTCGACGATGTCCATGACCTGCTCGTAGTCGGCGGCGTCGCGGCCCTCACCGAGGAAGCGGGTCGCCGGGCTGTTGTACCAGGCGTCGGCACCCTCGACCTTGAAGGCCTCGACAATGCGGTCGAGGACGGCCGGGTCGCGCAATGGCTCGCCGGAGCGGCGTTCCACGAAGACGGGGATCGGCACGCCCCAGGCGCGCTGGCGGCTGATGCACCAATCGGGGCGGCCGGCGACCATGGAGGCGAGGCGGGTGCGGCCGGCTTCGGGGATGAAGCGGGTCTGGTCGATGGCGGCGAGCGCCTTGGTGCGGATCTGGCCTTCGCCGTCGAGCGCGATGAACCATTGCGGGGTGGCGCGGTAGATGACCGGGGCCTTGCTGCGCCAGCTATGCGGGTAGGAGTGGTTCAGGGTGCCGCGCGCGAGCAGGCCGCCGGCGGCCTCGACCGCGTCGGCAACCGGCTTGGACGCCTTAAAGACGTGGGTGCCGGCGAAGAGCGGGACCCAGGCGGAATAGGTGCCGTCGCCCTGGACGGTTTCCGGCACGTCGAGGCCGAACTCGCGGCCCAGCACGAAGTCCTCGACGCCATGCGACGGGGCGGTGTGGACGAGGCCGGTACCCTGATCGGTGGTGACGTAGTCGGCCGGCAGCAGGCGAACGTCGTGGTCGTAGCCCTGGCCGCGGAGCGGATGGCGGGCGACGGCGCCCTCGAGTTGGGCGCCGGCGAAGACGTGTTCGACGTGATGGGTGGCGATGCCAGCGGCCTTGACGAGGTCGGGCAGCAGGCCCAGGGCGACAAGGATGCGCTCGCCCGGCTGAGCAAGGGAGCCGTCGGCGACGCTGTCGATGCGGACCAGGGCGTAGTCGATCTCCGGGCCGTAGGCGATGGCGCGGTTGCCCGGCAGGGTCCAGGTCGTCGTGGTCCAGATCACCGCCGAAGCGCCCTCAAGACGAGGGTCGGGCGTGCTGATTAGCGGGAAGCGGACAAAGACCGTGTCGCTGGTGCGGTCGTGGTATTCGATCTCGGCTTCGGCCAGCGCGGTCTTCTCAACCGGGCTCCACATGACGGGGCGCAGGCCGCGATAGAGTGCGCCGTTGAGCAGGAACTTGCCGATCTCGGCGGCGATGGCGGCTTCGGAGGTGAAATCGAAGGTGGCGTAGCGCCGGGTCCAGTCGCCTTCGACGCCGAGGCGCTTGAACTCGGCCGTCTGCACGTCGAGCCAGTGCTGGCTGTAGCGGCGGCACTCGTCGCGGAAGTCGAGCACGGGGACGGCGTCCTTATCGCGGCCGGTCTTGCGGTATTCCTCCTCGACCTTCCACTCGATCGGCAGGCCATGCGTGTCCCAGCCGGGGATGTACGGCACGTCCTCGCCGGCAAGGCGGTGGGCACGCATGATGACATCCTTGAGGATGCGGTTCAACGCGTGGCCGATATGGAGGTTGCCATTGGAGTAGATGGGCCCGTCATGCAGCACGAAGGGGGGGCGGCCCTCCATCGCGGCGGTGGTGCGCTGCCACAGGTCGATCTTGGCCCAGCGGTCGAGCCAGGCGGGCTCGCGGGTGGGTAGATCGCCGCGCATGGGGAAGGTGGTGGTCGGGAGGAAGACGGTCGATTTGTAGTCGGCGGGTGCGGAAACGGTCATTCGGGCTCAATCCTGGACGGCTGTGGCGCGCAGCTCGGGTCGGCCTCGTTTTACGAAGCCGAGGCGGTAATTCGCGCAGAGCCGGAGCGGACCATGGCGCGCATATGCGGATGCGGCGCCCGCGGGGTCAAGCGGAGGTGGCGTTCAGTGCAGCTTCACCCGCGTCACAGGTTTGTTGCTGAAAATGCCGGCCAGCGTGCGCAGCGCGACGTTGCCGGTGCCGTGCAGCGCTGCCTGGTGCATCTTGTAGAGCGAGCGATACATGATCCGGGCGAACATGCCCTCGACGAACATCGACCGCCCGACGTTGAAGCCCATCAGGCTGCCGACCGTGCTGTATCGGCCCAGCGACACCAGCGAGCCGAAATCGCGATACACGAACGGCGTCAACGGCTTGCCAGTCAAGCGCGCGGTGATCTGGGCGACCATGTGCGACGCCATCTGGTGCGCCGCCTGGGCGCGCGGCGGGATCGGCTTGCCGGTGCGCGGATCGACGCACGAGGCGCAATCCCCGATCGCGAACACGTCGTCGTCCCGCGTCGTCTGCAGCGTGGGCTGGACGACCAGCTGGTTGACCTTGGTCGTCTCCAATCCGTCGAGATCCTTCAGCACTTCGGGCGCCTTCACCCCGGCCGCCCACACCACCAGCTCGGCCGCGATCACCTCGCCGCCCTCGAGCACGACACCGTCGGCGCGGACCTCCGCCACCTTGGCGCCCGTCCGTACCAGCACATCCAGATCGCCGAGCAGCTTCATCGTGGCGTTGGAGATGCGCTCGGGCAAGGCCGGCAGAATGCGCGGGGCCGCCTCGATCAGGATGATGCGGATGTCGCGCTCCGGGGCGATCTTGTCGAGCCCGTAGGCCACGATGGCGCGCACGGTCCGGTGCAGCTCGGCGGCGAGTTCCGTGCCCGTCGCGCCGGCGCCGATGATCGCGACGTGCAGCTGACCCGGCCGGATCGGCGCATCCTGCGCGTTAGCGCGTAGGCAGGCGTTGATGAGGCGGCGGTTGAACCGGTTCGCCTGCTCGGCGGTCTCCAGCGGGACGGCGAATTGGGCCGCCCCGACGGTGCCGAAGTCATTGGTGATGCTGCCGATCGACATCACCAGCGTGTCGTAAGGCAGCGAAACCGCCGAGGTGATCTGCCGACCCTCGTCGTCCACGGTCGGGCCGAGCAACAGCCGCTTGTTCTCGCGATCGAGTCCGACCACCTCGCCGAACCGGTAAGTGAATTTGTGCCAGTGCGCCTGCGCCAGGTAGTTCAGCTCGTGCTCCGACCGGTTCAGGCTCCCGGCGGCGAGCGAGTGCAGCAGCGGCTTCCAGATATGGGCGCGGTTGCGCTCGACCAGCGTGACCTGCGCGCGGCCGTTGCGGGCGAATTTGTTGCCCAGCTTGGTCACCAGTTCCAGCCCGGCGGCCCCGCCTCCAGCGACGACGATGTGATGCACGCTGATCTCCCGGGCTTTGCACCACTATGTCACAGGACAGAGCTGCCTGACAGGACCGCGCGTGCTTGCGCCGCGTCCAGCGCAATTTGTGCGCGCAATTCATCGAACGAGCCAAACTTCTGCTCGGCGCGCAAGAAGGCGTGCAACGCTACGGCGATCTCCTGGCCGTAGAGGTCGCCTTCCCAGGCGAACAGGTTGGCCTCGACCCGGCTCTGCAGCCCTTCGTCCACAGTCGGCCGGCGGCCGATATTGGCGACCCCTTTGACCACGTCGCCGTTCGCCAGCCGGGCGGTCACGGCATAGACGCCGCGGGTCGGCTCGAGATGGCAGCCGAGCGGGACGTTCGCGGTCGGAAAGCCGATGGTGCGGCCGCGCTTGTCACCATGGGCGACGACGCCGCGGACGGCCCAGGCCCGGCCGAGATCGGCCGCGGCCCGCTCAGGATATCCGTCCTGCAACAGGCGGCGGATGCGGGTCGAGCTGATCGGGCCCTGCGCATCGGTCAGCTGCGGCACCACGGACAGGCCCATGCCGAGCGCTTCGGCGCGGGCGGCGAGGAAGCCGACATCGCCGCCGCGGCGATGCCCGAAGGCGAAATCCGCGCCGCAGGCCAGATGCGCCGCGCCGATGCCCTCATGCAGCACGTCGCTGACGAAGGCGTCGGCGGAGAGCCAGGAGAACTCGCGGTCGAACGGGATCTCGTAGAGGAGCTGAACGCCCGCCGCGGCCAGCAGGTCCGCCCGCTCGGCGGCGAGGGTGAGGCGGAATGGCGGGTCCTCGGGGCGGAACAGCTCGCGCGGGTGCGGCTCGAAGGTGAGGACGGCGAGCTTGGCGCCGGGTCGGGCGGCGTGGGCGGCGCGGAGAAGGTGGATGTGACCGCGATGGATGCCGTCAAAATTGCCCAGCGCGACGGTGGCGCCGCGGAACGCCTCGGGCAGATCGCGCCAGGTGCGGAGGATATCCAACTCAGAAGACCTCGACGTATTTGCCTCTAACAGCAACGGGCGCGATGCTGCGGTCAAGCACCCGCGCCCGCCGGGCTACGCAAGGACGATCCGCACCGCCATGACACGCTCCGCCGACGCTGCCACACTGCTCCTGACCGCGCGCCGCGGTGCCTCGCCCCGGCTCGATGGGTTGCCCGATGAGGTTCGGCCGGCGTCGGAGGCCGACGCATACGACATCCAGCGGGCGGTCAGCGCGGCGATGGGCGCGATCGACGGCTGGAAGGTCGGCTCTCCTAACCCGTCGGCCACCCATTTTACCTGCGCGCCGCTGCCGGCCGGCACGGTCTCGACGGGGCCGCTGACCGTGGCTGGCAGCGACCGCGGCGTCGAGGCGGAGATCGCGGTCCGGCTCGGGCGTGACCTGCCGCCGCGCGAGACGCCCTATGGCACTGAGGAGGTGCGCGCCGCCATCGCCTCGGCGCATCCGGCGATCGAGGTGCTGGAAAGCCGGTTCGTCGATGCGGCGGCGGCCGGCGCGATGTCCGCGCTGGCCGATAGCCTGTCGAACCACAGCCTGGTGCTCGGGCCGGCGATCGAGGGGTGGGACGGCATCGATCTCACGGCCGAGACGGTGCGGATATTGGTCGACGGGGCCGAGATCAAGACCGGGGCCGGCAATCCCGGGGGCGAGATGCTGCGGCTGGTCGCGTGGTTGGCCAATGAAGGCGCGCGCTGGGCGGGCGGGCTGCGGGCCGGGCAGGTGGTGACGACCGGGTCGTGGACCGGGAAGGATTACGTGGCGCCCGGGGCCGAGGTGCAGGCGCGGTTCGCTCGATGCGGGGCGGTGTCGCTGCGGTTCGCCCAGGTAGACCAGTCGTGACGGTGTTGATCGTCGGCGCCGGGCCGGGGCTCTCGACGAGCTTCGCCCGGGCGCTGGCCGGGGCCGGTTACCATGTCGCGCTGGCAGCGCGGAAGACTGAGAAACTGGCCGGGCTGGCGAGCGAGATCGGTGCCGGCGTGCATGCGTGCGATGCGACCGACCCGGCGGCGGTGACGGCGCTGTTCGCCGCCGTGCCGGACCCGGAGATCGTATTGTTCAACGCCAGCTATCGCACGCGGGGTCCGTTCGTCGGGTTGGACCCGGCCGAGGTGCGGCGAACCCTCGAGGTGTCGGCGTTTGCCGGGTTCCTGGTCGCGCACGCTGCGGCGCAGGCGATGGTGACGGCAGGGCGGGGCACGATCCTGCTGACGGGCGCGTCGGCGAGCGTGAAGGGCTACATGCAGTCGGCGCCGTTCGCGATGGGCAAGTTCGCGCTGCGTGGGCTGGCGCAGAGCATGGCGCGCGAGCTGCACCCGCAAGGGGTGCACGTGATCCATGTCGTGGTCGATGGCGGCATCCGGTCGGCGGCACGGCCGGAACCGACCGACAAGCCGGACAGCATGTTGGACCCGGAGGCGATCGCGCAGACCATGCTGGACTTGGTGCGCCAGCCCCGCTCGTGCTGGACGGACGAGATCGCGGTGCGCCCTTGGGTGGAGCGGTTCTGATGGCGCGGACGACTTATGATCCGGTCGCCAAGACGCTGCATTGGGTAATTGTCGCGCTGGTGGCGGCGCAGTTCTTCACCAAGCTGGTAACACCGCAGAGTTTCGCGGGCGTGACTGAAGACGGGCTGAACGATTGGCACCTCGCGATCGGACCGACAATCTTGTTGTTGATGCTGGTCCGGTTCGCATGGCGGCTGACGCATCGGCCGCCACCGGCGCCGGCCGACCTTGCGGTGCCGCTGCAAGTCCTGTCTCGGCTCACGCACTGGGCGTTCTACGGGCTGCTGATCGCGATACCGGTGCTGGGCTGGATCTCCGCCTCGGGGTTCAAGGCCCGGCCGAGCCTGATGTTTCTTACCTCCCTGCCGCTGATCGCGCCCGCGAACGAGCGCAGCGCCGAGTGGTGGGGCGCGATCCATGGATGGCTGGCTTGGGCACTGCTGGCGATCATCGGGCTGCACGTGGCGGCAGCGTGCTGGCATGGGTTGGCGCGGGAAGACGGCGTGTTCGCCCGGATGATGCCGGGCGGTCCAACCGGGAAGTGACGAACCGGCCTGTTTATATTAGAGGAAGGTCAGGCACGCCTAGGCTGGGGTGGCAGAGCGGTCGATTGCACCGGATTTGTAATCCGGTTGGGTAACCACACGCAGGTTCAAATCCTGTCCCCAGCATCGGCCTGCTACGCCACGGGGCGCTCCGGGTCGAATTTGGCATAGCGCGCCACTGCGAGATCCGACGCATCGATGTCTGGCGTGCGGCCGGAGACGAGGTCCGCCAGGACACGGCCGGAGCCACAGGACATCGTCCAGCCCAGCGTGCCGTGGCCGGTGTTGGTGAACAGGTTGGGGACCGAGGTGGCGCCGACGATCGGCGTGCCGTCGGGGGTCATGGGGCGCAAACCGGTCCAGAACTTGGCCTGCGAGAGATCGCCACCGTCGGGGAACAGGTCATGCACCGAGTGTTCCAGCGTGCGGCGGCGCGGCGCTCGGAGGCGTCGGCTGAAGCCGACCAACTCGGCGGTGCCGCCGACGCGGATGCGGTCGCCGAGGCGGGTGATGCCGATCTTGAAAGTTTCGTCCATGACGGTCGAGACCGGGGCGGAGGCCTCGTCGGTGATCGGCAGGGTCAGCGAGTAGCCCTTGACCGGGTAGACCGGCAGCTTGATGCCGAGGGGCCAGAGCAGCGCCGGCGAGTATGAGCCGAGCGCCACGACGTAGCGGTCCGCGGTGATGACGCCCTGGTCGGTTTCGACGCCGGTGACGCTGTCTTGGTCGGTGCGGAGCCGCTGGATGCGGACGCCGTAGCGGAAGCGGACGCCCTTGGCTTCGGCGAGCTTGGCCAGCCGTTGGGTGAACAGATGCGCGTCGCCGGTCTCATCGCCGGGGAGGCGTAGGCCGCCAACGAATTTACGTTCGACGCGGGCGAGCGCGGGCTCGGCGGCGATGCAGCCAGCGGCATCGAGCACTTGATAGGGCACCGCGAACTGGTCAAGCACGGTGGTGTCGTCTTGGATGTGATCGATCTGCTTCTGGGTGCGGAACAGCTGCAGCGTGCCGCGTTCGCGGTGGTCGTATTCGATGCCGGTGTCGGCGCGCAGGTCGCGCAGCACGTCGCGGCTGTATTCCGCCAGGCGGACCATGCGGGCCTTGTTGAGGCGATAGGCCGGCTCGGTGCAGTTCGCCAGCATCTGGGCCAGCCACCAGCCGAGCCTGGCATCGGCGCGCGGCCAGATGACGAAGGGGCGATGGCGCATCATCAACCATTTCAGCGCTTTGAACGGCACGCCGGGTGCTGCCCAGGGCGACGAGTAGCCCGGCGAGACCTGGCCGGCATTGGCGAACGACGTCTCTAGCCCGGCGCCGTCCTGGCGGTCGATGACTTCGACCTCGTGGCCGGCTTGGGCGAGATAGAAGGCCGAAGTGATGCCGACCACGCCGGCACCGAGGACGAGAACTTTCAAACCGAGGCAGCCTCCGAGAGATAGCGACGATGATAGCGCCGTCCGAGGCTGGTGAGCACCTCATATCCGATGGTACCCGCATCGGCCGCGACGGCATCGACGCCGCGGTGCGGGCCGATGAGTTCCACGAACGAGCCCTCGTGCACTGCGCCGTCGGGCAAGGCCGAAGCGTCGAGCACGATGCTGTCCATGGAGATACGGCCCATGATGGGAAGCGCGATATCGCCGGACCAGGCAAATCCCTGGTTGCTGCCGCTGCGAAGGTAGCCGTCGGCATAGCCGACCGCGATGGTGGCGAGGCGGGCGGGCCCGGCGGTGCGGACGGAGTGGCCGTAGCCGATCGGCGTGCCGGCCGGGACGTCCCGCAGTTGGACGATCTTCGCGTCTAGACGGATGACGGGGCGGAGCGGGTTGGGCGCGTCGGCGGTGGGCGCGACGCCGTAGAGGGCAGCGCCGGGTCGGACGAGGTCGAAATGGAAGGACCCGTCCAGAAAACTTCCCGACGAGGCGGCCAGTGTCGCGGGCGCATTGGGCAGGCGGGTTCGAAGCGCCTCGAAACGGGTCCGTTGCTCGGTGTTGGCCGGGTGGTCGGGCGTATCGGCACAGGCGAGGTGGCTCATGACGAAGCGGAGATCGAGATGGCCAAGGTCCTCGCCGAGGTGATCCACGTCGGCATCGGCGAAGCCGAACCGGGCCATACCGGTATCGACCTGAACGATGGCGGGCAGCCGGCGGCCGGTCGATCGGGCCTGCGCAGACCAGCGCGCCAATTGCGCCCGGCTGTTGCTGACGGGGACGAGATCGTGCGCGGCACAGGCGGCCTCACCACCCGGGAAGACGCCGTGCATGACGTAAATCGCTGCCGCTGGGCTCAACGAGCGTCGCAGTGCGAGGCCTTCGTCGAGATGGGCGACGAAGAAGTGCCGACAGCCGGCCGCAAATAGCACGGGCGCGACCTCGTTGGCGCCGAGGCCGTAGGCGTCCGCCTTGACAACGGCACCGCACGTGGCGGGGCTAACTCTCGACTGCAGCAGGACATAGTTCGACTGGATGGCGGCGAGATCAACCGTCAGAAGTGCGCCCGCAGTATCGGCGCCGCAGGCTGGCGAGGAGGCCTTTCGCGCCTCGGGGTTCATCATGCCGAGCATCGGCGCACAGTATGGGCCGATGCCAGCCGGCGTGTCGAACATCTCATGAGTGCCGACAGGTTGGCACTGAACCGGCGGGTGGAACAAGCCGCATCCTAAGCAGCGAGTTCGGCGTCCCCTGCGAGCAGGGAATGCTGGACGTTCACTTGTCGGGGCGGGCGATCCTTTAGATGCCCATCAGCCCGGCCGTCATCTGCTCGTTGATGCCGATTAGGAAAGCCAGGTCGGGATGCTTGTTGTCCATCTCGCGTTGTACGGCCATGCCGACCGAGGCGATCGAGCCGCGAAGCGATTCCGGGAGTGGGTTGCTCGGATCCTTGACCAGGAGCACGACCGTCGTCCAAAGCTGGCCGTTGTCGGCGAGCGCGCGGACACGGTCGATGTCGTCGGCGGTTTGCGCGTGCCGCAGAGCCGCCGTCGCGCGCCGGAAGATATCGGCTTCCTGGTCCCGCAGATTGCGATCTGCCGAGCGAGCTTGGTAAGCGCGAGTGGCATTCAGGCCATGCATTGATTGGCTTCCTCCACTGGAACGACCGAACGGCCGAGCAGGGCGTCTTCGTGACGGATGATGCGGCGGGCGAGCTTTAGGGCGGTGTAACACTCGTCGGCTTCGGCGGCGGCGAGGGCGCGGTCGAGGATCTCGCGGGCCAGAGCCGAGGTCGTCGCTTCCTTGAAGGCAGCGGTGAGCGCGCGGGCTGTCTCGAGACCTTGGACCCGCTCGTCGACGGTGCCGATATAGGCGGTCTGGAGGGCGAAGTAGAGGCGGCGGGCCGGGCTATCGGCGGCTTCGGGCGTCATGATCTGCTTGCCGAACAGGAAGCGGGCATGCGCGGTGAGTTCGATGCGGGCTTTGGTGCGGAAACGGATGGGAGCGCCGTTGATGATCATCGTCTCCCCTTGCCGCAGTTCCAGAACGAGGTTCGACATACTGTCAGCCTCTAGCTTTCATCCGAGGTTCAAAAAAGGTCCCGGCGGCGGACTTTCGCCGCCGGGGTCTTCATTACTTGAAGAGGCTGAGAAGCGCTTGCGGCGCCTGGTTGGCCAACGACAAGGACTGCGTGCCCAGCTGCTGTCGGATCTGCAGAGCCTGAAGATTGGCCGACTCCTTGCTCAAGTCGGCATCGATGAGTGCACCGAGACCTGCGTTGAGGCTGTCGATCTTGTTCGAGTTGAACGTGATCGTTGCATCCAGCGAGTTGCTGTCAGCACTCGCCTGGTTCAGCTGTGTAGCAACTCCCGTCTGCAAGCTGCCGATCGTGGCTGGCGGGTTTGCGCCAGTGGTTTGCGGACCCAGCGCGGTTGCCGCCTTAGTCGCGGCAGTCGCGCTGTTTGTTGATCCAGTCGCCGCAGAGAAGTCGAACGTGGTCACGCCACCCGCGGTCGTTACCGTGCCACCAATCAAACCCGCGAGGGTATTGGCCAGAGAGCTATTGTCCTCGCCTTTGATGGTGGTCTGTGCACCGTTTTCGTTCGATACGACATTCACATCGTACGGAGTGGCAGGGGCGGTCGCCGCGGGCGGGGCGACATTCGTCTTCCCAAGTAGCGAATTGCCATTGTAAGTCGAGTTATCGACCGTGCTCGCGACTTGCTGCACGAGCGCCTTATAGGAAGTTACGTACTGGTCACGCTGGTCCGAAGAGATTGACTGGTCACTGATTTTTACCAGCAGCGACTTGGCATTGATTAAAGAGTTGGATACCGTAGTGAGGCCCGTGATCGCCGTTCCGACAAGACCTTTGGCATTGCCAAGCTGCTGATTGACGGTCGAGAGCGCACCGACATCGGCCCGAACTCGCTGAGCAACTGCGAAGGCTGCACCATCGTCGGTTGCATCGGCAACGCGAAGGCCGGTGCTGATACGCTTCTGGGTCGACTGAAGCTGCGTGTTCGTCAGGTTCAGAGACTGAAGCGCGACTTGGGCCGAAATGTTCGTGTTTACAGAGTTGAGTGACATGTTGAGTTGCCTTCTTGCTTAATCATCAGATCAAGCCCCCGTTTTGTTGGGCTGACTGGAATATGCAGGAAAGATATTAACGTCAGGTGAATCAGCCCGCGGGTTTTTGCGCAATTTCGATACAGCGGCGCATGACGGTCGGCAGGGCTTCTCCGCCCAATAAATCAACGGATCGGTGCAGTCCTGGGGCGCGAATCGCATCGACGCGGGCGCGGTAGACGTCGGCGAGCAGTTCGAAATGTGTGAAGACGTGCCTGGCCGTGCCGGCGAAAAGCCAGTCAGCGGGTTGGGGCGCCTCGGTGAGGGCGTCAGGCCGGGGCCAGGGTTCGGGTCGCCAGACCGTGCCCGGAAGCTCGAGCATGCCGCCGAGCAGGCCGGTCGAGGGGCGGCGGCGGAGGAGCACGTCGCCGGCGGCAGACTCGAGCCAGAAATGGGCGCCGTAGCGGATGGGCCGGGTGGCCTTGGGCGTTTTGACCGGGAGTGTGGCCTGGATGCCGGCAGCCTGGGCGGCGCAATGGGGGCGCCAGGGGCAGAGGGCGCAGGCCGGGGTACGCGGGGTGCAGAGGGTGGCGCCGAGGTCGAAGAGGGCCTGGGTGAAGTCGGCGGGGCGGGCGATGGCGGCCGGGTCGTGGCCGAGGGTGCGGGCAGCGGCGGCGATGGCGGCGCGGGCGGCCGGAAGCGGGCGGTCGATGGCGAAGATGCGGGAGGCGACGCGCTCGACGTTGCCGTCGACGGGCACGATGGGGAGGCCGAAGGCGATGCTGGCGATGGCGGCGGCGGTGTAGTCGCCGATGCCGGGAAGCGCGCGGAGGCCGATCAGGTCGGCTGGGAAGCCGCCCGAGGCGGCGACGAGCTGGGCGCAGCGGTGCAGGTTGCGCGCGCGAGCGTAGTAGCCGAGCCCGGCCCAGGCCTGCAGCACGCTGTCCTCGTCAGCCGCGGCCAGGGCGCCGACGGTGGGGAAGCGCGCCAGGAACTTGGCGAAATACGGCCCGACCGTCGCCACCGTCGTCTGCTGCAGCATGATCTCGGAGAGCCAGACACGGTAGGGATCCGGCACCTCGCCCGGGGCGGCGCGCCATGGCATAGAGCGGCGATGCCGGTCGTACCATCGCAGGAGGTCGGCAGCCGGTGGAGTTGGGAGCACGGGGCCGGTATGGCGAGCGATGAAGGGGCGGGCAAGAAAGAAGCGGATGACGGGCGCCGGTTCTATGGCGGCCCCCGCTCGATCGGCGCGCTGCTGCCCGCCGTCACGCGGCCGGCGTTCCGTTCGCGGTCGGCGGGGGCGGCGCAGCTGATGGCGGATTGGCCCAGCATCGTCGGCCCGGCGCTGGCGGCCGTCAGCGCGCCGCGGCAGCTGGCGCGGGGGTCGCTGACGCTGGCCTGCTCCGGCCCGGTGGCGATGGAGCTTCAGCATCTGTCGGCGCAGCTGACCGAGCGGATCAACGCGCATTATGGCCGGGTCATGGTCGAGCAGCTCCGCTTCGTGCAGGCGGCCGCCCCCGCGCTGGCGAAAGTCGCGGCGCGGGCCAAGGCACCGCCGCCCGCGCCCGTCGAGATCCCGGACATGGCGGCCGGCGCGCTGCGGGACGCGCTGTCCGCGCTGGGTGGCGCGATCGCGCAGGCGACGGCGCCGGTGAAGCGGAAGACGAGGTGACGCCGACTACACTTGACGGAGACTCGGCAATCGGAGGCATAACGGGCCGAAACGTCCCCTCTCGAGGCCGCTATGATGTCGACCCGCCGCTCCCTGCTCGCCGCCAGTCTGCTGGCGATCCCGGCCACTAGCATCTTCGTGCGCCCCGCGCGCGCCGAGGATGCGGACCCGCGCTTCGCCGACCGCGCGCTCGGCAACGCCGACGCCAAGGTGACGGTGCAGGAATATTTCAGCCTCACCTGCACGCACTGCGCCGCGTTCCAGAAGGAGACGTTCCCGCGCGTGAAGGCGGAGCTGATCGACACCGGCAAGATTCGCTACATCTGGCGCGACTACCCGCTCGATCAGCTGGCGCTGTATGCGGCGATGATCTCGCGCGCGCTGCCGCCGGAGCGTTACGAGCCGTTCATCTCGGCGCTGCTGTCGACGCAGGACCGCTGGGCGTTCATCCGCGGCGGTAACCCGGTCGAGGAGCTGGCCAAACTGTCGTTGCTGGCCGGCATGACGCGGGCGACGTTCGACTCGACGGTGCGCGACGACAAGCTGAAGCAGTTCGTGCTCGACGAGCAGGCGAAGGGCGAGAAGACGTTCAACGTCAACAGCACGCCGACCTTCGTGTTCAACGACAAGCCGACGGCAGGTGCGGTTCCGTTCGACACGTTCGCCAAGGCCGTGGCGGACGCCTCCGCCTAATCTCGATGCGGGCGCGGTTCGTTCGGCTCGGGATCGCCGGGTTCAAGAGTTTCGCCGAGCCCGCGACGATCGAGATCCTGCCGGGGCTGACCGGCATCGTCGGGCCGAACGGCTGCGGCAAGAGTAACGTCACCGACGCGCTGCGCTGGGCCATGGGCGAGGCCTCGGCGCGGACGATGCGCGGGGCGGAGATGGACGACGTCATCTTCGCCGGGACCGCGACACGGTCGAGCCGGAACCTGGCCGAAGTGGTGTTGACGCTCGAAACCGGGTCTGACGAGGGTCTGCCGGGGCCGTTCGGGGGGCAGGCGGAGCTGGCGGTGGCGCGGCGGATCGAGCGCGGGGCGGGCAGTGCCTACCGGGTGAACGGCCGCGAGACGCGGGCGCGGGACGTGCAGACGCTGTTCGCGGACCTGGCATCGGGCGCGCGGTCGTCGGCGATGGTGAGCCAGGGCCGGGTCAGCGCGCTGGTGTCGGCACGGCCGGAAGAGCGGCGGCAGGTGCTGGAGGAGGCGGCCGGGATCACGGGGCTGCACGCGCGGCGGGCGGAGGCGGAGACGCGGCTGCGGGCGGCGGAGGTCAATCTCGAGCGGGCCGAAGAGCGCCGGGCGATGCTCGAGGCGCAGCTCGACGGGCTACAGAAGCAGGCAAGGCAGGCGGGGCGGTATCGGACGCTGTCGTCGACAGTGGGCGAGGCCGAGGCGGCGATGCTGTCGATCGGACTGGCGCGGGCTGGCGCGGCCGCCGGTGCGGCGGCGGCGGCGTTGGCGGCGGCGCAGGCGGCGGTGGTGTCGGCGGCCGCGGCGGCGGTCGGCACGGCGCAGGCGGCCAAGGTGGCGCAGGCGGCGTTGCCGGGGTTGCGGGCGGACGAGGCGGCGGCGCGGACGCTCCTCGAGCGCGCGCGGGTGGCGCAGGAAGGGGTCAAGGCGGAGATCGCGCGGGCGGAGAGCGCGCTGGCGGCGGCATTGGCGCGGCGGACGCAGGCAGTGCGCGACCTCGGACATGCCGAGCAGATCCAGAGAGATGCAGAGGCCGCCGATGCGCGGCTCGAGGCGGAAGGCCTGCGGTTGGCGGCGGAGGCCGAGGGCTATGCGGCAGCGCTGGCGGCGGCGCAGGCGGCGGCGGCGGCGGCGGCGGACGGGTTGGCGACGGCCGAGATGGCGGCGGGTGCGGCGACCGAGCGCGCGGCGGCGCTGACGGCGCGGGCGGCGACGCTGCAGCAGGTGATGTCAGCCGCAGAAGCGCGGGCGCGGCGGGCGGCCGAAGCGGCGGCGCGGCTGGCCGCGGAGCGGGCGCGAGCCGAGGCCGCGGCACCCGACCCGGCGCAGCTGCAGCGCGCGACCGCGGCCGAGGCGTCGGCCCGGGACGGTCTGGTGGCGGCCCGAGCGCGGGCGGAGGCGGCGGAGGCGGCGCGGGTGGCCGCGCTACCGGCAGCCAGCGCGGCGCGGGAAGGGCTCAATCAGGCGGAGGCCGCGCGAGCCAAGCTGGCGGCGGAGGTGTCGGGGCTGTCGCAGGTGCTGGCCGTGCGCGACGGCGAGAAATGGCCGAAGATGGTCGACCAGCTCGAGGTGCCGGCGGGGCTGGAGGCGGCGCTCGGGGCGGCGCTCGGTGAGGAGTTGGCGGCGGCGGCGGATCAGAGCGCGCCGCGATACTGGCGGACGCTTCCGCCGATCGAGGTCGCAGCGATGCCGGGCGAAAGTTTGGCTGACCTCGTGAAGGGCCCGGCGCTATTGGCGCGAGCGTTGGCCGGAGTGTCGGTGGTGGCCGACGACGCGGCGGGCCAGGCGGGGCAGGCGGGACTGTTGCCTGGTCAGATGCTGGTGTCGCGGGCGGGGGCGGTGTGGCGCTGGGACGGCTACACGGTGCGGGCGGGGGCGCCGACGGCGGCGGCAGTGCGGTTGCAGCAGCGCAACCGGCTGGCCGGGTTGCGGGAGCGGCTGCGGGCGGCCGATGCGGCGTCCGCGACGGCGCGGACGGCGCGCGAGGCGGCCGATGCGGCCGAGCGGAGCGCGATGCTGGCGGACGGTCAGGCACGGACGGCGCTGCGGTCGGCCGAGCAAGCGGCGGAGCGGAGCCGGACCGAGGCGTCGGGCCTGCGCGGCCGGGCGGAGCAGAGCGGGGTGCGGCTGGCGGATTTGCAGGCGCAGATCGACGCGCTGACGCCGGAGCGGACGGAGGCCGATTCGGCGCTGGCCGAGGCGCGGCGCGAGCGGGATGCGGCGCCGGACGTGACGCTGCTGCGGGCGGAGGTGGAGCGCGGCAAGGCGGCGCAGGCGGCGGCGCGCGGGCGGGACCGGGAGGCGCAGTTGGCGCTGCAGACGCTCGAGCGCGGGCAGGTCGCTCGACAGAACCGGCTCGGTGTGATCGGGCGCGAGCGGGAGGATGGCCGGATGCGCGCAGCGGATGCGCGGGGCCGGGTCACGGATCTGCAGGCGCGGGCGCGGCATGCGGCGGCGGAGGCCGATGGATTGCAGGCGGGGCCGGATGCGGCGTCGCGGCAGGCGGCGCAGGCGGAGGCCGGGTTGCGCGAGGCGCAGGCGGCGCATCGCGGGACGGCAGACGCGTTGGCGGACGCGGAGCGGCAGGACGGGGTGGCGAGCCTCGCCGCGCGGGCGGCGGAGCAGGCGCTGTATGCAGCGCGCGAGGCGCTGGTGCGGGCGGAGGGCGGCGTCGAGGCGGCGGCGGCGGGCATGGCGGCGGCCGAGGCGGCGGTGGCGGAGCGGCTTGGCGCGCTGGACATCCCCGCCCCGCCCGAGGACATCTCGATCGCGGCCGAGGAGCGGGCGCGCGGCAAGTGGCAGCGCCTGGCGCGCGAGCGGGAGGCGATGGGGCCGGTCAACCTGCGCGCGGAGATCGAGGCCGAGGCGCTGGCCGGCGAGATGGCGATCATCGTCAGCGAGCGGGAGGAGCTGGGCACGGCGATCGCTAAGCTGCGCGGCGGCATCGGTCACCTGAACCGGGAGGGGCGCGAGCGGCTCTCGGAGGTGTTCAGCCAGGTCGACAGGCATTTCCAGCAATTGTTCGCCCGCATGTTCGGCGGTGGGCGGGCGCACCTGGCGCTGGTGGGATCGGACGATCCGCTGCTGGCCGGGCTGGAGATCTACGCACAGCCGCCGGGCAAGAAGCTGGCGACGCTGTCGCTGCTCTCGGGCGGCGAGCAGGCGCTGACGGCGCTGAGCCTGATCTTCGCCGTGTTCCGCTGCAACCCGGCGCCGCTATGCGTGCTCGACGAGGTCGATGCGCCGCTGGACGACGCCAATGTCGAGCGGTTCTGCACGCTGTTGGCCGACATGGTCGCCGAGACCGGGACGCGGTTCATGGTGGTGACGCACCATCACCTGACGATGGCGCGGATGGACCGGCTGTATGGCGTCACGATGCAGGAGCGCGGCGTCTCGCGGCTGCTGTCGGTCGATCTCGGCGCGGCGGTGGAGATGGTCGATGCGGTAGCGGCCGAGTAGTTTCGCAGATGAAAGCGTGTCTCAGCCTTGACACCCTACCCCCTCGAAGATAGCAGACGCTCGCCTTTGCGGCGCGGTCGTTGGGCGTGCGGGGGCGGAAATGAGTGATCAGGACAAGCCATCGCAAGATGGAGGCTCTTTCGAGGAGCGCCTGCGTGGTGCGCAGGCCCGGCAGGAGGCGGCAGCGCCGAAACCGGCACCTGGTGTGGGCTCGGGTAGCTCGCCAAGCCCGATGGGCATTGGTGCGCGTGTCGGGGTCGAGCTGGTTTCCGCGCTCGCGGTCGGATTGGCCATCGGCTGGGGCTTGGATTGGCTGCTGGGGACGCGACCCTGGTTGCTCGCCCTATTCGTGCTGCTCGGCGGCGCGGCTGGGGTGGCGAACGTTTGGCGGCTGATGATGCCGCGCAAGACACGGCCCACACAGGGTACGTGAACGGAAGGGAACTGAGTTTGGCCGCCGAAGCAGCACCGAAGATCGACGCATTAGGCCAGTTCGAGCTGCATGGCGCCCTGGGGGCGATCGGCCGTTCGGTGAATTTCACCAACTCGAACCTGATGATGGTGCTGGCGTCGGCGATCCTGTTGGCGACGATGTACTACGGCGCCAAGCCGCAGGCGATCATCCCGGGCCGGCTGCAAGCTCTGGCCGAGATGGCGTACACCGGTGTCATGGACATGGCGGTAGGGGCGATCGGGCCGGAGGGGAAGAAGTATTTCCCGTTCGTGTTTACGCTCTTCTTCTTCGTCTTCCTTGGCAACGTGCTGGGCCTGTTGCCCTACTCGTTCACCTACACGAGCCACATCGCCGTCACGGGCGGGCTGGCCGTGATGGTCATCGTGATCGTCACGCTCGTGGCGCTCCGCATCCACGGTTTGAAATTCTTCGGCTACTTCTTTCCCGAGGGAGCGCCAAAGCTGTTGGCACCGCTGATCATCCCGGTGGAAGTCATCTCCTATCTGTCGCGGCCGGTGAGCCTCTCGATTCGACTGTTCGCCAACATGGTGGCCGGGCACGTGATGTTCGAAGTGTTCGGCAGCTTCATCCTCATCCTGGCCGGGGCCGGCGTGGTGACGGGGGCGTTCGGCATCCTACCGCTGGCGCTGACCGTGATCCTCCAGGGCTTCGAGCTGCTGGTGGCCGCGCTCCAGGCCTACGTGTTCGCCGTCCTGACGTGCATCTACCTGCACGACGCAGTGCACCTGCACTGAGCCGGGATCTACTCTCTAAGTTAAACTGAAAGGACTTACGTCATGGACCCGCAATCAGTCGCCGTTTCCGCCGCCGCTACCGTTGCCGCCTATAAGGCGCTTGGCGCCGGCATCGCCGTCATCGCCCTCGCCGGCGTGGGCCTCGGCATGGGCAGCATCTTCTCCGCGATGGTGACCTCGGTCGCCCGCAACCCGTCGGCGCGCGACGTCGTGTTCCCGATCGGCATTCTCGGCTTCGCGCTGACGGAAGCCGTGGCGCTGTTCGCGTTGCTGATCGCCTTCCTCATCCTGTTCACCTAAGCCGACCCGGCGGGACCTTCGGGTCCCGCCACCTTACTAAGTTACGGGCCGGCCACCGGGCCGGCCTTTCCTGCCGGACGCGAGGCGCATGCCCCAGCTCGATTTCTCCAATCCGTTGACGATCGCCCAAGTCGTCTGGATGTTCCTCATCTTCGCCGCGCTCTATATGGCGCTGCGCTACTGGGCCCTGCCGCAAGTCGGCACCGTGCTGGAAACCCGCCAGGCGCGGATCTCGACCGATCTCGCCAGCGCGCGCGATGCAAAGCAAGCTGCTGATGCAGCAGCGCTCGAGATCGCCGAACGGGGCCGCACTGCTGCCGCCGAAGCGCAGGCGCAGATCTCCCAGGCATCCGACGCCGCCAAGTGGGACGCCGCCGAGCGCGCCCGCATCGATGGCGAGCAGCTCGAGCGTCAGCTCGCCGACGCCGAGCAGCGCATCTCCGCCGCGCGTCAGCAAGCGATGGGCGCGCTGCGCCAAGTCGCCAGCGACACCGCGACCGCCGTCGTCTCCCGCCTGACCGGCCACTCCCCCAACCCGGCGCGCGTCGATGACGCCGTCGGTCACGTTATGGCGGCCCGGAGCTAGCCCATGGAACATCACGAGACACTGTTCGGTAACCCGCGCACCTGGGTCGGGCTCGGCTTCTTCATCTTCTACGCGCTATTCGGCCGCAGGCTGTGGGCGGCGATCACCGGACTGCTGGACAAGCGCGCCGCGGCGATCCGCACCGAGCTGAGCGAGGCCTCCCGCCTCCGCACCGAGGCGGAAGCGATGCTGAAGGACGCGCAGAGCCAGCGTGAGCAGGCTCTCAAGGATTCGCAGGCGATGCTCGAGCGGGCGCGCAGTCAGGCCGCCGACGTCGCGTCTGCCGCACAGAAGGAGGCGGCCGACACGGCTAAGCGGCGCGAGAAAATGGCGATGGACCGGATTGCCGCAGCCGAAAAGGCGGCGATCACCGAGGTTCAGCAGGCGGCTGCCGACATCGCATCGCGTGCCGCCGAGCAGGTCATCGCCCAAGGCTTCGGCGCCGAGCAGGATGCGGCGCTGGTCGATCGGGCCATCCAAGGCCTGCCCGCTGCGCTGGCGAGCCGCCGCGCTGCATAAGGTCCCTTCCCAGATACTCAATACAATCAAACGGCGAAGGGCGGCTCTCGGTCGCCCTTTTCGTTTGCGCAGTGCACTACATCCACTATCGTGGTGATCGCTGTAGTGTGAGGATATCGTGATCGCCATAAGAAACTTTGCGCAAACTGCCTTATTCTCGGCAGTTTTGCTGTACGGGAGCCAGGCAGCTTCGGGTGCAAACTTCCGTTTCGCCAACGACGGCGACGCGAACTCCATGGATCCCTACACGCGTAGCGAGACGTTCCTGCTGACGTTCACCCAGAATTTCTACGATCCCCTGGTCCGCCGGGACCGCACCTTGAAGGTCGAGCCGGCTCTGGCGGAGAGCTGGGAGGCGATCGACGCAACGACCTGGCGCTTCCACCTCCGCCACGGCGTCAAGTTCCAAGAGGGCCAGGATTTCACCGCCGACGACGTCGTGTTCAGCTGGAAGCGGGCGAGCGGACCGGGAAGCCAGATCAACTCGTATTTCCAGGCCGTCACGGAAATGAAGAAGGTCGACGATTTCACCGTCGACGTCGTCACCAAGGTGCCGGACCCGATCTTCACCGAGGAGATCACCGGCTGGGTCATCATGTCCAAGGCCTGGTGCGAGGCGCATGATGCCGTGCAGCCGGTCGACCTAACCAAGGTCGGCGAGAACTACGCCACGCGGCACGCCAACGGCACCGGCCCCTACATCCTCGACATCCGCGAGCCCGACCGCCGTACCACCATGCATGCCAACCCGGCCTGGTGGGACAAGATCTCCGGGAACGCCACCGAGGTGACGTTCAACGTCATCTCAAACGCGGCGACCCGGGTGGCGGCCTTGCTGTCGGGCGACGTGGACATGATTTACACCGTCCCGCCGCAGGACATCCAACGCCTGGAAAAAGCGCCCGGCATCAAGCTGTGGATGGGGCCGGAACTGCGGACCGTGTTCCTCGGCTTCGACGTGAGCCGGCCCGAATTGTTGAAATCCGACGTGAAGGGTAAGAACCCGTTCCAAGACAAGCGGGTGCGGCAGGCGTTTTACCAGGCCATCGACATGAACGCGATCCGGCAGCGCGTCATGCGCGGCCAGTCGCACGTCACCGGGCTGATGTATGGGCCGGGTGTCGGTGCCTACAAAGAGTCCGAGGACGTCCGCTATCCCTACAATCCCGACGAGGGCAAGAAGCTGCTGGCCGAAGCCGGCTACCCGAACGGGTTCGGCGTGACGCTGGACTGCCCGAACGACCGCTACGTCAACGACGAGGCGATCTGTCAGGCGGTCACGGCGATGCTGGCGCGCATCGGCGTCAAGGTGACACTGAACGCGCAGACGCGGCTCAAGTATTTCGCCGAGATCAGCAACCCCGACTACCACACGAGCTTCTACATGCTAGGCTGGACGCCCAACACGTATGACGCGTGGAATTCGCTCTACAACCTGCTCGGCAGCCGCAACGGCACTCGCGGCGTGTTCAACGACGGCGGCTGGAGCAATGCGCGGTTTGACGAGGTGTTGGACAAGGCGGCGGTCGAGACCAATGTCGAGAAGCGGCAAGCCCTGATCGACGAGGCCTCTAAGATCGCCAAGGACGACGTTGCGACCATCCCGCTCCATCAGCAGGTGCTGGTCTGGGCCACGCGGGCGAACATCGACCTCGTGCAGTTGGCCGATAACAGCTTCCCGCTCCGCTACGTCACGATGAAATAGCCACTTGCGCCGGGTCGATCAGACCCGGCGCAGGTTCCACGGGTAAGGTGACGGTCCCTCGAGCATACCCGTGAGGCCGGAGCGATAGGCCGTCCTGGTGTAGAACATGCCGAGCGGCACCGTGGCGACCTCGTCGAGCGCGAGGTCGCCGACCGCGGCGGCGAGGCGATGCCGGCTCGCATCGTCGGGCGCGTCGACCCATTCGGCGACCATGGCCTCGGCCTTGGGGCTGTTCCACCAACCATACCAGCCCCGGTCGCCCTGGCCTCGGACGAGGCTCGAGACCGCGGGGTTCGAGTAGCCGGGCGCGGAGCCGGTGGTGTGAAAGATGCTCCAGCCGCCTTTGTCGACGGGCTCGCGCGAGGTGCGGCGCTGGACGACGGACCCCCAATCCATCTCCTGCAGATCGACGTTCATGCCGATGCGGCGGAGACGGTCGGCGGTAACCTGGCCCAGCGGGCCGATCTGCGGGTAGTCGGTCGGGCTGATGATGACCACGCGCTGGCCGGCGTAGCCCGAGGCCTTCAGCATGCGCGTGGCAGCGGCGAGGTCACCGCGCATGACGGTGTCGGCCGCAGTCTCGGAGGCGTAGGGCGTGCCGCAGGGATAGATGCTGCGGCACTGCTTCCACAGATCGGTGTCGTCGCCGTAGGTGGCGCGGAGATACTCGTCCTGATCGACCGACATCAGCACCGCCCGGCGCACGGCGAGGTCGTCGAAGGGGGGCTGCAGACAATTCAGGCGCATCAGCGCCATGCGCCCGCCAACGTCCTGGATCTCGGTCTGCACGCCGGGACTGCGGATGAGGCTGGGGAGCAGGTCGTTGAGCGGGCGCTCCCACCAATCGATCTCGCCACGGCGCAGGGCGGCGGCGACGGTCGCCGGGTCGGGGATGATCTGCCATTCGACCCGGTCGAAATGGGCGATCTTGGCCCCGGTGGCCCATACCGGCGGCTCACGGCGCGGCACGTAGCCGTCGAACTTGGCATACACGATCCGGCTACCGTTGACGTATTCGTCGGGCACGAAGCGGAACGGGCCGGATCCGACGACCTCGGTGAACTGCTTCATCGGGTCGGTCGCGGCAACGCGCTCGGGCATGATGAACGGGATCAGCGCGTCCGGCTTGGCCAGCGCGTCCAGCATGAGCGGGAAGGGCCGGGTCAGCCGGATCTCGAAGGTCTTGTCGTCGACGGCGACGTAGCGGTCGACGACTGTGGCCAGCAACTGGCCGATCGGCTCGCGCACCGCCCAGCGCTTGATGCTGGCGATGCAGTCCTGGCCGCGCACCGGCACGCCGTCATGGAACGACAGTCCGTCACGCAGGCGGAAGCGCCAGGTCAGCCCGTCGGCGGAGAGCTCGTGACCGGCGGCCATCTGCGGCTGCGGCACCAGCCGGGCATCGGCGCTGTAGAGCGTGTCGTAGATGGTATAGCCGTGGTTGGCGGTGACGGTGGCGCTGGTCCAGATCGGGTCCAGGGCCGAGAGATTGGCCTGCGGCACAAAACGGAGCACTGATGCCGGCTGGGCGATGGCGGGCGCTGCGAGCGCGGAGGCGGCGAGGCCGCCGATCAGGGTACGACGGTGCATCCCGAGAACGTAAACGCGGGATGGCCGGGCCGGCAAGCGGCCCGGCCGCTCACTCAGGCAGCTTCGGTGACGTCCTGGACCGGGCGGTTGCGGCGCTCGGCCATGAACGAGTCGAACTCGGACTTGTCGCGCGCCTTACGCAGCCGGTCGAGGAAGGTCTGGAACTCGCGCTCCTCGTCCTCGAGGCGGCGTAGCGTCTCGTCGCGGTAGTCGTCGAACGCCTTATTACCGGAGGTGGCGGACTTGGCCTGGCCCCAAGGCGCCTTGAACCCGGCGTTCCATCGGTTGTCGGCAGTGCCGAGGTTGAACCACGTGCCCGGCGCGTTGGCGCTGATGCCACGCAGGCGGCCGCTACCGGCGAGGAAGGCGAGCATCGCCAGACCGATCGGCCATGCCAACCAGAAGCCCACCACGGTGGCGGTGATCCATCCCACTTTGCCGTATTCGTCGATCTTGCTGATCATCACTGCCTCCGGAGTATGTAAGTCTTACTTACAATTAGGAGGTCCGTGGTGTGGTTCAATCGGTCAGGGCGAGAGATTGCAGATAAACCAGCAGCCCGGCTTCCAGCAGGTCGGCCGGCGTCATCGGCAGTTGGCCGACGCCGCTGGGGCCAAGGTAAAGCGCGGCGATGCCGTGGGTGAGCGCCCAGATGTGCAGCGCCACCATGCGAGAGGGCGGCCGGCCGGCGACGCGGCTGCGGTCACAGGCGATCTGGGCAGCACCGCGGAGCACGCTCAGTGCAGCATCGCGGGCGCGGGCGAGATCCGGATGTGCGGCAATGGGAAAGTGCGGATCGAACATGGCGCCGTACACTGGGCCTTCGCGCCCGGCAAAAGCGAGATGGGCCTGGGCGCAAGCTTCGAGGGCGGCAACCGGGTCGGTGACGCGGGCGGCGAGCGCATTGCGCATGTCGGTCTCGAGCGCCTCGAAGCCACGGCGCGAGACTTCGGCCAGGACGGCGTCGCGGTCGCGGAAGTGCCGGTACGGCGCGGCGGCGCTGACGCCCACGGCGCGGGCCAGTTCGGCGACAGCGAAGCCGCTGATGCCGCGCTCGGCAATCAGCACGAGCGCGGCCTGGATCAGCGCTTCGCGCAGGTTGCCGTGGTGATACTGCTCGCGCGCCATGAACCTCGGACCGATGTATGCCGGTGGCTTACATCGGTCCGAGCCGGAAAGGCACCCTAGATCAGGTGCCGGCGCCCTCGATGATGTCGCCGAACAGCTCCCACCGCGTGCCGTTCCAGCGTTGCATGTGCAGGTGCCGGATCGGGTGCGAGTTGGACGCGCTGGTGCCGACGACGCAGCCGGGGATGAGCGTCGGTGGCTGATGCGTGGCCAGGTTCTTGACCTGCGCCATGATGTTCTCGCGCGAGAAATCCGAGCCGCACTGCTTGAGCAGCTGCATGCACGAGGTCGCCACACCGTAGGCGTAGGGAAAGTTGGAGTCCGCCAGCTCGCCGTCCGGCAGGTATTTCTTCATGAAGCCGCGCCACTCGTTCATGCCGGGATCATCGGCCCATTGCGGATCGGCGTTGTCCTTAAGGTAGGAGGCGGCGATCAGGCCGGTGGCGCGCTCTGGGCCGGCCGGGTTGATGACGGAGCCGACGGAGATGGACACGTCGGTGATCAGGTGCATCGGGTGCCAGTCGAGGTCGTAGATCTTGCGGATGATCTGGGCGGCGAATTTCGGCGTCGCGGCAGAGACCAGCACGTCGGCGCCGGACGACTTCATGGCGACGGCCTGGCTGTCGATGGTCGGGTCAGTGACCTCGTAGCTCGATTGGATGACGACCATCTTGGCGAATTTGTCGCCTAGCACGTCCTTGAGGCCGAGTAGGTAGTCCTTGCCGAAATCGTCGTTCTGGAACAGCACGGCGATTTTGCCGTCCGGCTTGTTGGCCTGGATGTACTTGGCGAAGATTTGGCCCGACGTTCGGTAGCTGGGCTGCCAACCGATGGTCCAGGGGAACTCCTTGGTGTTGGACCATTTGTCGGCGCCGCTCGAGACGAAGATCTGCGGCACCTTCTTCTGGTTCATGTAACGCTGCACGGCCGACTGCGTCGGGGTGCCGAGGGCGTTGAGCGTGAAGGCGACACCGTCCTGCTCGACCAGGCGCCGGGTCTGCTCGACGGTCTTGGGCGGGGAGTAGCCGTCGTCGTAGCTGATGAAGTTGATTTTGCGGCCCTCGATGCCGCCGTTCTCGTTCAGGCGCGTGAAGAAGGCGGTCAAGCCGCGGCCGATGGCGCCGTAGGCGGAGGCCGGGCCGCTATAAGGGTCGGTGTTGCCGATCTTGATCTCGGTCGCCGTCACGCCCGGCGAGTCCGCGGCCCAGGCACGGCGAAAAACGGCGGGGGTGGCGAGGGCGGCGCCCGCGGTGGTCAGTAGGGTGCGGCGGAACATGGGTGTCCTCCTGTTATTTGTTGATTGAACGCAACGCCCGGCCCAGACCGCCCGCAACGCCAGCCGGCAGCAGGAACATGAACGCGATCAGCACGACGCCGTAGATTACGCCGGGCGCGGCCTTGGAGACCTGCTCGGCGACGTTGGGCAGGAACGTGATGAACACCGCGCCGAACACCGGCCCGGCAATGGTGGCGGCCCCGCCGACCACCAGCCCGGTGAACAGCGTGATGGACAGGAACACGGTGAAGCTGTCCGGCGAGACGAAGCCGACCACGATCGCGCTCAGCGAGCCCGCCACCCCCGTGATCATCGCGCTGACGGCGAAGGTCCGCGTCTTGAACTGCGCCACGTCGATGCCGGTGGCTTCGGCGGCCAGCGCGTTGTCGCGGACGGCGCGCATGGCCCGGCCGATGCGGCCGCGCACCAGGTTGGCCGCCAGCCCGAATAGCACCGCGGCGACGGCCAGGCTGAACAGGTAGACCCACTGATCCGCATTGATCGGCAGACCGAATGGCGGGTCCGGCTTGTCGACCACGATGCCTTGCACGCCGCCGGTCCAGTGCTCCAGCGCCTTGTGCTTGAGCAGCTGCGGCGTGGCGACGGCCAGCGCGAAGGTGGTCAGCGCGAGATAGAGCCCGCCGAGGCGGAGCGCGGGCAGGCCGACCAGGAAGCCGATGCCGGCGCAGACGATCGCCGCGACCGGCAGCGTGGCCCAATACGGCACGTCGTACATCGAGGTCAGGATGGCGGTGACGTAGGCGCCGACGGCGTAGAAGGCGCCATGGCCCAGCGAGATCTGGCCGTTATAGCCGGTGACCAGGGCGAGGCCGAGGATGGCGACGGCGTAGATGGTCAGCGTAGTGAGCTGGAACAGCCGGTAGTCGCTGACCACGAAAGCGAGCCCGGCGGCGATCACGAGCACGACCAGGCCGAGGACGATGTCCCGCATCAGACGCGGCTCACGATCGTACGGCCGAAGATTCCGGCGGGGCGGACCATCAACACGCCGACGATGATGAGCAGCGCGAGGGTGAGCTTCAGCTCGTTGCCGACGAGGTAGGTGCCGGCGAGGTTTTCGATGATGCCGATGGCGAACCCGCCGGCGACGGCGCCGAGCGGGTTGGCGATGCCGCCGAGCAGCGCCCCGGCGAAGGCGTAGAGCAGCACGCCGGACATCATGTTGGGATCGAGGAACACCACAGGGGCGATCATCATGCCGGCGATGGCGCCGATCGAGGCGGCCAGGCCCCAGCCGAGCGCGAGCATGGCGCCGACGCGGATGCCCATGAGGCGGGCGGAGGCCGGGTTGTAGGCGGCGGCGCGCATGGCCAAGCCGAGCTTGGTAAAGCGGAAGAACGCCCACACCGCGAGCAGCACCACCAGCGTGACGCCAAAGGCGCCAAGATCGTGCGGCGTGATGAAGCCGCCCAGGATCGGCGGGCCGTCGAAGGGCGAGGGGAATTGCTTGATGGTGTAGCCGAACAGCCAACCGGCGGCGCTGTTGAAGATCAGCAGCAGCCCAATGAACACGCCGACGCTGGCGAGCACCGGCGATCCGGCGAGCGGCGTCAGTAGCACGCGCTGGATGATGGCGCCGATGGCGAACGAGATCGCCACCGTGAGCGCGAACGCTACCCAGTAGGGCAGCCCGGCCTGGATCAGCGCCAAAGCAATGTAAGTGGAGAACATCGCCATCTCGCCCTGGGCGAAGTTCACGTGATGCGTGGCCTGGAAGATCATCACCAGCGCGAGCGCGACGCTGGCGTAGATGCCGCCCGAGGCGATGCCGGCCAAGAGCTGGTGGAGGAAGCCGTCCATGTCAGCCGGCAAACTTCGTAAGACGGGCTTGCGCCCACCATCTTGCGCCGGCGTATTGGGTCGATGTGCCTGGTGGGCCGAAGCCCACCCTACGGTCGTTGCGCATTCAATACCCCAGATACGAACGGCGGACGGACTCGTCGGCAGCGATGTCGGCGGCCGGGCCGCTGACGACGATGCGGCCGGTCTCGAGTAGGCAGGCCTGGTCCGCGAGTTCGAGGGCGAGGTTGGCGTTCTGCTCGACCAGAAGGATGCTGACGCCGTCGTCCCGGCGGATGCGGCGCATGATGTCGAAGATCTCCCGGATGATGAGCGGGGCGAGGCCGAAGGACGGTTCGTCGAGCAGCAGCAGGCGCGGTCGCAGCATCAGGGCACGGCCGATCGCCAGCATCTGCTGCTCGCCGCCCGACAACGTGCCTGCCTGTTGCCTGATGCGCTGCCGCAGCTTGGGGAAGTAATCGAGCACGCGCTCCCGGTCGGCGGCCGCCTCGGCCTTCTTGCGCGTGTAGGCGCCGAGCTGGAGGTTCTCGTCGACGCTCAGCTCGAGGATGGTGCCGCGGCCGTCGGGCACATGGGCGACGCCGTGCCGGGCGACCTGCTCGGGGCGCAGGCCGTCGAGACGCGTGCCGGCGAGCGTCACGCTGCCTTGGGTGCGGATCATGCCGGACAACGCGCGCAAGGTGGTGGTCTTGCCGGCGCCATTGGCGCCGAGCAACGCGGTCAGACCGCCCTGTTCGACATGGAAGTCGATCCCGTGCAGCACCCGCACGTCGCCGTAGCTGGCGTGAAGGCCTTTTACCTCAAGCAGATGCATGCACGGGCTCGCCCAGGTAGGCCCGGATGACCTCGGGATCGTTCTGCACTTCGGCGGGCAGCCCGTCGGCGATCTTGCGGCCCAGTTCGAGCGCCACGACCTTGTCGGACACGCGCATGACCAGGCTCATGTGATGCTCGACCAGCAGCACGCTGATCTCGAGCCGGTCGCGCACGTGGCGGATGAGGCCGGCGAGATCGTCGACCTCGGCGTGGTTGAGGCCGCAGGCGGGCTCGTCGAGCAGCAGCAATTTGGGCCGCCCGATCAGCGCGCGCGCCATCTCGACGCGCTTTTGAGTGCCGAACGGCAGCGCGGAGACGGCGATGTCGGCGACGGTGCGCAGCTCGAGGAAATCCAGCAGCTGCTCCAGATGCTCGTGCGCGGCGGTGTCCTCACGTCGTGCGCGGGGCAGGCGCAGCGCGTTGGCGATGAAGCCGGAGCGGCCGAGGTGATGCGCGCCGGCCAGCATGTTGTCGCGCACGGTCATGGAGCGGAACAGCGCCACGTTTTGGAAGGTGCGGCCGATGCCGCGGTCGACGATGGTGTGCTTGGCCACGCCGCGGAGCGACTGGCCGGACAGCCGCACTTCGCCCTCGCCGGGTCGGTAGATGCCGCTGATGCAGTTGAACATCGTTGTCTTGCCGGAACCGTTAGGCCCGATCAGGCCGCAGATCTGGCCGGCGCCGACGGTAAACGACACGCCCTGCAGCGCGCGGATGCCGCCAAACCGCACGGCAACGGCGTCGATCTCTAGCAGAGGCGCGACCGCCTGGGCCGGCTCGCGCGTCGCTTCGATCAAGTCGGCCGATTGTCCGAATGGCACATGTGGTCTCCTCCCCGTCGTGCGGCGTTTAGCCGATTAGCTCGACCGTAACGCAGCTTCAGAGCTGCTACCAGCGGCGGTTAGTCCTGTTCCTCTTCCGCAATGCCCCGGGCAGGCTCGGCCGGTTGCAGCTGCCAGGGTACTCCGATGACGGCGATGTCCGCCCCGCCATGACGCAGCAACGCGGTGCGCAGCCGGCGCTCGTGATGCGTGTGCAGCAGCACCTCCCACCAGCGCGCCTCGATCAGCAGTGGGATGACCACGGCGATGCTGCGGTCGGGTCGATCGGCGCGCAAGGCGGTGATCAGACGCAGCAAAGGCGCCAGCACGCTGCGATAAGGCGACGGTTCGACCACCAGGCGCGGCGGGGCAAGGCCGGCATCATGGGCGGGTGCCTCGACGTCGCGCTGCCAGTCGGTGCGAACCCGGGCGGCGACCTCGTCGGCGTCGGGGCCGGACAGCTCGGTGCAGTGCAACGCCACGATGTCCGGCGACAGGCGCAGCGCGTAGGTCAGGGCGTTCTGGCTGACCCGGTCCCAGCGGCCGAGGGGGATCACGATCAGCGGCGGTGCATGCACGCTGAGATCGAGGCGGCGCTGGACGGGCTGCAGCAGTTGCCGGTCGAGATCGGCGTAGTAGCGATGCACGATGCGGAGCAGGACCAGGGCAGCCGGGATGATGACGATGGTGAGCCAGGCGCCCTCGGGGAACTTCGCGATCAGGATGATGGCGAGCGCCGCCAGGGTGGCCAGCGCGCCGGTGCCGTTGATGGCCAAGCGGACCGTGTCGCGCTTTGCGGCGCGCAGCCAGTGCATGGCCATGCCGGCCTGGCTCATGGTGAAGGAAAGAAAGGCGCCGACCGCAAACAGCGGGATCAGCCGGTCGGTGATACCACCGAACGCCGCCAGCAGCAGCCCGGCGCCGGCGGCGAGGAACAGGATGCCCGCCGTGTAGACCAGGCGGCGGCCCGGGACGGCGAAGGCCTTGGGCAGGTAGCCGTCGCTGGCGACCTGGCGGCACAGGCGCGGGAAGCCGACGAAGCTGGTGTTGGCCGACAGGCACAGCACGGCGAGCACCGCCGCGATGGTGACGTCGTAGATCCAGCCGCGGCCGAACACGGCTTCGATGATCTGCGAGAGCACGCTGCGGTAGCCATCCGCCGTCTCGTCCATCGCGGAGATGCCGTAGGCCCGCGCGGTGTAGGCGATGCCGAGCAACAGCAGGCCGAGCACGACCACGATGGCGGCGAGCGTGCGATGGGCGTGACGAACGCGAGGCCCACGGAAGGCGCTGACGCC
Source organism: Acetobacteraceae bacterium (assembly GCA_965199585.1). GTDB lineage: Bacteria > Pseudomonadota > Alphaproteobacteria > Acetobacterales > Acetobacteraceae > JAVVHH01. The sequence continues at coordinate 1,011,714 of CBDASI010000002.1, read as the reverse complement.
GTTGCTGACCGCCTCGACACCGGTCATCGCCGTGCAACCGGCGGCGAACGCGCGCAGCAGCAGCCAGAGCGAGACCGGTTCGGCCGCCGCCAGGGCCGGCGGTGCGATCACTGCGGCGGGATGACCGCCGGCCGTGAACGCCGTGTAGGCGCCGGTGGCGAGCACGACGGCCAGGCTGACGATGAACACGTAGGTCGGGCCGGCGAAGGCGAGCCCACTCTCCCGCGTGCCGCGCAGATTGACCAGCGTGACGCCGGCGAGGATGGCGAGGCACAGCGGCAAGGTGAACGCATGCAGCGCGGGCGCGGCCGAGGTCAGCGCGCCCACGCCGGCTGAGATGCCGACGGCGACGTTGAGCATGTAGTCGACCATCAGCGCCGCCGCGGCGAGCAATCCGGCATCGGTGCCGAGGTTCTCGCGCGCGACCGTGTAGGCGCCGCCATTGCTTGGATAGGCCGCGATGGTCTGCCAATAGGATAGGAACACGATCGCCAACAGGATCAGGATGATCCAGGTGATCGGCCCGATCGCCGACAGCCCGGCCGCCCCGGTGACCGCGAGCACGGTCAGCATGGCCTCCGGCCCGTAGGCGGCGGAGCCGAGCCCGTCGAGCCCCATGGCGGGCAGGCCCTCGAGCACGCCGATCTTGCGGCCTTCCGCCTCCTTGTTGGCGAGGGAGCGGCCGAAGACGAGACGGGACAGCGACATGCTAGGCCTCGAGCTCGCCCCCGAGCGCGGCAAACTCCGGCTCCTCGAACACTTCGCGCGCGACCTTGAAGGCTTCACCGGCGGTGGGGACGCCGCAATAGACGGTCGCCTGCAGGAAGATCTCCTGGATCTCCTTCTTGGTGACGCCATTGGTCAGCGCACCGCGGAGGTGGATGCGCAGCTCGTTCGGCTTGGCCATGGCGGCGAGCATGGCGAGGTTGACGATGCTGCGGGTACGGCGGTCCAGGCCGGGTCGGCCCCAGATCTCGCCCCAGCAATAGCGCAGCGCGAGTTCCTGGAACGGCCGGTCGAAGTCGGTGGCGCCGGCCATGGCGGCCTCGGAGCGCGCGTGCCCGATGACGTCGCCGCGGATGGTCAGGCCGGTTTTCAACAGGTCGTCGCTCATGAGCGGTCTTTCGGGCAATAACCTGCCATGCGGGTGAAATCCTCGGTGTCGGCGACCGTGGTGCGATCCTCGAGCCAGAGGCGGGCGACCTCGCGGCTGAGCGGCAGGTTGAGGCCGGTTTCGCTGGCGAGATCGGCGGCCAGGCCGACATCCTTGCGCATCAGCCCAGCCGAGAAGCCGCTGTCGAAGCGGTTCGACATGATCCAGCGCGGGAAATGCACCTCGCTGATGCCGCTGCGCCCGGTCGCTGCATTGACGACGTCGAGCGCGGCTTGCGCGTCCACGCCAGCGGCCTCGGCCAGGCGGATGGCCTCGCCGGTGGTGAGCATGTGGGCGGCGACGAGCATGTTGTTGATCAGCTTGGCGACGTTGCCGGCGCCGCTGGGCCCGACATGGACGATCTTGGCGCCCATCGCGTCGAGCAGCGGCCGTGCCGCGGCGACGTCGGCCACGCTGCCGCCAATCATGAACGTCAAGGCGCCGTCGGTCGCACCGGATGGGCCGCCGCTGACCGGCGCGTCGAGATGGCCGTGCCCGGCCTCGGCAAGCTGGGCGGCGAGGCGGCGGCTCGTGGTGGGATCGGCAGTCGACGTGTCGATCACCACGACCCGGCGGTCGCGCCGCGCCAACAGGGCGTCCGGCGTGGTCAACACCGCCTCGACATCCCGCGCCAACGGCAACGAGGAGACCACCGCGTCGACGTCGCGCAGCAAGGTGGCGAGATCGGTCACGGGGACGATGCCGCTCCGCGCGGCCAGAGCGAGCCGGTCCGCGTTGAGGTCGAAGCCGGACACGGCGAACCCGGCCTTGCCCAACACCGTGGCCATCGGCAGGCCCATGTTGCCGAGGCCGATGACTCCGACATGCCGGATTGCTGGGGAAGCACGTAGGATGTCGTCAGTCATGGCACCCAGGTTCATGCACGCGTGATGGTAGTGCATTTACTAGGGCAAGCATCCAGCAAGGAATATAGGAATTCTGGCCGCGACGGATCGAGACGCCCTTTGTTTCAACCGTCGGCGCATGAGTATAAGGGGAGCTGTTTCGATCCCGCCGTCCCATGCCGAGGTTTCGTTGGTAGGTTTGCTCCGACGTCTGATCCACGTCTTCTCGCCCGCCGTGCGCACTCACGTGGCGCTGGCGGAAACGAAAGCGGGCCGTGGCGCGGCCGTCGTCCATGCCGTGGCCAAGGCGGCCAACCGTGGCGACGCCGAAGCGCAGTTCTATCTCGGCAAGGCCTACCTGGAAGGAACCGGCGTCCCGGCCAGCCGTGCGACCGCTGCGATCTGGCTCGAGAAAGCGGCGCACGCCGACCGGGTGGACGCACAGGCGTTGCTGGCAGCGGTTTATCTCTCCGGGGCCGGTCAGGCCGACGAGGGTGGAGTGGGGGCCGGGCTGTTCAGCGACGGCGCGGGACACGAGCCGGATTACCGGAAAGCGCTGCATTGGGGGATGAAGGCCGCGATGGCCGGGTCCGGCGATGCGCAGGCCTTGGTAGGCTACATCCTGAGCGCCGGGCCGGATCCGATGCGCGATCAGGCGGCGGCGGACGAGTGGTTCCGCAAATCGGCCGATGCCGGATGTCCGCAGGGTGCCCTCGGCTACGGGCTCGCCTTGTTGCGGACGGCGGTGGGCGACGGGACGCGGGCGGCGGCACAGATCAAGCGCGCCGCCGAGGCCGACCTGCCGCTCGGCCTCTACCTGTTGGGGGTGATGACCGATGTCGGGACCGGGGTCGAGCGCGACTCGGTCAAGGCGGTGGACCTCTACAAGCAAGCGGCGGCCAAGGGGCTGCGGCCGGCGCAGGCGCGCTACGGACTGGCGCTGATGGAGGGCCGCGCGGTGGACCGCAACGCCGTCACCGGGGAAACCTGGTTGCGGCGGGCGGCACTGGCGGGCGACCCGGAGGCCTCCGCGCTGCTGGGCGACCTCTACGCACGCGGCGGCGAGATGCCGCCCAATTTCGTCGAGGCCGCGGACTGGTACCTGCGCTCGGCCGAGGGCGGGCATGCGGTGGCGGCGCGCGCGCTGGCGACGCTGTACATGACCGGCATGGGTGTGCCGAGGGACCAGGAGAAGGCCGCCTATTGGCTGCGCATCTCGGGCGAGAGCGGCAACCGGGCGGCGCGGGCGGATCTGGGCAACCTGATCCTGTCCGGCGGTGCCGAGCCGGCCGAGGATGGCGGCAAGGCGCGCGACTGGTTCTACGATGCCGCTTCGAGCGGGGATCTGGTGGCGGCGTTCAATTACGGCGTGTGTCTGGCCGAGGGTGTCGGCGGCGAGCGTGACCTGCCGGGGGCGGCGCTGTGGTTGCGCCGGGCTGCGGACGGGGTGGTCAATGCGCAGTATTGGTATGGGCGGATGCTATGCGAGGGCCGGGGGGTCGAGGCCGATTTGTCGGCCGGGCGGGCCTGGATGCAGCGCGCGGCGGATGCCGGGATGATCGAAGCGCAGGTGTTCCTGGCCGAGATGATGGTTCATGGCCGGGGCGGTCCGCGCGACCATGCGGGGGCGTTGGAACTGTTCCAGGCGGCTGCGGCGACCGACCATGCTGGCGCGCAATTCGCCGTCGGCGCGTTGTTGGGCGGCGGGCACGATGTCCCGCAGGATCGGGCGGCGTCACAGGACATGTTCACTAGGGCGGCGGCCAAGGGTCATCTGCGGGCGTCGTTGATGTTGGGCCGCTATCTCGCCCGCGGACTCGCCGGCGAAGTCGATCTCGTGCGTGCGCGCGAGGTGCTGACCCGGGCCCGTGCGGGCGGGGTGGCCGAAGCCGACGCCGAGATCGCGATGCTGCCGGTCGAAGCGGTGGAGGGGCAGGCCGAGCCCGACGATGCGCCGGACATGGCGGTCGCTGTCGAGTTGGGGGAACTCGATTATGACACAACCGCCGACATCGTGGTCGCGGTGGACACGGTCGATCGGCCGATCGCGCCGCCGCGTCTATCCTTGGTGCCTCGCTCGGCCGAGTCCGCCACCGAGCCGCAGTGAGTCAGACGTCTCTCTGGTCGAGTCGTTGGATCGCGACGAGTTCGTCGGCGAGGTCGTCGGCATCGTTGTAGCCGAAGGTGCGGCCGGTCGGGGAGGTGCGGAGCTTCTCGCCGATGCCGCCGAGGTCGGAACCCAGAACGATGCAACCCGCCGCCTGCGCCTCGTCGATGACGAGGGGTGCGTTCTCCCACCATAGGGACGGCACCACGATGACGTGGTTCTCGGCCATCAGTCGGACGACGTCCTCGTTGCGATAAGCGCCTTTGAAGGTCGTGTTCGCCGGGAGGTCCAACAGGGCCCTTTCGACCTGGTCCTTGAACGATTGCGGCTGGCTGGCGGAGGAGCCGTAGATGCGGAAGGTGATCGCGTGGCCACCGCGTTCGATCTTACGCGCGGCCCGGATGAGAACGTCGAGTCCTTTGAGCGGGGAGAGCTGGCCGAAGAAGGCGGCGCGCAGCGGCTGGCCGGCGGAGTGGCGCGACGGGGCCGCCGGCGGATGCCGGGGGAGCATGTTGGGCTGCACGCGGATCTTGTCGGGCGGCAGACCCCATTCGATGTAGCGTCCGCGCAGGAACTCACTCGGCGAGATGAACTCGTCGACCTCGCGCAGGAAGCGCTTGAGCCAGAGTTCGCGCAGTAGGAAGGCTTGCGGGGGATGGTCCGGAAAGCAGCGATGGCACTTCTGCGGCGAGGCGCCGTAGCACAGGTCGAGCGCCGGCTTGGTGACCATCTGGCCGAAATGGTGACAGATCAGCAGGTATTCGTGCAGCGTCAGCACGATCCTGGCCTGTGGGGCATGATGGCGGACGGCCAGCAGCGCTTCGATGCCGACGCCGAGATAGTGGTGGAAATGCACCGTATCGGGCTGTAGCCGCCGGAGCAGGGCGCCGAACTCGCGCTCGAAGGCCGGGTCGGGGTTGCTGAGGCGGAAGCCGTCGAAGGTGGCGCCCGTGTAGAGGTATTCCTGCGGCGCGAACGGCTGGCCGAACCCTGGTTTCGTGCCCTGCGCCGCGCCGTTCGACGTGAGCAGCCAGGCCTCCGTCGTCTCGCTGTCACGCGCTCGCCGGAACTGTTCGTAGGCGGCAATCTCGGCGCCACCTTGAGTCAGCCGAGGATGCGTGTGGCCGACGACGAGCAGCCGCTTCCGCTTGGCGGTCCGACGTTGGCGCACCGGCTCAGCCATCGATCTGCTCGCCCCACCGCCGGTTGAACCGCCATGCGTTGAAGAGCGTCGCATTCGCCCGCCAGGGCTGTTCGGCGCCCTGCGACTGCCGTTCGAGATGATAGAGCGTGACCGAACTGTCGATCGCGCAGCCGAGCCCGGCTGCCCGTAGCTGCTCGCACAGGTCCGCGTCCTCGAAATCACCGATGACATAGCCTGTGTCGAGCGCGGTGATCTCGGCGCGTCGGAGGACCATGCAGGCCCCGGTGATAGCCCGCACCTGCATCAGCCCGGCCGGTGGAGCGGGCCAGCCGCCCCTGCGCGTGTGGATTGGGAAGCCCCAGTCGCCATGGGATGGAAGGCGCTCGTAGTGCATCCCTTCGTGTTGGACCGTCCCGTCCTCGAACAGCAGTTTCGGCCCGACGGCGCCGAGTTTCGGGCTGTTCTGCAACCGTGCGATCAAGGCGGCGAGCCAGGAAAGCCCCTCGTTGCCGCTCGGGAACACGTCGGAGTTGAGCAGGCAAAGGAAGGTCCCGCGCGCCGCCGCGATCCCGACGTTAGTGGCGCCGGCGAAGCCGAGATTGTCGGCCAGGAACAACAGCCGGAACGGTAGCCGGAAGCGCGCCCAGCACGAGTACGCCAGCCGGGTTGTCGCCTCGGTCAGCGTCGGATCGTCGAGCACGTAGATCAGCTCGACCGACGGGTCGGGCCGCTCGCAGAACAGCGCCTGCTGGTATTCCATGAAGTCGATCCGGCCGAATAGCGGGACCACGATGGAGGTCAGTGGTGTGGGAGGAAGAGTGCCGAACACACGCTCCGTGACGTGCGGTGTCGCCTTGACGCGATGCGTGTTCAATCCTTCGACGATCGGCCCGAGTATCGTGTCGAAGCTCTGCTGGAGCCGGAGCGACGGTGGACGCGGCGCGGAAAGCAGCTGTTTGATCACCCCGAGCCGAGGACGATGGAGCACGCGCAGCGGCTTGTAGGCGATCTCGCCGCCGATGGTCTCGATCTCGAGATAGCACGCGTCGCCGACCCGCGGGGCAAAGGCCAGGAAACCGATCTGGTCGTTCTCCAGGCCGTATCGGGTGCCGAATTGCTGGAAGATGTCGGCGCGGGCGATCGGCAACCAGCTCTGTGGATCGAGCTTCGCTCGTTGACGGTCGCCGCAGACGCACAGCGACGCCACCGACGCCCCGGCGTCGACGAACCAGCCGATCAAGGCGAGGCCGTCCGGCGGGACGTGCAAGGCCTGGTCGAGCTCGAGGTGCACCGGCGGCCAGAGCGTCGACAGCGTGTCGCGGCCGTCGAAGGCCGGGCGGGGCAGGTCGGCAAGCAGCTTGCCGTCCAGCGCACCGTGGGCGCGCCGCGCCCAGCGTCGGGCCAGGCTGGCGATCGCCAGGGCATCGAGCGGCGCGTCGCGGTGAAGCAGCGGCAACCGGAGCTGCAGCGCCGGAATGTCGACCCCATTCAGGCTGGCTTGCGGCGGCCCGGTACCTTGCAGGATCGTGCAGAAGCCGACGGTGTCGGCCGGCGAGTCGTCGCGGGGGAAGAAGCCGGTGACTGCATCGCCGGTGACGCTGCCCAGCGACAATTCGGCGTAGAGCCGCTCCTGCGCCTCCTGCTCCTCCCAGCGCCGCGGCGTCCAGCCGAGCAGGATCCAGCCCTGTCCGGACGGGAGCCGGGCGGCGGCGTCGATCGCCCCGACCGCCTCTTGCGCCTTGGCTTTAGCCAGGGACCGCGCCCGCATCGTCCGTCAGCGTGCACCGGCGGGACGCCGGGACATCAGGGCCCCGACACGGCGGGCTGCACCTCTGGTGCCCGCTTTCGGCTCCTGCGCCGCGACGATGTCGACGCGCAGGGCGATGACGGGCTGCAGCGGGTCGAGGGCGCACAGCGCGCCGACGGGCAGCGCTTCCTGCATCGAGCCGTCGGCATAGCGCAGGCTGACGGCGAGCAATCCGGCTTCCTTGCGGGTGTCCTCGCCGATCCGTAGCCGCAATCCCTGGATCGGGATCTGCAGACCGCGTGTGCCGCAATATTCGCCGGCCGCGACCCAGGGCGAGGTCCAGCCTTTGCCGAGCACGGCCTGATATTGCAGGTCCGGCGCGTCGACCGTGGTGGGCGGCGCGATGGTGAAGCCCTCGATCCAACGGCTGCCGTCCAGGTCGCCGACCCAGGTGCCGAATTGGCCGCGGATGTCGCCGCGGTTGCGGACATGGACGATCACGTCCGCGGCGCGGTTCTCCACCGGAGCCGCCACGGCCGTGGCGATCTGGGGTGGGGCGTCGAGGCGCTGGATCTCGATCTTGGGCGGCGTCGCTCCCTTTGCGCGCGCCGTGTTGTAGCTGGTTAGCAGGAGGCGGATCTGAGGCGCATGCACCCGCAACAGGAGCGCGTCGCCGACCCGGCGCAACCAGGGTTCGCCCGAGAGGCGAGCGAGTTCGAGCGTGTTGTCCTGCTCGCCCGGTGCTGCGGACACGCCGAGGCCAGGCAGTTGTGCGTCCGTCAGGCCCGAGGTGACGGCCACGACGTAGATGCAATAAGTACCGTTGCGCAGCAGCAAAGTGTGTGCGGCGACTTCGGCCGTTTCGACGGCCGAATTGCCTTCAGCTGTTTCAGTCATGCCGACTCGGTTTACGTCGACTTAGTCGACGTCACAACGGGTGCCGACGCACTGACCGTCGACATGCTCAGGATATGGCGATTGATCTCGGGCGCGGACAAGCCAAGCGGCAGGACGGTTCCGCCGGCGGCGCGCACGCGCTCGGCCTGGGCGCCGATGTCGAAACACAGCGTCGGCAACCCGGCGTCCAGCAAGCCGGTCAGCGAGTAGCACCACGGCTCCGGCCAGATCGACGGCATGAAGCCCACCGTGGCCTGTTGGCGCGCAATCAGGGCATCGCGTTCGGCGTCCTGATAGGGACCGGTGACGAAGGCGCCGGCCCCGATCAGCGCAGCGTCGTCGATCGTGTGCCCGACGACGGTGAACCGGATCGGCAGGCCATGGATGGCCGCGTCGCGGGCGCAGCCGAGTAGGACGCCGAAGCCCTTATGCTCGTTGAGCGCGCCGACGACGCAGACATGGGCGTGATCCTGCGGCGGGCCACGGCGCGGCGGGCTCGACCGGGTGGTCTCCCAGGGCCGGGTCGTGATGGCGAGGTCGGGCATGTGCTGCCGGAAGCGCTGGGCAACGTCGGCGGACGGTGCGCGCACCAGCGCGGCCTTCGAGAGCAGATCCGCCGATCGACGCCTCAGCGCGGCGACCCCGGCGGGGGCGAAGACGTCGCGGTGCGGGAACGACGACAGGCAGCGCCGGCATTGCGCCACTGGCGGCTCGCCGCAATAGGTGCCGTCGTCGCCGACGAGCGTGGCGCGCGGGCAGAGCAGCGCATAGTCGTGCAGATAGACATCGTGCGGCACGCCGAGTTCGGTGGCGACGCGCCAGACGAGGCCGTCGTGACGGCGCGGCTGATGGTATTCGATCCGGGTCGGCGCGATCTCCCGCAGCCGATCGAGCAGCGATGCGGCGTCGGTCGGAAGCTGGAAGGCGGTGCTGTCGAGGTGCACCGCGCCGGGCCGATCGCGTTGCGAGCGGAGCAGCAGGCCGACCTTGCCGGCTCGGCGCAGGGCGGCGAGGCGGTGCTGGACATGGCGCTCGATGCCGCCGCCCTCGTCATGGGTCACGAGGAGGATGCGATCATGCGCGGCCGTGACCGGACGCGGCGGTGCCGCGCGACGCGGTCGGCTCATGACGCCGGGGGCCGTCTCGGCACTCCGGTCGCCCAATGGGATTGCCCGACCGGAGCCGACCTCGATGGCACCGATCAGGGTCGATCCGACGGGGACCGGCAGGTCGAAGCCCCATCGGCGGGCGAAGGGTTCGGTCTCGTCCGGCGGCTGCAGGGTCAGGTCCTGCAGGGCGAGCGACGAGACGCGGCCCTGGCGCGCGAACTGGATGGCGAGCTTCGGTCGCCGTTCGGGATCGCGCGGGAACCAGACCCATCCATGGACTCGGCTCCCCCGCCGGGCGATCGACCCGTCCGGCTGCACGAACCGGTCCGGGCGCAATGGCGCGCCGAGAAGCGGAGAGGCGGCACGAAGACTGCCGCTGCTGCCCGGCGGTAGCGATGCACTCCAGAGTCGTGGCGCATCCGCCACCCAGTCGAGCGCGAGGGTTCGACGGTCTAGCATGAAGACGGTCGTTTCGGGGGAGCCGTGAGCGGTCCCGAACAACAGGCGACCATCGCGCCAGCCGATCCAGCCCTCCAAGCCGGCCCATGTCGCGATCTCGTCGGCCAGTGCGGCCAGCGGTGGCACGGTGTCGACGGCGACGGTCGTCAGCAACCTGTGCAGCGTTGCCTGCGCCGCCCGGCACGCCCCGCCGCGGCGTTGGGCGGCGGCCAGTGCGATCAGCACCGGGAAATCGGGATGACGTTCGGCGGCCTGTGCCAGCAACTCTTCGGCGCGGCCGTCGCCGACGTTGAGCAGGGCTGCGGCAAGCTCGAGCGCCGCGAGTGGACGTCGCCCGGATAGCCGCCACGCCCGCTCCGCCCACCGTACCGCTTGCGGCCAGTCGCCCTCGCGGCCCGCATCCTTGGAGCGGGCGCGCGCGACGTCGAAAGAGGAGGGCGGATGCGACAGGCTCGATGACACATCTTAACCCTCTGCCGCCCTTCAGCTGAGGCTGTTGCGGTCCAGGTTGGTGACGCCCGTCAGCACGATCTTCGTGCCGTCGCCCAAGGAGAGCGTGGTCGAACCGCCGCTGGTGGAAGCGTTGTTGAACACGTCGCTTGCCGAGTTGCCGTAGCCGCCGACGACGATCTTGTCGCTGCCAACTTTGAAGTCGCCGATCGACACGGCGGTGTTCGGGCCGGTGTAGGTGGCGAGGAAGTCGTATTCGTTGGCGCCGCCACCGCCGAGCACGGTGGCCGCGCCAGTCCCGGCGAAGACGGTGTCGTTGCCGACGCCCGCATTGATAGTGTCGCTGCCGGAGCCGGCGTAGAACGTATTGTCGCCGCTCGAGAGCGAGCCGATGAGGGTCTGATTACCCACGCCGGCATGTAGCACGTCTTTCGGGAGGTTCGGCGTGCCGTATTGCGCGATCAGCACGCTGCCGCTGCCGCCGCCGAACAGGGTGGTGGCACCTTGGCCGGCCATCAGCACGTTATTGCCGGCGCTACCACCGGTGAACACGCCGCCGCCGCTCCCGCCGAACAAGGTGACGCTGCCCGTGCCGCCGTCGACGGTGGCGTTGCCAGTGCCGCCGACGAAGGTCAGGTTGCCGGAACCGCCATTGACCGTGACGTCGGTGCTCTGCGGCGCGATCGTGTCGTTGCCGGTGCCCGTGCTGATCGTGTCGGCTCCCTGGCTGACGATGTAGTTGTTACCGGTTCCGAGCGTGATCGCGTTGGAACCGCCACCGGCCGCGATGGTATTGTTGCCCGAGAGCGCGTTGATCGTGTCGTTGCCGGAACCGGTGGTGAATTGCGAGCCGGTGTCGGATGTCATGGATGTCGAGATCGCGTTGTTGCCGCCGCCGATGACCACGGTCGAGGATCCGCCGCCGGTCGTGTAGGTGATCCCGCCGTTACCGCCGATGATGGTCTGCCCTGTGCTCCCGGCACCCACGAGCGTGACCGGCACGCTGGTGTCGACGGCGACGAACGGTGTGCTGCTTTGGACGGCGACCGTGCCTGAAACCGTTGGGGAGACGATGATCGGAGTGATCCCGGCAGCGGCGGCGCCACCGACCAAGCTGGTCGCGAGAGCCGAGGAGCCTGCGTTATCGAAGGGAATCGTAACGACTGTTCCGGTGCCAGAGCTGAGCGTGGTATCCGACATCGAAATGGATCCTTAGAGGGATGGTAAAATCCTCTTAAGAATTGCCACGCCAACGTGCAAGCGTTAACTCAAAGTTATCCGCAAATAGCTTTTTGATCGGGAAAGCAGCTTTTCGAATCCAAATAAACTGACGTTTGTCAAATTTCAGTCAAAGTCTAAAGGTGTTATTGCCTGAACCGTTATTAAGATTTGTTTTATTTAAAAGGCAGTCAACAATGAGAATTTGCATTGTTTGACCGCCTAAAAAATCAGCTTCTCGCGCGGCGACGACGGAAGAAGGCGAGCGTGCCGGCCGCGGTCGCGACTAGTGCGAGCGAGGCCGGCTCCGCTACCGAGGCTTTCATCACGGTGTTGGCCGTGTATGTCGCGCCGTTGCCATACGTGTAGCTGAGAGAGGCGATGGAATAGTTCGCCGCGTCCGAAGCGTTGCTGATGATCAAGGCAAAGTCGGTCGTCGTCGGATCTGCGGTCGCAACGGCAGCCCTTCCGCCCACGACCAGCGAGTTGGCAAATGGGTTGTAGGTATACGCGAGCGTTGCTGTTGGCGTGATCGTCGAGGGGTTCAGCGTGATCCCGGCCGTTTGTTCCGAGACGAGATTGCTGGTGTCGAAGGTGATGGTGAAGCTTTCGGTGATCGACGGGAACGGCGATGCCAAGGTGGACGAGAAATTGCTGCCCGTGACGGCATAGGTCGACGTGACGAGCGCCGCATTCGCGGTTCCAAGCGACAAGGCCAGTCCGGCGGATGCCGCTATTGTTTTAATTGCTGCAGAACGCATGAACGCCTCGATTTTGAGTATCGATACGCTAGGCAAATCGAATGCCACTCGTTGAAATCGTATGATTTTTACGAAATCGTGCGACTACTTTCGCGCGCATGTGTAAAGTGTACCTACACACCCCCGGGCCCGATCAAGGCAGGATATCTGCGAGAAGGCGGTCGAAATGGGCGAACTGGCGGTCCAGGCCGAGGCCGCGGAGCGCGGAGCGACGCGCCTCGTCACTCAGGCGCTCGCTGAGCGCGGGGTCGGCCAGGAGGGTCGAGATGCCGCGGGCGAGTTGCGCCGGATCGTGGAAGGGAACCAGCAATCCGTTGCGGCGATGCTTGACGAATTCCCGCACCGGGAGCGTGTCGCTGGCGACGAGGGTGCAGCCGCATGCGATGGCCTCGCGCAACGACCAGGACGCCACGAACGGGTAGCTCAGATAGACGTGGACTGCCGAGGTCTTGAGCAACTTGACGTAGTCGGCATACGAAAGCTGGCCTGGGAAGAACACGCGATCGGGCGGCAACGCGTCGCCGACTTCGTCGTGCAAGCGCTTTCGCCAGGTGCCGCCATCGCTCGGCGCCGCGCCGTAGGACACGTCGTCACCGCCGACGATGACGACGTCGATGTCGGCCTGATCCCGCAACAATTGCGGCAAGGCCCGCATGAGGATGTGGAAGCCGCGATAGGGCTCCAGGTTGCGGGCGACGAAAGTGACCAGCCTGCGGTGCGTCTTCGCATTCGGCTTGGCTCGTTTGCGCCAGGTGCGCCGGGTCGTCGGGAGTGTAAAGGAAGCCGTCGGGTCCGGCTGGCACAGGTCGAGATCGACGCCTTCAGGCACGATGCGGATCTTCTCCCGCGCCCAGGCCGGGTATAGCCCGTGCTGGAACTTGGTCGGCGTCTGGCCGAGATCGGCGACCTGCAGGCCGAGCAGATTGACGGCGTTGCGAAGCCGAATCGTCGAGCGGACTTTCTCGGAAACCGGAAATTCGGGGTCGAAATCGATGTCGAGACCGCGGTCGTGGTAGTAGAATTCGAAATACGGAACCAGCGGCACTCGTGGCCAGACCTCTTTGAGATGGAGGATCTCGCCCCAGCCGTTATGACCGAAGATGATGTCCGGCGCATAGCCGACATCGGCCAGGGTGGTCGCCACGTTGGCGATCGAGCGAGCGCGTATCGTCGCCGTCTCGAACTCGGCGGCTTCCTTGAAGATGCTCGGCGTGGATCCGACGATCGGTTTGTATTCCACTTTCCGGATGGCCGAGATGTGATTCGAGCTGGGATGGCACAGGAACGTGACGTCGTGCCTCGGATCGGCGGCAAGTCGGCGCGCAATGTGCAGGTATTGGCCGGGAAAATTTTGATGGACAAAGAGAAAGCGCATTGCCCCGGTAGTTAACCGAAGACACGCGGAAGATGAACAAACAATGCCGTTAAACCGATCACCTGCTTACAAAACTGTGTCGTCGCCCGACAAGCTGTGTTAACCGCTCGTCGTCGAATTCAGGGACGGACACGGCGGGACTACATGAGCCTGACCCGATCCAGACATCAGGGAGTTTGTCATTGACCATCCCTCAACGGCGCCGGTGCATTCATGAGTGATCGAAGCGCGGCGTCCGGCAAGCCGGCGGCCAAGGTAGAGTGCCTCCGTCTCATGTCGGTGATCGCCGCGGCGCGCCATCACGGAACCGACCTGGACCTGACCGACTACCAGCCGAGAGCCGGCGAGGCGGTCCCGTCGGCCGCTGCGCTTGCCGAGTGGGCCCGCGGGCAGGGACTCTATGCGAGGACCGACCGGGTGCGGTGGAAAGCGCTTCCCAAGTTGGTCGGCAGCGCGCGACCGGCCTCGCCGGCGATCCTGCTGTTCAAGGACGGCACTGCCGGGCTGATGGTGGGCGCCGACCCGGCGCGCCAGATCGTCTGGATCCGTGATCCGCGTCAGTCAGGCGACGAACATGCCGTCGCGATCGACGAGTTCCGTCTGGCCAATGCGTGGACCGGCGAAGTGGTCCTCATCCGCCGCGCCCGCGGCGCGGCCGAGGCCGACCGCCCGTTCACGCTCACCTGGCTGATGGGCCTGGTGCTGCACGAGAAGCGCTCGCTGCGCGACATCTGCGTTGCCTCGATCATCGTCAGCACGTTGACCATTGTGCCGCCGCTGCTGGTGATGTCGGTGATCGACCGCGTGGTGGTTCACCACAGCATGTCGACGCTGGTGCTTCTGTCCGTTATCCTGGCCATCATCACGGTTTACGAGACCCTGTTGGGCTTCGCCCGCCGCGAGCTGGTGCAGGTGGTGTCCACCCGGGTCGACGCCCGGCTCAACCTGCACGTGTTCAACCGGCTGCTTAGCCTGCCGCTGGACTATTTCGAGCGGAACCCGGCCGGTCAGATCAACTACCGCGTCGCGCAAGTCTGGAAGATCCGCGAGTTCCTGACCGGGAAGCTGATGGGCACCTTCCTGGACATGTTCACGCTGGTGATCCTGCTGCCCTTCCTGTTCTGGATGGAATCGACGCTGGCCTGGATCGTGCTGATCTGCGCGCTGGCGATCGCGGGCATCATCCTGCTGTTCTTGCCGGCGCTGCGCCGCATCATCGGGAAGCTGACCGACGCCGAAAGCCGCAAGGGCTCGGTGATGGTCGAGACCGTGCACGGCATCCGGACCGTCAAGTCGCTGGCGCTGGAACCGCAGCGCAAGGCGGAGTGGGACGAGCGGACGGCCGAAGCGGGCAACCTGAAGCTGCAGGCCGGACGGCTGGCCAACTGGCCGCAGACGCTGATCAACCCGATCGAGAGCTTCATCCAGCGCGGCGTCATCATGCTCGGCGCCTACTTCGCGCTCAGCGACCAGACCGGGGTCGCCGTGGGCGGGCTGGTGGCGTTCATGATGCTGGGCGGCCGGGTCACGCAGCCGCTCGTCGGACTGGCGCGGCTGATCGAGGATTTCGAGGAGGTGCGGGCGTCGATCGGCCAGGTCGCGCTGGTGCTGAACAACGCCAACGAGACCTCCGCGATGCAAGGTGGCATGCGCCCGAAGCTTGCCGGCGCGGTCAAATTTGAGGACCTCACCTTCACATACCCGGGGGCCAAGACGCCGGCGCTCGACAAGGTGAGCTTCGAAATCCCGGCCGGAACGATGCTCGGCGTGGTCGGCCGCAGCGGCTCCGGCAAGAGCACGCTGACCCGGTTGCTTCAGGGCATCAACCGCGAATACTCAGGCTTCCTGAAGCTCGACGGTGTCGAGCTCAGGGAGATCAACCTGGTCCACCTGCGCCGCAGCTTCGGCGTCGTGTTGCAGGACAACTTCCTGTTCCGCGGCACCGTGCGCGACAACATTACCGCCGGGCGCCCCGGGCTGACGTTGGACGACGTCGTGCGCGCGGCTCGTCTGGCCGGCGCCGAGGAGTTCATCGAGCGGCTGCCGTCGGGCTACGAGACCTGGATCGAGGAAGGTTCGTCCAACCTCTCGGGCGGCCAGCGTCAGCGCCTGGCGATCGCGCGCGCCGTGATCGCCGACCCCAAGCTGATGATCCTCGACGAGGCGACCAGCGCACTCGACCCGGAGAGCGAAGCCCTGGTCAACGCCAACCTGGTTCGGCTCGGCAAAGGGCGGACGATGGTCATCGTGTCGCACCGCCTCTCGTCGCTGATCGACTGCCACCAGATCCTGGTCATGGACAAGGGCCAGGTGCTGGACATCGCGCCGCACCGCACCTTGCTCGAGCGCTGCTCGGTCTATCGCTTGCTGTGGGCGCAGCAGAACCGTCACCTTGATTCGCCCGCATTCAAGCAGCCGTCGGTGGTGCCGGTATCCAACCATGGCAACGATTAATTCCACGCCGCGCAGCAGAGGAGAACAGCCATGAGCCTGACGGTCGGCGGCCGCCACGACGAGACCGAACTTCCGTCGCTGCTGGAATTCCACTCGCCGAGCGGCGCGCTCGTGCATGTGCCGGTACTCTATGCTGCTCGCGGCGTGACCTGGATGGTGTCGACGCTCGCCGTGGCCTGCATCGCGGCCTCGGCGCTGATCCCGATCGACAAGGTCGTCTCTGCCCAGGGACGGATCGTGGCCAGGGAGTCGACCACCGTCGTGCAGCCGCTCGAAGTGGCAATCGTCCGCACGATCGACGTCCATGAGGGTGACGTGGTGAAGAAGGGTCAGGTGCTGGCCCGGTTGGACCCGACCTTCGCCACGGCCGATTCCGGCGCGCTACGTACGCAGGTCGCCAGCCTACAGGCCGAGGTCGACCGCCTCAACGCCGAAGCCAGCGGGACCCAGTACAGCCCGTCGAACGGTGACCCGATGGCGCTGCTGCAAGGCGCGATGTTCATCCAGCGCAAGAGCGAGCGCACGTTCAAGAACGAGAATTACGCGCAGAAGATCAGCAGCCTGCAGACCCAGGTGCAGCGGGCCCTGTCCGACGTGTATGCCTATTCCGAGCGACTGAAAGTGGCGACGTTGGTCGAGGACAAGCGCCGTGAACTCGAGCGTCTGCAGGTCGGCAGCCAGCTGAACTCGCTGCAGGCGACCGACTCCCGGCTCGAGATCAAGCGTGGCCTCGATGGTGCCGCCGGACAGGCCGCGCAGGCGCAGCGCGACTTGCAGGCGCTGCAGGCCGAGCGCGACGGCTACAACCAGAGCTGGCAGTCGGAGATCGGCAAGGACCTGACCGAGCAGAGCCGCAAGCTGAGCGACGCGGAGGAGAACCTCAAGAAAGCCGACCTGCGCAAGCAGATGGTCGAACTGCGGGCGGACCAGGATTCCACGGTGCTGAACGTCGCCAAGGTCTCGCCGGGGTCTGTGATGCAGTCCGGCGAGCAGCTGATCACGCTGGTGCCCATCGATGCGTCGCTCGAGGCGGAGGTGAACGTCCCCGGCTCCGAGGCAGGCTACATTCATCCCGGCAACGCGGTGACGGTGAAGCTGGAGACGCTGCCCTACACCAACTACGGCACGATCGACGCGACGGTGCGGGTGATCAGCCCGGACAGCTTCTCGACGGCGTCGGAGAACGAGTCCTCGCAGCCGAAGCGCGGCTCGCAGCCGACGCAGGCCGCGGGTCAGGGCACGAGCTACTACCGGGCGCGCTTGTCGCTGCAGACGTCGCATCTGCATGACACGCCGGAGGGCTTTCACATGATGCCCGGCATGCCTGTCATCGCCGACGTCAACGCGGGTAAGCGGACCGTGCTGACCTATCTGCTGTCACGGGTGCTGCCCGCGTTCATGGATGGTATGCGCGAGCCGTAGCCACTGCCGTGGTGGAGATTGGACACGGGCGAGAGCCCGGTCCTCTTCCCACCGCGAGTGAGCGATGTCCTGAACGCTCGGCACAAACCCTTCCCCTCCAGCAGCGTGCTATGACATACGCGCTGCATTGTTAGCGCTCCGGCGGTGACGTGGACTGTCAACCTGACCCGCCGAGGCTGCATGAAAATCGCGATCGTCCATGAGTGGCTCGAGCAATATGCCGGATCCGAACGCGTCCTCGAATGCCTTCTTCAACTCTTCCCGCAAGCGGACCTGTTTGCCATCGTCGATTTTGTTCCCGATGGTCAACGCGGATTTCTTGCCGGGCGCCATGTCAATACCTCGTTCATCCAGCGTTTGCCGTTCGCGCGGCGGGCATTTCGCACGTACCTTGGCCTAATGCCGATCGCCATCGAGCAATTCGACTTGGCCGGTTACGACGTGGTGCTCTCAAGCAATCACGCCGTCGCCAAGGGCGTGATCACCGGGCCCGACCAGACCCATGTCAGCTATATTCATTCGCCAATGCGTTATGCCTGGGATCTGCAAGGGCAATATCTTAGGCAAAGCGGACTCGATCGAGGTTTGCGTGGCTTATACGTCCGTTGGCTGCTGCATCGGTTGCGCAACTGGGACGTCCGGTCCTCGACCGGAGTCGATGTCTTTGTCGCCAACTCGACTTACATCGCCGCCCGCATCCGCAAGGTATACCGACGCGATTCGGTGGTCGTGGCGCCGCCGGTTGACATAGACCGTTTCACGCCAGGAACGCAGCCGCGCACGGATACCTATCTCGTCGCCTCCCGTTTCGTGCCTTACAAACGGGTCGATCTGATCGTACAGGCATTCGCAAAAAGTCCGGGACGGAAATTGCTGGTCGTCGGCGATGGATCAGAGCGCGAACGGGTAATTGCGGCTGCCGAGCGTAGCAGCAACATCGTCTTTCGGCCAACTGTGGCACAAGACGAACTCATCCGGCTCATGCAGACGTCGCGCGCTTTCGTCTACGCGGCCGAAGAGGATTTCGGCATCTCGATGGTTGAGGCGCAGGCTTGCGGGTCGCCATTGATCGCATTTGGCCGAGGCGGGTCACGCGACATCGTTGTATTGCCGACGCAAGGAGCACCGACCGGAGTACTGTTTGACGAGCAAACGCCCGCCTCGCTGCTAGACGCTTTGGACCGATTCGAGGCTTTGTCACCCGCAATCTTACCGGATGATTGCCGAAGAAACGCCATGCGCTTCTCCGCACAGGCTTTTCAGACCAAGATGCAAGACATCGTTATGACCGCGAGGCGAGGCCATAATCAGCCTACCGATCTAAAGCTAGTTTCCAAAACCCAGTAAACCGCTAAGGCACGAAGGAACAGTTCGCCCGCTAGTGGTGGTCAACGCCGTTGAAAGAGACTTTCACCATGCTGTTGTCGGTGAGTAGACCGATCAAGCTGCCCGGCAGGTAAGGCAAGCTCAACAGAAGCCGCCTCGTGGGCCTGTCGATCCAGGTCAAGGATACCCAGGCCAGTGCAAGCGCGATGCCAAGAGTAAAGACGATAAAGACAATTGAAAGAAGCGTCGATGGATCCTCCGGAAGTAGGGATATCGCTATAAAAAGAACTGGCCAGTGAATAAGATAGAGCGGGTAAGACATTTCTCCTAGAAAGGTCGAAAACGGGCTAGAGATAGGTCTGTGCTGAGGTGTCAGTGCTGCGCCAACGATGAGCGAGCCGAAGAAAATCATGAAAGCCGCGTCTCTGAACCCATCCAAGAAGTGACCCGGAACGGCAAATTCCCCTATCATGAGTGCCACAAGCAGCCAGAGTGGGATCTTGAGTTCGGGGAGCTTCACGGCGTGCCACAACCGATAGATTAAGACGCCGGCAAAATATCCATACAAGACCCGCCACAATCTGAGCACGAATGTGTCGGTCGAATTACCGCCCGAGAGGTGGCCGTATCCAGCGTCAAGGCCAAGCCCGACGATGGCTAAGAGTGCCGACGACAACCACGAGCCGGCTCGTGGTTAGCCACCGTGCGCAGAAAGCGTGAAGCGCGTTGGCGATGATCTCGAACAGCAACGACCACTCGGCCGGGTTGAGCGGGAACATTTCTGGCAAGGCGAATGACGGAATCAGCAGCAGCGCCGAAGCTAGTGGTGCGAATCTAACGCTTGGTGCCCTCGGCGGACGGCTGCAATGATTTTGTCCGGGTCCTTGGTCCAGCGGAAGGGCTTTGGGTTCTGGTTGGCTTCTTTGACGAAGCGGTTGATGGCAGTCTGCAGGGCAACGATGGAGTGGAACACGCCGCGTTTGAGCCTGCGGTTGGTCAGCTTGGCGAAGAAACCTTCGACGGCGTTGATCCATGACGAGGAGGTCGGCGTGAAGTGGAAAGTGATGCGCTCGTGCCGACCAAGCCATTCGACGACCTTGGGGTGCTTGTGGGTGGCATAGTTGTCGAGCACGACGTGAACCTGCTTGTTGGCTGGAACCTGGTTCTCGATGGCGTTCAGGAAGCGGATGAATTCCTGATGGGTGTGCCGCTGCATGCAGCGGCCGATAACGCTGCCTTCCAGCACATTGAAGGTGGCGAATAGAGTGGTCGTGCCGTTCCTCTTGTAGTCGTGGGTCAGGGTGCCACAGCGCCCTTTCTTCAGCGGCAGGCCGGGCTGAGTGCGGTCGAGCGCCTGGATTTGGCTTTTCTCATCGACCGACAGCACGACGGCATGCTCCGGCGGGTTGACGTAGAGGCCGACGATATCGCGCACCTTGGCCGCGAACTGCGGATCGTTGGACAGCTTGAACTGCCGGATTTGATGCGGCCGCAGACCGTGGCTGCGCCAGATACGGTGCACCGAGCTGACGCTGATCGAGCAAGCCGTAGCCACGGCGGCGGCAGTCCAATGCGTGGTTTCACCGGGCGGTTCGGTCAATGTCAAAGCCACCACGCGCTCGGTTACAGCATCAGCCAGCGGCGGGATGCGCGAGGGGCGGGTCTTGTCGACCAACAACCCGTCCACGCCCGCCTCCATGAAGCGCTGCTGCCAACGCCAGACGCAGGTCTTTGACGTGCCGGGGACGCGCATGATCTCCTTGGTGCCGACGCCATCGGCCGACAGCAATACGATCTGGGTGCGCCAGACGTGCTTTTGTGGGCTGTTACGATCCGCTGCGATCTCGACGAGGCGAACGCGATTGGCGGGGCTGAAGCTAATCGAGATACCGGTGAGCATCCCGCAGATTCGCACGGCAACGCTCCGGCCGGAATCCCATGAGGGACTCTTCCGTCAGGTGTTATCTACTAGATAAAGTGGTCCAAATTCATTGCTGCCCAAGCCGGTGCAAACATATCCAAAAACGGCACCGAGGATGAGCATCGGGGTAATCCTGACGATACGGCGATAGAAGAATTCAGAAACATATGTGCCGTTGAGAAGCTTCGGCTCATAGTTCACCGCGATAACGAAACCGCTGAGGACGAAGAAAAGATGCACCGCGTGATATGCGTGTCCGAAGACGTGCGGCAGGCCGAGCCAGGCGCTGATATGCATGATCGTAACCGAGAGCGCCGCGAAGCCTCGGAGATCGTCCAGAGCGACTAGATGTTTTTGTGCAGCCCGTCGAGGTGGCATCTGAGATGAATCCACAAAACTATACTGGCATGCAAGCGTAACAAATATGCTGGTTTCTTAACAACCGAATTATCTCGCCTACTCGTCACTGTAATTAAAGTTCCAGGATGCGCTCCGGGCGGAGCCGCCCTCGGAGCACATCGCTCAACGCGACTAAGTTGCCGCGTAGTCGACCGCGGCGGTCGACGTATGGCTCTGGTCTTGGCGATTTGAGTGCGTTCATCACCAAGTTCTTGGCCATGTGCATGATCGCGCGACCATACGGATAACCGGATCTCTTACCGCTCAAATATAGCGGATTGACTATCTGCGAGTAGCCAAGTCGGACTCCGGAGGCTCGGCCGGACTTGACACCGAGATGAACTCCGTGCGCTGCACCGACTTGGACGACGTCGCCGAAGAGAGCCAACCGTCTCGAAAAATCGACGTCTTCCTGCCAGCCATAGAGGGGAAGCCGACCATCGAAGGTCAAGTGGTGACGTCGCATCGGCTCCAGCCGGAGTGCCATGTTGCAGCCATATCCAGTGAAGACCGGTATGGTTGCCGCCGTGTGCTGGACACCCCGCGCCAAAATAGCCCGAGCGCCAGCAGGTGTGAGGCCAGGGCCAGTGATGCCGTCCGCGAGCACGAGCCCGGTTGCGATGACGATGGCCGGGGCCGAAATCATCGCCTGCTCGATCGCGCTTAGGTAATTTTTGTCTGGAAAAAAATCGTCATCGAAGAAAACGATGATGTCGGCAGTCTGAACAGCGTTTAGGATCGCGTTGCGCTGCCGCGTCAGCCCGGTCT
The DNA here is from genome assembly GCA_965199585.1 of Acetobacteraceae bacterium. Taxonomy (GTDB): domain Bacteria; phylum Pseudomonadota; class Alphaproteobacteria; order Acetobacterales; family Acetobacteraceae; genus JAVVHH01. The sequence goes on along the minus strand of CBDASI010000002.1, from coordinate 990,159 downwards.
CGGCAGGTAAGAGCGTTTGAACTCCGGCAAACGTCTCGTCTACTCCTTCTACGTCGGCCGGCTTAGTACCGCACACGACAACCCAGTCTGGCTGTCGCGTTTGCAGGCGGAGCTCGCGCAGTGTTTCGCAGAGAATACTTGGCCGTCCAGCCGTCGGCAGACCGACCGCGATCTTGAGCGAGTGTTTCACCGATACTCTTTCAAGCCGCTGCCGAGGCTCGCGGCGCCGTGTCGCTGAACGCGGGAAGTAGCGAGGCGACCAGTGCGGTGGCTGCTTTCTGCCAAGTGAAATTCGCCGCTTGCAACAGGCCGTCGTGGCGCAGGCGTTCATGCAAGGCCGGGTCGTCGAGTAGGCGCTCGACGCCTTGGGCGATATTACCTGGCGAGAGCGGATCGACGAATACGGCTGCGTTGCCGCAGATCTCTTTCAGTGCGGGGATCGCGCTAACGACCACCGGACAGCCGCACGCCATCGCCTCGGCGGCCGGCAGCCCAAAACCTTCATACCGCGATGGGGAGACGAAGCAGGCAGCCGTCTGATAAAGCGCCTTGAGTTCGCCGTCGTTGACCCGGCCTACGTAACGCGCCGGTTCCGGTAGGCTGGTGTGTTTAGTATTGAATACCTTTGTATCGACCTGGCCGGTGACGACTAGCGGAATGCGTCGTCGTTCAAGACGCTGCGCGAGCTCGGTCAAGGATGACAGGTTTTTGTGAGCAGCAAGATTCCCCACGGCGAGAACGAATTTTCCAGGCTCTAGCGCGTGCCGGTTTAGAGCCGCAGGCTCGGCGGTGATCCGATCTAGATGGTCCGCACCTTCGCTAATCAGGCCGATCTCGTGCCTTGGGGTGCCAAGATGGTGAAGAATATCCTGCCGCGACGCCTCTGAGACCGTCAAAATTCGCGTGTTGGTTCGCACCAGCAAGCGATGCAGAAACCGGTAATACATCAAGAAGGCAGGCGAATACGCCTCCGGTGTGGAAAAGGCGCCGGTGTCGTGGATAACAACCGCCTGCCGCTTAACCAAGAGGGGGGCGGTGTTGCCCAGGTTGAGCAAAAAGCCATCGGCGGCATGGCGCGGCAGGTCGAGTTGCTCCCAAGCGGCACCTTGTCGCGTGCCAACTGTGCGCGTGCCGATCGGCGCACCCTCTACCCGAGCTCCCCGCGGCACCAACAGAACAGGCGTCGGACCAGGCCAGATCCGGCCGAGCGCTGCCGTGATCTCGAGCGCGAAGCGCTGCACACCGCTCAGGGGCTGATGCAGGAACCTGCCGTTCACGTATAAAGGCTGAAGCGCGCCGGTCATGACGGAAACGGTATCGTCCGCGGCTGTGCAGGCACTCGCACCAGTCGCGGCGCAGACGGCCCCGAAACTATCCGTGCGGACGTGCCGATCAGGACGCCTATAAAGACGTAGAAGGCGACCGAGGTAATGACGGGACCCGACAATACGCCTGCGGCCAGGTAGCCGACGATCGCTCCGGTCGCACCGTCTAGAACGCGTGCATCTGCTGGTTCGAGCAACACTCTTCGAGCTTGCGAGACCATTGCGGCCACACGCCAACCAAACCATATGATGACGAGAACTCCCCAAAAGCCAATATTGGCCAGTAGCCCCGGAATGAGGCTCGATGAGCGATTGCTTCCCCAGCCAACACCAAGGCCATAGGTTGGTAAGACTAGGCTGAGACTGTCGAGATCCGCCGCGGTGCGCTCTTGGTAGGATGAGCTTCCGCTTTTATCCATCGTGTCGGCGACGATCTGGTCAATCGCATTCATCGTTTCGGGCAGATAGGCGGACACGAACAGGTAAATGCAGCCTAGAGCCGTGGCCAATAGTATGACGCCGAGTATGATGCGGATCATCAGGCTCCAAGATCCGGTCACTGCCGAATATATCGGAAGCGTCGCGAGCATCAAAGCGAGGACACCGTATGCCGTCGTTGACGTTGAACAGATCATGGCAAGTAGGGCGAAGCCAAATAGGGCCCTTATCGTCAAACCACGATGGCCTCGCAAGATGAGCCATCCCGTACAGCACAGAATGCCGGCCACATATCCGGCGAAGGCTGCGGGCTCACTGAACGATCCGCTGATTCGTGGCACCAGACCCACAGTCTGACCCTCGAGAATTGCCCAGCCAGGGTTGGAAAACAGAAAAGAGTCAGGGAACGGCACGCCTGCCAGCTTGTAGGCAAACTGCCAAAAGCCGATGCCAACTGCCAGAAACCCACTCAGGAAATACGCTTGCATGACGCGAACGGCGTATGATCGTGTTCCACTGAAAAACAGCGCGCTCATGATGAGTACGACGGAGTTGACGATCAAATACAGGACTTGGTTGAGGTTGGCCGTGGTCGGCTGAAGTAGGACCGACACGACGGGCGGCTCCAACTTCTGCGGCCACACATACACCTCGCCGGCAAAAAGCTGCGGCAGCAGCCACGATCCCGCAACCGCCCACACCGTCATGCATCCGAACGGTATCACCGCCCACCACACTCGACTTGATCCGACGTAATTCACCCCGAGCAAAATCTGCAGGACGACATAAGCGACGAACAATGAAGCCGGTACGAGGGCCGGCTGCAGCCCAAACCCGCCGAGCACCAGGGCCGCGGCGGCCTCGAAGATCGAGAAAACGGTTGCAAGTTGCAGCAGCCACACCGGTCGCATACAAGCAATCAGCGTCGCCGGTAGTGCTAGAAGGCTAAAGGATGTCACGTCGTGTAACTAGATAGGCTGGCGGTAATAGTCGTTGAAGTCGACTGCAGCATTGTCTGCTTCCGATTTACTGAGCTTCTCTACGCTTACCTGGCTTAGCATGCCGCCGATGATCGGCGCGCCGACCGACCGCAACATGCGCAAAGCGGCCTGCACCTTAGCAACCGACGTCACACCCCACCGCACGACCATGACGACTCCGTCCGCCGCCGATGCGAGGGATGCGGCGTCGGCCGATATCAGCACTGGGGGGGTGTCGAGAACGATCAGTTCGTAATGTTCGCGAGCGGCCCGTAATAGCCCCCGCATACCTTCCCATCCCTCGGGATTACTCAACCGCAGCGTCATAACGTCAACGTTCTTCAGCACCTCTCGACGCAACAGAAAGGGTGAATTCTGCTCCGAAAGATCGTCCTCGGCACCTGGGAGGCCAAGTACCTTGGCGACGCTTGGACGGTGTCGGTCGCAGTCGACGAGCAACACGCGGTCGCCAATACGTCCGGCGTTGCCGGCGAAGGTCGTAGCGAACCAGGTCTTCCCTTCGCCCGGCAGAGCCGACGTGACCATTACGACCCGAGGCGCGGCCTTCTTCGGTCCAGATTTGAGCATGCTGTGGAGCAGATTGAGCGCTTCCCGACCGGCTCGTAGGCGAAACTGCGAGCGGGCGCCGGCGCGTCCGCGAAGGGTTGGAATCATTCCCAATGACGTCAGCCCGGTCTCAGTCTCGAGTTGATGTGGTGTGCGCACAGCCCGAGCCCAGCGCCAATTCTTGATGAAGGCGAGCGAGGCGGCAAGGACGAGCGAAACGAAAAATCCGATGGCAGAATACAGCACCCGCGGTGGGCCGGCGCGCAGTAAGGGCGCTTCAGCCGTCGAGACCAATCGTGCATCAGGCTCCTGCAAGGCAAGCTGGTTGGACGTCTGCTCGTAACGGCTTAGGAAGTCGCGGTAGGTGGTGCGCGCCGCGTCAGCATCGCTCTCGAGCTGCTTGAGAACGACTCCGGCCTGGTTCTGGGTGGTGACTTCGGTTTGTAACTGGCTGAGGCGCCCTTGCAGGCTGTCGCGCCGCGCTCTGGCAGAAGCGACCTCACTGCGCAAGCTGTCGACGATCTTGGCGACCTCCGAGTTGATCTGTCCGCGTACGTCGGCGAGCTCAGCATTGGTCGAGCGCAAGAGCGGGTTGGAGGCACTCGGTACCGCGTTCTGCGTGGCGATGCGGGAGGTAATCTGCGCCTCCTGCTCGCGCAGGCGCTGGATCAGCGGTGACGCGATGACCTCTGGAATACCGTACACGCCGTTGCCCCGTCGCCGGGCAGCGTCCACCGCATTGAGAGTGCCTTCCTTCTGTGCGAGATTGGCGATGGCCTCGGAATAGCTCGCGTTCACCTGGCCAAGTTGCTGGCTCGCGATGGTCGTTCCGTCGCGCTGAGCTGCGGTACCGCTGCCCATCTGCGCGAGCATGATTCCATTTTGTTCACGGAAGGTCTCAACCGCCGTCTCTGCCGCGTGCACGCGGTCGCGCAACGGTGCCAGTCGTGCATCCAGCAACGTGCTTCCCTGGGTGATTGCGGCCTGCTTCACTTCTTTATTAAAGGCGACGTAGAACTCGGCGTACGCGTTGGCGATCTTGGCACTCAATGCTGGATCATGCGTTCTGATCCGGATTTCGATAATGTAAGAGCGCCCGACGTTGTTGACCGTCATCGTTTGGAGCACCAGCCCGGCTACAAGCTGGCGTTGCTCTCGGTCGGTCAGAACACGCGGCGCCTCCGACGGCATTTGCAGCCGCGTCGACACAAGTTGCGCGACCCTCGTGACCAAAGAAGGGTTAGGATGCAGCGCTTTAGCGAACTCTCTCGTATGCACCAGGTCGAGCTTATCAACTACCTTCAAAGCCATGGCGGGCGATTGGACAATGTCTGCCTGAGTACGCAATGCGATGGTGTCGGTGGTCACGCTTCCGATCGCGGCCTGCAGGTCGCTGAACGCGCTTTTGCTAGTTTCAATCAGAACCGATGCCGACGCGTCGTAGTAAGGCTCGAGCTGGAAAATAGCGAGCACGGTCGCAGCATTCAGTGCGACAACGATGACAAGCATCGAGCATTTAGCACGGCCGAATACCGAGAAAATTCGACTGACTGGGACACGCTGGTCAGCAGCAAACGCTGCCTCTGCAGAAGGCGAGGCGCTGCTGGTCATGATGCTCATGATCTGTCCGGAGCTGGGCGGTTCGGGCTGAATGAAACGGTAGGCATGCGCTCTCCAGAGCCGGACGGTCGTGTTTGGTGCCGTGATTGCATCAAAGGGATGGTCTGCCACCTAAACTGATGGTCGCACTGAAATTAAGCGCGATCAAAGCCTGTCGTGGCACTTAATCATGTCGACATTTTGCCGCATGCGATATCGGGTACTGCCCCCGACCCTCTCTATTACACCAGGATTAACTTAAGATAGTTTTAATCCAAGATACCAGGTTGGAACGAACGCTTTTGTTTACACCAACTAATCCGCCGCTTAGCCCAAGCCCGAGCGCAGCGAAACCTGCGATCGCAGCATTTCTGCGCCTGACAGACCGAGCAGGTGCAGGCTGGTTGAGCAGCGCGGCCAAGGCTGGGAAAGGCGACACCGCAGCGCCCGTGCCATATTGCTGGTTGTCGTCCCGCTGTTTAGCTGCCTCGCCTCCCTTCCAAGCTCGGGCTAAATCAAACTCCAATCCAGATCGGGGTTCGATGACCACCTCAGGCTTCAGGTCGATCCTGCCAACAGAAGCCCCGTGCTGCCTCCCGCTAAGCTTACTCGAAAGTTCGGGACGTCCGGCCAGCAACACCTGCGCCGACGGAAACCTGTGCCCCTCACTCGACTGGATCAATGTCTGCAACAAGGCGGCGCTCAACGTTTGAGCATCCTCAATGACGATGATCTGCTTTTCGATGGCCTCGCGACCGTCGAACGACCGATCCGTCAAGCTTTCCAGAACGGAAAATGCGGAGTTAATTGGACCATGGAACACACTCTGGTAGCCGAGGCTATGTAGTGCTGTCGCGACAGTGTCGGAGAGTGCCAACCTCGAAGAATGCGTCAAGACGACCAACCGACGACCTTCGGAAAGCGCAAGCTGCAAGCCTAAGCACGCCCGCTTCAACGAGGGATCGAGAAGTTTCTCGCTCTCAGAAGCGGTCGCAGTTTGCCCGGTTCTATACACGGTCGCATTCGCTGGAAGCGGAACCTCCTGACGGCTCCACGCCGAGGCGGTAAACCGGGAAATCAGTGACGCACGATCCTGATCCACCAATGTCGACCCCGTGAACGCATTGGTTAGTATCACCGCGCTCCCCTCCGAGCCAGTACCGCGGGTAGGGTCATGATCAAGATCACGAAATCAAGCCACATCGTCCAGTTCTTCACATACCAGCGGTCGAAACCGACTCTCTGCTGGTACGACGTGTCACTGCGTCCACTGACCTGCCATAGACCGGTCAAGCCAGGACGGCCTTCGTAGTAGAACGTGATGTCATCCGCGTAATGGTGAATCTCGTCGGTCACGATAGGACGGGGTCCCACCATGCTCATTTCACCACGGAGCACATTGAGGAGTTGCGGCAACTCGTCGAGACTGGTCTTGCGGAGGATATTGCCCAACCGCGTCACACGCGGATCTTTGGTCAGCTTGCGCGTAGACTTCCATTGTGCCGCAGCCACCGGGTCGGTGGCGAGAACGCGCTGCAGCATTTCGTTGCTATTGACCGCCATGGTGCGAAATTTCAGACAACGAAAGCGCCGGCCACTCCTGCCGATCCGCTCGTGAGCAAAGAGGATCGGGCCTCCGTCGAGCATGATCAGGGAGCTGACGCAGAGTATTGCAGGCGCTAACAACACGAGTAGGACAGCGGCGAGGCAGATATCGAACATGGTCTTCAACAAGCGCGTGAGAGGGCGAGACAGGCCCGTGCGATAGGAGATTAGGACTGAGTCGCTGCGAAGTACTCGCGTGAAGTGAGCACCAAATACTGGTAGATGGCCGTTCTCCAGCACGACCATGAATGGGATCCGGCTTTGAACAATAGACTTAAAAAGATAGTCTTGACCTGAAAGGCCTGGGCCGGCGGCAACGACCAAACGATGAGCTTTATGCTGTCGCAGAAACTCCGCCCAATCATATGTCTGGTCGGGTTCCACCGCGTCGACATCGATCGCGACAACCACGTCGAAATCGGCTGGCTGACGTGAGTTAAGAGTTTCCTCTACGGCCGCCATTGCCGCACTCGGCGCGAGGACAACGACTGACAGTTGCCAAAGTCCGGCGCGCGACAGAATTTGTCGAGCAACCTGACGGAACGCGAGTGTCCATACGGGAAAAATCAGCCAGAGAAACGAGACTACTAGGTGCGGTATCAACTCTTGGTTTGAAAACGGCCAGAGTAACACAATCACAGAGATCACGCTGCTGATGGCCGCGAGCCGTCGCGCTTCGCAAGAGAATGATGGGCGGTCAGTGTAATTGCCCCACGTTAACAGCGTTGCGACACCGAAGAAGGCGAAGATCGTGGCTGCTATGATTGAAGAACTTGAAACCTGACCCGCCAGTATCCGGATAGCACCGTTGAAACCATCACCTAACAGGGCAATGATCCCGTAACAAAGATAGACAAGCAAACCGATCGCGCAAACGTCGGTAACTACAAGCGTAGCGATGCAGAGATAAGGAACCCATGCGGCGTTAACGTAAGCTCTACGCTGCCGATCAAGGGTTGCCGCCAACTTAAGCTCAAACGATCGCTCAGGAAGCGACTTGGAGGCTAAGCTATCCATATCCACCTACACCTGGGACTTCACGTGGAAATAACGTAGGAGCAGCTGAGCTGACCGATTGTTGACGATTTAAAACCATGAATTGAGATCTGCGTCAACAAAATTAGATTTCAGGACTTAGTGAGACTAGGTCAACTGATCGGCGCAGAGCCGGACTATATCTCGATATTAACGCTACTGGTCGTTTCCACTCGATGTATCTAAGTAGAAATGGCAGCCTTTAAGACGCAATTCTCCTAATAAAAACTTTTCCTGTAAGGTTGTTGGATAGGATGACGTTTATCTAGAAGAACTCTGATTACTGAACTTGCTGCACAAAGCAGATTTTCATCGTTTTGAGATGAGAGTGATGACTTATAATTTTCGCTCGTCGGAAGGACGTATCGTGGAGCGCACCCAGGTGGTGTCCTGGGACACCAACCTGCCGCAGAAAGGAGACTCGATTGCAAAGGCGGAGTGCGACACCCGGGTCAGATCACGTACGATCACGCAATCTCGTTAAAAGGCACCAGCCTGATATTTACACCCGCCAACGTCGCTACAATCAACCTGATTGGAGTGACCTTGTATCGGAGACAGTCAGCCTTCGATGCTGTCAGCGACAGAACGCACTCATTAGACCGCGAGGTTGCCCTTGCGAGCAACGTCTTGCAGTGAGGGGCTCCGAAATCACCATCTAAGGTTGGCTAGAGCTTTCCTTCTTTCCTTAGAGCTTTTCCAACTTACTCGAACTCATATCCTGAGTTGGCGAGCTAGAGCGGAACCCGTCCGAACGGAATCGCGGGTCTTGCCCGACGCGGGGGTGATTTGATTCAAGCTGCTGGCTGGGCGGAGGCCAGCAGAGATGGCCAAGACGTATGGGGCGGATCTGCGCGGACGAGTGATTGCGGCGGTCGAAGGCGGCCTGTCGCGCCGGGCTGCGGCCGAGCGGTTCCAGGTGGCGGTCTCGACTGCGGTGAAGTGGGTCCGAAGCTGGCGCGAGCACGGACGCGGCGTCGCCCAACGGAAGGGCGGCGACACCCGCTCGCACCGGATCGAGGCACATCGGGCCGCGATCCTGGAGGCGATCGCGACGCAGAAGGACATCACATTGGTCGAGCTGGCGGCGATGCTCGGTCGCGAGCACGGAACGCGCGTGGCGCCAAGCACGGTGCACCGCTTCCTCGTGCGGCACCGGATCACGCTGAAAAAAAGACGGCGCACGCGAGCGAGCAGGAGCGCCCAGACGTGGCCCGGCGCCGACAGGCCTGGTTCGACGGCCAGCCGGACCTCGACCCCGAGCACCTGATCTTCATCGACGAGAGCGGTGCCAGCACCAAAATGGCCCGGCTGCGCGGTCGTGCGCCACGCGGAGAACGGTGTCGCGCCGCCATTCCGCATGGACACTGGAAAACCACCACCTTCGTTGGTGCGCTGCGCCTGAGCGGCATGACCGCGCCGATGGTGCTCGACGGTCCGATGAACGGCCCGGCCTTCCTGGCCTATGTCGAGCAGGTGCTGGCCCCGACGCTGCGATCCGGCGAGACCGTCATCATGGACAACCTACCTGCCCACAAGGTCGGCGGCGTGCGGGCCGCGATCGAGGCCGCGGGCGCGCGCCTTCGCCTGCTGCCGCCCTACAGCCCGGACTTCAACCCGATTGAGCTTGCCTTCTCCAAGCTCAAGAACCTGCTCCGACGCGCCGCCGCTCGCACCATCCCAGATCTCTGGGACGCTATCGCCGCCGCACTCCCAAGCTTCACACCAGGCGAATGCGCCAACTACTTCACCGCTTGCGGATACGAGCCCGATTGAACGGAATCTGCTCTAATTCCGGCAATCAGCTGGGCTGGAGCTGCCCAGGAGGTGTCCGATGATAGTCCAAAGGGCTTCTCTGGTGCGGGCAGTTGCCTTGCGCAGTAGCGCTTTCAGCTTGGCGAACACCGTATCCACTGCCGCGGGCCTTGCCGCATGGATACAATCAAAATGCTGAAGTGGACGATGTATAGCCGCGCAGGCTTTGAGCTCTTGCTGGCTCGTGTCCTGCAATCTGCCTGATCATCATTCGGAAATCATCAGCACGCAGATTACAGGAGAACCAGTGTCATCCCGGCACTTTGCCTTGCCTTTGAGTCATAATCCAGCTGGACTGGGGTTATCTGGATGCGATTTCCCCGTTCCTGGTCTACCCAGGATGGTGCAGTAGCCCTCGCTTCTCTTCAACAAGTTGGCAGCGTGGCGTCGATAATCATCAGATTTTCACCTAGGATGAGCGTATCGACATCGCGTCCTGCCAAGGCTGAGTAAAGAGGTGCAAGGCAGCCGGCATTGGGGAACTTGAAGTCGTGCGGTTCGACTATAACGCACGGAGTCCCTCGAACTACCATGGCAGACGCGCGGCAGACCTCTTTTTCGCCGCCTTCAATGTCGAGCTTAAGGATCAGCAGCCGGGCTCGGGGTATGCGTGCCAGCAGTGTTTCCAGCGTCATAGATGGCGTCAATCCTCCATCCGATACTCTGCGGGACCAAGAAGCTGCGTCTGTCGTCTGTAGGCTTACGCCGTCGTCATGGCTCCACAGGGCGGCGTGCACGGGAACGACACAATCGTACCCCCTGCAGTTCAAGCTGAGTTGCGCGAACGTTTCCGGATCTGGCTCGATGGCAAGCACGACGGCATTGGGATAGGTCTGCCCGAAGTAGAGCGCGGAATAGCCGACGTTGGCGCCTGCATCGACAATCACCGGCTGCGTGCCCTCCTCAATCCAGGCAGCCGACAACTGGTTCAGTGCCGCTGTCCGGTCAGCGCCGATGTCGTATTCCTTTGTCCCGAAGATCTGTCCAAGCACGAACATGTCGCTGTCCAGTGGACGCACGGTCACTACGTGCAAGCCAGCTGTAACCGTGACGGAAGACGGACGCTTAAGGGCGCGCCGCCCGATAATACCGGCAGTTGCGCGAGGACCGATCGCGCGAGCCAACGCTCGGATGTGCTCGCTGCGGGTGGGCATGGCTGGCGCCTTCGGCTAGAATTACGTATGGCAAATAAGCCTTTTCCGCTGGCAAGTGCCAGGCCTGTGTGCACGAGGATACGGTGTATGCGGCTTTCGATGATCCCGGACAGATTGATTTAACCCGCTGCAGCGGTAAGAGCATGGATTAAACCTCGCGCACCGGATTGCGCCGGTCAGTCAGGGTCTGGTGCTGCACCCACCTCAGGCAGAAGCCTCCAATGACCGAAGTCAAGCTTGTACGCCGCCGAATGATCGAATACTTGACGATCCCGAACACCTGCTCGATGGGGTGTCAACGCCGCCTGAACTCGGGTTCTCCCGCAATTCCCGTGCTGCCGGTCTTGTACTCTGATGGCGGATTGGAGAGAGACATGGATTCACGTCCATGGTGTTTGCTCGGTGTCCGCGTCCTTGCTGTCTTTCATTCCGCGCTCGCTCAAGGTGACGCGGGTACTGACAACCTCCGAGCAGGTCACCATCAAGGCCGTGCCGCGACCAGCGTCGGCGGATTGCCCGGTGTGCTGCTCTGCGTCGTGGCGCATCCACAGCCGGTATCGACGCCTGCTTCATGATCTTCCCTGGCAAGGTCGACCGGTGATCATTCACCTCACGGCCCGCCGCTTCCACTGCTCTGATCAGCGCTGCGTTCGTCTGACGTTTGCCGAGCGTCTGACCGACGTGGCGCAGCTATTCGGTCGCCGAACCCCACGACTGCGAGATCTTCAGCACCATCTCGGCCTCGCGCTCGGCGGCGAAGCTGGAGCGCGCTTGGCGACACGGATCTCAGTCCCGACCAGCCCGGACACGCCGCTGCGGCTAGCATCTGCGCAAGATCACGAGGCAAAAATTGCGGTGCCACGCGTGCTTGGCATCGACGACTGGGCTTGGGGAGCCACGGTGCAGCTTCTACCTCCTGTTTGGCCGGTCCCGAGTGGTTACAGACTGGCACGTCTGCTGACGACGAGCCGATCGCGGATGACTGCCGAGGAGCGGCTGTTCACCTCGCACCTGCTCATCGAGCAGCCGGCGTTGAAGGCGGCGGTCACCTGGGCCAAGCGGCTGAACAGGCTACTTCAGCGTAAGGTCGACGAAAGTCTGGATGCGGTACTCACGGCTGCGGCCGGAACGCTGTTTGCGAGGTTTGCGGCAAGCCTGCGTCGCGACTTCGACGCGATCAACGCGTCGCTGATGCTGCCCTGGACCACAAGCCCCGTGGAAGGGCAGATCAGCCGCATCAAGATGTTGAAGCGCACGATGTATGGCCGCGCCGGGTTCGAGTTGCTGCGCGCCCGGGTCTTGAACCCTGTCTGACGGCGCAAACAGCACGGGAATTGACCTGCCTCCCGTTTCTTGGACCGGTTGAGGGTGGAAAATTCCAGTTTAGGTTTGGGCCTCAACGGGAGGTTTGGAATGAAGGCTTCGAAGTTTTCGGAAGCGCAGATCGCGTTCGTTTTGCGTCAGGCGGAGGAAGGGACGGCAATCGGCGAGGTGTGCCGCAAGGCGGGGATCAGCGACGCGACGTTTTACAACTGGCGCAAGAAGTATGCGGGTCTGATGCCGTCGGAGATGAAGCGCTTGCGGCAGCTCGAGGAGGAGAATGGCAAGCTGAAGAAGCTGGTGGCAGATCTTTCGTTGGAAAAAGCGATGCTGCAGGACGTGCTGTCAAAAAAGCTGTAGGGCCTGCGCGGCGACGCGCCCTTGTTGACGAGGTCCGTGCGGGCTGGAAGGTGTCGATCCGTCGGGCCTGCCGGGTGCTTCGGACGGACACGTCGACGTATCACTACAAGGGCAAACGCGCCTCGCAGGCCGGTCTGACCAAGCGGATCAAAGAGATTGCCGAGACGCGCGTGCGTTACGGGTATCGGCGGGTTCACGTGTTGCTGCGACGTGAGGGATGGGCGGTCAATGCCAAGCGGATCTATCGGCTTTACAAGAGCTTGGGGCTGCAGCTTCGGAACAAGACGCCGAAGCGCCGGGTTAAAGCGAAGCTGCGCGACGATCGGCGTCCGGCGGTCCAGGCGAACGAAACCTGGGCGATGGACTTCGTGCACGACCAACTGGCGACCGGAAGGAAGATCCGGGTTCTGACGATGGTGGATACGTTCACCACGTTCGCTCCGGCAATCGAGCCACGGTTCAACTTCAGGCAGCCGACGTAGTCGAGGTGCTCGAGCGGGTCGGTCGCGAACACGGATTTCCGAAGGCGATCCGGGTCGACCAGGGCACCGAATTTGTGTCGCGGGATTTGGATCTGTGGGCCTACCAGCGCGGAGTGACACTCGACTTCTCTCGGCCCGGCAAGCCGACGGACAACGCGTTCATCGAAAGCTTGAACGGCAAGTTCCGGGCGGAGTGCCTGAACGCGCATTGGTTCATGAGCCTCGACGACGCGCGGGCTAAATGCGAGGCTTGGCGTAGAGACTATAACGAGGTTCGCCCGCACAGCGCGATCGGCAATAAGCCCCCGATCACGCTCGTAAATCGGTCAGGGACACATGGCCCAACCTGACCGCAACACGCTGGAAGCGGTCCAACTGAGCGGTCCAACGATGGGGAGCAGTTCAGCCCAACCTGACCGCGGCACTCTGGAAGCGGTCCAACGATGGGGAGCAGCTCACACGCAATCGGTCCCGCGTCGCCGCGGTGCAACATGGATGAGCTGAACGCGCCGGTGTCAATTGAGGCTGGTTGCTGGATTGGAGCCGGAGTGATGATCCTGCCGGCTGTGACGGTTGCTCGCGGTTGCGTCGTTGGAGCCGGCTCGGTGATCGTTACGTCGACTGAGCCTTATGGCCTATATGTCGGCAGTCCGGCTAGACGAATTCGTGACCTTGAGACTACGGACATCCTTGCCGCAGCAACGCTTAACTAATGACCTGGCTCGCGACGGCAAGCTAAGTATACCGTTCTAAGCCGTACGGGTTCGTCTTCTCAGCAGCGAGACAGCGATGGCTTCGGGGCCAGCTGGCCGACCGGCTACGATCCACAGCGCCGCAAGCGCGCCAAAATACGTCAGCCCGCCCACGCCCGAAAGTGTGGCGATTAAAAGCCCAAGTCCTAGTGGCGAGTGTTGGGACGGGATTGCCTGTAATGCGAAGACGAGCGAGACAACCATGATCAGGGTGCTTAGAAGAGGTCGCCAGCACTTCGAGAGCTGATCGAACATTGCAAGCCCGATCAACTGTTTCACCAAGCGTGCGCAATAGACGGCAGTGATCGTCTCAGAGATAATACGAGCCCATATGATGCCAGTAATCCCGAACTGAACTGTACCCAAAAGGACTAAAGGTAGTTTGACACAAAACTCGACAAAATTCCGGCTAAATAGCAATTTAGTCCGGCCGAAGGCCATGATCAACGGGACCGTTGGCAACGCGAGTAGCCCAGGCATAAGACTGAGTGAAAGAAGGCGGAGCAGCGGGATCGCCCCGCGCCAACGCTCGCCAAGTAACAGTAGGACGATAGGCTCAGCCAGCACACTTTCCGCCGCCATGAGCGGCAAGCCGAGCAGGAGAACCGCGGAAGATGCCGTTTGGTAAGCACGTCGCAGCCGATCACGATCGTGTAGCAACGGGCTGAAGCCCGCTAGCAAGGGTCTCAGCACAGGCCCGAACAAGGAGGTCATGGGAATGGTCGCGAGATCGTTCGAGGTGCTGAATAGACCGAGCCGCGAGGCCGTCTCGAGCTTGCCCAACAACAGCCGCTCGAATTGCCAATTCAGCGCGCTGACGATTTGGGCGGCACTCATCCAACCGATGAAACCAGCGAAGAGGTCTAATTCTGCTAGGCTGAAATTCGGCTGATATGGGGCAAAGTAGTAAGAGATCAGGGTCATCGACAGCGGATAGATGACTGAACTGACAATGATCGACCAATAACTATCGGTCAGCAAGGCAATGCCGACACCGGCGCCGAATCCGATGATCTTGCCGACGATCTCAATAGCGATGTCTCGCGAGAAATTCATCCGTTTCTGAAACTCGGCAAGGCGAGGACTGACGAGACCTCGCGATGCTGGAGCAATTCCTAGGACGCAGACGAGCGGTACCAGGCGAAGGTCGCCATAGAACAGTGCAAAAGGCCAAGCCGCAATCACGAGCACCACGATGATGAGCCCGGCACGCAGGGCGCTCAAGGTGAATGCCGTGTGGTATTGGGCAGCCGTGATGGTCGGAAGGCGGACGAGTGCCTGGGCTACCGGTATTTCCGAGGCTGCCTCGACGATGGTCACGAGCGTGCTTGCGATGGCGACAAGCCCGAAATCGCTCGGCAACAGCAACCGGGCGAGCACGAGCATCGTCGCCAGATCGAATACCCGTGTCACCAAGCGGGCCCCGATCAGCATGAGGCTGCCAACCGCCGCCCGCTGTCCGGTCATCGGCAGCGACCGTTCATTTCGATGTCCGTGGAGCGGGAAAATACGCTCGAACATAATCGATGTACATAGAAGAGGGACTCGGAGTCTTATCAATGGGCCAGCCACCGCCCAAACCGAGATTGACCAGAATCATCAATGGCTGTCGAAGTTCCGGAAGGCGTCGGCGCTCGCCAAATTTCAACTCGGTCGAAGTAGAACGTCGTCCAGTCCAGCGCGACGCTCACGCCATACCGATGAAACAACGTGGACATCGTTCTCGATTCCACCTTCATGATATGCATCATCGATCGGAATTTGGCGGGATCAATCTTTCCCACACCGTGATCGTTGAATTGTATGGGTTTGGGAATTGGCCGTATTGTTCGATCACTTCAATCTCCATGGCGGGGTCCGGCGAGGCGACGCTACTCAGCCAAAATGCCGGCCATGTGCCTGGCCCAGACAGCAATCTCCCCTGCATTTCGAAATTGCCTTATTGCTGGGCGAAGCCGTGCCCCTCGCGATCTTTGGTGGCCAGCAGTCCTGATGTCCGGCGGCCCTCAGCGGTCCGACGAAGTTCGATCCGGAACGCGCCATCGACGCGGTTGAACGGAAAACCCGGCGCCGGGTCGGCAAATTGCGCGGCGCCGAGATCCGCACCCCATGGCGGGTGAGCGATCCACTTCGTCCCCGGCCCATACGGCGAGACGTTGAGGTCGCTAAAGTTCTCTTCGAAAGACAAGCGAAAGTCGTCAATGTTCAGCGTCTCAGCGGACGCTTGTCCGAAGCGAGCCCCCGACACGAGAAGCGCGGCGGCAAGGAGAAGACGAGCCATGGTCGATCCCGTCGGGTGCATTGCCGCCAAGCATTACTCCCGATCCAGTTGGTTCGGGAAGTGCTGGTCTTACAGATTGTGACTCCATCCTGAAGAGATTTAGGAGTTATGGATGTCAAGGTCACTCGGTCGATTTCCACGCCCTCGCTGGCCAGGATCACCGACTGGCGGAACAACGGCAGGTTGTCGCAGTATTTCGAAACGCTACTTGGGCGATGAGCCCCGGACCGGGACGGCCGTGCTCGATCGGCGATCAGGTGCCGGCGCCTGGAACACTGCCTCGCACACGCGGCACGCATAGTGGGGCCGGACGTGCAGATCACCTTCAGCCGGGCAAGGATCTTCTCCAGGACCTCGGTCGTTTTCTCACCGAGCCGGGCCACCCGGCTCCGGTCGCTGCAGCCGCACACCATCTCGGGCTCGTGCACCACGGTCTCGCGCTGCAGGTGGTCGGGCAGCGGTCGGCGGATTGCTTTGACGCGGGGCCGGGATTGTCCACTGGTTGAGTCTGGGTCAGGGCGGGCAGCTGATGCTCGGCCTCGTTCTCCTCGAGATCTTTGAGGCGTAGCTCTAGTTGCGCGATCTCGGCATTCAGGCGCTCGCAGGATTGGCCATATTGCTGGCGCCGCAGAGCGGCCAGTTGCGCCCGGAGGTGCTCGATTTCGACCGCCACCGTTCCAAGCTGGGGGCGCGCGGTGGCCAGTTCGTGACGCAAAGCGGCGATCTCATTCTCGGGCGTACAGTATGCCAGGTCTACATGGCGATTTTACCCGAGAGCGGCCCCGTGTACAAACACGATCACACGCGCGAGCGCAATGCCCTCCGTCTCGCGGCGACCTCAGGCCGCGCTGTCCAGGCGCGCATGCGCCAATCAATTCCTTCCAGTAGCATCGAAATCTGCGCCGCCGTCATCGTGACGGTGCCGCTGTCAATCTGCGGCCCGAGGGATCGGGCTCGCGACAACTCAAGCCGATTGGCATAGAGACAAAGGCCCTGGCCATCCCAGTGCAGCGCCTTGAGCAGATCGCCAAGCCAAACGTCATTCAACATACCGATCGCAGTTAGCGACATCGCGTATCACTGGCATCCGCTTTATGGGGGAGCAGTTTCGGATCGTCCAGCGCAGCGGGCGTGGTGGTGAGGAGATCCTTCACCTTGAGGCTCGTGCCGGGATCTCTCGAGAGATCCCGGGGTGGATGTGCGATGCCGATGCTTGCGCCGCACTCTCAGTTGGCAAGCCGCAAATCAGTGTCCAGGCGCTAACCGAACTCCGCGCGGTGCTCACCATCTCCGTCGAGGACTCGAGCGACCGCGGAACAATGACCTTCTCGGACAGAGAGGAGGGTTTCCATGACGAACCGATCCCCGACACAACTGACGCTCGACCTGGTGGACGGACAAAAGTTCCGTCCGGTGGCACACCCGCCGGAGGGGCTGCTCCAGGCCTTGGCCGAGTTGCTGCTAGGCGCGCTGGATGCGGCCACAACTCCGGCAAAGGAGGCGCGCGATGAGCCCCAAGATCACGGCTGAGCACCTGCGTCGGGGCGCTATCATTTACGTTCGTTGACCCTGCCCCCAACGTGCCCTCGTTCATAAGCAGAGTCCGTTATCCGTATGAACTGCTCCCCATCGTTGGACCGCTCAGTTGGACCGCTTCCAGCGTGTTGCGGTCAGGTTGGGCCATGTGTCCTGACCGATTTACGAGCGTGATCGGGGGCTTATTGCCGATCGCGCTGTGCGGGCGAACCTCGTTATAGTCTCTACGCCAAGCCTCGCATTTAGCCCGCGCGTCGTCGAGGCTCATGAACCAATGCGCGTTCAGGCACTCCGCCCGGAACTTGCCGTTCAAGCTTTCGATGAACGCGTTGTCCGTCGGCTTGCCGGGCCGAGAGAAGTCGAGTGTCACTCCGCGCTGGTAGGCCCACAGATCCAAATCCCGCGACACAAATTCGGTGCCCTGGTCGACCCGGATCGCCTTCGGAAATCCGTGTTCGCGACCGACCCGCTCGAGCACCTCGACTACGTCGGCTGCCTGAAGTTGAACCGTGGCTCGATTGCCGGAGCGAACGTGGTGAACGTATCCACCATCGTCAGAACCCGGATCTTCCTTCCGGTCGCCAGTTGGTCGTGCACGAAGTCCATCGCCCAGGTTTCGTTCGCCTGGACCGCCGGACGCCGATCGTCGCGCAGCTTCGCTTTAACCCGGCGCTTCGGCGTCTTGTTCCGAAGCTGCAGCCCCAAGCTCTTGTAAAGCCGATAGATCCGCTTGGCATTGACCGCCCATCCCTCACGTCGCAGCAACACGTGAACCCGCCGATACCCGTAACGCACGCGCGTCTCGGCAATCTCTTTGATCCGCTTGGTCAGACCGGCCTGCGAGGCGCGTTTGCCCTTGTAGTGATACGTCGACGTGTCCGTCCGAAGCACCCGGCAGGCCCGACGGATCGACACCTTCCAGCCCGCACGGACCTCGTCAACAAGGGCGCGTCGCCGCGCAGGCCCTACAGCTTTTTTGACAGCACGTCCTGCAGCATCGCTTTTTCCAACGAAAGATCTGCCACCAGCTTCTTCAGCTTGCCATTCTCCTCCTCGAGCTGCCGCAAGCGCTTCATCTCCGACGGCATCAGACCCGCATACTTCTTGCGCCAGTTGTAAAACGTCGCGTCGCTGATCCCCGCCTTGCGGCACACCTCGCCGATTGCCGTCCCTTCCTCCGCCTGACGCAAAACGAACGCGATCTGCGCTTCCGAAAACTTCGAAGCCTTCATTCCAAACCTCCCGTTGAGGCCCAAACCTAAACTGGAATTTTCCACCCTCAACCGGTCCAAGAAACGGGAGGCAGGTCAATCGGCAATCGTCCATGAGCCAAGTCGTCGAGAACCTATGCGCGACCATCTCGGCGTGCCGCCATTCTGTCCGTCGGCTGACGACGAGGCGACGATCAGCGCCGAACGCGCCGCAGCCGGACTCGGCATCTGCGTCGGCTCCGTACAGAAGCTGATCCGGGAGGGCGTGCTCCCGGCGACCCAGGTTCTGCCATCAGCACCATGGAGAATACCAGTCGAAGCGCTCGCCTCCGCGGCCGTCATCGAAGGTGTGCAGGCCATCGTCTGCCGACGTCCAAGCAACTACCGCATGATGCAGGGCGATAAGACACTCCGCCTGCTAGATCCGTGAACGGAAAGATGTACAATGTCGCACGATCGTCCCGGCGTCCCCGAAAAACGAACAACACCCCGCCATACGGATCAAGCGACAGCACCGTCTACCACTTGGGCGGCCAGTCCGTCGAAGCTGCGGCGCATGTCGGTGAACCCGCACGCCAGATATACCGGCGTGGCCGCCGGCAGCATCATGGGGCCGCCAGCGCTGTCAGAATGTGCTGCAACGCCGGGCCGTCCACGTCAGACCCGAAGCGGAGCCGCACCCCGGACGGCAGTTCGACCTCGATCCCGCCGGACATGGCGCTCGATGAGGCAACCGTTGGTGGAGGTGCCGATGGTTCTGGCGGCGGCGGCGCGACGTCGGGCTCAACCGAACCCGGCAAAGCCGCTTGCGCATCTTGTTTGATCTCGACCACGGCAAAGCTTGCCGTGGCAGCCCGCAGCATCTGCTTACGCCATGTTTAGATGAGGCTGGTGCAGATCTGATGCCGATCTGCAACTGTCTATGCCGTCGTGCCCGCAATCTACGTCTCACGGATGATGGCCAGCTTGGCCGCCGAACTCCACCTCCGCCGACGTTTCAGCCGGGCACGGACCTCGACCCGCTCTGACAGCCCACTTTTACGACGGTCGTAAGACTGGTCGTAAAAGCACTCGTTCACGTCCATCACGCACGGCCTCACCCAACACGGCACGCAGTCTGCTCAAACCAAGGCCGCGCCGGAATGTGGGCTTTCGCTTACGTTCCTCGCGGCGTTCGTCGTCTCGCTGTACCAGCAGCCCGTGAAATTCGATGACGCGGTAGACGCGTTTCGGATTGGGCGCTTCGCGTCTGGTCTTTTCGGCCTGTCGGCGCGGCAGACCATGAACGCGTCGATAGCCGTTGGCTGATAGATCGGCGACGAGCACGCGGACGTCGGCCACCAACCCGCCATGCGGCAGCGGTGGTCCTCCGCGTGGTCGGGGCGCTGGGCGATGGCGTGTTGTGGACAGGTGTGGGCGAGCGGTGCCGACCGCCTCTGCGACCGCTCACCGTCGATCCTGCGGCAACGAGGTCGAGCGCAAAGCAGTTTCTTGGCCTGCGGCCTGGGACACGGCCTCGCGGAGCAGTTCGTTTTCCATAGCCTTTGCCGAGTAGCCGGTGTAGTTCGCGGACCTGCGTATCAAGCGCACGGTATTCGGACGCCGGCACCACTTCCCCGCTAACTGCCATGGCGGTCAACGCACTCTGCGCCATCAACTGCCGCCAGTTGAAGATTTGATTGCCACCAATGCCGTGCCGGCGGGCGACGAGCGACACGCTCATCCCCGATAGCTACGTCTCCTCAACGATCTGGACCTTCTCCTCGCCATCGTTGTAATACCTGGTCTTACCGTCAGTCATATGTCTCACTCTGCTCTAAGAGCAGGGCCCTGTCAGGTCATTTAGGGGGCCACCTCAGCACGCGACCGGAAATTGCCACAGCAGTATGCCATGTCTATGTGCAATGAGTGGTCAAGGCAGGCCGTGCTAAGGTGCATGGCTATGAAGATTGGAGATTTGAATGGATCAGGATAACACGCGGCAATCCTGCGTATGCTACATTGCCAATGAAGGTTACCTTTTTCAAACGTTGGCTAGCGCGCTTCAGGCGAAACGGCAGATCGCGACGTCTTCGGATATTATTCTGATCAATTTGACTGCCAAGCCGACGTCAAAAACTGATATAGTCACGAGTATATGCGATCAGAACAATATTATAATGATAACTAAATCACCAGAATTCTTAGAGAATCTTCCGTTTGTTTATTCTCGCATGTTCTTTGACGAGTTTTTGCCCAAATGCTACAAAGAAATACTGTATTTAGATGGAGACACCCAGGTAGTTGGAGACGTTACGCCGCTGCTGCAGATGCGGTTGCGTCCGGGATTTATCTGTGGCGTAAGGGATCCGATGGTCTTTCTCAGCAAGGTCGGCGCGCTTCCCAAGTTTTTACAGGAGGAGGTGGGTAAATTTGGCGACGATTACATTAATGCGGGTATATTGAGGTTTGATCGCGCTACTTGGTCGGCCTTATCAAAAGAGGCGCTGGTTTTGAAATACGCATCAGCTTCAAGGCTAACGTTTGAAGATCAAACGGTTATCAACATCGTAGCACAACAGCGAATAGAGTTTGCGTCGTTGAGCTGGAACTTTCCCGGTTTTATTATTGGATACGGATTCGAGCAGCATTTCCCCCCTAAGATCGTGCACTTCATGTCAGAGCCACGGCCGTGGCAGGGCACCTATGCACCCTGGGGCAAAGAATGGACTTTATATTATAAGGAACTGATGGAACTGTATCCTTCATTACAAGGTATACAGTCGCCATTGAGCTTCCCTAAAAAGGTGGCGTATAAGGCAAAGCAAATTGTGAAATCAGCAAGAGAGCGACGATATTGGCGTGACGACAGGATTGTCGAAGCCATGAAGACGCTTAACCAATCGACATCTATATAAAGTCAGGTCGAGCCATGTGTCCCTGACCGATTGAAGAGACTGATCTGGGGCTTAGCTCGACTTTGGCCATCTACGCGGCATAGCAAGCGGCTTCGATCAGGGCGTTGATGGCTGATCGCGGCATTTCGATCAGTCTGGGTCCGTTTAGGGACATGTCGAAACCCGGTCGCGTCCACAATTCGCGGCGAACCAGGGCGAGTGCGTCGCTGAACGTGGGGAGCGGCTTTGGATACCAGGCGGCGGCTCGAGACGGCGGTGCTTGGCCGGCACGCAGTTCGTGCGCCCAAAGCGTGACGAGCGAGAATAGGCCCAGCAACGCGGGCGTCGTCCGTGCAATTGCTGGATCGGACCACTGCCGTTGCGTCTCGACACCGAGGTGGCGACGGACCTCGGCGAACGTCACCTCGATGGACCAACGGCGAACAAACCAACGCAGGATGTCGACCGGATCGGCTTTGAGATCGGTGCACAGAAAGGCTTGCGGCCGCAGTTCGCCAGCGACGTCGCGCACCATGACATAGCGGATCGGCACGAGGCGTCCGGGATGATGCCACAGCGCAGTGCCGGACAGGATTTCCACCGTCCGCTCGCCCCGTCCATACCAGCCGATTACCTTTACGCGTCGCCACCGGGTCTTCGAATTGGTCAGGCGATCGGCCAGGCTGGCCTGACGTGTTCCGATGACCCGAGGCCGCCCCATCGTGCCAGGCCGCCGCCGAGCTGGCGGGTCGAACAGGCGCGTATCCAGGCGCAGGCGGGTGATTGTGGAACAGCATGGAAAACTGACCCCTATCGCGGGGTAATCGGCGTCGAAAACTGACCCCCCTGATCTGTGATGATGCTGCCCAGGCAAGTGCAAGTGGGTGGCTGGGGAGATGCTGGTTGTGGATACGATTGCCCGGATCAGGCGGGCGCATTTCGTTGACGGCAAGTCGATCAAACAGATCACTCGTGAATTCGGCTTAGCCCGCAACACGGTGCGTCGGGTGCTGCGCTCGGGAGAAACGGCGTTCTCATACGAGCGTGCGGTCCAGCCGCGGCCCAAGTTGGGCCCCTGGACCCAGATGCTAGATCAGCGGCTGGCTGCCAACGATCGACTGTCCAGCCGCGAGCGACTGGATCTGGTGCGGATCTACGAGGATCTCCGGGCCGAGGGTTTCGAGGGCGGCTACGATACCGTGCGTCGTTATGCCCAGGCCCGGCAGCGTAAGCGGGGCACCGGTTCGTCGGACGCCTATGTCCCGCTGAGCTACGCACCTGGCGAGGCCTACCAATTCGATTGGTCGACCGAGGTCGTCGTCCTGCGCGGCATCACCACCACCGTGCAGGTCGCCCAGGTCAGGCTGTGTCATAGCCGGATGCCGTTCGTCCGTGCCTACCCGCGGCAGGCGCAGGAGATGGTGTTTGACGCCCATGACAAGGCATTCTCGTTTTACCGAGGCGCCTGTCAGCGGGGCATCTACGACAATATGCGGACCGCCGTTGATGCGGTGCTGATCGGCCGCGAGCGGCAGTTCAACCGGCGCTTTGCCCAGATGTGCAGCCACTATCTGGTGGAGCCTACGGCCTGCACTCCGGCCTCCGGCTGGGAGAAAGGCCAGGTCGAAAACCAGGTCGGCGTGGTGCGAGGCCGGTTCTTCAAGCCACGGCTCAAGTTCGCGAGCTTCGTCGACATGAACAGCTGGCTGCTGGAGCAGTGCGTGCAGTATGCGCGTGCTCATCCGCATCCCGAGCGACGGGATAGTCCGGTTTGGGACATGTTCGAGCAGGAACGGTCCAGCTTGGTGCCGTATGCCGGGCGCTTCGACGGCTTCAACGCCCGCACCGCAGCAGTCTCCAAGACCTGCTTGGTCAACTACGATAAGAACAAATACTCGGTGATGGCTCAAGCGGTTGGGCGACCGGTCGAGGTTCACGCCTACGCGGAGCGGATTACTATTCGTCAGGATGGACTGACGGTGGCTGATCATCCGCGATGCTTTGGCCGCGATCAGACGATCTATGATCCCTGGCACTACGTGCCGGTTCTGATGCGCAAGCCGGGAGCTTTACGCAATGGCACTCCGTTCAAGGGATGGGTGCTGCCCGGCGCCCTCGGCCGCATACAAAACCGGCTACACGGGTCGACCGACGGCGACCGACAGATGGTGGCGATCCTCAATGCCGTGCTGCTGGACGGATTACCCGCAGTGGAAATCGCCTGCGGCGAGGCGCTGACAGCGGGCTTGTGCAGCAGCGACGTGGTGCTCAATGCCCTGTCGCGACAGCGGCCGGCCGCAATCACGCCGACCATCACCACCCCCGATGCACTGCGCCTCCGGCATGAGCCGGTGGCCGACTGCGCACGCTACGACACCTTACGGAGCACCAAACCATGGAACGCCACGAAGTTATCGACCTGATGCGTGAACTCAAGCTCGTCGGGATGAAGTCCGCTTACGACGAGGTGTTGAGCAACGGACTCAAACGCCAACACCCCGCGCAGGATATTGTCGGCAGCCTGCTGCAAGCTGAAATCGCCGAGAAAAACGCACGCTCGATCCGCTACCAGATCTCAGCCGCCAAGCTCCCGCTGATCAAGGAGATTGGGGATTTCGACTTCTCCGGCACGCCGATCAACGAGGGCCTGGTGCTCGACATGGCCACAGGATCGTTCCTGGATACCCAACGCAACGCGGTGCTGGTCGGTGGCACCGGAACGGGCAAAACGCACCTATCGGTGGCGATCGCACTCAGCTGCCTACGGCTTGGACGCCGGGTCCGATTCTTTACAGTGATCGACCTGGTGAACCGGCTCGAGGCCGAGGCCCGCAGCGGCAAGACCGGACGACTCGCCGAACAGCTGAACCGATTGGATCTGCTGGTGCTCGATGAACTCGGCTACCTACCGTTTGCCCAGTCGGGCGGCCAGCTGTTGTTTCACCTGATCAGCCGCCTGTACGAACAGACCTCGGTGCTGGTCACGACCAACCTACTGTTTGCCGAATGGCCCACGGTGTTCAACGACGCCAAGATGACGACGGCGCTGCTCGACCGGCTGACGCACCACTGTGACATCATCGAAACCGGCAACGACAGCTGGCGGTTTAGGAACCGAAACTAGCGCCTGACCGTCAGGAAAAGGGCAACCGGAAGGGGGTCAATTTCAGAGCCGACGGGGGTCAGATTTCAGTGCTGTTTGACAGTCATGTCCATTGGTTGCGCGATTTGAGCGCAGGAATTCCGCTCAGCAAGCGTTGTTGGTATGGACGGCACAACGGCATCTCTCGCCAAAATTGAATTGCCAAACACCAACCAAGGACTGCCCGCATGAACTTTCAACGATCGCAATCAACACGGCCAGGCTGGAAAATAGCATTTTGAAACAAATCAGGGAGAAATTGATACCGCATCCGGGTCTTTTGAATAAATGCGAATGAAATCGATTTTCATCTCGTATTGACCGCTTGCTGGTATCGCAACCGGCCATCCTCCGCCTAAAGCTAGATTAAACATCCAATAAAATTTATCAACTGTGTCAGAACGAAGCAGAGGCACCCTATACAACAGCAAACCATCTATATATACTGATACGTCATTGTCGCCGATTAAGTAACCATAGGTGTGGAATTCTGCTGTCATGTCAGGAAGCTTAAGAGCCACTGCATTGACGTTTGTATTATCTCCCCAGTTATGTACTGTTGTGTGGAATATTGTCATATCTTCACCATACGCCTCAAGTCCATCAACTTCGATGGTTCCGAGTGGATCGCCGCCGGGCCTCTGCGACTTGAGATTACATGCCCAATTGGCCGGCCAGACGCCCTTGCCGGCTGGGAATTTTTGTCGGATCTCAACATATCCTCTACGAAATGCTGCACTGGGTGGACGGCCATCTGAAAAGGCCGTCGTGATCATGCCTGAGAACCATTTGCGCCCCCATTGCGTTGGGTCCGCGAAATCGGCTCGATAGTTGGCCCGAATCGTCAGCACACCATCTTTTTCAATGTAGACGTTGGAAAATAGTTTAGCATCTGACGGATCCGTAGTTACGAAGTAGCTGTCTGAACCCCATTGCTGACCACTCGGATTGGTTCCAACTTGCCACTTTGTCAAATCGAGTGTTGTATCGTTAAACTCATCCACAAAAATAAGCTTGTAGCTAGCTAGATCGAGATCGGCTGCTGTCGCAGCCGTAGCTGGAACGGTAAGCAAACAGAAGGGCGCCAGATATAACATGATGCGTAGGGTGACAAAGTTCATGCTCATGTTTTCGTTCAAAATACCGCTCCGTTACTCCGCCAGAGTTGACAGAATGTGGCCACACACTCGGCAATAATCAATGCGGTAACTTGTAAATTTACACTTACAACTTAACAGTGTAACTTGCTAAACATGCTGTTTCTCTCGCCAGAGGATCACAAATTGCTCGCGCTTTAGCTTTCAGTGAAAGGCATCTAAAGCACACAACGTGTAGGATCAAGCCACTCGGCGAAGTTTGGGTCTTGCGCCCATGTTATTGACTCAGATGGCTTTGATTTCAGTCGTAATACTTACTTAAATAAATATGACGCGGTTATCGAAACCATCATCGCTTATCGGCAGCTAAGTAAGTCTAATTTGGTCAGTGAGGTCCTTCGTTGCGTATTCTGCACGTCTTAAATCATACTGGCAGGCTGAATGGCAATGTCCATGCAGCCATTGATCTTGCCTGTGTACAGGCAAGACTAGGGCATGATGTTGTAGTAGTTAGCGGTGGGGGTAGTTTTGACACGCTGTTGAAGGACAATGCTGTCGAAACCATCCAGATCAGTCAGCACCGCCGCCCGATTAATATGGCACGAGCTATCATATCACTCAGCAAACTGATGCGTTTCCGGCGCTTGGATGTGGTTCATGCCCATATGATGACCAGCGCTCTGCTGTGTTGGCCTGCCTGCAAGGTGGCCAATGTACCGCTAGTCACAACGGTTCACAACGAGTTCGAACGCAGTGCAGTCGCCATGGGCGTGGGGCGGCGCGTCATTGCGGTCAGCGATGCTGTAGCGTGCTCGATGCAACAGCGCGGCATTCCTGCGCGACGCCTTCGTACTGTGTTAAACGGCACGATAGGTTCGCCGCGTCACGAGGGGCCGCCCGGGCCGCCGAAGGTTCTCGGCTCGCCGTCCATTCTGTTCGTGGGCGGCCTGCATCCCCGTAAAGGTCTCTTAGACCTTCTTGAAGCGTTCCAGATGGTAGCCGCCTGCGTCCCGGATGCGACACTTCATATTGTGGGCGAAGGACCCTGTGAAACCGAATACAAAGCCGCTGCCGCGGCTATGCCGTGCGCCCCGGCCATAACGTTCTACGGTGCACAGGACGATCCGCGCCCGTGGTTTCAGGGTGCCGACGTGTTTGCACTGCCCTCCCGCGCCGAACCTGCCGGGCTGGTGCTTTCTGAAGCCTGCGAGGCCGGCTGTGCCATTGTCGCCTCCGACGTCGGCGGTATCCCCCAAATGCTGGACGGAGGCAGGGCTGGCGTCCTCGTTCCCCCAAGGAATCCAGCGCAGTTGGCCGCCGCCTTAGTTGCACTCCTAACCGTCCCCGCTAATTTGGAAGAGGGCAAGCTTCTTGCTCTCAAAAATGTCTCTCGCATGTCATTGGCTCGTGTCGCGCAGGAGACGCTTGACGTTTACCGCGAATGCCTCACTGCCTGTCCATCGGTTCGGGTAGGGTAGTTGCAGTTTTGATAGTAGTAAGATACCTCCGTAGGGTGAGGAAAATCGGTGGGTTCCGCGCGGGAATTGGTTCGTCCGGTGGCTAGGCCGCACGACGGCCGGGAATTTCTATCGTCTTCCGCGACTCCGACGATCTGAACCATGCGTTTGGGAAGGCTATAGGCATGGCTATGCCAACCTAGCCAGCAATCTGGGCAAGCGCACCAGGTTGTAGGTAGCCGCGACGAGTGTGAATATCTAGCTGACCTGGTCCGTGCTGCGATGGCGCGTCTCACCCAATCTGGACCCCAATATTATTCTGATTTTGTCGGCGCTGCCGCATCCACCAATGCCCCTCCCACAACTGCCCATCCCACCATCACTACGGCCACCACGACCGGCACCGGCGCCACGTCTGGTTGAAGCGCGACAGGTAGCTCGAACTACACGCCAGTCACTTACAACTGGTATCCTACCGCGCAGCTCACCAACGCTCGGGCGGCCTATGCCGCGGTCAAGGTCGGTATCGCCGGCACTCGCATGCGTATCTTCTGCGCTGGCGCCGGCACCACGCAAGGTGTCGATTCGGCCGGTGTCGGCGTGCAAGCCTATCGGAGTACGGCCACATCTCCGGCGCAGCTGGCAAAAAAGCTCGGCGCGACAGCTTCTCAGGTGGCGCACCGGGCATCGATCCTCGCGTCACCCTGGTGGGCACCGCCCAGTGGGCAGGCGCAGTAAGTGCCGGCGGGCAGCTCGTTAGCAGCCAAGTCTCCGGCGACGGCGTGGTAATCACCGCGGTGGTGGCAGGCACCTACGGTCATGTCAACATTACATATCTAGATTTTCAAGTCGCGGCGACGCAAATCGTCATCACCTTCTCGGACCGCACGACCCAGACCGTAAAATACAGCACGGGTGCAAGTGGCAATTTCAACAAAACCACCATCGCATTCGACAGTCCCAAGACGGTCACGTCCGTCTCCGTGGTCGCGGCCAGCAACAAAATCTTCTTCCTAGAGTCGATCGGTCTATGGAACTCAGCCGCACCCAACGTGGACGTCTACAATTTCGGCACCGGCGGCCAAGACAGCAGCATCGCCAATAACGGCCAGCTCACCGGCTACAGCGCGTTCCAAGGCTTCGTTGCGTCTGGTTCACAGCTCGCGCTGATCGACTACGGAATCAACGACTGAGGTGGTCCCATCTGGTTGGACAGTTTGGCGGCTAAGTTAAGCTTGGTTCTTGTTTGTCGTTAGGCCGCCAATCTCTCGACCACGCCGATCCCATACGCCTCGTCAGGCGTGTGCCCGTCCAAGCTCGAATGCGGTCGCCTGGAATTATAGTAGCCGATCCACCTCGTCAGCCCGGCCCGCAGTTCGGATCCGGTGTCGAACGCGTGCAGGTAGACGCACTCATACTTCAGGCTGCGCCATAGCCGCTCGATGAATACATTGTCCATCCAGCGACCACGGCCGTCCATGGAGATGCGCACCTCGGCACCCCTCAGCACGTCGGTGAACTCGGCCGAGGTGAATTGACTGCCCTGGTCCGTATTGAAGATCTCCGGACGGCCGAACCGAGCCAGAGCCTCCTGTAGCGCCTCGACGCAGAACGCCACGTCCATGGTGTTCGACACCCGCCACGCCAGCACCTTGCGCGTCGCCCAATCCATCACCGCGACCAGATACAAGAACCCCCGCCGCATTGGGATATACGTAATATCGGCACACCAGACCTGGTTTGGACGGCTCACCACCAGATCCCGCAGCAGGTAGCGATAGATCCGATGCTGGGGGTGCGGCACCGTCGTGCGGGGCCGTTGGTAGATCGGCGCCAGACCCATCCTGCCCATCAGCCGCCTCACCCGCTTGCGGCCGACCTTGTGCCCGTCCCGCCCCAAATGTCGCGCCATCTGCCGGGACCCATACCAGGGAGTTTCCAGGAACTGCGCGTCGATCAGGCGCATCAGCGCCAACGTCTCTGCCGCCTCGCCGGTCGGCTGGTAGTAGAACGATGACCGGCTGATCGATACCAGTTCGCACTGCCGCACGATCGATAGCTGCCCGTGCTCCGGCTCGATCAGCGCACGGCGCTGCTCGACGCTCATCGACCGGAGGCCTTGGCTAAAAAATCCCGCTCCACCACCAGCTGACCGATCTTGGCGTGCAGCTTTTCCAGTTCCTCTTCCCGAAGGCCCTCCTTGGCCTCCGCCTTGCCCGAAAACACCGATACCAGGCCCTCCATGGCCTGGCGCTTCCAATCGCCGATCATCGTCTGGTGCACGCCGTGCTTGGTCGCCAACTGCGAGATCGTCAGCTCACCCCGCAACGCCTCCATCGCCACCTTGGCCTTGAACTCAGCCGAATATCGCTTCCGCTTGCCCGTCATCAGGTCCGTCCTTCATCGGCGAACCAAGCTTAACAACCTGTCCGACAAACCGGGACCACCTCAGACATCCAGTATAACGAGCGGACGCCGCAAGCGATCGCAGATAATCTCGCGCTCATTGCCCGCGTTCTGAAGGCCCACGGATGCGACCCGGTCATCGTCATTCCGCATCCTTTCCTCAACAACCTCTATCCGACCGCTCTGCCAGCGCTCCGCGCTGCCTTGCATAAATACTCGGACAGTCAGAACTTCGGCGTTATCGACCTGTCGGCAACCTTCAACGACGATCCAAACCTTTTCATCTCGAGCGGCTACTCGGACGACAACCCGCACCCGAACGCGGCGGGCTACGCCATGATCGGCTCGCGGATCGGCACGCTGCTGCTGTCTTCCCTCAAGTAGACGGTTCACCAGGAAGCGGGTTTCGGCCTGCTTCCATCGATGAGGAATGTCGATGCTCGTCGATCTTCGTAACGTCACCGTCGGTGCTAACGGTGCGCTCCAATACACGTCGCTCTCTGGCACGCCGGCGATCGTCCTGGGCAGCTCAACCTATTTGCAGACATTCTCGGAAAATTTCCGACGACTCATCAACGTCACCCCGTTCGGTCCCTCCGATTGGATCGCGCACACGCCTTGGAATGGCGATTTCGGCGACGCCGCCTTCACCGACCCCTCACCGGGCTTTCCGTTTGCCTATACCCCGAACGGTCTGCAGATCATTGCTAAGAAGGACTCGAACGGACAATGGCGGGGCGGGCTGCTGTCGTCTCGTGATCCACAGGGGCGCGGGTTCGCTCAGGCGCTCGGCTATTTCGAATGCCGCATGAAGATGCCGAGTGGCCCCGGTGTGTGGCCCGCGTTCTGGCTCTACGCGCTCGACGATCCGAACTTGAAAGCCGAGATCGACGTGGTGGAATACTATGGCCAGTTCCCGACTTCTTATGTCAGCACGGCACAGCTGTGGCCGAAATCGTCGGCATATCAGCATTCCTACAGTCAGAAGATCATCAACACGACGGGCGATCTGTCCGCAGCGTTCCACACCTATGGCGTGGAGATCACCACGGCGAACATCGTGTTCTACTTCGACCGGCAGCCCGTTTTCACAACGATAGCGCAACCGCCAATGTTACAGCCGCTATCGATCCTGCTCAACCTTACGCTCGGGGGTGGTTGGCCGATCGACCAGACGCCGAACCCGTCCGCGTTGCAGGTCGATTATGTCAAGGTATTTCGTAAGCTGACATAATCGAGAAGATTCTCACTCCGGACATGGAACCAACCGATGCCGTGCAAGCCGCCTTATTTCACTCGGCACTGCAAAGCCGACAACGACTCACCTAGACGAGCTCCTCGCGCGCGCTGGTCGCCAAGCGGTCGGCGCGCTCGTTCATGATGTCGCCAGCGTGACCGCGGACCCACTTCCACTCAATCTCATGCGGCTTGGCGGCGTCGAGGAGGCGGCGCCACAGGTCCATGTTGGCGACCGGGTCGCCGGCGGCGTTGCGCCAGTTGCGGCGGACCCAGCCGGTGTGCCAGCGGGTGATGCCGTTGCGCACGTATTCGCTGTCTGTGTGAAGCACGACCTTGCAAGGCCGCGTCAATGCCTCGAGCGCGGCGGCCGCGGCGGTGAGTTCCATACGGTTGTTGGTGGTGACCTTGTCGCCGCCGGTCAGCTCCTTTTCCGCCCCCGCGAGCCGCAAGATCGCAGCCCAGCCGCCAGGCCCCGGGTTCGGCTTGCAGCCGCCATCGGTCCAGATCTGGACGGGGTTCTCAGAGTCCGTAGGCATGGGCGTCGGTCGCTTTCAGGTGGAAACGCAGGCGGCGGAGATAGTCCAGCGGATCCTTGCGCGTGACCAAGGCACCCTCCGGCGTGTTCACCCAATCATACAGCCGAGTGAGGAGAAACCGGATTGCCGCACCCTGGCACAGCACGGGCAGGGCGGTGCGCTCGGCGTCCGTCAGCGGCCGAATTGTGCTGTAGCCGCGCAGCAGCGCGCGCGCCTTGGTGACGTTGAACTGTAGCGGCGCCTGCTGCGCCGGCTCGAAGCACCACGCGTTGAGGCAGATCGCGATGTCGTAGGCGAGCAGGTCCGTGGCGGCGAAGTAAAAATCGATCAGGCCCGAGAGCTGACCGTCGAGGAAGAAGACGTTGTCGGGAAACAGGTCGGCATGGATGTGCCCGCGCGGTAACCCGGTCGGCCAGGTGGCCAGGATCTGGTCGAGGGCCGTGCGGAGCTCGGCGCCCAGGCCGGGCTGCACCTGATCGGCGCGCGGCAGGCAGTGCTCCAGCAGCGGCCGCCAACCGGCGGGGCCGAGCGCGTTCGGGCGCTCCGCCGAGTAACCCTCGCCAGCCAGGTGCAGTTCGGCGAGCGCGCTGCCGAGCGGGCCGCAATGCTCGGGGCGGACACGACGGGGCCAGACGCCGGGCAGGAAGGTGGTGATGCAGGCGGGACGGCCGGCCAGGTGGCGTAACGGCGCGCCGTCGGTGCCGGCGACCGGCAGCGGGCAGACGATCCCGCGACCGGCAAGATGGCGCATGAGCCCGACGAACCAGGGCAGCTCCGCCGGGTCAACCCGGCGCTCGTACAGCGTGAGGATGAAGTCGCCCTGCGTTGTGCGCAGCTGGAAGTTGCTGTTCTCCACGCCCTCGGCGATGCCGCGGAAGGCGACGGCGGTGCCGAGATCGTATTCCTCTAGAAAGGACGAGAGCGCCTCGTCGGTCACTTCGGTGTAAACAGCCACGCGATGCGCTCTCGGAGTCCGGACGTTAGGTGAGGCCGGCGGGCAGCTTGAAGACGACGTCCTCGGTGGTGACCCGGCGTTCCTCGATCTCGAGTTCGTAGCGCTCGCCCAAGGCGCCCAGCAACTCCTGCACCAGCGTCTCCGGCGCAGATGCACCGGCGGTGAGGCCGAGACGGCGGACGCCGTCCAGCGCGGTCCAGTCGAGCTGGTTGGCGCGTGGCAGCAAGATGGCCCGTTTGGCCCCGGCCCGCTCGGCCACCTCGCGTAGACGCTGCGAGTTGCTGCTGTTCGGGCTGCCGATCACGACCACCAGGTCGCACTCGGGCGCCACTGCCTTGACCGCTGCCTGGCGGTTGGTGGTCGCGTAGCAGATGTCCTCGTTCTTCGGGCCCTCGATGAGCGGGAAGCGGCTGTGCAGCACGGCAATGATGTCGGCGGTATCATCGACGGAGAGGGTGGTTTGCGTGATGAACGCAAGTCGAGCCGGGTCGGCGGCCATGACGGTGCGCGCGTCGTCGACGTCCTGCACCAGTGTGACGCTGCCGGGCGGCAACTGGCCCATGGTGCCGACGACTTCCGGGTGACCGGCGTGGCCGATCATCAGGATGTGTCGCTGGCCGGGGCCGCCGTTGGCGAAGTGCCGCTCGGCCTCGCGATGGACCTTGCTGACCAACGGGCAGGTGGCATCGAAATACAGCAGGTTGCGCCGCTGTGCCTCGGCCGGAACCGATTTCGGCACGCCATGGGCGGAGAATACGACATGGCCGGCCTCCGGCACCTCGTCGAGCTCCTCGACGAAAACGGCGCCTTGCGCCTCGAGATCCTCGACGACGGTGCGATTGTGCACGATCTCGTGGCGGACATAGACCGGCGCGCCGTAGCGGCGGAGCGCTTCCTCGACGACGCGGATCGCGCGGTCGACGCCGGCGCAGAAGCCGCGGGGGCCAGCGAGCACGACGCTCAGATGAGGCTTCAGCAGAGGATTGACGTCCATCGTCTCCGGACCTTTGGCGGGGAGTGTCCCGAACGCTTGTTATGGCTACAAGAAGGGCCTGCGCCAAGGGCAGGCGGGGTGGAGTGACGAATGGCAGCGATGTGTGGGCGTTTCGTGGCAGTCGGCTTGGCCGGTTTGTCGACGGTTTTGTTGGCCGGGTGCGGCGGCAGCGGTGGCGCCGATAGGTTCGCCCCGGCCTGTCCACGGCCGGCGATCCTGACCGACGCTAACGACCTGCAACGGTTCCGCGGCAACGGGCGCGACTTCCTCGACACCGCGCTGCAGGGGCGGATCACGAGCATCAACGGCAGCTGCTCGGCCGATGGCAGCCAAGCCGTCGTCGCAACCATCAACGTCGGGGTCGAGCTGACCCGCGGCCCGGCCGCCGTGGGGCGCAGCGCCGATGTGTCGTTTTTCGTCGCCGTGAGCCAGGGCGACCGCGTGCTCGACAAGCAGGTTTATACCATCCAGGCGACATTCCCAGAGAACACCGACCGCCTGCGCCTGACCGGCGACAGCGTGGACCTGCGCTTGCCGGTGACCCGTACGATGAAGGCGGACACCTATCAGGTGACGGCCGGGTTCCAGCTCTCACCGGCCGAGCTGGAGGCCAATCGGCGGCGACGCCTGTCGCGCTAGTGACGACTAGATATCGCCTGTCGCATCAGTTTGTCAGCGTGAGGTCGTCGCGGTGAATGAGTTCGTCGCGGCCGCGCCAGCCGAGCAGGGCTTCAATGTCGGTCGATTTATGGCCGGCGATGCGACGGGCGTCGGCGCTGGCATAGGCGCTTAGGCCGCGGGCCAAGATGCTGCCGGTCGTGGATTGGACCAGCACTGGGTCGCCGCGGTCGAACTCGCCGTCGACGGCGCGGACGCCGGCGGGGAGCAGGCTGCGGCCGGCGGCTAGCGCGCGGGCGGCGCCGGGATCGATGGTGATGGTGCCGGCTGGATGCAGGCTGCCGCCGATCCAGCGCTTGCGGGCGGAGCGGCCGTCCTCGGCAGGCAGAAACCAGGTGCAGCGGGCGCCGGCGAGCAAGGCAGCGAGCGGGCGGTCGGTGTGGCCCAGTGCGATGGCCATGGCGCAGCCGGCCTGCGTCGCGATGCGGGCGGCGACCAGCTTGGTGCGCATGCCGCCGCTCGAGTAGCCCGGCGGTGGATCGCCGCCCATGGCCTCGATCTCGGGCGTGAGCGCGGCGATGACCGGCAGGTGGGTCGCAGCCGGGTCGCGCTTGGGGTCGGCGGTGTAGAGGCCGTCGATGTCCGACAAGAGCAGCAGCTGGTCGGCCTGGACCATCTCGGCGACTCGGGCGGCCAGGCGATCGTTGTCGCCGAAGCGGATCTCCGCGGTGGCGACCGTATCGTTCTCGTTGATGACCGGGATGCAGCCGAGGCCGAGTAGGGTGCTGAGCGTGGCGCGCGCGTTGAGGTAGCGACGGCGGTCCTCGGTGTCTTCGAGGGTGAGCAGCAGCTGGGCGGCGACCAGGCCGTGGGCGGCGAGCGCCGCGGTCCAGGCTTGAGCGAGGCGGATTTGACCCACGGCGGCCGCGGCTTGCTTCTCTTCCAGCCGCAATCGCCGCTTGGTCAGTTGCAGGACCGGACGGGCCAGAGCGATGGCGCCTGACGAGACAACGATGACCTGCGTGCCGCGAGCGCGGGCGGCGGCGATGTCGGCCGCAACCCCGTCGAGCCAGCTAGTGCGCGGGAGCGCGCCATCGACGATCAGCGCGCTGCCGATCTTGATGACCAGGATTGTCGCGCGCGCGAAGTCCGGCGTCATGCCGTCAGGGGGGTCGAGGGCTCCTCGCGATCCCGCACCGGCTCGGCCGGGCGGTCCTCGATGACGATCGCCGGCGCGTTGGCGCGAGCTTCGTGGATGCCGTTCATCACCGTACGCAACACCTCGGGCAAGCCAGCCTGGGTCACACCGGACATCAGCATCACAGGGCGACCGGATGCGCGGGCGAGGGCGGCCTTACGGGCGCTCGCCTCGCGGGCCGTCATGGCGTCGGATTTATTCAGGATCAGCAGCTCGGGCTTGTCGGCCAGGCCACCCCCATAGCTGACCAGCTCCTCGCGGATGGTCCGCCACGCCTCGACGACGTTGCCGGCGGCACCGTCGATCAGATGCAGCAGCATCGCGCAGCGTTCGACATGCCCGAGGAAACGGTCTCCGAGCCCCGCTCCCTCGTGCGCACCCTCGATCAGGCCGGGGATGTCGGCGACGACGAACTCTTCGCTATGATTCAGTCGCACGACGCCGAGCTGCGGGTGCAGCGTCGTGAACGGATAGTCGGCGATTTTGGGCCGTGCGGCCGAGACGACGCTGAGGAACGTGCTCTTGCCCGCGTTCGGCAACCCGACCAGGCCGACATCGGCAATGAGCTTCAAACGCAGCCAGATCCAGCGCTCCTCGCCCGGATAACCCGGCGTGGCCTTGCGCGGAGAGCGGTTGGTGCTCGACTTAAAATGCGCGTTGCCATGGCCGCCATCGCCGCCGCGCAGCAGGACGATCTGCTTGCCGGGCTCGTCGAGGTCGGCGAGCAGGGTCTCGCGATCGTCGTCGAACAACTGGGTGCCGATCGGGACGGGGATGACGATATCCTCGGCCGCAGCGCCCGTGCGATCCGATCCGGAGCCATTACCGCCCTTCGGGGCGCGAAAATGCTGGGTGTAACGGAAGTCGATCAACGTATTGAGGTTGGCGACGGCGACGAAAGATATACTGCCTCCGCGGCCACCATTGCCGCCGTCGGGGCCGCCATATTCGATGAAGCGCTCTCGCCGGAAGGCAATCACGCCGTTGCCGCCGTCACCGGAGCGACAATAGATCTTGGCTTGGTCGAGGAATTTCATACGGGTTCTCGGGCTGAACCCTCACCCTGCCCTCTCCCGGTGGGAGAGGGTTCTCAAAGGCGAGGTTACTCGGCGGCTTGGGTGAGGGGCAGCACGGAAACGTGGACACGGCCTTCGGTGCGACGCTCAAACTTCACGTGACCATCGACCAGCGCCCAAAGCGTATGATCGCGGCCGACGCCGATGTTGAGGCCGGGCTTCACCTTGGTGCCGCGCTGGCGGATGATGATGTTGCCAGCAATCACGGCCTCGCCGCCGAACTTCTTGACGCCGAGACGGCGGCCCGCAGTGTCGCGGCCGTTGCGGGATGAACCGCCTGCTTTCTTGTGTGCCATGGTCGGGTCTCCTTAGGCGGGAACGGCTTCGAGTTCGGGCTCGGGCGGCGGAGCGGCTTCGGCGCTAGCCGGAGCTTCCTTCGGGCGATATTCATGACCGTCGGCCGTGATGCCGGACACGCGAAGAACGGTGACTTCCTGACGGTGCCCGTTCTTGCGGCGGCTGTTCTGACGGCGGCGCTTCTTGAAGATGATGATCTTGTCGAGGCGGTCCTGCGCGATCACGGTCGCCGAGACGGTCGCACCCGCGACGAGCGGTGCCCCGATCGTGGTGCCGGCATCGCTGCCAACGGCGAGGATTTCGGAAAAGGTGATCAGGTCACCAGCGGCGCCCGAGAGCTTCTCAACCTTCAACACGTCATTCGGCTTGACGCGGTACTGCTTTCCGCCAGTGCGGATGATCGCAAACATCAGATTATCCTTGCGGCCATCCCGGTAATCCGGTGGCCCTTTTTAGTAGAAGCGTACGGGCATCGAGGCTCGTTCGCCGGAAGGCGAGTTTTCTATACGCTACGGTGGAAAAGTCAACCGGGCAGGTAGATCTGCCACCGCGCCAGCAGGCTCACGGCGGCGACGAACGCCACGTACGAGCCGACAATTCCAAGATGCGAGGCGAGAAGACGCTGCATGAGCGACACCTGATACGATTGCTCGAGAAGTAAGGTGTTCCATGGCGTGAGAACAAGGCCAGAGTTACTGCCGGGCAAAGAATTCACCGAGTTCGGCGATTGTCGGGCGTCGTTGTCGCTGTTAGGCTCCTGTCATGGTTTCGGCAGCCCCGTTCCTGGGTTCTCGCTGCGCGCCGCTTTCGGCGCCTGCGCCGCCATGCGCGGCCGTCTCCCTCCTCCTTCGACTTATCCGCCCCTGAGCGTCCCGCCGGCATCGTGCCGGCGACGCCCAGGGGTTACGGACCCGGGCTGGAGTCTCGGGAGGATCGGCGAAACGAAACTGAGGACAATCCTATGAGCATCAATCACCCGAGCTTCGGTCATCTGCCGGACGACCGCGTCGTGATCTTCGATACCACGCTGCGGGACGGCGAGCAGTCGCCGGGCTTCTCGATGAACCTGATGGAGAAGATCCGCATGGCCGAAGCGTTGGCGGATTTGGGCGTCGACGTGATGGAGGCCGGCTTTCCAATCGCCTCGGTGGGCGACTTCGAAAGCGTCGAGGCGATCGCGCGGACCGTCAAAGGACCGGTGATTTGCGGCCTGGCGCGGACCGGGCAGGCGGACATACTGCGGGCGGCCGAAGCGTTGCGGCCGGCCGAGCGCAAGCGGATCCACGTGTTCCTGAGCACCAGCCCGCTGCATATGAAGTACAAGCTGCGGATGGAGGCGGACGCAGTGCTGCAACTGACGGCGGACTCGGTGACGCTGGCGCGCAATTACGCAGACGATGTCGAGTGGTCGGCCGAGGATGGGAGCCGGACGGAGCCGGACTTCCTGTGTCGCTGCGTCGAGGCGGCGATCCGCGCGGGCGCGACGACGATCAACGTGCCCGACACGGTGGGCTATGCGACTCCGGAGGACATGGCGCGCATCTTCACCATGCTGCGCGAGCGGGTGCCCGGGATCGAGAACGTCATCCTGTCGACGCACAACCACAACGACCTCGGCCTGGCGGTCGCCAACACGCTGGCCGCCGTGCGGGCCGGAGTGCGGCAAATCGAATGCACCATCAACGGGATCGGTGAGCGAGCCGGCAATGCGGCCCTCGAGGAGATCGTCATGGCGGTCCGGACCCGTCCCGACGCGGCGCCCTACACAAACGGCATCAAGACCGAGCGGATCCTACGGGTGTCGAAGCTGCTGTCCACGATTACCGGGTTCGACGTGCAACCGAACAAGGCGATCGTCGGGCGCAATGCTTTCGCGCACGAGAGCGGAATCCATCAGGATGGCGTGCTCAAGAACGCGGCGACCTACGAGATCATGACGCCGGAGAGCGTCGGCTGGACTAAGAGCAGCCTGGTCATGGGCAAGCATTCCGGACGCGCGGCATTCCGGGACAAGTTGGCGGCGCTGGGCTATGGCGCGGTCGGCGACAACCAGATGAACGACGCGTTCAAGCGTTTCAAGGATTTGGCGGACCGCAAGAAGGTCGTCTACGACGAGGATATTGTGGCCCTCGTCGACGACGAAGTCGGGCGCGATCGTGATCGGATCCGGTTCGGCTCACTCGACGTGAACTGTGGGTCGGCCGGGCCGGCCAAGGCTGTGCTGACGCTCGAGATCGATGGTCAACGACACGAGGCGGAGTCGCCTGGCGACGGGCCGGTGGATGCCACGTTCAACGCGATCCGCACCATCTTTCCACATGAGGCACGGCTGCTGCTCTTCTCCGTCGGCGCAGTGACAGAGGGGACGGACGCACAGGCCAAGACCACCGTGCGACTCGAAGAGGGCGGCAAGATGGTCGATGGCCAAGGCGCCGATACCGACACCATCGTTGCGTCGGCACGGGCATACCTGCACGCGCTCAACAAACTTTTGGTCAAGCGCGTGCGAACTGAACCGGCAGCGCTGTCAGCCTGACAGGAAGCCGCCCCGGGGTTACCGGGGCGGCTTGGTCTCAGTAGCCGTAGCCACCGCCACGGTAATAGCCGGGCGGGGGAGGCGGCGGGGGCTCGTAGGCCGGCGCATAGCCGGGAGCGTAACCGGGCTGCGGCGCATAGCCCGGTGCGTAGCCAGGCTGATAGGCCGGCTCCGGAGCGTAATAAGGCTGGGCCGGTGCGGCGACCGGCGTCGTCGCGGCGCCACCAGCGGCTCCGAGAGCACCACCGGCCAAAGCACCGATCGCGGCACCGCGGCCGCCGCCGGCAATGCCGCCCAGTGCCGCACCAGCACCGGCGCCGAGCAGGCCGCCGCCGACCGCACGTTGGCCGGGGTCATAGGGGTTCGTGCACGCGGTCAAACCAAGACCGGCGACGAGGGCTAGAGCTCCCGCAACCTTGATACGCATTGGACGTGGTCCTTGTGTCGGATGGAAGTCTCTCGGCCCGATGAAGCAGGGCCGAGAGAGGGGACGGCTTAGTAGCGGCGCGGCTGCGGAGTTGTGATGTAGCCCGTGCCAGCGCCGACGGCGGCACCGGTCAAACCGCCAACTGCGGCGCCCGTGCCGCCACCGGCCAGACCACCGATCGCTGCGCCCGCACCGGCGCCGAGTAGTCCGCCACCAACTGCGCGCTGGCCCGGATCATACGGGTTGGTGCAGGCGCTGACGCCGAGCAGGGCCAGAAGGGCGAGGGGGAGCGAGGCTTTCTTGAACATGGTGTCTCCTTTGTCTTGGTGCCCTGCAACGATAGCGTGCAAAGCTTTCCCTTTGATGAAGAGACAACGTGGTCTTGGCTGGAATGTGGCAGGATCGCGAGATTCACTAAAAGGTGAAGGCAAACGGCCCAGCCCTTGCCGCGGCAAGGCAGGGCCGGTAAGCCACGGCGCTCGCCTGCGTGCCTGAATTTCTCGCAGCGAACACCTACGGTCTGGTCTGGGAATTAGCGCATGTTCGGACGTCTTCTT
The DNA here is from genome assembly GCA_965199585.1 of Acetobacteraceae bacterium. GTDB lineage: Bacteria > Pseudomonadota > Alphaproteobacteria > Acetobacterales > Acetobacteraceae > JAVVHH01. Next base: position 950,288 of record CBDASI010000002.1, on the reverse strand, counting down.
GGCATCATGTCGGCAGACATGGCCATCGATCTGGGGACGGCGAACACGCTCGTTTACGTCAAGGGCCGTGGCATTGTGCTGGCGGAGCCCAGCGTGGTGGCGATCGCCGACGTGCGGGGCAAGAAGCAGGTGCTCGCGGTCGGCGAGGAAGCCAAGATGATGCTGGGGCGCACGCCGGGCAATATCCAGGCGATCCGGCCGCTGCGCGACGGCGTGATCGCCGATTTCGAAGTCGCGGAAGAGATGATCAAGCATTTCATCCGCAAGGTGCACAATCGCCGCGGTTTCGCCTCGCCGCTGATCATCGTCTGCGTGCCATCGGGCAGCACAGCCGTCGAGCGTCGAGCGATCCAGGAGAGCGCGGAAAGCGCGGGTGCTCGCAAGGTACTGTTGATTGAGGAGCCGATGGCGGCCGCGATCGGGGCCGGGCTGCCGGTCACCGAGCCGTCGGGCAGCATGATCGTCGACGTCGGCGGCGGCACCACGGAGGTGGCCGTCATCAGCCTCGGCGGCATCGTGTTCTCGCGCTCCGTCCGTGTCGGCGGTGACAAGATGGACGAGGCGATCATCTCCTACATCCGGCGCACGCATAACCTGCTGATCGGCGAGAGCTCGGCCGAGAAGATCAAGATGGACATCGGTGCCGCAGTGCCGTCGATGGACTACGATGACGGCCCGTATCGCGAAGTGAAGGGCCGCGACCTGATGAACGGGGTGCCGCGCGAGATCCTGGTGGGGCAGCGGCAGATCGCCGAGAGCCTGGCCGAACCGATCGCGCAGATCGTCGAAGCGGTGAAGGTCGCCCTCGAGAACACGCCGCCGGAGCTGGCGGCCGATATCGTCGACAAGGGAATTGTGCTGACGGGCGGTGGGGCGCTGCTGTATCGTCTGGACCAAGTGCTGCGCGATGCGACCGGGTTGCCGGTGGTGGTGGCGGAGAACCCGCTGAGTTGCGTGGCACTCGGCACGGGGCGTGCGCTGGAAGAGATGAAGCGGCTGCGCAACGTGCTCACCACGATGTACTGAACCGATATGGGGGGACGCGCCGCTTGATCCGTCTGTCCATCCCAGTGCGTCAAGCGTTGGCGAAGCTGACGCTGCCGGTTCTGATCGCTGCGGCATTCGGCGTCATGTTGCTCGGCAAGGCGGATGCGGTGCTGGCCGAGCGGGCGCGGATGGCGCTCGCCGATACCTTGTCGCCGCTCTACGCGCTGGCGGCCGAGCCGTTGGCGCGTATGCGCGAGGTGTCTGACGACCTGCAGAATCTGTGGGCGATGAAGGCCGAGAACCAGGCGCTGCGGGACGAGAACGACAATCTCCGCCGCTGGCATGCGGTGGCGCTCGCGCTGGACGCCGAAAATACCGTGCTGAAGGCCAACCTTCACTGGATCCCCGACCCGGCGCCCAGCTACGCCACCGCGCGCGTCGTCGCCGATGCCGGCGGGGTGTATGCGCGGGCGGTGCTGCTGGCGGTGGGCCCGGATAATGGGATCACCCGCGGCCAGGTGGCGTTGGACGAGAGCGGTGTGGTCGGCCGGGTCACGGAACTGGGGGCACGTAGCGCACGGGTGCTGCTGATCACCGACCTGAACAGCCGGATCCCGGTCACGCTCGAGAACAGCCGGGCGCGGGCGATCATGGTGGGGACCAACGGGCCCCGCCCGCGACTGATGTATTGGCCAGAGGGGACAACCCCGGCCGAGGGCGAGCGGGTGGTGACCTCCGCCGAGGCCGGCGCGTTCCCGGCCGGCCTGCCGGTCGGGACGGTGCGCTACTCGGCCAACGGCGTCGCGGAAGTGGAGCCGGCGGCGCGGCTGGGGCGGCTCGAGATCGTCCGGCTGTTCAATTACGGGCTGCGGGGGATCCAGCCGCCGGAGAACGCGCTGCGGGCCGAGGGCAAGCCGGTTGTGGCCGGGCGTCGGTGACCGCGTATGACCGACCGGCTTCCCGGGATCCGACCGCGGCCGAGCATGTGGCGGATGCTGGATGCCACCGCGCGCAAGACGTTCCCGGTCACGATCACCGCGCTGCTCCTGCTCGCGCTATCGGCGCCGCTGGGCCTACCGGGGCAGCCGCAACTGCAGGCGGCCGTGGCACTCGCCTGCGTCTTCTTCTGGTCGGTGTTCCGGCCGGACAGCATGCCGCCGGCCGCCGCGTTCCTGCTCGGATTGTTGACGGACCTGCTCAGCCTGGTGCCACCGGGCACCTCGGTGCTCACGCTGCTGATCGTGCATGGGATCGCCGTGCGGACCCGGCGCTTCGTGGCGGCGCAGGGCTTCCTCGTCGTGTGGCTGGTGTTCGTCGCGGTGGCGGCCGGCGCTGCGGCGCTGGCCTGGGCGCTGACGAGCCTGCTGACGCTGCGGCTGATGCCGCCCAGCCCGGCCTTGCTGCAATTTGGGGTGAGTGCCGGGTTCTATCCGTTGCTGGCGACGATCTTCACCAGGGCACACCGCGGGCTCGCGGATCCTGAAAAGGCCTGACGCGTGAGCAATCAATTCAAGAAAGAGAACAAGCGCACCGGCGTGTTCACCCGCCGTGCGTTGCTGCTAGGCCTTGGCGAGTTGGGCGTCCTCGGGGCGCTGGGGGCCAAGCTGTATCAAGTGCAGGTCGTGGACGGCGAGCGGTATGCGACTTTGGCGGAGAGCAACCGCATCAGCGCACGGCTGACGGCGCCGCCGCGTGGCCGCGTGCTGGACCGGTTCGGCATCCCGGTCGCCGGTAACAAGCTGAACTGGCGCGCTTTGCTGACGGTCGAGCAGACCGACAACGTGGACGCGACGCTGGATTCGTTTAGCAAGGTGGTGCCGCTGGCCGACCACGAGCGGTCGCGGATCGAGCGCGAGATGCGCAAACGGCGGCGGTTCATCCCGCTGGTGGTGCGCGAGTTCCTCAGCTGGGAGGAGATGGCCCGGCTCGAGGTCAACGCGCCGGACCTGCCGGGCATCTTCGTCGACGTGGGCACCACCCGCATCTACCCGTTCGGCCCGGCGCTCGCGCACGTCGTCGGCTACGTCGCGCCGCCGAACGATGCCGACGTGGCCGAGGATCCGATGCTGGCTCTGCCAGGCATCCGGGTTGGGCGCGCCGGCATGGAGAAGGCGCAGGACGTCAAGCTGCGCGGCAAGGCCGGGGCGACGCAGATGGAGGTCAATGCAGTCGGCCGGGTCATCCGCGAGCTGGACCGGGTCGAGGGCCAGGCCGGGGCCGATCTGGGCCTGACGATCGACGTGACGCTGCAGAACCAGGTGTTGAAGCGGCTCGGCGACGAGAGCGCCTCGGCGGTGGTGATGGATTGCCGCAACGGCGAGGTGCTGGCGATGACGTCGGCGCCGAGCTTCGACCCGAGCCTGTTCAACGCCGGCGTGTCGCAGGCGCAGTGGGTGCAGTGGACCAGCAACCGCAAAGCGCCGCTGATCAACAAGGCGGCAGCGGGCGTCTACGCGCCGGGGTCGACGTTCAAGATGGTGGTCGCGATGGCCGGGCTGGACGCCAAGGTGATCGGGCCGGGCTCGCGGATCAACTGCCCCGGCTTCCTCGACATTGGCGACACGCGCTTCCACTGCTGGAGCAAGTACGGGCACGGCTCGCTCGACGTCCGCGGCGGGCTGAAGCACAGCTGCGACGTGTTCTTCTACGAGGTCGCGCGGCGGGCGGGGATCGACAAGGTCGCCGCAATGGCCAACCGGTTCGGCATCGGCGTCGATACCGGGATCGAACTGCCCGGCGCGCGCAAGGGGCTAATGCCGACCAAGGCCTGGCGACAATCACGCGGTCATCCATGGAACATCGGCGATACCATCAGCTGCGGCATCGGCCAGGGCTATATCCAGACCACGCCGCTGGCGCTTTGTACCTATGTCTCGCGCGTGGCGACCGGGCGGGCGGTGGTGCCGCATCTGACGCGCTCGCTCGGCGGCATGCTGCAGCCCGGCGTCCAGGCCGCGGACCATCCGTCGCTGAACATGCAGGAGCAGTTTCTGCATCTGTGCCGCGAGGGGATGTTCGGCGTGGTCAACGAGGTGAACGGCACGGCGCCGGCGGCGCGGCTGTCGATCCCCGGCGTGCAACTGGCGGGCAAGACCGGCTCGACGCAGGTGCGCCGCGTGTCGCGCGAGGCGCGCGAGCACGGCTTCAAGTCGGAGAACCTGCCCTGGGAGTTCCGACCGCACGCGCTGTTCGTGTGCTACGCGCCGTATGACGCGCCGCGTTACGCCGTCTCGGTGGTGGTCGAGCACGGCAATGCCGGCGCGGCCGCGGCAGCTCCGTTGGCGCGCGACATCATGACCGACGTGCTGCTGCGCGACCCGGTCAATCACACGGAGAGCCCCGGGCAAAAGTTGGCGGACCGGTCGTGATCACGGCGCGCAGGCTGATCCGGGCGGAGCCGTCGTTCGGGCTGCTGAACAAATTCTGGCAGGTCAGCTGGCTCTACGTGCTGCTGCTCTGCGCACTCGCCGGCGTGGGGTACGTGGCGCTGTATTCGGCCGGCGGCGGGCCTGAGCCCTACGCGACCAAGCACATCCTGCGTTTCGCGTTCAGCCTGCTGATGATGGTGTCGATCGCGATGATCGACATCCGGTTCATCGCCCGGTTCTCGTATCCGCTGTACGCGCTGACCGTCGGGCTGCTCGTCCTAGTGCTCAAGATGGGGCACGTCGGCAAGGGAGCGCAGCGCTGGATCGACATCGGCGGCTTGCAGCTGCAGCCGAGCGAGCTGGCCAAGATCGGGCTGGTGATGGCGCTGGCAGCGTGGTTCCACCGGGCGAGCTGGGAGAAGGTCGGCAATCCGCTGTTCCTCATCCCGCCGGTGTTGATGGTGCTACTGCCGGTCGGGCTCATCCTGAAGGAGCCCAATCTAGGCACCGCGGTAATTACCGCGATCGTGGGCGGATGCGTGATCCTGGCGGCCGGGCTGCGGTGGTGGAAGGTCTTGCTGGTGGCGGTGCCGATCCCGTTTTTGGGACAGATCGCCTTCGGGCATCTTCACGACTATCAGAAGGCGCGGATCACGACGTTCATGAACCCGGAAAGCGATCCGCTCGGGGCTGGCTACAACATCATCCAATCCAAGATCGCGCTCGGCTCGGGCGGGATGTTCGGCAAGGGCTTCATGCAGGGCACCCAGGGGCATCTGAACTTCCTGCCGGAGAAGCAGACTGATTTCATCTTTACCATGATCTCCGAGGAGTTCGGGCTGGTCGGCGGCTTGGCGGTGATGGGCCTGCTGGCGCTGATCATCATCGGCGGCATGTCGATCGCGCTACGCTGCCGGCACCAGTTCGGCCGGCTACTGGCCCTGGGGATCACGGCCAACTTCTTCATGTATTGCTTCGTCAACATCGCGATGGTGATGGGCGCCATCCCGGTTGGCGGCGTGCCGCTGCCCCTGGTCTCGCATGGTGGGTCGGCGATGCTGACGGTGATGTTCGGCTTCGGGTTGCTGATGTCGGTTCACGTCCATCGCGACGTGGAATTCATCCAACGCGAGGAATGATTAGCCGGGCGGGCTAGCGCGGTCCCCGCCGATCAACGACGTGGCCCGCTCGACCGAGCGGACGACGGCATCGCCGGCGCGGCGGATGAGCGGGTCCTCGCTCCGCAGCAGTCGGTCCGACACCATCAGCGCGGGAGACAGCGCGCCGCGGAGTTCATGCCGCAGCAGCGACATCTCGCGCTCGAGCTCGGCCAAGCGGGCAACGACCAAATCCGGCAGCGGCGGCTCGACCGGTGTCGCGATGTTGGCGGCGACCGGCGTCGGGAGTGCCCAACGGCCGAGGCTGTAGACCAGCAACCCGGCGCAGGCGCCCGACACGGCGGCGCAGGCGACATACGGCATGCCCAGGCCCAGCAACGCCAGCGACAATCCGCAAGCGGCGAACGCGGCGATCCCACTCACCAGGGAGAGTGCAGGTAGTCCAGTCCGGATCGTCGAGTCAGTCGCCACGCTCGTTTCAACTCACAAGACTGGCTTTGGTTGTCTGGCGATATCGGAAGCATTGACGAAGGCGGGGCACGCCACCTATACAGCCGGCCTGCCCCGAGCCGTTCCCCGGCCCGGCGGTCACAGCCGTTCATGGGCGCCCACCCGACCGGGCACCCGCACTACCCGCCCCGCATGCCTGCGGGCATTCAGTCATCGGAGTTCGTCGTGAAGCGTACCTATCAACCGTCGAAGCTGGTCCGCAAGCGTCGTCATGGCTTCCGCGCCCGCATGGCCACCGTCGGCGGCCGCAAGGTGTTGGCGAACCGGCGTGCCAAGGGCCGCGCGAAGCTCTCCGCTTAGGGACCAACGCGATGGCGCCTCTTGCATCGGCGCCCTCCGTTAAATTGAAGCGCCGGGCGGAGTTCCTGGCGGTTGCCGGGAAGGGCCGCAAGGCGCCCTCGCCTGGTTTGGTGCTGCAAGCGCTGCATCGCTCCGACTCAGAGCCGGCCCGGCTGGGCTTCACCGTGACCAAGAAAGTCGGCAATGCGGTGCATCGTAACCGAACTCGCCGGCGCCTGCGGGCCGCGGCACGCGACGTTCTCGCCGAGCGGGCGGTTGCTGGCGTCGATCTCGTGTTGATCGGGCGGGACGGCACGGCCAAGCGGTCGTTCGACGATTTGAAGAACGATCTCCGCCGGCTGATGACCAAGCTGGGCGTCGTGGCGTGAGGCATGCGCTGATCCTCCTGGTGCGGATCTACCAATGGACGCTGCGTCCATTCATCGGAGCGCAGTGCCGCTTCGAGCCGCATTGCAGCGCCTATGCGATCGAGGCGCTGCGGCGTCATGGGGCGGTGCGCGGGGCTGGGCTGTCAGCCTGGCGCGTGCTTCGATGTAACCCCTGGAACGATGGTGGCGTGGATCCCGTGCCAGGCTGCCGCTGTCATTCGCATGATCAGAAAGCGATTATTTCCTGATGGATCAGAAGCGCCTGTTCCTCGCCATCGCGATATCGGTGGCGATCCTGCTGGGGTTCCAGTTCTTCGGACCGCACAAGCCGCCAGTCACGACCGATACCAAGGCGACGCCCACCGGGCAGACTGAGAAGCCGGTCACCGACCCGGCCTTCCCCGGCACCCAGCCGCTGCAAGTCCAGGCGCCGGCGGAGCAGCGGGACGTGCCGCGGCTTAAGATCGTCGCACCGAAAGTAGAGGGCACCATCAACCTGGTCGGCGCCCGCCTCGACGATCTGGTGCTGCGCGACTACCACGAGGAGGTCTCGACCGAGAGCCCGCTGGTGCGCCTGCTGGAGCCCCGGGTCGATCCGCAACCCTATTACGTGCAGTTTGGCTGGACCGGCGACGGCGTAGCGCTACCGGGCCCGGAGACGGTGTGGACGGCCGAGGGCGGCGAGCTCGCGCCGGGCAAGAAAGTCACGCTGTCCTGGGACAATGGCGGCGGCCAGGTGTTCAAAATTGGGTTCACGATCGACGACAACTACATGTTCGGTATCGACCAGTCGGTGCAGAACAACGGGTCGGCCGCGATCAAGCTCTACCCATGGTCGCGCATTCGCCGCGACTATAAGCCGCTGACGGCCGGGTATTACATCCTGCACGAGGGTCTGCTGGGCGTCCTAAATGGGACATTGCAGGAGCAGACCTACGATAAGGCAAAGACGGAGAGCGAAAAGACCAAGGGCGCCAGCCTCAAGACGGAGACGACCGGCGGCTGGGCTGGCATCACCGACAAATATTGGCTGACGGCGCTGGTCCCGGACCAGGCCGTGCCGGTGACCGCGTCGTTCCGACATGTGACCGAGAACGGATCGGATCGCTACCAGGTCGACTTCGTGCCGAACGCCGTGCAGGAGACCGCGCCGGGGGCCGTCGCGACCATGACCTCGCATCTGTTCGCCGGCGCCAAGGTGGTCCAGCTGCTCGACCGGTATGAGAGCGAGTACCACATCCCGAACTTCGACAAGGCGGTCGATTTCGGCTGGTTCTACTTCCTGACCAAGCCGATTTTTTACGCGATCGACTTCTTCTATCACCTGACCGGCAATTTCGGCGTCGCCATCATGCTGTTCACGGTCATCGTGAAGGCGTTGTTCTTCCCGCTGGCCAGCAAATCCTATCGCTCGATGAGCAAGATGAAGCTGCTCGCGCCGAAGATGACGGAGATCCGCGAGCGGCTAAAGGACGAGCCGCAGAAGATGCAGTCCGAGATCATGCAGCTCTACAAGGCCGAGAAGGTGAACCCGGCCAGCGGCTGCTTGCCCATGGTCGTGCAGATCCCGGTGTTCTTCTCGCTCTATAAGGTCATTTTCGTGACCATCGAGATGCGGCACGCGCCGTTCTTCGGCTGGATCCACGACCTCTCGGCGGTCGATCCGACCAACATCTTCACCCTGTTCGGCCTGATCCCGTGGGACCCGACGCACTACTCGCACTTCCTGCATCTCGGCCTGTGGCCGCTGATCATGGGCTGTACGATGTTCTTCCAGCAGAAGCTCAACCCGGCGCCGCCGGACCCGGTGCAGGCGAAGATCTTCCAGTTCATGCCGATCATCTTCACCTTCATGCTGTCGAGCTTCCCGGCCGGCCTGGTGATCTACTGGAGCTGGAACAACACGCTGACGATCCTGCAGCAATGGACCATCATGCGGCGGACGCGGTTGCCGAAGCCCGAGCTGGCGCGGCCGTAACTTGGTCGACGACGCACCCTCGCCGACCCCGCTCCTGGGAGGCGAGGGCGACGCGGCCGAGGAGGCGGCCCGCATCGAAGCGGGCCGGCTGCTGTTCGCGCAGGAGTGCAAATTTTTCTACGCGGCACAGCGGATCGACCAGTTGCCGGAAACTGGCCGACCCGAAGTCGCCTTCGCCGGCCGCTCCAACGTCGGCAAGTCGAGCCTGATCAACGCGTTGACCGGCCGTAAATCGCTGGCCCGCGCGTCCAATACGCCGGGTCGCACGCGGCAACTCAACTTCTTCGACCTCGGCGAGCGACTGACGCTGGTCGACATGCCGGGCTACGGCTACGCGCAGGCCGGCAAGGAGATCAAGGCGGACTGGCAGGGCCTGATGTTCGACTACCTGCGTGGCCGGCCGACGCTGCAGCGGGTCGTGTTGTTGATGGACAGCCGCATCGAGCTGAAGGAGTCCGATCACACGGTGATGGACCTGCTCGACCGCGCCGCCGTGACTTATCAACTGGTGCTGACCAAGGCGGACGGCGTGAAACCGGCAGCGCTGGCCAAGAAGCAGGCCGAGATCCTGGCGCTGACGAGCAAGCATGCGGCGGCGTTCCCGATCATCGTGACGACGAGCAGCGAGACCGGGCTGGGCGTCGAGCTGGTGCGGGCCGACTTGGCTGGGTTGGCCGAGCAAGGTAATCGATAACTTCCAACACGGAGCACTTGCCCTTGCCCCTCGATCTCGCTGAAGCGGCCGAGCAGGCCGGCATCCTCGTCCAGGCGCTGCCGTTCTTGCGGCGCTATGCCGGCGTGACCATCGTGGTCAAATACGGTGGGCACGCAATGGGCGACGAGCATCTGGCCGAGCAGTTTGGGCGCGACATCGCGCTGCTCAAGCAGGTCGGCGTCAACCCGGTGATCGTCCATGGCGGCGGACCGCAGATCAACGCGATGTTGAAGCGCCTGGCGATCCAGTCGAGCTTCGTGGACGGCTTGCGCGTGACCGACGAGGCGATGGTCGAGGTGGTCGAGATGGTCCTGGCCGGGACCGTCAACAAATACGTCGCCGGGCTGATCAACCAGGCCGGCGCGCTGGCAGTCGGCATCTGCGGCAAGGATGGCGGGCTGATCCGGGCGCGCAAGCTGCAGCGGACAGTGGTGGATCCCGGGAGCCATATCGAGCGCGCGCTGGATCTCGGCTTCGTGGGCGAGCCAGAGCATGTGGACGTGCGGGTGATTCACGCGCTGACCGGCGCCGGGCTGATCCCGGTAATCGCGCCGGTGGGGATGGGCGCGGACGGCAAGACCTACAACATCAACGCCGACACGGTGGCCGGCGCTGTGGCTGGAGCATTGGGGGCGCGGCGGTTGCTGATGTTGACCGACGTCCCGGGCGTGCTGAACGCCGAGAAGCGGCTGATCCCGGACATGTCGCTGGCCGACGTGTCGGCGGGCGTGGCGAGCGGCATGATCAGCGGCGGCATGATCCCGAAGGTGGAGAACTGCGCCGACGCGGTGCGCAAGGGCGTCAAGGGCGCCGTCATTCTCGACGGCCGCATGCCGCACGCCTGCCTGCTCGAGCTGTTCAAGGATGGCGGGATCGGGACGATGATCCACGAGTGACGGGGGCAAAACGATGAGGCAGAGTGAGGAGAAGCGGACGCGGTAAAAATACGATCCGCTGGCGCTCGCGAAGGGATTGTTAATGGGCCGCAAAGAACTCCTCCGGAGTATGATCGATCTCCACGGTCGAGGTTTGGAGATCGGACCAAGCTATAATCCGCTGGTTCCGAAGTCGGAGGGCTTCGACGTCGTAATCGCCGACTACACTGACGCCGCCGGGTTGCGGGCGAAGTATGTCGGTACCCCAAATGTCGATGTCGGTCGGATCGAGCACGTCGACTTCGTTTTGGACGGGTCGCAATCGCTGGCAGAAGCGGTCGGGCTGACCGGCGCATTCGACTATGTCGTCGCGTCGCACGTCATCGAGCACATACCCGACATGCTTGGCTTTCTGCTGTCGTGTCAGACCATTCTGAAGCCGAGCGGCGTGCTGTTATTGGCCGTGCCGGATAAGCGATACTGCTTCGACGCGCTTCAGCCGCTCACGACGACTGGATCGGTATTACAGGCGCATCTCGAACGTCGGTCGCGGCCGACAGCCGGCGCGGTTTTTGACGATTTCGCCTACAACGTGGTCCGCGATGGATCCATCACCTGGACGAATCAGGCGACAGGCGAATTGCGCTATTTCGCCTCGCTCGAGGGAGCCGTGGCTGGGTTCCAGGCAGCCCAATCGCAATATATTGACGTTCATGTATGGCGTTTCGTTCCGTCCAGCTTTCGCTTGATCATGTCAGACCTAGCGGCAAGCGGACAACTCGCCCTGCGCGAGCGAGAGTTTCACGGTAGTTCGGACCATGAATTCTACATCACGGTATCGGCTGACGCTCCCGAGTGCCCGATTGACCGCTTGACGCTCGGGAAGCGCTCCATCCTAGAGCACTCAGAGATCATTGCCGCACTGTAGGGGCTGCGGCCGATCACCGTATCGTTGAGAACAGCGCATCCGCGATGTGGTCGGCCTGACGGTCCCATCCATAGACGTCCAGCGCTTCAGTTCTGGCTGCTTCTAGAAGGCGATGGTGAGCGATGGGATCTTCGAGGACATTAACTACCTCATCGAGCATCGAATGCCATTGCTGCGCCGGGCACAACCAACCAGTCGTGCCATGATCGATGGCAAGGCTATACGAATGGATCGGAGACGCGATCGTAAGCCCTCCCACGATCGCGGCCTCGAACCATTTCAACTCCGATTTGCAGTTCGTGAACGCGTTATCCTGCAATGGAACCAGATTGACCTCCACCGCACCGATCTCGCGTTGCAGGTTCATGAAATCGGTCAGCGGCACCAGCTCGATGCGGTCCTGATGACGCTCCAGCTCCGGAATGTGTTCCAGGAAGCCGACGACGCGCAGGTATAGGTCCGGATACGCGTCCATCAGCCGCGCGATCGGGCCGGAGGCCAGGCGGAAATCGCGGTTATGCGAGGGAGAGCCGCTGAAATAGCCCAAGTGACGGCGACCGTCGAACGCCCAGCCGGATTTCTCCTTCTCCAGCCAGATGCGCTCGGAGATCTCCTGCTGCTCGCGGTTGAGCGCGTTGCGGATGATCCGGGACGGCTTGCCGCTATAGGCCTCCGCATGCCCGGCCAGGACGCTGTTGGTGGTGATGGCCCCGTCGGATAGCCCAAACGTCGCGCCGATCCGGCCGACATTGCCGAACCAGAGGTCCAGATTGCGGTCCGAGTTGGTGTCCTGGGCCAGCGTATCCATCAGGAGGTGGACATAGGATGGGTCGAACACCAGGTCGTCGACGTCGAACAGGATCGGCAATCCCCGGGCGCGGGCCTGCGTGGCCAAGCGCGCGACCCGCTCGTTGTAGAGCGAGTTCCGGCACAGGACGAAGACGTCGGACTGGTCCAGCACGCGGCCCATGCGATCGTAGTCGTTATCGGTGAACCATGCCGCCGTGCCGCGATTCGCCGCTGCCAAGGATTGAGCGACATTGTAGGCGCGGTACCGGAACGTGCTGGTGTCGGGTTCCGCGTAAAAATAGGCGGCGCGCGGCGTCCCCGCCATGAGCATGGCAAGGCGCTGATCGAACGACATGTCCCAGGGTGCCGCATACGCCAGCGGATCGATATCGGCGATGAACATCGTTCAGCTCCGCACTTGCTCGGCCCACGCCGCGACCCGGTCGATCGCTGCGGCAGCCGAGCGTGACCAATCCCGCCCGAGCCCGGCCTGGGCGAAATTGGCTTGGCGGCGGGGAAGATCGGCCGCGAGTGCCGCGCCCTCGCCCAAGGCCGAGATCAGCGACTTCAGGTCCGGCTCGACGCAGAGGATGTTCGGGCAATACCGGTCGAGCGACTGCTTCGGGCCGAACCGGCTGGTGACGACAACGGCCCCGCAGGCCGCCAGGTCCAGCGGCGGGTAGCTCGGATGCGGCGTGTACATGAGCGATAGACCCAGATCCATCTGGCGCACTTCGGCCACGTAATCGGGCCATGACAGGCGGTCGAGCAACGTTGGACGTGTTCCGCCGGGAAGCCGGATCTGATGAGCCGCCTGTCCGGCGAAGTAGAAGTCCCACGAAGTCGGATTGAGCACGCCAGCCTCGATCGCGCCCGACAACGCCTCGAGCCCGCGCCAGTAGAGGTTCCGTGGATTGCCGGGGCGTGCGTAGAAGAAGAAGCGACGCCGTGCGCCATCGTCCCTTTTCTGCGGAGCGTAGTAGGTCGCCGCTGGAAATGACGGTTCGAACGCGACCCCGCCGGGGGCGAGATTGCTCTCCCGTAGCGAACTCAGCAGCAATTCCGAGTTGACGATGTAGAGCAGGTCCGGATCGCGCAGCGTCTCGGTGCAGCGAAGATGATCGTCGTCGAGCGGGTAGAACATCCGCTCGTCCTCCTGCAGGAGGTAGGTGATGCGTGACCGCGGGACCGATAGCCGGGTCGCCCAGGTCGTCCACCACGACGTGGTGATGAAGAGATCGCCGGACCCGATCGGGACACCGGGTCCGCTCCCATCCCAGGGTGCATGAACGAAATCGACGTTGCCGTCCCACTCGATCCCCTGCACGGCGAGGACCGATGCGAGATTGTCGACGACGGGAATCTCCGTTCGCGTGATGATCCGCAACGTGGCGCCGATCCGCCGCGCGACCAGGGCCGCCAGCACGATCGCGGTGCCGACGCCGCCGTAGAGGCTACCGGCGTTGATGCTGTCGGTGACGACCGACAGGCGCTTGGCCGCATGGGGAACCGCGAACACCGCCAACGGACGTAGACGGAAGTAGCGCTCGCCCACGAGATCGTCGACGTCCGGGATGTTCTCTGGTTCTACGGTGGCCTGCTGAACGGTATGGGTAGCCTGAGCGGCTTCCAACTGCGCGGTGGTGATCGGGGCGAGTTCCGCCGGTCCATGCGGTGGGGGTTCGGACCAGCCGTGCCTGTCGGCATGGAGAAGCAGGAGACCCGAGGCGCGGGCTTCCGGATGCAGCTGACCATAGAGCTGCGCCGAGAAGCGTGGCCCGGCGTCACGGCCCTCCGCCTCTCCGCGCAGGCTGTAATGCAGCGCCGGATCGATGCGGGCGATGGCGACGTCGGGATACCGGTTGAGATACCATTCCGCATCGAAGAGCGGCGACGCCTTGACATGGACCGCGGTCTGCCGCGCCAAGCGATCGGTGCGGAACTGCTCGCCGCCGCGGAGTCGCGCCATGGCCTTGGTGTATCGAATGCCGACCCGTGCACTGCGGGTCACGCCCCCCGGTATTAAGGCGAGGACCCGGCGTAACGGCGCGGTCACCTTCCACGACGTCGAGCTCCGGATCGCATGGGTCTGCGCATCCGCGTGGCGGAGCATGCGCCGCAACCCTTCGGCCTCAGCGACCGCCTTTGCGACGGCCTCGTCCTGAGCCTGCGCCATCTGCCCCGCCGACGCTCGCGCCTCGATCAGGAGCCGCTCGTTCGCCGTCGCCCGGCTACGGGCTTCCTGGAGATCGTTCGTCAGTTCCCGCGTCAGCTTGGCGGCATCGCGCGTCGCGTTCCGCACGGATTGAGCGTGCTGCTCGGCCGCTTGTGCGGCGGCGCGCTTGACGTCGGCGAGTGCCTGAACCTTAGCCTGCACGATCCCGTCGAGGGACCGTTCCTTCGCCTCGAGCTCCGCTTTGTAGAACTGTTCCTTAGCCGCCAGATCGGCCTGCAGTTCCGCGACGCGCTTGCCTGCCTCGGCCAGTTCGAAACGGACCGAGGCCAGTTTGGACTCTGCAGCAACCAGCGCGATCCGATGCCGGATCCGGTCGGCGAAAGCGGCCAACTCGCGCGGCGTGCGACCCTCTTCGCTGCGTTCCAGGACGAAGGCATGCGGCGCGACATAGCCGGCATCATGGTAGATGTTGGGGGCGAACCCATGCTTGGCCCATAGCTGGAGCCAGTAGCTGGTCGGCCGTACGTTGACGTGGGTCGGCTCGTCGAAATCGATGGGCGACGACGAGAACAGGATTCGTTCCGATGCGTCCGCCATTACACGGACGGCCTGCTCGGCCTCGTCGGCCGGCATGTGTTCGAGCACCTCGATACAGGTCAGGAGATCGTATTTGCCGTCGATCGGCTCAGTCAGCGTCCCGACGCTGCAATAGGACCGCATGTCCGACCGAACCGAAGCGATCGCGAACTCGGAGATGTCGCGGCCATAGGCCTCGACGCTACGATCCCAGAAGCTCTCCACCAGCATGCCCAGCGCACAACCGGCGTCGAAGACGCGGCGCGGTGCAAACGCGCGGATCAGTTGGTCGGCGATGTTGCCGAAGACGCCGAGCCACAAGCTGCTGCGTTCGTAGGGAATGGTGCCGCAATGGGTAGCGTAGTAGACGGCGTCATAGGGCTCCGCCTGAGTGTCTTGTGCCGTCATCGCGGTCGTCTCGCACGGTTTCAGCCGCCCGCCAAGCGGTTCGAACCCTATCGGCAGATCAGCCGGCTAGTTCCTTGATGTTGTGGAGGTCGGCGACGAAGTTGGCGTATTCGCGGGCTTTCGCGTCGGGGTCGGGCAGTCGGAGCAGGTAGCTCGGGTGCACCGTGACGTAACCCTGGGTGTTGCCGGTCAGCGGGATCGGGCGGCCGCGCTCCTTGGAGATGGTCACGGTGCGGCCGAGCACCGATTGGGCGGCCGAGGCGCCGAGCATGACGGTGAGCGCCGGCTGAACGGTGGCGCGTTCGAGCTCGAGCCAGAATTTGCAGGCGGTGATCTCTGATGTCCCGGGCTTGGCGTGGATGCGGCGTTTGCCGCGGGGCTCGAATTTGAAGTGCTTGACGGCGTTGGTAACGTAGATGCCGGCCCGATCGAGGCCGGCCTCGGCCATCGCGCGGTCGAGCAACTGGCCGGCGGGGCCGACGAAGGGGCGGCCGGCAAGATCTTCCTGATCACCGGGCTGCTCGCCGATCATCATGATGCGGGCGTCGGACGGGCCCTCGCCGAACACGACCTGCGTCGCGGGCTGCCAGAGCGAGCAGCGGCGGCAGGCTTCGGCGTCTTTCGCCAGCGTTGCGAGGTCGGAGCCGACAGCGGATTCGAGCAATGACGGTTCCTTAAGGTTGGCAGATTTCGGCTTCGGCGGTGAGAAGTTCGGCTGCTCGACCATCGCTTCGACGCGGGCGGGGGCAGTGCGGATCAGTTCGGGGATGATCGCGGCCTCGGGCAGGTTCTTCCAATATTTGCGCGGCATCTCGGACGTCATGGCGCCGATCTTGAGACGGGCCGGGTTGAAGATGCTGCTGAAATAGGTGCGCCAATACGCTTCCAGCCGGTCGTCGTCGGGGATGTCGGCGCGGGTGGCGCCATCGGTGAACTCGAGCGCCTCGCCGGTCCAATGGACGCTGCGATAGGGCGTCAGGATGGACCACACCATGGTCGCGAAGCGGCGCACGAAGAAGGAGGCGTTGGCCTCGACGATGTAGTGGTCGGGCTCGAACCAGGCGACGTATTTGGTGCCGTCCTCCTCCGGAACCT
This sequence comes from Acetobacteraceae bacterium, assembly GCA_965199585.1. GTDB lineage: Bacteria > Pseudomonadota > Alphaproteobacteria > Acetobacterales > Acetobacteraceae > JAVVHH01. The sequence continues at coordinate 934,097 of CBDASI010000002.1, read as the reverse complement.
CGCGGAAGCGAACGAAGGCGCGCATCTTATGGGTGTCGCGGCGGACCGACTTGGCGAGCTCCTGGACGGCGTGGACGTCCGGGTCGGTCGTGATCTCGAGCACGTGCTTCTCGCCGCGATGGGCGCGCCAGATCAGACGGTAGAGGCGGGCGAAGCGCTCGGGATCGTTGGCCTGGATGACCGTCTCGGCCAGTGAGACGAGCGCGCGGGAGACGGTGAAGGCGCCGGTTGCGGGCGGCGCTGGCGGGCGCTCGCCGGTGGCGAAGAGATCGTCCGGTGCGCCGACGGACCAGACGATCTCCTCGGGCGGGACACCGTCCAACGCCAGCGATCGCGCGGCCGTTCTCCAGCCATCCCAATCGACCTGATGAGCCAGCGCGACCGACCTCATGCGAACAGGTCGGCCTGCACGGGCTTGGGGGTGAGACGCGCCTGTAGCGCGGGACTGTCGAGTTGGGCGCCGGGCTGATGGTCGGCGGCGATGATGAATGGCGCGATCTTGCCGAGCGGCAGGCGCAGCCGCGCTAGATCCTCCATGCGAAGCCGGCGGTGGCGGCGGGCGGCAATGATCCGATCGACCGATTTGACACCCATGCCCGGCACCCGAAGCAGCTGTTCGCGGGTTGCGCGGTTGACGTCCATGGGGAATTGCTCGCGGTGCTGGAGCGCCCAGGCAAGCTTTGGATCCATCGAGAGGTCCATGTTGCCGGTCGCGTCGAGCGCCAGTTCCTTGGCGTCGAATTCGTAGAACCGCATCAGCCAATCGGCTTGATACAGCCGGTGCTCGCGGAGCAGCGGCGCCTTGGCCGGCGGCAGCGCGGCGGAGGCGTCGGGGATCGGGCTGAACGCCGAGAAATAAACCCGGCGCAGGCCGTAATTGCCATAAAGGTTGGTGCTGAGGTCCAGAATGTCGCGATCGCTGCTCTGGTCGGCGCCGATGATCAGCTGCGTGCTCTGCCCGGCGGGAGCGAACTTCGGCGCACGCTTTTCAGCTTTCGACTCGTCGATGCGCAGGCGCATGCGGCCCATCGAGCGGCGGATGCCGGCCATATCCTTCTCCGGCGCCAGCGTGGCCAGGCTGCTCTCGGTCGGCAGCTCAACGTTGATGCTGAGCCGGTCGGCATACCGTCCTGCCTCGGCCAGCAGCTCCGGCGAGGCATCGGGAATCGTCTTGAGGTGGATATAGCCGCGGAACCCGTGCTCCTCGCGCAGTAGTCTCGCAACGCGGACGACCTGCTCCATCGTGTAGTCCGGGCTCTTGATGATGCCGGAACTGAGGAACAAGCCCTCGATGCAGTTGCGGCGATAGAAGCCGAGCGTCAGCGTGACGACTTCCTCGGGCGTGAAGCGCGCGCGCTGGACGTTCGAGGAGCGACGGTTGATGCAATAGAGGCAGTCGTAGACGCAGCTGTTGGTCAGCAGGATCTTGAGCAGGCTGATGCAGCGGCCGTCCGGTGCATAAGCGTGACAGATACCCATGCCTTCGGTGGAGCCGATGCCGTTCTTTTCGCCGAGGGAGGACCGTTTGGCGGTGCCGGACGAAGCGCAAGAGGCATCGTATTTGGCCGCGTCGGCCAGGATCTCGAGCTTCTTGAGCAGGTCCATGGAACGAATGTTCTCCTACCGATAAATTGCGGTCGCGATCGGTATTTTCAACCCGGTGGACATGGGTAGGGTTGCGGCATGAACGATTCAACAACGCAGTATGCCGCCCTCGAGTCGGCCGGTTCCCCGGCTTTCTCCATCGATGGGCAGACAATCTTTCACCTGCGCGGGGCCGGCCAGCAGCAAGTCTGGGCGCTGGATTTGCAGACCGGCGCGACCCGGCAACTCACCCATCATGACGAGAAGGTCGCGATGTTGCGGCGTGCGCCGGGCGATGATCGCCTGATCTACGGGATCGATGCCGGCGGCGACGAACGGCAGCAGCTCTGGCTACGGGCCGATGGGGAGAGCCGGGCGCTGACCGCGGCGCCGGAGGTGATTCACGGTTTCGGCGCCTGGCGCAAGGACGGCACCGGCTTCAGCCTCACCGCGAACGACCGCGACCAGGCGCATTACGACGTGCTGATCCAGGATTTGGATGGCGGTGCGCGGCGCCGGGTCCTGGAAGGGCGGCACGAGATGACCGCCGGGCCGTTCGCGGACGATCGGCTGATCGTCGTCGAGGAGTGGGCGACGGGCGATCAGCGGCCCGTGGTGGTGACGGTGGACGGCAGTGCGCGCCCGGTGCCGCGCACCCGTGCTGGACGGTTCGGTGCGCTGCGTTGGGATGGGGAGGCCCTGCTCGGCCTCACCGATGCGCATGGCGGCGATCTAGCCTGGCTATGCCGCATCGAGCCGGCGAGCGGCGCCGTGACGGTCGAGTTCGGGCCGGCGGGGCGGGAAGTGGAGGCCTGGTCGCTGGCCGCCGAGAGCGGGTTGTTGGCGACGGTGGAGAACGATCGCGGCTATGGCGTGCTGCGGGTGGGCGCGCGCGGGAGTGAGCGGGCCGTGGTCGCCGGGTTCGAGGCGGGAGTCGCGACCGATCTCGCCTGGTCCGTCGACGGACGGCGGCTGGCCTTCGCGTGGGGCGACTCGGAGCATCCGGCCGGCCTGTTCGTCTGGGAGGATGGCGCGGTCCGCAGCGTGTGGGCGCCGGCGATGGATTTGCCGACGCGGCCGTTCCGGCTGGTGGAGTGGGACAGCTTCGACGGGCTGCGCGTGCCGGGCTGGCTGGCCGAGCCGGACGGCACGCCGCCGGATGCGGGATGGCCGGCCGTGGTGTGGGTGCATGGCGGCCCGGCAGGGCAAGCGCGGGGCGGGTTCCGCGCAGACATGCAGGCCCTGGTCGCGCAGGGCTACGCGGTGCTGATGCCGAACGTGCGCGGCAGCAGCGGCTACGGGCGGGCCTGGCTGGACGCCGACGACAAGGAGAAGCGGCTCGACTCGGTGCGCGACCTGGCGGCGGGGCGGCACTGGCTGGCCGGCTTGCCGAGCATCGATGCCGGCCGGATCGCGATCATGGGCCAGTCCTATGGCGGCTACATGGTCAATGCGGCGGTGACCGAATATCCGGACCTCTGGTGCGCCGCGGTGAACTTCTACGGGATCGCGGACTTCGTCACGCTGCTGGAGGCGACCGGGCCGTGGCGGCGGGCGCATCGCAGCGCCGAATACGGCGACACGTTGCGGCACCGCGCGCTGTTCGACCGGATCTCGCCGATCCACCATTTTGACCGCGTGCGCGCGCCGATGCTGCTGCTGCACGGGACGCGCGACCCGCGGGTGCCGTATGGCGAGAGCGTGCAGATGGAGACGGCGCTACGGGCGCGAGGCGTTCCGGTGCGGTTCGAGACGTTCGACTATGCGGGGCATGGCTTCGTCCGCGCCGAGGACCGGGCGCGCGCGTATCGAGCGGTGGCGGAGTGGTTGAGCGCCCACGTCTAGTGCGCGGCGAGATACCGTTCGATCGGTGGCCCCCAGATGGCGGAGCCGCCGCGGCCAAAGAACAGCTCGTGCCCGTCCGACCCGAACGGGCCCGGCTGGATGAACTCGGCCTTGCCGCCGGCTCGGGTGAAGGCGTCATCCATGCCCGTCGCCAGGGCGGGGTCGAAATAACTGTCGTTGGCGGTGTAGATCCACAGCATCGGCGTCGTCGCCGTGGCGCCGAAGCGGCCGGCGGCCTCGATCAGGCGCTCGGGATGGCAATTGTTGTTCGGCTGCAGTTGATGATGACCGCCGCGTCCGCCGGCCATGGAGATGAAAGCGGTCACCCCCGGATGCGGCATGCTGTCGTAAGCGACGGTGCCCCACCCTCCCGCGGACTGACCCAGCACGACGGTCTGGCCGGCCCGAACGAAGGGCAGCGCGGCGACATGCCGCACGACGGCATCGATGTCGCGGGCGGTCTCCAGGCCGGACTGCGCGAAATCCGCCTCGCGGCACGAGGGCGACGATTCGGGCGAGGTTCCGCCATTGGCGCCGTATCCACGGCGCAACGGGAAGGCGACCACGTAGCCACGGGTGAGGAACCAGCGCGCCGCCTCGTCGCTACAGCGATGAAGCTGCATGCGCGGCCGGGCGGAACTGTTGGCCGGAGAGCCATGATTGATGACGACCAGCCGGGCCGGCGCATCCGTGTCCGGGCGGCAAATGCGGGTCTGGATCGGCGAGACGACCCCGTCGGCGCCGATCACGGGAACAGTGACGACCATGTCGCGTCGTGCATCGGCCATGCCGGGCGCGAGCGCGTCGACCGACACCGGTTGTGGCGCGCAGGCGGTCAGACCGGCGAGCACTGCGAGAGCGAGGCGAACCATGCCGGAAGGTAAGCAGAGCTCCAGCCTGCACGACAAGCGCGTGCTGCGTTTCTGGTCGAACGGACCGTTGCTGCTGGCGCTCTCGATGCTGTTCTGGGCCGGGAGCATCGTCAGCGGGCGGGCGGCGGCCGCGCTGGTGCCGCCGTCGCTGTTCACACTGCTGAGGTGGGGCGGGGCGTTGCTGATCGTGTTGCCGTTGGCGTGGCGGCACCTCAGGACGGACAAGGCGGCGCTGCTGCGGCGCTGGCCGGTGGTGGTAGCGCTGGCGGCGCTCGGCGTCGATGCATTCAACAACCTCATGTATCGCGGCCTGCACAACACGACCGCGATCAATGCGCTGCTGCTGCAGTCGGTGACGCCGCTGTTCGTCATCGTGGCGTTGTTCGCGATGTTTCGCGAGCGGCCGACCCTGCGGGAGGTCGGCGCGATTATAGTGTCGCTGGCCGGCGTCGCGGTGATCGCGGGCCAGGGCTCGCTCACGGTGCTGCGCTCGCTGGACATCAACCCGGGCGACGCGGTCGTGACGTTGGCGGTGGTGTGCTACGCGCTGTATTCGGCGCTGCTGCGGCTCAAGCCCGCGGTGCATCCGCTCAGCCTGCTGGCGGCGACGTTCGCGGTCGGGGTGGTGTTCCTGGTGCCGCTGGCGTGGGACGAGGCGGCGGATGGGGCGCGGCTGATCCTGACCCCGGTGTCGGTATTCGGGATCGTGTATTCCTGCGTGTTCCCGGCGTTCCTGGCCTATTTCTGCTACAATCGCGGCGTCGAATTGGTGGGGCCGGCGCGGGCGGGGCAGTATGTGCACCTCATGCCGGCATTCGGGGTGGTGCTGGCGGTGCTGTTCCTTGGAGAGACGATGCATCCGTATCATCTGGCCGGGATCGGGCTGATCGGCGCCGGGCTGTGGATGGCCCGGTGAGGATACGGTGAGGGTATTGGGGCTGACCGGCGGGATCGGGATGGGCAAGTCCAACGCGGCGGCAGTGCTGCGGCGGACGGGGGTGCCCGTGTTCGACGCCGATGCGGCGGTGCACCGGCTGCAAGGGATCGGCGGCGCGGCGGTCAAGCCGATCGGGGCGGCGTTCCCCGGCAGCGTCCGCGAGGGCAGGGTGGACCGGGCGGCGCTACGCACGGCGGTGCTCGGCGACCCGGCGGCGCTCAAGCGCCTGGAGCGGATCGTCCACCCGCTGGTGCGGCAGGCCCAGCACCGCTTCCTGGCGCAAGCGCGGCGCGCCGGGCGGCGGCTGGTGGCGCTCGACATTCCGCTGCTGTTCGAAGCCGGCGGAGCGAACCGGGTCGATCACATCGTGGTGGTGAGCGCGCCGGCGTCGGTGCAACGGGCGCGGGTGCTGCGGCGCGGGACGATGTCGGCTGCGCAAATCGCCGCGGTGATCGGGCGGCAGATGCCGGACGCGGAGAAGCGGCGCCGGGCCGACACGGTGGTGCGCACCGGGCTGTCACGCGGCCACACGCAGCGCCAATTGAGGCGTTTGGTCGGGCAATTGCGGTCATGATCGAGGCGGAGACGCTGGCCTTCATCGGCACCAGCGATCTGTCGGGGCTGTTGCGCGGCGTGTCGTTGCCCTGGGCGGCGCTCGAGGGCGTGATGGAGCGCGGCATCGTGCTGCCGGGTCACGTGCCGTCGATGTCGCCGGGGGACGGGCCGGTGCATGCGGCGACGGACCTGCTGCTCCTGCCGGACCCGGCGACCCGGGCCTACATCCCGGCCGACGGTGCGCCGGACCTGGTGTTGCTGCTGGGCGACTTGCTCGAGTTGGACGGTGCGCCCTGGGCCTGCTGCCCGCGCTACTTCCTGCGGCGGGGGCTGGCGGCGCTGCATGCGGAGTTCGGGCTGACGGTGAGGGCCGGGTTCACCCAGGGCTTCGGCGTGGTCAGCGCCAAGCCGGGACGGACCCTGGCGGCCGTGCGGGCGCAAGCGGCGACGTTTGGGCGATTGCTGGCGGCGATGCGCGGCAACGGTCTGGTTCCGGAGACGATGCAGCCCGGGGACGCCGCCGGCATGTTCGAGGCTGCCGCGGCGCCGGCGGCGGGGGTGGCGGCAGCGGATCAGGCGGTGGTGCTGCGGGCGCTGATCGAGAGCATCGGGGCCGGTCGCCTGGGTGACGTGCGGATCGGGGTCACGCTGGTGGACCGGTTCGGACAATCCGCGATGGCCGATGCCAGCGGGGAGCATGGGCTGTCAGACGAGGCGGAGCACTTCGTCGCCGGGGTGGTGCACCATCTGCCGGCGCTGGCCAGCGTGTTGGCGCCGCGCGCGCGCCAGTTGGCCGGCCGATGGGCCGAGCTGGCGGTCGAAGGCCGGCCCGGAGCCGTGCGGCTGCGCAGCGAGACGGGCGACGAGGGCGGGGCGGTGCCGTCCGGCGTGGAACTGTCGTTCGGCGATGCCGGTGCCTCGCCGTATCTGGCGCTCGGCGCGGCGGTGTGGGCCGGGCTGGACGGGCTGCGGCGGCATCGGCGGCTGATGGAACAGAAGCGGCGCCCCCTGCCCGGCACGACATCGGCCGGACTGGACCTGTTCCAGGAAAGCGTCAACGTCGCCGAGTGGTTCGGCATGGAATTGCGCGAACAATTCCTGCGCTACGGACGCGCCGAAATCGCCCGGCTAGAAGGATGAGGCGCTTTAAGCGACTTCCTCGATCTCAGGCAGCGGCGGCACCGGGATAGCCTGGCCGTCCCGGGCCAGGCGCTCGTTGGCAACGGCCACCGAGGCGTTGAGGTCGGTCTGGCTGCACAGGCCAAGGATCACCGGGTCGCGCGGCTTGATGTTGGTGCTGTTCCAGTGGGTCCGCTCGCGCACCTTCTGGATGGTGTCTTTGGTCGTGCCGAGCAGCTTGATGACCTGCGCCTCGCTGAGCTGCGGGAAGTTGCGCAGCACGAACGCGATCGCGTCGGGCCGGTCGTTGCGCTTGGCCACCGGCGTGTAGCGTGCGCCGCGCTTTACCTTTGAAGGATTGGCCGGCGCCATCAACTTCAGACGCGCATCCGGCGATTTCTCGCAACGCTTGATGTCGTCTTCGGTCACCTGCTGGTTGGCAACGGGATCGTAGCCGACGATCCCCTGCGCAACTTCGCCGTCGGCGATGGCTTGGACCTCGAGTGGATGCATCCCGCAGAAATCAGCGATCTGCGTGAAGGTGAGGGCGGTCTTCTCGATGAGCCACACGGCGGTGGCTTTGGGCATCAACGGGAGGCTCATGAGGTACGCTGTCCTTCACCGGCAACGGGGAAAGGCCGTGTCGGCGGTTCAATTTCGTGGAAAATCGGATATGGGGCTGTGCCGCCGTGCCGGTCAAGCCCGAGAACCCTGCTATGCCGTATCAAACGTGAGTGGTGCATGATGGCGATGAACGAGGATGAACCGACGATCGGTCCGGCGCCGGTCCCGCTGGAACGGATGGGTGTCGACGAGTTGGAGCGATATGTCGCCGGGCTGCGCGCCGAGATCGCGCGGGCCGAAACCTTCATTGCCGGCAAGCAGACCCATCGGAGTGCGGCGGATGATCTGTTCGACTTCGGCTAGAAGGGGCCGGTCGAGCCGGCCCCCTCCGATTGGCAGTTACGCGGCCTGAACGGCCTCGGCCTGATCGTTCGCGATGGCCGGCTTGCCGGTCGGCACGCTGCCGATGGCGATGCGGCGTGGCTTGAGGGCCTCGGGCACGACGCGCTTGAGGCCGACATGGAGCAGGCCGTTCCGCAACGACGCGTCATCGACGACGATATGGTCGGCGAGGACGAAGCGACGCTCGAACGCCCGGCCGGCAATGCCGCGATACAGAAGTTCGGACTTGTTCTCTTCCGCTTTGACACGCCCAGTGATGAAGAGGGTGTTCTCGCGGACGACCAGGTCCAGGTCCTCCTCACTGAAGCCGGCGACGGCCATCGTCAGGCGATAACTGTCTTCGCCAGTGCGCTCGATATTGTAGGGGGGATAGGTCTGGGCGCCACTCTGCGTGGTGGCCGCATCATGGGCCGTTCTGGCCAGGCGGGCCATACGGTCGAAGCCGATGGCGGTACGGAACAGTGGCGAGAAGTCGAGAGTCGACATAGAAAACCTCCAAGTGAGCAAGGTCGAAGCATGGCCGCCCATAAGGGCCGGCCGGGTCAGTCATCGAAGCCCCGGATCGGGCACCTCGACATGACCAAACATAAAAAAGGCCGCCTCTTGCTTCAAGAGGCGGCCTAAATTTTTTCGCGGACGTCGAAGCCGCTTACGGCTCCTTGCGCAGGCCGATGCCGGCGAACTTCCGGTTGAACTTCGCCACCTGGCCGCCGGTGTCCATGATCCGCTGCACGCCGGTCCAGGCCGGGTGCGACTTCGGGTCGATGTCCAGACGCATGGTATCGCCCGCCTTGCCGGCGCACGACATCGTCTTGAACGTCGTGCCGTCCGTCATGATGATGTTGATTTCATGATATTCGGGGTGGATGCCGGGCTTCATCGGATATTCCTGTAATGGCCGCCGATACCGACCGGCAGCGAAGACCGGGTCTATAGGAGAGACCCGGCCGCGGAGCAAGTTCGCCGAGTTATCTCATCGTCCCGCGAGTATCGCCTCGGCGGTGCGTAGGCTGAGCGCCATGATCGTCAGCGCCGGGTTGGCGGGCAGGGCGCTCGGGAACACCGAGTTGTCGCAGATCCACAGGTTCGGCACGTCGTGGCTGCGTCCGACCGGGTCGACCACGGCGCTGTCGGGATCGGTGCCCATGCGGCAGGTGCCGATCGTGTGCGCCACCCGCGCGCAGGCCCAGATGTCGGTCGCGCCCGCCGCCTGCCACACGGCCTTCATCATGCGCACCGCGTGGGCATCCATCGCCTTCTCATTGGCGCCGTAGCTGAAATCGATGCGCGGCTTCGGCACGCCGGTCGCGTCCACCTCGTCCGACAGCGTCAGCAGATTGTCGTCCGACGGCAGGCAGTCGCCGTTGATGCCGATCCCGGCGACGTGGTTGTAGCCGTCGATGTAGTCGATCAGCTTCTGGCCCCACATCGGCCGTACACGGGCGACCTGGTTGGCCCAGGTCACCGGCAGCACGCCCAGGCTCTGCACCAGGTAGCCGCCGGCGAAATCCGCGTCGGCCGGCCGGATCATGTCCTCGGTGATCAGCGACGAGGGATAACCCTTGTTGCAGCGCATCTCCGCCTCGAACGTGCCCCACACCTGGGTCGCCACGTGCGCCAGGTAGTTGCGCCCGACCTGGCCGCTGGCGTTGCCGACATCGGTGTGCAGCATCAGCCGCGGCGTCTCGACCGCGCCGGCGGCGAGGACCAGCGCGGCGCAGCGCTGCTTGTGATCCACCCCATCCGCGTCGCGATACACCACCGCCGTGACCCGGCCCGCAGCGTCCCGCTCGATGCCGTGCACGAAACATTCGGCGCGGATCTCCGCCCCGGCCGCGACCGCCATTGGAAGGTAGGTCACGTCCATGCTGGTCTTGGCGCCAGTGCGGCAGCCCTGGTGGCAATGCCCGCAATTGATGCAGCGCTGCCGGTCGCCGGCGGGGCCGACGACGTCGCGGGTGAGCACGGCGGCGGGGCAGGTGGCGGTCCTGATGCCGAGCGAGGCGCAACCGAGCTGCATCGCATAGGCCGGCGCGTTCAGCGTTACCGGCGGATAGGCGTAGTGCCGGCCAGGGTCCCACGGATACTGCGACGGCCCGGAGACGCCGATGAACGCCTCGACCTGTTCGAGGTAGGGCACCAGCTCGGCATGCTCGATCGGCCAGTCCACGCCCGACCCGGTCGTGCTGCGCAGCTTGAGGTCGCGCGGGTCCGGCCGTGGGCAGAACGCGCCCCAGTGCAGCATCGAGCCACCGACGCCGGTGCCGCTGTTGTTGCCGCCGAACGCCTCGGGGGTCCCGCCGCCGCTCAGCCGCTCGTCGCGCCAGTAGATCTTCGCGCCGGCGACCTCGTCGGCGGGGAAATCGGCCGGGTCCCAGTTCCGGCCGGCCTCGAGCGCGACGACGCGCAACCCGGCCTGCGCCAGCTTCATCAGCAACGGCGACCCGCCGGCGCCGGTGCCGACCACGACGGCGTCGACGATTTCCGACGTCGCGTACCGCCTCATGCCGTCGAGCTTCATGGCGCAATCTCCGGCACCGGTTCCCAGTCTTCCCGCTCGTTCGCCGCGATGGCGTGGAACCCCGGGCGCCATTTCTCATCGCCGCCATAGGCGATGCCGCTATAGCCCATGCGCGCGAAGGTCGATGGGTGCGACACGTAGATCATGGTCGCCTGCCCGCGCAGATCCTCGAACCAGCGCTGCAACGGCTCGCCCCGGGCGCCGTCGGCGATGGCCTCGAGCTCCGCATCCTGCGCGGCCGCGGCCCGGTCGGCGAACCCGGCCAACGCCGCCAGGCTCTCGCCGAACGCTGGCTTGTCGGCGGGTAACACGGCAAACCGCCAGCCATCGGTCTCGCCTGCGGCCAGCGCCTTGTCGATCCGCTGCGCCAAGTCGACCCGCTGCTGCGGCAGGACGCGGGAGAGCACGGCCTGCAGGGTCGCGTATGCGGCGGCATTCATCGCCTGTGGCGCGTAGTCGGCGGCATCGGGCTCGGCGCGTTCGAGCAACGCTTCCCGCGTCTTGGCACTGACACGGTCGGACCGAATCAGCGCTGCATAGTCCTCGTTCAAGATAGGCGCTCCTGGATCGCCGACGCGACCGCTTCGGCGCACTCCATCGGCAGCAGATGCTTGGCGTTGGGCAGCGTCATCAGTCGCGCCTCGGTGAAATGCGGCGCCATCAGCGTGGCCTGCGCCTCCGGCCCGAGGCACGGATCGTCCGCTCCCGCCAGGATCGACGCCGGCGTGCGCAGCACGCCCACCCGCTCGGCCCAATCCTCGTTGCTGCCGGCGCGCAGCCAGGCGCGCCAGCGTGCCGGGTCCAGCCGCATCACGTCTTCTACCGCGATGGCTTCGAGCGCCGGCGGCAGCGTCTGGCTCACGTTGGCCTCGATGAAGCTCGCCGCCTCGGCGCGGCGGGCGGCCGGGTCGCCCTCGAACCAGCCCAGCATCTCCTGGCGCTTGTCGTCGTCCATGGGCTCAGGCGACGGGGGGGAGCCGGCGACCAGCACCAGCCCGGCCAACCCCTCCAGCCCGGCGTCTCCGTCCTCGCTCTGGCGCGCCAGCACGCAGGCGACCTTGGCGCCCATGCTGTGCCCGACCAGCAGCCAGGATTGCGGCCCGGCAACACGGATGCGCTCGCCCACATGCGCCGCCATCTCGGCCACGCTCGACCCCGGCGTGGCCGCCGCATCGCCGAAACCGGGGAGATCGATGGTGATAGGCCGGATGCCCTCGTCGAGATGCGCGATGACCGGCGCCCAGGAGCGGCCGCTGCCGCCGAGGAAATGAAGGAAGAAGATCGTGGTGTGAGACTGCATGGAACGCCGCTGATGTCTCGGCTTAGATGAGGCGGCGGCGGCAATGTGCTAGCTGGGGCGCCAGTGAAAGCGCTCGGCTAACCGCGTCCGCAACGATAGCAGCGCGGGGCCGTCGAGCGCGACGCGGGAGAGATCGGTCGCAATCTGTCCGGCCTCTTGCCGCGCCGACGCGCCCGCCACGGCGGTGCGCACGGCAGCGGCGTCGTCCATCTGTGCGCAGCCTTGCCGCCACCAGGCCAGCATGGCCGCCGGCACCACCGCCGGCATCACCAGCGCGACCTCGACCGCGGCGGCGGCCGACACGGCCTGGAACACCGCGACCGCCTGCCGGTTGGCGGCCTGCGCCGGCATGAACAGCTCGGTGGCCGGCGGCAGGTCGGGGAAGTCCGGATCCCGGCCGGAGCGCCCGGCGAAGCTGAAGGCGGAGGCGAAGCCGGGGGCGGCCATCGGGTCGCGTGCCGCGGCACCGCGCAGGTAGACGGCGTCGACTTGGCTTTGGCCGGCGCCGATCACCGGCACCGGGTCGATACCCATCAGGTCGAGCGCCAGCAGCGCCTCCAGCCCGGGCTCGCCGATGCCCGAGACCGACACGCGCAGGCTCTGGCCGGGGATCAACGGCACGCGGGTCGCCAGGATGGCGCCGGTCGTGGCGCCCCAGAGCGGCGCCCAGTTGCCGACGTCGAACCGCACCCTGGTGTCGCCCACCAGCCAGGCCATCAGCGCGGCGCCCGGCAGCAGCAGCGCGGTCGATCCGTCGGGGGCGGTGCGGGCCTGGAACTGGTTGATCCCGGTGACGCCGTCGGCGCCACCGACGGTGTCGCGCGGCAGCGGCGGCCCGCCCGCCCCGTGCAGTGCCGCGCCCAACGGCCCCGCGATCAGCGACGCCCACTGGTCGGCCAGGCCGCCGGCGGGGCCCGCGACCAACAGCGACGGCGTGGCCGGCAAGCTCGACCCGGCGGCGCGCGCGGCGCCGAGCCCCAGGCCGGCAGACAGCGCGGCGCCCGCCATCGCCTGCCGACGCGTCATCGCTCGCCTCATCGCGGTCCTCCCGTCTGCATTCTTGCTGCCGCTATAGCACCGCGGCGGTCAGGAATCGTATGCGACGAGCGACTCGAACGGCAGGTCCAGCCGCGCCCGGCCGCCGAGGAACGACAGCTCGATCAGCGCGGCCGACGCCTGCACGTCGGCGCCGACATGGCGCAGCAGGTCGATCCCGGCGCGCATGGTGCCGCCCGTTGCCAGCAGATCGTCCAGCAGCACGACCCGCTCGCCTTCGGCCACCGCGTCCGCCTGGATCTCGATGCGGTCCATGCCGTATTCCAGCGCGTAATCCAGCCCGATGACCTCGCCCGGCAGCTTGCCGCGCTTGCGCAGCATGACGAAGCCGCAGTTCAGCCGCATCGCCAACGGTGCCGCCAGCAGGAAGCCGCGCGACTCGATGCCGGCCAGAAGCGTCGGCTGATGCCGCCCGACCATCTCGGCCATGCGGTCCACCGCCGTGTGCCAGGCTTGCGGATGCCGCAGCAGGGTCGAGATGTCGTAGAAGAGGATACCGGGCTTGGGGAAATCCGGGATACCCCGGATATGGTCCTTCAAATTCATCACTACCGCCTCGAAGATGCCGCCGCTCTATCGCGCCGTGGCCGAGGCGGCAACCGAGGCGCCGCCCCAGTATGTCCAAGACCATGTCCAGAACCCCGATCGCCACCTTGGCCGCCCTGGTCTTCGTGTTCGTCTACATCGTCGTCGTGGTGGTGCTGCCGGACTACCTGCCGCGGCTGTGGTGGCCGGTCGAGGCGGTCTATTGGGGGGTCGCCGGGCTGATCTGGGTGCTGCCGGTGCGCTGGTTGATGCTGTGGTCGGTGCATCGCCGATAGAAAGGGGGTTCACCGCTGCGTCATAAATCTGCAACGTGGCTGTAACACGACGCCGTTAAGGCGCGGCGACCGTCTGGGAGAACCGCCATGTTCCGCCGCACTCTGCTCGTTGGCGCCGCCGCGCTGGCCGCCACGCCCGTCTTCGCCCAAGCCGTTCCGGGCGCACGCACCCGCATCGTGTTCTGGCACGCCATGAACTCCCCGCTCGGGGACGAGGTGAACAAGCTGGTCGCCGCGTTCAACGCGAGCCAGACGGACTACGAAGTCGTGCCCGTGTTCAAGGGCACCTATCCCGAGACGCTGACGGCCGCCATCGCCGCCTGGCGCGCCGGGCAGGCGCCGAACCTGGTGCAGATGTTCGAAGTCGGCACCGGCTCGATGCTGGCCGCCGGCCCGGCCGTCAAGCAGGTCTGGCAGTTGGCCCAGGAGACCGGCGTCACCATCGACCCGGCGAACTACATCGGCGCCGTCCGCGGCTACTACAGCCTGCCCGATGGCCGCCTGGCCTCGGCGCCGTTCAACTCCAGCACTGCCATGTTCTGGATCGACGCCGACGCGTTCGAGAAGGCCGGCCTCGACCCGGCCAAGCCGCCCGCCACCTGGGACGATGTCGGCAAGGCCGCCCAGGCGCTGAAGAAATCCGGCGTGGCGATGCCGATGACCAGCTCGTGGTTCTCCTGGATCCAGTTCGAGCAGTTCGCCGCCATCCACGACCTCCCCTACGCGACCGAGGAGAACGGCTTCAAAGGGCTGAACACCGAGCTGCTGATCAACAAGCCGGCCTTCGTGGGCCAGCTCGACCGGCTGCTCGCGATGTCCAAGGAGGGCCTGTTCAAATACAGCGGTCGCGACAACGCACCGGACCCGATCTTCTCCTCCGGCCAGGCTGCGATGAGCTTCAACTCGTCGGGCTCGCGCAGCGAGATCGCCAAGAACGCCAAGTTCAAGTGGCGGGAGGCGATGCTGCCCTACGACCCGGCCCTTAAGAGCGCGCCGATCAATTCCGTCATCGGCGGCGCCAGCCTCTGGGCCATGACCGCGCCCAACCGCGCCGCGGCCGAATACAAGGGCACCGCCGAGTTCATCAAGTTCCTGTCCGAGCCGAAGCAGGCCGCCAGCTGGAGCCAGGCGACTGGCTACGTCCCCGTCACCACCAGCGGCTTCGACCTGATCAAGCAGGGCGACTTTTACGCCAGCAACCCGGGTGCCGACCTCCCGGTCGAGCAGTTGCAGCGCGGCACCGTGACGCCCAACAGCAAGGGCTTCCGCCTGGGCCGCATGGCCGAGCTGCGCAACATCCAGTACGAGGAAGTCGAAAAGGCGTTCCAGGGCCAGCAGACTGCCCAGCAAGCGCTCGACAACGCCGTGACCCGTGGCAACAAGGTGCTGCGCGAGTTCGAGAAAGCCAACAAGGCCTGAACCTTCGATGGACCGCCGCACGATCTTTCCGGGCCGGCTGCTGCCAATGCTTCTGGTGGCGCCGCAGCTGGCCCTCACGGCGGTCTTCTTCCTCTGGCCCGCCGGCCAGGCCATCTGGTTCAGCACCCAGCGACAGGACGCGTTCGGCATCCGCACCGAGTTCGTCGGCCTGGAGAACTTCACCGAGTTGTTCGCCGACCCGCTGTACGTCCAGAGCATGGGCCGCACCCTGTTCTTCTGTGCCGCCGTGGCCGTGCTCTCGATGGCGGCGGCGCTGTTCCATGCCGTGTTCGCCGACCGCGAGATCCGGGGCCGCGCCGTCTATCGCACCCTGCTGATTTGGCCCTATGCCGTGGCGCCGGCCATCGCCGCGGTGCTGTGGATCCTGCTGCTGCACCCGCAGATCGGGCTGCTCGGTCGGCTGCTGAACCGGGCAGGAATCCAGTGGGATTACAAGCTGAACGACACCCAGGCGATGGCGATGGTGGTGCTCGCCAGCGCGTGGAAGCAGGTGAGCTACAATTTCATCTTCTTCCTGGCCGGGCTGCAGTCGATCCCGCGCGCCATTGTCGAGGCTGCCCGCATCGACGGAGCCCGCGGCTGGCACCGCTTTCGCACCATCACGCTGCCGCTACTCGCGCCGACGGTCTTCTTCCTCGTCGTGGTCAACGTCGTCTATGCCGCGTTCGAGACGTTCTCGACCATTTTGGCGCTGACCGGCGGCGGTCCCGGCAAGGCGACCGAGACGCTGATCGTCAAGGTGTACCGCGATGGCGTGATCAACCTCGACCTCGGCTCGTCCTCGGCGCAATCCGTGATCCTGATGGTCGCCGTCATCGTGCTTACCGCGGTGCAGTTCCGCTTCATGGGGCGCCGCAGTGCGGACTGATTGGCTGGCGCATACGATCCTGGTGCTCGGCGTCGCCCTGTTTGCGTTGCCGGTCTGGCTGCTGCTGGCGGCCTCGACGCAGCCGTCGGACGTCATCGCCCGCGGCGGCGTGTCGCTGTTGCCGGACCCGGCGGGCTTCGGCGTGTATGCCGATCTGCTGCATGACGGCCCGGTCGCGCGCATGCTGCTGGTCTCGTTCGGCATGGCGATGGCGATCGCGTTGGGGAAGATCGCGATCTCGGTCCTGTCGGCCTATGCCGTGGCGTTCTTCCGCTTCCCGTTCCGCAATCTCGCGTTCTGGACCATCTTCATCACGCTGATGCTGCCGGTCGAGGTGCGCATCATCCCGACCTATTCGGTGATGGCCGGGCTGGGCCTGATCAATAGTTTCACCGGGCTGACCATGCCGCTGATCGCGTCCGCCACCGCCACGCTGCTGTTCCGCCAGGTGTTCATGGCGATCCCCGACGAGCTGGTCGAAGCCGCTCGCATGGATGGCGCCGGGCCGTGGCGCTTTCTGAAGGACATTCTCCTGCCCGTCTCCGCCGCCAACGTCGCCGCCTTGTTCGTCATCCTGTTCGTGTACGGCTGGAATCAGTACCTCTGGCCGCTCCTGGTCGCCACCGACCCATCGCTCGACACGATCGTCATCGGCATCGTCAAGATGATCGGCACCGAGGCCGCTGTGGAGTGGCAGAAGGTGATGGCCACCGCCGTGCTGGCGCTGCTGCCGCCGGTGATCGTCGTGGTGCTGATGCAGCGCTGGTTCGTCAAAGGTTTGGCCGAGGCGGACAAGTAGATGGCGACCCTGGTCCTGGACGGTCTGCGCAAGCAGTTCGGCGACACCGAGATCCTGCGCGGCATCGACCTGTCGCTGACCGATGGCGAGATGCTGGTCATCGTCGGCGCCAGCGGCTGCGGCAAGAGCACGCTGCTGCGGTTGGTGGCCGGGTTGGAGACCGCAAGTTCAGGCCGCATCCTGATCGACGACCGTGACGTGACGCGGACGGACCCGTCCGAGCGCGACATCGCGATGGTGTTTCAGAACTACGCGCTTTACCCGCACATGACGGTGTTCGACAACATGGCCTACGGGCTGCGCATCCGCGGCACCAAACGCGCTCGTATCGCCGAACTGGTCAACGAGGCGGCGACGCTGCTGGGCATCGAGCCCTTGTTGAAGCGCCGCCCGCGTCAGCTTTCCGGCGGCCAGCGGCAACGCGTCGCTATGGGCCGCGCCATCGTCCGGCAGCCGAAGTTATTCCTGTTCGACGAGCCGCTGTCCAATCTCGACGCCAAGCTTCGCGTCCAGATGCGTGCCGAAATCCGCCGGCTACAGCGCCGCCTGGGCGTGACCAGCCTCTACGTCACCCACGACCAGGTGGAGGCGATGACGCTCGGCGATCGGCTACTGATCCTGCACGAAGGCCGCCCGGTGCAGTTCGCGACGCCGATGGAGATATGGGCGCGCCCGGCAGACACCTACGTCGCCGGCTTCATCGGCGCCCCCGCGATGAACTTCGTGCCCGCCGAGGTCGAGGGTCACACGGTCCGCCTGGCAACCGGCGCGATCTACCCGTTGCCGGCGTCGCGCCCGGCTGGCCCGGTTACGCTGGGCGTCCGGCCGGAGCACATATCGCTGGCCGAGAGTGGTATCCCGCTCAGCGTCGAGCTCGTCGAGCCGCTCGGGTCAGAAACGCTGGTCCATGGCCGCATGGCCGATGGCACGCCGCTCTTGGCAAAACTGAATGGCGCCACCCTGGTGGGCGACGCCGTTCACGTAACGCTCGATGCAGCCGAACTACACTTGTTCGACCGGGTGACGGGCCGGAGGCTTTAGGCCGCCATTGCCGCCGGCTCTTCCACGGAAATCCGCGTGCGGATCAGCTTCTCGATCCCACGCAGGAACGACCGCTCGCTGCTGTCGCAGAAGCTGATTGCCATGCCCGAATGTCCGGCCCGCGCCGTGCGCCCAATGCGGTGGACGTAGGCCTCCGGCACGTTCGGCAGGTTGAAGTTCACCACATGGGTCACGCCATCGACGTCGATGCCGCGCGCGGCGATGTCGGTTGCCACCAGCACCTTGACCCGGCCGTCACGGAAGGCAGCCAACGCCCGCTCCCGCTGTGGCTGGCTCTTGTTGCCATGGATCGCGGCGGCCGACTGACCAATGGCCTCGAGATGCTGCGTCACCTTGTCGGCACCGTGCTTGGTGCGCGTGAACACCAGCGTCCGCTCCATGCTGGTGTCGCGCAGGATGTGGCCCAGCATATGCCGCTTGCGCGCGGCCTCCACGAAGATGACCTTCTGCTCGACGCGCTCGGCCGTGGTCGCCACCGGCGTCACCGCGACATGGATCGGATCCTTGAGCATGGCGCGCGCCAGTGAGTCGATCTCCTTCGGCATGGTGGCCGAGAAGAACAGGGTCTGCCGCTTGGCGGACGTGTTGCTGACGATCTTGCGGATCGGCACGATGAAGCCGAGGTCGAGCATGTGGTCGGCCTCATCCAGCACCAGGATCTCGGTGCCGGCAACGGTCACGGCGCCGTCCTGCATGTGGTCAAGCAGGCGACCCGGCGTCGCCACCAGGATGTCCACGCCGTTCATGATGGCGCGCGACTGACGCATCTTCGGCACGCCGCCGAACATCAGCGTGGTGCGCAGGTTGGTGTGGCGCGAGTATGCTTTGAAGTTGTCGGCGATCTGGCTGGCCAACTCGCGGGTCGGCGACAGCACCAGGACGCGGCAACCCTTGCGCAGCGGCGGCTGCGGCGCGTTCAGCAGGCGGTGGATGATCGGCAGCGCGAAGGCCGCGGTCTTGCCGGTGCCGGTCTGGGCGATGCCCTGCAGGTCCTTACCCTGCAACACGTACGGGATCGCCTGTTCCTGGATCGGGGTCGGGTTAAGATAGCCTTCGGTCTCGAGCGCCTTCAGAATCGGGGCTGCGAGGCCGAGTTCGGCAAAACTGGTCATATGATTCGTGCTCTTTCGCAAGCCGCCCACTGGTCTATTTGTGGACAGCGCCTGCGGTCATCGGGGCCGCATACCGGCGCAACGGATTGACGAGCGAAGCGGCAGAGAGTGCACGCGAACGATCAAACAGCGCGTAATTTTATTACTGCTGCATCGCAGCAAAGTCAATGAACGTTTACATATGTCCCGATGAGGCTTCCGCGCGCCAGGATGTAGGGCCGGATCGCTCGCATCAATCGGCCCCGGTGCGGCGGATACCGGAACGACGGCGCGGCACTCAGCGCGAACACCTGGAACGCGTAGCGATGCGGCCCATGGCCCGGTGGTGGTGCCGGCGGTGTGTATCCGGCCGCGCCGAGGAAGTTGCGCCCGCACGCCCACCCCGCAGGTGAGGGCGCTGGCATAAACGCCTTGACCGCACCGGTCGCGAGTTCGGTGATGGCCGGGTCGATCGAATGGACGATCAGGTGCGTGACCGGCACGGCGAATGGGATGTCGGCATCCTCGACCAACAGGACCACTGAACATGTCCGGTCCGGCAGGCCGCTCCAGGCGATACCGGGAAACCGCCCGTCGCCCTGGGCGGTGAACAGCCGTGGGATCGCGTCGCTTTCCTTGAACACCGGGCTGGTCACTTCGATCGTCGTCGGAATGCGACGGCTCAACTTCTCGCCCGTCAACGCATCGACGCCCGGGCGCAACGGCGACAGGGCCCGGCCGACCAACCGCATCAACTTCATGCCTTCATCCCTTCGGCGTGCTGACGAAATGCTCGGTTACCTCGGCCGCGACCACGCCGAGCTTACTGATGATGGTCCGGTTCAACATCGAGCCGTCTGTCTGCAGATACCACCACTGGTCCATCGTGACGTTGCTCAACGGGTTGCCCGGATGCAGTGCCAGTGTCCACGTCCAATGGAAAGCGCGCCCGGACGCGTCACCGTGCGCCGTGCCAACCATGTCGTTGGCCTCGGCCTCGAAACGCCCCGCCCCGACCCGGCGCATGTGCCAATCCCGTACCACCACTGGTTCGGTGCCGACATGCACGTTCTGTTTGAAATGTACCCCGTCCGGCCCCTCCGCCTCGCCGACGCCGTCAGTAGTGACGATGTCGGTCGGCGCGCCGGAGCGGTTCTCCAACACGCCCCAGGACTGGATCTGGCCCCCAAAGAAACGCACGGGATCGAAGCTGGGTGGCCCCTGGAATGCCGTGATCGGCAAGGGGTCCGAACATCCCGCTACCGCCAGCACCAACCCGACCGCGAGCCAAGCCCTCACGAGTGAATATCGGCCTCGCGGAACTCCGACGGCCGCTCGAACACGTAACTGCGAACGTGCTTCGTGTTCGCCGGCCGATCACGCCAGCCCATCTGGGTATGGCTGCCGACGTCCTTGAGGAAGGTATCGCGCGGCGCCCCCAGCATAGGCGCCTGCGCCATCACCTGGTCTTCCGGCGACATGCGGCGCACCACGTCGGCCGGCACGCCATAGGTATAGGTCGTGCCGCGTATCGCCGTCTCCCGCTTCGGCGGCGGCGGCGCGAGCGGGGCGGGACGCTGTGCCGGCGTGGCCATGGGCGCGAACGGCGCCTGCTCCATATCCGCATCCGACATGACGCGGACGGTCATCTTCTGGCCCGTCATGTCGAGGATCACTTCGTCCCGGCCACCGACCGCCCGGCCATACATGTCGGCGCGGGAGACGTTGATATGATTGATCCCCGTCCGCTGAGCCGGCACTGCGGACTGGCCGCGCCAGTTCCGCCCATGCATGTCGAGGTCCATCGGCGAGCTGTTCTCCAATGCCCAGACCGCCGCCTCCCGCTCCGCCACGGTGCCCGGCCGCACGATGACCATCGCGTGACCGCGGCCGAGCGCGTGGTGGTAGTCCTGGTAGTCGTCCTCGGGCACGAACAGGTCCTGCACCGGATGCCGGATCCCGGCATGCAGGGCAGCGCCGTCCGCCATGATCTCGACCCGCTCGCTCGCCACGCCCGCCGCGACCACGGCCGAGCCGGCCTGCTCGGCCGCAGCGTCGTCGGCAAACAGCGCCATGATCTGGCTCTCATGCCGCGCCGGATCGAAATCCGGCTGCGTTGCGGCGGGAGATGCGGCGTGCGGGTCCATGGAGATCAGCTCCGCTCGTTGAGGTAGCTACGCACGCGCGACGGCCCGAGCGAGGGCGGCGCGGGCTCAGTGGTCGTCGACCGAGCGGGGGCAGTCTGCTCCCGCTGCCCGGCGACGCGGTCGGGCGACAGCGGCGCACCGCTATTGTCGTATCCGGCCTGCCGCCACTCGGCGAGCTTGGCGTCGAAATCGATCGGGTGGCTCTGCTCGAGCACCTGGATCACGCGATGCCGGTCCGTGTCACCGACCGGGCGGACCACGACCATCGCATGGCCCTGGCGGACCGCATGCGTGTAGTCGTGATGATCGTCGTGCGGGGTGAACAGGCCCATCAACGCGGTCAGGATCTGGTCGCCGACGGTGCCATCCTCGGCATGGCTCTGACCCGGTGCCGCATCGCCGGCGACATGTGCCACGACCTCAACCTGCGCCTGCGGCACGCCGGCACCGACCAGCGCGTCGCGCGCCACCGTCGCCGCCGCCTCGTCCTCGAACACCGCGACGATCTGGTTGTCGTGACGGTCCGGATCGTAGAAGCCGCTATCGTGCGCGGCGCCCTGATTGTAGGTGTCGGCGCTGCCGCTCGTATTCGTGTAGTTGCCGCTCATGGCTGTCTCCCGATGTGGCGCAGCTTATGACGCGCGCCACCACGCTATCAGCGGGCGGGCGCGACCCCGGTTTGCCATGGCCGAGCAGGCTCACAGATAAGTGAGCGTCAAACCTCTTCGAGCTCGCGCAGCCGGACCGTATTGGGCTGCAGCCGCGGGATCAGGCAATCGGGCAGCGGCTTGTGCCCGAGGCTCGGCGGCTTGGGCGGCACGCTCGGCCCCGGCCCGTCCCCGTCCCATCCGCCCTTGCCGCGTCGTCGCAGATCATAGAGCTCGCGAATCGCCAATAGCAGCGGGATGCCGAACGTCAGCGTTCCACTTAGCACCACGAACGCCGTTCCGCTCATATCCAGCGTCTCCTGAGTAGCGCGCCAGCTTAGACAAAGCGTGGCATCGGTCGCATCAACAATTTGGGCCGTGGCCGCGTTATTGCCACAGTATCCCTGCACGATTATGCGAACCTCTGATCTGGTCCGGCCATGTCCATCCGTCCGCTCCCCCTCTGCATCGCTGCGGGCCTTGTGCTCGGGGCGCCTTCGGTCGGCGCCCAACCGCTGCCGCCGCTGACCGCTCCGGCGCCGCTGCCGGCGCTGGCGCCACCGCCGGGCCGGGTCGGCCGGATTGCCTCGGTCAAGGGCGCCGTGTCGTTCCATCTGGCCGGGGCTACCGAGTGGCAGGTCGCCAGCGCCAACCTGCCGGTCACCACCGGTGTCGCGGTCTGGGTCGCGCCCGGCGCCGAAGCCGCGCTTGGTCTCAGCAGCGGCAACCGCATGGTGATCGGCCCGTCGACCGAGCTCGATGTCGACACGTTCGACGATCAGGCCTTCAACGCGACGCAGGCACAGGGTGAGAGCTGCCTGCACCTCCAACTCGTCCCCGCGCCCGAGACCTATGTCGTGCGCACCCCGCGCGGCGTCGTCACCATCGCGTCGGCCGGCCGCTATGAGATCGTCAGCGGCGACACCGAGCATCCGACCACCATCACCGTGCTGGACGGTGCGGCCACCCTGACCGGGATCCCGACCACGGCCGAAGTGGGCGCCGGCCAGACCCTGACCGTCACCGGCGACGGCGCCGCAACGCCGTTCACCACGTCGATCGGCCCTGCCGTGCAGGGTGAGTTCCTGCGCCATTGCCTGGCCGAGCAGCGCCCGCCGGCGCCGCGTCCGGCCGCGGCTCCGGCGGTGCTCTCCTATATGACCGGCGGCGAGGCGCTCGACGGCATCGGCGAGTGGTCCGACAACGCCGAGTATGGGTCGGTCTGGTATCCGCCGACGGCCAATTACGTGCCGTATCGGCAGGGCAGGTGGGCCTACGTCGCGCCCTGGGGCTGGACCTGGGTCGACGATGCGCCCTGGGGTTTCGCGCCGACGCATTACGGCCGGTGGGCGGAGTTCAGCGGGCGGTGGGGCTGGGTCCCAGGCCGCGAGTGGCAGCCGGACCGGCGCCCGGTCTATGCGCCGGCGCTGGTCGGCTTTCTCGGCGGCACCGCGCTCGGCTATGGCCGGGGGCCCTCGGTCGGCTGGGCGCCGCTCGGCCCGCGAGACGTCTACCGTCCGCCCTATGCCGTCAACGAGCGCATCACCCAGGTGCTCAACCAGCCCACTGGCGCCAACATCCAGATCACCAACGCGCCCGTCAGCATCAACCGCAACGCCGTCACCATCGTGCCGGCCCAGATCCTGACCAACAGCGCCCAGGTCGCCGGCGCCTACCGCCCGGGTCTGGCATCGGCGTCGCTCGGGCCGACGGCGGCGCTGCAGTTCCGGCCGCAAACGGCACCGACCCGCGCGACGATCGGGGCGACGCAGGCCGTGCTGCGCCAGGTCAACCCCGCCGGCCTGACCGCGCCGGCAGGCCACGTCGGCCCTGGACCGGCGCTGAACCGCTTCCAGGAGCCCGGTCCCGGGATCGCCCACGAACCGGGGCAAGCGCCGGGACGGGTCGGTGGCCCGCCGCTCAATCCGGCGGCGGTGCTCGGCGGCGCGGCTGTCGGCGCGGGTGCCGGCGTCCTGCTTCGACCGCAGGAACCGCGGGGCGCCCTGCCGGATTTGCGCCAACGCGGCATCGGCCCCGCCGGGACCGCGCCGCCAGGCCAGCGTCTCCAGGGCGTGCCGCCGGGACCAGGTGCGATTGGACGTCCGCAACCGCCCGTGGCCCCGGCCGTCGCCACGCCGCGCGGCCCCGGTGCTATACCATCCCCCGAGCGCGGTGCGCCCGGCCCGATCCTCGGGGGCCCGACCTTCGGCGGCCAGGCGCCGGACCGGGGGCGTCCCGGCCCTGGCCAATCCGGTCCAGCACGGCAGGAGCCCGTCGGCGAGCCGCGACGCGAGCAAGTCGAGCCGCGCCCGCAGCAGCGGCCGATGTCGCTGCAGCAGCCGCAATCGCAGCCGCAGCTGCAGTTCCATCCGCAGCGCCAGCCGGAGCGCGGGCCCGACCCGGTTGTCCCCCGCCCGCAACTCGTGGCCCCGCCCCGGGAGCAGATCGTGACCCCCGCTCAGCCAGTGCCCGCGCCCAATCGCCCGGAGCGCCTGCAGCGGCCGATGGAACGCGAGATGGAGCGCCAAGCACCGCCGCCGCAGGAGATGCGTCAGCGTCCCGGGCCAGAAACACGGCCAGAGACACGGCCAGAAACACGGCCAGAAGCGCGGCCAGAAGCGCGGCCGCAGCCGCAACAACAGCCGCAGCGCCCGGGGCCGCCGCAGCAGCGCGAAGAGGGGCGGCGCGAACACCCGGAACGGTAGCGTCACCGGACCAGCGGTGTAGGCTCCCCTCCGATGCTGACCAGCCGGTTCCTCCCGCTCTTCGTCGTCCAGGCGCTCAATGCGTTAAACGACAACCTGTTCAAGAATGCCCTCGTCGTCCTGATCGTGTTCCGCCAGGCCGAAGGGAGTGCCGTCCTCGTCGCGCTGTCGGGCGGCATCTTCCTGCTGCCCTACCTGCTCGTCTCGGCCACCGCCGGCCAACTCTCCGACAAGATCGACAAGGCGCGGCTCATCTGGCTCTCCCAACTCGCCGTCGTGGCGCTGATGGCGGCCGCAGCAGCGGCGTTGATTTCCGGCAGCGTGGCGGCGCTGCTAGCGGTACTGTTCGGGCTCGGCGCCCACGCCGCCTTCTTCGGTCCGCTCAAATACGGCGTGCTGCCCGAACTGCTCGACCCGGCCGACCTGTTGCGCGGCAACGCCTTCGTCGAAGCCGGCACTTTCGCCGCCATCCTGCTCGGCACCATCGCCGGCGGCGTGCTGATCGGGCGCGGCGAGGGTGCTCCGACCGTCGCGATCGCCGGGCTGTTGGTGGCGCTCGCCGGCCTGGTCGCCGCTGCGGCGTTGCCGAGACTGCCCGCCGCCGACCCGGGCCTGCACCTGCGCGCCAACATCGCCGCCGAGACGGTCGATCTCGTCCGCGCCGCCCGCGCCAACCCGCCGGTATGGCTGGCGATCCTCGGCCTCTCTTGGTTCTGGGCCCTCGGCGCGACCTTCCTGGCACAGTTCCCGGTGCTTGCCCAAGCGGAGTTCCACGCCGGCAACGAGGTGGTGACCCTGCTGCTGACCGCGTTCGCCCTCGGTGTCGGACTGGGATCGCTGGCCGCCGGCCGGCTGCCGCCACATCCGCGCGTGGTCCCCATCGCCACCCTCTTGTTGTCGGTCTTCACCGCAGGCTTCGCCGCCCTGATCACGCTGCCGGCCGCGGCACTCTGGACCACGCCGGCCGCCATGCTCGGCTCGCCCACGGGCCTGGCGGCGTTCGCTTGCCTGCTCGGCGCGTCGGCGGCCGGCGGGCTCTACTCCGTCCCGCTCTACGCGCTGCTGCAGCAGGAAGCCGCACCCGCCGCCCGCGCGCGCATGGTCGCCGCCGGCAACGTCGTTAACGCGCTGTTCATCGTTGCCAGCGCCGTGGTCATCGCCGTGCTGGCCGGGTCGGGCTGGCGGCCCTGGTCCATCCTCGGCCTCGGTGCCGCCCTCAATCTGGTCGCCGCGGCCTTGCTCTGGCATCGCCTGCGCGCGACCATGCCCGCATGAGCGACATCCCCACCGACATCTGGCGCCTTTCCGCGAGCCAACTCGCCGATCGCATCCGCTGGAAGGCCGTCTCCGCCCGCGAGGCAGCGCAGTCCGCGCTCGACCGGCTCGACGCCGTCAACCCGGCCATCAACGCCGTCGTCGAGCACCGCCCCGAGGAGGTCTTCGCCCAGGCCGACGCCATCGACGCCCGCATCGCCCGCGGCGAGGATGTCGGCCCGCTCAGCGGTGTGCCGATCACCAT
This sequence comes from Acetobacteraceae bacterium, assembly GCA_965199585.1. Classification (GTDB taxonomy): domain Bacteria; phylum Pseudomonadota; class Alphaproteobacteria; order Acetobacterales; family Acetobacteraceae; genus JAVVHH01. The sequence goes on along the minus strand of CBDASI010000002.1, from coordinate 908,243 downwards.
CAAGGTCAACGCCGACCAGGAAGGCTATGCCACAACCAACGGCCTGACGCTGCAGCGCGACCTGATCGCCACCGCGGACAGCCCGGTGGTCGCCAACCTCCGCCGTGCCGGCGCCGTCCTGCTCGGCCGCACCAATACGCCGGCCTTCTCGCTCCGCTGGTTCACCGATAACAAGCTGCACGGCCGGACCCTCAATCCGCGCGACCGCAGCCGCACCCCGGGCGGCTCCTCCGGCGGGGCCGCCGCCGCCACGGCCGCCGGCATCGGACACCTCGCGCACGGCACCGACATCGCCGGCTCCATCCGCTACCCCGCCTATGCCTGCGGCATCCACGGCCTGCGCCCCAGCCTCGGCCGCGTCCCTGCCTGGAACAGCTCCGGCCCGGACCGCACCATCGGCCCGCAGCTGATGGCCGTCTCCGGCCCCATCGGCCGCACCATCGACGACCTTCGCCTCGGCCTCGAAGCCATGTCCGAGCCGGATGCGCGCGACCCCTGGTATTTGCCCGTCCCGCTCGAGGGCCCGCCGCGTGCGAACCTCGCCGCGCTCTGCCTCCGGCCCGGCGGCATGCCGATCGTCCCGGAGGTCGAGGCCGCGCTGAAGGATGCCGGCCGCCGCCTCGAAGCCGCCGGCTGGGAGGTCGAACTGGTCGACGACGTGCCGTCGATGCGTGAGTCGACCGAGCTGAACTTCAAGCTCTGGCTCGGCGACAGCTTCGACGCGTTCAGCGCGCTCGTCGAGCGGGAGGGCGACCAAGGGGCGTTGGCCGTGCTCGCCGGCTTTAAGCGCCTGGTGCCGGACCTCCCGCCCGACGTGGTGGCCAAGGCGCTCCAGGCGCGCATGCCGATCACCCGCGCCTGGTCGCTGTTCCTCGACCGTTATTCCGTCCTACTCGTCCCCGTCTCCGGCGAGTTGCCGTTCCCGCAGGACCTCGATCTCACCGCGTTCGACCGCGTGCTCGAGGCGCAACTGGTGCAGACCGGCCTGCCGGTGATGGGCTTGCCGGGCCTGACCGTCTCGACCGCCATGGCCGGCCAGACCACCACCGGCGTCCAGATCATCGCCGCCCGCTTCCGCGAGGATCTGTGCCTGCGGGCCGGCGAGGCCATCGAAGCCGGCGGCACACCACCCAGCCCGGTCGACCCCGCTTAACCCAGCCACCCCGCCAAATCCGCGGCAAACGCTCGCCACGTCTGCAGCCGCACCGACGCCGCGTCCGCCCACGACCGGGCGGCCGCGGCGTCGTCGAGTACCGTCCGCAGCGCCGCCGTCACACCTTGAACGTCCGGCGGCGACAACTTGATCTGGCCCAATGCCGGTACCGTCTCCAGCGCGGGCAACCCGGACGCCACGATCACCGGGATGCCGCAATACAGCGCCTTCATTGGCGGCAACCCAAAGCCTTCGCCCTCGCTGGGGAACAGCAGCGCCCGCGCGCCGCGTAAGCTCTCCCGCACCACCGCATCCGGCGCCGCCCCGAGCTGCACCAGCCGTGCCTCGCCCGCCATCCGCCGCAAGATCGCCTGCTCCGCCAGCGCGTCCGGCTCCACCGCGCCGATCAACACCAGCCGAAACTGCAGACCCTCCCGCCACAGGATTTCCGCCGCCTCAAGTGCCGCCGCCGCATTCTTCCGTGCCTCGATCGTCCCCAGCAGCACGACGTCCCGCCGCGCCGGGTCGAAACGCTGCCGTTCCAGTCCGAGCCCATCGGCACCCAGTGGCAGCACCGGCCCGTCCTCCTGGCGCTGGAACACCGCCGCACAATCCCGCCGGGTCGCCGCACTGATGAAGCCGCGCCGCTGGACCGCCCGCATCGCATGCAGATACGGCATCAACCGGTTCGCCGGCCCGGCCGGGAACCAGTCCGGTCGCAACCAGGGCAGGAAATCATAGACCAGCCAAGCCGCCGACCCGGCCTCCTCGACGTGATACGCCGCGCGCGCGGGATCATCGAACAGCTCGGCGCAGAACAGCGTGCCTCGGCCTCGCGCCACGACCGGCCCCGGTTCCGTCAGGAACGGCGCCAACCGCACCGTCTCCGCCGCGATCCCGCCGGCCGGTGCATCGAGGCACAGCGCGTCCAGGATCCCGCTCGGCAGCGCCCGCATCTCGGCTCCATCGAAGCGGCACGGCAGCAGCTGGGAGCGATCCGGCCAATGGCGGATCAACTCGCGCTCGACCCGCTGGATGCCCGATCGCCGCGGTTCGTCCACCAGCTTGGAGATGTCGAACCGGATCATGCTAGCCGCGCGGCCACCGCTACCGGGTCGTGCGCTGCGGCCCAGATGGCCCAGTCTTTGGTCGCGTCCGGCGCCGGCGTCGCCAGCGCGGCCTGGATCGCCGCCGCCAGCAACGGCGGGCTCGGCTGATCCGGCACTACCTGCACCCAGTCCGGCGCACCCACGCTTTCGGCCAGGCACCGGCTCGCCACGCAGTTGCGCCCCATGACTGCGGCGAACGCCTGCTCGCGCGCGCCGCCCCCGCGCATGGCCAGCACCATCGCGACGTGGCCCGGGCCGCGCCCGAACGTCAGCGTGACGCCGAGCCGCCGCGCCAACTCGCTCAGCGCACCGCGCTCCGCGACCGGACAGTCGAGCCACATCGGCGCCGCGATCCCCCAGGACCGAAGCAGCTCCAGCGCCCAAACGCACGCCTCCGCCTGCAGGCCCGACGCCACCGCCCCGATCCCGTGATCGCCTCCCGGATCCAGGGTCGCCGCGAGCGGCACCACCGTCGCTGCCCGCCGATACCGGCGCTCGATCTCAGCCGCCATCCACGCCGACGGCACAGACAACTCCCGCGCCGAAGCGGCGATGTCGGCCAGGAGCAAGGCGGCCGGCCGTGCGATGCCGGCGCGCCATTGCGCCAACTCGCCCGCCGGCACCGGGCGCCCAACTCGGCCTCCGCCAGGGCGGTCGCCTCCCGATCGTCATAGGCGGCCAGCAGGCACGCGCTCGTCAGCATGACGTCGCCGCCGAACCGCCGCAGCAGCCCGATCAGCGCCGCATCCGCCGCCCGATTGCCGATGACGAACACCGCCCGCCCGGTCCGCGGCGACAGCAGCTGCACGATCGACGGTGCGGACCTGAATACAATGGTCGCGCTCGCTGCGGCCGAGCGCGGTTGCGCGATCAGCCCGGCCACCACGGCCCAGACGCGATCCCGTCCCACCACCCGTGACCGCCGCAGCCAATACCGGGCCACTGCCGCCTCGAGCGCGTCCTCCGGCTCGATCGGCTCGACCGCCACGCTCGGCACGTCGTCCCGCAGGAGCAATCGTGCCGCGAACAGATGGTCGCCTGCGCCGGGTCGCACCCGCAGGAAGCAGTCCGGCGCCCCCGCTGCATAGGCATTGGTGAAGATAGCCTCGAACCCGGCCCGCACCGTGTCCGGCAATGGCGGCCCGTCAGGGTCGATCAGGCCGGCCCAGCGTACACCGGAGAGCGCACGCTGACCGGCCCCGATGATCTCCGCCCCGTCTTTCCCGCCCTGAAGGGCGCGCAGGTCGACGAGGATCCGCGCTTCAGGCGCGGCCGCCCCGCTTCTGCGCCTCAGGCGCGCCCATACGTGTCCTCGATCCGCACGATGTCGTCCTCGCCGAGATAGCTGCCCGACTGCACCTCGATGATCTCCAGCGGGATCTTGCCCGGGTTCATCATCCGGTGCGTGCACCCCAGCGGCAGGTAAATGCTTTCGTTCTCGCGCACGAAGATCTCCTCCCCGTCGCGCGTCACCATCGCCGCGCCGCTCACCACCACCCAGTGCTCGGCCCGATGGAAGTGCTTCTGCAGCGACAGCACATGACCCGGCGTCACCACGATGCGCTTGACCTGGAACCGATCGCCCAGGATCAGCCGCTCGTAGAACCCCCACGGCCGATACATCCGGTTATGCGCGATCGCTTCCGGCCGCTTGGCCTTGCGTAACCGCTCCACCACACGCTTGACGTCCTGCGCCCGGTCCTTGTGCATCGCCAGCACGGCGTCCTTGGTCACCACGACGATCGCGTCGTCCAGCCCAACCACCGCCGTCAGGATGCCATCGCTGCGCGCCAGGCAGTTGTTGGCGCCCTCGAGCAACACGTCGCCAACCGCCGCATTGCCGCGGTCATCCTTGGGCAACCGCTCCCACAACGCGTCCCAGCTACCGACGTCGGACCAGCCCAGATCGGCCGGGATCACCGCCGCCTTGGTGGTCCGTTCGGCGATCGCGTAGTCGATGCTGATGTCGGGCGAGGCCGCGAAGCTCGCCGGGTCGAGCCGGAAGAAGTCGAGATCGTGCGTCTTGGCCGCGACGGCCTGGCGGGCGGCCATCACCACGTCGGGTGCATACCGCTCCATCTCGCTCAGCAGCGTGCCCACGGTGAAGACGAACATGCCTGAGTTCCACAAATGCTTGCCGGACGCCGTCAGCTCGGCCGCCATCGCCGCGTTCGGCTTCTCGAGAAACTTCGCCACCGCGAACACGCCCGGCGCCTCCCGCAGCTCGTCGCCGACCTCGATGTAGCCGTAGGCCGTCTCGGCCCGGTGCGGCTTCATGCCGAACGTCACGATCCGCCCGGCCCGGGCAGCGACCACCGCCCGGTCGAGTGCCGCCATCAGCGCGTCCGTCTGCTCGATCACCGCGTCGGCAGCCATCATCCACAGCACCGCATCCGGGTCAGTCTCGGCGATCATCACCGCCGCTGCCGTGATCGCCGGCGCGGAATTGCGGCCCACCGGTTCCAGCATGATCGTCGCGTTCTCGATCCCGCAAGCCCGCATCTGCTCCGCCACCAGGAACCGATGCTCCTGGTTGACCACCACCACCGGCGCGCCGAAACGCGGCCCGACCCCACGCCGCGCGGTCTCCTGCAGCATCGTCCATTCGCTCACGAGGGGCCAAAGCTGCTTCGGAAAGCTCTCGCGCGATACCGGCCACAGCCGGGAGCCGGACCCGCCGGACAGGATTACCGGGACGATCGCCCCGCTCTGCTGAGATTGCTCAAACCGTTGGACGGGCACCGTTACGTTCATGAGATTCCAGCTGACAATTGTGCCAGATTGTAACGTGTTTCCAGCACTTAGGCGAGCAAGCCTTGCTCGCGGAAGCTCAGCCACCGCCCATTGCCGATGATCACGTGATCCCGCAACCCGATTTGCAACACGGCGGCTGCCTGCTGGACCTGCTTGGTCATCTCGATGTCGTCGCGTGATGGCGCCGGGTCACCGCTCGGGTGGTTGTGCACCAGGATCAGCGACGTCGCGCCCAGCGCCAGCGCCCGCCGCACCACTTCGCGCGGGTAGACCGGCGTGTGGTTGACCGTGCCTTGCGCCTGCACCTCGTCGGCCTTGAGCATGCCATCGGCGTCGAGGAACAGGATTCGGAACTGCTCGATCCGCTCGCGCGCCAACGCCGCCGATAGATAGTCCATCAGGCGCTGCGGATCATCCAATACCGGCGATCCCGCCAGCCCGGCCCGCGCGTGCCGGATCGCCGCGGCATGCACCAGCTTGACCGCCGCGATGCAGTGCACCCCGAACCCCGGCACCCGCCGCAGCTCCGCCTCCGGCGCGGCCAGGACGGCGGCGAAGCTGCCGAACCGACGCACGGCCGCCGCGGCCGCCTCTCGCCCGTCGACCGGTAGCACCAGCGCCAGCAGCCGCATCAGCCGGAACACGTCGTCGTCGACCGGCACGACCGGTGGCGGCGCGACCACCACGGGCACGGGCACGGACACGGGCCGCACCGCCGGTGCCTTGGTCACCGCCGCCAACGCCGCCAACTGCTCCAGCGCCTCCATCTGCCCCCCGAACTGCGGCGCCGCTTCGGCGAACCCCGCCCTCATCGGCGCCGGACTCTCCCAGCCGCCATCGCTGCCCGCCGACCGAATTGCCGCATCGATCTCGCCCCTGATCCTGTCCCAGGCCGCGCCCATGGCTTCGAACCCCGACCCGGCCGCGAACACACGCACCTCGAGCTTGGCCCCTCGATGCGGCTCGACGCTGATCCATCCCGCCCCCGGCAGCGCCGAGACCGCCGCGCGCACCCGCTCGGCCGTCACCCCTGCCGCCGGGTCGAGATCGATCGAGGCGTCGAATACCGTGTCGGGCTCAGCCGCCGCCGCGCCGGGTGGCGGCCGTCGCCAGGGCCATCTCAATGTGCGCGCTGCTTCAAGCTGACCCAGTCGCCGCGCCCGACGACGATCATGTCGTGCACCACCACGCTCAGCGGACTGCCCGCCCGCTGCACCTCGGTGTGCAGCGCCCGGTCCGCCGCACCGAGCTTCGGCGCCGCCCCGCCGGCGTTGCGCAGCAGGATAGTGGCCGTCGCGTGTTGGTCCAGCGCATGTCGCATCAGTTCGCGCGCCAGTTCGCCCGGCGCGGTCTCCGCTGGCCAATCGGGCTCGCCCAACAGCTGATTGCGGTTATTCAGCAGCAGCGCGCTGAACCCCGGGGCAGCCGCACTCCGCTCGTCCAGGTCGAGATGCCGCTCCAACGCTGCATGGTCGGCCAGCACCTTGCGCTGGATCAGCTCCGGCCGCGCCAGATACGTCGCCGCCTCGACCACCAAGTCCAGCGCCTCGATGGCCCGCGGCGTCAGGCCCGCTGCCGCCAGCGCCCCCCGCGCGGCCCCGAGCGTCGCCGACAGGCTGCCGAATTCGTTGATCAGTCCCTTGGCGAGCGGCTTGGTGTCCTTGCGCTCGATGCCCAGGAACAGCAGCATCTCGAGGATCTCGTAATCCGCCAGCGCACCCTCTCCGGCCAGCAACCGTCCCCGCATCCGCGACCGGTGGCCATACGGCCCGGTGCTGGTAAAAGACGGGCTGCTAGAAGGTTTGCTGTCCATGCGGGTTTTCCGCTTGATGCCGCCGGTAGAAAGATCCAACCAATCATGTATCAACAGTTGTAATCTCGCAAACGCGTGACCGTCAACGATCCCGGACCGTCAAGTCCAAATGAACCGCCGTGTAGCCTGACCGAATATGCCGGGCTCATTGCCAAGATCGGCCTGACCAGCTTCGGTGGCGGCGTCAGTGGCTGGATGATGCGCATGGTCGTCCACGAGCGCGGCTGGATGACCGAGCCCGAGTTCCTCACCGGCCTCGCCCTTTGCCAAGTGTTTCCCGGCGTCAACGTGCTGAACCTATCCATCTGGCTGGGCTACAAACTCCATGGTGGTGCTGGCGCCATTGTCGGCGCGATGGCCATGCTGATACCGCCCGGTCTGCTGCTGATCGCGCTCGGCGTCGGCTTCGCCCAGATCGCGGGCAATCCAGGTGTCCATGCCGCGCTCACCGGCGTCGCGGCGGCAGGCGTCGGCCTGACCGGGGCCATGGGCATCCGCGCGACTCGGCGCTCGGCCACTAGCCTCACGCCCATCCTCCTGGTCGCGGCCACCTTCGTCGCCATCGCCATCCTGCACTGGCCGCTGGTGCCCGTGGTGTTCGGCCTCGGCGCGCTCAGCGTCGCGCTCGCCTGGAAGGACGCCTGATGCGCGCCGGCATTCTCTGGGCGATCGCGTCCATCTTCGCCCCGCTCTCGTTCGCCACCATCGGCGGCGGCCAGGGTATCGTCACCGAGATCCATCGCCAGGCCGTCACCGTCCAGGGCTGGATCCCGGAGCAGATGTTCGTCACCGACTTCGCGCTCTCCCGCCTCGCGCCCGGCCCCGGCTCGCTGCTCGTCACGCTAATCGGCTTCCAGGCCGCGGGCTGGCAGGGCGCGCTGGTCGCCTCGCTCGCGATCTTCCTGCCGTCCTCGCTCCTCTTATATGGCCTCGCCCGCCTTTGGGCCCGCTACCGCGGCCGCCCCTGGCAGCGTGCGGTCGAGCGCGGCCTGGCGCCGGTGGCGGCCGGGTTGATCCTGGCGGCGTCGCTGACCGTGCTGCGCGCCACCGATGGTGGCTGGCTCGCCTGGGGCGTCGCGCTCGGCTCGACGGCGCTGCTCAGCACGACCAAGATCTCGCCCTTCGTCTCGCTGGCGCTGGGCGCGATGGTGTTCACCACGGCGTTCTGGGCAACGAGTTGAGGTACTCGGGCGTTACCCGTCCGCAACAGTTCGGCGGATGCCCCGGTGGCCCAGGACAAGCTTCAGACCTACCGGGCCAAGCGCGATTTCGCCAAGACCAGCGAACCCGCCGGCGAGGCTGACGCCGCTCCGGCGCCTCGGCTGCGCTTCGTCATCCAGAAGCACGACGCCACTCGGCTGCACTACGACCTCCGCCTCGAGCTCGACGGCGTGTTCAAGTCCTGGGCCGTGACCCGGGGCCCCTCGCTCGACCCGAAGGACAAGCGCCTCGCCGTCGAGGTCGAGGACCATCCGCTCGATTACGGCGACTTCGAAGGCACCATCCCGAAGGGCGAGTACGGCGGCGGCACCGTCCTGCTCTGGGATCGCGGCTACTGGCAGCCGGAGCACATGACTGCCGAGGCGGGCCTGGCCAGCGGCGACCTGAAATTCATCCTCGAGGGTGACCGGCTACATGGCAGCTGGGTCCTCATCCGCATCAAGAACGACCGCTTCGGCGGCAAACGAACCAACTGGCTGCTGATCAAGCACAAGGATGACCACGCCAAGGCAGGGGAGGGCGAGTCCGCCATCGCAGTCGAGACCTCGGTCGCGTCCGGCCGCACCATGGACGAGATCGCAGCCAACATCGGCGCTGCCCCCAAACCTTTCATGACGGTAGCGGCCGCCCGTAGGACGGTTCCCAAGAAAAAGCAGGCCGCGTCTGCCCCCTCGGCGGAAATGCCCGATTTTATCCCGCCGCAGCTCGCCACCCTGGTCGAGCGCCCGCCCGCCGCCGATGGCTGGGTCCATGAGATCAAGTTCGACGGCTACCGGATGCAGCTGCGCATCCAAGCCGGTAAAGCCACACTCAAGACCCGCACCGGCCTAGACTGGACCGCTCGTTTCGCCGACCTCGCCACCGCTGCCGCCACCTTGCCCGACGCCATCATCGACGGCGAGGCTACCGTGCTGGACGATGCCGGTAACCCCGACTTCGCCGCCCTCCAGCAGGCGCTCTCGGCCGAGCGCTCCGACCGCATGGTGTTCTTCGCCTTCGACGTCCTCCACGCCGCCGGTCGCGACCTCCGGTCCGAGCCGCTCTCGGTTCGCAAGACGGCGCTCGTCGCCCTCCTCAAGGCAGCCCCGCCCGCGCTCCGCTTCGTCGATCACTTCGACGGCGATGGCGATGCCGTGCTTAAATCCGCCTGCCAGATGCATCTCGAGGGCATCGTCTCCAAACGCCTCGACGCGCCATACGTCTCCGGCCGCAGCGAGGGCTGGCTTAAATCCAAGTGCCGCGCCGGCCACGAGGTCGTCATCGGTGGCTGGGCCACCACGGGCGCGAATTTCCGTTCCCTCCTCGTCGGTGCCCATCGCGGCGGCGACTTCATCTACCTGGGCCGGGTCGGCACGGGTTACGGTGCGGCGAAGCTGGCCACCTTGCTGCCGGCTTTGAAGGCGGTCGAGCGCGACAAAAGGCCCTTCACCGGCGCGACCGCCCCCAAGAAGCAGCCCGGCATCCACTGGACCGACCCTGTCCTCGTCGCCGAGATCGAGTTCGCCGGCTGGGGCACCGAAGGTCTCGTCCGCCAGGCCGCTTTCAAGGGCCTGCGCGTCGACAAACCCGCGACCACCGTCACGCGCGAGAAACCCTCCCCCGCGCCGAAAGCCGCTGCCGGCAAGCGCTCTGTTGGCAACCCCCCAACTGGCAACATCGTCCTCGGCGTTACCATCACCCATCCTGATAAGCCGCTCTGGCCCGAAGCTGGCACCGACGGCGTGCCGGTCACCAAGCTCGACCTCGCCCGCTATTTCGAAGCCGTCGGTCCTCTCCTGATGGACCACATCGCCGGGCGTCCGTGCTCGCTACTCCGCTACCCCGACGGCATCGGCGGCAGCCAAAAATTTTTTCAGCGTCACGCTATGCCGGGCCAGTCCGACCTGCTCACCTTGGTGACCGTCGGCGACGACCGCAAACCCTATGTCCAGATCGACCGTGTCGAGGGACTCGCCGCCGCGGCACAGGCCGGCACGCTCGAACTGCACCCGTGGAACAATTTCCCCGATCACATCGATAATCCCGGCCGTCTCGTCTTTGATCTGGACCCGGCGCCAGGTGTTTTATTTGACGCTGTCATCACCGCCGCCCTCGACCTCCGCCGCCGGCTCGAAGCGCTTGGCTTGGTGCCGTTCTGCAAAACCACGGGTGGAAAGGGTCTGCACGTCGTCACGCCGCTGACGCTGGACGAAGCCCTGGCCGTAGACTGGCCGGCGGCAAAGAAATTCTCGCACGATGTTTGTACAGCGATGGCGGAGGATGCGCCGGAAAAGTATCTGGTCAATATGTCCAAGAAGTTGCGGGAAGGGCGAATTTACTTGGACTACCTTCGCAACGACCGCTTGGCCACCGCGGTGGCGCCGTTCTCGCCGCGAGCGCGGCCCGGCGCGACCGTCTCGATGCCGATTCCCTGGTCCGCCTTGAAGCCCGGGCTCGACCCGGCCAGCTACACCATCCGGTCGGTCCCCAAGCTGCTAAAGCGTTCAAATGGTTGGACTGATTACGATGCAGGCCGCCGACCGCTGGTCGACGCTATGGCCATGTTCAAGCGGCGCGACCGTTCGAAAAAATAATGCACGTCCCAATGGACGATTATCGGGATTTGTTGTAACGAATGTGTATCGATTTGAACACTGGTAACGTGCGATGACGTCATCTAGCGCTTGTCCGTCGGTTGACGACAGACTAACGCCGCCTTGTCGAAGGAACGGAATTGTGTTAGAAAATTTTGTCATCTTTTGTGGACGCTGGTTGTGTCGTCGATTTATACCGCGTCCCAAGTCGCGTGCATTCCGCCTGTAGAGATGACGTTAGTTACGAGCGTTGATGAGGATTAGCTGCATGAATCGTCTTGATCTTATGCATACAGGCGCTCGGGCCGATCTTCCGATGTCCGTCACGAGCGTAGACCAGGTCGACCGTCCGAATCGGTCGCGTTCCGTCGGACCACTCGCCGGTTTCTACATCGCCATCGCAGGTTTCATGGGATGCGGCGCCGCCGTGATCGTCACGGCAAGCCTGATCGCGCTTCACATCCAGTAAACAAGTCGCTGCTGTAGTTGTCTGGTCGCTAGCGATAATCCTGCCAGGCGGACGTGAAGGGCCGCCGCATGAAGGTCGCCCACAGGTAGTTCGAGCTATACCGGATGCCGGTCATCAGTAGACCGTCGCCTCGTAGCCGCCGACCCGACGACTTCGCCATCAGCGACCAGGTGAACTTGACCGACCCGACCAGCGCCATGCGGCGCGCGATATCGGTGTCTTCGCCGTAGAACGTGAAGCTGGGATCAAAACCGCCTGCCTTTATCAGCGCGTTCCGATCGATCACGAAATTTCCGCCTTGGACCATGCTGCCGACGCGTAGCACGTATCTATTGAAGCAATACGTCCCGAACCCGACCACATAGAAGATCCGTGCCGCCGCTCTGATCCGCATCGGCACGTCGTAGTAGTCATACGGTCCGCTCACCGCGACCAGCGCCGGGTCGCGCGCAAATTCGGCGTCCACCCGGTCCAACCAACCCGGCGGCACCAGCGTGTCGGCATCGATATTGGCCACCAGCACGCCCGTCGACGCTTCGAAACCAGCCTTGCGCGCCTGCACCAATCCTTTGCGCGGCTCATGCACCACCGTCACGCCGTCGAACGACTTGGCGACGGCCGCCGTCCCATCGGTGCTTGCATTGTCGACCACGACGATCTCGGCCTCAAAACCAGATCGCTCGATCTCGGCCTGGATCGCCTGCAGACACGAGGGCAGCAGCGCCTCTTCGTTGAACGCCGGCACGACAAAGCTATACCGGATTGGGTCAGCCATTCCGCGCTCCTAAATTCGTCCTTCATTGGCGCGGATCGCCTGATGAGACAAGGTTCGCAGGCGCGTAACGGGCCGTGCCGGACACCGGCTGTTGTAAATCCGCCTCGGTCGTGGGACCAAATACCCGTCCGCGAGAGAGTGCCTGATGACCTATGTGCCGCCGCCTCACCTGACGCAGAACTGGCACGTCACCAAGCCCGGTGCCACCGGCCACCGCGGCATGGTCGTCTCGCAATCGCGTGACGCCGCCCTGGCCGGTGTCGCCATCCTCAACGCCGGCGGCAACGCCATCGACGCCGCGGTCGGCACCGCCCTCGCGCTCGCGACCGTGGAGCCCTGGAACAGCGGCCTCGGCGGTATCGGCTTCGCCATGGTGCACCGCGCGGGGCAGCCGCGCGCCGAGGTCGTCGATTTCGGCCCCCGCTCGCCCGCCCGCCTCGACCCCGCGCGCTACCGTCTCACCGGAGACACCGCGGCCGACCTGTTCGGCTGGCCCGCCGTCGAAGGCGACGCGAACGTCCACGGCCCACTCTCCTTCGTCATCCCGTCCGCGCTCGCCGGCTACGCGCTCATGCACGAGCGCTGGGGTCGCCTCCCGTTTGCCGAGGTAATCGCTCCCGCCCAGGCGCTCGCCAAGCGCGGCATGCCGCAGGACTGGTTCACCACCGTCAAAATCGCCGTCCAAGCCGCGGTGCTTCGCCACTACCCCGAAAGCGCCCGCATCTACCTGCCCAACGGCCTGCCGCCGGTACCGCCTTATCAGGGCAACCCCGGCACCTTCCGCCTCGGCAATCTGCCCGACACGCTCGACCGCTTGGCCACCGCCGGGCTGCGCGACTTCTATGAGGGCGACATCGCCGCCAGCATCGCCGCCGACGTCGCGTCCATGGGCGGCTTCCTCGATCGCGACGATCTCCGCGCCTGCCAGGCCCGCCTCGGCCAGCCCCTCGACGTCGCGTTCTGCGGCCGCACGCTGCAGCTCCCCGCCGGCCTGACCGCCGCGCCGACCTTGGCCCGCGTGCTCGCCCTCATGCCGCCCTGCACCGGGCCCGGGCCTGACGCCGCCTGGTTCGCCGGCCTCTCCGCCGCCCTCAAGATCGCCTACACCGAGCGGCTGCAGGGCCTGGGCGATGCCGAGCCTGCCGCGGCCGAGAGCTGCACCACGCACCTGACCACCTGCGACGCCGACGGCAGCATGGTCGCTATGACCACCACGCTGCTCTCCTCGATGGGCAGCCGCGTGGTCCTGCCATGCTCCGGCGTGCTGATGAACAACGGCATCATGTGGTTCGACACCCGACCCGGCCGCCCTAACTCGATCGCGCCGAACAAGCGCCCGCTGACCAACATGCTGCCCGTCATCCTGCGCGACGAGGACGCCCCGGTGCTCGCCGCCGGCGCATCGGGCGGCCGCCGCATCATGGCCTCTGTCACTCAGGTGCTCGCCTTCGTCGCCGGCTTCGGCATGGATCCGGCCACCGCCGCGCATCACCCCCGTCTCGACGTTTCCGACCCGGTCTCGGCCGATGCGGACCAGCGCCTCGACGCCGACACGCTGGCCGCCCTAGCCGCCGATGGCCCGCTCGACGTGGTCGAACACGGGGTCATGCCGGTGAACTTTGCTTGCCCCAACCTCATCCGCATCGAGGGTGGCGTCCGCACCGGCATCAGCGACGTCATGTCGCCGTGGTCCGCGGCGGTCGCCCAAAGCTGACGCGGTCGCTCGGCTGCGAAGCCCTACCGACCGATGAACGACTCCGTCCCGGACGCGACGATGGGTTGACCCATAGCGGCCACGAAGGGCGCGTAGGTCAGCTTCGCGTCCGTCTTGGCCTGCACCGTCTCGAAATCGACACCCGGCGCCAACTCACGCACCACGAACCCATCTTCGGTCACGTCCAGCACGGCCAGATTCGTATAGACCCGGCTCACCGCCGTCGGTGCCGTCAGCGGATAGCCGCACCCGCGCACCAGGCGGGGCTTACCCTCCTTGGTAGTGTGCTCCATCACCGCCCAGAGCCGCTTGGCCCCGACCGCGAGGTCCATCGCCCCGCCCACCGCTGGTGCCGTGTCGTTCTCGCTAGTCGCCCAGTTCGCCAGATCGCCATTCTCCGCCACCTCGAACGCGCCCAGCACGCACAGGTCGAGATGCCCGCCGCGGATGATCGCGAAGCTGTCGGCATGGTGCATGTAGGACCCGCCGTCCAACAGCGTCACGTGCTGCTTGCCGGCGTTGATCAGCCACCGATCGACCGCATCCTCTTCCGGCGCCGGTCCGACGCCCAGCACGCCATTTTCACTATGGAACACCACCTCGCGCTCGGCCGGCACGAAGTCCGCCACCAGCGTCGGGATGCCGATGCCGAGGTTGACGTACCATCCCTCGGGGATGTCGCGGGCCACGGCTTCGGCCATTTGGCGGCGGGTCAAAGGCACAGACTAAGTCTCCATAACCAGATGCGATAGCCGGCATCATGAGCCGCGACATCGGGCTGCAGAGGCCTTAAGTCAACACGACAATAGTTAAGAAAAAGTTGCTGTCTCATAGGTCAAGGTGAACCACACGATTGACATAAATCCCCGGAGTGACGATCGCTTCAGGATCGAGCGAACCCAGCGGCACGATATGGTGCGCTTGCGCTACCGTCAGTGCTCCGGCCGTCGCCATGATCGGGTTGAAATTTCGCCCGCTTGAGCGGTAGCTCAGATTTCCCCACCGATCCGCCTCCCACGCCTCGACCAACGCTACTTCGGCATGCAGCGCTTCTTCCAAGACGTAGGTGCGCCCATTGATGACGCGAGTTTCCTTGTCCCGCGCCAGCAATGTACCGGCCGCCGTTGCGGTGAAGAACGCCGGAATGCCCGCGCCGGCCGCCCTGATGCGCTCCGCCAGCGTCCCCTGCGGCACCAGCTCGAGTTCGATCTTCCCCGCTCGGTATAGGTCCTCGAACACCGTCGAGCCGACCGAGCGTGGAAAGCTGCAGATGATCCGCCGCACCCGGCCCAACTCCATCAGCCGCGCCAGCCCGACATGACCCGCCCCGGCATTGTTGGCGACGCAAACCAGGTCCGTCGCGCCCTGCTCGATCAATCCCTCGATCAGTTGATCCGGCTGCCCCACCGAGCCGAATCCGCCAATCAGCACCGTCGAGCCATCGGCGATGCCGTCGAGCGCCTCGGCGATGTTGCGAACCTGTTTGTCGATCAAGCCGCCACCTCGATCACCGCATCGAGCGCGTAAGCGCCGTCCGGCAGAGCCACCACCGGGTTGAGATCGACCGACAGTAGCCGATCGCCCGCCGCCACCGCCCATTGCGACAGCCTGGCCAGCATCGCCCCCAGCGCCGCGATATCAACGGGCGCCTGCCCGCGTGCGCCCAGCAGGATGGGCGCCGCCCTCAAGCTACGGATCATCCGCTCCGCGACCTCCGTCCCGAACGGGCATCGGTGCAGCGCCACGTCCTGCAGGATTTCGACGAAGATGCCGCCGATGCCCACCAGCGCCACCGGCCCGAACACCGGGTCGCGCTGGATGCCCATGATGCATTCGACGCCGCCCGACAGCTGTTTGGCCACCAGCGCGCCCTCGATCCGCGCGCCCGGTGCCCGCGCCGCCGCCCGCTCCATCAATGTCGCAAACCCGGCCCGCGCCGCCTCGCCGCCCTCGATCCCGAGCAATACGCCACCGATCTCAGATTTGTGCAGAATGTCCGGCGACAGGATCTTCATCACCACCGGCTTGCCGAACCGCTCGGCCGCCGCAGCCGCCTCGTCCGCCGTAGCGCAGGCCTGCTCCGGCGCCGACGCAATCCCCGCCGCTGCCAGCATCACCTTGGCCTCCGCCTCGGTGGGCATCACCGCCGGCAACGTGACCGGGTCGAGGACAGCCGGTATCGGGTCGGCCGCGCGTGCGAACGCATCCCCGAACCGCCCCATGGCTTGAATCGCCACCACCGCCCGCGTCGGGTCCTCGAACACCACGAACCCGTCCGCCTCGTATTCCCGCACCTGCTCCGGCCGCGCTACGATCGACAGCACGTACAGCCGGTCGGGATGCTTCGCCTTGGTCGCGTTCAACTGCGCCCGCAGGGCAGGGGAGATGGTCGGCGACCCCGCCACCTGGCTGAAGAACGCCAGGATCGACCGGTATCCGCCATCCTCGACCATGGAGTCCGTGAACTTGCCGACCAGCGTGATGTCGTTGAACGCCTGCGCCGTGCAGTCCACCGGGTTACGCGGCGCGGCGAACGGCACCAAAGCTTTCAGTCGCGCCTGCGCCTCCACCGGCATCTCCGGCAATGACATCCCGACCGCCTCGGCCGCATCCGAAATCAGCACCCCGGCCCCGCCGCTGATGGTGATCACCCCAAGCGTATTGCCCGCCGGATAAATCCGCCGCGTCGCGGTCAGCGCGATGTCCAGCATCTCCTCGGTCGTCCGTGCCCGCACCACCCCGAACTCGGCCAACACCGCGTCCGTGACCCGGTCATCCCCCGCGATCGACGCCGTATGCGACTTCGCCGCATGCTTCCCGATCGCCGACGTGCCGACCTTCATCATCACGACCGGCTTCTTCGCCTGCCGCGCCGCCTCCAACGCCGCCAGGAACCCGTCCGCCTCCCGGATCCCCTCCGCATACGCCGCGATCACGTCCGTCTCCGGATCCTGCGCCAACCACCCGATCACGTCCCCGATCGTCACATCCGACTCGTTGCCGGTCGTCACGCAGATTGGCGTCCCGATTCCCCGGTTCCGCGCTACCGCAAAAACGTGCGTCCCGTAGGCCCCGCTCTGGCTGGCGATCCCGATCCGCCCTGCCTGTGGAAAGCCGCTCTCCACGCTCGAGCTGAAGATCGGATAAAACCCGACCCGCCCGTTGAATAACCCCAGGCAGTTCGGCCCCAGCACCCGCATTGGCCCGGCCGCGGCCAACAGTTGCGCCTGAAACTCCTCCCCCTCCGGCCCCGCCTCCGCGAACCCGGCGGTGAACACGATCGCCGACTTAACCCCGCGCCCAGACAGGTCCCGCACTGCGTCGATCGCCAGCGCCATCGGCACCGCCACGATCGCCGTATCCGGCACGCGCGGCAGCTCCGCCACGCTCCGGTACGCCGGAAGCCCCTGGATCTCCGCCCGGTTCGGATTGACCGGCAGGATCTCCCCCTTGAACCCCTGTTGCAGCATGTAGGAGATTGGCCGCCCGCCAATCCGCGTCGCATCCGCCGACGCCCCGATCACCGCCACGCTCCCCGGCCGCAACAGGCTGTCGAGCGACGAAAACCGATTACTCATAGCGCCGCTGCATTCCCCAGCAGCGTCGTGCACTGGCTCGACAGCGTTCCACCATTGCCATGCAGCAATACCACATCCAGCCCGGGCACCTGCCGCTCGCCCGCGTCTCCGCGCAGCTGCGTCACTGCCTCCAAGATGAGGAACATTCCATACATCCCCGGATGCACGCACGAGAGCCCGCCGCCGTTGGTGTTTACCGCCAATCGCCCACCTGGCGCGATCGCTCCACCTTCGACGAACCGCCCGCCCTCGCCCTTGGCGCAGAAGCCGAGATCCTCGAGGAACAATATCGTATTGATGGTAAACGCATCGTAAAGCATCGCGAGTTTGATGTCGGCCGGCGTCATCCCCGCCATCGCGAATGCCCGCGGCCCGCTCTCGCTCGCCGCCGTGATCGTCGCATCCGGCATCGACGCGATCGACCGGTGCCACCCCGCCGTCGCCCCGCCCAGGAAGTAAGCCGGCTTGTGCTTGAGATCCTTGGCCCGATCCGCCCGCACCAGCACGCACGCCCCGCCGCCATCCGTCACCAGGCAGCAATCGGCCACCGTCAACGGATCGCTCACCATCCGGCTCTTCAACACGTCCGCCACGCTCAACGGCCCTCGCGCGAACGCCGCCGGGTTCAGGTTCGCCCAGCCCCGCGCTGCCACGGCTACTTCCGCCAGCTGCTCCCGCGTCGTCCCGTACTCGTACATGTGCCGGCTCGCCGCCAATGCATACGCATTGATCGGCTGCCGCGGCTTATACGGCGCCTCATACGGCGGCCGCTCCGCCATCGACACCAGCCGCCCGCCCGCGCTGCGCTGGTTCGACCCGTAGCAGATCAGCGCCGCATCGCACTGCCCGGTCGCCAGCGCCATCGTCGCCGACAGCAGATGCGCCTCGAAGCTCGACCCGCCGATGTTCGTCCCGTCCTGCATCCGCGGCTTGATGCCGAGATACTCCGCCACCGACAGCGTCGGGAAGAAGTGGGTCGACGTCGCCGCATAAAGCCCGTCGATGTCCCCCAGCGTCAGCCCGGCGTCCTCGATCGCCGCCAGCGCCGATTCCGCCATCAGCTCCATCGCGGTCCGGCCCGGCGCTTCGCCGGTCCCGGCGCTCCCAATCCCGACGATCGCCGCCGCGCCCCGCAACATGCTCATGCCGCCACCGCCGGGTCGAACACGACCACTTTCTCGCCGCCCTCGTCGATGATCCGCGCCGTCACTCGGCTCCCGATCGGCAGCGTCTCCACGCCCTCGATCCGCGACATCAACCGCGGCCCCTCGTCCAGGTCGATCAGCGCGATATTCGACGAACCCTCACGACTGCGGTTGACCGTGATGGCATAAACCACCCCGCCTCCCCCCGCCGGAACCCATTCCAGGTCCCTCTCCCCAGTCCCCGGCATCGCAACTCGAGGATAGAAAGTGTAACGGCCACTGCTTTTACTGCGCTGCAGCATGAAGTGGCCCGAGTTGAGATGCTCTCGATACTGCGCTTCTGGTCCGTTCATAAGGCGGCACTCTGCGTCAGCCTTTCCGACGCGGCAACCCCGCCCCTTTGTCCTTGGCGACTTACCCCGTCCGGAAAGGATCCGTCAGCCGCAGATGCTCGTCGAGCGCGAACCGGTCCGTCATGCCCGCGATGTAATCCGCGACCACCCGCGCCGCCCGTGCATCCGATGCCGCCCCCGCCCCCGCCCGCGCCCGCCACCCGTCCGGCAACAACGACGTGTCCCCATGCAGCAACGTGAACAGCGACTCCGTTACCCGCCGCGCCTTCGCCGTCATGCGGTTTACCCGCCAGTGCCGATACATCCGCGCGTGCAGGAATTCCTTGATCGCCCGGTTGGCCGCGTCCATCGCCGGGCCGAACCCGATCACCGGCCCAGCGGCCCCCCGGATCGCGTCCGCATCCGCCGGTCCCAGCGCCCGGATCCGTCGCCGGCTCTCCTCGATCAGATCCGTCGCCAGCCCGTTGATGACCCGGCGGATCGTCTCGTGCCGCAACCGGTCCGGCGCCAGATCCAGGCTCGCCCGACCCGCCTCCCGCAATGCCGGCCCGACGATCGGCAGATGCGCGATGTCCCCCGTCGTGAACAGCCCGGCCCGCAACCCGTCGTCCAGGTCGTGACTGTGATAAGCCACGTCGTCTGCGATCGCTGCCACCTGCGCCTCGCCCGACGCCCAACTCGCCAACTCGAGCGAATGCCGCGCGTCATACTCGGCAATGTAGCCCATCGGGGCCGAGACCGGGCCGTTGTGTTTGGCCAACCCCTCGAGCGTCTCCCACGTGAGGTTCAGCCCGTCGAACGCCGCATACCGCGTCTCCAGCACCGTCACCGTCTTGAGACTCTGCCCGTTATGGTCGAACCCGCCGAATGGCTGCATCGCGGCATCCAGCGCATCCTCCCCGGCATGCCCGAACGGCGTGTGACCGAGGTCGTGCGCCAGCGCCAACGCCTCCGTCAGGTCCTCGTCCAGCCGCAGCGCCCGCGCGATCGACCGCGCGATCTGCGCCACCTCGATCGAGTGCGTCAGCCGCGTCCGGTAGTAATCGCCCTCGTGATTGACGAACACTTGCGTCTTGTACTGCAGCGCCCGGAACGCCGAGCTATGGATGACCCGGTCGCGGTCTCGCTGCCACGGACTGCGGCCCTCCGCCCCCGGCTCGGCATAGAGCCGGCCGCGCGACGTCTCCGCGCGCACGGCGTAAGGGGCGACTTCCTGCATCGCACCTTCAATAAGCCGCCCGGAAACGCTATGTAAGCCATATGAGCGAGACCATCGTTGCCGCCCCCCCATTCTCGGTGACCGCCCGCGCCGCCGCCCGCGTCGCCGAGATCGCCAAAGCGCAGGCTGACGCCGCGCTCCGCGTCTCCGTCCTGGCCGGCGGCTGTAGCGGTTTCCAATACAAGTTCGAGCTCGACGACGCCCAGCAAGTCGACGACCTCGTCGTCGACGCCGGTGCCGCCAGGGTCATCGTCGACCCTGTCAGCATGGATCTACTCGCCGGGTCGCAGCTCGATTATGCCGACGAACTGATGGGCGCTTACTTCAAAATCCAGAATCCCAACGCGACCTCCTCCTGCGGCTGCGGCACCAGCTTCTCGATCGACTGATCCTGCCGTGAAGTTCGCGACGTGGAACGTCAACTCCGTGCGCCAGCGCGAGCAGCACGTCGTCAAATGGCTCGACCGTAATCAGCCTGATCTCCTGCTCCTGCAGGAGATCAAATGCGAGGAGCCGCAATTCCCACGTCAGGCCTTCACCGATGCCGGCTACCGGTCCGAAGTACTCGGCCAGAAATCCTATAACGGGGTGGCCATTCTCTCGAAGCAGCCGGTCGAGGTGACGCAGCGCGGCCTGCCCGGCATGGAGGCGGACTCGGCGTCCCGCTACATCGAGGTGCGCACCCAAGGCGTCACCGTCGGCAATCTCTATCTACCCAACGGCAACAGTGGTGGCCCGGAAGGCTACGCTTATAAGCTCCGTTGGATGGAGTGCCTCGCGGCCCATGCACGATCGTTGCTCGACTCCGGCGAGTCCTGCGCCTTCGCCGGCGATTACAACGTAGCCCCGACCGACGAGGATTTTGCCCCAGGCACGCTGCCCGCCGGCGACGCGTTGATCCGCCCGGAAACCCGCGCCGCCTTCCGTACGATGCTCTGGGACGGCTTCACCGACGCGATCCGCGCGGTCCAACCCGGCGGGAAAATCTACACGTTCTGGGACTATCAAGCCGGCGCCTGGCCCCGCGACCGCGGACTACGCATCGACCACGCGTTGCTCTCCCCCGATCTTGCCGAACGTTTGGTGTCCGCCGTTCCCGACCGCAACGAGCGCGACCAACCCCAGCCGTCCGATCACGTCCCGGTGGTGTTTACCGTCTGATCGGTCACTCCGCCTTCTTCGAGTCCTCAGGAATTTGGTGCAGCAAGTAGATCGATGCCACCATCACCAGGATCAGCCCAGCCAACACACCCAACTCCAGCATCGACGCATGAAACTGCGCCGACACCGTATCGTTCCAGACCCGGCCCCGCATCGATTCCGACGTCTCCAGTGTAATGACCAACACCCGCCGGATCGACGCGATCAGCCCCACGATCAGGAACGGCTGCACCGTCAGGCTCCCGGTCCGCACCGACGCGCTGACCGTATGCAGGATTTCCACCAGCATCAGCACGAACAGCAGCCGATCGACCGTCTCGAACACCTCGTTGGTGCCCGACCAATCCAGCACCCCGTGCCACAGCAGCAGCAATGACCCGATCAGCGCGATGACCGTCGTCAGCACGAGCAGGACGCCGACCGCGATGTAGGCGTATCGCTCCGCCCGTCCGAAGAAATCCTTCAGCACCGGCGGTGCCTCCCGTCCGCCCCCCATATGCGCCTCCCTAAACCCACTAACCCGTAGGGTGGGCTTCAGCCCACCAAACCAACGAAGACGACCTAAAACTCAGATATCCGCATAGCAATGCGTCTCCGCCTTGGCCCCCGGATGCGTCAACGCCCCTAGATGCGCCGGCCCGACTGTCTGCGCGAATTTCCAGATCGCCCCGCTATTGTAGTCGGTCCGCCGGGGCGTCCACGCTGCCCGCCGGGTCGCCATCTCCTCGTCGGACAGCAGCACGTCCATCGTGCCCGCCGCCGCGTCCAACCGAATACGGTCCCCGTTCCGCACCAGCGCGATCGGCCCACCCACGGCCGCTTCCGGCCCGACATGGCCCACGCAGAACCCGCGAGTCGCCCCGCTGAACCTTCCGTCGGTGATCAACGCCACCTTGTCGCCCATGCCCTGCCCATAGATCGCCGAGGTCGTGGACAGCATCTCGCGCATCCCCGGCCCACCTTTCGGCCCCTCGTAGCGCACCACGATCACGTCACCCGCCTTGTAGGCCCGCCCGTTGACCGCCTCGAACGCTTCTTCCTCGCTATCGAAGCACAGCGCGGTGCCCTCGAACACGAGGTTCTCCATCCCCGCAATCTTCACAATCGCGCCGTCCGGCGCCAGGTTGCCCTTCAACCCCACGACGCCCCCGGTCTTCGAGATCGCCCGCGACACCGGATACACCACGTCCTGATCGGTCGGGAACACCACGTCAGCCAAGTTCTCCGCCAGCGTCTTGCCCGACACGGTCATGCAGTCGCCGTGCAGCAACCCGCCATCCATCAGCGCCTTCAGGATCACCGGAATGCCGCCGATGTTGTGCACGTCGAGCGCCACGTATTTCCCGCCGGGCTTGAGGTCGGCGATATACGGCGTCCGCCGCATGATCTCGACCACGTCGTCCATCGTGAAATCGATCCCGCATTCATTGGCGATCGCCGGCAGGTGCAGCCCGGCATTCGTGCTCCCGCCCGTCGCCGCCACTACCACCGCGCCGTTCTCCAGCGCCTTGCGCGTCACGATGTCCCGCGGCCGAAGCCCGCTCTCGATCAACCGCATCACCGCGCGGCCGCTCTCCACCGCCCAGCGGTCCCGATCCTCATACGGCGCCGGCGACCCGGCCGACCCCGGCAGCGCCAGCCCGATCGCCTCGCTCACCGTGGCCATCGTGTTAGCCGTGAACTGCCCGCCGCACGCCCCCGCGCTCGGACACGCGACGCACTCCAACTCGTGCAGATCCTCGTCCGACATCGTCCCGGCCGCATGCCGCCCAACCGCCTCGAACACGTCCACGACGGTCACGTCCTTACCCTTGAACTTCCCGGGCAGAATCGACCCGCCATACATGAACACCGCCGGGATGTTCAGCCGGCACATCGCCATCATCATCCCCGGCAGCGACTTGTCGCACCCGGCGACCCCCACCAGCGCGTCGTAGCAATGCCCCCGCACCGTCAGCTCGACGCTGTCCGCGATCACGTCGCGCGACACCAGCGACGACTTCATCCCCTGGTGCCCCATCGCGATCCCGTCGGTAACCGTGATCGTCGTGAACTCCCGCGGCGTCCCGCCGCCTTCCTTCACGCCCACCTTCACCGACTGCGCCTGCCGGCTCAGCGAGATGTTGCAAGGCGCCGCCTCGTTCCAGCACGTCGCCACCCCCACGAATGGCTGCGCGATCTCTTCCTCCGTCAGCCCCATCGCGTAATAATACGACCGGTGCGGCGCCCGCCCGGGCCCCTCCGTCACATGCCGCGACGGCATCCGCGACTTGTCCCACTGCTTGGTCGACATCGTTTGCCTCCACTTTTTCTGTTTCGTAGGGTGGGCGTCATCCCACCAATTCAGCCAACCACAAGCAGGCGTTCTAAGCGGTGATCCGCTCGATCGCCGCCGCCAACCGTGCCGCCTCGGCCTCGAAGGCCGCCAACCGCTCCCGGTTCTCCTCGACCACCTCCGCCTTCGCCCGCGCGACGAAATCGGCGTTCCCCAGCTTCCGGGACACCTTCTCCGCCTCCGCCAGCGCCTTGGCCCGATCCTTCTCCAGCCGCTTCCGCTCAGCGTCCAGGTCGATCAACCCGGCCAACGGGATCACCACCGTCGCCTCGTCCACCACCGCCTGCGCGCTGCCGCTCGGCATCGCACCCACCAGCGGCCCGACCTCGCTCGCCCGCGCCATGCGCCGGATCGCCTCCGACCAGGTCTGCGCCCGTGCCAAATTCTCGGGCCGCGCATCCCGCAGCAGCACCGGCGCCAAAGCCGACGGCGCCACGTTCATCTCCGCCCGCACCGCCCGGACCTCACCGACCAGCCGCACCACCCAATCCAACTCGTCCCGCGCCGCCGCCGCGTCCGCGACAGGGGAGGGGGCCGGCCACGCCGTCCGGATCAGGCTCCCCGCCGCCCCGAACCCCATCTCGCTCCAAAGATGCTCCGTCACGAACGGCATCGCCGGATGCAGCAGCCGCAGCAACACGCCCAGCGTATGCGCTGCCGTCGCGCGGACCTCGTCCTTCTCCGCCCCGTCCGGCTCGTTCAGCACCGGCTTGGCGAACTCCAGAAACCAGTCGCAGAAATTGTTCCACGTCGCCCGATATGCCGCCTGCGCGTAATCGTTGAACCGATACGCCTCCAACGCGGTCGTTGCCTCGGTCACCGCCGTGTTCACCGCATCCAGCATCCACCGGCACAGCGGCAGCCGCGCGCCCGCCGGGTCGAACCCGGCTACCGGCGCCACCCCGTTCATCTCGCAGAACCGCGCCGCATTCCACAGCTTGGTCACGAAGCTCCGATAGCTCTCGACCGTGCTCTTGCCGAGCTTGATGTCCCGCCCCGGCCCGGTCAGCGCACACACCGTGAACCGCAGCGCATCCGTGCCGAACTCACCGATCAGCTCCAGCGGATCGATGACGTTGCCCTTCGACTTCGACATCTTCTGCCCGCGCTCATCGCGCACCAGCCCGTGGATGTACACGTCCCGGAACGGCACCTCGCCCATCACGTAGTGCCCCATCATCATCATCCGGGCGACCCAGAAGAAGATGATGTCGAACCCGGTGACCAGCACGTCGCCCGGGTAATACCGCGCCAATTCCGGCGTCTGCTCCGGCCATCCCAGCGTCGAGAACGGCCACAGCCCCGAGCTGAACCATGTGTCCAGCACGTCCTCGTCCTGTGTCAGCACCTCGTCGCGCTCATACTGCTCGCGCGCCAACCCGGCCGCCTCCTCGGCATCGCGCGCCACGAACACGCTGCCATCCGGCCCGAACCATGCCGGGATGCGATGCCCCCACCAGAGCTGCCGGCTGATGCACCAAGGCTGGATATCGCGCATCCAGGCGAAGAACGTGTTCTCCCATTGCTGCGGCACGAACTTCGTCCGCCCCGCCTCGACCGCCGCGATCGCCGGCTTGGCCAGCTCGGCCGCGTTGCAATACCACTGCGTCGTCAGCAGCGGCTCGATCACCACCCCCGACCGGTCGCCATGCGGCACCTGGTTGATGTGCGGCTCGACTTTTTCCAGCAACTCCAGCCGCTCGAACTCGGCGACGATAGCCTTGCGCGCCGCGAACCGGTCCTGCCCTTCCAGGCTCCGCAGGAACTCGCCGTCTCCCTTGATCTCGGCCAGCGTGATCCGGCCTTCGCGATCCAGCACGCTCGGCATCTCCAGCGAGTGCCGCTGCCCCACCTGGAAGTCGTTGAAGTCGTGCGCCGGCGTGATCTTCACCGCCCCGCTGCCCTTCTCCGGGTCGGAATACGCATCCGCCACGATCAGAATTCGCCGCCCCACCAGCGGCAACACCACGAACTTGCCCACCAGATCGCGATACCGTTCGTCGTCGGGATGCACGGCCACCGCCATGTCCCCCAGCATCGTCTCCGGCCGTGTCGTCGCCACCACAATAAACTCGTCGCTGTTCTCAATCGGATAGCGCAGGTGCCACAAACTCCCGCGCACCTCCTTGGTCTCCACCTCGAGGTCCGAAATCGCCGACTGGAATTTTGGGTCCCAGTTCACCAGGCGCCGATCGCGATAGATCAACCCAGCCCGATACATGCGCACGAATACCTCGCGCACCGCCCGGTTGAGCCCGTCATCCATGGTGAACCGCTCCCGCGGCCAATCCAGCGACGCTCCAAGCCGACGCAGCTGCCCCGTGATTGTCCCGCCGCTCTCGGCTTTCCACTGCCAGACCCGTTCGAGAAACGCCTCGCGCCCCATCTGCTGCCGGGTCAGGTTGCCTTCCGTTGGGAGCAGCCGCTCGACCACCATCTGCGTCGCGATGCCGGCATGGTCGGTGCCGGGCTGCCACAGGGCATCGCGCCCCTGCATCCGCCGCCAGCGCACCAGCGCGTCTTGCAGGGTCATCGTTAGCGCATGACCCATGTGCAGGCTGCCGGTGACGTTGGGCGGCGGGATCATGATCGTGTAGGGCTCGCCGGCCGCCGCCGGGTCGGCGTGGAAGGCGCCGTTACGCTCCCAGCTTGCGTAGATTTCTTGTTCGAGCGCGGCGTGGTCGAAGCTCTTGGTCAACATGGCCTGTCCTTTAGCCGCCCCGGCACCGCGCGCAAGAGGAGGTGGCGACTAGACGCTGCGGCCGACCACGCGCTCGAGCTCGGCTCGCACCATCCGCTCGACCAGCGGCGGCAGATGCGTATCCAGCCACTCCTTCAACACCGGCCTAACCTCCTCGCGAACCAGGTCCTCGATCGTTAGCCCGCCCCGGGTAACCGCAGCGCTCCGCTCGGCCGCGAGCGTGCGGACAAGAGAGCCGACCGAGTTCGCCGCCGCCGCCGCCGCCGCCGGCGCAACCAGGGGCGTCTCCGGCTTGGAACCGTCGTGCAACGCGGGGGCAGGAGGGAACGAGGGCTCGGCGCGGGCCGATCCGCCCTGCATGGGGTCATCTATCGTAGCCAAAGCGAGCGGCTCCTCTGCGGCAAGGTTCGATTCCGCGGCGTGCGGCGACGACGCTTCGGGGGAGGCCGTCCGGTTCTCCGGATGCGAGCTTTCCTCGATGATCATTGAGGGTTCCAGCACCAAGACGCCCGAGGTCGCCGCTTTCGGGGTCTTCTCGTCTTCATTCAAAATCCGCCGGATCGATGCCAGAATGTCGTCCATCGACGGATCCGGCTCCTCGCTCCCAGGCGTCGCGGAGGGGGGTATCGCCATCGCTACCGACCCGGCTGATCGCGCGCGTAGTCGCCGGTGCCGAACAGCTTGTCCCGCACGGCAACGTAATACGCCGTCTCGTCGTAGAGCGGCACGTTGAGGTTCAAGTCCCGCGCCGATAGCCGCCCCAACGACGCCGTCAGCGTGTAGGATGCCATGATCAGGTTCGACAAATTGGTCACCAACGTCACCCGCGAGTTCAGCAGCGCCTGTTCGGCGTTCAACACGTCCAGCGTCGTCCGGCTGCCGACGATCGCTTCCCGTTGCACGCCCTCGAGCGCGATCTGGTTGGCCCGGATCTGCGCCTTGGTGCTCTCGATCGTGCTGCGGGCCGCGACCAACTGTTCCCACGCCTGTGTCGCCTGCTGGACCACCTGGCGGCGGATATCGTCCACCGTTTTGCGCGACTGCTGCTCCTGCTGGCGCGCCTGACGCACCCGCGAGTATTCCGCCCCGCCCTGGTATATTGGCACGCTCGCGTTCACGACCACTTGAGCGCCGATCACACGTTGCCCGACCAAGGTCGAGTTGTCCGATCGCGCGGCCTGCGCCTGCAAGCTGAGTTGCGGCATCAGTTGGGAGAACTGCAGATCGACGTTGTCGCGCGAGGCCGCGTCGTCGAACAGCGCCGCAATCACGTTGGGGTTGTTGTTGGACGCCAGCTGCACCGCCTCCTGCTGGCTGTGCACCGGCTGCTTGATCGGCTGCGGCTCGATCAACTGGTCCGGCAATTCGCCAACGTATCGGCGATAGTTGCCGCGCGCCGTTTGTAGATTGCCCTGCGACGTCTCCCGGGTCGCCCGCGCGCCAGCGAGCGCGGCCTCGGCCTGGGCGACGTCCGTCCGGGTAATCTCGCCGACGCGGAACCGGTCCTGCGTCGCCTGCAACTGCCGCGCCAGCACCTGCTCGTTGTTGATGTTAAGCTGCAGGACCTGCTGCTGCTGGATCACGCTGACATAGGCGTTGGCGGTGTCCGAGAACAATTGCTGCTCGGTCGCCAGGAGTCGCGCGCGTTGCGCGAAAACACGGTTATCCGCTTGCCGAGTCCCGGCTTGGGTCGCGCCGCCACGGTAGAGCGGCTGCGTCACCGTCGCTTGGCCAGTGAACGTATCGCGGTTGTTGCGGATCTTCTGTCGCCCGCCGATGGACGTGGTTTGATACGACCCGTCCGCATAGCCGGCCGATGTCGACAACACCACGGTCGGGCGCCAGCCCGCCAATGCCTGCGGCACACTTTCATCGGTCGAGCGCAACAGAGCGCGAGCCGCCTGCAGCGTCGGATTATTAGAATACGCCGCCGCCAGCGCGTCCTGCAGCGTGCGCGGTTGCGCGGCCGCTTCATTCGTCAGCAACGCTCCGGCTGTAACCACCAAAGCGCAGGCCGCAATCACACTGTTCCGCATTCTGCAGTCCCGTTCATGCCGGCCGATCGGCGCGACACAGTTAGATGATGCACGCAAAGCCATAACGCTTCGTTAAAACTGGAACGCCGGTGCCGGCACGAAGGCTGGCAGCATCGGCGTCGCGCAATCGAAATGCGGCTGCGCCCGCAGCACGACGTCTGGCGCCCCCGGGTTAATCGGTTCAGCGAGCACGCCCTTGCCGAGTCCGCCCGACTTGGCCAGCACCGTAACCACCCGGCCACCCTGATGGTTCAGCGTCGCCGCGATCGCCGCCGGGATCTCGCTCACCGCGCCTTCGATCAAGATCAGGTCCCAGGGGCCCGGAACCCCGTCCTGCAGCCGCCCCGCCTTCAGCACGACGCCGGGTGCCACGGCCGGCAATGCGGCGCGCGCGATGGCGAGCAGGGCTTCGTCCTCTTCCAGCGCCGTCACCTGTGCCCCGCACTCGGCCAGCACCGCCGCGCCGTAGCCGGTTCCGGCGCCCACCACCAGCGCCAGTTCACCCGCGCGCACCCGCGCCAACTGGACCAGCCGCGCCAACACCCGTGGCTCCATCAGCACTCGGCCATGCATCAGGCGCACATCCTCATCGATATACGCCGACCCGGCCAGCGCCGCCGGCACGAAGCGCTCCCGCGGTAGCGTCCGCATGGCGCGGATCAAGCGGGGGTCGACGACCTTGTCCGGCCGGACCTGGCAGTCGACCATGTGATCGCGGGCAGAGGCAAAATCCAGTTTCGGCAGGTCCATGGCTCGCCCAGTAATTGTGGCCGCTCCGATCACGGTCGCGTGTGTCTCGGCGCTCCCTTATATCGTGCCCTTCGCATGCGCACCACCGCTTGACCCCGGCCCCCCTCGCAGCCGATATAGCCGCCTGCCGCGTGTTGACTTGGGGTCCGGTGGCAGAGTGGTGATGCAGAGGACTGCAAATCCTCGAATGCCGGTTCGATTCCGGCCCGGACCTCCAGCCATGCTGGTTCGACGGACGGACAATCAGGCGTCCGGGTCGAGCGCGTCCTCGGCCCGCTTGCGCGACCAGATCCCGCCGCGTGTCTGTGATTGCGCGGCAATCTCCTCCAGCGCCGCCGTCAGCCGATCGATCCTGTCCGCGCATTGCAGCAGCAGCGCCTTGTCCATGATCGGCTTGCCGTCCATCAGCGTCTGCGCTGCCCGCAGCCGCGCGTCCCGCTCGACACCGCCCTTACCCTGACCCATCGTTACCTTCCGTCTCGATCCGCGTGCGGCAATCCAATCCATTCGCCGGCAGATTGCAAAGACATTTGCCCCCTGTCACCACAGTGACGCGCACTTGACCCCCACGCCCTCAACCGGCAATCCACCGCAATCAAATTTTAGGCAGTTTTCAGGCTGCAGATTGGGATGAGCATGTCTGCACCGGAACCCACCGCACCCACGATCGACGCCGCCAGGCGCGATCTACTCCTCGCCGATGTCGCTCTCGTCCAGGCGCAGAACGTCTCCTGGCTCTCGCGCCGCTACGGTTTTACCGGCGCCCTCGCGGAGCAACACGCCGTCGCCGAGCTCGAGTCGCTCGGCATCAGCCAGTCGCCCTACATGAACCTGCCGACCTGGAAGCGCTGGACCACGCTGCTGCGCTTGGCCGTCGGCAGGGATGACGAGGCCCGCCAGCGCATCAAGGCCGCCCTGGCCTTTCGCCTCCTCGGCCGCCAACCCGGCGTCACCGCGCTCGCCCCGATCATGGCGCTCGACAGCGACGTGGTCGACGAGGACACCTATGCCGCCTGGATCGGCCAATACGACGCCCTGACCGCCGCCGACCGCACCATCATCGCCACTGCCATTGCCACCGCCGAGCTACCGGCCCTGCAGGTCGTCGTCGTCGGCGCCGGGCTACTGGCCCCGCTTGTCGCCGACCTACAGGCCCAACTCTACCCGAACTGGACCGCGCTGATCCTGCGCGACGCCCCGCTCACCCCTGCGGACGACGCCCTTCTCGCGGCGGATCCGCGACTGGCCGCCGTCGCGCCGGCCGACCTCGCCACCCACGGGACTGCACCCTGGACGATCGTCCTCGAGGCCGATGTCAGCCTCCGTCCCGAGACCCTGTTCGCGTTCGCCGATGCGGCCCGCGCCAACCCGGCCTGGCGACTGATCTACGCCGACGAGGACCGCCTGTCCGACACACCGACCGGCCCCGAGCGGCGCGCGCCGATCTTCAAGCCGGTCTTCGCCTCCGAGCTCAACCGCCGCATGGCCTATCTCGGCGCCTGCATCGGCGTCCGCACCGCGGAGCTCACGACCCCGACCCTGCCCGTCGCCGAATGGGCCGCCACCCTGGCCACCACCTTGACCGACAGTCTCGATCTCGCCGAGGTCGGCCGTATTCCTCGCATTCTCTCGCACCGCCCCGCCGGCACGCCCGAAACCCCCCTCCGTGCGGCGCCGACGCCGAGCTTCTCCGAGCTCAGTGTCGCCATCGTCATCCCCACCCGCAACCACGCCGCCCTGCTCGGCGCCTGCATCGACTCCATCCGCACCATCACCGCCTATCCGCTGGACAAGCTGCACATCGTCATCATCGACAACGGCTCCGACGAACCCGACGCGCTGGCTCTTCTCGAGCGTCTGGCCACCACCCCGAACACGCGGGTTATCCGCGACCCTAGCCCCTTCAACTACGCCCGCCTCAACAACGTCGCCGCCGCTACCGCCACCCAGGACGTTCTGCTGTTCCTCAACAACGACACCGAGATCGTTGAGCCCGGCTGGCTGCACGCCATGGCCGGCTGGGCCGCCACGCCGGGTATCGGCATCGTCGGCCCCAAGCTGCTCTACCCCGACCGCACCATCCAGCATGCCGGCGTCGTCCTCGGCATCGGCGGCGTCGCCGGTCACAGCTTCGTCGGCCTGCCCGCCGACAGCCCCGGCTATCTCGGCCTCGCCGGCGTCACCCGCGAGGCTGCTGCGCTGACCGGGGCCTGCATCGCCATTCGCCGCGCCCTGTTCGAGGCGATCGGCGGCTTCGACGAGCACCTGCAGATCGCCTTCAACGACACCGCCCTCTGCCTTGAGGCGATCCGCCGCGGCAATCGCAATCTCTATCTCGGCGACGTCAGCGTCATTCACCATGAATCCAAGTCCCGCGGCTTCGACGACACGCCCGAGAAGCTCGCCCGCTTCCGTGACGAGTGCTCGCACGTCCGCCTCGCCTACAAGTCGCTGTTCGACCAGGACCCGTTTTACAGCCCCAATCTCGGCCTTGAGCGCCAATACCAGCCTGCCATCCCACGAGCCCCGCGCCCGTGGCGCGCCCACCGCCGCGGCATCGACCCCAATCCACGCGTGCTGATCCTCAGCGACGTTCACGCGACCGGGCACGGCGTCCCCGTGGTCATCAAGCAGCACGCCGATTATCTGGCCGCCCAGGGCTGGACCGTGTTCGTTGGCGGCGCCCTCAAGCCGAACGAGATTGCCTATGACGGCTGCCTGCGCGTGTATCTCGACGGGCCGGTCGAGGCCCAGAGCTTCGCATATCAGGCCGATGTCGATTGCGTCATCATCCACACGATCCCGTATTTCGCCATGTTCCGGAACATGAGTGACGCCCCGCGCCGGGTCATCTTCGACCATGGCGAGCCGCCGCCGGCCTGGTTTCCGGACCAGCGTGCCCGCGAGATCGTCGACGGCGAGAAGCAGTTCTCCTATCGCCTCGTGGATTTGGTGCTGACCAATACCAGCACCGTCAAGGACGAGATCCACTTCGATCGGGCCGAGGTCGCCGGGCTCGGCAACTCGCATTTAGCAATCTGGGACGACGCGCACGCTGCCCGCCGCGCCGCCATCCGCGCCCGGCTTGGCCTCGCCGACAAGATCGTCGTTCTCAACGTGTGCCGCTTCCACAAAGCGGAACGGCGCTACAAGGGTATTGGCGATTACGTCGCCCTTAAGGACGCGGTCGCCGTCGCCGATCCGGTGCTGGCGTCCCGCCTCGCATTCGTGCTGTGCGGCAAGGGCTCGCCTGCCGATCGCGAGGAGATGGAGGCCGCCGGCCTGGCCGTGTTTGCCAGCGTCAGCGACCGCGAGTTGATCGACCTCTACGTCGCCGCCGACCTCTACGTGAACTTTTCCAAATGGGAGGGCTTCAATCTCGGCATCGCCCAGGCGCTTGCAATGGGCCTGGAGGTAGTCGCGTCCGACATCCCGGCCCACCGCCAGTTCCCGATCGCCATCGCCGACGACCCGGCAGACCGCGTCCGGCTACTTGCTGTCCAATCCGCTAGTCATGAAGCCGGCCGCGACCGTCGCGCTGTCTTGCTGCCATGGGAGCCGTTGCTGGAATGGCTGCGTGACCGACTGATCAAACTCTGTAACTAAAAGAGGCGGCCACTCCATCGGGAGCTGCCGCCTCTCGAGAGGCGACGCGCTAATCAGCGGCGGCGGATATTACGCCGACCCGGTGGACCGTGTTAGGCGAACTGACCCTTCGGTGCGTAGAAGCTAACGCCCTCATAGGTGAGGTCGGCGCGATAGGTAGAAGTTCCCGGCGTGGTGATCCCCTTGAACTCGTTCTGGTCGCCCGTGTAAAAATGCGTACCAAACTTGCTGTCGAAGAAACGGTATACGGCGGAGTCGCCCGGAATATTGACCGTGTTCTCGTAGAAGGTGCTGCCCGGCTCATAAGTCAGGTCCGACCGCGTGGCGATGACCTGATCGCGCTCCGTAGTGCTCGCAGTGAAGAAATGCGTGCCGTATTTCGTATCGAAGAAGCGGAATACCGCCTGCGAATTCGGGTCGGTCTGGACGACGTTACCGAAGCCGTTGGTCTCCTCCACGTAATTCGGCAGATTGGCAACGACGTTGTTCTTCTCACCCGCATCGGACGTGAAGAAATGCGTACCGGTGTTCTTGTCGAAAAACCGATATACCGCGCCGGTGATGGTCGTGTCCGCAACCGACGTCTTGATGAAATTCTCAATCGCGCCGGAGGACGATGTGAAGCTGGAGATGTTGATCTGGTTCGCCGCGTACGTGCCCTGCAGAGTGAACAGGCCGACGATCGTGCCGTTGTTCGAGAAGTTCACCACGGTGTTGCCGTTGGACGTAGCAATCCCGGTCGCGTTGAATGGCTGCGTTGTCAGGATGATCTGGTCCGAGGCGGTGAAGTTCGAAATGACGCTCGTATTGCCGACCGCGTTGTCGAACTCGACGTTGGCGCCGACGCCGTTGGCGGCCTGCAGATAGATGTTCTGCCCCGAGATCGTGCTCGTCGACTGGAACGTATAGCCAGCCCCAACCCGGATCACGCCCGTGCCGCTGACCGGGACGGTGTCATAGACGAGCTTGGTGGTCCCCGGCGTCGAGTCATACAATGCTAAGACGCCGTTGTTGACGAGCGAGTTGTTCTGCTGGCCGAAATTGCGCATCTGCGAGATCGACGTGTCGAAGCCGAGTACGCCGGTATTGGTCAACACGCTCGACCCGCTCGCCGGATCGAGGAAACCAATAATGTTGTTGCCAGAGCCGCTCGCCAGGAAGTTGGCCACGCCTGTGTTCTGGACGTTGCCTTGGATCCCAAGCGTCAGATTGGCCGCGCCGTTAGCGCTGGTCGAGATCATGCTGCTAGCCTGGTTCGTCGTGTCTGCCAGGACGAGGATGGTCGTTGCCGCACCTGACGTGACCTGAACCGCCAGGTTGCCGGTCAGGTCGTTGCCGGTGGCCGTGACGGTTCCCGAGTTGATGATGGCAACGTCGCCGCTGGTCGGTATGCCGGCCGGGGACCAATCATTGCCATTCGAAAACGCGTCGGTCGCGCCATTCCATGTTCTCGTCGTCATCTCAGCGGTCTCCGGAACTCAATCGATTAGGCATCAGTAGCACGATGAATTAGGCAAAAAAAAGGGAGCGGCCTCCTGACCGCTCCCTCGGTGGAGGCGCGAACGCCTCCGGTAACGATTAGGAGTTGCGACGACGACGGGCGACGCCGACCAGGGCCAACGTGCCACCCAGCAGGGCGAGCGACGCCGGCTCGGGAACCGACGCCGCGGCCGGGACCGAGGTGGTCGTCACGTTCGAGTCAAACGTGCCGTTCAGCGCCGCATTGCCCGGGTTGTAGTGCTGCGCGGACGAAGCCTGTAGGCCCATCGAGTTGCTACCGCCCAACGGCGAGGTCAGCACAAACGTGCCGAGGTTGCCGGTCGCGCCGTTGCCGAGCGCGGTCCCGTTAAGGCCGCTGCCGGTGTATCGCGCGACGACGTTCAGCACGCTGGCGCTATCCGTCGGCGATGTCAGGGCCGGCGTCGGGCCAGACAGCTGCTGCGAGAACGCGAAGTTCGAGTTCATGTAGCCCGTGGCCGACGTCGGAACCGGGTTCAGCGCTGCGCCCCAGTCATACAGGGTCAGGTACGAACCGGTGGTGATCTGCTCGTCAGCCGCCAACGTGGCACTGTAGCTGAAGTCGAACGCGCCAGTGTGGCTCGTCGAATTGCTGATGCTGTTCAGCGTGGCGATGATGCTGGCCTGGGCCGAACCGGCGCCGACCAACGTGCCGATGACTGCGGCCGCGGCCAGAAGCGTATTACGTAGCGTCATGTTCTCTCTCCATCGAAGACTGTCGTTATACCAAGATCAATGGGGGAGCCTGACCTTGGTGCCCCTGCTTAGCATCGGGATCATCCGTCAGCGTCTACCTGTGCCGGCCAACTAATGCATGCCACGTGCCATGCAAAACTCTTCTTGCAGCACAATGCTTTAACGGGGAGCGGCCAACGGCCCGATCTAAAAGTGTAAAGTAAGCCGACATCGAGAGCCCGCCACTTGCCACCTCACCCACCACGCGGGCACTCTGCCGCCATGGATATTGCAGCTCTTGAGCCGTCCCGGATCATAACCGTCGCCCGAGCCGCCTTCGCCAGCCCCGATACCGAATTTCTCTGCTTCGGCGAAAACGACCAGCGCTTCCCGCCCGCCGTCGCGGAAGCCATGATCGACGCGATTGGGCGCGGCTACGCGCTGTATCCCGCCGTCCGCGGCGTCCCCGCCTTGCGACATGCATTGGCGCACTATGTCACCGACCTGCTTGAGCACGCCGTCCCCAGACCCGCATCCAAATCACCAGCTCCGGCATGACTGCCGTCAACATCGGCCTCGCCGCAACTGTAAAGTCCGGTGACCGCGTCGTCCTCCACGGCCCTGCTTGGCCCAACCCGGCCAACGCCGCCCGCCTCGGCGGCGCCACCCTCTCCAACCTCGACCTCGATCACCCGCGCGACGGCAGCTTCAGCCTCGACCTCGCCCGCCTCGACACCCTGCTCGCCGACGCCCGCGCCTTCATCCTAAACTCTCCGAACAATCCGACCGGCTGGACCGCCAGCTTGGCCGAACTCACGGCGCTTCTTGATATGTGCCGCCATCACGGCGTCTGGCTCATCTCCGACGAGGTCTATTCACGGCTGATCTACGACGATCGGTCTGCCGCGCCCTCCCTGCTCGACATCGCCACGCCCGACGACTGCGTCTTCGTCTGCAACTGCTTCAGCAAGGCCTGGGCGATGACCGGTTGGCGCCTCGGCTGGATGGTGATCCCCGACGGCACCCGCGATGCCATTGCCGAAATTGTCGAAGTCACCCAGAGCGGCAGCCCGCCCTTTACCCACGCCAGCGCCCTGGCCGCTTTGGCCGACAGCGGCTTCGTCGCCGCCTTCCGCGCCCACTGCGCCCAGGGGAGGGCGATGGCGCTCGCCGTTCTGCAGGGCCTGAACGGCATCCGCCTAGCCCCGCCCGACGGCGCGTTCTACGCCTTCATCGCCGTCGACGGCCTGACCGATAGCCTGGACCTCGCGCTCCGTCTCGTCCATGACCATGGCGTCGCGCTCGCGCCCGGCATCGCCTTCGGGCCCGGTGGCGAGGGCTATCTCCGCCTCTGCTTCGCCCAAGCCGGCCCGCACATGGAACGCGCCATGCAGCGTCTCCGCACCGGACTGCAATCGCGGTGAAGGCGCCGGCCCCGAGTCACGCGCTCCACTGCGCGGTCTGCGGCACCGCCTGCCGCCCGCCGTTCCGCACGCCGACCGCCGAGCTCGCCCCCGACCTGGACGGCCGACCCGGCGAGCCCGCCCGTTCCACGCTGAAGCGCTGGATCGCCCTGTGCGGCACCTGCGGCGCAGCCGCGCCCGACCTGGCCGCGCTCCCGCCCACGGCCGCGGCCATCGTCTCCGACGCCAAGATTCAGGCTGAACCGGACCGTTTCCTGCGCTGGTCCCTAATCGCTGCTGCGCTGGGCGACCGCATTGCCGCCGCGGAAGCGATCCTGCAAGCGGCCTGGTTGCGCGAGGATGCCGGTCAGGACGCGTCCGAGCTGCGCCGCCGGGCTGCCGCCGACTGGCCTGGTGATCCGCTGCGCCGCATCGACATCCTGCGCCGCGCCGGTGCCTTCGCCGAGGCCGATGCTCTCGCCGCCGGGCTCGGCGGCATGGACGAGGACCAGCGCCGCATCATCACCTTCCAGCGCGAGCGGATCGCCGCCGCCGACCTGGCGCGGCACTCCATCAGCAGCGCGCTCCGCAACCCGGCGCGCACGCCGCACGTCTCCCACGTCCAGAAAACAACCGCCACGCCCGGCCTGTTCGCCCGCCTCTTCGGTCGATAGATGCCGCGCGGCCTGATCATCGTCGCCCGCCATCCGCGCGCGCTCCTCGGCGCCCGCATCTGTCACGGTCGCACCGATGCGCCGCTGGCCGAACCCGCCGATCTCGGCGCCGAACGGCTGCTCGCCGCGCTCGATCGCCCCGGCTACACCGAGCGGATCGACCGCATCATCAGCTCACCCCTGATCCGCGCCCTCGACGTGGCCCGCGCCGTGGCGGCCCGCACCGGCGCCCCGTTACATGCCGACGACCGCCTCACCGACCAGGATTACGGCAGCTGGGAAGGCCAACCCTGGTCCGCTCTCCCCCGCACTGAAACCATTGCGTGGGAAGCCGACCCGGTCCAGACCGCCCCCGGGGGCGGCGAGAGCGCCGCCGCCCTGGTCCGCCGCCTCCGTCACGCCTGGACCCGCCTCGCCAGCTCCGAGGACACGACCCTCGTCATCACTCACGCGACGCCGATCCAGTGCCTCCTCCACATCGCCACCGGCCTAAAACTCACCGAGGCGCTGACACGCAGCATTCCGTTCGGCGCCGTGATCCGCCTGGACGGCTCACCGCTCTAAGCCAAATGCGGCACCCGCGTCAGGCGGGCCGCCCAGCGCATCGCGCCCGGCCATAGCCGCGCCCCACGGGTCATCGCCCCCGGCATCGTCCGCCCCGCACGATAGATCGCCCATGCGCGGCCGACCTGCCCCGAGACGTCCGCCCGCACGCGCCGGTGATACGCCTCCGCCCCCCCGGACAGCCCGGCCACCGCGCGGAATGCACCGTGCAACGCCATCGACACGCCATCGCCGGAGAATGACGGGATTACCGCCATCTGGTCCCCCAGCCGGAACGGCCCCTCCGACCCTTGATGCACGAACCCATACGGCACTCGGAAGATCGCCAGCGGGCGCGCCAACAACGCCGCCGCCCCGGCCAGCCTCACTTTCAAATGCGCCGACTGCCCCTCCAGCATCGACTGCACTCCAGCCCAGTTCTCGCCGCACGCCACGAACGCGTCACGGTCGATCAGCAGGCACAGATTGACCCCGTCTCCTTCCACCGCCTGCAAGCCGCCATAGCCGCCATCGAACAGGATGACTTCGACCGCCCCGCGTAGCGCCGCCGCCTGCGCCGGCGCCAGCCGGAGATACATCTTCAGCCCGACCAGATCCTCCGGCGCTCGCGTCAGCTCCCGCCGCACGCCGCGTAGATCGTGCTTTCCCGTCGCCAGGAACAGCGTGTGTTCCGCGAATCGCCCCAGCCCGGCCACCACCGGAACGCCGCCCTCCAGCCGCACCGTGCGCCCTCGCACCACCTGCGCCCCAAGCGCCTCCGCCCGCTCCAGCAAAGCCGCATCCAACACTCGCCGCGACAGTCCCAGCGCCGCGAACGGCAACGTGGCTTCGGCCATCATCGCCCCATGCACCAGCCGCACCCGGTCCACCGGGACCGCTCCCAGCGCCACCGGGTCGACACCCAATCGCCGCAGGTACTCCGCCGCTTCGACGCTCAGGAACTCGCCGCAGATCTTGTCGTGCGCGCCCGCCTCTTTCTCGACCAGCGTCGCCGCCGGCCCCAGCAGGCAGGCCGCCGCCGCGCCCGCGACACCACCGCCCGCGATCAACACGTTCATTTCAGCCGTCCGACGCAGTAGCGGAACGGCACGTGCCACCGCACTCGCGCTTCCAGCCGGGCCTCGCCCAACAGCCTCGCCCAATCACGCCGCCGAAAGCTCCGCGCGACGCTCACCGGCCCATCGTGCCGCACCATCGGGTGCCAACCCGCGATTCCTGCCAGCGCCCCAAACCCGTAATAGGCGAGGGGATGCCGATGTAGATCGTTGACGAACCACCCCACCCGGGCCGTGACCTCCATCCAGCGTAGGAACCGCACCACGTCTGCATCATGCAGGTGATGCGTGAACAAAGAGCTAACGATCACGTCGACGCTGCCCGGCGGCTCGTCGAACACGTCGCCGGTCCGGTAGTCGATCCGCATCCAGCGCGGCGTGGCTGCCTCCGCCGCCGCCTTGCTCGCCGGGCTCAGATCCACGCCCTCGAGCCGCAGCCGGATACCGCGCCGGCGCCCCCAGCGCGCGAGCCGCCGCAGCATGTCGCCTTGCCCGTAGCCGACGTCCAGCACCGACAACTCGGCCCGCCCCCGTGCAGCGCGCCGCACGAAGCCGACCGTCGGCGGCCGCGCTAGTGTCACGCTGTTCACCGTCGCCAGATCGTCGAGGCATCGCGCCAGATCGGCTTGATCGATCCCCGGCGCGTCCATCCACTCGCTGGCTGGGCTCCGCGTGCGGAAATCCATCACACCAGCCGGAACCGAAATGTCTCCGCGCTCAGCCCCGGCCCGAATGCCATCGCCATGCCGGGCCCTTTCGCTTCCGAATTCAGCAGTCGCGCTAGCACGTGCGGCAGCGTCGCCGAGGACACGTTGCCGATCTCCCGCAGCACGTCCCGCGAATGCGACAGCGCGTCCGGCCCGAGCCCGATCCCTTGCTCGACCGCGTCGAGCACGGTTCGCCCCCCGGCATGCACCGCCCAATGCAGCCCGGCCGTCTCGCCTAACCATCCCTCCTCGTTGCGGGCGCGCTCGGCCCGCAATGCTGTCGCGATGGTCGGCGGCA
Organism: Acetobacteraceae bacterium; assembly: GCA_965199585.1. Taxonomy (GTDB): domain Bacteria; phylum Pseudomonadota; class Alphaproteobacteria; order Acetobacterales; family Acetobacteraceae; genus JAVVHH01. The sequence continues at coordinate 868,884 of CBDASI010000002.1, read as the reverse complement.
CTTGCCCGGACAGATGCATGTCGAAACCCTGGTCACCGATGCGCCAGGTTATCAGTTCCTGCGTCCCCGGCAGACGCTGCGCCCGGAAGCTGTCCAGCGCGATACCCGCTGGCTCCGCCGTCACCAGGCATGCCGTCGCGCCATCTCCGAACAGCATGAACGACAGCACCGTCTCCAGGTCACTGGTCTCCTGCAGGTGTAGCGTGCACAGCTCGAGGTTCAGCACCAACACCCGCGCTTCCGGCTCGGACCGCACGATGTGTCGTGCCGCTCGCAGCGCCGGCACCGCCGCGTAACATCCCATGAACCCGATCATCGTCCGCTCGAGCGTGTCCGCTAGCCCCAGCCGTTCCGCCACGAGCTGATCCAGCCCTGGCGCAGTGAAGCCGGTGCAGCTCGCCACGATCAGATGGGTGATCGCCGGTGTCCCGAGCTCGAGCCGGTCGATCGCCTGCATCGCCAACCCGGTCGCGCCCGCCTCATAAGCCCGCATCCGTGCGCCCGTGCTTGGAAATGCACCGCGCGTGTAAAAACCGGCATCGTCGAGCGAGAACGACCCGTCTGCCCCGGGGCACAGGCACGAAAACCGGTGTTCGATCCCGGCCCGGTCCGCCATCCGGGTGAAAACCCGGCGCGTCCGCTCGGGCAACAGGCTTTCCGCGAAGCCAAGGAACGCTTGGTGCACGTCATGCGCCGGCACGGCCGTCCCAATGCGATTGATGTAGGCCGTGGCCGGGTAGGCTCCGCCGAAACTACCATCCATGCCGGACCCTCGATCGATCTGTAGGACATGGCCCTACGTCGCGTTAACGCCAGACGACGAAAGGGCGGCGCACCTCACGGCGCGCCGCCCGGTCGGTCGAATTCTAAAGGGCTTAGAGGCCGCCGGGCGTCGTCCGCGGACGGAGCGCCGGGTCAACCGAAGCCGGAGGCACGTCGCCGATCATCGGGGACGGCATGGCGCTGCCCGATGGCATCTCACCGGCTTTGTAAGCCGGCGCCATCTCGTCGAACTTCTCCCAGCCACCGGCCCGATAATCCTGGCCGCGGGTGGTCGCCGTGACACCGGAGGAGCGATCCATCACCCCTTCGACCATCGAGCGCTGGCCCTCGTCGACCCGCGCCGTCACCAGCGTGCCACCGCGGCGGACACCTTCGGCATAAACATGCGCGTCCTCCTCGTCGACACCAGCGCCGACCAGCGAGCCGAGCAGACCGCCCGCGCCCGCGCCGACGCCTGCACCGACCGCTGTCGCGATCAGCCAGCCGGCCGCTACGACCGGGCCGACGCCTGGGATGGCCAGCATGCCCAAACCAGCCAACAACCCGGCGCCGCCACCCAGAACGGTGCCGATGCTGGCGCCCGTTCCCGCGCCGGTCCCGGCATCGCCTTCCGTCACGTCACCACTGCTGGCGGGGATGTCGCCGCCCTGGTTGTTGGCGACGATGCTGATGTCACTGTGCGGAACGCCGCCCGACTCAAGCTCGCGCACGGCCTGAGTAGCATGTTCGTAGGTGTCGAAGAGGCGAGTGATGACAACGCTCATGGCGTGCTCCTAACTGATTTATACGGGTTATTGCGGAACGACGTTGCCCTGGTAATCCATCGACACGTCGACCGACTGGCCGTTCTTCATGGCCTTACCGCGCCAAACGCCCTTGCTGTCCAGCGAGAGTGCGTTCACCTGCGTGTAACCCTTCTCCTGGATACGGTCGCGAGCCTGACCCTCGGTGAAGCTGTTCGCACCAGCGACGGGGGCGCCAGCATTATTTGCCGGCGCGGTGTTGACGGCGTTGTTGGTCGCCGACCCAGTGCCGCTCACGACGGGAGCGTTGGAATTGCTGCTCGGTGACTGCGTCGAATTCGGGGTCGTCGTCGTGGTCTGCGCGTGCGCCAGACCGGCGACGCCAAGCATCGCTGCGAATACCGCCGGAAGAAGGGCCGTCTTGTTCATTGTAGCTCCTGCTGTTGCATCGCGCGGCCCGGAAGGGCGGGCGCAAACTGACGAACAGAGGACTAGCGCGCGGCGCACCCGTAGGTTGCGAGTGTCTGCCGTGATGAACAACGATTAAGAGTCGGGAGCCCTTCTCCCGCCGACGGAAGAAGGGCTCTTGCCCCTTTAGTGCTGGGCGTCGGGCGAGACCACCATGCAGTTCGTCCGGGCGCGGCTGAGTTTCTCGCAGGCCTGCGCCGCAGCGTCGCGGGACAGTCCACCCAGCCTGGCGCGATAGAGCGTGCCGCCGGGCTGCCTTACGCCGGCGACCACGGTCTGTGCGCCACCGAGCTCGCCGCGGGCATTCTGGCGCGCCGCCGCGGTCGCCGAATGCGCCAAGTCCTGGTTGGCGAACGCCCCAACCTGGACCGCCCAAGCGCCGCTCGTCGACGTCACCGGCATCGAGCCCCGATGAATGGGGGCCGCGCTGGCGGTCGGGATCAAGCTGAACCCATGCTGCCGCGGCGAGACTGGCACCAGTTCGGCCGCTGCATACCGCGTCGGCACGCGCGGTGGTTCCGGCATTTCGGCTACCTCGATCGGGCGGCTCGACCCCTGCGATCCACGGCGCGCGAACTGCGTGCCGCGATCGTGAGCGGAAGGCGGGGGGGCCGGCGGCTCCGGGATCGGCATCGCAGCTTGGCGGGTCGGTGCATTGTAGCGGCCCTGCGTCGGCTCGGGCGCGCTGAAACGGCCGCCCGCCGGTTCGAAGCGCGGTTCGTAGCGCGGCGATTCGGCCATCATCTGCGGCATCGGTGGGCTCAAGCGGATCGGCTGCCGTGCTTCGGCCATCGCGACCGGCTCGGGCGCGACGTAGGCTGGCGCCTGTGGCGCGAGGGAGATGAAGGGACGCGAGGGAGCAGCATCGGCCACCACGACGGGCTCGGGCTGCGGTGACAGCTTGATGTACCCGCCCGGCGGCGGCGCTTCGGCCACCTCGACCGGCGCTTCGAACGCCGGAGTCGGGGCTGCGTAGGACCTCGTCGGCGGCGACAGCACGATCGGTGCCGCGCTGGCATACTGTGTGCCGAAGCTCTGCGGCGCGATGTCCGGGTAGCGGGGCCCGGCTGGGATATCGAGCGGAATGTTGTTCATCGCATACATCGCGCCCGGAGACGCCTTCTGCGGCTCATGTCCGGCGATGCGCGGCCCGATCGACGCGACGTACCGCCGGGTCTCCAACGGCAACGTGCGGTTGCGGGTCAGGTAGTCGTCCAGGCGCCCCGGCCCGGCGTTGTACGCCGCCAGGAAGCCTGGCGCGCCATAGATATCATACATCTCACGCAGGTAAGCTGTGCCGGCGAGAACGTTGTTGTGCGGATCGTAGGGATCGTCGCCCAACTCGCGATACCGTCCGCGCAGATCGTCGTACGTCGCCGGCATGACCTGCATCAGCCCCATCGCGCCCGCGCCCGAGGTCACCAACTGGCCGTTGCGCCCATACAGGCTGCCGCCTGATTCCTGGCGCATCACTTCGCGAATCCACTTCTCCGGCACGTCGTATTTGCCGGACGCCTCGCGGATGTAGGGCCCCCACGGATCGCTGGACGGACCCGGTGGCGAATAGCTGCGCTGCCCCGCCCGGGCCAGGTACCGAGTCGATTCCTGCTGCGCCGAGATCTGCGGCTTGCTGGCACACCCCGCGAGCAATGCGATCGCGCCGGCGGTCCCGAGGAGTTGTGCTGCAGTGCTACGGCGCAAGAATGGCCTCCGTGAAGGTGCCGCCTTTTGACGGGAGGCAGTTAAGACGACCTTAACGGCCATCGCTCAACTCGAACTGTAGAAGCTGACCATAAACCCCTAACCTACCGCCCGAATCCGCACAAACCTTTTCTTCACGCCGCCGAGATCAAACGCCGCCCGCGCTCCAAGGACCCCCGAAACGTTGTGTCGCCCGCCCCGATCGGATAGGGGCAGCGCATGAGTGTCAGTCAGACCGAACTCCCCCGGATGGCGAGTAGTGCCGTGCCGCGGACGCTCGTCCTCCAATCCGGACTCGGCCACACCGAACGCCAGCGCCTCGCCCTCGCCGACATCGTCGAAGCCTGCCGCCTCTGGCGCCTGGCCCTCACGCTCGGCTGGTTCGACATCCGCCTCCGATACCGCGGCTCCATGCTGGGCCCTTTCTGGCTCACCCTCTCGACGGCCGTCATGGTCGTCGCCCTGGGCGTATTGTATTCCCGATTGTTTAACATGGAGTTACACGACTACCTGCCGTTCCTGGCGCTGTCGCTCGTACTCTGGGGCGTGCTCTCCACCGTCATCGGCGAAGCTTGCACGTGCTTCACCTCCGCCGAGAGCACCATCCGCTCGATGCGCATGCCGTTCACGCTGCACCCGATGCGGGTCGTCGTGCGCAACGTCATCATCCTGGCACACAACGTCGTCGTCATCGTTGCCGTGTATGCCTGGTTCGACAATTGGCCCGGTCTGCGCGCCCTGACCGCCATCCCGGGGCTGCTGCTCTGGGTGATCGACGGGCTGGCCGTCTGCTTCCTGCTCGGTCCGATCGGCGCCCGCTTCCGCGACATCCCGCCCATCGTCGCCAGCGTCATCCAGATCGCCTTCTTCGTCAGCCCGATTATCTGGAAGCCCGAACTGCTCAAGGGCACCGCGCTCGAGCTGCTCTGGCTCAACCCGTTCTACACGCTATTGGAGATCGTTCGCGGCCCCATGCTCGGCCAGTACGTCACCCTGCACGTCTGGGCCTCCGCCCTGGCCTACAGCGCCGTCTTGATCGGCCTGGCCTGGCTGCTCTTCACCCGCACCCGCGCCCGCCTGGCCTTCTGGGTCTAGCTGGTGGCCAGCCTCAACGTCCGCGGCCTTTCGGTCGATTTCCCGATCTATCACGGCAACAGCCGCAGCCTAAAGAAGCACGTCTTCGCACGCGCCAGCGGACGTCTGCAGCAGGACGACAAATCCCGCGTAGTCGTCAACGCCTTGCGCGACATCTCGCTCGACCTGCGCAGCGGCGACCGCCTCGGCCTCATCGGCGGCAACGGCGCCGGCAAGACGACGCTGCTCCGCACCCTGGCCGGCATCTACGAGCCGGTTCAGGGCCGCATCGAGATCGAGGGCCGCATCGGGGCCCTGCTCGATCCCAACCTCGGCATGAACTCCGAGCTGACCGGCCGCGAAAACATCGTCCTGCGCGGCCTCTACAACGGCTTTCCCCGCTCGGAGATCGACCGACTCGAGAGCGACGTCGAAGACTTCGCCGAACTCGGCGAGTTTCTCGATCTCCCCATGCGCTTTTACAGCGCCGGCATGACCGTCCGCCTCGGCTTCGCCCTAGCCACAGCCATCCGCCCCGAAGTCCTCCTCATGGACGAGTGGTTCCTCGCCGGCGACGCCGCCTTCATGGAAAAGGCCACGATCCGCCTGGAAAGCGTCGTCAACCAGGCCGAGATCCTCGTCCTCTCCTCACATTCCCCCGGCGTGATCCTCAACTGGAGCACCCGCGTCATCCGCATGGACCACGGCCGCATCGTAGACGACGGCCCTCCGCAGGAAGTCATGGACCGCTACCTCGGCACGACCCCAGCGCCCGAGCCGGTAACCGTATGAGCCGGTCCGTCATCTTCGACACCGAGACCACCGGCCTTGACCCGGCCACCGGCGACCGCGTCATCGAGATCGCCTGCATCGAGCTGCACCGCGACCTCCCCACCGGCAACACCTACCACACCCTCATCGACCCCGAGCGCGACATCCCCGAGGAAGCCACCCGCGTCCACGGCATCCGCCGCCATCAGCTCCAGGGCAAACCCCGCTTCGCCGAGATGGTCGACGATTTCCTCGCCTTCATCGAGGACTCGCCGCTGATCGCGCACAACGCGCCATTCGATTTCGGCTTCCTCAACGCCGAGCTCCGCCGCGCCGACCGCGCCCCGCTCGACCTGTCGCGCATGATCGACACATTGGAGCTCGCCAAGGCCCGGTTTCCCGGCCTGCCCAACAGCCTCGACAGCCTGTGCCGCCGCTACGACATCGACCTGTCCGAGCGCACCAGCCACAACGCGCTGCTCGACTGCCGCCTGCTGTCCGACGTCTACGTCGAACTCACCGGCGGCCGCCAATCCGCGCTCATTCTGCTAGATCAAGCCGGCGGCGCCATGTCGGCCGTCTCCTATCGACCCATCTCCGACCGCACCCCCATCCTCATCAACCTCGACCCGGCGACCCTGGAGCGACACACTGCTTTCCTCGCCCGCCTCAAGGAACCCGTCTGGCTCACCCCATGAGCCCCGAGTAAGTCACCACCCATCACCCGCTCACGATCGGTTCGGCCACCAGCGTCTCGTCCTCCTGGCTGACGGGCGCCTGGAGATAACGTCGCAACTCGTCGCCGAACTCGGTCAGCAACCGCACCCGCAGATCGCGCTTGATGATCGCAAGCGCCTCGTCGTTCTGGAGCCGGTTGCCGTTGTTGAACCAGACGGCGAAAGTCTCCTCGTCCAACCGCGTGACCACGTCGTCCCGATCCAGCCGTTTCCGGATGATTCGCTCCGCCGACAGCATCGCCCGCAGGCTGACCCGGCTCCAGGCGTCGCCCAACGCCGACCCCCTTGATCCACGGCATGTCCCGTCCGACCATCGTGATCGCCGCGATCGGTGTCGCGAACATCTGGCTGGCAAGCAACGGGAAGATGTCGAATTTGGGACTAGCCCGACCGTCGGGCGTATCCGTCCTTCGGGCGTGACGACCCTCAACAAAGCCCGGCCCAATGAATCAGCAGTTAACCCTTGAAATGTTTCATTACTCGATGATCCCGACGCCGCCCATGTAGCCCACCAGCGCGTCCGGCACTGCGATCGCGCCGCCCTGCTGCTGGTAGCTCTCCATCACCGCAATCAGGCACCGTCCCAGCGCCACGCCAGAGCCGTTCAGCGTGTGCACCGGCCCCACCACCTTGCCATCCGCCCCGCGCATCCGCGCGTTCATCCGCCGCGCCTGGAAGTCCCGCGTGTTGGAACACGAGCTGATCTCGCGCCACGCCTTCTGGCCGGGCAACCAGACCTCTAGATCGAACGTCTTGGCCGCTCCGAACCCGGTGTCTCCCGCACATAACAGCATCCGCCGATATGCCAGACCGAGTTTCTCCAGCACCGCCTCGGCGCACATCGTCATGCGCTCGTGCTCCTCCTCCGAGCGCTCCGACGCCGTGATGCTCACCAGCTCCACCTTGCGGAACTGATGCTGCCGCAGCATCCCCCTGGTGTCCCGCCCCGCCGACCCGGCCTCGCTGCGGAAGCACTCCGACAGTGCCGTCATGCGCATCGGCAACTCGGCCTCTGAGACGATCTGCCCCATCACCATGCTGGTCAGCGGCACCTCGCTGGTCGGGATCAACCAGCGGCCGTCGGTTGTCTTGAATAGGTCATCGGCGAACTTCGGCAGCTTGTCTGTGCCATACGCCGCGTCGTCGTTGACCAGCAGCGGCACCTGCATCTCGGTATACCCATGCGCGCCGGTGTGCAGGTCGAGCATGAACTGCCCAAGCGCCCGTTCCATGCGCGCCAGCTTACCGCGCAAGATGGTGAACCGGCTGCCCGACATCCGCGCTGCAGCCTCGAACTCCATCATCCCGAGCGCCTCGCCGAGCTCGAAATGCTCCTTCGCATCCCCCAGGTGCCGCGGCTCGCCCACCTGCTTGACGACCACATTGCCGCTCTCGTCCGCCCCGTCCGGAACCGCCGGGTCGAGCCGATTGGGCAGTACGTCGAGCATCACCTTTATGCTTGCCTCGTGCCGCGCCGCATCGGTCTCCAGCGCGCCCATCCGCTCCCGCAGTGCCGTGGCCTCGGCTTCCAGCGCCGCCGTGTCCGCGCCGGTCCGCTTGGCCTGCCCGATCTGTTTGGACAGCGCGTTCCGCTGCGCCTGCCCCTCTTGCATCGTGGTCAGTGCCGCCCGCCGCTCGGTGTCCAGCGTCAGGATCGCTTCGGCCCGGCCCGGCAGGCCCCGCCGCGCCAGATCCCGATCGAAGGCCGCCGGGTCGGTCCGGATCGCCCGAATGTCATGCATGGCTCAGATCTCGACCGGCTTGGGCTCCAGCACGCGGGCGCACTGAATGGAGATTTCGTAGAGGATGATCAGCGGCACCGCCAACCCGGTCTGCGTGATCACGTCGGGCGGCGTGATAATCGCCGCCACGATGAACATGCCGACATACGCATAGCGCCGATACTTCTTCAGCCCGGCCGAGCTGACGATCCCGACCTTGGCCAACAAGCTCAGCAACACCGGCAGCTGGAACGCGATCCCGAACGCGAAGATCAGCTTCATCACCAGGCTCAGATATTCCGAGACCTTGGCCTCCAGCTCGATCGGCAGCCCCCCGGCTCCCGTCGGCGTCTCGAAGCTCAGGAAGAACGACCATGCCGCCGGAAAGATGAAGTAGTACGCCAGTGCCGCACCGGCCACGAACAGCACCGGCGTCGCCACCAGGAACGGCACGATGGCCCGCTTCTCGCTCCGATACAGCCCGGGCGCCACGAACAAATAGACTTGGCTCGCCACTACCGGGAACGAGATGAACGCCGCCCCGAAGAACGCCACCCGCAAGTAGGTGAAGAACGCCTCGTAGAGCTGCGTGTAGATCATGCGCCGGTTGCCCCCGCGCTGCTCCAAGATGTGCGCCAGCGGCTGCACCAGGAACGAGTAGATGTCCCGGCTGAAGTAGTAGCAAAGCCCGAAACACAGCGCGAACGCCACCGCCGACCACAGCAGCCGCCGCCGCAGCTCGATCAGGTGCTCCAGCAACGGCATCGGCTTGTCGTCGATCGGGTCGTCTTTTGCGTCGGCCAGGGTGTTCACTACCAATCGGAGGGGCCGGTCGCGCCGTCAGGCGTGATCGGTCGGGGCGAAAGCTGGAGGGATGAAGGCGGGCGGCACGCGGACCAGCGGCTCGGCCCGTGGCGCATAATGCGGCGGCACGAAGGCCGGCGCCGGGCCGGTCGGGGCAGGGGGCAGGGCCGCAATGGAGTATTCCGGCAGCGGCGCATCGCCGACATTGCCCGACACCACGCCGAGCGCCGTGTCATGCACGCTGTCGGCGGCAACGGCCGGAGCGACGTCATGCACCGGCACCGGCGGCGGTGGCGGCGAGAAGGTGGTCCCCGGATCGGCGATGGTCTTGCGGATCGTCCCGTCGCCATCCACCGCGCTTAGGATCTTGCCCTTGATGTCCATCCGCCGAATGTCGTTGAACGTGTCGCGCACGTCGCTCATGTCCGCGTCGCGCATCATCTCGTCGACATGGGTCTGGAACTCGCCCGCCATCTTGCGGGCCTTCTTGACCATTTGCGACACGGCTTTGATCGCCACGGGCAAATCCTTCGGCCCGATGACGATCAGCGCCACGATCCCGATCAAACCGATCTCGGTCCATGCGATGTCGAACATGGCTGCCTTCTAGCGCGCTTTACGTCGCGGCGGTAGCTGCGCGCTCTACGTCGCGGCGGTAGCTGCGCGCTCTACGTCCAAGCGGTAGCGCGCCCGTTCTAGCGAAACCGACGCTCCCCCTCTACTGTCGCCACAACCTGCGGAGGCAAACCCCTGTCCATCTCGCGCCGACAGCTCGTCATCGCCGCCGCCGCGGCCACGCTGCCCGGCAGAGCGCGTTCCCAAACCCGCCGCGAGACCCTCATCATCGGCCTAGACACCGCCGATACCATCACGTTCGACCCCGCCCGCCTGGCCAGCTACACCAGCCCGCTCACGCTTGAAGCCTGCTACGACACACTCGTCACCATGGCGCCTGGCCATTACGACGCCGTCATCCCCCGCCTGGCCACGAGATGGGAGCGCCTGCCCAACGCCGCCGCCTGGCGCTTCACGCTCGACCCGGCCGCCACCTTCGCCTCCGGCGCCAAGCTGACCCCTGAGGATTGCCGCTTCAGCCTGGACCGCGCCTGCGGCGCCAATGACGGCGCCGGCCAGTTCGTCACCAACATCGCGGCCATTGCCGTCTCCGGCCTCGGCACGATCGACATCGAGCTGCATCGCCCCGACGAGGCGTTCCTGTCCACGCTGGCCTCGCCGCAATACGCCATCCTCGAGCGCGCCGTGGTCGAGGCGCAGAAATCCAACGCCGTGGAGTGGCTCAACCAGCACTCCGCCGGCTCCGGCGCCTACGTGCTCACCGGCTGGACCCGCCGTCAGTCCATCCAGCTCGCCGCCAATCCTCATCCGTGGCGCGACCCAGCCGGCTTCCGCCGGGTCACCATCGCCAACATGCCCTATCCTGCCGCCCAGCTCCGCGCGATCCAGAAAGGCGACATCGACGTTGCCTTCAACCTCATCCCCGAGCAGATCGCCGCCCTGCAGGCCGACCGCAATATCCGCGTCGAGAGCGTCCGCAGCCTCGACTTCGTCTATCTAGCGCTCACCGCGAACCCGGCCGTCAGCAAGCCGCTCGCCGCCACGCCGGTCCGCCAGGCCGTGGGCGCCGCCATCGACTACGAGGACCTGCTCGGTCGTCTGCTCGGCGGCAGCGCCACCCGGCCGGCCCACTTCCTGCCCGTCGGCGTCCCGGGCTCGATCGAAGGCACCGCTGCCCGCATCGGCTATCGCCAGGATGTCGACCGCGCCCGCACGCTGCTGCGCGAGGCCGGGTTCGGCGACGGCATCGAGATCAAGCTTTCCTATGGCGATGACGCCATCGCCGGCATCACCTACCACTCGCTGGCGCGCAAGCTGCAGACCGATCTGGGCCGGGTCGGGATCAAGCTGGCGCTCGACATGAAGAACCCGGCCAATCTCCGCGCCGACTACCTCGCTGGAAAGCTGCAGGCCGTGCTCGCCTTCTGGCATCCGCCGGTGATCGAAAATCGCGTCTGGGCCGAGGCCACCGTCGACCGGGTCGGCAAGCGTCTCGGCTGGACCGCCCCCAACGCGATCCCGCCCCTCATCGCCGATGCGGCCGCGGCCCCCGACCCGGCCCGCGCCGCCGCCCTGTGGACCGACTTTCAATCCGCCATGGTCGAGCAAGCTACACTCATCCCGCTCTTCCAGCCGTCGTACCAGGTCGCCATCCGCACCAGCGTCGCCGCTTTCCCGCTCACCGCCGCCGGCTGGATGGCCGACCTGGCCGCTGCTAAACCCGCCTGATCGGCGGAACCCGTCGCAATTGTCACGGATTCGACATAGAAGCCCGCCCTGTGAACGGACTATGGACCCTCAACTCTGACCAGAGGTGACCCATGTCCGGCGCAACACTCGACCCTCGTAACGATACCGCCGTGCCGGACTCCCGTCCGCACCTCGACAAAAAGCCGCACAAAGCCGGAGCCATTGGCTTCATCGTTGTCCTCGCCGCCGGGCTGGCCTACGCCGCCTTCAGCATCATGAGCGACGTTCACGGCGCTGGCGAGAACACCATCGCCACCGGCGCGATCATCATGCTCGGTCTGGCGCTGTTGATCGCCCTCGGCTTCGAGTTCGTCAACGGCTTCCACGACACCGCCAACGCGGTCGCCACCGTGATTTACACCCACGCCCTGCCGCCCATGGCCGCCGTGGTCTGGTCCGGCTGCTGGAACTTCCTGGGCGTGCTCACCTCCAGCGGCGCCGTCGCCTTCACCGTCGTCAACCTCTTGCCCGTCGAGTTGATCCTCCAGGCCGGCAGCAGCGCCGGCTATGCGATGATCTTCGCCCTCCTGATCGCCGCCGTGATCTGGAACCTCGGCACCTGGGCGTTCGGCCTGCCCAACTCCTCGTCGCACGCGCTGATCGGCTCGATCATGGGCGTCGGCCTCGCCAACCAGTGGATGGCGCCTGCCGGCCAGGCCACCTCCGGCGTCGACTGGAACCAAGCCATCGGCGTGCTCAAGGCACTGCTGTTCAGCCCGTTGATCGGCTTCGCGCTTTCCGCCCTGCTCCTGCTGGCGATGAAGGTGTTCATCAAGTCGCCGAAGCTCTACGCCGCTCCCGAGGGCAACAAGCCGCCCCCGCCCGCCATCCGCGGCCTGCTGATCGCCACCTGCACCGGCGTGTCGTTCTTCCACGGCAGCAATGACGGCCAGAAGGGCATGGGCCTTATTATGCTGATCCTCATCGGCGCCGCGCCCACCGCCTACGCCCTCAACCGCGCCCTGCCGGAGTCCACCACCCCCGCCTTCATGCAGGCCACCACCGAGGGCGCTGCCGTGCTGCACGCCCATGATGGCAATGCGCCCGCCCCGAGCGCGGCCGATGCCCGCAACACGGTCGGCGAAGCCCTCAAGAGCAAGGACGTCAACAAGCCCCAGGTCTACGCCGCCCTGTCGGCGCTCACCGACGACATCGCCAAGCAGGTCAAGAGCTACGGCGCCATCAAGGCCATCCCGGCCCAGGCCACCTCCAACGTCCGCAACGACATGTACCTCGCCTCCGACGCCGTCCGCGTCATGGGCGCCAAGCCCGAAGGCTTTTCCGACGACGACATGACCAAGCTGAAATCCCTCCGCTCCTCCTTCGACAGCGGCACGCGCTACATCCCCACCTGGGTCAAAGCCTGCGTCGCCCTGGCCTTGGGCCTCGGCACCATGGTCGGCTGGAAGCGCATCGTCGTCACCGTCGGCGAGAAGATCGGCAAGACGCACCTGACCTACGCCCAGGGCGCATCGGCCGAGATCGTCGCCGCTGCCACGATCGGCCTGGCCGACGCCTACGGCCTCCCGGTCTCGACCACCCATGTGCTGTCCAGTGGCGTGGCAGGCACCATGGCCGCCAACGGCTCCGGCCTGCAGTGGAGCACCATCCGCAACATGGCGCTGGCCTGGGTCATGACCCTCCCCGCCGCCATGGCCATCGCCGGCAGCCTCTTCGTCATCTTCCGCCAGCTCTTCTAACTCGCGTCCTAGAGTCCTCTCCCGCTTTGCGGGAGAGGATAGGCGAGGGTGGAGTAACGAGCCCTCCTCATGTCACACTAGCGCTATGACCTGGTCCCCTGCCCAATACTCGAAGTTCGAGTCCGACCGCACCCGCCCCGTCCGCGACCTCCTCGCCGCCGTCCAAGCCACGCCGAACACCGCCATCGATCTAGGCTGTGGCCCCGGCAACTCCACCGAACTCCTCCGCGCCCGCTACCCCGACGCCGCCATCACCGGCCTCGACAGCGACCCGGCCATGATCGCGGCCGCCCGCCAGCGCCTCCCCGACATCCCCTTCGACATCGCCGACCTCGCCACCTGGCAGGGCACCGCCGACCTCATCCTCTCCAACGCCGTCCTGCAATGGCTCCCGGACCACACCACCCTGCTGCCGAGCCTCCTGCACCGCCTCACTCCGAGAGGCACCCTGGCCATCCAGATGCCCGACAACCTCGATGAGCCCGCCTACCGCGCCATGCGCGACGTCGCCGGCCCGGACCTCATGCGTCGCGCCGAGGGTCAACGCGGCACCATGGAGACCCCCACCGCCTACTACGCCGCCCTGAAGCCCCTTTGCAGCGCGGTCGACATCTGGCGCACCACCTATTTCCACGTCCTCGAGAACCCCGACGCCATCGTCGAATGGTTCCGCGGCAGTGGCCTCCGCCCCTACCTCGCCGCCCTCGACGAGCCCGGCAAGGCCGACTTCCTCACCCGCTACCGCGCCGCCATTGCCGAAGCCTACCCGCCCAACCCCGATGGCACCGTCCTGCTGCCGTTCCCCCGCCTCTTCCTGATCGCCAGCAGGTAGGGCGGAGGACCGCAGCGCATTCCGCCATCTCGCCGCTAGAGCAGCCGCACCAACCGATCCCACTCCGGGATCGTCAGCGTCTCCGCCCGGCGCTCCGGTGCGATCTCCGCCCGCTCCAGCAGCGCCTCGCCGCCCAACGGCTTGAGGCTTCCCCGCAACATCTTCCGCCGCTGCCCGAACGCCGCCGCCGTCAGCCGCTCCATCGTCTTGAACAGATCCTCCGGCGGCTGTGCCGCGTTCGGCGTCAGCCCCACCACCGCCGACCAAACTTTCGGCGGCGGCGTGAACGCGGCCGGCGGCAGCCGCATCAGCATCGCGACCGCGCAGCACCATTGGGCCAGCACGCTCAACCGCCCGAACCCGCTCGTGTTGGGCGCCGCGCAGATCCGCTCCGCCACCTCGAGCTGGAACATGAGCGTCATCCGCTCCCACAGGTCGGCCTGCCGCAACCACCCCACCAGCAACGGCGTCGCCACGTTGTAGGGCAGGTTCGCCGCCAGCTGCCGCGGCGCCCGGCTCATCGCCGCCAGGTCCAGCGTTACCGCGTCCGCTTCCAGGATTTCCAACCGGCCCGGATAAACCGCCGCCAACTCGTCCAACGCCGCGATCGCCCGCCGGTCCAGCTCGACGGCCAGCACCCGCGCCGCCCCGGCCTCCAACAGCGACCGGGTCAAGCCGCCGGGACCCGGCCCCACTTCGACCACGTCGCGCCCGTCGAGCGAGCCCGGCAGACGCGCGATCCGGAAGGTCAGCCCGGGATCCAGCAGGAAATGCTGCCCGAGCGACTTGCGCGCATCGAGCCCGTGCTTCGCGATGACGTCGCGCAGCGGCGGCAGCTTCGCTTGTGGACTATCCACGTCGCGAAGTGGTGGGAGCACGGGCTTACCGGGCAGCGACGCCGTCGACCCGCATGTCCATCACCGCCCGCCGCCGCAGGTCCCGCAGCAACTGCCGCGACGACAGCTCGATCCGCTCGCTCAGCAACTGGTTGCTCACCTCCTGCTTCGCCGGCGCCGCGTCGGTCTTCATCTCGCGCGAGCACACCATCACCACCGCGACGCCTTCGGACGCCACCAGCGGCCGGCTGACTTGGCCGACCGGCAAGTTGCCCATCAGCTCCCGCAGCGGTGCCGATCCCACCGCCTCCAACCGGATCTCGCCCGGGTCCGACGGCCGTGTCTTGCCGAGCCGCTCGTTGGCGGCCTCGACGTCGGCGCAGCTCTTGGCGGTCTTGCTCACCAGCCCGGCTTGCTCGACCGCCTTCTTCTGCTGCTCCGTCGGTGCGCCGGGGTTCACTGCCGTCGTGAACGGGATGAACACCTGCCGCACGTTCAACATCGTCGATTTATCCTGGCCGAGCACACGCTTGCCGCTCACCGTCACGATGTCGATCCCGCCCGGCACCCGCACCGGGTTGCTGACCGCCCCGGCGGGCATCTCGCGCACCACCTTGGCCACCTCCGGGTCTAGCTGGCTCGCCCGTACAAAGCCGATGTCGCCCCCCTGCAGCGCCGTCTGCGCCTGGCTGAACTGCGCCGCGACCACCGCGAAGGGCGCGCCCTGACGCAACTCGCCGATCACCGTCTCGGCGAAGCGCTGCGCGTCGCCCGGCTTGCTCGGGTCGTCGATCGGGATGAAGATCTCGCCCACGTGGTACTCCGGCTGTCCCGTCTGCGCCTTGAACAGGCGCTGCTGCTCGGCGATCTCGGCATCCGAGATCTCGGCCTTGCTGCCCAACTCCTCGCGCAGCACCCGCGTCCACCCCAGCTGCACCCGCACCTGATCGATCAGCGTCCGCAGCGCCACGCCGCGGCCCTTCAGCGCTGACCCCAGCGCGCCGGCCGGCATTCCGTTGCGCTGCTCGATCTCGGCGATGGCCTGCGCGATCTCCCGGTCGCTGACCACGATCTTGCGCCGCTGCACTTCCTGCAGCCGAAGCCGCTCGTCGACCAACTGCTTGAGCACCTGCGGCCGCAACCGGTCCAGCACCTCCGGCGTCACCGGCAGCCCGGTGCTCAACGCGAACAGCCGCCCCCGCGCCGTCACGTCGCCCGACGTGATCGCGTCGCCGTTGACCACTGCCATGATCTTCTCCGACCCGGCGGCCTCCGGCGCGGTCGCCGCCGCCAATGGCCGCCGAACCTGCGCGTCCGCCGGGCCGGCGAACACCATTGCGGCTGCGCCGGCCGCTGTGAGGAGCAAATGACGAAACGATACCATCGACGGATCCTACCTGGGGACGGTCAGCAAACACACATCAGAACGCATGGAAGCCAAACTGTCCGACGGTTTTGAAAGTGATCTGGAATAATACCAGCGTCGATCCCGTGTCACCATTTAACGATGTGTAACGGCGGCTGACGTTCGCGTCCAAGACGAGGCATTCGTTCTCATACGTCGCCCGCACACCCGCCGCCACCATCTTGTTCAACTGCAAATCGCGGCGTGCAAAGGCCGAGAACCGGTATTGGTCGTAATTACCCGACGCCGACAGCGTGACTTCGTTCCGCGGCGTGAAGTAACTCGCCGGAACCGCTGCCGTATCATAGAAGAAGTAGGGATTGACGTCGGAATACAGATACCCCGCCCCCAGCCGAAAATGCTCCACCCCGGTCGTTCCCTGGATGTCCGCGAACCGCAGGCTCGCATCCCGCCGGTCCAACCGCGTCCGCCCCGTCACGTCCAGCCAGCTCGCCGGCGTGAACGTCGTCCGCGTCACGATGTCCGACACCTTGTGCTCCAGCCCACTGCCCACCGGGAACGTGTCGGACGCTTGGGTCCGGTAGCTCTGCCCCACCAACTGGTCCAGGCTCATCCCGTTCGGCGCCGTCCACTTCAGGTGCAGCCCGGCGTTCACCCGCCCGCCGCCCTCCTGCCGGTCGATCCCCGGATATTTGTTGATCGAGAATAGGTTCTGGTCCGTGTACTCGAAATCCAGGCTGTCCTCGTTCGGGATCGTCTGCTTGCGCAACCCGCCCGTATATGGCCCCGCCACCGCCTGAACGATCGGCTCGATCACCTGCGATCCCTGGCCCTGCCGCAGGAAGGGCCACCGCACCTCCAGCGCCACGTTCGGCTGCGCCCGCACCTCCGACGCCGATCCGGTCGCCGAGTAGTTCGGGTTCTCGTTCAACGACGTCGCATTATAAGCCGCCGCATCCGTCCGCGCCGTGAACTTCCACTGCTGCCCGATCGAGTTCTCGAACGGCCGATCCCACTTGATCGACGTCCCTAGCCGCTGCGTGTTCGTCCCCGTCGAGCGGATGATGTTGAAGTTCTCCGTGTCGAAACTGACCCGGCCGCCCAGCGCATCCGGCTCCCCGAAGTAGCTGTACTTATACCGCGGCAGCACGTAAGGCAGTCGCGCCTGTTGAATGCTCGCCACCAGCCCCTGATAGGCCTGCGTATCCAACCGCGTGTACGACCCGGTCCCGAACCCTTCGAGATAGACGTTCGAGTTCAGGATATCCGCATGGTTGTTGAACTTGTAGTCGCGCAGATACACCGACGACGTCGCCCGGTTCAGGTTGAACCCGTACCGCCATGTATCGTCGAGCGCGAACTGCCCGTCCGAGAAGATCGCTCCCTGCAGTTTGTTCTGGTCGTACCCCACCCCAAAATCGACGTTTAGCCGCCCGTCGTTGAACCGCCGCCGATACAGCGAGTCGACGTTCAAATATTGCTGCGTGCTGAATGTCGGCGTGATCGTCACGTCCGAGTTCCGGTCCAGCGCCCAGAAATACGGCGTCTGCACGAACTCGCCGAGGTTCTTCGCATGCCCATAGGACGGGATCAGGAACCCGCTCGCCCGCTTCACCGACGGGTCCACGTGCCAAAAATACGGCAGCCACGCTACCGGGATGCCGTAGATGTCCAGCACCGCATCGCGATACTCGATCCGGTGATTCTCCTGGTCCTGCACCGCGTCCCGCGCCCGAATGTCCCATAGCGGAGCCTTCGTCGGGTCCTTCACGCACAGATTGCACGTCGTGTAGACCGCCCGGCTCAGCTCGTTGACCTTGCCCTCGGTCCGCCGCGCCCCGTTGGCCACCAGCTTGCCGTTCTCCGCCAGGATCGCGCTCATCGTGCGTAGCACGCCTTCCCGCATCCCCGACGTCAGCTCGGCATAGTCGCTGAACAACACCTGCCCGTCCGGCTCGATCATCGTCACATGCCCGACCGCCGCCACCACGTCGGTGTTGCGGTCGAACGTCACCCGGTCCGCCCGGATGATGTGATCGTTCTGCCACGCCTCGACGTTCCCCGTCGCCGTCACCAGGCCGTGATCCCGGTCGTAGCTGACTTCGTCGGCGGTGAACGCCACCGGATCATTGCGGCTGATCGGCTTGGCCGGCGGCCCCGGCGCGCGCCGCCGGGTGAACTGCGCCGCCGCCGGGTCGGCCGTCGCGATAGCGAGGCCCGCCACCGTCAGAACCAGTGTGAACGAGAGCAAACGGCGGGGCGCGCGACGCATCGCGGCTCTATACAGGCCCGCGCCGGCTTTCAAAAGCGGCCAGAACCCCCAAGCGCAATCCGCAGCAACGCCGGGCGGCCCGGTTGCGTTCACAACACTTTTCCGCCATCGCTCCGCCGCGATGAAACCGGCCCCCGATCCTGCTCCCGATCCAGCCCCGCCCTCCAGCCCGGCCGACTTCAACCGGTATCTGATCACCTTCTTCTCGACCGTCGTGATCGGCCTTGGCCTCGTCTGGATCTACACCGCAGCCCGGCCGGACGCCTTTATGGAGAGCGGCTATGCCTCCTGGGCCGCGAAGAAGGCCATGCTCGCCGACTGCCAACTCGGCCAGATCGCCTTCTTCGGCGATTCCCGACTCGAGGCCGGCCTCGTCCCCGCTGACCTCCCCGTGCCCGCCACCAATTTCGGCCTCGCCGCCGGCACCGCCCTCGAGACCCGCGTGGCCATCGACCGCGCGTTGGCCTGCCCTAAGCTGCCGACGCAGGCCGTGATCTCCCTGGTGCCCGAGCATTTCGGCCCGCTCAGCCGCTTCTACTGGCTGCTCTCCATCCGCTACGGCTTCCTCTCGGCCGGCGACGTCTTCGCCGTCGAGCGGCTCGCCGACCAACTGGGCGACACCGACAGCCTCGCCGTCCGCACTCCCGAGGGCCTGTCCGGCACGCCGCGCGACTGGCTGTATGCGTCCGGCTTCCCGTCGCTCTCCTTTGCCAGCCTAGTCCAAGGCCGCGTCTTCGGCCGCACCGAGACCAACCGCGCCCGCTTCGCCGCCGTCACCGCCGATCGTGGCTGGTCCGCCTACGCCTCCGGTCCGCCGGTGCAGGCCGAGCACCCCGACCGCTTCATCGTCACCGGGCTGCAGAACGCCGAACTCGAGGCCGCTCTGATCGCTCTGAAGGGCAGGGGGGTGGCCGCCGCGATCCTGATCATGCCGTTCGCCCCCGCGCACCAGGAGACCGACGCGACCCTGGTCGCTTACCGCGAGTATCTGACCATCATCGCGCAACGCAACGGCGCCACTCTGCTCGACCCGGTCATCCCGATCTGGCCCCAACCGAGCTTCGCCGACGGCGCCCACTTGAACCCCGAGGCCGCCCACGCCTTCACCAAATCCCTGGCAGCCTGCTTGAAAGACGGTACTCTAACCGCCCCCTGCGCCCCAACCCCGTAGGGTGGGCTTCAGCCCACCAACCCAGGACTCAACCCTCACCCATCCTCAAGGTGCAACAACAGCGCCACCGCCAGCATCAACCCCGCCCCCGCCGGCGCCCAAGCCGCCAACGGCGCTGGCAACGCCCCTGACTGCCCGAACTCCTCCGCCACTTTACTGACGACGAACAACAAAAACCCGGCCGCCACCCCGCTGCCGATCATTTGCGCCACGCCCCCACGCCGCGTCGCCCGCATCGAGAACCCGGCTGCCACCAGCGCCATCGTCCCCGCCAGCAACGGCAGCGCCAGCAACGCCTGGAAATGCAGCCGATGTCGGATCGCCGAGAACCCCGACCGCTCCAGCAGCCCGATGAAATCCGGCAGCGCCCACACGCTCAGCGTGTCCGGGCTGGCGAAACTGTCCTGCACCCGCCCCACCGTCAGGTCCGTCGCCAGCTTCACCGTCCCAATGTCTTCCGGCAGCCGGTCCGGCAGCATCCGCCGCCCGTTCTCCAGCAGCCAGTCCCCCCGCTCCAGCACGGCCCGCGTCGCCTCGATCCGCGCCAGCAGCCGATCCTTGTCGTCCAACCGGAACACGCTGACGTCGTTGGCTACCATCGTCTTGCGATCCGAGTTCACCGTCCGCGCATGGATGATCGCCACCCCGTCCGGCACCAACTCGCGGTCCGACTGCCGCAACCAGAGCTGCCCGCCGGTCAGCGCCGTCGACCCGGCCGCCGTCTTCAGATACGCGTTGTCCATCGCCTCCGCCCGCGCCAGCATCCCCGACGCCAACGGGCTGATCGCCCCCGTGCCCAGCGCGCCCAGCAGGATCGCACACAGCAACGGCGCCGACAGGAAGTGCCAGGCCGACACACCGGCCGCCCGCGCCACGATCAGCTCGCTCGACCGTGTCAGCCGCCAGAACGCCAGGATCCCGCCCAGCAACACCGCGAACGGCAAGATCTGCAGCGCTACGAACGGGATCCGCAGCGCCGCGATCTGCACCACCAGCCCGAACGTCGCATCTGGCTTGGTCGCCGACCGCCGCAGCAGCTCGATGAAGTCGAACAGCGACACGATGCCCGATAGCGCCGCCAACATCGACAGCACCGCGGCCATGAACTGTCGCGCGACGTAGAGGGTGAGAGTGACGGCCATACCGTCTTCTACTCCCCTAACCAGCCCGATACACTCCCACCCGTCGAACACGCCTCCGTCTCCCCCTCCTGCGGGCGGGGTGAGGGTGGAGTCCCCGAGCCGAAAGCCCACCCGACATGCCAGAGATCGGCTTTTACCACCTCACTCGGACGACCGTGGACCAGGCCCTCCCGGCACTGCTGGGCCGCACCCTCGCCGCCCGGCAGCGCGCCGTGATCCTCTGCGCCGAACAGGCCCGCGCCGACGCACTCTCAAAGGTTCTGTGGGACTGCAAGGACCCCGACTGGCTGCCGAACGCCACCGCCTCGAGCAAGTTGTCGTCGGCGGACCAGCCGATCTGGCTCACCGACCGCGAGGAGCGCCCCAACGACGCCCGCTTCCTCTTCCTCCTCGACGGCCGCACCGCGGCGTTGCCCGACTGGCTCCGCATCTTCGACCTATTCGACGGCCAGGATCCTGCCGCCGTCACCGCCGCCCGCACCCGCTGGACCGCCGCCAAGGCCGCCGGCCATGCGCTGACCTACTGGAAACAGACCGACCGCGGCTGGTCCAAGGCCTAACCCGCGACCACCGTCCAAGCAAAAAATTCATTAACAAAGCACTAATTTCGCTATCCGAAACGAAGCCTTTGTTGTAGTCCATGTTATGTGGTGGTTAACACCAGCCGACCGATAGCCTGGACTTTGACCCAAAAAAGGATCATCGCGGTATGGATATCAACCATGTCGAGGCATTTGGCCCGCGGCACGTCTCCACCGCTCAACTCAGCCCGGCCCGGCTAACGCCCACGCAGAGCCGCGAGTTGCTCGCCACGTTCCCCAAGCCGGCGCCGTTCTCGCTGGCCAAGGTCCTCGACCACATCGACGAATACCTCGCTCAGTTCATCGAGCTGTCGACGTTCTGCTGCATCTCGACGTCCGACTGCGCCGGCAAGCACGACGTCAGCCCGCGCGGCGATCCGGCCGGCGCCCTCCTCGTCACCGATCCCAGGACCATCTGCATCGCCGACCGCTCCGGCGACCATCGCATCGATTCTCTTCGTAACATCGCCGAGAACCCGCGCATCGGCCTGCTCATCTTCGTGCCCGGCAGCGGCGACTGCGTCCGTGTCGGCGGCACAGCCCATCTCAGCGTCGACCCCACTCTGCTCGCCCGGCTCGCCGTTAACGGTAAGCCGCCCCGCATCGCCATCGTCGTCTCCGTCGAGACCGCCTACCTGCACTGCGCCAAGGCGATCAAGCGCGCCGGCCTATGGGATCCCAAGCGTCACGTCGCCCCCGGCACGCTCCCCACCTTCGCCCGCATCATCGCCGCGCAGGTTGCCCTGACCGCGACCGAGCGTTCCAAACTGGCTGACCTCGACGAGGGTATCGGCCGCAACGGCGCCTGGCAGCCCGAAGCCGAGACCGTCGGCGCCGCCTAAGCTGGTTTCTTCCTCGAGCGCGCCAGCGACTTGCCCAGCCGGATCGCCGGGCGTTCGATCGCCAGGAAGGTGAGCGGCGTCAGCACCGCCACCACCCCGGCTGCGATCGGAATCACCACCAGCAGCTTCAATGTGGACAGCGTGTAGATCGCCCGCGTGTCCACCATCAGGACGCTGAGCACGATCCCGTGCAGCACGTAGATGCTGAACGAGCACTCCCCGAGAACCAGCGCACTACGGCGGTTGAGCAGCCCGAACAGGCTGTTGCCGCACGCGACGCAGGTGAAGAAGAAGCCGAACAGCGGCAGCGAGAACTCGTACGGCGATGGCGTCCAGATCATCGCCGATAGCAGCGCCGCCATCGCCAGGATTGCCGCCGGCGCGCTCGACAGCGCGGTCCTCACCCGTCTGGAGCGCTGTAGCTCGAAGGCGAGCATCCCGGTCGCGAATAGCGGTAGGAAGAACATGACGCCGATGGATGGCGGCGAATTTCCGAACACCGTTTTGGCGACGATGCCGGCGCCGAACAGAAACGCGGGCACGATCCAGCTTGGTAGCCTCCAGAGGCTGATCAGGTCCATCAGGCCGGCGCTCACGGGCAATATGAGGAGGTAGAACATCCACTCGTACCAAAGCGACCACAGCACGTAGGCGTTGATGCGCCCGCTATAGATGTAGCCGAGCAGGTCCCCATCTTCCCAGCCAATGATCCAGCGCCCCGCCTCCGCGAGGTCCTGGCGGTCGAGAGTGGCGCCGCCGCGCGCCGCGATGATCGCCGTCACCAGGGCGACCGACGCGATGACCAGCGGCATGATCCGGAACACGCGCGAGATGTACACGCTCAGCCAGGATGTCTTGCGCAAGCCGGTCAGGACGCGCGGATAAAAGACGAACCCGGTGGTGATGAAGAACAGGCCGACCGCGCCCGCGCCCAGTTGGTTCAGGAAGTCGATCGATGGCGCTACCCATGCGCCGCCCAGCCGGTATGTTTGAAACCATATGTAGGAATGGTGCAGCAACACCGACACCGCGAGGTAGCCGCGCAACCCGTCCACACAGCCGATCCGCCGATCCTCGGCCGGAAGTGGGAAGCCCGTTCTCCCGACCTTGCCCGCGATCCAGGTCAAGATCACCACGGCCATGACGGAAGCGACCGCATACGCGGCAAGAAAACCGTCCAACTCGTTTTTTCCTTACAGCCGGGCCCTCGATAGTAGCGGAACCGTATCGAGTTTAGCGTTTGCCGCCAGAGCGCGACCTTCTGGAGTTTAGGCGGGTGTTAAGCTGCAATTATGGCGGTGCCAACGGCCCCGCTCAACAGCGGGGGCTTGGCTTCCGGGCGTCGGGGTCGAGAAGGTGACCGGTGGGAAGGCGCGGAACGTCCAAGAGGCGGAGCAGGAGCTCGCTTTGCCGGGCCGTGTCCGTCTTCGCCATGAGCTGTGCCAGGTGCGACCGAACGGTGGCGATGCTCCTGTTCTGCATCGACGCGATTTCGCCCAGCTTGGATCCCGACAGCAACAGAGCGGCGAGCCGCGTCTCGGCAGAGGTCAGGCCGAACAGTGCCGAGACGGGCTGCAACGACTGTTCAGTCACCGGCGATCGTGCGCGGTTGAAGCAGACGATGGCTTTGGGACTGCCCGGTAGCATGTCCGCATCGGCGGCCTGCAGCGGCATGCTCAGGACGACGAGTGACCGACCCGTCTCGGAAGACGGGAGCAAGGTCGCGCCGGCTCGGGCCTCGCGCGACGGCTGCGTGACCCGGTCCAACAACCTGCCCAGCGCACGCGATGCGCTGGAATTTTTGGCAGTGAGCTGTCGATTGACGCACGAGATTGCGTCGTTTTGTGCGAGCAGGGCCGCGGCGGCCGGGTTGACGTAGACCGGCCGTGCCGACCTGTCGATCAGGACGACGCTCTGGCTGAGTGCCTCGAGCACGCTCAACCCCGCCTCGCTCATCAGCTCCGCCCACTGCAACCGCCGCCGAAGCCCGGCGGCACGTTGCATATGCGGCATCAATGCGCGGCCGAAGCTGATCTCCTCCGCCGAGAACGGACCGACCGAATGAGGACGCAGCAGCGAGATGTCCTCGATCCCAGCCAGGTCCGACCAGATCTCGAACCGTAGCCCCTCTTCCAACCCGCGCTCGCACAGATACCCCGTATACATCTCGCTGCGCAGCAATTCGCTCCGGTTCAGGAACTCCCAGGTGGCGCGGACCTCGCCGGCATCGATGACCGGAGCCTTCTTCGCCCAAGGATTGCGTGACGCCCAGGTCGTCAGCATTCCAGTCTCGTAATCGTCACGATCCAGGCCATACACGATCCCCCTGGCGTGGGAGCCGTCGTGCTCGCGACTGAAGTTGTCCGCGAACGAGGCTGCGAAACGCGCGGCCAGACGGTGCAGGAGCGTACTGATCCGTGAAGGCGCGACGGCAGCGTCATAGATGAGGCCGACGAGGTCATCGAACTCTGGATTGGCAGCTGGCGTCATTGGCCGGCATCCCCCGTGGATCGCTGATCGTCGATAACGGAAGTTTACCGAGACGGGTGAACACGTCAACGGACAGGAAAGCAGCCTTTCTCATCAATATGAATGATGTGGGTTTGCCAGGAGATCGATACCGATTGCGAGAAGAGGGGCTGAGACCGTCAGCGACACTCACCCTCATCACGCAACGGCGACAAGAAAAGGCTTCACCGGCATGCCGCGCATCATCCCGCTACTCATCCTGGCGCTCGTCATCGACGGGTCCGCCGCTCGAGCCGCCTACACGACGATCGATTTATCGAGCTTCGCGAACGCGTCGCCGGACCGGGGCGAGGGCACGTATCCGACCGGGACCACCATGGGCAATCTCGGCTCCCCCGTTCCGTTCCTGCTCTCCGGGATGAACGGCGTGTTGCAGAACTACATCTCGCCGACGCCCACCGCATCGGGCACGCTCAACCTCGCGCCGCTTGGGCTGACGGGGCAGACGACGTTCTACGCGTTGCTCAATAACTACTTTGGCACCGCCGGACAGAACGAATACAACGTCACCATATCGACCGTGCAGGGCCCCTCCGTAACCTATCAATCGATCGGCGGTGTCGACACGCGCGACTTCAACGCGAACGTCTTCACGAACACTTTGGCGCCGACGACGTTGCCGTGGTTCGATAACGGCCAGGGCCAACGTCTCGACCTGCGGCAGTTCACCCTGCCGAGTTCCTTCGCTGCAGACACCATCAGCGGCTTCACCATCACTCAGAACAACAACAGCGACTCGGCGCTTTTCTCCGGCCTGACATTCTCCACCTCGGCCGGGATCGTGCCAGTCGGCCCGGTCGCGACGCCGGAGCCGGCGTCGCTCGCACTGCTGATGGTCGGGGTGATGGGCGTCGTTGGGATGCGCCGCCGCTCGCAGCGGGATGGTGCATTGGAAGCGTAACGCTCGACGCCGGCCGTGAACGTCGACTGACGTCGTCGCAAGGCGACGTCGTCGCGTTGGCCGGTTGCCATTCGGTCCGCGATCACCCATCGTGCAGCGGTCAATGGTCCCGCGCGAGCGGGTGAAAAGGGAATGTCGTGCGTCCTGGCTGGACCGAGGTCCGGGGACAAGTCGGCGGCTGCCCCCGCAACTGTCAGCGGTTAGCCGCTGGCCCGTTCACCCCCGGGTGAGCCACTGGACCCGTGCGGGTCTGGGAAGGCAGGGCCGGTAGCCTCGATCCGCGAGCCAGGAGACCTGCCATTGTCGCCTGATCAATGTCGCCGGGCGGGGTGCCGGGCGACCGGAGACGACGATGTTCGCCCTGTTGAACCGGACCTTCGACGAACGCGCTGACAGCCTGCGCGGCCCGCTAGTCGGCATCTACAGTCTATTGCTGATCGCCAACCTGGCCGTTTGGATCTGGGCCTTCCTCCTGTTCCGCGACCAGCCTTTGTTCCTCGGCACGGCCTTGCTGGCCTACGGCTTCGGGCTGCGGCACGCGGTCGATGCCGACCATATCGCCGCCATCGACAACGTCACCCGCAAGCTGATGCAGGAGGGCAAGCGCCCGGTCAGCGTGGGCTTCTACTTCGCTCTCGGACACTCGACCGTCGTCATCCTCGCAGCCGCCGGTGTCGCCGCGACCGCGACCCTGCTGAGCGGGCGGTTCGAGCAGTTCAAGACCATCGGCGGCATCGTCGGCACCACCGTCTCGGCGCTGTTCCTGTTCGCCATCGCCACCGCCAACCTCGTCATCCTGCGCTCGGTCTGGCGGACCTGGTGCCATGTGCGAGCCGGCGGCCGGTATGTGGAGGAGGATTTCGACCTTCTGCTCAACAGCCGCGGCGTGCTCGCCCGGCTGTTTCGGCCGCTGTTCCGGCTGGTGACCCGAAGCTGGCACATGTTCCCGCTCGGCTTCCTGTTCGGCCTCGGCTTCGATACCGCGACTGAGGTCGCCCTGCTCGGCATCTCCGCCACCCAGGCGGCTCAGGGCATCTCGATCTGGTCGATCATGGTGTTTCCCGCGCTGTTCGCCGCCGGCATGTCGCTGATCGACACCACCGACGGCGTGCTGATGCTCGGCGCCTATAATTGGGCGTTCGTGAAGCCGGTGCGGAAGCTGTACTACAACCTGACCATCACGCTGGTGTCGGTCGTCGTCGCTTTCCTGGTCGGCGGTATCGAAGCCCTCGGGCTGATCGGCGACAAGCTCGAGCTGTCGGGCTGGTTCTGGGACGGCATCGGCGCGCTGAACGACAACTTCAACGGTCTGGGGTTCGTCATCATCGGCGTCTTCATCGCCGCATGGATCGGTTCGATCGTCATCTACCGCTACAAGGGGCTCGACCACCTACCGGTCGAGAGCGCACGCAGCTGAGACCCGTGCCACCCCCCGATCAACCTAGGGCCGCGTTGAACGACGCATCGAACATGCGCCCCGCATCGAGGCGCGACCGCACCACCCCGGCCGCAACGTAGCGATCCACGGTCTTCTGCTGGTCCTGCACGACCTGATCGTCGATCGGCACCGGCATCGGCGTGTCCCGTTCGAAGATCAGCCGAGCCACCGAAGCCGACACGCCGATATCGGCCGCCAGCACGGCCGCATACTCGTCCTGATGCGTGGCCGCCCAGCGCCGGGCGGTCGCCAGGCGGGCGGTGAAGTCCAACAGGGCGTCCCGTTTCTCCTTAATCGCGCTGTCGCGTGCGACTAAATACGACAGCCCGGTCATCAACCCGTCTTTGCCATCGACCACGATGCGGGCCCGGTCGACCAGCTGCGCCTGTGCGACATACACGCCCCAGGAGCTCCAGGCATCGACCGCCCCGGTCGCCATCGCCGCCCTCGCTTCGCTGGGCAACAGATTGGCGATCCTGAGGTCGGCGGCGGTCCAGCCCTGCGCCTCGATCACGGCCAGCACCAGTGAATGGCCGACCGAGCCACGGTTGGTGCCGACCGTCCGCCCTTTAAGGTCCGCCATCGATCGAATCGGCGACCCCTCCGGCACCGTGATCGCCGTACTCGCCCCACTCGCCCGCGTGGGCGAGATCACGCGAGCCGGCACCCCGGCCGCCAACGCGAACGTGGTCGGGGCATCGCCGGCAAAGCCGCAATCGATCGCGTCGGCGTTCAGCGCCTCCAGCAACGGCGCCGCGGCGGAGAACTGGCTCCACTCCACCCGGGCCTTCATGCCGTCCAACGCGCCGGTCGCCTTCATCAGCGACTGCGCGCCACCCTTCTGATCGCCGACCCGCAGCACCGTCGACTGGGCCTGGGCCCGCGCCGATCCGATCAGCAGGGATGCCGACAGGCCGGCGAGCAGCGTCCGTCGCGTGTTGGGAAGTATCGAACTCACTCCGCAGCCTGGCGCACGCTGCGCTCGGCGGCCAGCTGCCGGGTCAAGGGGAGGAGGGTGCGGCCGTACCCGAGCGCGTCTTCCAGCGGGTCGAAGCCGCGGATCAGGAACGTGTCGACGCCGAGGTCGTGATACTCGAGGAACGCCTCGGCGACCTGGCGCGGCGTGCCCACCAGCGCGGTGGTGTTACCGCGCGCGCCGGTCACGCGGGCGATCGCGGTGTAGAGCCGCCCTTCGGGCCGGTCGCCGAGCGCCGCCGCTGCCAGCAGCCGCTGCGACCCGGCGTTCGCCGGCGCCCCGCTGGCCGGCCCCAACGCCGCTTCGCCGCGGACCTGCTGGACCCGGGCCAGGATGCGTTCCGCCTTGGCCCACGCTTCGTCCTCGGTCGCGCCCAGGATCGGCCGGAACGACAGGCTGAACCCGACCTCGCGCCCATGCCGCGCCGCCTCGGCACGGACCCGGCCGACGATCTCGGCGACCTGCGCGTGCGTCTCGCCCCAGAGCGCATAGACGTCGGCATGACGCCCGGCGACCCGGATCGCCGCGTCCGACGCGCCGCCGAAATAGATCGGCAGCCCCGGGCGTCGCACGGTCCGGATCGCCGGGGAGGCGCCCTCGATGCGGTAGTATTCGCCGGTGTGGTCGATCGGGGCATCGGCCGCCCAGATGCGCTTGAGAATGTCGACGTACTCGTCGGTGCGGGCGTAGCGGTCGTCCTTGCCGAGCCAGTCGCCGTCGCGCGCCTGGTCCTGGTCGTCGCCGCCCGAGATGACGTGGATCGCCGCGCGACCGCCGCTCAACTGATCGAGCGTGGCGAACGCGCGCGCCGCCGTGGTCGGCGCCTGGAAGCCCGGCCGGTGCGCGACCAGGAAGCCGACGCTCTTGGTGTGCGCCGCCGCGTGTGCTGCGAGTTGCAGTCCGTCGGGCCCGTTGCTGTGCCAGCCGATCAACACGCGGTCGAAGCCGCCGCCCTCCGCCGCATGAGCTTCATGCGCCCGGGCGGAGTCGACGAGGTAGCCGGGGTCGATGCCGGGACCCTGGGCAGGATGGATCTCCGACTGTTCGCGCGGCTGGATCATGCCGATGAAATTGAGTGCCATGGTGGCTCCTATTGTCCGAGGGCGAGGCGGCCGGCGGTCGTGTAGGCGGCGTCCGGCTGGGGGGCGTGGATGCGCGCGCAGAGCACGTCGCGCAGGTGGCGTTCGAGCGGGTTGGCGCGGGCGAGGGCGTGGTTGCCGGCGAGTTGCACGGCGGCCTGCACCGCTTCGATCGCGTTCTCGGCGGCGACCGTCTTGATCAGCGCGCTTTCCGACCCGGCGGGAGGCCGCCCGGCATCGGCGTCTGCCGCCGCCCCGGCGATCAGGCGGCGATTGGTGACGAGGCGGGCCTCGATCCACCCGATCGCCTCCTGCATCCGCGGCAGGGTGGCCAGCGGCGCGCCGAGATTAGCCGGGCTTCGCTCGCGCAGGAACCGGACCGTCCAATCCCGCGCCGCCTCCGCGACGCCGGTGTAGAGGCTGGCGATCAGCACCGCGTTCCAGACCGCGAACTGGTCGTCGCGTTGCGCCCATCCCGCCGGTGCGCGGAGGTCCACCGCGTGATCGGCCGGCACCTCGACGTCGTCGAACACCACGTCGTGGCTGCTCGAGCCGCGCAGGCCGAGCTGGTCCCAGCTGTCCTCGATCCGGATGCCGGGGGTGCCGGCCGGCACGAGGAACTGACCGATCCGCGGGACCGCCTCGTCGGTGGTGGCGAACACGATCATCCAGGTCAGCCCGGGGGCGCCGGTGCTGTAGATCTTACGCCCGTTGATGGACCAACCGTGCTCCGTGCGCCGGGCCAGCGTCGCCGGCATGCCGCCGCGCGACGGCGTGCCCAGTTCGGGCTCGACCCGCAGCGCATTGATCAGCGCGCCGGACTGCGCGGCACTCCGCCCCACTAGGGCGCGCAGGGGCTCGGGCCAGCCCGACCGGGCCGAGACGCGCAGGTGGATGAGCTGCATGGCGAAGATCAGCGCCGTCGACGCGCAGCCCCGACCGGCCAGCCGCACCAGCTCGCCCGCCCGCGCCAGCCCGATCTCCTGCCCGCCATCGTCCATCCGCGCCGTCGCCGCCAGCAGGCCGCGCGTCTGCAACGCCTGTATGCTCCTGGCCGGAAAGGCCCCGTCGCGGTCCACCGCCACGGCGTGCTTGGCCAGCTTGGCGACCAGCTCGTCGTCGATCGCCCGTCTCGGGAGCGCCGCCATGCCGTCCATCACTCTGTTCCCCATTGGGCGGATCGGGCCGCAATGGCCCCGATACGTCGTGCATTCATCGACATCATAATGTTACGCCTTGCGACCCCCGCAGCAAGAGTATCCGCATGCAATATCCCGCAATCTGGGAGAATGATGTTCCGTAAAGAGACACCATTACAGGGACTGGTTCCCAGATATGCACCGTCATCGTGTTGCCGCTCGGTAGGATAGCCAAGTTCTTACTGTAATGACCCATCGGGATAGTGTCGTATGCTGCCGCGTCGGCGCAGCGAAGAACCCGCTTCTCATTTGCGACGGATCGCTTGCGCGCCCAGCCGGGAACGGTGTTTGCACCGCGCCGCTTGTGCAAATACTACGCCCCACACGGCGACGGCTTCTGTGACGATGGAGAACTACATGCCTGCCATGACACGTCGGTCCAGTCTCGGCGCGATGATCGGCCTGCTCGGCACCGCCGGCCCGGCCGCCGCCAAGAACGTGACGCTCCTGAACGTCTCCTACGATCCCACGCGCGAGCTGTATCGCACCATCGACGCCGCCTTCGCCGCCGCCTGGCAGGCGACCTCCGGCGACCGCCTGACCATCAACCAATCGCATGGCGGCTCCGGCGCGCAGGCCAGAGCCGTCCTGGAAGGATTGCAGGCCGACGTGGTCACGCTCGCGCTGGCGGCCGACATCGATGCGCTGGCGACACGCGGCCTGCTGGCCACCGACTGGCAGACGCGCCTGCCCGACAACGCGTCGCCCTATACCAGCACGATCGTGTTCCTGGTGCGCAAGGGTAACCCGAAGCGCGTCGCCGACTGGCCCGACCTCATCAAGCCCGGCGTCACCGTCATCACGCCCAACCCGAAGACCTCCGGCGGCGCACGCTGGAATTTCCTGGCCGCCCTCGGCTGGGCCCAGCGGCAGCCCGGCGCCACCGCCGCCACCGCCGAAACCTACATGCGCGAGCTGATGCGCCATGTCCCGGTGCTGGACACCGGCGCGCGCGGCGCCACCAACAGCTTCGCGCAACGCGAACTCGGCGACGTGCTGCTCGCCTGGGAGAACGAGGCCTGGCTCGCGCGGCAGGAATTCGCCGGCGACGGCTTCGAGATCGTCTATCCGTCGGCGAGCATCCTCGCCGAACCGCCGGTCGCCATCGTCGACAAGGTGGTCGGCAAGAAGGGCACGCGCCCGGTGGCACAGGCCTACCTGGAGTTCCTCTACACGCCGGCGGCGCAACGCATCATCGGCGACAATTTCTATCGCCCGCGCGACCAGGCGGTCGCCGCCACCTTCGGCGAGCGGTTCCCGAAACTGGAGATGGTCACCATCAAGGATTTCGGCGGCTGGCCGGCCGCGCAGGCCGAATACTTCGCCGATGGCGGCATGTTCGACCGCATCTTCACGCCGGGACGATGAGCGTTGCGACGCCACGGCGCACGATGAGCGTTGCGACGTCACGGCGCACGATGAGCAGTGCGGCGAGACGGTCGGCGCTGCCGGGCTTCGGGCTGAGCCTGGGCGTCACGCTGACCTGGCTGTCGCTCATCGTGCTGATCCCGCTCGTCGCCCTGGCGCTGCGGCCGTGGAGTCTGGGGCTCGCCGGCATCTGGCATGCCGTCGCCGAGCCGCGGGTGCTGGCGGCGCTGCGCCTCAGCTTCGGGACGGCCGGCCTGGCGGCGCTGCTGAACGTGCCGCTCGGGCTGCTGATCGCCTGGGTGATGGTGCGATACCGCTTCCCGGGGCGCAACCTGGCCGACGCCTTGATCGACATGCCGCTCGCCTTGCCGACCGCCGTCGCGGGGATCGCGCTGACCGCGTTGTTCGCGCGCAACGGCTGGATCGGGGCGCTGCTGACCCCGCTCGGCATCAAGGTCGCCTACACGCCGGCCGGAATACTCCTGGCGATGCTGTTCGTGGGGCTCCCTTTCGTGGTGCGGACGCTCGAGCCGGTGCTGATGACGCTGCCGCGCGAGGCCGAGGAGGCCGCGGCCACGCTGGGCGCGTCGCGCGTGCAGACTGTGTGGCGGGTGGTGCTGCCGGCGCTGATCCCGGCGCTGCTGGCGAGTTTCGCCGCGGCGCTGGCGCGCGGGGTCGGCGAATACGGCTCGGTCATCTTCATCGCCGGCAACATGCCGATGGTCAGCGAGATCGCGCCGTTGCTGATCGTCATCCGGCTGGAGCAGCTCGACTATGCCGGCGCGGCGGCGTTGGCGCTGGTCATGCTGTCCTTCTCGTTCGCGCTGTTGTTCGTGCTCAACGGGCTCCAGGCGCGCATCGTGCGGCAGTCCGCGGCATGAGGGCGTCCGCGGCGGTCACCCAGGAGAGCCGCGCGACCCAAATCGTGCTGATCCTGGCCACCGTCCTGGTCCTGGTCGTCCTGTTGCTGCTGCCGCTGGCGGTGGTGTTCAGCGAGGCGCTGCGCCGGGGCCTCTCCACGGCGCTCGCCGCCCTGGCGATGCCCGACGCGATCGCCGCGATCCAGCTCACCTTGCTGGTCGCCGCCGTCAGCGTGCCCTTGAACACGGTCTGCGGCCTGGCGGCGGCCTGGTGCATCGGGCGGTTCCGCTTCCGCGGCCGCAGCCTGCTGATCACCCTGATCGAGTTGCCGTTCTCGGTCTCGCCGGTGATCTCCGGCCTGGTCTGGGTGCTGCTGTTCGGCGCCAATGGCTGGCTCGGCCCGATGCTGGACGACGCCGGCATCCGCATTATCTTCGCCCTCCCCGGCCTGATCCTGGCCACGCTGTTCGTCACCTTGCCCTTCGTGGTCCGCACCCTGCTGCCGCTGATGCAGAGCCAGGGTGCATCCGAGGAGGAGGCGGCACTCACCCTGGGCGCCTCGGGCTGGCAGGTGTTCCGGCGCGTGACCCTGCCGAACATCCGCTGGGGACTGCTCTACGGCGTGCTGCTGTGCAATGCCCGGGCGATGGGCGAGTTCGGCGCCGTCGCCGTGGTATCCGGCCACATCCGCGGCCAGACCATGACGATGCCGCTGCAGGTCGAAGGATTGTTCAATGATTACGACTGGGTCGGCGCGTTCACCATCGCCGCAGTGCTGGCGCTGCTGGCCGTGCTGACGTTGATCGCCAAGGCGGCGCTGGAATGGCGCATCGGCCGGCGCGCCGGACTTGTGGCATGAGGATGCTGGCGTGAGGGTCGACGTCACCGACCTGCGCAAGAATTTCGCGCCAAGCCGGGTAGGGGGCCGCGCGGCGCTGGACGGCGTCAGCCTCTCGGTCGGCGACGGCGAGTTCCTGGCGCTGCTGGGCCCGTCCGGCTCGGGCAAGACGACGCTGCTGCGCGTGCTGGCCGGGCTGGAATTCGCCGAGAGCGGCGACGTCCGCTTCGATGGCAAGCCGATGGACGCCGTCCCGGCCCGCGAGCGCGGCGTCGGCTTCGTGTTCCAGCATTACGCGCTGTTCGGGCACATGACCGTGGCGCGCAACGTCGCCTTCGGGCTCGAGATCCGTTCCCGTTTCCGGCGGCCCAAGCCGGCCGAGATCCGCTCCAGGGTCGGCGAGTTGCTGTCGCTGCTGGGAATCGGCGAGCTGGGCGGCCGCTACCCGGCCCAGCTCTCCGGCGGCCAGCGCCAGCGCGTGGCGCTCGCGCGGGCGCTGGCGATCGAGCCCGGGCTGCTGCTGCTCGACGAGCCGTTCGGCGCCTTGGACGCCCAGGTGCGCAAGAATCTCCGTGTCTGGCTCCGCGAGCTGCACGTGCGGCTGGGCCTGACGAGCGTGTTCGTGACGCACGATCAATCCGAGGCGCTCGAGATGGCCGACCGGGTCGCGGTGCTGAGCGCAGGACGCATCGAGCAGGTCGATACGCCGGAGCGCCTCTACACGCAGCCGGCGACGCCCTTCGTGCATCAATTCCTCGGCGAATCGGTGCGGCTGGCGTGCACGGTCCAAGCCGGACGGGCCGCCGTCGCATCGCTCCCGGGCGCGTCGATCCCGACCGACTGCCCGCCTGGCCCGGCCTTCGCCCTCATCCGGCCGCACGAGATCGAGTTGCGGCCCGGACCCGGCCCCGCCCAGATCGTCAGCGTTCACTCGACCGGCCCGATGATGCGCGTGCATCTCCGCCTGGGCGACCAGGACGTCGACGCGCTGCAGCCGCTGACGGCGTGGAAGCCAACTCCGGGAGAGAGCTGCATGCCGGATCTATCGCGGGCTCGCGTCTACCCGGTTCACGACTGACATGGCCTCCGGCCCACGCCGACATGGTCTCCCGCGCGGTGTCGATGCTACTTTGCCGCCATGACGAGGATCACCCTGCGCATCGACTTCGATGAAGGCCGCGCGCTCGGTCCGGGCAAGGTTCGCCTGCTCGAACTGTTGGGCAAGACCGGCTCCATCTCGGCCGCCGGGCGCGCGATGGGCATGAGCTACCGGCGGGCCTGGCTCCTGGTCGACGCGCTGAACCAGACGTTCCGCCATCCCGTGGTCCAGACCAGGGGCGGCGGCGTCGGCGGCGGCGGCGCGGACCTGACGGCGTTCGGCGTCGACCTGGTGGCGAACTATCGCGCGATGGAGGCAGAGGCGAGCGAGACCCTGGCCCGCCGCATCGGCGAACTCGAACGCGCCCTGGCCCCCGCCACCCCCGCCTGAGCACCCGCGCCCGCGGCGACTTTTCGCTTGCATCCATTTAGAGGAAAATGTTCCTCTTCGTGCCATGGCGAACCCGACCGATCCCTGCGAGACCGCCGACGACCGCCGAGCTCGGCATTTCGACATGCTGCGTCGCCTCGGCACCCTCGCCATGGAGCTCGCCGAGAGCGCCCACGCGCTCGCCAAGCAGCAGCTCGCGCCGCGGCCCCGTCCCGCCGGCGTGCCCGCCAACGTTCCCGGCTACGCGTCCAACGACGCCACCGACTACGCCCGCATCTTCGCCATGCTCTCCCGCGCCGCCCGCCAAACGATCGCCCTCGAGCTGCGCCGCGAAGCCGAACCCCGTCCCCGACCCGGCTTTCGGTCCGCCGGCACGCCTCCCGCAATCCTGATCGACCCGCGCCGCACCCTGCTGCGCACCGCCTTTCACGCAGCGGTCGCCGCTGACCCCGATCGCACCGCCCGCCGCCGCGAGGTCGACCGTCAGGTCGATCTCCAGCTGCAGGCCGACCCCGACGGCAGACGCCCCATCGAGGAGATCGTCGACGCCCTGGTTCACGTCCTCGGCATCGACCTCGACCCGGCCAAACTCCCCGACGCTCTCCTCGGCATCCCCAGCCGCCGCTTCGCCGAAGCCCGCGCCAGCCCCTGAAGCCTACCCTTCTCGGGCTGGCTCCCACCCGATCGCCCGCCGCAGGAACGCATATCCCAGCGCCGCGAACCCGGCCACCTCCGCATTGGTCGTCCCGAACCCATGCCCGCCCGTCCCCGGCTCATAGAACAGCGCGTCGTACCCGAGCGTCTGCAGCTTGGCCGCCATCTTGCGCGCGTGCGCCGGATGCACCCGGTCGTCCCGCCGCGTCGTCGCCAGCAGGATCGGCGGATACGGCTGGCCCGCTTCCGCCACGTGATACGCCGAGGTCGCCCCCAGGAACGCCTCCCAATCCCCGGTCGCCGGATCGCCGTACTCCGCCATCCAGCTCGCTCCGGCCAGCAACTGCGAATACCGCCGCATGTCGATCAGCGGGATGGTGCAGAAAAGGGCGCCGAACCGCTCCGGATACCGCGTCAGCATGTTGGCGATCAGCAGCCCGCCATTGCTGCCGCCTTCCGCCGCGATCCGACCCGGCCGCGTCACCCCCCGCCGCACCAGATCCGCCGCCACCGCCGCGAAATCGTCGTGGCTCAGCCGCTTGCCCGCCAGCCGCCCCGCCTCGTGCCACCGCGTCCCCAGCTCCCCGCCGCCGCGCAGGTTCGCCACCACGCTGGTGCCCCCGCGCTCCAGCCACAGCTTCCCGATCCCCAGCGAGTAGCCGGGCAGGCGCGATACCCCGAACCCGCCATAACCGCCCAGATGCACCGGCGCCTCGCCCGTCAACTCCGCCGGCCCGGTCTGCACGTACGGGATCCGCTCCCCGTCCGACGAGACCGCCTCGTGCCGCGTCACCACCAGCCCGGCCGCATCGAAGCCGGCCGGCAGCCGCCGCAGCACCACCGGCCCGGCCGCCGCCGGCAGCAGAATCGACAGCGTCGGCGGCGTCACCGGGTCCTGCGCGCTGACCAGCAGCGTCCCGTCCGCCTCGTCCTCCTCCCGGTCCAGCGGCCAGACGTTCACCGTCCCCACCTCCGGCAGCCCGGGCAGGTCCACCCCGACCCAATCGGGCGCTCCGTGGGCCACGAAGTGCGGCCGCATCTCGTCCAGCACGTGCAGGATCAGCCGGCCCGCCGACCAGAAGAAATTCTGCAGCGCCCGCCGCTCGCCGGGCTCGAACGCCACCATGAAGTCGCGGCTGCCCTCGAGGAAGGCGGCGAACCCGATCACCACGACCGTATCCGGCGCGAAGGTCTCGCCACCGACCTCCCACGCCGACCGCATCCGCACCGCGAGCCAATCGCCTTCCCAACTCGCCCAGCAATCCGCCGGCAGCTCCAGCTTCCGCCGCTCGCCTGCGAGATCCGACACCCAGATCTCCGTCTCGAAAAAGCCGGGTCTGGCGCTGAACACCAGCCGCTCGGCGACCCGGTCCACCGCGCCCCAGACGCCCATATGCGTCGCCGGCACCGAAAATACTGGCTCGCTCTCGAACGGCACCTCGCCCCGCCGCCACAGCCGCACCGTGCGCGCGTACCCGGCCGTTGTCTGCCCGCCCAACGCGCTCGACACCAGCAGCGTGTCGAGGTCCACCCAATCCGCCGACCCCTTGGCCTCCGTCAGCCGGAAGCCGTCCTCGACGAAGCCCCGTGTCTCAAGGTCGAATTCCCGCAGCTCCGCGGCGTCGCTCCCGCCCCGCGACAGGCTCAGCAGCGCCCGCTCATGCGCGGGCGGCAGCGTCGTCGCCCCGGCGAACACCCACTCGACGCCTTCGGCTGCTGCCAGCGCGTCGATGTCGAGCAGCACGTCCCATTCGGGCGTTCCGCTGCGGAATGACTCGAGTGTCGTCCGCCGCCACAGCCCGCGCGGGTTGTCCCGATCCGTCCAGAAATTATAGATCAGGCCGCCGCGCCGGCTCGGGAACGGCATGTTGTCCGGCCTGTCCAGCAGCGCCGCCAGCGCGTCCCGGTCCGCCGCCCATCGCGCATCGGCCAGGCGCTCCCGCGTCCGCTCGGTCTGCGCATCCACCCAGGCGACCGCCCGCTCCCCATCCACCTCCTCGAGCCAGAGATACGGATCCTCGTCCGGAGCCGAGAGGGTGGGGCGCGTGTCGATCATACTCATCTATATAGGATGTCCCCAACTCACTCGTAGGGTGGGCTTCAGCCCACCATCAAGCGCCGAAACTCAACCCAACCAGCCACAACAACGCTCTTGCCAACCAAACCCCAACAACCCCCAATGCGCCCATGACCCCCCGCAACCTCGGCCGCAGCGGCCTGCGCGTCTCGCCACTCTGCCTCGGCACCATGAATTTCGGCGGCCCGACCGACGAAACCACCGCGAACGACATCATCGCCCAGGCCCGCGACGCCGGCGTCAACTTCATCGACACCGCCGACGCCTACACCGGCGGCGCCTCGGAGCAAATCGTCGGCCGCGCCATCGCCCCCGACCGCGACTCCTGGGTCCTGGCCACCAAACTTGCCAACCCTGGGGCGTCGGACCCCAACGGCGGCGGCACGTCCCGTCAATGGATCGTCCGCGCCGTCGAGCGCAGTCTCCAGCGCCTCGGCACTGACCACATCGACATCCAATACCTCCACAAGGAGGACCACCGGACCCCGCTTGCCGAGACCGTCCGCGCCGTCGCCGACCTGGTCCGCGCCGGCAAGATCCGTTACTTCGGCGTGTCCAACTACCGCGCCTGGCGCATCGCCGAGATCTGCCGCCTGTGCGACGAGATGGGCATCGACCGCCCGGTCGTCAGCCAGCCTTACTACCACGCCCTCAACCGCACCCCCGAGACCGAACACCTCCCGGCGTGCGGCTTCTACGGCCTCGGCGTGGTCAGCTATTCTCCGCTCGGCCGCGGCATCCTCACCGGCAAATATGATCCCGACGCCGCGCCGGCCGCCGACACCCGCGCCGCCCGGGGCGACAAGCGCATCGCACAGACCGAGATGGCGCCCGCCTCGCTGCACCTGGCCCGCGAATTCGCCACGTATGCGCGGTCCACCGGCCGCACTCCGACCGCGCTGGCGGTGCAATGGGTGCTCGCCAACCGCTTCGTCACCGGCATCATCGCCGGCCCGCGGACCCCTGCGCAATGGCAGGACTACGTCGATGCCATGACCGCGCCCTTCACCCCCGAGGACGAAACCTTCGTCGACGCCCGCATCGCCCCCGGCCATCACGCCGTACCCAATTTCAACGACCCGGCCTATCCCATCGAAGGCCGCCCGGCATAATCCGCCGCCCCGGCACTTCCTGCCGACCAGAACCCCGAAACCCCCCGCAGGGTGAGCTTCAGCCCAGCGTCACGAGCACCAAGAAACCCCTGGTCCGCCCCTTGCATCAAGCCACCCGCACAATCCCGTGCAGGAGACGGCGATGTACGCCAGCTTAGTCACCGCGGGGGCCTCGGCCCTCTACGACCTCTATAAAAGCGCGACCAGCAAGACCAGCAGCACCGACGCCGCATCCACGTCCACTGCGTCCGACCAGGCGTCGGCCACCGGCTCCACCGACGTCAGCGCGATCGGCGCCGTGGGCAGCACCAGCACCGGCGGCTCGAAATTCAGTGACGCGGTCAACAAGCTATTCACTGACCTCCAAGCCAGCACGTCGCCATCCGCCTCGAGCACGGACCCGACCAGCACCGTCGCCGACGATCTCCAGTCCATCTCCAAGGGCCTGAAATCTGCTGGCGGGCATGGTCACCACCACCATGGCGGCGCCTCCGCCGCACAGACCGAACCGGACGCGACCGACGGCTCGTCGTCGACGGGCACGTCCAATTCGTTCCAGGGCCTCGCCTCCTCGCTGGTCGCCTATGCTAAGACGCAGGGCCTCGGCGCATCGGCCTCGACCTCGCTGACCGCCTGACCCGCGCCGGAGACGCAAAAAGCCGCTCCGGCCCGCTCACCGAGGTGATACGCTTCCCGCGAAGGGGATCGCGATGCTCGACGTGAAAGCGCTGACCAACTGGCCGTTTGAGGAGATCGTGCAATCCTATACGCGCCGCGACATGGCGCTGTACGCACTCGGCGTGGGTTTTGGGGCCGACCCGATGGACGACCGTCAACTCCGCTTCGTTCACGAGGAGGACAATCTCGGCGTTCCCACCATGCCGGCCTGCATGTGCTCGAGCCCGCCCTGGTCCGCTGACATCCGCTCCGGCGTCGACCGCACCATGATCGTGCATGGCGAACAGGGCCTCGAACTCCTCCGCCCCATGCCCGCCAGCGGCCGCTTCCGCTCCCTCACCCGCATCACTGACATTGTCGACAAGGGCCCCGGCCGCGGCGCCGTCGTCTACGCCGCCAGCACCCTGATCGACGACGCCACCGGCGACCCGGTCGCCCATCTCTGGCGCAGCACCTTCGCCCGCGCCGACGGCGGCTTCGGCGGCAGTCCCGAGCAGCCGCGTCGCCCCCACGTGCTGCCCGACCGCGCCCCGGACGCCAGCTGCACCTTGCCGACGTTCGCCAACCAAGCCCTAATTTACCGCTTCAGCGGCGACCTGAACCCGCTCCATTCGCACCCCGAAGCCGCCCGCGCCGCCGGGTTCGAACGCCCGATCCTGCACGGGCTGGCCACCTACGGCCTGGTCGGTCACGCCGTCCTGCGCACCTACTGCAACTACGATCCGGCGCGCCTCCACTCGCTCGACGTCCGCTTCTCCGCCCCGGTCTATCCCGGGGAGACCATCACCGTCGATCTATGGCGCGACGGCGACATCGTGTCGTTCCGCGCCGCCGTCGAGACCCGCCGCGTCAAGGTGATCGACAACGGCCGGGCGCGGATCGGCTAACCTGCGAGCGCGACTCGCTCGGCCAGCAGGAACGGCACCCCCGGACCCGCCTGCGTGAACAGGCAAATCGACGAAACGTGTCGCGTCCGCGCGAGCGCCGCCGCGAAATGCGCCTCGGCTGCATCGCGCCACCCGTCCTGGCTTTCCAACCGCCGGGTCAGGGTCATGTGGAACCGCCAGCGCCCGAACACCCCCGGATACCCC
This sequence comes from Acetobacteraceae bacterium, assembly GCA_965199585.1. Lineage (GTDB taxonomy): Bacteria > Pseudomonadota > Alphaproteobacteria > Acetobacterales > Acetobacteraceae > JAVVHH01. The sequence continues at coordinate 828,725 of CBDASI010000002.1, read as the reverse complement.
CAGCGCAACAGCAGTTGGTCCGCATCCGCCGGCAATCCCTTGCCGCGGCGCCGAGCCAGCTCTGCCGTGTCCGGCGGCGCGCGATGCCGGTCCGGCCAGGCCACGCACGCATCCGCCAACGCCTGCAGCGCGGGGCAGGATGCCGTCTCCCGGATCGCCAGGAACCCCGAAAGGTCCGCCACCGCCAGGCCTGGCATCTCGAACGGCCGGATCGACTGCGCCATCGCGCCGACCTCGTCGCGGAACGCCCCATACGAGGTCGCCAACCGCATCGGCGGCTTCAACGTGCAGTGAAAGCCATACCCTCGTGCATCCGCCGTAACGTCAGCCATCCCGTCGATCGCCGGTTGCGCGACGTCGACACCCCGCTCCGGGTCCCGCCCCAACCACGAACAGCCTGCCGCCCAGAGGGGATCGTCCAACTCCGGCGCATAATAAAGTGCGACCCGAACCGTCAAATGACGCGCTCACCCGTCCGCCATACCTGCCGCACCACCGGCACGCCCTCGAACTCCCGAACCCGCACCAAATCCGCCCGCATCCCGGCCGCGATCCGCCCGCGATCCTGCAGCCCGGCCATCGCCGCCGGCGCCGCCGTCACCATCGCCACGCCGGCGGCCAACGTGATCCCTGCCTTGTCGACGCAAGCGAACGCCGCCTCCACCAGGCTCGCCGGCACATAGTCGCTCGCCAGCCCGTCCACGGCTCTCTCCCGCACCATCTCCGCCGCCGACACGTTCCCGGAATGCGACCCGCCGCGCACGATGTTCGGCGCCCCCGCGATGACCATCATCCCCCGCGCCCGCGCCGCCTTGGCCGCGATCATCGACACCGGGAACTCGCTGATCCGGATTCCGTCGCGATGGTTCTCCTCGATCTCCTCCTCGGTCCGGTCGTCATGGCTCGCCAGCACCACGCCGGACCCCTTCACCCGCGCCAGCAGCCGCCGCCGGTTCACGTCGCGCATCTTCGCCCGCTGCGCCTGTAACTCGCCGATCCGCTGCTCGACCCGCTCGGCGCTGACCCCCTCGCGCATCCGCATCGCCCGGTATCGATCGAGGTTGGCGTATTGTCCCACCCCCGGCGAGTGATCCATCAGGCTCACCATCCGCACCAATCGGTGGTCCGCCACCGGCTCGAACAACTCCATCACGTCGTCGGCCGGCATCTCGCAGCGCAGATGCAGGAAATGGTCGGACTTCAGCAGCCCGGTGCCATCCAACGCGTCCAGGTCCTTCACCCCATCATGGAACGTCTGGATCCGATCCTTGTCGAACCCGAGATCCCCCAGGCACAGCGCGTCCAACACCGTCGTCACACCGCTCACCGCGCACTGCGCATCATGCGTCAGCATCGCCGACCGCGATGGCCACCGCGCATTGCTCCGCGGCTGCACCTGCCGCTCCAGATTGTCGGTATGCACGTCGACGATCCCCGGCATCAGCACGTCGCCCTCGAGATCGATGGCGCCCGGACTATTGCTTCGTCCCGGCTGGAATTCCACGATGGTCTGGCCGTCGAGAACCACCGTCCCCTCGATCACCTCGTCCCGGAGAACCACCCGCGCATTTGTCAGTATCGTCATGCCGCCTCTCTTATGGGAGCGATCGTCAGCACGCTATCCGCCACCGCCTCCCGCACCGCGCTGTCATGGAAGATTCCCGCCAGCGCCGCCCCTCGTGCCTTCGCCTCGACGATCAACCCGATCACCACGTCCCGATTTTCCGCATCCAACGACGCCGTCGGCTCGTCCAGCAGCAGCACCGGATGCCCCCCGATGAACCCCCGCGCCAGATTGACCCGTTGCTGCTCACCCCCCGAGAACGTCGCCGGCGGCAGCCCATGCAGCCGCCGCGGAATGTTCAACCGCAGCAACAACGCTTCCGCCCGCGCCCGATCCCCATCCGCCGCCTCCGCCACGATCTGCAGCGCCGACACCCGCGGCACCACCCGCAGGAACTGGCTCACATACCCCAGCGTCTCCCGCCGAACCTCCAGCACCAGCCGCGGATCACCCCCCGCGATATCGACCCAAGCCCCCCGATGCCAAACCCGGATCGCCCCGCCATCGACCCGGTAGCTGCCATACAACGCCCGCATCAACGTCGACTTCCCCGCCCCCGACGGCCCCGCCAACACGGTGCACCGCCCCGCCTCGAGCGAACAATCCACCTCGTTCAACACCGGAATCCGCACCCCGCCCTGCAAATGCAGCACGAACGCCTTGTGCAGCCCGCTCGCCTCGAGAAGCCTCATGCCTGCAGCACCGAGCTGACCAACAACTGCGTATACGGATGCTGCGGATCCTCCAGCACCTGGTCCGTCAGCCCGGTCTCCACGACCCGGCCCCGCTGCATCACCATCATCCGCCCCGCCAGCAACCGCGCCACCGCAATGTCATGCGTCACCAGCACCACCGCGATCCCCAGCCGCGCGACCAACGTCCGGATCAGGTCCAACAACCGCGCCTGCACCGACACGTCCAACCCGCCGGTCGGCTCGTCCATAAACACCAGCCGCGGATGCGTCACCAACGTCCGCGCGATCTGCAACCGCTGCAGCATCCCGCCCGAGAAGGTTGCCGGCAGATCGTCAATCCGCGCCGGGTCGATCTCCACTTGCCGCAACCAATCCGCCGCCGTCTCGCGGATCGTCCCGTAATGCCGCGCACCCGCCGCCATCAGCCGCTCGCCGACATTGCCCCCCGCCGACACCCGCATCCGCAGCGCATCCCGCGGGTTCTGCTGCACGAACCCCCAATCCGACCGATGCAGCGCCCGCAACGCCGGCGCCCCCATCCCCAACAGATCGTGCACCACCCCCGCCGGGTCGCGATACTCGATCGCCCCCACGTCCGGCCTGACCCGTCCGGCCAGCACGTTGAGCAGCGTCGTCTTGCCCGACCCGGACTCCCCCACAATCGCCAAAACCTCACCCGGCCAAAGCTGAACCCCGACCTCGTCCAGCGCCGTCACCGCCCCGAACCGCAGCCCCAGCCCGCGTGCCGTCAGCATCGCCTGCTCACTCACCGCGGCGGCCCTCGCAGAAATCGGTATCCGAACACACGAACATCCGCGTCCCCCGATCGTCCGTCACCACCTCGTCGAGGTAACTCTCCGACGCGCCGCACAGCGCACAATCCGCTGCCGCCCGTCGCGGCTGGAACGGATGATCCTCGAAATCCAGCGACCGCACCGCGGTATAGGGCGGGATCGCGTAGATCCGCTTCTCCCGCCCCGCCCCGAACAACTGCAGCGCCGGCATCCGGTCCAGCTTCGGATTGTCGAACGCCGGGATCGGCGACGGCGACATCAGATATCGCTCGTTCACCATCACCGGGAAATCGTAACTTGTGGCGACATGCCCGAACCGAGTGATGTCCTCATACAGCTTCACGTGCATCGGCCCGTATTCCGCCAGCGCATGCATCCGCTTGGTCTCCGCCCGGCTCGGCTCCAACCGGCTCATCGGCTCCGGCTGCGGCACCTGATAGACGATCACCTGATCCTCCCGCAGCGCCGTCTCCGGAATACGATGCCGCGTCTGAATGATCGTCGCCTCGCCGGTCCGCGTTGTCGTCCGCACCCCCGCCGTCCGCGCGAAGAAGCGCCGGATGCTCACCGCATTGGTCGTGTCGTCCGCGCCCTGATCGATCACCTTCAACACGTCGTCCGGTCCCAGCACCGCCGCCGTCACCTGGATGCCGCCGGTGCCCCATCCATACGGCAACGGCATCTCCCGGCTGCCGAACGGCACCTGATGCCCCGGTATAGCGATCCCCTTCAGGATCGCCCGCCGGATCATCCGCTTGGTCTGCTCGTCCAGATACGCGAAATTATAACCGGCGCTCATGGTGTCGCCTCCCGCCGCATCTGCCTGCCCGCCGCATCGCGGCGCATCTCTCGGATCGTTTCCAGCTCGCTCTGGAAATCCACGTAATGCGGCAGCTTGAGGTGCTCGACGAACCCGGTCGCCTCCACGTTGTCGCAATGCGACAGCACGAACTCCACGCTCTGCGCCGGCGCGTCCGCCACCTCGCCCAACTCGGTCGCCCGCATCGCCCGGTCCACCAGCGCCATGCCCATCGCCCGCCGCTCCGCATGGCCGAAGCACAGCCCATACCCCCGCGTGAACTGCGGCGGCGTCGTCTTCGACCCGGCGAACTGGTTCACCATCTGGCACTCCGTCAGGGTCACGTCGCCGATGTCGATCTCGAACCCCAGCTCCGCCGGCACCAGGGTCACCGCGCAGGTCCCGACGCGCATCTCGCCCACGAACGGATGCGTCCCACCCCAGCCCCGCTGCGTCGAGTAGCCCATTGCCAGCAGGAAACCCTCGTCCCCGCGCGCCAACGCCTGCAACCGCGCATCCCGCCCCGCCGGAAACGCCAGCGGTTGCCGCGTCAGGTCCACCGGTGCCGCGCCTTCGCTCGCATCGGCCTCTACCAACCCTTCGTCGCCGAGGATCGCGAACGCCGGCGGCATCGTGGCCCCGCCCGCCTCTGTCTCCGCCGGCACACCCGGCGCCATCTCCTCGAAATCCATCAGCCGATGTGTATAATCCGTCGTCGGCCCCAGCACCTGCCCACCCGGCAGATCCTTGAAGATCGCCGACACCCGCCGCCGCACCGACATCTCCGCCGTCTCGACCGCTTCCGCCGTCCCGAACCGCGGCAGCGTCGTCCGATACGCCCGGATCAGGAACGCCGCCTCGATGAGGTCGCCCTGCGCCTGCCGGATCGCCCGCGCCGCCAGCGCCCGATCGTACAGCGAGCCTTCTCCCATCACCCGATCGACCGCCCGCCCCAGCTGCTGCTCGATCTGCTCGACCTCCAGCGCCGGCACTGCCGGGTCGCCCCGCCGCTCCGCAGCCAACCACGCATGCGCCGCGTCGATCGCCTGCTCGCCACCCTTGACCGCCACATACGCCATCAGCTTATCCCCACCGTTCGAGGAAGTGCCGCCAAGCTGTCCCCGGCGCACAGGATCACGTCGATCCCACGCGGAAACAGTCGCCTGTTGGTCTGCCAGAACCCGGCGAATTCCTCCGGCAACCCTGTGACCTCCAGCACTTCTTCGCCCGCGAGCCCAGGTCCGCTCAGCCGTAACGGCTCTCCGGTCCCCAGCGTCTCCACTTGCAGGATCACAGTCGCCGACCCCTCCGGCTCCTCGTCCGATCCGGCGGAGAACCGCTCCAGCGCCGCCGACCCCGACACCACCGCAAACTGCGCCGCCCCGGTCTCGGCCCGCCGCGCCCCGCAATGGAACGCGACCCACTCCCAGGCCGACGCCACCCCGTCATCGAGCCAAAGCGGCGTCTCGCCATCTACCAGTGTCAGCAACACCGCCGCTGTCGCCTGCGCCAAATTCGGCACCGCCGGCCCATTGACCCGATGCACCCGCCCCGGCCGCGCCATCGCGTCCATCACCGACCGGAACACCGCCTGGCTATCCCGCACAGGATCGCCGAAGCCTGCTAGCAGATCGCTCATGATCTCATCGTCGCCATCGTGAAGAACTGTACCTGCGTCGCCGCTGCCCGCCGCGCCTCCAGCGCCCGAGCCGCCGCCTGCGCCTCGGCTAAGCCGGCGATGACCCGCTCCTGCAACCGATCCCGCAACGCCGGGTCCTGCAGCCCGGCATCGATCGCCGCCGCCAACTCGGCCTGCCGCAACTCGCGCCCGAGGCAGTAGGCATGCCCCAGATATCCCGCCGCGCTCCGCACCGTGCACCGCACCACGCTGGCCTCGCCGAGGTTGAACGCTGCCCCGCTGCCGCCCGCTCGGCCCTGCAGCATCACCAGTCCGGCCTCGGGGCCACGGATCAACGTGTAGTCCGGCACCAGCCCGGCGCTCGCCTCGGCCAGCGTCGCCGCGTCGGCCCGCGCCAGCACCGCCATCCAACCTTGACGTTCGACAATCTTCGGATCGGCCATCCGGCGCTCCTCATCTTGTCTAGACAACTATCGACGGACCTGTCGAAGGTCAACCGATGAGCGACCCGGATCACCCCAAAACCGATGACATCTCGATGAATGCAGCCGGACGCGCCGAGCCGCTCTGGCGCCGAATCGCCGCCGACCTCGCCCGCGAATTCGAAGCCGCACAGCTGCCGCCCGGCACCCGCCTCCCCACCGAGGCCACGCTCGCCGCACGGTTCCAGGTCAACCGGCACACGGTCCGGCGTGCGCTGGAGACGCTCGTCCGCAGCGGCCAGGTGAGGGTCGAGCAGGGCAAGGGAGCGTTCATTGCCGACGACCTGCTCGACTACGAGATCTCGACCCGCACCCGCTTCTCCGAGCGGATCCGCCGTCACAACCGCGTACCCGAGGGCCGCACCCTGCGCCTCCGCACCATCCCGTCCACTGCCGCCATCGCCGCGCTTCTGCGGCTGGAGGAGGGAAGCCCCTTGATCCTGCTTGAACGGATCGCCCTGGCCGATGGCGTTCCGCTTTCGCTCGCTGACCACTACTTCCCGGCCGACCGGCTTCCAGGCATGGCCGACGCCCTGCACAGCACCGGCTCCATCACCGAGGCATTACGCGCCGTCGGCGTCGACGACTATCTGCGTCAATCCACCCACGTGACCGCGCGCATGCCGACCGCGGCCGAGGCGGACCATCTGGAGATTCCGCGCAACCGCCCGCTACTCGTCTGCGAGAACATCAACGTCGATCGCTCGGGCCAGCCGATTGAGTTCGGCTGCGCACGACACCCGAGCAGCCGGGTCCAGCTGGTCTTCGAGCCGTAGCGGCGCGCTACTCGGCCGCCTGTGCCGCCGGCGTCAGGGCGTTGGCAACGCGCGAGGGCTTACGCTCCTTGGCGGGGCTCAGCCAATGCTGCAGCTTGTCGAGGTAAAGGTAGACCACCGGCGTGGTGTAGAGCGTAAGGATCTGGCTCAGCGCCAGCCCGCCCACCATCGCAAACCCGAGCGGCCGCCGCAGCTCCGACCCGGCGCCCGTGCCCAACATCAACGGCAACCCGGACAGCAGCGCCGCCATCGTCGTCATCAGGATCGGCCGGAACCGCAGCAGGCAGGCTTCGCGGATCGCGTCGTACGGGCTCTTGCCCTCGTTGCGCTCCGCATTGATGGCGAAGTCGACCATCATGATGCCGTTCTTCTTCACGATGCCGATCAGCAGGATGATCCCGACGATCGCGATCACTGTCAGATCGAACCCAAACGCCAGCAGGAACAGCAGTGCGCCGACGCCCGCCGACGGCAGTGTCGACAGGATGGTCAGTGGCAGGATGTAGCTCTCGTAGAGAATGCCCAGGATGATATAGACCGCGATCAGGGCCGCGGCGATCAGGTATGGCTGCGACGCCAGTGACGACTGGAAGGCCTGCGCCGTACCCTGGAATGCGCCGGTGACGGTCGCGGGAACGCCGAGTTCGGACTGTGCCCGCTGGATCGCGATAACGGAGTCGCCGAGCGATACACCCGGCTTGAGGTTGTAGGAGATCGTCACGGACGGGAACTGGCTCTGGTGGTTCACCACCAGCGGCTGCACCGGTGCCGTGCTTTGGTGGACGATGGTGGAGAGCGGCACCAGCGCGCCGGAGGCGGACTTCACGTAGAGCTTACGTAACGTATCGAGCTCGCCCTGCTGCGTCGGCGTCGCCTCGAGGACGACATAGTAGGCTTTCAGCCCGGTGAAGTATTGCGCCACCTGGCGCTGCCCGAACGCGTCGTAAAGCGTCGAGTCGATCGCCGCCGGCAGGATACCGTAGCGGGCGGCCTCTTCCTTGTCGTAGGTCAACGTCAAGGTGAGCCCGGTACCCGCCGCATCCGAGGTCACATCGGCCAGTTGGGGTAGCTGCCGCATCTTGTCGAGCAGCTTCGGTGCCCAGGCGTTCAGCTCGTCGCCGTCCGGATCCGACAGTGTGTATTGATACTGCGTGCGCGATAGCCTACCGCCGACGCTGATGTCCTGCGCCGGCTGCATGAATAGCCTGACACCCTCCAGCGCCTGGGCCTTCTCGCGCAGGCGGGTGATCACTTGGCTGGCGTTGTCGGTCCGTTCGCTCCAGGGCTTCAGCTGGATGTACATCCGCCCGTTATTCTGCGTCTGCCCGCCCGATCCGGCGCCGACCGACGAGGTCAATCCAGCTACCGCCGGGTCGTCCAGGACGAGCTTGTTCACTCGCTCCTGCAATTGTTTCATCGCTGCGAACGAGACGTCCTGCGCGGCATCCGTGACGCCGATGACGATACCGGTATCCTGCGCCGGGAAGAAGCCTTTCGGGATGACGACGAACAGGAACCCGGTCGCAATGACCACCCCGAAGAACACCATCAACGTAATGAGCCGAAACCGCAGCGCGATATCGAGCGTACGCTCGTAGAAGCCGACCATCGCATCAAACATGCCCTCGACGAGCTTGTAGATGCGCCCATGCTCATGCCCGTGATCGGAGACCAGGAACCGCGACGCCATCATCGGCGTCAGCGTCAGTGAGATCACCGCCGAGGCGACGATGGTGATCGAGACCACGATGGCGAACTCGCGGAACAACCGCCCGACGATCCCACTCATCAGCAACAGCGGGATGAATACCGCGATGAGGCTGACGCTGATCGACACGATGGTGAACCCGATCTCGCCCGACCCTTTGAGTGCGGCCTCATAGGGCGACATGCCCTCCTCGATGTGGCGGACGATGTTCTCGAGCATCACGATCGCATCGTCGACCACGAAGCCGACCGCAATCGTCAGGCCCATAAGGCTTAGATTGTCGAGGCTGTAGCCCAGCACGTACATCGCGCCGAGCGTGCCCACCAGCGCCACCGGGATGGTCACGCTTGGGATGATCGTGGCCCAGACGCTGCGGAGGAAGACGAATATCACCGCGACGACCAGACCGATGGACAGGAGTAGCGTGAACTCCACGTCGTCGACCGAGGCGCGGATGGTCTGCGTCCGATCCGAGACCAACTCGACCTTGATGTCGGGAGGGATGCTCTTGACCAGGCGCGGCAGCCGTTCCTCGACGGCGTCGACGGTGTTGATCACGTTGGCGCCGGGCTGCTTGAAGACGAGCAACAGCACCGCCGGCTTGCCGTTCTGCCAGGCCGCCAGCTTGGCATTCTGCGGCCCGTCGACCGCGTGACCGACGTCGCGCACGCGGACCGGCCCGGTGCCGCGGTAGCTGATGATGGCGTCGTCGTATTCGCTCGCCCTGGTCCGCTGATCGTTGGCGTAGATCGAATAGGACTGGTTCGGGCCGTCGATCAGGCCCTTCGGCGCATTGGCAGTCGAGCCGCTCAACGTCGTGCGGACGTCCTCGAGCGTGAGCCCGAGCGAGGCCAGCTTGCCCGGATCGACCTGCACGCGGACCGCCGGCGTCTGCTGGCCGCCGACGAGCACCTGGGACACGCCGGTCACCTGGCTCAGCTGCTGCGCCAGGATGTTCTCGGCATAGTTGTCGACGTCCGTCAGCGGCAACACGTCCGACGTCACGCCCATGATGAGGATCGGGGCGTCCGCAGGGTTGGTCTTGCGCACCGTCGGCGGATTGGGGATGTCCTTCGGGAGCTGTCCGCCGGCCGCGTTGATCGCCGCCAGGACGTCGGTGAGCGCCGCGTCGATGCTGCGCGCCAAGTCGAACTGCAACGTGATCTGCGTCGAGCCGGACACGTTGACCGACGTCATCTGCGCCAGCCCGGCAATCTGCCCGAACTGTGTCTCGAGCGGCGTGGCAACAGCGGTCGCCATCGTCTGCGGGCTCGCACCGGGGAAGTTGGCCGACACCGTCAGCGTGGGGAATTCGACCGAGGGTAGCGGGGCCACGGGCAGGAACGGGAAAGCGGCCAGGCCGGCGAGGAAGATCGCCGCGATGATCAGCGACGTCGCGATCGGGCGCTTGATGAAGGGGGCGGAGACGTTCAAGGCGCGGCGCTCCGTGGTGTGGCATCGGCGACCATGTCCTTGGCCGTTACTTTGGTTCCATCGCCGACGCGGGACTGCCCGGCCGTCACGACGACCACGTTCGGCGCGAGCCCTTCGGACAACACCGCTTGCTTGCCATCGTCATAGGCCACCTTCACGCTCGACCGCTTGATCGTCTTGTTGGCGTCCACTTCGAAGACGAACAAGCCGTCTTGCCCGTGCTGCACCGCGACATGTGGGATGGTCACGCCGCTCGACACCCCGACCTGCAACCGGATGTTGACGAATTGCCCGGGGGTCAGAAGCATGTCCGCGTTGGGGAAGATCGATCGCAACTGGATCGTGCCGGATTCCGAGTTGACGGTGTTGTCCGTCGTGGCCAAGACGCCGCGGTCCAGCGTCCGCGTCCCGCCGGGCGAGTCCGCCAGGGTGACGAGATCCCCGCCGCGCATCGCGTCGCGCACCGCCGGGAGGTCCGTCTCCGCAAGACTGTAAATCACCGAGATCGGCTGCTCCTGCACGACCGAGAAGATCGTGGTGGCGCCACCGGCCTGAACCACGTTGCCCGGATCGACCCGGCGCAAGCCGACTTTGCCGGCGATCGGCGCCTTGATGATCGAGTAGCCGAGGTTGATCTGTGCTTCCGAGATGGAGGCCTGGTCGGCCGAGACAACGCCCTGATAACGATTCACCGTCGAGTTCTGTGTATCGACCTGCTGGCGGGACGCGAAATCGCTCTTGGCGAGCTGGCTATAGCGCTGCTGATCCGTCTGAGCATTCTGCAGCTGCGCCTGATCCTGCGTCAGCTGCGCCTGTGCCTTGTCCAGCGCCGCCTTGAACGGGCGCGGATCGATCACGGCCAGCACCTGACCCTTCTGGACCATGTCACCCTCCTTGACCGACACGTTGATCAGCACGCCGCCGACTTGCGGGTGGATGTCGATCGAGTTGAGCGAGCGCACATTGCCGATCGCGGTGAGGTAGATCGGCAGAGTGTCCTGCCGGCTGGTCGCAACCGAGACCGGCACCGGCGCGGCCGCCTGTGGCGCCTGTTTCTCAGGGCGGGTGAAATGCCAAGCGGCATAGCCGACGCCACCGAGCACGGCGCAGATGATCACGGTTCGGACGATCTTCATTCGTATGCCTTACGCGTCAGGCGTGCCCAATCCACGCGGATCGAGAATACGTGATCCGTTGATGGAACGTACACGTTATCCGCACGTAATCTGGTGATGCTTCGAACCGAGTTGCTGATGCGCCGCACCATTCTCGCCGCCATGACGCTAGTTCCGCTGTTCTCCGGTGCGTTGCATGCACAAACCACGCCGGCCCGGATTAGAGGCACGATCTCGTCGCTTGAGGGCAATAAATTGTCCATCGACGCGCGCGATGGATCGGCCACCGTCGTGACCCTGGCGCCGAATTACACCGTCGCGGCAATCGTGCCGGCTACGCTGGCCGCGATCAAACCAGGCTCGAGCATCGGCATCGTGGGCTTCGGCCCACCGAACAAGCAGCGGGCCGCGGTGATCATGATCTTCCCGCCCGGGGTCAGCGTCGCCGAGGGGCAGTTCGCCTGGGATAGCGAGCCTGACAGCGTGATGACCAACGCCCCTGTCACGTCCGAGGTCGCCAGCACCAACGGGCGAACCCTGACGGTCACGGTCAAGGGTGAACCGGTGGAAGTCAGCGTCCCGGAGAACGCCATCGTCCAGACCAGCGAACCCGGCACCCCGGCGATGCTGGTTACCGGAGCTAAGATACTTGTAAGCGCTCAACGGGCGGCTGACGGCACCCTGACAGCCTCGCGTATCAACGTCGGTAAGGACGGCTTCACACCCGCGAATTAGCGGCGCGCAGCTCGGCCAGGCCACTCTTGGCGGTCCCGTCCGGCGCGAAGTTCTCCGGATCCAGCCAGCGTAACAGCGCATCGCGGCACGCGGGCCACTCATCCTCGAGAATGCTGAAAAAGGCTGTGTCCCGTAGCCGGCCTTTGACGACCATGTGCGAGCGCAACACTCCTTCGAAGCTGAACCCCAGCCGCTCCGCAGCCCGGCGCGACGGCGCGTTCATCGCGTTGCACTTCCAAACCAGCCGGCGGTAGCCCAGTTCGTCCATGGCGAGCCGCATGAGCAGGAACATGGCTTCAGTGGCGGCGCGGGTCCGCTGCATCGCCGGACCGAACCAAATGTGGCCGAGTTCGATCGCGGCATTCTTCGGCTGGATGTCCATCAGCGTCAGCCACCCGGTGGCAGCGCCGGTCGTGACCGGGCGGACCGCCCACGCCATTGGGTCGTGCATGGCGGCAAAATCGGCGACGAACGCTGCCATGTCTTCGGCTGCCTGGAACGGGCCATATCCGAGATAATCCCAACTCACGCCGCCGCCTACTGCCTGTCCTGCTTGCCACAGATCGTTGGCGTGCCGCCGGTGCAGCGGCTCGAGCACGACATACTTGCCCCGGATGATTGCTCGCACGGGCAGCGCTTTCGGGGTCGCATCAACTTCCGGGCCGATTGGACGTTCATTCATTGGCCGATCATGCACGCTTAGCGCCGACCGGTCTGCACGATGGTTGCACCGCCGCCTTGAACACTGATCAGATCAGCTTTGGAGAACACGATGTTCCGCACCCTTCTCGTCGCCGGACTGTGCATGGCCAGCCTGCCAGCTCTGGCGCAGAAATATACTGCGACGCTCAATGCCGGGCAGGAAGTGCCCGCTAAGACCTCGTCCGGCACCGGCACGGCGACCATGACGCTCGACGGCGACAAGCTCACCTACGACGTCGAATACAAGGACCTGACGGGTCCGGCGACCGCGGCCCACATACACGGGCCGGCCGAACCCGGCGCCAATGCTGGCGTCATGGTGCCGTTCTCCAACCCCGCCAATCCGATCAAGGGCACGGTCAACCTGACACCGGAGCAAGTGACGGCACTGAAAGCCGGTAAGGAATACGTGAACGTGCATACGGCACAAAACCCGGGCGGCGAGATCCGCGGCCAGATCAAGCCGGCGTCGTAAAACTCCCTAGTTTGCGGTGCACCTCGGTGCACCGCAGCACGCTTTCCAATTGACCACTCCGACGGCCCGCCATAACGGCGATTATCGCTGGAGATTGTCATGACTGCATCACCTCGGTTCAAACATCGTCCACCCGGCTCCAACTGGGGCGAGTTCGGCCCCGACGACCAGCGCGGGCGCATGAACTACGTCACCCCGGAAAAGGTGCTGCAGGGGATCGCCGAGGTGAAGAGCGGCCGCAATTTCTGCCTGAGCCTGCCGCTCGATCTCCCCGGCGGCAACGACCTCAACCCGCGGCGCTTCCCACCGGTCGTGCGCCCGACCTTGCGCGACGGGGTGCCGAATTTCGTCTGCGACAACGGCGCATTGGGCCATTCCGACGTGTTCTGCGACGATCTGGCCGTGCTGTATCTGCAGTATTCGACGCAATGGGACAGCTTCGCCCATGTCGGCAGCCTATTCGACGCCGATGGCGACGGGCGTCGGGAGCGGGTGTTCTACAACGGCTTCCGCGGCGGTGAACACATCGTCGGGCCGACCGACGCGGCCGATGCGGGCGTCCCGACCGGGCCGGGCCGCAGCACCAGCCGGGCCGGCGCGTTGGGCATTGAGAACATGGCCGAGACCTGCGTCCAGGGCAGGGGCGTGATGATTGACCTGCACGCGCATTTCGGGCGCGAGCGGAAGCTGGTCGGGTTTGCCGACCTGGAACGGATCATGGCCGCGGATGCGGTGACGGTCGAGAAGGGCGATATGGTCTGCTTCCATACCGGCTTCGGCCAGATGCTGATCGACATGGGCGGCGCGCCCGATCCACATGCGTTGCACAATGACTGCCCGGTGCTCGACGGGCGCGACCATGAGCTGCTGCGCTGGGTGACGGAGACCGGGCTGTCGGCCCTGATCGCCGACAACTACGCCGTCGAAGCTGCGCCCGCGCAGCCCGGCGGTGACGATTGTGCGACGCTTCCGCTGCATGAGCATTGCTTGTTCAAGCTCGGCGTGCATCTCGGCGAGATCTGGCATCTGACGCCGCTCGCCGCGTGGTTGCGTGAGAACGGGCGCAACCGGTTCTTGCTCACCGCTCCGCCGCTGCGCCTGCCGGGCGCGGTCGGGTCGCCTGTCACGCCGGTCGCGACGGTTTAGCGCCTACTTGAGCTGGCTGTCCTTGCTGCCGCGGCGGTTGATGCCGAACGCGGCGGGGCGGCTGTCGCGCTCGGATTGGCAAGCGACACAGTGCCGCGCCCCCGGGAGCGCCTGGCGCCGCGCGAGCGGGATTTCCTCGCCGCACGCGGCACAGTGCGTGTTGGTGCCGCCCTGCACCAAGCGGGCGCGTGCTCGCAGCACGCCATCCTTGACGGTGTCGTCGACCTGATCCTGAACCGCCCCATCGGGCGCCCACCCGCTCGCCATCGCGCTCATCCCTTTCGGAATGATCTTGACGGTCAGAGGCGGCGAAACAAGAGGGTCAAGTTGTCGGACGGCATGGCGGCGATGATCGGTGGGCCGAAGCCAGCGTCGGTGGCCACCGTCGTGACTGCCTCGACGGAGCGCAATCCCCAGGCCGGGTCACGGCGGCGCAGGTCGAGATCGAACGCCTGATTGCCGGGCTCGAGCGGCCGGCCGTCGCGGCAAAAGGGCCCGTATAACGCCAGCAGACCACCCGATGCCAAGACACGGGCCGACCCGGCGAACAGACCCAGCGTGGCCGACCAGGGCGAGATGTGGATCATGTTGATGCAAACAACGATTTCGGCCTGTAGGACCGGCCAGTCCGAGGATCGCGTGTCGAGATCCCAGGCCTGACGAACGTTCGGCAGGTCTGCCGTCCAAGCGTCGATGCTTGCGCGCCGGAGCGGATCCAGGTCGGTCGGTTGCCAGGTGAGCTCGGGGAGTGCCTCGGCGAAGTGGACGATGTGCTCGCCGGTGCCGCTCGCGATTTCGAGCACCAGACCGGTCCGTGGGAGATGTGGCCGGAGCGTCTCGAGGATCGGATCCCGATTGCGGAGCGCCGACGGTGCCGACATGCGGGGATTTTCGGCCATTGAACGCGGGCTCTCTTATGGGGGCGACCAGTGCAGAGCCGCCTAATCTATGTCGCGGGCAGGAGCAATCGCTTGCGATGCTCCGTCAGCGACGCCGTCGGCGCGCTGACGGCATCCGCCTGCGGCAACACAGTGGCCATGGTGCGCCTGATCGTCGTGGGATCGGCAAGATGTCGGCCGGGGCGGCCGAGCAAGTGGCCCTGAACACCGGCG
Source organism: Acetobacteraceae bacterium (assembly GCA_965199585.1). Classification (GTDB taxonomy): domain Bacteria; phylum Pseudomonadota; class Alphaproteobacteria; order Acetobacterales; family Acetobacteraceae; genus JAVVHH01. The sequence goes on along the minus strand of CBDASI010000002.1, from coordinate 813,549 downwards.
CAGCCTTCGCGCGCAGCCAGATCGAGCTGCTCGGGCGTCTCGATGCCGCCTGCCAGGACCGACATGTCGAGCTTACGCCCCAGCAGTGTCACTGCACTGAGTATCGCGATGGCCTGAGGGTTGCCGACAGCGCCGGCCATGAACGACGGGCCGAGCTTGATCCGGTCGAAGCGGAATTCCCGCAGGATGTCGAATGACGAGGAGCCCACGCCGAAGCCGTCCAGCGCCAGGGTGACGCCAAGCGCCTTCAGCTTGGTCATCTGGTCCAGGGCGCGGGTGCGATCCTTGACGATCGCGGCGTCGGTCACGTCCAACTCGAGGCGGTAGGGCGGGAGACCCGTTTCGTGCAACACGCGAGCAACGGTCGAGGCCAGGGAGGCGTCGGTCAATTGCAACGGTGACAGATTGACCGCGATCTTGAGCGGTTCCGGCCACAGCATCGCGTCGCGGCAGGCTCGCGTCAGCACCCAGGTGCCGAGCCGGACGATCTCGCCGGTCTCTTCGGCGAGGGGGATGAACTCGGTGGGCGGCACGTAACGCCCATCGCCGGCTTGCCACCGGCACAGCGCTTCATAGCCGGTGATCGCCCGGGTCTGGACGGCGCATTGCGGCTGATAATGGAGGCGTAGATCGTCGGTGCCGATCGCCGTGCGCAAGCGGTGGATCAGGTCGCGGCGTTCACGCACCGCTTGATCCATCGAGGCAGTGTAAAAGCATGGCCGGGGAGAATGCGCCTGCTTGGCGCAATACATGGCCAGATCGGCCTGGGCGAGGAGCGTGTCGGCATCCCGGCCGTCGGCCGGGGCGAGCGCAACGCCGATGTTGGCGCTTGCATGCGTCGTGAAGCGTTGGAAGCGGAACGAATCCTTGAAGACCGCGGTGATGCGTTCGAGCCGGAGGGACAAGTCCGGCATCTCTGCCGACGGGAGCAGCACCGCGAACTCGTCACCACCCAGGCGGGCGATGAACTCCTGGCCGGGTTGCAGGGCTTCGCGGAAACGGGCCGCCAGCGCGATCAGCAACTCGTCGCCGGCCTGGTGCCCGTAGGCGTCGTTGACGAATTTGAACCGAGTGAGGTCGATCATGACCACGGCGAAACCGCCAATTCGGTTCGGATCGGCAAGCCACCGGCTGAACTCGCAATCGAAGCTCAGCCGGTTTGGCAGGCCGGTGAGGATATCGCTCGTCGCGATCTGCTTGAGGTAGCGCAGCGCCTTGTCCCGAGCGCGCGCATCGACCAGCAGCTTGGCAGACGCCGCAGCAACTCCCAGGAGGCAGACGCCCGTTGCGACGATCGTCAAGCCGAACTCGCGACGACATGGTTGAACTCCAGAGCGAGTTCGGCCTGGTGCGCCATCGCCTTCAGGAAAGCCCGTTGGTCGCGCGACGCTGCGGACCGCTCCTTGGTGTCGAGGATGCAAAGCGCACCCACGCCGCTGCCGTCACTGAGACGAAGCCGCATGCCCAGATAGTAACGGATGTTCGGTTTGCCGGAGACGACTGCGAGCTGGCTAAACATGTCGTCCTCCGCAGCGTTGCAGACTTCCAGCAGGTCGTCCCGGTCGAGCACGTGCGTGCAGAAACTCTCGCGCCGCGCACCGCCCGCCCGCGCCACGCCGACCTTGGATTTGAACTGAAACTGGTCGCCATCCGCGATCGACAGCAATGCGATCGGCGCCTCGAACGCGCTCGCGACCCGGTCGACGAGAGTATCGAGTTGAGGTTCAGCCTTCGAACTCAGGAGATCGAGCCGCCTGACCGCGCGCCTACGATGCAGCTCCTTCAGGGTACGCTTGAACATCGGGACCTCGCCAAACGGCTGAAGTCTCCGCTACCGAAACTAATAATTCCTTAAGACTGGCTTGAGCTAGAAGCCAACGCTTGCAAGCCGTCATCAGAATTGACATGTTATATCATGCTAATCTCCCGCCGACTTACTTTCGCCGCGCCGCTCGCCCTCGTGCCGCGCCTGACCCGCGCGCAGCCGAGCCCGCCCATGGTCGCCACCTCGTTCTCCATCCTGCAGGACATGGTCGGCCGCATTGCCGGTGATGCGGTGCGGACCGCTACGCTCGTCCCGCGGGATGGCGATCCACACGCGTTCGAGCCGCGGCCCGGCGACCTGGCGACGCTGCATGGTGCCGCCGTCATGGTCGAAGACGGGCTCGGGCTCGAGGGCTGGCTCAGCCGGATGGTGCAGGCGTCGGGCTTCAAGGGCGTCCGCATCGTCGCAAGCGCCGGCATCACGCCGCGCAGCTTGCAGGAGGACGGTGCCACCGTCACCGACCCGCATATCTGGCAGGACCCGGCGCTCGGCCGGCGGATGGTACAGACCATCGCGGCCGGGCTGGCCAAGGCCGATCCGGGCAATGCAGCGCGCTACCGGGCCGAGGCAGCCAGCTACGCCGCCGAGCTCAAGCGCGTCGAAGACGAGATCACGCAGGCCTTGGCCGGCATTCCCAAGGAGCGCCGCAAGGTGCTGACGACGCACGATGCATTCGCCTATTACGGCGCCCGCTTCGGCATCCAGTTCATCGCCATCGAGGGCATCAGCACCGAGGCCGAGCCGTCGCCGCGCGCGCTGGCCCGCATCGCGACGCAGGCAAAGAAGGACGGCCTGCGCAGTGTCTTCCTGGAGAACATGACCGACCCGCGGCTCGCCCAGGCGCTCGCCCGCGAAGCGCACCTGACCGTCGGCGCCAAGCTCTATGCCGACAGCCTGTCGCCGACGGACGGTCCGGCGGCGACCTATATCGACCTGCTGCGCTACAACACGACGCAGCTCGTGGCGTCGATGAAGGCGACTTAGCGACCGAGTACGCTGCGGATCTCGTCGAGCGCCGCCGGGTCGTCGATGGTGGGCGGCGGGAGGGCGGGCTCGCCGTCGGCGATCTTGCGGATGGTGGCGCGCAGGATCTTGCCGGAGCGCGTCTTCGGCAGGCGGACGACCACGCGCGCCTCCCTGAACGCCGCCACCGGCCCGATCCGCTCCCGCACCAGGGCGACCAGCTCCGCGGCGATGTCCACCTCCGGCCGCTCGACGCCGGCCTTCAGCACGACGAGGCCGAGCGGCGACTGACCCTTCAGCGCGTCGGCCGCGCCGACGACCGCGCATTCGGCGACGTCCGGATGGCTGGCCAGCACCTCCTCGAGCGCGCCGGTGCTCAACCGGTGGCCGGCGACGTTGATGATGTCGTCGGTGCGTCCCATGACCCAGACATCGCCCTCGGCGTCGACCTCGCCGGCGTCGCCGGTGCGATACCAGCCGGGGAAGTCGGACAGGTAGGCGGTGCGGTAGCCGGCCTCGTTGCGCCACAGCGTCGGCCCGCAGCCCGGCGGGAGCGGGAGGCGCAACGCGAGATTGCCCGCGGTGCCGCGGGGCAGCACGGCGCCGTTGTCGTCGAGCGCATGCAGGTCGTAGCCGGGGCAGGGACGGCCGCCGGAGCCGGGCTTGAAGGGGAACAAGCCGAAGCCGCGGAACCCGGCGGTGATAGGCCAGCCGGTCTCGGTCTGCCACCAGTGGTCGACGACCGGGATGCCAAGCGTCTCGGCCGCCCAAAGCGCCGTGGGCGGATCGCAGCGCTCGCCGGCCAGGAACAGCGTCTCGAGCTTGGACAGGTCGTAGTCGCGGGTCAGCGCGCCGGTGGGGTCGCGCTGCTTGATGGCGCGCAAGGCGGTCGGCGCGGTGAATAGGGCCTTGACCCCGTGCTCGGCGCAGACCCGCCAGAAGGCGCCGGCATCGGGCGTGCCGACGGGCTTGCCCTCGTACATGACGCTGGTGGCGCCGACCAGGAGTGGGGCGTAGACGATGTAGGAGTGGCCGACGACCCAGCCGACGTCGCTGGCGCACCAGAAGGTCTCGCCGGGCTGGATGCCGTAGATCATCGCCATGGTGCGGTGCAGGGCGACGGCGTAGCCGCCGGTGTCGCGGACGACGCCCTTGGGCTTACCGGTGGTGCCAGAGGTATACAGTATATAGAGCGGGTCGGTGGCGGCGACGGGCACCGGATCGTGGGGCGAGGCGGCGGCTTCGGCGGCGGCGAAGTCCTCGTCGCGTCCGGGCACGAGCGTGGCGGCCAGTTCGGGGCGCTGGTAGACGAGGCAGAACTCGGGCTTGTGCGCGCTCTGCTCGATGGCCGCGTCGAGCAAAGGCTTGTAGGCAACGGTCCGGCCGGGTTCGAGACCGCAGGACGCTGACAGGATCGCCTTGGGCGCCGCGTCCTCGATGCGCTTGGCGAGCTCGGCCGCGGCGAAACCGCCGAACACGACGGAATGGATCGCGCCGAGGCGGGCGCAGGCCAGCATCGCGACCACGGCCGACGGGATCATCGGCATGTAGATCACCACGCGGTCGCCATAGCCGACACCGCGGGCCGCCAGCGCGCCGGCCACCCGCGCGACCCGGTCGCGGAGCGCGCGGTAGGTGAGGCGTTCGACGGACGCGGTCATCGCGCTGTCCCAGATCAGGGCGAGTTGGTCGCCGCGGCCGGCGTCGACATGGCGGTCGAGACAGTTCTCGCTGACGTTGAGCGTTCCGCCGGCGAAGTATTGGCCGTAGGCGCCCATGGCGGGATCGAAGCCCTTGGTCCAACGCGTGGTCCACTGGAGCGCTGCGGCTTGTTGTTCCCACCAGCCGACCGGGTCGGCTTGCCACCTTGCGTATTCAGCGCCGTAAGCGTCTGCCGTCATGTTCGCCTCCCTGCCCGCGGTCCTGCCGCGAGCTATGCGTTCGTCGCGAGGCAGGTGCTTGCGACAAGTTCATGAACCGTGCAACAAAGCTTCACGCACGGCACAAAAATCGCCAGCGACTCAATACCGCAATTCGGAGGAAATATGACCGCGGCAGAAATTGCGCGCATTAAGTCAGACCCGCGTTTTCGCGAGCTGGAGCAAAAACGAAACACGTTCAGCTGGACACTCTGTGTCATCATGCTCGTCGCGTATTTTGCCTTCATCTTCCTCGTTGCTTTCGGCGGCCATCTGATCGCGACCCCGGTTTGGGGCGTCGTGACGCTTGCGTTCCCGATTGGACTTGGCGTGATCGTGCTGGCGATCGTCCTGACGGGTGTCTACGTCGTCAAGGCGAATGGAGAATACGACGAACTGACCCGTCAGCTCGTGTCCAGCCTGGCGAGCCGGAGGACGTTCCCATGAACGGAACCATGATCAAGCGGATCGTCGCCGGCGTGGGCGCCACGCTGTTCGGGGCCACTGCGGCCTATGCCGCCGGGGCGCTCGAGGGTCCGGTCCAGCAACAGGCCGTGAACACGACCGCGATTATCATGTTCGTCGGCTTCGTCATCCTGACGCTCGGCATCACCTATTGGGCCTCCCAGCGGACGCGCTCGGCGGCCGACTTCTATACCGCCGGCGGAGGGATCACCGGATTCCAGAACGGGCTGGCGATCGCGGGCGATTTCATGTCGGCCGCCTCGTTCCTCGGCATTTCGGCGCTGGTCTATGCCAACGGGTATGACGGGCTGATCTACTCGATCGGCTTTCTCGTCGGTTGGCCGATCATCATGTTTCTGATGGCCGAACGGCTGCGCAACCTCGGTCGCTTCACCTTCGCCGACGTCGTCTCGTTCCGGCTCGCGCCGACGCCGATGCGCTCGCTCGCCGCGACCGGAACGCTGGTCGTGGTCGCGTTCTACCTCATCGCGCAGATGGTCGGCGCCGGGCAGCTGATCCAACTGCTGTTCGGGCTGCCTTATCTTTATGCCGTCATCATCGTCGGCGTGTTGATGATCTGCTACGTGACGTTCGGCGGCATGTTGGCCACGACCTGGGTGCAGATCATCAAGGCCGTGCTGTTGCTCGGCGGCGCGACGTTCATGGCGCTCATGGTGCTGCACTCGGTGGGCTGGAGCGTGCAGGGATTGTTCGCCAAGGCGGTCGCCGTGTCGCCGAAGGGGCAGGCGATCATGGCGCCCGGGAGCTTCGTGACCGACAAGGTGACGACGATCTCGCTGGGCATCGCGCTGATGTTCGGCACGGCCGGGCTGCCGCATATTCTGATGCGCTTCTTTACGGTCGGCGATGCCAAGGAGGCCCGCAAGTCGGTGTTCTGGGCGACGACGTTCATCGGCTATTTCTACATCCTGACCTTCGTCATCGGCTTCGGCGCCATCGTGCTGGTCAGCACCAACCCGGACTACCTGGTCGCGGGTGGCGGGCTGAAGGGCGGCACCAACATGGCGGCGATCCATCTCGCGCGCGCCGTGGGTGGCGACGTGTTCTTCGGCTTCATCTGCGCCGTGGCGTTCGCGACCATCCTGGCCGTGGTGTCGGGGCTGACGCTATCGGGCGCCAGCGCGGTGAGCCATGACCTGTATGCCAGCGTGTTCCGCCGCGGGCAGGCCAACGAGGCGGCCGAGATCCGCGTCTCCAAGGTGGCGACGGTCGCGTTGGGCATCCTGGCGATCATCCTGGGGATCGCGTTCGAGAAGCAGAACATCGCCTTCATGGTGGGGCTCGCCTTCGCCATCGCAGCGAGCTCGAACTTCCCGGTGCTACTGCTGTCGATGTACTGGCGCGGGCTGACGACGACCGGGGCTGCGGTCGGCGGCTGGCTCGGGCTGATCACCGCGGTGGTGCTTACCGTATTGAGCAAGGCGATCTGGGTGACGGTGTTCGGCAACGCGGCGGCGATCTTCCCGTACGACAACCCGGCGCTGTTCTCCATGCCGCTGGCGTTCTTGGGCTGTTGGCTGGTGTCCAAGTTCGACACTTCGCGGCAGGCAAGAGCCGAGGCGCAGGAGTTCGATGCGCAATACGTCCGCTCCCAGACCGGGATCGGCGCGTCAGGCGCCAGCGCCCACTAAGGTCAGAAAAATCCGGTCAGGGCCGCAGCCGTCACCGCCAACTTGTCGGCGACGCCGCGGAGCTTGACCGGATGGGCGCGGGCCAAGTCGCGCGCCGCGTAGACGGCGGGCAGCGCGGCAGACCGTCCTTCGCGGGGCACGGGACCACGGCGGGTGCGGTCGAGCGCGGCCACCGCGGTGTCGCGTAGACTGGCCAGCGGAGCCTTGCCGCTCAGGGCGCGGTTGCGGGCGATGCCGGTGGCGCCGTACGCGGTGCCGGCGGCGCGGATCGCGTCGACCGTTTCGACCCCCAGCGCATGGGCGGCGGCCACGGCCAAGGCGCCGGCGGTGCGCTCCACGAAGCTAGGCCAGTCCGCTTCCTGATCGGGGGCGTCTTCCTCGCGGGCGTCGATCAACGCCTCAAGGTCCGCCGTACGCAGCGCGCCGGCGTCGATCGCCTCCCGCAGCGGCGTCGCCACCTCGTGCCGCTTCGTCTGACCTTCGACGACCTCGCGCCACCATTGCAGGCGGATCATGGCCATCATTGGCTCGCGCACGCTTTCGCGGGCGCGAGCTAGCTCATGATTGAAGGCGTAGAGCGTCCAAAGCGCCGGCCGGACCCCGGCCGGGGCAAACAGGGTGGTGAAGAAACGGTCGGGGTCGTGCTGTCGGGCGAGCTCGCCCACACGAGAGAGTGTGCTCATGGACGGGAGATGGAAGCGGGTTTCGTACTGCGCAACCTTGACCCCGTGCGCCCCTGCGCCGAGTCTGCGGCCCGTCGTAACCGATAGGAGACATCATGGCTTTCGAACTGCCGCCGCTGCCGTATTCGCATGGGGCGCTCGCCGAGCGCGGCATGTGCCAAGAAACGCTCGAGCTGCACCACGACAAGCATCACCAGGCCTATGTCACGGCGCTGAACGGCTTCGTCGAGAAGAATGCCGAGCTGCAGGGCAAGTCGCTCGAAGAGATCGTGACGATGACCAACGGCAAGGCCGACATGGCGCCGGTGTTCAACAATGCCGGGCAGCATTGGAACCACATCCTGTTCTGGGAAAACATGTCCCCGAACGGTGGGCAGATGACGCCGAAGCTGCAGGCCAAGATCGAGAGCGATCTCGGTGGCATCCAGAAGTTCAAGGACGATTTCAAGACCGCGGCGACGACGCAGTTCGGCTCCGGCTGGGCGTGGCTGGTGCAGGGCAGCGACGGCAAGCTGAAGGTCACCAAGACGCCGAACGGCAGCAACCCGGTCGCCACCGGCGACGGGACGGCGTTGCTCGGCCTCGACGTGTGGGAGCACAGCTACTACCTGGACTTCCGCAATCGCCGTCCGGATTACGTGACCAACTGGCTCGATAAGATCGCTAACTACGAATACGCGGAATCGAAGCTGAAGTAGGAATGTCGATGCCCTCTCCCTCTAGCGGGAGAGGGCATCGATTACTTGGCGTCGTTGGCGGCAACCGGCTTTAATACCGACGAGATGGTGTCGCGCAGGACGATGACACGGACGGTCGGTGCGATCTCGACCTCAATCTCGTCAGAACCTTCTTTAACGCGCTGCACGGTGGCGAGAATACCGCCGGCCGTGACGACGCGGTCGCCGCGGCGTACGGCCGCCAGCGAGGCCTTGACCTCGCGCTGCCGGGTCTGTTGCGGGCGGATGAGCAGAAAATAGAAGACGCCGAAGATCAGGACCAGCGGCAGGAACTGCACGGCGGGGCCGAGCAGGCCGGAAGCGTCCTGAGCGTAAGCGGGGGAGATGAACATCGGACGTCCTGGGTTGCCTGTCGTGCGGCGGGACCATAGTTAGGCGCCATTCGGCGTCAAGACGGGCGCTCGCTAGGATGGCCTATGGATACCGCGTTGTTTGCCACGCTCGAACGGATCGCCGACGCCTTGGAGCGGTTGGCGCCGACGCGCCCCGCCGGGGCGGACCTGTCGACCGCGGACGCGTTCGTATGGCAGCCGGAGAGTGGGCGGTTGATCCCGGTGCCGCATGTGTCGGGCGTGGGGATCGAGATGCTGCAGGGCGTCGACTGCCAGAAGCAATCGGTGCTGGAGAACACGCAGCGTTTCGCCGCCGGGTTGACGGCGAACAACGCGATGCTTTGGGGCGCGCGCGGCATGGGCAAATCGAGCTTGGTCAAGGCGGCGCATGCGGCCGTCAACGCCGCGCATCCGGGTCGGCTGGCGCTGATCGAGATCCAGCGCGAGGACATCGGGACGCTGCCAGCGTTGCTGAACCTGCTGCGCGGCGAGGAGAAGCGTTGCGTCGTGCTGTGCGACGACCTCAGCTTCGAGCGCGAGGACGCGGATTACAAGGCGCTGAAATCGGTGCTGGATGGCGGTATCGAGGGGCGGCCGGTCAACGTGTTGTTCTACGCTACCAGCAACCGGCGGCACCTGATGCCGCGGGACATGATCGAGAACGAGAGTTCGAAAGGCATCAGCCCGTCGGAGGCGATCGAGGAGAAGGTGTCGCTGTCGGACCGGTTCGGGCTCTGGATCGGGTTCCACAACTGCGACCAGCCGACCTATTTCGCCATGGTCGACGGCTATGCCGATCAACTCGGCTTGGACATCTCGCGGGAGGCGCTGCATGCCGAGGCGGTCGAATGGTCGATGACGCGGGGATCGCGCAGTGGCCGGGTCGCCTGGCAATTCATCCAGGACTTATCCGGCCGCTTGGGCTTCGCCGCGATCGGGCACGGGCTCAATGGGCCCTGAAACAAGGGTTTCAGGGGGGATGAGCCACCTCGCCGTGGAGCTTGGCGGCGACCGGTAATCCCATTCGGCAGGAGCGCGCGTCGATCACCGCCAGCAGGATGGCATTGGCCCAAAATCGCGCCGGCACTTGGCCGGTGGGCCGGGTAACCGGCAGGACGAGGCGCATGACCAACTCAGCTGTCTCATGGGCAAGGGCGTGTACCACGAAACCGGCGCGGCGGTAGAGGTGGAGCGCGCCGGTGTTGTCGGGCGACACCAGCAACCTGATCTCGCGGCAGAACGGGATTCGCCGCAGCCGCGCTAAGACATCGGCGATGACGCGGCCGCCGCGGCCGCCGCCCTGGTGTGGACGATCGATGCCGAACCAGCCCAGCCACCAGCGGCTCGGATCCCGCCTGTCCGGATGGACGGCGTAGAAGCCGATGAGGGCGTCGTCCTCCTCGATGCCGATCAGGTGGTGCGCCGGCCCGTCGCGGACGGCGGCCACGATATCGTCGAGCGAGCCGAGATAGCGGTCGAGTTGCTCGGATGGAAACGCCAGAGTGGTCACGCGGTCGAGTTCGGCATCGCCGAGCACTCGACACGCTAATCGGGCATGGCCCGGAACGGTTGACATAGGATCCTGCGGGTCAGGAGAAGAGAACAGCCAAAATCGGCGTCGCAAACGCGCGCTATGAGCCGTCTCTCAAATGCACGCCCGGTATCTAACCGGGCAGGATCCTTTACGCATACGATAAGAATAGCACGAACCGCGAATCGAGACAACAAGCGGCAGTTTCATCCGCGGCGGTCCGGATTGTCGATGTCGGCCGGCGCCGGGGCTGGGCCGGGGCGGAGATAGAGGCGGTTGGCGATGATGCTCGATTGGCCGGCGCGGCGCATCTGCGCGGCGGTCAGGCGGTTGTCGATGTCGTCGGGCGCGGTGTCGGACAGGGCGGCGGCGATGTCGTCGCGGATGGCCGAGTTGGTGCGGTAATATTGGTGGAGCTTGTAGTTCCAGGTGGTCTCGCCGGGGGGCGTCGGCGTCTGATCGGCGGTGATGGCGATCGTGTAGTCGACGATGCGGGCGTTCGCGGGGATTTTTGCCGCGGCGGCCGGGCCGGAGGAGCCGAGGCGGGGGCGGTTGAGGATATCGGCCGAGGTCACGCCGGTGGCGAAGTCGGTGCGGTTGACGCCGACGGTCAACCAGGTGCTGAGCCGGGCCAGTTGGTCGAGGCCCTGGCCGGGCTCAAGCGCGTCGGTGTCGGCGTCACCGCCCATGACCATGGCTTGGTCGAATAGGTCGGCCGGCAACGTGCTGCCACGGCCGGCGGCCAGGGCGCGGCAGCCGTTCTGGGTCACCCAGGTGCCCATCGAGTGCGCCAGATAGAGGCATCCCGGCGCGCCGACGGCGGCGCGGGCGGCGGCGAAGGCGAGGATGAAGCGGCTGTAGGCCTTGGCCGAGGCGGCGGCGCGGGTGCGGTCGGCGAGGTAGTTGTCTGGCGTGAAACCTGAAACCGAGGGCCAGGTGAAGCTGATCGGGGCGAGGGCGAGCGGCGTGCCGCCGGCCTCGAACCAGGCGCAGAGATCGGCGGTGAGGACGATCGCGTCGGTGAAGCTGTGGCTATAGCCGTGCACCACGACAAACGGCGTCTGGCCGGCCTGCACCGCGGTGGTGAGCACCCGCGTCAGATAGGCGACCAGCGCGGCGTCTGGGCCGGCGGTCGAACAATCGACGGCGCCGGCGAGGGCAAGGGGGGCGGCGAGCCGGCCGGGGCGCGCCGGGTCGGCCGACGGCAGCGTGGCGAGGGTGCCGAAGGAGAGCGTCTCGGGTAAGCCGCAGGGTGGCGGCGGGCCGAAGCCGCCGGTCATCGGCGGTCGGTTGGTGACGAAGGGGATCGGTCGCATCGGCTGGCCTCCGGAAGGAAGCCGAAGATGGACTTACCGCGGCGCTATGGAAAGTATTCCTAGATTAGCTGCCGCGATAGGTGGAGTAGCCGAATGGGGCGAGCAGCAGCGGGATATGGTAGCGGCCCTCCGCTTCGGTGATCTCGAACGCGATCGGGATGGCGCCGTAGAGCGTCGGCTGGTCACGCGCCATGAAATAGGCGCGTGCGTCGAAGCTAAGGGTGTATCGCCCCTGGCGCAGCGGACCCGGCGGCAGCAGTGGCGGCGTCCGCCCGTCCGCATCGGTCGCGACGGTCGTGAGCGCCCGGCCCTCCGCCTGCAGCGTGACCGACAGCCCGGCCGCGGGGCGGCCGAGCGAGACGTCCAGCACATGGGTGCCGAGGTGCCCGGCCGTGTTCGGCAGGCCGGGCCCGGTGAGCCGGGCCACCAGGCGCAGCCGGGTGATGTGACGCACCTCGGCCAAGGCGGCGGCGCGTTCCTGCACCGGGTTACCGTCGAGGCGGGCGATCAGGGTGCGCAGGACGTTCTCCGGCGTGTGCCGCGCGACACACACGATGAACGGGATGCCGAACCGGTCGCGGTAGGCGCGGTTCAGCGCCGGCAGGTCGGCTGCGCCATCGGCGCCCGACATCGAGAGGCCGGCCTGCTCGGCCAGCGACTCCGCCGTCAGATCTGGCGGCAGCGCGCGCGCCGACAGCTCGGGATGCTCGCCGAGGAAGGCCACGATCCGCTCGGCCGGCGCGGCTTCGACGGCTTGCATGAGCGCGTCGTGCAGCGCCGTGACGGTCGGGAACGGGCGGGTGTCGGCGACGCTCTCGGCGACCCAGGGCGCATGCTCGAACACCCCGTCCAGCGCCGCGACGAAGGCGGCGGCAGACAGGGTGTTGAGCGTGTCGAGGTCGATCTGATGTCCGGTCAGTTACTCGGCCGCCAAGCGTTGCTCGGCGCCGCTGAGCGCCTGATCGAGGTCGGCGAGGATGTCGTCGATATGCTCGATGCCCACCGAGAGGCGAACGTAGCCCGGGCTCACGCCGGAGGCCATCTGCTCCTCGGCGGCGAGTTGACTGTGGGTCGTGCTGGCCGGGTGGATCGCCAGCGTGCGGGAGTCGCCGAGATTGGCGACGTGGTAGACCATCTGCAGCTTGTCGATGAAGGCGCGGCCGGCATCGGCGCCGCCCTTCAGCTCGAAGCCGACGAGGCCGCCGGTCCCGTTGGTGAGGTATTTGGCACTGCGTTCGGCGGCGAGGCCCTGATGATGCGCCGGGTGGATGACGCGGGCGACCTCGGGATGGCCGGCGAGGTAGTCGGCGACCGCGCTGGCGTTGCGGCAATGCTCGCGCATGCGCAGCGGCAACGTCTCCAGCCCCTGCAGGGTGAGGAAGGCGTTGAACGGGCTTTGCGACGGGCCGAGGTCGCGCAGCAGGGTGACGCGGAGCTTCAGCGCGTAAGCGATAGGGCCGAGCGGCTTGGCGGCCTCGACCCAGACGGCGCCATGGTAGCTCGGGTCCGGCCGATGTAGCGCCGGCTGGCGGGCGGGGTGCGCGGCCCAGTCGAAATTGCCGCCATCAATGATGACGCCGCCGATGCTGGTGCCGTGGCCGCCGATGTATTTGGTCGTCGAGTGCATCACGACGGCGGCGCCGTGGTCGAACGGGCGCACGATCAGCGGGGCCGCAGTGTTGTCCATGATCAGCGGGATGCCGAGCGCGCGGCCGATCGCGGCCACTTCGGCGATCGGGAAGATCTCGAGCTTCGGGTTCGGCAGCGTCTCGGCGTAGTAGGCGCGGGTGCGGTCGTCGGTGGCGTCGGCGAAGGCCTGCGGGTTCTTCGGGCTGACGAAACGGACCTCGATGCCCTGGTCGCGGAACGTGTTGGCGAACAGGTTGTAGGTGCCGCCGTAGAGGTCGGTGGAAGCGACGATATTGTCGCCGGCATGGGCCAGGTTCTGCACCGCCATCGCGCTAGCCGCTTGGCCGGACGAGACCGCCACCGCGGCGGCGCCACCTTCGATGGCGGTGATGCGCTTCTCCAGCACGTCCGTCGTCGGGTTCATGATGCGGGTGTAGATGTTGCCGAGCTCTTCGAGCGCGAACAGGCGCGCGGCATGGGCGCTGTCGGTGAACTGGTAGCTGCTGGTCTGGTAGATCGGCACGGCGACGGCGGTGGTGGCCGGGTCGCTACGCCAGCCGGCGTGGAGCGCGAGCGTTTCCGGGTGTTTGCTCTGCATTTCGTTGCTCCTCCGAGAGAAAGTTTGGTTCGAACGGAACCACGGCGGGCCGGGGCCATGCAACCGCGTTGTTAGCCCGGCGGGGCGGCAACCGTGCTGGCGATCGCCGGCGGGGTGCCGGGCTGGAGCGAGGTGGAGGCCTCGCGATAGTTTAGCAGGATGGCGCCGACGACGACCAGCGCGCTCGGCCAGACCCAGCCGGCCCAGCGGCGGACCTGCCCGTCGGCGCGCAATTCCAGCCAGCGGGACCAGCCGGCCGCAACGCCGGCGAGCGCCAGCGGCGTGTGCGAGACCTCGATGAGCAGCTGCTCGCGGACGTTGGCGATGGCGTGGCTATGGGTGAGCAGCAGGGCGGCGCCGACGGCGGTCAGCAGCGGGAACACGAGTGCGGCACGCGGGCTCTTCAGATAGCCGGTGCGGACCCCCCATTCGAACAGTGCGAAGGCAACCAGAAGAAGCACAAAAGTGCGGTGCTGCAGGACCTCGACGTCGCGGAAGCTCTCGAAGAAGCCGATATGACCCAGCGGCCAGACTTCGGGGTCCGAGCGGATGAAGAGGAACACCGCCATGCCGAGGAAGGCCAGCGGCCAATGCCGTGCCCAGCGCACGCCGGCGCGGTTCATCAGGGCGAGGACGCCCACGATGACGACGAAGATGCCGGCCCAGTGATGGTTGTATTCCGACCAGGCGATGTCCTCGGCGTTGCGCTCCGGCAATGCGCCGGAGCCCGGCGTGAACGCCTCGGCTGCCGGATGTCGCTGCACGGCCGCCTCGCGGTCGAGCTGGGCCTGCAGTTCGGGCAAGGCCAGGCTGTCGTGGTCCGGCGAGGTCAGGCGCGGCCACTCGGGCAGATTGCGGTCGACGATCTCGCCGAACGTCACGCGGTCCTGGGTGAGGTCGATCGCCGGCGGCACGCTGGTGAGCGAGGCGGCGGCGAAGAAGATGGTGATGCCGATGCCGATCTCCACCTCGGCAAATCGGCGCAGACGCAGCGTGGAGGTGGCCGGGTCCCGCCGGAGACGCTCGACGACGAAGAAATTGCCGAGACCGAGCAGCAGCAGGGCGGCGAACATCGCGCCCTTCGCCCCGACCATGACGCCGTAGGCGGTGCCGTAGAGGCCCTTGAGGGAGCCGATGTAGAAGATGCTGAAGGCGACGGCCGAGAGTAGGATGCAGCCGACGCCGGCCATGCTCATGCGCGAGAACCGCGCGCCGACCAGGCGCAGCGCGGCCGAGCCATGGCTCTGCCGAATTGCCAAGATAAAGGCCGGGATGCCGCCGATCCAGATCGAGGCGCCCAGGATATGCAGCAGGCTCGCCGTCATGAGCAGGCCCTGGTCGTCGAGCCGGGCGGCGGCATGCGTAGTCATCACCGCGGCGGCCAGGATGACGGCCACCAGCGCGAGCAGAGCGGGCCAGGCCGGCGGGCGCGGTCGGAACAGCGCCGCGGCAAGGGCTCCGGCCGCCACGATCTTGACCAACCCGGCCAACGCGAAATTGGCCGGGATCAGCTCGCCGAGCGGCAGGTCGAGCGTCGTCTGCAGCACCGAAAGCTGTAGCGCCAACGCCAACGCCTCGCAGACGATGAGGAATACCGCGCTCCAGGCACCGAAGCGGGCCGTGCGGCGGACGATCTCGGCGCCTTCTTGCAGGCGCGGCTGCAACGGTCGCGCCAGCAGGATGAGGAAGAGAGCGCTGCCGACCGCCATGCTCTGCCCGACGATCACCAGGCCATGCAGGATGATGCTCAGGTAGCCGAAGACGTCGACCAGCAGCGACATGGGTGCGCTTTACTTGACGGTGAAGCGGACGTCGCCGCGGGTCATGTGGCCGTCGGTCGCCAAGACCTGCCAGTGCACGACATAGGCGCCGGGCGTCAGGTCGGCCTTGGCGGTGAGCGCGTCGGCGCTGGCATCCTTGTCGAGCGTGAGGGTTTTCTGGGCGTTGGTGCCCTGCAGCGTCAGGCGCGAAAGCTGGTGATCGATACGGCTATTATAGCGCAGCGTCAGGGTGCGCTCGCCGGGCTCCACCGTGGCCTGGTCGGCGGGCTGGCTCTGCAGCAGGATCGCGTGGGCGAGCGCGAGCTTCGGGGCGAGGAGCAGGAGGCCTGCAACGAGGAGGTTTCGCATGGCCGCGGTCTAGCGGTGGGCGGCATCCCTGTCCATGATCCCGCCGAGTGGAGGATGCGTCATGGATCTGGGTTTGCGCGGTAAACGGGCATTGGTGTGCGCGGCGAGCAAGGGGTTGGGCCGGGCCTCCGCGATGGCGTTGTCCCAAGAAGGGGTGGCGGTCACCATCACAGCGCGGACGCGCGAGACGCTCGAACAGACCGCGGCGGAGATCCGCGCGGCCACTGGCGGCGAGGTCGGCATCGTCGCCGGCGACATTACGACGGAGGCCGGCCGCGCCGAGGCGCTGGCCGCCTGCCCGGATCCTGACATCTTGGTGAACAATGCCGGCGGTCCGCCGCCGGGCGACTTCCGCAACTGGGAGCGCGAGGACTGGATCAAGGCGGTCGACGCCAACATGCTGACGCCGATCTTCCTCATCAAAGCGGTGATCGACGGCATGATCGGGCGCAAGTTCGGCCGCATCGTGAACATCACCTCGGCCTCGGTGAAGTCGCCGATCCCCATCCTGGGCATGAGCAACGGCGCGCGGGCCGGGCTGACCGGCTTCGTGGGCGGGCTGTCGCGCCAGGTGGCGCAGCACAACGTCACCATCAACAACCTGCTGCCGGGCCCGTTCATGACGGACCGCCTGAAGCAGACGACGGCCGGCGCGGCCAAGGCATCGGGCCGCAGCGTCGAGGACGAGCTGGCGGAGCGGGCGAAGGCGTGGCCGACCGGCCGGCCCGGCGATCCCGTGGAATTTGGCCAGGCTTGCGCGTTCCTGTGTGCGGCGGGATCGGGCTATATCGTGGGGCAGAACCTGTTGTTGGATGGCGGCCTGTTCAACTCGACGATGGGCTGAGCGCTGGCCCTGGAGTTGCATTGATTGAGCGGGTTGGAGAAGCGGGCGATGCGTAAGCGGTTGGGTTTCGGCGTGGCCGTGATGGCGTTGGGTCTCGGTCTCAGTCCGGCATCGGCGCAGAAAAGTGCGGACACGCTGCGCATTGCCTGGCGCGACGCCATTCCCAATGTCGACTTCTACTACAACTCGCAGCGCACCGGCCTGATCGTCTCGCATCAGGTGTGGGACACGCTGGTATATCGCGACCCGGAGACCTTCCAGCTCAAGCCGCAGCTGGCGACGAGCTGGCGCAACATCGACGATACCACCATCGAGTTCGAACTGCGGCCCGGCGTCAAATTCCAGGATGGCAGCAAGCTGACCGCCGACGACGTCGTCTACACCATCAACCTGGTGCTGACCGACAAGCAACTCGCCGTGCCGAGCAACTACACCTGGATCGCCGGTGCGGAGAAGATCGACGACCTGCACGTGCAGATCAAGCTGAAGCGGGTGTTCCCGGCGGCGCTCGAATATCTGGCGATGGTGCTGCCGATCTATCCAAAGGCGTATCGCGAGCGGGTCGGCGCCGATTTCTCGCAGCACCCGATCGGAACCGGACCGTATGCCATCACAAAGGTCGATGGCGTCACCGAGATCGACATGGTCCGCAACGACGATTATTTCGACGGACCCAAGGGCAAGCCGGCGATCAAGAACCTGCTGATCAAGGAGGTCGCTGATTCCACCGGCGAGCTGACGCAGTTGCTGAGCGGGCAAGCCGACTGGGTGTGGAACGTCAGCGCCGATCAGCTGCCGAAGCTCGCTGCGATGCCGACGCTGCAGACGGCGACCAGCGAGAGCATGCGCGTGGCCTACATGGACATCGACGCCGCCGGACGCAGCGACCCGAAGACGCCGCTGATGGACGTCAAGGTGCGGCAGGCGATCCTGTATGCGCTGGACCGGCAGACCATGGCCAAGCAGTTCATGCCGCCGGGCTCACGCGTGTTGGATACGCCGTGCTACCCGACGCAGTTCGGCTGCGACAGCGCGGTCGCGACGAAATACGAGTATGACCCGGCCAAGGCCAAAGCGCTGCTGGCCGAAGCTGGCTACAAGGACGGCCTCGATACCGAGCTGGTCGGCTACCTGCTGCCGCCTTGGATGCAGGCAATCCAAGGGTATCTCAGCGCAGTGGGGATCCGCGCCAAGTTGACGCAGCTGCAGGTTGGCGCGGTGATCCAGCGCAGCCTCGAGGGCAAGAACCCGCTCGAGGCCGGAAGCTGGGGCAGCTACTCCATCAACGACGCATCGGCGTTCATGCCGTATTTCTTCGATGGCGGCGGGCACGACTACACGCGCAATCCGGAGATCACCAAGCTGGTAATCGAGGGCGGCGCGACCACCGATCTGGACGCGCGACGGGCGGCCTACAGCGCGGCGATTCGGCTGGCGACGGAGCAGGCGGATTTCGTGCCGCTGTTCACCTATGTGACGACCTACGCCTTCAATAAGCAGCTCAACTTCAAGCCGTTCCGCGACGAATTGCCGCGCTTCTATCTCTCCAGCTGGAAGTAGTTCTCCGTCATCACGCAATGGTGGGCTGAAGCCCACCCTACGAGGGTCTCGATCAGCTCAGTCTGCCAGTAACAAGCACTCGGCGAGCCGTCCGGCGGACCTCCGGCTGTCCGGTGCGTCGACGCTGCAGCGGTCGAGGGCGATCGGGCAGCGCGGGTGGAAGCGGCAGCCCGGCGGGATGTTCGCCGGGTCGGGGTAGCCATCCCCGAGGCCTGGATCGGGGAGCCCGCGGCCGGGCTCGGGGGTGAGCACGCTGGCGAGCAAAGCCTTGGTATAGGGATGCAGCGGGGCGGCGAAGATCTCGTCGACGCTCGCATGCTCGACGATGCGACCGAGATACATGACGGCGACGTCGGTCGCGACGTGCTCGACCACGGCGAGGTTGTGGCTGATGAACACCAGTGTCAGGCCGAAATCGCGGCGGAGCTCGGCCAGCAGGTTCAGGATCTGCGCCTGCACCGAAACGTCGAGCGCGCTGGTGGGTTCGTCGCAGACGACGATGCGCGGGCGCAGGATCAGCGCGCGCGCGATGGCGACACGCTGCCGCTGACCGCCGCTGAGCTGGTGCGGGTAGCGGTTGGCCATGTCGGGCGCCAGGCCGACGCGACCGAGCATGGCGAGCACCTTGTCGTCCACGTCGCGCTCGCCCTGCGCTTGAAGCGGCAGCGCCACGATGTCACGGATGCGCTGGCGCGGGTTGAGCGAGGCATAGGGGTCTTGGAAGATCGGCTGGATCAGGCGGGCGCGGGCGCGGCGGTCGAGCGCGTCGAGCCGTTGGCCGGCGATGCGGACACTGCCGGAATCGGGCGGCAGTAGGCCGAGGATCAGCCGGGCCAGCGTGCTCTTGCCGCAACCGCTCTCGCCGACGATGCCCATCACGCTGCCTTCGGCGACGCTGAGGTTCACGCCGTCGACCGCGGTGACCGGTCCGAACCGGCGGGCAACGTCGCGGATTTCGATGATGGCGGTCATGGCAGGATGCAGCGATAGAGGTGGCCCGGCGCGGCCTCGCGCCACGGCACGTCCGCGCTGCAGGCGGGGGCAGCGTGGGCGCAGCGGTCGCGGAACGGACAGCCGACGAAGCCCGGCGCCAGGCGGGGCACCGTGCCGGGGATGCTCCCCAGCGGTTCGCCGCGCGCGGTCTTGCCGGGGATCGGCAGGCTGTCGAGCAGGCCGCGCGTGTAGGGGTGGCTTGGCCGGGCAAATAGGGAGGCGACCGGGGCATGCTCGACGATCTCGCCGGCATACATGACGCTGACCCGATGGGCGATGCGCGCGACCACGCCGAGATCGTGGGTGATGAGCAGCAGCGCCAGGCCGAGTTCAGACTGTAGGCGCTGCAGCAGTCGCAGGATGTCGGCTTGGACCGTGACGTCGAGCGCGGTGGTGGGCTCGTCGGCGATGAGCAGGGCCGGGTCGCACAGCAGGGCTGAGGCGATCATCACTCGCTGCCGTAGGCCGCCGGAGAGCTGGTGCGGGAACTGGCCGAGGCGACGCTCCGGCCCGGAGATGCCGACCCGGGCGAGCAAGGCGGCAGCGCGTTCGGCAGCGGCGGCGCGGCTGCCGCCGCGGTGCCGGCGGTAGATCTCGGTCATCTGCGCGCCGACGGTGAAGGCCGGGTTGAGGCTGGTCATCGGCTCCTGGAAGATCATGCCGATGCGGTCGCCGCGCAGGCGGTTCATGCCGCGGTCGGATAGCCCGGCGAGGTCGGTCTGCTCGAAGCGGAGATGGTCCGCGCGGCGGCGGGCGGCGCGCGGCAGCAGGCCCATCACGGCCAGCGCGGTCATCGACTTGCCGCAGCCGCTCTCACCGACCAGGCAGTGCGTCTCGCCGCGCCCGACCGTGAGCGACACGCCGCGGACGGCTTCCTGCCGCGCAAAGCCGACATGGAGGCTTGAGACGTCCAGCACCGGCTCAGGCATCACGCTTGGCACCGAGCAGGTCGCGCAGGCCGTCGCCGAGCAGGTTGACGCCGAGCACGAGGGTGAACAGGGCGACGCCCGGCACCATGATCACCCACGGCTCGAAAAACATGTAGTCCTTGCCCTCGGCGATCATCAGCCCCCAGCTCGGCAGCGGCGAGGGCACCCCGAGGCCGAGGAACGACAGCACCGCCTCGAGCAGGATGGCGAGCGCCACTTCCAACGTGGCGACGACGACGAGCGCAGGGGCGATGTTGGGCAGCACCTCGCGCAGGAGCAGATGCGGCAGCGATGCCCCGGCGGCCCGCGCGGCGGCGATGTAGTCTAGACCGCGGATCTGCATCGTGGTGGTGCGCGCGACGACGGCGAAACGCTCCCAGAGCAACAGGCCGAGCGTCAGCACGACGATGGTCAGCGAACTGCCGATTGCCGAGACCAGCGCGAGCGCCACCAGGATCAGCGGGATGCTGAGCCGGCAGGTGATGACGAACATCACCACCTCGTCGACCCAACCGCCGAAGAAGCCGCCGAGGATGCCGATCGTGGTGCCGATCAACCCGCTCGCCAGCGCCGCGCAGACGCCGATCAGCAACGAGATGCGGGCGCCGTAAACCAGCCGGGCGAGGTAGTCGCGGCCGAGCTGGTCGGTGCCGAACGGATGCGCCGCCGTCCCGTCGAGCCACAATGGCGGCTGCAGCCGGGCGGCCAGGTTCTGCGTGAACGGATCGGCGGCGACGAGGCTGGGCCCGATCAGCGCCACGATCACGGCCACCAAGATGATTGCCGCGCCGATCCAGGTGGTGATGTGCCTCATGCCCGGCGCAGACGCGGATCGAGCACGGCGTTGAGCAGGTCGGCGCCCAACGTGAGGCCGATGTAGATCATCGCCAGCAGCAACACGACGGCCTGCACTACCGGGAAGTCGTTCTTGCTGATGCTCTCCCAAGCCAAGTAGCCGATGCCCGGCAGATTGAACACGCTCTCGATCACGATGGAGCCGCCGAGCATGAAGCCGAGCTGCACCGCCGCGATGGCGACCACCGGCATCGCGGCGTTCCGCAGCGCATGCCGCAGCACGATGCTCCAGCGCGACAGCCCGCCGGCGCGCGCGGTGCGGATGTAGTCGGCCGAGAGCGCGTCGATCATGCCGGAGCGGGTGAGCCGCATCAGCGCGGGGACGGCGGAGAAGGCGAGCACCAGCGAGGGCATGACGTAGCCGGTCCAATCGTCCAGCCCGGCGATCGGAAACCACTGCAGGCGCAAGCCGAACTCGATGATCAGCAGCAGCGCCAGCCAGAACGAGGGCAGCGCCTGGCCGAGCAGCGCGAGCAGCATCGCGACCCGGTCGATCGGCGTGCCCTCGAACATCGCGGCCACGATGCCAAGCGGCAGGGCGATGGCGATGGCGAAGACGATGCCCAGCGCGCCGAGCCGCAGCGTGATCGGCAAGCGGGCGGCGATCAGCGTGCTGACCGGTGTGCGGTAGAGGTAGGAGCGGCCGAGATCGCCGCGCAGCGCATTGCCGGCCCAGGTGACGAATTGCAGCGGCAGCGGCCGGTCGAGCCCGTTGTCGCGCCGGATGATCGCAAGGTCTTCCGCGGTCGCCTGCGGCCCGGCCGCGGCGAGCGCCGGGTCGCCGGCGAGGTGGGTGAGCGAGAAGCTGAGCACCAGCACCGTGACCGCGACGAGCAGAGCCAGGACCGCTCGGCGGAGGGCGAAAGTAAGCACGGGATTGAGCCTATGGGCGCCGGCAACGGGGAGCAACGATGAAGACGTCAATTTGAGACAACACGCGTGAGACGTTCACAAGAAGGTGATCTGCAATTGCAACTTACCTGATCCGCCGCGCTTGCTGAGCTGCTGAGCAGCAGCTTCTCTGGCGCAAAAGGGAGAAGCGTTAAAATGATAATCGGGCGATGTGTTGCCGTCGGGCTGGCTGTGCTGGCCGTCGCCGGGTCGGCGCAAGCAGCACCATATACCGCGGAATACGTATTCGGCGACAGCTTGTCCGATAACGGTAACCTGGCCGAAGGGCTGTACAAGCGGAACTTCCCGAACCCGCCGAGCTTTCAGAACAGCTTCACCAACGGCCCGGTCGCGGCCTCGCTCCTGGCCAGCCGCCTCGGCCTGAGCCTGACACCGTCGCTCTGGGTAACCGGTTTCCAGGACATCAACGGCCTGTATGGTCCGTCGTTCCGGCCCGGCACCAACTTCGCGGTGGCCGCCGCAACGGCGGCGATGACACCGGTCGGCGGCGTGCCCGGCATCAACCTTCCTCAGCAGGTCTTGGCCTACGGCCTCTCCACCGGCGGACGCGCGGATCCCAACGCGCTCTACGTGATCGACATCGGCGGCAACGACGTGCGCAATGCGGCGCTGCAGGGCACCGGCGCCACCGCGGTAACGACTGGCGTGCAGACCGAATTGACTCAAATCGCCACGCTGGCCGCAGCAGGGGCTAAAAGCTTCTTGGTCGTCAACGTGCCGAACGTCGGCATCATTCCCGAGTTCGTGCAGGATAACCCGGCCTTGGCGGCCTTGGCGACGACCTACAGCCAACAATACGACCAAGCACTGGCGAGCGGCCTAGCGGCGCTGCGACAATCGACCGGCGCGAGCCTGACCGCATTCGATCTTTACAGCTTCAACACCAATCTGCTGGCCACCGCCGGCGCGCTCGGTTTCACCGACACGACCGACCGCTGCTACACCGGCACGCCGCTGTCGGCCGCGACCAGCCCGCAATGCGGCGCCAATGCGGCCAACATCAACTCGTTCTTCTACTGGGACGCGATCCACCCCAGCGCACGGGTGCAGGCTTTGTGGGCCACCGGCTTCGAGACGGCGCTCAACGTGCCGGAGCCGTCCAGCCTAGCGCTGATCGGTGTCGGCCTGGCCGGGATGCTGGCGCGCCGCCGGTCGCGCCACGCAGTCAGCGCAATAGGCTGAGCGTCTCCGGCGTATCGAAGTCGCGCAGCGCGGGCTCGCCGATTTCGACCGTCGTAATGGCGTCCGGGTTGCCGTCGAGCAGCGCCCGGGCGCCGCGGTCGCCCTCGAGCGCGGCGAGTTCGGCGAAGTAGTGCCGATCCCAGAGCACCGGGTTGCCGAGCGCGCCGGCGGCGGTGGGCGCGACGATGAGGCGGCCCTCGTCGGCATCGTGTGTCTCGATCAGGCGGTCGATCATGCGGCCGGTCACCAGCGGCATGTCCGCCAGACAGATCAGCGCCGCCGCCGCCGCTTCGGGCACGGCTGCAAGCCCGGCGCGCAGGCTGGCCGACAGCCCGGTCTGGTAGTCGGCGGCCGTCACGAACGTCACGGGGCGGCGGCCCAAGACGGCGCGGATCTCCGCCTCGCGATGCCCGATGACGACGATGACGGGCCGGGCGCCGCTGGAGAGCACGTTGTCGACCGTGCGCGCGACGATCGGCTTGCCGGCCCGGTCGGTCATCAGCAATTTGTGGTCCGGCGCCATGCGCGTGCTCTGGCCCGCTGCGAGCACGATCGCGGCGACCGACTTGGCCTGATGCTGCGGCGCCGCCTTGGCGCGCGGCAGCGGGCGGGCCGACACGTCCTTCAGCAGGCCGCCGACGCCCATGCGGCTCAGCTCGGCCCCGCCCAGTGGCAGGCCGGCGAACAGGCGGGCCAGCACCCAGTCGATCCCGTTCAGCTTCGGGCTGCGCGCGCAGCCCGGCAGCACCAGGGCCGGACGGTCACCGATGCGGCCGAGGCAGATCAGGTTACCGGGGTCGACCGGCATACCGAAATGCAGGATTTCGCCGCCGGCGCGCACGATGCCGGCCGGCCCCACGTCGCGCCGGTCCACCACGGCGCTGGCCCCCGCGACGAGTAAAATGTCGGCACCGGCGTCGACCAGCCCGGCCAGCGCGCCGGCGATGGCGGCTTCGTCATGCGCGCACTCGACCGGCGGCAACATGGTGCCGCCGAGCCCGACGATGCGCGCCCCGGTCGCCTCGGCGGTGCCGGCCAGGATCGACGGTTTCAGCCCCGGTAGCGTGCTCATCACCAGCCCCACCCGCAACGGGTGGAACGGATGCAGCGTCATCGCGCCGCCCGCCGCGGCGATCGCCCGGTCGAGCACGTCGCCGGAGACGGAGAAGGGGATGATCTTGATGGTGGCGACCATCTCGCGGGCGGTGACCACCGCGTAGTCGGGCAGGGTGCCGATGGTGATGGCCTCATCGGCGCCGTTGATCGCGTCGACGATGCGGGCGTCGGCGCGCAGCAGTCCGGCGCAGGACGCAGTGAGGTTGACGCGGCCGGTGCCCGCCCCGGTCCGGTGCAGCCCCGGAGAGAGCAGCGCGTCGGCCAGCCGGGCGGCCGCTACGTCTTCGGGGACGTCGCCCGGGTCGAGCCGGGCGCAGATGACGCTGCCGATGCCAGCCGCGCGCAGCGTATCGATCGCCGCCGGATCGAGTAGCGCGCCTTTCTTGATGACGCGTCCCGGGAGGCGTTGCGTGTGAGCGAGTACAGCGCCGCCGGCGTCTTCGAGCGGGATGCGGCCGAATTTCATCTATGACGCGGGCGGGCGGCGCCGGGTCTCGACGATCTGGGCAAGGATGGAGAGTGCAATCTCCGGCGCGGTCACGGCGGCGATGTCGAGGCCAACCGGGCCGCGGATGCGGGCCATAGCGGCATCGTCATGGCCCAACTCGCGCAAGCGGTCGAGGCGCTTGGCATGCGTCCGGCGGGAGCCGAGGGCGCCGACATAGAAGGCCGGCGACTTCAGCGCGCGGTCCAGCGCGGGGTCGTCGAGCTTGGGGTCGTGCGTCAGCGTGACGATGGCCGTCCGCGTGTCCGGGAGGAGCGCGTCCATCGCGTCGTCCGGCCATTCGGTGCTGACGGTGACGTCGGGGAAGCGCTCGTCGGTGGCGAAGGCGCGACGGGGGTCGACGATGGTGGTCGAATAACCGAGTTGCGCTGCCATCGGCACCAGCGCCTGGGCGATATGGACAGCGCCGACCACGACGAGGCGGAGCTTGGGGTTGTAGGCGTGCAGGAACCAGCTCTGTCCGTCGATCTCGGCGACGGCGCTCTTATCCTGATGCAGCACCGTCGCCGCGGCGGTGCGCAGGGCGTCGGGCGCCGAGTCCTGCGGCAGCAGGATCTGATCCCCAGCGGGGAGCCGCGTGGCCAGCACGACCGGCTCGCCGGCCGAACGGGCGGCCTGCAGCCGAGCGAGGATATCAGGCGTCATCCGAGGCGCTCGACGAACACTTTCAGCTTGCCGCCGCAGGCCAGGCCAACATCCCAGGCCTGCTCGTCGGTGACGCCGAAATCGAGCAGCTGCGGCTCGCCGCTTTCCATCGTGGCTCGAGCGACGTCGGCCACGGCGCCCTCGATGCAGCCGCCGCTGACCGAGCCGGCCATGCGGCCCGAGGCGGTGACGGCCATCTGGCTGCCGGGCGGGCGCGGGGAGCTGCCCCAGGTTTCGGTCACGGTGGCCAGTGCGACCGTCTCGCCGGCGCTGAGCCAGTCATGGGCGGTGGTCAGGACGTCGTCGGCTTGCGTCATGCGGCGGGTCTCCATGCCTCGGCGGGTCGGCGCTGGGCCGGGCGAGACAACAGGTCGATGAGAGCGCGGATGCTGTCGAGGCTATGGATCGTTCGAAATTCGTCGACATGCGGCAGCATAGCGCAGATGCCCTGTGACTTGGGTTGAAAGCCGTCCCACCTCAATAGCGGGTTGAGCCAGATCAGCCGGCGGCAGGAGCGATGCAGCCGGTCCATGTTCTCGGCCAGCCCGGCCGCGCCGTCGCGGTCGAGCCCGTCGGTCACCAGCAGCACCACCGCGCCTTGCCCCAGCACGCGCTTGGCCCAGCGATGGTTGAACTCGCCCAGGACCTCGCCGATGCGGGTGCCGCCGGACCAGTCCGGCACGGCGTGCGCGACCATCTGGAAGGCGACTTCCGGGTCGCGGTTCTTCAGCTGGCGCGTGATGTTGGACAGGCGGGTGCCGAACAGGAACACGTGCACGCGGTCGCGGTCATTGGTCACGGCATGGAGGAAGTGCAGCAAGATTTGCGCGTAGCGGGCCATGGAGCCGGAGATGTCGCACAGCACGACGAGCGGCGGCGGGCGGACCACGGCACGGGCGCGGGCCAGCTCGGTCAGTTCGCCACCACGTCGCAGCGAGCGGCGGAGCGTGCCGGCCATGTCGATGCGCGGGCCCGCCGGGTCACGCCGCAGGCGGCGGGTGCGCCGCAGGTCGAGCGGGAGGCGGAGGCGGCGGATCTCCTGCTTGGCGTTGCCGATCTCGTCGGCGGACATCTGCTCGAAATCCATAGCCTGCAGCATCTCGCGCTCGCTGACGGTCATGACGGCGTCGAACTCGGGCGCTTCTGTCTCGGTCTTGGGCGTCTCGCGCGACGGCGCCATCGCCTCGGCGACCCGGCGCTGGCCCGGCGCGGGCTTCGTGGGTGGGGCTGCGACCGTTTCGCTCAGCATGGCGAGCGCGGCTTGCTGAAGGGCGACGGCCGGGTCGCGCCAGAATAGGGCGAACGCCTGGTCGAAGATCTCCTGGTGCTCGCGACGTGTGGTGAGCAGGGCGCGTAGCGCGGCCTGAACCTGCTGGCGGTCGCCTAGATCGACCAGTGCGAGGGCACTGGCCGCCGTCACGGTGGCGGCCGGCCCGACCGGCAACCCGGCGCGGCGCAGCAGGCGGACGAAATGCATGACGTTGAATGCAAGTCGGCCGCCGGACGGGTGGAGACGTGGTGCGGGAACGGGTTGCGGCGGGATCATCCCGTCACGCGGCCTTGACCTCGTCGAGGATGCGGGCGGCTTCGGCGCCGCGGATGCGGGCGATGTCGTCCTGGTATTTCAGCAACACACCCAGTGTCTGGTCGACCGCCGAGGCATCCAACTCGTGCTGGTCGAGATGTTGCAGCGCGCCGGCCCAATCGATCGTCTCGGCCACGCCCGGCAGTTTGAACAGGTCCATCGAGCGGAGCCGCTGCACGAAGGCGACGATGTCGTCCGACAGCCGCTCCGGCAGGCCAGGCCCCTTGGCGGCGAGGATCGCGCGCTCGCGGGCGGCGGTGGGATAGTCGACCCATTGATACAGGCAACGGCGTCGGATCGCGTCGTGCACCTCGCGGGTGCGATTGCTGGTCAGCACGACCACCGGCGGCACGGTGGCGCGGATGGTGCCGAGTTCGGGGATGGTGATCTGGTAGTCGGCCAGCAATTCGAGCAGGAACGCCTCGAACGGCTCGTCGGCCCGGTCGAGCTCATCGATCAGCAGGACGGCGGGGCCGAGGTCCGGGTCGATCGACGACAGCAGCGGCCGCGATTGCAGATACTCGCGGCCGAAGATGTCGCGGCCGAGTTGACCGCGGTCGGTTTCGCCGGTGGCTTCGGCCAGGCGGATGGTCACCAGCTGCTTGGCGTAGTCCCACTCGTAGGCTGCCGCAGCAAGGTCCATGCCGTCATAGCATTGCAGGCGCACCAGGCGACGGCCAAGCCCGGCAGCGAGCACTTTGGCGATCTCGGTCTTGCCCGTGCCCGGCTCGCCTTCGAGGAAGAGCGGCCGCTGCATGGCCAGCGCAAGATGGACGGTGGTGGCCAGTGCCGGGTCGGCGATGTAGCCGCCGGCAGCCAGGAGATCCGCGGTGGCTGAAACGCTGGAGGGGGTGTGCGGCTCAGAGGCCGACATAGGATTTGAAGACGAGGAAGAACACGAACAGCCAGAGCACGATGCCGATGATCGCGATACGCGGCAGGCCGAACGGCTCGGCGGGGATCAGGTCGAGGATGCTGAGCTTGACCGCGGCCGGCACCACGGGGGCGCTGGCTGGCCGTGCGGTGGTGTGCGCATCGCCGGTCAGGGCGGCGATGGCGCCGATGGGACCGTCGGTCATCACGGAGGCGGCGGTGTCGTCGACGGCGACGGTGCCGGCCGGCGCGGCGGGGGTGGCCATTTCCGGTGCCGCAGGAGTGGCCGTCGGGGCCAGCCTGGCCGAGAAACGGTCGAAGAACATGTCGGCCATTTGCTTGCTCGTCGCGTCAATCAGGCGCGCGCCGAGCTGGGCAATCTTGCCGCCAACCTGGGCATTGACCTTGTAGGTCAGCAGCGTGTCCGCGCCTTGGTCGGCCAAGTTGACGTTGGCGCCACCTTTGGCGAAGCCGGCCACGCCGCCCTGACCTTCGCCGCCGATGCGGTAGGAATTCGGCGGATCGAGATCGGTCAGCTGCACCTTGCCGGTGAAGCGGGCGCTGATCGGACCGATCTTGATGGCAGCCGTCGCGCGGAGCTCGTCGTCGCCGATCTTCTCGAGACTCTCGCAGCCGGGAATGCACTCCTTGAGGATCGCCGGGTCGTTCAGTGCATCCCACACGCGCTGGCGCGGAGCGGGAATCAGCCGCTCGCCTGTCATATCCATCAGTTCCGCACTCCAATCGGTATGTGGACGTGTAGTGGCGGCCCGCGCGGGGTGCAACCTGCCGGACCCGGTGGTAGAGCATCTAGAACCGAAGATCTCCAGTGAGGACGCCGCATGACCTATCTCGTCGCCGCCGATTGCCCCAGCGAGCCCGCCGGCGAGCGATTCCGCGCCCTGGTCGAGGCTGGCGGCATCGTGCAGATGCCGGGCGCGCATAACGGGATGGCGGCGCTACAGGCCAAGGCAGCCGGCTTTCCGGCGCTGTATCTCTCGGGCGCGGCGATGACGGCGAGCATGGGGCTGCCGGACCTTGGCATGATCACGGTCGACGAGGTGTGTTTCTACGTGCGCCAGGTGACGCGGGCGAGCGGCCTGCCGGTGCTGGTCGACGGCGACACTGGCTACGGCGAGGCGTTGAACGTGATGGCGATGGTGCGCTCGTTCGAGGATGCCGGCGCGGCGGCGGTGCAGATCGAGGACCAGATTTTGCCGAAGAAGTGCGGCCACCTGAACGACAAGCGGCTGGCCGACGTGCAGGACATGGCGACCAAGGTCGGCGCGGCCCGCAAGGCAAGGCGGCATCTCTATATCATCGCCCGCACCGACGCTGCGGCGAGCGAGGGCATGGACGGCGCGGTGGCGCGGGCGCAGCGCTATATGGAGGCCGGCGCCGACGCGATCTTCCCCGAGGCGCTGCACACGGACGAGATGTTCCGCGAGTTCGCGCGCCGCATGCCGGGTGTGCCGCTGCTGGCCAACATGACGGAGTTCGGCCGCACGCCGTTCTTCACCGCGTCCGAATTCGAGGACATGGGCTACCGCATGGTGATCTGGCCGGTGAGCAGCCTACGCGTCGCCAACAAGGCGCAGGAGAGGCTCTACGCCGCGATCAAGGCCGATGGCGGCACGCAGAACCAGGTCGACCGCATGCAGACTCGCGCAGAACTCTACGCGACGATCGATTATGCGGGCTACGAGTCGCTGGATGCGAGCATCGTCAGCACGATCGTTCCGCACGGAATGCCGCAGCGGAACTGACCGGCTTTACAAATCCGCCCCCGCGTTTCAGAGCGGGGCCAAGCAACAAGGAGAAACCGACATGGCCAAGGGATATTGGGTGAGCTGCTATCGTGCGGTGCACGATCAGGACAAACTGACGGCCTACGCCAAGCTCGCCGCACCGGCGATCCAGGCGCATGGCGGGGCCTTCGTCATCCGGGGTGTCGCCACTGAGGCGCATGAGGCCGGCATCGTCGGGCGGACCGTCGTGGTCGAGTTCGACAGCGTCGAGGCCGCGAAGAAGGCCTATGCCAGCACTGAGTATGCCGCCGCGCTGGAGGCCCTGAAAGGCGGCGTCGAGCGCGACTTCCGCATCGCCGAGGGCGTGGGCTGAAGGCTCCGCTCTACATCGGCAGCGAGATCTATCGCGGGTCGACCTACGGCCCGACGCATCCGCTGGCGATCCCGCGGGTGACGATCTGCACCGATCTGTGCCGCGCGATGGGCTGGCTCGACGACCGCCAGTTCCGCACGGCGCCGATGGCCGAGCTCGATGCCGTGCTCCGCTTCCATGACCCGGCCTATGTCGACGCGCTGCGCCGGGCGGAAGCTACCCAATCGGTGTCGGACGCCGACCGCGAGCAATTCCGCATCGGCGCCGAGGGCAACCCGGTCTATGCCGAGATCTACCGCCGGCCGATGACCTCGGCCGGCGGCGTCATGCTGGCCTGCCAGCTCGCACTTGAGGGCAGGTTCGTGCATTGCCCTGGCGGCGGCACGCATCACGGCCGGCCGGCGCGGGCGAGCGGCTTCTGCTATCTCAACGATCCCGTGCTCGGCATCATGAGTTGGCTAGAGGCCGGGCTGGACAACATCGTCTACCTCGACATCGACGCGCATCATGGGGACGGCGTGCAGGACGCGTTTCATGACGACGACCGCGTGCTGACCATCAGCGTCCACGAGGCCGGGCGCTGGCCGTTCACCGGCCGCATCGACGACCGAGCGGGCGGGGCGGCGCGCAACCTGCCGGTGCCGACCGGGTTCAACGACACCGAGATGCGCTGGGTGATGCAGCAGGCCGTGCTGCCGCTGATCCGCGAACGGCGGCCGCAGGCGGTGTTCCTGCAATGCGGCGCCGATGCGCTGGAAGAGGACCCGCTGGCCAAGCTGTCGCTGAGCAACAACGCGCATTTCGCGGCCGTTGCGGCCTTGATGGAGCTGGCGCCCCGGCTCGTGATCACCGGCGGCGGCGGCTACAACCCTTACACGGTCGGGCGCTGCTGGGCCGGCGTGTGGGCGACGCTGAACGGGATCGACATTCCCGGCCGTACGACTCCGGCTGCCGAGGCGGTGCTGCGCGGGTTGGTTTATAACCGGGCCGCGGGACGCAACCCGCCGCTCCATTGGTTCACCACGATCCGCGACGAACCACGCGAAGGCCCCGTCCGCGACGATGTTAAACGCGTGGCCTCGCTTACCTACGACGAAAGGCTCGATGCATGAGGCGCAGACTGTTGGTTTTAGGTTCGATAGGCGCTGCGATCGCAGTTCAGGCCGGCGCGCAGGAGATCACCGCGGCGCAGCCGGATCTGCCGAAGGAAAAGCTCGTCATCGTCACGCGCGACGGCAAGCGACACGATTTTGACGTCGAGATGGCACTCTCGCCGCAGCAGCAGGAGACCGGGCTGATGTTCCGCAAGGTCGTGCCGCCGGACGGGGGCATGCTGTTCGACTGGGGCAGCCCGCGCGACAGCATGATGTGGATGCGCAACACCGTGTCGTCGCTCGACATGCTGTTCATCAACCAGGATGGCACCATCCGCCGCATCGCCGAGAACACCACGCCGGAGAGCTTGGCCACCATCGACAGCGGCGGGCCGGTGCGGGCGACGCTCGAGCTGGCAGCCGGTACCGCGCGCCGGCTGAACATCCATGCCGGCGACAAGATTGAGCAACGGATCTTTGAAAAGGGTTGAGCCCGCGCTTGCACCGAACGCCAGGCCGTTCCATAGGAAGGGCCTGGTCCGGGGTGTAGTACAGCCTGGTAGTACGCCTGCTTTGGGAGCAGGAGGCCGGAGGTTCGAATCCTCTCGCCCCGACCAGCTACCGAGGCTGTTGTGCTGCCCCTCGCGACGACACGCGGTCGAGCAACTCCCAAACCCGCGACGCCTGCATCGGAACGTCAGGATCGTTGAGCAGGCGATCGAGCTCCGATAGGTCGCGTTCGTACGGGTCGGTGGTGTCCATCGTTACAAAACGCCGTACAGAGACTCTGGTTTCAGCGGTTCATCATCACCGGGATGGTCGAGCGTTCGAGCACGTGCCGGGTCACCCCGCCGAGGATCAGCTGGCGGATGCGGGAGTGCGAGTAGGCCCCCATGGTGAGCAGATCGGCGCCGAACTCACCGGCGGCGGCGAGCAGGCCGCGTCCCACATCCCGATCGATCGACTTGAACGGCACCGTCTCGGCCTTGACGTCGTGCAAGGTGAGATAGCTGGCCACCTCGGGCGCTCCCGGCCCGCGACGCTGGTATTCGTCGGACCAGAGGATGCGCACCGCCTCGGCCCGTTGCATCCACGGAATCGCGGCCTGCACCGCGGCGGCGCTCTCGGCCGAGCCGTTCCAGGCGATGCACATCCGGGTGCCGATCGCGGTCGGCGGCTTCTGCGGCGCGATCAACACGGGGCGCCCGCTATCGAACAACACGGCGTGCAGGGCATCGCTGCTGCTGACGTCGTCGCCGGATTCCGGGTGCGGCACTACGGTGAGGTCGGCGAGGCGGGCCAACTGCGCCACGAGGTCTTCCTCGCGACCAGTGACGCCATAGAAATTGGCCGTGGCCCCCCGCGCGGTCGGCTCGGCGACGATGACGCCGTGTTGGTCGACGAAGCGCTGAAACATGCTGCGCACGGCATCGCTGCGCTCGCTGCTCTCCTTCTCGGTCGCCGACATCATCTCTTCGATCATCGCGCCGGACAGGCCCTCGCCGGCCAGCGGTGCGACGTCGCGGCTATCGATCCGGACGTGGAGCGCCGTTAGATGCGCGTTCCACATCCGCGCGACCAGCAAAGCGGTGCTGAGTGCAGCTTCGCCCACGGCGGTGCCGGTGAGCGGCAGGAGCAACCTACGAATTGGCATTGAAACCCCTCCGGCTGATGTTCACTGCTTAGTACACGGGCGGGGTAGCCTAGGGATAGAGGGACGTCTTGCGCCAGCCATCGCCATCCCGCGTGAAGACCCGGCGATCATGCAGGCGGAACGGCATGTCCTGCCAGAACTCGATCGTCTCCGGCGTGACGCGGAAGCCGGACCAATGCGCCGGGCGAGGGATGGTGTCGCCCGGATACTGTGCGTCCAACTCGGCGACGCGATGCTCGAGTGTGTCCCGCGTCGGCAGCGGGCGGGATTGCTCCGACGCGATCGCGCCCAGCCGCGAGATGCGGGCGCGGGAGGCGAAGTAGGCGTCCGCCTCGGCGTCGGTCACAGGGCTGACCGACCCCTCGACGCGGACTTGGCGCCGCAGCGTCTTCCAGTGGAACAGCATCGCGGCATGCGGGTTTCCCTGCAGTTCGCCCCCCTTGCGGCTCTGGTAATTGGTGTAGAAGACGAACCCATCGGCATCGAGACCCTTCAGCAGCACCATTCGCACCGAGGGGCGGCCATCGGCGGTCGACGTCGCCAGTGCTAGCGCGTTGGGGTCGTTCGGCTCGCTGGCCCTGGCCTCCTCGAGCCATGCCTCGAACAGGCCGAACGGGTCGGTGACGTCCGGGATGCCGGAGGCGGCGGAGATGACTGTATCGGGCATGAAGACCTCGGCTGTTCGACGCTGCCTAGAAGCTATGACGCGGAACCGCCATCGTAACCCCTTTCCCTCCTGTCCCGCCTGTGTCACCACGCCCGTCCTGTCCCAATCTCCGTCCGTCCGATCTCGAGGTGAGTCACCATGCCCGATGCAGCCCAGCCCACGAGTGGGTCCGCGACGGGCACTCTGATGCACGGCAAGCGCGGCGTGATCATGGGCGTCGCCAACGAACGTTCGATCGCCTGGGGTATCGCTGCCGCCTGCGCCGCGCAGGGCGCCGAGTTGGCGTTCACCTTCCAGGGCGACGCGCTGGAGAAGCGGGTGCGCCCGCTGGCCAGCGGCATCGGCAGCGAGTTGGTGTTTCCCTGTGACGTCAGCGACGACGCCAGCATCGACGCCGCGTTCGAGGGCATCGGCCGTAGCTGGGACAAGATCGACTTCGTGCTGCACGCGATCGGCTGGGCCGATAAACAGTATCTCCGCGGCAAATATCTCGACACGCCGCGCCAGGCCTTCCTGACCGCGATGGACATCTCCTGCTTCTCGTTCACCGCCGTGGCCCAGCGCGCGGTGCCGATGATGCGGGACGGCGGTTCGTTGCTGACGCTGAGTTACCTCGGCGCCGAACGCGTCATGCCGCACTATAACGTGATGGGCGTCGCCAAGGCCGCGTTGGAGAGCTCCGTGCGGTATCTGGCGGCCGACCTCGGCAGCCAGGGCATCCGCGTCAACGCGCTGTCCGCCGGGCCGATGAAGACGCTAGCGGCCAGCGGGATCGGCGATTTCCGATACATCCTGCGCTGGAACCAGTACAACTCGCCGCTGGAGCGCAACACGACGCTCGAGGATGTCGGCGGCGCCGGGATGTATCTGTTGAGCCCGCTCTCCTCCGGCGTCACCGGCGAGGTGCATCACGTCGACAGCGGCTACCACGTCGTCGGCATGAAGAACCCGGCGGCGCCCGACATCAACGTGGCAGAGTGACCTAGGCGGAATCTTGAGCCACAACAGCTTCGGGCATCTTTTCCGCGTCACCACCTGGGGCGAGAGCCACGGTCCCGCCATCGGCTGCGTGGTCGATGGCTGCCCGCCGCTGCTCAAGCTCGACGAGACCGACATCCAGCCCTGGCTCGACCGCCGACGTCCCGGGCAGTCGCGCTACACGACGCAGCGGCAGGAGCCGGACGAGGTCCGCATCCTCTCCGGCGTCTTCGAGGGCCGCACCACGGGCACCCCGATCGCGCTCGAGATCCAGAACGTGGACCAGCGCAGCAAGGATTACGGCGCCATCGCGCAGCAGTTCCGGCCGGGCCATGCCGACCTGACCTACGAGCTGAAATACGGCATCCGCGACTACCGCGGCGGCGGCCGTAGCTCGGCGCGCGAGACGGCGAGCCGGGTAGCCGCCGGCGCGGTGGCGCGGCTAGTGCTCGGCGACGAGATCAGCGTGCGCGGCGCCCTGGTGCAGATCGGTCCGCGCGCCGTCGAGCGGGCGCGGTGGGATTGGGGCCAAGTCGGGCAAAACCCGTTCTTCTGCCCCGATGCGGAGACGGCCGCCTTGTGGGAGCAGGATCTCGCCGAGGTCCGCAAGTCCGGCTCCAGCGTCGGCGCGGTGATCGAGGTGGTGGCCGATGGCGTGCCGCCCGGTCTCGGCGCGCCGATCTATGGCAAGCTCGACGCGGATCTCGCCGGCGCGCTGATGGGCATCAATGCGGTCAAGGGCGTTGAGATCGGCGATGGTTTCGCCGCCGCGTCCTCGCGCGGGGAGGACAACGCCGACGAGATGCGGATGGAGGCGGGCGACATTCGTTTCGCCGCTAATCACGCCGGCGGCGTCCTAGGCGGCATCAGCACCGGGCAACCGATCGTGGTGCGCTTCGCCGTCAAGCCGACCAGCTCCATCCTGACGGCGCTCCACTCGGTCGATCGTCATGGGGCCGACGTGGACATCGCTACAAAGGGCCGCCATGATCCCTGCGTGGGTATCCGCGCAGTCCCGGTCGGAGAGGCAATGGTCGCATGTGTCCTGGCTGACCATCTACTACGCCATCGGGCACAGAACCCGACGGCGCCGGCCCATCCGCGGCTGCCGAGGAACTGAGGGTGCCATCTTCGACGCCCTCCACACCCTTGCGCGAGTTCATCGGACTGTGTGGCCTGCAGGCCTGGAACGACCGCCTGGGCCAGCTTCGATCTGCCGGCACCACGCGCGAGGGCAAAAGCGCACAACAATTTCACGCGATCGAAGTCATCATCAACCGGCTGTCGCGCGAGAAGGCCGGCCGGGCGTTGACCGTGCCCGAGCAACGGATCGCCACCATCGCAACCGAGGCCGTCGCCCAATACGGGCAACTCACGCCCGCCGGGAAGTCCCGCATGTCGGCAGCCCTGGCCCAGGCGCTGACGCCCGGAAGCTGCTTGGTACCGATGTTCCATCTATTCCGCACCGCCGCGCTGCAGCGCTCGCGTGAGTTCGAGGTTCAGTTCGCCGGCTTCGAGGATTCCGCACCGTTTGACCTGATGATCCGCCGCGGTACGTCGGAGGCGGAGGTCGCTTGCGACGTGGTCTCGGCCGAGGAGGGCAGGGGCGTACATCGCGGCGCCTGGTTCCGCCTGGTCGACCGGATCGACCCGGAGCTACAGACCTGGTTGCGCTCGCACCCCGGCCGTTACCTCCTGAAGCTGACCTTCCCGCTCGGCCTGCGGCTCCCCGGCAGCGACGACACCGGACAGCTGCCGGAGCTCCACAAGCGCATCACGATGATGCTGGCCGAGCATCGGCGAGCGGATAGCGACGCGGCGCTGGTGCTGCGGCTCGACCCGTTGATGCTGGCAGCGGCCCAAGCCGATGAGCTCGGCCTGATGCCGCGACTGCGCGAGGAGTTCGGTCCGGAGGCGCATCTGGCCGTCTCGACCGCGTCCGGCGGCATCTTCGTGCTCGCCGCGCGTGCCGGTCAACAGAACGAGATCGCCGCCGCCGTGCGCCGACGCATGGCCGCCATCGTGCCGACCCGGCTGACCGGCCAACGCCCGGGCATCCTGGCCATGTTCATCGAGGACACCGACCGCCTCGAATGGCGGCTGCTGCGCGAGAAGCTCGATCTCGAAGGGGAAGCCCGGCAGTTCCTCACCAATCCGGAGGCACGCTCCGTCGTCGCGGTCACCTGCTGCTCGCGGCTGGAGCTGTTCGGCATCGGCGAGAAGGACGCGGCGCAGGACGGCGAGTTCCGCTTCCGTAACCAGGCGCATCCGGCCGCCAAGCAACTGGATCTCGCGCCGGCCGTGCTCTCCTCTATGTGAATCCAGCACGGCATGCGCTAACTGGTTCAGCTGATCGTCGACACCGTATCGTTACGGCACGTCAAAACTGACAGCCACACGTCGCAAGAGGCTTCACGTGCGGATCAAGCTAGACCATCCCTTGCTCTTGGCAGTCCTTGCCGCTGTCGGACTGTTCGTCTCCACGAAAACCGACAGCCCTCTCTCGACGGAAGGTAACATCCAGGCGCACGGGAAAATACCGCCGGCGAAGCACAAGGCCGACGAGCAGCCCGCGGCGCCGAAGCCGGTGCCAGGTCTGTGGTCGATGACG
Source organism: Acetobacteraceae bacterium (assembly GCA_965199585.1). Classification (GTDB taxonomy): domain Bacteria; phylum Pseudomonadota; class Alphaproteobacteria; order Acetobacterales; family Acetobacteraceae; genus JAVVHH01. The sequence goes on along the minus strand of CBDASI010000002.1, from coordinate 776,646 downwards.
AAACGGGTCGTCTCCGAAGCGATCGACAACGATCTGATGACGCAGGCCGCGGCGATCACCTTCTACTCGCTGCTCTCGATCTTCCCCGGCCTGACGATGCTGGTCTCGTTGTTCGGCCTGTTCGCCGATCCGATGACCATCATGCATCAGGTCGACAACCTTACGTTCGTCCTACCAGGCGGCGCCCTCGACCTGCTGCGCGACGAACTGAAGACGCTGACGTCGGCCGACACGTCCGGCCTTGGCTGGGCCGCCATCATCGGCTTGCTTACGTCGCTCTGGACGGCGAACCAAGCCATGAAGGCCATGTTCAACGGTCTCAACCAGGTTCACGAGGTGAAGGAGAAGCGCAGCTTCATCATGCTCACCGCACTGACACTGCTGTGCACGGCAGGGATGGTGGTCCTGATGATCGTGGCACTCGGCGCCGTGATCGTGGTGCCGGCGGTGCTGGCCTTCGTCGGGCTCGGTACGATATTCGATCAACTTCTGGTCCTGGCGCGCTGGCCGCTGCTGCTGGTCGGCATCGCCGGCATGTTGGCCGTCGTGTTCCGGTTCGGGCCCTGCCGCACGAAGGTCGTCTGGCGTTGGATCACCTGGGGCAGCGGCTTCGCCTCGGTATTGTGGCTACTCGTTTCGTTCGCGTTTTCTTACTACGTCTCGAACTTTGGCAACTACAACGCGACCTATGGGTCGCTTGGTGCCGTCGTCGGCTTCATGACGTGGATCTGGATCTCGAGTACGGTGATCCTGGTTGGCGCGCAAGTCGATGCGGAGTTGGTCAAGGTCACGGTTGGCAAGCAGCGCTCCCGCACGTCCGAAGACGAGTCGCCGGCCGTTCTTGCGGCCTCATAGTTCTGCTTCGAGATGTCCCCGGTGGCGGAGCAGGCCGGCCGCGCCGGTGACCGCCATGACTGCCCCGCAGCCGAGGATCAGCATCGCCGGGCCGAGCGCGTGGAGCAGCATCGGCGCCAGTAGCATGGCGACTAGTAGCCCGGCGCTGTTGGTCGCGATATAGGTCCGCACGCCGGCCGCCAGGTCGCGGGCGGGCAGGCGGAGTTGGCGGAGTACGGCGAACGGCACGTCCTTCATCGGGCCGCCAATCGCCGCGACCGCCGCCGAGCCGGCCAGCCCGGCCAGCCGCCAACCCGGCGGCAACAGCGGCACCACCGCGATCAGCGCCGTGCCCACCCCGGTGACCACGCCGCCGGAGAACATCAGGCGTTGCGGCCGGGTCGTCATCGGCCGGCTGCCGAGCGCGAGCGTGGACAGCAAGTTGGTGCTGCCATAGGCAGCGATGACCAGGCCGAACGCGCCTAGGCCGGTGCCGCCGGGCCCTGCGATGCCGAGGCGCTCGATGAGCAACGGAGTTGCCAGGAAATAAGCGGCATACCAGGCGCCGTTGACCAACGCGGTGGTGCGCAGCACGTAGCCAAGCAGCGGATGCGCGATCATGGCGCCGACGCCGCGGCGGATGGATTGGCGGATCGTCTCGCCCACCGGCGGCCGCACGGCCTCGACTCTGCGCCGTCGCCGGATCAGCGTCAGCGCGCCCGCCGAGAGCAGGAAGCTCGCGGCGTCGAGCGAGACGAAATGCACCGGCGGCAACGCTCCTGCCAAGACGGCGATCACTCCGGGCCCGAGCAGGCGCGCGCTTCGGTCCGTCGTGTCCAGCAGCGCATTGGCGGCCGGCAGCAGCGCCCGGTCCGGCAACAGCCCGGGCAGCACGAATTGCAGCGCCGGCTGAAACATCGCCTGCCCGGCGGCCAGCACCACCACAGCGACAATTAGTGGAAGCGCGGCGGGGTGGCCGAGCACCGACCAGGCCACCACCAAACACAGCAGCACGGCCATGCGGACGAGGTCGGCCGCGATCAGGGTGAGCTGGGCATCCCAGCGGTCGGCCCACCGCCCGAGGCCCAAGGCGGCCATCAGGACCACCGCGGCCTGCAGCGCCGTTAGATAGCCGGCGGCAGGGCCGAACACAGCGACGGCGACCCAACTGAGTGTGACAGCGTAGAGTTGATCGCCAATTGCCGACAGCGACAGCCCGCCCCACAGCAGCGCGACCTCGCGGGTGCGGAGCGGCTGCAGCAGGCGCATCTCAGGTGGGGAGGAGGCGGTAGATCGTGGTCGTACGGGTTGTCCGATCCTCGAGCTCGAGTGTAGTCGGCACGTCGTAGGTGGCGAGCCGGGTCATGCCGTCGGTCGGCATGTAGGCGCGGCCGGGATCGGCGATCCAGACCTCGGCCGTGCGGGCGAGCATGCGCAGCCAGGGCATGATGTGCTGCGTCATCGGCTTCTCGTAACAAACGTCGCCGCACAGGACGAGGTCCCACCGGCCCGGCTGCCCGACGACGTCGCCCGTTTGCGCGGTGATCTCGACGTCGTTCAGCGCGGCGTTGGCGCGCGTCGCGGCCGTGGCGAGCGGGTCCAACTCCGCCGTTTCGGCGGCGGCGCCAGCCATGACGCAGGCGATGGCAGCCAGCCCACCGCCGGCGGCGAAGTCCAGCACCGTAAACCCGCGGACTAAGGCGGGCTGGTCGAGCACATAGCGCGCGAGGGCCTGTGCGCCGGGCCAGGCGAACGCCCAGAACGGTGGTGCGACACCTTCGCGCTCGAGCCAGGTCTCGGTCGCCTGCCAGATCGGAGTGATTTCGGTGGCCAGATGCAGCTTGATCTCGGGCACCATCGGGGCGGTGCCGATCGCGGTGTGGGCGGCTACGAAGGCTTCCGGCGTCACGTCCAGAGCACGCCGATCAGGATGGCTAGGCCGATCGAAAGGCCGGTCTCGCGGTTGAGATGGAAGCGCGCGAGGCAGCCGGCCGGGTCGTCGACGTCGAGCGTGACGGCCTGCCAGGCCAGCAGCGCCGCGGGCAACAGCAGGGCGGCATAGAAGGCGATCCCCAGCCCCGTCAGCGCGCCGGCGAGGGCGATCAGCATGACCGTCGCCGTGTAGCAGACGGCTAGGAACGGCTTAGTGGTGGCGGCAAATAGGCGCGCGGTGCTGCGGACACCAATCAGCGCGTCGTCCTCCCGGTCCTGATGCGCGTAGACCGTGTCGTAGCCCAGGATCCAGCAGAACGCGGCGGCATACAGGGCGGCAGCGGCCCAGTCGAGCCGGCCGGTCGCCGCGGCATACCCCATTGGCGCGGCCCAAGAAAAGGTGATCCCCAGCACGGCCTGCGGCCACCAGGTGACGCGCTTGGCCAACGGATACAGCGCGACCAGCAGCAACGAGCCGACGCCGAGCAGTTGCGCGAGCTGATTCAGCTGCAGCAGGATCGTCAGCCCGATCGCCAGCAGGACAGCCAGGAACACCGCGGCTGCACGCATCCGCAACGCGCCGCTGGCAAGCGGCCGTGAGGCCGTCCGCGTCACCAGGCGGTCCATGTCGCGGTCCCACATATCGTTGACCACGCAGCCCGCCCCGCGCATCACCACCGATCCGACCCCGAACAGCAACAGCAGCCAGAACGTCGGCTGCAGCGACTGGCGCGCCAGCAGGATCGACCACAAGCCTGGCAGGAACAGCAGCCATGCGCCGATCGGCCGGTCGGCGCGGGCCAGCACGGCATAGGCGCGCGCCTTTGGCGGCAGCCGTGCCACCCAGCCCGCGGCAGGAATATCGGTCCAGCTCGTCACGCTGCTGGCTATACGGCGCACGTCACCCGGCGACCACCCCGCCTTGACGCGTGTAGCCGCGAAAGTGTTGTGTTCGCCCGCCGGCCCGGTCGGCAACGCAAGACCGGACCTCCCTTCCATCCAATTAAGGAAACCACCGCCCCGATGTCCAATCCTGGCGACGTTGACGACACGCCGATCAGGTCGGTGCAGCAATTGGCCGACTACATCGCCGAAGGCTGCAAACCGAAATCCGAATGGCGCATCGGCACGGAACACGAGAAGTTCGGCTTCCATCGCGACACGCTGCTGCCGCCCGCCTACGAACCCGGCGGCATCCGCGCCGTGCTGGACGGGATGGTCGACCCCGCCCGCTGGCAGCCGATCGAGGAGCGTGGCGTCCCGATCGGGCTGAAGGGGCTCGGCACCGCGAAATCGGCTTCGGTCTCGCTCGAACCGGCCGGGCAGCTCGAACTGTCGGGCGGCACGGCGCGGACGCTGCATGACACCAAGGCGGAGTTCGACGCGCATTTCGCCGAGATGCACCGCGCGGCCGATCCGCTCGGCCTCGGCTTCGCACCGCTCGGTCATCACCCGACCATGCGGCGCGACCAAATGCCGATTATGCCCAAGGCGCGCTACGGCATCATGCGTCGCTACATGCCGCTCGTGGGCGCGTTCGGGCTCGACATGATGACCCGCACCTGCACGGTGCAGGTCAACCTCGACTACGCCTCCGAAGAGGACATGGTGCGCAAGCTGCGGGTCTCACTGGCGTTCCAGCCGGTGGCGACCGCGCTGTTCGCCAACTCGCCGTTCATCGAGGGCAAGCCGAGCGGCTTCCTGTCGAGCCGCGCCCGGGTCTGGACCGATACCGACAACCAGCGCTCCGGCATGCCGTCCGTCATGTTCGAGGACGGGTTCGGGTTCGAGCGGTATGTCGAGTGGCTGCTCGACGTGCCGATGTATTTCGTCCTGCGCGACGGCGTCTATCATGACGTGGCCGGGCAGTCGTTCCGACAATACATGGTGAGCGGGCTGCCCGACCTTCCCGGCGTGACGGCGACGTTGGGCGATTTCGGCGATCACATGACGACGGCGTTCACCGACGTCCGGGTCAAGCGCTTCCTCGAGATGCGCGGTGCCGATGCCGGGCGGCCAGAGATGATGCTGGCCCAAAGCGCGTTCTGGACCGGGCTGCTCTATGACGAATCGGCGCTTTCCGCAGCCGAGGCATTGATGCTGGAGCACCCCTGGGACGACTATCTACGGTTGCGCGCCGCCGTTCCAGCTCTCGCTTTGGATGCGCCGTTCGGACAGGACAGCGTGCGTCGTTTAACACGTGACTTGGTCGTTATCGCCGCCGACGGCTTGCGGTCACGCTCTTGTCTCGATGAGACCGGCCAAGATGAACGTTCATACCTCGACCCGATACAAGCAATATCAGCGGGTGAGCCGACACAAGCTGAGCAATGGTTGAGCAAATACCAAGGAGAATGGGCCGGCAACGCCTCTCGAATGCTGATCGAAGGCGCTGTATAGATTTTGAGACGCGTCTATACCGCGTGGAACTGGTGTGATTAGTCGGTAAGAATACGGGCTGAACAATGGCGTTGCGTTAAACCACCGTTCTCGGGTTATGGTCGACATGATGATAGGCGCATCAATGACCCAACATCAGGGAAGCGGCGGACCCATGGGCCAGGGATTGCCCGACCTCGACGGCATCGCGGTTCGGCTGCGTTTGATCGGCCAGATGGAGGCATGGACCGTCAACAGCGACAGCGTCCTGCCTCCTGGGCGCAAGACGCGGGCGTTGCTGGCCATCGTCGTGTTGTCTGCGCCGCGTCCGGTGCTCCGCTCGCGTCTTGCGGAGTTGCTGTGGAGCCGCCGGCCGGAGGAGCAGGCCCGGGCGTCGTTGCGTCAGGAGATTCATCGGCTGCTGGAAGTGCTGGTCCCGGCTGGCACCGAGATCCTGACGATCAATCGGGATAGCCTTGTGCTGCGGCCGGGCGTTGTCTGGGTCGACGTCGACGAGGTGCTGCGGGCGACCACGGCGCATCCGGGCGCGCTAGCTTTGTTGGACAGCGAACTTCTCGAGGAACTCGACGGCGTCGACCCGGCCTTCGACATCTGGCTGCACGGCGAACGTGAGCGCCTGCGCGACCGCGCCCGCAGCGTTGCCGAGGCTCTGCTGAACGAGCAGATCGCGCCCGAAACGCTGATTCCCGTCGCCCAACAGCTTTTGGCCATCGACCGGGCCCACGAGGGCGCCTGGCGCGCCCTGATGCGGGCGCATGCCGAGCGGGGCGAACGTGGCATGGCCATCCAATCCTACGATCGATGCCGGGCCGTGCTGGCCGACCTGCTGGACGCGGCGCCGTCGCCGGAGACCCAGGCCTTGCTGACGGAGATCCGCAGCGGCAAGGCGGTGCGGGCCCCGGTGATCCCGCCGCCGCTGGCCAGCCCCGAATCGCGGCCGGAACCGCGCCCCGCCATCGCCCGCACCGGCGCGCGCGTCGGCGTGCTGCCGCTCACCTTGGTCGGGACCGACCCGATGCACGCGCACCTTGCCATGGGCTTGGCCGAAGAGATCACCTCCTCGCTCAGCCGCTTCCGCTGGATGTCGATCGTGTCGACCTCCTCACTGGTCCAGACCGTCGGTGATTCGCGTGACGACAACGTGCTGCGCCAGGCGCTCGGGCTCGACTACCTGATCGACGGCACCGTGCAGCGCGGCGGCGACCGCATCCGCATCGCCCCGCGCATGATCGACCTGCGCGACGGCAACCAAGTCGTCTGGACCCGGCGGTTCGACCGCTCGATGGACGACTTGCTCAGCGTGCAGGACGATGTCGCGTCCGAGACCGTCGCGCAGATCGAGCCGGAGTTGCTCTCGCTCGAGAGCCGCCGGGCGCTGCTGGTTCCAATCGCCGACGCCAGCCCTTGGGAGCTGACCATGCGGGCGCTGCCGAGCATGCGCCGCTCCGACCGGCAGCAATTCATGGAAGCCGGCACGCTGCTCGAACGCGCCGTCGAGCGCCAGCCCGACCTCGCCCCGGCGCATAGCTGGCTGGCCTACTGGCATTGCTTGCTCGACGAGCATGGCTGGAACGACGATCGTGCGGCCACCGCCGAGCAGGCAGCCCGGCATGCCGAGCGCGGCATCACGCTCGACCCCCAGAACGCGCGCAGCTTCACCGTTCTGGGACATGTTCGCGCCGTCCTGGAACGTCGCCTGCCGGAGGCTCTGTCGCTCCACGAACGGGCCTTGGCGCTGAATCCCGACCTCGGCATGGCGTGGGCGCTCTCCGGCTTCGCGCTGCTCTATGCCGGCCGTCTCGACGCGGCCGCAGCCCGGTTCGCGCGCTATCGCGCCTTGTCGCCGGCGGATCCATTCGCTTTCCAGTTCGACGTTGGCTTCAGCCTGCTGGCCTATCTGCGCGGCGAAGACGAGAAGGCGAGCGAGTTTGGGCGCGCCGTGAACGAGCTGAATCCGGATTACCCGCCGGGCTGCAAGATCTACCTCGCGGCACTGGGCCGGCTAGGGCGTGATGCCGAAGCGGCTGTGGTACGGAAACGGCTGATGGCATTCGACCCCAGCTTCCGCATCGATCGCTTCATCGAGGAGAGCCCGTTCGCCGACCTGCAAGCGACGCAGCGACTGGCCGACGGCATGCGCCAGGCTGGAATAGCGGAGACGATCCTGGCCTGACGCGGCGGTCGGCGTTACTGCGACGCGCTGTATCGCGACCGGGTCGGACCCAGGCCGTCCAGCATCGACCGCGCCAGCGCCTTGGCGACGCAGGCGTAGCCGAGATCGTTATGGTGGATCCCGTCATCGGCGAGAAACTCGGCGTAGGGATGCCCGGCATCCTGCCAGAGCTCCATCAGCCGCCCGCGGGCGAACAGCCTCGCATCCTCGCGCCGCGCGATGTCGGCCAGAGCTTGGTCGATTTGCGCGTGGAGCGGAGATGCGAGTACGGCGGGAGAGCGCTGATTGTCCATCAGGATGACATCCGCACCGGCGTTCTCGAGCTTGCGCACGCCCTCGTCGACCAACGCCTGGAACGATCCGGGGTCGTTGCCCCGCATCGCGCCGTTGGCGCCGACCTGCCAGATGACGAGCGTCGGCTGTAGCGCGATCACGTCGGCCTCCAGGCGCAGCATCATCTCCGGCGCATCCTGGCCGCCGACGCCGCGGTTGATGACCGCGACATGCGCGTCCGGCAGGGCCGTCTCCAACTCCTGTTGCAGGATCGCCGGATAGGTATGCCCCATGTCAGACGCGTGGGAGCCTTGGGTGCTCGAACTGCCGAATGCGACGATGGTGACTTCCTGACCGGCCGCGAGCACCCGGCGCACCTGCGGCAGCGCGATCGGTGGCAGGCTTACGGCCGGGCAGGTGACGGGCGACACTGCCGCGGCGCCCGCTTGCGGGCCGTAGAGGCCGAGCAGCAAGGCGGCGAGGGTCAGTCCCGCCCGCCGGGTCAAGTGGCGGTTCCGCCGACGGTAAGGCTCGACAGCTTCAGGGTTGGCTGACCGACGCCGACCGGCACGCCCTGGCCGTTCTTGCCGCATGTGCCGACCCCTGGATCCAGCGCGGGGTCGTCGCCCACCATCTCCACCTTGAGCAGCGCGTCAGGTCCGTTGCCGATCAGGGTTGCGCCCTTGACCGGCGCGGTGATGACGCCGTCCTCGATGAGGTAGGCTTCATTGGCCGAGAAAACGAACTTGCCCGACGTGATGTCGACCTGGCCGCCGCTGAAGTTGACGGCATAGAGCCCGCGCTTGACGGAGCGGATCATGTCCTCGCGCTTGGCGTCCCCGCCGAGCATGATGGTGTTGGTCATCCGCGGCATCGGCACGTGCGCGTAGCTCTGGCGGCGGCCGTTGCCGGTGGGGGCCACGCCCATTAGCCGGGCGTTGAGCCGGTCCTGGATGAAGCCGGTCAGGATGCCATCCTCGATCTGGACGGTCCGGCCGCCCGGGGTGCCCTCGTCGTCGACGGTGATGCTGCCGCGGCGGTCGGGGATGGTGCCGTCATCAATGACGGTGACGCCCTTGCTGGCGATGCGCTTGCCCATCAGGCCGGAGAAGGCGGACGTCTTCTTACGGTTGAAGTCACCCTCCAGCCCGTGGCCGACCGCCTCGTGCAACAGGATGCCGGGCCAGCCCGGCCCCAGCACCACGGGCATGTCGCCGGCCGGCGCCGGACGGCTGTCGAGGCTGAGCAGAGCCTGCCGCAACGCCTCATCCACCGCGGCCTTCAGGTAGGCGTCGTCCAGCAGGGCGGCGTAGCCGAAACGGCCGCCGCCACCAAAGTTGCCGCTCTCACGCCGGCCGTCCTGCTCGACCACCACCGAGACGCCCAGGCGCACCAGCGGCCGCAGATCGGCGACCCGTGTGCCATCGGCGCGGACGATCTGCACCGCCTGCCACTCGCCGGCGATGCTGGCCATCACCTGCTTGACGCGAAAATCCTTGGCGCGGGCATAATCATTCAGCATCGACAGCGCGGCGGTGCGGTCGGCGAACTCGGTCGTCACCAGCGGATTTGCATCGGAATACAGGCGCGCGTTGGTCGCCCGCGGCGGCTCGGCCGCCGTGCCGCTGCGCCCGCCCTTGACCCCGCCCATCGCCGCCGCTGCCCGGCGCAACGCCGCTTCAGACACCTCGCCGGCATGCGCGTAGGCCGCTTCCTCGTCGAGCACCGCCCGTAGTCCGAAGCCAAGATGTGTGTCGAAGCCCGCGCTGCGGATGCGACCGTCGTCGAGCGAGATGCTCTCGGATTCGCGGTATTCGAGGAAGAGTTCGCCGTCATCCATTCCGGACAGCGCATCGCCGACGATCGCCTCCGCAGCAGCGCGGTCCAGTGACGTGCCGGGACGGTCGAAGAACAAGCCGTCGGTGGCGGCGAGGGCTGAAAGTGGCGATGTCTGCGTCATGCGTTCCTACTCTGACTCAACTATGGCTGGACGGCCAGCGCGCCGAACCGTGGCCGAAACGCCTCGATGGAGATAGAGCGTCACCAGCGCCGATGAAAGGAGGAGGATGGCCACCCCCTGATGCACCGTCGCCAGCCCGACCGGCACCACCATCAGCAACGTCGCCACCCCTAAGACATACTGAGCGCAGACGACCCCGGCGATCGCACCCAGCGCGACTTGGCCGGCGCCGGCGGACCGGCGCCAGACCAGCGCCACCGTCACCAGCGCGAACGTCGCCGTCAGCGTCGCCAGCAGGCGGTGGTCAAACTGCACCGCAGCCAGGTTCTCGGTAAAATTACGGACGAATGGCTGCAGCGCGCCGTAATCGTCCGGCACGAGGCTGCCGCCCATCAGCGGGAACGTATTGTAGATCATCCCCGCCTTCAGCCCGGCCACGAAACCCCCGGCCGCGATCGTCAGCACCACGGCGGCGCAGAGCGTGCCGAGCACACGGCGCGCGCCACGGCCGACCGCGATCCGGGCCGGCGCCAGGACCTCCAACGCGGTCCACAGGATCGCCGAATACAGCGCCAGCGCCAGCATGAGGTGCATCACCAGCCGATAGGCGGACACGGCGGTGCTCCCGGCCGCGAAGCCGCTCGCGACCATGAACCAGCCGACCACGCCCTGCAGCGCGCCGAGGCAGAACAACGCCGCGAACCGGATCCCGAGCCGGGCCGAGATCTGGCCCCGCACCGCGAACACCAGCAACGGCACCACGAACACGATGCCGGTCAGCCGCCCCCAGAGCCGATGGGTCCATTCCAGCCAGAAGATCGACTTGAAGCCCTCGATGCCGAAACCGTGGTTGACGAGCGCGTATTGCGGGATCTGCTGATACAGCGCGTAGAGCCGGCCCCACTCGGATGCGGATAGCGGTGGGATCACGCCCATGATCGGCGCCCACTCCATAATCGAGAGGCCGGAGCCGGTCAGCCGGGTCGCGCCGCCGAGCGAGATCATGACCAGCAGCATGAAGCACACCACGAACAGCCAGATCGCGACCGGACGGCGGGAGCGGATGGCTTGGGCCGGCCGGGCAAGCGTCATGGTCGTCGTCATTGTCTGCACATCCTATCGCACCGCTGCCCAAAGATACGGCGTCCGGCTCATGTTGCGAGATGGGCATACCTTGCGAGATACGTTCGCGCGATGCTACCGCGCGTCCGATGCAGAGAGCCGGGCCCGTCTAAGTGCAAGAGCAGGTGCGTTCGCACGATCGATCTGCCCCGCTATTGACGGTGGTGGTGCCGGTCCGCAACGAGGCGGCCAACATACGGCCGCTGATCGAGGAGATCCTGTCGGCGTTGCCGCACGTGACGCACGAGATCGTCTACGTCGACGACGGCAGCACCGACGGCACGCGTGCCGAGCTGCAAGCGATGCAGCTCGAGGTGCCGACGCTGACGGTGCGGCGGCATCGCGCGAGCTGCGGCCAGTCGGCGGCGATCGTCACCGGGGTGAAGGCGGCGTCGGGGTTGTGGATCGCCACGCTCGACGGCGATGGACAGAACGACCCGGCCGACATCCCTGCCTTGCTCGCGCAAGCCCAGGCCGATAACGGCGCCTCCCCAGTGCTGTTTGCCGGGCACCGCACAACCCGGCGCGACACGCGGATCAAGCGAATCTCGTCCCGCGTCGCCAACCGGGTGCGGGCGACGCTGCTCGGCGATGCAACGCCGGATACCGGGTGCGGGCTGAAGCTGTTCCGGCGCGCAGTATTCCTCGAGCTGCCTCATTTCGATCACATGCATCGGTTCCTGCCGGCGCTCTTCATGCGGGCTGGCGGCCGGGTGCGATCGGTGCCGGTCAACCACCGGCCGCGGCTGCGGGGCCAATCGAATTACGGGACGTTCGACCGGCTGGCGGTAGGGATCGTCGACCTGGCCGGTGTGGCGTGGTTACAGCGCCGGTGGCGACGGCCCGAGATCGACCCGTTGTGAACGGCGCCGCGGTGCGCGCTGCCCAGTTGGCGTGGAAGCCGGCACTCATGCTGGTGGCATTCGCCGCGGTGGCGTTGTTGCTGCGGGAGGGTGGGTTCGAGCCGCGGGCGGCGATGGCGTCGGCCGGGTCGCATGGGCCGGTGGCGTTCGTGGTCATCGGGGCGCTCGCCTGTGCCGCCGCCGTGCCGCGCCAGGTCGTGGCGTTGGCGGGAGGATATGCGTTCGGCTTTTGGCCAGGTGCGGCCTTGACGCTGGCGGCCGAGGTCGCGGGGTGCGCGATCGATTTCGGCTGGGCGCGGCTGCTGGGTCGGCGAGCAGCGCTTAGGTTCCTCGAGCGACGCGGCGGCGGGCGGCTGGCGCGGTTGGACCGCTTCCTGACCGGGCGCGCGTTTACGGCGACGTTGACGCTACGACTGCTCCCGGTCGGCAGCAACGTGCTGCTGAACCTGGTTGCCGGAGTCTCGGGCGTGGCGACGATGCCATTCCTGCTGGCGTCGGCGATCGGGTATGTGCCGCAAACCGTAGTGTTCGCGCTGGCCGGCGCGGGGGCCGGGTTATCCAACGGGGTGCAATTCGGGCTTGCGGCGGTGTTACTCGTATTGTCGATCGGTCTCGGCGTGGTGCTGTTGAAGAGCAGCGGCCCGATCGGGCGGGTGCAGGGCGAATAACAGACGCCCCGCTCGGCTGACCTACTGCAGGTATCTGAGATGCGCGGCATTACGCAGGTGGCCCGTCCGCATGATCTCAGCGCACGCAACCCTGATGGAGTGGAGCTTACCGTCGAGGTTGCTGCGCCAGAAGGTCAGGAAGCGGCGCAGCTCGGGGTAGTCGGGCGCGATGTCCATGTGCTGCCAGACGAAGGTCTGCAGCAACGCGGGGTGGTCGGGGTAGTGGTAGAGGATTTCTGCTGTCGTGAGGCGGTAGTCCTTGATCTGCAAAAACGCCATTCCCGAGCACTCCCAGGTTGAAACGATCCATCCTCTCGGCCACGCGCGACCGCGTCGGCCGATGTGACGATGGTGCAATATCAATGCTTAAGGAGTCACTAAAATTTCGTATATTTCAGCAGCTTAGCACTCTGAGGGTCAAAGTGCTGCTCAACGGTTGACTTGCTGCCAAGCCTCCCCTAGATGCTCTGGCACTCTCCCTACGAGAGTGCTAACGCCCGCCTGCTGGGCCCAAAAATGCTGGAGCATCCTATGAAGTTCCGTCCGCTGCATGACCGTATCGTGGTCAAGCGCATCACTGCCGAAGAGAAGTCCCTCGGCGGCATCATCATCCCCGACACCGCCAAAGAGAAGCCGATGGAAGGCGAAGTCGTCGCCGTCGGACCCGGCGCCCGTAACGAGCAGGGCGCCGTCGTCGCGCTCGACGTTAAGGCTGGCGACCGCGTACTGTTCGGCAAGTGGTCCGGCACCGAAGTCAAGCTTGATGGCGAGGAGCTCCTCATCATGAAGGAGAGCGACATCATGGGCATCATCGAGGGCAGCGCTCAGCCGGCTCAGAAGGCCGCCTAAGCCACTCTCCCGATAACAGAATAAGGAACACAACATGTCAGCTAAGGACGTACGGTTCGGCAGCGATGCCCGCCAGCGCATGCTGCGCGGCGTAGACATTCTCGCCGACGCAGTGAAGGTCACGCTGGGCCCCAAGGGTCGTAACGTGGTCATCGACAAGAGCTTCGGCGCCCCGCGCATTACCAAGGACGGCGTCACCGTCGCCAAGGAAATCGAGCTCGCCGACAAGTTCGAGAACATGGGCGCGCAGATGCTGCGCGAAGTCGCTACCAAGACCAACGACATCGCCGGCGACGGCACGACCACCGCGACCGTCCTGGCGCAGGCGATCGTTCGTGAAGGCTCCAAGGGCGTGGCCGCTGGCCTCAACCCGATGGACCTGAAGCGCGGCGTCGACGCAGCCGTCAAGGCGATCGTCGATGAGCTGGCCGCTCGCACCAAGAAGATCACCACCCCGGCCGAGACGGCCCAGGTCGGCACGATCTCCGCCAACGGTGAGTCCGAGATCGGTCACATGATCTCCGAGGCCATGCAGAAGGTCGGCAACGAGGGTGTCATTACCGTCGAAGAAGCCAAGGGCATCCAGACCGAGCTCGACGTCGTCGAGGGCATGCAGTTCGACCGCGGCTACATCTCCCCGTACTTCATTACGAACGCGGAGAAGATGGTTGCCGAGCTCGACCAGCCGTACATCCTGATCCACGAGAAGAAGCTCTCGGGTCTGCAGGCGATGCTGCCGCTGCTCGAGACCGTGGTTCAGAGCGGCCGTCCGCTCATGATCATCGCCGAGGACATCGAGGGTGAGGCTCTCGCCACGCTCGTGGTGAACAAGCTGCGCGGTGGCCTCAAGGTCGCAGCCGTGAAGGCGCCGGGCTTCGGCGATCGTCGCAAGGCGATGCTCGAGGACATCGCGATCCTGACCGGTGGCCAGGTGATCTCCGAGGACCTCGGCATCAAGCTCGAGACCGTCACGCTCGACATGCTGGGCCGCGCCAAGCGCGTCCTGATCGAGAAAGAGAACACCACGGTCGTCGAGGGCGTCGGTTCGGCTGACGACATCAAGGGCCGCTGCAACCAGATCCGTGCGCAGATCGAGGAGACCACCTCGGACTACGACCGCGAGAAGCTGCAGGAGCGTTTGGCCAAGCTGGCCGGTGGCGTCGCCGTCATCCGCGTCGGTGGCTCGACCGAGGTTGAGGTCAAGGAGCGCAAGGACCGCGTCGACGACGCGCTGCACGCGACCCGTGCGGCCGTTGAAGAGGGCGTGGTTCCGGGCGGTGGCGTTGCGCTGACGCGTGCGAGCCTCGTGCTGGCGCACTTGAAGCCGGAAAACGAAGACCAGAAGTTCGGCATCGAGATCGTGCGCAAGGCGGTTCAGACCCCGTTGCGTCAGATCGCCGAGAACGCTGGTGAAGACGGTGCGGTCATCGCCGGCAAGGTGCTGGAGAACGACAGCTACAACTTCGGTTTCGACGCTCAGTCCGGTGAGTTCAAGGACATGATCGCGGCCGGCATCATCGACCCGACCAAGGTCGTCCGCACGGCGCTGCAAGATGCGGCTTCGGTGGCGAGCCTTCTGATCACGACCGAGGCGATGATCGCCGACCGTCCTGAGAAGAAGGGTCCGGCCGGTGGCCCTCCGGGCGGCGGCATGGGCGGTATGGGCGACATGGACTTCTAAGGTCCAAGTTTCCAAACCAGGGGGCAAGCTTTCGGGCTTGCCCCCTTTTTTTGTCTGCGGCGCCGATCTCGCGTGCTCGCTAACGAATTCGTGATTGACTCGGCGCAAAAAATCGGCACGGTGCAACAAAATCTGTTTCTTGAACTGATGGACATAGAATCGACTGAATTGCGTCATTAGTTCACGCGAGCATTCAAACCGGCGAACTCGTCGGGCTTTCTACTGGAGAGAATAAGGTTATGGCGACGGGTTCGGTGAAGTGGTTCAATGCTACCAAGGGTTTTGGCTTCATCATGCCGGCCGACGGAGGCAAAGACGTCTTCGTGCACATCACCGCGGTTCAGGCTGCGGGCCTCAAGGGCCTCAATGACGGTCAAAACGTTAGTTATGATGTCGTGATGGAGCGCGGCAAGGCCGCCGCATCGAACCTCAAGCTCGAGTAATTCAGACCGGCGTCGGAAACGCGGGGCGTTACTTCCGATCCCGCGCCTTCGTCGTCGGCATTAGTTTTCAGTCTCGGCCGTTCGCGCTCGATCCATCCGTGGATCGTGGCGGGACGGCCAAAGTCATTTGTGCGCCGGCGTCGGGGGTGTCGCGTCCCAGAAGCCGGACTTGCTCGACCCCGGCGCCAACGACGGCTCCGGCGTCGAAGCGGACTCTGCAGACGGTGCCTCGGCGCGCTTGCCGCGCGTGCGGGTCTGGATCGAGGGCGGTGCCTCGGTCAGCATGATCATCGCTTCTACGCCGCCGAGCGAGATCGCGGCCATGATGAGGAAGGCGATCACATAGCGGCGGATCCCCACACCCGATCGGCGGATCGCCTTGACCTGCGGCGGGGGCGGCATCGGCCGTCGTACCGTGGCCCGGCGCGGCGCCTCGGCTCGCGGCTCCGGCCCGCAGAACCGATCGTAAGCGACACGATCGACCGGGTTGGTCAGCGTGTCGTAGGCCCGCTTGAGCAAGATGAATGCAGTCGCATCGCCCGACTGGGCATCCGGATGCAATTCCTTGGCGCGTCGGCGGAACGCGACGCGGATCGTCTCGACTGAGGCCGATGGATCGACGCCAAGGACCGCATAGTAGCGTTTAGCGTCGGTGCTCATTGCGTTCACCTTCTAGCACAGTCTCGTCGCACGGCGATTGGTGTTTCCGGCGGGCTCGGTTAAGCAAGCCGGAGCAGGAGGCACGAGATGCTCGATTTGTTTGACCTTACCGGGCGCACGGCGCTGGTCACCGGGTCATCGCGCGGGTTGGGGCGCGGCATGGCCGAGGGGCTGGCGCGTGCCGGCGCGCAGATCGTGATCAACGGGGTCGACGCGGCGCGGGTAGAGAGCACGGCGGCCGAGATCCGTCAGTCCGGCGCCACCGTGCATTGCGCACCGTTCGACGTGACGGACGAGGCCGGGATCGTGGCGGCCTTCGAGCGGTTCGACCGCGAGGGCATCGAGATCGACATCCTGGTCAACAATGCCGGCATCCAGTTCCGTAAGCCGATGCTGGAACTCGAGCTGGCGGATTTCCGCCGCGTGTTGGACACCAACCTGACCAGCGCCTTCACGATCGGGCGCGAGGCCGCGCGGCGCATGGTGCCGCGCAAATCCGGCAAGATCGTCAACATCGGCTCGCTGATGAGCCAGCTCGCGCGGGCCACCGTGGCGCCCTATACGGTCGCCAAGGGCGGCATCAAGCTACTGACGCAGATGATGGCGGCCGAATGGGCCGAGCATGGGATCCAGGCGAATGCGATCGGACCGGGCTACATGAGCACCGACATGAACCAGGCGTTGATGGATGACCCCAAGTTCGACGGATGGGTCAAGGGCCGTACGCCGTCTCGGCGTTGGGGCCGGCCCGACGAGTTGGTCGGCGCCTGCGTGTTCCTGTCATCGCGGGCGGCGGATTACGTGAACGGCCAGATCATCTACGTCGATGGCGGCATGTCGGCGGTGCTCTGATGCGCGCGGCGATCATCCACGGTGCGCGCGACCTTCGCATCGGCGAGGCTGAGCTGCCGCCGCTGGGTCCGCGCGACGTGCATGTCCGCATCCGCAACGGCGGCATCTGCGGCTCGGACTTGCACTATTATCAACATGGCGGCTTCGGCACGATCCGCATTCGCGAGCCGCTGATCCCCGGCCACGAGATCGCCGGCGAGGTCGCAGCAGTAGGCGCCGAGGTGATGCGTGTGGCGGTCGGCGACAAGGTCGCGGTCGATCCGAGCAATCCGTGTGGGCGGTGCGAGTATTGTATGGAGGGCACGCCGCGACATTGCCTCGACATGCGGTTCTTTGGCAGCGCGATGCGGTTCCCGCACGTGCAGGGTGGCTTTCGCGAGATGCTGGCGTGCACGGAGGCGCAGGCGGTCAAGCTGCCGCCGGGTCTGAGCCTGGCGCATGCAGCCTTCGCCGAGCCGCTCTCGGTATGCCTGCATGCGGCGACGCAAGCCGGGCCGTTGCTGGGCAAGCGCGTGCTGGTGACCGGGGCCGGGCCGATCGGGGCGCTGTGCATTATGGTGGCGCGCCGGGCGGGCGCCCGGGAGATCGTCGCGACCGACCTGGCAGACGCGCCGCTGGCGCTCGCCCGCACGATCGGCGCCGACGCGACCGTCAACGTGCGCACCGAGCCGGCGGGGCTCGACCGGTTCTCGGGCGGCAAGGGCTATTTCGACGTCGTGCTCGAAGCGTCCGGCAGCGCCGCAGCGCTGACCGCCGCCATCCCCGTCGCGCGACCCGGCGCCATCATCGTCCAGGTCGGGCTCGGCGGAGACATGACGCTGCCGGTCAATGTCATCGTCGCCAAGGAAATCCAGCTCCGCGGCACCTTCCGCTTCGACCGCGAGTTCGCGTGGGCGGTCGGCTTCCTCGCCAGCGGGGCAATCGACGTGGCGCCGCTGCTGACCGAGATCGTGCCGCTGGACGAGGCAGTGCGGGCGTTCGAGCTGGCCGGCGACCGGAGCAAGGCAATGAAGGTGCAGGTCGGGTTCTAGCATGAGCGGTTGGCAGTTCTGGATCGATCGCGGCGGCACCTTCACCGACATTGTCGCGCGAGCGCCGGACGGAGCGCTGTCGACTCATAAGCTGCTGAGCGAGAACCCCGGCCGCTACCGCGATGCGGCGATCGCCGGCATCAAGCAGGTGCTCGGCATCGCGGCCGACGCCGCGATCCCGCCGGGGCTGATCGACCAGGTCAAGATGGGCACCACGGTCGCCACCAACGCGCTGCTGGAGCGCAAGGGCGAGCGGACGCTGCTGCTGGTCAACCGCGGCTTTGCCGACGTGCTGCGGATCGGCAACCAAGCGCGGCCGCGGCTGTTCGACCTGAAGGTGACGCTGCCGACCATGCTCTATGAGCGGGTGGCCGAGATCGGCGGCCGGGTCGCGGCGGATGGGCGCGAGCTAGAACCGCTCGACGAGGCGGCGGCGCTCGAGGCGCTGCGGGCAGCGCGGGCGGACGGGATCGAGGCGTGTGCGATCGCGCTGATCCACGCATGGAAATATCCGGAGATGGAGCGGCGGCTGGCCCAGTTAGCGGCCAATGCCGGGTTCGGCCAGGTGTCGGCGAGCCATGCGGTGAGCCCGCTGCTGCGGCTGGTGCCGCGCGGCGACACCACCGTAGTGGACGCCTATCTCTCGCCCATCCTGCGGCGCTACGTCGACCAGGTCGCGGCCGAGTTGGGCGGCACGCGGCTCTATTTCATGCAGAGCAACGGCGGCCTGGCCGAGGCGCACAGCTTTGGCGGCAAGGACGCGATCCTGTCGGGCCCGGCGGGCGGCATCGTCGGCGCGGCGCGGACAGCGGAGATGGCCGGGCTGGACCGCATCATCGGCTTCGACATGGGCGGTACCAGCACCGACGTCGCGCTGTATGACGGCGCGTTCGAGCGCGCGTTCGAGACCGAGATCGCCGGCGTCCGCATGCGGGCGCCGATGATGGCGATCAACACGGTCGCCGCCGGCGGCGGCAGCATTCTGCATTTCGATGGGTCGCGCGTGCGGGTCGGGCCGGACAGCGCGGGCGCCAATCCGGGGCCGGCGAGCTACCGCCGCGGTGGGCCGCTGACGGTAACGGACGCGAATGTCTGCGTCGGTAAGGTGCAGGCGGCGCATTTTCCGGCGATCTTTGGGCCCGGTGGCGACGAGCGGCTGGATGCCGAGACGGTGCAGGCGAAGTTCGCGGCGCTGGCGACCGAGATGGGCCGGGCGGACCCGCGTGAAGCGGCCGAGGGGTTCCTGCGCGTCGCGGTGGCGAACATGGCCAACGCGATCAAGCAGGTCAGCGTGCAAAAGGGCCACGACGCCTCCCGCTTCGCGCTGCAATGCTTCGGCGGTGCCGGCGGGCAGCATGCGTGCCTGGTGGCCGACGAGCTCGGGATGCAGACGGTGTTCATCCACCCCTATGCCGGCGTGCTGTCGGCCTACGGTATGGGGCTCGCGGACCAGGCGGTGCTGCGGGAGCAAGCTGTGGAACTACCCTGGTCGGCCGCCGCGCTGACCGAGGTGGGCCGGGTCGCGGCCGGTCTGGCCGAGGCCGCGCTGGCGGCGCTGCTGCAACAGGGCGCGGACCCGGCGATCGCGCGCGTCGATCGGGCGGTGCATCTGCGCTACGCCGGCACGGAGGCGGCGCTGCCGATCCCGCTCGAGGGTGACGTGACGAGCATCGAGACCGCCTTCACCGCGGCGCATCGCGCGCGGTTCGGCTTCGCCACGCCGGGTCGGGCGCTGGTGGCCGAGTTGGTCGCCGTCGAGGCGGTCGCGGCCGGCGAGACGGTCACGGAAGCGAATTTGCCGACGCGCCAGGGCGGCGCGCCGGAGCCAGTCGACACCGTTTCGATGTGGAGCGGGGGCCGGGCGCACGATACGCCGGTGTTCGAGCGGACGGCGTTGCGGGCCGGCGATCGCGTAGCTGGGCCGGCGCTATTGCGGGAGGCCAACGCGACCACCGTGGTCGAGCCCGGTTGGACGGCGGAGGTGACGGCGCGCGACCACGTGCTGATGCGGCGCACTGAGGCGGTGGCCGGCCGAGTCGTGGCCGAGGACTCCAAGCCGGACCCGGTGCTGCTGGAGCTGTTCAACAATTTGTTCATGAACGTGGCCGAGCAGACCGGGGCAGTGCTGCAGAACACCTCGATGAGCGTCAACATCAAGGAACGGCTCGACTTCTCCTGCGCGCTGTTCGACGCGGCGGGCAATTTGGTGGCCAACGCGCCGCACGTGCCGGTGCATCTCGGCGCCATGGGGGAGAGCGTGAAGACAGTACTGCGCAGTCGCGGCGGGTCGCTTCGGCCCGGCGACGTCGTCGCGCTGAACAACCCGTTTAACGGCGGCACGCATTTGCCGGACATCACCGTGATCACCCCGGTGTTCGACGCGGACGGGCGCGAGATCCGCTTCTTCGTCGGCAGCCGCGGGCACCATGCCGACATCGGCGGCACCACGCCGGGCAGCACCCCGCCGGAGAGCCGGACGCTCGAGGAGGAAGGCGTCGTCATCGACGATTTCCTCCTGGTTGCGGCTGGCGAGTTTCAGGAGGCCGGGTTCCGGGCGCTGCTGGCCGGGGCGCGGTATCCGGCGCGGAGTCCGGACGTCAACGTGGCCGACATCAAGGCGCAGGTGGCGGCGAACGCGCGCGGCGTGCAGGAGTTGGGCCGGGTCGAGCGGCAGTATGGCTGGGACACGGTGCGGGCCTACATGCGCCACGTGATGGATAACGCCGAGGAGGGCGTGCGCCGGGTGCTGGACCGGATCGGCGACGGCAGCTTCGACTACACGATGGATGACGGCGCAAAGTTGCGTGTCGCGATCCGGGTGGATCGGGCGAGCCGGTCGGCGACGGTGGATTTCACCGGCACCGGCCCGCAATCACCGGCCAATTTCAACGCACCACCGGCGGTGACGCGGGCGGTGGTGCTCTATGTGTTCCGCTGCCTGGTCGGCGAGGACATCCCGCTCAACGATGGCTGCCTCAAGCCGATCACGCTGGTGATCCCGCCGGGCACGTTTCTCTCGCCGCAGCCCGGCGCTGCGGTGGTGGCGGGCAACACGGAGGTGAGCCAGGCCGTCTGCAATGCGCTGTTCGGGGCGCTCGGACGGCTCGCCTGCAGCCAGGCGACGATGAACAACGTGCTGTTCGGCGACGCGACCCGGCAATACTACGAGACGATCTGCGGCGGCATGGGCGCGGGGCCGGACGGCGACGGCGCTTCGGCGATCCAGACGCACATGACCAACACGCGCATGACCGACCCGGAGGTGTTCGAGCTGCGCTATCCGGTGGTGCTGGAGCGGTTCGGCATCCGCCGCGGTTCCGGCGGTGCCGGTGCCGCACGCGGCGGCGACGGGTCGGTGCGGCGGATCAGGTTCGAGGAGGAGATGACGGTCGTAGTCGTCGCGAGCCGCCGGCAGATCGCCCCATTCGGCCTGAACGGCGGCCTGGATGGCATGCCGGGCCGCCAATGGGTCGAGCGGCACGATGGCGGCCGGACGGAGCTGTCCGGTCGAGACAGCGCCGAACTGCTACCGGGCGACATCTTCGTCATCGAGACTCCCGGCGGCGGCGGCTTCGGCGCCGCCGGAGATTAGTTACCTGGCGCGGCGGCCGAACGAGATCACGTAGGCCTGCACGCGCGCCTGGATCAGCGGATCGTTGGAGACCTCGATCCCGGGCTCGAGCTGGTTCGGCAGCAGCCGCAGCGTGCGTTCCACCTTGGCGCTATCGGTGACCGGCTTGGTCAGCGTCATGATGCCCAACTCAGCGAACTTGCGGCTCTCCGGCCAGGGCTTGGTCGCGTCCTCGATCGGATCGCCGTCCTCGGCCATTTGCGCCAGCACGTGGAACTTGACCGGCTTGGCGGCCAATCGGGTCTTGATCTCGTCGGTCAGCGCGTTCGGGCCGCCGGCCTTGGCCTGCTCGGCGCTGATGTAGTCGAGGCCTTCGTCGGGCGTGAAGCGGAAGCGGAACGGATGCTTCTTGCCCTCGGCGTCGACGAGATAAAAGGCGTCCACGCCGTTGTAGTGCTCGCGGGCGAAGCTGCTCGGCGTCTTGACCGTAGCGAAAGCAGCCGGCGCGCTGGGATGGGCGGCCATGAATTGCTCGACCGCGGTCGGCTTCGGCGCGGTCGGCGGGCTTGCGGCGACGGCCTGTAGCAGCTGGAGGAATTCCGGACCGTCGCGCACCGGGAAGAAGCCGAGCGAATTCATCACCAGTTGAACCCGGCCGCCGCTCTTGGTCTCGAACTCGACGCCCATGCCGTGCGGGGCGGCATTCGGGTCCATGTCGGGGATCTCGGGCAGGCCGGTCGAGTCGGAGAACCGCACCAGCACCGGCACCGGCTCGCCGGAGAAGATGGTCGCCTTGCTCAGCTTGGCCGCGTCCGGCGCGGCCTGGAACGTCCCCTCGACCACTTCGCCCTTGGCATGGTTGGCGCGCATGCCGGGATGCTTGCCCCACAAGCCGTTCATGACGTCGACGGTGGCGCCGCCGACGTTGGGCGGGGCCACCGGGCTGGTCTGGGCCGCGGCCGGGCCGATGGCGCCGAGCCCGAGCAGGGCGGTCGCCGCGAGCAAGTTGATGCAGGGTTTCATATCGCGCTCCGAATTTTGATCGCCAACCGATACAGTCGTATAGCCCCGATCACAATATCACGCGTGAACATATCACGCGGCAAAACGGACTAGCCGCCCCGTCGGCGTGCCCAGCACCTCGTCGTCCTGCATGACCAGCCGGCCTCGGATGATCGTCGCCTGGGGCCAGCCGATGACATCGGTGCCGTCGAATGGCGTCCAGCCGCAGGGCGACACGATCCAGTCGTTTTCGATCCGGCGGCGGCGCTTCATGTCGACCAGCGTGACATCCCCATCGTAGCCCGCCGCCAGTCGCCCCTTGCCGACCACGCCATAGACCCGGGCCGGACCGGCCGACATCAGGTCGACCAGCCGACCTAGGCTGAGCCGACCGGCGCTGACGTGATCGAGCATCAGCGGCACCAGCGTCTGCACCCCGGTCAGCCCGGCCGCGGTGTCGGGCCAGGGGCGCTCCTTGGCAGCGCGTGCATGCGGGGCGTGATCCGAGCCGATCGTGTCGGCAGTGCCGTCCGCGATGGCTGCCCAAGCCGCGTCGTAATGCCGCTTGTCGCGGATGGGCGGGTTCATCACACCGTAGCCGCCGAGCCTGTCGTAGACGTCGGGCGCCCACTGCGTCAGGTGGTTGACCAGCAGCTCGACGGTCGCGACGTCGCGGTAGTCCTTGAGGTAGTCCAGCTCTTCGGCGGTCGAGACGTGCAGGATGTGCGTGGCGCGGCCGGTCCGCCGGGCCAGAGCCATGAGCCGGCGAGTGCCGAGGAAGGCACATTCGACGTCGCGCCAGACGGCGTGATCGCTGAACGGGTCGCCCTGCTTGAACATCGGCTTACGCTCCTGCAGCCGGTACTCGTCCTCGCTATGGAAGGCGATACGGCGGCGGCCGGACCGCATGACCGCTTCGAGCGACGGATCGTCCTCGATCATCAGATCGCCTGTCGACGAGCCGGCGAACACCTTCACGCCGCAGACGCCGCGCTCGGTCTCGAGCGCCGCGAGCGCCGGCGTGTTGGCGCGTGTGCCGCCCACATAGAGGCCCATGTCGCACCAGGCGACTCGCTCGACGTAGTCCTGCTTCCAGGCAATCTGCTCGGCGCTGGTGATGGACGGCGCGGTATTCGGCATGTCGAACACGGCGGTGAGGCCGCCGAGGATGGCGGCCTTAGTGCCGGTCGGAATCGATTCGACCGCGGGGTCACCGGGGTCGCGGAGATGGACGTGCGGATCGATCAGGCCGGGCAGGACGTGGAGGCCGGTCGCGTCGACGACCTGCTCGGCAGTCGCGCTCCCGAGGGCGCCGATCGCCTGGATGCGTCCGGCAGCGATGCCGACATCGGCCGCGGCCTCGCCCCAGGGCAGGACGCAGGTGCCGCCCTTGATCAGCATCTCGTAACGATTGGCCATCGCGCCACTCCATTGCAGGCGCGCGTTGGTGCCGCAGAGCACCGTGAGGCGCAAGCTGGGGGTTGACCAAACTGGCGTGGGGCATCACATCCGTTCAATCCGGACCTCGCCGGTCCGCTTAGGCAATCGTCACATGTTGAGACTATCGAAATTGGCGGACTACGCCGTCGTGGTGCTGGCACGCCTCTCGTGCGAAGGGTCCGTGCAGACCTCGCCCGGGATCGCAGCGGCCACCGGCCTGCCGGAGCCGACCGTCGCGAAGGTCCTCAAGGGGTTGGCCAGCGGCGGCCTGGTCGGTAGTCAGCGCGGCGCCCGTGGCGGGTATCGGCTCGCGCGGCCGCTGACCAAGATCCACGTCGCCGACGTGGTTGAGGCCATCGATGGCCCGGTCCATCTGACAGCCTGCGTCGACGGCGCCCGTGATCGGTGTCAGGCGCAGGACAGTTGTAGTTGCAGCGGTGGTTGGGATCGGGTGAACGAGGTCGTCATGCAGGCGCTCGGGACCATATCCATCGCAGACATCGCGGCGGTTCGGGCTTCGCCCAACGCCGGTTCTCCGGCTCGTATCGAGCCACATGTCTCGGCTTGCCCCGAGCCAGTCATTCAAGCCGAGTAGGTCATTCATGCCCGCAGTCGCTGAAACACTCGATACCGTCCAGTCGCTCACGCAGTCTGGCTATAAATTTGGTTTCGAGACGAATATCGAGATGGAGATCGCGCCGAAGGGCCTGTCTCCCGAGACCATCCGCATGATTTCGGCTAAGAAGGACGAGCCGAGCTGGATGCTCGATCTTCGCCTCAAGGCATACGAGACGTGGTTGAAGATGGAGGAGCCCAACTGGGCCAAGATCGGCTATCCGCCGATCGACTTCCAGGACATCCACTACTACGCCGCGCCGAAGCGCCCGGCGCCGAAGAGCCTGGATGAGGTCGATCCCGAGCTGCTGGCGATGTATGAGAAGCTAGGCATCCCGCTCAAGGAGCGCGCCATCCTCGCCGGCGTCGAGCCTGATCCTGCAGAGGACAATATGCTGCAACCGCCGCGCGGCTCCAACATGGCCGTGGACGCCGTGTTCGACAGCGTCTCGGTGGCCACCACCTTCCGCGAGCAGCTCTCCAAGGTCGGCGTGATCTTCTGCCCGATCAGCGATGCCATCCGCGAGCATCCGGAGCTGGTGCGCCAGTATATGGGTTCCGTCATTCCGGCCGGCGACAACTACTTCAGTGCCCTGAACTCGGCCGTCTTCACCGATGGCAGCTTCGTTTACATTCCCAAGGGCGTGCGCTGCCCAATGGAGCTGTCGACCTACTTTCGTATCAATGCTCGCAATACCGGGCAGTTTGAACGGACGCTGATCATCGCCGAGGAAGGCGCTTATGTCAGCTACCTCGAAGGCTGCACCGCGCCGCAGCGTGACGAGAACCAGCTGCACGCCGCTGTCGTCGAGCTAGTCGCGTTCGACGACGCGCAGATCAAGTACAGCACGGTGCAGAACTGGTATCCGGGCGATGCCGACGGCAAGGGCGGCATCTACAACTTCGTCACCAAGCGCGGCGCCTGCCGCGGGGCGCGCAGCAAGATCAGCTGGACGCAGGTCGAGACCGGGTCGGCGATCACTTGGAAGTATCCGAGCTGCATCCTGCAGGGTGACGACAGCGTTGGCGAGTTCTACTCGGTGGCCGTTACCAACAACCGCCAGCAGGCCGATACCGGCACCAAGATGATCCATATCGGCAAGAACACGCGCAGCACGATCGTCTCCAAGGGTATCAGCGCGGGCCGATCGGACAACACCTATCGCGGCCTGGTTCGGGTCATGCCGAAGGCGTCCGGCGCACGGAACTTCACTCAGTGCGACTCGCTGCTGATCGGCGATCAGTGCGGCGCGCATACCGTGCCGTATATCGAGAGCCGCAACCCGAGCGCGAAAATCGAGCACGAGGCGACGACTTCCAAGATCGCCGACGATCAGCTGTTCTATTGCCGCAGCCGTGGCCTATCGGAAGAGGACGCGGTCGGTTTGTTGGTCAACGGCTTCTGCAAGGACGTCTTGAAGGAGCTTCCCATGGAATTCGCGGTCGAGGCACAGAAGCTGCTCGCCGTGTCGCTCGAAGGATCTGTCGGCTGATGTTGCGTATCAACGAGCTTTGCGCCTCGGTCGAGGACAAGCCGATCCTGCGTGGGATCACGCTCGACCTTCCGGCGGGCGAAGTGCACGCCATCATGGGCCCGAACGGGTCCGGCAAGAGCACGCTCGGCTACGTGCTGGCCGGCAATGACGGCTATGACGTGACCGGCGGACAGGTCTCGTTCGAAGACAAGGACCTGCTGGAGATGGAGCCGGAGGAGCGGGCCGCGGCCGGCATGTTCCTCGCCTTCCAGTCGCCGCTCGAATTGCCCGGCGTGAACAATGCAAACTTCCTGCGCACTGCATTGAATGCCGTGCGCCGCGCTCGTGGCGAGGCGGAGCTGGACGCGCCCGGCTTCCTCCGGCTGGCGCGCGCCGAGAGCAAGCGGCTGCATTTCCCAGACGACATGCTCAAGCGCAACGTCAATGTCGGCTTCTCCGGTGGCGAGAAGAAGCGCAACGAGGTGTTGCAGATGGCCATCCTGCGGCCGAAGCTGGCCATCCTCGACGAGACCGATAGCGGGCTCGACATCGACGCGCTGCGGATTGTCGCCGACGGTGTCAATGCGCTGCGCAGCCCGGATTTCTCCGCCCTTGTGATTACGCACCACCAGCGCTTGCTGGACCATCTGGTGCCGGACCGGGTCCACGTGTTGAGCAAGGGCCGCATCGTGCGCACCGGCGGGCCGGAGCTGGCGCGCGAACTCGAGGCTAACGGCTACAGCCAAGTGGTGGCAGACGCAGCATGAACAGCGAAGTTCTCGGGGGCGCTGACGCCTTCCTGGCCCGCTTCGAGGGGCTCCGCGCTCAGTTGCCCGGCGACGTTTCCGTGCGCGACGATGCGGCGGCGCTGTTTAAGGCCGCCGGACTGCCGACGGTGCGCGACGAGGCCTGGCGTTATACGTCGCTCCGCAGTCTAGCTTCTTCGACCTTCGAGGAGCCGCTGACAGCGGTCGGTTCGGCGCCGGATCTCGCGCCGACGCTCGACGCGCCGCGGCTAGTGCTGGTCGATGGCCGCTATCAGCCCGCGCTGTCGAGTCCGCCCGACACCGTCACGCTATCGACCTTCGGCGACAGCCCGGTATTCGGTCACACGCCGGACGCTAAGCAGCCGATGGTCGCGCTCAACACCATGATGGCGGATGACGGCGTCCGTCTACACGTCGCCGCCGGGGTCGATGCAGGCACGATCGTGCTGTTGTCGATCGGCATCGACAACCATCGCCCGGTCGCCTTCCATCCGCGCCACCGCATCGAATTGGAGCCCGGCGCCAAGCTGACCCTCGTCGAGGTCGCGCGCGGCGAAGGGACCTACCTACACAACGGCGTGCATGAGATCGTGGTCGGCCAGGGTGCGACGCTCGCGCACATCCGGCTGCAGGAAGAGTCGGCCGAGGCATTCCATGTGCAGACCGGCTTTGCCGAGATTGCCGAGGCCGGCACATACGACGCCTTCGTTCTGACGCTCGGCAGCCGCCTGTCGCGGACCGAGATCCACGCTCGCCTCATGGGCCCGACGGCTGCGGTGCACCTCAACGGCGCGCAGCTGCTCGGCGGCGACCAGCATGGCGATATCACCACGATTGTCGCGCATGACGCACCGAATTGCGCCTCGCGCCAGACTATCAAGAACGTCCTATCCGACCGTTCGCGCGGCGTGTTCCAGGGCCGGATCGAGGTTGCTCGCGTAGCGCAGAAGACCGACGGCTATCAGATGAACCAGGCCCTGCTGCTGAGCCCAGGTGCGGAGATCGACTGCAAGCCGCAGCTCGAAATCTACGCCGATGACGTCAAATGCAGCCACGGTGCCACCGTGGGCGAGCTCGATGCGGACCAGCTGTTCTTCCTGCGCTCTCGCGGCATCCCGCTCGAGCAGGCGCGCTCGATGCTGGTGCGCGCGTTCCTCGCCGAGGCGTTGGACCCGATCGCGCATGACGCGGCGCGGGAGATGTTGGAAGCCGCTGTCGAGGCGTGGTGGAGCAAGAGGGCAGCATGAACTCAATCTCGCGTCCGGTCTTTGACATCGAGCGCATCCGCGCCGATTTCCCGATCCTTGGGCAAGTCGTGCACGGCAAGCCATTTGTCTTTCTCGACAGTGCGGCCTCGGCCCAGAAGCCGCGCCAGGTCATTGGCGCAATGGTCGAGGTGATGGAGACACAATACGCCAATGTCCATCGCGGCATCCACTGGATGAGCGAGCGAACGACTGAGGCGTATGAGGGCGTGCGCGCCAAGGTCGCTAAACTGCTCAATGCGGGTGACTCCCGCGAGATCGTGTTTGCGAAGAACTCCACCGAATTGATCAACTTGGTGGCGCATTGCTACGGCCGCGGCGTCATGCAGCGCGGCCAGGCTGTGGTGATTTCCGAAATGGAGCACCACGCCAATCTGGTGCCGTGGCAGATGCTGCGGGACTCGCACGGCATCGAGCTTCGCATCGCGCCGATCACCGACGGCGGCGATATCGATATGCAGGCACTCGAGCGCTTGCTCGAAGACGGCAAGGTCGGTTTGGTGGCCGTCACGCACATGAGCAACGTGCTCGGCTCCGTAACCCCGGCCACGCGTATCGCCGCGCTGGCGCATGCGTACGGGGCGAAGGTTCTGTTTGACGGCAGTCAGGCGGTGGTGCACCGCCGTGTCGACGTGCAGGCGCTGGATGCGGATTTTTATGTGTTCACGGGACATAAATTGTATGGTCCCACCGGGATCGGCGCGATGTATGCCAAGCGCGAGCTGCTCGAGCGTATGCCGCCCTTCATGGGCGGGGGCGACATGATCGGCAGCGTCAGCTTCGAGCGGAGCACCTGGGCCGAGATCCCGCACAAATTCGAGGCCGGCACGCCGCCGATCATCGAGGCGATTGGGTTGGGTATCGCGATCGATTGGGTCGAGGCCATCGGCTTTGACGCGATCGCCGCGCATGAGGCGGAGCTTGTCGAATATACGCTACGGCGGCTGGCGGAGATCCCGGGCATCCGCGTGCTCGGCAACGCACAGGATCGGGGTGGGGTGTTCAGCTTCACGATGCAGAACGCGCATGCGCACGACATTGCCACGCTGCTCGATCGCGGCGGCATCGCCGTGCGCGCTGGCAATCACTGTGCCGAGCCGCTGATGCGGCGCCTGGGTGTCGACAGCACAGCGCGCGCCAGCTTGGGCATTTACACGACGACGGAGGAAATCGACGCGCTGGCGAATGCACTTGTCCGTGTCCGCGAGTTCTTCGCCTGATGTTCGACGACCTCCGCGCGCTGTACAGCGACACGATTCGCCAGCATGGGCGCCATCCCGCGCATGCCGGGCGGCTCGAGGACGCGGATGGCTCGGCCAAGGGTGACAATCCGATGTGCGGCGACCGGGTGACGGTGTTCATTCGGCGGGCCGGCGACACCATATCGCAAGCATCGTTCGAGGCCCGCGGCTGCGAGATCAGCCTGGCAAGTGCCGACCTGATGTGCGAGGCGGTTGCTGGGCAGGCAATGCAGCGAGTGCGCGGGCTCGCCGACGATGTCGAGGCGATGGCGCGGACCGGACACTGCGACGTCTGCGATGCCGCGATGACCCGGCTTCAGCCACTCGCGGCGGTGCACGATTTTCCGTCGCGCGTGAAATGTGTGACGCTACCATGGCGCGCCTTGGTCGCGGCGATCGATGGCAAGCAGGAGATGGCCAGTGAGTGACGCGACGGTCGAGAGTTGGACGCCGGATGGCACGCCGGGCGGGAAGCCGGACGAGGATGCGATCGTGACGGCGATCTGCACCGTCTATGATCCGGAAATCCCGGTGAACATCTATGAACTCGGATTGATCTACGCCGTCGAGATCGACGATGCGAACGGGGTCAAGGTCGAGATGACCCTGACGGCGCCGGGGTGCCCGAGCGCGCAGGAATTGCCGATCATGGTGCACGACGCGATCATGGCGGTGCCGTATGTCTCGGGCTGCACGGTCGACACCGTGTGGGACCCGCCATGGGATCCGAGCCGGATGTCCGAGGATGCCCGTCTCAGCCTGAACATGTTCTAAGGGAAAGCGTGATGTCTGACGTTGCCACATCCGTCCGTAAGCCACGTGCTCTTCCGCCGCTCATGACGTTGACGGACACGGCAGCGGCGCGGCTGCAGTCGCTGTACGACAATGGCCAGCAGGGCATGCTGCTGCGGATCAGCGTGAACACGAAGGGCTGTTCTGGCTTGTCTTATACCATGGACTGGGTTCCCGGCCCCGGTCCGGGCGATGAGATCGTGGTCAGCCAGGGGCTCACGGTATTGGTCGATCGCAAAGCCAGCCTGTTCCTGATCGGCACTCAGATGGACTACGAGACCAAGGCACTGACAAGCGGCTTTACTTTCTCCAATCCTAACGAAAAAGGCCGGTGTGGCTGCGGCGAAAGTTTTCACGTCTAATTCGATAGAAAATGTCGCGCCTTTTGGGAGAAATTGAGCCTTAGATTAGCAGTTAAGGCATAACCGTATTTTCACGTCAGGGTTGCATTACAGCTTTGTCAGATGCTAGTACTCTGGTTGATATGTTGAAACCTCAGGTCTGGACGAGACCGCGTGGAAGGTATTACGGGGCGAAGTGAAAACGCTGCCAAGGCGACGATTCAGCTTCGCTTGATCGGCCCGCTTCGCGCAACTGCGTCCGACGACACGGACGTCCTTCCATCACTTCGCAAGGCACGCGCCATCTTGGTCGTCCTTGCTCTGGCCGAAGGTCAGACAGCGACCCGGCGATGGCTCGCTGGCCTGCTGTGGAGCCGCAACGATCCGGCGCAAGGTCTCGCCCGTCTTCGCGATACGCTCAGCACGCTTCGGCTCGGCCTGCGCGACGCCCTGGGCGATGCCGACTTCATACAGGTTACGCCCGACCGCGTGACCCTTCGGCCTGGCGCCGTCACGGTCGACCTGCTGACGAGCGACGAGAGCCTCCCGGTACCGTTATCGGTCGTTGGCGAGATCGCCCCGGACCTCGACGGGATCGACCCGGCGCTCGATGACTGGCTGCAATCGATCCGATGCCAGCATCGAGTGAGACGCGACGACGCCGTGCCTGATGCGGCGCGGGCGAAGGTGGCGATTAAGCGCGGCGTGATCATCGGCGTGACGGCGCTCCATGCGGTGGGTGCGGATACGGAACTGGCCTGCGCGGTGGCCGAGGAACTGGCGACGTCGTTGGGGCGCATCCGCGGTGTCAGTGTCGTGTCGCAGGTGCGTTCGCCGTCTGCGGGCGCGAACGAGACCGGGCTCGATTTCCGTGTCGAGGGATCGATGCAGCGCTTGGGCGAGCGGGTCCGCGTCGCAGTGCGCCTGATCGAGATGCCGTCCGGCGTGGTCTGTTGGTCATCGCACTTCGACTACGAACACGACGACATGTTCCATATTCAGCAGGACGTCGCAGCCCTCGTGGCCGCCGGGCTGGAGCCGGAGTTGCCGACCATCTCCGCCGAGCGGCTGCGGCGGATCGGTGACGTCGACGAGGGTGCCTACGTGCTGCTGTTGCGGGCCATCTCGCTGATCCATCTGCTGGACCGCCGATCGTTCAACGAGGCCGGCGGGTTGCTGAGCCGGGTCATCGAGCGCGAACCGGATTACAGCTCCGCCTATAGCTGGCTGGCGCTGTGGCACGTCTTCCTCGTCGGCCAAGGCTGGGCACGCGATGCCCGCGCCAGCATCATCCGTGCCGGCGAGGTCGCCGAATACGCTGTGATGCTGGACCCGAACGACGCTCGCGGGCTGACGATCGCCGGGCACGTCCGTGCGTTCCTGCACCGGCGACTGGACGAGGCCCTGCCGTTGCACGAGCGGGCGCTGGCGATCAACCCGAGCCTACCGTTGGCATGGCACCTGAGCGGGGTCGCGCAGGCCTACAAAGGAAACCTCGACGAAGCCCGGCGGCGCATCGAGCATTGTCGCCGGCTGGCCCCGCGAGATCCCCATAGTTTCTTCGCCGATGGTGCGGCGATCATCGTCGAGTTGCTGAGCGGTCGGCACGAGGCCGCCGCCGAGATCGGACGCAAGGTCACTCAACTGCATCCGCGCTTCTCGGCCGCCTACAAGCCCTACTTGGCCGCGCTCGGCCATCTCGGCGAGCAGCGCGAGGCTGTCGTCGTGCATCGTCGCCTGCTCCAGCTCGAACCGGACTTCAACATCAAAAGCTTTCGCCTGAGCGCGCCGTTCGCACGGCGGGAGCATCTGGACCATTACATCGCCGGGCTGAATTTGGCTGGAGTGGTTTAGCCGGCCGCACGGCGGCGCCGGCGGACCTCGGCCGCATCATGCCCGAGCGGACGCGCCGCGGCGTTGCCGGGATGGACGGCGGTCCTGGCGTAGGCGGCCCAGTCTTCCGGCTGCAGGCCGTGTAGCCCGACCGTGCAGGTGAAATCGTTCAGCCGCTCATCGGCGTAGGCCGAGCGATGCAGCGGTTGTGCCTGGAAAAGCGGATAATCCGCGTCGAACGTGATCGGGGTGTCGGTTCTGGTGAGCCGCACGTTGGTGAACAGCGGTCCGAACCAGCGATCGGTCTCGACGATGCCTTCGAACAGATCGTATCCCGGGCGAGGAAGATTGGCCGGCGGCCGCAGCAGCAGGCTCCAGTCGGGGGCGGTCCGCGCCAGCAATCCGGACCAGACTTGAACCACCCCGGGCTCGGGCAGGGCAGCCAGGAACGGCGGGGCGAACCCGCGGAGCTGTCTCGGGCGCAGCGTCGTCGAAGGCGTCGGACAAGCCGGGGAACTGCGCCCGGCCAAGCGTGAACCAATCGCCGGCGCCGTCGAACGTCCAGGCCACTTGTTCGCCGGTCCAGAGCAGGCTGAAGCTCATGGGCGAAAACACGTAGTAGCCGAACGCGGACGCGGTAGTGACGGCCTCGCAGAAGCGAAAAGCACGTGTCGGCAACAATCCGCCCGCAGATCGGTCGGCCCGCAGTGGCGGCCTAGCCGTATCGACCAGTTGGTGAAAGCGTACCAGCGTTTCGGGCGAGGGCTCATCCATCGGAGTGTGATCCACCTTGCTACAATTCAGGGTAGTCGCTTGCCGATACTATGCACTCGGCAAGCGACATCCTGAAACGGCTGATCTGTTCAGCTCAGCCGTTCAGCGTCGGATCTTAGCGGAACAGCGGGCCCTGACCGCCGAGACGAACTTTACCGGCGTCGGCGATAGCCGCCATGCGGAAAGCCGGACCTTGGCCGCCCAGGCGAACGCGGCCGACATCGGCAATCGACGCTGACCGGAACACCGGACCCTGGCCGCCGAGCACGACCGCGCCGGCATCCTTCACGGACAGGCCATTCGCGAGCGCCGGCAGGCGGAAGGTGACAGGGACATCAAAACCGGCGGAAGCACCATTCTGGGTTGTATTCGTCATGGCAGTTATCCTTTTGTGGGTCGGTTGGGTTTGAAGTCGTCGTCTGTGCCCAACCACAGATTGCCAATATGTTCGCGTTAAGTCCACTGTTTGTTCTCAATTGCGGAAAAGATTCTTCATGACCGCTCGCCTGCTGCCTCGCACGTCCGCCAAGCCGCTCCTCATCGCGGTGCTTGCCCTCAACGGTGTGACGGTCTCGACCCTCTATTGGGCGCAGGCTGTCGCGTCCCTGGCCCGGGTGGAATTCGGCGCTTCGGTCTGGGCCGGCATGATGCCGAGCGCGACGTTGGCGGGCTATGCCATCGGTGTAGCACTCCAGGCGAGCCTGGCCCGGGATCTGACGACGGCGAACGGCCTCGGCCTTCATGCGCTCCTCCTCAGCCTAGGGCTCGGCGCGGCTGCCGTGGCTCCGGCACTTCCGTTGGTCGCGGCCGCTTGTCTGCTAATCGGGATTGGCTGTTCGTTGACGCAACGTCTACTGGCTTGCGCGACCAGCGCGGTGTCGTCCGACATCCGCGGGCCAGTGATCGGCGGCGTCATCGCGAGTGGCTTAGCCGGGATCGTCGTCGCTCGGGCGGCCGTGCCGATCGCCTCGGCTGCAGTCGGATGGCGGACGATGTTCATGCTCGACGCAGGCGTCGTGTCGGTGTGCGGTATCGCTGCCGCCACTGCCGCGCTGCGGATCGACCGCCGGGCTTGGGAGAGCGACGCTGCGGCGCTGCCGAGCGCTGCGGCGATGTGGCGCCGGGAGCCGATCCTGCGCCGCGCTGCGCTTCAGCAGGCCGCCGTGTTTGCGCTGTTCAACTTCGGCTGGGCGGTCTTTCCGCGGCTCGTCGCTAACAGCGTGCACGGCGCCTTGTCGACGGGCATGATTGCGACATTGGGCGCCTGCGCTGCAATCGCGGCGGGATGGGCGTGCAAGCGGTTCCCGGCAGCCGGCATCGCGACGGTCGGCCTTTACGCCGTCCTGCTGGCGGGCTGCGCGATAACGTTGGTGCAGGGACCCGGGCCAGCGCTCTACGCGGCGATGGCGTTGCTCGACGTCGGCACGCAGACCGCCCTGGTCTCCAACCAGGCGCAGGGGCAATCCCTGGCGACAACCCCTGCGATGCGGGGCCGATTGGCAGCGATTGTCACGACGATCGGGTTCGGGGCCGGCGCGATCGGCGCCGCGATCGGCAACGCGCTCTTTTAACCCGGCGTTAACCTCGGCCTCGTAGACTGGAGCGAAAGCAACCGACGCATTTCCGACGCTCGACGACGCTGGTTCGACGAGCAAGGTAAGGCCCGGTTGGCTACCGTTATCCTCACAGTCAACAGGAGGCACGCGATGCGAGAAATCCTAGACGGAGGCGTCCTGGTCACCCTTGGTGTCGCGCAAGCGTCTAACCGGGCACCTCTCGCTCGCCGACGCCGCGCATCGCGCGACCGCGATTGCGTCCGTCCGATGCCACCCCCGCCCTCGAGCGCCGTCCAGCCGGGTCAGCTCGCGTCACCGCTGCTGAAGTTCGGTTTCCCGTCCCTGTCGCTGCACTAAGCCTTCGTTATATTGCGGTAGACTGTCCGGTCCGACAACGGGCCCTGGACCAGCCCGGCAGCCGGCTTACGCATTACCACGCTGCCGATCTCCTGCAGCAGGATCGCGAACGGGCCGCGCTCCTGCAACTGGCGCTGCATGGTCTGATACAGTGCGATGCGCTTGGCCGGGTCCAGTTCGCGGACTGCGGCTAGGCTCTCCGCCGTCAACTCGTCGTCTCTCCAATTCGTCTGCCAAGCCGTCGTGCGGTTCTTTGATGCGTCGGAGTTGTCGGTGTTCTCGCAGAAGGTCTGCGCGTTGCTGTTAGGGTCGAAATAATCGGACCCCCACAGCGCAATCGCAAGTTGATGCTGCCGTGCCCGGATCCGGGTCAACACCTGCCGTCCCTCGCCCGCCAGCAGCGTGAGCTTGATTCCGACCAGGGCCAGTTGCGCCTGTAGCGCCTGGGCGATCTCGGCCCGTGGCGAACTCGACGCGTGGTCGAACGTCAGTTCGAGCCCGTTGGGATATCCGGCTTCGGCCAGCAAAGCTTTGGCTTTAGCGGAGTCGGCCTTGAATGGGTTGTCCTCCAGCGCGGCCGGGAAGCCGCTCGGCAGAAATGCCTGGTGGGTGCGGAACGTGTCCTTGACCAGGTTCTGCTCGATCGCCGCGTAGTCGACCGCCCACCGGATCGCGTCCCGCACCTGCGGCTTGGCCAGCGCTGGATGCGCCACGTTCATCGAGATGTACATCAGGCTCGCCTTCGGCCGCGAGTCGACGGTCATGCCCGTATTGGCCCGCGCGATCGCGAGCTGTTCCGGCAACAGGTCGCGCGCAACGTCCGCATCGCCGCGCTGTACCAGCAGCAACTGCACCGACGGATCGGGGACGTGCCGGATGATGATCCGCTTGATCGGCAGCGGCTGCGGATAGTTCGGATTGGCATCCAGCGCCACGACCTCGCTGGCGCGCGCCGTGTGTAGCATGTACGGGCCCGACCCGGCGCTGTTCGCCCGCAGCCACGCATTGCCCAGATCGCCATTCTGCTCGTGCTCGAGCGCGACCTTCTTCTCGACGACGCCGCCCACCGCCGCGCTCAGGCAATAGAGTAGGAAGGTCGGCGCCTCCTGTTCCGGGATGTCGATCTGCAGCGTCTGCGGATCGATCGCCCGGATGCGCTCGCTCACGTTCCCCTTGTCGAAGCCGAGCTGGGCGATGATGAACCCCGGCGACTTGTTCATGATCACGGCGCGCTGCAGGCTGAACGCCGCGTCGTCTGCCGTCACCGCGGCCCCGCTGGCGAACTTGCGGCCGGAGCGCATCTTGAACGTCCAGCTCTTACCGTCTGCGCTCGTCGTCCAGCTCTCGGCCAGGGTCGGGATGATTTTGGTCGGGTCGGCATCGTCCGGCGTGACGAGCTTGTCGTAGATGTTGCCCGTGATCTCCGAGCCGGAATATTCGAACGCCTCCTGCGGATCGAGGCTGATGATGTCGTCGATCCGCTTGGCCATGACGATCGTGTCCTTCGGCGTCTCGCCGAAAGCGCGCGTGTAGAGCAGCGGCGTCGCGGCGGCGGCGGCCAGCAGCGTGCGGCGGTCGATCATGGCGTCACTCCTCGTCGTCGAGGAAGAACTGGTCCGCCTCTTCATCATAAGAATAGAGCTCGGCGAACCGGCCCCAGCTGATCACCGCTAGCAGCGTCTCGTCGGCGTAGTCCGGCGACATCGTATCTTCCAGCTCGTCGCGGAACCGCACGGCCGACGCCCGATGACCCGGCCGGTCGTCCAGCACCCGGCGGATCTGCGCCGCCAGCGGCACGTTCGCGCGCAGCGCGGCGGCAAAGATCTGCTTGCGGTCGTCCGTATCCGCATCGACGAAGGCGCGCCCACTCTCCGTGATCCGCAGGTCGCCTTCCTCGAGCACGCCCATGCCGAGCAGTTGCAGCCCGTCGCCGATCGGCAGCAAGTCGTCGAGCTCCAGCTGCAGCGGCCCGGCTAGCGCGGGCAGGTCGGCGCGCCCATTATAGGGTGGCCCGGCCAACACCTCGAGCAGACCGGCGAGCAGGTTGGACGACACCGGATGGATGCGCACTGCCTCCGTAGCCGACAGCGCCGTCGGGGTGCGCGGCACCGGGCGCCGGGTCATGACGGCGTAGATGTCGTCGACCACCTTGCGAAACGCCGGGTCGAGCCGGTTGCGCGGGTGCGGGAACTTGACGCGCAACTCGGTCGCCACGCGTCCCGGGTTGCTGCTGAACACCAGGATGCGGTCGCACATCAGTACGGCCTCCTCGATGTTGTGCGTGACCATCAGCATCGATTTGACCGGCAGCTTGCCGTCGCTCCAGAGGTCGATCAGGTCGGTGCGCAGCGTCTCGGCCGTCAGCACGTCCAGCGCGGAGAACGGCTCGTCCATCAGCAGCAGGTCCGGGTGCACCACCAGCGCCCGCGCCAGTCCGACGCGCTGCCGCATACCGCCCGACAGCTCCTTCGGGTAGGCGCTCTCGTAGCCACCCAGGCCGATCAGGTCGATCGCCGCCTCGGCTCGCTCGGCGCGCTCCGCTTTGGCGATCCCTTGGGCTTCGAGGCCGAGCTCCACGTTCTCGTCGACCGTCAGCCAGGGAAACAGGGCGAAACTCTGGAACACCATAGCCACGCCCGGTGCTGGGCCGCGCAGGGGCTTTCCCCGCCAGATCACGTCGCCGCCCGTCGGCGCCAGGAGGCCGGAGATGATCCGCAGCAGCGTCGACTTGCCGGAGCCGGACCGGCCGAGCAGCCCGACGATCTCGCCGGGTCGCAGTTGCAGGTCGACATCCTCGAGCACGACCAGGTCGGCCGCACTTTCCTTGTGATACGCCTGTCGGACCCCGCGGATCTCGAGAAGTAGGTCGGCAGTCGCGTTCTGGTCCATCCGCGTTATCCCAGGGTCAGTCGCCGTGTGGCATAGCCGTAGAGCGGTCGCCACAACAGCCGGTTGAACGCCACGACAAAGGCCGACATCATCGCGACACCGAGCACGACCTTGGCGGTCTGCCCGTCGGCGGTTGCATTGGCGATGTAGGCGCCCAGCCCGCGCGCCTCCAGTTTCGTATCGCCCCAGCTCGCCACCTCGGCGACGATGGCCGCGTTCCACGACCCGCCGGACGCCGTGATGGCCCCCGTGACGTAATACGGGAACACGCCCGGCAGGATCACCCGGCGCCACCACAGCCAGCCACCGACGCGGAAGCATCTCGCCGCTTCCTGCAGGTCGCCCGGGAAGGCGGACGCGCCGGCGATGACGTTGAACAGGATGTACCACTGGGTCCCGAGGATCATCAGCGGCGTGAGCCATATGTTCGGATTGCCGTGCCCGCGCACGATCAACACGACGAAGATCGGGAAGAACAGGTTGGCCGGGAAGGCCGCCAGGAACTGCGCGATCGGCTGCGCCCGCCGGCCCCAGACCGGGCGAAGGCCGAGCCAGACACCGATCGGCACCCAGACGATCGTCGCCAGGACCATCAGCACGACGACCCGGACCAGCGTCAGCAGACCGAGCACGAACGCCTCGAACACTTCGGACCAGGTCAGCGACGTGGAGACGAATTGGACGATCAGATACAGCGCGTAAAGCAGCGCGGCGCCCATGACAGTCAGGAAAACGGCGTCCGCCAGCTTGGACGGAACCCGTTCCTTACTCGCCCGCCGCGGCAGCGCCAGGCGCAGCCCGGTCAACACGTTGAAGCCGGAGCCGATCACGTCCGTCGCCGCCCGCAGCAACCGTGTCCGCCGCAGCAGCTTCAGCATCCACGGATCTTCGGCGTTCTCCGACGCGGTCAGCTCGAAGCGGAACTTCGACGACCACGCCACCAGCGGGCGGAACAGCAATTGGTCGTACAGCAGGATTACGACCAGCATCGCCAGGATGGCGTAGATGACCGCCGGAATGCTGCGCTGCTCGAGCGCCATGGCGACGTAGCTGCCGATGCCGGGTAGCTTGAACGTCGTATCGCCGACCGTGATCGCCTCGCTGGCGACCACGAAGAACCAGCCGCCCGACATGCTCATCATGGTGTTCCAGACCAGGCCGGGCATCGCGAACGGCACTTCGAAGCGCCAGAACCGCTGCCAGGTCGACAGGCCGAAGCTGCGGGTCGCTTCGTCCAGATCGTTCGGCAGCGTCTTCAGCGATTGATAAAAGCTGAACGCCATGTTCCAGGCCTGGCTGGTGAAGATGGCGAAGATCGCGGCCAGTTCGGCGCCGATGACCTGGCCGGGAAACAGGCCGAGGAAGAACACCACCGTGAAGGTGAGAAAACCGAGGATCGGCACCGATTGCAGGATGTCGAGCAACGGGATCAGGATCAGTGCCGCGCGCCGGCTCTTGGCCGCCCAGGTCGCATACGTCAGTGTGAACAGCAGCGAGAACGCCAGTGCGGCGAACATCCGCAGCGTGGTGCGCACCGCGTAGGCCGGCAGGTTGGCCGGGTCGAGGCTGATCGCGGTGGCTTCTGGCGCATCGATCGGCCCGACCGTGCCGCGGGCGACGCTGGCCACGTAGATCAGCGCGGCGAGGATGCAGGCGCCCGCCACCAAGTCGAACAAGTTGGGCAAGCGCCGTTGCGACGCGAATGCGGGGAAGGGCGTATCCGACATGCTTCGGCTGTTAGCCGGTCCTACTCTGCCTGTCAGCACTCCATGAGTGTCTGTTACGTGACGGCAGCGCGCGGACGGGTTGCCAGGATCAGCACGGCGGCGAGCAACAGGGCCGCCGACGCCAGGGCCGATGCGCTCCAGAAGCTGCCGCTCGCTTCGGCCAATGCGCCGCCGAGCAGGGGACCCAGCGCTTGGCCGACGCTGAAGCCGGTGGTCAGGATGGCGATCTGCCGCTCCTGGCCGCCCGGCCCGAACTCACGCGCGACGGCGAAGCTGAGCGCCGTCAGCCCCATGAACGTGCCGCCCAGCAGCGCCGCCCCTGCCAGCAACCCGGCCGGCGTCGGCCAGCCGCCCGCCAGCAACACGCCGGCAGCCTCGAGCACGGCAGCGGCGGCATAGGCGCGCCGCGGCCCGATCCGCGCCGACACCCACAGCCACAGCAGCAGCGACGGAGCGGCGGCGAGGCCGACGACGGTCCAGATCAGCGGCTCCACCGCCCGCGTCGCCGGTGCGCCGCGGACCATCGCAATCAGGAAGGTTGCCGTGACCGCATAACCGGCACCGTACAGGAATTGGCAGAAGGTAAGCGGCACGATGCCCCGGGGCAGCGAGGCCGGCCGGCCCGCGACACCGACCGCCGGCGTTCGCCAGCGGAGCACGCGGGCCGGTAGTGGGACCATCGCGAGGGCGATCAGCCCGGCGACGATCCACAGCGTCCGCCATCCGGCCCCGCCCGCCTCGAGCCCGGCGACGATGACCGCCGACAATACGATCCCGACGCCGACACCGGCATAATGCAACGCCCCGAGCCGTGGCCGCCCGGCCTCGGCCAACACGTCGAGCACCGCTGCCGTGGCCAGCACCAGCACGAACGCGCCCGCCGCCCCGCCGGCGAAGCGCAAGGCCAGGTAGGCCGGCAACCCGCTCGCCACGCCCATCGCCGCCGTGCTGAGCGCGCTGACGCAGAGGCTGCCGATGAACCAGGCGCGCCGCCCGACGGGCAAGCGCTTCGCCGTCGCCGCGATCGCCCCGCTCAGGTAGCCGAGGAAGTTCGCCGATGCGATCAGCCCCGCCGTGCTGGGCCCCAGCCCGAGCCCGGCCGCCATCGCCGGCAGGATCGGCGTGTAGACGAAGCGGCAAATCCCCTGCGACGAGGCGAGCGCCAGCAGGCCCGCGAGCGCGGTGAGTGCCGGGCCCGGCATGGTCGGCGATACGCGGCCGGGTCGCTCGATGGTTTGCACGTTGAAACCGTCGCGCGCGGTTTCGCTGGACACAAGCGTTAGCCTGCGCACGCCAGACGTGCTTCGATCCGAACGCTTTCTTCGGAGACCCGGATGTCCGCCAAATTGCCCCAGCAAGATTTCACTGCCCTGGTCCGCCGGGCCGGCCTGGAGCTGTCGTCGACTGAAATGGATGAGCTCTACGGCGCCTGGGCCAATGTGGAGCCCATGCTGGACCGTATTCGCGGCGGCGCAACCCGGCCACGAGAGGCCGAGCCGGCCGTGATCTTTAAGCCGGAGGCCATGTGATGTCGCTTCCCACCATCGCCGACGCTTCGCGCCAGCTCGCCGCCCGCACGATCTCCCCGGTCGAGCTGACGCAGGCTTGCCTGGACCGCATCGCAGCACTCGACGGCAAGCTGAACGCCTTCATCAAGGTGACGCCGGATCGCGCGCTGGCCGAAGCCCGTGCCGCCGAGCAGCGGCAGACGAGCGGCAACGCGCGCGGCCCGCTCGACGGCATCCCGATCGGCCACAAGGACATCTACGGCACCGCCGGCATTGCCACGACCGCCCACTCCAAATTGCTGCAGAACTGGGTGCCGGACGCGGATGCGACCACGGTCCGGCTGTTGAGCGAGGCCGGCACGGTGATGCTCGGCAAGCTGGCGACCCACGAATTCGCCTTCGGCGGCCCGAGTTTCGACTTGCCATGGCCGCCCGCGCGCAACCCGTGGGACCCCGATCACTTTACCTCCGGCTCCTCGTCCGGCACCGGCGCCGCGGTAGCGGCCGGGCTGATCCTGGGCGGCACCGGGTCTGACACCGGCGGCTCCATCCGCGGGCCCGCCGCGCTGTGCGGCATCGCCGGCATCAAGCCGACCTATGGCCTGTGCAGCCGGGTCGGCATCCTCCCGCTCGCCTTCTCGCTCGATCATGCCGGGCCGATGGCCTGGACGGTCGAGGACTGCGCGATGCTGCTGCAGGCGATGGCCGGCCACGACCCGCAGGACCCGGCCAGCGCGGACCGGCCCGTGCCGAACTACACGGCCGGGCTCGGCGACGGGGTGAAGGGCCTGCGCGTCGGCATCGTGCGGAACTGGCACGAGCGGGACCGCCCCGTCAGCCCGGCCACCCAGGCCGGCATCGACCGTGCCGCCGCGGTCTGGCGCGATGCCGGGGCGATCGTCTCCGACGTCGAGCTGCCGTCACTGTTCGACTTCCAGGCCGCCAACTTCGTCATCCTGACGGCCGAGGCCTACAGCCTGCACGAGCCCTGGATGCGCGAGCGCTTCCACGATTACGGCGACCGCCTCCGCAGTCGGATGGTGTTCGGCGGCCTGTTCGCCGCGACCGACTACGTCCAGGCGCAGCGCTTCCGCCGCCAGCTCTGCGCCGCGACCGCCGCCGCCTCGCGCGATGTCGACCTGCTGCTCACCGCCGGCTCACACGCGGAGGCGCCGCGGATCGACGACGTGCCTAAATTCGACGGCCTGCAACAGCCGGGCTTCACGGCGCCAATGAATCAGACGGGGTGGCCGGCGATGTGCGTGCCGGCCGGCTTCGGCGAGGGTGGCCTGCCGGTAGCCGTGCAGATCTGCGCCAAGCCGTTCCAGGAAGCCATGCTGTTTCAGGCCGCCAGCGTGCTCGAACACGCGATGGGCTACCGCGCCAAACGGCCGGCGCTCGCATGCTGACCCCGCTGATCGTCTCCGGGGTGGTCGCCCTCGTCGTCACCGGCGCGGGCGGCCTGCTGACCGAGATCGGGCCTTGGTATCGCCAGTTGCGCAAGCCGAGCTGGCAACCGCCGGACTGGCTGTTCGGGCCGGCGTGGACCCTGATCCTGGCGCTGGCAGCCTGGTCGGCGGCCGAGGCCTGGGTCGCCGCGCCCAGTCCCGGTCTGCGCATCACGGTCGTCGTGCTCTATGGCTTTAACGCGTTGTTCCACCTGCTCTGGAGCCCGCTATTCTTCAAGTTCAAGCGGCCGGACTGGGCGCTGATCGAGGTGCCGCTGCTGTGGCTGTCGGTCCTGGCCCCGATGGTCGTCGTTGCGCCCTTTGCCCCGCTCGCCAGCTGGCTACTGCTGCCCTACCTCATGTGGGTCACGTTTGCGGCTTACCTCAACTTGACCATCGTCCGGCTCAACGGTCCGTTCGCTGTCAGGTAACGAAGTAGAAGCCCAGCCCGAACAGGACATAGACGCCGACCAGTAGCGCGCCTTCGAACCACGTGACTTCGCCATCGCTGGCGATGCTGTTGATGATGAACGCAGCACCGGCGATGGCGAACAGGTCGAGCGGATTGGAGAACACCAGCGTCATCGGCTTGCCGATCGCCCACGAGATCAGGACCAACAAAGGCGCCAGGACCAGCGCAACCTGGATCGCCGAGCCGATGCAGATGCTGAGCACCAGCCCCATCCGGCCCTGGCGCGCGAAGAAGGCGCCGGCGAACAGATCCGACGCGGTGCCGATCAGCGCGAGCACGATCACGCCGAGGAAGACGTCCGACAATCCCAGCGACTGCGATGCTTGTTCGAGCGAGCCGGACACCAACTCGGCCTCGAGCGCGATGGCGACCGTCGCCGCGGCCAGCACACCGAGCGAGGCCATCAGCGGCCAGGCCGCCTCGCTACTCTCCTCCTCGCCGCCGGAGCCGAACACGTCGCGGTGGGTGATCAGCGTATAGACCGTGTTGCCGGCATAGAGCAGCAGCAGCACCGCTGCCACGCCGAGGCTCAACGCCTCGTCCGAGGCCGCCGCCTTGTCGGCGTGCCCGGTCGAGCGCAGCGTGAAGTCGAACACCGCCGGCAGCAGCAGCGCGATGACCGAGAGCAGCAGCAGGCTGGAAATTAAGCTGGCGCGCTCGCGTTTGAACGTGAGGCTCTCCCGGCCGACGGTGCCGACGACGATGGCAATGCCCAACCCGAGCAGGCTCGTGCCGATCATCGACCCGGTGATCTGCGCCCGGACGACATTGATCTTGCCGTCCCACAACACGAACAGCGCCAGGATTAGCTCGGCCAGGCTGCCGAGGCTGATGCTCAGCAACCCGCCGAGGGCGGCGCCGACATGGGAGGAGACATGCTCCGTCCCGCGCCGCACCCAGTCGGCCAACACCGCGATCGCCGCCGCGCCGGTCGCGAATTCTAGCAGAGGCATGCCGCCGACCAGGTAGTGCAGGACCGGCGCGATCGGGATGGTGAGGAGGAAGAAGAGTGGAAGCTTGAGATCCCGAAGAAAATTCAACGTGCTGTCCCGGGCGGGGTAATCACTGGCATGCGGTGGCGCTCCAGAGCCGGCGGCTTGGTGACCATCTTGGAGTCGATCGGGCGGCCGGGCCGCAATACACCGCGCGCGACGCCGTTTGGCGGCGTGGCCTCTTGCGGCACGACCGGGACGGGCGGCGTAGGCTGAACGCTCGGCGTCTGCGCCTGCGCCGCTCCTGCAATAAGGAACGCGGTCAGCGCAATCATGCGGCTTCTAAGTCTCGTCATCGTTCAACGTCTCCTAGGTTGGGTGCGATACGAACGCGAGATGCGGCGGAGATTTCCCTCTGCAGCTCAAGCCGCCTCGGACGGTTCGTCCTTGCGGCCGAACAATGCGCCAGCGATGGAACGCGGCGCCGGGACCGTTCCTTTGCCGGCCGGCCAACCCTCGCGCTGGCGCGAGCGGTCGCCGTCGGTCGCTTCGGTCTGGTCGTGGAACAGGATCTGCCGGGTCGGGAACGGCAGGTCGATGCCGGCCGCCGTCAGCGCATCTTTGATGGCATGCAGCGCCTGGCTCATGCTCTCCATCGTGTCGGCGCGGCGCGGCGGATCGATCCACCAACAGACCCGCAATGTGACGGTGTAGTCGGCCAGGCCGACGACAAGCACCTCGGGCGGCGGCTCCGCCATGATGCCATGCACGCCCCGGATCGCATCGAGCATCACCGATTGCGCCTGGGCGATGTCGTCGCCATAGCCGATCCCGACATCGTA
Organism: Acetobacteraceae bacterium; assembly: GCA_965199585.1. Classification (GTDB taxonomy): domain Bacteria; phylum Pseudomonadota; class Alphaproteobacteria; order Acetobacterales; family Acetobacteraceae; genus JAVVHH01. The sequence goes on along the minus strand of CBDASI010000002.1, from coordinate 732,058 downwards.
TTGCAGGCGCCGGGTCGAGAACGCGGTGTTCACGGTCACGGACTGGGTGAACAGGTTCGTATTCGGGATGACCACCCGGCGCCCATCATAGGTCCGGATCGTCGTGGCACGCGTCTCGATCTCCTCGACCGTGCCTTCGAAACTGCCGACGACGATCTGGTCGTTGATGCGGAAGGGCTCCGTCAGCAGGATCAGCAATCCGGCCAGGAAGTTCTGCAGGATGTCGCGGAAGGCGAAGCCGATGGCCACGCCGCTGATGCCGAGCAGCTGGATCAGCTGCGCCGGCTGGAACGACGGCACGGCAATCACGAGCGCGACGAGCACCCCCACCGCATGATCCCGCCCTCGGCCAGCCGGCCGAGCACGAGCCCGACGTTCATGTGCTTGCGCCGCCGCTCGGCGAAATGACGCAACACCCGCCGTACCGACCGCGCCGCGATGTGGAAACCGCCGTAAACGAGCAACGCGATGATGATGTAGGGGAGGTGCGCGAAGAACCCCGTTACCAAGCCTCGTAGCGAGTTGAAGGCCTGCGAAAGATCGAACATCATACCGACTTAAGAATCTGCGGCGGGATGAGTTGCCGCATTACACCGTGTGCATCAGCGCCAGGTCCGGCCCGGCCGTCGCAGTGTCCTTGCTGCGGCTTGTCGAGGGGCCGGGCCGCAGGTTGATGGACGTCGTGAGCGCGAGGCAGTCGGAGATGAGGCTCAGTCGCTTCTCCGACCGCGTCGACAGCGGAATGCGCGCCTTGCGGCAGAACAGCAGCACCGCGCTCATCAACTCCGCCGCATCCATCGTCTGCTGCGTCGCCTCCGCGCAGGACCCGACGGTGATCACCGCGCTGACCTTCGGCCCCTGCAGCTTGATGCCGGTCACCAGGCCCGGCCGGACGGTGCCGGCCCGCATCGCCATCAGTTGCGTGATGGCGGTGCGGCATTCCTCGGCAGTGAATAGGATCGACCGGACTTCCTGAACCAAGTCAAAGCTCCCTCGCTGCCCTACGATAGACGGCAAAGATGAAGCCTTCGCTAACTCAGCGATCCGCCGCCGCGATGTCGTGGAACAACCGCGCCGGCAACCCGCTGCCGGTCACGCCGCGCATCGGGCGGTCGTCGTCGTTGCCGAGCCACACCCCGATGATCGTCGACCCGGCCTCGCCGATGAACCACGCGTCACGATAATCCTGCGTCGTCCCCGTCTTGCCCGCCACGAACCGACCCGGCAGCGCCGCCGCCCGCCCGCTGCCCCGCGCGACGACGGCGGCCAGCATCGCGCGCATTTCGCCCGCCCGCTCCGCCTCGATAACGTGGGCGGGCCCCGGCCGATCGAGCGCCAGCGGTTGATGGTCCGCTTCGATTCGCTCGATGCCGGTCGGCCGCATCCGCAGGCCGCCGTTGAGCAGCGCGGCATAGGCAGCGGCCATGTCGATCAGCCGAACCTCCCCGGTGCCGAGCGCCAGCGACAGGTTCTCTGGCATTGCGCCGCCGACACCCAGCCGTTGCGCCACCTCGGCCGTCGCCCGTGGCCCGCCGGACGCCTGCATCAGCCGGACCGATACCGTGTTGAGAGACTGCGCCAGGGCGTCCTCGAGGGTGACCTCACCATGATACGTGCCGTCGAAGTTCTGCGGGTTCCAGCCCCCGATACGGAGCGGGCCGTCGAGCACACGGTCGCCCGGATGCATCCCGTGCTCGAGTGCGGCGAGCCAGACGAACGGCTTGAACGCCGACCCCGGTTGCCGCCGTGCCGTCACCGCCCGATTGAAGCCGCCCGCCCGGTAATCGCGCCCGCCGACCATCGCCCGCACCGCGCCGGTATTCGCATCGAGGATCACGACGGCGCCCTGGCCCACCCCGGCCGTAGCGCCGGGGCCGTCCAGCAGCGCGGACAGCCGCGCCTCCGCCACCGCCTGCAGCCGTGCGTCGAGCGAGGTGTGCAACACCGCATCCGAGCCGGCCGGCACCAGCGTCTGCGACTCCTCGGCGACCCAATCGGCGAACCATCCCGCGACGGCCGGCGGCGGGGTGAAGGCGATGGCGGCCGAGGCCGTGGCCGCTTGCTCCTTGGTGATGGCACCCGTCTCGGCCATCGCGGTCAGCACTTCACGGCCGCGCGCCGCCGCTGCCGCCGGGTCGGCGCGCGGGTTGAAGCGCGACGGCGCCCGCGGCAGCCCGGCGATCACCGCGCTCTGCCACAGCGAGAGCTTCCGGGCCGTGATGCCGAAATACAGCCGCGCCGCCGCATCGACGCCCCAGGCGCCGCTGCCGAGATAGACCCGGTTGAGCCAGATCTCGAGGATCTCCTGCTTGCTGAAGCTATGCTCGAGCCATAGCGTCAGCATCAGCTCCTGCACTTTGCGCCGGAACGTGCGGGCGTTGGTCAGAAACAGCGTCTTGGCGACCTGCTGCGTGATCGTCGAGCCACCCTGCACCAGCCGCCCGGACCGCAGATTGACCGTGAGTGCCCGCAGGATGCCGACCGGGTCGAGCCCGAAATGCTGGTAGAAGCGCCGGTCCTCGACCGAAACCGCGGCATCCGGCAACCAGCGCGGCAGCTGCGAGAGCCGCAGCGGCTCGCCCACCAGGTCACCATAGGTCGCGAACACGTGGCCGCCCCGGTCCTGCAGCGACAGGCCCGGCCGCCGCGCCGCGTCCAACGCGGTCTCCGGCCGCGGCAGGTCGCGCGCGAACCACACCAGCACCGCGCCGCCCGCCAGCACGCCCCAGATCGCGACGATCAGCAGGAAGCGCACCAACCGCCAGAGGATACGCCGCGGGGCCGGCGCGCTCCGCGCTGCTACCGGAAACACGTCAGGTAGACGGTGGACGGGTTGGCCACGGCGTCGATCTCGTCGGGGCGCTTCTCCGGCCCGGTGCTGGCGGCGACCATCGGCTGCACGCCGTTGGCGCGCAGAAAGGCGAGCGCCTGCTCACCTTTGACCGCGAAGTTGACGTTCTGCGGGATGTCACCGCCGGTCATTTCCGCCACCCGCGCCGCATTGAGCTTGGAGACCACGATGCCGATGACATGCCCCTGCGCGTCGAACAGCGGGCCGCCCGAGTTGCCGGGCTGCACGCCGGCGCTGATCTGGTAGTTGTTCGGGTTGTCTCGCAGCCCGGCCAGCGCGTTGACGTTGCCCGTCGTCAGCGTCGGTCCCGAGGAGAGCAGGCCCGATAGCGGGAAGCCGTAGGCGATGACGCTCTCGCCGCGCCGGACCGCCGGGCCGTCCCGGAAGGTGAGCGGCGGCCCCGCCGGCTTGTCGATGCTGAGCAGGGCCAGGTCACGCCCGCGGTCGCTCACCATCAGCTTGGCCGGCAGGCGCGTGCCGGCCGCATCGCGGGCGACGATACGGACGCAGTCGGCCACCACATGACGGTTGGTCAGCAGCCGCCGGTCCGCCACGACGAAGCCGGTGCCGCTGCCATAGGCCTGGTCGAACGGAACGTCGTCCGGATCGCCACGCGCGATCGGCGCGCCGTCCCAAGGAACGCCGAGCGGTGGCGGCTTACCGAGGGGGAGCGTGCCCATAGGGGAGGGGGCGCCGAGCGCAGGCGGCTTCTGCGCGACCGCGGGAGCGGCGCTCAGGACAGCGAAAGCGATCAATGCTGTCCGAAGCGGGGCCCGCATGCGCCGGACCATGCGCACCCCGCCCTTGCCCCGTCAACGGCGGACACGCAGGATCGCCGCAACCATCGGGAGCCTTGAATGCGCGGTATCTTTCTGGACGCTGGCGACGAGTTGGCGGACGTCTTCCACGCGGTCTCCCGCCCCGGCGACCCCGACATCACCATCAACAAGCAGGAGCAGGTCGACCCGGCCGACCTCCCGCGCCTCCTCGCCGGTTACGATTTCGTGCTCAACGACCACAGCTTCATGCCGACGGACGCCATGCGGGGGTGCACCGACCTCAAGCACGTCATCTTCCTCGGCACCGGCGCACGCAGCTACATGGACCCCGAGGCGCTGGCCGAGCTCGGCATCACCGTCCACACCATCAAGAACTACGGCGACACCGCGGTCGCCGAGCACGCCATCGCGCTGATGTGGGCCGCCGCGCGCAGCCTGGCGGTGATGGACCGCGGCGTGCGCGCCGGGCAATGGATCCGCAAGGAGGGCCTGCAGCTCACCGGCAAGACGCTCGGCCTGATCGGCTTCGGCGGCATCGGCGCCGAGGTCGCGCGCATCGCGTCCGGAAGCGGCATGCGCGTGCTGGCCTGGAACCGCACGCCGCGCCAGGCGCCCGGCGTCGAGTTCGTCGAGCTCGACCGCCTGTTGGCCGAGAGTCACGTCGTGTCGCTGCATCTGCTGCTGACGGACGAGACGCGGGGCTTCATCGGCGCCGACCAGCTGGCCAAGATGCGGCCCGGCGCCATCCTGATCAACACGGCGCGCGGTGCGGTCGTCGATGAGGCCGCGATGATCGACGCCCTGCGCACCGGCCGGCTCGGCCACGCCGCGCTGGACGTGTTCGACGTCGAGCCGCTACCGCCGGGTCATGCGCTCACGGGATTGGACAACGTGACGCTCTCGGCGCACAGCGCGTTCCGCACTGCCGAGGCGAGCGAAAACCTGATCCGTCTCGCCGTGGACATCGCATGCCAGGTTTCCGCCGCCGTCCCGGCTTGATACAAGGACGGCGTGTGCCCGCCTGGCGGAATTGGTAGACGCAGCGGACTTAAAATCCGACGTCCGTGACAGGGCTTGCCGGTTCGAGTCCGGCGGCGGGCACCACCAGAAAAGAGAGCAAACCGAGGGGGATCAGGAGCTTACACCTGATCCCCCTCGGTGCTTTTGGGTCGTTCGGTAGGCGCTGTGCCGTTTTTGATGCCGTCATCCGGTGCTCGTGTGCCGACTTTTGTGCCGGCTTCAGCGTGGCGTCGCATGGCTCGGTGCAGGTGTTCCGTGACCAAATGCGAGTAGCGCATGGTCATCGCTATCGCCTTGTGACCGAGAATAGCTTGGAGAGCAGCAAGGTCGCCGGTTCGCTGCGCGAACTCCGATGCGAAGTGATGGCGCAGGTCGTGGCACCTGCATTTGATCTTGGCGCGCACGGCGATCTTGCGGAAGACGCCGCTGAACTCGACGTATCGCTGCCCATCGCTGTGCCAGAACACATAGCCCGACGTAATGTGCCGAGGTGTGCCGACAATTGTGCCGAGGGCATCGTCACTCAGCGGGATGACTCGCGGGCTGCTGGTCTTGGTTTTGGTCAGCCTGATCTCGTGCCGGGTGAGTGACACCTGTGACCATTCCAACCCGCACACCTCATCCATACGCATGCCGGTCTGCGACAGCAGGGCGATGATCCGACCCACCATGGCCGGCGAGGACGCGGCAATGAGCCGATCGACTTGCTCGACGCTCGGATAGGTGGTCTGGGGTCGCGCCTCCTTGAGATGGCGCTTGCCGAACTGCCGGACCGGGTTGATCTCCAACCAATCCCACGCGACCGCGCAGGAGCATAGCGAACTAAGCGTGGCGAGATCGCGCCGGACGGTGGAGGCTTTCACCCCTCCTTTGAGCCGCTCGCTCGCGTAGTCGGCCAGACGCCCTCGCGTGATCTCGTCAAGGTAGAGGTTCCCGAAGCTCCCTTCGAGCTTGATGAAGCTCGTCCGATATCGGGCCTCGCTCGCCGGCTTGAGGTTCGGCATATACTCGACTGCGTATCGGTTGAGCGCTTCCTTGAAAGTATGGCGCTGACGCCCACCCCGGTCGAGACGGCGGTGTTCTTCGAGGAGCCTCGCGAGGAACTGCTGGGCGACGCTGCGAGAGGCGGTCCGGGCTGACTTGCGGACCTCCTGGCCGCACCACTGAAACCGGACCCAATAGGTGCCGGACGCTCTCTTATACACGTTCGCCAAAGTGCCTGCTGCCCCGAGTGAGCTAGCACGCTCTCATCAATCAGCAGTCTGTCGAGTGATATGTGTGTCGGCAGAGGCACTCGGTCCGATCTCGTCTTGGCTAACCATGCCCAGACAGTCCCAACTCCTAACCCGTCCTCAGCATGACACCCGGCAGCCCCCTAATACCACCTGAGAAAGCCTACCTCGATTGGAGAACTCACGTCAGTCGCTTACGCCTGCGAATTCGCGCAACCTCGCCAGAGGCATCACCGGACGGACTCGATGTTACTGAGCTACGGCAGTCATAGACCCTCACCAATAACACCGTCACGCGAATCTAACGCAGTGATGATCAAATTGTTGGGGCCAAATATCGAAAGTGGCGACCAGCGTCACTAGCATGCCAACCGCTACATGTGTTTAAAAGGTGCATGGCGAATAGCGCCTATAATTACCTTTGGCAGTTACCGTGGCGTGTTGAAACAGGTTTAAGGATGGCGGCGGCTTGGATGGTGAATAACACACATTTTATGCTCCCGTATGCTGAAGAATACTGTCGCGAGAGGGGATGGAGCAACCCAAAGTTTATCAAAGCTGGTAAGACTGCTGAAGTATTTAAAGTAGAAGGCGCTTCGGGTTTCGCTGCACTTAAAATATTCAACCCGACAATGTTTTTAGGAGATATTGCTCCGGTGCAGGTGTCCCGGTTGGAGTTACAAAGAGACAGCCTTGTTGGATTGAAACATCCAAATATTATCTCGATGTATGAAACATGCCCAATACCAAAGTACCAAACATGGGCTATTTTGATGGAATATTTACCGTGGCGTGACCTTGAGGACGCTACCACGGACTTCCCGCCTGCTTCCATATGGTTGGTTGCTGAGCAACTTGCATCTGCAACAAAATTTCTCGAAAAACATGGCCTGGTTCATAGGGATATCAAACCGTCCAACATCATTATATCGGCTGACTTTGCAACAGCAAAGCTGCTTGATTTTGGCGTATTAAGAAGGAGTGACACATTCGATGGGAGTGGCACTCCGTTTGAAGGAGAGTATCGGTTTGTAGCGACCCGGCGATATAGTTCACCTACCTATCTGTTTGGACCAGCAGCACCAGAAATTGATACGGTACCTGATGACTTTGGGACTGGCTGGCGAGCTTTGACTTTCTACCAGATAGGCGGCGTCCTACACGACCTTATTATGCGTCGTCCTCTATTTGCAGACTGCGAGCAGAGATATGGCCTTGATGCTCGTGCGGCGCTTCAGCAAGCAGTTCTCACTGAGACACCAATTCTAGAAAATCCGCAGGTTGATCGACGGCTTATCGACTTAACTCGGGACTGCCTCACGAAAGAAGATGCCGCTAGACTAGCGCAAGTCACATGGGAACGGTTCTCCGAGTCCACGCCCGTTGTCCCCCCGTGGTTTTCGAGCGCTAGGGCTTTGCTCGCCGACATCAACCAAGATGCGAGCAAAATCGCCGCAAAACTGGTTTTGGACACCGTAATCGACCTGGCACGAGACATCCTAGCGCAGGCCCCGAATGGCGCGGTTCGCGTCAGAGTTTCTCCAATCGCGAGAGTGGATGATGCGGTGCTTACCTCGACTGCTGCACACAAATGGCCGGATGTACCAGAGGCCGTAGCCACCATCACTCATATTTTCAGCGTGCAAGCTGGTCCAGAACAAGTCTTTATAAGATATGGTGCAGCCCTGTCGCTGAACTCTAAACCCAACGTTGACGCATTATCATTGCAAGTCGTAACCGTTCTGGATCAGACGGAATTGGGCGGGGATACAGCGACAGATTTAAAACGCATTCTAGAAGATACACTTCAAATTGCTACCGCAGCATTGCAGGATTCCAAAAACTCTCTCGAGAGACTGCAAACAATTGATATTCGGAGTAGTTAGCGTGGAAGGCGAATGGTGGAAAACGGCTGCTGAGTTGGATGGTGACCAGAAGCGGTTAATTGATATCGGGAGCGATGGCAAATATTTGGTGCTGGGCCCCCCCGGCTCTGGCAAAACGAATATTCTCATTTTGCGCGCAACCTACCTTTACCGGGCAGGTTTTCGTAATATTCTGGTCGTAACTTTTACTCGTGCTTTGAAAGAGTTTATCAAAAGCGGCGCTGAGGAGCGATATGGACTCCCTGCTCCAATTTTTACAACGTTCGCTAGTTGGTCTCAGCAATTTGTCCATCATGCAGGACTCTCTCGAGAAGAAGAGGGAGATAGCTTTGATCGTGCTCGTAGCCGCAGGATAGCCGGATTGCAGGATGTCGTTGCGAAAGGCAGTTTCACCAACGAGCATTATGACGCAATTCTTATTGACGAAGCACAAGACTTTTGGCGGGACGAGATAGAAATCTTGTCCATGCTTACACAGAGAATATTTGGAGTTGGTGATAGCCGGCAACGTATTTACGGACGAAACGAAGGCTTGGAGGCATTGCGCGATGCCGGATGCGAGGAGAGGAGATTAGACTTCCATTATCGCGTTGGACGAAATATCTGCAGGGTTGCCGACCGGGTGTTGAAGCTTTCGGGCGAGCCCACCCTTATGGAAGCCTCCGCGTACTCAGAAACCGAATCTAGGTCGATAGTGGAAACGGTGCAGGCTTCAAGCTTCGCTGAACAAGTAGATGAGGCCATCCGTAGGCTTACTGTACAGGTAAGGGCGTATCCCAATCAGGGATTTGGTATTCTGTGCCCGAAGAGGGTACTCAGAGACAGCGTATGGGCAGCCATCCAGACGTCTCCTCTAGCGTCCCTATGCTTGCTACAAAGTGCAGATGACTCCTACCGAGAATTCGACTCAACCCGGCCAATCTGTATCTTGACCGTCCATGCCGCAAAAGGAATGGAGTTTCGGGCCGTGCATATCCTAGCAGCGGAGGCGCTTGGCGTTTGGCCGCGAGAGGTTGCTTTCACTGCGATCACGCGAGCCAAATCGTCGTTGACGATTTATCATACTGCTCCGCTTCCAGGCTTCCTAGACGCCGCATTAGCGTCACCTCCCGCGAAGCTCCCGAAATTGGAGGATTTGTTCTAGTCTAGATAAATGACCTTGTACTTTGCTGTAGCTGGGAGAGAGCGGCTAGAAACCCTCCTCCTGGGAAGACCTGAACGTGACACCCTCGTTAAAGAGGATGCTCTTCGTCGTCTGAAAACGAGACAGGTCGCGATCGCTTACGCGGCGCACCACCCGTCACAGCCGCCTATACTCATTCTGACGGCGGATGACGAACTTCGCGATCTGCTGGCTTGGATCACCACTTACATGCCCTCAATCAGACCCCTAACGTCAGCGTGCCGGGTCATGGGAATATCTGAATGGTTTTCTTTTCGCGATGTGGGTGGGGATCGCGGAAAAATGGCGTTGATCTCTCCTTGGTGCGGTGTCGTCTTGGCCGAATGCTACAGTCAGGTCTACAACGCCGCTAACTTCAGGCGCATGCCACTTGCGGCAGCATTCAGTTGTTTATCGTTTTCGATTGCGCGGCTCACCTACCTTTGGTCGCAGCATGATCGATTTAGCGATCTTGTCGCTGGTGTGACCCGAGATCACCGTAGGCTCTTACCTAAACGACGCACGATGGAACCGAGCGTATTGGTTCCGGTTTGGTCATCATTGTGGGCTTTGCAGCACATCGGTCCGTTTTCTCAACCTGACTCGGTCAGTGCAGCCATCGTGGATACTCTTTATGGCGTTCGTCAAGGAATGCCAATTTCTCGCGCGCTTCGCAAACATATGTTGCCTTACGGCGCAGACCAACTTTGGGAGATAGTTGATGATTCGCTCTCCCCAGAGCAAAAGATTCGAGGCTTTGATAGATTGCTTGAAAATCTTGGATCGTCACAAAACAAATTTGTAAACGACTTTCTAGTCGGCGCTGCTGCAAGTAACATTTCATCAGGCGGTCTAGCTCACATAGACTTGGCTGCGCAGAGCGCAACACGGTTTCCAGGAGCCATTTTGTGGTATGGTTTGCTTGCTGGACTCTCAAAAGATTTACACTGGTCCGGCGAGTTTGACGGAATGGCTCGAAACATTGGCAAGGCGGCTGTCCGGACGTTCGATTGGGACAATATGCCAGAATGCGATCTCGCAATGAGTGAGCTAGTACTGGATGAGACGCTAGAGGGATCATTTGATTTGAGCCGGCTGAGGAGCATCAGTAACCGATTCCATGAAATTGAGCTTGTTCCAGGCGTAAACGCTGTTGTTCCAGCTTCTGACATGGCGGTTAGTAATACGCAGCTACGCGTGCCGACTCAGCAGCATCTTGCGATTGAAACTAATAAGGCTTCGTCGAATACTTCTATCTCTGATGTTATGCGATTGCTTGCAAATATTGAGACTCAAACGCAGGAAGCGCGTCGTTTGCTGTCGCCAACATCGAGTCCGTCCGGTGATGCCTCTGGCGAGGTTGCGCGAATTCGCAGGCGTAAGCGACTGACGTGAGTTCTCCAATCGAGGTAGGCTTTCTCAGGTGGTATTAGGGGGCTGCCGGGTGTCATGCTGAGGACGGGTTAGGAGTTGGGACTGTCTGGGCATGGTTAGCCAAGACGAGATCGGACCGAGTGCCTCTGCCGACACACATATCACTCGACAGACTGCTGATTGATGAGAGCGTGCTAGCTCACTCGGGGCAGCAGGCACTTTGGCGAACGTGTATAAGAGAGCGTCCGGCACCTATTGGGTCCGGTTTCAGTGGTGCGGCCAGGAGGTCCGCAAGTCAGCCCGGACCGCCTCTCGCAGCGTCGCCCAGCAGTTCCTCGCGAGGCTCCTCGAAGAACACCGCCGTCTCGACCGGGGTGGGCGTCAGCGCCATACTTTCAAGGAAGCGCTCAACCGATACGCAGTCGAGTATATGCCGAACCTCAAGCCGGCGAGCGAGGCCCGATATCGGACGAGCTTCATCAAGCTCGAAGGGAGCTTCGGGAACCTCTACCTTGACGAGATCACGCGAGGGCGTCTGGCCGACTACGCGAGCGAGCGGCTCAAAGGAGGGGTGAAAGCCTCCACCGTCCGGCGCGATCTCGCCACGCTTAGTTCGCTATGCTCCTGCGCGGTCGCGTGGGATTGGTTGGAGATCAACCCGGTCCGGCAGTTCGGCAAGCGCCATCTCAAGGAGGCGCGACCCCAGACCACCTATCCGAGCGTCGAGCAAGTCGATCGGCTCATTGCCGCGTCCTCGCCGGCCATGGTGGGTCGGATCATCGCCCTGCTGTCGCAGACCGGCATGCGTATGGATGAGGTGTGCGGGTTGGAATGGTCACAGGTGTCACTCACCCGGCACGAGATCAGGCTGACCAAAACCAAGACCAGCAGCCCGCGAGTCATCCCGCTGAGTGACGATGCCCTCGGCACAATTGTCGGCACACCTCGGCACATTACGTCGGGCTATGTGTTCTGGCACAGCGATGGGCAGCGATACGTCGAGTTCAGCGGCGTCTTCCGCAAGATCGCCGTGCGCGCCAAGATCAAATGCAGGTGCCACGACCTGCGCCATCACTTCGCATCGGAGTTCGCGCAGCGAACCGGCGACCTTGCTGCTCTCCAAGCTATTCTCGGTCACAAGGCGATAGCGATGACCATGCGCTACTCGCATTTGGTCACGGAACACCTGCACCGAGCCATGCGACGCCACGCTGAAGCCGGCACAAAAGTCGGCACACGAGCACCGGATGACGGCATCAAAAACGGCACAGCGCCTACCGAACGACCCAAAAGCACCGAGGGGGATCAGGTGTAAGCTCCTGATCCCCCTCGGTTTGCTCTCTTTTCTGGTGGTGCCCGCCGCCGGACTCGAACCGGCAAGCCCTGTCACGGACGTCGGATTTTAAGCTCGATTGGGTGCGCGGCTCCATATGTTCCGGGGCGTTGTTCCCTAATGTTTTGAGTGAGTTGCTGATTGTTTGGGATGAGCGCGGCCTGTTTCCGATCGAGGGTCCAGTCGGCACAGCCAAGCGGTGATGCGGGCGTTGGCGTCATCATGGGCGCGCTGTCGTTTTTGAGGATGGCAAGGAGACATCCGCGAGTTGTTCAAGGCTGGCATAGCGGACCATGCGACGCTTTCCGATGGTGACAGTCTCGACGCGGCCAGGTGGGAGAGCGCGGCGGAGGGCATTTCGCCGGGATACTCCGGGTGGTGGCACTAGCCCACATCTGGCCCACCCGGATGATCCAGTAACTCATTGATAATGCGTGCTGGCCCACCGGCCCACCAATCCCATCAATTACAAGTACAAGACCTTAATTGGTTCCTGGGCCGCCGCCCAGGACCTTCCCTTGGTGGAGGTGGGCCAGTGGGCCAGCCAGCAATCCAGGGTCCTTGAGAGGAACGGTGGGCCACTGGTCCACCGTTCCTTTGGATCAGTTCTCGCTGCGGTCGTCGGTGATCGATCCCCTCACCACGTAGCAGTGATGCTTGGTCTCGCCATGACGCACACTACCCCGGTATTTGTTGGCCGGCTTACCGTCGAGCAGGCCGGCGTCGTGCAAAACCTTTGCCGCCGCTTGCTGTCCCATGGGCGCGGCTACTTCCTTGAACGCGCTGGACAGAAAGCAGAACTCGCCGTCGCGGATGTAACCTGACTGTGCGCCATAGATGCGGTCGCGACGATCCTCGTTCACGTCGAGGTCGAGGAACTGCGCCCGGTGAGTCTCGCAGTGGGCGCGCACTCGCTCGATTAGGTCCAGCACCTCCTTGCTCCGATCGCTTGCGCCGCGTTCGGCAAGCCAGTCCCGAAAGCAACGCAAGCTGGCGTCGCGTGCGCTGCCGGGGTCGAGCAGTAACAGGTCGAGCGTGATGCCGAGTTCGCCCGCTGCGGCGACCAAGGCAAACTTGCGGGCTACGCGTTCGATCTGCCCATCCACCTGCCCTTGACGTGCCACAGCCAGGAATGACGCAATATCGTCCCGGATCATGTCACGCACCGGGGCCTCGTCATCGTCGGTCTGGCGCAACATCGCCAGCTTAGTAAGCCACTCCCGTCCGGCGGTGCCATGCATTTCCTGACAGTTGCGCACGATGCTGCCTGCAAACTCGGCGGCTGGCAGTCCGTGAGTGTGTTCGAACAGGCCTTTGCCTGCACCGGGGTCCGCCGGGATGTTGATCATTCGCACGTCCACCCCGCCCGCCGTGTGCCGCTTGCCGGTCGTGCGAATGGCGTCGCCTGCGGTGTGTTCGCCGGTCGAGAGCACACTCAGTCTCCACGACCGGCTCTCACGAGCCGAGCCATCCCGGTTGGCCCGCGCCTTACCGCTACCGTTGCCAAGCATGTAGACGGTGGCTTCGATGATCTTGGGGTCGATTTGCGCCATCTCGTCTAGCACTAACAGACTGTCGCTGTGCTCGGCGGCCACGCTTTCCAGAGCGTTATCCGTAGCTCTCCATGACCGCACCTGGTCGGTCGGGAGGGGAGCCCCCCAAACGCTCGCGGCGAGTGTGGCGGCGGTGCTCTTGCCGGTGCTCGATGCGCCGACCAGATGGAAACCAGCGAACGACTCATCGGCAAGATCGAGAACGGGACCAGTCAGAGCGACGCTGAGGGCGAAGATCAGGCGGCTGTTGCCGGGCGCGGTGTCAGCAACCATTTGCTGCCAAGCTACCAACGTCCCGGCCTGCCGGTTACGGCCTTGCACTGGCAGCGCGTAGGTGGCCTCCTTGTTGCCGAACACGCTGCCGTCCGCCAACAAGAACGATCCTTTGCCCTGCCATCCCGCCTGCTTGTAGGCGGTCCGATAGCAAGTGGTGTTGTTGGCAATGTCAGCGAACAGCCCCTTCAGCAATGGGCCGATCTGCGAACCAAGCTCGACCCGAAGGTTCTTGTTAATTGCTGCTCATCGGCTCGCAAGTTGTAATCCCGGCAAGAACACGATCAGTGGGGCGACGCGCTCCAGCTTGAATAAAGCTCGGGCTTTCGCCCGAGTGTAACCCCCTGACGCATCTCTGGGTCGTTGTAGAGATCGCGGCTTCAATGAGGCTCGGGCTCTCGCCCGAGTGTAACTATGGCGGACGGTGCGGCTGGGCTGGTTTACGGCCCGCTTCAATCAAGCTCGGGTTCTCGCCCGAGTGTAACATGCGCCATCGGACACACGGCGCGCAAATCCCTTGCTTCAATGAAGCTCGGGCTCTCGCCCGAGTGTAACGGCATGACACCCGACAGGATCGCGTAAGTCTTGTCGCTTCAATGAAGCTCGGGCTCTCGCCCGAGTGTAACAAGCGGCTGCCGACATCTACCAGGAGACCACGCTGCTTCAATGAAGCTCGGGCTCTCGCCCGAGTGTAACGTTGTTGCTGATCGCCTGCGTGGCGAAATTGTAGTCGCTTCAATGAAGCTCGGGCTCTCGTCCGAGTGTAACGCCGGAATACGGCACAGTCGAGACGGTGTTGGTGATGCTTCAATGAAGCTCGGGCTCTCGCCCGAGTGTAACAGTTGTCGATACCAGCGACGCGCGCCGGCCCTTGCTTCAATGAAACTCGGGCTCTCGCCCGAGTGTAACCCCACCCCTAAATCGTATTTACTTTTCAAAGAGCAAGAGCACCGTTTGCGCGAACCTCGGTCCGCTTTGTTTGGGGACCGCCGCAATCGACCGGTCAAATCAACCCATCTTGTTATACGGCAACAGCTTACGACGTGCGCGAACCCTGCCTCAGTGCAACGTCAGCTTGCACTTCGCGCGGAATCACGCGCTCTCACCCTCGGGCATGAACTGACCCAAGCCGTAATGCGCCTCACGCCCGAGTGCCAGCGGTCCTGGACACGCCTCATCGAACTCCAACCGCAGCCGATACCCGACTAGCCTCTGGCGGGACCCGCCTTTGCGATCGAGCGCACAGCTTCCATCCGCACCGATGATCGCGACCTGCGGCGGGGTTAGCCCTGGATACCGCAACTTCCACTCTCGCAAGACCTGCGCACTGGTGGCCTGCTCGACCGTCTCCCGGCGTCGGAAGTGCCACGGATGCACATACGGTGTACGGGACACCCACACGCGCCCGAAACTCAACCCATCAACGAGGGGCGATATTGGTCCGAGGGGCGTCACCGTCATGGTAGCTCGATGCTGCCACTGTCCCGCATTCACCAGCGACAATGCTTCCAAGCGATCACGGGCTGCGTCGGAAAAGCCAGTGCGACAGAACACCGTGATCCGGTCGATCAGGCCATCCCCGTCAGCGTCTTCTGGCTGAAAAAACGCGTGCCGGTGCGCTGGATCGTCCGTCAGCGGCGTTGGACTGCCGTCGTGTCCGGAAAGTTCGGGCGGCGGGTTACCGCCCGACATGAGCGCCCGACGTACCGCGTCGCCGACCAGCACCGTGTCACGCACCGAAGGCCGGTTGCCGGATACCAGGAAGCGCGCCACCTCCGGCCAGCCCGGCGGGTCGTCATGACAGGCTTCCAACCGGCCCAACCCCATGAATCGGCCATCACCCACGAGAAGCGGACCCTCGTGCGGTCCATCCAGGGCGATCTCGGCATGCACTCTGGTGCGGCCAGCCCGGCGCGAGATCGAACCGTCCTGCTCAGGCGGCAAACACCACCGCTCGTCCGCCCGTGCCAGCCGATCGTTCCATGGCTCCCGTTGCAGCCGCACGGACAGGACGCCGCGTACCCCGGCATGGGCCAACGCTCGCTCGAAAAGCTCATGCGTCCGCTTCTCTGCCGCAGCGCTCGCCTGCACCTGTGCGTCACTGTCCGCGTTAAGCTCGGAACCCGGAACCAAGGATCGTTCTCGCCGGGGGACATATCCTGGCAAGATGATCGGTGTGACCGTCCTGAACAATCGTGCTTTTCCGTGCGCACGATCCCGGACCCGTTGCTCCACCGGCATACGCCCGTCAGCCATCGTCAGCCTGAACCTCGCGTGCTGCCCGGAGGGCAGACGGACTTTAAAAGGGCACCGCGCCAGGGTGCGCCATACGTCCCCAGCACTCATGGGAAAGCTTGGGGGAACGACTACCATGACGCGGCGAATCAACCCGTCCGCGAACCGGTGCCCGTTCGAGGGCAGCGGCGCAAACCTGATCCTTCGATCAGTATCCTCCGGGGTCGCGCCCTTACCGAAGATGAGGCGCTCGAAAACAGGTTTCGGGGCCGGGGCTTCGCCAGGCATGGCTTCTACCTCGGACAAAACGACATCGGCGAAGCCGTCGCGGACGGCGGTCGCAATGAGGGCCGTCGCAAGGAGGCCGAAACCACCGTTGGCTTTGAGATCGTCACTCAGGATCATAAAAATACCGATCTGTGACTGTGGATCAGCCTCCCCAGGTCGGTAGCAAGTCGCCGGAATGGTCGCATCGCCCCGCAGCTTGGCACGGTGACGACGCACGAGGCTGTCCAGCGTGCCCGGACAGGGCGATGCCCCGACCGGAAACTCGCGCCGTCCAGACGGTTCCGGACGGGTTTGCGAGACGTAGGCTCGCACGATCACCATGTCGCGCCCATGACCGAGGGCCGTCATGCGCTCCAAAACGGGCCTGGCAGCCTCCGCTGACGCTAACTCGGCGTCGTCGATGCGCCACGTGTAAAGCAGCTTTTCGTCACCGACAAACTTGGGCTGCAACATTTTGAAGGTTCGATGCTTCGCCAGTGCCGCGTTCATCCTTTCCTTTGTGTTTACGGCAAGGTCAGCCTGGTTGTTCGGCACGCTCAACCGAACTGGTTTTAGATGCCGCACCTCGGGACCGTAGATGGCGGCGCACTGACCAAGCGCCTCCATCCATCGCAGGGCAGCATCGGCATTGTTGGCAGCCGCGCCAGAATAAGCACCGGCCACCTGAGCCTGGAATAGCCGCAGCGGAGAGGGTGGCCAAGCCTCGTCCGGCGGCGATGCGCGACCGTGATACAGACCAAACGGCCAGCCCACCTCAACGCAGAACCATGCGCTCACGATTACGCCTCCGCCCCACCCTCGGAGCCGCTTTCGTCGTCTTGCTGTGCGTTCTCGATGTTTGAAACGAGGTCGAGCAGAGCCTTTGCACCCGCAGCGGTGGCCTCCCAGCGCTGTGGCGCGCCGGTCCCCTCGAAGAACTCATTGCGAGCCCTCTTGGCGTAGTCGATCGCCTGGCTGTGCGTCATCTCCAACGGCTCGGTCGAGCCATCATAGCGTTCGATTTTGATTTGACTGGAGCCAGGGGTGGTGGACGGGGCGCGCACCAACATACAACCTGAGCGGAGATCGTAGGAGATAGGGGCCGTGGCCACAACCAAGGCGAGCGCCCCGATATACCGGCGCAGATGCCCAGCACGCTTCGTGTCCGTACCGGCCCCGAGAGCGCGGATGCCCGCCAGATTGCACTGGATATGGTGAATGATCTCCGTCTCGTCGGTAACCTCGACGCCGCCGAGACCACGGCTCGGCGCACCTTCAAGGCCGATCGACGATGTTGCCCGCTTTCCCTTCTTGCCGGTCTTCTTGCGCGTGTCGGTGTCAGGTACTAGGCCCGACGCGACCGGATCAACCACGCCGACGAACTGCATGCCACGGCGTCGGACGGAGACGTTGTTGGCGTCTATGCGCGACGCGATCAGGCGCGGCATCTTGAAGTGCGTCATACGGCTGTCCCATACGCCGAACAGCAAGGATGACGGCGATTGCATGCAGATCAGGCTGTGATCGCCCTTGAGAGCCGCATCGAACGCCTTGCGGACTACAACGGCGAAATCGGGCGCGCAGCGCACGATCGCATCCGCGAGGCGGTGGCCCAATTGCAGCATGTTGAGGGACTCGCCGTTCGGAAGCCCGATGGTGATCTGAGGAACCAGGTCTTCATAGTCATCCGCCATGAACATCGCCGAGAAGCGGTGAGCCTGGGACTGGAAGTCGTCGAGCGGGGCATTCAGCCTGCCGTCCAATTCGTTCAGGATGTACCCAGACGGAGTGCCTTTAGTGCCAGCGTAGGTCGGCGGAAAGACGATCCTTCCCTCTGCCGCCGGAACCAGACGACGCCTGCCGCCTACGGCGACTGCTCGACGCTCGTCGCTGAGTGGGGCAACTTCCCACAGTTTGTCCCAGGCTTCTTGGCAGGCGAGCGCATCCGGCATGGCTCTTTCAGTCCTAGATTGCTGCGTCAGCCCCTTGGGGGATTGCTCGGGTGAAGCATTTATACTGGTCGTTTTCTTCGCCATGAGAACCACCTCGCTCCTTGCGTCCTATGAGTTGAAACTTCATCGCCGTCAGCCCACACGGCAATTCGGCGCACGAGGCCGCAGCACGGGCGAGTTCGACGGGAAGGAAGTCCCGCCAAACCCCAAACAGGAAATCACCACCGACCTTCAACGGCCGGAATGTTTGCACCCCCAAGGCCGCCAGCAGTTCCACGGCTGGAAATTGGTAGACTTTGGCCACCGAGCCCAGCGCATCCGGCGAATAGCCGATCTCCAAGGCAGAGCGACCGGAACGCACGTCCATGCCGAACAGTACGTCTCCCTTTTTCTGGACCTGCGCACGGTCGAACAGCGGAAGATCGGATTTGAGCATCGTCCTCGTGGCGTTTAATGCCTTGGTCAGCATCAACGATCCAATCTGCTTGCCAGCAAAGGTCTTAATCTTTTCCCGCTTGAGGTCCTCACCAGACCAGTCGGTCAGCCGCCATTCCTCATGGCTCGGAAAAAGCAACGTGCCCCCAGCGCTCGCCGAAATCTTGGACTCGGCCTTGGGCTCAGACTTAGGTGACTTCGCCGCTGCGGGTGGCGTTTGCGCCGAGCAAAGCCAGCCCATCACGTCACCTTCCGTGCCCGGCGCTTCAACCTTAAAGCGATTGTCGCCGACGAAGCTGCCCGTAATGGTGTGGCCCAACCAGAAACGGTGCGCGGCTTCCAGCAGACCTCCACAGGCCAGTAACTGTGCCGGGTTGCTCAAATCCACCTGGACGGCAAAGCTCATGACGATCAGCCCTGCCGCGCAGCGGGACTATCCGAGTTCGGGCGGTGGTCAAGGCGGCGCGAGACCCTGGCATCGGCGGATCGCACGATCGCTTCCAACCACGCCAGCCCCCACGGCCCGAAGCGGCGCTGCAACCGTACATAACGCAGCGCAGCCTCCAAGCTGGTCTTCTTGAGCCGGTCGGTAAAGACCGCGTTTGGATCAACCGGTGGCAGGATCGGACGGCACCGGCCATGATGCGCGCCGATCACATGCAGAACGAGATCATCCGCCTTATGGTTAGCAGACAGCACGTCGCGGATGGAGCCAAACTCGTGCCTGTATCCACCAAGCCGCGCGCCGCCTCGGGGCGACGCGAACTTGGCATACGGGCGGCCCTCCATGGGCGCATGATGCGCGTCTTGTAGAACGTCGCGGTCTTTCCCGAGATCATGCTTCACGCCCGCTTCCAATATCATGTCGGTCGTGGATTCTCGAAGTCCCAGGCGCACGGCAACCCGGCGCAACTCGCCACCTAAGTCGCTGTGGTGGTCAGTGAGCCGCTGCAGCGTGGATGCAAGGGCAGTGTCGCCGTCCGCCGTCCAGGGAACGAAGTAGTCAAGCGCCTCAACGACATTGCCTCCCTCATCGGTTTCCAGCACGGAGGTGAAGCGGCGCGACAAAACCCTCGCCGTGCCGGGTGCGACGATCGTCACACTGCCTGATGCTTGCCGGTGGACAATGTGCAGGTCCTGACGGCAATGAAGCCCATCCCGCGTCGGATGGACACAGAAAGCTCCATCCTCGTCCAGACAACCCACGTCGGGCGAGAGAATGAGTGTTGCGTGCTCCAGCAGTTGCGCTAGTTCCGCCAACTCGGGAAGCCGCATGAACCTGGCTTCGGGCTCGACCAGTGAGCCCGCGATCATGATCCGGGACCTGAACTCGCCGCCCACGAACAGCAGTGCGCAACCACCCATGGCCGTAGCAGCCAGCTTGCGCTCGTGATCCTTGAAGACCTGCGCGACTTCCCCAGAAGGCACCTCGACGATCTCGGAGGCACGCAGCGGTGCAATACTGAACGCACGCTCCACTTCCGCATCATCAACGAGGCGCACGAGTAGCGGCACGTCCATTCGGTAGGCGATCCGACACCGGGGTTCGTCGTCGCTCCCGAGCCCTCGGAGCAGGGGTTGGAGACTCGGTTGCGCCGGAAGTTGATTGATGGAGGTGAGCGCCAAGGTCTCGATCATCCAGGTTTCCAGGCGTGGGACAACGGGCGGCGGCGTCGAAGCACGGTCACGTAAATCCGGATCGATCTGCGACAACCGATATGGCGATGCATCGAGCCGTCCACCCACGGGCGGCAGCGACTCAAGGGCCTGTAACGTGGCCGCCAAACGCGCTGCCACTTGTTCCGCTCGTTTGTTGTCCGCCTTACCCTGGACAAGAAGCTCAACCGGCGCGGCAGACTCGGCTCCGCGCCGCCCAACCCGTCCAAGTCGCTGACTTGCACGTTCAAGCGAAACGAGGTCCATGGCGCAGGCGTCGGAGTCCAGGTCAACACCGACCTCGCCGGCTGACGTGCAGACCAAAAAGCGGGTCCGGCCGTCGTCAGGCAGATCACGTCGTCCGTCGTCTAGGTAGGTGAATGCCCGGAACGTCTCCGTCGCCGTGAGGGCGTCGCGTTCGAACCCCCTAATCGCGCCAGTCAGCAGCCGAACATCTGCCTGCCGGTCGCTGCCAAGTCTTTTGATTAAGGATGCTGCGACGGCCCTTGCGTCACGACGCCGATCGCAGAATAGCAGCACCGCGCTAGTGGCACCGTCCTGCGCTGCTCCGAACGACGCGAGACTCGCAATGACATCATCCGTGGGCAAAATCTCAAGCAGCTTCGTGGGGCTATCGAGGCCCATCCGCTTCCGCACCACCGGGTGGGCGTAATCATCCTGATCCAATTCGAAAGCGGCAGTTGAACCCGTTATCGGGGTAGCCGTCATAGGCAACAACCGGCCGACCGTTCCCACCCCGCCGGCAAACAGCCGTTGCTGGCTGAGCGCCGCCGAAATCGTGATTACGAAGGCAGGCGACAGGTGAGCCTCATCGACCACGATGAGCGTGTCCATCGCGAGAAGCCCGGCGAACATCGGGCGCGCCCATCTCGTCGTTCGATAACCCCGAAACAGCAATCGCGAGCCGATCAAATCGGTCGTGCCGATCACGACGCCGATCGCACTTGCGTCATACAACCACTCACGGTCTTCTTCGAGACCGCCACGCATCGAGGTCACCACGACCCCGTCATCACCCAAGTCCAGAAGCTGTCGCAGCAGGACGGCGGTGGGGTCGGACGAGCGCAGCCGTTGGTTGATCTGAACCATCAGGACCGTTGCTTGGTCAACAACCGTGCGTCGGTTCACGACGTAGACCAAACGTCGCGGAAATGAGGTCTCGGAACTAAGTGCACGCGCTGCGAGCCAGATCGGGAGAATGGAGGTCTTTGCCAGACCGGTTGGGACTGTAATGTCTGCTGGATATTTTCCAGACAATAGTTGATTCAACAGCCGCCTTTGCCACGGCAACGGAGGATGTCCGATCATTAAGTGTAGAATTGCGTCCGCTTCGGCAGGTGAACCGTTGTTTTCCATACTGCCGGGGTAATGCACAGCCGAGGAGGGCGCAATTGGCTTTCAACTAGTGAGTCTAGCCTCGCAGCGCCGAGAGTCGGTCCATCTGGCGACTTGGTCCCCGGTCGTTTCAGGCCGAGGCCACTGCCATGGCCGATCATTTGTGCACCAAGCGCCCCTACAATCTGGACCTAATCGACCTCGTGCTCGACGAGCGCTTCCGCGACGTGGTGATGGTAGCAGCACTCACCTGCGGTGAGCCGATGGCGCAGATCAACCTGCCGCACGCGACGCACCAGTATATCAAGGCGCGCTATGGCGTAGACGGTCCGCTGGTCAGCGAGCGGTCGAGTTCGATCTGCACTCTCACCTTGGCGACGCCGCAGCGGCTGACCGAGATTTCCGATTGCTCGAAGGACCCGCGATTGGCTGGTAACCCGTGGGTGACCTCCGGGGCGGTCAAGTTCTATGCCGGTGCGCCGCTGCTCGGCTAGGACGGCAACGCCATGGAAACGCTTTGCGTGTTCGACGCGGCGGAACCCCACACCTTGACCACGGGGCAGCGAGAATCGTTGCTAGCGTTGGCGCGCGTGGTGTCCACCATGCTGAACGCGCCCAAGATCGCCTGAGGGCTGGTTGGTGCCCTACCCACGCGCGAACGCGTGAGCAGGCTTAGAACAGGCTATTTGTAGCTGTCCGAAGGGGCGTAGAAGGACACGCCCTTGGCGACAAGGTCCGACCGGTAGCCGCCGCTGCCGGGTGTCGTGATCCCGGCATATTCCGTGGCATCGCTGGTATAGAAGTGGGTGCCGAGATTGATGTCGAACATGCGGTAGACGATCACATCGGTACCGGTGCCGATGAATTTCTTGTAGAACGTGGCGCTGCTCTCGAAAACCAAGTCCGAGCGGGTAGCTTGGACATTCGTCTTCTCCTGCGCATTGGAGGTGAAGAAGTGGGTGCCATGGATGCTGTCAAAGAAGAGGTAGATCGCGACCGCGTTGGGCGACGAGGCCGACACGTCGCCGAAGCTGTTGGTCTCTTGGACCAAGTCGGGACGGGTGTTCAGGATCGCGTAGCATACCCCCTGGTCCGACGTGACGAAATGGGTGCCGTTTGACTTGTCGAAGAAGCGGAACACAGGCCCGGTCCTCGTGATTTGCGTGGTCGGCTGGTTAATCGGCGAACTCGGCCCCAACCACATGGCGACGTCCCCCATCCCATAGTCGCACCCACGCCGTCTCAGGAACGCGCTACTGCCCGCCCTTGCCCAGCTTGGACCATCGGTAGCGGCTGGTGGCGGCACTCGGGCCAACGCGCTTCTGTGAAGCTACACAACCTCCTCCAGATCGTTTTCCTGCACCTCGGCGTCTGCCTGCCGCTGCTCAGCTTTCCAAGTAAATCCGCTTAGAGAACTAATTGGGCAGTGAACGAAGAAGGAATGGCCAGCAAGGGTCGCCTCAATGGCAAAATGATCTCTTAGATACGCTCGGGCCTCCGTAAGTTCTTTACGTTTACCTCGGATTGAGACTTCACCAAAGGTCCACATACTCGGCCCGATATTTCGGATAGCGGCGAGCACGGGCGGGCCGTCTTTCGTTGCCATGTAAACACTCCGACCAGTAATCAAATCGATTAGGTGGTGATCGCCGCCAAATTTCAGCCCGCCAACGCAATTTTCCATGCGTTCACCGATCGCAAATAGCTGCCCAAGTGTTTTCACCACGGTCCATCCGGCAGGAGCGCCAAACGGCGCGGGAGGTGCCTCTGCATGCGCGAGATCGGCCTGACAGCGGCGGACGATGGCTTGCCAGCCTGCACCAATAGGCAAAGCTTCGATGCTGTTGGCTAACTGCATTGAACGAAGATACCGGAGGACTTCGGCCAGTGATCGAGCATCGGTGTCAGACTCGTCGATCGCACGGTATGCTGCCAAAAGAACCGGGTCTGCTGCGATCATCCCGGCCACGTCCAGCAAGCCGGACGTGATCGTGGTTGCCTCAATGACGACCTTAGAGGCATCGCCATGGAGAAGCTCGTTGAGGCGGCGATAGAAGTCGAGATCACGCACGGTGTCGCCGACGCGCTTTAGCGCCGAGATAATCCTGGGATGAGCATTCGGTAGAGCGTGGAGGAGTAGATCGCGCGGACGCCGGTTGGCAATATTGCCGGCGATCTCGCTCGGGCTCTGATCATCGGCCAGCATCGCTTGAATAAAAGCAGCAGTGGCGTGGATTACCCATGCAGGCGCTAACGAAAGACGCCGCCCAAGGTCAGGATTGGTGACGATCATCGACGCCACATCGGGCGCTAGCGTGCCCCAGACTGTGACGAGCATCGGCGCAACCTCACGCCGGGAGGGTTCAAATGGAAGTGCCATAAAGAAGTGGCTACCTCGGCTCTGCATTTTGTCCAGCGACTTAAACAATCAGGTCATCTGAATCGATTGCCACGCTCCTTGCATGAAGTGGACGTTGCCGTAGAGGCTGGTCAGGGCTCATCTCCTTACCGAATACCGTCAGTAAATCCGGTTACACCAGATTAAATCTTAACTCGGTTTACCAAAGAATAGTAAATTCGGTAGAACCAAAGGTATATTCTGAAATAGGCGATGATTTTCGATAAAGGTTTTTCCGAAATACCAGTTGACTCAGCAAGCCATCACAAATTATCTTTGCCTTGTTGCAAAGTTAACTGATCTGATGTCAATTGCTTTGTGACGCTCAGCGATAATAACGTCGCCGTGTGTAGCAATGTGCGGCAGCACGCAACAATTCGTAGAAACTGAAATTTAGGAGACAATATGTCCGATCTGGAAAACAACCCTCGCGAGTACATCAAGCGGACGTTTGACGAGATTGACAACAACGCAACTGCAAATCTTCATCATGCAGCGAAAAATTCTTTGTTCTCTTGTCCGCTGTCCTGGCAAGCGCACCTACGCGTTGCGATTGGGAGTTCTACAGCTTTCGACTTTGGCAATGTCGATCTAATGTCTTTTGGCGATGAGAACGTTGATCTCGCCAACCCCGAGTGTCCGACGCTCCTTGAGTTTTGGCTGGAACAACGCGCCCAAGGTAACCCGCTGATCGCCGTGACTGAAAAGGGCGAGTGGCCGCTGGCGATACTGCTGAGCGACGGCCCGAACGGCAGTGTTAGCCTGCTGCATCTAAACAAGTTCACCGAATATGATTGTGCGACATGGCGGGCCTACCCTGTGTCCGTGATAGTTCACAGCGGCGGCAGCACTGCTACGGCAGCCTCTGATGCCACGTGGAAGTCGAACGCCGAACTCGCCGAAGCCATGGAGCAGGTGCTCGCGCGCACGGCGGGCTTTGAGGGCCTGCTAAAGTACTGGCGCAAGAGCCCGTTCACCAAGATGAGCAAGACGTTTCTGGATTGGGGTGCGGGCCAGCGGCCCGCTATGATGTTCGAACTTCGGACTCCGGCCTAACCTTTCCGGTTCCGCGCCGCCCTCACATCGCGGACAATAGACCCACCGAACTGCAAAACCTCGGGCATTGAGGGTCAAAGGACGGTTGATGCCCGATAACGCTCGATCGGTCTGCTGATCCATTTTAGTTATGCCTCAAGTGAACCATCCCCGGCCTGGTCTGATAGATATCGGTTGACGATCCAAAGAACACTGGCAGCCTGAGACCATCCGAAACAGACCAGGCGCTGACTCTGGTAATGCACCTGTTTGCCGTATTGAGCGGGTCTACGGTGCAAGCCAGTAACATCAACGGAAACGGGAATCCCAGCCCGAGCCGGGTGCTACCGTCTCCTCTGTCGTGGTGTGCTTAAATCTTCGATGTAAGCCCGCTGCTTGCACTCGTTGAATTACGCTCTCGGTAGCCCGTCCTGCTGGACAGAACACCCAAAGACCAACTTTCCATTTACCTTGAGAGCATGTGACGTTGTGGTCGATCAATTGCTGCTCGATACGGGGAGCATATTCCGCCTCGAATTGCGCAATCTTGTTGCCCAGTCGAGCGGGGGCTCGGGTTACCTCGACCATCCATGCTTCGCCGGTTCCAAAGTCCAGGGCAAGGAAATCCGCAGAGGCTTCCCAGACCTTCTGCTCGCCAATCTGATATTGCGGGTTCACAAACAGTCCGCGATCCCACGTAAGGTAGGTCATAGCGGCTATTTCCCAGATGGCATCGTACAATGCTTTACTCCCTCAGGTGTCGAGCGATTTCTCGCGACTTTGACCATAGTCCCTCACAATCGGTCGTATTCGAGATTCCGATAAACGTCTTGCAGTTGATCGACACCAACCCTGACGAATTCGGCTGACAGATATTCCGACTAACCTATCCTGAAACTCGTTTCCGACTTCTGGTCGGTGTCACGAGTTTCAGGAGAACTGCATGCTGCTCGGGTACGCCCGTATTTCCGATTCATCCCAAGATCACGCGTTGCAACTCGACGCCCTCAAGGCAGCGGGGTGCGAGCGTGTCTTCGTCGAGACAGCCAGCGGATCGAGGACCGATCGTCCCGAACTCGCCAAGCTGTTGGAGATCGCGCGTGAGGCCGACACCGTGTGTTGCTGGCGGCTCGATCGCATTGGGCGTTCGCTTCGGCATCTGATCGAGTTCGCCGAACAGCTTCAGCAACGAGGGATCGCGCTGCGATCGCTGACCGAGGCGATCGACACCGGCAGCGTCAGCGGGCGGTTCCTCTTTCATGTGTTGGGCGCTTTGGGGCAGGTCGAGTTGGAGCTTTTGCGCGAGCGAACCAGGGCCGGTCTCCGGGCCGCTGCGGCCAGAGGTCGCCATGGTGGTCGTCCTGCGGTGCTCGATGCCGCCAAGCTACACGCTGCACGAGCGATGCTGTCGTCGGGCACGATGACGGCGACCGAGGTGGCCCGCCAACTTGGCTGCGCGCCCTCGACGCTCTACCGGCACCTGCCAGGTGGTCGGTCTGCGATCGAGGCAGCGGCCTGATCCATTGGTTATCCTGCGCGCTGGCGGCGGCTTGGTGGGCCAAAGCACAGACAGCGCACCTCGGAGACGCTCGTTTCGATTGACGGTCTGTCGATCCGTGTTTGGCTGTTGGTAGGCTGTAACGCAACGGCCTGCCCCATCCACAACGAGGAGACCGACGTGACGACCAGACGTTTCAAGGCACGGATCAAGCTTCCGCTCGGCACGACCGAGGTCGTGATCGAATCCGATGGCATCTTCAATGCCAAGCAACTGCTTGAGTCTCAGCATGGGCCAGGCTCCGTAATCTGGGGACCGGTCGAGGTGCTGGGGAACGGATGACCAAGGTATCGCGCATCGCTGAGCTTTTCGGCGGCCAAGAGCATATGAGTTGCGGTTTTTGCCAGGGTCTTGGATTGCGCAGCGTCGATGTGGGCGAGCAGCCCGAGCTATGCACCTGGTGTGGCGGCACGGGGCTGGGCTCCTCGCCTATGCCGAACATCGACCCGGCGCGGGATCATCGCCAGCTTCGGCTCAAACTCGGTGACGAGCCGGTGGACGACGATGGCGACGATTTCCTCATCCTCGATCCGAACTTCCTCGCCCGGTATCGCAAGCCTGAGACCGAGGCCGAACTCGACCAAGCCGCCGATGCGTTCGGGCGGGCGTTTATGGCGGCTCTGGATGAGGTTGAGGGTGAGATGTCAGGCGGCTGAAAGCTGGCTTTCAGATCGTCATCGGCATCGGCTCGTCCCACTCGTCTGCCGGCACGCCCACCCTCATCTGCGCGGGGATGACCACGCGGATAGGCTCAACGCCACGATGCTGCATGGCAAGCTGGACGGTTGTCTCGACACTCAATTCGGAGCGTGGCTCGACCGTCTCGAACTTCCTCACGATCACCTCGGGCCATCGTCGTTCGAGCACCGTCCACAACGTGTCGCGGTCGATCCCGGCATGCTGGACGACCATCAGCAGGTGGTCGCCGTTGAGCATCCCCGCCATTGCAACGCCGGTCCATGCCGGGTTGGTTCGCGCTGAACGATCTCGGACATCACGCAGCCCCTTGCGCATGCGCCGTATCGTGGTGAGCACGTCGGTGGCAACGGTGAGTTTGATGGTCACCAGGCTGGTGTCAGGGCCGGAGAACCATTGGAGAAAGCCTCGCCACCATCCCCGGACCGTGGTGCGCCGGCACGCCCAGCAGCCGGCAGAGCGGCAGCGCCATGGCCACGCTCCCGGCTGACGCTGATGCCGGGCGTCTCGGCAGCATGCGAGACGATCGGCGAGACAGTCCTCGTCCGTGGTGCGGAGCCGGGCGATCACCTCATCCTGCTGTCGTTCGGCGATGATGAGTTCGGCGCGCGTGGACCGGCGTGCATGCGGCAGGATCGTCGAGATGGGCATGACGTATTTAGGTGTCAGGGACCGTTGCGCCGGTCTCGATAAATACCTGTGCGCCGCTCGATGGTGGGCGCGCGATCAGGATCAGGACGATGCCGAATTCCAACATCACGCACTACCCCCGGCCTTGGGACTGCGAGGTCTACCCAATGGTCACCCACATCGAGATCGAGGCGGCTCGGTGGAGCGAGTTCGATCGTGTGGTCGGGGACCAGACGCAGGCGCAGGTGCTCGGTCACGATGATCTCGGCGGCGAGTTCGTCATCGCCCACGTGGGCTGCACTTTCGAGACAGTGGCACGCCATCCGGCTGATCGGTGGTCGGCATGAGGTATCGCGATATCGTCCACGGCGAGCCGATCAGCGACAGCCACCCGCACATGGTGGCGCTGTCATTGCATCCATCCAAATGGGAGGAATTCACCAAGTTCGTTGATGCATCGCCTCGCGATTTCCGACTGCTGTCCAAGCTGCATCCAGAACCATTGGGGTGGTTCATCTATGTGGGATGCGCGACCGAGGCAGCACGCGACAAGCTCAACGAGGTATGGGGTTGATGGTGATGAGGGTCGGCAAAGCTTTGCCGACCCTCATTTGTCACCCGGCGAGGGCCATGTCGGTCCCGAGGCCGATCGTCCGCGCCGCGCTCGCCTCGATACGCGCCAAACGGGCGCTAATCTCGACCAGCTTGATCTCCTGCGCGACCATGTGGCCGGTTATCGGCAACATGATCTCCTTGATCATGGAGAGCATCACCGTCGTCGGGATCACGTCCAAATCAGGCCGTGCCGCGACATTTGTCACCACGGTCAACACCGACATGCTCGGATCGACCGTGGCCTCATCGTCAACACCAGACGCTTCGGTTTCGAGCGCCGCATAGACGATCTGCGCGGCAGTCGCCGGGTCAGCCCCCCCAATGACGAAGTTGTCCACCTGGTCGGGTGGGAGCTTGCCGAGCGCCTGGGCCACGATCTGGACGGTGGTGGTGTGGTCGTCGCCGTCAAGCGCAAGCGCGCTTGTTGCCACGATCCTGGATGCGGTCGCCAGCAGGGAGGATGGAGTGGGCTGGGTGGTCTGAAATGCGCTCATGCTGAAATCCATCTGGTGAATTGAGAGGGTAAAGCGATGTGCGTTCCCAAAAGGGCCGGGGCGTCACAGGAGCTATGGTTACCGAGGTCGAAGCCCGAAAACCTAAATTCAAATGTCGCCCAGCTTGGATTGTCCGCGCCGCTGTCGGTCTCGGTCCCAAACGTCATCGAGGCGATCTCTCGTATTGTAATTGAATATTGAGATGGCCAGGAGGGCTTCGCTAAATAGTTCACGGAGAGCAGCGGTCGGGATTGATCCCCTGACTGGTCTATCTCTCGTCCTGGCGCAGCATCAGTTCTGCTCTCCGCTACTGTGCCATGGGCGAGAATTTGAATGCGCCACACCGGGCAATTTAGCCCGGCGACATGACGAGAGAAATTATGACCGCAGAACCTGCGCAGAATACTTGCGCCCAATTCACCGACGAAATCACCGCTGTCCTGCCTTATCGCTGGGATCGCATGAGCCGCACCTATATCTGTGCGGCGGCCACCAAGACCTACCGCTTCGACGCATCGTCTAACCAATGGACTAAGCTCTGCGACTATGACGAGCACAGCACCGTGCGGTTGTACTCGACAGACTGCACCGGCCTGGCCGAACTGGCTGACCTCATTCAAGTCACCGCTGCCAATGACGGCTACATTGTAAGAGGCGGCCTGACTGAGACCGCTGAGGCGATCATGGCGGGCGATGGCTTCTGCAATCGCCGCAAGAGCGCCAAGCAGCCGGGCGATCAACCGAGCCTGCGCGAGACTGCGCACCAATGGCTGATGATCGACGTGGACGATTGGGCGATCCCGGCACACCTGGCGCTTGCCGATCCCGCTGATCATGAGGTGATCATCGATACCATGATCCGCGACCTCTGCTCCGAACCGTTCCACGAGGCCGATTGCTGGTTTCAGTGGTCGTCGTCGTGCGGCCTACAATATAACGACACGGCCAAAGCCCACCTCTGGTTCTGGCTCGATCAGGCTGAAACCAATGATCGCCTGCGCCGATACGTGATGGCGACAATGCCCGGCGTGGACCACGCACCTTACAGCGCCGTGCAGCCTCACTACGTCGCCACACCGGTCTTGATCGACGGCCACGATCCCTTGCCCGCTCGCAGCGGCTGGCGACATGGTTTGAACACGACCGTCACGCTGCCGACGCTCACGCCGAAACAGGCTGCCCTCGAACAGCAGGCTGCCAAGTATGCACCTACGACCGGGACGTGGGCCGACCCGCTCTGCCACGTTGGCGACGGTAAGCGCCGCTTCTACGGTCCGATCCGGGATGCAATCTGGCGCTACACCGACCTCACCGAACGCGGCGCGGCGCGCATCGACGCCAAGGTGATCAGCATCATTCAGCGCGTGGTGGCAGCCGCCCCGCGTAGCCCGAACCGCAGCGACATCGCTCGATACCTCGACGCCGACTGGCTGCAAAAGATGATCAACGCGGCCATTAACAAGCGGCAGGCGCAGCGCGGCGAGGGAGTGGCGGCATGACCCCGACCGAATTGCTGGAACTAACTCAGGGCGACGCCGAGGGTGCTCTGCCGCCCGGCTACACGCGTCGTCATGGAATGATCTGCTACCTTCCCAGACCTAAGTCCGAAACCGATACGGCCTCGGAGCCCATCCCCTTATGCGGATCATTCCAGGTGATCAGCCGTATCGTGGATCAGCACAACGAGAAGCCTGGCACGCTGATCGAGTTCGCGGATCGTCGCGGCATTATGCAGCGGCACACCATGCTCGACGCGCTCATCTACGACGACGCCAAGCGGCTCCTGGTTGAACTCACCGACAAGAACCTTCGGGTCGAGCTTGGTTCGCAGATCGGCCCATTGCTGAAGGGGCTGTTCGCTGACATTGCCAACAACACCACTTGCTATCGGACCGCCTACAAGCAGGCGGGATGGCAGGGCAAAGGATCGTTCTTGTTGGCGGACGGCAGCGTGTTCGGCAACAAGGAGGCCACCTACGCGCTGCCAGTGCAAGGCCGTAACCGGCAGGCCGGGACGTTGGTAGCTTGGCAGCAAATGGTTGCTGACACCGCGCCCGGCAACAGCCGCCTGATCTTCGCCCTCAGCGTCGCTCTGACTGGTCCCGTTCTCGATCTTGCCGATGAGTCGTTCGCTGGTTTCCATCTGGTCGGCGCATCGAGCACCGGCAAGAGCACCGCCGCCACACTCGCCGCGAGCGTTTGGGGGGCTCCCCTCCCGACCGACCAGGTGCGGTCATGGAGAGCTACGGATAACGCTCTGGAAAGCGTGGCCGCCGAGCACAGCGACAGTCTGTTAGTGCTAGACGAGATGGCGCAAATCGACCCCAAGATCATCGAAGCCACCGTCTACATGCTTGGCAACGGTAGCGGTAAGGCGCGGGCCAACCGGGATGGCTCGGCTCGTGAGAGCCGGTCGTGGAGACTGAGTGTGCTCTCGACCGGCGAACACACCGCAGGCGACGCCATTCGCACGACCGGCAAGCGGCACACGGCGGGCGGGGTGGACGTGCGAATGATCAACATCCCGGCGGACCCCGGTGCAGGCAAAGGCCTGTTCGAACACACTCACGGACTGCCAGCCGCCGAGTTTGCAGGCAGCATCGTGCGCAACTGTCAGGAAATGCATGGCACCGCCGGACGGGAGTGGCTTACTAAGCTGGCGATGTTGCGCCAGACCGACGATGACGAGGCCCCGGTGCGTGACATGATCCGGGACGATATTGCGTCATTCCTGGCTGTGGCACGTCAAGGGCAGGTGGATGGGCAGATCGAACGCGTAGCCCGCAAGTTTGCCTTGGTCGCCGCAGCGGGCGAACTCGGCATCACGCTCGACCTGTTACTGCTCGACCCCGGCAGCGCACGCGACGCCAGCTTGCGTTGCTTTCGGGACTGGCTTGCCGAACGCGGCGCAAGCGATCGGAGCAAGGAGGTGCTGGACCTAATCGAGCGAGTGCGCGCCCACTGCGAGACTCACCGGGCGCAGTTCCTCGACCTCGACGTGAACGAGGATCGTCGCGACCGCATCTATGGCGCACAGTCAGGTTACATCCGCGACGGCGAGTTCTGCTTTCTGTCCAGCGCGTTCAAGGAAGTAGCCGCGCCCATGGGACAGCAAGCGGCGGCAAAGGTTTTGCACGACGCCGGCCTGCTCGACGGTAAGCCGGCCAACAAATACCGGGGTAGTGTGCGTCATGGCGAGACCAAGCATCACTGCTACGTGGTGAGGGGATCGATCACCGACGACCGCAGCGAGAACTGATCCAAAGGAACGGTGGACCAGTGGCCCACCGTTCCTCTCAAGGACCCTGGATTGCTGGCTGGCCCACTGGCCCACCTCCACCAAGGGAAGGTCCTGGGCGGCGGCCCAGGAACCAATTAAGGTCTTGTACTTGTAATTGATGGGATTGGTGGGCCGGTGGGCCAGCACGCATTATCAATGAGTTACTGGATCATCCGGGTGGGCCAGATGTGGGCTAGTGCCACCACCCGGAGTATCCCGGCGAAATGCCCTCCGCCGCGCTCTCCCACCTGGCCGCGTCGAGACTGTCACCATCGGAAAGCGTCGCATGGTCCGCTATGCCAGCCTTGAACAACTCGCGGATGTCTCCTTGCCATCCTCAAAAACGACAGCGCGCCCATGATGACGCCAACGCCCGCATCACCGCTTGGCTGTGCCGACTGGACCCTCGATCGGAAACAGGCCGCGCTCATCCCAAACAATCAGCAACTCACTCAAAACATTAGGGAACAACGCCCCGGAACATATGGAGCCGCGCACCCAATCGAGCTTAAAATCCGACGTCCGTGACAGGGCTTGCCGGTTCGAGTCCGGCGGCGGGCATGCCGTACCCTTCAGCCGCCGAAGCGGATCGGCTGGGCGCCTTGCCAGAGCGTCATCTTGCCAAGCGGCTGCAGCTGCTCCAGCCCGTCGACGATGGTAAGGAAATGGTTGCCGGAAAGTTGGCCCGCCTTGCTGGCGAAGCAGACCGGGCCGTAGGCGAGCAGGATTTCCGTCTCGCTGACGCCGCCGGGATACAGGATGATCTGGCCGGGCGCCGGGAAGCTGGTGTTGTTCTCGTAGCCGAGGCCGAGGTCGAGGTCGCCGAGCGGGATCCAGCAGCCTTCGCCGCTCCAGCGGACGTGGATGATCCGCTCGTCATAGGGCAGCAGCGCTCGGAAGCGCGCGCAGGTTTTCGGCGCCAGCGCGTCCTCGAAGCGGGCGCGGAAGGTGAACGGGCCGGCGATGATGGTGATCAGGTCCATGGTGAGCCTCCTTGGATCAGAGCGGAGTCGTCGGTGTTACACGACGCCCTGCGCTGACAATTTATCGATCGCCTCGGCGGAGAGGCCCAGCCGCTCGCTGAGCACGTCCCGCGTGTCCCGCCCGAGCGCCGGCGGGGCCAAACGGTAGGTGACCGGCGTCTCCGACAGGCGCACCGGGTTGGCGACGAGCTGGACTGGCGCGCCGTCGCGGTCCATCGGCTGCTGCATCCCGCGCGCCTGCACGTGCGGGTCCGCGAACACCTGGTCGAGCGAGTTGATCGGGCCGCACGGCACGCCCTTGGTCTCGAACAGGTTGACCCACTCCGCCGTCGTCTTCGTGCGGGTGGCGGCGGCCAGTTGCGGGATCAGCGTGTCGCGATTGACGATGCGGGCGGCGTTGCCGACGTAGCGCGGGTCCGTCGCCAGCGCCGGAAGGCCAAGCGCGGCACAGAGCCGGCCGAACTGCCCGTCATTGCCAACCGCGATGATGACGTCGCCATCCGCGGTCGGGAAATCTTGGTATGGCACCACGTTCGGGTGCGCGTTGCCCATCCGCTGCGGCGCCACGCCGGAAGCGAGGTAGTTCATCGGCTGATTCGCCAGGCTCGCGATGCCGACGTCGAGCAGCGCCAGGTCGATGTGCTGGCCGACCCCGGTGCGGTCGCGGTGCGCCAGCGCGGCCAGGATCGCCGTGGTGGCATACAGCCCGGTCAGCACGTCCGTCAGCGCCACACCGGCTTTTTGCGGCCCGGCGCCGGGCTCCCCGTCGCGTCGCCCGGTGATGCTCATCAGGCCGCCCATGCCCTGGATCAGGAAGTCGTAACCGGCGCGCGGCGCGTAAGGGCCGGTCTGGCCGAAGCCGGTGATGGAGCAGTAGATCAGCCCGGGATGCACCGCGCTCAGCCCGGCATAATCGAGCCCGTAGGCCGCGAGCCCGCCGAGCTTGAAGTTCTCGATCACCACGTCGCATCCGGCGGCGAGTTCCCGGACCAGGCGTTGGCCTTCCGGCTGGGTGAAGTCGATGGTAATGGAGCGTTTATTGCGGTTGGCGCAGAGGTAATAAGCCGCGTCTGGCCCGTCGCTGCCGTCGGCATTCTTGACGTAGGGCGGTCCCCAGCCCCGCGTATCGTCGCCGGTGCCGGGCCGTTCGACCTTGATCACGTCGGCGCCGTAGTCGCCGAGCAGTTGACCCGCCCACGGCCCGGCGAGAACCCGGGACAGATCGAGCACCCGGATGTGCGCGAGTGGCCCCGCATTTGAAATCGACATTCCTGCACATTGGCGAAAATTTGGGACCCTGGGTAGTCCGTGCTTTGACCCACGCGTTCGCGCGGGTATCGTGAACGCATGGCTGCCAAGGAAATATCGATGCTGAACCGCCGCACTCTGCTCGGCGCCGCCGCCATAGGCCCGTTGCTCGGCACCTCCGCCTTCAGCCCGGCCGCTGCGGAGACGCCGAAGGACGTCGTGATCATGGCGCTCCAGATCGATGACATCATCAGCCTCGATCCGCAGGAGAGCTTCGAGTTCAGCAGCAACGAGGTCACCGGCAACATCTATGAGAAGCTGATCCATCCGGACCTCAAGGACCCGACCAAGCTCATGCCGGAGCTTGCCGAGAAGTGGGAGACGTCGAGCGATGGCCTGACCACCACATTCCATCTCGTCACCGGCCGCAAGTTCGCCTCCGGCAACCCGGTCACCGCCGAGGACGTCGTCTTCAGCCTGACCCGCGCCGTCACGCTGAATAAGGCGCCCGCCTTCATCATCAGCCAGCTCGGCTTCACCAAGGACAACATCGCCGAGCGCATCACCGCGCCGGACCCGCAGACCGTCGTCATGAAGCTCACGGAGAAATTCGCACCGACCTTCCTGTTCTATTGTCTGTCGGCCAACGTGGGCTGCATCGTCGACAAGAAGACGGTGATGTCGCACGAAACGGCCGGCGACATGGGCAATGCCTGGCTGAAGACCAATAGCGCCGGCTCCGGCCCGTTCACGCTGCGCGCCTGGCGGGCGAGCGAGTCCGTGGCACTCGACGCCAATCCGAACGCCGCGCACGCGCCCAAGGCCAAGCGCGTGCTGATCCTGCACCGTCCGGATTCGAGCGCGCAATTCCTCGCGCTGCAGAAGGGCGACATCGACATCGCCCGCAATCTCAGCCCCGAACAGATCAAGACGATCGAAGCCAATCCCAGCTTCAGCACCATCAAGGCGTCCAAGGCGAGCGTCCTGTTCCTGGCGATGAACCAGACCAACGCGAACCTGGCCAAGCCGCAGGTTCGCCAGGCCATCAAGTGGGCGATCGACTACAAGGCCATCGCCACCAACATCACGCCGAATATCTTCGTCGAGCAGCAGGCCTTCCTGCCAAAGGGTCTGCCGGGCGCGTTGACCGACCTCCCGTTCAGCAAGAACGTCGAGAAGGCCAAGGCGCTGATGAAGGAAGCCGGCCTCGAGAACGGTTTCGAGATCACGCTCGATTGCCAGAACGTCTCGCCCTATGCCGACATCGCCCAGGCGCTGCAGGCCGATTTCGCCGCGATCGGCATCAAGCTGAACATTCTGCCGGCCGAGTTCCGCCAGGTCATCACCAAGACCCGCGCCCGCAAGCACGAACTCGCCCTGTCGCGTTGGAGCTCCGACTATATGGATCCCAACAGCAACGCACAGACCTTCTGCGAGAACGTCGACAACGGCGACGATGCCAAGGATCGCACACTCGCCTGGCGCTCCACCTGGCAGAACAAGGAGCTGACCGAGCGCGCCATTGCCGCCGTTCGCGAGCAGGACGCCGACAGGCGTGTCCGCGCTTATGAGCGCCTTCAAGGCGACCTGCAGGAATCTGGCCCGTTCGCGATCCTGCTGCAGCAGGTCGAGATCGCCGCGTCGCGCAAGGGCGTGACCGGGCTCGAGATCGGGCCGCTCTCGGACAGCACCAGCTACGTGGACATCGCCAAAGCTTGAACCGCTTCCGATCGCTCGCCGCCACCCTGGCGAGCATCCCCATCACGCTGTTCGGCCTCGTGCTGATCACCTTCCTAATCGGCCGAGTCGTGCCCATCGACCCGGTCCTCGCCGTCGTCGGCGACCGCGCGCCGCAGGACGTGGTCGAGCGCACGCGGCACGAGATGGGGCTCGACCAACCGCTGCCGCAGCAATTCGTGCACTACGTCGTCGAGCTGGCGCAGGGCAATCTCGGCCGCTCCGTGATGACCAGCAACTCGGTCACCACCGACATCGCCCGCTTCTTCCCCGCCACGCTCGAACTCTCGAGCGTCGCGCTGATCCTCGCCACGCTCGTCGGCGTCCCGCTCGGGGTCTACGCGGCGGTGCGGCAGGGGAAGTGGGTCGACCAGCTCATTCGCGTCGTCTGCCTGTCCGGGCACTCGATCCCGGTCTTCGTCCTGGCGCTGCTCGCGCTGCTGATCTTCTACGCCACCCTCGGCTGGGCGCCCGGGCCGGGCCGGCAGGACGTGCTGTATCAGGACATGGTGCCCCAGGTAACGGGCGTGCTGCTGATCGATGCGGCGCTGGCCCAGGACTGGGACGCACTGCGCGACGCCATCAACCACCTCGCGCTGCCGGCGCTGGTGCTGGCAGCGTTCAACATGGCCTACATCGCCCGCATGACCCGCGCCTTCATGCTCGACAGCCTGCGCGGCGAATACATCGTGACCGCGCGCGCCAAGGGCCTCTCGGCAACGACGATCATCTGGCGCCACGGCTTCGGCAACATCCTGGTCCGCCTCATCACTGTGCTGGCACTCACTTATGCCGGGCTGTTGGAAGGGGCGGTGCTGACGGAGACGATTTTCAGCTGGCCCGGCCTCGGCCAATACCTCACTGGCAGCCTGCTGAATGCCGACATGAACGCCGTGCTCGGCGCAACGCTGGTCGTGGGGCTGAGCTACGTGATCCTGAACCTGTTCGCCGACCTGATGTATAGGGCGCTCGACCCGAGAGTCCGATGAGCGCCTCCTCCCGTGACTGGCTCCTGACCGAGACCCCCGCCTCGCGCAGCCAGGCCGCCTGGGGCCGGCGCTACCGCCTGTGGCTGCAGTTCCGCTCCAACCCGCTGGCGATGGCAGGGCTGATCGTCGCGCTGTTCCTCATCGTCGTCTCGCTCGCCGCACCGCTGCTGACCAACCAGGACCCGGGCGTACAGGACCTTGCCAACCGCCTTGCCCGCCCCTCGGCGCGGCATTGGCTCGGCACCGACGAACTCGGCCGCGACATCTACTCGCGCATTCTCTTCGGCGGCCGGGTCACGCTCGGCATGGTCGTCGCCATCGTGATCCTCGTCGCGCCTTTCGGCTTGGCGATCGGCTGCATCGCTGGATATGCCGGTGGCGTGTGGGACCGCCTGCTGATGCGGATCACCGACGTGTTCCTCGCTTTTCCCCGTCTGGTGCTGGCGCTCGCCTTCGTCGCCGCGCTCCGGCCCGGCGTCACCAGCGCCATCGCCGCCATCGCGCTCACCGCCTGGCCGCCCTATGCCCGCCTGGCGCGCGCGGAGACGCTAGGCCTGCGCGGTGCGGACTTCGTAGCCGCCGTGCGCATCACCGGCGCGTCTGGCGGGCGGATTGTGTTGCGGCACATCGCCCCGCTCTGCCTGCCCAGCCTGATCGTCCGCGTGACGCTCGACATGAGCAGCATCATCCTCACCGTCGCCGGCCTCGGCTTCCTGGGCATGGGCGCGCAGCCGCCGGCGCCGGAATGGGGCACCATGATCGCCACGGCGCGCCGTTTCATCCTCGAGCAATGGTGGGTGCCGACCATCCCCGGCATCGCCATCTTCCTTGCCAGCCTCGCCTTCAATCTTCTCGGCGATGGCCTGCGCGACGTGCTCGACCCGAAGCAGGGGGGTTAGATGCTCGTCGACATCCAGAACCTGCGCGTCGCGTTCCCGACGCCCTCCGGCCCGGTCGATGCCGTCCGCGGTGTCTCGATGACGCTCGGCAAGGAAAAGCTCGGCATCGTCGGCGAAAGCGGGTCCGGCAAATCGCTCACCGCGCGCTCGCTGCTCAAGCTGCTGCCGGGTCACGCGATTATCGAGGCGGATCGCCTGTCCTTCGACGGCATCGACGTCCGCGCCGCATCCGAGCGGCAGATGCGCAAGATCCGCGGCCGCCGCGCCGGGCTGATCCTGCAAGACCCGAAATACTCGCTCAACCCGGTCATGACCGCCGGCGAGCAGATCGCCGAAGCCTGGCGCGCTCATAAAGGCGGCAGTCGCCGGGTCTCGTTGCAGGCCGCGACCGAGCTGCTCGACCAGGTCCGCATCCGCGATCCCGCCCGCGTCGCTGCCAGCTATCCGCACGAGCTCTCTGGCGGCATGGGCCAGCGCGTGATGATCGCCACCATGCTGGCGCCCGACCCTGAACTGCTGATCGCCGACGAACCCACCAGCGCGCTCGACGCCACCGTGCAGGCCGAGATCCTGCGCCTGATCGAGGATCTCGTCAGCCGACGGGGCATGGGGCTCATGCTGATCAGCCACGACCTGCCCTTAGTCGGCCATTTCTGCGACCGGATCGCGGTGATGTATGCCGGCCGCGTCGTCGAGGAACTGAAGGCCGGCGATCTCCACCAGGCGCAGCACCCCTACACACGCGGCCTGCTCTCCTGCATGCCGTCACTCACCCATCCGGCCGCGCGGCTTCCGACCCTGCAACGCGACCCGGCCTGGATGAACTCATGATCGACGTCAGCGACCTGCGCGTCCGGTTCGGAGCTAACGAGGTAGTTCGCGGCGTGTCTTTCACGGTGCCGGACGGCGGCAGCCTAGGGCTGGTCGGCGAGAGCGGCTCTGGCAAGAGCACCATCCTGCGCGCCGTTTCGGGTCTGAACCCGAACTGGTCCGGCCACATGGCCATCGGCGGGACGCAGTTGGAGCGCAGGCGCGGACGGGACTTCTTTCGGCGCGTCCAAATGGTGTTCCAGGATCCCTACGGATCGTTGCATCCGCGTCAAACGGTTGACCGTGCCCTCAGCGAGCCTCTGATGGTACACGGGATGGGAGATCGGGATGCCCGAATCGCCCGCGCATTGTCCGACGTAGCGCTCCCGTCGAGCGCACGGTTCCGATTCCCCCACCAGCTCTCCGGCGGCCAACGCCAGCGTGTCGCCATTGCCCGCGCGCTGATGTCGGAACCGGAGGTGCTCTTGCTGGACGAGCCGACCAGCGCACTCGACGTCTCCGTCCAGGCTGAGATCCTGAACCTGCTGAAAGATATCCAGCAGCAGCGCCGGCTCACTTTCGTGCTGGTCAGTCATAACCTGGCGGTGACTGCGCATCTTTGCCCGACGATCGCAGTAATGCAGGCGGGCCAGATCGTGGAGATCGTCGATGCCGACGACCTTCGAGCCGGCCGTGTGACCAACGCCCACACGGCCGAACTCCGACGTCTCAGCGTCGAGTTGGAGAGCTAGGCCTTTAGCTCGAGGCCCGGCGCATCAAACGGCGACGGCGACTGGCCGTCGGATGGGATATTCCCGCCTGGGGTCATCTGGTCGACCGCATGCGGCAAGACCCTGGACAGCTCCGACAGGATCGTGTCGTGCGACATGCCAGTCTGTTGCGACCACTGGTCAACCTGATCGTGGCCGAGCACCTGGCCAAGCTGGCCCGGGTCGACGCTCTGATTGCTACCATGGCCGACCCACGAACTGACGACGTCGCCTAAACCGGCCTGGTTCATCTTCTGCACCAACCCGCCCACGCCGCCCTGGCTCGACAAGACCGATCCGAGGATCGAGCCCAGAGCGCCCTGGTTGGGATTGTTGCCGCCGAGGACGCTTCCGATGATGGTATCGAGCAGACCCATGACTCTCTCCTAAGAACCGTCGTACGCGTTGATTAGAGCGTCGACCGACGGCCCACGATGGCGTGGTAGATCCACAGCACGACGACTGCACCGACAACGGCGACGAACAGGCTGTAGAAGTTGAAACCGGTCGTTCCAGCGAAACCGAACGTATTGAACAAGAAACCGCCGACGACCGAACCGATGATGCCGAGGATCAGGTCGACGATGAAGCCTTCACCGGCTTTATTGACGATCTTGCTAGCGATGAAGCCGGCTACGACACCCAGAATGATCCAAGCGATAATGCCCATACCCATAGTGCTCTCCATGCAAAACGACGCGCGAGAGGTAAACCACGGCCCGGCACCTAGGTTCCGTAACGGTCACACATTGAAGCGGAACAGCAACACGTCACCGTCACGCACCACGTACTCGCGGCCTTCCACGCGCATCTTGCCAGCTTCTTTCGCGCCGGCCTCGCCGCCTTGCGCGACGTAATCCGCGTAGCCGATGGTCTCGCAGGCGATGAAGCCACGCTCGAAATCGTTGTGGATCACCGCCGCGGCCTGCGGCGCCTTGGTCCCGGCGGTGATGGTCCAGGCCCGCGTCTCCTTGGGACCGACGGTGAAATAGGTCGCCAGGCCGAGCAGCGCGTAGCCGGCGCGGATCACCCGGTCGAGCCCGCTATCGTGTAGCCCGAGCCCGTCGAGGAACTCGGCCCGTTCGTCCTCGACGAGCTGAGCCACCTCGGCCTCGATGGCGGCCGAGACGATGATGGTGCCGGCGCCCTCGGCTGCTGCACGCTCGGCCACCCGGGCGGATTGCGCGTTGCCCGTTGCCGCGGCGCTCTCCTCGACGTTGCAGACGTAGAGCACCGGCTTGCTGGTCATCAGTTGCAGCTGTTTGGCTGCTTCTACCTGATTGGCCGGGATCGCCGTGCGCGCCGGCAACCCGGCCTGCAACGCGGTCACGATCGGCTCCATCAGCGCGACCATCGCCTGCGCTTCCCGGTCGTTGCCGCGCGCCTTCTTCACCAACGCCGGCAGGCGCCGCTCGAGGCTGTCGAGATCGGCCAGCATCAGCTCGGTCTCCACCGTCTCGGCGTCCCGCAACGGATCGATGCTGCCCTCGACATGGGTGACGTCCGGATCCTCGAAGCAGCGCAGCACGTGGATGATGGCGTCGACCTCGCGGATGTTGGCGAGGAACTGGTTGCCCAGGCCCTCACCCTTTGATGCCCCGCGCACCAGCCCGGCGATGTCGACGAATTCGAGGCTTGTCGGCACGATCTGCTTGGATTTACCGATGCGAGCCAGCGCCTCGAGCCGAGGATCCGGCACCGCGACCCGGCCGACGTTCGGCTCGATGGTGCAGAATGGATAGTTCGCCGCCTGTGCGGCGACCGTCGCGGTCAACGCGTTGAAGAGGGTCGATTTGCCGACGTTCGGCAGGCCGACGATGCCGCAGTTGAAGCCCATCTACTTGATCCCTTCGGTCGCCAATGCGATCCGGCTCATGAATTCTTCCGGCTTGCGGCCGACCAGTAACGGCGCCTCGTCGGCCACTGCATCCAGTAAGCCGGCAAGCCATGCCTGATCGACCTTGGCGAAATCGCCCAGGACATGCCCCGTCACGCGGTCCTTGTGACCGGGATGGCCGATGCCGAGGCGGATGCGCCAATAATCGGGTGTATTGAGGCAGCGGTCCATGCTGCGCAGCCCGTTATGCCCGGCCGCACCGCCGCCGAATTTCACGCGGACCTTGCCGGGGATAAGGTCCAGTTCGTCGTGGAAGGCGGTAATGTCCGCCGGCGGAATCTTGAAGAAGGCCGTGGCCGCTTGGACGCTATCGCCGGACGCGTTCATGTAGGTGAGCGGCTTAAGGGCGAGGATCTTCTCGCCGCCAAGGGTCCCTTCGGCGATCAGGCCCTTGAACCGCTGGCGCCACGGGCTGAACCCGTGGCGCTGCGCGATCCGATCGACGGCCATGAAGCCGATATTATGCCGCTGACGCAGCATGCCGGGCTCGGGATTGCCCAGCCCGACCCAAAGCAACATCGGTTCCGCCGCTGACGAACTTACTTCTTGGGCTTGGCCGGCGCCTTGCTGCCGCCCTTGGCCGGTGCAGCCGCGGCAGTGGCATCGGTCGCGACTTCGGCAGCCTTCACCGGCGGGGTGATGGTGGCCAGCGTCGTCTCGTCAGTGATGCCGACCGGCTGGACGCCGTCGGTGCCCTTGAGGTCGGACCAGTGGATCGACGTGTTGATGTCGAGCTGGGTGATGTCGACCGTGAAGTATTCCGGCACCGTCTCCGGGTCGGCCAGCACCTCGATCGCGGGACGGACGACGTTAAGCAGGCCGCCGCGCTTGATCCCAGGGGAGACGGCCTCACCCTCGAAATGCAGGCTAACCGCGATGCGGATCTTCTCGCCGGCGGCGAGCCGCTGGAAGTCGACATGGATCGGCTTGTCGGTCACGGGATGCAGCTGCACCTCGCGCATGAGCGCGCGCACGGTGTTGGCACCGTCGACGCTGAGTTGGTAGGGGCGCGAGCGCCAGCCGCCACGATGCAGTTCGCGCATGATGATGCGCGGATCCAGCTGGCAGATGGTCGGCGTCTCTTTGGCGCCGTAGATAACGGCGGGAACCATTCCCGCCCGTCGAGTTGCGCGTGCCGCCCCCTTACCGGCTCGCTCGCGCGCCTCGGCCTCGATCGTTGTAACATTGGCCATGGGTTGCTCCTGAACACAAAAAGCGCCGGCCTCCAGGGGTGCCAGCGCGGTCGGTGCTGTAACCGAATGGACGCCCAAGGGCAACTCCTGCCGAGTATTCTCGGGGGCTGGCCACTCCGGACGTCGACGTGGGCCGCGCCCGAGCGGGCTCGTAGTATCGCGGCGAAGAGTGCTTCGCGGGGAGATCGAACACATGAGGAAGTATTTGTTGGCCGCCGCTGGCATCGTCCTGGTTGCCGGCAGCGGAGCCGCGATGGCGCAGATGCCGCCTCCCGGTGGGCCCGAGGCTGGGTCTGGTGCTGGGGCCGAGCAACGGCACGAGCGTTGGGGCATGATGCATCATCACCGTCCTGAGCGCGACGGGGCCGCGTTCTTCCGCTTCCGCCGTGGCGACGCCGAGATGGACATCAAGTGTCCGGCGATGGAGAATGTGCAGGCCTGCGTCGCCGCCGCTGGATCGTTGATGGACAAGGTCAGCGGTATGCAACAGCCCAAGGCGCAGTAAGCGCGCCTCAGGCCAGCGCCGACAGGCAGATTTGCTCGAAGCGTTTGGTGACGACCGGCCAGCCGAAGCGCGTCGTCACCAGCGTGCGGGCAGCGGTCGAGAGGCGCTGCTGGAGCGCCGGATCGCCGAGGATGCGATCCAGCGCAGCGGCGAAGTACTCGGCAGTATCGGCTGCGAGGTAATTTTCCTCGTTGGTCACGTCGAGACCTTCGACGCCGAGTGCGGTCGAGACAACCGGGCAACCCATGGCCATCGCCTCGAACACCTTGATGCGAGTCCCGGAGCCGACCCGCAGCGGGATGGCATAGACGTGCCCACTTTCGACGAACGGTCGCACGTCGTCCACGAATCCGGTAAACGTCCAATCGAAACCACGCGTCGCCGCCGCCTCGGTCAGTCGCTCCGGCGGGTTGCGGCCTGCGATGATCGCGCGGGCCTTGGGGCGCCGCTCGAGCAATTTTGGCCAGATCTCGCCCATCAGGAACTCGATGCCGTCGATGTTGGATCGCGAGTCCATCGAGCCGGTAAACACCACGGTTCCACCGTTGACCGGCGCGGCAACCGGGGCATTGTAGGCGTAGAAGTCGGTATCGACCCCGGTCTCGATCGGTTCGACGCCGCTCAACCCGTAGAGCGCTTCGAGCGCCCGCGCGTCGCGTTCGGATACCGCGATCACCTTATCGCAGCGCGCGATCGCCTCGCCCTCGAATTTGCGCATCTTGCGGGCCTGGTCGCGCCAGACCCGGCGCATCGGGCTTTGCGTCACCTCCGCATGCCGCGCGAAGATCTCCGCCTCGACGTTATGGGTGAAGATGATGGCGGGAATGTCGAGCTTGGGCGGCAGCAGGATCGCCGCGTGCGGAAAATCGACCAGGATTGCGTCGGCGCCCTTGGCCAACTCAGCCGCAACCACCGCCCGGCCCCGCGCGGAACCGTCCGTGGCCACCGCGACCGGTACGGCGCCGGCCAGGGCGACGACCTTGCGCGGCGTCGACATCGTCGTCTCCGGCCAGGACACGAAGCGGTCGCACAAGCGCGCCGTCTCCGCCGCCCATCG
The DNA here is from genome assembly GCA_965199585.1 of Acetobacteraceae bacterium. Lineage (GTDB taxonomy): Bacteria > Pseudomonadota > Alphaproteobacteria > Acetobacterales > Acetobacteraceae > JAVVHH01. The sequence goes on along the minus strand of CBDASI010000002.1, from coordinate 687,900 downwards.
GTCGGCATCCGGCGGCGCCGGGGAGAGCAACGTGATCTCGAATGCGCCGCCCTTCATGTGGCGCAGCGTGTTGGCGGTGCGGATGCGTCCGCCTTGATCGAGTGGGAAAAGAAAACGTGGGGAAAGAACCAGCAGCCGTTTCTGCATCACCAGCACAGGCCTTGATACGTAATGCCTGGGTGATCGCGCAGTTCGGGGATGCCGCCGAGGTCGAGCACGTGCTGCCCGTCAAGCGCGGCGAGCATGGCCGGCCGGTCCGCCTTGGCGATGTGGCCGACGACGACGAGCTTCGCCCCGGCGAGCGCGTCGCCGGGCTCGGCAGCGAGCAGGCGCTCGAGATGTGGTATCTCGCGCTCGATATACGTCCGGTTGCTGCCGGTTAGGCGCGCGATCTGCACCGAGCGGTCGAAGATGCTGACGTCGTAGCCTTTGCCGATCAATTTCTCTGCCAGCACCACGAACGGGCTTTCGCGCAGATCGTCGGTGCCCTGCTTGAATGCCAGGCCGAACAGGGCGACCCGCTGGCGACCATGCTTCGCGATCGCCTCGAACGTCGCCTCGATCAGGGTTTGATTGCTCGGCAGCACGCTCTTGAGGAACGGCGCCGGCACATGGGCGTGGTCCGCCAACGCCAGCAGGCTGCGCATGTCCTTGGGCAGGCACGAGCCGCCGAAGGCGAAGCCCGGCGTCAGGTAGGCGGCCGAGACGTTCAGCACCTTGTCTTCACAGAACAATTTGTAGGCCGCCCGCGCATCCACCCCAAGCGCGGCTAGGATCGCACCACCCTCGTTGGCGAACGCCAGCTTGACCGCGTGATAGGCATTGGCGAGCATCTTGACCGATTCCGCGACCCGGAACGGTGCGACATGGACGTCGCCACTGACGCTCTTGTAGATCTCGCGAACGGCATCCGCGTCGTCGCCCGGCGCGGCGCCAATCAACGTATAGGGCGGTGCACGGAAATCTTTGACGGAGCTGCCCTCGCGCAGGAATTCGGGATTGGAGTAGTAGCGGAATCCCTCGCCATGCCGCTTGCCCGAATGACGTTCCAGTGCGGGGATTACCCGATCCTCCGCGGTGCCGGGCGGCACGGTCGAGCGCATGACGATGACGTGGGTGCCGGGCTTGTCCCGCAGCGCGGTGCCGATCGTGGCGATCACCTCATCGACGGCGTGCAGGCTGACGCTGCCATCCGGCCCGCTCGGGGTGCCGACCGAGATGAACGACACCTCGGTATCGCGCACCGCGCCGACGACATCCATCGTGGCGCGCAGCGTGCCCCGGGCGACCGCCTCGGCGATCAGTGTGTCGATCTCATCCTCGACGATCGGCGACTGGCCGCGGGCCAGCATATCGACCTTGTCGGCCGAGACGTCGACGCCGACGACGTCGTGCCCCGTCGATGCAAGACAGCCGCACGACACCGCGCCGACGTAGCCGATACCAAACACGGATATTCTCATGAGGGCGCGATAAACCTATTCCGAGCGTTTCAACAAGGCTCAGTTGTTTCTGCCATACAAACGGAAACTTTAAGTTAAGGCGCCGTGTCGGTCACGGAAATGGGCGTCCATGAATCGTCATGGGCGTTCGGTTCGCAGAAGAAGGGCGTGCCATTGGCTAGCCGGACGCCCGGCTCGAGCCCCATGGCGGACCGCAGCGCCCGGAACACCGCCCCGTGCGCGACGATCAGCACCGGCGATTCCTGTGTCAGCGCCCGATTGACCGCGGTCACGGCCCGCGTCCGCAGATCGGCGAACGACTCGCCCCCGACCGGGGTGTATTTCTCGGCTACCCAGTCGTCGAACCAATCCGCCAGCATCGGCTTGGCCTCGTGATCGCCAAACGAGACCTCCTGCAGCTCCGGGTCGAACTGGATGGGTCGCCCAATCACGGCCGCAGCCGCCTCGGCCGTCACCTTGGCACGGATGAGCGGCGAGGCGACGATGGTCCGGATGCCGCGATGGGCCAGCAGCTTGGCTGCTGCGTCCGCCTGCGCCAGCCCGATCGCGTTGAGCGGGATGTCGGTGCGTCCCTGCGCCAGGTTCTGCGCGTTCCAGTCGGTCTGGCCGTGACGCAGATACCAGAAGGCCTGCCGGGTCAGCTTCATGCTCATGCTCCGCTCAATCGAACAGCGAGCTGACCGACGTCTCGTCGGAGATGCGCTGCATCGCCTCGGCGAGGATCGGTGCGATCGTCAATACGCGGATGGTCGACGCCTCGCGCGCGGTTTCCGTCGGCATGATGCTGTCGGTCATAGTCAAGCTGCCGATCGCCGACGCCTCGATCTTCGGCACCGCCTGACCAGACAGCACGCCATGGGTGACGTAGATATCGACCGACGAGGCACCATGTCCCTTGAGCGCGTTGGCCGCGTTGACGAGGGTACCGCCGCTGTCGACGATGTCATCGATCAGGACGCAGGCCTTGCCGCGAACGTCGCCGATGACGTTCATCACCTCGGAAACCCCGGCGCGCTCGCGCCGCTTGTCGATGATCGCGAGGTCGACGTTGAGGCGGGACGCGATGGTGCGCGCGCGGGCGACGCCGCCGACATCGGGCGAGACGATCATCAAGTCGCGGTCGCCGAAGCGGTCGTGGATGTCGCGGCTGAACAGCGGCTCGGCATAGAGATTGTCAACCGGGATGTCGAAGAAGCCTTGGATCTGCCCGGAGTGCAGGTCCATCGTCAGCACGCGGTTGGCGCCGGCCTCGGTGATGAGATTGGCGACCAGTTTCGCACTGATCGGGGTGCGCGGGCCGACCTTACGGTCCTGCCGGGCATAGCCAAAATAGGGGATCACGGCGGTGATACGCCGGGCCGAGGCGCGGCGCAGCGCGTCGAGCGTGATCAGCAGCTCCATCAGATTGTCGTTGGCTGGAAAGGATGTACTCTGAATGACGAAGACATCCTCGCCGCGGACGTTTTCGTGGATCTCGACAAAGACCTCGTTGTCGGAAAAACGGCGGATCGAGGCATTGGCCAGCGGCAGGCCGAGCACCTGGCCGACCGCCTCCGCCAGCGGGCGGTTGCTGTTGCAGGCAACGATCTTCATGGATGTAGTCTTCCTTGGTCGCTGCGCTGGCTGGCTCAGTCGCTGCGCGGACTGGCTGGCCGGGGTGTAGCAACTTGGGATGTCAATGTCACCCCAACGTCATTTTTTCGCAGGCGTCTCCGCGCCGACCCGCGGACCCGCTGCGTTGAACAACACGTCCTTGATCCCGCCCGCTGCCTGATCGGCCGCTACCACCGCGACGTCGCCCCAGAAGCGGTCCAGCGACCCGGCCGGCACCTCGTTCAACTGCACGACCTTGCCCCGCTCGCCGCGCGAGTCATCCACGATCCACTGCAGCTCCACCTTCAGCTGCCCCGCGGAGCCCGGCGACGTCGCCACCAGTCCACGCAGGCGGTAATCCGCGCCCGCCGGCGTGTCCTGGACCGTGATGCCGTAGTTGGCGAGCTTGAGCCGGATCTGCGCGCCCAGGCTGCGGTCGCCGTCGCCGGGCGCGCCGGTGATGTCGGCCACGTAAACGCGTGCCGGCCGGTTCTGCAAGCTGGTCGGGTCCGCATGCAGCCGGGCCGCCTGGATGCGGGTCAGCAGCGCGTCGATACCGGGTGTCGCCTGCGCCGCCGTCGCCTGCAGGGTCGGTGCATCGGCGGTGGACCAGGTGGACGCGGGCACAGCGGCACCCTGGCTGATACCCTGCGACGCGCCGGCCCCGTCCAGCACTTCATATGCGGGGATCACGTCCTGCCCACGCATCGTGGCGGATAGCACGAGGCTCCAGTCGCCCTGATGCGCCGGGCCATAAGTGGCTGGCAGGGCAATGTCGGCCAGCGCGGTGGCGGTCATCTGCGCCCAGAGTTGGCTGCCGGCATCCGTGAGCAGCGACTGCGCCGGCGGAGGCACCGCGAGCCGGGCAGGGGGCGGTGCGGCGAGCAAGGCGCCTTCCCGCCCGGGATTGCCGAAGAAAGGCTGCGGCAGCCCCCCGCAGCCGGAGAGAAGGAGGAGGGCAACGAACAGGAAAGCGCGCATGGCGGCGGGGCTATAGCATGACCTATATGTTGGCTATGTTGGCGTACTAAAGCACGATCGCGCTGATCTGGTGCCCGATGGGCCCGCTCGCCTCGAGGGTGCGGCGGCGATGGCTAAAGAAGCGCTCCGGCTCGGCGGCGGTGTCGGCGTCGATCGTATCGACCTCATCCAGGCCAGCGAGCCGCGCGGCGCAGTAGCCGGCAAGGTCGAACTGCCAGTGCCCAGGCCGTCCATTGGCGAAGAAGCGTGCATCGGCCGGGTCGCGGGCCAGGACGGCGTCGCGCAGGTCGGCGCGAACCTCGTAGCTCGGCTGCCGGATGCACGGGCCGATCGCGGCGGCGATCCGGCTGGCGCCCAGCGCCCGCATGGCGTCGACCGTCGCTTCCAGAACCCCGGCCAACGCCCCGCGCCAGCCGGCATGGACGGCGCCGATGATCCCGGCCTCGGCATCGGACAGCAGCACCGGCGTGCAGTCCGCGGTGACGATGCCGAGCGCGATGCCGGGGCGGGCGGTCACCAGCGCGTCGGCCCGCGGACCCTGCCCGGTGGGCCACGGTTCGGTGACGGTGGCGACCTCGATGCCATGCACCTGGCTGGCGCCGAGCAGGTGCGTCGCGCCGAGCGAGGCGGCGACGCCCGCGCGGTTGGCGGCGACGTGGGCCGGGTCGTCGGCGCTGGAGGTGCTGCAGTTGAGGCTGGCGAACGGGCCGGTGCTGACGCCGCCGCGCCGGGTGAAGAAGCCGTGGCGGACGGTGAGCACGGGGCTCTTGAGACGGTCTGGTGTCATGCGTCAGCCCTCGGCTGTGAACCCGGCCGGGACCGGCAGGCTGGAGTGGGTCAGCGCCATCGCCTTGAACAGCCGGCCCATGTGGACCGGTTCGGACAGGCGGTCGGCGGCCGCGAGTAAGGCGCCGGCGCGCGCGGGTTGCTGCTGCCGCGCCAGGCGGTAGGAGCGTTGATGCAGGCCGAGCCGGGCCAGGAACATGCCCTGCGGGATCGGTCCATGAACGGCCACGCCACACGCTGCCGCCACGCCGGCGAGGGCGGCGAAGTCGACATGCGCGGTCAGGTCAGCCTTGCCGGGTGCGGCGAACGGGTCGGCCTGGCGGGCATTGCGGATCGCCTGCAGCGTGTCGCCGCCCCCCTCGGCCGCGCCGTAATCGAGGCAGATTGCCGCCCCGCCGTCGGACGCGATGCGGGCGGCGATGGCGGCCATCGTCGACTCGCCCGCTTCGCAGATCTCGAGCACCGTGCCCTCGGGCGCCTTTTCGAGGCGCGTGGCGCCGGGCCGCTCGACCAGCCGGCACCCATCGACCCAGCGCTCGGACCATTCCGCGCCTCGACGAACGAATTGGCGGATCGGCAGCGCATCGAAGAACTCGTTGGCCAGCAGGATCAGCGGACCCGGCGGCAACGACGTGACGTCGTCTTGCCAGGTCGCGGCCAGTCGGTCCGCCTGGATGGCGCGCAACCGCGGCGAGGTCTCGACCAGGTGCAGCGAGATCGCCGCGGCGAAATCGGGCGAGACCGCCCGCACCGTCCGCAGCGCATCCTGCATCAGCGTGCCGCGGCCGGGGCCGAGTTCGGCCAGGATCACCCGGGCCGGCCGGCCCATCGCCTCCCACTGCACCGCCGCCCAGGCGCCGAGCAGCTCGCCGAACACCTGGGAGATCTCGGGCGCGGTCGTGAAATCGCGGAACGGATCGTGCGTCGCATAGTACAGCGCATTACAGCGCCGCATGAATGCGTCGAGCCGCTCCATGCCGTCGCTAGCGGGCGGCTGCCGAGCGGCGGCGGCGGGGCGCCGGCGTCGGCACGTAGGACGGGTGCGGCTTGGCGCGGACGATGAGGTAGATCCCGGCCAGGATCATCGGCACGCTGAGCACCTGCCCCATGGTGATACCTTCCCAGAGGAAGCCGAGGAAGGCGTCGGGCTCGCGGAACATCTCGCCGATGATGCGGGCGCAACCATAGCCGACGAGGAACACGCCGGTCAGCGTGCCGAAGCGGGCGCGGATGCCGGGCTGCTGAACGAGGATCAGCATGATGGTGAGCAGCACGAAGCCTTCCATGAAAGCCTCGTAGAGCTGGCTCGGATGCACCGCGACCGAGAGCGGCGTCGGCTGCATCGCCCAGGGCAGCCAGTCCGGCGCCTCGCGGCCCCAGAGCTCGCCGTTGATGAAGTTTGCGATCCGCCCGATGCCGAGGCCCATCGGCACGATGGCGGCGATGCGGTCGGCAAAGCCCAGCAGCGGGATGCCGTGCTTGCGGCAGAACAGCACCAGCGCGATCGTCACGCCGAGCGCACCGCCGTGAAAGCTCATGCCGCCTTGCCAGACCATCAGCGCATCGAGCGGATGGGAGAGGTAATGGCCGGGCTGGTAGAACAGAATGTAGCCAAGCCGTCCGCCGAGCACGACGCCGAGCGTCGCCCAGGTCAGGAAATCGTCCACCTGCGTCTCGGTAGCGACCTCGGGTGACAGTTTTGCGAACCGACGCACGATCAGCCAGCCGAGCACGAGCGAGACGATATACGCCAGCGCATACCAACGGATCGCCAGCGGCCCGATCTGGACGAGCACGGGGTCGAAGCCGGGATACAGGAGGACGGGGATCATGGGGCTGTGGTCAATCCGGGAATGCTCGATTCGACTTATAGGAGCGTGAGGCGGGCTGACATAGTGCCTGGAGAATTCCATCTGTGATGACGACTAGGAGATCAGCATGACCGAGCGACCCAGATTCTTCGACGACCTCGCCGGTGTGGCGGGTGGCGCGATGTCGGCCTTGGCCGGTTTGCGCGAGGAAGCCGAGAGCACGATGAAGGCGCGTGCCGAGGAGATGATTCGCAAGCTGGACCTGGTGCGGCGCGAGGATCTCGAGGCGGTCCAAGAGATGGCCGCCAATGCCCGCGCTGCGCAGGTGGCGATGGAACTGCGCGTGACGGCACTGGAGGCCAAGCTGGCCGCGACGGTTGCGACGCAGGCCAGCATGCCGGCCGCGTCCGCGCCGGTGCTGCCCGCCGACCCGATCCCGCCGCGGCCCGGCGACGACTTGGCCGAAGGCTCGCCGTCGTGACGTAAGTCCGTCGTGATCCGCGGCGACTTGCTGCGGCAGCGAATGGACCGTTACTCTACGCACGCGACGAGTCGTGGCTGCCGCCCGACTTCACTCCGGCCTGCCTCATCTCCAGGGAGACCTTGCATGTCTGCAACCAGCTACGCCGCCGAGAACGCGGCAAACCCCCTGGACATCGTCGAGCAACTCGTCAGTGCCAACGAGTGGGCGTTCGACCGTCGCACCGAATCCGAGATGGCGGCCGAGGCGCCGGGCAAGTGGTGCGATTACGGGCTGCATTTCTGCTGGTCGCAGGAGATCAGCGCCATGCACTTCACCTGTGCGTTCGACCTCAAGGTGCCGGAGAAGCGGCGCACGGCGCTCTACGAGTTGCTGGCGCTGGCCAACGAGCGCCTCTGGATCGGGCATTTCGGCATGGACAGCGATGATGGCATGCCGCTGTTCCGGCACTCCGTCTTGCTACGCGGGGCGCCGGGCGCGTCGGCCGAGAGCCTCGAGGACATGGTCGACATCGCGATCACCGAGTGCGAGCGGTTCTATCCGGCTTTCCAGTTTGTGCTCTGGGGTGGCAAGGCGCCGGCCGAGGCGCTGCAGGCCGCGATGCTGGAGTGTGTAGGCGAGGCATGATCGATGCCTTGCCGCCGATCCTGTTGATCGGCAGCGGCAAGATGGGCGGGGCGATGCTGGCGGGGTGGCGCGAGCGGGGCCTCTCCCATTGCGTCGTGATCGATCCGGCCACCGAGCACGGTATGGTCGGCGGGGTCGAGAGGGTCCGTTCGGCGGCCGACATCCCCGCCGGGTTCCGCCCGCAGGCGGTCGTTCTCGCCGTCAAGCCGCAGGTCGCGGCCGAGGCGATCCCCAGCGTGGCCCATCGCTTCGGCGATGCCGTCGTGCTGTCCATCATGGCGGGTAAGACCGTCGGCGCGATTGACGCCATGGTCGGTCACAACCATGCGGTGGTGCGCGCGATGCCGAACACGCCCGCCGCAGTGCGTCAGGGCATCACGGTCGCCTGCGCGGGGCCCGGCGTTTCGCCTCACCAGCGCGATCTCTGCCATGCTTTGCTCGAGGCGATCGGTGTGGTCGAGTGGGTCGACGACGAGGCGTTGATCGACCCGGTCACCGCAGTTTCCGGCGGCGGACCGGCCTATGTCTTCCTGTTGGCGGAACTGATGGAGAAAGCGGCCGTCGAGCAGGGCATCCCTCAGCCGCTCGCGCGCCGCCTCGCCCGCATCACGGTGAGCGGATCCGGCGCGCTGCTGGCAGCCAGCGAGCAGGACGCGGCGGACTTGCGCATCGCGGTGACGAGCCCAGGTGGCACGACGCAGCGCGCGCTGGCCGTCCTGATGGAGGAATGGCCAGGACCCGTGTCGCGTGCGATCGAGGCTGCGACGGCGCGGTCTCGCGAGTTGGGGAGTTGATCATGGACGACGCCGAATTCGATCGCGCCGCAGTAAAGGCCGTCTTCGAGCAGGCCGCGCTGCGGGGCTGGCAGGACGTTAACCTCGTGGAAGCCGGGCAGGACGCCGGGCTGGATCTGGCGCGCTTGCGTCGCCGGTTCCCCAATCGGGCTGCCGTGCTGATGCGGTTCGGCGCCGAGATCGACGGCGCCGCCCTGTCCGGCGTGCCGAGCGGGACGCCGCGGGAGCGGCTGTTCGACATCCTGATGAACCGGTTCGAAGCGCTGCAGGTCCATCGTGACGGCGTTCTGGCCCTGCTCAGCGCCATTCGCACCGACCCGGCGACGTCGCTGCTCCTCTATGGCAGCACGTTGCGCAGTATGAAGTGGTTGCTCGAGGGCGCCGGCGTGCCGGCCAGCGGGATTACCGGAACGGTGCGCGTGCATGGGCTGCTGGCCCTGTGGCTTTATGCGCTCCGCACCTGGGAACAGGATGACAGCCTCGACCTGTCGGGCACCATGGCCGCCGTCGACCGAGGGTTGGACCGGGCGTTGCAGGCCGAGCGCAGCCTGCCGGGCCGGAGGCCCGATCCGGTCTACGACGACATCGTGCCGGTCGACCCGGTGATGGATCCAGCGTCGACTAGGCCAGTGCCGCTGATCGGCGATTTTCCTGATGACGGCCCGATCGTAGTGTGAGAGTAGCCAACTCGCGAGATTGAGCTTCGAGACTATAGGCGAAGCTGATCGGAAATCAGGAGGGTGTCATGGCAGACGAGACCGACAACAAGCCGGGTAACGCGGGCAACAAGATGGCCGAACAGGCAGCACAGAACATGGAGCGTGGCAATCAGGCCATGCAGGATATGACGCGCAAGGCACAAGATGCCGGTCAGGCCATGAGCCAGAAGGCCGTCGAGACCTCGCGCCAGGCGATGGACAGCATGGCGCGCAACACGCAGGAGATGGGCCGCAAGGGCGCGGAGGCCGGTATGGCCGGCATGGCCGAGTTCACCCGCATGTTCGGCGAGATGAAATTCCCGATGATGCCGGACATGGAGGGCTTCCTGTCGGCCCACCGCCGGAACATGGAGACGCTGGCCTCGGCCAACCGCGTCGCCCTCGAAGGCGCGCAGACGGTCGCCAAGCGGCACATGGAGATCGTCCAGCAGACCATGCAGGAGATGACCGAGACCATCCGCGAGTTGACCACCACGGAGAGTCCGCAGGCGCGGGCCGCCCGTCAGGCGGAACTGGTCAAGCAGGGCTACGAGAAGGCCGTCGCCCACATGCGTGAACTGGCCGACCTGATTCAACGATCGAACGGCGAAGCGCTTAGCATGCTAAACCATCGCTTCACCGAGGCGATGGACGAGGTCAAGGCGATGGCCCAGAAGAGCGGCGCCAACCGCCAGGCCTAAACGTCAACCATCTCGGCTGACGGTCGAGAGGGGCGGCGCGGGATTTACCCGCGCCGCCCCTTTTAGTTAGTAGGACGTCCGGCCGACGTTGCCGGTCGTGCCGACGACCGGAGCCGAGACGGCCGCGCCAGCCGGCAGGCTGTTGGCCGATTGCGGCATCTGAGCCGACGAGCCACGCGCGGTGGAAGCAGCGCCGGCCGGGGTCGCACCAGTTGCCGTGGTGCCGGAAAAGCCAGAGCAAGCGGCCAGGCTGACGAGAAGCAGTGAGCCGGTGACGATGGATGCGAGACGCATGGGCGAACCTTTCCGATAAGAGCGATATCCGCTCAGCTGCAGTGCCAAACGTGATTGTTGAACGTGATGGATCACGCGAAGTTTCTTTGAACGTTTGAGGACATTGAGGGTGCGCCTCGGCGCGGCAATCCGGCGCTCGAGTTCGAACGCGCAGACCATCACTCGACGATCACGGTCATGGTTTTGCCGTGTTTGAGAGTGTTAGTTCAACAATTGCCTGAAGTCATCGTCCGTATCGTTTCGACATGATTGGTTGCCGTCGTATAGGACGTGAGCCTGTATTGGCGTAAGAGTGGCGAGTTGGCGCTCCGCCGCGGTGCTGGCGGCAACCAACTTGTTCTATTCACACCCGCCGGTTATACGTCGTTCAACAATCCCAAATTTGATTAGACGTAGGAGTTTTGGCGTGGAGCTTACGATCCTTATGCCGTGCCTCAACGAGGCCGAGACCCTGGCCACGTGCATTAAGAAGGCCCTGTCCTTCATGGAGCGGACCGGCATAGACGGCGAAGTCCTGATCGCCGACAACGGAAGCACGGACGGTTCGCAGCGGATCGCGACGGAGCTGGGCGCCAGGGTCGTGCCGATCGACACGCGCGGCTATGGCAGCGCGCTGCGCGGCGGGATCCAAGCCGCTCACGGCCGCTACGTCATCATGGCGGACAGCGACGACAGCTACGATTTCGGCAAGCTCGAGCCGTTTGTCGAGAAGCTCCGGGCAGGCTGGCAGCTGGTGATGGGCAATCGGTTCCGCGGCGGGATCGTCCCCGGCGCCATGCCGAAGCTGCACCGCTATCTCGGCAACCCGGTCCTGACCGCGGTCGGCCGCATCTTCTTCCGCAGCCCGTGCGGCGACTTCCATTGCGGCCTGCGCGGCTTCGACAAGCAGGCCATCCTCGGCCTCGATCTGCAGGCGCCCGGGATGGAGTTCGCGAGCGAGATGGTCGTCAAGGCGACCATCCACAAACTGCGCATCACCGAAGTGCCGACGATTTTATCCCCCGATGGGCGCAGCCGCCCGCCTCACTTGCGCAGCTGGCGCGATGGCTGGCGCCATCTACGGTTCCTACTGCTGTTCAGCCCTCGCAGCCTGTTCCTCTACCCTGGCTTTGCCCTCTTCTGTCTCGGATTGCTGTCGACCGTCATCTTGCTGCCGAAACCGACCGTGTTGTTCGGTGTGTCGTTCGACATCCACACGCTGGTCTACAGCTCGATCATCACGGTCATTGGTCTACAGTCGATGCTGTTCTGGGTCTTCGCGAAGATCTACGGCCAGCGGGAAGGAATCGTTCCGCCCGACCCGGCGTTCGACGTGACGCTCCAGCAGGTCACACTCGAGCGCGGCCTCATCACTGGCGTCGTGGTCCTTCTGATCGGCTTCGCGCTGGGAATCTACGCGCTCGGCACCTGGAACTCGCAGGGCTTCGGGCAGCTATCGCCGGATGCGACGATGCGGATCGTGATCCCGTCCGCGACCGGCATCCTGCTCGGCATGCAACTGATCTACAGCTCCTTCTTCCTGACGCTGCTGGGCATCTCCGCCTCGCCGAAGAAGAAAGAGGTGCCGTATTCCTCGGCCTCCTTCATCGCCGATCAGCCCAATCCGACACTGACCTGAGGCGAGGCACGCGATGAACGGCACGGTCATGTCCAGCGAACCGAACACGCGCTCGGCCGTGACGAGCCCGTCGACCGGGTTCGTCGCGCAGACCTGTCGCAACGTCGCGGGCGCACTCATCCTCTGCCTGCCGGCGATCATCAACGGGTATCCGCTGATCTTCTCGGATCTGCTCGACTACCTCGGCGACGGACAGCAGATCGTCAGGCGGCTCTGGCCGGGCGGCAGTCATCCGCCGATGTATGGCGTGGCGATCGAGCCGCTTCACTTGGAGCGAAGCCTGTGGCCCGTGATCTTCGTCCAGGGCCTGCTCATCGCGCATCTGATCTCGACGGTGCTGCGAGTCACCAAGGTCGACCTGACCTGGCCGAAATTCCTCCTCTTCATCGGCCTCCTCTGCGCGCTGACGTCGTTGCCCTGGTACGTCTCTACGGTGATGCCTGACATTTTCGGCGGTATGCTGATCCTGTCCTTCTTCCTGCTCGCGTTCTGCTACGCAGAGCTGTCGCGATGGGAACGGGTCTACTTCTTCCTGCTTGCGTCGGGATCCCTCGTCGTCCACGTCTCCTTCGTTCCCGTCGGGCTCGCGCTGTTCGTCGTTGCATTGGGACTGAGGCTCGTCACCCGGCTGACGACGCTGCGCTCGAAGCCGCTGGTCCTTGCGGCGAGCCTCGTCCTGTCGCTGGGCCTGACATCCTTTGTATCGTGGAAGTTCTGGGGCAACTTCGCCGGGCCGCCTTATGCGCCGCCGTATCTGCTGGCGCATGTCCTGGTCGACGGCGAAGGCAAGCGTTTCCTGGAAACGGAGTGTCCGACCGCGAAGTTTGCCCTGTGCGGGCACTTGGATCTCATCCCGCATGATGTCGAAGACTTCATGTTCCGCACCTACAGCCCCTACCGCGCGCTCGGAAAGTCCAAGCAGATCCGCGCCGAAGGATCCAAGATCGTCCTCGGTTCCGCGCTGATGTTCCCGCGCGAGACGATCGGCGCCGCTATCAAGGAGGCCGGTCTCCAAGTGGCGACCTTCTCCACGGAGGTCGCGCAACTGAGTGACCTGCCGGACGGCCGAGGCGGTAGCCTCGCCGATGCATTCGCCGAAAGCTACCCTTATGTCGCGGCCGGCTACGAGGGCACGCTCCAGAGCCAAGGCAAGCTCGACGCCGACCATCTGAGGCCGATCAACCTGATCGACGAGATCGTCGTCATCCTATCCGTCGTCGCGATGGTTCCGCTCACGGCCAAGGCCCTGGCCCGAAAAAACCTCCTCATGGTCGCACTCGTGGCGGTCGTCGTGATCGCGGTGATCGTGAACGGGTGCGTGACCGGAGTGGCGGTCGGCGTGTTCGGCCGCTTCGGCGCGCGCGTCATCTGGTTGCTGCCGTTCGCGGCGATGGTCTCGTTCCTCGCCCTCTACGGGAGGCGTGACCGTGTCGGCGGGCTGTCCAGGCCCTAGATGGGCCTGCGTCGATAAACGATGATGAAGACCGCCTCCTTCGTCGCGTTGCTGGCCGCAGCCTTGCTTTGGCCCGCCATCTTCAATGGTTACCCGCTGATCTTCGGCGACTCCGGCGTCTATCTGCTGGACGGCGCGTCCCTGCACGTCAGCTGGGCGCGGCCGTTCTTCTACGGTCTGGCGATGTTGCCGCTGCACCTGAAACAGACGGCGTGGCCCGTCGTGATCGCGCAAGCCGCGCTGGCCGCCTCGGTCATCCAGTTGACGCTCACATCGTTCGTGCCGTTCGCGCGGGCGCGCTTTCGTCTCGTTGTCCTCGTGGTCCTGTCAGCTGCGACCTCCTTGCCATGGTTCGCCTCGCAACTCATGCCCGACGTGTTCGGCGCGTTGATCGTCCTCCTCTGCGCCTGCCTGATGCTGCGGCCGGAGCGTCTCTCTCCCGCGTTCCAACTCCTACTGGTGCTCACCTCGGCCATGCTGGCCACGTTTCACCAAAGCTTCATCCCCGTCCTCGGCGTCATCAACCTCGTCCTGCTCTGCTATCGGTGGCGCCTCGCCCGTAGACCGCGCGGTCCGGACGTCGCCCGGGCGTTCACCGCTCCGGCGATCGCGATCGCGCTCGTCGTCGCTGCCAACACGGTCTTCCTTGGGCACGCCTCCTTCTCGCCGTACGGATCGATCTTTCCGCTCGCGCGCAGCATCCTCGAGGGGCCGGGCCTGCGCACGCTGGAGCGGGAGTGCCCGCAGCCGAACTGGACCTTGTGCGAGCAGGTCGGTCACTTCCCGGATAACTTCGAGGATTTCCTGTTCGGCGAGGACGGGACGGTCAACCGGGCTGGTGGCTATGCGGTCGTCGGCGCCCAGGCCGGGCCGATCCTGTCGCACACGCTGAAGGCTGAGCCCGGCGCCATGCTGGCCGCCTCATCCACGCGGATGGTCGAGCAGTTCTTCGCGATCGCGTCGGGAGACTGGCTACTCAAACCCAAGCCGGCCGCCCTGGACGCATGGAAGGCCGTGTTCCCGCCGGCCGAAGTGGCTCGCTTCACCGCGGCCCGTCAGCAACGCTTCCTGCCCCTCGTCGGCGATGATCTCCAACTGCTGCACCGGGCGACGGGGTACCTGTCGCTCGCCATCCTGGTGGTGGCGTGCGCGCTCGAATGGCGCCGCCGAAGCCTGCTCTCCGGGCTGCTTGGCGCCGTGCTCGTCGCCCTGATCGTCAACGCCGCGGTGACGGGCGGCCTGTCCGGCGTGTACGACCGTTATCAGAGCCGGTTCGTCTGGCTCGCCGTGCTCGGCACCCTGATGTGGATCACGAGCGTCCGTCAGTCATCTCGACCCGCGGGCGACGACGCCAGCGCTTGACGGCGAGCGGCGCCAGTGACGCCACCGCCAGCAACAACAACGGGCCGACGATCTGCCACCGCAGCAGCAGGTTCGCCTCGGGCGGCTGACCCCCCGCCATGGTATCGCCGACGCCGGCACCCGTGGCGGCCAGGATGAACGTGATCGGCGCGATGCCCAGAAACGTCGCCGCGGCATACGAGCGCAGCCGGATGTCCGTCATCGCGGCCGCGATGTTGACCACCCAGAACGGCGTGAACGGAATGAGCCGGATCGCCAGCATGTAGGAGAAGCCGTCGCCTTCCAGGACGGGCATCTCGCGGCCGAGGATCCGCCGCGCGAGCCGTTCGGCGTAGGGGCGCAGCGCCGAGCGGGCGGCCAGGAACAGGAGCGTCGACCCGAAGGTGATCGCCAGCAGGGCGTACAAGCCGCCAAGTATGGTGCCGAACATCAGGCCCGCGCCGGTGCTCAGCACGAGCCCGATCGGAATGGCGCAGGCGACCACCATCGTGTATAGGGTGACGAAGCCGAATGCTGCCGTGACGGGATGAGCGGCAACAAGGGTGCGGAGCGCCTGTTGTTGCTCGATCAACTTGGCGATGCTGACATAACGATAGAGCCCGCTCAAATAGCCGGCGACGGCGAGAGCGAAAATCGCAACTAAAGGCCACCAGCGGGCGATCAATCGGGGCAGTTTGCTTGCCACAGTCGCGCCTACCCATTATGCAATTCCTGCCTCTTACCGCGTGCTGTTCGACGGCACAACTCCGGAGCCTGCGATCTCTTCAATGCCGACAACCAAGCGGGTCCTGATTTTAACCGGCGCCACTGGCTATATCGGCAAGCGCCTCGTCGAAATACTTCTACAAGACGGCCGTGAAGTGGTGCTGCTGTCGCGCGCCCCGAAGCCCGGCGCCGCGACGCGCGAGATTGCCTGGTCCTTGGGGGACGGTGTGCCCGCCGAGGCGATGAGCGCGGGTGTGGCGCCGGCAGAGCATGCCGTGATCCACCTGGCGCATAATTGGCGCGACACCTCCGAGGATGGCGAGGACCCGCGTTCGAACCTGGCGGGAACGCGGGCGCTCCTGGAAAGCGCGCGCGCCCTCGGCATCGAGCGCTTCGTGTTCGTCTCGTCGCAGTCGGCGCGCGAGGATGCCGCCAACGTCTATGGCCGGCTCAAATGGCGGATCGAACAGCTGCTGCAGGCGCCCGGCGACGTGGCGGCCCGGGTCGGGCTCGTCTACGGCGGACCGAAGGACGCGCAATACGGGCTGTTATCCAAGCTGACCAAGCTGGCGCCAGTGCTGCCGATGATCGATCCGTGGCGTGAGGTCCAACCCATCCATCTGGATGAAGTCTGCATGGGCCTGCTGAAACTCGCGGATGGGGCTCAGACGGGGTGGGTCGGGCTGGCTGGCCCGAAGCCGGTGCGGTTCGGTGTCGTCCTGCAGACGCTCGCGCGCGAACTGCACGGCAAGCGTCTGCCGATCGTGCCGATCCCGCTGCGGCTGGCGCTGCTCGCCTGCGACGTCAGTGCGCGCATCCCGGTCGGGCCGACCATCGACCGCGAGCGTGTGCTCGGTCTGGCGGGGACCCGCAACATGGAGTGCGCGGCCCAACTTGCCGAACTCGGCCTCGACGTCCGATCGCTCGAGGACGGGCTGCGCGGCGAACGCGAGAACCGGCGGCTGTTGCTCGCCGAAGGCCGAACGCTGCTCCACTACGCGCTTGGACGACAGCCCAATCCGGCGCTCATCCGCCGCTACGTTCGGGCGCTCGGCCTGACGGGTGCGCACAGCCCTTTGCCGATGTCCAAACTTTCCAAGCGGATGCCGGCCCTCGTGCGGTTCGGCGAACCGCTCCGGACGAAATCCGAGGCGGGGCGGCGGTTGGCGCTGGCGGCGTCGCTCGCGGATGCCGACCCGGCCAGCGAGCACATGGCCGGCAGCGGCACCGCACGCCGGATGACCGGGTTGCTGGGGCACGTCGCCATCGACGCGATGATCATGCCCGTGCGGCTCGTCCGGCATCTGCTCGGGCGATGAGCATGGCCCTCGACTCCATGGCGGAAGTCGTCGTCATCGGCAGCGGCCCGGCCGGCGTCAGCGTCGCCCGGCCGCTGCTCGAGGCCGGCGTGAGGGTCCTCATGATCGACGCCGGCGGGGACCATGCGCCACCGGCCGCGCCGACCGGCACGATCGGAGAGTTCCGCCGCGCCCCTGAGCGCTGGCGGGTGCGGTTCGGGTCGGGCCTGGCAGGCCTCATCTCCGGCGGCGACTTGTCGCCGAAGCTGAACACGCCGCTGGCGCATTACGTGCTGCAGGACTTCCAGGCCGCGCAACGATTGGACACCGACGCGTTCCACGCGTTCGGCAGCCTTCAGCGCGGCGGGCTCTCCTCGATCTGGGGCGGTATGACGCCCCGGTTCGACGCGGCCGATCTGGCGCAGTTTCCGTTCTCGCTGGATGATCTGCTGCCATCCTATCGCCGCGTCATGGCGCGGATCGGCATGAGTGGTCCTGGCACGGAGATCGAAGGACCGCCGCTCACCCGGGCGGCGAAGCGGTTGATCGACCGCTTCCAGCAAAAAGGGTCCGGCCCCCTCCTGCTCGAACGCGCCACCAATGCCGTGCTGATGGAGGATCGCGGGGAGCGCCAGGGCTGCGCGTCGTGCGGCCTGTGTCTGTGGGGCTGCGCGCACAAGAGCATCTACAGCAGCGCCTACGAGATACCCGAGTTGAGGACCGACCCGAACTTCACCTATCGCAGCCAGGCGCGGGTGAGTGCGGTCGTGCAGGACGGTGCCGGTCATTCCATCGTGCTCGAGAGTGGTGAGACCATCCGGGCGCGCCGGGTCGTGATGGCGGCGGGGACCGTGGCGACGACGTCGCTCGTCGTCGGGCGGCTCGGCCTGTGGGACAAGGACGTCAAGCTCCTGACCAACCCGGTTGCCGCCGCAGCGTTCCTGCAGCCTTCGCTGGTGGGCAGCGCGTTGCCGGAGCGCAGTTTCAGCCTGGCGCAACTCCGCTGGGAGATGCCGGTCGAGGCAAGCGAGCCGGTCGGGGGTGCGATCTATGGCGGCGACACGCTGCCGATCACCGAGGTCGCGAGCCGGATCCCGCTCAGCCGCCCGACCGCGCTGCGGGTGAGCCGGGCGCTGGCGCCGGCACTGCTGCTGTCGACCATCTACCTTCCCGGCAGCGCGAGCGACAATACGATGCGGGTCGGCCGCGACCGCGTCGAGATCAGCGGCCGCATCTCGGACAGAGCCCGGCAGACGTTCCGTCAGGCCTACGCGAAACTGTCCCGTTCGATGCGGGCGCTCGGTGCCTGGCCGGTGCCCGGATCGTTCACCGTCTCCGAAGCCGGCGCCGACGCGCATTATGCGGGAACCATCCCGATGGGTGCGGCCGGACCGCTCTCCTGCTCGACATTCGGAGAGGTGACGGGCTGCGACGGCCTCTTCGTCGTGGACGGCGCCGCGCTGTCCAGTCTGCCGTCGAAACACTGCACCTTGACGATCATGGCCAATGCCGACCGGATCGGCCGTCACATGGCCTCGGCATTGGCTCCGGTCCCGGCCTGACGACCGGGAACGACCTCATCCGGCTTTGAGGCGTATCTGCCGGTCCCACCGGGCCAGCGCATAGGTCAGCGCGGGGCCGAACAACGACGGCACGAAGCGGCCGCCCTGCGTCAGGGAGGCGAACTCCTTCTCGTCGGCGGCTCTGGTGTTGTCGGGTGTCCATGGTTCCACCAGGTCGGCAGGGACGTCGGCGATGGCCGCTGCGGGAAAGGAACTCCCCTGGCGAAGCGCGAACGCCTGCGCCTTCGGGCTGAGCATGAACGCCAACACGTCGACGATCGCCTGAGTTCTCTCGGGTGGAACCTGCTTGGGGATGACCGCGTACTGCGCGTCGTTGATCCAGCAGCCATCGTCGAAAGCGCCGATCCTCAAGGGGGATTTCGCGGTCGTCCGCGCCGAGAAGATCTCGCCGAACGTGCAGGCGATCACGTCGATGGACCGCGCCTCGAGGCCCGCGATCAGCGGTCGGACCGAGAGCGGATAGTCCTCGACGTGGGCGCCGAGTTCCGCCAGGAACGACCAGGTCCGCTCCCAGCCCTTGATCGGATCCGTTGGCCCGGCATCACCCAACATGTAGGGCAGCGACATGAGAAAATCGCGGCCCGACAGCGACGTCGTCGGGCGCGCATATCGGAACCGACCTGGATTGGTCCGCAGCCAAGCCAGCAACTCCGCCGGTTTCAGTCTCGTCGGGAGCGTGCTCGACGATGAATGAACGAGCACCGGCCCGCTGACGACGTAGGAGAGTAAGAGCCCGCGCCCGTCGGCGTAGGACTGCATGTTCCAAGCGGCGGGACTATAGCGGGCGCGAAGATCCGGCAGGCGCGACGCGTATGTCGGCATCAGCTGCTGCCACGATCCGTTGTGCGCCCCTTCGACCATCCGATCGGCCCCGACCAGGACGATGTCGGGGAGCAGCCCGGGCACCTGGGCCCCTTTCTCGACGAGGTCTGCGATCTTGGTCGCCGGCGACTCGTCGAACTTCAAGCGGCTGAACGAGTCTGGGTGCTCCTTGGTATAGAGTTCGAAACCCAGCTCCGTCAGCGGAAGGTTGCCGATCGCGTCCAGGATCCGCAGCGTCTTATCCGCAGCGCCCTGCGCTTCAGCGACGGCTCGGCCGCACGATCCTGCGGCGATCGCCGTGCCGAGCAGAGTTCTCCGGGAGACGAGGCGCGCGCCCGCCCGCGCGCTCGACCCCGATCGGGCGTGGTTCAAACTAGACCCGTGCTCAGACGGATCGTTCGTAGGCGGCGGCCTGTTCGGCCACGGAGGCGACATGTCGGCTGAGCACGGAGGCGACGAAGCCGGCCCCCGGCACGTCGCGCAGCATCGGCTCCGGCTTGCGGACATGCCACGGCCGGGCGAACGGCCACAGCTTGAGATATTTCAGTGTCGGGCCAGCGCGCGGCAACAGCGTGATGTCGCCGGTGCCGTCGTTGCGGGCGCGGACCGCCACGGCGCTGATCTGATGCAGCGGGATCCCGATCGTCTTCGGCATCGCCAGGCCGCACTGCATGACGATGCGGTGCGACGTGATCGTGTAGCGCGTGGTTCGTGCGCTGCACCAGGCGAGCGTGGCGAAGATCGCCATCGCGCCAGCCATCGTCAGCAGACTTGGCCCGGCCGATTCGAGCGCCGGCCACAGGGTGAAGCCCTGCATCTTGGCCTGCACGATGTCGGCCAGCACCAGGAACACGCCATACGCGGCGACGGCCCGGATATGATACAGGCGCACCGCCATGGACGAGAAACTCGGGCCGCCTTGCCACAGCATCTGCTCGTCGGACGCGAGCCGGACCGGCGGTGGCGGCGACCAAGGCCAGGGCGAGGCCGTCTTCGGCCGCGGCATCGCCGCGCCGTGGGCACGGGCGATGAAGCGCGTGGGCGCAACCGAGGCGTCGTGCGCCGGGAGGCTGCCTGTGGGGATCGTAGCGCTCATCCGGGGTACCTCGGAACCAGGGTTTCGACGGGGTCGGCGACGACGCTGCCGCCGGCATGGCCGCGCCCATACATGTGGGCGGCGCTGAAGTAAGAGTTCACCTGATCCTCCTCACGAGCCGTGATCACGTCCGGATTGGCCAGTCGGGGCGCCAGGCGGACATGCCCGGCCAGCATCGCCTTGATCAGCACGACCCGGCGCTTCTCGCGTACGTCGGTCTGGAATATCGGCACCAGCACGTTCGAGCTGGCGTGATCGCCGTGGAGTTGGACTTCGAGGTAGCGCAGGATCTTCACCCCACGGTCGACCCAGAGGTCGACGACCGTGCCGACCTCGACCTTGCCGGCATCGAACACCTTCATGCCGCGCGGATCCGCATCGCCCTTCATCACGTCCCAGCCGGCCGCGACGCGCATCGGCTGCACCTGCGGATGCCCTTCGGACAGCAGCGGCGTCGTCTTGCGCATCGGGTAGGCGCCGGGTCCGACCTCGGCCAGCATCGCGTCGCCGATCGGGATCAGCGGGGCGCCGAAGTAGGGCTCCGCCGGGATCGCCCGCGTTGCCGAGGGTTCGAACCGGTGCGGCATGGTCGTCGTGCCGCCCTCCATCAGGAGGTAGATCTTGGTCGGCGGCACCGGCGGGAAGCCTTCGATCGGGACGTTGCGCGGAGAGACGTCCCATAGCGGATAGCCTTCCCGCTTATCCTCGCGGCGTAGGTAATAGATCAGGCCGGCGAAGAAGAGGAAGAACAGCGCGACGAGGATCTGGACCGCGTCGAGATGGCCGGTCAGGGCACCTGGGAGCATCACTTGGCCTCCGCTTCTTGCCGGGCGGCCGGAGCCGAGGTGGTTTGCGCCGTGGTGTCGGTGTGTGGGCTCGGCGTGCCGATCAGCGAGGGATAGGTGCTGATCACGTCGGCGCCGCCCATCGGCTTGGGCTGCGAGTAGTGACAGGTGGCGCACACCGCCAATCCGTTACCGTTCTGGATCCCTGCCTCGGCCGCCGGGATGACCGGGAGCGTCGTCTCGTTGACGCGCACCCGCTTCATCGGGATGGCCTCGGCGAGTTTGAGCAGGAAGTTGTTGTTCAACTCGCGGATCTGCCGGAGCGCGTAATAGGCCGTCCAGCGCTGCGGCGTGCTTTGCGACCAGTCCCAGAAGGCGCGGCTGTTGTGACAGAAGCCACAGTTCACGCCCATGCCGTCGGACATCTGCATCATCATCTCGTAGATGCGGGTGACGACGATGACGGCGTGGACCTGGTTGTCCGGCAGCGCCGACAGCGACTGCCCGGAGATGTTCTCGTCACCGACGTAGAACAGGCCCCAACCATTGTCGGGGAAGAACTTGCGGACCGTGTCGGCCGACTCGTTATAGGGCTGCTGGATGGCGACCCACGGCTTGGCCGGCTTGGGTTCTTGGGGGAACCAGGTCTCGGCCGGGATCGGCTGACCACGGTGGCAGGTGTAGCAGGTGACGCCGGAGGGCGCGATGTGGTTGGACCAGTCGGCATTGATGGTCCGCGTCATCGACAGCATCAGCCGGGCGGCGATCTTCTGCGGCTTGGCGTCCGACGCGTAGTCCTCACCGGTGTGGCAGAATCCACAGCCCTGCTTGGGCGCCACCCACTGGGTGATGGCCTCCTGCAGCCGCATAAACTCGGCCTGGTCGACGTCGCCCAGCACCTGGACGTTCTTGTAGACGGCCTTGGCGAGTTGCCCGCTGGCCGCGACCGGGGGCAGCGGCGCAGGCGCGACCTGCGACACCGGCTCCACTTTCTGACCCTGTGGGAACAGGATCATCGAGGTCGGCGGCGGGCCGACCTGGATGCCGGCGGCGGACGGTGCGGTCCATTTCGGCACGGCCAGGATGAAGGCGACGCCGACGACGGCACCGGCGCCGGCAGCCCACTTCAGATAGTTCGGTATCATCGGAAGCCTTCCGGCGTGTTCAGGGAGGGCAGCTTGATCATCCCGGGCGGCAGGATGTCCGGTCGGCCGGCGATGGGCGCGTAATCCGCCGCGATGCCGTGCTTGAGGCCCCAGAGGAACCAGTTGTCCACCAGCGTGCCGGTGATCAGGATTCCGATGCCGCCGGTAATCGTGGTCAGGATGGCGAACCAGTAGATCCAGCGATGGATCGACTCGAAGTTCGCATTGAACCCCATCGTCCAGCGCCAGAACAGCGCCGAGCGCTCCATGGCGGTGCCGCGATCGGCGATCTCGTGCGCCTCGCGCTCGCCGCCGAACGGGGTGACGGCCAGGATGGTGCCGGCATGCATGGCGAACAGCAGCGTCGAGCCATACAGGAACACGATCGAAAGCATGTGGAAGGGGTTGTAGTAGAGGTTGCCGTAGCGGACCGAGAAGGTCGCCGTCCAGTTCAGGTGCTCGACGATGCCGAACGGCACCGCTTCCGACCAGCTGCCCATGCAGATCGGCCGGATGAAGCCGAGCACGAGGTAGAGCCAGATCGCGGCGGCGAAGCCCCAGGCGACGTGCGTGCCCATGCCCAGCGCCCGCGCGCGGCGATACATGCGGACCCACCAGAGTAGGATCGACGCGGTCAGGAAGAACCCGGCCAGCAACCACCAGCCGCCTTCCGCCAGCGGCGGGAACAGCGTCAGCCCATACTTCGCCGGAGGTGGCTGGATGGCCAGGAACGGCAGCATCTTGATAAAGCGGACGACGTTCCAGTCGACCGCGGCCAGGAAGTTCAGGCCGATGATCTCGATGGCGATGAAGCCGCAGACCAGCGACAGGATGCCGGTGATACCGAGATAGACCGGGAAAACCTGGGTCTCGCCGATCAGCCCGAGCAGGCGCGACGTGATCGGCTTGCCGAGGCGGCCGCCGAAGGTCGAGCCCTCGATCGGGATCTCGTCCTCTTCCGGGCCGGTGACCTGGATTGCCGTGTAGAGCGTGTGAAAGCGAGCCATCTCGGCCTCCTTATTCGTCAGAAGCCATGGAAGCCGTAGGCGTCCCAGATGGGCATGTTCAGGTACCAGCTCATGAAATACGGCCAGCCGCGGGTCCAGAACGGGCCCGAGATCAGGATGCAGATCGCGCTCCAGACCCCGGCGTTGATCGCCACGAAGTAGCCGAGCCGGTGAATGCCGAGTTCACCGATCGAGTAGGTGATGGTGTCGCGGAAGTAGACGCTCTCGTGCAGGTCGGCCTTGAGCGTCTTGCCCTTGCCCGGGTTGGTCGCCGAGAGGATCTCGCCACCGTGCATCGCCAGCGCGAGCGTCGTGGTGAAGAAGCACGTCACCGCGATCATGTGCGCGGGATTGAAGTGGAAGTGGAGGTATTGGTAGCCGACGTTGGACACCCAATCGAGGTGGCTCATGATGCCGTAGGGGAAGCCGTAGCCCCAGGCGCCGAGCAGCATCGGGCGGAACACGACGAGCGAGGCATAGGCGAAGATGGCGGCGCTGAAGGCGAACGGCACGTGCAGCCCCATGCCCAGCTTGCGCGCTATCTCGGCCTGCCGCAGCGCCCAGGAGCAAAAGGCGCCGAGCGCGCAGATGGTGATCAGCTGCCACAGCCCGCCATCGGCCAGCGGCGCCCAGCCGAGCCCGTAAGAGATCGGCGGCGGATTGATGCTGATCTTGAACAGCGCCCAAGTCGGCCCGATCGCGGCACCGTAAACGATCAGTAACGTTCCGAGGGTGGCGAAGAAGATCGTCGTGACACCGAAGAATCCGACATAGAATGGCCCGACCCAGAAATCGAATAGGTCGCCACCGATCAACGTGCCGCCACGCACGCGATACTTCGCCTCGTAAGACATCAGCGCCATGAGGGGCCTCGCTCGATATTCATAGTTGATCCGACTTTGTAGGTAGCGAACGCTGACCCTACCTGTCATTATGAGTTGACACTGCCGACTGTCAATCATTCAAGACAGAAGTAAGGAACTCTCAATGCGCGTCTGGCATCATCATCGAATTGACTTAGTCGCGAGCGGCTTGGCCATGTTGCTGGCGATGGCGCCGGTCTCGGCTCAAGCGCAGATCGTCACCCGTTTCACCGTCTACGTGCACTCCGGCCCAGGGTACCAGTATGCCGTCACGGACGAGCTCAACAACGGCACGCCGCTTGCCCCGGAGTCCTGCAAGGCAGGCTGGTGCCTGGTCCACACCAGCGGCGTTCCGGGCTACGTGCCGCAGAACATGCTGATCAATGGCCCCGCCACCGCCCAGCCCAAGCCCGGCGAACGCCCGCTCGAGTGCATGGATTTTGCGCGCACCGGCTGGCCCAACTCCGGCGATCTCGAGCGCGTCTGTATCTTCGCGCCCAACAAGCCGATCGGATCAAGCACGCCTTAAGCGCGCTTGATCCCGGTGAACTGGACCAAGCCCTTCGGCACGTTGGTCAACGTCGAAGTGTAGGCGACCGGCTGATAGTAGGAGCCGAGCGGTAGGTAAGGAACGTCCTGTAGCGCCTGTTCTTGCATTTGCCGCGCCCGGGCCGGGTCCATCGACCGGTCCGGCGCATAGAGCCACTCGTCGCGAAGCGCCTCGAGCGTCGGCATCGTCGGCCAGCCATTATAGGCGCGCTCGCCATTGCCCCGCATGAGCTGGTGGCAACCCGGGTTGCTCATGTCCCACCCGCCCGAGAACGCGGCGAACATGTGCCACCCGCCTTTGTCCGCCGGCTGCCGGCTCACCGAGCGCTGCACCGTCGTGCCCCAATCGGTCGCGATCACGTCGACGGTGAAGCCGAGCTTGCGCATCATGTCCGCACCCACCTCGGCGATGGCATTGATCCGCGGCACGTCGGTCGGCTCGAGATAGGTGATCTTCTCGCCCTTGTAGCCGGCCTCCACGATCGCGCGCCGCAGCGTGGCCAGATCGTGCTTGCCGTCCAGCGCACCCATGCCGGCATCGTTGGCCAGCGGCGTGCCGGGCGTGAACAGCCCGGTCTGCGCGTCATAGGGCGCGCCGGTGCCGACCACGGCCTCCATGAACTCGCGCTGACGGACCGCTTGCAGCACGGCGCGGCGGATCGCCGGGTTGTCGAACGGGGCGAAGGTCTGGTTGAAGCGCAGGAAGCCGATCAGCCCCTTGGTCTCGACCACCTCGACGGTCAGCCCGCGCGTCTTCTGCAGCGACGGCACCAGGTCCATCAACGGCTGCTCGACGTAGTCCACCTCGCCATTCTTGAGCGCCGCGATCTGCGTGCCCGGGTCCGGCATGGTCACCCACTCGACCCGGCCGAAATTGACCACGCGCGGCCCGGCGCAGAAGCTCGCCACGCCCTCGCGCGGCACGTAGCGGTCGAACTTGGCATAGACGTTGCGCGCACCCGGCACGCGCTCTGCCGCGAGGTAACGGAACGGCCCGCTGCCGACCATCTCGGTCAGCCGCTTGTCGGCCGGCGTCGCGGCCAGACGCTCCGGCATGATCGCCGCCATCGTGTTGGTCGGGTGCGCCAGCGCATTGGGCAGCAGGGGAAAGGGGCGCTTGAGGCGAAAGCGGATCGTCTTGTCGTCCGGGGCCGAGAGGTCGTCAGTGGCTGCGGACAAGGCCTGGCCATACGCGTCGGCGACCCACCAGCGCTTGATGCTGGCCACGGCGTCCCGCGCCAGCACCGGCGTGCCGTCATGAAACAGCAACCCGTCGCGCAAGGTGAGCGTCCAGCCGAGGCCGTCCGGCTCGGTCAGCGACCCCGCCAGCATCTGCGGCCGGGCGATGCCGTCGATGTCCCACGCGAACAGCGTGTCGAACACCATCAGCGCATGGTTGCGGGTGACGAACGCGCTGACTGCCGGGTCGAGCAGCGCGAGATCGGCATATGGCACGAATTTGAGCGTGGTCTGCCCTTCCGCGCGGACGATGGCGGGGCGGGCCAAGGCGGCAGCGGCGAGCCCGCCGAGCAGAGTGCGTCGTTTCATCGGCATCGTCCCGGTTGCAGAGCCGATGCGATGCAACTTCAGTGCCGGCGGTCGCCCATCATGGCGGCAACGGTAGGCTCGATGGTTTCGGCCAGCCGGCGTTGCGCCTGCGCCGTCGGGTGGAGCGGCGGATCCGGCGGGGTCAGCTGATCATCCAGGAACTGCGTCCGGTCGACCTCGCCACCGCGCATGAACAAATTTGTCACGTCCATGTAGGTGACCGGACCGCCGCCGCCGCCGAAGCGTTCGGCCAGCGCGCGGTTGATCTCGATCGTGGTACGCGAGACATATTTGTTGCGGATGCTCGGCAGCACGCTCAGCAACAGGACCTTGGTCGCCGGCAGGCGGCGGCGCAGGTCGGCGAGCACCGCCTCGATGCCGGCGACGGTCTGATCGGCGTTCCAGTGCACGCGGCCCAGATTGTTGGCGCCGATCAGCACGATCGCCGCCTTGGGCTGGATGCCGTCCAGCTCGCCGTTCTGCATCCGCCACAGCAGGTGCGCCGTGGTGTCGCCCTTGAAGCCGAGGTTGAGCGCATGCCGGTCGCCGTAGAAACGCTGCCAGACCGGGGCGAAGTCGCGCCACTCCGGCGGCCCCTCGAGCTCCCAATCCTGCGTGATGCTGTCGCCGAGCCACACCAGATCGACCGGTCCGCGCTTGAGCGCGGCCAGCTTCTCGAGGTGGCGCGCCTTCCACCATGACGTGTCCAGGCGCGGGATCGGCGTCGCGGCAACCGGCACGCGGGGCGGCTGGTCGGCCCCGGCCAGCAGCAAGGCCGCCGACCCGAGGAGGATGCCACGGCGCTTCATCAACGCAGCATCAGGTAGGCGGCCGACCCGGCGCCGAACACCAGGCAGTAGATCGCGAACGGCGTCAGCGCCCAATCGTCGTTGCTGCGGAACCAGCGCATCAGCAGCGCCGTCGCGATGAAAGCGGTGACCCCCGCCACGACGGCGGCCACGAGCGCCTGCTGGAACACGCCGGCCGGTACGCCCGCGTGCAGCAGATGCGGCACTTCGAGCACGGTCGCGCCGACGATGATCGGCAGCGCGATCAGGAACGAGAAGCGGGCGGAGTCATAATGGCTGAACCCGCGCAGTAGGCCGCCGACGATGGTGGCGCCCGAGCGCGAGATGCCCGGCAGCAATGCGCCGCACTGCCAGACGCCGATGATCAGCGCGTCCGTGGCCGTCATGGACGCGCCGGGCCGCTCGGTGCCGGTCGTGCGGCCGCGCAGCTTCTCGCCGAGCAGCAGCAACAGCCCGTTGGCGAACAGGAAGCAGCACGCATAGATCGGCGTGGCGAACAGCGAGCGGAAGAAGTGGTTCAGCCCATAGCCGAGCACCACCGCGGGGATGGTCGCGATCACGATCAGCAGGAACAGCCGCCGCTGCTCTCGCGCGACCGCGGCGCCGTCGATGCCCAGCACGCCCTTGGCCAGGCCGAGCCAGTCCCGCCAGAAATACAACAGCAGCGCCGCCGCCGTGCCGGTGTGCAGCAGCACTAGGAAGGGAAGGTACTCCGCCGATTTCTGATCAAGCGGCCAGTCGAGCAGAGCGGGAACCACCACGGCATGCCCGAGGCTGCTGATCGGGAACAGTTCCGTCGCGCCCTGGAGGATCGCGATGGCGATGGCATGCAACGTGTCCATGCTGCGATGCAATGGAGAAAGCGGGGCGAATTGGCAACCCGTCCCCTCGCGCGGCCGCGGGGAGGAGCGTAAACTTTCTTATCATCAGCGAGGCATGTCCATGAGCAGGAAGACCGGCCGCCAGTTCTTCAGCAACCCGGGCCCGACGAACATCCCCGACAGCATCCTGCGCGCCATGGATCGTCCGACGGTGGATTTCATGGATGGCGAGTTCGTCGCCGTCTATAAGACGGCCGTCGCTGGGCTGAAGCGGCTGCTCGGCACCACCGGCGAACTGTTCTTCTACACCGCGTCAGGCCACGGCTCATGGGAGGCGACGCTCGCCAATCTGCTCTCGCCGGGCGACACGGTGCTGACCATCGAGACCGGCTGGTTCAGCGAGGGCTGGTCCGCCATGGCCGCCAAATTCGGCATCCAGGTGCAGACGGTTGCCGCCGACTGGCGCCGCGGCATCGACCCGGCCGCCGTCGAAGCCGCCCTGCGCGCCGACAGCGCCGGCCGCATCAAGGCCGTGCTGGCCGTCCATAGCGAGACCTCGACCGGTATGGCGACACCGATCGCCGCCTTGCGCGAGGCGATCGACGCGGCGGGGCACGATGCGCTGCTGCTGGTCGACTCGATCTCGTCCCTCGGCTCGCTCGAGTTCCGCATGACCGAGTGGGGCGTCGACGCCGTGGTCGGTGGCAGCCAGAAAGGGCTAATGCTGCCGACTGGCATCAGCTTCACCGCGACGTCGGAAAAGGCGATGGCGGCGCATGCCGGGGCCAAGATCGCGCGGCATTACTTCGACTGGTCGGAGATGATGACCCGCGGCTTCCGCAGCTTCACCGGCACGGTGCCGACCAGCTATTTCTACGGCCTGTGCGAGAGCATCCGGCTGATCGAGGAAGAAGGTCTGGACAACGTCGTCGCCCGCCATCACCGCCTGGCCGAGGCAACCCGCCTGGCAGTGCGCACCTGGGCAGCCAATGACGGCCCGCGTTTGTATTGCCTCGACCCGGCCCGCTACTCCGACAGCGTCACCGCCATCATGATGCCGGACGGGCACAACGGCGACGCGCTGCGCAAGACGCTGATGGACCGCTTCAACGTGTCCATCGGTGGCGGCCTTGGCACGCTCGGCGGCAAGGTGATCCGCATCGGCCATCTGGGCGACCTGAACGAGCCGATGATCCTCGGCACGCTCGCGGCCGTGGAGATGAGCCTGGCCAAGAACGGCGTTCCGCACGGCAAGGGCGGCGTGGCAGCGGCGATGGAGTTCCTCGCCGCCTGACGCGTCAGGCGCTCCGGACGATCTGGAGCGCCTGGTCGGCCGTGAGCCCGCTGCGCAACCGCGGCAGCAGCAGGCAGGTCGCCCGCTCGCGCTGGCAGGCCAGCACCGCAGCCACCGTGCCGCCGGCGACGTAGAGGGCGACGAAATCGTGCTCGCCGAGCACGCCCTCGACGATCACCTCGTCCCACTGCGTGGCATGGCCGAGATACTCGAACCGCTTGCCGACGTGATATGTCCAGAAGAACGGCACGCCGCCATAGCTGGCCGCCTCGCCCACGATGTTGCGCGCCGCGACCCGGGCGTGCTGCTGCGCCAGGCGCCAATGCTCGATCCGGGCGGTGCCGCCGTCGAACGGGAAATGCGCGACGTCGCCCACCGCGTAGACGTCCGGCGCAGCCCGCATTCCGGCATCGACGCTGATGCCGCCATCCTTCTCCAGCGCGATGTCCTCGACGAAGAACGTTGCCGGCCTGACGCCGATGCCGACCACGACCAGGTTGGCCGGCAGCCTCTCGCCGGTCTCGAGCAACACCGTGTCCACCGCGCCCTCGCCGGTAAGACGGGTGGCCTTGGTGCCGGCGTGGAACTTGGCGCCGTTCCTCTCGTGCAGGCGGCGGAACATGGCGCCGATCTCGGGCCCGAACTGCTTGCCGAACGGCACC
Organism: Acetobacteraceae bacterium; assembly: GCA_965199585.1. Lineage (GTDB taxonomy): Bacteria > Pseudomonadota > Alphaproteobacteria > Acetobacterales > Acetobacteraceae > JAVVHH01. The sequence continues at coordinate 658,251 of CBDASI010000002.1, read as the reverse complement.
TCCTCCGGAGACACCACGGCGACCTCCATGCCCCGCTTGCGCAGCGCCGACGCGGCCTCGAGCCCGATGAAGCTGCCGCCCAGGATCACCGCCCGCCCCCCGGGCTCCGCCTGCGCGACGATCGCCGCGGAGTCGGCCTTCGAGCGGAGCGTGAACACCCCGTCCAGATCGGCGCCCGGCACGTCGAGCGGTAGGGGTGTTCCGCCGGTCGCGACCACGGCGACCGCGTAGTCGAGCTGCTGCCCGTCGGTGAACGACACGCGGTGATGCGTCGGCTCCAGAGCGGCGATGCCCGCATGCACCCGCTCGATGCGATGCTCGGCATAGAACCCCTCCGGCCGCAGCGGTGCCACCTCGTCCGGCGCCTTGCCGCCCTCGAGCACGAACTTGCTCAGCGCGGTCCGGTCGTAGGGCTCGTCCGGCTCGGCGCCGACCATGGTGACGGGGCCGCCGAAGCCGAACTCGCGCAGGGCCGCGGCGCAGGCGGTCCCGGCCGCGCCGGCGCCGAGGATCACCACGTGCCGCTCGTCCGGCGCCGTCGCGCGGGTGGGGGCGGGCTGCTTGACCGGGTCGACGAACACGGCGCCGTCACGGACTTCGGTCCGATAGCTGGCCAGCCCGTTGAGCGCGGGCGGTTCGGCCAAGGCGCCGGTGGACACGGCGAACGCCGCCTTGTGCCACGGACAGATGAGGAAGCCGTCGCACACGGCGCCCTTGGCCAGCGGCGCCCCGGCGTGCGGGCACTTGCCTTCGAAGGCGCGCACGGTCCCGCCGTCGCGCACAAGGATCAGCGTTTCGTCGCCGAGCTTGATCTCGGTGCCGCGGTCCGCGGCGATGTCTTCGAGGTGGGCAACTTGCTGCATCGGACGGCTCCGCTGGATGATAGGCGGCGATAACGGCCGATAGGGGAGGTTGGGTTGCCGGGCCGGCGCGCAACTCGGCGTCAGGTTGATGCGCCGTGCCGTGTCCGATACAGCAACGGCGCATCTTTTTTGGAAGCAGCTCGATGTCCGACGTGTCCGACGCGACCGGTCAGCGCCCCCCGGTGTCGGGTCAACGCGAGATCCGCCGGTTACGCGTCCAGGTCCAGTCCAGCTACGCGGAGGCGCGTTTGGCCGCCGCGCTGGCGACCGAGCGGCTGCACGAGATCGGCCGCCTCGAGGATCGGCTGGTCCAGGAGGTCAATGGCCAGCGCGAGGCGATCGCCGCCATGCACGACGCCGTTGCCGCGCGGCACGAGGCTCTCGCTGCCGTGAATGTCGCGATCGGTGAACTGAACACGATGCGCGCGAGCACGCTCTGGCGCGTCATGCAGCCGGTGCGCGCGGTCGGGCGGCGCGCGCCGGGCTTGGCGACGATCGCGCGGCGCGCGCTGCGGTTGCTCCGCTGGATCGCGTCGCTCCGCCGCGGCCGCGGCGTCCAGGTTCGGCAGGAACCCGCGGCACTGCCGCCCGCCGAGGTGCCGGCCGTGCTCGTCGCTCCCGAGCCGAGCCCGGCCCCGCTACCCGAACGCCCGCTCGTCCTCACTTTGTCGGAGGCGCCCGTCGTCTCGGTCGTCATATCGACCTTCGGGCAGACGGCGATGACGCTCGGTTGCCTGCGATCCATCGAGGCCGCCCCGCCGGCGACGCCGATCGAGATCATCCTGGTCGACGACGCGGCCCCCCGGGAGCCCGCGCTGGACGTGCTGCATGCGCTGGCCGAAGCCGCCGGCATCCGCCTCGTGCGCAACCCGGAAAATCTCGGCTTCCTGCGCAGCTGCAACATGGCAGCCGGCCTCGCGCGCGGCCGCTACGTCCACTTCCTCAACAACGACACCGAGCTCTGGCCCGGCGCCATCGACGCCCTGGTCGACGTGCTGGACGCCCGCCCGGATGCGGCGATGGTGGGCTCGAAGCTCATCTTCCCCGATGGCACGCTGCAGGAAGCCGGCGGCATCGTCTGGGACGACGGCAACGCCTGGAACTACGGCCGCGGCTTCGACCCGGCGCACCCCCAATATAATTACGTCCGCGAGGCCGATTACTGCTCGGGCGCCTCGCTGATGATCCGCCGCGACGCCTTCGCGCAGATGGGCGGCTTCGACGAGGCCTTCCTGCCGGCCTATTGCGAGGATAGCGACCTGGCGTTCCGGCTCCGCGCCGCCGGGCAGAAGGTGCTGTATGCGCCCCGCTCCGTGGTGGTGCATCACGAGGGCATGTCGCACGGCACCGACCAGGGCCAGGGCATCAAGGCCTATCAGGCCGTCAACATGGCGCGCATGACCGAGCGCTGGCTGAGCGTGCTGCAGCGCGACCACTATCCGCGCGGCACGAACCTGCTGCGCGCGCGCGATCGGGCGAAGCATCGCACCGTCGCCCTGGTGATCGATCATTACCCGCTGATGCCGGATCAGGACGCCGGGTCGCTGGCGCTGCTCGGGTTCATGCAGGGTTTGCTGGACGAAGGCTGGGTGGTGAAGTTCTGGCCCGAGAACCAGGCCTACGATCCCCTGTATACGCCCGGGATGGAGGCGCTGGGCATCGAGGTCATCGACCAGCGCGGTGGCGAGGAGTTCGTGCGCTGGCTGGAGCGCGACGGGCCGGCGCTGGATCACGTCGTGGTCGCGCGGCCCGAGACGGCGGCCAACATGATCGGCCCGCTGCTGCGGCTGACGACGGCGCGGCTGAGCTACTACGGTCACGACCTGCATTTCGCCCGCTTGCGGAGCGAGGCGGCGGCGATCGGCGATGCGGAGATGCTGGCCGCCGCGGCCCGGATGGAGCGTCTCGAGCGACGCATGTGGCGGGCCTTCGACCGGGTGATCTACCTGTCCGACGACGAGGCGCAGGTCGCGCGGACGCTCGAGCCGGGCGTCGACGCCGTCGCGGTGGTGCCGTTCTGCTTCGAGATCGCGCCGCCGCGCACCGCACCGCCGCCGGAGCGTCTGCTGCTGTTCGTCGCCGGCTTCGCGCGCTCGACCAACGTGGATGCGGCGACATGGCTGGTCCACGACATCATGCCGCTGTTGACGGCGGCGGTCGGTCCGGTCCGGCTGATCCTGGCGGGCGCCAATCCGACCGACGCGGTGCTGGCGCTGGCCGGGCCGCAAGTCGAGGTGACGGGCTTCGTCACCGAGGCCGAGCTCGCTGCCCTCTACCGCGAGGCGCGGGCGGCGATCATTCCGCTGCGCTTCGGCGCGGGCGTGAAAGGCAAGGTGGTCGAGGCGCTGAGCTTCGGGCTGCCGGTAGTGACGACGCCAGTCGGCGCGCAGGGAATTGCCGGGCTAGTTGACATCGCGCCCGTGCTCGACGACCCGGCGGCGCTTGCCGATGCGCTCGCGGTGCTGGTGCGGGACGACGAGCGCTGGATGGAGCAATCCGCGGCGCAGACCGCGTTTGCGGCGGCACGGTTCTCGCGGGAAGCGATGCGGGTTTCCTCGCTAAACGCCGTTGTGACATCGCGTTTTCGTGAGTCTGTTTAACCTCCCGTTAACCATTATCCCATTATCTTGAGCGTAGGTTAGGTCAGAGGCGTACCTAGGTCCCGGAAGGGACGGGTCGCCTGCCGCAGCGACAGCGTCGCGTGCGTCCAACCTCGAGCCGGCGGCTATTCAGGCGGGCATTCCAACGCAATAGGCGACGATTACCGTCATTTCGCACTGCGGACTGACGAACGCGAGATCACGACCGCTCTCCATCCATCCGGATGAGCAGTCGCAGCGGCCAGAACGGCATCCCCAGCTCAACACCATCCGATCGGCCTGCCGTCAGAAATGACCGCATCCCGCAGGAGCCCACCCATGTCAAATTTCGCCTTCGAGGGACCTAGCTGGAGCAGTTCCACCATCACCTGGAGCTTCGCCACAGCGGGCGGTCCGGTGACCGGCGCGATCGACGCTGCCCACCAAGCCACCATCGAAGCCGCGGTCGCGCGTTGGGGGCAGGTTGCCAACCTGACGTTCAAGGAGGTCTCCGACTCGACCCCCGGCGTCGACATCCGCGTCGGCTGGGGCGTGTTCAGCGGCAGTCAGGTCGGCGAGACCGACTATTCCTATCAGGTCGGTGCCAAGAATACGTTCGTTCCGGGCACCACCGTCCTGCTCGAAAATCCCTCGATGACCGCCGTCGGCAGCAGCCTGACGTCGATGTATGCCGGCACCTCGACCACCCTTTACGAGACCATGCTGCACGAATTCGGCCACGCGCTCGGCCTCGATCACAGCACCGACACGTCGGCGACCATGTATCCCTTGCTCGGGCCGACCAACGGTAACCTCAACGCGTCGGACATCGCCGGCATCCAGAGCCTCTACGGCCCGATCCCCGCCGTCGCGGCAAACCCGGCGCCGACCCGGGTCGCGGTCGCGGCCGCCCCGGCGCAGGTAGCGGCCCCGCCGATCGTGCTGTCCGGCGACGAGATGCCGGTCTATCGCTTCTTCGACACCACCAACGGCACGCAGTTCCTCACCGGCGACACCAGCGAGCGGGACAGCCTGATCGGTTCCCGCCCGGACCTCACCTACGAAGGGCTCGGCATGGCCAGCATCGCGCCCGACGCCCACGATCCCAACGCAGCCCCGGTGTATCGCTTCTTCGACAAGGGTACCGGCACGCATCTGTTCACGACCAGCGCCTCCGAAGTCGCCACCATCAACGCGACTCGGCCCGACCTGGTCCAGGAGCAGAGCTCCTTCAGCGAACACCTGACCCAGCAGGCGGGCGACACCGCCGTCTATCGCTTCTTCGAGAAGACCGACGGCACGCATTTCTTCACCGCCAGCAATGACGAGCGGGCCAGCATCTCCGCCACCCGCCCGGACATGGTCTACGAGGGCATCGCCTTCTACTCGCCGCACGTCGGATAAATCCCGGCGCGCGTTGTCGCGGGCGCCGAGCCCATGTTAGCCCTGGCGCATGCTGCATCAGCGCGCACGGGGCGAGTTACGGCTCGGCTTCAAGCTACGCGACGGCGCCAGTGTGCTGGAGCGCCTGCGGCAGGATGGCTGCCTCAAGGCACGGTTTCCGCGGCTCGAGACCGGCGCATGGTCCGGCGCGGTCACGCTCAATAGCGCAGGCGGGGTCGCCGGCGGCGATCGGCTCACCACCGGCATCGTCGCGGGCATCGGCACCGCAGTGACCGTGGCGTCGCAGGCGGCGGAACGGTTCTACCGGGCGTTGCCGGGCAGCGTCTCCACGGTCGACAACGACATCTCGATCCAGCCCGGCGCGGCGCTCGAATGGCTGCCGCAGGAGACGATCCTGTTCGACGGCTGCGCGCTTCGCCGGCGCCTGACGGTCGACGTCGCGGCCGATGGCTGGTTCCTCGGCGTCGAAAGCCTGGTGTTCGGGCGGACCGCGATGGGCGAGACGGTACGCCGGGCGGCGATCGACGACCTGATCGAGATCCGGCGCGGCGGGCGGCTGGTGCTGCACGATCGGATCCGGCTGCAGGGCGAGGTGGCGGCGGCGCTGGCGCGGCGGGCGGTGGGCGCCGGGTCGTGCGCGGTGGCGACGCTGCTGCTGGTGGCGCCGGAGGCCGAGGCGCGGGTGGAGGCGGTGCGGGCGGCGCTGGCGCCGTTCGACGCGGGGGCGTCGGCGTGGGACGGCCTGCTGGTGGCGCGCATCGTCGCGAAAGATGGGGCGTGCCTGCGCGCGGCGACCGTGGCAGGGTTGGCGGCGTTGCGCGCGGGGCGCCCGCTGCCCCGCGTCTGGTCGTGTTGAGGCCCGCTTTTTGGAGAGACGATGAATCTGACGCCGCGTGAGAAGGACAAGCTCCTTATAGCCATGGCGGCCACCGTCGCCCGCCGCCGGCTGGAGCGCGGCGTTAAGCTGAATCACCCGGAAGCGGTGGCGCTGATCTCCGATTTCGTCGTCGAGGGCGCGCGCGACGGCCGCTCCGTCGCCGACCTGATGGAAGCCGGCGCGCACGTCATCACGCGAGGGCAGGTGATGGAGGGCATTGCCGAGATGATCCACGACGTCCAGGTCGAAGCGACCTTCCCCGACGGCACCAAGCTCGTCACCGTGCACGAGCCAATCCGATGATCCCCGGCGAAGTCATCACGGCCACCGGCGAGATCGAGCTGAATGCCGGTTTGCCGACCACCACCCTGACCGTCTCCAACACCGGCGACCGCCCGGTCCAGGTCGGCAGCCACTACCACTTCGCCGAAGCCAACCCGGCCCTGCACTTCGACCGCACCGCCGCCCGCGGCCAGCGCCTCGACATCGCCGCCGGCACCGCCATCCGCTTCGAGCCCGGCCAGTCCCGCGACGTCACGCTGGTGCCGTTCAGGGGCCACCGGGTCGTGTTCGGCTTCCGCGGCGACGTCATGGGAGCCCTCGAATGACCCGCATCAGCCGCGGCGCCTACGCCGACATGTACGGCCCCACGGTCGGCGACCGCGTCCGCCTCGCCGACACCGACCTGTTCGCCGCCGTCGAACGCGACCTGACGGTCTACGGCGAGGAAGTGAAGTTCGGCGGCGGCAAGGTCATCCGCGACGGCATGGGCCAGTCCCAGGCCTCCCAAGCCCAGGGCGCCGTCGACACCGTCATCACCAACGCCCTCATTATCGACCACTGGGGCATCGTCAAAGCCGACGTCGCCCTGCTGAACGGCCGCATCCACGCCATCGGCAAGGCCGGCAACCCCGACATCCAGCCCGGCGTCGACATCATCATCGGCCCCGGCACCGAGATCATCGCCGGCGAAGGCAAGATCCTCACCGCCGGCGGCATCGACGCCCACATCCACTTCATCTGCCCCCAGCAGATCGAAGAAGCCCTCGCCTCCGGCATCACCACCCTGGTCGGCGGCGGCACCGGCCCCGCCACCGGCACCTCCGCCACCACCTGCACCCCCGGCCCCTGGTACATGCAGCGCATGCTCCAAGCCGCCGAAGGCCTGCCCGTCAACATCGCCTTCTCCGGCAAGGGCAACGCCTCCCAACCGGCCGCCCTGGAAGAAATGATCCGCGCCGGCGCCGCCTGCCTCAAGCTGCACGAAGACTGGGGCACCACTCCCGCCTCCATCCGCTGCGCCCTCGAGGTCGCCGACCGCTTCGACGTCCAGATCATGATCCACACCGACACCCTCAACGAGAGCGGCTTCGTCGAGGACACCATCGCCGCCTTCGAGGGCCGCACGATCCACGCCTTCCACACCGAAGGCGCCGGCGGCGGCCACGCCCCCGACATCATCAAGGTCGCCGGCCTTCAAAACGTGCTCCCCTCCAGCACCAACCCGACCCGGCCCTACACCGCCAACACCCTCGACGAGCATCTCGACATGCTCATGGTCTGCCATCACCTCGACCCGGCCATCCCCGAAGACGTCGCCTTCGCCGAAAGCCGCATCCGCCGCGAGACCATCGCCGCCGAGGACATCCTCCACGATATGGGCGCCCTCAGCATGATCGCCTCTGACAGCCAGGCCATGGGCCGCGTCGGCGAAGTCATCATCCGCACCTGGCAAACCGCCCACAAGATGAAGCAGCAGCGCGGCTCCCTCCAAGGCGACGGTCCCGCCGACAACGCCCGCATAAAACGTTACATCGCCAAATACACCATCAACCCGGCCATCGCCCAAGGCCTCAGCCACGAAGTCGGCTCCGTCGAACCCGGCAAGCTCGCCGACCTCGTCCTCTGGAGCCCGGCCTTCTTCGGCGTCAAACCCGACTTGGTCATCAAAGGCGGCATGATCGCCGTCGCACCCATGGGCGACCCCAACGCCTCCATCCCGACGCCCCAGCCCGTGCACTACCGCCCCATGTTCCAGCAATTCGGCCGCGCCATGGCTGCCACCTGCATCACCTTCACCAGCCAGGCCGCCATCGAGGCCGATTTCGCCCGCAACCTTGGCCTGAACCGGACGCTCTCAGCCGTGCGCAACACGCGCGGCGGCATCGGCAAACGGAGCATGATCCTGAACGACGCGACACCGGTGATCGAGGTCGACCCGGAGACCTACGAAGTCCGCGCCGACGGCGTGCTGCTGACCTGCGAGCCCGCCACCCTGCTGCCGATGGCGCAGCGCTACTTCCTGTTCTGACCATGCCCGATCTGATCAAGGCGAACGGATCGATCCTCAAGGAAGGCCTCGACTGGCTCTACAGCCGCGTCGCCGGCGACCTCTCGACGGCGGTGGTGCCGGCCGGCGCCGAGCACGACATCGACCACTGGATCCGCGTCGCCACCACCCAGGCCGGCGCCGCCGGCTTCGTCACCAACCTGGGCGGCATCCTGACCCTGCCCGTGGCCCTGCCGGCAAGCTTCCTCGGCACCGCCGCGGTACAGATGCGCCTGATCGCCAAGATCGCCGCCGCCCGCGGCTACGACGTGCAGAGCGACGAGGTGAAGGCCTTCGTGTTCGCCTGCCTGCTCGGCAACGCCGCGCTGGACGCGATCCGCGACGCCGGCGTGCGCCTCGGCGGCCGCATCGCCCCGGCAGTCCTGCAGAAACTGACCCAGACGGTGCTGTCCCGCCTGCTCCTGCGCTTCGGCGCCACCGGCGCCGTTAACCTGACCAAGGTGGTGCCCTTCATCGGCGGCATCATCGGCGGCACCGTCGATGCCGCCAGCACCCGCGTGGTGGGCCGCATGGCCAAGCGCGTATTCGTGCAGAAGCCGCCGCCCGCGATCACGCCATCGCTCCAACTGACGGGACCGCAAGCATGATCCACGTCGACACCCTGTATCCCGCCGGCACATGGAGCGGCACGGTAAACGACACCGTCTCCATCGACTTCGACCGCCGCCATCGCCGCCGCCACGTCCTGACCACGGCTTCCGGCGCCGAAATCCTGCTCGACCTGCCCCAAGCGGTCCGCCTCCGCGACGGCGACGGCTTGGCCCTTGCCGACGGCCGCATGGTCCGCGTCACCGCCGCCGCCGAGAAACTCCTCGAAATCCACGCACACGGCCCGGCCGACCTGGTCCGCATCGCCTGGCACCTCGGCAACCGCCATTTGCCGGTCCAGCTACTAGGCGACCGCATCCGTATTCGCGCCGATCACGTCATCGAAGAGATGATCCACGGCCTCAGAGGACATGCAAAGGCGATCGAGGCGCCGTTCGACCCGGAGGCGGGGGCCTATGCTGGTGGGCATGGCCATTCCCACCAGCACGAAGATTAGAAGCAGCCACGTCCGACAGTCAGCTTTTCCTCAACGGATCGCTGTTTGTAAGGAACGGTATGCGTATCGTTCCAGTTGCGGCATCCATCGTCCTACTCGCCGTTTTGACCACCGTGCCGTCTGCTGCACCGTGGCGAATGGCACCCGCGCTCGCTCAGTCGTCTGCGCCTTTGCTTCCAGCCGACGCGTCGCCGCCATCGGCCGAGGCGCGGGAAGCCGAGCAGCGTGAGGCCTGGCAGGCCGCCGCCGCAGCCGCGGTCAAGGGCCCGACCGAGATAACACTCCGCGACCAAGCCAAACTGGCGATCCCGCGCAACTCCGTCTTCATTCCACAGGCCCAGGCGACCCGGTTATCGCGGTCGATGGGAAACCATCCCGGCCCGAACTTCCTCGGCATGGTCACGACGCTCGACGATGCCGACCAATGGATGGTCTTCGTGACGTGGACGCCGGAAGGTTTCGTAAAAGACGACGAGGCCAACGACCTCGATGCCGCGACGTTGCTCGAGCAATTGCGCGAGGGTCAGGAGAAGGCGAACAAGGACCGGATCGCGCGCGGCTTTCCAGCGCTCGAGCTGACGGGTTGGCTGCAGCCGCCGCGTTACCACAGAGAGACGCACCAACTTGCCTGGGCACTTGGGGTCAAGACGATGGGCGACTCCGATCCTGCGTCATCGATCAACTTCAATACTCGTGCGCTCGGTCGGGAAGGCTATCTGAGCCTCAACCTGGTGACCGGAAGCGATGAGTTTGCGCAGGATCGCAGCGTTGCGGAAACGCTTCTCACCGGGCTGCAGTACGAGTCGGGCAAACGATATGCGGACTTCAACGCGTCCACCGACCATGTCGCCGAATACGGCCTGCTGGCGCTGATCGGCGTGGTGGCGGCCAAGAAGCTCGGGCTGCTGGCGATCGTCGGTATCGCCGCGCTTAAATTTGCCAAGGTCGGGGTGCTGGGCGTGGCCGGCATTGGGCTGGCGGCAAGGAAACTGTTCCGGCGCAAGCCGAAGGCCTGACCTCGGGTGAAACTTCTTTTTCTGGCTCTCGCCGGCCTCAAGCTCGGCAAGATCACGCTGACAGCCGGCAGCATGCTGCTGTCTCTGGCGGTCTATGCCGGGCTATGGGGATGGCGGTTCGCGGCCGGCTTCGTCGGGCTGCTGTTCGTGCACGAGATGGGGCATGTTCTGGCCGCCCAACGCCGCGGGTTGGCCGTGAGCGCGCCGGCGTTCATTCCCTTCATGGGGGCGTTCATCACCATGAAGGACCAACCGCAGGATGCCGAGACGGAGGCGTATGTCGCCTATGGCGGCCCGTTCCTCGGGACGCTGGCGAGTTTCGCTGTCTATTACTGGGCGCGTTCGACGGACGACATGCTGCTACTCGCGGTGTCGTATTCCGGCTTCTTCCTTAACCTGTTTAACCTGCTGCCGATCTCACCGCTCGACGGCGGACGGATCACGGCCGTGCTCGGCCCACGGATCTGGCTGGTGGGTGCGCCGATCGCCCTGGCGGTGATGTTGTATCAGCCCAGCCCCATGCTGATCGTGATCGCCGTGCTCGCATTCCCGCAACTCCTGGCGGCCTGGCGTCACGATCCATCGTCGCCGGAAGCGCAGGCCTATTACGGACGGGTGCCGCCGATCACGCGGTTCGAATACGTGGTCCTGTATCTCGGGCTGGTCGTGCTGTTGGCGCTCATGAGCTACAACGTGCACGACATGCTCCGATACGTTCATGGCGGCGCCTGAACAGCCAGCGTAGCAAGCGTATGGCGGAAAAGCGCAGCGCATTCCGCCATAACGCACGCCACCCAACACCACCCTTGACTTCTAAACAGTAAAATATTCCTATCCACCTATGGACCTCGACCCTCACAACCCCACCCTCCAAGCCGACCGCGCCGCCCTAGAAGAACTCCGCGACCTCGGCATGGAGATGGCCCGCTACATCATCAACCGCGCCAAGGCCGACGCCGAGGACGGCAACGATGTCGACCGCACCCCCGCCTTCGAGCGCGTCAGCCGCGGCGTCCGCCGCGCCGTCCACCTCCTCCAGCACATCGCCAGCCTCTGCGCCAAGGCCGAGGCCGACTTCGCTCGCACCCAGCGCGACGGGGTCCGCGCCCGCCAACAGATCATCCGCGACGTTGAGGACGCCACCGTCAACCGCCCCAAGCCCGAGCGCGACGCCCTCGTCGCCGAACTCTACGAGCGCCTCGACGCCCCCGAGTTCGACGCCGACCTCGCCGGCATGACCGTCGCCCAGGCCAGCGAACTCATCCGCCGCGATTTCGGCCTCGGCCAGATCTTCACCCACCAGCGCCGCACCCCCGCCGACGTCGAGGCCCTCGCCGCCCGCGCCCGCCACTCCGCCCACGCAGCCGCCCTACCGGACCACCCCGACGTCGCCCTAGCCGCCGTCCTGCGTCACGAAGCCGAGCTCCGACAACAAACCTGACTAGTCCGTCGTAGGGTGGGCTTCAGCCCACCATCCCCGCCCATCCCGTAATCGCATCGCGACGTCGCGACGAACACGGCTGCCAACACGCTCAACTCAACAGCAGCGCCATCCCCGGATCGCTCTTGGCCATCGCGCGCCCGTATGCCGGCCGGGTGGCGATGCGCTGCAGATAGCCGCGAATGTTCGGATACGGTGCCAGATCGACCGGCTGAAAATAGCGCATCGTCGTCAGCGAGAAGACGGTCATGATGTCGGCCGCGGTGAACGCCGCGCCGGCAAGATAGGGCACCTCGCCCAGCCGCTGTTCGATCAGACCAAACGACCGTTCAAGCCGATCCTGGGCGTTCCGCAGCACCGGATTGTCGGCAGGCGGATCGAGCCGGTTGACGACCATGCGACGCCCGATCGTCGGCTGTAGCGTCCCGTTGGCAAAATGGAACCAATACAAGTAGGGCGCGAAGCCCGGCTCGTCCGGCCCCACCACCAGGCGACCATTGCCGTATTTGATCAGGACATACTCGACGATCGCGGCGGACTCGGCGAGGAAAACGTCGCCATCCTCGAGCAGCGGGGCAGCGCCAATCGGATGCTTGGCCCGCAGCTCCGGCGGCGAGAACACGGTCACCGCATCGCGCGTGTAAGTCTTCAGCGTGTAAGGCAGCTCCAGCTCCTCGCACAGCCAGACGATGCGCTCCGACTGCGACTTGCCGAGATGATGAACGGTCAGCATGCGGGTCTCCCTTTTACCCCCATTCCGCTATGCTGACCCGGCAATGTCCAGCCTCGCGCTCCTGCTCACCTGGCTCTCGCCCGCCTTCCCGATCGGCAGCTTCGCCTACAGCCACGGCCTCGAATGGGCCGTCGAGGCCGGCGACGTCACCGATGAGGCCACCCTCGGCGCCTGGATCGCCGACGTGATCGCCCATGGCGGCGGTCGCAGCGACACGATCTTTCTCAGGCACGCCCATCGCGCCGACCCGGCCGGCCTGCCCGCCCTCGCCGAACTGGCCGAAGCGGCGCAGCCCTGCCGCGAGCGGCGGGACGAGACGATCGGCCAGGGCACGGCCTTCGCCCTGGCCGGCCTGGTCTGGGGCGGCATCCCGCTCGAACGGGTCGCCTATCCCGTCGCCTTCGGCGCCCTGGCCGCCGCCAACGGCATCGACGAGGACGCGGCGGCGCTCGGCTTCCTCCATGCCTTCGCGGCCAATCTCGTCAGCGCCGCCGTGCGCCTGGTGCCGCTGGGGCAGACCGCCGGGCTGCGGACGATCGCCGCCCTGGAGCCGTTGATCGCCACCGTAGCCGACGGTACACGGCTGGCGGGGCTCGACGAGATCGGCGGGGCATGCTTTCGCTCGGACATCGCCGCCATGCGCCACGAAACCCAATATACGAGGCTCTTCCGCACATGAAATCAGCAAACGGCCCCCTCCGCGTCGGCATCGGCGGCCCGGTCGGCACCGGCAAGACCGCGTTGATGGACGCGCTCTGCAAGCGCTTCTCGCCGCATTTCGACATCGCGGCCATCACCAACGACATCTATACCAAGGAGGACGCCGAGTTCCTCACCCGCGCCGGCTCCCTGCCGCCGGAGCGGATCATGGGCATCGAGACCGGCGGCTGCCCGCACACCGCCATCCGCGAGGACGCCAGCATCAACCTCGCCGGCGTCGCCGAAATGCGCCGCCGCTTCCCCGCTCTCGACGTGATCCTGATCGAGAGCGGCGGCGACAACCTGGCCGCCACCTTCAGCCCGGAGCTGGCGGACCTCACCATCTACGTCATCGACGTCTCAGCCGGCGACAAGATCCCCCGCAAGGGCGGCCCGGGCATCACCCGCAGCGACCTGCTGGTGATCAACAAGATCGACCTCGCCCCCTACGTCGGCGCCAGCCTCGAGGTGATGGACCGCGACAGCAAGCGCATGCGCGGCGAGCGCCCCTTCGTCTTCACCAACATACGCGCCGGCCAGGGCGTCGAAGAGGTGGCGCAGTTCATCGAGCGGAGCGGCGGGCTTCACTGACCTATCCGGTCACCCCGGACGGCCGCTATTTCGTGGTGCGCGGCCGGCTCTGGCGCTGCACCAACCCGGCGCTCGACGCCGAAGCACGGGGAACCTTGACCCACGAGCTGATGTCCGCCCGCCGCGCCAAGCAGACCGCGATGCGCGCCGGCGACCCGGTCGCGCGCGAGGCCGCCCGCCAGCGCGTGGATGCCGCCAAGATCGCGTTGGGGGAACGAGGCCCCGTCTGGTGGGACGATGGGGCGCCGGACCTGAACCGGCGGATGGCGCGCACGACGTCGTATGCCGACTGGTTCGCCAGTGTCTAACCGGTGGCCCGCTCCGCGCCGATCAGCGCCAGCCCTTCAGCGACCGAGACGAATTCGCCACCGCCGCTGATGCGCTCTGCGCCGAAGCGCTCGGCGAACAGCGCGCGGACCGCCGGCACGAACGCGGTGCCGCCGGTGAGGAAGACCCGGTCGATGCCGCTCGCCGTCACGCCGGCATCGAGCAGCGCATCGTCGACCGCCTTGCCGAGCCGGACCAGGTCGGGCGCAATCCAGCCCTCGAACTCGGCGCGGGTGACGCGGCGCTCGATGACGAACCCCTCGTGCTCGAACCGCAGCAGCGTCTCGTCCGCGTTTGAGAGCGCGGCTTTCGCGTCGGAGACGGCGCGGTAGAGCGCGTAGCCCTGCTCGTCCTCGATCAGCGCGCGCAAGGCGTCGAGCCGATCCGGATACTCGGCCGTGCGGCGGACATCCTCTATGTCGCGCATCATGCGCGGGGTCCGCATCATCGAGAGCCGATGCCAGCGGGCGAACGCGGAATACCATTCGGCGGGGACCGGGAGCGTGTTGCCCCAGGGTTTGTAGTGGGTGCCTTTGCCGAGCAGCGGGGCGACGACCTGGTCCATGATGCGGGCGTCGAACGCGTCGCCGGCGATGCCGACGCCGGCGCGGCCGAGCGGGACCAGACTGCCGCGTCCACCCGGCGTGAAGCGGAGGATGGAGAAGTCGCTGGTGCCGCCTCCAAAATCGCCGATCAGCACGGTGGACGCGGCGTCGAGGGTCCGCGTGAAGCGGAAGCCGGCGCCCTCCGGTTCGAGCGCGACGTCGATGTCGGGCATGCCGGCCTCGGCGAAAGCGGCCCGCAGGCGGCGTTCGCCCAACGCGTCGTCGGCGCTCTCACCGGCGAAGCGGACGGGGCGGCCGGCGACGACGCGCAGATCGGCCGGGTCGAGGGCGGCGGCTGTCAGCATGTGGCGGAGGAACAGCCCGATTAGCTGTTCGAGGCTCCAGATGCGGCCGAACAGGTTGGTCGACGTGAAGCTCGGGCTGGCCAGGTAGGTCTTGGGCGACATCACCAGCCGGCTCTCCAGCGGATCGTCGAGGTAGGCGGAGATGGCGGCCGGGCCGGCGGCGCGGTGATCGGCCAGGCGGCCGTTGCTGACGGTCTGCGAGAAGCAGAGCACGCTGCGAAACACGTCGTATGCGGTGTCGCCCACCTGGAAACGGATCGTGTGGGACGCGCCGGTGGTGGCATCGATGGCGGCGACGACGCTGTTGGTCGTCCCGAAGTCGATCCCGAGCACGAGGCTCGTCGGACGTGATCGATCGCGGTCTGACGCCATCGGTTTGCTCCGCAGTGGGCCGCGCGTTTAGGCCTGCGGCGCGGCCGGCGTCAAACGTCTATGATGTCGGCCAGGATGGAGAGTGCGGTGGACATGGCAAAAACGGCGGAATTGACGGAGTACGAACGCGGGTTCCAGGCCGGGCTGCTGGCGGCGCGGCACTGGCACGAGGCGCAGGCGATGCAGGCCCTGGTGCAGTCGAGGCGCACGCGGTTCCCGAAGAACCTGGAACGTGAGGCGGAGGTGCATTCGCGCAGCGCCGAGATGATGGACACGTTGTCGCCCGAGGATGTTTGAGCCTCAATCGGCAAGCGCGACCAGCGGCGCACGGGCCGGAAAGCGGGCGTAGAGTGCAGGGATTTCGTCGGCAGGGACGGGGCAGCTGAAGAAGAAGCCTTGCACGTCCCTGCACCGCTCAGCTTCGAGGATCGCAATCTGCTCCTCGTGCTCGACGCCTTCGGCCAGCGTGGTGATGCCGAGCTCGTGGCACAGGCCGATGATCGCATGGACGATGGCGCGCACCCCGCGACCGGTGCCGAGGTCCTGAACGAAGCAGCGATCGATCTTGACCTTGTCGAACGGGAAGCTGCGCAGATAGCTCAGCGAGGAGAACCCGGTGCCGAAATCGTCCAGCGCGATGGCGACGCCAAGTTTGTGGAGCTGAGCCAGCGTCTCGAGGGTCTCCGCGGCGTCGTGCATCAGCACGGTCTCGGTGATCTCCAACTCGAGCCGTGCTGCCGGCAGGCCGGTATCGGCCAGCGCGGCGGCGACGTCGTACACGAGGCGCCGATCACGCACTTGGATCGGCGACAGGTTGACTGCGACGCGCTGCCGGCCGGGCCAGGTCGCCGCCTCGGCGCAGGCCGCGCGGAGCACCCACACGCCGATTGGCACGATCAGGCCGGTTTCCTCGGCGAGCGGGATGAACTCGCTCGGCGCGACGAGACCGCGGGTCGGGTGCCGCCACCGCAGCAGCGCTTCGAAGCCGACCACGGACCGGCTATCCAAGCGGATCAACGGCTGGAAGTGCACTTCGAACTCGTGGCGGCTGAGCGCATGCATCAGATCGGACTCCATCTGGCGCCGGGCGAGCAGGATCGTGTTCATGTCCGGCCTGAACAGGCGGGCCTGCTTCGAGCCGTCTGCCTTGGCGGAATGCAAGGCAATGTCCGCGTTCTTGAGCAAGGCGGCGGCATCGGACGCATCGTCGGGCGCGAGGGCGACGCCGGCGCTGATCGCCACCGACAGGACGCGGCCTTCGAGCGCGCAGGGCCGGCCCATGTCTTCGATCAGGCTTGTCGCGCGATGGGCAAGCGCATCGCGGCTTTCCGGCGCGGTGAGGATGACGGCGAACTCGTCCCCGCCGATCCGGGCCACAGTGTCGGTGCTGCGGATGGCGCGGCGCAGGCGGTCGGCCATCTCGCGCAAGAGGAGATCGCCGACGCCGTGGCCGAACGTATCGTTGATCTCCTTGAAGCGCACGAGATCGAGGCAGAGCACGCCGCACGGCGTCCCCAGTTCGACCAGCCGCAGCGCCTCACCGAGGCGTTCGGTGAACAGCGCACGGTTCGGCAGGCCGGTCAGCTGGTCGTAATGGGCGAGGAAGTCGATATTGGCTTGCGCACGGCGCTGCTCGGTCACGTCGTCGCAGGTCACGAGGCAGCCGCCCTCCTCGGTCGGCTGCAGGCTCAGCAGCAGCATCCGCCCGTCGCTCAACGGCAGCGTCGACTGCGCCGGCGAGCGAACGGCGACCATGCGGCGCCATGACGCGACGATGCGGCATCCGTCGCTCGGCGCGATCAGCCGGGAGGCGCGGACCGAGGAGAGCAGCCGGGCGCAGCTCTCGCCGGGCTGGACCGCTTTCTCGAGACCGAGCAGAATCGCCAGTTGCGCGTTGCAGACGATGAGCCGGCCGGCCGCGTCGATCATGCAGAGGCCCTGCGCCATGTTCGTCATGGCAAGTTCAAAGCGCGCGTATTGCTGGCGCAGGGAAGACTCGCTGCGGGCCCGGTCCTCGGCCGTGTTTCGTTCGCTCTCGGCCTGGCCCAGCCGGGCCAGGCTCCGCGACTGGCGAACGCTCAGCCACAATACGGAGACCAGCCCGGCCTCGAGCAGCAAGGTCGTTCCAGCCAGGATGAGCGCCTGCTCGCGCCACGCTCCCAGGGTGGCGCTCAAGGTCCGGCTGATGCTGAAGCGGATCGGGAAATGGTCGAGCATCCTGCTCGCCACCACGCGGTCGAGATCGTCGATCGGGCTCCGAGCGCGCAACACGCCGCTCGAGGCGCCGCGTCCGCCGATGACGTTGGCTGCCGCCGTCTCGAACACCTTGCCGACCGCCGATCGCCGCTGCGGATGGCGCAGCAGCAGCGTGCCGTCCACACGGAATTGCGAGAACACGTAATCGCGCGATGGCGAGACCTGGGCGTAGAGCTGCTCGAAGTAGCCGAGTTCGACCGCGCCGAGCACGAGGCCGAGAAACTGGCCATCCGCGGTCAAGAGGCGGCGAGCCATATAAAGAGTCCAGGTGCCGTCGCCGCGGTTGGCGACGGGCCGGCTCACGAAGCGGTCGAGCGCCGGGTCATCCTTGAGTGCCTGGAAGTAGTCGCGGTCAGACACGTTCACGTCCGGAATCGGCCAGAACCGCGAGAAATTCAGCAGCTTGCCGTTCTGGTCGATCAACGTAATGGCGTTCGCCTGCGGCAGCCCGGCGATCCGGTCGGCGAGCGCGTCATGGATCGCCCGGCTGCTCGCATAGGCCACGAAATCAGCTTCCGTGCCGATCCTGGCGGCGCCGATGTCGTTGATGACGCCCTGTTGCACGAGGTCGATGGCCTGGAACGCACGGTCGGCCTGATCGGCCAATACCACGGACAGGCTGATCAGGTTCTTCTGCGTCGCTTTCAGCATGCGGTGATAGGCGTCGTTGATAAGCAGCCCGGCTGCGACCGCGATCAGTATCCCGAGCACGACTCCCAGCCGAACCACGAGGCTGACACGTGGTCCCGCGCCCAGTCGCATGACGGGCTCGCCGTCTGCGTAAGTCGAAGCCGACATGAACCCACCGACGATGCCGGTCCATTAGGCGGGACATTGGTTAAAACTACGATAACCGGCCGAGCTCGTACGTTAGTCGGGGTCGATCGCTCGCAGGCTGGCCGTTGGCCGAGGGCCGCGCCGGGCGGCGTGCACGAGGCGGTCAAGCGCGTTGGAGAACGACCCGCGGTCGCGCTGGGTGAGCGCGGCGGGGCCGCCGGTCTGGATGCCGCTCTCGCGCAAATGCTGCCCGATGGCGCGCCCGGCCAAGGCGCTACCGATGTTGTCGCCGGTCCATTCGCGACCGTTGAACGCCAGCGCCCGCGCCCCGCGTTCGAGGCAGCGCGAGGCGAGTGGGATATCCGCGGTGGTGCAGATGTCCGCCGCGCCGATCCGCTCGGCGATCCAGTCGTCGGCCGCATCTGCGCCGGACGGCACGACGACCATTTCGACATTCGGCAGCCCGGGCGCGCGGATCGGCCGCGAGCCGTTGGAGACGACGAAGACCGCGACGTTCAGCCGGGTCGCGACGCGGAAGATCTCTTCGCGCACCGGACAGGCATCGGCGTCGATATAGATCGCCGTCATGGGCTACTTCTTCGCCGGCGGCAGGTCCTCTTCAAGGATGGTGATGTGCAGGGCATAGGAGACTTCGCCATCGTCGTCGTCGCGATGGACGGTGCCGAGGAACTCCTTGTCGATGGTGACCTCGACGGAGGCGCCTTTGCGCTTGGGGACCGGGACTTCGATGCGGGGGTTGCCTAGAACGCGGCGGAGGTAGGTTTCCACCCGGGTGATCTCGGTCGGGGTCATTTCATTCCCTTGATGTCATTAGTGAGGGGCGGGAGGCAGCCGGCGAAGAGTTGAGCCATGGCCCGCGCTCGGTGGCTCGTAGCATGTTTTTCCGCCGGGTCGATCTCGCCGTAGGTGCGCTGGCGGCCGGCCGGGATGAAGATGGGGTCGTAGCCGAAGCCCAGGGCGCCGCGCGCGACAGGCGCCACGGTGCCGTCCACGCGGCCGATGAACGTCGCCGTCTCGCCGTCCGGCCAGGCGAGGCACAGCGCGCAGACGAACCAGGCGCGGCGGTCGGTGAGCGTGCCCATCTCGTCCTGCACGCGCTGGATCGCGGCGGCGAAGTCCTTGGACGGGCCGGCCCAGCGGGCGGAAAGCACGCCCGGCGCGCCGCCGAGAGCTGCGACGCAGAAGCCGGAATCGTCGGCGAGCGCCGGGCTGCCGGTGCTGGCGGCGGTCAGTGCCTTGATGCGGGCGTTGCCGGCGAAATCGGGCGCGTCCTCGGCCGGCTCCGGCAGACCTAGCGCGCCGGCCGAGACGGCCTCGAGCCGGTGGGGGCGAAGCAGGTCGTTCATCTCGCGCAGCTTGCCGGGATTGTGCGTGGCGATGATGAGCCGCGTGCCGGGGTCGAGCCGGCGCGTCATTTTTCCAGTGCTTCGCGCTGCATCATAAACAGGCGATCGGTCCCGGTGCGGGCATGCTTCATGAGCGCGAGGAACTGCTCCTCGGAGAACGGGTCCTTCTCGGCGGTGCCCTGGATCTCGACGATACCGCCGGCCTGCGTCAGCACGAAATTGGCGTCGGCGTCGGCGTTGCTGTCCTCGGCGTAGTCGAGGTCGAGCACCGGCTGCCCGTCGACTAGGCCGCAGCTCACGGCGGCGACCTGGCCGGTGATGGGCGAGCGGGCCAGCACGTTGTTGCCGACCAGCTTGCGGACGGCGAGCTCGAGCGCGACCCAGGCGCCGGTGATGCTGGCGCAGCGCGTGCCGCCATCGGCGTTCAGCACGTCGCAATCGAGCGTGATGGTGATCTCGCCGAGCGCCTTGCGGTCCACCACGGCGCGGAGCGCGCGACCGATGAGGCGCTGGATCTCCTGCGTGCGGCCGGATTGCTTACCGCGGGCGGCCTCGCGGTCGCCGCGGGTGTGGGTGGCGCGGGGGAGCATGCCGTATTCGGCAGTAACCCAGCCTTCACCCTTGCCGCGTAGAAATGGCGGCACTCGGCCCTCGACGCTGGCATTGCAGAGAACTTCGGTGCCGCCCATGCGGATCAGGCAGGAGCCTTCTGCGTGTTGGGCGAAGCCGAGGCTGAAGGAGACGTCACGAAGCGCATCGGGAGCGCGGCCGGAAGGGCGCATCGGTAGGACTGTCCTGTGCAGGTGGAGGTGGGGTTCCTATAACGATGAGTGAGCGTGATGGGGAGAGCGATGATCAAGATCCCGACGGACCTCGACCCACGCTCGGCCGCCGTGCTGCGCGAGATCGTCGAGCAGTACGTACAGACCGGCGAGCCGGTCGGCAGCCGGACCCTGTCGCGTCGATTGCCGATGGGCGTGTCGGCGGCGACGATCCGAAACGTGATGTCCGACCTGACCGATGCCGGGCTGCTGTTCGCGCCGCACACCAGCGCGGGGCGACTGCCGACCGAGCGGGGACTGCGGCTGTTCGTCGACGGGCTGCTGCAGTTTGGCGATCTCGGCGAGGACGAGCGGGAGACGATCTCGCGGGCGCTGGAGTCGCGCGGGCGTAGCCTGCAGGACACGCTGACCGAGACGAGCACGATGCTGGCCGGGCTGGCGGGGGCGGCCGGGCTGGTGATCGCGCCGAAATCGGACGGGGCGATCCGGCACATCGACTTCGTGCCGCTCGGGCCCGGGCGGGCGTTGGTGATCCTGGTAGGCGCGGATGGCCAAGTGGAGAACCGGGTGATCGAGACGCCGCCGGGCTTGCCACCGGCGGCGCTGCAGCAGGCGGCCAACTACCTGAACTCGCGGTTGTCCGGACGGAGCCTGGCGGAGTTACGGCGGACGGTGTCGGGCGAGATGTCGGAGGATCGGACGCATCTGGATGAGTTGACGACGTCGATCGTCGAGGCCGGGCTGGCGACGTGGTCGAGCGAAGGGCGCGGCGGCTCGCTGATCGTGCGGGGGCAGGGCAAGCTGCTGGCGGATGTGACAGCGCTGGAGAGCCTCGGCGCGATCCAGCTTCTATTCGAGCGGCTGGAGACGCAGGAGACGATGCTGCGGCTGCTGGAACTGGCCGAGGAGTCCGAGGGCGTGCGGATCTTCATCGGGGCGGAGAGTGGGCTGTTCGGGGCGAGCGGCGTGTCGATGGTGGTGGCGCCGGCGCGCAATGCGGCGGATCGGATCGTGGGGGCGATCGGGGTAATCGGGCCGACGCGCATCAATTACGGGCGAATCATCCCGGTGGTCGATTATACGGCGCGGGCGATCGCCCGGTTGTTGGGGTAGGCGCGTCATCACGATGTGCGGCGGCCCTCAATTGTACAAAACGGAATGATACCGGTCCCGTTGGCATGGAATGGTGTTCGTCAATCCCCGCTGCCTATTACTAGTTGAAGACGATCCGTTGGTGCGCGAGACCGTTGCCGCCATGCTTGAGGATGAGGGTTTCGAGGTGGTCGAGGCATCCGATGCGGCGGCGGCGCTGGCGTTGGTGCGCGATGGTCTCGATGCGCCGTTGATCGTCACCGACGTCGATCTCGGCGCCGGGCCGAGCGGGGCGGACCTGGCCGACACGCTGCGGCGGATGCGGCCCGATACGCGGATCATCTTCATCACCGGGCGCCTTTCGTCGCTTGCCAACCGCCGCGCCGATGACCGCGAGGCGATCCTGCCGAAGCCGTTCGCGAGCGACGCGTTGTCGCGTCTCGTGCGGCGGATGACGACCTAGTTCGGCGAGTAAAACGCGATACCTTCGGAAACGAGGTCGGACCGCGTGGCCAAGATCGTCGCCCGTTCGGATGCGCTTGCGGTGAACAGGTGTGTTCCCTGGTTCGTGTCGAAGAAGCGATAAACTGCAGACGTGTCTCGTTGCTGTGAATTGTATTCATAGTAGCCCACACCCTCGGAAACGAGATCGGGCCGGGTTGCTTGGATCGTTCTGTCTTCATCCGGACTAGAGGTGAAGAAGTGGGAGCCAGACTTCGTGTCAAAGAAACGGTAGACCGGAGCCGCGTTCGGGGAGTTGCCAATGGCAATAGCGTTGAAGGCGATGCCTTCGCTGATCAAGTCGGGGCGTGTCTCACGAATTGCGTCCTGTTCGGTCGTGCTGGTGGTCAGGAACTGGGTCCCGGTGGTGTCGTCGAAATAGCGGTAGACCGGGAGCGGGGGCGTGGTTAGCGCCGCGCTGACCACGTAGCCTCCAGTCTGAAAGCTATTACTGACGCTGATGAACAACGTTTCGGTAGTGGTCGCTCTGTAAAAGATGGAGTCTTGGCTGTCTTTAAAGGCAAGCACCGTGCCATTTTGGTCGGTCAGAGTCTCGTTGAATAGCTTCCTAGTGGGTGCGAAGTTAACTGCTGCTGCAATAGAAAAGTCGTAATAGGATCCCGCGGTCAACGAAACCGCGAAATCATCGACGTCACCTTGGGTTTCAAGAACCCCGCTCGTGCTTCCACCGATCGCGATATGGCCTGTAGTCGAACTGTCGCCAGCGTAGTCGTCGGGCACTGCGTTTACTCCTAACTGATCGGATCGCGACGCTTCCGAGTTCTAGCCGACACGTCGAAATGCCAATGTCGGCTTATGACCACGCGGTGTGATCCGGCCGCCCAACGGCGAGGCTCGTTTCAGTGGGCTGCAGCCCAGGTCAGGCCGGTACCGGTCTCGACGACCAGGGGCACAGACAGTGCTGCCGCGCCCTCCATCACGGATTTGGCTAGAATGGCCGTTGCGTCGGCTTCCGCGGTGCTTGCTTCGAACAGCAATTCGTCGTGCACCTGCAGCAATAAACGCGCCGACAATCCGGCAGCTTTCAGCTCGCTTGGAAGTCGCACCATCGCCCGCTTGATGATGTCCGCCGCGCCGCCCTGTAATGGGGCGTTGATGGCCTGGCGTTCGGCGTAAGCGCGCTTGGCCGGGATCTTCTCGCGGATGCCGGGCACCCAGCAGCGGCGGCCAAACGGCGTCAGCACGTAGCCGTTGATGCGGGCTTCCTCCTTGGTGCGCTCCATGTAGTCGCGGATGCCGGGGTAGCGCTCGAAGTACGCTCTTATATACTGTGCCGCCTCGCCCTGCTCGATGCCAAGCTGGCGGGCGAGGCCGAAGCCGGAGATGCCGTAGATGATGCCGAAGTTGATGGCCTTGGCGCGGTTCCGCGTCGTTCGGTCCATCCCCGCCATCGGCACACCGAACACTTCGGAGGCGGTGCGGGCATGGATGTCCTGGCCGGTGGCGAACGCTTCCTTGAGCGGACCGATATCGGCAACGTGGGCCATCAGCCGCAGCTCGATCTGGCTGTAGTCGGCGCTGACCAGGACATGACCGGGCTCGGCGATGAAAGCGCGACGGATGCGGGCACCCTCCTCGGTGCGGATCGGGATGTTCTGCAGGTTCGGCTCGGTCGACGAGATGCGGCCCGTCGTGGTGTTGGCCTGGCCGAAGCTGGTGTGCACGCGGCCGGTCGCCGGGTTGATCTCCTGCTGCAGCGCTTCGGTATAGGTCGAGCGCAGCTTCGACAGCTGCCGCCACTCGATGACCTTGGCCGGGAAATCGTGGCCCTGATCGGCCAGGCCTTGCAGCACCGAGACGTCGGTGCCCCAGGCGCCGCTGGCCATGCGGCGGCCGCCGGGCATCTTGAGCTCGTCGAACAGCACCTCCCCGAGCGCCTTCGGGCTGCCCAGGTTGAACGGGCGCCCGGCGATGGCGTGGATCTCGGTCTCCTTGATCGCCATCCGGTCGGCGAAGTCGGCCGACATCGAGCGCAGGTCGTCGGCGTCGATCTTGATGCCGGCGCGCTCCATGTCGATCAGCACCGGCACCAGTTGGCGCTCGATGCGCTCGTAAAGATGCAGCGCTCGGCCCTTGCGCAGTCGCGGCCGCAGCACGTGCCAGAGCCGGAGCGCGAGATCGGGGTCCTCGGCCGCGTAGGCGGTAACCCGGTCGAGCGGCGATTCGGCGAAGCTCAGCCGCCCGCGGCCGGTACCGGTGACGCCGTCCGACGTGGCGGCCTTGTGGCCGAGGTCGCGCAAAGCGGCGTCTTCCAACCCATGCGGATGCGCGCCGGCGCCGAGCGCGTAGGAGATCAGCATCGTGTCGTCGAGTGGCGTGACGCGGATGCCGGCGCGGTCCAGCACCAGCAGCCCGGCCTTGCCGTTGTGCAGCACCTTCAACACGGCACGGTCGGTCAGCAGCGAGGTCAGCGCTGCCAGGGCCGCGTCCGGGTCGATCTGCTCGAGCGTGGGCGCGGGGGCGCCGCCCTCAAGGCTCGGTTGGGCGGCGCTGGCGGGCAGCCGGTGCCGCAGCGGGACGTAGCCGGCCCGGCCCGGCCCGGTCGCCAGGCCGATGCCGAGCAGCTCCGCACGGTTCGGGTCGCGGCCGTCTGTCTGCAGGTTGAGGCCGACGATGCCGTTGGCGGCGGCTTCGGCGATCCAGCCCTGCAGCGCATCCAGCGTGGTGACGGTAGTGTACGGGCCGAACGGCGGCTGCTCGGGCGTGCCGTCGAGCAGCGCCGGCTCGGGCGAGGGCTCGGCGGCTTCGGCGAACAGGCCGAGCCGAGTGGCGGTGCTGCGGAACCCCATGGAGATCAGCCAGCGCGTCAGCACCGGGTTGTCGGGCTGGCGAACGATCAGCGCCTCGAGTGGCTGCGGCAGCGGGCAGTCGCGGGCGAGTTCGACCAGTTTGCGGCTGATGCGAATCTTGTCGACATTGTCGGCCAAGATGTCGCGCCGTTTGCTCGGCTTCATCGACGGGATCGCGGCGATCACGCCCTCGACGTCGCCGTGTTCGGTGATCAGCAGCGCCGCGTTCTTCGGGCCGACGCCGGGAACGCCCGGCACGTTGTCGACGCTGTCGCCCATCAGCGCCTGGATCTCGGCCACCTTGTTCGGGGCGACGCCGAATTTGGCGAACACCTCCTCGGGGCCGATCGGCTTCTGCTTGATCGGGTCCAGCATGGCGACGCGGTCGTCGATCAGCTGCATCAGGTCCTTATCGGACGAGATGATGGTGGTGCGGTAACCGGCCTTGGTCGCTTCTGTGGCGTAGGAGGCGATGAGGTCGTCGGCCTCCCAGTTAGGCAGCTCGATCGACGCGACGCCGAACGCGGCGGTGGCGTCGCGGACGAGGGCGAATTGCGGCTCGAGCTCGGGCGGCGGCGGCGGGCGGTGCGCCTTGTACTCGCTGTAGAGCTCGTTGCGGAAGGTGGTGCGGCCAGCGTCGAAGATGACGGCGATGTGGGTGCCTTCGTGCTTCTCTAGCAGGCGGGCGAGCATGTTGGAGAAGCCGTAGACGGCGTTGACGGGAGTGCCGTCCTGCCGGGTCATGGGCGGCAGGGCGTGAAAGGCGCGGAAGATGAAGCCGGAGCCGTCGATCAGGACGAGATGCGGCTCCGTGGCAGGCGTGGCGTCGGGCATCTCAGTGGCCGTGATCGTTCCCGGCGCCGGGCGCGAGGCGGTAGATGATGGAACAATAAGGGCAGAAGGTCTGCTCGTGCTCGATGTGCAGCCAGACGCGGGGATGTCCGAGCGGCCCGGTGCCGCCATCGCAAGGGATGTTGCGGCTGTGCACGACGAGGGTCTCGGTCTCGCCAACGCCAGGCGTGGGTGTGGAAGCGCCGAAAGGCATCGATCGTCCTTTGTTGCAGCTTGGGGATTGCAGCGGTGCCCGATGATAGCGCAGGGCCCCTCGGTTTCAACTCTGAGGAATACGCTCGACCCGGCATAATGTCATCGGCGGCGCGATGCTCGCCGTGGCTGGACGACAATCGGCGGTGCTACGCAACCCGAACTGGGCCAGTGAGGCCTCGGCCTCGGGCGGTAGCGGTGGTCCCTGGTCCGACAGGCTCCAGAACGGGCCCGTCGCGCTGGCGACGGCGCGCTCGATCAGCACCTCCAGCCCGATCGGCGAGCCGGCGTGCATGAGATTGTTGTTCAGGCCGATGAAGCGGACCGTTGCCGGCTCGAACGGGGCGAAGAAGGCGCCTTCGAACACGCCGACCAAGAAGATGGTGCTATCCGGGGGAACGCGGGGGATGGACACATCCATTAAGCGGGCGCCGGGATGCGTCTGCCGTTCCTGCCGCGGCAGGATCAGCGACGCGATCGATCCGATGACGATCACGCCCACCCCGGCCAGCCGCGGCCAGGCCCATCGCAGCGCCAGTCCAGCGGTGGCTGCCAGGATGGCTCCCAGGACCAGAAGGCCGGACAGCATCTCCAGCGCCGAAGCGTAGCGCAAGATTCCGAACGTCTTGAGCCAGAGCGCGTAGGCCGCCAGAACGAAGGCCGCACACCAGACGAGCCCGCGATACCGGGCCAGGATGCCCGCCCGGCCGCGAAACCGCATGGCCAGTGCCCAGACCAGCAGGAGCAGGGCAGCGCAGACTTCGAAGAACAGGCGTGGATCGCGCACCGACACCTCCGACGAGCGGTTCGAAGGCTCGAACGCCCAGAGCAACGGATAGGCCAGCCACTCGGCCGGCGTCCGTGGCAGGAAACGCCGGTCGAAGACGTTCACGTCCGGAAAGTAAGGCGAGTGAAAGATCGTGTTGTAATAAGGGAAGAGCGGATTGCCGAACGCGCGCCAGACGGCCAGCCACCAGGGACCGCCAAGCGCTGCAAGCGCAACCAGGGACCCGGCGGCAAACGCAAGCAACGCGCGCAACCGGGGTAGTTCCGGGTCCAGCAACTTCAGCACCAATGTTCCGGCCACGATGCCGCACAGATAGGCGGAAGTGGTCAGCTTGAGCACTGCGGCGGTGCCCGCCAGTAGGCCTGCGGCCCCGTAGCGCCAATTCATCGAGCGGCCGGCCCATGCGGCTCGATCAGCCGCGAGGATGAGCCAGATCGCACCCATTAGGGCGACGTTGGGAATGGCCTCGCTCATCGACATGCCGACCTCGGGCAGGCTCGCCGCCCCGCTTCCGCCGATGACACAGGCGGCGATCGCCAGCGCGTCGCGTCCGTGCGAGACGAAGCCGAAGACGAGCCGCGCGATATGGAAGACCATCCAGACCGCGATCGCTTGCGGCACCGACCAGACGAAGGTGAAAAGCAGCGGGTATGCGTTCAACCACCGTAGGACACGATAGAAGATCGCATCGAGAAGCGGGTGGTGATAGGTTTGAAGCTGTCCAGGCGCGAGGTCGAACCCGACATGTTTGTTGGTGAGGGCCCAACCGCCGTAATAGTGGTAATTCCGCAGATCGCCGTTGCTGTCCGGGCCAAAGCTGACTGCGACCATACCGATGACCAGGATCGCAAGGCCGAGCACGGCCCACGAGACGGTGCGGGTGGTCTTGGTCGGCTCGGAAGCCTCGATGGCTGGCAACATACGAGGCGTGTAACTTGATGCGCCTCGCGGCGACAGCCTTGCTGACGCTGGCCTTATTCGGGCTGGGCGCGTGCAGCAGCCTGCCGGTCTATAACCCGGTGCTGCCCGCGCTGCCGCCGGCGTCGCTGAAGGTGGATGCGCTGTTCACCATGCCGGACGGGACGCGGCTACCGGTGCGGGAATGGCTGCCGGCGAGGGCGCCGCGGGCGATCCTGCTGGCGCTGCATGGGTTCAACGACAGTCGGGATGCGATGGAACTGCCGGCGCCGGTGTTCGCAGGGTCGGGCATCGCGGTGTTCGCGCCGGATCAGCGTGGCTTCGGCGCGGCGCCGCTGCGCGGGCGCTGGCCGGGGGAGGGCGTGATGCAGGCGGATGCGGCCACGATGCTGCGGCAGCTGCGCGCGCGGTATCCCGGGGTGCCGCTCTACGCGATGGGCGAAAGCATGGGGGGCGCCGTCGTCATGACGCTGGCCGCCAGTCCGGCGGCACCGCCCGTCGATGGTTGGATCCTGATTTCGCCCGCGGTGTGGGGCCGCGGCGAGATGACCGCCGGCATGCGCGCCGGGCTTTGGCTGGTGTCGCGCACGCTGCCGGGCCTCAGCGTCACCGGTGGCGAGGTCAAGCTGCGGGTGGTCGCGAGCGACAACCGGGACGCACTGGTGCGGCTGGGGCGCAATCCGCTGACCGTGCGGCGCACGCGGTTCGACACGCTGCGGGGCCTGACCGACTTGATGGATGCGGCGCAGGCAGCGGCGCCTCGCCTGCCGCCGCACGTGCTGGCGCTGTATGGCGAGAAGGACGTCATCATCCCGGTTCATGCGGCGGCACGGGCCTGGCGACACATGCCGGCCGACGTGCGGCGGGGGCTCTACCCGTCCGGCTATCATCTGTTGTTGCGCGACCTCGGGCGGGAGTCGGTGATCGCCGACATCGTGTCGTGGATCAGGAACCGCGACGCCGCGTTGCCGTCGGGGGCGGACCGGTGGGCGCAGCTTTGGTTGGATTGGCGGGAGCGTGGGCCGGATGCGGATTGAATGCTTGGCGCAGCCGGGCTATGAGGAGCGCGTGGACTCGTAGCTCAGCTGGATAGAGCGCTGCCCTCCGAAGGCAGAGGTCGTACGTTCGAATCGTATCGGGTCCGCCATCTCACCGTTTGGATCGCCCGATGAGCCCATTGCCGACCGTCGCCATCATCGGGACTGGCGGGACCATTTCGGGCGTTGGCGCCGATGCGTTCGACGTGTTTGATTACGGCACCACTGGCCGCTTCATGCATGTCGACGAGTTGCTGGCGACGGTGCCGGAACTGGCGCGGGTCGGCACCATCGTCCCGGTCCGCTACAAGAATTTGAACAGCACCAACCTCGGCCCGGTCGATTGGCTCGCCTTGGCGCGGCTGACGAGCGAGGTGGCGCGGGACAATCCCGGCCTCGACGGCATCGTCATCACGCATGGCACGGCGAGCCTGGAAGAGACCGCTTTCTTCCTTACGCTGACCGTCAAGGTGAGCATCCCGGTGGTGCTCGTGGGGGCGATGCGGCCGTCGTCGGCGTTGGGTGCGGACGGGCCGGCGAACCTGGTCAATGCCGTGCGGGTAGCCGGGTCACCGGCGGCGCGAGGCATGGGTGTGCTGGTGGTGCTGAACGACGAGATCAGCGCGGCGCGCGACGTGACCAAGACGTCCAACTACCGGGTGCAGACCTTCCGCACACCGGATTTCGGCCTGCTGGGCTATGCCGACGGCGATGCGGTCGCGTTCTACCGAAAGCCGATCCGCCGGTGCGCGCCGGATACCGAGTTCGAGGTTGCCGGGCTGCAGACGCTGCCGCGGGTGGACATCGTGCCGGCCTACGGTGGGGCAGATGCGGTGCTGATCGAGGCGGCGGTGGCCGCCGGCGCGCGCGGGCTGGTGTCGGCCGGGTTCCCGTCGGGGTCGCCATCCCCGGTGCAGAAGGAGGCGCTGTTGCGGGCTTCCGCGGCGGGCGTGGTGGTGGTGCAGTCCTCGCGGGCGGGCAGCGGGCGGGTAATCCCGGCGACGGAATCGATGCGGCAATCGGGCTTCGTCGGCTCGGATACGCTGACGCCCCAGAAGGCGCGCATCCTACTGATGCTCGGGCTGACGCGGACGTCGGATCCGCAGGACATCAAACGAATGTTCGCAGAGTACTAGCTGAATTCGTAAGCAGACGACCGGAAACCGTGCAGTTCCTGATTTGAGACTACCCATCTAGCATCGCTGCCGCGCAGTTCGTCGTTGCGATGCAGCAAGCGGCTCTGCCATTTTTGCCTCGAGCACTCGAGGGCAGCATGGATCTGGTTAGACGAACGGCGCTGGCAGCTTTCCTCATCGGGGCGACTTTCGCGTCCGGCCCCGCCCCGGCGCAAGGCGTGCTTACCGTCGCCATGACCGCGGGCGACATCCCCGCTACCGGCGGCAACCCCGACCAGGGTTTCGAAGGTTTCCGCTTCGTCGCGCTCAGCCTCTACGACGCTCTGATCAACTGGGACCTCAGCTCGGCCGACACGTCCGCCGACATCAAGCCCGGCCTGGCCACCGAGTGGAAGGCCGACCCGGCCGACCGCACCAAATGGATCTTCACCCTGCGCGACGGTGTCAAGTTCCACGACGGCTGTCCGCTCGATGCCGAGACCGTGGTGTGGAACTTCGGCCGCTACGACGAAAAAGCGCCGCAGTGGAACCCGCAGCAATTCGCACTGGCCCGCGCCTACCTGCCGAATTTCGCCCGCGCCGAGAAGATCGACGACCGCACGGTCGCGCTCTACACCAAGGTGCCGTCGTCGCTGTTCCCCTATGAGGTGAGCTTCATCGCCATCACCAGTAAATGCCGGGCGGAGGCACTGAAATACGATTGGGCGGCCTTTGCCGACCACCCGTCCGGGACCGGACCCTATAAGTTCGACAAGATGGTGCCGCACGAGCGGCTCGAGCTGGTGCCGAATAAGGATTATTGGGACAAGGCGCGGATCCCGAAGCAGGACCGGTTGGTGCTGCTGCCGATGCCTGAAGCCAGCACGCGGACTGCGGCGCTGCTGTCCGGCCAGGTGAACTTCGTCGAGGCCCCGAGCCCGGACGCGCTCGACCGGCTGAAATCGTCGGGCATGCGGATCGTGACCAACAAGTATCCGCATGTCTGGGCTTACCAGCTCAACACGGCCGACGGCCCCTTCAAGGACATCCGCGTCCGCCAGGCGGCCAATTACGCGATCAACCGGGACGACGTGGTCGACCTGCTCAACGGCGTCGCCATCCCGGCCACGACCGCCTTCCCGCCCGGCACCGCCTGGGGTGACACGGCGGTGCCCTACACCTACGACGTGCCGAAGGCGCGGGCGCTGCTGAAGGAAGCCGGCTGCCTGCCCTGCAAGGTAACGTTCGCGATCTCGACCTCGGGCTCCGGTCAGATGCAGCCGCTGCCGATGAACGAGTTGATCAAGTCGCAGCTCGAGGAGGCCGGGTTCCAGGTGACGCTGCAGGTGATGGACTGGAACGCGCTGCTGGCGCTGAGCCGGGTGCCGCCGCCGCCCGGCATCGATGCGAACAACGTGTCGCGCTCGATCCAGGACCCGATCGCCGGCATGACGCGGTTCACGTCCAAGGCGCAGTGGTCGCCCAACGGGTCCAATTGGGGCCATTACGAGACGACGGAGATGGAGAGCCTCATCAGCGCGGCGTTCAACGAGTTCGACCCGGCCAAGCGGCTTACCATCCTCAAGCAGATCAACGCCAAGATGGTGGCTGACGCGCCGTTTATCTGGGTGGTGCACGACCTCAACCCGCGGGCGCTGTCGCCCAAGGTGAAGGGCTTCGTACAGGCGCAGTCCTGGTTCCAGGATCTCACGCCGATCACGGTCGACAAGTAGGGAGACTCCCGGTGGCGCGCACGATTCTCATGAGGCTCCTCTACGCGCTGCCGATCGCCTTCGGGGTCGGGCTGGTCTCCTTCATGCTGGTCTATCTGGCGCCGGGCGATCCGTTGCAGACGGTGCTGCCGCCGGATGCAAGCGCCGACACGATCGAGATCGTCAAACGCGCCTACGGGTTCGACAAGCCGCTGCCGGTGCAGTTCGCCAATTGGACCTGGCGCGCGCTGCATGGCGATTTCGGCCTCTCCGTCTCGACCCGGCGACCGGTCGGCCTCGAGGTAGGCGGCGCGCTGGTCAACACGCTGGAATTGGCGCTGTTCGCGGTGCCGCTCTCGTTCATCATCGGCGCCGGGCTGGGGACGGTCGCGGGGTGGGCATCCGATAGCTGGGGCGGCAAGCTGCTAGACCGGCTGGTTACCGGGACGGCGGTGATGGGCGTCAGCGTGCCGAATTACTGGCTCGGGCTGGTGATGGTGATCGTGTTCGCGGTCGAGCTGTCGTGGTTGCCGGCCTCCGGCATGGGCGCCAACGGGTCCGGACAGTTTTCCGCCTGGAACTGGGACGACGCGCGGTATCTCGTCATGCCGGTCATTACGCTGTCGCTGGTGCCGATCGGCATCATTGCGCGCTCGACGCGGGCGGCGGTGCTGGAAATGCGGAGCCAGGATTTCGTCACCACGCTGCGGGCTAAGGGGCTCGGCGAGTGGGCGGTGATGCGTCATGTGCTGAAGAACGCCGCGCCGGGGATGCTGGCGATCATGGGGCTGCAGTTCGGCTACCTGATGGGCGGGTCGATCCTAGTGGAGCCGGTGTTCGCCTGGCCCGGTAGCGGGCAGCTGCTCGGCCGCGCCATCGTCAACCGCGACGTGCCGGTGCTGCAGGGGGCGATCCTGGCACTGTCGCTGATCTTCTTCGCCACCAACCTCGCCGTCGACCTGCTGCAGGCGGCGATCGACCCGCGGGTCCGGAGGAGCTGATGTCGCAAGCGGTCACGCTCGAGGCTGTGCCGGCAGCCAAGATGGTGGCGCGGCCGGGCTACTGGGGCATGGTTCGCCGTCGCCTGCAGCGCGACCCGGTGACGCTGCTGATCGGCGCGCTGCTGCTCGCCATCCTCCTGTCGGCAGTGTTCGCGCCGCTGCTGTCGCCGTTCGACCCTTATAAAGAGAGTATCCTTCTGCGGCTGAAGCCGTTCGGCTTCCGCGGGCACCTGCTCGGCACCGACGAGCTCGGGCGCGACGTGCTGGCGCGCATCCTTTACGGTGGGCGGACGTCGCTGCTGATGGGCGTCTCGCCGGTGATCTTCGCCGGGCTGGTGGGCGGGACGCTGGGCATCGTCGCGGGCTATGCCGGCGGCTGGGTCGGCGGGCTGATCATGCGGGTGATGGACGTGTTCTACGCCTTTCCGTCGGTGCTGCTGGCGGTCGCGATCTCGGGCGCCATGGGCGGCGGAATGCTCAACGGGCTGATCGCGCTGGCGCTGGTGTTTATCCCGGCCATGTGCCGCATTGCGGAGACCGCGACGACGCAGGTGCGCAACCTCGATTTCGTCGAGGCGGCGCGGGCCACTGGCGCGGGGCACATGATGATCATCCGGCATCATCTGCTCGGCAACGTGCTGGCGCCGGTGCTGGTCTACGCGTCTAGCCTGGTCAGCGTCAGCATCCTGCTCGCCTCGGGGCTGTCGTTCCTCGGCCTTGGGGTGCGGCCGCCGATCCCGGACTGGGGCCTCATGCTGTCGACGCTGCGGCAGGCGATCTATGTGCAGCCCTGGGTCTGTGCCGTGCCGGGGGTGGCGATCTTCCTGACGTCGATGTGCTTCAACCTAGTGAGCGATGGGCTGCGCTCGGCGATGGACGTGCGGATCCGATGATCCTGTCGAAGCGAAAGACCGCCGAGAATGCTGATCGGGGCGGGCCGGCGCAGCCGCTGCTGATTGCGACCGACCTCAAGAAGCACTTCCGCATCCCCGGCGGCGCCGTTCGCGCGGTCGACGGGATTTCGTTCAGCATCGCCAAGGGCGAGACGCTCGGCGTGGTCGGCGAGAGCGGCTGCGGCAAGAGCACGCTGGCGCGGCTGCTGCTGCACCTGATAGAGCCCGATGCCGGCGAGCTAGTGTTCGACGGTGAGCAGGTCGACGCGCCTGACGGCATCAGCCTGCGCGATCTGCGCCGGCAGGTGCAGATGGTGTTTCAGGACAGCGCGAGTTCACTCAATCCCCGCATGCCAGTCCGCGATAGCGTCGGCTTCGGGCCGCTTGCGCTTGGCCGAAGTCGGCGCGAGGCCGCCGCGGCCGCCGACGAGACGCTCCGCCGCGTCGGGCTCGACCCAGCACTGTTCGGTCCCCGCTACCCGCATGAGCTCTCCGGCGGCCAGAAGCAGCGCGTCAACATCGCGCGCGCCCTGGCGCTCGACCCGCGGCTCGTGATCCTCGACGAGGCCGTCAGTGCGCTCGACAAATCGGTCGAGGCGCAGGTGCTCAACCTGCTGGCGCGGTTGAAGGCCGAGCTGGGGCTGACCTACCTATTCATCTCACACGACCTTGCCGTCGTGCAGCACGTCAGCGACCGCGTGCTGGTGTTGTATCTCGGCTGGGTGGTCGAGAGCGGCCCGGCCGACGCGGTGTTCGCGCGCCCGCTGCACCCGTATACGCAGGCGTTGCTCGCCTCACGCCTCAGCATGGACCCGGACCACCGGGTCGAGCACGCGCCGATCACCGGCGACCCGCCGTCGCCGGCCAACCCACCGTCGGGCTGCCGCTTCCGCACGCGCTGTCCGCATGGTGAGCCCGTGTGCGCGGAGGCGGTGCCGGGGCTGGGTGGCGAGGCCGGGCACCTGGCGATGTGTCACATGCTGGTTCCCGGCTCGGGCCACACCGAGGCGGTCGGGGTCGCGGCATGACGGCGCTGGCGCAACTGGATGATCTCCGGGTCAAGTTCGGGCCTGTCGCCGCGGTGCGCGGCGTCAGCCTGGAGGTGGCGCCCGGCGAGGTCGTGTGCCTGCTCGGCGAGAGCGGGTCCGGCAAGAGCGTGACGATGCGGGCGCTGATGCGGCTGCTGCCGCCCGCCGCGCGCATCGAGGGCGGCATCCAGGTCGAAGGCCGCGACGTGACGGCGATGGGCGGCAAGGCGTTGCGCGCCATCCGCGGCGGCGTGGTCGCGATGGTGTTCCAGGAGCCGATGACGGCGCTCGACCCGGTCTACACGGTCGGCCAGCAAATCGTCGAAGCGGTGCGGCGGCACCTCGGCCTCGACGCGACGGCGGCGCGGGCGCGGGCGCTCGAGGTGCTGGAGTTGGTCCGGGTGCCGGATGCGGCACGACGGCTGGACGCCTATCCGCACGAGCTATCCGGCGGGTTGCGGCAGCGCGTGGTGATCGCGATGGCGCTGTCCTGTCGCCCGCGACTGCTGCTGGCCGACGAGCCGACGACGGCGCTGGACGCGACGGTGCAGATCCAGGTTTTGGTGCTGCTGCGCTCACTGCAGCGCGAGTTGGGCATGGGCATGGTGATCGTCACGCACGACCTCGGCGTGGCGGCCGAAGTCGCCGACCGGGTGGCGGTGATGTATGCCGGGCAGATCGTCGAGCAGGGGCCGGTGCGGGACATCCTGCGGCATCCGGCGCATCCCTATACGCGGGGCCTGCTCGCCTCGGTGATGCGCAGTGGGAGTGGCGAGATCGCCTCGATCCCGGGCGCGCCGCCGGACATGAGGATGCCTCCGCCGGGCTGCGCATTCGCGCCGCGCTGTCCGGCCGCGACCGCCTTCTGCACCACCCGGCTGCCGCCCGAAGAAGCGATCGGCCCCGGGCGGACTGCCCGCTGCCTGCGCGTGCACGAACTGGCCGAGATGGCCTAAGAGCGCACGGTCCCAGCCAGGAATGACGCGAAGGCAGCCAGGGTCGTGTCGGAGACATGGTGCTCAATGCCCTCCGCGTCCTGTTCGGCCGCCTCGCGCGGCACCCCGATCGTCAGCAGCAGGTCGACTACCAGGCGATGCCGCGCCCGGGCCCGGTCGGCCATCTCGCGGCCGGCC
Organism: Acetobacteraceae bacterium; assembly: GCA_965199585.1. Classification (GTDB taxonomy): domain Bacteria; phylum Pseudomonadota; class Alphaproteobacteria; order Acetobacterales; family Acetobacteraceae; genus JAVVHH01. The sequence continues at coordinate 622,791 of CBDASI010000002.1, read as the reverse complement.
TCGGTCAGGAACACGCCGCGATAGGGCCGCGCAGTCACCAGCCCTTCGCGCTTGAGCCGGCTGAGCGCCTTGATCGCCGTCGCGTGTGATACGCCGAGGCGCTTGGCCATGTCCGTCGTCCGCGCCTCGCCTTGCTGGTCCAGCAGATCGGCGATCAGCTCGGCATAATCCTCCAGCAACGCGGTGGATTGCGCCGTTCGCGCCTGGGCGAAGCGGTTGGCCTGGATCGGGACCGCCGGGAGTTCTGACGATGCGGACATGTTAACCTGCGACGCTGTCCCAGATGAGCTTGACGTTCAGCATGACGATCAGCGCCGTCGTCGTCCACGCGATGATGCTCATCGGGCGAGACATCGCCAGCCGACCCATCAAGTCGCGGTCGCCGGCGAAGATCACCAGCGGGATCATCGCGAACGGCAACTGCATCGACAGCAGGATCTGGCTCAGCACCAGGAGCTGGCCGGTGCCGCTTTCGCCGTAGATCGCGGTGATGGCGAGCACGGGGATGACGGCGAGGCCGCGCGTGATCAGGCGGCGCTTCCAGGGTGCGAGGCGGAGGTCGATGAAGCCCTCCATTACGATTTGGCCGGCCAGCGTCGCCGTCAGCGTCGAGTTGATGCCCGAGGCCAGCAGCGCAACGGCGAACAGCGTGCTGGCCACGCCGACGCCCAGCAGCGGGGCCAGCAGCGCGTGCGCGTCGCCGATTTCGGCGATGTCGGTGTGCCCGGCAGCGTGGAATACCGCGCCGGCCAGGATCAGGATCGCCGCATTGACGAACAGCGCGAGCGTCAGGGCGACGCTGCTGTCGACGGCGGCAAAGCGCGCGGCTTCCAGGCGTCCGGCCGACGTGCGCTCGTAGTCGCGGGTTTGGACGATCGAGGAGTGCAGATAGAGATTATGGGGCATGATGGTCGCCCCGATGATGCCGATGGCCAGATAGAGCTTGGCCGGGTCGGTCACGATAGAGGCATGCGGCACGAAGCCGGCGAGGACGGCGGCGACGGGCGGGGCGGCCATGGCGATCTGCAGCCCGAAACAGGTGGCGATGACGATGAGCAGGGCGACGACGAATGCTTCGAGCGTGCGGAACCCGCGTTGCATGAGGCCGAGCACGAGGAAGGCGTCCAGCACCGTGAGCGCCGCGCCGACCATGATGGGCAGGCCGAACAGTAGCTGTAGGGCGATGGCGGTGCCGATGACCTCGGCGACGTCGCAGGCGATGATGGCCGCTTCGCAGGCGAGCCACAGCGCGACCGAAATCGGCCGCGAGTAGCGCTCACGGCAGAGTTGCGCCAGGTCCCGCCCGGTACCGATGCCGAGGCGGGCGGCCAGTGTCTGCATGATCATCGCCAGCACGCTCGAGAGCAACACGACGGCGAGCAGGTCGTAGCCGTATTTCGAACCGCCTGCGATGTCGGTCGCCCAGTTGCCGGGGTCCATATAGCCGACGGAGACGAGGTAGCCCGGCCCGACGAACGCGAATGCCCGGCGCCACCATCCGCCATGCACGGGGACGCTTGCGTTCGACTCTGGCAAGCTCGGAGCTCTCGGCGAGAGAAGGCGGTCGGCCATGACTTCGTGGTCCAGATTGAAAGTGTAGCCAAGGCTACATCGCGGGCAGCGATTTGAGAAGCTTTCAGTGTTCTGGGTGTGGGCGACTCAGGCCAGGCTGACTCGATCATCAGCAAAGCGCACCATTCGTCTCTGCATCTTGGTTGAGATATTGGCGACGAGCGCGTAACGTTTCGATCTCGACCCGGAACCCGATGCGAGAATGCCCGGGTGGCCCGGTCGGCTCGTGTTCACGAATTGTAAACCACTCCATGCCAACATGTGGTTCATGAGTGATGTTCTTGTCGCCCCGCACGACGGATTGCCTGCGAATTTCAGCACGATGAGCAAACCGATGACTGGTCTGCCCGCAAACCCCTTTGAGAATCTTTCAATGCAGTATAGCCGGTATACTCCCCAAAAATTGGGGCGCTACGGTCGGCTGCCGTCTTGCTGACGTCGAGACCACCGCGCGACACAACTGCTATGAGGTATCATGGCGCGTCTGCCCAATGAAGACGACATTAGCGGAACAGAAAGTCCGTCTGCTCCGCAAGTCGCTGTTCCAGTCCGCCGCTATACACGCCGGCTCGAGGACAAGCTTCTCGTCGCGTTCCACCATGCCTGTGACGTGGCAGACATAGAGGTGGGCCGGCATGTATTACAAATTCTGGAACTGATGTTGTCGCGTAAATCGGCGCAGCCCGATCCCAATCGCCGCCGAAACATGGAGGGCCTCATCGCCGCTCACGAACGTCTATGGAACCTACGGCACCGAGAGAACTAGAAGTTGGCCCAGGTTCGGCTCAGACGTCCAGTTCCTGCGTTTCGATCAGGCGCGCATGTTGCTGGATGAATTGGAATCGAAGTTCCGGCTTACGCCCCATCAGGCTTTCAACCAGCGTGTTCGTCTCAGCCCGGTCCTCCACGGCCGCGACCACTTTGAGCAAGGTTCGACGCTTCGGATCCATCGTGGTTTCCTTCAGCGCCGAAGGCGGCATCTCGCCCAGGCCCTTGAACCGGCTCACCTCCACCTTGCTACCCGCCTTGAAGTCTCGCTTCATTGCCCGATCCTTGTCGCTATCGCTCATCGCGTAAACCGACTTGGCGCCCTGTGTGAGGCGGAACAGCGGCGGCTGGGCCAAATAAAGATGCCCGAAGCGGACCAGTTCCGGCAGCTTGCGATAAAAGAAGGTCATCAGCAACGACGCGATGTGCGCGCCGTCGACATCGGCATCCGTCATGATGATAACTCGGCCATAGCGCAGCCTCTCGCGATCGAAGCGGTCGCCAGCACCGCAGCCGAGCGCCTCAACCAAATCCTTGAGCTCCTGATTCTGCATCAGCTTCTCGTCGCTGGCACTCGCCACGTTCAGGATCTTACCCCGCAGCGGCAGGACCGCTTGCGTATCGCGATTACGCGCCTGCTTGGCCGACCCACCGGCGCTGTCGCCCTCGACGAGGAAGATTTCGGTGTCGTCGCGGCTCTCCCGCGTGCAGTCCGTCAATTTGCCGGGCAGGCGCAACCGCCGGGTCGCGGTCTTGCGCGAGACATCCTTGCTTTCCTTGCGCCGCAGCCGTTCCTCGGCTCGCTCGATCACGAATGCCAGCAGGTTGTCCGCTTGCGACGGGTTGCCCGCCAGCCAATGATCGAAGCGGTCCCGCAACGCCAACTCGACGAGACGCGCCGCCTCTGGGCTCGTCAGTTTCTCTTTCGTCTGCCCCTGGAACTGCGGCTCGCGCACGAAGGCCGAAAGCTTCGCCACCATGCCGCCCAGCAAATCCTCGGCGGTGACCTGCGCCGCACGACGGTTGCCGCGTTGCTCGCCCCAGGACCGCAGCCCCTTCAGCAACGCCGACCGGAAGCCGGCCTCGTGCGTTCCCCCAAGCGGCGTCGGCACCGTATTGCAATAGGAGCCGAGAGCGCCGTCACCGCTCTCGAGCCACGCAGCCGCCCATTCCACCCGGCCGCCGACATTGCCGGCAGCATCGGCAGGCAGGTTCGCCTCGCCCGCCCATATTTCGCCCACCGCCAACGCAGAGGTGCCGAGATCCTCGACCAGGCTGTCGCGCAGTCCGCCCGGAAAATGCAGCGTTGCCTCGGCTGGGATGTCGCCGTTTCGGAGCAACGCCGGGTCGCAGCTCCACCGGATCCGCACGCCGCGGAACAGGTAGGCTTTCGACCGGCAAAGCTTGAAGAGCCGTGTCGCGCTAAAGTGCTGCGCGCCGAAGATTTCCGGATCCGGATGGAAGCGGATGCTGGTCCCGCGACGGTTCTGCACCGGGCCAGCCTGCTGCAGCTTGGTCAGCGGCTTGCCGCGCGAGTAATCCTGTCTCCAAAGCACTCGGTCTCGCGCGACCTCCACCTCCATCCGGTCCGACAGCGCGTTGACCACCGAACTGCCGACACCGTGGAGCCCGCCAGACGTCGCGTAGGCCTTGCCGCCGAACTTGCCGCCTGAATGCAACGTCGTGAGGATGACCTCGAGGGCGCTAAGCCCGGGAAATTTAGGGTGCGGGTCAACCGGGATGCCGCGCCCGTTGTCGCGGATCTCTACCCAGTCGCCAGCTTCGAGCGTGACGTCGATCGCGGTGGCGAAGCCGGCTACCGCTTCATCCATCGCGTTGTCCAAAACCTCGGCGACGAGATGATGCATCGCAGCTTCGTCCGTACCGCCAATATACATGCCCGGACGACGCCGGACCGGCTCCAGCCCTTCGAGAACCTCGATGTCGCTGGCGGAGTAGGACTTTTCCCCTTCCGTACCGCGAAGGGTCCCAAGCAGATCGTTCATGCTGTGTTCCGCAAAACAAAGGGGACCCTAAGGTCCCCTTTGGATGGGAGCAAGTGATTCGACTTTATTCGCGGAACTCGCCGCTCGGCTCCTGCACGTGAGCCTCGAGAAACCACAATTGCTTGTCGAGGCCGCGCGACACCTCGGTGAACAGATCGGCGGTGTCGGCATCGCCGGCTTCGTCGGTGTCATCGATGTTCTTGCGCATCGCATTGGCGCACGCTGCGTATCGTTCGATCAACGCGGCAAGGTGGTCGGCGATCTTGTAGACGTTGGTAGGATACGACTGCAGCGCGGTCCGGTTAGCGACTTCCTGTACGGTGCCTTTCGCCGTGCCACCCAACTGCACGATCCGCTCGGCGATCGAGTCGGACCACTCATCCTGCTCGGCGCGGAATTTGTCGAGCATCAGGTGGACGCCAATGAATTGGGGGCCCTTGAGATTCCAGTGGGCCTGCTTGGTCACCAGGCCCAGGTCGATCGAGTCGGCCAGACGCGCCTCGAGGCACTCCATCGAGACGGCCTTGGCATTGTTCTTGGTATCGTTCTTCGTGAAATGCAGCTTCGCATCCTTGGTCTGCGCGGGCAGATCCGATGGACTATTCGCCATGTGGTCCTCCTGGTTGGCGGTATGGTGGTGAAACGTGCGGTTCCGGTTCGCGTTGCCCGACGGCTGCCATGCACTCGGCAGCCTCTTGACGTCGTCACTTTGCGCTCGCCCGGTTCTGCACGAAAGTGTCGCGCGGCACCCATCCCGGTGCCTGTCGGGAGATCGGAATGAGCTTGAACGGTAAAGTGGCGCTGGTAACCGGCTCGACAAGCGGGATCGGCCTCGGCATCGCCCGCGCCTTGGTCGCCGCTGGTGCCGATGTAATGCTCAACGGCTTCGGCGACCCGGCCACCATCGAGACTCTGCGCGCCGATTTGGCTGCTTCCGGCCGAACC